>NZ_CP013363.1 GCF_001718315.1 Burkholderia diffusa | reverse complement strand
GGCCCGTTCAGGCCCCTTCGACGGGCCGGCCCCTTCGACGGGCCGTCGCCGGCCGCCCGCCCATTTGGCGGGCCCGGCGCCTTGCCAGGCCCTGCCAGCCGTTTCCATCACTCCGACAACAGCATCCGCTCGAGCTGCTCGAGGATTGCGTCGCGCTTGTCCTTCGGGAGGCCGCGCAGGCGCAGTTCGATGCGGTCTTCGCCATACGACTTCAGGTCGCCGACCGACTTGCCGCCAAGCTTGATCTCGAGACGCTGCGCATAGCGCTGACGGCCGGCCGGCTTCGGCGTTTCCTGCGCCGCGACGCGACCCTTGACGATGTCCGACACCTGGCGCGTGCTGAGATCGTCGGACACGATCTTGTTGATCAGTCGCAGCGTCGCCTCGGTGCCGCGCGCATTGTGATAACGACCGACCTGATACGCCATGTTCGAACCGAAACGATCGGGGCGCGCGACCATCTCCTGCATCACGCTTTCCGGCAGCTTGCCGATCGACAGCGCAACCGCGACCGTTGACTCGTCGAGGCCGAGATGTTCGGACAGTTCCTTCTGGCTCTGGAAATGTTTTTCGTCGAGGAAGCGACGCCACACGACGGCATTGTCGAACACCGTCTGCGAATCGCGTTGTACGTTCAGGTCGTAGCCGAGCTTGTAGCTCTGGATTCCGATCGGCACGTCGATCACGATCGCCTTCACCGACTCCTTGTTCGCTTCCTTCAACGCACGCACGCGACGGCCGCCATCGCTGACGAAATACGAACCCGGATTGTCGTAGTCCGGAATCACGTGGATTGCCTGCTGTTGCCCTTGCTTCGCGAGGTTGACTGCGAGCTCGGCAATCGACGACTTCAGATAGAAGTGTCGCGGATTGAACGGGCTATGCTTGATCGCCTTTAGCGACAACTCGATCACCTGGCCGGGCGCATAGCGGTTCTCGAGGCGCCATGCGCGATATTGCGGCGACTCGTCGGTCGATGGATCGAGCAGGACGTCCGGAACGGGCGGCGGGGCGATGTCCTTCTTGGCGGACTTCGTCGGGGTCGGCGTGGCCGTCTCGGACTTGACGATGCCATCGATGGCGTTGAGCCGATCAAGCGCCGTGCGCTTCTCGCTCGTCGTGATATCCGGGCGCGCTTGGAATCCTTTTGCAAATTGGGAGGGTTTCATGCGACTCCTTTATGCGCATAAAGTCAGGGCAGCATGGCGACGATTTCGTCGGCACATGCTCGGATTTCCGCAGCGGCCAGCTTGGCGCCGCGATCGTTCATCTGCAGCACGGTCTGACCGAGCGCCATCGCCTGCTTGTACGCTTCCCGGGTCGGGATTTGCGTTTTCAGCAACGGGAAGCCGAGTTCCTCGAGCGCGCGCTTGAGTTCTCGGGTCAGCATGCGCTTCTCTTCGGTCTTGTTCAGCAGGAAGACCGCGCGAAGGTCTTCGTTCATCACCTGAGCCTGCTGGATCAGCTTGACCAGCCCCACGCTCGACCAGTAATCAGCCGGCGACGACGAAGTCGGGATCACGGCGATCGATGCGGCCAGCAGCACGACGCCGGAGACCTTCTCGGTGATCGACGGCGGGCAATCGACGACGATGATGTCGTAGTCATTGATGAACTTCTTGATTTCGCGATGGATCTGGCCGCCGGCTTCGGCGAGGTTGACGACCGGGAACGGGATGCCGGCGTCGCTGTCACCGGATGCGCTCGACCAGTGAACCAGCGTGTTTTGACCGTCGGCGTCGATGACGAGGACGCGCTTGCCTTTCTCATGGAATGCCGCGCCGAGGTGCATGGCAATCGTGCTTTTGCCAACGCCACCTTTTTGTTGAGTGACTGCAATGATTTCCGCGGCCAATTTTCACTCCTGTTTTTGGTCGTTGGAATTCTACAGGACGATATTTATATTTCAATGAAATTGTCGTTCGACAACGACGCGTTAGCCGTTTGGGCTATCGGTTTATGCGCATAAACGAATGGCGGATACCGGATGGCTGGCGCGGGCGGACGCGAGATTGCTGCGTTGGATGATGAGCGGAGATTGTCGTGACGACAGGCGGTTTCGGTCTCGCACTCGCACGCTGAGCGGCGCAATGTATCGGTGCTGCCCTTTCGCTCGTTGAAGGGGAACTGCCTTGGTGTCGGGGAGTTTGTGCGCATAAACTTCCGCGCTGCCGGAAAGCACCGACGAGTCTGCGTCCTCACTCGAGCATGCTCGCCGATGACGAATGCCGCGCGGCTCAGACCGATACGACGCGATACGTGCCATGTCTCGTGACGAATCGCACTGGCAGTGCTCCCCCACTGTGTTTATGCGCATAAACCGTCGAGAGGCTCGGCAGTTGTTAGCGGTCGCACGGCTGGCAAGCGTGCGTAAAGACGAACTCTACGGCGATGCCCCAGATGCCATCGCATATTGCGCTGATCGTTCGGGGCATCGAAGTGCCCGGGCCGACCGCGATATCAGCGCGCACCTCGCGCTGGATACGCCACGGCTTTATGCGCATAAAGCCAGCGACGGACACATGCGGTCGCTCGGCGCCGGCGCATGCAACGCTGCATGATGATGAGTCATCCCCTGAGCTAGTCGCCAACGAAGAAGGTGCCGGAAATCGACTATGCAGCGCACTTTATGCGCATAAACACATCAAGCGGGCTGAGTGTTTTCCGCACGCTACATCGAGGCCTCAACACCCGTGTCCCCACACCGCGCCGAAACACCCGTAACCAGACTGGCTACAATACGGGCCTTTCCCATTCAGGCCGAACGATGATAACGATCTACCACAACCCCCGCTGCTCGAAGTCCCGTGAGACGCTCGCACTGGTCGAGGCGCTGAACACAACCGGCACGCCGGTGAGCGTCGTCGAGTACCTGAAGACGCCGCCGACGGTCGAAGAACTGGAAGCGCTGCATCGTCAACTTGGGCGCCCGGTGCGCGACATGCTTCGCGACGGCGAGGAGCCGTACAAGACGCTGGATCTGGCCCGTGCGGATCTGACGGACGCCGAGGCCTACGCAGCGATTGCGGCGCATCCGATTTTGCTGCAGCGTCCGATCGTCGTGTATCGGGGCAAGGCAGCCATCGGTCGCCCGCCCGAGTCGGTGCGGGCACTGTTCGAATAATTCTAATTCGGCGTATTTTTCTTATCGAATCATCCCGGCGCGAGCGCGCCGGGATTGACCGACAGAATTCGCAACCGCGCACGACTTCCGACGCCACGCAGCGGACAATCCGTACTCGACTCGCCCGCCCTGCGAGCCGTCTCCAGCGTCGACCCTACGACGCCAACCGGCACCATCAACCGGCACCATCAACCGGCACCATCAACCGGCACCATCAACCGGCACCATCAACCGGCACCATCAACCGGCACCATCAACCGCGACGCCAAACCACAGACCGACGTCGGTAACTCAGCCCTTCCTCGCGTCGCCCGACGACTCGTCCCGATCACCACCCGCTTCATCCGCTACCTCCCGTCCCGCCGCAGCATGCGCTGCCGTCCGCAGCAGCGCGATCTGCCCGCGATATGCGCGGCAACCGCTGCAAGTCGGCAGATGCACGTGCACCTGCATGCGCTCATGAAGCGTCAACGCTCGGTCGAGCGCATCCGACAGCAGTCGCGTCACGTCTCTACATTTCCCCGGCAGCATCTTCGGTCGTCAGTCCTTTTTCGCTGAGGCAGGTGCGCAGGCGCGTGCGCGCCCGATACAGCAGCACGCTGCAGTGATTCGTCGTCAACGTCAGTTCGCTGCAGATGTCGGCAATCTCGACGTCGAGGAATTCGCGCATCATGAACACGCGTCCGATGTGCTCCGGCAGATGATCGAGGCAGGCTTGGAACAGCGTCCAGAATTGCTGTTGCTGCAACAGCGTTTCGGGGCGCGCCCACGGGCGCGGCTTCGTGTGCGCGGCCCAGTGCCCGTTTTCCTTGAACAACTCGCGATCGAGTATGGATTCGCCGTCGAGTTCTGCATCGAGTGCAGACAGATTCACCGTCCGCTGCCGCGCGCGCAGCGTGTCGATCAGCTTGTTGCGCAGGATGCCGAACACCCAGGTCTTGTGGGCCGACCGTCCCGCGAACTCGCCCGCGTGCGTCCACGCAGCGGTCAGCGCTTCCTGCACGGCATCCTCGGCCGCATCGGCATCGCGCAACTGAAGTCGTGCGAAGCGCAACAGGTCGCGGCGTAGTTGCGCGAGATAGGCAGGGTCGTCGTATGCGGACGGCATGGTGGGTCGGAAGCCTTACGAAGCGGAGGCGATCGTGTGCGCGCCATCTGGCGGGCGCATCGCGGTGCGAGCAGCTTACTGGGCGAGACGCGGCGCTGCAACGGATGTTCCGTCACGAATTCACGAAGCCGGGCGGCCCGCTGCGCTATGCTTGCCGGAGCCCCGCGTCCACGCGTCATGAAATCGCGACGCGGGCGGTCTGTAACATCAGATCATAACGACCAAGTTATCCACAATTTCTGTGGAAAACCTTGTGGAAAGTCGGCCGGTCGGCCCCGTGGCGCGGTTCGCGGGCTGGCTTGCCTATAAACAGACCTTTGTCGCCTGTTCGGAATCAATCGATCCGATTCTTCACCTACCGGAAGGAGAAAGCCATGCCCTATCGTGTTGCAGTCGTCGTCGGCAGCCTGCGTCGCGGTTCCTGGAACCGCGCGCTCGCGCACGCCGCGATCTCGCTCGCTCCCACCGATTTCTCGTTCGAATTCGTCGAGATCGGAGAGCTGCCGCTGTACAGCCAGGACTACGACGCGGATTTTCCTGAGGTCGCGAAGCGCTTCAAGCAGTCGATTGAAGCCGCCGACGCGCTGCTGTTCGTCACGCCCGAATACAACCGCTCGATCCCGGGCGTGCTGAAGAATGCGCTCGACTGGGGTTCGCGCCCGTGGGGTCACAACTCATGGTCCGGCAAGCCCGGCGCCGTGCTCGGCACGTCGCCCGGCGCGGTCGGCACCGCGCTCGCGCAGCAGCATCTGCGCAACGTGCTCGCGTATCTCGACGTGAAAACGCTCGGGCAGCCGGAAATGTTCATCAAGCATGACCCGGCGCGCATCGACGACGAGGGGCGGATCGTCAGCGAAGACACCCGAAAGTTCCTGCAGGGCTTCGTCGACCGCTACGTCGACTGGGTGCGCGTGTTGAAGGCGGCTTGACCGCCGTTCCCCTCCCCGCCGCCGGCATCGGCCCGCACGCCGCGGGTCAGGCGCCGGCGTGCCGCGCATCGCGCGCTTCGCGGATGCCGAGCAGGATCTCGTCGAGCAGCGCGATGTCGAACGGCTTCGACAGCACGCGCACGTTGACGGTACGCGTGCGGTCGAGTTCCTCCGCGTATCCGGTGACCAGGATCACGGGCAGCTTCCCCGGCCGCTTGTCGATCGCTTCGGCGAGATCGATGCCGTTCAGGCGGCCCGGCATGTGGATATCCGAAATCACCAGATCGAATGCATCGTTCGCGGCCGCGCCTTCGATCAGTCGTAACGCGTCGTCGGCTGTGGGCGCGTACGTAACGCGGTGTCCGAGCAGCGTCAGCAGCGCTTCAGTGCCGGCCGCGACTTCGCTGTTGTCTTCGACCAGCAGCACATGCAGGCCCGTGAGCGCGCCCACGTCGTGCGAGACGGGCTGCGACCGCGCGACGATGTCCTCGGCGCGAGCGCGCGGCAGGTAAAGGCGCACCGACGTCCCGGCGCCGACCGCACTGTCGATCGTCGCGAGCCCGCCCGAGCGCTCGCAGAACGCGAACACCTGCGGCAGGCCGAGCCCCGTTCCCATCCCCTGCGCCTTCGTCGTGAACAGCGGCTCGAACGCGCGTGCGAGCACCTCGGGCGCCATGCCCGAGCCCGTATCGTCGAGCGAGATCTGCACGAAGTCGCCGATCAGCGGAAAGCCGTCCTCGCGGCGCAGCGTCACGTTGCGCGCACCGACCGTGAAGCGCCCGCCGACCGTCATCGCGTCGCGTGCGTTGACGGCGAGATTGATCACCGCGAGCTCCAGCTCCGCGACATCGACCCGGATCGGCCAGATGCCGGGGTCGATCGCGACGACCAGCGACGACTTCGAACCGAGCGACGTCTTCAGCAGTTCGCGGCACGTGCCAAGCCACTGGCCGACGTCGATCGTCTCGTTGTGCAGCGGCTGCTTGCGCGCGACGCCGAGCAACTGGCGCGTGAGTGACTGGCCGTTCTTCAGCGCGCGTTCGATCGCGCCGAGTTCCTTGTCGAGATGCTGGACGCCGCGTCGTCGCGCGATCTGCACGTTGCTCGAGATGATCATCAGCAGGTTGTTGAAGTCGTGCGCGACGCTGCCGACGAGATTGCCGAGCGCCTGCATCTTGCGCGACTGCCGGTATGCCGATTCGATCGAGCGCCGCATCGACGCTTCGGCCTGCCAGCGGTCCCAGGCCTCTTCCTCCGCCTTCAGCCGCTTCAGCGACAGCCAGATCACCGACCACAGCGCGATCGACGGCGCGAACATCGAGATGAACAGCACGCTCAGGTGTTCGTACCATTCATGCCAGATCGCGGAGGTGCGGTACGCGCACGTCACGTATACGGGATAACTGCCGACCTGGCGGTACGCGACGATCTCGCTGCTGGCGCCGTCGTGGCGCACGCGCACGACGCCCGCGCGCGGATCGTTGCGCACGTTGCCGAACGTGGCCGTGAGATCGGTGTGCGCGAGCGACGGCGGCGGCGGATACGACGCGATCACCGCGCCGTCGGAGCGCGCAAGCGCCATCGTCATCGGCGTGGCCGCGCCGCCGAGCAGGTCGCGGTAGAACGAATTGAAATACGATGACTTCAGTGCGATCGATACCATCCCGGCGAACGAACCGTCGCTGTGGCGGCGCGCGACGCCCGTGTTGAACACGGGGATATTCTCGAGCTTGAGCGGCCCCATCATCAGCTTCGAGATGTGTTCGATCACCTTGCCGTCGCGGATGCCGGCGAAGTCGTCGCGGTACGCGATCGACGCATAGGGCGCCGGATAGTAGAGGCTGTTCGCGAGCAGCATCCCGCTCGCACCGAAGATCGACACGGCGGCCACCTGCGGATAGCCGCCGCCGATCGTGTTCAGCGCTTCGTGGATGTCGGATTCCTGGCGGCGCACGGTGGCGTCGTCCATGTCCTGCACGAGGTCGACGATGCGCGCATCGAGCGTCTCGCTCAGGTCGAACACCTTGAGCGCATGCTCCTCGGCGACGCGCACGGTGCGCATCGTCACGTCGCTCGCCGCGGCCTCGCGTGCCTGCAGATCGTTGTACGCCATGACCGACACATAGATGCATGGCAGCACGATTGCCGCGACCAGCAGCACGATCAGCGTCACGCGCCGGACCGCGAAATCGTGCTCGGGTGCGCCGGACGCATAGTTGCCGTCGTCCTGCCAGTCGTCGGCGGGCGGTGAGGCGGGCGTGCGGGTGTCGGCGGGACGTTCGGACGTCATTGAGGGAGGCGGGCCAAGCGGAGATGTTCAATCATAAACGAGTTGCGCCCGCTCGCCGTGCCGGCGCACAGATGGGCAACCTGATGATTCCGACAGGGCGAAATGAAAGTTTGAAAACGCTATGAATCCGGCAGCGCAAACGTACACAAGGAAAAATTTTGCGTACTTATCTCAAAAATGGTCGGGGCTGTTTTCGGAATGCCGGGAGATCGAATCGATTCTGTTCGAAATGGTGAAAATGGCGAGTTGCACTACCTTCGGTTTACTCAGAGAATCGCGCCTTGCTTTCCCTATGACAGATATATGCGCCCGCCGGCGTTCGCGGCGCGGTGTGTCGCATGCCTCGCGCCGCGACGCCCGCGCGCGGCCGCACGGTGGTGCCCGCGCTTGATTGCATGGCGCCTCAAGAAGCGCGCCGCGCGGTCGTTAACGCGAGAGAGACCATTCCGTACACCGCTTCGCCGCCATGCCTTTGCCGATCGTGATCGCCGACGACTCCTTGCTCGCTCGCAAACTTCTGACAAAGGCACTGCCGGGAGACTGGGATGTCGACGTCGCGTATGCGGCGAATGGTCGTGAGGCTCTGGCGCTCTATCGTGACGGCAAAGCTTCCGTGATGTTTCTGGACCTGACGATGCCCGACATGAACGGCTATCAGGTGCTCGAGACACTGCGCCACGAAGATCTGAACACGTTCGTGATCGTGGTATCCGCCGATATTCAGCCGCAGGCGCAAGCACGCGTGCGCGAGCTGGGCGCGATCGCTTTCGTTGCCAAGCCCGTGACGTCGGAGGCGTTGCTGCCCATTCTCAAGGAGTATGGGTTGTATGCCTGAATCGGTGTTCACGGCGGAGCAACGCGATGCGTTGCAGGAGATCGCCAACCTCGCGATGGGCCGCGCCGCCGCACGGCTTGCGCTGCTGCTCGGGCATTTCATCGAGCTGTCGGTGCCGCGCGTGCGCGTCGTGAAGGCCGCCGATGCGGGCGATGCGCTGCGCGAAATGACGGGCATCCACGAGAACGTGACGGCCGTGCGCCAGGGATTCCGTTCCGACATCAAGGGCGAGGCGATCGTGCTGTGCCGCAGCGCGGGCGTCGCACGGCTCATGTCGCTGATGGACCGCACGTTCGGCGACGGCGTATACGCCGGCATGGCCACGCAGGACGAACTCGTGTTCGATGTCTCGAACGTGCTGATGAGCGCGTGCGTCGCGTCGATTCTCGACGAACTCGGCCGCAAGCCCGTGTTCTTCCCGCCGGGGCTGCTCGGCGCGAACGTGTCGTTCGACGACGTGTTCCAGCCGAATGCGCTCGCGTGGAGCGTCGCGCTGCTGCTCGAAGTGAACTTCGGCCTCGAGGATCACGCATTCCGCGCACATTTCGTCATGCTGATGGCCGAGGATTCGATCCGGCTGATGGGCGACGCGCTCGACGCATTGCTGTCCGCACTATGAACGCTACCCCGACCACCGCCGCAGCGTCGCTGAGCGACCTCGTGATCGAACGGGTGGGCTTCGGCCTGTTCGTGCTCGACCGCGCGATGAACGTGCTGATGTGGAATCGCTTCATGCAGGACCACAGCGGTATTCCGGCTGCCGACGTGATCGGCCGCAACCTGTTCGACCGCTTTCCGGAACTGCCGCGCGCATGGCTCGAACGCAAGCTCGAAAGCGTGTTCCAGCTCGGCAGTTTCGCGTTCAGCTCATGGGAGCAGCGGCCTTATCTGTTTCGCTTCGAGCACGACCGGCCGATCACCGGCGGCGTCGATTACATGCAGCAGGACTGCACGTTCATGCCGCTTACGCGCGGCCGCGAAGTCGAGGCGGTGTGCGTGACGATCTCGGACGTCACGCACGTGAGCGTGATGCAGCGCGAGCGCGAGGAGGCGGTCGCGAAGCTGCGCGAGCATGCGAATCGCGATGGCCTGACCGGCATCGCGAACCGGCGCTTCTTCGAAGCGCGGCTCAGCGACGAGTTCGCGCGCTGGCAGCGCTACGGCGGCGACCTGTCGGTGCTGCTGTTCGACCTCGACCACTTCAAGACGATCAACGACCGGTTCGGGCATGCGGCCGGCGATGCGGTATTGCGCGAGACGGCGCGCCGCGTTGCGTCGATCGTGCGCGCACAGGATACGTTCGGCCGCTTCGGCGGCGAGGAATTCGCGCTGCTGCTGCCATGCACGAATCTCGACGAGGCGATGCGCGTGGCCGACAAGGTGCGCGACGCGATCGGCAGCACGCCGGTCGACGCGGAAGGCGTCAGCGTGCCGGTGACGGCAAGCGTCGGCGGCGCCTGCGCGACGGCGGGCGCGGCGGCGTTCGACGCGCTCGTCAACGAAGCCGACACCGCGCTTTATCGCGCGAAGCGGCTCGGGCGCGATCGGTCGGTCGCCTACGCATAACCGCCGCGCCGCCGCTCCACGCGTGCGGTGCACGCCGTTCAGCTTTTCGCGATATCCGCGAGCACGCCGGCCAGCACGGCCGGCTGCGACACGAACGGCGAATGGCTGCTGTCGAGCTGGTGCACGTGCGTCGGGTTGCCAGGCACGAACGCGTCGGCTTCGTCGATGAAGCGCTGCTGCAGCGCGGGCAGGATCACGCGATCGGCCAGGCACTTGATGTAGTGACGATCGATCGCGCCCCAGCGCGCGGCGGTCGTCGGGATCGCGGTCGCAAACGGCGCGGCCGGCACGTCGCACGTCATCAGGTTCGCGACCGCGTCGAAGTCGGCCTGCGGCACGTCGTCGTACAGCGCGCGCTTCGCGAGCTGGCGATACGCGGCGTCGCCGCTGCGCGGATCGATCCGCAGCGCGCCGGCGACGCGCGGGCTCGCGAGCATCATCGGGCCCAGCATTTCCCCCTTGTTCTCGGGTGCACGCACGTAGTCGAGGCCCGGCACACCCGACGCGGGCATGAACGCCGCGAGATAGACGATCTTCGCGATCTTTTCCGGCGCGCGCTCCGCCGCGGCCGTGATCGCGAGGCCGCCCATGCTGTGGCCAACGAGCACCACCTTGCCGCGGCCCAGCGCGTATGCGTCGTCGACCGCCTGCATCACCTGCGTCGCGTAATCGTCGAGCGAGGTATTCGCGACCGGCGATGGCTCGGCGCCGAAGGCGTCCTCGTCGAGCGGCCGTTCGAGATAGGATGCGGGAAAGCGGGCATTGATGCCGTGCGCGGGGAGGTCGCGCGCGATCGACAGGTAGCCGCGCGCGGCCAGCGCGGCCGCGACGTGCGCATAGCACCACGCACCGTGCCACGCGCCGTGCACCAGCACGAAAACGGGATGGTCGGATTGTGCGGCGGCGGTTACGTTCGTCTCCATGGTGTCCGTGTCTTTTTCCAGAAAGGTGTTCATCTTAGACGAAGCCGCGCGCGTCCAAGCATGAACGCGCGGCCCACCCGTGTGCATGCTCGCACCGGCTGTCGCGATGAGGCGCTTTTGTCTCGTTCAGGCCACATTTTGTCCTGATCTGATTTGAATTTGCGCCGAAGCGCGCTAATTTGACGCTTTGCTACCGATTGCGCCCCATGAACGTCGACTATCTCTTCTACCGGCGGCCGGACAAGCCTGGCCCCTATTCGCTCGACGATCTTGGCGAGATCGCGCCGCCGATCGGCCCGAGCGACATGGTGCGCGCGGGAATCGCGCGTGTGTTCGAGCAGATCGACTGGCAGGAGTCGCCCGACGTGCCGGGCGCGTGGTTCGGCACCGGCGGCCCGTCGTTCCAGTTCACGGCGGAGCCCGATGGGCGTGTGACGAGCTTCATGGGCTCGCGCCTGGAACGCCGTTCGATGCTCCAGTTAACCCGCGAAATGGAACTCATCGCGCTCGATCTGCAGCGCGACATCGTCTACGGCTGACCAGCGGCGCGACGCCGTTCCCGTCGCGGCCGGCCACACCGGCCCGCCAGCCCTCGGGCGGCCCGCCGGGCGCGGCGTGTGTCCGCCATCGAACTTCAAAGATTGCTATACTTTCGCCCAATTCCGGCTTCCGGCCGGTAATTTGTGCCTGTCTGCGTCGATCGTTCGCATATCTCGCACGCATTTGACGCCCTGACCAACCCAGCCGGGCATGGCTTCTTCAATCGCCCCGCGTGGGTGTCTCCGTGGAGCTCGTCTTGGCCGTTTCCAATCTCGTCGTGGACGAACAAGAAACCGACGCCGCTGCCGTCACATCGGGCAGTTCTTTCTATCTGGCGATGCGCATCCTGCCGGCGGTGCAGCGCGACGCGATGTTCCAGGTCTACGCGTTTTGCCGCGCGGTCGACGACATCGCGGACAGCGACCTGCCGCGCGCCGAGCGCAACGCGGGCCTCGACCGCTGGCGCGCGGACATCGACGCGTGCTTCGCCGGCCAGCCGCCGCGCCATCTGATCGCGCTCGAGCGCGAGATCCGCGCATTCGACCTGAAGCGCGAGGACTTCCACGCGATGATCGACGGTATGGCGATGGACGCCGCCGAGGACATCTGCGCGCCGGACGAACCGACGCTCGACCTGTTCTGCGATCGCGTGGCGAGCGCGGCCGGTCGTCTGTCGGTGAGGATTTTCGGGATCCCGGAGGCGGAAGGCATCGAGCTGTCGCACCATCTCGGCCGCGCGCTGCAGCTGACGAACATCCTGCGCGACATCGACGATGACGCGGCGATCAATCGCTGCTACCTGCCGCGCGAGCTGCTGGCCCGCGAAGGCATCGCGATCACCGATCCGGCGACGATCGTGCGCGACCCGGCCTTGCCGCGCGTGTGCGCGACCCTCGTCGAACGCGCACTCGAGCACTTCCGCGCGGCGGACGCGGTGATGGACACCTGCACGCGTGCGCAGGTGAAGGCGCCGCGCATCATGTCGGGCGCATACCGCTGCATTTTGGACGCCGCGATCGCGCGCGGCTTCGCCGCCCCGCGCGCGCCGCTGCGCAAGCCGAAGGCGCGCATGCTGATGATCGCCGCGCGCTACGCGCTGTTCTGAGCCGATGCCCAGAACCGTCCACGTGATCGGTGCAGGACTCGCGGGCCTGTCGGCCGCCGTCGAGCTGCAACGCCGTGGGCGTCGCATCGTGCTGCACGACGCGCATGCGCATGCGGGCGGCCGCTGCCGCTCGTGGTTCGACGGGGCACTGAACACGACGCTCGACAGCGGGCTGCACCAGGTGTTCGCCGGGCAGTCCGCGACGCAGCGCTACCTGCGTGCGGTCGGCGCTGCCGATCAACTTGCGGGGCCCGCGCTGCCTGAATATCCGGTGGTCGACGTCGCGTCGCAGCAGCGCTGGACGCTGCGCTTCGGCAACGGGCGCTGGCCGTCGTGGCTGTTCGATGCCGCGTCGCGTGCGCCGGGCACCACGCCGCTCGACTATCTTGCGCTGGCGCCGCTCGCATTCGCGCGCACCGGCCGCTCGCTCGCACAGACGATGCGTTGCGACGGCGTGCTGTGGGATCGTTGGCTGCGGCCGTATTTCCTCGGGGTGCTGAACGTCGAACCGCGCCACGCGAGCGCGGAGCTCGCGCGCGCGGCGCTGCGCGACGCGTTTGCCGCGGGCGGCCCCGGATGGCGCCCGCTCGTCGCGCGCCACGGGCTCGGCAGCGCATTCGTCGAACCGGCGCTGCGGATGTTGCAGCACGGCGGCGCGCAGATCCGGCTGAACTCGCGGCTCGATGCGTTCGAATTCGGCGCGCACGGCAACGCGGTCGATGCGGTCGCGATCGGCGGCGAGCGCGTCGATCTCGCGCCGGGCGACGCGGTCGTGCTGGCCGTGCCGCCGGAGGTTGCGCAACCGCTCGTCCCGGACCTCGCCGCGCCCGACACGTTCAGCGCGGCCGTGACCGCGTATTTCGCGGTCGATACACCGGCCGGCAGCCCGCTGCAGACGAGCGTCGTCAACGGCGTCGTCGATGCGGTTCGCACCGGCGGCGGTCCGCTCGCGGCGACGATCCGCGACGCGGCCCGCTGGCTCGACATGCCGCGCGATGTGCTTGCGCGGCGCATCTGGGAAGACGTCGCGCGCGTGACGGGCGCGAACCCGGAAACCCTCCCCGCC
This sequence comes from Burkholderia diffusa, assembly GCF_001718315.1. Lineage (NCBI taxonomy): Bacteria > Pseudomonadati > Pseudomonadota > Betaproteobacteria > Burkholderiales > Burkholderiaceae > Burkholderia > Burkholderia diffusa. The sequence continues at coordinate 2,605,634 of NZ_CP013363.1, read as the reverse complement.
TGGCAGCTCGTCGTCGAGCCGCGCGCGGGGTTTGCGGCGGTGCCGTCGCAGGAAATGAAACGTCCGGCCGTGCGTACGCGCTGGACCAATCTCGTGCTGGCGGGCGACTGGATTGCCACCGGCTTGCCCGCCACGATCGAGGGCGCGATCCGTTCCGGCCAGCTGGCCGCGGACGTGCTCCAGACACAATAAGAGAGGGACCGATGAACGATCTCACCGATATGGCTACCCTGTCCGCCGGCACCGTGCCGGCCGGGCTCGACGCGGCCGTCGCCAGCGCGACCGACGCGCTGCTGGCCGCGCAGAACGCGGATGGACACTGGGTCTACGAACTCGAAGCCGATTCGACGATTCCCGCCGAATACGTGCTGCTCGTCCACTATCTTGGCGAGACGCCGAACCTCGAACTCGAACAGAAGATCGGCCGCTATCTGCGTCGCATCCAGCAGGCCGACGGCGGCTGGCCGCTGTTTACCGACGGCGCGCCGAACATCAGCGCGAGCGTGAAGGCGTATTTCGCGTTGAAGGTGATCGGCGACGACGAGAATGCCGAGCACATGCAGCGTGCGCGCCGCGCGATTCATGCGATGGGCGGCGCAGAGATGTCGAACGTGTTCACGCGGATCCAGCTCGCGCTGTACGGCGCGATTCCGTGGCGCGCGGTGCCGATGATGCCGGTCGAGATCATGCTGCTGCCGCAGTGGTTCCCGTTCCACCTGTCGAAGGTATCGTATTGGGCGCGCACCGTGATCGTGCCGCTCCTGGTGCTGAACGCGAAGCGTCCGATCGCGAAGAACCCGCGCGGCGTGCGTATCGACGAGCTGTTCATCGACCCGCCCGTCAACGCCGGCCTGCTGCCGCGCCAGGGCCACCAGAGCCCCGGCTGGTTCGCGTTCTTCCGCGTGGTCGACCACGCGCTGCGCGCGGTCGACGGCCTGTTCCCGAGCTACACGCGAGAACGCGCGATCCGCCAGGCAGTGTCGTTCGTCGACGAACGCCTGAACGGCGAGGACGGCCTCGGTGCGATCTATCCTGCGATGGCCAATGCGGTGATGATGTACGACGTGCTCGGCTATGCGGAAGATCATCCGAACCGCGCGATCGCGCGCAAGTCGGTCGAGAAGCTGCTCGTCGTGCATGAGGACGAAGCGTATTGCCAGCCGTGCCTGTCGCCGGTGTGGGACACGTCGCTTGTCGCGCATGCGCTGCTCGAAACCGGTGACGCGCGTGCCGAGGAAGCGGTGCTGCGCGGCCTCGACTGGCTGCGCCCGCTGCAGATCCTCGACGTGCGCGGCGACTGGATCTCGCGCCGCCCGAACGTGCGGCCGGGCGGCTGGGCGTTCCAGTACGCGAACGCGCACTATCCGGACGTCGACGACACGGCCGTGGTCGTGATGGCGATGGACCGTGCGCAGAAGCTCAAGCAGACGGATGCGTATCGCGAATCGATGGCGCGCGCGCGCGAATGGGTCGTCGGCATGCAGAGCAGCGACGGCGGCTGGGGCGCGTTCGAACCGGAAAACACGCAGTACTACCTGAACAACATTCCGTTCTCCGATCACGGCGCGCTGCTCGATCCGCCGACCGCGGACGTATCGGGCCGCTGCCTGTCGATGCTGTCGCAGCTTGGCGAGAGTGCGCTGAACAGCGAGCCGGCGCGCCGCGCGCTCGACTACATGCTGAAGGAACAGGAGCCGGATGGAAGCTGGTACGGCCGCTGGGGCATGAACTACATCTACGGCACGTGGACGGCCCTGTGCTCGCTGAACGCGGCCGGCCTGACGCCGGACGATCCGCGCGTGAAGCGCGGCGCGCAGTGGCTGCTGTCGATCCAGAACAAGGACGGCGGCTGGGGTGAGGACGGCGACAGCTACAAGCTCAACTATCGCGGCTTCGAGCAGGCGCCGAGCACCGCGTCGCAGACGGCCTGGGCGCTCCTCGGCCTGATGGCGGCCGGCGAGGTGAACAACCCGGCCGTTGCACGCGGCGTCGACTACCTGATCGCCCAGCAGAACGAAGAAGGCCTGTGGGACGAGACGCGCTTCACGGCGACCGGCTTCCCGCGCGTGTTCTACCTGCGCTATCACGGTTATCGCAAGTTCTTCCCGCTGTGGGCGCTCGCGCGCTATCGCAATCTGAAGCGCGCCAATGCGACGCGCGTGACGGTCGGGATGTAACGCGTGGCGCCGACGCAGCACAACGGCACGTTGCCCGTCATCGCCGTCACGGGGATGGCGTTCGAGGCACGCATCGCGCGCGGTCACGGCGTGGAGGCCGTGTTCGCGGCGCGGGCCGACCGGCTCGAGCGCGCGTTGGCCGAGGCGACCGCGCGCGGTTGCGCGGGCATCGTGAGTTTCGGCACGGCGGGCGGGCTCGCGCCCGATCTCGCGCCCGGCGCGCTCGTGATCGCGGATGCGATCGACGGGCCGTTCGGCCGCGTGAAAACCGATCCGGGCTGGAGCGCGCGGCTCGTCGCCGCGCTGCACGACACGCCGGTGTGGGCGCGGGTCACGCGCGGCACGATGGCGGCGGTCGGCGCGCCGGTGGTCAGCGAGCAGGAAAAGACGTCGCTGCATCGCACGAAGGGCGCGCTCGCGGTCGACATGGAATCGCATATCGCCGCGGCCTTCGCGGCGTCGCGCGGCGTGCCGTTCGCGGTGTGCCGCGCGATCGTCGACCCTGCGTGGCGCACGCTGCCGCGCGCGGCGACGGCCGGGTTGCGTGACGACGGCAGCACCGCCATCCTGCCGATCCTGCGCGAGCTGCTGAAGCAGCCGTCGCAGCTTGGCCCGCTGCTGCAGGTCGCCGGCGACGCGCGCGCGGCACGCACGACGTTGATCCAGGCGCGGCACGCGTTCGAGCGTGCGGGCGCAATGCGGATCGTCTGAGCGGCGCTCGCCGCTTTCCCGCTGCTCTTCTCCCCTACTCTTTTTCGTTTCGCGTACGCGCAAAAAAAGAGCGCTGCATGATGCAGCGCTCTTGCACATTCGATGTCGATTTAGTTAGTACAGCGATATAGATGGCGAGATTCGTATGTTCTCTAAGGAAACTGCGCCGGCGCAGTTTCGTAGTCATCTCCGGATCATTCCGTCAACGATCAGGATAACGACTCATATCTCAAAAAAACTCGAGGTCGCGAAATCGAGAATCCAGCCTATCAATTCTGTCAGGTGTTTTTTGAGATGGTCTTTGCGGCTAGCATTCAACGCATTGCTGACGGCGAAGCTGTCGAAGGTCTTGTACGGAATTAAGAACTTTCTCTCGTCATGAACCCACATCTCCTTGAGGCCTACAACCGGGAATTGCTCTATTTCAAGGAGTTGATGGAGGAATTCGCACAGGCGCATCCAAAAATTGCGCGGCGGCTCGGCGTGCATGCCGGTGAGATCGCCGATCCCTTTGTTGAGCGTCTGGTGCAGGCCGCGAGTTTCACGACAGCTCGACTGCAATTGAAGCTGGATGCCGAATGTCCGCTGCTTACCGGTCGGCTGCTGGAAACTGTCTACCCGAATTACGTTGCTCCGACGCCGTCAATTGCGGTGGCTCGCCTCTACCCCGATGAGCGGGAAGGCAGTTTGCTTGAGGGGTTTTGCGTGCCGCGTGGCACGGAATTCGCAAGCCGTGTGCCAGATGGCGAACGTACGTCCTGCACGTTTCGTAGCGGTCTGGATGTGATGTTGTATCCGTTGGAGATTGTTTCGGCGAGGTTGACGGGAGTTCCTCCGGACATTCCATCGATAGAACGATACACCGTCGCACACAGGTCGATTCGCGGTGCGCTGCGTCTCAGGCTCCGCACTACGGGCGGGGTGCGATTCGATGAGTTGCGCGGTCTGGATCGATTGCCTGTCCATCTGGCTGGTGACGAATGCGTGGCATCACGGCTGTTCGAGTTGATCCACGCCGGCGCCGTGTCATCCGTGACCGGAGCGCCGGACCGCTTCGCTGATACCGATCAGAAATTGGGGATCGTCTCCGATCGAGTGGTCGAATACACCGGGCTGGCTACCGACGAAACCTTGCTGCCGCTGGCCGGATCGAAGTTCCACGGCCATAACCTGCTGCACGAATATGCGGCGTTTCCCGCGCGCTTCTGGTTTTTCACGCTGACCGGTCTGGATGCGGGATTGCGATACGTGACCGATCGTGAGGCCGAAATTGTCGTGTTGCTGGATCGCTTCGATAGCGCACTGGCCGAGCACGTCGACGCGTCACGGTTTGCGCTCTTCTGTACACCACTCATCAATCTGTTTCGTCGAAAAACCGATCCCGCCGAGATTCCGCGCGCCGGCGGCGAAATCCTGTTGCAGCCCGACAAGCAAAATGGCTCGGACTATGAGGTGTTCGCGGTGGAAGCGTTGCACGGGTTTGTGAGCCAAGGCGCCGCATCACTTGAGTTTCGGCCGCTCTATCGAGCACTGAGGAACGACGAATCGAATCACGGTTGCTATTTCACGACTCGCCGCGAACATCGCATGGCTAAGACGTCATATCGCCGGTATGGCACTCGTGCGTCGTATACCGGTACCGATGTTTTCGTGTCGTTGGTCGATCAGGATGAGGCGCCATTTCCACAGGCGATGAAATATCTGTCAGTGGACGCCTGGTTGACGAATGGCGCCTTGCCGAGCTTGTTGACACCTGATGGCGCGACGGACTTGACCGTTGGTATCAGTGCGCCGGTAAGCCGCACCGGATTGATTCGGGCGCCGAGCCTCGCTCGCGCGCCACTTGCGCAGCGGGGCGCCGCTTGGCGGCTGATCGGCCAGTTGAATCTCGGCTACGGCCTCCTGGAGGCTCAGGATGGCAGCAGACTGCGCGACATTCTGGCTTTGTTTGCCGCTGCAGACGATGTGCGTTACCGCCGCCAGATCGACAGCCTGATCCGTGTCGATACGAGTCCCGTGACGAAGAAGTTGCCTGGGCAGAGCCAGCTGCGGTTCGGTCGAGGTATTGAATGCGTGCTGACGGTAGATGAGGCCGGCTTTGATGGCGTAAGCCCTTATCTGTTCGGGGTCGTCCTCGAGCATTACGTGGCTCGTCACGTTTCGACACATTCGTTCACTCAGTCCGTGCTGCGCTCGACGCAACGCGGCGAGTTGATGCGCTGGCCGGTTCGGACCGGAACGCGCAGCGCTGTTTGACGCAGGGAGGAAGGCGGTTCATGCAGTCGGTAACACAGAACAACAACCAAGTGAACGGGGAGCAGCGCGTATGTTGAATTTCAAAACGACCCGGACATTCTCGGTCAGTGGCCCGGCGTTGCCGGAAGTGGAAGGCATTGCGTCGATGCTGTACCTGAGCGCGATCCGGGGTACGGAACAGCTCTCCACGCTGTACGCGTACGAATTGTGGCTGACCACTCCCGCTGATCCGTTGTTGCCCGTCGGCATGCTGGCCAACCTCGATCTCAAGGCGATGCTCGGCAAGGAGCTGACCGTGACGATCCAGCTGGACGGCATGGGCAGCTTTGTTGCCGGAATGGCGGGCCCGACGGGCGAAGCCAACCTGGGGGCCGGCACGCGAGAAATCAGCGGGGTCGTCACGTCTGCCAGCTATGTGGATCAACTGAATCGACAATCACGTTACCGGGTCGTGCTGGAGCCCTGGTTTGCACTGGCGCGGGAGCGCACCGACTATCGCATCTTCCAGCGCAAGAGCGTGCTGGACATTCTGCGCGAGGTATTCAGTCCGTACTTGTACTCGTTCGAGATGCGCGTTGGTCGCACCTACAAGCCGCTGCGCTATCAAGTCCAGTACGGCGAGTCGGATTTCGCGTTTGCCCAGCGATTGATGGAAGAGCACGGCATCACGTGGTTCTACGAACACTCGCAAGGCGTGCATCGCTTGGTGCTGGTCGACGGTCCCGGGGCATATCGGACCGTGGAAAGCGCCGCGTATCGGACGCTCGCTTACTACCCGCCTGGCCAGAAGATCGACCGGGAGCACGTGGATCGTTTCGAAGCAACGGAGCGCCTGCGATCGGGGGTATGGACCACCGATGATTTCGATTTCGAGAAACCGGAGGCAACGCTGACCGCGCAGCATAGCTTGCCGCGAGAGACGGCGCACAACCAGTTCGAACGTTACGAGTGGCCGGGCGACTATACCGAAACGGAGGACGGCGACGCATTCGCGCAGGTGCGGATGGAGGAGATTCATGCGCCGGGCGAGCGAGCGAAAGGCGAGGGGACCCTGCGCAACGTGGTGTGCGGCACGACGTTTGTGCTGACCGGCCATCCGATGGCGAGCGCCAACCGAGAATATCTGGTGATCGCGTCGGAGCTGGACGCGAAGGAGATCGGGGAGACGACTGGGTTTTCCGCCTATGCCATTCGCAGCACGTTCACCGTGCAGCCGTCGAACACCGTATTCCGCCCGCCGCGCACCATGACGAAACCCCGCACGCGCGGCCCGCAAACGGCGATCGTGACCGGTCCGGCGGGTGCTGAGATCTGGACCAACAAGAACGGCGAGGTGACGCTCAAGTTCCACTGGGACCGATCCGACGTAACGGACCAGAATTCGTCCTGCTGGGTGCGGGTATCGTATCCGTGGGCCGGCAGCAACTTCGGTGCAATTCATGTTCCTCGGGTGGGCAACGAGGTCATCGTCGATTTCGAGAATGGTGATCCGGATCGACCGATCGTGACAGGGCGCGTCTACAACGCGATGACGATGCCCCCCTGGCCGTTGCCGGTCAATGCGACGCAAAGCGGGATTCTGACGCGCTCGACCAAGGGCGGCGGATATGCCAACGCCAATGCGATCCGTTTCGAGGACAAGAAAGGCGCGGAGCAGGTGTGGATCCAGGCCGAGCGCAATCTGGATGCGGTGATCGAAGCCGACGAAACGCACACCGTGGGACATGACCGCACGAAGCGGATCGGCCACGACGAAACCGACCAGATCGGGCGTCACTGGAAGCTGTCGACCGGCGGCTACAAGTTCGAGACGGTGACGCTCGCGTCGGTGAAGAGCGTGGGCATGGGCGCCATGCTCAATGTGGGAATGGCATACAACGTCAACGTCGGCGGGCTGTACCTGCGCAATGTCGGGCTGCACATGGCAAGCACGGTGGGCCAGAACCGGACCGACCGCGTCGTGCAGGACTGGACGGCGGATGTGGGACGCACCTACACGGTGACCGTGCGCGGCAAGGCGGTCGGCGACGCCGTGAGTGCCGATCAGGCGAATCCGATCGAGCCGTCGCCCGACTTCGCGCCGCAACTGCCTGCTCCGGTGTCGAGCTCGAACGCGAACCAGCTGCGCATCGCGGATACGGGCGAAAGCAGCTTGTCGGGAGCGAAACAGGCGCAGCTGACGGGTCCGGGCGGGACGGTGATGATCGACGAGTCCGGCATTCACCTGAAAGGCACCGCGATTTACCTGCAAGCGCCGACGATCAGCATGACGAACGGCGATGCAGGCAGCCTCGCGCCGGTGACCGAAGCCGATTGCGCGGAATGCGCGAAGAAGACGGTCAGTGCGAACCCGGTCGATCTGGCAACGGGGCAGAAGGTGCTGTCGCATACGGACTTTACGCTGCCGGGCCGGGTATCGATTCACTGGAGTCGGAGCTACCGCAGCGCGGACCAGCGCCACGGCAGCCTGGGTGTGGCGTGGAAGCTGCCGTATGCCACGGAAGTGCGCACGACTTCAGCGGGATTGATCTACTTCGATGCGGACGGCCGGCAGTTGCAGTTTCCGGCGCTGAATCCCGGCGAAGAACACTTCCATTCGATCGAGAAGTTCGCGCTGGCGCGCGGTGAAGACCATGCCGAAGATGCCACCTACGTGCTGCGCTTTGGGAATGGCATCGAAGAACATTATGGGCGTCACCCGATCGACGAGACGCGCTGGCAGTTGCAGTGCATCACGACACGCGACGGGCAGCGTCTGACGCTCGGCTATACGGCTCAGGGTTGGCTGGACACGGTTCGCAACAATTCCCACACGGTGCACTGCGAACTGGACAATGCAGGCCGGATCACGGTCGTGTTGCTCGACCAGGGTTTCGGGAATCAGCCGCTGCGCCTGACGAGCTATGTCTACGACGAGCACGGCGACCTGATCGAGGCCACCGATCACGAGAACCTGACGTGGCGGTACGGTTACGACAACCATCTGCTGACGACCTACCGCACGCCGGCCGGCGCAACACACGTGTCGGAGTGGAGCGATGACACGCCGAACGCGTACTGCCTGCGCACTTACGCCTATACCGAAAACGCCGACGGCCAGCGGGTCGTGACGCGCGACACGCGTTTCGACTACCTGCCATCGCTGCGCGCGACACGGGTGACGGATGGACTGGGGCATACGACCGAATACCACTACAACGGATTGTGGGCGATCGAGAAGGTCGTGCATCCGGACGGGAGCGTCGAGCAAACGCATTTCGACGAGACGGGTAGTGTTGCGGGCTACACGGATGGACTGGGCCGTACGACACGGATGGTGAACGATGCGCGGGGCAATCCGACGTCGATCATCGATCCGGCCGGGCAGGTCACGCGGATCAGCTACAACGACCACAACCTGCCGGAGCAGATCACCGATCCGGCCGGGCAGGTCTGGCAGCGCAGCTACGATGCGCAAGGTCACCTGACGAGCGAAACCGATCCGCTCGGCAACGTGACATCTTATGCGTACGAGAACGGCTTGCCGTCTGCCCGCACGGATGCGCTGGGCAACGTGACGAAGTTGCAATGGGACGACGCGGGGCAACTCGTGGCGCGCACCGATTGCTCGGGGTACACGACGGTCTACCAGTACGATCGATTCGGCCAGTTGACCGGGACCACGGACGCATTGGGCCAGGTCAGCCGCCGCAGCGGTAGCCTGGCGGCACGCGCGACGGCGGTGCAGCCCGCCGGGATGGGCTGGTGGAGAGTCGAGTACGACGACGCAGGCACGGCGGTCGCACATACGGATCCGCTCGAGCGCACGACGCGCGTGGACTGGGACGAATACGGGCAACGTACGCGGATCGTCGATCCGGCCAACGGCACGCAACGGTTCCGATATGACGCGATCGGCCGTCTGACGATGCTGACCAATGCGAACCAGGAAGCGACGACGTTCCGCTACGACAGCCGAAACCGGTTGATCGAACAGACCGGCTTCGACGGTCGTCGACAAAGCTATCGGTACAACGCGGCGGGGGAATTGGTTGAGCGTATCGATCACGGTCAGGACGGGCAGATCACTACGCATGTGGCCTACGACGTGCTCGGCCGACCGGTGGAGCGACGCTCAAGCGACGGGAGTCACGCCAGCTATCGATACGACGCGCGGGGGCTGCTCACGCAGGCACAGGCGGTTTCCCCAGGCCGGCCCCCGGTGCAGGTCACATACGAATACGACGCGGCAGGGCGCCGCACGGCGGAGGTGCAGGCGCATCACGGCCGCGTCTGGCGGCTGACGCATGGAGTGGATGCCATCGGGAATCGCGACTGGACGCACGTGCCGGAAGTCGGTTCGCTGGTCTGGCAACGCTACGGTTCGGGGCACGTGCATGGTGTTCTGCTGGACGAGCATCCGCTGGCGAGTTTCGAACGGGATGGGCTGCACCGGGAGATCCAGCGCACGCAAGGTCCTGCCGCACACCACTTCGGGTATGGCGCGAACGGCCTGCTGGCGGCGCATCGTTGGCAGAACCTCGATGAGCGGGGGCGCTCGCTGGAGAGCCCGCGGCCGTGGCGGGCGTGGGCATATGACGCGGCCGGTCAGCTTACGACGCTGGACGACGCGTGGCGGGACAAGAAAGTGTACGGGTACGACGCACTATCCCGGCTGACGCACGTGACGGCGGCGAGCGGCGCGGAAGCGTTTCATTACGATCCGGCGGGGAACCTGCTGGGGGCTGCGCCGAGCCTGAATGGTGTGCAGGCGTGGAAGGCGAGCGGGGATCGCTTGTTGCGGTTTGCGCCGCAGGCGAGGCCGGATCGCCCGGTGGACTTTACGTACGACGGGCATGGCAACCGCATCGCGCGGACGGTGCCGTTGCCGCCGAAGCCGGAGCTGACGGAAGCGGAGAAGCGTAGCCAGCGCGGGACGGACAACCTGTTGCGGGTGATGGAAGTGCTGACGGGCACGCCGAAGTACGAGGAACCGATGGCCGCACCGGAAGTGACGAAGTATCGGTACGACGGCGGCCATCAACTGATCGCGATCGAACACGCGGATGGTGCGAGGAGCGAATACGAATACGACGCGCTGGGTCGGCGGGTGGCGAAGCACCACACGCAAGCGGACGGGGCGCGCCAGACGACGCTGTTCATGTGGGACGGCGACTGGATGATGCAGGAGGTGAGGACGGGGCGCGCGTCGCATGAGGATCGGGCGGTGACATACGTGCCGCATCCGGATCATGAAGGCCCGTTGACGCGGCTGGCGGATGGGCAGGCATGGCATTACGTAACGGATCACCTGGGGACACCGCAGGAGTTGTATGACGAACAGCGAGAGATGGTGTGGGCGGTGGATCTGAGTGCGTATGGGTGGACGACCAGCAGGCTGGCGCATGGCGTTGACAATCCGATACGGTTTCCGGGGCAGTACTACGATGAAGAGTCGGGGCTGCATTACAACCGGTTCAGGTATTACGACCCGGTGGTGGGGCGGTATATCAATCAGGATCCGATTGGGCTGGCGGGTGGGATAAATCTATACGGATATGTTGGGGCATCACCTAACCAAGAATCCGATTATTTTGGTTTGTGGTTTGGAGTAGATGATTTTGTTTTTTCCGTCGGCGGAGCTATCGTTGGAGGAGCAGGGCAGGGCGTTAGTGATCTTCTTGGTTGGCAGCTAAGTGGTTGGGAAGATTATGCGGGATCCGCTATTGGAGGGGCTGCAGGTGGGGAAGCCTTGCTTTATACGGGGCCGTTGGGAGCTGGTGCAGTTGCTGGTTTGGTCACGAATACATCAAAGCAAGGTCTAAAGTACCTAACCGGAAAACAATGTTGTTTTGATTTTATTTCCACGGTATCAGACGTAGGTATTGGTGCTCTCACAGGTTTTATTCCGGGTGTAAGAATTCCGGGAGTTACTGTCGGTCGAGGGAGTTTTAATTCAATATTTAGGCAAATGGTAACCAAGGCTCAAAATGGAACCGCATCCCGTATTACTGGTGCCACCGCGATGAAGATGTTTGCAGGGCGTGCCGTTGATACTGCGATGCTTCCTGGTGCAGGAGCCGGGGCAGTTGCGGGCTTGGGGGCTGCTAAGCTTGGAATCGGGAGTGGTGATGCAGAGGCATGTCCAAAGAAGTGCTACTGACGATTTTTTTTGGGAAATAGCGCCGGATCGGTCGGCATATATTTTCTTAATGGTTTTTGTCGGAGGAGGGCCATTGATAATTGCTCTTCTATGTGTCTTGTTTGTTGGTGGTTGGCAAGCGCATAAATTCTTGATGCTGTCGTGTGCGATTGAGGTTGTTTTATTTGTTTATATAAGAAGAAATTTAATTATTTTGCGCAATGATGTGATTGTTGTTAGGACTATGTTTTTTGCCAGGCAAATTTCAATTCCTGAATTAATTGGCGTGAGGTTGGAGGCGGGGATGGAGAAGTATACGGATAGGTTTGAGCCGATGTTTAGATTGGTGTTTGTCACTGAGTTCGGCAATGTGGTGTCAAATGCGAAATTATATGGTCAGAAGGACTTGGATAGGGTTGTCCGGTTTGTAGAGAGCCGAGTTTGAGCGTGTATGTAGTGGACTACACGATACGGGTAGTGAGCATTGCGCGGGGCAATTCGATGAAAACCATCAATCCGGTGGACGCGCGAAGCAGTTCTGATCAGTGGCGGTGTGAATTTTCCATGGAGGGAGCCGGAAACCTATTGTGCGTCAGGGTACTACGAAGATGATGCATTGCTGAATCGGTCGGCAACCGATAATTCAAATCTAACGTGCAAAGAAAGGTCAAAAAGTTTGCCGCAGTCGTTTTCGGTAAAGGGGATGGACAGAAGAAAATTTGTATGCTCAAAAGTGAGGTTGAGGTGAGAGTGTTTTGTAAAGTAATTGGATATGCTTTGTTAGTGCTTCTTGTGGGATTATTTTTTTTGGCTAAGTGCAGTGAGCCAACTATAAATGAGAAAACAAAAATGTGCGTTGACGAATGTTCGAGGCGTGGCATGTTCGGTGTTTTGGAGGCGCCGTTTCCGAATTCAACAAGAAATACAGCGGCAAACTACACGTGTAAGTGTTATTAATAAATTTGTGACGGTGTGAGGGGGCTAGGATGATCTGCGCAAAGCGGAATGAAGCGTTCTGGACGGATTCGAGAGAAGGGGTAATTTGAGTGGGTAATGTAGATGTGGACCAGATTTTGACGATCTCTTGAACGGCATACAGGCGTGGAAGGCGAGCGGGGATCGCTTGTTGCGGTTTGCGCCGCAGGCGAGGCCGGATCGCCCGGTGGACTTTACGTACGACGGGCATGGCAACCGCATCGCGCGGACGGTGCCGTTGCCGCCGAAGCCGGAGCTGACGGAAGCGGAGAAGCGTAGCCAGCGCGGGACGGACAACCTGTTGCGGGTGATGGAAGTGCTGACGGGCACGCCGAAGTACGAGGAACCGATGGCCGCACCGGAAGTGACGAAGTATCGGTACGACGGCGGCCATCAACTGATCGCGATCGAACACGCGGATGGTGCGAGGAGCGAATACGAATACGACGCGCTGGGTCGGCGGGTGGCGAAGCACCACACGCAAGCGGACGGGGCGCGCCAGACGACGCTGTTCATGTGGGACGGCGACTGGATGATGCAGGAGGTGAGGACGGGGCGCACGTCGCATGAGGATCGGGCGGTGACATACGTGCCGCATCCGGATCACGAAGGGCCGTTGACGCGGCTGGCGGATGGGCAGGCATGGCATTACGTAACGGATCACCTGGGGACACCGCAGGAGTTGTATGACGAACAGCGAGAGGTGGTGTGGGCGGTGGATCTGAGTGCGTATGGGTGGACGACCAGCAGGCTGGCACACGGCGTTGACAATCCGATACGGTTTCCGGGGCAGTACTACGATGAAGAGTCGGGGCTGCATTACAACCGGTTGCGATACTACGAAGCCGAAACCGGGCGTTACGTTAGCCAAGACCCGATTGGATTGCTTGGCGGGTCAAATCACTATTCATACACTGACCGAGATCCCATCAATAAAATCGATCCGAGTGGGGCATTCGCGTTTCTTATACCGGTGGCACTCTTTGCCGGGAGAGCACTGGGTGGGGCTGCCGTCGACGCTAGCGTTCAACTTGCAAAGCAGAAGGTTTTTACGGGAAAAGTGAATTGGAAGTGCTTGGACGTTGCTGATATGGCAATTTCTGGTGCGTTTTCGGCAATTTTGCCCGGGATGAGTGCTTCTATCGGGAAGTCTATTAGGTCGGTAAAGGCGGTACGTATTCTCACTGGTCAGCTCAAGTCTGCGCGTAGCGCTTCTAAAGTTCAGAGGCTTAATAATAGGATTGATGCGCACAAATCGGAAATTCTGAGCCAAGTTAAACTTCAAGGCGTAATGCAGGGTGGGAAGGCCGTTATGAAGGGAATTGCAGGATGTCCCGCAGCAGAGGATTGCGATGAGGAGGTCGATTGAGATTCGATAAAAAATTCAGCAAAGTGAATATTTATTGCGTTTTGGTGTTGGTCGGTGTTTTGCCATATTGGTGGTTGAAGAATATATTGGACTCGGCTTATTTTGTGGGGATTTATGTTTTGTGTGCGTTGGTTATAAGGTTGGTGGCCGAGAGGTTTGGAAGGGATGCATGAGTTTTCGTTTTCTTGAAATAAGGGGGCTATAGTGCGGAACACGCAGAATTTTGCGTGGAAGCATGCTAACTACATTGAGATATCGTTCTAAAGGACTTTTTTGAATGCAATCATTCGTCGCAACTCTTGGCACATTGACTACCCACGGCGGTGAAGTCACATCGGCTAATGCGGGTGTCGCGATCAACGGACGCATCGCCGCGTGCGTAGGCGATTCCGTGTCGTGCCCGTTACATGGCCGGGGTGTCATTACACACGGCGGCTTCGGCACGATCAACGGGCGTCAAATTGCTCATCATGGCAGCGGCACGAGTTGCGGTGCGACTCTGATCGTGTCGGACGGCGGCCCTACGGTTTGATCTTCGGCTTATGTTGAACATAATGCGTCGACTTTTGAGTTCACCTCCGCATGACCCAATCCGCTAACGCGCCCAAAATCCTGTCGGCCCGACGTGCGTTCACACCACCTCGACGACCCAACGGCACCTTTCTCTCCCGCAAGAACACGGGGCAGCGATCCAGTTCGCGCCGTAGCCGTCCATTGGGGCCGCTTTCGCCGCCGGAAGACGAGCAGGCGAGACTGGCTGCGGTACTTGGCCATCGTAATACCTTGCTCGAGGCAAGCAGAGTACTTCTTCGAGCGTTGGTGGATATCCCTGCGTTAATCGACATCGGCCATGACGAACGCTTACGCGACCTGATAATGGACGAGGTTCGCGCGTTCGAGCGCCTATGTGTGCGGGCTAACATTCGCGAAGAACACATGATTGGCGCACGATATTGCCTGTGTACGGCGCTGGACGAAGCTGCGATGCGCGTACTCGCGGCGCGAGGCGACACGTCGGGGAGTGTCGCATGGGCTGCCGGAGCGCTGACTCAGCGTATCGGAGAAGACAACCAGGGCGGTTCGAAGATATATGCGCTGTCACTGCGCTTGTTGCAAGACGACGCCAACCGCTGGCCGTTGCTCGAAGTGATCTACAGGATTTTCAGCCTGGGGTTTGAAGGTCGGTATCTGCGTGGCAGGACGTTCGGCGCGCACGACCGTGTACGAGAGCGAATTTACAACGCGATTGCCGTACATCTCCCACCTGTCCCGGACGCGCTTTCGCCCCACGCGCAATTTGCCGAAACGACTCAGCAGGTTTCCCATTTCGAAATTCCGGTATGGATGTCGGTGGTGTTGCTGTCAGTGATGCTCTGCGCATTCTATGCCTTTTGCCGCATCGAGTTGGGCACCCAAGCGGATAGCGTGCGGCAACAACTCTCCGACATTACGCGTGTCGCGCCACGCAACGCGATCGATCCACCGGCGGCCGGTCCAGCTCAGTAGCGCGGACTGCACGCTATTCACGGCACACATGAAGAAGATCCTTTCGTTTCTACGTTCGCGCCATCTCTGGGTAGTCCTGACGGTTGTCGTAGCTGCCGTCGCGATCTGGTTTGCGGGGCCGCTGGTGAGTTTCGGTGGGCTGAAGCCGTTCGCATCGATCGACATTCGACTGACTTTGATTGCCCTGCTGCTCGCCGCATGGGTCCTGTGGTTGATCGACTGGTCGACGGGCATCGTGATCGCTGCGCTGCTCTGTCTTGCGATCTGGCATGCCTTTCCACTCCTGACGTTGGCCGGCAAGCCGCTGTTTGCTTCCATGACGGCTCGCATTCTGGCAATGGCCGGCATCGTGCTCGTTTATGCCGTCGCCATGTCGATTCGGTCGTGGACGCGTATGCGCCGAGATCCGAATCAGCTCCGACGTTTGCTCCGACTCGGTAAGCGTGGTGCCCGGCCGTTGGCTGCGTCACGTCTGGCGGAGATCGAAGACATGGCCCGCGTAGCGATCATGCAGTTGAAAGCCCGGCGCGGGGGCCCCCGACGGCTGTCGAGGCTGTTTCGAGACTCGGCGTATCTCTACGATGTGCCGTGGTATCTCGTGTTGGGTTCGAAAGGTACAGGCAAGACCACGGCGCTGCTTAACGCGGGCCTGGCGTTCCCGCTCGACGTACAACTTCAGCACTCGCTCGCACCCAATGACGCTCGCGCGTTGCCGGGTTGGTGGTTGACCAATGACGCGGTGCTGATTGATACGACGGGTCACTACGTACAACACGGCACGTCGCGCTACTCGCTGACGGTGGAGTCGTCGGGTACGCCCAATGAGGGGAAACATAGCAAGCCGCAGGCTGGCATGAGCGCTATTCGAGAGCGGACCGATGCGGCGGAGTGGAAAGGGTTTCTTCGGTTGCTTCGTCGTATCCGGCCTCGTTTGCCGATGAACGGCGTGCTACTGACGATCAATGTCGCTGCCTTGACGCACACCGATCCCGACGTACGTGCGATGGAGAGCGGTGCATTGCGGGCGCGTCTAGAGGAAATGCACGCCGAGTTCGGAACTGGCTTCCCCGTCTGGCTGATTGTCACGAAGATGGACCGGCTTCCTGGCTTCACTGACTATTTCGCTTCGTCTTTGGAGTCGGAGCGCGGGCAGATATGGGGTGTGACGTTGCGGTCCGACCCGGATGTGCAGGTGGTCGACGCAATCCGGACGGAGCTGAATCTGCTGACAACGCGTCTCGCCGATGGCGTGAGCGGTCTGCTTCGAAGTGAAACCGATCCGACTCGTCGTCGCCATCTGGCGATGTTGCCAGAGGCGTTTGCGGCCCTCACGAACCCGCTGATCGACCTGATCGAGCATGTGTTCGCCAGAAGCGGTAATGATGCGTCCGCGGTCCCACATGCGATGTTCCGCGGCCTCTACCTGACGAGCGCGGCGCAGACCGGCCAGCAGGTCGTCGCCGATCGCAAGACGCTGTTGCAGCGCATGATCGACGCATCCGGGGCGCAGCCGAGTACCCGACGAGGGGAGCGTAGTGAAATCAGCTACTTCCTGCGCGATCTGTTGTCCGGGGTCATATTTCGCGAAAGGCGACTCGCGCGCCCGAACTCGAACCGGGAGCATCGCATGCGCTTGCAGCGATGGCTGGGACACTCGCTCGTCTGGTTGATTGCTGCAGGGGTGTGCGTGAATCTCTGGAACAGCTTCGTTGCAGAACGGACATCCCTTGCAACGCTGGGACAAAAGGTACGCACACTGACTGCTTTGCTTGCGCGAAGCGACCTTTCCGCCAATCCTGAGCGAGTGCCGATGGTCTTGGCCAGTGCAAGCGAAACGCTGCGTGACACCGCGCGTCTCGCCACCGGTTCCGATGTTGCGCTACGTATCGGAACGCACCGTCTTGACAGGATCGAGTCCGACAGTCGCCATGTATACGAGGCCCTGTCGGAGCAGGTTTTGTTGCCGCACATCGTCCGCCGGGTCGAGCATGTTATTGAAGACGCTGCGGCGCGCGGTGATGCGAAGGCCGCCTACGACGCGTTACGCGTGTACTTGATGTTCTACGACAGCGCACGGTTCAACGCAAACGACGTCAAGGTGTGGGTGCTGGATGATTGGTCGCGATACGACTCTGCGGCGATGTTTGGTGGGCGTGCCGCAATGATCGACCACGTAGAGCGACTGTTTTCCGAAGGACATGTCGTACAGTCGCCACTGTCCCGTAACGACGGGCTGATTCGGCGCGCACGTACGTTTCTCGATGGCAGTCTTTCAATCGATCGTCTTTATCAGCGCGCCAAGGAGACGATGCTGCAAGACGCGCCAGATGACTTTTCGCTGTTGCGTGTGGTGGGGCCGCAAGCAGGTGTGGTGTTTACGAGAGCCAGCGGAGCGCCGTTATCCAGCGGCGTGCCAGGAATCTTCACGCGGGAAGGTTATCGGGCGGTGTTCGCCAAACGCTTGCCAGCGTTTCTCCGGGCGGCAACTGACGATGATGCGTGGGTCATGGGACACCGGACACTGGGCGATCCGCCGAAAAATCCGGCAGGTCCGTTGAACGTATCGGGCCCGGATGGCGACGTGCTGGTGATGGCAATCACGCGTCAGTACCTGATCGAATACGCCCAACAATGGGATGCATTTCTCAGCGACGTTCGTGTCGTGAGCGGAACGAGTCTCGCCTTTAACCTGAAGGTGCTCCAGATTCTTGCTGCGCCTGATTCGCCACTGAATCGTCTTGCTCAAGCGGCGGTAGGGGAAACGACGCTGACGCAGCCGATGTCGAAATTGGACGGTTCCTTCCTTGAAAAAGCGACCGAGGCGGTCAACCAGAAAGCCGATAAGATACTCGGACCCCGGGCATCCGACCAGGTTGAACGCGAGTTGGTCGATCGTCGTTTCGCTGCGTTGCGTGAAGTCACGACAGGCCATGCCGGTGCGCGACCGGATACGCCGTTGGCCCGGACGCTGGCGACCGGAGCCGGCTTGAACGGGATCGCCACGGTCTTGAATGACTACTACGCAACGCTCACGGTTTCCGACAACGCGCTACTGAACAACAATATGCCGCCGGTGCGCGACAGCGCCGCGAGGCTCAAGATGACGGCTGACACGATGCCTGCGCCGTTCCGGGCAGTCTTGTATCAACTCGCTGTTGACGGCTCGCGTGGGGTGAATCGGGGTATTGGCCAGCTACTGTCGCGGCAGATGCAGGCAGCAGTCGCAGACACCTGTCGAATGACAGTCGAAGGAAATTACCCGTTCTCGCCTGATAGCAAACGCGACGTCAACATTGACGATTTCCAGCGCATGTTCGCACGGGGCGGTGTGATCGACGAATTCTTCACGCATACGCTTGCGCCGTTCGTTGACACTGCCACCAAGCCGTGGCGCTACCGGACGCTGCCTGGCGCGACCGAACCCGTGCAGGGCCCGGATCTCGAGCCCTTCGAACATGCAAGGGCAATTCGCGACATGTTCTTCGCCGATCCCGATCGTAGGCGACTGAGCTGGAAGGCCGATATTCGAATCCCTGAACTTGACCCGACGGTCATGACCCTGTCGTTCGACATCGACGGTCAGACAACAAGCTACCAACACGGCCCGGTCGTACCTTTCACCGTTACATGGCCGGGGCCGCGTGGTGGCGTCCACGCTGAGATCACCGCGAGCCCGCGCATCCGACCGGACACGTCGACGATCGCGGCGGACGGACCGTGGGCGCTGATACGATTGCTCCGGAAAGGTCACGTGGTCGAGGCGGCCGCACCGGGCCGCACACGGGTGACGTTCAACTTTGATGGTCGTGAAGCCGCACTCGATATCACGAGCGCGGGAACTGTCGCGAATCCGCTGACAAGCGACGTGCTGACGACCTTCCGGTGTCCTGGAGTGATGTCCATGATCAACCTGCCGGATAGTGGCCCTCCGCCGGGATTGCCCCAAGGCGCGTTGCCCGCAACTTAGCAAGAGCGGTCCGGAATGGATGCGCCCACCGTTCTTCCGGTTTGAAATTTCAGGCCCGCTTCCGGAGCGCCGGAGTGTTGTACGTCGGATCTGAGACCGCTCGAGCTACTGCGCGGCCGGCCCGCTCGCGGGCATCGTCGGCATCGCCGGCGCGATTGGCGCGCCGTTTGCGGCCGGCGCTGTCGTCGCACCTGCCGACGCAGCCGCCGGCGCCGCTGCAGGTGCACTCGCAGGTGCACTCGCAGGTGCACTCGCCTGCGTCGCGCCGTCGGCGCCCGGATCGTCGTACTGCGGCAACCCCGGCGCGGCCGGTGCGTTGTTCGGCGCCGTGCTCGATGCGCCGCCCGACTCGCCCGGATCCTCGTAGTTCGGCAGACCCGGCACGGTCGGCGTGCCCGCCGGCACCGCGCCCGATCCACCCGGCTCGATGTAGTTCGGCGGCGCGGCCGAAGCCGACTGGCCGTGATACGTCAGCGACTTGCGCTGCTGCAGATACGCATCGCGGACGAACGAATATGGATCCAGCGCCGCCTGCTTCAACAGATCGGTCGCACCGAGCAGGTCCGAACGCGCGCTGATGAACTGCGCGATGTACATCGGATTGCGCGCAGCCGGCTCGATGTAGTTGAGCAGGTTGAAGCGGACGTCCACCGCGCGGCCGACGCCGTCGCGGATCGTGCTCGGCCCGAACACGGGCAGCACGAGGTACGGGCCGGACGGCACGCCCCAGCGCGCCATCGTCAGCCCGAAATCCTGATGATGCTTCGGCAGGCCGGCCGGCGTTGCGATGTCGATCAGGCCGCCGACGCCGAACACGGAGTTCATCGCCACGCGCATCAGATCCTGCGTCGCATCGGTGATGCGCAACTGCAACAGGTTGTTGGCCATGTTGCCGAGATCGCCGAGGTTCGAGAAGAAGTTGCTGATCGCGGTGCGCATCGGCGTCGGCGTGATCTTCTGGTAGCCCTTCGCGATCGGCACGGCGATGTTCGTGTCGACCGTGTCGTTGAACTTGTACATCGCCCGGTTCATCGGCTCGAGCGGGTCGTTGGGATTGCGGTTCGGGCCCGTCGCGCAGCCGCTCAGCACCGCGCTGGCAGCGACGGTCGCCGCAATGATTCGCACCTTGTTCATTGTTTCCTTGCGATTGGTTCTTTGGCGCGTTTGACGCGCGGTTTGCCCATCAGGACGGGCTGAAACACCACGGCGCCGATCAGGGTGCAGGTCAACGCCAGCGCGAGCAGCTTGCCCATGCTCGACGTGCCCGGATGATGCGACAGCCACAGGCTGCCGAAGGCGGTTGCCGTCGTCGCGGCGCTGAACAGCACCGCGTGCGTGAGGCTCGAATGCAGCAGGCCCGTCTGGCCCGCGCGCCACGCCATCACGAAGTACACCTTGAACGCGACGCCCACGCCGAGCATCAGCGGCAGCGCGATGATGTTCGCGAAGTTCAGCGACATGCCGAGCACGACGCACATCTCGAGCGTGACGAGCCCCGACACGAGCAGCGGCACCAGCGTGCGCAGCACGTCGCCGAAGCGGCGCAGCGTGATCCACAGCAGGATCGTGATCGAGAGGATCGACCACAACGCCGCGTGCAGGAACGCGTTGATGATCGTGTCGGCCGAATGCAGGATCGAGATCGGCCCGCCGATCGCGCCTGGTTCGGCGGCCTTCACGGCCTTCGCGAAGCGGCGCAGCATCGTGTCGTCGTTCGGGTCGACGCCCTTCGGCACCTTCGGCGAAATCTGCACGAGCGCGTGGCCGTCCGGCGCGATCCAGTCGCGCACGAGTTGCGGCGGCAGCGCTTCGCGCGTGATGTCCTGCGGTTGCAGCAGCGTCGCGAGCTGATCGAGCGCGATGCGCAGCGTGTCGGAGAACGCGCGCTCGGCGCGATCGCGCGTCGCGCTGTCGGCGGCGGCGAGCTTCGCGATCGATGCCGACAGATGCTGCGCGGCGGCCGAGCCGGGGCCCGGGTGATCTTCCGCCGCGTAGCTCAGCAGATCCGACACGCGCTTGAGCGCGGCGACGCGCTGCGCGTCGGTCGCGGCCGGCGCGGCCGGTTGCGTGAGCGCGGGCAGCAGGTCGCTCGCGGCCGCGGCGATCGCCGCACGCTTGGCCGGCTGGTCGGCGGGCACGAAGGTCGAGAGCGTTGTCGTGCGGCCGACTTCCGGCAGCGCGTCGAGGCGCTTCGCGGCGGCGTCGGCCTCGGCGAGCGACGGTGCGAGCAGCGTGACGTCGTTGACGGCCGCTTCGGGCGAATCCTTCAACGCGAGCAGCGTCGCCATCGATTCGCTGTGCGGATCCTTCAGGTGCAGCGGATTGAAGTCGAAGTGCAGGAATGCGAGCAGCGGCAGCGCGCCGATCACGACCGCGAGCGTGCCGATCAGGATCGGCTTGCGATGGCGATCGAGGAAGTCGTCGACCGGCGCGAGCCACGGAAAGCCCGGCGTCTTCGATTCGCCCGGCGGCGCGAACAGGCGCAGCAACGCCGGCAGCAGCGTGAGCGTGGTCAGCAGCGCGACGAACATCCCGACGCCCGCGATCAGGCCGAGCTCGGACACGCCGCGATAGGCCGTCGGGATGAACGAGAAGAAGCTCGCCGCAACCGCCGTGGTGGCCAGTGCGAGCGGCATGCCCATCGAGTGCGCGGCGCCGATCAGCGCGTGATCGATGCGCGGATCGCGGAAGCGTTCCTCGCGGTATTTCACGCCGTACTGGATCGAGAAGTCGACGCCGAGGCCGACGAACAGCACCATGAACGCGACCGAGATCATGTTCAGCGAACCGACCATCGCGAGGCCGAGCGCCGCGGTCACGACGAGGCCCACGAACAGCGTGACGAGCACCGAGCCGATCATCCGCTTCGAACGCAGCGCGAGCCACAGGATCACGAGCACGGCGAGGAGCGTAAGTGCGCCGTTGAGGGCGGCGCCGTCTTCCACCGATGCGAATTCGTCGTCGGCGAGCGGTTGTTCGCCGGTCATGCGCACGACCGCGCCGTAGCGTTGCTCGACGCCGAGCGCCTTCGCCGTATCGCGGACCACCTGGGTCGTTGCGGCACCGGCCTTCAGCGCGCCATAGTTGACGACCGGTTGCACCGTGACGAACGCGCGGGCCGGCTGGCGCGCGGCATCGCTGTCGACCAGTCCGCGCCACGAGAACGCGGCGGGCTTGCCGGCCAGCACGTCGTCGACCGTCGCGGCGCTGCGCGCGAGCAGCTTCGCCATCGCGGGCAGCTTCACCTGGCCGGTCAGGAGCGGCTGGCCGAGCGTGGTGGACAGCGTGGTCGCGAGCCCGGTCAGGCTCGGGTTTTTCGCGAGTTCGTTGACGAGCGGCCGCGCGCTCGCGAGCTGCGTCGTGGTGTCCGACACTTCCTGGGTCGACAGGAACAGCAGCCCATTGTGCTCGAAGAACGGGCCGCCGCCGGGTTCGGCGACCTGGCCGATGCGGCCGGCGTCGGCCTGCTTCCGCAAGGCCTCGGTGAGCGTATGCGCGGCGGCGGTCGCAAATTCGGGTGCCGGGGCCTCGACTACCGCGAGGATCGTGCCGTTGCGTTGCGGGAAGGCCTTGTCGACAGCCTGCCCGAGCGCGGCCCACTTGGGTTCCGCGTCGACGAGCTTGCTGATGTCCGTGTTGATCTTGAAGTGCTGCGCGACGTAGACGCTGCTGAAGGCGGCGACGACGAGCGACAGCACGACGACCCAGACGGGGCGGCGTACCGACCATGCAACGAGTCGGACGATGAGAGATGTCACCATGTGGCGGTGGGAAGGGGCTGGCAAGGACAAAACAACGAGTATACCGGCGCAACGTGGCGACGGTCGCGACGTTGGAGCGTAAAGGGGCGGGAAGGATATTTGCTCCGCGGCGCAGGAATCGGCGCGCAGCGCCTGGCGATTTGTATGGGGATACTTACATAACGGGCCGGAATCGCGCCGCGGCGGGGCCTGTGACAAAAGGGGTTGAAAGGTAACAGTCGGTCACCGCGCGGCAGGCCGGCCGCCGGGCCGCTATACTTCGACCCACCGGCCGATGCCATCGATGCAATCCGCCGGCCGTTTTTTCTCATCGAGTGCGATATCCGTATGAAACGTCATCTGTTTGCTTTCGTCGCCGCCGCCGCCGTGTCGGTTTCCGCTTTTGCGCAGAGCGCGCCCGTCGACATCGTCCGCAATGCGGTCGAAGGCACCGTCAACGCGATGAAGGCCGATCCGGGTGCGCGCGGCGGCGACATGGCGAAAGTCACGCAAGTCGTTGAGCAGCGCTTCCTGCCCGCGACGAACTTCGAACGCACGACCCGCATCGCGGTCGGCGATGCCTGGAAGCAGGCGACGCCGCAACAGCAGCAGGAGCTGTACAAGCAGTTCAAGCTGCTGATGACGCGCACCTATGCCGCGTCCCTCGCGCAGCTCGGCGGCCAGGACGCGAAGTTCTCGTTCAAGGCCGGCGGCGCGTCGGGCGCCGATGCGCTGGTGCAGTCGACGGTTACGACGCCGGGCGACAGCCAGTCGGTCGGCTATCGCCTCGGCAAGGTCGGCAGCGACTGGAAAATCTACGACATCGACATGTCGGGCGCGTGGCTGATCCAGGTCTACCAGGGCCAGTTCAAGAGTCAGCTCGCGTCGGGCGGCATCGACGGCCTGATCGCGTATCTGCAGAAGCACAACTCGCGGACGAACTGATCGCCGCCGGTCCGCCGGCTGTTCAGCAGGCTGCATGCATCAAGGGCGCCCTCGGGCGCCCTTTTCGTTGCGGGTTGGGCTGGCGACGACACGTTCGGCGCGACGCAACGCGGGTGTCGGGAGCGCTATCGTCGCCGATGCTCGACCGCGAACTTGATCAGCTCCGCCTGCCCTTCGATCTCGAGCTTGCGCTTCAGATTGAGCCGGTGCGTTTCCACCGTGCGCACCGACAGCCCCGTCTGCTGCGCGATCTGCTTGCTCGACAGCCCCTCGGCCAGCGCATCGAGGATGTCGCGTTCGCGCGGCGTCAGGCGGTCGAGCGGCGACGCGGCCGCGCTCGCCTGGATCATCCGCGCGGCGAGCCCTTCGCTGAAGAATGTCTGACCGGCGAGCACCGCGCCGATCGCGCGCACGATCTCGCTCGCGGGCGAATCCTTCAGCAGGTAGCCGCTCGCGCCGGCGCGCACGGCCTGCGTCACGTATTCGACGTTGTCGTGCATCGACAGCATCAGCACGCGAATCCCCGGAAAGCGCTCGTGAAAGACGCCGGCCAGCGTGATGCCGTTCATCCCGTTCATGCCGACGTCCATCAGCGCAAGATCGGGCTCGAGCGACGCGGCGAGCGCGAGCGCCTCGTCAGCGTTGCCGGCTTCGCCGACCACGGACAGGTCGGCCGCCTCGAGCCGCATCCGCAGGCCGTCGCGCACCAGCGGGTGATCGTCGACGAGCAGCAATCGGGCGGCGGGCCGGGTGGTGTCGGGGGCGCTCATGGGCAAAGGTCTCCGGTTATGGGTCGCGTGCTCAGGCGGCGCGCAGCGGCACGCGCGCGGCCACGACGGTGTGGCCGACCTGCGACGTGATCGTCAATGTGCCGCCGAGCGCGTCGAGGCGCTCGCGCATGTTGCGCAGGCCGATGCCGCGGCGCGCATCGGTCTGCGACCGCTCGGCATCGAAACCGCAGCCGTTGTCGGCGATGGTCAGCGTGACGGAATGCGCGCCGACGTCGAGCGTGACGGCCGCGCGCGACGCTTGCGCATGATGCACGATGTTGCTGAGTGCTTCCTGCGCGATCCGGAACAGCGCCGTGTTGACGGGCGCGGGCAACGGCCGCGCGCCGCTGTGTGCCACCTGCGTGTAGCCGATGTCGATGCCGCTTTCGGCGCCGAGCTCGCGCACGAGCTGTTCGAGCGCGGCCGCGAGGCCGAGATCGTCGAGCATCGCCGGGCGCAGCGCATGCGAGATGCGTCGCACTTCGCGCAGCGTGTCGCCGAGCCGTCCGATGCCCGACGCGAGCGCCTGCTCGGCTTCCGTCATCCGCGTCGCGCCGCGCTCGAAGCGCGCGAGCGCGGATTCGAGCATCAGCTTCGCGGACACCATCATCTGGCTGATCCCGTCATGCAGTTCGCGCGACAGCCGCGCGCGCTCCTGCTCCTGCGATTCGACGACACGCTGCGCGAGCTGCTTGAGCTTCGCGTCGGCGCTGCGCGACTCGCTGACGTTCAGCACCAGCGCGCAGACGGCGATCACCGCCGCGCCGGTCAGCGCGATCGCGGTGAGCCAGCTCATCGTCCGCTCGATGTTCGCGGACGCGCGCGCGTCGATGCGTTGCAGCGCGGTGTCGACGTCGTCGAGATAGATGCCGGTGCCGACCATCCAGCCCCAGCGCTCGAGCGCGACGACGTAGCCGAGCTTCGGCGCGGCCTTGCCGGTCGACGGCCGTTGCCACGTGTAGCGCACGTAGCCGCCGCCGCGTGACGCGGCGCCGATCAGCTGCTGGATCGTCAGCGCGCCCTGCGGGTCGCGCATCGACCAGTAGTTGTGACCGACGCGCTCGGGCTCGCGCGGATGCATCAGCGCATTGCCGTGCAGGTCGTACACGAAGAAATAGCCGTCGGGGCCGAAATCCATCTTCTGCAGCATCGCGAGCGCCTGCGTGCGCAGCAATGCGTCGTCGCGCGCGTTGCGGCCGCTCGCGTCGTACAGCGGCATGATCGCGCTCGTCGCGAGCTCGACGTAATGCCTCAGTTCGACTTCCTTGCTG
This sequence comes from Burkholderia diffusa, assembly GCF_001718315.1. Taxonomy (NCBI): domain Bacteria; kingdom Pseudomonadati; phylum Pseudomonadota; class Betaproteobacteria; order Burkholderiales; family Burkholderiaceae; genus Burkholderia; species Burkholderia diffusa. The sequence goes on along the minus strand of NZ_CP013363.1, from coordinate 2,579,826 downwards.
GACAGGTACGCGGCCTGAATCGTCGCATGCTGCGTGCGCGCGAGCGACGTTGCCTGCTGCCGCACGCCGAAACCGATTCCGGCGATCGCGAGCAGGAATGGCACGATGGCCAGAAGGAAAATCTTTGCCTTGAGTCTCATGGTGGTGTGAAGCGGGCGCGGGCCGGCCGGCGCATGGGTGGCGCGGCGGCGCGGCGAGCCGATATTGTCGGCGATTTCGCCCGCGGGCGGCAGCGCAGCGGCCTGCCGGCCCGTCGTGACTCAGGCGCGCCGCGGCGTGCGATCGACGCTCGCGGCCGTCTGCACGACGACCCGGTTGCGCCCGCGTTCCTTCGCACGGTACAGCGCGTCGTCGGCGAGCTTCAGCGCGGCCTGGATGCTGTCGCCGCGTTCCGGATAGCAGGTCGTCACGCCGATGCTCGCGGTCAGGCGGTCGGACGAGCCCGCGGCGTGCCGGATGCCGAGATCGAGGATGCCGGTGCGGACCGCTTCGGCGATCGCCACGGCGCCGGCCGTGTCGACGTCGGGCAGTACGACGACGAACTCCTCGCCGCCGTAGCGGGCCGCGTAGTCGGCCGGGCGCCGCAGGCAGCCTGCGATGCAGCGGCCAACCGCGGCGAGCGCGTCGTCGCCGGCCTGATGGCCTTGCGTGTCGTTGTAGCGCTTGAAGTGATCGACGTCGACGAACAGCAGCGACAGCGCGTGTTGCGAGCGTGCCGCGCGGCGCCATTCGCGCTCGAGCGTGACGTCGAGCATGCGACGGTTGTCGAGGCCGGTGAGGCCGTCGGTGCGTGCGAGCGCCCGCAGTTCCGCTTCCGCGCGGTGACGCTTGCGCAGTTGCACGTCGAGCAGCAGCGACAGGCCGACGAAGCCGAGCGCGAGCATGACCATCGCCGAGCCGATCGGAATCGCGCGGTCGTACCACGCGGCATAGGTGTCGGCTTCCGAACGCGCGACCATGATGATCAGCGGCAGGTTGTCGAGATGCCGGAACACGTACAGGCGCCGCACGCCGTCGATCGACGCGGTATCGGCGAAGCTGCCCTCGTTCGCGGTCATGAAGTGCCGGAACGTGCTGGCCTTGCTGATGTCGCGGCCGACGATCGCCGGATCGTACGGCTTGCGCGCGACCATCCGGCCGTCGGTGTTGATCAACGCGACGGAGCCGCGATCGCCGAGCGCCAGGCGCGAGAACAGGTTCTGGAAATATTCGAGGCGGATCGACATCACGGCGACGCCGCCGAACGACCCGTCGGGCCGCGTGATCCGCCGGCTGAGCGCGATGCTCAGCGAGCCGCCGCGCAGCCGCGAATGGTACGGATCGCTGACGTACAGGCCGACGTTCGGGTGGTCGCGGTGCACCGTGAAATACGGTTCGTTGCCGAAGTTGGCCTTGCGCGGCACATCGCTCATGCCGTCGACCGCGATGTCGCCGTTCGCGTCGAGCACGTAGATGCCGCCGAGGTATTTGGCCGTCGTCGCGCGGTCGAACAGCACCTGGCGGCGCAGCGACATCGGCAGCGTGGCGACCGCGGGATCGTTCGAGCCGTCGACGACCGCCTGCAGCGACAGCGAATAGATCTCGATGTTGCGCTCGATGTCCCACGACGCCATCAGCGCGATGTTCTCCTGGGTGGTGCGCGCGAGATCGCGCGCGTCGATGCGGCCTTCGTACAGCACGATGGCGCACAGCAGCAATAGAAGCAGCGCGATCAGCAGCCCTGAATAGAAGATCAGGTGCGGCAGCAGGACCCGGCGCAGTTGCGCGGCGATACGGCCCGTGAGGCCGGATTCGCTGGGCATTGCGTAGTCGGTTTCTGCCATGGTCCGTGGATCGATGGGCATCGCCGCCAGGCGGCGGGCCGATGCGATTGTTCGTATGATTTGTCGGCGGCGATCGGGTATGCGGTCTCCAATGCGCATGCCGCCGATCGACCGGCGGAACCGGCGCCGATCATCGATGATTGCGGCCGGATAAACCGCAGGAATCACGCCATTCACCGGGACGATTGGCCGCGATTCGACGATCCGACGAATCGGGCGGCGCGGATTGATCCGAGTATAACGCGCGTATTCGTCTACGCGCAGAATGTTGCGGACCGTTGATCCGGATCAAATTATCGTCGCGGCGGATACTTGCCAATCGCGCGTGGAGCGTTGCCGTACAAGGCTTTGCGCGGGGGCGAGAGCGGCACGAATCTTACGATCGGTTTTACTGCTTTAACGGCCGGTGAAGCGGCAACTTGAAGTCGTGCGATATGGGCCGATTATCGATTTCAGGGGCCGCGTGAATTCGCGGATGAAAAACGGGCGGCCATGATGGCCGCCCGTTTCGCGAAACCGCATGCGGGAAAGCCCGCATGCCGATGGTTTACGCGCCGCGCTGCTGCGCCTTGTATGCGAGCCGGAAACGATGCAGCAGCGGCTCGGTATAACCGCTCGGCTGCGACGTGCCTTGCAGCGCCAGCGCGCACGCGGCCTTGAATGCCGTCGACTGGTCGTAGCCGGGTGCCATCGGGCGATAGTTCGGATCGCCGGCATTCTGCTGATCGACGACACGCGCCATCCGCTTGAACACGTCGAGCACGAACGCCTCGGTGATCACGCCGTGGCGCAGCCAGTTCGCGATGTGCTGGCTCGAGATGCGCAGCGTCGCGCGGTCTTCCATCAGGCCGACGTCGTGGATGTCCGGTACCTTCGAGCAACCGACACCCTGCTCGACCCAGCGCACGACGTAACCGAGGATGCCCTGCGCGTTGTTCTCGACTTCGCTCAGGATCTCGGCTTCGCTCCACTCGGCGCGTTCGACGACCGGCACGGTCAGCAGGCCTTCGAGCAGCGCGTCGCGTTCGCTTGCATACGGCGTCTTTTCGAGTTCCTGCTGGACGGCCTGCACGTCGACGAGGTGGTAGTGCAGCGCATGCAGCGTCGCGGCGGTCGGCGACGGCACCCACGCGGTGTTCGCGCCGGCGCGCGGATGCGCGATCTTCTGCTCGAGCATCGCATGCATCAGGTCCGGCATCGCCCACATGCCCTTGCCGATCTGCGCGCGGCCGCGCAGGCCGGCCGACAGCCCGGCGAGCACGTTGTTGCGCTCGTACGCCTGGATCCATGCCGACGTCTTCATGTCGCCCTTGCGGATCATCGGGCCCGCTTCCATCGCGGTGTGCATCTCGTCGCCGGTGCGGTCGAGGAAGCCGGTGTTGATGAACGCGACGCGCGCGGCGGCCGCGGCGATACACGCGGCGAGGTTCACGCTGGTGCGGCGCTCCTCGTCCATGATGCCCATCTTCAGCGTGTTGCGCGGCAGGTTGTACAGATCCTCGATGCGCGCGAAGAGCGTGTCGGCGAACGCGACTTCGACGGGGCCGTGCATCTTCGGCTTCACGATGTAGATCGAGCCCGTGCGCGAGTTGCGCTTCGCCTTCAGGTCGTGCAGCGAGCACAGCACCGTGACGACGCCGTCGAGAATCCCTTCCGGAATTTCGTTGCCGTCGCGGTCGAGCACCGCGCCGTTGGTCATCAGGTGGCCGACGTTGCGCACGAACAGCAGCGAGCGGCCGTGCAGCGTCAGCGTGCCGCCGGCCGGCGTCGTGTATTCGCGATCGGCGTTCAGGCGGCGCGTGAAGGTCTTGCCGCCCTTCGCGACTTCCTCGACCAGCGTGCCCTGCATCAGGCCGAGCCAGTTGCGATAGAGCTGAACCTTGTCTTCGGCGTCGACCGCCGCGACCGAATCCTCGCAGTCGATGATCGTGCTGACCGCGGCTTCGAGCACGACGTCCTTCACGTTTGCGAGATCGGCGCGGCCGATGGGGGTCGACGCGTCGATCTGGATCTCGAGGTGCAGGCCGTTGTGCTTCAGCAGAATCGCGGATGGTGCGCCTGCCGCGCCTTGATAACCGACGAACTGCGCGGGCTGTGCGAGGTGCACGACGCCCTTGCCGGTTTCGACGGCGAGCTGGCCGTCTTCCACGCGATAGCGCAGTGCGTCGCGGTGCGAGCCGCTCGCGAGCGGCGCCGCGTTGTCGAGCACGTCGCGTGCGTAGTCGATCACGCGCTGGCCGCGCGTCGGGTTGTAGGCCGTGGTGCGCTCGGCGCCGCCGTCCTCCGGCAGCGCGTCGGTGCCGTACAGTGCGTCGTACAGGCTGCCCCACCGTGCGTTCGCGGCGTTCAGCGCATAACGCGCGTTCGAGAGCGGCACGACGAGCTGCGGGCCGGCCTGCGTCGCGATCTCGCTGTCGACGTTCGCGGTGGCTGCCGCGACATTCGACGGGACCGGCACGAGGTAGCCGATTCGTTCGAGGAACGCGCGATACGCGGCATGGTCGCGCACCGGGCCGGGGTGCGCGCGATGCCACGCGTCGAGTTCCTGCTGCAGGCGGTCGCGTTCCGCGAGCAGTTCGCGGTTGCGCGGCGCGAGGTCGTGCACCAGGGCCGAGAAACCGCTCCAGAATGCGGCCTTGTCGATGCCGGTACCCGGCAGTGCTTCGTTTTCAATGAACTGGCTCAGCGCTGGGGCGACTTGCAGTCCTGCTTGGTCGATCATCGTGATTCCTCCCGGGGATGAAAAACGCGCGCGGATCAGGCCGCGACGCTTTGTGTGCCGGCGCGGGCGATCTGCGCATCCTGTTCGGACTTTACGCCAGACACACCGATCGCGCCCGCAATACGGCCATCCACCGTCACCGGCACGCCGCCTTCGAGCAACCCCGTCAGCGGCACGCTCAGAAACGCTGTGCGGCCACCGTTGATCATATCCTCATACGCCTTCGTCTCGCGACGGCCGAGCGCCGCCGCGCGCGCCTTGTCCTGCGCGATGCTGGCGCTGGCCGCCGACGCACCGTCGAGGCGTGCGAACGCGAGCAGATGCCCGCCGTCGTCGACGACGGCGATCGACACGGCCCAGCCGTGACGCTCGGCTTCCGCGCGGGCGGCGGCGAGCATGCGTTCGACGTCGGCGAGTTCGAGTTCGGGCTTCGTTTTCATGGTGTTCCTCCGGAATCAGCGGTCAGTTGACGAGTCGGTTGTCGACGAGCTCGATCCAGTGGCGCACGCGCGTGCGGCCCGCGCCGTTCAGATGAGTCTGGCAGCCGACGTTGGCCGTGACAATCAGGTCGGGCCGTGCGGCTTCGAGCGCGTCGAGCTTGTTGTCGCGCAGCCGGGCGGCGAGTTCGGGCTGCGTCAGCGAATAGGTGCCCGCCGAGCCGCAGCACAGATGGCCGTCGGCGACATTCGTCAGATCGAAGCCGAGCCGCGTCAGGATGCCCTCCACCGCGCCGCCGAGCCGCTGCGCGTGCTGCAGCGTGCATGGGCAGTGGACCGCGACGCGGCGCGGCGTCGCATCGGCCAGTGCGTCGAGCGGTTCGGCCGCGATCACTTCCGCGAGGTCCCGCGCGAGCGCGCTGACGCGCCGCGCCTTGTCCGCATAGGCGGGGTCGGAGCGCAACAGATCGCCGTATTCCTTCACGAACGCGCCGCAGCCGCTCGCCGTCAGCACGATCGCTTCCGCGCCGGCCTCGATCGCGGGCCACCACGCATCGATGTTGCGGCGTGCGCGTGCAAGCCCGGCATCCTGCGCGTTCAGGTGATATTCGGTCGCGCCGCAGCAGCCGGCCTCGCGCGCGGGCGTCACGCTGATGCCGAGCCGGTCGAGCACGCGCGCGGCAGCCGCGTTCGTGTTCGGCGACAACGCGGGCTGCACGCAGCCTTCCAGCATCAGCACGCGCCGGGCATGGCGCATGGGCGGGCGCGGTGTGGCCGCGGGCACGGCGGCCGGGATCTTGTCCTGCAGCGCGCCGGGCAGCAGCGGCCGCAGCGCACGGCCGGCCTTCAGCAGCGCGGCGAAAGTCGCCGGCCGCGGCACGACGTGACGCAGGCCGGCGCGCAGCATGCGCTCGCGCGCCGGACGCCGCGCGCGCTTCTCGGCTTCCGCGCGGCCGATGTCGAGCAGCGTGTGATAGCGCACGCCGGACGGACAGGTCGTCTCGCAGTTGCGGCAGCTCAGGCAGCGGTCGAGATGCTGCTGCGTGCGTTCGCCGCACGGTTCACCCTCGAGCATTTGCTTGATCAGGTAGATGCGTCCGCGCGGCCCGTCGAGCTCGTTGCCGAGCACCTGGTAGGTCGGGCAGGTCGCATTGCAGAAGCCGCAGTGCACGCATGCGCGCAGGATCGCTTCCGCTTCGTCGGCCCGGTCGAGGGCCTTGCTGGCTTCGCTGAGATTGGTTTGCATCGGCGGTTCGAATCGGGTTGGCGTTCAGACGTCCGCGTACAGGCGGCCGGGGTTGAAAATCGCATGCGGATCCAGTTGCGCCTTCAACTGGCGGTGCACGCGCAGCAGCGCGGGCGGCAGCGGCTGCAACGGTTCGGACGTCGTGCCGGGCGTGAAGCAGGTCGCATGGCCGCCCCACTGCGCGGCGAACCGCTGCACGTCGGCCGGAGCAGCGCTGGTTTTCAGCCAGCGCTGCGCGCCGCCCCAGTCGACGAGCTGCGCGCCGGCGAGCGAATCGAGCGGCGCGGCGGCCGCCACCGACACGCGCCACAGCGGGCGCGGATCGTCGAAGAAGGGCAACGACAGGTCGCGCAGTCGCGGCCAGAACCCGTCGTCGCGATCGTCCATGCGCTCGCCGCCGATCGTGTCGCGCGCGGCCTTTACCGAGCCTTCGCCGCCTTCGAGTCGCACGCGCAGCACGCCGTCCGCGTGGCACGCGCCCGCGAGCGGCAGCCCCGCGCGACGCCATCCGGCGACCCGCTGCACGGCTTCGGCGGCAGCGAGCGACAGCGCCAGATCGCCGGTCGCGCGCGGCTTCGGCAGCACCTTCAGCGACACCTCCGTCACGACGCCGAGGCAGCCGAAGCTGCCCGCGAGCAGCCGCGACACGTCGTAGCCCGCGACGTTCTTCATCACCTCGCCGCCGAAGCGCAGATGTTTCGCGTGGCCGGTGATCACGCGGCAGCCGAGCACGAAGTCGCGCACCGCGCCGGCCCACGGGCGGCGCGGCCCCGACAGCGCGGCTGCGAACATCCCGCCGACGGTGGCCGAGCCGCCGAACGTCGGCGGCTCGCACGGCAGCATCTGGCCGGCCGCGTCGAGCATCGCCTCCAGTTCCGCGAGCGGTGTGCCCGCGCGCGCGGTGATGACGAGTTCGGTCGGGTCGTACGCGACGATGCCGCGGTGTGTGCGCACGTCGAGCGTGCGGCCTTCGACGGCGCGGCCGACGAACGCCTTCGTGCCCGCGCCGTGGATATGCAGCGGCTGGCGATCGTGGATCGCGGCGTCGACCTGCGCGATGAGCGCCGCGCTGTCGTCGATCGATTCGGGTTCGCGTTCGCGTCGCATCAGAAGCGCTCCAGTTCGGGAAACGGCAGCTTGCCGTGATGCACGTGCATCGCGCCGAATTCGGCGCAGCGATGCAGCGTCGGGATGTTCTTGCCGGGATTGAGCAGGCGCTGCGGATCGAACGCGGCCTTCACCGCGTGGAAGAACGTGATTTCGTCGGCGTTGAACTGCACGCACATCTGGTTGATCTTCTCGCGCCCGACGCCGTGTTCTCCGGTGATGCTGCCGCCCACCGCGACGCACAGCTCGAGGATCCTGCCGCCCAGCGCCTCCGCGCGGTCGAGCTCGCCGGTGCGGTTCGCGTCGAACAGGATCAGCGGATGCATGTTGCCGTCGCCCGCATGGAACACGTTCGCGACCGGCAGCGCGTATTCGGCGGACAGCGCGGCGATGCCTTCGAGCACGCGCGGCAGCTCGCGGCGCGGGATCGTTCCGTCCATGCAGTAGTAGTCGGGCGACATGCGGCCGACCGCCGGGAACGCGTTCTTGCGGCCGGCCCAGAAGCGCTGACGCTCCGCTTCGTCGCGCGCGACCCGGATCTCCGATGCGCCCGCGTCGCGCAGCAGCGCGGCGACGCGTTCCGCGTCTTCGTCGACATCGGTGGCCGCGCCGTCGAGTTCGCACAGCAGGATGGCTTGCGCGTCGACCGGATAGCCCGCATGGATGAAGTCCTCGGCCGCGCGGATCGCAAGGTTGTCCATCATCTCGAGCCCGCCGGGGATCACGCCCGCGCCGATGATCCGCGCGACCGCCGCGCCGGCTTCGGCGACGTCGTCGAAGCTCGCCATCAGCACCTTCACGCTCGGCGGTTTCGGCAGCAGTTTCACCGTCACCTCGGTGACGATGCCGAGCATCCCCTCCGAGCCGGTGAACAGCGCGAGCAGGTCGAAGCCGGGGGCGTCGAGCGCGTCGGCGCCGAGCGTCAGCGTGTCGCCGTCGATCGTCAGGATCTCGACCTTCAGGATGTTGTGCACCGTCAGCCCGTATTTGAGGCAGTGCACGCCGCCCGCGTTTTCGGCGACGTTGCCGCCGATCGAGCATGCGATCTGCGACGATGGATCGGGCGCGTAGTAGAGGCCGTACGGCGCCGCGGCCTGCGAGATCGCGAGGTTGCGCACGCCGGGCTGCACTCGCGCGATGCCGGCATCGGCGTCGATTCCGAGGATCCGGTTGAACTTCGACATCACGAGCAGGATGCCCTTTTCGAGCGGCATCGCGCCGCCCGACAAGCCGGTGCCCGCGCCGCGCGCGACCACCGGCACGCCGTGCGCGGCCGCGACGCGCAGCACCGCGCGGACCTGCTCGACCGTGTCGGGCAGCGCGACCGCGAGCGGCACCGTGCGGTATGCGGCAAGGCCGTCGCACTCGAACGGCTTGAGCGCCTCGCGCTCGTGCAGTACGTCGAGGCCGGGCGCCGCCGCGTGCAGTGCTGCGACGACTGTGTCGCGATCGACGGTCGCCAGCGGGCCGTCGATCCGTTCGTCGTAGGTGAAACTCATCGTGTGTCTCCGTCTCCACCAACTCCACCATGCAGGCGGCCGCGGGATGCACGGCGCGCCGGATGGACCGCATTCTTGGCGGGCGGAAGGGGTGTGTCCAGACGTCGAAGGTGTGGTCATACCAGTTTTTCGAAACGGGCTTCGAGGCTGGTTTGATCGACGATATAAAACCCAATTACTACAAGGATTTGTGCGAAAATCGACGATATTCTTCCGAAGTGGTCATACCAGTATGGAAAAGCAGGATCGACAAGCGCCGGCGCGCAATGTCGCCGACGTCGTCGCCGAGCGGATCGAGCAGCTGATCGTCGACGGCGTGCTCAAGGCCGGGCAGGCGCTGCCGTCCGAGCGGCGGCTCACCGAGAAGCTCGGCGTGTCGCGCACGGCCGTGCGGGAAGGGATGAAGCTGCTGCGCGCGCGCGGAATCATCGACACGACGCACGGCAAGGGTTCGTTCGTCGCGAGCCTGACCCCGCAGCGCGAAATCTCGCCCATGATGCATCTCCTCGGCTCGCAACCGCGCACGCTCTACGACCTGTTCGAAGTGCGGGGGATGCTCGAGACCGAAGCCGCCCGGCTCGCCGCGCTGCGCGGCACGCCCGCCGACTTCATCCTGATCAGGCGTCGCTACGAGGAAATGACCGCAGCCGATGCGCAGGATCTCGATCCGGCCGCGCGCGCGAAGCTCGACCATGCGTTCCATCTTGCGATCTGCGAGGCGTCGCACAATCCGGTGCTCGTCAACACGCTGCAGTCGCTGACCGATCTGCTGCTCAGTTCGGTGTTCGCGTCGGTGAACAACCTCTATCACCGCGAGCCGCTGAAGAAGCAGATCGACCGTCAGCACGCGCGGCTCTACAACGCGGTGACCGGGCGGCTGCCTGACCAGGCGCGCAAGGCCGCGAGCGAGCATATTCGGCAGTGCGTCGACTATCTTCGCGAGATCGAAGCGGAGGAGCAGCGGCTCGTGCGCTCGACGCTGCGCCTTGAAGGGTGGGCCTGAGCGCGCGAGCCGGCGTGGCTGTTGGCACCGTGACATGTATCAGACATATTGCGCTCGCCGTGCGGCGTTGTCGGCGAATATGTCACAATATGATCCATTCGATGCGTGGCCCGACACGACCCGTTTCGCCCTTGCGCGATACACATCTTCGCGGTTGATCGTGACGCGCCGCCGATCCTTGAAGGAGGACGCTGCATGTCGATTCCGACGCGTGGCGACGGGCCCGAGGCCCGCGCCGTCCAGATCCTGCATCGCCCCGTCTGCGACCTGCTCGGCTGTGCATGGCCGATCGTGCTCGCGGGCATGGGCGGCGTCGCGCGGGCGGAGCTCGCGAGTGCGGTAAGCGCCGCTGGCGGATTCGGTTTTCTCGGGATGGTGCGGGAGCCGGTCACGCTGATTCGGCGCGAGGTCGAGCGGGTGCGTGCGGCGACCGAGCGGCCGTTCGGTGTGAATCTGATTCCCGCGTCGACGCCGCCCGAATTGCTCGATGCGCAGATCGACGCGTGTATCGAATTGCGCGTGCCCGTCGTTGCGTTGTTCTGGGACGTGATGCCGGGCGTCGTGCGTCGTCTGCGCGATGCGGGCGTGCGGGTGGTTCACCAGGTGGGCTCGCTCGACGATGCGCGCGCGGCGGAGGCGGCGGGGGCGCAGGCGCTGATCGCTCAGGGGCGCGAGGCTGGCGGCCACGTGCGTGGCGATCGGCCATTGGCCGAGCTGTTGCCTGAAGTGATGCGCGCGACGCGGTTGCCGGTGCTCGCCGCGGGCGGGATCGTCGACGGCGCGGACGTTGCCGCCGCAATGGCGCTCGGTGCGCAAGGGGCGGTGATGGGTACGGCCTTCATCGCGACGCACGAGTCGTTCGCGCACGCGTATCACCAGCAGCGGATCGTCGATGCGCGTGAGGGCGACACGCTGTTGACCGACATCTTTCACATCAACTGGCCGCGCGGTGCGCGAGTTCGTGTGCTGCCATCGAGCGTGACGCGTGGCGAGCGCGGCGATCCGTTCGGCGAAGGGCGCGTGGTGATCGGCGACGAAGAAGGTCGGCCGATTTATCTGTTCAGCACTGATTCGCCGCTGCGTACGATGACCGGTGATTTCGAGGCGATGGCGTTGTATGCGGGCACGGGAGCAGGGCGAATTCGAGCGATCGAATCGGCTGGCGACGTGCTGCGTCGGATCGTGCGCGATGCGGCGGCGATTGTCGAGAAAGGGGCGGCGACTTCGTCGGCGGTCGACGCGAATGAGGATCGCACGGCATTGCTCGCGGCGCTCGACGAACTGCTGGAGGCGGAGCGGGCGGGGGCGCGCGTTGCGTCCGAGACTGCATCAGAGGTGACTGAAGATGCGGAACTTCACCGATTGATCGCGCATGTTCGGCAGGACGAAGCGCATTGGTGCAGCGTGCTCGTCGATGCGATTCGAACGCTCGGTGCGACACCGTCGCGCGCGACAGGCGCGTTCTATGAGAAGGCGATGGCGATCGACGATCTGACCGAGCGGATGGCCTTCTTGAACCGCGGGCAACGCTGGGTCGTGCGCAAACTGCAGGCACTGCTGCCCACGCTCGGCGATCCGGATATCCATCACGCGCTGTCGTTGATGCTGGTCGCGCATGAGAAGAACATCGGTGCCGTGGAGGCGAGGTTGCGGGAAGATCGGCCGGGCGACGCGTAACAGACCTGCTTCGGTAATTTTCGCCAGGCGTGCCGAGAATGGGTGCCGCGCGTCGCGGCACGCTGCGCGGAACAAAAAAAAGCCCGCCGAAGCGGGCAATCCTCTCGATGAAGAGGGGGAGATCCGAATCGACGATCGGCGATCGGCGATCAGGGTGAGTTCAACCTTTCGTCGCCCCGAACGTGAGCCCGGCCACGAAATGCTTCTGCATCGCGAAGAACATCGCGACCGATGGCAACGCGGCAAGAATCGACCCGGCCGAGACAAGGTTCCATGAAGTCGTCCATTGCCCCTTCAGCGCCGCGACCCCTGCGGTAATCGGCGCAGCCTCGTCGCCCTGCGTAAGGCACAGTGCCCAGAAGTAATCGTTCCACACGAACGTGAACACGAGAATGGCAAGCGCCGCCAACGCCGGCCGGATCAGCGGCAACACGATCCGCCAGAACACCGTCCACTCCCCCGCGCCCTCGATCCGCGCCGCCTCGATCAGCTCGAACGGCAACTGCTTGATGAAATTGCGCAGAAACAGCGTACAGAACCCCGTCTGAAACGCGACGTGAAAGAGAATCAACGCTTCGACCGTATTGAATACCCCAAGCCTGAGCGACAGATCCCGCACGGGAATCATCAGCACCTGCACGGGCACGAAGTTCCCCGCGACGAACGTGCCGAACAACGCGGCATTCCCGCGAAATCGGTAAGTCGCCAGCGCGAACCCGGCCATCGCGGCCAGCGCGATCGACCCGAGCACCGACGGCACCGTGATCTGCACGCTGTTCCAGAAGTAATGCAGCATCGGCGACGTGGTCAGCGCGTCGCGATAGTTCTCGATCATCGAGAAGTGTCGCGGCCAGCCCCAATAGTGGCCTTCGACCAGTTCCTCGGTCGAGCGCACCGACGTGACGAACACCGCGATCATCGGCAGCAGCCAGATCACCAGCGCGACGGGCAGCGACAGCTTGTACAGCCGGCGCGAGACCGGCTTCCAGTGGGCAACGGGTGTCGGAAACATGATGAAGGCATCCCCGGAATGTCACTGCTCGTTGCGCAGCATGCGGCGCAACTGGAACACGATGTAGACGAGCATGATCGCGAACAGCACGACCGCGATCGCCGCGGAATAGCCGAGCCGGTAGTACTTGATCGCCTGGTCGTACATGTAATACGCGAGCACGGTGGAGCTCTCGAACGGGCCGCCGCCCGTCATCACCGAGATCAGGTCGAAGCTGCGCAACGCGCCGATCACCGTGACGACGATCGCCATGAACGTGGTGGGTCGCAACTGCGGCAGCACGACGTGCCACAGCAGCGCGAAGCCGCGCGCGCCTTCCATCCGCGCCGCTTCGATCTGTTCCGGGTTCACCGACGTGAGGCCGGTGAGGTACAGGATCATGCAATACGCGGTTTGAGGCCACAGCGCGGCGAATACGATGCCGAACGTCGCGTAGCGCGCATCGCCGAGTACCGGAATTCCGTGTCCGGCAATCAACGCGAGCAGCCCGAAGGTCGGATCGTAGAACCACGAGAAGATCAGGCCGACGACCACGCCCGACAACACGAACGGCGCGAAGAACAGCGACTTCACGAGCCGGATGCCGGCCACCGCCTGGTTCAGGTACAGCGCGAGCGCGAGGCCGAGCGGCGGCGCGAGCATGAACAGCGCGAGCCAGATCACGTTGTTGCGCAGCGCGGTGTAGAACGTCGGCGCGTGCAGCAGCTCGGCGTAGTTGGCGAGACCGACGAACGTGCGCTCGGTCATCCCGTCCCAGTTGCAAAGGCTCAGCCACAGCGTCGACAGGATCGGCCAGATCACATAGACGGCAACCATGGCGCACGCTGGCGCGAGAAAGAGCCACGCGGCGCGCCGTTGCCGCCGCACGGCCGGCGACGGGCGGCGCGCGCGCAGCGCGGCGGGCGACCTGCCGGCCGGCGGCGCGGCGGCCGGTGCGACAGGTGTTTCGACGGGTCTGGACGTGATCGGACTGGACACGGCAAGCCTCCTGGGCGGACGCGGCGGCACGGGGCCGCCGCCGGGGTCGTGCGGTTACTTCTTGTAGATCCGCTTGCGGGTCTGCTCGAGTTGCGCGAGCACGGTGTCGAGCTGCGCAGGATTCGCGAGGAACTGCTGCATCCCCTTCATCCCTTCGTCGGCCATTTCCTTCGTCATGTCGCGGTCGTAGAACTGAGCGACGCCGCCGCGGGTGTCGGCGAGGATCCGGAAGCCGATTCGCGAGATCGGATCGGCCGGTTCCGGCGACTTGCTGTTGGCCGACAGCGAGCCGAGCCCTTCCGCGAGCTTCGCGCCTATTTCGGGCGTTTCGACGAACGCGAGGAACGTATGCGCGTCGGCCTTGTTCTTCGCCTTCGTCGGGATGTGCAGCGATTCGACCGGCCCGTCCTCCGCGGTCGGCACCTTCGGGTCGATGATCGGGAAGCGGTAGTAGCCCATTTCCTGCTTCACGTTCGGCGGAAAGCCCGCCGCGATGAAGGTGCCCATCAGCATCATCGCGGCCTTGCCCTGGAACAGGAACGGCTGCGCGCCGTCGAGATCGTAGGACAGCGCGTTGTCGATGAAGTAGCCCGAATCGATCAGCGATTTCCACGTCGTGTAGACCTTCTTCACGCGCGGGTCGGTGTACGGCACGTCGCCGGCCATCAGCTGCTGGTGGAACGCATTGCCGTTCAGGCGCAGGTCGAGATAGTCGAACCAGCCGGCGAGCGTCCACGCGTCGCGGCCGCCGATCGCAATCGGCGTGATGCCGGCCGCCTTCAGCTTCTTGCATGCGTCGAGGAACTGGTCCCAGGTCTTCGGCTCGTCGGCGATGCCGACCTTGCGGAACAGGTCCTTGCGGTAGAACAGCCCCCACGAGTAGTAGACGGTCGGCGCCGCGTACTGCTTGCCGTTGTACGACGATGCGTCGCGCGTCGACGCGTACATCGCGTCCCAGCCGTTCTTCTTCCAGTCGCCGCTCAGGCCCTCGAACAGCCCGCGCCTCGCGTAATACGCCATGCGTTCGCCGGCGTGCCAGTTCACGACGTCGGGTGCGACGGTCGTGAGCCACGCGGGAAGCTGCACCTTGTACGCTTCCTCGTCGACGAAGGTGGGCTTCACGTCGATGTCGGGATGCGCCTTGTGGAACGCCTCGAGCGTCGACTGCCAGACCGCGCGCTGGCTGGCGCCCTTGAACGCGATGTTGATCGTCAGCGTGCCCGCGTTGGCCGGCGCCGCGGCGCCGAACGAAGCGAACGCGATGGCGGCGGCGGTCGCAAGCCGGGCGGCGACGCGAAGGGGGCGATGTGTCATGTGTGTCTCCATTCCTGTGTGTCGTTGTGCTTGACCGGCGCGTCGCGCGCCGGGGGCGGTTGCTACGAACGGCTTCGGTACACGGCGACGCCTTGCCGCTCGACCTGCGCGGCGCCGACCACGAACGCGGACGGCTGCACCGCATCGATCGTGTGCGGCGTGCTGCCGTAGTTGAATACGTAGGTCAGGCCGCCGCGCCGGCTTACGCGCACGCCGTCACCGAGCGGCGACGGTGTCAGGCCGGCTTCGACTGCGACGTCGGCGAACAGGCGCGCGGTGGTGGCATCGTCGAACAGCGCGGCCCAGTAGTGCAGCGTGCCGTGCGACACCCAGGCCGGATGGCCGTCGGCGAAGCGCGCGCGCACGACGCTGTGCACATCGTCGTCGTTCAGCTCGACGAGGTCGCGCCAGTGACGTGCGTCGCCGGTGAGCGGTGCGCCGTCGTGCAACGTGCCGTCGATCCGCTCGGTCACGTTCGGCCGCAGCGATTCGACGCGCCATACGCGCACCGGCAGGATTGAGGCAAGCGGGCCGGGCGGCAGTGCCGGCGGAATCCGCAGATCGACAGTCTTCGAGCCGGTGCGCGGGCCGAACACCGCATGCGCGCCCGAGGCGGCGAGCCGTGCCGCGAAGTCGTCCGGCACGATCGGCAGCGGCGGCACGACGACAAGCCGATAGCCGTCGAGCGGTGCGTGCGCGGAAACGATGTCGACGTCGAGGCCCAGCGAACGCAGCGCCGAGTAGTACTCGAACGCAAAGCGCGGGTAGTGGAAATCGGCGCCCTGCGGCTGCACTTCGAACAGCCACTTCGCTTCGTAGTCGAACACGAGCGCGACGGGGGCGCGCACCGCGCCGTTCGCGTCGGCGCCGGCGTCGAGCACGGCCGCGATCTCGCGTGCGACGCGCTGCGCTTCGCGGCCGCCTTCGTCGAGCCGATCGTCCGGCGTGTGGAGGCCCGCATGCATCTGCTCCTGCGCGAACGGCGCCTGACGCCAGCGGAAGTACGACACGCAGCCGGCGCCGTGCGCGAACGCTTCCCAGCTCCACAGGCGCACCATGCCCGGCAGCGGCGCGGGGTTCCAATGCGCCCAGTTCACGGGCCCCGGCTGCTGCTCCATCACCCAGAACGGCAGCTTCGACATTCCGCGATAGAGATCGTGATTGAACGACGCGAAATCCGGATGGCCGGTGCGCAGCCAGCGCGCCTTCACGTCGGGGGCGAACCATTGCTCTTCCAGCGCGCCGAGCGGATAGCTGTCCCACGTCGCAACGTCGAGGTCGCGCGCCACTTCGTAATGGTCGAACTCGGTGAAGAGCTGCATGAAATTGTGCGCGACGGGCCGGCCCGGCGAATGCGTGCGGATCACGGCGACCTGCATCCGGTGATAGCGCGCGAGCTCGTCCGACGCGAAGCGCCGGTAGTCGAGGCGGTGCGACGGATGCGCTTCGGTCACGGTGCCGACCGGCGCGTCGACTTCATCGAAATGCCGGTACTCCATGCTCCAGAACACGGTACCCCACGCGCGGTTCAGCGCGTCGATCGTGCCGTAGCGCGCCTGCAGCCATGCGCGAAAACGCACGAGCGCGGCGGGCGAATAACTGACGACCGTCTGGTGGCAACCGAGCTCGTTGTCGGTCTGCCAGTAGCGCACGGCCGGGTGGCGGCCGTAGCGTTCGGCCACCGCCGAGCAGATGCGGCGCGACGCTTCGAGATAAGTCGGCGACGAAAAGTCGTAGTGGCGGCGCGAACCGAACGTGCGCGGCCGGCCGTCCGCGCCGATCGCGAGGATGTCGGGGTGACGGTCGACGAGCCACTTCGGCGGCGTCGCGGTGGGCGTGCACATCACGATCTCGAGACCGGCCGCGCCGAGCACGTCGACCGCGCGGTCGAGCCAGCCCCAGTCGTATTCGCCCGGCGACGGCTCGATGCGGCTCCACGCGAATTCGGCGATCCGCACCTGCGCGATGCCGAGTGCCTTCATCCGGCGGGCGTCGTCGGCCCACATCGATTCCGGCCAGTGTTCCGGGTAGTAACAGACTCCGAGGCGCATGCCGATCCTTATGCGTAGTGGTGGACGGGAAGGTCGGCGCACGCGGGCACCGCGCGGCCGTCTTCGGTGAAGAGATGACAGGCGGCGGCCGGCGCATGCGCGTGCACGCGTTCGCCGCGACGCAGCGGCGCATCGCCGGGGACCTTCGCGATCAGCGGCGTGCCGCCGGGCTGATCGACGTGCACGTAGGTTTGCTCGCCGAGGCGCTCGACGAGCACGACGTCGCGCGCCAGTGTGGTCGCGTCGTGCGCGGCACCGAGGGTCAGGTGTTCGGGGCGGATGCCGAGCGTCACCGCCGCGCCCGGCGCAAGGGCTGAGCCGTCGCGCGGCAGCGTGAAGGTTTCGCCGGACGGCACGACGGTGACGGTCGTGCGTTGCGCGTCGCAGGCAGCGACGACGGCCGGCAGGAAGTTCATCCGCGGCGAGCCGATGAAGCCGGCGACGAAGCGGCTCGCCGGATGGTGATAGAGGTCGAGCGGCGCACCGACCTGCGCGATGCTGCCATGCTGCGCGGTATCCGCGCCGGCGTGCAGCAGCACGATCTTGTCGGCGAGCGTCATCGCCTCGGTCTGGTCGTGCGTCACGTAGACGACGCTCGCGCGTTCGAACTGCCGGTGCAGCTTCGCAATCTCGATGCGGGTCTGGCCGCGCAACGCCGCGTCGAGGTTCGACAACGGTTCGTCGAACAGGAACACGCCGGGCTCGCGCACGATCGCGCGGCCGATCGCGACGCGCTGCCGCTGGCCGCCGGATAGTGCCTTCGGCTTGCGCTCGAGCAGCGTGTCGAGCTGCAGGATCCGCGCGGCGTCGCGCACCTTCCGGTCGATCTCGGCCTTCGGCACGCGCGCGAGCTTCAGCCCGAACGCCATGTTCTCGTAGACCGTCATGTGCGGAAACAGCGCGTAGCTCTGGAACACCATCGCGACGCCGCGCTCGGCGGCCGGTACGTCGTCGACGCGGCGGCCGTCGATCGAAAGCTCGCCGTCGCTCAGATCCTCGAGGCCCGCGATCATCCGCAGCAGGGTCGACTTGCCGCAGCCGGACGGACCGAGGAACACGCAGAACTCGTGTGCGCCGATCTCCAGATCGACGTCGCGAATGACCGGCGCGTGCTCGCCGTAGGCTTTCTGCACGCGCCGCATCGAGATGCTCGCCATTGTCTCCGCTCCATGTTCTAATGCGCTTTCGTCGATGCTTAAGCGCTTAACCATCGCGATCAAAAAAAGCGCCGATAGCGATCGCGGCCGAGTCGCGCCCGTTGGTCGGGCGGCAGGGTGTGCGGCGATAGTGCGCCGCTTCGGTGGGTGAAGCAAATATTGGATCAACGTCTCATATAGTGAGCAACGGATGGCGACACTCGATGAAGTGGCCCGCCGCGCCGGCGTAACGGCCGCGACGGTTTCGAACGTGCTGCGCAACCGCGGCCGGGTCGGCGAAGCCACCCGTGCGCGGGTGCTCGAAGCGGTGCAGGCGCTGGGCTACCGGCCGCATCTGGCCGCGCGGGCGCTGGCGGAAGGGCGCGCGCCGACGGTCGCGCTGATGGTATCGAGCATCGCGAACCCGTTCTACCCGGAGTTCGCGCTCGCGGTCGAGCGCGCGGTGCGGCGCAACGGGCAATTCCTGATCGTCTGCAATACGAATGAAGATCCGTTGCAGGGGCGCGCGTATCTCGACCAGATCGCCGGCACGATCTCCGAAGGCATTCTCGTGACCAATGCGAACCTGCACCTGCCGGATCTGGTCGACGTCGCACGGCGCGGCGTGCCGGTCGTGCTGTGCTTGTGGGAGCGGCCCGATGCGCCACCCGAAGGGTTGCCGTGCGTGGCGGTGGATTTCCGCGAGGCGGGGCGGATCGCGACTCGGCATCTGCTCGCGCTCGGCCATCGCGAAATCGGCATGATCGTCGGCGGGTCCGCAAACGGCGTGCAGGCCGCGCGCTATGACGGCTTCGTCGATGTGATGCGCGAAGCCGGGCTGGATGCGTCGCGCATCGGCACCGGGCACGATTCGATCGAAGGCGGCGTGCGCGCGGCGGGCCGGCTGCTCGACGCGCATCCGGAGCTGACCGCGCTGGTCGCGACCAACGACCTGCCCGCGATCGGCGCGCTGCACGCGGCAGCCGATCGCGGCAGGCGCGTGCCCGATGATCTGTCGATCGTCGGCATCACCGATATTCATCTGGCAAGCGATACACGTCCGACGCTGACGACCGTCGCGATCCCGACCGGCGAGGCTGCGGGGCTCGCGGTCGAACTGCTGAACGCGTTGCGCGAGGCGGGCGGGAAGATCGACGATGCGTCGCGCGTGCGGACGGCGTCGGTGCCGCGGCTGGTGGTGCGCGGTACGACGGGGGCGGCGCCGGGACGGCGAACGACGGCGTAGACGTCGCGTGCGGTCGCGATGCGTGTCGCGCGTTTCGCAAGCGCTCGGGCGAGACCCGCAAGCTGCAAACGGGGGATGGTTCGCCGGCCGATGGGTGACATGACGAGGCGGGTCGCATCGTCCGTCTGCGTCATTCGCCTTCGACGAGCCGCATCACGATGCGCCGGGCCGAATCGAGATGCGCGACCGTCATCGCGCGGGCGCCGCGTGCATTGCGGTCGCGGCACGCTTGCAGGATTTCCTCATGCTCGATCTGGAACGACGGTGTGTCCGCGAGCAGCGTGGCCTGCAGGCGCTCATATCGTTCGACCTGGCTGCGCAATTCCGCGATCGCCTTCAATTGCCGCTCATTGCCGCAACACGAATACAACAGCGCATGGAATTCGCGATTCAGCTCGCCTTGCCGGCGCGGCACGTTCGATTCGCCGAGCAGCCGGTGCACGAGTTCGGCGCGGACGAGCGTCTCGCCGTCGAGCCGCTTCACGCTGCGGTAGATCGCATCGCCTTCGAGCAGCGTGCGCATGTCGTAGATTTCCTGCACGTCGGACGCGCTCAGCATCCGCACGACCGCGCCGCGATTGCGGAAGATGTCCAGCAGTCCTTCGCGTTCAAGGCGCTGGATCGCTTCGCGCATCGGAATCCGGCTGATCCCGAAACGCTCGGCGAGATCGCGCTCGACGAGCCGCTCGCCTGCCTGCAACTCGCCGTTGATGATCATCTCCCGCAACGATGCGGCCACGGCGTCCGCCGTGGAATCGAGTCTGGCTTCCATCCCTTCGCGTTCCTCAGTTTGGAATAATGGTATACCAAACGACATTCCGGTGCCACAATGGCGGCCTCACGTTCCGATATCGAAGGAGAGCGAGATGGCGCATGGCGAACATAAATACCGCGTGGCAGTGGAGTGGACCGGTAACCGGGGCACCGGCACGTCGGGGTATCGCGAATACGGCCGCGATCACGTGATCCGGGCGGGTTCGAAGCCGGACATTCCCGGCTCGTCGGATGCGGCGTTTCGCGGCGACGCGGCGCGGTGGAATCCGGAAGACCTGCTGCTGGCTTCGGTATCGGCGTGCCACAAGCTCTGGTATCTGCATCTGTGTGCGGATGCGGGCGTGCGCGTGCTCGCGTATGTCGACGACGCCGAAGGGACTATGCTCGACAATCCCGAGCCGGGGCGCTTCACCGAAATCGTGCTGCATCCGCGCGTGACGATCCGCGCGGGCGACGATCGCGCGCTGGCCGAGCGGCTGCATCACGACGCGCATGCGAAGTGCTATGTGGCGAATTCGGTGAATTTCCCGGTCCGGTGCGAACCGGTGATCGAGTTTGCTGCGGTGTGATGCCAGTCATGGAGCAGGCCGGACGAAACGGGGCCGCGCCGCGTTACAACACGATCCCATACACCTCCCGCGCCGCCGCCCGAATCGCGTCCGCCATCACCTCGACAGCCGGCGAATGCAGCCGGTCGGTGCGCGTGATGATCCCGAAATCGTCCATCCGGCAGTCCATCTCCAGCGGCAGCACCGACACGATCCCGTGTCGCGCGTAGTACAGCGCGACGTCCTCCGCGAGCACCGCGATCATGTCGCTCTGCTCGATCAGCTGCGTGATGAACAGCAGCGCGGCCGTTTCAACCACATTCGCGGGCGGCGCGAGGCTCGCGCGCTGGAACACGAGCTCGAAGCGATGGCGCAGCACGCTGCCGGCCGGCGGCATGACCCATGCGGCACGCTGCACGTCGGCGAGCGACAGCGGCGCCTGTGCGAGCAGCGGATGGCCGGGCCGCACGACCGCGGCCACCGGCTCGCCGGTCAGCGGCTCGTAACGCAGGTGCAACTTGTCGTGTTCGGCGGACAGCCGGCCGAGCACGATGTCGAGCTTGTCCTGTGCGAGATGTTCTAGCAGAGCGTTGCTCGTGTCGATCGACACCGACACGCGCACGTTCGCATGCGTCCCCTTCACGGCGGCGACGGCCGGCGGCACGAGCCGCAGCCCCGGCGACGTGATCGCGCCTACCGCCACGTGCCCGAGATGGCCGGCCTTCAGCGCGGCGAGTTCCTCGCGCGCCTGGTCGAGGCTGCCGAGCGCCGCGCGCGCGTGGCGGATCAGCGCGTCGCCATACAGCGTCGGCCGCATCCCGCGCGGCAGCCGCTCGAACAGCACCGCGCCGATCGATTCCTCGAGCTCGCGCAACAGCTTCGACGCGGCCGGCTGCGTCATGTTCAGCGCGGCCGCCGCGCGGTGAATGCTGCCTTCGTCGGCGAGCGCGACGACCAGCAGGAGCTGGCGGGTCTTCAGGCGGCTGCGGTTTCCCCACGGGCTGGCTTCTTGCATCGTACGGGTTTATATCGATATCGGAATCGATATCGTAATCGCCTAAAACGTCATTAGCGAGTTATCAAAATTCTGCCTAGACTGCGCCGGTATCCCGTCACCACAGGACTGACGATGTCGGCAACAAAACCCAGGCTGCGCTCCACCCAATGGTTCGGCACGAACGACAAGAACGGCTTCATGTACCGGAGCTGGATGAAGAACCAGGGGATTCCCGATCACGAGTTCGACGGCCGGCCGATCATCGGCATCTGCAACACGTGGTCCGAACTGACGCCGTGCAACGCGCACTTCCGCAAGCTCGCCGAGCACGTGAAGCGCGGGATCTTCGAAGCGGGCGGCTTCCCGGTCGAGTTCCCGGTGTTCTCGAACGGCGAATCGAACCTGCGGCCGTCGGCGATGCTCACGCGCAACCTGGCGTCGATGGACGTCGAGGAAGCGATCCGCGGCAACCCGATCGACGCGGTCGTGCTGCTCGCCGGCTGCGACAAGACGACCCCGGCGCTGCTGATGGGCGCGGCGAGTTGCGACGTGCCGGCGATCGTCGTGTCGGGCGGGCCGATGCTGAACGGCAAGCTCGAGGGCAAGAATATCGGCTCGGGCACGGCCGTGTGGCAGTTGCATGAATCGCTGAAGGCGGGCGAGATCGACCTGCACCATTTCCTGTCGGCGGAAGCCGGCATGTCGCGCTCGGCCGGCACCTGCAACACGATGGGCACGGCGTCGACGATGGCGTGCATGGCCGAGGCGCTCGGCGTCGCGCTGCCGCACAACGCGGCGATTCCGGCTGTCGATTCGCGTCGCTACGTGCTCGCGCACATGTCGGGCATCCGCATCGTCGAGATGGCGCTCGAAGGGCTCGTGCTGTCGAAGATCCTGACGCGCGCCGCATTCGAGAATGCGATCCGCGCGAATGCGGCAATCGGCGGCTCGACCAATGCGGTGATCCACCTGAAGGCGATCGCGGGCCGCATCGGCGTGCCGCTCGAGCTCGAGGACTGGATGCGCATCGGCCGCGACACGCCGACGATCGTCGACCTGATGCCGTCGGGGCGCTTCCTGATGGAGGAGTTCTATTACGCGGGCGGGCTGCCGGCCGTGCTGCGCCGGCTCGGCGAAGGCGGGCTGCTGCCGCACCCGGATGCCCTGACGGTCAACGGCAAGTCGCTGTGGGACAACGTGCGCGAAGCGCCGAACTACGACGACGAAGTGATTCGCCCGCTCGATCGGCCGTTGATCGCGGACGGCGGCATCTGCATCCTGCGCGGCAATCTCGCGCCGCGCGGTGCGGTGCTGAAGCCGTCGGCGGCGAGCCCCGAGCTGCTGAAGCATCGCGGCCGCGCGGTGGTGTTCGAGAACCTCGATCACTACAAGGCGACCATCAACGACGAAGCGCTCGACGTCGATGCCAGCTCGGTGCTGGTGCTGAAGAACTGCGGACCGCGCGGGTATCCGGGGATGGCCGAGGTCGGCAACATGGGCCTGCCGCCGAAGCTGCTGCGTCAAGGCGTGAAGGACATGGTGCGGATCTCGGATGCGCGGATGAGCGGCACGGCTTACGGCACGGTCGTGCTGCACGTCGCGCCGGAAGCCGCCGCGGGCGGGCCGCTGGCCGCCGTGCGCAACGGCGACTGGATCGAACTCGACTGCGAGGCCGGCACGCTGCACCTGGACATTACGGATGACGAACTGCAGCGCCGCCTGTCGGACGTCGATCCCACCGCGTCGCCCGGCGTGGCCGGACAGCTCGGCAAGGGCGGCTACGCGCGGCTGTACATCGATCACGTGCTGCAGGCCGACGAGGGGTGCGACCTCGACTTCCTGGTCGGCATGCGCGGCGCCGACGTGCCGAGTCATTCGCATTGAGCGGCAGACGGGGCGCGGGCGGCGGCTCGCGTAACGCGAAGTGGTGAGTGAAATCGTGAACGCTTGATGGCCTCGCCTCGAGGCCGACGCAGGACCCGACCATGACATCGAGCAGCACGCCGCGCTATCGCGGCATCTTCCCCGTCGTCCCGACGACGTTTTCCGACACCGGCGAACTGGACCTCCCGAGCCAGAAGCGCGCGGTCGATTTCATGATCGACGCGGGCTCGGACGGGCTGTGCATTCTCGCGAACTTTTCCGAGCAATTCGCGATCACCGACGACGAACGCGACGTGCTCACGCGCACAATCCTCGAACACGTGGCCGGCCGCGTGCCGGTGATCGTCACGACGTCGCACTACAGCACGCAGGTGTGCGCGGCGCGCAGCCTGCGCGCGCAGCAGCTCGGCGCGGCGATGGTGATGGCGATGCCGCCGTATCACGGCGCGACGTTCCGCGTGCCCGAAGCGCAGATCTTCGACTTCTTCGCGCGTGTGTCGGACGCGATCGACATCCCGATCATGATCCAGGATGCACCGGCGAGCGGCACCGCGCTGTCGGCGCCGTTCCTTGCGCGGATGGCGCGCGAGATCGAGCAGGTCGCGTACTTCAAGATCGAGACGCCCGGCGCCGCGAACAAGCTGCGCGAGCTGATCCGGCTCGGCGGCGACGCGATCGAAGGGCCGTGGGACGGCGAGGAAGCGATCACGCTGCTCGCCGACCTGCACGCCGGCGCGACCGGCGCGATGACGGGCGGCGGGTTTCCGGACGGCATCCGGCCGATTCTCGAAGCCTTCCGCGAAGGGCGGCACGACGATGCGTTCGCGCGCTACCAGACATGGCTGCCGCTGATCAATCACGAGAACCGCCAGTCCGGGATCCTCACCGCGAAGGCGCTGATGCGCGAAGGCGGCGTGATTGCGTGCGAGCGGCCGCGGCATCCGATGCCGGAACTGCATCCGGACACGCGCGCGGAGCTGCTCGCGATCGCGCGCCGGCTCGATCCGCTCGTGCTGCGCTGGGCGCGCTGAGCAAGTGGCGAAGGAGAAACGCAGATGAGCGACGTGATTTCGCTGGGCGTGATCGGAATCGGCAAGATCGCGCGCGACCAGCACCTGCCGGCGATCGCCGCCGAACCGGGTTTCGTGCTGACCGCATGCGCGAGCCGTCATGCGGAAGTCAACGGCGTGCGCAACTATCAGGACCTGCACGCGCTGCTTGCCGCCGAGCGCGACCTCGACGCGGTGTCGCTGTGCGCGCCGCCGCAGGTGCGCTACGCGCAGGCGCGCGCCGCGCTCGAGGCCGGCAAGCACGTGATGCTCGAGAAGCCGCCGGGCGCGACGCTCGGCGAAGTGGCCGCGCTCGACGCGCTCGCGCGCGAACGCGGCCTCACGCTGTTCGCGACCTGGCATTCGCGCTGCGCGAGCGCGGTGGAGCCGGCGCGCGCGTGGCTCGCGTCGCGCACCATCCGCGCGGTGCAGGTGCGCTGGAAGGAAGACGTGCGGCGTTGGCATCCGGGCCAGCAATGGATCTGGGAGCCGGGCGGCCTCGGCGTGTTCGATCCCGGCATCAACGCGTTGTCGATCGTCACGCGGATCCTGCCGCGCGAGCTCGTGCTGCGCGAGGCGACGCTCTACGTGCCGAGCGACGCGCAGATGCCGATCGCGGCCGAACTTGATTGCGCCGATACGAACGGCGTGCCCGTGCGCGCGGAATTCGACTGGCGGCACGGCCCCGTCGAGCAGTGGGAGATCGCGGTCGACACGTCGGACGGCGTGCTCGCGATCAGCCGCGGCGGCGCGCAATTGTCGATCGGCGGCGAGCCGGTCGAGATCGGGCCGCAGCGCGAGTATCCGGCGCTGTATGCGCAGTTCCGCGCGCTGATCGCGCGCGGCGAAAGCGACGTCGACGTGCGGCCGTTGCGGCTCGTCGCCGATGCGTTTCTGTTCGGGCGGCGCGTCGGGACCGACGCGTTCGGCCGCTGACACCATGCGGTCGCGCTCGATCGCGAGCGCGTCCGCGCACGACGGTAGTTGAAGACCCAAGCCAATACAAGGAGACACCGCATGAACCGCACGATTCGCCGACACACCCTGCGCGCGCTGCTGGCCGCGCTTTGCATTGCGCCGCTCGGGATGCAGGGCGCGGCGCACGCCGACGCGCCGTTGAAGATCGGCTTCCTGGTGAAGATGCCCGAGCAGGCGTGGTTCATCAACGAGCAGAACGCGGCGTCCGCGCTGGGCCAGAAGGAGAACTTCTCGGTCGTGAAGATCGGCACGCCGGACGGCGAGAAGGTGCTGGCCGCGATCGACAACCTCGGCTCGCAAGGCGCGCAGGGCTTCGTGATCTGCGCACCCGACGTGCGTCTCGGGCCGGCGATCGCCGCGCGCGCGAAGCGCTACAACATGAAATTCGTGACGGTCGACGACCAGCTCGTCGACTCGACCGGCAAGCCGCTCGCGAACGTGCCGCACCTCGGGATGTCGGCGACCAAGATCGGCAACCAGGTCGGCCAGGCGATCTCCGACGAGATGAAGCGGCGTGGCTGGAAGCCGGAGGAAGTCGGTGCGCTGCGCATTACGAACTACGAGCTGCCGACCGCGAAGCTGCGCACCGACGGCGCGACGCAGGCGCTGCTCGCGAACGGCTTCCGCAAGGAGAACATCTTCGATGCGCCGCAGAAGACGACCGACGACGAAGGCGGCTTCAGCGCGGCCGCGCCCGTGCTCGCGCGCCATCCGAACGTGAAGAAGTGGGTGGTGTACGCACTGAACGAGGAAACCGTGCTCGGCGCGGTGCGCGCGACCGAACAGCTGCACATTCCGGCGGCCGACGTGATCGGCGTCGGCATCAACGGCGCGGGCGAGGCGTTCGCCGAATTCCAGAAGAAGGAGCCGACCGGCTTCTACGGGACGATCGCGGTCAGCTCGACGAACCACGGCAAGGACAGCACGCAGAATCTCGTCGACTGGATCCGTAACGGCAAGACGCCGCCGGCCGACACGCAGACGAGCGGCAAGCTGATGACGCGCGCGAACTGGCAGGCCGTGCGCGCTGAGCTCGGCATCTGAGCGTGCGGGGCGACGACGCGATGACGATGCAGACGATGACGGCTGTGCCGGGCAACGACGACACGGCCACGCACGGCGGCGATGCGTCGCCGCCCGGCGGTGCGCTGCTCGCGCTCGACGGCATCACGGTGACGTTCCCGGGCGTGCGTGCGCTCGACGGCGTGTCGCTGTCGGTGCGCGCGGGCGAAGTGCACGGGCTGATGGGCGAGAACGGCGCGGGCAAGTCGACGTTGCTGAAGGTGCTGTCCGGTGTGAACCAGCCACAGGCCGGCACGCTGACGCTGAACGGCACGGTGCAGCGCTTCGCGTCGACGCGCGCCGCGCTCGAGGCCGGCATCGCGATCATCTACCAGGAGCTGCATCTGGTGCCCGAGCTGACGGTCGCGGAGAACCTGATGCTCGGCCAGCTGCCGAGCCGGCTCGGCGTGGTCGACGAGCGCGCACTCGCGGTGCGCGCGCTCGATGCGCTGGAGCGGCTCGGCGAGCACATCGATCCGGACATCCCGGTGAAGTACCTGTCGATCGGTCAGCGCCAGATGATCGAGATCGGCAAGGCGCTGATGCGCGACGCGCGCGTGATCGCATTCGACGAACCGACGAGTTCGCTGTCCGCGCGCGAGACGACGCAGCTGTTCCGCATCATCCGTTCGCTGCGTGCCGAGGGCCGCGCGATCATTTACGTCACGCACCGGATGGAGGAAGTCGATGCGCTGTGCGACCGGGTGACGGTTTTCCGCGACGGCCGCCGGATCGAGACGTTCGAATCGGTCGCCGATCTCGATCGTGACCGGCTGATCGGCTGCATGGTCGGCCGCTCGATCGAGGACGTGTACGGCTACCGGCCGCGCGCGGCCGGCGACGTGCTGATCGAGGCGAAGGCGCTGCTGGGGCCGGGCTTGTCGGAGCCGGTGTCGTTCGCCGCGCGGCGCGGCGAGATCGTCGGCTTCTTCGGATTGGTCGGCGCGGGGCGTTCGGAGCTGATGAAGCTGCTGTACGGCGCGGCGCGCCCGAGCGGCGGGCACGTCGAGCTGGGCGGCAAGCGTGTCGCGTTCGCGAGCCCCCGCGACGCGGTGCGTGCCGGCATCGCGCTGTGCCCGGAGGACCGCAAGCAGGAAGGCATCGTCGCCATCGCGTCGGTTGCCGACAACCTGAACATCAGCGCGCGCCGTCATTTCAGCCCGGCGCGCGTGCTGCTCGACGCGCGGCGCGAACGCGAGC
Organism: Burkholderia diffusa; assembly: GCF_001718315.1. NCBI lineage: Bacteria > Pseudomonadati > Pseudomonadota > Betaproteobacteria > Burkholderiales > Burkholderiaceae > Burkholderia > Burkholderia diffusa. The sequence continues at coordinate 2,552,083 of NZ_CP013363.1, read as the reverse complement.
TCGCGCAACGCTACATCGAGCGGCTGGCGATCAAGACCCGCGACGGCGAGACGCCGATCGGCGCGCTGTCGGGCGGCAACCAGCAGAAGGTCGTGCTCGCGCGCTGGCTGGCCGAGCGCATCGACGTGTTCCTGATGGACGAGCCGACGCGCGGCATCGACGTCGGCGCGCGCGCGGAAATCTACAACCTGTTCTACGAGCTCGCGGAAGCGGGCCGCACGGTGATTATCGTGTCGAGCGACCTGGCCGAGGTGATCGGCGTGTCGGACCGCATCATCGTGATGAAGGAAGGGCGGATCGCGGGCGAGGTCGCGAAGGCGCAGGCGACGCCCGACGCGCTGATCAAGCTCGCGCTGCCGCGCTAGCGGCACGCAGTCAAACGGAAAGCAACCGATATGAGCCAGGCAATGCAACCCCAACGTACTTCCCCGTCCCCGGATGCAGCGGGCGCAGCCGCGCCCGCGCGAGCGCGCGGCGGCATGTGGCAACTGATCAACCGCTCCGGCATCGTGATGGTGTTTCTCGTGCTGTTCGCGACGCTGTCGCTGACCGTGCCGGACTTCCTCACGCCGCGCAACATCCAGGGCCTGCTGCTGTCGGTCACGCTGATCGGCTCGATCGCGGTGACGATGATGTTCGTGCTCGCGCTCGGCGAAGTCGACCTGTCGGTCGCGTCGATCGTCGCGTTCTCGGGCGTCGTCGCGTCGACGCTGATCACCGCGACGCACAGCGTCGTGCTCGGCATCGCGGCCGGCGTGCTCGCGGGCGGTGCGGTCGGGCTCGTGAACGGCGTGCTGATCGCGCGCTGGCGGATCAACTCGCTGATCGTCACGCTCGCGATGATGGAAGTCGTGCGCGGGCTCGCGTTCATCACGTCGAACGGCGACGCGGTGATGATCTCCGAGGAGCGCTTCTTCGATCTCGGCGGCGGGTCGTTCCTCGGCATTTCGTATCCGATCTGGAGCAACATCGTCGGCTTCGTCGTGTTCGGCTTCCTGTTGCGCAAGACGGTGTTCGGCAAGAACGTGCTGGCCGTCGGCGGCAACGGCGAGGCCGCGCTGCTCGCCGGGCTGCCGGTGATGCGCATCAAGATCGCGGTGTTCGTGCTGCAGGGGCTCGTGACCGGCTTCGCCGGCGTGATGCTTGCATCGCGGATGAGCCTCGGCGATCCGAAAACGTCCGTCGGCCTCGAGCTCGGCGTGATTTCCGCATGCGTGCTCGGCGGCGTGTCGCTGACGGGCGGCGTCGCAACGATTTCCGGCGTGCTGGTCGGCGTGCTGATCATGGGCTCCGTGCAGGACGCGATGAGCCTGCTGAACGTGCCGACTTTTTACCAATATCTGATACGCGGCGGAATTCTGTTGCTCGCGGTGCTGTTCGACCAGTATCGTCGCAACCAGCGGCGCGCGATGAAGATCTGACCCTGGCGAACGCGCGGCCGCCCGCGAAGGCGACAGATATCGGGAGACGGCATGCAACAGATTCAACCGGGCGCGGCGGCGCTGCTCGTCGACAGCCGCAACACGCTCGGCGAAGGTGCGACGTGGTGCGACGCGACGCACGCGCTGTACTGGACGGACATCGAAGGCGCGCGGCTGTGGCGTTGCCGCGCGGACGGCTCGGACCTCGCGCAGTGGCCGATGCCGGAACGGCTCGCATGCTTCGCGCTGACGCACGAGCCGAATGTGCTGCTCGTCGGGCTCGCGACGCATCTCGCATTCTTCGATCTGCGCAGCGGGGAATTCACGCGGATCGTCGACGTCGAACCCGACCTGCCTACGCGGCTGAACGACGGCCGCTGCGATCCGTTCGGCGCGTTTGTGTTCGGGATGAAGGACGAAGGCGGCGACCCGCCGCGCGCGGTCGGCGGCTTCTACCGGCTCAATCCGGACCTCACGCTCGAACGGCTTGCGTTGCCGGCGGCGGCGATCGCCAACAGCATCGCGTTCTCGCCGGACGGCACGAAGATGACCTTCTGCGATTCGATGGTGCGCGAGATTCTCGTCTGCGATTACCGCGCAGGCGGCGACGTGGCCAACGTGCGACCGTTCGCGCGGCTGACCGATGCGCACGGCGACCCGGACGGCTCGACGATGGATCGCGACGGCGGGCTGTGGAACGCGCAGTGGGGCGGTGCGCGCGTGGTGCGCTACGGGCCCGACGGCATCGAGACGGATCGCGTGGCCGTGCCGACCGCGCAGCCGAGCTGCGTGACGCTCGACGGCGAAGGGCGGCTGTATGTGACGAGCGCCCGTGCCGGGTTGAGCGACGACGCGCTGGCCAGCGATGCGCATGCCGGCGGCGTATTCGTCGCCCGGACGCGGCATGCCGGATTGCCGACCGCGCGATTCTCGGGAGCGCCGCGCGGCTGACCGCGGATCGGATTCCATTCCGCTCACGGGATACGTCCGACGCGCCGAGCCAGGTGCTCAGGCGCGCGGTTTGCCGCGCATGCGCGCGCACACGGTGGCCGTCCCGCTTGCCCGAACACCCCGTGGGTTTCCCGACGTGCTGGTAAGATGGCCCGCAATCCCATCCCGCCCGCACCATGAGTTCCGCACCAACCAAGCCCGCGAGCCCGAAAAACGCCGCGAAGAACGCCGCCCGCGCGACGGGCGACAAGCCGAAGGCGCGCGTGCAGCAGCGCCTGACCTACGTGATCGGCGGTCTCGACCGGCTGCTGCGCCGGCATATGACCGACGCACTGGCACCGCTCGGCATCACGCTCGCGCAATACACGGCGCTGTCGGTGCTCGAGGCGCGCGGCGCGTCGTCGAACGCGCAACTGGCCGAGCGCTCGTGGATCACGCCGCAATCGGCGAACGAGGTGATGAGCGTGATGGCCGCCCGCGGTTTCGTTACGCGCGAAGCCGACCCTTCGCACGGCCGCATCATCCTGCTGAGGCTGACCGACGAAGGCGCGGCGATGCTGCGTGAATGCGAAGCCGTGCTGCGCCCGCTCGAGACGCGAATGCTCGGCGACATCTCCGCCGACGACGCCGCGCACGTGCAGCGCGCGCTCGAACTGTTCTCGCGCAACCTGCGCGGCTGATTCCTTCCCGAAACGTTACGGCGCGGGCCCGTGCGGCCCGCGTTCGCTTTCCCGCCCGCTCGCCGGTCGCCTGACCGTTCCCCGATTACGTCGTTGTCGCCGCTTTGCGCTCCGGGTTTACACCGGCGCTCATGTTGCTTGCAATATCAGGTAGCCTGATATTAAATGAAGCCGTTCGCAGCAGGAATGCTGCGCACCGAAATGCACTGATTGGCACAGGAACGAACGACAGGAACAGACATGAGCAAGTACGACAACCGCTGGCAGACCGTTGAAGTGAAGGTGGAGGCCGGCATCGCATGGGTCACGCTGAACCGCCCCGAGAAGCGCAATGCAATGAGCCCGACGCTGAACCGGGAGATGCTGGAGGTACTCGACGCGGTCGAGTTCGACGACGAGGCGAAGGTGCTGGTGCTGACTGGCGCGGGCGCCGCATGGACGGCCGGCATGGACCTGAAGGAATATTTCCGCGAAATCGACGGCGGCTCCGACGCGCTGCAGGAAAAGGTGCGGCGCGACGCATCGGAATGGCAATGGCGCCGCCTGCGGATGTACAACAAGCCGACCATCGCGATGGTGAACGGCTGGTGCTTCGGCGGCGGATTCTCGCCGCTCGTCGCGTGCGATCTCGCGATCGCGGCGGACGAAGCGGTGTTCGGGCTGTCGGAAATCAACTGGGGCATCCCGCCGGGCAACCTCGTCAGCAAGGCGATGGCCGACACGGTCGGGCATCGCCGCGCGCTGCACTACATCATGACCGGCGATACGTTCACCGGCGTGGAGGCCGCTGAAATGGGCCTCGTGAACAGCAGCGTGCCGCTGGCCGGCCTGCGCGACGCGACGATCGCGCTCGCCGCGCGGCTGATGGACAAGAACCCGGTCGTGCTGCGCGCGGCGAAGCACGGTTTCAAGCGTTCGCGCGAGCTGACGTGGGAGCAGTGCGAGGATTACCTGTATGCGAAGCTCGACCAGGCGCAACTTCGCGATCCGGAGCGCGGCCGCGAGCAGGGGCTGAAGCAGTTCCTCGACGACAAGACGATCAAGCCGGGCCTGCAGGCATACAAGCGCTGATACAAGCGCCGCGCAACCGACAGAGACAGGCAAGGCAGGAGACGACATGACCGACAGACGGATGCTGATCGCCGGCGAGTGGTGCACCGCCCGCGACGGACGAACCTTCGACCGATTCAACCCCGCGACGGGCGCGCTCGCGTCGCGCGCGCCGGCGGCCGGCGCGGCCGACGCCGACGCGGCGGTCGAAGCCGCGCATCGCGCGTTCCCCGCGTGGGCGGCGCTCGCGCCGACCGAACGGCGCCGCCGGTTGCTGAAGGCGGCCGATCTGATGGACGCGCGCATCGACGCGTTCATCGCGGCCGGCGTCGCCGAAACGGGTGCGACGCCCGGCTGGCTCGGCTTCAACGTGACGCTCGCGGCGAACATGCTGCGCGAGGCCGCGTCGATGACGACGCAGATCGACGGCGACGTGATTCCGTCCGACGTGCCGGGCAATCTCGCGCTCGCGATGCGCGTGCCGTGCGGCGTCGTGCTCGGCATCGCACCGTGGAACGCGCCGGTGATCCTCGGCACGCGCGCGCTGGCGATGCCGCTCGCATGCGGCAACACGGTCGTGCTGAAGGCATCCGAAGCGTGCCCGGGCGTGCACACGCTGATCGGCGCGGTGCTCGAGGAGGCCGGGCTCGGCGCGGGCGTCGTCAACGTGATCACGCATGCGGCGGCCGATGCGCCCGAGCTCGTCGAGCGGCTGATCGCGCATCCGCACGTGAAGCGGATCAACTTCACCGGGTCCACGCACGTCGGGCGCATCATCGCGCGCCATGCGGCCGCGCACCTGAAACCCGTGCTGCTCGAACTCGGCGGCAAGGCGCCGGTGCTCGTGCTCGACGATGCCGATCTCGACGCGGCCGTCGATGCCATCGCGTTCGGCGCATTCTTCAACCAGGGGCAGATCTGCATGTCGACCGAGCGCGTGATCGCCGCACGGCCGATCGCCGATGCGCTCGTCGAACGGCTGACCGACAAGGCGCGCACGCTGGTCGCCGGCGATCCGCTGGCGGGCCATGCGCTCGGCACGATGGTCGATGCGGCCGCGGCCGCGCGCGCCGCGTCGCTCGTCGAGGATGCGCGTTCGCACGGCGCGCGCCTGCCGCTCGGCTGCCGGATCGACGGCGCGACGATGCAGCCCGCGATCGTCGACGGCGTCACGCGCGACATGCGGCTTTATCGCGAGGAATCGTTCGCGCCGGTGGTCGCGATCCTGCGTGCGGACAGCGACGACGAAGCGGTTGCGCTCGCGAACGACAGCGAGTTCGGGCTGTCGGCGAGCGTGTTCAGCCGCGACATCGCTCGCGCGATGGCGCTCGCGCGCCGGATCGAATCGGGGATCTGCCACGTCAACGGGCCGACCGTGCACGACGAGGCGCAGATGCCGTTCGGCGGCACGAAGGCGAGCGGCTACGGCCGCTTCGGCAGCCGCGCATCGATCGCCGAGTTCACCGAGCTGCGCTGGATCACCGTGCAGACCACGCCGCGTCACTATCCGATATGAGCGAGCCGACGATGAATGTTGCGACGCCCGCGAGCGGCCCGGCGAACGACACGGACGGCGTGCGCTATCGCGCGGCAGCCGTCGCGGTCGGCTCGGCCGAGATTCGCCGCGCGGAAAACGGCACGTGGTACCTGCGCTCGCGCGAACCGCTCGGCGACTACCCGACGCGCCTGACCGACTGTCTCGTGCGCGGTGCACGCGCGCATCCCGACCGCGTGCTCGCCGCGCGGCGCGGCGCCGACGGCCGCTGGATCGAGATCACTTACGCGCGGATGCTCGAACGCGCCCGCGCGCTCGGCCAGGGCCTCGTCGATCTCGGGCTGTCGGTCGAGCGGCCGCTCGCGGTGCTGTCCGGCAACGATCTCGAGCATCTGCAGCTGATGTTCGCGGCGATGCTGGCCGGCGTGCCGTACGCGCCGATCTCGCCCGCGTATTCGCTGGTGTCGACCGATTACGGCAAGCTGCGTCACACGCTCCGCGTGCTGCGGCCGGGCGCGGTGTTCGTCGCCGAGCGTGCGCCGTTTGCGCGAGCGCTCGACGCGGCGCTGCCTGCCGATGCGGCGCTGATCGTCGCGAACGATGCCGATGCGGATGCCGATGGCGACGCGTCGTGCCGCATCGTGCCGCTGTCGCACCTGCTCGCGACCGTCCCGCGCACGATCGATGCGATCCATGAAGCGATTGGCCCCGACCATCTGGCGAAGATCCTCTTCACGTCGGGGTCGACGAAACTGCCGAAGGCCGTACCGACCACGCATCGAATGCTGTGCAGCAACCAGCAGATGCTGCGTCAGACGATGCCCGAGCTGACGCGCGAACCGCCGGTGCTGGTCGACTGGCTGCCGTGGAATCACACGTTCGGCGGCAGTCACAACCTCGGCATCGCGTTGTACAACGGCGGCACGCTGTACATCGACGACGGCCGCCCGGTGCCGGGCCGCTTCGACGAAACCGTGCGCAACCTGCGCGAGATCGCGCCGACGATCTACTTCAACGTGCCGAAGGGCTGGGAAGAGCTGACCGCCGCACTCGAACGCGATGCCGTGCTGCGCGACACGTTCTTCTCGCGCGTGAAGCTGTATTTCTTCGGCGGCGCGGGGCTGTCGCAGGCCGCGTGGGATCGGCTCGATCGCGTGACCGAAGCACATTGCGGCGAGCGCATCCGCATCATGGCCGGTCTCGGGATGACGGAGGCGTCGCCGTCGTGCCTGTTCACGACCGGGCCGCTGATGCGCGCCGGCTACATCGGCCTGCCGGCGCCGGGCTGCGACGCGAAGCTCGTGCCGTGCGGCGGCAAGCACGAACTGCGCTTCAAGGGGCCGAACGTGATGCGCGGCTACTGGCACGCGGACGTCGATCCGCGCGACGTGTTCGACGACGAAGGTTATTACCGCAGCGGCGACGCGGGGGTCTTCGCCGATCCGGAGCGGCCGGATCTCGGGCTGCTGTTCGACGGGCGGCTGACCGAGGATTTCAAGCTGAGCAGCGGCACGTTCGTCAGCGTCGGGCCGTTGCGCGCGAACGCGGTGTCGAGCGGCGCGCCGTACGTGCAGGACGTGGTCGTCACCGGGATCAATCGCGACGACATCGGCTTGCTGGTGTTTCCGCGTATCGAAGCGTGTCGTGCGCTGGCGGGACTCGCGGCTGATGCATCGGTTTCCGACGTGCTGCGCGCGCCGGCCGTGCGCGCGGCATTCGCGTCGTGGCTTGCCGTGCTGAACCGGCATGCAAGCGGCGGATCGACGTTCGTCGCGCGCATCCGGTTGATTGACACGCCGCCGTCGCTCGATCTGGGCGAAGTGACCGACAAGGGCTCGTTGAACCAGGCGGCCGTGCAGAAGCACCGCGCGGCGACGATCGACGCGCTGTACGATCCGGCGCGGCGCGATCCAGACGTGATTTACGCGTAAGTGGCGGACACGCCCGAGCGGGCACGGGCAGTTTCAAGCAATGACAGGCTCGCATGACGACCGGCCGGCCATGTGACCGGCGGGCACCCTTGCGGCTCGTGAATCAGGCTGCCTGATAAAGGCGACCGTTCGGACGACATATCGCGCGCCGATCCGCCAGTGGGCCCGCGGCGGCGCGCGCCGGTCGTCGCCGGGCCGATCGACTACAAGACATGGGACTGGAGACACGATGAACACTTACGTTGCCGAAAAACCGACGGTCGCGACCACGCTCGCGCTGTGTTTCGCGATCGCACTTCTCGAAGGGCTCGACCTGCAGTCGGTCGGCGTCGCCGCGCCGCGCATGGCGCGCGAATTCGGGCTTTCCGTATCGCAGATGGGCATCGCGTTCAGCGCGGGCACCTTCGGGCTGCTGCCGGGCGCGATGCTCGGCGGGCGGCTCGCCGACCGGATCGGCCGCAAGCGCGTGCTGATCGCGTCGGCCGTGCTGTTCGGGCTGCTGTCGCTCGCCACTGCGCAGGTATCGACCTTCGCGATGCTCGTCGTCGTGCGCGTGCTGACCGGCATCGGCCTCGGCGGCGCGATGCCGAACCTGATCGCGCTGTCGTCCGAAGCGGTCGAGCCACGCTCGCGCAGCAGCGCGGTGGCCACGATGTATTGCGGTATCCCGTTCGGCGGCGTGATCGCGTCGGTGATCGGCGTGCTGCTCGCCGGCGACACCGAATGGCGGCACATCTTCTACGTCGGCGGCCTGGGCCCGCTGCTGCTCGTGCCGCTGCTGGCGTGGTTCCTGCCGGAATCGCGCGCGTACCTCGACGTCGCCGGCACGCCGGCCGCGCGCACGAGCGTCGCGCGCACGTTGTTCGGCGACGGCCGCACGACGTCGACCGTCGCGCTGTGGGTCAGCTACTTCTGCACGCTGATCGTCCTCTACTTCCTGCTGAACTGGCTGCCGTCGCTGATGGCCTCGCGCGGGCTCGATCGCGCGCATGTCGGCCTCGTGCAGATCGCATTCAACGTCGGCGCGGGCCTCGGCGCGCTCGGCATCGGCGCGGCGCTCGACCGGATGCGCGCGTCGCGCGTGGTCGGCGGCATGTATGTCGGGATCGTGCTGTCGCTCGCCGCGCTCGCGGCCGCACCCGGCTTCGCGTCGCTCGCGGCGGCCGCGTTCGCGGCCGGGATGTTCGTGGTCGGCGGTCAGTCGGTGCTGTATGCGCTCGCGGCGATCTATTACCCCACGGCGATGCGCGGCACCGGCGTCGGCGCGGCGGTGGCGGTCGGCCGGCTCGGCTCCGTCGTCGGGCCGCTCGCGGCCGCGACGCTGCTGGCCGCGGGCCGCAGCGCGCCCGTCGTGATCGGCGCGAGCATCCCCGTCACGCTCGTCGCGGCCTTCGCTGCATTCGTGCTGATTCGCCGCCCGCAAGCCGGCGACTGAAACGTTTCGTTTTTTCAATGCGCGCCGTCAGAGCGCGCAACTCATCACGGTCTGGAGACGCAACGAAATGAAGACGAAGACTAGGAACGGCCTGCTGGCCGCCGGCGCGTGCTGCGCGCTTGCCGCGCCGGGCGCGCACGCGCAGTCCAGCGTGACGCTGTACGGCATCATCGATACGGGCGTCGAGTTCGTGTCGCACGCGAACGCGGCCGGCGACCACGTCGTGCGCATGCCGGGCGTGACCGGCGAGCTGCCGTCTCGCTGGGGCCTGCGCGGCACGGAGGATCTCGGCGGCGGCTATCAGGCGGTATTCACGCTCGAAAGCGGTTTCAACGTGCGCGGCGGCGATCTCGGCCAGGGCGGCCGGCTGTTCGGGCGGCAGGCATTCGTCGGATTGAAGAGCGGCTTCGGCACGCTCGCGTTCGGCCGCCAGTACACGATGACCTATCTCGCGCTGCAGGGCGCGGACATCATCGGCCCCGACATCTACGGGCTCGGCTCGTTCGACGCATACGTGCCGAACGGCCGCGCCGACAACGCGGTGACCTACGTCGGCACGTATCGCGGCGTGACGCTCGGCGCCGCGTATTCGTTCGGCCGCGACGGCGCGGGCACCGGCAATTCGCCGGGGCAGGGCACGTGCGCGGGGCAGGTGCCGGGCGATGCCGTCCAGTGCCGCAACTGGTCGGTGATGCTCAAGTACGACAGCGCGTATTTCGGTGCGGCGGCATCGTACGAGGAGCAGCGCGGCGGCACCGGCGCGGCCGCGAACTTCTTCGACGGCGTCGCACCGGTCGCATTCACCAGCAGCGGCGGCAAGGACGCGCGCACGCACGTGAGCGCGTATGCGCAGGCGGCCGGCGCGCGGATCGGCGCGGGCTGGATCGGGCGGCGCGTGTCGACCGGCTCGCCGGCCGCGCCGGGCGCGCATTCGGACCTGTTCTTCCTCGGTGCGTCGTATGCGGTGAAGCCCGATTTCATCGTCGACGGCGAGGGTTACCGGATCGTCAACAGCGCGCACGACACGCGCGCGACGATGGCCACGCTGCGCGCGACCTATCTGCTGACCAAGCGCACGGCCGTCTATGCGCAATCTTCGTATCTGTGGAACAGCGCGCATGCACGCTACGCGGTCAGCGGCGGCGGGCCCGGCACGACGCCCGGCGCCGGGATGGGGCAGCTCGGCGCGATGGTCGGCGTGCGGCACATGTTCTGATCCGGCAGCCTGACGAAGGGGAGATATCTTGAATAGGAAATCTGCATTCCTTTGCATTGCACCGCTGTCGGCGGCAGCCATGCTCGCCGGCTGCGGCGGCGACGATTCCGTCAGCGCCACGCCGACGCACCTGAGCGCCGCGACGCCGGCCGCGATGACGCAGACCTGCGACGCGCTCGCCGCGAAGCTGTCGTACGCGAACACGTCGTTCACGTCGGTGACCACTGCGGCCGCCGGCACGCTGACGGTGGCCGGCAAGCCGATCGCCGAACACTGCGTGATCGACGGGAAGATGAACGAGCGCGTGAGCGCGGTGGACGGCCAGACCTATGCGATCGGTTTCGAGATGCGTTTGCCGAAAGCGTGGAACGGCCGCTTCTTCTACCAGGCGAACGGCGGGCTCGACGGCAACGTCGTGACCGCGACCGGCGAGATCGGCGGCGGCGGGCCGCTGACCGACGCGCTGAACATGGGCTTCGCGGTGATCAGCTCGGATTCCGGGCACAGCGCCGCGCAGAACCCGCTGTTCGGCCTCGATCCGCAGGCGCGGCTCGACTACGGCTACGGCGCCGTCGACGCGCTCACGCCGATGGCCAAGCAAGTGATCCGGCTCGCATACGGGAAAGCGCCCGACCGCAGCTATTTCGGCGGCTGCTCGAACGGCGGCCGTCACGCGATGGTCACGGCCGTGCGCAACGCGGGCGACTACGACGGGATCATCGCGGGCGACCCGGGCTTCCATCTGCCGAAGGCGGCGATCGGCGAGATGTACGGTGCGCAGCAGTTCGCGAAGATCGCGTCGGCGACGGGGACGAATGGGCTGCCCGATATTCGCAGCGGCTTCACCGATGCGGAACGCAAGTTCGTCGGTGCGACGATTCTCGACAAGTGCGATGCGCTCGACGGCGTGGCCGACGGGATGGTGCAGGACGTCGCCGCATGCCAGGCGCATTTCAGCGTCGACGCCGACATCCCGACCTGCGCGAACGGCACGCGCACCGGCGCCTGCCTGACGACCGCGCAGAAGAGTGCGCTCGAGAACGTGTTCGCGGGCGCGCGCAACAGCGCGGGCACGGCGCTCTATGCGAGCTTTCCGTACGATCCGGGCATCGCGGCCGGCGGCTGGGCCGCGTGGAAGCAGTCGAACTCGGTCACGCTCGACCCGGCCGCGATGGCGTTCACGTTCACGACGCCGCCGAAAACCGCCGCGACGCTCGCGAACCTCGCCGGCTTCGCGCTCGGCTTCGACATGGACAACGACGCGCCGGCGATCTTCGCGACGAACGGCGTGTACACGCAATCCGCGTGGTCGTTCATGACGCCGCCCGACGAGACCAACCTGTCCGCGCTGAAGTCGCGCGGCGCGAAGCTGCTGGTCTATCACGGCACGGGCGATCCGGTGTTCTCGTACAGCGACACGAGCGACTGGTACGGGCGGCTCGCGCAGGCGAACGGCGGCGACGCGTCGGACTTCGCGCGCTTCTATCCGGTGCCGGGCATGAACCACTGCTCGGGCGGGCCGGCAGCCGACCAGTTCGACATGCTGACGCCGCTCGTCGCGTGGGTCGAGCAAGGGCAGGCGCCCAAGGCGATCGTCGCCACGGCGCGCGACACGACGAACGCGGTGCCGAATGCGGACGTGCCGGCGTCGTGGGGAGCGGGACGCACGCGTCCGCTGTGTCCGTATCCGCAAGTTGCGCGCTACAACGGCTCGGGCGACGTGAATTCGGCGGCGAGTTTCAGTTGTCGCTGACGTAGCGGGCGCGTGAACGTACCGATGCGCGGGTGCATCGGTACGTTCGCCTTTGTCTCGCAGCGGAAGTGGCACGCGACGACGGCGTTTGCCGCCGGATACCGCATCCGGGGATACTATGGCGCTTTTGCGTCGGCGGGACGCGTCTCGATCGACGTGGCTCGCCAGGCATCCTTCCCCTGATTCGACCATGCAAACCGTAGCGGTACTCGACTTCGAAACAACCGGGCTTTCCCCGAACATGGGAGACAGGGCGACCGAGATCGCCGTGATCCTGCTGCGCGACGGCGAGATCGTCGACCGCTACCAGAGCCTGATGAACGCAGGGCGGCGCATTCCTTCCGACGTCGTCGCGCTCACCGGAATCACGAACGAGATGATTGCGTCGGCGCCGCCAGTGTCGAAGGTCATGAAGGAAGCTGCGGCATTCGTCGGAAGCCACCCCGTCGTCGCGCACAACGCCGGCTTCGACAAGCGGTTCTGGCAAGCCGAGCTCGGCATGCTCGGCGTGGCGGCCGATCATGCGTTCGCATGCACGATGCTCGTCGCGCGGCGCATCTACCCGCACGCGCAAAGTCACCGGCTGTCGAGCCTCGCCGACATGCTGCGGCTGCCGAAGGCAGGCCGCGCGCACCGCGCGATGGTCGATGCGGAGATCGCGACCCACCTCTGGTGCCGGATGCAGCGCGACATCGGCGAGACTTACGGGCTGCGGCAAGTCGACCACGGGCTCATGTCGCGGTTGCAGACGACGAGCAAGGCTAAGGTGGCGACGTTTTTCGGGTCACTGGCCGCCGACCGGCGCTGACGTCGATCGCCACACGTCACTCGCCGGTCTCGACCGGCACTTCGAGCCCGACCTTCACGCGGCTCATGCTGACCAGCGTCTTGAAGCGCTTCACGTTGTTGTTCGCGAAGAACAGCTCGCGCGTGAGCGCGTTGTACTGATCCATGTTGCGCACGGCCAGGATCAGCACGAAATCCCATTCCCCGGTCACGTAGTAGCACTGCTGGATCTGCGGGCAGCGCTCGAAGGTCCGCTTCATCGCGTCGAGCTGGTCGATCTGCTCGCTCTCGACCTCGACGTTCACGACGATCGTCAGCGGATGATCGACCTTCTCCGGCGCGACGACGGCTGTATAGCGCTCGATCACGCCGTTTTCCGCGAGCCGCCGCAGACGGCGGTTCACGGCGGCGGTCGACAGGTTTACGCGGGCGCCGAGTTCGTTCTGCGGCGTGTGCGCGTCGCGCTGGACTTCCATCAGCAGCTTGCGATCGAACGTATCGAGTGGAATGGGCATGATGGCGTGGCAGCCTCGAAAGAATGAGAAATTTTTGCGTCAAGCTCGCCGATTTGGCGATTTTGTTGCTGAGCATGCGCAATATTATTTTTCGGACCGACAGCGAGCGCAACCCGTATGCGCCCGCACCGCATCCACTGACGGGCTGCCCGCGCGGCCCTTTTCCGGAGCCCTTTCCGCCATGCTGATCGCCAATCCCCGCGCGTCGCGCATCGACTATCCCGACGCGCTGCGCCGCATCATGAACATTGCCGCTGCCGGCGAGAGCGGCGCGTGGCTGTCGCACTGGCCGCTCGTCGGCGCGGCGCGCACGCCGTTGCGCGCGTTGCCCGACCTGGCCGCGCGGCTCGGTGTCGCGAGCGTCGGGGTGAAGGACGAAGCGTGCCGTTCGCCGCTCGGCAGCTTCAAGGCGCTCGGCGCACCGATCGCGCTGATGCGGCTCGTGAAGCGGCTGCGGCGCAACGAGGAACTCGATCCGCGCGGGCTCGTCACCGGGCGTTACGCGGCGTCGCTGGCCAACCTGACGGTGATCAGCGCGACCGACGGCAATCACGGCCGCGCGCTGGCCGCCGCCGCGCGCGCGATCGGCTGCCGCTGCGTGATCGTGCTGCATGCGCACGTCGACGCGGAGCGCGAGCACGCGATCGCCGCGCAGGGCGCGCGGATCGTGCGGATCGCCGGTAACTACGACGAATCCGTCGTGCACGCCGCGCAACTCGCGGACGCGAACGGTTGGCACGTGGTGTCGGATACGTCGTACGACGGCTACGAGGCGATTCCGCGCGACGTGATGCAGGGCTACGGCGTGATCGCGGCCGAGGCGCTCGCGCAGCAGCCCGCGTGCGAAGACGGCCGCCCGTTCACGCACGTGTTCCTGCAAGGCGGCGTGGGCGGCCTCGCGGCCGGTGTCGCGAGCTATCTGTGGGAGCATGCCGGCGCACGGCGGCCGCATTTCATCGTCGTCGAGCCGCGCCAGGCCGATTGCCTGTACCAGAGCGCGCTCGCCGGTCGCGCGACGAAGGCGACCGGCAGTGTCGATTCGGTGATGGCCGGGCTCGCGTGCGGCGAGGCGTCGCCGCTCGCATGGGATTTCCTCGAGCCGTGCATCGACCACTTCATGCTGATCGACGACGACGACGCGGTGCAGGCGATGCGCCGGCTTGCCGCCGGCAGCGAACGCGATGTGCCGTTCGTGTCCGGCGAGTCGGGCGCGGCGGGCATCGCCGGATTGACCGTGCTGATGCGCGACCCGGTGCTGGCGCGGCAGACCGGGCTCGACGCGAACGCACGCGTGCTCGCGATCAACACGGAAGGCGCGACCGCGCCGTCGGTCTACCGGCAGTGCGTCGGCGACACGGCCGACGCGGTGCTCGCGCGCCAGCGCGGCTGGCTGAACCGTGCAGCGGCGATGGCCTGAGCGAACCGAACGACTTGACGACCGACGAGGCAAGCACGATGGACGCAATGGAAGAAAGCACGTTGCAACGGCAATTGAAAACCTGGCGCCGGCATCTGCACCAGCACCCGGAGACGGGTTTCGAGGAAGTGAACACGTCGGACTACGTCGCGCGGATCCTGACGGCGCTCGGGCTCGACGTGCATCGCGGGATCGGCGGCACCGGGCTCGTCGCGAACCTGACGGCCGGCACCGGCACGCGCACGATCGGCATCCGCGCGGACATGGACGCGCTGAACATCGCCGAACACGCGCCGGGCCGCGAACATGCGTCGCGCACGCCGGGCAAGATGCACGCGTGCGGACACGACGGCCACATGTCGATGGTGCTCGGCGCGGCGCAACTGCTGGCCGAGCGCAAGGACTTCGACGGCACGGTGCGCTTCATCTTCCAGCCGGCCGAGGAGCATGGCCGCGGCGCGAAGGCGATGATGGCCGACGGTCTGTTCGAGCGCTTCCCGGTCGACGCGATCTTCGGCGCGCACAACATGCCGGGCATGCGCGCCGGCACGTTCTCGACGCGCGCGGGTGGCATCATGGCGAGCGAGGACAACTTCGTGATCCGGATCGACGGGCGCGGCACGCATGCGGCGCGCCCGCACATGGGCATCGATCCGATCGTGATCGGTTCGCAGATCGTGATCGCGCTGCAGACGATCGTGTCGCGCAATCTCGATCCGGGCCAGCAGGCCGTGATTTCGTGCACGGAGTTCATCACCGACGGGCTGCGCAACGTGCTGCCGTCGACGGTGACGATCAAGGGCGACACGCGCAGCTATTCGCGCGACGTGCAGACGCTGCTGGAAACGCGGATGCGCGAGATCAGCGAAGGAATCTGCCGAACGCACGGCGCGACCTGCACGTTCGAGTACACGCACGAGTTTGCGCCGACGGTGAATTCTCCGGAATGGGTCGATACGGCGGTGCAGGCCGCCGCGCAGGTCGCGGGCGCCGACGCGGTGAACGCCGACGTGCAGCCGATGATGATCTCGGAAGACTTCGGCGCGTTCCTGCAGGCCGTGCCGGGCAACTTCGTGTTCATCGGCAACGGTGATGCGGTCGGGCGAGGCGGCGTGCCGCTGCACAACGCGGCGTACGATTTCAACGACGAGATCCTGCCGGTGGGCGCGCGCTATTTCGCGGAAGTGGCGCGGCGCGCGCTGAAGGCTGTGTAACGGGCGTCAGGCGGCCGGAGCCGCGCGGCCTGCGCGCGGCTTCACGCTTGCACCGCCCGCTTGCCCGGCGCGTCGGCCGGGCTCGTGCGATCGAGGATCGCCAGCACTTCCCGCGCGGTGTTTTCCGAATGGCTGCGCAGCACCTGCGGCAGCAGCGTATGGTCGGGATCGGCGAGCGCGGCCATGATGGCTTCGTGCTCGTGCAGCGATTCCGCCCAGCGCAGCGTGTCCGCGTTCGCGGCGCCGCGTGCGCGGTGCACCTTCGACATCAGCGACGCATAGATGCCCGACAGCACCGGGTTGCCCGCCGCGTCGACGATCATCTGATGAATCTGCTGGTTCAGCCGGAAATATTCGACGCGCTTGCCGGCTTCATGGCACTCGACCATCCGCCGGTGCTTCGCCTGCAACGCGGCGAGCGCCGGCGCGGCGATGCGCTTGCGCAGCAGTTCTCCCGCCATCGCCTCGAGCCCGTGCAGCAGCTCGAATGTCGACACGAGATCGTCGACGTCGATCGGCGCGACGCGATAGCCAATGTACTGGCGATGCGTAACCGCGCCTTCCGCGACGAGCACCTTCAGCGCTTCGCGCAGCGGCGTCTTCGACACGTCGAACGCGAGGCTCAGTTCCTTTTCGTCGATCCGCGCGCCGGGCGGCAGTTCGCCTTCGTCGATCATCACGCGCAGGCGCGCGGCGATCTCCGCGGCCATGCCGCGGGTGCGCAGAAGCAGGGGATTGCGGGGGGGCTGGCTCATGATGGGGCAAGCTTATCACGATATCGGGGCTTACCCTGCACCATCATAGTGATAGAATAATTTCAATAAAACCAAGCGTTTACGCTAACGGTAATTATAAATTTCTAATCCTATACTCGGTTCCACGTTGCGCGACGTCTTGACCATCCTCGTTCACTCCTGGAGTCCGTCCATGTCTTCAACCTCCGGTGTCGCCGCCCTGACGGTCGGCAAATCCGCCGTCCGCTGGAAGATATTCGTCGTCATGCTGAGCCTCATCGCGATCAACTACGTCGATCGCGCGTCGCTGTCCGTCGCCATGCCTTACATCTCGCAGGAGTTCAACATCGGGCCGGCGATGGAGGGTCTGATCCTCAGTTCGTTTTTCTGGACCTATGCGGTGATGCAGATCCCGGGCGGGATGCTGGCCGACCGGTTCAAGCCGCGCATCGTGATCGCGACGGCAACCGTGTTCTGGGGCTTTTTCCAGGCGATCGCCGCGCTGTGCACGAACGCGCCGTCGCTGCTGCTCACGCGCCTGGGCCTCGGCGCGTCCGAAGCGCCGATCTATCCGGCCGGCGGCAAGCTCAACGCGATCTGGATGACGCAGACCGAGCGCGGCCGCGGCGCCACGCTGCTCGACGGCGGCGCGCCGCTCGGCGCGGCCCTGGGCGCGGTGCTGATCGCCGGCCTGATCGCGCTGCTCGGCTCGTGGCGGCTCGCGTTCGCGGTCGCCGGGGTCGGCACCGTGCTGGCCGGTTTCCTCGCGTGGTACTACATCCGCAACACGCCGCGCGAGCATCCGGGCGTCAACGATCTCGAAGCCGACTACATCGAGGCATCGCACGCGAGCGACCTCGCGGCCGAGCCGGCCGACGCATCGGGCCGCTCGCGCGACTTCTTCAAGTACCGCTCGGTGTGGTGCATGTTCTTCGGCTGGATGTGCTTCAACAGCGTGTTCTACGGGCTGCTCACATGGATGCCGAACTACCTGCACAAGGTGCACGGCTTCGACATCAAGCAGATGGGCGGCTCGACCTTCATCATCTTTTTCTGCGGCTTCGTCGGCGAGCTGCTTGGCGGCTGGATCGCCGACAAGTGGAAGGCCGCGGGCGGCCGTCCGAACGTCGTGATGCGCACGCTGTTCGGCATCGCGGCCGTGATCGCGACCGTGTCGATCTTTTCCGTCGCCTACGTGAAGAGCCCTGTCGTGTGCGTCGCGCTGCTGTCGTCGACGCTGTTCTTCCTGCGCTGGTGCGGGCTGTACTGGTGCATCCCGTCGTCGCTCGGCACGCGCAACAAGATCGGCTTCCTCGGCGGCTTCATGAACCTCGGCGGCAACATCGGCGGCATCACCGTGCCGATCGTGGTCGGCGCGATCGTGCAGTTCACCGGTTCCTACTTCCTTGCGCTGATGGTGTTCGCGGCGGCCGGCGTGGGCCTGCTCGTGTGCTCCAGCGCGATCGACTACGAAAACAAGCTTCCGGTCTGACCGACCCCTTTCACTGCA
The DNA here is from genome assembly GCF_001718315.1 of Burkholderia diffusa. Taxonomy (NCBI): domain Bacteria; kingdom Pseudomonadati; phylum Pseudomonadota; class Betaproteobacteria; order Burkholderiales; family Burkholderiaceae; genus Burkholderia; species Burkholderia diffusa. The sequence goes on along the minus strand of NZ_CP013363.1, from coordinate 2,533,975 downwards.
TCGACTGCATTCACTGGTAGAGAGACAACCCATCATGAAGAAACGCACCCTGCTCGGCATGCTCACCCCGTCCTCCAACACGTCGCTCGAACCGCTGACGAGCGCGATGGTCGCCGGCCTGCCGGGCGTGTCCGCGCACTTCGCGCGCTTTCCCGTCACCGAAATCTCGCTGACGGGCCAGGCGCTCGGCCAGTTCGACGACGACAAGATCATTCAGGCCGCGATGCTGCTCGCCGATGCGAAGGTCGACGTGATCGCGTGGAACGGCACGTCGTCCGGCTGGCTTGGCTTCGAGGCCGACGAGCGGCTGTGCCAGCGCATCACCGAAGCCACCGGCATTCCGGCCACGACCTCCGTGCTCGCGCTCAACGAGATCCTGAAGAAGACCAGCGCGCACGAGTTCGGCCTCGTCACGCCGTACCTCGACGACGTGCAGACGAAGATCGTCGACAACTACCGCCGCTCGGGGCTGAACTGCATCGCCGAGCGCCACCTGAACCTGAAGGTCAATTTCTCGTTCTCCGAAGTCACGGGCGACCAGATCGGCGGGATGGTGCGCGAAGTCGCGAAGGCCGGCCCGCGCGCGATCTCGATTTTCTGCACGAACCTGAACGCCGCGCACCTGGTGCCGGCGCTCGAGGAAGAGACGGGCATTCCGATCTACGACACGATCTCGACCGTCGTGTGGAAGTCGCTGCAGCTCGCCGACTACGACACGCGGCAGGTGAAGGGCTGGGGCCGGCTCTTCAGCGACGTGATCTGAGGCGCGCGCCATGTCGAACGATCTCGATTTCGTGATCCGTCACGCGGACGTCGTGACGGCGGCGGACCGGTTCTCGTGCGACATCGGCATCCGCGCGGGGCGCGTGGCCATGCTCGGCCACGGGCTGCCGCGCGCGCCGCGCGAGCTCGATGCGACCGGGATGCTGGTGATGCCGGGCGGCGTCGATGCGCACTGCCATCTCGACCAGCCGATGCCCGACGGGCTGAAGATGGCCGACGATTTCCTATCCGGCACGCGCTCCGCGCTGTGCGGCGGCACGACCACCGTGGTGCCGTTCGCCGCGCAGGCGAAGGGGCAATCGCTGCAGGCGGCCGTCGACGACTATCACCGGCGGGCGGAAGGGCGCGCGCTGATCGACTACGGCTTTCACCTGATCGTCGCCGATCCGACGCCGCACGTGCTGGCCGAGGAGTTGCCGCGGCTGATCGCGAACGGCTACACGTCGTTCAAGGTGTACATGACCTACGACGACCTGAAGCTGAACGACCGGCAGATGCTCGACGTGCTGTCGGTCGCGCGCGAGCACGGCGCGCTCGTGATGGTGCACGCGGAAAACTCGGACTGCATCGGCTGGCTGACCGAGCGGCTGCTCGGCGACGGCCACGTCGCGCCGCATTTCCACGCGCATGCGCGGCCGGCGGTGGTCGAGCGCGAGGCGACGCATCGCGCGATCGCGTTCGCGGAACTCGTCGACGTGCCGATCCTGATCGTGCACGTGTCGGGCGCGGAGGCGATCGAGCAGATCCGCTGGGGACAGTCGCGCGGGTTGCCGATCCTGGCCGAAACCTGCCCGCAGTACCTGTACCTGACGGCAGCCGATCTCGGTCATCACGGTCACGACGGCTACGAAGGCGCGAAATGCGTATGCAGCCCGCCGCCGCGCGATCCGGCCAACCAGCAGGCCGTGTGGAAGGCGCTGAAGCAGGGCGTGTTCTCGGTATTCTCGTCGGATCATGCGCCGTTCAACTACGACGATCCGTGCGGCAAGCATCCGGGCGGGAAGACCGTGTCGTTCGACCATATCCCGAACGGGATCCCGGGCCTGGAGACGCGTTTGCCGCTGCTGTTCGACGGCGTGCGCAACGGGCGGCTGTCGCTGCATCAGTTCGTCGAGCTGACGTCGCTGCGGCCCGCGAAGCTGTACGGGCTGTATCCGCGCAAGGGGACGATCGCGGTCGGCGCCGACGCGGATATCGTCGTGTGGGATCCCGACAAGCGCGTGCGGATCGCGAATGCGTCGCTGCATCATGCGGTCGACTACACGCCCTATGAAGGGATCGAGGTGACGGGCTGGCCGCGTCATTGCCTGTCGCGCGGCGAACTGCTCGTCGAGGACGGCCGGCTGCTCGCGGCGGAGCCGGGGCGCGGACGATTTCTGCCGGCCGGCAAGCCGTGTCTCGACTGACTTCCCGGGAGTCGACGCGACGGCCCGCCCGATGTGGCGGGCACGCGTTTCAACAGGAGCAAGGATGAGCGTTTCCCTCGCAATGCGCGGCATCGCGGCCGCCGCGATCGTCGCCGGGTCGTGCGGCGGCCCGGCGCTGGCCGCGGGCGGGCCGCAGCAGGACCTGCCGAGCGTCGTGCCCGAAGCGGCCGGCGTCGATTCGACGCCGCTCGTGCGGATGTCCGAATGGCTGCGCCGCGAACGGATGGACTTGCGCAGCCTCGTCGTCGTGAAGGACGGGAAGATCGTGTTCGAGCGCTACGGCGACGGCCTGACGCGCGACAACAACTACGAGCTGTATTCGGTGACGAAGACGATCACCGCGCTGCTCGCCGGCATCCTCGACGGCGAAGGCAGGCTCGGCCCGTCGACCAAGGTCGCGCCGCTGATCGCGGCCGCGCGGCCCGATCTCGCGAGCGAACTCGCGGACAAGCAGGACATCGAGCTGCGGCATCTGATGTCGATGTCGAGCGGCTTGCGCTACACGACGCGCGAAGGCACCGATCCTCTGTACTACGACGCGCCCGACCGGTTGCGCGTCGCGGTGACGAGCCGGGTCGCGCAGCCGCCCGGCACGCAATTCGACTACATCGACGTGAACCCGGTGCTGGTCGGCACGGCCGTCGCGATCGCCGCGCGCGAACGCGAGGACGACTTCGCGCGCAAGCGGCTGTTCGAGCCGCTCGGCTTCGCGCATTACCGCTGGAGCGGCGCCGACGGCACCGGCGCGGTGGCGGGCGGCTGGGGCCTGCGGCTGCGCGCGGTGGACATGGCGAAGATCGGCATGCTGCTGCTCGACAACGGCCGCTGGAACGGCAAGCAGATCGTGCCGGCTGGCTGGGTCCGGCAGATGACGACGCCGTCGCCGGCCGCGGCCGACTACGGCTATTACTGCTGGATCAGCCATGTCGTCGAACACGGCACGCCGGAATTCGGCGCGATGGGCTTCAAGGGGCAGTTCATCACGGTGCTGCCCGCGCAGCGCGCGGTCGTCGTGATGACGAGCCTGCTGCCGACGGACGGCGGCTTGCGCGACGCGACCTATCTGAACCTGTATCGGCGGATGGTCGGCGACTACATCCTGCCCGCGCTCACGCCCGCGCGGCCGCCGGTCGAGCGCGCGGAAACCACGCAGGCGCTGCGCGACGAACTCGCGCGCAGCCGTCGGACGAAAGGCGTGCCGGGGACGGCCGCCGCGTTCAACGACGCACCGGAGATTTGATGAGGAAGACGAACATCATGGGCGACTCGTCCGCGTGGCGCGACACGCGACGGCCCGCGGCGCCTTTCATCCGACGACTGCTCGCGCGGGTGGCCGCGCTGCTGATCGGCGGCGGTGCGCTGGCGTCGGCGCAGGTGCCGTCCGTGGCACATGCGGCCGATGCGTTGCCGCCGCTGCATGAAACCGGCATCGCTGCGGCCGCGCCTGAAGACGTCGGCGTGGATTCGCGCAAGCTCGTCGAACTGTCGCGCTGGATCCGCGAGCAGAAGCTCGACGTGTACAGCCTGCTCGTCGTGAAGGACGGCAAGCTGATCTTCGAGCGCTACGGGGCGAATGCGTCGCGCGATTCGACCTACGAACTGTATTCGGTGACGAAGGCCGTGACGTCGCTCGTCGCGGGCATCCTGGTCGATCGCGGCGCCGTGCATCTCGACGAGCCGGTGGCCGCGCGGCTCGCCGCGTGGCGCCCCGATCTGGGCGGCGCGCTCGCGGACAAACGCGGCATCGAGCTGAAGCACGTGTTGTCGATGTCGAGCGGCCTGCATTACGACTTCAGCCCGAAGGACGATCCGATCTACTACACCGCGCCGGACCGGCTGAAGCTCGCCGCGTCGGCGGCGCCGAAGGTCGCGCCCGGCACCGCGTTCGAGTACACCGATGTGAATCCGATCCTCGCGTCGGCGATGTTGAGCGCGGCGGCTGGCGAACCCGTCGAGCGCTATGCGCAGGCGCATCTGTTCGGCCCGCTCGACATGAAGCGCGCCGCATGGGAGCGCGCGGACCGCACGGGGCTCGTATCGGCGGGCTGGGGGCTGCGGCTGCGCGCGGTCGACATGGCGAAGATCGGCATGCTCGTGCTCGACGGCGGGCGCTGGCAGGGGCGTCAGGTCGTGCCGCAGGCGTGGATCGCACAGATGACGGCGCCGCGCGTGTCGCCGCATTTCGGCTACTACTGGTGGATCAACAACATCGTCGAGCGCGAGCCCGAATTCGATGCGATGGGCTTCAAGGGGCAATTCATCACGGTGCTGCCGAAGCGCAATGCGGTGATCGTGATGACCGGCGTGCTGCCGGTGGACGGCGGGCTGCGCGATGCGGAGAACGTGAAGCTGTTCCGCCGGATGGTGAACGGCTACATCCTGCCGGCGCTCGATGGTCGCGCCGCGTCAGGGCAGGAGTCCGGCGGTGGCGATATGCGCTCGGCGCTGCGCGGCGAGCTCGACGCGAGCGCGCGCACCGCGGGCGTGCCCGGCACGCAGGTCGATCCGACGGATCTGCCGAAGTAGCGCCGGGCGTGCGTTCGGCTTGCCGCTGCGGGCGAGCCGAACGGCCGCCGCATTCACCTCACGCCAGTTCGCCCAGGCACGCGTCGAACTGCGCGACGAGCGTATCGACGTCGTCGGTCGTCGTCTGCGGGCACACGAGCATCATGTTGTGGAACGGCGTAATCAGCACGCCGCGGTTTAGCAGGTACAGATGCACGATGTGCTCGAGCTCGCTGTCGAGCTGTTCGCCCGCGATCGTGCCGTTGCGCGGCGCCACGGGCGTGAACTGGAACTCGGTGCGCGCGCCGATGCGCGTCACGCACCAAGGCAGCCCGTGTTTCGCGATCGCCCGTTCGAGCCCGGTCGCAAGCCGCGCGGCAAGCTCGAACATGTGCGCATACGCGGCGTCGGTCGCCACTTCGGCGAGCGTCGCCCGCACCGCTCGCATGGCCAGCATGTTCGCGGTGAGCGTCGTGCCGATCCCGGAATGGCCGGGCGGCGCGTTCAGCTTTGCCTGCTTCGCGCGCGCCGCGAATTCGGCGCTGAACCCGTACACCGCGCACGGCACGCCGCCCGCGATCGGCTTGCCGACCACCAGCGCATCCGGTTCGAGACCGTGCGCGGCCGCATAGCCGCCCGGGCCGCTGCTGACCGTGTGCGTTTCGTCGATCACGAGCAGCGTACCGTAGCGGCGCGTCAGCTCGCGCGCCGCCTCCCAGAAGCCAGGATCGGGCAGCACCATCCCGATGTTCGTCATCGCCGGCTCGGCGAGCACGCATGCGACGTCGCCATCCTTCAGCGCTGCTTCGAGCGCCTCGAGATCGTTGAACTCGACGACGCGCGTGTTCGCGAGCAGGTCGTAGGACTGCCCGAGCAGGCTGTCGCGCTGCACCGGGCGGCCATCGACGAGATCGACGAACACGTCGTCGACCGTGCCGTGATAGCAGCCGTTGAACACGACGATCGTGTTGCGACCGGTGGCCGCGCGCGCCCAGCGCAGCACGAAGCGGTTCGCGTCGCTCGCGCTCAGCGCGAATTGCCAGACCGGCAGCTTGAAGCGCCGCGCGAGTTCGCGCGACACCCATGCGGCGTCCTCGCTCGGCAGCATCGTCGTGTAGCCGCGCGTCGCCTGCTCGGCGAGCGCGCGCGCGACCGGCTCGGGCGCGTGGCCGAACATCGCGCCGGTGTCGCCGAGACAGAAGTCCGCGTAACGATGACCGTCGACGTCGGTGAACGTCGCACCGCGCGCTTCCTTCACGACCAGCGAGAACGGCGTCGACCAGTCCTGCATCCAGTGCAACGGCACGCCGAACAGCAAATGCTCGGACGCTTCCGCGGACAACGCGCGGGAGATCGGCATGGCTTCGGCGAATGCACGGCGCTCGCGATCGAACAGTGCGCGGGCGCGGATGAGGTCGACTCCGTGGCGGGAAGACAAGTGCGGCTCCTGGGCTGTGAAGATGACGAAGACGATAGCGCGGAGCGCCGGGGGCTGAATAGAGGCGGAATTACCGAGGCGGGGCAGGGGCCGTGCCGTGGCGATGGAATGCCGCGTAACTTGCCGTGCACCGGCCGCTCACGGTGCGGCCGACGTCAACGGAAGCTATCCGGGCGACCTGGTGCTGATGTTCGAACCGGTCGCTTCGGCGGGAGACGATGGAGCGCTAGGCGGTGTGGCGGCGACTGCCGGCAGGTGAGGATTCGATCTACCGGTGTCAGCCGCCGAGTTGTTGCTATTGGAGTTTTTGCGCATAAACCAGCGGCGGCTGGTCGAGATGGCCGTGTTGTATGGAAAGTTGGTGTGTGCTCACATCCGGCTCGCCTCGTTCGCTGCGCATGGGGCGATGGTCGGCAGCGCATCGACGTGGCTGCACAGAGGGGAACGCACAAACGCGCTGCACTGGTGAGTCAGTGTTCACATGCCGATGCGCACCACTTCCCATTCGCGGCGGCGGCACGCTACGCCAACGTCTTGACCATGTAGTGCTCGTCGTAAAACTGCCCGTCGACCAACAGCGACCGCGGCTCCGTGCCGAAGCGCACGAACCCGTGTGACGCGTACAGCCGTTCCGCCGTGCCGTTGACGGCGTTCACGCACAGCATCAGTTGCTTGCACTGCCATGCGTGCGCCGCATGCGCGGTCGCGTTGTCGAGCAGCGATTGCGCGATGCCGCGCCCGCGATACGCGGGATCGACGAACACGCCCCAGATCGTCGCCTTGTGCGCGATTTTCGCGCGCGCGTCGCGGCGCACGCCCGTGATGCCGACGAGCGTATCGCCGTCGAACGCACCGAATACGGCCCGTTCGTGCGTCGGCGTGATGCGCGTCGCGAACTCGTCGACCGATATGCCAGCTTCCTCGGCGAGCGTCGGCAGGAAAGAGGTGGGCGCGGTGTCGACCGCGCGCAGGCGAACGGTCTGGAAACTGGCGGCGTCGGCCGCGTCGAGCAGGCGGGTCGTGATCGTCATCAGGAGAGTTCCGGTGGAGCGCAGTGCGAGGCGACGCGCGCCGAAATCGGGCGCGCGACGTATCGCGCCTATGCTAATCGGAATCCAGCGGCCGCGTGAGCGGGTTGGCGGCGTCCCGCGTACGGGAGGCGGCGCGCGATGACGGAGCGATCGAGCGGTTGGCTCGATGGGCTTATGAACGGCTGCCGCTTCGCGTGCTCGCCGCCGCGTTGATCGCAGCCCGGGCGTCGAGGATGCCTCGCCCGGCAGGAATCACGCGGCACGAGCGCGTTGTTTGCGCGACCACGGGGAAGCGGGCCGTGCGTTTCAGGATGTCCGCGATATCGCGCGGTGACAAACTCGGATTGGCCGCAAGCATCAGCGACACCACGCCGGACACTTGCGGGGCTGCGAAACTGGTGCCGCTTGTGACGCCGTAAGTGGCGACGCCGGGCGCGCGCGTACCGTCATTGGCAAGCGAAAGAATTCCCGTGCCCGGCGCGCTGAGCGTCACACGCGGATGCGTATTGCTGTCGAATGCACGCCGGCCGGTATTGTCGCTCGCTCCGACCGAAATCACGCCACGGCAGTTTGCAGGCATGTCGATCGCATTGTTGCCGCTGTTGCCGGCGGCGGCCACGACGGTCACGCCGTTCGCATTGAGTTCGTCGACCGCATCCTGAAACGTGCGACTGCACGCGCCGATCGACCCGAGGCTGAGATTCACGATCCGCGCGGGATGCGCATTCGCGGGCGCGCCGGCGACGGGGATGCCGGCGGACCAGCGCATGCCGTCGACGACGTCGCTGGTCGATCCGCCACCCTTGCCGAGCACGCGAACCGGCAGGACCGCGCCGTACCAGTTGACCCCGGCGATGCCGATTCCGTTGTTCGCGGTAGCGCCGATGATGCCCGCGACGCGTGTCCCGTGCCAGCTGCTGTGCTGTGCGGGCAATCCGTGGAACGGTCCGCCGGCCGACGTTTCTTCCTCGCTGAGCCAGTCGCCCGGATCGTCGGCGCGCGGCCCGCGCGGCACGCCATTGGCGGAGAGCGCGTTGCTGACGAAGCTGTATCCGGGCAGCAGGTTCGCCGCGAGCTCCGGGTGGGGCGTGATGCCGGAGTCGAGCACCGCAGTGACGATTTCCCGGTTGCCTTGTGTGACATCCCATGCGCCGGGCATACGGATGGCAACGTCGCTGTCGTGGAGATGCCACATGTCGCGGAAATGAGGATCGAGCGGCTGGGCACTCGCGTGCACATCGACATCCGGCTCGACGTATTCGACTTCCGGCTCACGCATGAGCTCGGCGGCAAGGGCGGCCACGGATGGGTCAGCGCCCGTGGCGGACAGGACCGCGCTTCCGCCCGACATCAGCCGCTTGACTGCGATCCGCACCGGGAGCCCGCGCGATGCGATCGTGCTTGCGTTGGCGCGTGCATTGATTCGATCGACGACACGCGTCAGCGCGTCGACGTCGACCGACGCGTTGCGCGACCCGCGACCGTATTCGGAAGCACTGGCGGACCCATGCGAGCGCATCTTCACGATCAACTGATTCGTGGACATGTTCAATGCCGGTCCTCCCGCCGCCACCATCGACGTATCGTCGGCGTGGCACTGTTCATGCCAGGTGCTGTCGTCGGCATGCTCGCCCGAACCGCCCTCGGGCTGGGCGGGCTCGTGAATCGCAGGATCGTTGGCTTCGACCGCCGAATTGGTCGCATTGCTGCCGTCGCCACCACCGCCGCCGCCGCATGCGACCAGCAACACCGGAAGCAGCGTGGCGGTCATTCCTTTCATCGTGCGCGATCGCAGTAGACTGCTAATTAAGGTATCCATATGATTTTATTCCTGGTCGATTGATTGAAAGGCCGGCCTCGTCGCCAACTTCGCTCGAGCCATGAGTGTTGTCGTGAAGATGCGTGTTGGAGCCTCGCGAAATCCGGGAGCCGCATCAGGTGTCTCGGCGTTGGCGTATCGACGACCGAATCGAATGTCTTGCAAGCCTTGCGTCGCATGGCGCCGTGCCGCCGGGCACGGTCCCATCGGGCTTCGCGACGGGGTTCACGATCGCACCGGCACGGCGGCACGGTGTCGTGATGTCGGGTCGAGATGCGGCGATCGCGAATCGATCGGGCTTGCCATGGAAAGCGATCGAAAGCGTGAGGTTTGGCCCGACAGCCCACCGAACGGAACGGCAAATGGCCGGCACTGCTCGAATGCCGGTCAGGCGGTGAAAGCACGCGGGCAGGTGCCCGTCACGCGCGGCCGCTGGCTGCGCGCGCGGCTCAGTCGGCGACGGCTGGGCAAGTGGGGGATATTGCTGGCTGCAACGCAACCTGGCGGCGCATCGGCCGTACTCGAAAACAGCAGATGGCAGTATGCGCGAGCGGGCCCGCCGCGGGTATAAGACAAGTCCTAAATTTGGGGATGAGACTCGGGCAGCGCATCTGCGGCCTGGCGTCGCGGCTGGCTTCGTTGCCGTGCGCGACGCTTACGCAGCACGGAAAGGCGGGTGCGCGTGCTCGCCTCCGGGTGTCCGGCGGGATCGCGAATTCGCCCATTTGTCTGCGGATTGACCGCCGATGGCCGCGCGAGCGGTGGCAATGCATCGTGCGCCCCGGATGCGATCGGCAATGACGGAACGTACGGACGATGTGTCCGAGGAGCGGCGATGTATCGCGCGCGCGCATCGATCCAAGCATGCGCGCGGCGCGACGCCGGTCGGCGAAGCGAGGAGGGCGAACGAATTGCGCGCGATGTGCTACTTCGCGCGCTGCGGAACGTGCTGCGCTTGCCGTGCGGCAAACACCGCACGCCCGCGCGGCATCAATACCGCGACAGCTGATTGCCGTTGATCTGCACGCGATCGCCCGGCCGCAGGTTGCCCGGCGACTGCACGTCGAACGAGCGCATCGAGCCGTCGCTGACCTGCACGTCGATGCGATAGCTGCTCGGGCCTTGCGCGGCGCCCATTTGCTGGCCGATCTGGTTGCCTGCCACCGCACCGCCGAGCGCGCCGATCACGGTGGCCGCATCGCGGCCGTGACCGCGGCCGACCTGATTGCCGAGCACGCCGCCGATCAGCGCGCCGACGACGGTGCCGGCGACGCCCGACGGGCCAACGGAGCCGTTGACCGGCTGGATGCTCGCGACCGTACCGTACTGCGTACCGTAGCCGTTGCCGTACTGCTGCTGATTGCCGTACTGGTCATACGGCTGCGACCCGTATTGCGACGAGTTGCCGTACTGGTCGTAGTACGGCTGCTGCTGCACGTAGCCCGGCTGTGAGTACGCGGGCTGCGCATAGCCGGGCGTTGCGTATTGCTGCTGCGGATAACCCGGCTGCGCGCCGTAGTAGCCGGGCGCGACGCAGGCGGTCAGCGGAAGCGCCGCCACGGCGACGAGCGAGGCGAACAGAATGGTCTTCGTGGAAGGCATGCGCATCATGATGATTCCTGCATCGGCAACGTGTTCGCCGGTGGATTCCGGGACGGATGGCGAACTCGGCGTGAGTATAAGGAATGGCCGAATGCCCGTCCGTTGCGGCCGGGTAACAACGTGTAAAGTCTGTTGCCGCGTAAATCGCAGGACATGCGGAGGGCCGACGCATCGCTTCCCGGCCGCTTGTTCGACGGCCCGACATCGGCGCGAAGCATGCCGCCGTCGCCGTGATTGGACCCCGCCGCCGACGCCCGACAGGCCGCTCGCCCCGCGTATCGCGAAATCGAATGCGCGGCATCGCGACAATTAATTGGCCACTGGCCGCACGGTCCGATATCGTGGCCGCATTCCCAGCCGTCGGTCGCGCCGTGCCGGCCGTGGCTCTTCCCCCTGTTCGCGCCGGCGTCGCACAGCGACCGCCCCACTCACATCCCGAGTCATGACCGATCGCTTCTTCACCAACGCCGTCGATGCCGGCGGCCGCCCCGTCAACCTCGCCGTCCATGGCGGCCGCTTCGTCGCGATCGGCGCCGATTGCACTGCCGCGCCCGGCGCGGAAACGATCGACCTCGGCGGGCGCGTCGTGCTGCCCGGCTTCGTCGACGGCCACATCCATCTCGACAAGAGCTTCGTCGGCGAGCGCTGGGTGCCGCACGAACCGGCTGGTTCGCTGCGCGAGCGGCTCGCGGTCGAGAAGCGCCAGCTCGCGGCCGCGCCGCCGATCGTCGAGCGCGCGAATGCGCTGATCGCGCAGGCTGCCGCATTCGGCACGATCGCGATGCGCAGCCATGTCGACGTCGACGCGACGACCGGCCTGTCGAACCTGCAGGCCGTGATGGCCGCGCGCGAGCAATGGCGCGGGATCGTCGACATCGAACTGGTCGCGTTCCCGCAGAGCGGCGTGGTGACGTGTCCCGGCACCGCCGCGATCCTCGATGCGGCCGTGCGCGAAGGCGCGGACGTGGTCGGCGGGATCGACCCGACGACGCTCGACGGCGACGCGGACGGCCAGCTCGACATCATCTTCGGCATCGCCGAGAAGCGCGGCGCGAAGATCGACATCCATCTGCACGAACCGGGCGAGACCGGCATCGCGCAACTGCTGCGGATCGCGGCGCGCACGCGCGCGGCGGGCCTCGGCGGCCGCGTGAACGTCAGCCACGCGTATGCACTCGGCCAGGTCGATCATGGCGAAGTCGAGCGTGCGGCCGCCGCACTCGCGGACGCCGGCGTGTCGATCCTGACCAACGCGCCGGGCGACTGCGCATTCCCGCCGGTGCGGCAGCTGCGCGATGCGGGCGTGCACGTGTTCGCCGGCAACGACAACATTCGCGATGCGTGGTGGCCGTACGGCAACGGCGACATGCTGCAACGCGCGATGATGGTCGGCTACCGCTCCGGTTTCTACACCGACGAAGCGCTCGGCATCGCGCTCGACATGGCGACGCATGCCGGCGCGCGCGCGCTCGGCAAGGCCGACTACGGCATCGCGGTCGGCTGCGACGCGAGCTTCGTCGCGGTGCGCGCGCCGAATGCGGCCGCCGCCGTCGCCGGCGTGCCGGCCGAACGCTGGGTGTTCCGTCGCGGCGAAAGCGATACCGGTGTGGCGTTCGCGCCGGCACTGCGTTTCGCGTGATAACGACATGACCTCCGTCGCGTTGCATGCATCGTGACGCTCCTGCGCTGACCGACCACACCTGAACCGACATGACGAACTTGCTGATCCGCAACGTCCGCACGCACGCCGACGAAGCGCTCGACATCCTGATCGAAGGCGAGCGCATCGCGCGCGTCGGCCCGTCGCTCGACGCGCCCGCCGGCTGCGCGATCGAGGACGGCGCGCGCGCGCTCGCGCTGCCCGGCCTCGTCGAAGGCCACACGCACCTCGACAAGACGCACTGGGGGATGCCGTGGTATCGCAACGCGGTGGGGCCGCGCCTCGTCGACCGCATCGAGAACGAGCGCAACTACCGTGCGACGAGCGGCCATGATGCGGGCGCCGCGTCGCTCGCGCTGTCGCGCGCGTTCCTCGCGGCCGGCACGACGCGCATCCGCACGCACGTGGACGTCGACACCGAGGCCGGGCTGCGGCATCTGCACGGTGTGCTCGCGACGCGCGAGACGCTGCGCGGCCAGGTGGAGATCCAGATCGTCGCGTTTCCGCAGTCGGGCGTGCTGAAGCGGCCCGGCACCGCCGAGTTGCTGTCCGACGCGCTGGACGCGGGCGCCGACCTGCTCGGCGGGCTCGACCCGTCCGCGATCGAAGGAGATCCGGTCGAGGCTGTGGACGTGCTGTTCGGGATCGCCGAGCGTCACGGCCGCGGGCTCGACCTGCATCTGCACGAGCGCGGGTCGATGGGCGCGTACTCGCTCGACCTGATCCTGCAGCGCACCGCCGCGCTCGGCATGCACGGCAAGGTCACGATCAGCCACGGCTTTTGCCTTGGCGACATCGCCGAACGCGAGCGCGACGCGCTGCTCGCGCGGATGGCCGAACTCGGCGTCGCGATCGTCACGACCGCGCCGGCCGCGGTGCCGGTGCCGCCAGTCGCCGCGTGCCGCGCGGCCGGGGTGACCGTCGTCGGCGGCAACGACGGCGTGCGCGATACGTGGACGCCCTACGGTTCGCCCGACATGCTCGAACGCGCGATGCTGATCGGCATGCGCAACGATTTCCGCCGCGACGACGCGCTCGAAGTCGCGCTCGAATGCGTGACGCACGGCGCGGCACGCGGTTGCGGCTTTGCGGACTACGGTCTGGAGCCGGGCAAGCGTGCTGACGTCGTGCTTGTCGATGCGCTGACGTTCGCCGAGGCGGTCGTCGCGCGGCCGACGCGGTGTCTCGTCGTATCGTCGGGGAAAATCGTCGCGCGCAACGGCGCGCTGGTCTGAGCCGAGTGCCGCATCGTGCCGGTATGATCGGGGCATTCTTCAGCCTGATCTCCGGGGAGACGACGATGCGACGCATATGCACGAGGGCGGCACGCGCCGCGCGATGGGCGCGATGGACGGCAGCGGCGGCGTTCGCGGCGACCGCCGTGCATGCGATGGCGGCCGGCCCCGACGACGCGCAGCGCGAGGCGAATCGCCGCACGGTGCTCGCGTTCTACGAGAAAGGCCTGAACGAGAAGGATGCGGATGCCGCGCTCGTGTACGTCGGCGACCAATACGTACAGCACAACCCGAACGCGTCCGACGGCCGCGACGGCTTCCGCAAGTTCGTCGCGTTCCTGCGCGACAAGTATCCGCAGTCGCACAGCGAGATCAAGCGGTCGTTCGTCGACGGCGACTACGTGATCCTGCACGTGCACGCGGTGCGCGAACCCGGCACGCGCGGCAGCGCGATCGTGGACATCTTCCGGCTGGAGCACGGTAAGATCGTCGAGCACTGGGACGTGAACCAGCCGGTGCCGGAGCAGGCGGCAAACGGGAACACGATGTTCTGACGCGCGTGCATTCCCCCGGTTACGCGGGAGCTCCATTGATGCCGGCCCGCATCGCCGCGCTCATTCCTCCTCGTGCTCCAGCAATGCCGCGAGCACCTTCGTCAATTCGCCGACCATCGGATCCGCCGTCGGCCGATGCAGGATCGCGATGTCCATGTTCTCGATCGGCGCGAAGCCGCCATGTTCCTCGGTCAGCACCACGTGGTCGTCGGTCACCGCGCGCGCGGGCAGCACGCTGATGCCGAGCCCGTCCGCGACGGCCGCCTGGATGCCGCTCAGGCTCGATGTCGTGAAGCTGATCCGCCAGCGGCGGCCGCGTTCCTCGATCGCCTTGATCATGTCGTCGCGATAGAGCCCGCGCGGCGGAAACACGACGAGCGGCACGGGGTCCAGCTCGACCGTCGGATGTTGCGCGCTGTCGATCCAGCGCAGCTTCTCCGGCCAGCGCACCACCGCCTCGCGGCTGTCGCGCCGCTGCTTGATCAGCACCAGATCGAGCTCGCCGCGATCGTAGGCCGCGCAGATGTCGCGGCTCAGCCCGCACATCACCTCGAGCTTCACCTGCGGATGATCGCGCTTGAAGGCGGCAAGCGCGTGGGTCGTGCGGCCCGCCGCGAAATCATCGGGCACGCCGAGCCGGATCGTCAGCGCGACGGTCGTGCCCGACAGCGCTTCCAGCATCTCGTCGTTCAGCGCGATCATGCGGCGCGCGTAGCTGAGCACCGTCACGCCGGCGTCGGTCGGCCGCACGTCGCGCGTGCCGCGGTCGAGCAGGCGATGCCCGGCGATCTCCTCCAGCCGACGCACCTTCTGGCTGACCGTCGACTGTGTCGAATGCAGGCGCGCGGACGCGGTCGTGAAGCTGCCGCAGTCAGCGACCATCACGAGCGCGCGCAACAGGTCGAGGTCGAACAAAGGTCTATTCATTTCCGCACTTTTCCGGCTTCGAGCATTTCATTTTCGAATATGTGCGACGACTTTTAACATGGCGCGCGTCCGTGGGCAATCGCGGTTTCGCCGAACGTGACGCGCGGGAAGCCGCTGCGCGGCGCGGCTGATTCGCAGTGCGCGGCAATCATGTCGAGGCGGCGCGTGCCGATCGATGCGGGCGTGAACGCCGGGTCCAATGAACCGGTGCGACCGTAGCATCAAAGCGGTATAGGTCGGAGTCCATGGCGAGATAACCACCGAAGGGTGTCGACCGGATTTGCCGCCGATTCGTGATCGCGCCGGCTGATGGACAACCGTGAAAATCCACTTTCCTCCGACCACGCGCATTATCGGGTAAACGCGTGAACGCCCGAAAATTTTCGGCAATTTTTTATATCCATCGCGTTACATCGCTCTTCCTGCGCGATCTCTCTGCGTCATTCCAGCCTGTCCGCTCCACGTTCGGTCCTTCGGCTTGCGCTCGAAAATTGAGCGGTCTAGACTGCATCGCAGTTTCATCGAAGTCCCAGTCGTTCGCGCACCGCGCCGGGCATGCCGGCGCAACGCTCCCCAACGGACGTCCGGCGCTTGCCCGCCACGTCGAGATCACAAAGGACAGGTCATGAATCGCACCGCAAAGCTCGTCGCTTCCATGATGGCGTTCGCGCCGCTCGTCTCGTTCGCGCAGGACACGGCGACGATCCGCTGGGGCATCGATCCCACCTATCCGCCGTTCGAGGCGAAGCAGCCCGACGGCTCGCTCGCCGGCTTCGACATCGACCTGCGCAACGCGATCTGCGAGCAGTTGCGTGCGAAATGCGTATGGGTCGAGCAGGGCTTCGACGGGATGATTCCGGCGCTGCGCGCGCGCAAGTTCGACGTGATCATGTCCGCGATGACGGCCACCGACGAGCGGCTCAAGCAAATCGACTTCTCGAACAAGCTGTACGCGTCGCCCGGTGCGCTCGTCGCGCCGGCCGGCTCGAAGCTGCTGCCGACCGCCGCGTCGCTCGCAGGCAAGCGTGTCGGGATCGACCAGGGCACGACGCAGGAGGCGTACGCGAAGGCCGAATGGGCGACCAAGGGCGTGACGATCGTGTCGTACCAGAACCAGGACCAGGTGTATCAGGATCTGGTGAACGGCCGTCTCGATGCGACCTTTCAGGACAAGACGCAGGCCGGCTATTCGTTCCTGAAGACCCCGCGCGGCAAGGGCTACGCATTCGCGGGCCCGGACGTGACCGATGTGCGCATCACCGGCTACGGCGTCGCGATGGGCGTGCGCAAGGGCGACGCCGAGATGAAAAAGCGGCTCAACGACGCGATCGCCGCGATCCGCGCGAACGGCACGTACCAGAAGATCGCCGCGAAATACTTCGACTTCGACATCTACGGCGCGAAGCAGCAACTGAGCGCCGCACCGTGACCCAGTGACTCATTCAATCGACAGGCAAGCCATGACGAGTATCCAGGACCGCGTCGCGACAGCCGTGACGCCCGAACTGATCGCCGCGTTCCGCGAAGAAGGCGCGGTATGCATCAAAGGCATCTTCTCGCCCGACGAAGTGGCCGCGCTGCGTGCCGGCATCGACGCGAACCTCGCGCGGCCCAGCGAGCGCGCGAAGGTCGCGAGCCGGCCAGACGACCCGGGCTGGTTCTTCGAGGACTTCTGCAACTGGCAGCACAACGACGCGTACCGCGACTTCATCGCGCGTTCGCCCGCGCCGTCGGTGGCCGCCGCGCTGATGGGCACGCAGACGGTGCGGCTGCATCACGATCACCTGCTCGTGAAGGAGCCAGGCACGCGGCAGCGCACGCCGTGGCATCAGGATCAGCCGTACTACAACATCGAAGGCGACGACAACGTCAGCATGTGGATTCCGGTCGATCCGGTGCCGCTCGAATCGACGCTGGAATTCGTCGCGGGTTCGCACCGGGGGCCGTGGCTGATGCCGCGCACGTTCATGGACAAGGAAGCGAAGTGGTTCCCCGAAGGCAGCCTCGCCGACCTGCCCGACATCGAAGCCGACCGTTCGGCGTTCCCGATCCGCCGCTGGGCGCTCGAGCCGGGCGACATGGTGTGCTTCCGGATGCTGACGCTGCACGCGTCGGGCGGCACGCAGAACCGCCGGCGCGCGTTCTCGATCCGCTTCGTCGGCGACGATATCCGTCACGCACCGCGCCGCTGGAAGACGTCGCCCGATTTCCCCGGGCTCGCCGACGAACTGCCGGACGGCGCACCGCTCGAGCATCCGCTGTTTCCGGTCGTGTGGTCGCGCGGCGCGGGGCAGGTCGGGGCGATCTGAGCGACGCGGATTGACGACGCCATGCTAGATCACGCGCGCGATGGCCGTTGCGCGATGAAGCGGCCGCCGCGCGTGATCGCTTTCGCGCGTCGGGGCGGGTTCAGGTCTGGTGCCGCCCGGCGCCGGGCTTGAAGCGCGAGCCGAGCCGATAGCGGTTGCCCGGATGCAGGAAGTGCACGAAGGTGACCGGCAGCCCGTTCGTCCAGGTGCGGCGCGTGAGCGTGAGGCACGGCTCGTCGGCGCGCATGTCGAGCAGGCGCGCCTGTTCGCCGGTCGGCAGCGACGCGTCGACCACGTGCTCGATTTCCAGTTCGTAGTGCGACACGTTGTTGAACAGGTATTCGGACGGCGGCTCGACCTCGAAATCCTGGTCGATGAATTCCGGTGCCGCGGCCGGATTCACGTAGCGATCCTCGAGCTGGATCGGGCGGCCGTTTTCCTCGTGCACGCATACCACGTGAAAGACCGGCGTATTGACCGTCAACCCGAACGCGGCCGCGACGTCGAACGACGCGGGCTCGCGCGACTGGCTCAGCACGCGGCAGCGATACTCGTGGCCGCGCGCGCGGATCTCGTCGCGGATGTGCGCGATCATCAGCAGGTTCGACTGCGGTTTCGCCTCGGCGACGAAGGTGCCGACGCCCGCGATGCGCTTCAGAACGCCTTCCTCGGTCAGTTCACGCAGCGCGCGGTTGACCGTCATGCGCGCGACGCCGAATTGCGCGGCGAGATCGAGTTCGGACGGAATGCGGTCCCCGGGGCGCCAGTCGCCCGCGTCGACATTCTGGCGAACGAGCGTCTTGATCTGCTGGAACGGTGCGGTGGTCTTCGTGACCATCGGTGGATCCTCGGGGAAAGGCAACCGCGAAATTCTATCCCGGATCAGGTCGCGGACAGTTCGCGAACGTCGGCCGTCGGCGCCGAACCAAATGCGTCGCTCAGCGCATAGCCGATCAATTGCCGCGCGGCCGCGTCGGGTGTCGACAGCGCGCCGCTCGCCTTCAACTGCTCGAATTTCTCGCGCATCGGGAAGTTGGCTTCGCTGGTCGCGCGAATGGTCGCCTGCATGCCCGTATCGACGACACCCGGCGCGACGCTGCAGATTCGCACTGCGCGGTTCGCGTCGAGGGCGACGGCGCGCGCGTGATGATCGAGCGCTGCCTTGGTCGCGCAGTAGACGCTCCAGCCGCCGTATGCGTTGCGCGCGGCGCCGCTCGACACGTGCAGGATCCGGCATTCGGTCGGGGACGATGCCGCCTGCACGAGCGCGGCCGACAGCATCAGCGGCGCCGCGACGTTCAGGCCGACCGCGCGCGCGATGAGCGTAGGGTCCTGCGCGTCGAGCGGGCCGATCGGATCGACGATGCCCGCGTTGTTGAAGAGCAGCACGATCGATGCGCCGTCGACGAAGCGGCGGAGCGTGCCGCCTGCCACCCAGGCCGCGATGGCCGATGTGTCCGACAGGTCGAGTTCGATTTCGGCAAAGCGATCGCCGGCCTGCGCGGCGAGCGACGGATGACGGCCGCGCGACATGCCGAGCACGGCGACGCCTTCCAGCAGCAGTTGTTCGGCGAGCGACGCGCCGAGGCCGCGCGTGTGTCCGGTGACGATGGCGCGCACGTGCGGCGCTGAGGTGGATGCAGTCATGGCGGTGAACGAGTGAGCGGATGAACCGAGTTGACGCTTGGCGCGCATGGGTGGCAGCACGGCGTGCGGGACGGGCGCTGCGCGGTGCTCGCATGGCGCGCGAAGTCGCGCCGCGTGCGGCGCCGTATCTCAAGGTGAACGCGTATCGTAGCGCCGGTCCACCCGATGCGCAAACGCGGTGCGACGCCACGCGCGGGCGCGGTGCGTGAATTCGCGACGTCGAACGCATGTGCCGCCGCGCGCCGCCGCACGGCCGATACGTTGGACGAATGCGGGCTGCGGCAAGTCCGCACGCCACGGCGGCGAGTGGCGCCGGGCCGCACGTCGCGAGCTATCATATGGCTCGCCGGTTCGCGACGCCGGATGGGCCGCGACCGTTTTCCTTCACTTGCTGCACGCTGCGACGCACCCATGAACACCACGCCGGACATGCCCACGCCACGCGCCCTGCGCGAACTCACGCCCCTCGAGGCCCGCATTCTCGGGGTGCTCGTCGAGAAGCAGCACACCGTGCCGGACACCTATCCGCTGTCGCTGAATGCGCTGACCTCGGGCTGCAACCAGAAAACCGCGCGCTCGCCGGTGATGAACGTCAGCGAGGATGAGGTCACGACCGCGCTCGACGGGCTCAAGCACCTGAGCCTCGTGATGGAAGGGAGCAGCAGTCGCGTGCCGCGTTTCGAGCACAACATGAACCGCGTGCTCGGGATTCCGAGTCAGGCGATCGCGCTGCTGACGATCCTGCTGTTGCGCGGCCCGCAGACAGCCGCCGAACTGCGCCTGAACAGCGCACGCCTGCACGGCTTCGCGGACATCTCGTCGGTCGAGGCATTCCTCGACGAACTCGCGGCGCGTGCGCAGCCGCTCGTCGTCCGGCTGCCGCGTGCGCCCGGTGCGCGCGAGAATCGCTGGATGCATCTGATGTGCGGCGAGGTGAGCGCCGCCGAATTCGCCGGTTCGGATGCGGGTGGCGGCGCGGATTCCGTTCCGCCGTCCGAATTCGAGGCGCTGAAGGCCGAACAGAAACGGCTTGCGGATGAAGTGGCGCGGCTGAACGCGCTGGTTCAGCGGATGGCGAACGAACTCGGGATCGACGTCGATACCCCGGGCGACGCCGGCTGACCGCCCGCCCGCGCCAACTCGACACCGGCGAGGATGACGGCGCGAAGGGTGGCGAACGCGCTTCCCGACACCGCTCTCCGCGCGTCGCTGCCGCCTCGCGCGAGTGCCATAATCGAGCCTGCACATCATTCCAGACGTCTCCCGGAGAATCACCATGCAGAACCTCGACAATCCTTCCCACGATCGCGAGGTAGGCGTTGCCGACGCGACGCAGGACACCACGCGCATCGACGACGTGCGCATCGGCGCCGTGCGTCCGCTGATTTCGCCGGCGCTGCTGCAGGACGAGTTGCCGGTGCCCGCTGCGACGCAGACGCTCGTCGAGGATACGCGCCGTGCGATCGGCGACATCCTGCACGGCCGCGACGATCGGCTGCTGCTCGTCGTCGGCCCGTGTTCGATCCACGACCACGACCAGGCGCTCGACTACGCACGCCGCCTGAAGGCCGCCGCCGATGCGCTGAAGGACGACCTGCTGATCACGATGCGCGTGTACTTCGAGAAGCCGCGCACGACGGTCGGCTGGAAGGGCTACATCAACGATCCGCGCCTGGACGGCAGCTTCCGCATCAACGAAGGGTTGCGCGCGGCGCGGCAGCTGCTGCTCGACATCAATGCGCTCGGCCTGCCGGCGTCGACCGAATTCCTCGACCTGTTGAGCCCGCAGTACATCGCGGACCTGATCGCGTGGGGCGCGATCGGTGCGCGCACGACCGAGAGCCAGAGCCATCGTCAGCTAGCGTCCGGGCTGAGCTGCCCGATCGGCTTCAAGAACGGCACCGACGGCGGTGTGCAGGTTGCGTCGGACGCGATCGTCGCCGCGCGCGCGAGCCATGCGTTCATGGGGATGACGAAGATGGGCATGGCCGCGATCTTCGAGACGCGCGGCAACGACGACGCACATGTGATCCTGCGTGGCGGCAAGAACGGGCCCAACTACGACGCCGAGCACGTCGAGGCGAGCTGTGCCGTGCTGCGCAAGAGCGGGCTGCGCGAGCAGGTGATGGTCGATTGCTCGCACGCGAACTCGAACAAGTCGCACGAGCGGCAGATCGACGTCGCGCAGGATCTCGCGCGGCAGTTGGGGCAGGGCGAGCACCGGATCGTCGGCGTGATGGTGGAGAGCCATCTCGAGGCGGGGCGCCAGGATCTGAAGCCGGGCGTGCCGCTGCAGTATGGAGTGTCGATCACCGATGCGTGCCTGAGCTGGACGCAGACGGAGCCGGTGCTCGATGTGCTTGCCGAGGCGGTCAGGCATCGCCGGGTGTATTCGCGTAACGCGTGATGTAATGGCGGCGGACCAGCGCCCGCCGTCGCCACGTTCGATGCGTCGACGGAGATCGGCCGCGCGAGCGTTCATTCCCTCCCTCCCGAATGCGCGCCCGCTGCGGCAACGCATCTATCTCACCATTCACGCGGGCGGCCTGCCCGGTGCATTACCCCCTCCTTTCCTGATGGTCATATCGGGCGACTCGATGGTTCGGACGAGTCCAACATGTCTTCCGCCGATGTTTACTGCGCAATGCGCGAGATGGCGCGTAGCTCGCGGAGGTTTAGTAATTTGACGACATGATCGTGAGCAATCGACGCATTTGTCGCCGCTTTTTGGCTGATTCCTATATTCGGCCTTCGTCCCGTTTGTGAAAATACGAGTCATCTGATGCGTTGAGGTAGCCGACATGCCTGACACGGTGCTGGCTGCTCAAGAACTGCCGCATCCATTAACGGTTGTCTGAAATGGCTTGAGCGAAATCGGGCAGGTCGTCGAATGTGAAATGAACTTTTAATTATTAAGTCATGCGAATCGAGTCAAAGGAAAAGTCCCGTGTGGGAATGGTGTTGCTTGCCGCGATCGCGATGTCGCTTGCCTCATCGATCGCCAACGCGAACATGACCGTCTATCCAATGGCTGCATCGATAGGATCTGGCGGGAAATCGGCGGCGCAATTGCGCATCTATTCGAAATCCGAAACGACGCAGTACGTGAAGGCAATCGTGAAGCGCGTGATCGATCCGGCAACACCTCACGAGCGCGAAGTGAGCGGCATGACTTCCGGCGACGACGCGATCGTGATCTCACCGGCGAAGTTCGCACTGCCTGCCGGCGGGACGCGGCTCGTTCGCGTGATTCCGTTGGGCGTGCCGCAGAAGGAAGTGCTTTATCGCGTCTATCTGCAGCCCGTTGCAGCGCCGTCCGACGCCGAACCCGGCACGGCGGGCGATGTCTCCGGTCAGGTGAACTTCAGTCTCGTGTGGGCGCCGCTCATTCGGGTGTTGCCGAAAACGGCGTTGCCTGATCTCAAGGTGTCGCACGGCTCGCTGACCAATACCGGCAATGTCCGGATCGGATTGCTCAAAGTCGGCGCGTGTCAGTCCGAGCGGGACGAATCGTCATGCCAGTGGACGAAGTTTGAACGCAGCGTCTACCCCGACCAGCAATTCAAGCTGGACGGGCTGCATCCCGCACCTTACGTGCGGATCAAATATCGGGTGGAGGGAATGTCGGATGTACAGCAGAAGGTCGTGCCCACGCATTCCATCAACACGATGAGCGGGTCGAGCGCGAATACCGAGACCCCACCGGGTCGAACCATTGTTTCAACCAACCAGGGAGATTAACCCATGCTGAAATTCGTTCCGATCGCCGCCGCTGCGCTCATGTCGATGTCGGCTTACGCCGTGCAGAAGGACATCACCGTGACCGCGAACATCGACACGACGCTCGAGATGCTGTCCGCGGACGGCTCGGCGCTGCCGGCGACCGTGCAGATGCAATATCTGCCGGGCTCGGGCCTTCAGGCTACCGAAGTGAACACGAAGATCTTCACGAACGACAAGGCGAAGGATCTGCAGATTCGCCTCGCGGCCGAGCCGTCGATGAAGAACCAGACGAACCCGGGCGCCCCCGGAAATTCCGCTGTCCGTCAATCTGGGCAGCACCGAGCTGAGCACCACGGCAGCAACGCTGAAGGCTTCGGAGATCTTCACCGGCGAACTGGCGCAAGGCTCGAACGTGCTCGCGCTGTCGATCAAGCAGAAGAAAGCCGAAGCCCTGACGGCGTCGGGTAACTACCAAGGCGTCGTCAGCGTGATCGTCACGCAAAGCGCTGCGTCGGGCGGCTAAACCCGATCGTTTCACTCGCGGGCGTGCCTGACAGGCGCGCCCGTTTCTTTTTCTCCTCCTTTTCGTTGTCTCCAACGCCTACTCGTCATTCACGATCCCATTCGATCTCAAGAGGACTGTCGTTGCATGCCTCAGCGCGCTGTGTGTAGGTGACTTCGTGTCGCCCGCATGCGCCGCATCGGCTGTGCCGGCAGGCTTCGAGGACATCGTGACAGGAAGCGAGGAGCGCATCGACGTCAATTTTCTGGGCGAGTCGCTCGGTTTGTTTCGCGTGTTCGTGACGCCGGGGACGATTCGCTTCGAGGAACCCGCGCGATTGCTGATGGCGCTTGGCAAGCATCTCGACCCGACGAAGGACGTGTCGCAGATCGGTGATGCGCTGTCGAAGCCGATGGCGCGCAACGGCAACCTCGCGTGCGGCGGACAACCCGGCGTAAATGGTTGCGGGTATGTCGAGACCGACAGCGCGGCCGTGATCTATGACGACAGCAACGGCAGCATCGAGCTGTTTCTCTCGCGCGACTGGCTGACCACGGAAGAGCGCGACCGCCGTTTCCGCGAGCCGTCGCCGATGACGGAGAACGCGCTGATCCATCAGCAGACGATCAACCTCTCCGGCGGGCGCGGCTACAAGAGTTTGTCCGTGTCGGGCACGGGCGCGCTCGGTCTTACGCCGAACAGCTTCATCGGCGGCAACTGGGCCTGACGACGGAAGTGAACGACGCCGGCGCTCAGTCGGCCGTGGGAGCCACCAGCGTGACCGAAGGTCTCGGCAAGCGCACGCTGTTCATGGTGCCCGGGCAACTCGCGATGCGCGACGTCAAGGCGAAGGTGACGTACACGTACGTCGGCCAAGCGTTCTCGGCGGGCGGCATGCCGCTGTCGGACAGCGTGATTCTCAACGGCTCGATGCCGCCGCTCGATGGCGAGGGCGGCTTCGTTGCCGAACTCGACCACAAGGAAGACGAGCTGTTCGTCGTGGACGGGCCGACGCTGATGCGGTGCCCGTTGCACGTCGAGCGCCGTCAGGATGTGCTGATGATGGTCGGCAAGGTGCGATGCGAAGTGGCCGGGCCGGATGCGCTGCCCGATGCACTGCGCAAGCAGGCACGCGTGCAAAAGCTACTGCAGCAGCGCTATGTGATGTCGTCGGTGCGGGCGCGGACGGCGGGTGTGGATGACGCGTCGCAGTAAGTGATTGGACATGGCCGGACCGGTGCGGGCGACTGATCTGCCTGCGTCGTGCCGGACGTTGATCCGCTTGATGAATTAGAGATCAAGATGCCGGTCGCGGCATCACCTTTCCCGGAGCAGGTGCGCATGCATTGCTTTTCGCCGCGTGGGGTACAAGCACGGTAATCGCCGTCGCGCAGTGGCACGGACGAAGCGCGGAACCCTAGGAGATATCGATTCAAATGACACGAGCAAATAAATCTCACTGGCGGGCCATCTTGCTCGCCGCTACGCTGGGGACGATCTCGCTCGATGCGTCGGCGGCCCTCGAGGCGCCTGCCAACCGCAACGATGCCGTTGAAGCCACGCTGGATCGAGGTGCGCCGCAGGGAGACGTCATGATATTCAACGGCGCATCCGGCGGCTACGACACGACGGATTACCTGAAGTGGGGGAGAAATTCGTGGACGTGCCAGTCGGCCACCACCACGACGATGGGTGCATGCGCGACCGAGCCGATATGGGAGATGGCGGGCAACTCGTCCACAATCCGGCTTTCGTTCAAGGAGGAAAAGACTGGCGCCACAGCCGTGCTGAATCTTCATGGAGCAAGTGCTTACAGTCGCCACGTCGATTGCAACGGCAACGCCAGTCCGGAAATCGTGTCGGCCGCGCGAACGCCGATCGAGATGGCGGCGGTCGGTATCATCGTGGGAAATTGCGAATTCACAGGCTGGGACGGGCGCAAACTCTTCGTCAAGATTCCGGCCTCGGAGCTGAAGAACCTCCCGTCGGGTGGAATTTGGAAGGCGAACCTTCAGTTGAACCTGAGACTATGGAGCTCGAACACCGCTTCGACGCTCGCCGTCTTCAAAGCAGCAATCAAACTGAACGTCACCGACAAGAACAACATTCAGGTCTACCTGCCGGAGTTCACGAATGCGACGCCCGTGGTCGACCTCAAGCTGCGCACGCTGCCGAACGGCAGTCGGCTGAGCGGCACGTCGGCCGTCGACATGTGCCTGTACGACGGCTACAACTCGCGGAGTACGTGGTTCGACGTTACCGCGAGCGACGGCCTCACGATCGACCGGCGCGACAAGGGCAGTTATTCCGTGCTGCTGGAGTCGGACAAGAGCGGCGCGTATGCGTCGCGCGTCGATTACAACGCGAGTCTCACGTACGCCGGCAAGAAGATCGTGTTGCCGAACAAAGAAACCGTCCGGCTTCAGGGCGTGAACAACAGCGCGGGGCGGACGGTCTCGTTGCCTGGCATTCCGGTTCCGGTCGTCTGTACGCCTACGCCGCTGACGCTTGATACGCCCGAATTCCAATCGGTATGGAAGCGTCCAGGAAAGTACCGCAACAAGTTGACGATCACGTTCACACCGTCGTCGGCAAATCTCTAGCGCTTGCGAATCCGTTGAAGCGTGTTTCCGGCGCGAGATGCTCGGAATCCAGCCAGGTTCGGCGGACCGTCGCGGGACGTTGAAAACGACGTGCGCCATCGCGTGGTGCTCGTCGTTGATGAGCGCGTTGGCTTGGAGCGCGACTCGTGGGAGTGGAGAGAGGCCCGTCCGACCTGGCGGCACGCTCGACCGTTCCGACATCGTGCCTAGCAACCGCGTCGCCGAATGAATCTACAAGACGCGAGACGGACCGCCTCCTGCGCCATCAAGAACAGCCCGTATCAATTCAGAATCGCTGGCCGCTCCCATCTTCTTCATGGCACTGCACTTTTGCGAACTGACTGTCTTGATGCTTCGCCCGAGATGCGCTGCTATATCCTTCACAGGCAGACCGCTCATAAACAATCGGACAACCTCGCTCTCTCGCGGGGTCAGTCTTCTCGAATACGTATCGGCATATTGGATCGTCTCTGCGACTCTGGGCGACCAGTAGTTCCCACCACTGCAGAGCATGCTCGAATATATCGCGGGGGCGACATGCTCGATCGGGTCTGATTTTGTCAATATGGAAGATACTTGCAGGGCTGCCAGTTTGTGCAGTTGCACGCTTCCGGTGCCTAACGTAAGTGCGACGATTTTGATAGTCGGAAATTTGCGGGTGATGTGCCTGAAGAGCTCAATTCCGCCCGGTGTGCCATGACATGGCGCCAGCATGTCGGATACCACGACATCGCACTTTGTTTTTCCCAGCGTGTCGACCAGCTGGGCCGCGTTCCTGCATACGGCCACCACTCTGATCGAAGGAGCAGTGCGGAGAATGTTCTTGACACCTTTGATGGATACCGGGTGGTTGTCGGCGACGATGACACGGATTAACAGATCAATCATACGGATACCCATCGATTCCAAAAAAACGCTGAGTCGCTAAACCATGTGATCGAAATCGTGGCTTCTCCAAAACGCCCCTTCTTGGATTTCAAGCCGATAAACACCGGAACGAGGCATACGGCGGTAAGCAGCGTGATGAGGCGTGCGGCGCGATAAAAACAGTGCGGTGCTCGTGTCGTCAACGCGCGCGACTCGGCATGTGAGAAACGGGACGGTGGGTGGCGACAGGCCACGCAATGCGTTGCGGCGGCATCAACTGCGGAAGGGGCGATCGAAGCGCCGGAGAGCCTCGCTCTGGAATCCCGCGTAATCGCGGTAGACAGACGGGCGATCGAGTGCGTAAGGGTTATGCCGCCTGCAATGCGAAGAGTGACGAATGTCTTCAACATTGTTAATGATTTCACTCCATGGCCGGATCGCTGGCCGGTGTGTGTGCGGAATATCGGCGTGTGGCGTCTTGAGAGAGCGTGCCAAGTTACGGAAAAGCGCATATCTGGCATTGCTTGTGATGGTCAGACTGCAAGACGATTGAACAGTGTCCTTGATGAATTTGGTGCGACGAAAGTCAGTATGCAGACGTGTACGCCACATTTCTATCTGACAAGTCAGGTTTTGCGCGGCGCCTTTGAGTGCGCCGCCGCGGCCGCATGAAGATACTGTGTGATGCCAAGCTTTACTCGAGCGGAAAGTGCCGACGCAGAGAAACGAGCTTCGAATCGAAATACGAATATCCGTTCAGGCCGAAATTGGCAACGCGCAGGCAGACGATGTGCTGCGACGGTCGTCCGTGCCACCGCAGGTATTCCCGAGCGGACATCAGGATCAGACTGCACTCGAGCCGAAGGTTTCGAATGCGAGCACACTTACAGTCATACCAGTTCAAGAAGACAGAGGCGAGCATGGTCGAGTGGCTCGACGCGGGAGTTTTTTAGGACGATTCCTATGTCAAGGCGAGGCGGACAAGAACATCATGTCGACAATCTCGAGCTTGAAAAGATCTGATCGACGGCCAGCCGGATTCCTTCAACGTTACTGCGGAATGCTCCATGGGAGTGCGATTTGAACAGTACAACTTAGGACAATTTCCGAATTCCACATCGTCCCTGTCCGCCAAATTCGATCAGACTTGGTGACTGATCTGGAGGGAGCCTCCATGCGTGCCGATACACGTATCAACATACTCATTGCCGACGATCATCCGTCAATTCTTGCCGGTATCAGAGCGGCGTTGCAGAACCTGAGAGACTTTCGAATCATCGGAGAGGCCAGCGATTCGACGGGGATCGTCGAGCTGCTTTCCCGAAATTCGTGCGATGTGCTGGTGACCGATTTCGATATGCCGGATGGCAAGTACAACGACGGGTTCACCATGATGACTTACCTGCGGTCGCACTTTCCGGATCTTCCGATCATCGTGTTCACCGCGCTGAGCGGCAGGAATCTGACAGAGAAACTGATCAGCGCGGGTGTCAAGGCAGTCGTCGGCAAGGGCGACGACACGAGGCATCTGGTTGCCGCCGTCAGGGCTGTCCATGACGGCGAAACCTATTATTCACCCACCGTTCGTCGCACGCTGAACGAGGCGAACGACGGGCGCAAACCTCGGGACCTGACCAAGAGCGAACTCGAAGTTTTGCGGCTTTATATTTCCGGGATGTCGGTTGGCGAAATCGCAGCGCGATTGAACCGCACCAAGCAGACTATCAGCTTGCAGAAATCCATGGCCATGCAAAAGCTCGGTGTCGAGCGGGACGCCGAGCTTTATCAGGTCGTGTACACGTCGCAACGAGTATTGCCGGACATCTATTAAACCGGCAATGACGGCGCATGTGCTCAAGGTTCCGCACCGCGCGCCACTGCCCCGGTACACGATCTTGCAGGTACGAATCGGATCGATCGACCGCAAAAATTAGGACAATTCCTAGGGCATCTGTCTGAAATCGGAATGGGTCAGCGGTCGATTCGCGTATCGTCAGATAGAGTCGATGCATCTGCAATCATCAACCGACGGCGCACGCATGCATGGCCACCGATGCACATGCTCCGGCCGCCGTATCGTACATGGAAGGACGTCCCGTCGCGTACTGCAACGCACCGCGCCTGCTCTGGCGCGCATTATTCCTTTGGCTCGTTGCCTCATCGATGCCCGCGAGCGGCGCGACCGCCTGCTGGAAACCAACCTTCACCGACGAGGAGCTTCGGTGGATGCGCGCGCATCCTGTGGTTCATATCGCGGTCGAGGCGAACTGGCGTCCCATCGAATACATGCGCAACGGCAACCATGCCGGCCTCGTCGCGGGGTACCTGAACGCAATCTCGAAAATGACGGGGCTGACGTTCCGGACAGTGCCGGGCACGGAATGGGGCCACGCGTACGATGCGCTTGCATCGCGCAAGGTCGATCTGCTGCCGGGCGTGTGGCGCGAACTGGTGCCGGACCGCGTCGGCGCTGGGGCGCTCGTCAGTGCGCCCTACCTGGTGGGGCGGCTGACCGCCGTCACGCGCAACAACTCCGCGATGATCTTCAATCTGAAGCGGCTCGAAGGCAAGCGTGTCGCGATCAAGGGGCGCGGCGCGGTGGAGTATTTCACCCGCAACAGCGGCGTGATGCTCGACGTGCTCGCGTTCGACACCGAGGAGCTCGCGCTCGCCGCGGTTGCCAGCGGCGAAGCCGATGCCGCGCTTGGTGTCGACGTCACGATTCTGCCGATCGTGCAACGGAAGTTTCCCGGCCAGCTTTACATGTCGGGGATGCTTGCAGACCGCCCCGTATCCTTGGCGATGCTCACGCGGGCGGACCTGCCGATCCTTGCATCGATCATCGACAAGTCGCTCGCGGCCATTCCCGTGAGCGAGACGGCGGAGATCACCCGCAACTGGGTCGAAATGGCCGATTACGGCAAGCCGACGATCCGTTCTATCCTGCATTACCGGGCGCCCCAGGTGTTCGCGATCGCTGCCGCGCTACTGGCGTTCGCGGCGCTCGCGTGCCTGTCGTGGAGGTCGCGCGTGGCCGCGATCCGCAGCGAGCGCGACAAGGCGAAGTTCCTCGCGTTCGTCAGTCACGAAATCCGCACGCCGATGCATACGATCCTGTCGTCGCTGGAATTGCTGCAGCGCTCGCGATTGACTGGGCAACAGGCGAATCGAGCGGATGCGGCGATCTCGGCATCCGAGACGCTCCTGACCCTGCTCGACGATATCCTCGAGTATTCGCGCCTCGAATCGCGCAAGGTCTGGCTTGCCACGCAGGCAGTCGAGCTCGAGGCGTGGGCTCGGCAAACGGTCGACATGGTGCGCTGGCGTGCCGACGAGAAGATGCTGGAACTGGTACTCGACATTGTTTGTCCGTCGGCGGTGCGAGTTGCAATCGATCCGGTCCGTGTGCGCCAGATCGTGCTGAATCTGCTCGTCAACGCAATCAAATTCACGTCCGCAGGCTCGGTGACGCTGCGCATCGAGTATGTGTCGGGTCGCCACGGGCAAAATGGCACGCTGACGCTCGAGGTTCGCGATACCGGCATCGGCATTGCGTCAGAGCGTCTCGAACACATCTTCGACGCATACTGGCAGGTGCCCGGCTCGCTTCAACAGGAAGTCGACGGCAGCGGGCTTGGTCTCGCGATCTGCCGTGAACTCGTCGCATTGATGCATGGGACGATCACCGTCCAAAGCGAGCCGCACACCGAAACGACGATGACGGTTCGATTGCCTGTCGCGACAGTGGACGAGCCGTTGCCGGCGCGGCCTGCCACATCGATGCCCGTACTCGTCGACGCACGGCCTGGAAACGCGCATCCCGACTCGCCACGCATCCTCATCGTCGACGATCACGAAACCGTGCAGATCGCGCTGCAGGAGCAATGCGACGAGCTTGGCTGCGTCGGCATCGTCGCTGGCACGGGCGAGGACGCGATGCTGCAACTGGCGCATGGCCGTGTCGACCTCGTGCTGCTCGATGGCGATCTGCCGGACATCGACGGTCATGCACTCGCGAAGATGATCCGTCAGGACGAGTCGGCACGCGAAGCCAGACACGTTCCCATCATCGCAATTTCGGCTCTGTCCGGGGACGCGCACCGCGAGCGCTGCCTCGACAGCGGTATGGACGGCGTGCTGGGCAAACCGCTGCGGCTCGAAACGTTACGGCAGTTGATCGCAATGTGGTGCCCGACTTATAAAGACGTGGCGCTCCCGCCGCCATATGGCGCCGAGGCCGTCAATCTCAGCGCGGTCTATGACCGCGAGGTGGCGAAGGATCTCGATGCGCTCGTCAACGGATTGCTGTCGCGTGATTTCTCGGCAGCAGCACGTGCCGCGCACCGGATCACGGGCGCGTCGCACCTAGCCGAACTGCGCAACATCGCGGAAGTTGCGTCGAATGCCGAATCGAGGCTTCTCGAACTCCAACGCGTGGATCAGGACACGCGGTAGCTGATCAGGGCTGCCGCTTGTGTGCTGGATCGCAGGTTGAACAGCCTCGTGATCGTCGTCAACGAGAATCCGGTCGACCCATTCACGGCAGGTCGACAGAACCAGTCTGCTGCAGTTCATGCGGCGATTGCCCGACGCGGTGGCACGACTCGACAATGCGACACTGGCGATCGGGGAGGAATGCCGAGGCGAGTATCGCAGACTTCGATCACGAGTGAACCGGCACGGCCCATTTGCGGACAAGGGTACCGCCGCGAAACTGCGACATGTCGGTGCTCTTCCGCCCGTTCGGCGCCAACTCGATCTTCCCGGACATCACCGCGTCGCGTGAGCAGGTCGGCGATACGTCATCGACATATTCGAAACCCAGACCGCTGATTTGCGACATCACATCGAGAAACAAAGGCACGACCTCGACGTCCTTCCCGCCTTCGCGAAATTCGAGCGGGCGTCAATGCGTGTCGGCAGAGGTTCGCACGGCCGGATGCGCGGCGATCCGTGCCTTTTACCCGGGCGTGAACTGCGGCGTGTTGCCAACTCCCGCGGGAATCGCGGGCCGCGCATGCCGTCCGGCATGCCGGAGCCGCCGCGAAGGCCGGATCGCATTGCATGGCGTTTGCCACGGCTGCGCGTACATAGGCTGTTTAGCCGGCGGGGTTAAAAATTATCCAGAAAGCCGGTAAGCTAATCCAGACCATTCGTTCCGGTTTGCCACGACAAGAAGGGCCAACCGTTGATAGCCGTATCGCCAGAGAGAAAAAGGGATAGCAATGAGACCAGAGCTCCAGCCGATCCGCGTCGTGATCCTGGACGACCATGCCGTCGTCCAGCACGGGATCGCCAGTTATCTGACGGAGAGGACCGGCATTGAAGTGGCTGCGAGTTTTGCAAGGTCGCGCGACCTGATTGGTTGGCTCGAGTCGAATCATGCGGACGTCGTGCTGCTCGATTACACGCTGGGTCCCGACGAAATCGACGGCCTCAATCTCATCAAGCTGATCAGTACGCGCTTCCCGGATTGCAGGATCTTGATGATGTCGAGCAGCGATACGCCCGCGACCGTCAACATGACCATGCGCGCCGGCGCACTCGGCTTCTTCGGCAAGAGCGAAAATCTGCGCGAACTGGTGCATGCGATTCGAGTGGTCGCAAACGGACGTTCGTACATCAGTGCCGAACTGGCAGACAGGGTGACGGCGAGTGCGGCGTCCGTCCAGAACCTCGCGATACCGAAACCCACACTCGGTGACGACGCACCGGCGGCAGAGTCGGAATCGTCCGTCGATCCGCGCCTGAGCCCGCGCGAGCACGAGGTGCTGCGCTGTTATCTCGCCGGCATGTCGGTGTCGGATATCGCATTGAAATTTTCCCGCAGCCGCAAGACGATCAGCACGCAAAAACAATCGGCGTATCGCAAGCTAGGCATCCGTAGCGATGCCGAATTGTTCTCGTCCCGCAAGCTGCTCGAGAAAGCGTGAGAGTCGTCTGATTCCGCATCTCGCTTGGCATTATTTGCGCCGACATTGACCTTCGTTCATTGCCGCACGTCGCTGTGCCATGCATCCTGATGGCAGCACTTCTCGACTGGCGCTACCATGACACCCGTGTCGCGCTACCCGACGCGCCCCCGTCCGGGCTCGTTGCGCGCACACGCAGCGGCGGCGCGGCCGGCTGCCCGCTGCATCGACGAAGCGCGCGGTGTTCACCGATTCGCCGCCGCACCCGCGCCGCTTCGCTCCCGGCACCAACAACAACCTAATCGGAGTGCAATCAGCATGGCTTTCACCAAGACAATCGTCGCAGCCGCCGTTCTCATTTCGAGCATCAGCGC
Source organism: Burkholderia diffusa (assembly GCF_001718315.1). Taxonomy (NCBI): domain Bacteria; kingdom Pseudomonadati; phylum Pseudomonadota; class Betaproteobacteria; order Burkholderiales; family Burkholderiaceae; genus Burkholderia; species Burkholderia diffusa. Next base: position 2,501,057 of record NZ_CP013363.1, on the reverse strand, counting down.
GCATGCGCAGATCGCGGGCGCCCAGCCGCTCAGCGTCACCGTCGAGCAATCGCAAGCGCTGCTCGAGGGCTGGAGCGTGAAGAAGAGCGTGCTCGGCAAGGCCGTGTACAACGACCAGAACCAGAAAGTCGGCACGGTGCGCGACCTGATCGTCGCACCTGACGGCTCGGTGTCGGCCGCGATCGTGTCGGCCGGCGGCTTCCTGGGCGTCGCGGCACATGACGTCGCGGTGCCGATCGCGTCGCTCGATGTGCGCAACGGCAATATTTATCTGCCGGGTGCGACGAAGGACGCGCTGAAGGCGACACCGGCGTTCCAGTACGCGAAGGTGCCGGCGCCGCCGAAGCCGAAGAAGCTCGACGACAAGCACTGATCCATATGGCCCGGCGCGCGACGCGCCGGGCGCGGCCAACCGCAGCAAGTGCCCGGCCGGACGTGGATCCACTACGGGCGAATTTCCGGGGCCCGCACCTCCTCTACGTAATTCTACGTAGCCTCGCATACGTAGTTGTGCGCTTGTAAGCCTCCCCCGTCGCGCGGAATACTACGGCCCACCGCCGTGTCTTCCGCAAGACGCGGCATGACGCATCGACGTCACGCGGGTCCGGCGCCTTGCCGGATCCACTCAAAAACACATTGGAGACCAGGAGACGCCATGAATCGGGCTTCCAGTACCCTGCTCTGGATTGCGGTCGCGCTGCTCGGCGCGTTCGCGTTCGGGACGATCGCACTAGCGCACGGCGAACGCGTCAGCGCACTCTGGATCGTGATCGCCGCAGTCTGCGTATATCTGATCGCATATCGCTTCTACAGCCGTTTCATCGCCAGCAAGGTCATGCAGCTCGACGGGCTGCGGATGACGCCGGCGGTCAAGTACAACGACGGCCTCGACTACGTGCCGACCAACAAGTACGTACTGTTCGGCCATCACTTCGCCGCGATCGCCGGCGCCGGGCCGCTCGTCGGGCCGGTGCTGGCCGCGCAGATGGGCTACACGCCCGGCATGCTGTGGATCCTGGCCGGCGTCGTGTTCGCCGGCGCGGTGCAGGACTTCATCGTGCTGTTCATCTCGACGCGCCGCGACGGCCGCTCGCTCGGCGACCTCGTCAAGATGGAGCTCGGCACGGTGCCGGGCGTCATCGCGCTGTTCGGCGCGTTCCTGATCATGGTGATCATCCTCGCGGTGCTCGCGCTGATCGTCGTGAAGGCGCTGACGAACTCGCCGTGGGGCACGTTCACCGTCGCCGCGACGATTCCGATCGCACTGTTCATGGGGGTCTACACGCGCTACATCCGTCCGGGCCGCATCGGCGAAGTGTCGATCATCGGCTTCGTGCTGCTGATGGCGTCGATCGCATTCGGCCAGACCGTGCACGATTCGCCGACGCTTGCCGCATGGTTCACGTTCAGCGGCACGCAGCTCACATGGATCCTGATCGGCTACGGCTTCGTCGCATCGGTGCTGCCGGTGTGGCTGCTGCTCGCGCCGCGCGACTACCTGTCGACGTTCCTGAAGATCGGCACGATCCTCGGCCTCGCGATCGGCATCCTGGTTGTCGCGCCGGAACTGAAGATGCCCGCACTGACGAAGTTCGTCGACGGCACGGGCCCGGTGTGGTCGGGCAACCTGTTCCCGTTCCTGTTCATCACGATCGCATGCGGCGCGGTGTCGGGCTTCCACGCGCTGATCTCGTCGGGCACGACGCCGAAGCTGATCGACAACGAAACCAATGCGCGCTTCATCGGTTACGGCGCGATGCTGATGGAATCGTTCGTCGCGATCATGGCGCTGGTCGCCGCGTGCGTGATCGAGCCGGGTATCTACTTCGCGATGAACGCGCCGGCCGCCGTGCTCGGCTCGACGCCTGAAGCTGTCGCGAATACGGTCACGCAATGGGGCTTCGTGCTGACGCCCGACATGCTGACGCAGACCGCGAAGGCCGTTGGCGAAACGACGATCATCGCGCGCGCGGGCGGCGCGCCGACGCTGGCCGTCGGCATGGCGCACATCCTGCACCAGGTGATCGGCGGCGAAGCGATGATGGCGTTCTGGTATCACTTCGCGATCCTGTTCGAGGCGCTGTTCATCCTGACGGCCGTCGACGCCGGCACGCGCGCGGGCCGCTTCATGCTGCAAGACCTGCTCGGTACGTTCCATCCGGCGCTCAAGCGCACCGAGTCGCTGCCCGCGAACCTGGTCGCCACCGCGCTGTGCGTGGCCGCGTGGGGCTACTTCCTGTACCAGGGCGTGGTCGATCCGCTCGGCGGCATCAACACGCTGTGGCCGCTGTTCGGGATCTCGAACCAGATGCTCGCCGCGATCGCGCTGGTGCTCGGCACCGTCGTGCTCTTCAAGATGAAGCGTGAGCGCTACGCTTGGGTGACGATCGTGCCGACCGCATGGCTGCTGATCTGCACACTGACGGCCGGCTGGCAGAAGATCTTCGATGCGAACCCGAAGGTCAGCTTCCTCGCGCACGCGGCGAAGCTGCAGGCCGCGGTGGACGAAGGCAAGGTGCTCGCGCCGGCGAAGTCGATCGCGCAGATGCAGCGAATCATCTTCAACGACTACGTCGATGCGGCGCTGGCCGGCCTGTTCATCTTCGTCGTCGTGGCGATCGCGGGGTACGGCCTGCTCGCCGTGCTGCGCGCGCGTCGCGAGTCGAAGCCGACCGTGCGCGAAACGCCGTACGAAACGATGCCGGCCGCGCAGGCGCTCGGCAGCGGACGATAACGGGAGGCCGCGATGTTCACCGATCTCGGCAGCGACCTGCGCAGTGCGGGGCGTTACCTCGGGCAGGCGTTGCGGCTGATGGTCGGCCTGCCCGACTACGATACCTACGTTGCGCACATGTGCGAAACCCACCCGGACCGCGAGCCGATGACGTACGAGGAATTCTTCCGCGAGCGTCAGAATGCGCGGTACGGATCGGGGGCAGGGAAGTGTTGCTGAGCCGGGCCGGAACAGACGGCCGGTAAGGCGGTCCGGCGACGGACCGGGGAGCGCCGCGAAGGCATTCGCGGCGCTTTTTCTTTTTGGATCGGGCCGCCGTCGCTGCGGCATTTGACCAGCTTCAGCGCGGCTTGATCCGCCCGCCGGTATCATATGGCTCTGCTTTTTTCCGAAGAATCCGCGCAGGAGAGCCCGTCGTGCATGTCGGTGAGCGTTTCAACAGCATTTCCCATCTCGTCGGCGCGGTGCTGTCGGTGGCAGGGCTGGTCGCGCTGGTGACGATGGGCGCGCTCGACCGCGATCCCTACAAGATCGTGAGCTTCAGCGTGTACGGTGCGATGCTGATCCTGCTCTACGGGATCTCGACGGCGTATCACAGCGCGCGCAACCCGCGGCTGAAGGCGATCCTGCAGAAGTGCGATCATTCGGCGATTTACCTGCTGATCGCGGGCAGCTACACGCCGTTTACGCTCGTCACGCTGCGCGGCCCGTGGGGCTGGTCGCTGTTCGGCGTCAGCTGGGGGCTCGCCGCATTCGGGATCGCGCAGGAACTCACGCTCGGCCGGCGCACGCGCATCGTGTCGATGGTGCTGTACGTGCTGATGGGCTGGCTCGCGCTCGTCGCGATCCGCCCGCTGATTCATGCGCTGCCGCCGGTGGGTGCCGCATGGCTCGTGGCCGGCGGCGTCATCTACAGCGCGGGGATCTACTTCTTCATCAACGACGAGCGCATCCGCCACGGGCACGGTATCTGGCATCTTTTCGTACTGGCCGGCAGCCTGTGTCAGTTCGTCAGCGTCGCGATGTATGTCGCGTGAACGTGAGCGCGGGCGGCACGCGTCGCGTCATGCGCGCCCGGCCGCCTGTGCCGCGCCACGCAGCGCCATGAATCCGACCCACCCCCAGTAGACGCGATGATGCGCGATCAGCCCGTCGCGCAGATCCATCACCTCGACGAGATCGACCTGATCGCCTTCCGGCGTTTCGCGCGGATATTCCCACGTAAGTTGCCGGCCGTTCGAGAAGAACAGCGCTGTTCGATACCAGCGTCCAAGCTTGTTTCCCGGATTGCGCAGGCCCGCGGCGAAGAACGCGCCGATCGCGGCCTTGCCGTGCAGCACGCCGGAGCCGTGGTCGGGCAGCGCGACGACGATCAGCGGTGTTTCGAGTACCGCGTCGTCCGCGTACAGCGACATCAGCGCGTCGAGGTCACGCGCGACGACGGCGGCGTGCCAGTCTTGATGGATGCGTTGCGCATCGGTGTCGGCTTGTGTCATGGCGGGTTCCGTCAAACGTGGATAACGGAACCACTGTATCGACGCCGTGCCGCCGGACGTTTCAGCCCAGGCCGAAACGTGGCTGTCGCACGTGCCGGACGCGACGGCGTGCGGCTCGTCAGCCCGCCAGTGCGCCGAGATTCAGTTCATGCGATTTGCCGATCCACACCGCGCTGTCGCGATGATCGCGTATTTCGTAGCCGGTATTCGGATGCAGGAAGACGTCGAGCGCACCGTGATTCAGCACGAGCCACGGCACGATGGTGTCGAACTGCGCGGCGTCGAACGCGATCTGGTAGGACCAGGCCGGATGCGGGCCGACCAGGCGCTCGTGGAAGCGGCCGAGCTCGATGATCGCGCCGAACCGTTCTTCGACGACGAGGCGGAACGCCCAGGCTGCGTCGCGGCTCGCGGCGTCGAAGTAGACGTGTGCGTGCCAACTGTCGATGGCGGTGGTGTCGATGGCTGCCATGGCGGAACCCGAGAGAAGAATAAGGAAGGGACAAGAGCCGCGATTGACGGCCGATGCGCAATTATCTCGCGTCCTCGCTCGACACGTCTCGTCGCGAAGCGGTAAATCGGCGCGGCGGATTTGTCGGGTGTCAGGGAATCCGGTGCATTCGTCGAGCCGTTTCCCAATTGTGCCGGCGTGTGCGGCATCGTGCCGAAGTCGCGCCTGGCAGGCACTCGGCGGAAATCACATCGGCAATACGTCATTTCAAAAACAGCAAAAGCGATTCACGCACCATCTCGATTCGTCTGTAAAAACGCGATCAGGTAGTTGAATGAAATAAAGAAATTCCGCTCAGGCAGCATTGGCGAATCGTGTGAATCGCGCCCCGGCAGTCGGTGCCGAAAATATCAATTGCGGAATCGGCTATTCAAGCGCGTGGCCACGCGACATACGATGATTGCACCGCATCGACGACGATGATCGATGCGGAAACAACCATCTGGAGGCCATGATGCGATCCATTGTTTCCCTTGCTGTCCTGTCCGGCGCGCTTGCCATGCTGCCCGCCGCAAGCTTCGCGCAATCCGTCAATACCGAGTGGCAGTCGAACGTCGCGCCGATGACCTGGTCGGCCGCGCGCGCCGAAACCGACGTGCAACTGATGCAGATGACGCGCGCCGGCTATCGTGCGACGACAGCCGGCAATCAGAACTATCCGCTCGCGATGCAGCGTGCGCTCGAGCGGGTGCGGTACCCGGTGCCCGACCGCTCGCGCGAAGAGAAGGCCGCGATGGAAGCGCGCGCGGCAAACGCCGCGCGCAGCGGCCATCCGGTGAAGGCGTTCTTCGTGAAGACCGCGTACTACCTGAAGGGCGAGAACACGTTCTGATGCGGGAGACGAGCATGGCATGCCCTGATCGACTCCCCGACGTGTCGCGCGCATCGGTGATTCGCCGGCGGCTCCAGGCCTGTGCGACGCGGCGGCGGGACGACATGAACGGCGGCGCGCTGCGCCGCGCGAACGGCCATCGCGACGTGAGCTGCGGCACCGTCGCGTGCCGCATCGCGTGGCCGTCATTCGATGCGGACGACGTCGCAGCAGGGGAGGGCGGATCATGAAGGCTGCCCGAAAAGGCCGTCGCCACGTGCCGTTGACGCGCGAGTGGCTGCTGCCGCTGCCGCCCGCGCATGTGCGCGACATCTCGCTCAAATGCCACATGGCGCTTGTCGCGCTGCGCGGCGAGCACGGCAGCGAAACGTTGCTGATGCGGCTGCGCACGAGCGTCTACTTGGTGTTCCTCGCACTCGACGACGCAGTATCCCCGGAAGCGAGCATCGACCTGTGCGTCGACGCGGAGCGCGTGCTCGACGCGAGCCTGGCGCGCGCTGCGCAAAGCGGCGCATGGACGCTGCACGGCGACGAGTGCGCGGCGCTCGAGCGTGTGCTCGCGGCGAACGACGCGTGCGTCGCGACGCTCACGCGGCACCGGCTCGCCGAGCTGTGGCGCCACGTGAGCGAGTTCGCGTCCAGCGAGCAGCCGGGACTGATCGCGCAGGCGGCGGCCCGGATGCGGGCTTCGGCCGTTCTGCATTGAGCGGTGGCAACACGAGCGGCCTGCTGGCCGCGTTTCATGCGTGTTCCATTCCCCGGGCAGATGCTCGCCGCCCGATGTCACGACAGGAGCCGACCGGGTTCGGTCGATGACGATCCATCCTCGCGTTCGCGGCGAATCGTGCGTGTCGGCGCGAACGCATCGTTTCAGTCAGGAGGCGCGATGGCGCTATACAGGATCGGTGGCTACTTCACGTGCGGAAGCGGCCGCGCATTCAGCGAGGACCTGCCGCCGGGCAGCGAGGCAACGGTTGCGGGCATCTATCGATGCACCATATGCGGCGACGAGATCGGCATCGCGAAGTCGCAGGCGCTTCCGTCCGACGACGCACATCGTCACGATCTCGATCCGCCGTCCGACTCGCTGCTCGATCGCCGGCCGACCGCATGGCAACTGATCGCGGCGGCGGAATCGAGGCACTAGGGATGCGGGCGTTCGCATGCTCATGCGTGCGCGAAGGCATGCGGACTCGCGATGACGCCCGACAAAACGAAAGCGCCACGGAGCGAGCCCCGTGGCGCTTCTTCGATGCCGGCCGACGCGGAGGCGCGAACCTTCGCGTGGCGATACGCGCTTAAGCCGCCGTTGCCGGCTTCGCCGGCTTTTGCAGCTTGCCCTTGCCGGCGCGCTGGATTTCCTCGAGCTTGATCTCGACATGGCGCGAGAACACGTACTCGGCCGGGCGCTGCTTCGCGATCGAGATGTCCGGCGCGAATGCGCCTTCGGTCTTGATGCCCTTCCGGCTCACCGCAAACGCCTTCAGCGGATGTGCGATCGTGTCCATCACGGCGGTCGCTTCGAAGCCGCAGTGGACCATGCAGTCCGCGCACTTCTCGTAGTTGCCGACGCCGTAGTTGTCCCAGTTCGTGTCTTCCATCAGTTCCTTGAAGGTCTTCACGTAACCTTCGCCGACCAGATAGCACGGCTTCTGCCAGCCGAACACGGTACGCGCCGGGTTGCCCCAAGGCGTGCACTTGTACGTCTGGTTGCCCGCCAGGAAGTCGAGGAACAGCGACGACTGGCTGAACGACCAGCGCTTGCCGCCTTCGCCGCGCTTCAGGATTTCGCGGAACAGGTTCTTCGTCTTGTCGCGGTTCAGGAAGTGCTGCTGATCCGGCGCGCGCTCGTACGCATAGCCCGGCGACACGGTGATGCCGTCGACGCCGATCGGCCCCAGCGTGTCGAAGAACTTCGCGACGCGCTCGGGGATCGCGTCGTTGAACAGCGTGCAGTTGATGTTCACGCGGAAGCCACGGCGCTTCGCTTCCTTGATGGCCGCGACCGCCTTGTCGTACACGCCTTCCTGCGACACGGAATGGTCGTGCATCTCCTTGTCGCCGTCGAGGTGGACCGACCAGACGAAGTACGGGTTCGGCTGGTAGTCGTCCATCTTCTTTTCCATCAGGAGCGCGTTCGTGCACAGGTACACGAATTTCTTGCGCTTCATGATGCCCTTGACGATCTCCGGCATCTCCTTGTGGAGCAGCGGCTCGCCGCCGGCGATCGACACGATGGGTGCGCCGCACTCGTCGACGGCTTCCAGGCATTCCTCGACGGAAAGACGCTGGTTCAGGATCGGGTCCGGATAGTCGATCTTGCCGCAGCCGTTACAGGCGAGGTTGCAGCGGAACAGCGGCTCGAGCATCAGCGCGAGCGGATAGCGTTTGTTGCCGGACAGGTGTTGGCGCATGATGTATGCGCCGACGCGGACTTGCTGGAGCAGCGGAATAGACAAGAGTTGTCCTCCTTAAACTTCGCGGGCGACAGCTTGCGTAAGCTTCGCCGGCAACTTGAATTCGACTTTTTCCTCACGGCCCGCCATCGTCGTGACATCGACGGGCCCCAGCGCGCGCAGCGCGCCGATTACATCCTCAACCATTTCCTCGGGTGCCGACGCGCCGGCGGTCAGGCCGACCGTCTGCACGCCCGCGAACCATTCGGGCTTCACTTCCGAGCCGTCGGCGACGAGATAGCTCGGCACGCCGCTTTCGGTGCCGATCTCGCGCAGGCGGTTCGAGTTCGAGCTGTTCGTCGCACCGACGACCAGCAGCACGTCGACCTGGCTGCTCAGCTCGCGCACGGCGGCCTGGCGGTTCTGCGTCGCGTAGCAGATGTCGCGCGTGTCCGGGCCGACGATGTCGGTGAACCGGCGCTGCAGCGCTTCGATGATGCCGCGCGTGTCGTCGACCGACAGCGTCGTCTGCGTGACGTACGCGACCGGCGTGTCGACCGGCAGCGTCAGCGTATCGACTTCCGCCTCGCTCTGCACGAGGATCACCTCGGCCGGAATCTGGCCGATCGTGCCTTCGACTTCCGGATGGCCCGCATGGCCGATCAGGATCAGCCGGCGGCCCGCCGCGACATACTGGCGGCCCTGCACGTGCACTTTCGTGACGAGCGGGCAGGTGGCGTCCAGCACGTCGAGCCCGCGCGTTTCGGCGTCGCGCTCGACCGTCTGGGCGACACCGTGCGCGCTGAAGATCGCCACGGCGCCGTGCGGCACCTCGTCGAGCTCCTCAACGAATCGTGCCCCTTTATTACGCAGGTTTTCGACGACATGCCGGTTATGCACGATCTCGTGACGCACATAGACCGGCGCGCCGTGCTGTTGCAGCGCGCGGTCGACGATCTCGATCGCGCGGACAACCCCCGCACAAAAGCCGCGGGGCTGGGCAAGGATGACTCGCATAAGTGAGCGAACTCCGACGACAGACGCCGGGGTTCGAGGAGCTGGCACTGCTCGCTCGCCCCGGCTTGATGTTATGAAGGCAGGAAACGAACCGGCCAGGCCAGGCCCCGGAACCCCGAATTAATCGCGCATTTTAACCCTATCGCGCCGTCCTTGCTCTGGTGCTGTATCGGCCGTGTTGCATCCGCCGCAGAGCCGCGTCGGCGCTCGCGCGCGCGGAACCCGGTAAACTGCTCGGTTTCGCAGGCGGCCTGTCCGGCTGCCCGGCGTCGCGCTCATTTCAAGGCTATTCGATGACCGTCGATTCTTACGCGTATTGCCCTGCCGCCGGTGCGGTCATGGGCGTTTTCACTCCGACCCCGATTGTCGCCGGACGATCCGGCGTCGCTCGCGCCGGCATCCGGCAGGAGACGGGCCGATGATGCTGGCGATTACCTTCCTTGTGTCCGGTCTGTCGTTCCTGATCTGGATCGTGCTGCTCGTCGCGCGCGGCGGCTTCTGGCGCGCGCGCCCCGCACGGGCGCTGCCGCCGGAGGCACGCGGCGCCGCGGCGGAGGCCGGCTGGCCGGCCGTGGTCGCGGTCGTGCCGGCACGCAACGAGGCCGACGTGATCGCCCGCGCGGCGACGTCGCTGCTCGAGCAGGACTATCCGGGCGACTTTCATCTGATCATTGTCGACGACCACAGCGACGACGGCACCGCCGACGCGGCCCGCGCGGCCGCGCTCGCGATCAACCGCGCCGACCGCCTGACGGTGCTGGCCGCGAAGCCGCTGCCGGCCGGCTGGTCGGGCAAGGTGTGGGCGCAGTCGCAGGGCATCGCCGCGGTGCGCACGCTCGGGCTGCCGGCCGACTACCTGTTGCTGACCGATGCCGACATCGGCCATCCGCCGGACGCCGTCGCCCAGCTCGTCACGCGCGCGCAGGCCGAACAGCGCGATCTGGTGTCGCTGATGGTGCGGCTGCGCTGCGACTCGTTCTGGGAAAAGGCGCTGATCCCGGCATTCGTGTTCTTCTTCGCGAAGCTCTATCCGTTCTCGTGGATCAACAATCCGCGCAACCGGACGGCTGGCGCCGCAGGCGGCTGCATGCTGGTCAAGCGCAGCGCGCTCGAGGAGGCGGGCGGCATCGAATCGATTCGCGGCGCGCTGATCGACGACTGCAGTCTCGCCGCGCAGATCAAGCATCGCGGCAGCGGCCGGCATCCGATCCGGCTCGACCTGGCCGATCGCAGCGTGTCGCTGCGTCCGTACGACAGCTGGCGCGACATCTGGAACATGATCGCGCGCACCGCGTTCACGCAGCTCCATTATTCGCCGCTGCTGCTGGCCGGCACGCTGCTCGGGATGACGATCATCTATCTCGTGCCGCCCGTGGCCGCGCTCGCGTATGGCGCGCGCGCGTGGCCCGCATGGCTCGCGTGGGCGTCGATGTGCACCGCATATGCGCCGATGCTGCGCTACTACCGCCGCTCGCCGCTGTGGGCGCCGGCGCTGCCGCTCGTCGCGCTGTTCTACGTCGGCGCGACGTTCGCGTCAGCGTGGCGCTACTGGCGTGGCAAGGGCGGCCAGTGGAAGGCGCGCGTGCAGGCGCCGGTGGAGCGCTGACAGACGCCGGGAAGCCGGCAGATGCCCGTCGTTGTTGCGGGTTTCGGAAAGCAAAAAGCCCGATCGATTGTGTGAATCGATCGGGCTTTGTCGTTTTACGGCGATACCGCGCGTGCTTAGCGCTGCGTCAGCATCATGTACATCTGGATCACGACGTCCGGCGAGAACGTGAACGGCACCCAGCCGTAGCCGGTATGGCGCGCGACCAACAGACGGTCGCCGTTCGACTGCTTCTGCACGGCCATCATCGGGTTCTTCGTCGTCACGAAGCGCCAGCCGGCCGGGATGCCCGGCGGCGGTTCCGGCTGCATCGACGCGCGCGCGTGCGCCAGTTCCTCGATCAGCTGGCCAAGCTGCTCCGGGTGCAGCGTGATCGACTGTCCGTTGACGGTCAACGTCAGCTCGTTCTGCGACGGACGGGCGACGTGCAGCGTCGCCTTGTCCGCCGGAGCGTCTGCCGCTTCGGCGGCGGGGGCGAGTTCGGTCGCGGTGTCGGTGGCGGTCGTCGCAACGACGTCGGTGATCGCGTCGGCCGGCGCCGCGACTTCAGCGGCGGCCGACGGTGCGGCGACATCCGTTACGGGCTCAACCGCGGATTCGGCTGCCGCTTCGACGACGCCGGCCGCGACAATCGGCTCGGTTGCCGCACCTGCTGCGCTCGTCGCAGCGTCCTTCACGACGGCTTCGACCAATGCTTCCGCGTCGGCGATCGCCTTCGCGTGACGCGCGGCAGCCGCCTCGGCCTGTGCGATGGCTTCGGCATGGCGTTGCGCGACGGCCTCGGCTTCGGCGGTTGCGACTGCGTGGCGTTGCGCCGCGGCTTCGGCTTGCGCGATCGCCTCGTTGTGGCGTTGCGTGATCGCTTCCGCTGCGGCCGCTGCGTCGGTATGGCGCTGCGCGGCGGCTTCCGCTTCGGCGATCGCCTGCGTGTGACGTTGCGCGAGCGCCTCGGCTTCGGCGATCGCGGCTGCGTGGCGCTGCGTCGCGGCCTCCGCTTCGGCGATCGCTTGCGCGTGACGCTTCGCGGCAGCTTCCGCCTCGGCGGTCGCGGCGGCATGGCGCTGCGCGGCCACATCCGCTTCGGTCGCGGCGGCGTGATGACGCTGCGCGGCGGCCTCGGCTTCGGCGATCGCGGCCGCATGACGCTGCGACGCGGCTTCGGCATCCGCATGACGCTGCGCGAGCGCTTCGGTCAGCGCGGTCGCCTCGGCGTGCCGCTGGACGGCTGCTTCGGCCTGTGCGGCCGCTTCGGTGTGGCGCTGGGCGGCGGCTTCAGCCGCGGCTGTTGCGTCGATATGGCGCTGCTGCGCGGCTTCGGCGTCGGCAGCTGCGGCCGTGTGGCGCTGCGCGGCGGCCTGTGCTTCGGTCTCGGCGGCGGCATGACGTGCAGCGGCGGCCTGGGCTTCGGCCGCGGCGGCGCGCGCGAACGCTTCCGCGCTGCGTGCCGCCTGCTGCGCGGCGTGGTGATCGTGGAGGAGCCGATCGACGCCCGCGTTGAGCGAATCGATCTGTTCGTTCAGGTTCATGCGTGTCTTCTCTGCGTAAGACCCGCGATTTTAACCGCTGCGCCGGTGCCGGTCCGTCGGCGACGTGTAACAAAGTGCGCAAAGCGGCGTGAAGCACGCCGCTTTGTGTTACTTCAGGTAGCCCGCCGAGCCGAACCAGTCGAGCGCATCGCGCAATCCTTCGCGGTACGGACGCGCGCGGTAGCCGAGCTCGCGCTCGGCCTTCGCGGACGTGAAATACATCTTGTTCTTCGACATCCGCAGCCCGTCGACGGTCACGAACGGCTCCTTCTTCGTAAACTTCGCGACGGCCTCCGCACCGACCGCGAGCGGGTAGAGCGGCCAGCGCGGCAGCGCGATCGTCGGCGCTTTGCGGTTCGTCATCTGTGCGATGTCGGCCAGCATCTGCTGCAGCGGCAGGTTTTCGCCGCCGAGGATGTAGCGCTCGCCGATGCGGCCGCGCTCGAGCGCAAGGAAGTGGCCGTGCGCGACGTCGTCCACATGCACGAGGTTCAGGCCGGTATCGACGAACGCGGGAATCTTGCCGAGCGCGGCCTCGACGATGATGCGGCCGGTCGGCGTCGGCTTCACGTCGCGCGGGCCGATCGGCGTCGACGGGTTGACGATCACGGCCGGCAGCCCTTCGTCGGCGATCATCCGCTCGACCGCGCGTTCGGCCAGCACCTTGCTGCGCTTGTACACGCCGATCGCCTGCTCGGCGGTCAGCGGCCGGTTCTCGTCGGACGGATCGCCGGCGCTCGTGACCTTCAGCGTCGCGACGCTGCTCGTGTAGACGATCCGCTCGACGCCTTCGGCACGCGCGGCGCGCATCGTCGCGACCGCGCCTTCGAGGTTCGCGCGCTCGATCTCGTGCGGATCCGGCGCCCACAGCCGGTAATCGGCCGCCACGTGCAACAGGTAGCGCACGCCGCGCAGCGCGGCGCGCATCGACGTCTCGTCGCGCATGTCGCCGGTGACGATCTCGGCGTCGAGATCCGCGACGTTCGTGCGCGGGCTGGTCGGGCGCACCAGCACGCGCACCGCATAGCCTTTCTGCTGCGCGATGCGTGCGACGGCCGAGCCGACGAAACCGGACGCGCCGGTGACGAGAACGATATCGCGGGAGGTATCAGTCATGCGTTTCCTTCAGGGCCGCGCGCGGGCGGCGCGGCGGTTGTGCGTCGGCGAGATTGTACGTGGTCGGCGCGCCCGGCGACGCGAGCGCCGCACGGCGGCCGAGCCGGCGCGGCGGCAGCGCGCGGCGGGCCGGCCGGGCACGTGTGAGAAGCGGCCGACGCGACTACAATGCCGGGCTTGAATGCAACGGGAGGGCGACGCGATGAGCCGCAATGAACTGGACGAACGGATCGAGACCTACTACGTGCGGGTGCGCGGCGTCGTGCAGGGCGTCGGTTTCCGTCACGCGACGGTGCGCGAGGCGCACGCGCTGAAGCTGCGCGGCTGGGTCGCGAATCTCGAGGACGGCAGTGTCGAGGCGATGATCCAGGGCCCCGGCGCGCAGATCGACCGGATGCTCGCGTGGCTGCGGCATGGACCGCCGTCCGCGCGCGTGACCGAGGTGACGTTCGAGGAGCGTCAGATTGAAAAGCGCTTCGAGCGCTTCCAGCAGCAGTAAGGCGAAAACAACGTGACGGGGTATCCGGAGGCTGGTCGCGGCATCGCGCTGTCGGTGATGGCGTCGACGCTGTTCGCGCTGATGTCCGCCTACGCGAAGCTGCTCGCGCCGCTCACCGGGCTCGACATCTTCGCGTGGCGCATCCTGTGGACCGCGCCGGGCGCGCTCGCGCTGATCGCGCTGCGCGGCCGCTGGCCGGCGCTGGTTGAACTCGTGCGGCGCAGCGTGCGCGACCGGCGCCTGCTGATCGCGCTGCCGGCGAGCGCGGCGCTGCTCGGCCTGCAGCTGTGGCTGTTTCTGTGGGCGCCGCTGCACGGGCGCATGCTCGAAGTGTCGCTCGGCTATTTCCTGCTGCCGCTGACGATGGTGCTCGTCGGCCGCTTCTACTATCACGAACGGCTCGATCCGCTGCAATGGGCGGCGGTCGCGTGCGCGGCGCTCGGGGTCGCGCACGAGGTGTGGGCGACGCGCGCGTTCGCGTGGCCGACGCTCGTCGTCGCGCTCGGCTATCCGCCGTATTTCGTGCTGCGTCGCCGGATCAACGCGGATTCGCTTGCCGCGTTCGCGCTGGAGATCGCGCTGCTGTGCCCGGTCGCGCTCGCGATGGTGGCGGCAAGCACGACGCCCGTCGCCAGCCATCCGACGCTGTGGGCCATGCTGCTGCCGGGGCTCGGCGTGCTCAGCACACTTGCGCTCGCGAGCTACCTGAAGGCGAGCCGGATGCTGCCGATGGCGCTGTTCGGGATCCTCGGCTACGTCGAGCCGGTGCTGCTCGTCGCGGTGTCGCTGCTGCTGCTCGGCGAGACGCTGAGCGCCGCGCAGCTCGCGACGTACGGGCCGATCTGGGCGGCGGTGGCGCTGACCGCCTGGCACAGCGCGATGCTGATGCGGCGCTTGCCCATGCGCGGCTGAGCGCCGTCGTCGGGCGACGCGACGACGGCAACGAACCGGCCGCGCGTCGCGCGTTCGTTGCGTCGAATTCCGCGATGCTGGCGTCGAACTGGCATCGCGCTGACGTCAGTCTGGCCACTCTGCCAATTCTGTATCGCCGTTGTTATACGCGTAATCGAACAGAAGATTCCGTTGCACTTTGTTACTTAGGGTATCCCCCGATCGGCCGCTAGACTGACCTGACAGTCTTCTCTTCGTATGCGGCTTTTCCATGATCGGTCATCTCCGTGCCGGGCCGGCCGGGTTGGCGCGATGCGAGCATACGCGCATCGCCGCTGATCACGTTCGCCTTTTCCCTTCCGAATCCTCCGCCGGTGCGTGCCGCGCCGTCGTCGCGCGGGTGCGGCCATGTCGTTGAGCATGCCGCCCGCCATCGCTGAGCCGCCGGCGCGCGGCGGCCGCCTGATCGAAGTCGATTTCTTCCGCGGCATCGTGTTGCTGATGATCGTCGTCGATCACATCGGCGCGAGCATGCTGTCGCGCGTGACGCTCCACTCGTTCGCGCTGTGCGACGCGGCCGAGGTGTTCGTGTTCCTCGGCGGCTTCGCGACCGCGAGCGCTTACGGCGCGATTGCGGACCGGCATGGCGCGCGCGCCGCGCAGCGGCGGTTCGTGCGCCGCGCGATGCAGATCTATCGCGCGTTTCTCGCGACCTCGACGCTGATGCTCGTCGTGTCCGCCGTGCTCGACCATTACGGGATCGACGCGCCGAACCTCGCGCTCGATGACGTCAGCGTGATGCTCGCGTCGCCGCTCACGGGCGCGGCCGAACTGCTCACGTTCCAGCGGCAGCCGTATCTCGCGTCGGTGCTGCCGATGTACGTGCTGTTCGCGCTCGCGTCGCCGGTGATCGTGCCGTTCGCGCGCCGCCATCCGTGGCTGCTCGTCGCGTTCAGCGCGGCGTCGTGGGTCGCGGCCGGCTGGCTCGGCCCCGAACTGCTCGACACCGATTCGTTCCGCTGGAGCTTCAACCCGTTTGCGTGGCAACTGATGTTCGTTGCCGGCGTGCTCGCACGCTGCCAGCCGTTCTACCGGCGCGTCGCGCTCGGACGCTGGGGCGCCGCGGCGACCGGTGTCGCGTGCGCGGTCGTGCTCGGTTGCGCAAGCTACAAGCTGTTTTCGGGGCTGCCGGTGCCGGAAGGCGTGCTCAAGCGCGATCTCGCGCTGCCGCGGATCGTGAGCTTCGCGGCGATCGCATGGCTGATGGCGGATTGCGTGCGCCGCGGCTGGATCGCGCGCATCGCGCAGGCCGTGCAGCCCGTCGTCGCGGTCGGCCGGCGCGGCCTGATCTGCTTCGTCGCGGGCGCGGCGATCTCGCTCGTCATCGATTCGCTGCTGCATCCTGTCGCGAACGGCGCCGAACTGCGGCATATCGGCGTGGGCCTCGCGGCCGACGCATGCGCGGTCGGGCTGATGATGGCCGTGGCGGGTTCGGGAACGTGGTTCGCGCGCTGGCGCAGCGCGGCTGCGTGAGCGGCGCGGAAGAACGGGTAGCTCGGAAACGCGGGCAACGCGACAGCACGGGCGACGCGGCAGCGCGGGCAACGAGGCACCGCGACAACACGGACAACCCGGAAGCACGAGAGCAACGCGGAAACTCGGAAGCGGCACGCGGGGTGCCGCGCGGCGTCGGTGCGGTCAGTGAGGCGAGCCGATGCGGGAGCGGGGGACGGCGTTCGCGTCGTCGGATTCGGCGTCGTCGCGTTCGTCGGACTTCGGGTCGTCCTGCTCCGCGAGCACCGCGTCGGCTTCGGCCGCGGCCCGGGCGGCGCGCAATGCGGTGCAGCGCTGCGCGTGCCGGATATCCGACAGGATCCTCAAGAGCCGAGTCGTTTTGTTTTTCATGATCTTCTCCCGCCAGTACGCATCGCGACGGAGCGGATGCGCCGTTGCAACCAGTGTAGGACGTGCTGGCCGCGCTGGCGAGAGAATGTGGCGTGCAGGCCGCACGCCGAGGGATAGTACTTACTGCGCCGAGGCCATCGCCTGCGCCTGGACCGCTTCTTCCTCGCGGCGCTCGTCCGCGCAGCGCTGATGCTGACGCGACAGGCGGTTCATCATCGGCAGCAGCAGAAGTGCGAGCAGCATGCCGATGGCGGCGAGCCAGCCGAGCTTCTCGAACAGCGACAGGTAGAGCGGCAGCGATTCGGTGGCAGGCAGGTCGTGCGACGGCATCTGCGCGAAGTTCGCGACGACGCTGCCCAGATACTGCGACACACCCGTCGCGACGAAATACGCGCCCATCATGAAGCCGCTCATGCGCGCCGGTACGTAGCGGGCGATCATCGCGAGGCCGAGACCGCTCACCAGCAGTTCGCCGAGCGAGTAGAGGCCGTAGCCCCACACCATGAACCACGACGACACGCGACCGTCCACCGCGTAGCGGCCGCTGATCGTGAACACCAGGTAGCCGGCAGCCACGGCGCCGAAGCCGAGCGCATACTTCGCCGCGACCGGCAGGTCACGACCGCTCTTCGAAACCGCGTTGTAGATCCACACGAGCACCGGGCTCAGCATCATGATCCAGATCGGGTTCAGCGCCTGGAACTGCGCGGCGCTCCACGTGAACAGCGTCGTGCCGAACAGCATGAAGCGCGGATCGACGTTGCGCAGCGCGAACAGCGTCAGCGACGTCGACATCTGCACGTAGAAGATGAAGAACAGGATCACCTGGCCGATCAGCACGAGCGCCGCGATCAGGCCCGCGCGCTCCGAGCGCTCCGACTTCGCGATCATGTACGCGAAGATCGCGAGGATCGCGAATGCGGCCGTCCACACGCTCGCGACCGCGAGCTGCTTGTGCTGCAGCACGTACAGCGTCGCCAGCGCGAGCGCGACGCCGCCTGCCGCCACGCCGCCGAGGCGCTTCCAGCGGATCGGTTCGTCGTCGGGCTGCGAGCCGATGTGCGCGAGCGTGCGGTGCATCAGCATGAAGTTCAGGATCGCGAGCAGCATGCCGGCGCAGCAGACCGCGAACGCGGTATGCCAGCCCCAGTGATCCTTGATCCACGGCGTCGCGAGCATCGACACGGTCGAGCCGATGTTGACCGCCATGTAGTAGATCGTGAATGCGCTGTCGATGCGCGCATCGTCGCCTTCGTAGATGCGGCGCACGAGGTTTGCCGCGTTGGCCTTGAACAGGCCGTTGCCGACGACGATCACGCCGAGTGACGCATACATGTAGGCCAGCGCGTCATTCGGCACGGCCAGCATCAGGTAGCCGGCGCACAGCACGGCCGCGCCGATGATCATCGTGCGACGGGCGCCGAGCACCTTGTCGCCAATCCAGCCGCCGATCGACGGCGACGCGTAGACGAGCGCGGTGAATGCGCCCCAGGTCAGGTTCGCATGGCTGTCGGTGAAACCGAGCCGGTCGACCATGAAGAGAACCAGGAGCGCGGCCATGCCGTAGTAGCCGAAGCGCTCCCACATTTCGATAAGGAAGACCGTCGTAAACGAT
This sequence comes from Burkholderia diffusa, assembly GCF_001718315.1. Taxonomy (NCBI): domain Bacteria; kingdom Pseudomonadati; phylum Pseudomonadota; class Betaproteobacteria; order Burkholderiales; family Burkholderiaceae; genus Burkholderia; species Burkholderia diffusa. The sequence continues at coordinate 2,482,913 of NZ_CP013363.1, read as the reverse complement.
CGGGTCTGTGAAACAGGTGCGTGCATCATCAATCTCGTTTGAAACGGACGGCGCGGATCGCGCGTCGCCTTTGGGTCGAACTGGCGCCGGAGCACTGTGGCCGGGTAGGCTTTGCGTCGGCGATGGAGCAGTCGGGCGGTTAGCCCGGGCCGGGGTCTGACGCCGCCACACAAGGCGGTGCGAGGCCCCAACCGGCGCGCGAATGGTAACGTTTGCCGGTCCGGTGCGTCAGGTCCGCGCCACTCAGGGAAACTCCCGATATGGCAGCAGCTTTCAGGAATATTCGTCTCATCATTTACTTGTAAGCTTTGCGCCCGTCCTCCGCAAATTCCCGGAGAGCCGCTTGCAGCTTGCCTGTGAAGCGGGCGAGTCTGGCAAGATAGCGCGTCGTTTCGCTCGCTTCGTGCCCTGTTTAGTGCACCGGGCTCAACACCGAAGACGTGTGCGAACCCGAAGACTAAGCCAAATCGATCTAACTTAGTTACTTTCCATCAAACATTTTTTGACGACCACTTTTCGGCCTGCTATGGTTCCCCCCACTGAAAACTCGCAGTCGGCAGACGCTGCCGCAGCACTGGGCAGCAAGATCCGCGCGTTGCGCCAACGACTCAAGCGCACGCTCGACGACACCGCTACCGCCGCGGGGATTTCGAAGCCGTTTCTGTCTCAAGTCGAACGCGGGCTCGCGTCGCCGTCGCTGACGTCGCTGGCCGGTATCGCACAGGCGCTCGGCGTGACGGTGCAGTACTTCGTGGATACGCCGAGCGAGGAACGCTCGGTCTGCAGAGGCGATCAGTTGCGCTTCTTCGGATTCGCCGATTCGGCGAACCTGTTCGCGAGGCTGACCAACGCGACCGAAGGGCGTCAGCTCGAGGCGATCCTCGTGCGGATGCCGCCGGGACAGAAGCGGTCGGAGGTGACGACACATGCAGGAGAGGAGTTCCTGTATGTGATTGAAGGGGAAGTGTCGCTGACGCTGGAAGGCAAGACGTTCGTCCTGCAGGCCGGCGACAGTTCGCACTATCAGTCGACCGTCCCGCACAGCTGGGTCAACACCGCGAAGATCGAGTCGGTGGTGGTCTGGGTCGGTACGCCGCGGCTGTTCTAACGCACAGGTATTCCTTCGTTTCCGAGACGGAATGCCTGTCGAAAGAAACGTAAGGAATACTAAGATGCAATACGAGAATCACGGGCCTCCTCAATCGCTGAACCCGTCAGCGTCTCACGCGTAACCGCGGCATCCGCCGCGCATCGCTCACCGAACAACCTTCTCAAGACCGCCACGATGAAATCCTTGCATGCCATGTCGGCCGTGCTGGCCGCGCTCGCCCTGACGACGCCCGCCGCTCACGCCGTGACCGTTCCGTCGAACGTCGCGCTCGCTCCCCAACAGGACCTGACGCGCCAGGTGCCAGCCGAAGTCGAGTCGCTCGATCCGGCGCACATCGAATCGTGGACCGGCAATACGATCGGCCTCGACCTGTTCGAAGGGCTCGCCCGCATCGATGCCGCCGGCCAGGTCGTGCCGGGCGTTGCGCTCTCGTGGGAACGCAAGACGCCGCAGACGTGGATCTTCAAGCTCCGCCATGACGCGAAGTGGAGCAACGGCCAGCCGGTGACGGCCGCCGATTTCGTGTATTCGTGGCAGCGCGTCGCCGATCCGAAGACGGGCTCGAAGTACACGATCCTCGTCGAATTCATCAAGAACTCGAAGGACATCATCGCCGGCAAGGCCGCGCCGACGACGCTCGGCGTGCGCGCGGTCGACCCGTACACGCTGGAAGTGACGACCGACGTGCCGGTCGCGTTCTTCCCCGAGCTGACCGCGATGGCCCCGCTCGCACCGGTGAACAAGGACGTGGTCGCGAAGTTCGGCGACGCATGGACGCGCCCGGGCAACATCGTCAGCAACGGCGCGTACCAGCTCGTCGACTGGCAGCCGAACAACCGCATCGTGATCTCGAAGGACGCGAAGTACTGGAACGCGCCGAAGGTCGTGATCAACAAGGTCACGTACCTGCCGATCGAAAGCGACGAAACGGCGATGCGCATGTATCAGGCGGGCCAGATCGACTACAGCTACTCGATCCCGTCGGGCATCTTCCAGCAGGTCAGCAAGCAGTTCGGCGGCGAACTGCGCCCGGGCCTGCAGCTCGCGACCTACTACTACTACCTGAACAACAACGACGCGGCGCTCAAGGACAAGCGCGTGCGCCAGGCGCTGTCGATGGTGATCGATCGCGACGTGCTGACGTCGAAGCTCACGCAGGCCGGCGAGAAGCCGATGTACGGCCTGATGCCGAACGGCACGAAGGGCGTGCAGCCGTTCACGCCGGAATGGGCGTCGTGGCCGATGGCCAAGCGCATCTCGACCGCGAAGGACCTGCTGAAGCAGGCCGGCTATTCGGACGCGAAGCCGCTGTCGTTCACGCTCACGTACAACACCAACGACCTGCACAAGAAGGTCGCGCTGTTCACCGCATCGGAATGGCGCACGAAGCTCGGCATCAACACGAAGCTCGAGAACGTCGAGTTCAAGGTGCTGATGAAGGAGCGGCATGACGGCAAGGTGCAGATCGCGCGCGACGGCTGGTTCGCCGACTACAACGACGCGATGACCTTCTTCGACCTGATCCGCTGCGGCAGCTCGCAGAACACCGTCGGCTACTGCAACAAGCAGGTCGACACGTTCGTCGACGACGGCAACCAGAAGCTCGACGACAAGGCGCGCGCCGCGCTGCTCACGCAGGCGCACGACATGGCGATGAACGACACGCCGATGGTGCCGCTGTTCCAGTATTCGGCCGACCGTCTCGTGAAGCCCTACGTGGGCGGCTACTCGCTGAAGAACGTGATCGACATGCGTGCTTCGCAGGACATGTACCTGATCAAGCACTGAGCGGAGCGATCATGCTGGCCTACGCACTGAGACGCACGTTGTGGGCGGTGCCGACGATTCTCGCCGTCATCACCGTCTGCTACCTGCTGCTGCACTTCACGCCCGGCGGTCCGTTCGATACGGAGAAGCAGCTGTCCGCGGCGACGCTCGCGAACCTGAACGCGAAGTACCACCTCGACGAGCCGCTGTGGAAGCAGTACCTGATGTATCTCGGTTCGCTGCTGCAAGGCGATCTCGGCCCGTCGTTCCGTTACGTCGACTGGTCGGTGAACGATCTCGTGAAGAAGGCGCTGCCCGTGAGTCTCGGCGTGGGCGGTGTGTCGATCCCGATCTCGATCGTGTTCGGCGTGCTGCTCGGCACCGTCGCAGCCGTGCGCCGCGACAGCGTGATCGATCGCTTCGTGATGCTGATCGGCAACTTCGGCAACGTCGTGCCGCCGTTCGTGCTCGGCCCGGTACTCGTGTGGATTTTCGCGATCCTGCTCAAGACGTCGGCCGGCAACGGCTGGCTGCCGGCCGGCGGCTGGGGCGACGGCGGCTGGCAGTACCGGCTGCTGCCGATCGTGCTGCTGACCTTCATCAACGTGTCGCTGCTCGCACGCGTGATGCGCGGCTCGATGATCGAGACGCTGTCGAGCAACTACATCCGCACCGCGCGGGCCAAGGGTTTGCCGGGCTCGACGATCGTGCTGCGTCATGCGCTCAAGCCCGCGCTGATGCCGGTCGTGTCCCTGTTCGGCACGGTCTGCATCACGTCGATCACGGCGGCGGTCGTCACCGAATCGGTGTTCGCGCTGCCGGGGCTCGGGCAGCTCGTCGTGAACGGCGCGATCAACCGCGATTACACGCTGGTGCTCGGCCTCGTCGTGCTGACGACCGTTTGTGCGGTGCTGTTCAACCTGCTGGTCGACCTCGCGTACGCGTGGCTCGATCCGCGCATCCGTTATTGAGCGAGGCACTGCGATGACTCCGACTACTCCCGTCGTCAGTCTGCCCGTGCAGACCGACTCGCCGCCGCGTTCGCGCTCGCCGCTCGCGCTCGCGTTCGCGCGCTTCCTTCACAATCGCGCGGCCGTGTTCAGCCTCGTGCTGCTCGCGCTCATCACCCTCGCGTGTTTCGTCGGCCCGTGGGTGCTCGCGGCCGATCCCGCCGCGAGCGACTGGGCCGCGATCAGCCTGCCGCCGACGCTCGCGAACCAGCACTGGTTCGGCACCGACGAACTCGGCCGCGACCTGCTCGTGCGCACGCTGATCGGCGGCCGCGTGTCGATCGAGGTCGGCCTGCTCGGCACGCTGGTGTCCGGACTGTTCGGCGTCGCATGGGGCGCGACCGCCGGCTTCGCGGGCGGCCGCGTCGACTCCGCGATGATGCGCGTCGTCGACATGATGTACGCGATCCCGTACCTGCTGATCGCGATCCTGATGATGACCCTGTTCGGCCGCTCGTTCGTGCTGGTCGTGCTGACGATCAGCGCGTTCTCGTGGATCGACATGGCGCGTGTCGTGCGCGGTCAGACGCTGTCGCTGCGCAATCGCGAGTTCGTCGATGCGGCGCGCGCGATCGGCGTGTCGCCGACGTCGATCGTGGTGCGCCACATCGTGCCGAACCTGCTCGGCGTAGTCGTTGTGTACGCAACCGTGTCGGTGCCGAACATCGTGTTGACCGAATCGGTGCTGTCGTTCCTCGGCCTCGGCGTGCAGGAACCGATGACGAGCTGGGGCGTGCTGATCCAGGACGGCGCGCAGAAACTGGAATCGATGCCGTGGCTGCTGCTGGCGCCGGCCGTCATGCTGTGCGTGACGCTCTATTGCGTGAACTTCGTTGGCGACGGCCTGCGTGACGCGCTCGACCCGAAGGATCGCTGAAATGGCTGCATTGCTGGAAGTGGAAAACCTCGGCGTGCGTTTCTCGCGCAAGGACGCGCCGCCGATCGACGCCGTGAGCGGCGTGTCGTTCTCGCTCGAAGCCGGCAAGACGCTCGGCATCGTCGGCGAATCGGGCTCGGGCAAGAGCCAGACCGTGATGGCGCTGCTCGGCCTGCTGGCCGGCAACGGCACGACGACGGGTGCCGCGCGCTATCGCGGCGACAACCTGCTCGAGATGGATACGCGCGCATTGAACGCGGTGCGCGGCGACCGGATCGCGATGATCTTCCAGGATCCGATGACGTCGCTCAATCCGTTCCTGACGATCGAGCGGCAGATGACCGAGACGCTGCAACTGCATCGCAAGCTGTCGCGCAAGGAGGCGACGAAGCGCGCGATCGAGGCGCTCGAGTCGGTGCGCATTCCGGATGCCGCGCGCCGCATTCGCATGTATCCGCACGAATTCTCCGGCGGCATGCGCCAGCGCGTGATGATCGCGATGGCGCTGCTGTCCGAGCCCGAAATCCTGATCGCCGACGAACCGACCACCGCGCTCGACGTGACCGTGCAGGCGCAGATCATCGACCTGCTGCGCGAGCTGAACCGCGAGCGCGGCACCGCGATCGTGCTGATCACGCACGACATGGGCGTGGTCGCCGGCCTCGCGGACGACGTGATGGTCATGTACGCGGGACGCACCGTGGAATATGCGCCGGCCGAATCCATCTTCGCGGCGCCGTCGCATCCGTACACGATCGGTCTGCTCAACGCGCTGCCGCGCCTGACGGATGCCGACGATGCGCCGCTCGTCGCGATTCCCGGCAATCCACCGATGCCCGGCACCGCGCCGGCCGGCTGCGCATTCGCAAAACGCTGCACGTATGCGCAGGAGCGCTGCGGTGCCGCGCGCCCCGCGCTCGAAACCTATGGCGCGGCGGGTGCGGTGCGCGCGTGCCACCGGCCGCTGGCCGATTTGACGGGAGGTCTGCGATGAGCGTCGATGAACGCCGCAATGCCGGCGCGACGGGTGCGAACGATACGCTGCTGTCCGTCGAGGATCTGAAGGTGCATTTCCGCGTGCCGCTCGGCGGCTATCCGTGGTCGCCGAAGGGCACGCTGCGCGCGGTCGACGGTGTGTCGTTCGACGTGAAGCGCGGCGAGACGGTCGGGCTCGTCGGCGAGTCGGGCTGCGGGAAGTCGACGCTCGCTCGCGCGCTGATCGGCCTCGTGCCGATGACGGCAGGCACGGTGCGCTGGCGCGGCGAAGCCGTCGCGCCCGACCATCTGCGCGGCACCGCGATGCGCCGCGAAGTGCAGATGATCTTCCAGGATCCGCTCGCGTCGCTCGATCCGCGCATGACGATCGAGCAGATCGTCGCGGAGCCGCTCGTCACGCACCACGCCGGCCTTGGCCGCGCCGAAGTGCGACGCCGCGTGGTCACGATGCTCGAGCGTGTCGGCCTGAACGCGCATCACCTGCTGCGCTATCCACACGAATTTTCAGGCGGACAGTGCCAGCGTGTCGGCATCGCGCGCGCGCTGATCAGCGAGCCGAAGCTCGTGATCTGCGACGAGCCCGTATCGGCACTCGATGTGTCGATCCAGGCGCAGATCGTGAACCTGCTGCGCGATCTGCAACGCGAACTGTCGTTGTCCTATCTGTTCGTCGCGCACGACCTGGCGGTGGTGAAGGCCATCAGTCAGCGCGTGCTCGTGATGTATCTCGGCCGCGTGATGGAGTTCGGCACGCGGCATGACGTGTACGGGGTGCCGCAGCACCCGTACACGAAGGCGCTGCTCGATGCGGCGCCGACGCCGGAGCCGGCGCGCGAGCGTGCTCGCCGTCCGATGCTGCTGGCGGGCGAGATGCCGTCGCCGCTCAACCCGCCGTCCGGCTGCGCGTTTCGCACGCGCTGCCCGGTCGCGATCGACGCGTGTGCGCAGGACGTGCCGCTGCCGGAAGTGCGGCACGGCTCGGCGGCGCGTGTCGCGTGCATCCGGGCGGGCGTGGCGGCGTGAAGTGACGCAGCAAACATAACCAGGCTGGTCAACAGGGGTAGGGTGCGGCGCGAATGATCTTCGCGTCGCGGGTAAAGGCGCGTCCTTAACCGGGCTCGCCGGGGGGCTGGAAGCGGATCGCAACCGGCGTGGACGACATCAACACAAGACGAGAATGACGATGAAAAAGCAAAAGACGATCGGGACGGCATCGAAGATGCTGCTTGCATGGGGCTTGCCTGCGCTTGCCGGCGTATCGATGAGCGGCGTCGCGCACGCCGACGACGCGGCCCCCGCGCCGCTGACGGTCGCGCAGGCCGCGCCGTCCGCCGGCGCAAGCGCGTCGGTTGCGCAGGCAACGACCCCGAACGCCATCATCAACGCCGAGGCGAACCAGGCCGTTACGCCGCCCGACGAGCCGTCGGCGCAGTCGAAGTCGAACGGCTTCATTGCCGACAGCCACCTGAACTTCCTGTTCCGCAACTATTCGGACACGCTCGACAACAAGGGCGGGCCGCATCGTCACGCGTGGGTCCAGGGCGCGATGGCGAACTTCGAGTCGGGCTACACGACCGGCCTGATCGGCATCGGCTTCGACGCGTCGCTGTATGCGGCGCTGAAGCTCGACGGCGGCGCCGGCGCCGGCAGCATGGTGCACATCGCGAAGGGCGGCGGCGGTTCGAACCAGCTCGCGTGGGCCTATCCGGGCATCTACGACGTGAAGGCGCGCATCTCGAACACGGTGGTCAAGTACGGTCTGCAGGCCGTCGACAACCCGTTCATGGAGCAGCACGACAACCGCGCGCTGCCGCCGACGTTCCTCGGCGCGACGATCGTCAGCAACGAATTCAAGAACGTGATGCTCGAGGCCGGCAGCTTCACGAAGACCGATGCACGCGGTCACACGACGCTCACCAACCTCACGACGCAGTACGGCGGCACGCGCATCAATCGCCTGACCTACGTCGGCGGCACGTGGGACTACTCGCCGAACGGCGAGGTCGCGCTGTACGCGAACCAGGCCGACGACGTGTGGCACCAGTACTACGCGTCGGTGAAGCACAGCATCGGCGATACGAAGTCGATCAAGTGGACGGGCTTCGGTAACGTTTATTCGACGCACGACACCGGCGACGCGCTGCAGGGCAAGATCAACAACAACGCGTACAGCCTGTCGCTCGCCGCGCAACACGGCCCGCACGAACTGCTGCTCGGTTATCAGCAAGTGCTCGGCGACCAGTTCTTCGACTACCTCAATGAAACCAACGGCATCTTCCTGACCAACTCGATGGACGTCGACTACAACGCGCCGCACGAAAAGTCGCTGCAGTTGCGTTACACGTTCTACGGCAAGGAAGCGGGCCTGCCGGGCTTCAAGGCGATGGTGTGGGGTGTGACGGGCTGGGGCGCGGATGCGAGCGCGGGCGCGGCGGCGGATCCGAGCAAGTCGAGCATCTACTGGAGCAACGGCGCACCGGTGCAGGGCCGTCACCACGAGTTCGGCTTCATTCCGTCGTACACGTTCCAGAGCGGCAAGCTGAAGGACACGAAGGTCACGTTCATTGCGATGTGGCACAACGGTTCCGCACACTACTCGGACGCGACCAACAAGGAATATCGCCTGGTCGTGAACGTGCCGCTGCACGCGTTCTGATCCGTTCTGATCGAAGGGGGGCGCAACGCCCCCTTTAGCATTTCTCGTCTTGCACAAGCCGGCTGCGGCCGGTTCGATCAGGCCGGCTTGTGCAACCCCGCCACCGGATCGTTCGCGGCGGGGATGTCTTCCACCAGCGACGTGAGCTGACGGCCCGTGTCGCGCCAGGCGTCGAGGCCGCCGCGCAGCGGCAGCGCATCGGTGAAGCCCGCGTCGAGCAGGCGCTTGGCCATCAGCGCGGCCGTCACCTCGTTCGGGCACGAGCAATACACGACGAACTTCTGCGAGAACGGGTAGCGCGCGACGATGTCCTCGATGTGCCGCTCGTCCGCGAACTGCGCGCCGGGAATCGTGAACGGGTCGAGCCTGCGGTGCTCGGGCGAACGCACGTCGAGCACCACCGGTGCGGCCGGATCGCGCAGCAGCAGGTCGAGTTCGTCGACGCCGATCCGCGCGCTCGCGAGCTGGCGGATCAGCGCGCGGCGGCGCATCCAGCGCACGGCCGCATAGACTGCCAGCAGCGCGACGATCACCAGCAGCACCGCGCGGCCGAGCCGGCTCGCGCCGGCGAACAGCCAGTCGATCTGCCGATAGAACACGAGTCCGGCGACGAGGCCGACGGTCGTCCACAACGCGGCGCCCAGCGCGTCGTAGCCGGCGAACGTGCGATAGCGCGTGCCGAGCGCGCCGGCCATTGGCACCGACACGAGCGAAAGCCCCGGAATGAAGCGGGCGACCGCGAGCACGCGCACGCCGTAGCGGCCGAAGAAGCGTTCGGTTTTCTTCACGCAGGTATCGCGCGACAGCGACAGCCGGCAGATCGTCTTCAGCGTCGTGCCGCCGTAGCGCCGGCCGGCGACGTACCACACGGTGTCGCCGATCAGCGCGCCGAGGACTGACAGCGCCAGCACCGTCAATAGCTGCGAGCCGATCATCGCCGGATGCATCGCGGCCATCGCGCCGAACAGCACGAGCGTCGGCATCGCCGGCACGGGCAGGCCGATGGCCGCCGCCAGCACATTGGCGAAGACGAGGAGCGGCCCGTATTGGGCGACGAGGTCACGGAGCATGACGGCTGGCCGAAAAGGAAGCGCGTGAGGAAGACTCACAGATGGGCCGATTATCGGCCATTTTCAACCGTGCGGAGGGGAATGACGGAAAGCGCCTGACGGCGGCAGGGACATGCGGACAGATCGGTGAGCCAGTGCGTTGCGCGTGGCTCACCGTTCGACATCAGGAAGGGGTGCGGGCGAGCGAGGCCGCGCCGTGGTTTTCGCCGGGCAGCTCGGCGCCGTGCGAGCGGATCGCCGCGATCAGTTCGGCCGGCGTGATCTCGTAGCGGACCTCGCGGTGAATGCCGGGCTTGCGTTCGTCGATCTCGATCAGCAGCACGCTCTTGCCGTCGCCGGTCGATTCGAGCCTGAGCGAGCGCAGTTCGCGGCCGTCGGCCGGGTCGTGTTCGGTGAGCAGGGTCATTGCCCCGGATGAGCCGGTAGTGCGCATCGAACCTATCCTCGTGTCGTGTGTGCCAGATTGGCGAAGATGTCGTTGTTGAATGCAGCTTGACGAAGTTTAACGCGAACGGGCCGCAACACGGAGCATTTTCGTGGGCGCGAAATGAGGGCTGCACCACCTATCCTTCTGATGTTTGAGCCGCGCCGGGCGGGCGTTTCAGCCGGATAGGACCGCGTCGCGCCCGGTGCTGGCGCCGGGCGGGCCCAGGTGTCGTCGGAAGCGGTCGGCGAGCCCGATCGCCGGGTCGCTGATCGATGGCGACCCGTTTCGACGCGGCCGGCCACGGGGCGCGAGAAGCTCGCATCGCTGTCGGCGGTGGCGACAAAATCGTACCAGCGGCCGGTCGAGTCGAGCTTCCAATGCAACGCCTGGTCGGCGCGCGCCCTGACGGATTACGTCGTGCCCGTGTCGTTGCCGTGCCCGCGATCGTCGTGTGCGCCGCGGCCGGACAGTGGGCCGTACACCGGGTTCGACTTCAACGTGAAGTGCAGCGTTCGAGGTGCCATGTCGCAGCTTCGGGCGCGGAATGGGCGCGTATTGTCGACGCCCCTGCATTCGTGCATCGGATCCGGCAGCATGACGGGGGCTGTCGTCGAATCGCGCGTCATATCCATTCGAGAATTCGTTCGTTTTCAACCGGCTGGGCGAATCGTATCGTCGAGCGATTTGCCGGTCGTCGTGGTCGGCACGGCTGCGCGATGTGCACATGCAGCGGCTGGTCGCGACTTTCCGCGCCGATGCCTGCGGGACGCGCACGAAAGCGGCCGATTCCGGCGATGGACTTCGCTCTTTCGTCGCTTCGTCGTGTTTTCGTTTCGCCGCTTCGTATGCATGGGCCCGACCGTCGTGCGACGCCGCTTCCCGCAACTGTCTCTTTCAACGGAACCCGTCTCGATGAAAACCGTTCTCCGTAACGTGACTGTCGCCTGCCTGTTCGCCGCCGCGGGTGCGGCATTCGCCACCGCCGCGCCGCAGGGTGTCGCCGTATCCAGCCCGTCGGGCGACGGCGCACATCTGCCGCCCGGCATCTCGTGGCAACAGGGCGACGTCGACGCCGCGTTCGCGCTCGCGAAGCGCACCGGCAAGCCACTGCTGCTGTACTGGGGGGCCGTGTGGTGCCCGTCGTGCAACCAGGTGAAGTCGACGATCTTCAGCCAGCAGGCATTCAAGACCCGCTCGTCGTTCTTCGTGCCCGTTTATCTCGACGGCGATACCGAAAGCGCGCAGAAGCTCGGCGAGCGCTTCAAGGTACACGGCTATCCGACGATGATCCTGTTCCGCCCGGACGGCACCGAAGTGACGCGGCTGCCGGGCGAGGCCGATCTCGACCGCTACATGCAGGCACTGTCGCTCGGGATGACGGCCGCGCATCCGGTGCGGCAGACGCTCGCGACGGCGCTGAACAACGGCGCGGCATTGACACCGGCCGAATGGCATCTGCTGGCCGACTATTCGTGGGACACCGACGGCGCGCTGCCGGTGCCGCCCGATCGTGTCGCGGTGACATTGCAGACGCTGTCGCAACGTGCGCGTGCGGCTGGTGCGAAGGCGGACGCCGCGCGATTCGCGCTGAAGTCGGCGGTGGTGGCGGCATCGGACGATCCCGCACAGGCCGGCGCGCTCGACAAGGCGGCGCTCGGCGACGCGCTGCGCGCGGTGCTGCGCGACCCGGCGCTGGCGCGTGCCGATTCGGACGTGCTCGTCGCGGCGCCCGCGCGAGTGGTCGCCTACCTCGGCGGCGACACCGCGCAGCGCACGAAGCTGCGGGGCGCGTACGATACGGCGCTCGCGCGCTTGACGACCGATACGACGCTGTCGTCGATCGATCGTCTGATGGCGCTGCACGGCCGCGTGCTGCTCGCACGTGGCGACGCGCACGACGGTGCGCCGCTCGCCGCGCCGGCGCTGGTCGATACCGCACGCAAGCAGATCACAGCATCGATGCGGGGCGCCGCGAACGCGTACGAACGGCAGGCGCTCGTCAGCGAGGCGGCGGACACGCTGACCGACGCCGGGCTGTACGATGAATCCGACGTTTTGCTGAAGGCCGAGTTGCCCCGTTCGGCGACGCCGTACTACTTCATGTCGGGACTGGCCGCGAATGCGAAGGCGCGCGGCGACAAGGCCGCGGCGCTCGACTGGTACCGGAGAGCGTACGACGCGGCGAGCGGGCCGGCGACGAAGCTGCGCTGGGGCGCGACCTATTTCGCGAATGCGGTCGCGCTGGCGCCGGACGATTCGGCGCGGATCGAGGCGATCGCCGCGAGCGTGCTCGCGCAGGCCGGCAACACCAGGGATGCGTTTTACGGGGCGAACCTGCGGGCGCTGACCAAGGTCGTCACGCAGCTGAATCGCTGGCGCGACCACGGTGCGCACGACGGGTCGGTCAGATCGGTCGTGAAGCAGTTCGACGGGGTGTGCGCGAAGTTGCCTGCGGGCGATCCGCAGGCAGCGGCATGCGCGAAACTGATTGAGCCGATGAAGACGTGATGGCTTGTGGGGGAGCGGCCGGATGGAGCGGCTGCGTCGTGATGGCGATCAGTGGCTCGACTCCGAGGACGCACCGCGGTCGCTGCCATACCCGGCACGCTCCTGCTGAGCAATCTTCGCTTCGGCGGAGACGATGCTGGCCGGGTAGAACCAGTCGCTCGGCTGGAAGCCGGCCTGCTTGAGCGCTTTCACTTCGGCGTGGACCTGCGCGCGCGTGAGCGGCGGATTCGACTGCGCTTGCGCGGCGAACGGGGCGGATATGGCCAGGGCAACGGCAACTGCGTGAATCAGGCGCTTCATGATCGTGACCTCCACGTTTTCGACTGGTCGGCCGGCCTTCGTTCGACGAAGCGGCGGCGGTTGAAAGCAGTGTAGGCCTGGCCACGCACGGGAAAAATGCGATCGCGCCCAACGCAGTGTTCTGCTGCCGGTAACAATGAGTGGCGGGTGCGGACGGTGCCGGGCGGCGGACCGCTCGGCGATGTAGCGTCGAGCGGCTCTGGTCGGCTGGGGGACGAACCGGCGGATGCGAATCCCGCCGATCTGCCGTGGCTTGCACGAGGAGGTATCGGGAATGTGCGGCGCGTCGCGGCCTGCATTGCGCCACGTTGCCCGCTTCGGCGATGCCGGGCCGGTTGCCCAGCCTTGGCGTGCAGAGGAAGGGCGCCGGCTGCGTCGATGCAGCCGGCCGAGGTGCGGCGGCGTTCGAAACGCCGCCCGATGCGGAGGCTTACACGAGGCCCGTCGCGTAGTACACGGCGATCACGAAGAACACCGCGAGCGTCTTGATCACGGTGACCGCGAAGATGTCGCGATACGATTCGCGGTGCGTGAGGCCCGTGACCGCGAGCAGCGTGATGACCGCGCCGTTGTGCGGCAGCGTGTCCATGCCGCCGCTGGCCATCGCGACGACCCGGTGCAGCACGTCCATCGGAATGTTGGCTGCCTGCGCACCCTTGATGAACAGATCCGACATCGCGGCGAGTGCGATGCTCATGCCGCCCGACGCCGAACCGGTGATGCCGGCGAGCGAGCTGACCGACACAGCCGCGTTCACGAGCGGGTTCGGAATGCTCTTCAGCGCGTCGCTGACGACGAGGAAGCCCGGCAGCGCAGCGATCACGCCGCCGAAACCGTATTCCGACGCCGTGTTCATCGCGGCGAGCAGCGCGCCGCCGACGGCGGCCTTCGAACCGGCCGCGAAGCGGTCGCTGACGCGCTTGAACGCGGTCAGGACGACCAGCACGATGCCGAGCAGCAGCGCGGCCTCGACCGACCAGATCGCGACGACGGTCTTGATCGACGTCGTGACCGGCGCATGTACGCCAGGCAGCACGTCCGGCGCGACCGTGTACGACGCGGCGCCATACCACTGCGGGATCAGTTTCGTGAACGTGAAGTTCGACGCGCCGACGAGGATCAGCGGCAGGATCGCCAGCGCCGGATGTGGCAGTGCCGCCGCTTCGACGCGCTCCGGCTCGTTGACGAGCGACGTGCCGTAGCCTTCGCCCTTCGCCATCGCCGAACGGCGGCGCCATTCCAGATACGAGAGGCCGACGACGATGATGAACAGCGAGCCGATCGTGCCGAGCGCGGGTGCGGCCCACGCAGTCGTCTTGAAGAATGTGGTCGGGATGATGTTCTGGATCTGCGGCGTGCCGGGCAGCGAATCCATCGTGAACGAGAACGCGCCGAGCGCGATCGCGCCTGGCATCAGCCGCTTCGGAATATTGCTCTGGCGATAGAGTTCGGCCGCGAACGGATACACAGCGAACACCACGACGAACAACGACACGCCGCCATAGGTGAGCAGTGCGCACACCGCGACGATCACCGCATTCGCACGCGAGCGGCCGATGTAGCGGATCGCGGCATGGACGATCGACTCGGAGAACCCGGACAGTTCGATCACCTTGCCGAACACGGCGCCGAGCATGAAGACCGGGAAATAAAGTTTGACGAAGCCGACCATCTTCTCCATGAAGATGCCGGAGAAGACCGGTGCGACGGCGGCGGGTTCGATCAGCAGGACCGCGCCGAGCGCGGCGATCGGCGCGAACAGGATCACGCTGTAGCCGCGATACGCGGCGAACATCAGGAACGCCAGCGCGGCGAGGACGATCACGAAAGACAAGGGAGTCTCCTGGTAGCTTGGAATGGCTTTGGTTGTTGTTCGATCGCGGGATGCGCCGCGAACCGGCTCGGGTTCGTGCAGGTTTCGTGCCATCGGCCGGATTGCGCCGCCGGACATGGGTCCGGCGCAGGCCGGCGGGCCCGCGCCGGCCAATGTCTGAGGATTCTACATAAATCGTCTCCATCGGGAGACGAATCGGCCGTCAAGACTGCCTCCTGAATCGGGCAGGGCTTTCCCGGACAAGGCATTCCGGGGCGTCTCCAAAGTGAGATACTGCGTCCCGTTCCGGAGACATTCGGCCAAGCATACGCGGAGACGACGACACGATGATGAACGACTGGGTCCGCCTGCCCGTCAATTACGGCGACGTGCTGCGCCGCGCTGCCGAGTCGCTGTTCCGGACCTTCGAGGATTCGAGTGCGGGTACGGTGGTCGTCGATCGCGACGCGCGCGTCGTGTGGATGAACGAGCGTTATGCGGCGCGCTTCGGGTTCGCCGATCCGCAGCAGGCGGTCGGCCTCGATTGCGAGGCGGTGATTCCGAACAGCCTGATGCGCGAGGTCGTTTCGACCGGGCAGCCGATTCTGCTCGACATCATGGAGACGGGCCGCGAGCCGCTCGTCGTCACGCGCCTTCCGCTGAAGAACGAGACGGGCGAGACGGTCGGCGCGATCGGCTTCGCGCTGTTCGACCAGTTGAAGACGCTCACGCCGATCTTTTCCCGTTACGCGCAGCTTCAGCAGCAACTGATCGCGACCCAGCGTTCGCTCGCGCAGGCACGCCGTGCGAAATACACGTTCGCGAGTTTCATCGGTACGAGCGCCGCAAGCCTCGAAACCAAGCGGCAGGCGCGCCGCGCCGCGCAGGTCGATTCGCCGGTGCTGCTGCTCGGCGAGACGGGCACCGGCAAGGAACTCCTCGCGCATGCGATTCACGCGGCATCGGCGCGCGCGCTCCAGCCGCTCGTGACCGTCAACGTGGCCGCGATTCCCGACACGCTGCTCGAAACCGAATTCTTCGGCGCGGCGCCGGGCGCCTATACCGGAGCCGATCGCAAGGGACGCGTCGGCAAGTTCGAGCTGGCCGATCGCGGCACGCTGTTTCTCGACGAGATCGGCGACATGCCGCTGCCGCTGCAGGGCAAGCTGTTGCGCGTATTGCAGGACAAGGAGTTCGAACCGGTCGGTTCGAACCGGATCGTGCGCGCCGACGTGCGGATCATCGCCGCGACCTCGGCCGACCTGCCTGCGCTGGTCGAGGCCGGCCGTTTTCGCGCGGATCTCTATTACCGGCTCAATGTACTGACGATTCACGCGCCGCCGTTGCGCGAGCGCGCGTCCGACATCGCGGCGCTCGTCTACGCGACGCTCGAGGAGCTGGCCGCGCAGCACGGTCGGGCCGCGCACTGCGAACTGACCGACGATGCGCTGCGGATGTTGTGCGCTTACCCGTGGCCGGGCAACGTACGCGAGCTGCGCAACACGCTTGAGCGTGCGCTGATGCTGTCGGATCGCTCGGTGATCGATGCGGATGCGCTGGCACCGTTCCTCGGGCCGGTGCGCGTGGTGCCGGATGGCGTGCCGGCAGGCACGCGCGCTGCTTCGCCGCCAGTCGGCCGGGATGCGGCAAATGCAGCGAGGGCGCCTGGTGCGCCGATCGTTTCGTATGCCGATGCATTGGCCGCGTGGGAGCGCCAGTTCCTGATCGATGCGCTTGCGGCTTGCGACGGGAAGGTGGTGGAAGCGGCCGCACGCATCGGTATCGGCCGGGCGACGCTGTACAAGAAACTGACGGCGCTCGGGATCGATCGGTAGCGAGCAACGGCGGATGCATCCGGACATGGCGAACGACACCGGTAAAGTGCCCGACAGGAGACGACGATGAAGCGGATCGCAATTGGCGGATGGCTGACCGTACTGGTGGCGACGTCCTCGCTCGCGCAGGCGGGTGATGCGGATGCACCCGCGGCACGGCGCAACTGGTACAACGATCCGTTCGTCGCGCTGTCGCAAGGCTTCGCCGAATGCCCGCTGCCGCTCGGCCCATGGATGACGCGCGCCGAGATGGAAGACGACGCGCATTACCGCGTCGAGCGCGGGACTACCTGCTGGCTCGCCCACCGCTGCACGAAACCGAATTCCTACATGTATGACGCACCGATCGCCGAGGCAGTGAAAGCGCATTTCGCGGGCACCGATCGTCTGCAGGGCACGAGCCTGTGGATCACCGTGCAGCGGCGCTTCATCTATGTCGAAGGGTGTGCTGATCCGGCATTCGATCGGCAGGCGCTGGCGCGCGAACTCGGCGCGCTTCCCGACGTCGAGCAGGTGTTCGTTCGCATCACCGACGATCCGCACCGGGCCGTGCCATACAAGACGCGCGGACTGCCGGACCGGACGCCTGACTGAACGCCGGACGGCGGTGCATGGCATACTCGCGGCATTAAAAAATCGGTTGACGGAAAGAACAATGAAACACATGCTTGCGTCGGTCTGTCGGTGGCCTCGAATGCTTTGGCGTCGGGCCGGATTGTTGGCCCTGGTTGCGGGGCTCGGCGGGTGCGGCGGCGGGGCGCCACTGTTTACTTCGGACGGGCGCCCGACTACGCAGGTGCAGTGCACCGGGAGCGACTGGAGCAATTGCACGGACAATGCCCGAGCCATCTGCAATGGGGAATTCGACGTCCTCCAGCAATCGACCGATGACGCCGTGCGAAATCTTCTCTTCGCATGCAAGAAGAAAAGCGGTTATTGATCCCGACACGGCCAGATAAGGACCTGTAATCGGGTAAAGCGCTTTTCTATTTGCTTGGAGTCGGCTATTTTTCATGAATAACACTCACGGAGTCCCATCCATATGGCGACCTACAGGCAACTGACAGCGCAGCTCGAACGGCTTCAGCAAAAGATCGACAAAGAACGCGAAAAGGCGATTGCCGATGCGATTGCTGCCATTCGGGCGAAAATCGAGGAATTCGACATTACCGCGGAAGAGCTCGG
Organism: Burkholderia diffusa; assembly: GCF_001718315.1. NCBI lineage: Bacteria > Pseudomonadati > Pseudomonadota > Betaproteobacteria > Burkholderiales > Burkholderiaceae > Burkholderia > Burkholderia diffusa. The sequence goes on along the minus strand of NZ_CP013363.1, from coordinate 2,465,358 downwards.
TTTTCGACCGATCGGCGCCGCTGCTGCCGCGAAGCCGAAGCGTCCGTTGCCGCCGAAGTATCTGAACCCGAAGACAGGCGAAACGTGGAGTGGCCGCGGGCGTGCGCCGGCGTGGCTCGGCAAGAACCGCGCGCGTTTCCTGATCAAGGACTGACTCCCGAAAATCCTCACCTTTCGTGCGCTGACTGACGGTGCGAACGGCCATGCGGCCGTCGCACCGTTTTGTTTTTGGGCAGTCGCAGCATGACTCGAAACCGCGAATTGATCGGCAATGCTGCACGATTAGCGGATACCGTTTTGCGAATTCGCCGCGATTCGACCGGATATCGCCGCGAATTCCCGTAAACAACCCTGCAATTACGCGGCATGCGTGCATTGCCATTCTCGATGCGCGCCGTGCGGACGTACCGCCGATTGCGATCACCTCTCGCGTATTTACGCTGCGTGCCATGCTATTCCCGAACTTTCTCACCATACCTCCTGTAAATCCTCACCTTTGAAGCCGCGACCGAATGACCGCATCGTGTCGCCTTCGCCCGTTGCGTCGTGCGAAGACGTCGGTGACCGGCCCATGTTGCGGGCATTGACGCGCGTCGCACAGTCGGCCGTTCGGCATATAGGCAGCCGCATCGGGTTCGCCTATGCTTGGAATTCGCGTCGACCGGCGCACGGCCGTCCGGTCGGTGTGCCGGTCGGGTCGTCTTTCGTTACCGTATGGAGCCGATGTGACCGTCCGCCATCTCGATGCGTTATTCCAGCCCAGGTCCGTTGCGGTCGTCGGTGCATCGTCGCGCGCGGGCAGTATTGGTGCGATGGTGTGGGCGCGCGTGCTCGACGGCGCGTTCGAGGGGCCCGTGTGGCCCGTCAATCCGAAGCATCGCGAGCTGAACGGGCACGCGGTCGTGGCCGATGTCGACCGGCTGCCCGCACCGCCATCGGTCGCCGTGATCTGCACCCCGCCTGCCACGTGGGCCGGCATTGTCCGCAAGCTCGGCGAGATCGGCACGCGCGTGGCGGTGATCGTCGGCGAGGCGCGCACCGACGCTGACCGTGCCGCGCTCGATCGCACGCTGAAGGCCGCGAAGCCGTTCGTGCTCCGTATCGTCGGGCCCGGCAGTCTCGGCGTGCTGTCGCCCGCGCGGCATGCGCATTTCGGCGCGCCGGCCTATACGGCGCGAGCGGGCGGTGTCGCGTGGGTGTCCCAATCGAACGCGCTGACGAATGCGGTACTCGGCTGGGCCGATGCACGAGGCCTCGGTTTTTCACATGTCGTCGCGCTGGGTAGCGAGGCCGACGTCGATGCGGGCGACGTGCTCGACTACCTCGCGAGCGATCCCGGCACGCGCGCAATCCTGCTCGAGCTCGATACCGTATGCGCCGCGCGCAAGTTCATGTCGGCCGCGCGTGCGGCGGCGCGCAACAAGCCGGTGCTCGCACTGCGCACCGGGCGCGCCGATCCGGGGGATGCGCTTTACACGGCGGCGTTCCAGCGTGCGGGGATGGTGCGTGTCGATGCGCTCGACGATCTGCTCGACGAGATCGAGACGCTCGGCGTCGGGCGCGTCACAGCGCGCGGCGCGGCGACACTCGTGACGAGCGACGCAGGCGTCGCGAAACTCGCGGTCGATGCGGTCGCGGAGGTGCGCGACGTGCTGGCCGACTGGCCGGCAGAGGCAACGTCGGCGGTTGCGGCCGCGCTGCCGCATCTCACCGGGCCTGGCAATCCGCTGACGCTCGGCGACAATGCGCGCCCCGAGCATTTCGGCGCCGCCATCAAGGCGCTCGCACCGTTTCCGCAAACGGGCACGCTGTTCGTCGTGCATTCGACGTCCCACAGTGCGCCGGCCGATGCGGTCGCGCGCACGCTGATCGAGTCGCGGCAGTACGCGTACCGAGGCATCCTCGCGTGTTTCTTCGGTGCGGTCGACGCGGCCACGCGCGACGCACTGCACGCGAACGGCATTCCGGTGCACACCACACCGCAGCGTCTTGCGCGCGCATATGCACGGCTCGTCGACTACAACCTCGGGCGGCAGTTGCTGATGCAGACGCCTGAGGGCACGCCGCTGCAGCCGGCCGAGTGCATTGCATCCGCGCAGGCAGAGGCCCGACGGATGGTCGAGGCTGGCGAGCATGAACTGGCCGGCGAAGCGGCATTGCGCTGGCTGTCCCACTTCGGCGCGCATGGCGAGCCGGCCGATGTGTCGGCGGGCGCCAGAATCGTCGACGTCACGGTCGACATGTACGACGATTCGAACTTCGGCCCGGTATTTCGTTATGTCGTGCCGTCCGCCGACGGCGTATCGGCGCCGTTCGTCGTGTACGGGCTGCCACCGCTGAATTCAGTGCTCGCCCGCGCGGTGATGGAGCGTTCGCCATATGCGCGCCGCACGCCCGTTGAACCCACGCTCGACGCGCTGACGGCGCTGTCGCAAGCCGTTTGCGACGTACGCGAGGTCGTCGCGATGTCGGTCACGCTGCGCGTGCTGTCCGACCGGGCATACTTGGTCGAGCCGCACATCACGCTGGCGGCCGGGCGCAGCCGGCTCGCGATCATGCCGTATCCGCGCCATCTGGAGCAGACGCTCGAATGGCGTGGCGAGACCGTGACGATTAGGCCGATCCGTCCGGAAGACGAGGAAGCGCACAACGAGCTGCTTGGCGCGATGACGCCGGACGATTTGCGTATGCGTTTCTTCGGGGCCGTGCGTAGCTTCGATCATTCGCAAGTCGCGCGCATGACGCAGATCGACTACGACCGCGAGATGGCCTTCATCGTGTCGTTTACCGACGTATCGGGCCGCTCGCACACGCTCGCGGTGGCGCGCGCGGTTACCGATCCCGACAACGAGACTGCCGAGTTCGCGATCGCTGTCCGGCCCGACCAGAAGGGCAAGGGGCTCGGGCGGCTGATGATGACCCGCATCATCGACTACACGCGATCGCGTGGCACCGCATGGATGGTGGGCGAGGCGCTGCGCGAGAATACCGCGATGATCTCGCTGGCGAAATCCTGCGGCTTCGAGGTGTCGACGACGGAGGAACCCGGCGTGGTGGGGTTCAGGATGAAGCTGCAACCGTAATCGAGTCGACGAGCGTGCCCGAACGTCCGGCGGTATCGTGCGCAGCCGCCACGGAAAGCCGGCTGTTGGCAATGCACGGTCGCGACCGTGCGAATTGATTGTAGTTCGGGGTGCAGATCGTTGGACTCTTGCGCGTCAATATGCGGATCGTTACAACGCTCGCTTCGCGATCGGCGCGAAAGGGCGGGCGCGTCGAGTTTCGGCGTCCGCGGCGCGCGATTGCATCCGCTGGTGACCTCCGCGTATCGCCGGTCCCGGCGCCGCATTTGAGCGCACTGACGCCCGCACTGCGCGCCCGCGGCGTCGGAAACGGAACAAAGGTGAGGTTTTTCAGGAGCGGAAAGTGAGCGTTTCCGGGAGCAATTGGGTGAGCCGATTCGGGAACACTCGGTGAGCCTTCGCGGCAGCTGCCGGTGAGCCCTTGCGGGAAGCCCCGGTGAGCCTTTGCGGGAAGCGTTGGTGAGGACGTTCGGGAGGGGCTGGTGAGCCTCTCCGGGAACTTCAGGTGAGCTTTTACGGGATGCTCAGGTGAGCGCTTACGGGATGCTTCAGTGAGAATTTTCGGGAGCCAGCGGCCGCAGTGCTCCGGCGGGCGCGGCGCGGGCTTCTGCCTGCGTCCGCGCCGGTGCGGGCACGCATGAACCGTGCCCGCGATCGCAATTACGCAGCGAGTTTCGACGCTGCGTCGTTCACCTGATCACGCGAAATCGCGAGTTCTTCGAGGTGCGCGTCGGCATAAACGCCGCCGGTTTCGCGCTCGAGGCGGGCGATCGTCAGCGCGCAACGCGCGGTGTCCTTCGGCATCGCGATGAAGCGCTTGACCGATTCGCCAGACGTAAATGCATCGAACAGCGCGCCGCGCACGTCGTCCGGAAGCGTCTTGGTCCATTGATACGGCTTGCCGTTGAACGTGATCGACGGCGGCAGCGTGCGCTCCTTCTTGGTGGCCGTAATGAGACCGTACGTGCGCGCGGCCTCGCCGATTTGCTCGGGCGAGAAGAGTTCGTCGGGGGTGATGTCGAACTGCTCGATGTAGTTCTCGATCGCCCGCATCGCTTCGGCACGGTCGTCGCGCTTCTTCTGCGCGCGCGCGACGATGTCGCGCAGCTCGTCCGCTTCCTCGGGCGTGATCGTGAAGCTCGCCTGCTTCTGCTGAAGTTCGGAGAAACGCTGGAATTCTTGATCGTTCAGAAGTTTGGCCATGACATCCATCGGACACGACGGCCGCGACAACCGGCCGTCGTAGTTTTTGAGAGGGCCGCTATTCTAGCGTAGCGCGGCGTCCGCGCATCCGGAAACGGTCTGCCGGATGCGGGTACGCGAGGCCGCGTGACCGGCACGCATCCGCACACCGAGTGCGCGACGTCGAGCTCACACGCCCGGCCCGATCCGCTGGTCGTGACCGAACGACCGCCACGCCCGAACGGTCGACCACCTTCAGGGCAGGCGACCGTTCTGCAGCGTTCAGCAAGTCTGCGCGCGGCACATCGACAATTGGCCTGCCGTATCGCGCAGTCTTGCAACGACCACCTCGACCGACGGCGCCATATGTGCGTCGATCCGGCGCATGTACGGACAGGTCAGCACGGCGATCGCATGGCCGGCCGGGCCGAGGATCGGCGCGCTCAGGTCGGTTACGCCGTATGCCTGGCGGCTGTCCTGGCGCACGTAGCCGGACTGGCGGATGGATTGGCACGCGAGCGCGAGTTCCTGCTCGTTCATCGGGGTTTCGCCCTTGACCTTGCGATGCTCGGCCAGCATGTGCGCACGCTGCTCGGAACCCTGGAACGACAGCATTACGCGCCCCGACGCCGTATCGGCGAGCCCGACGCGCGAGCCGAGCCGCACCGACACGCCCCATGGGCCGGGGCCGTCGACCTGCGCGATCACGAGCAGGTTGCCGCGATCGTAGACGGTCAGATGGCACGACTGTTCGGCCGCATCGGCGAAGCGCTGCATCAGCGGCAAGGCCTCGGCGATCAGCCGGTTCATCGGCGGATGCCGATGCGCGAGTGCGAACAGTTTCAGGCTGAGCGTGTAACGGTCGCCGCCGCTCGAGCGCATCACGTAGCGGCGTGCAACGAGACGCTCGAGCATCCGGTAGATTTCGCTTGCGTTGCGGCCGAGTTCCTTCGTGATTTCGGTGCGGGTGAGTCCTTCCTTTTGTTCCGACAGGAGTTCGAGAATGTCGAGGCCCTTGTCGAGCGCGGGTGCGCGATAGCGATCGATTGCCCCGATTGCCCCGATTGCCTCCCGTGCGTCGCTGCCAGGAAGCGGGTCGTTGGATGTTTGCATTGTTGATATGAGTTCGAGAATGTCCGTCGATCGGTGGGCGACGCACGCTGACCCATCATGCAACACGTTTGTGTCGAGCCCGCACATGGCAATGCTCGCCATGCGTTCGAGCTTAACAACAAACATCCAGTGTGCAATGCAGCGTCATTTTACCGATCGTTACCGATTAAGAACGGATCTGCAATCGTTTGCGATGACAGGGTAGCCCCGAATACCCGGTATTTATGCGAGGTGGCATGGGGGCAAGGTCTTGGAAACGCGATTGGGCGGTGTCGATGCGGGCCATGCTGCGCCGCAGCGAACGCACGGGTGCCCAATAGTCGGTATCCGTCGCGCGCGATTTCAACGCGCGCGGCCGATGGTACAAAGACTCGCGGGCCAGCGACGGCACGGCCGCGCGCGAAGCCGGTCGGCGCAGCCGGCACGCGTCGCGGCCGTGCCGCCGTCGCCGATGCGCAGACCGGCGGCCGCCCGACCGATGCGCGCTACCCCTCGGGCGGCGCCGCGATCGCTGCGCCCGCGCGAGCCTCGCGCGTCGAACGGCATGCCGGACCTGGTGCCGACGCGCGCAATCGACGATCGACGACCTGTCCGGCGTGCGGCTGAAGCCAGCCGCATCGGCCGGTATCCTGTCACATTCGACTACAGAGGTTGAGACGATGAAACTGCTTCGCTATGGCCCGTCCGGCCAGGAAAAGCCCGGTATTCTCGATGCGGACGGCCGGATTCGCGACCTGTCCGCGCACGTCGCGGATCTCGCCGGCGACGCGCTGTCCGACGCGGGTCTCGCGCGGCTGCGCGCGATCGATCCGGCCACGCTGCCGCTGGTGTCCGGGGAGCCACGCATCGGCGCGTGCGTCGGGCGGGTCGGCAAGTTCATCGGCATCGGTCTGAACTATGCCGATCACGCGGCCGAGGCCGGCATGCCGGTGCCGAAGGAGCCGGTCGTGTTCGGCAAGTGGACGAGCTCGATCTGCGGGCCGAACGACGGGATCGACATTCCGAAGGGCTCGGTCAAGACGGACTGGGAAGTCGAACTGGGCGTCGTGATCGGCGCGCCGTGCAAGGATGTCGACGAAGCGAGCGCGCTCGACTACGTTGCAGGTTATTGCGTGGTCAACGACGTCTCCGAGCGCGAATGGCAGATCGAGCGAGGCGGCCAGTGGGACAAGGGCAAGGGCTTCGACACGTTTGGCCCGATCGGTCCGTGGCTCGTCACGCGCGACGAAGTGCCCGATCCGCAGCGTCTCGATCTGTGGCTCGAGGTCGACGGTTACCGCTATCAGAACGGCAACACGCGCACGATGGTGTTCACCGTCGCACAGCTGGTCGCCTATCTGTCGCGCTGCATGACTCTGCAGCCGGGCGACGTGATCACGACCGGCACGCCGCCGGGCGTCGGGATGGGCATCAAGCCGTCGCCGGTGTTTCTGAAGGCGGGCCAGACCGTGCGTCTCGGGATCGAGGGGCTTGGTGAGCAATACCAGCGCACGCGTGGCGCGCAGTAATCGTCCGCGTCGAGCCGCCGCCGGGCGCATCTGCCCGGGCCGAACGACGGCATGACATGGCATCAGAAAGGCGAGGGCTCGATTCCGTGCAACGCGGAATCGGGCCCTTGTCGTCGATGTATCCGGTTCGTGCGTGCCCGGCGCTCTGCCGACGCATCGACGTCGTTCGCCTCAGTCGGGAATCGACGATTTCGTCAGACGACGTTGTCGAGCTCGCAATGCGCTTCCAGCCGATAGCCGTCGGGATCGACGACGAACGCCGCGTAATAGCCGGGGCCGTAATGTTCGCGTTTGCCCGGCCCGCCGTTGTCCTGTCCGCCGTGCTGCAGCGCGGCGCGGTAGAACGCATCGACTTCAACCGGTGACGATGCGCGAAACGACACGTGCAGCCCTGAATCGGGATCGGCGACGACCGGACGCGCCGCGTGCTGCAGCCACAGCACCGGCTCGCTGGTGCCGTAGCCGAGGGATCCGTCGTCGCTGTACAGCCGCTTGTAGCCGAGCGCGCCGAGCGTGTTGTCGTAGAACGCGCGGCTGCGGTCGATGTGGGCAACGCCAAACGAAAGGTGATCGATCATCTGTGGCTCCTTGAACTGAACGGGGAACGTCGGGGCACCCAACCCGCTTATAACCACCATGCCAGCCGCTTGTAGCGAAGCGCGCCGAGTGTGCCGTCGTAGAACGTGGGGCTGCGGCCGGTGTGGACAACGTTGCAGGAAAAACGGTCGTTCATCTGTGGCTCCCTTCGGCGCACTGGACGACCTGTTCACATGGTGCCGCGAGCGGGCGGGTGTGCCGTCCGGCCTGGCCGACATGTGTCGTGCACGAGTAAAGGAGAAGGGGGACGAGCCGGCGATGCTAGCGCGCGCGTTCGCGTTGCGCGAGGTGTTGTATCGGCTCTTTCATGCGCAAGCCGAGCGGCGCGAGCCGAGTGCGGACGATCTCGCGCTGCTGGGCGGTTTTCTGGCAGAAGCGGCGCCGCGCGTCGCGCTCGCGCGGATCGACGGCCGCTACGCGTGGCGGATCGGGGTAGCGGACGCGACGCTCCCGGCGCTCCTGAGCCCGGTGCTGTGGTCGGCAACGGACGTGCTGGGCAGCGCGCGGCTCGCAAAGGTCAAGCGCTGCGCGAATGACGCATGCCAGTGGCTGTTCATCGACGACAGCAAGAACGGCAGCCGTCGCTGGTGCTCGATGTCGTCGTGCGGGAATCGCGCGAAGGCGTACCGCCACTATCACAAGGCCGATTGACGGCGGCGCGCTGCGGCGTGTCATACGATCGCGCCTGTTCCTCCGGAACCTATTTCGCCGACAGCTTCCGCCACAGCGTCGTCTTGCTGATGCCGAGCATCGCGCACGCGCGATCGCGATCGCCGCCGCACGCATCGAGCACCGCGCGGATCTCGTCGGCTTCGGCACGACGGCGGCGCGCGTGGAGCGTCTGCGTGTCGTCGGCGTCGGTCGCGTCGGGTGGCACGGCGAACAACTCGGGCGCGATCGCTTGCAGCGCATCGGGCGTGAGCGCCGCGCACGCGGCGCCCGGATCGTGCTCGTCGACCTCCTCGGCCAGTTCCACCGCGATCCGCTCGACCACGTTCTGCAGTTCCCGCACGTTGCCGGGCCATCGATAGCGCGCGAGCGTCGCTTGCGCCGTGTCGAGCACGCGCATCGCATCGCCGGCCTCGCGCATGCGTTCGGCCAGCCGCGGTTCGCGCCGCGCAGCCTGCACGAGCAGCGCGGCCGCGAGCGCCGGAATGTCGGCGGCGCGCTCGCGCAGCGGCGGCAGGCCAATGTTCAGGATGTTGAGCCGGTAGTACAGGTCCGCGCGGAATGTGCCGTCCTCGACGGCCGCGAGCAGCGGACGGTGCGTTGCGGCGATCACGCGCACGTCGATGCGGATCGGTTCGGTCGAACCTAGACGGATCACCTCGCGCTCCTGCAGCACGCGCAGCAGCCGGCTTTGCAGGGACGGCGGCATCTCGCCGATCTCGTCGAGAAACAGCGTGCCGCGGTGCGCGGCCTCGAACAGCCCGGTCTTGCCGCCGCGCCGCGCGCCGGTGAACGCGCCTTCCTCGTAACCGAACAGCTCGCTCTCGAGCAGCGCCTCCGGAAACGCGCCGCAGTTGATCGCGACGAACGGATAGCTGCGCCGCGCGGACAGCGCATGCAGGCTCTGCGCGATCATTTCCTTGCCGGTGCCGCTTTCGCCGAGCACGAGTACGGTCGCGTCGGATTTCGCGTAGCGGCGCACGAGATCGCGCACGCGCGCCATCGCCGCGGACGCGCCGACCACGTCGTCGAGCGTGTAGCGCGCCGCGAACTGCTGCGTATTCGGCTGCGAACGCAGCGTGCGATCGAGCCGCTCGACCGCGCGCGACTCCTGGAACGTCAGCACGCTGCCGGACGTCACGCCGCGATCGACCAGCGGCCCGCGATGCACGACGTAGCGCACGCCGCGCACGGTCGCGAGCGCGTCGCCGTCCTCGCCGCGCAGCGTGCGCAGCTCCGGCCGCAGGTCGACGAGCGCACGGCCGACGGCCGCCGCGGGTTCGACCCCGAGCGCCGACGCGAGCCGCTCGTTGATGGCTTCGACGCGACCGCGCGCATCGAGCGCCACCACGCCGTCGCGCAAGTGCTGCAACAAGTTGTCGAGACGCTGGCGGCGAAACGCCTCGGCGTGCGTGGCGTATGCGACTTCGAGCGCCGTCTCGACTGCCTTGCGCACCGACGCGTGCGAATAAAGGAACACCGCGCCCATGCCGGCGCTTGCCGCGAGATCGGTGACGAGGCCGGGGCCGACGATCGTCTCGATGCCGCGATCGTGCAGGTCGTGCACGCAGGCTTCCGCTTCCTGCGCGGACTGATATGACGCAAACTGCACGTCGAGGCCGTAGGCGGCGACGAAGCGGCGCACTTCCGGCGGCGTCTCGCCGGCGCTGACGAGCGCGATGCGCGATGCGTCGCGCCGTGCGCGCGCGAGCGCCTGCATCACGTCGAAACCGGTCGGCGACACGACCACGACCGGCACCTGCGCACGCGTTTTCAGGAAGCCGCCGTTCGAGCCGGCCGCGACGATCACGTCGGGCCGCGCGGTGCCGGCTTCCGCGATCGCGCTCAGCGCGTCTTCGTATGCGCGCGTGACGATGCGCACGTCGGCGCGTTCGTCGAATTCGCCGGCGATCTCGCGAAAAAGGTCGCGCAGGCGGCTGATGCCCATCGCCCAGATGCGCGGGCGAACGGCGCGGTCGGCCGGGCCGACGGGCTTGGTCGAGGAGAGGTCCATGACGATCGATTATGCGCGCGCGATTTCAATTTTGAAACATGAAATCGCCGAAATGAAATTGCCGGACGATTCGGGGCCCGTGCCGGTTGCTTAAGAATCAGTGGGTTAGCGGAGATTTGCGAGCTGGCCCGGTCCTTGCTGTTGATGGGCATTCCTTCAGGAGGCCGTTCATGAGCAACACGCATCTTCAGAGCGCCGGCGCGAAATTCCGCGCGGCAGTCGCGGCCGAGCAGCCGCTGCAGGTGGTCGGCGCGATCACCGCGTACGCAGCCAAGATGGCGCAGGCCGTCGGCTTCAAGGCCGTCTACCTGTCGGGCGGCGGCGTCGCCGCGAATTCGCTCGGGATCCCCGATCTCGGCATCAGCACGATGGAAGACGTGCTGATCGACGCGAACCGGATCACCAACGCGACCGACCTGCCGCTGCTCGTCGACATCGATACCGGCTGGGGCGGCGCATTCAACATCGCGCGCACCGTTCGCTCGTTCATCAAGGCCGGTGTCGCGGCCGTCCACCTGGAGGACCAGGTCGGCCAGAAGCGCTGCGGCCACCGTCCGGGCAAGGAAGTCGTGCCGACCGACGAAATGGTCGATCGCGTGAAGGCCGCGGTCGATGCCCGCACCGACGACCAGTTCGTGATCATGGCCCGCACCGACGCGGCCGCCGCCGAAGGAATCGATGCGGCGATCGAGCGCGCGATCGCGTACGTGGAAGCCGGCGCGGACATGATCTTCCCCGAAGCGATGAAGACGCTCGACGACTATCGCCGCTTCAAGGCCGCCGTGAAGGTGCCGATCCTCGCGAACCTGACCGAGTTCGGCTCGACGCCGCTGTTCACGCTCGACGAGCTGCGCGAGGCGAACGTCGACATCGCGCTGTACTGCTGCGGCGCGTATCGCGCGATGAACAAGGCCGCGCTGAATTTCTACGAGACGCTCCGCCGCGACGGCACGCAGAAGGCCGCGGTGCCGACCATGCAGACGCGCGCCGAGCTGTACGACTTCCTCGGCTATCACGCATACGAGCAGAAGCTCGACGAACTGTTCGCGCAGGGCAAGAAGTAACGCGCCCCGCGCGCCGGGGCACGGTTCCCGGAATGCTTTGCATGAAGCCGGGCCGCGCGCATTCGCGGCGCGCCCGGCCGACATGACACCCCCGATACCCATTGGAGAACGGAAACATGAGCGAGACGAAAGACGCAGCAGCACCGGCCGCCGCAGGCGCATTCAAGCCGAAGAAGTCGGTGGCGCTGTCGGGCGTGACGGCCGGCAACACGGCGCTGTGCACGGTCGGCAAGACCGGCAACGACCTGCACTATCGCGGTTATGACATCCTCGACGTCGCGGAATCGTGCGAATTCGAGGAGATCGCGCACCTGCTCGTGCACGGCACGCTGCCGAACCTGACCGAACTGGCGGCGTACAAGACCAAGCTGCGCGCGCTGCGCGGCCTGCCGAACGCACTGAAGGCCGCGCTCGAGCAGATCCCGGCATCGGCTCACCCGATGGACGTGATGCGTACCGGCGTGTCGGTGCTCGGCACCGTGCTGCCGGAGAAGGACGATCACAACCTGCCGGGCGCGCGCGACATCGCCGACCGCCTGATGGCCTCGCTCGGCTCGATGCTGCTGTACTGGTATCACTTCTCGCACAACGGCAAGCGCATCGAGACGGAAACCGACGACGACTCGATCGGCGGCCACTTCCTGCATCTGCTGCACGGCAAGACGCCGTCGAAGTCGTGGGTCGACGCGATGCACACGTCGCTGATCCTGTACGCGGAGCACGAGTTCAACGCATCGACGTTTACCGGCCGCGTGATCGCGGGCACGGGCTCGGACATCTATTCGGCGATCACCGGCGCGATCGGCGCGCTGCGCGGGCCGAAGCACGGCGGCGCGAACGAAGTCGCGTATGAAATCCAGAGCCGCTACAGCTCGCCGGACGACGCCGAGGCCGACATCCGCCGCCGCGTCGAGAACAAGGAAGTCGTGATCGGCTTCGGCCATCCGGTCTACACGATTTCCGATCCGCGCAACAAGGTGATCAAGGGCGTCGCGCACAAGCTGTCGAAGGAAGCGGGCGACCTGAAGCTGTACAGCATCGCCGAGCGCCTCGAATCGGTGATGTGGGACGCGAAGAAGATGTTCCCGAACCTCGACTGGTTCAGCGCCGTGTCGTATCACATGATGGGCGTGCCGACCGCGATGTTCACGCCGCTGTTCGTGATCTCGCGTACGTCCGGCTGGAGCGCGCACATCATCGAGCAGCGCATCGACAACAAGATCATCCGCCCGAGCGCGAACTACACCGGTCCGGAAGATCTGCAGTTCGTGCCGATCGAGAAGCGCTGAAACGCCCGCCGCGCGCGCCGGCACCCGTGACGCGGGCTGCCGGCGCGCGCGGAACGTCTTACCCCGATTTCCGCCCCACATCATGAATACCGCCTACCGCAAACCCCTGCCCGGCACGTCGCTGGACTTCTTCGACGCGCGTGCCGCGGTCGAAGCGATCGCCCCCGGCGCGTACGACACGCTGCCGTACACGTCGCGCGTGCTTGCCGAAAACCTCGTGCGCCGCTGCGATCCGGCGATCCTCGGCGATTCGCTGAAGCAGATCATCGAGCGCAAGCGCGAACGCGACTTCCCGTGGTTCCCGGCGCGCGTGGTGTGCCACGACATCCTCGGCCAGACGGCGCTCGTCGACCTCGCTGGCCTGCGCGACGCGATCGCCGAGCGCGGCGGCGACCCGGCGAAGGTGAACCCGGTCGTGCCCGTGCAGCTGATCGTCGACCACTCGCTCGCCGTCGAGTGCGGCGGTTTCGATCCGGACGCGTTCGCGAAGAACCGCGCGATCGAGGATCGCCGCAACGAGGATCGCTTCCACTTCATCGAATGGACCAAGCAGTCGTTCGAGAACGTCGACGTGATCCCGCCGGGCAACGGCATCATGCACCAGATCAATCTGGAAAAGATGTCGCCGGTGATCCAGGTGCAGGATGGCGTCGCGTATCCGGACACCTGCGTCGGCACCGACAGCCACACGCCGCACGTCGACGCGCTCGGCGTGATCGCGATCGGCGTGGGCGGCCTGGAGGCGGAGAACGTGATGCTCGGCCGCGCATCGTGGATGCGGCTGCCCGACATCGTCGGCGTCGAGCTGACGGGCAAGCGCCAGCCCGGCATCACCGCGACCGACATCGTGCTCGCGCTGACCGAATTCCTGCGCAAGGAAAAGGTGGTCGGCGCGTATCTGGAATTCCGCGGTGCGGGCGCGGCGAGCCTCACGCTCGGCGATCGCGCGACGATTTCGAACATGGCGCCCGAATATGGCGCGACGGCCGCGATGTTCTTCATCGACGGCCAGACGACCGATTATCTGCGCCTCACCGGCCGCAGCGACGAGCAGGTGAAGCTCGTCGAGACCTACGCGAAGGCGGCCGGCCTGTGGGCAGACACGCTGAACGGCGCGCAGTACGAGCGCACGCTGACGTTCGACCTGTCGAGCGTGGTGCGCAACATGGCCGGCCCGTCGAACCCGCACAAGCGGTTGCCGACGTCCGACCTTGCCGCGCGCGGCATCGCCGGCCAGTGGGAAGAGAAGGCGGGCGAGATGCCCGACGGCGCCGTGATCATCGCCGCAATCACGAGCTGCACGAACACCAGCAACCCGCGCAACGTGATCGCAGCTGCCTTGCTCGCGCGCAACGCGAACGCGAAGGGCCTCACGCGCAAGCCGTGGGTGAAGAGTTCGCTCGCGCCGGGCTCGAAGGCGGTCGAGCTGTATCTGGAAGAAGCGAACCTGCTGCCGGAACTCGAGAAGCTCGGCTTCGGTATCGTCGCGTTCGCGTGCACGACCTGCAACGGGATGTCGGGCGCGCTCGATCCGAAGATCCAGCAGGAGATCGTCGATCGCGACCTGTACGCGACCGCCGTGCTGTCCGGCAACCGCAACTTCGACGGCCGCATCCATCCGTATGCGAAGCAGGCGTTCCTCGCGTCGCCGCCGCTCGTCGTCGCGTACGCGATCGCCGGCACGATCCGCTTCGACATCGAGAAGGACGCGCTCGGCCACGATCAGGATGGCAAGCCGGTCACGCTGAAGGACATCTGGCCGACCGACGAGGAAATCGACGCGATCGTCGCATCGAGCGTGAAGCCCGAGCAGTTCCGCAAGGTGTACGAACCGATGTTCGCGCGCACGGCCGATGCGGGCGAGCGGGCGGCACCGTTGTACGACTGGCGTCCGCAAAGCACGTACATTCGCCGTCCGCCGTACTGGGAAGGTGCGCTGGCCGGCGAACGCACGCTCAAGGGCATGCGCCCGCTCGCGGTGCTCGGCGACAACATCACGACCGATCACCTGTCGCCGTCGAACGCGATCCTCGCGAACAGCGCGGCCGGCGAGTACCTCGCGAAGATGGGCCTGCCGGAAGAAGATTTCAATTCGTACGCGACGCACCGGGGAGACCACCTGACCGCGCAGCGCGCGACGTTCGCGAACCCGACGCTCGTCAACGAGATGGCGGTCGTCGACGGCGTGGTGAAGAAGGGCTCGCTCGCGCGCGTCGAACCCGAAGGCAAGGTCATGCGGATGTGGGAAGCGATCGAGACGTACATGAATCGCAAGCAGCCGCTGATCGTCGTCGCCGGCGCCGACTACGGCCAGGGATCGTCGCGCGACTGGGCCGCGAAGGGTGTGCGACTCGCGGGCGTCGAGGCGATCGTCGCGGAAGGCTTCGAGCGGATCCACCGCACGAACCTGATCGGGATGGGCGTGCTGCCGCTCGAGTTCAAGCCGGGCACGAACCGCACGACGCTCGGCATCGACGGCACCGAGACGTTCGACGTGATCGGCGAGCGTACGCCGCGCGCCGATCTCACGCTCGTGATTCATCGCAAGAACGGCGAGCGTGCCGAGGTGCCGGTGACGTGCCGGCTCGACACGGCCGAGGAAGTGTCGATCTACGATGCGGGCGGCGTGCTGCAGCGTTTCGCGCAGGACTTCCTCGAATCGTCGCAGGCCGCTTGACCGGGTCACACAGGGACAACGCAAACATGGCTCACATTCCTCAAATCAGGATTCCCGCGACGTATATCCGCGGCGGCACCAGCAAGGGCGTGTTCTTCCGGCTGCAGGACTTGCCGGACGCCGCGCAGGCGCCGGGCGCCGCACGCGACGCGCTGCTGCTGCGCGTGATCGGCAGCCCCGATCCGTACGGCAAGCAGATCGACGGGATGGGCGGCGCGACGTCGTCGACCAGCAAGACGGTGATCGTGTCGAAGAGCACGCGGCCCGGCCACGACGTCGACTACCTGTTCGGGCAGGTCGCGATCGACAAGGCATTCGTCGACTGGACCGGCAACTGCGGCAACCTGTCGGCGGCGGTCGGCCCGTTCGCGATCAGCGGCGGGCTCGTCGATGCGGCGCGCGTGCCGCGCGACGGCATCGCGACCGTGCGTATCTGGCAGGCGAACATCGGCAAGACGATCGTGGCGCACGTGCCGATCACGAACGGCGCGGTGCAGGAGACGGGCGATTTCGAGCTGGACGGCGTCACGTTTCCGGCCGCCGAAGTGCAGCTCGAGTTCATGGATCCGGCCGCCGAGGAAGAAGGCTCGGGCGGCTCGATGTTCCCGACCGGCAACCTCGTCGACGATCTTGCCGTGCCGGGCATCGGCACGCTGAAGGCGACGATGATCAACGCCGGGATTCCCACCATTTTCGTCGAGGCCGAAGCGATCGGCTATACGGGCACGGAGCTGCAGGACGCGATCAACGGCGATGCGAAGGCGCTCGAGAAGTTCGAGACGATCCGCGCACATGGCGCGCTGCGCATGGGCCTGATCGATACGCTCGACGAGATCGCGACGCGGCAGCACACGCCGAAGATCGCATTCGTCGCGAAGCCGGCCGACTATGTCGCGTCGAGCGGCAAGCGCGTGAGTGCGGGCGACGTCGACCTGCTGGTGCGGGCAATGTCGATGGGCAAGCTGCATCACGCGATGATGGGCACGGCGGCGGTCGCGATCGGCACGGCCGCGGCGATCCCCGGCACGCTCGTCAACCTCGCGGCGGGCGGCGGCGAACGCAATGAGGTGCGCTTCGGCCATCCGTCGGGCACGCTGCGCGTCGGTGCGGAAGCGCAGCTCGAGAACGGCGAATGGACCGTCACGAAGGCGATCATGAGCCGCAGTGCGCGTGTGCTGATGGAAGGCTGGGTGAGGGTGCCGGGCGACGCGTTTTGAGTGTGCGGGCGTTGTTCCGATGACGACAAGGGCGGCTTCGGCCGCCCTTGTCGTTTTGGCTTCGGCTTCGGTCAGCCGTGCAGGAAGCGGCGCAGCGCGTCGTCGCGGATGCACCGCGCGGCCGCGATGTCTCGACGGTGATCGGGGGCGGGCGGAGTGGCATGCGGTTGGTGATCGGTGCCGGCGGCTGACTGACACCGATCGATAGGTATCTTGACGCGATCGTGTGGGGGCATGCGCGACGCATCGGTCATTTGCGTCGACGACGTAGTCGACTTGGCACCAGTGAGACTTGTCCAAAAGATGAGTGAAGGATTCCTGTTCACCATCAAATGAAAATATCTCAATATAAGAAAAATCACTTTCAACCGTTAGATGGATGCCGAGTGTTGACGGTTTTTATAACAAAATAAAAATTTTTAATGCGATAACCGTGTCCGGTAATTTGTGGAGTTGGAGCCGTAGAGGTCGACCGAGGGTTGTATCAAGGTGGCTGCTTCACATCCGAGTGTGTAAGACGACTGGTCTGGTAGGAGCCGTTCCGGATTTTATTGATGCGGAGACTGCGTTGACGCCGTCGCGGCTCGGTGCTGATAATGCACTTTGCCGTTCGCAATGCTTGATGCTCGTAAAGACTGCGTCGAGTCCGAAACGTGGTTGTATTGGGATGGATGCATAGGCCATTAGGGAAGTATTTCTAATAACGTAAATTCGGTTATTCAGCTGCCTTGCAGGAAACACGATTTTGAAAAACGAGATCGTTATGAGAATTCCCCGGCGAACTTTATTCGATAGGTTCGGGTGCTATAGGCAATCGAATCTGCGAAAAATTCCTGCAAGTTGTGCGGCAATCGGGTCGTAACTAATCAGGGGCGCATCCACTGCCAGTTTACCCAGGCCACTTTGGGAGGAGGTCGTGCGGCATGGCGGGCTTGCATTGCATGTGGCAGGGGATTTTCCGTCGCTGAAGCTGGAGCTGTGGGGTGTTCGCACATAAGCGAGCATCCGTCGATCACGTTGGGAGATGCAAATGGCCTTGTTTGACGTGCCACGAACCTTGTCGATTACCGGCGCGGCTCTGCCGACCTTCGGCGGCGAGCCGTTCCTCACGCCGGTCAAGCTGAGCGGACGGGAAGCGATCGGGGAACTGTTCGAGTACACGCTGGAGCTGAAGACACCCGACGCGCTCGCGTTTTCGCCAAGCATTGCCGCGAACGTCGAGCTCGACAAGTTGATCGGCACGGAAGTGACCGTGGCGATCCAGCTGGAAGGCAAAGGGCGTTTCATCCCCGGATTGGCCGGCGATGCCGGCATGGCCAATATCGGCGCTGGCGCGCGGGAGATCA
Source organism: Burkholderia diffusa (assembly GCF_001718315.1). Lineage (NCBI taxonomy): Bacteria > Pseudomonadati > Pseudomonadota > Betaproteobacteria > Burkholderiales > Burkholderiaceae > Burkholderia > Burkholderia diffusa. The sequence continues at coordinate 2,447,599 of NZ_CP013363.1, read as the reverse complement.
CGGGCGTCGTCGTTGGCGCGACGATCTTGCGCGAAGACGGTCGTTCGATCGGATATGTGCTGACCTTGCTCCCGTGGCTGTGGCTTGCAACGAAGAACTGCGATAGCCGCATCTACCAGGATATGTCGGTGATCGAGATCACCGACGCGGTGCTGTCGGCCTATCCGTTCCCGGTCGATAAACGGCTGACGATACCGCGCCCGAACCGGGCGTGGCCCAAGCGGGACATCCAGCGCCAGCATGCCGAAAGCGACTGGGCGTTCCTGCAGCGCCTGTGGGAAGAGTGGGGCATCTTCTACTTCTTCGAGCACAGCGACGGCAAGCATCGGCTGGTGCTGGTCGATTCGATGGGCGCGCTCAAGCCGCTCGGCGACGCGTACGCGACGATTCGCTATGCCGCGCCGAACGGGCGGCGCATCGACGAGGAGCATATCCACGACCTGTCCGTCTCGCATGCGTTGACGACCGGCGCGGTAACGCGTGTCGACTACGACTATACGTGGCCGCGCGCGGATATGACGGTCAAGCGAGAGGATCCGCGCGATACGGCACTCGCCAATCAGGAACACTACGCATGGGGCGATTACGCGCAGCCGCAAGCCGGCGCGGGCGGTCTCTCCGGCGATCACAACGATCCGCAGACCGAGGCGGAATACCTGACGCTCGTGCAGATGCAGGCGTACCGCTGCCAGGGGCTGCGTGCTTCCGGAAGCGGGAATGTGCGCGGCCTCGTCGCGGGCCAGACATTCGTGCTGTCGCACTATCCGCAGGATGCGGCCAACCGGGAGCACGCGGTCATCGCATGCTCGCTGACGATCGAGGAAGTCGGTGAAGCGTCGGGTGCCGGCCAGCAGTATCGATGCGAAGCGGATTTCACGCTGCAGCCGACTAATGAGCCATTTCGGTTGCTGCGCTCGATCGAGAAGCCGCGGATTCATGGTGTCGAGTATGCGGTCGTCACCTGCCCGGAGAACCAGGAAATCTGGACCGATGCGTATGGCCGGGTGAAGCTGCAGTTCATCTGGGACCGGCTGGGCAGGAACGACGAACGCTCGAGCTGCTGGGTGCGCGTGGCCGGCGCGTGGCGCGGCGATCAGTTCGGCTCGGTCTTTCTGCCGAGGCGTGGGCAGGAGGTCGAGGTCGCATTCGTCAACGGCGATCCGGATTTGCCGATCGTTGTGGGCAGTGCGGCGAATGCGTTCAATATGCCGCCGTTCGCTCTGTCGAGCAATCAGGCGTTGGCGGGCTTTCGCAGTCGAGAGCTCGATGGGCGGCGCGCGAACACGCTGGCCTTCGACGATACGAACGGGAAGATCCAGGCGCATCTGTCGAGCGACGAGGGCAGTTCGCAGCTGAATCTCGGGTACATCACGCGGATCGCGGGGAATGCGGGGCGGCAGGATGAGCGGGGGCGGGGAGCTGAGCTGCGCACGGACGGCAAGGCTGCGGTTCGAAGTGCGGAAGGGATGCTGCTCACTACGTTCGGCCGACCCGCTGCTAACGGTGATGCGTTCAGTGTTGACGAAATCGATGCGCAACTCGCTGACTCGCATGAGCTCATGGAGAACCTCGCCCGCACCGCGCAATCGGCGAGCGCGCACGATGGCGAGCAAACGAGCGTCGCCGGCTCGTTGAAGTCGCAGGCAGACGCGATTCGGGGAGGTGGAAAACTGGAGCAGTTCAGGGATCCGCAACTCGTACTCGCCAGCCCGACCGGCATAGTCGCCAGTACACCCGAGCAGATCCATCTGAGCAGCGGGCATGCCGCAGCAATCACGGCGGGTACGGACGTGTCGGTTGTCACGGGCGGCGGATTGTTCGCGAGCCTCCGCAAAGCTTTTCGGTTGTTCGTCTATCAGGCTGGCATGCGCTTCGTAGCAGCTGCCGGCGATATCGATCTCAAGGCGCTCAAGGACAGCATCAATCTGCTCGCGAAACTCAATGTGACCGTCGTTGCCGACAGAATTCGCATCAGTGCACAGCAGGAGGTAGAGATCAGCGGTGGCGGAAGCTATACGCGCTGGAGCGCAGGAGCTATCCGTTCCGGCACGTCGGGACGATACGAGGTTCACTCGGCGGGGCGGATCTTCACGGGGCCCGATAACGTTGGTAAGCCGCTTGCATCCAGTGCACCCGAAATGCCTCAGAACCTGCACTTCGTGCTTGGCGCGCTGCCGGGGGCAACGCATCAATACATCGACGAACCCTACGAACTGTTCAGCGGAGAAACGAAGATCGACGAAGGGGTGACCGACGAATTCGGACGAGTCGTCGTGAAGAACCATCAACCGGGCACGACCGCATACCAGATCAAGTTGAGCAACGGAGGGCAGTTCCAGCTCAAGGTGCGCGATGTGCTCAATCGCGATGCCGGGCACACCGATTTGCGTTCGAATCGCGGTGAACGCATTGCATGAAAGTGATTTGCGATCGCAACTCCAACGGGAGATGATATGACTGATGAAATCAAGACACACAACCCTGTCGACATCGCGATCGATGAAGCCGGCCGCAAGGCTCACGGTGCAGTCCAGTGGTTGCTGGAGAAGCGCGAGAGTATCCCCATTACCTACGGTAACGCTCTGAAGTTCGTCATCTGCGGTGAGGAAGGGTTCAAGGAGATCGAAAAAGATATCCGCAACGCCAGGTCGACAGTCGATATCGTCTGTTGGGGATTCGATCCGGGCATGGAGCTTGTGCGGACCGGAAAGAAATGGAAGCGCGGTCATACCTATGGCGAGCTGCTGGACGAAATTACGACGCGCGCCAAAAATCGGGTGCGGGTTCGGCTGTTGATATGGCATGACCTCCTGGCGTCGACCAAGCAGAACAATATGCCAGGCTATACGGACGCTCAGAGAGGGCCGCTAGGGGGGCCTTATGGAAATCGTATCCGGCACGACTACTGCAGGAAATGGTGGATTGACAATCTTCCGCTGAGGAATCGAGGTGTCGGAAGAAATCCGAATCTCCAAATTGTTCTTCGAGACATTTCCCGATCCGACGTCGAAGCCTTGATTGACGCGGAGCCGAAGGAGAAGGATAAACCCGCGTACGAATGGCATAACCCCGTCGATGAAAAGGGCCTGCTTTTGAATTTTCCGACGCATCACCAGAAGCCGATATTGATCGATTACGCGTACGAAGATGGTCGACACGCCGTCGGTTACGTCATGGGCCTGAACTCCGTGACGGATTATTGGGACGGTACGAAACACGATATCGATGATCCGCGGCGGGAGACCTGGACGGCAGGAATGCTTGCGGGGGAACGTGAGCAGGCGCGGAGCACCCAGAACCCCAACAAACGGCTCGGCATCGGTCAGTATCGGCACGCGAGGCCGCTTCAGGATTATGCGTGCCGAGTGGTCGGCCCGGCGCTCAAGCGCCTGCATCAGAATTTCGAGCGAGGCTGGAATCTGTTTGCATCCGATTCCCTGAAAACAAAGGAATTGACGGATGTGCCGTCCCGGATCCCGACGTTGCCGAGAAATTCGAAGCAGGCCGTGCAGATCGTGCGCACCCAGCCGCACGAGCGGGAAAAGAGTATCAAGGAACTGTACTTTCAGGCTACTACCTATGCCCGTAAGTATATCTACATCGAGAATCAGTATTTCTTTTATCCGGAATTTGCGCGGCATTTGAAGGAGCAGCGCCTGAAATTCTGCCGATCCTGGAACAAGCTTTCCAACAAGCCAGCAGCAGAAGTTCCGCAGCTCCACTTGTTTATCGTCATTCCTCATCCTGAGGATGACGGATTGATTCCGCGTACGTTCGACACACTGACGGAGCTGGGCCACGGGAGCGCCATGCCCAGTCAGGCCGAATTGGTGGATACGGGCAAGGTCAATCAACGCTACGAGAATGCGAAGGATGCGACGCACACCATCGATCTGAAGGACGAACACGGGAATCCACTCAAGGTCAAGGCGACGCACAAGGTGCTGGATCGTCCAAGCGTGGAAGAACTCAAGAACACGTTGGGAATGAAGGTGAGCGTTGCGCGATTGCGTACGAGCGGCGTGGTCGGCGGGCAGATGGCGTATCGGGAGATTTATATCCACTCCAAGCTCATGCTGATCGACGACGTTTTCGTGACACTGGGGAGCGCGAACCTGAATCAGCGCAGCATGTCGGTGGATAGCGAGATCAATATTGCTGCGACTGGGGATGAATGGGCGGCGAAGTTGCGTGAGAAGGTGTTCATGTTGCATTCGGGGACCAAGATCCGAGGAACCGGCGATCAAGAGTTGATACCTGATGTATTCGACAAGTGGAGTGAACAAATGGCCGACAACGATGACTTGAAGCAACGTGGAAAGTCTATGAACGGGTTTCTCCTGCGCTTCGAAGATTATCGCGCCACATCCACTATGCACGCTAAGGTTACGGTCCCGTCATCGAACAAAACAGCAATTGTGTAAAGGAAGGTGGCTTCTGTGATTCGTTATGCAAGAATTTTTTTGGCCGCTGCGGCATTGAATGCCGCTGGGGCTCAGGCAGGACCATTGATGACCTTGACCGAAACAATGACCGGTACCATGTCCGATCTACCACGTTACGAGAAACTGCCGCTGTTCAATCCGCATCGCAAGGAGTTCAAGTGCGTGTACCAGGATCAACACGTTCCGGCCATCGATGCGCAGGCTGAACTATGGTTCCAACAGGCATTGGCATTGGACGATCCGGACGTTTGGTTTGAAGATCGTGATTATCCGAGGATATACAAGCTGTATGTTCAGGCCGCAGAGCGCAATCACTGGAAGGCAATGTTGAATCTGGCGGCGCTGATCCGGAGCACGTATCCAGGTGTACCGGAACGCGATCCGGAAGTGGCGATTCGCTGGGTGGAAAAGGCGATGAAGCTGGGTGTGCCGGACGCCTACGATCGAATGGGCGTGTACCACCAGAGGGGGCTGGTCAGAGGTGGCAATGCGACGAGCGCGTATGCGTTTTTCCAGCGCGCGGCGGACATGGGCAGTCCATCGGCGATGACGTTCCTCGGCTACAAACTCGCAGGCACGTACGACGATCCGGGCGGCGAATTCTGGGGCAATGAACCCATTGCGACGCAAATGCTGGAGTGTGCGTTGGCGCAAGGGTATGGCGATGCCGCACATAAACTGAGCTATATCTACGCTCGGCCGGAAACCCCGGAGGCCAAGCGGCGTGCGCTGGAGACGCTGCACGAGGGAGTGAAGTTCGGGAGCGCAAAATGTGCGAGCGCGAGTTTTACCCAATTCGACGGATTCAACTTGGCCGAGGGACGTAATCTTGTCGGCCACATCGATCGCGCCCGCGCGGAACGGTACAGCAAGATTGCTCGAGTCTTGGAGCATTACCCAGGCCGCTTGCAGCTCCCCAACCTGGACAAGGTATTACCACTACCGCCTGCGGCGTTGCCCAAGTGGGACGGCAACGTCAAGACGCTGATTGATGCAGCCAAGCCAGTCACGCCTGCACCGAAGAAGAACGCCGTGTCCGCGCTTGACGGGCGTGAGTTCATGCCGGAGGGACATGACGTCCTGCCGCTCGCGCAAAGTACTTACGCTGTGACCGGGGACAAGGTAGTGCCTGAGACGGGCTACTGGCTTGCCCTCTACGGCCTATCGACCATGCGCAAGGACCAGCTCCGATTCGCCCGAGGCGGAAACCCCGAGCGCTATCGGGCAGGCGAGCGTTTTGACCTGCCGAAAGTCAGTTGGCTCGAAGCGGAACAGGTGCAATGGCATTACCTTGGCGATGCCCGTCCTGCACAACCATCAAAAGAGATTTTCGTCGCGCAATTGAGCGATGCCGGATTCCTGCGGCAGTTGTCGGCGCAACCTGAAGTACTCGTCTGCCACGGGCTGGAGCAGTGTCCCCGTGCTGGAATCTGGGAAGGACGTGTTGCGGTCGATCATCGACTCGCGGACCTGTACAACCGTTGGGATCAACAAGCCTTCGTCCACGAAGGGCAATCGTTTCCGGACCCGGGCCATCGCTATCTGGATATTGAGCCGGAACACGTGCAATGGACCTATGTGGGTAGTCCGAATGCAAGCACTGCGGACGGCTTCGAGAGGATCGCGTTGTGAGTCGATCTGTAATGAACGTGCCCGATTGGAGTCTGCGCGTCATCGTTGCCGTGCTGTGCCTGCATGTCTCAGGGGCACAGGCCGGGCCATTGACGACCCTGACCGACAAACTGACCGCTGCCATGTCCGATCTGCCACGCTACGAGAAACTGCCGCTGTTCAATCCGCATCGCAAGGAGTTCAAGTGCGTGTACCAGGATCAACACGTTCCGCCCATCGATGCGCAGGCTGAACTATGGTTCCAACAGGCGTTGGTATTGGACGATCCGGACATTTACTACAAGCGTCGTGACTATGCTCGGATTTACCAGTTATACGAACAGGCTGCGGAGCGCAATCACTGGGAGGCGATGCTGAATCTGGCAGCGCTGATCCAGAGCACATATCCGGGTGTACCGGAACGCGATCCGGAAGTGGCGATCACGTGGGTAGAAAAGGCGATGAAGCTGGGTGTGCCGGACGCCTACGACCGCATGGGGGTGTACCACCAGAGGGGGCTGGTCAGAGGTGGCAATGCGACGAGCGCGTATGCGTTTTTCCAGCGCGCGGCGGACATGGGCAGCCCATCGGCGATGACGTTCCTCGGCCACAAACTCGCAGGCACGTATGACGATCCGGGCGGCGAATTCTGGGGCAATGAACCCATTGCGACGCAAATGCTGGAGTGTGCGTTGGCGCAAGGGTATGGCGATGCCGCACATAAACTGAGCTATATCTACGCTCGGCCGGAAACCCCGGAGGCCAAGCGGCGTGCGCTGGAGACGCTGCACGAGGGAGTGAAGTTCGGGAGCGCAAAATGTGCGAGCGCGAGTTTTACCCAATTCGACGGATTCAACTTGGCCGAGGGACGTAATCTTGTCGGCCACATCGATCGCGCCCGCGCGGAACGGTACAGCAAGATTGCTCGAGTCTTGGAGCATTACCGAGGCCGCTTGCAACTCCCCAACCTGGACAAGGTATTACCACTACCGCCTGCGGCGTTGCCCAAGTGGGACGGTAACGTCAAGACGCTGATCGATTCGGCCAAGCCAGTTACGCCTGCACCGAATCAAGGCACAGCACGTGGGTTAGACATTCGTGAGCTACCGAAATGAATGGCCCGAACATGGCGCCGGTAGTGAGGTGCTAGGGATTTGGCGCGAACGATGGAAGATCAGAGCGTGACGAGCTGTATGAAAGAAGAAACAAGATGACACGACAGATTATTGTAGTAGGCGACGCCTTGGCGCCGTTCGGTGGCGAGGTATTGACGGGGGCTGCAACAGATGTCGTTGACGGTCGTGCAATTGCACGCAGAGAAGATATCGTTCGCTGCAACGAACACGGAATCAATCAAATTATGGAAGGAGAGGAATCCTTCATGATGGATGGTGAACCTGCAGCCCTAGAAGGGCATCGCGCGAAATGCGGGTGCGTGCTGGTCAGTCGGCACACTACGTTGTCGATCTCGTAGCACTGGATCAGTCTGTCAAAAAAAACGGAGATCAACGTCTGCGCCTACGCATCTGTTGAAGATTGAATGTTCGTGTCGAATGCCGTCCAACACGCGATTCGACAATTAATACTACTGAGTTATCAATAAACTATAAAAAATGCTGCGATGAGTAATCAATCAAATCCTGCGCCCAATTCCGAAACCGGCCAGGCGCAATCTGCGGCCGAACGGCGTGAATCCGCTGAATCCCGGGCAATTCCGTTTGAGGAAAGGTTGCAGGCGGTTCTAGCCGCAGATAATCCGTTGCGAGCTGCCGCAGGCCCGCTTCTTCGGGCGCAAGCGAGTATGCCCGAGTATCTCGAACCAGACCAGATACTCGCACTGCGCATGCTTCTCGAACAAGAGATGCGTGTGTTCCAGAAGCTCTGTGAGCAGGCGAACATTCGCCGCGACCACATGATCGGCGCACGGTATTGCCTGTGCACAGCGCTCGACGAGGCGGCAACGCAGACCGCCTGGGCGAGGGAGGACGGGGCGGGAATAGAATGGATCAATGGCGGCCTCGCAACGACTTTCCACGAAGACCGACGCGGCGGGGATAAAGTCTATCTGCTGATCGCCCGCTTGCTGGAGGATCCACGTGAACACCGGGACCTCCTGGAGGTGATCTACCGCATACTCAGCCTCGGTTTCGAAGGGCGCTACCGTCTCGAAGCGGGTGGCAAACGCAAACACGATGCGATTCGCCAGCGTCTCTACAACGAGATCACGTCGCAACGCGATCCGGTGCCACTGACGCTCTCGCCGCATTGGCAATCGAATGCGAAGGGCAAGCGCCTGTCCTTCTACGATTTCCCCGTGTGGATCACGGTAGCCGTGTTGTCGACGATCCTGCTCGGTCTGTTCGGCTGGTTCAAATACGAACTGTCGACCCGTGGCGCGGCGCTTCAGAAGCAGATCGCGGCGATCGGAAACCTGACCCCGCCGCCCCCACCGCCCGCCCCGCAACTCCATCTGAAACAACTGCTCAAAAACGAGATCGCCGCAGGCATGGTGAGCGTAAGCGAAGACGCAAAACACAGCACCGTAACGTTCCGCGGCGACGCGATGTTCAAGCCCGGCGGCGCAGCGGTTCAAGATTCGATGAATCCGTTGATCGAGAAGATCGCCGCTGAAATCGCCAAGGTGCCGGGCAAGGTTACCGTCCTCGGCTACACCGACAGCGTGTCGATCCGAAGCCGCCACTTTGCATCGAATCAGGCGCTTTCAGAAGAGCGGGCCACCCAGGTCATGCAATCGCTCCAGACAGCAGGCGTGCCGGCGAATCGTCTCGAAGCAACCGGTAAAGGCGATGCCGATCCGGTCGGCGACAACCGCACCGCGCAGGGGCGCGCGCAGAACCGCCGCGTCGAGATCGTCGTCGCGCGATAAGCCAGATCCGTTTCCGGGATATAAGAAAGGAAGAACCTCGTCGTTTCTGGCCTCGCGCCAGTTCCTCGTATTCGTTGCGCTGATCGTCGTCGCGCTGGTGATCCGGTTCATCGGGCCGCTGCTTGCTTTCGGGCGTGCGACGCCGTTCGCGCCTGCGGTGCCCGGGCGAATGGCATGCGGGCCGCTGTTTGGCCATTTTCATCGTTCCCGTACGTGCCGCGTGCGCCGCACGCTTCACATAGAATCGGAACGTTTGCTTGTCCCGTCTAATCGCGTTGCACTCCAGCGAGGTCGCCATGTCATTGAACGCGCCGCTTTCCGGCGTCCACATCGTCGAATTCGAAGGCCTCGGCCCCGGCCCGCTCGCGGGCTGGATGCTCGCCGGGATGGGCGCGCGCATCACGCTGATCGCGCGTCCGGCGGGCCGCACCAGCGCGCCGGACGCGCTGCAGGGCCGCGACGGCGACCTGCTGCGCGAAGGCAAGACGATCGTCGAACTCGATTTGAAGACGAAGGCCGGCCGCGACGCGGCGCTCGCGCTGATCACCCAGGCCGACGCGCTTATCGAGGGGCTGCGGCCCGGCGTGATGGAGCGCCTCGGTCTCGGTCCGGACGATTGCGCACACCACAATTCGAAGCTCGTCTACGGACGGATGACGGGCTGGGGCCAGGACGGGCCGCTCGCGACGGCGGCCGGGCACGACCTGAACTACGTCGCGTTGACGGGGCTGCTGTCGCTGTCCGCGCCGCGCGACGGACGGCCCGGCGTGCCGCCGACGGTCGTCGGCGATGCGGGGGGCGCACTCGGGCTCGCGTTCGGCATCGTCTGCGCGTTGTTCGACGTGCGCCGCGGCGGCCAGGGGCGCGTGGTCGACGGCGCGATCGTCGACATCGTGTCGATGCTCGGCTCGCTGGCGCTTTGGGCGCGCGCGAACGGCCAGCTCGACGGCGCGCAGCCGAGCCTCTTCCACGATGCGCCGTTTTACGACGTGTATCGCTGCGCGGACGGCGAATGCGTGACGATCGGTGCGCTGGAGCCGCCGTTCTACGCGCTGCTGATCGAGCGGCTCGGGTTGACCGACGTCGATCCGGCATCGCAGTACGATCGCGCGCAGTGGCCGGCGCTGAAGGCGCGCTTTGCCGAGGTGTTCGCGCAGCAGCCGTCCGCGCACTGGCGCGCGCTGCTCGAAGGCACCGACGCGTGCTTTGCGCCGGTGCTGAGCGTGTCCGACGCGGTCCAGCATCCGCACAATTCGGCGCGCGGGATTTATCGTACCGACGCGAACGGAAACGTTCGGGCGCGCGTAGCGCCCCGATTCTTGCCCTTGGCGGGCGGAAAGCATTGACCGCGTCCTGACGTCGAACGCATTCCGGACAACGCGGTATGTTTTATCGGCGCGACGGATTCACGCCGTTTCCTCCGGCGCATCCGGCATCTTGCCGTCGCCGACGCGATTGATCGTGCCTTGCGCGATCGCGACGAGCCGCTCGTGATCGCCGTCGATGACGAACACATGACACTGGCAGGTCGCCTGGTGCCGGCCCGCATAGACGACCTTCGCGCGCGCGACGAGCGTGCCGTTCACGGCCGGCCGCAGGTAGTTGATCTTGTATTCGGCGGTGATGACGCGCGGGCCGAGTACGAGCGCGCCGGCGAAGGTCAGCGCGTTGTCCGCGAGGTAGCCGATCACGCCGCCATGCACGAAGCCGTGCTGCTGCCGCAACTCTTCCCGCACGGGCAAGCACAGCGACACTTCGTTGTCGCCGATATGCATCAGCTCCGTGCCCAGCAGCATGCTGAACGGTTGCGCGCGCAATGCGCCGCGCGCGTGATCCGTGATGTCCGTCATCGACTGCCCTCGCAATGCGTGTCCGCTTGCGCTGAACTCTAGGAAGGGGGCTGCGGATAAGCAAGGAAATTCGTTCGCATTTCGTGCAATGACCGGCGCGATGCGACGCGATTATTGCGTCGAACGCGTGCGTTGTCCTCGTTTGCCGGCGATTCGGCGGGAATGACGGGGGCTCGGCCGTCCGCTCCTCCCCGTGTTCCTAAAGTCCGACGAAGAAATGCCGCTAATGCCGGGGCATTGCTCCATCGTCGCCTCTCCAGGAATCTCCCCCATGTTCGGAAAAATCAAGCTCGCGTCCGGTCTGCTCGGCGTGTTGACCGTGTTTTGCCTCTTTCTGTTCGCGATCGAGGCGCTCGGCTTCTGGGCGCTCGCGTCGACACGCAGCGGCGTCGACGATCTGTCGAACGTCGCGATCGAGCAGGTCGACGCGGCCAGCCAGGCGACCGAGCGCCTGCTCGACGCACGCGTGAACCTGTCGCGCGCCGGCACGCGGATGGTGCGCGGCGGCCCGAAGCCCGACGAGATCATCCGCCATGCCAGCGCTTCGCTCGCCGAAGCGGACAAGGCGTTCGCCGCGCTGACGGCCGCGCAGGCCGTGGACGCGACGAACCGCGCGCACGTGGCGGCGCTCGCCGAGCGCTATCGCGCGCTGCGCGGCGCGCTGGGCGAACTCGTGCAGTTCCTCGACGCCGACAACATCCAGGCGTTCCTCGACCAGCCGACGCAGGGCTTCCAGGACGCGTATCTCGCCGAACTGCACCGCTTCGCCGACTACGGCGGCGCATCGAGCCGCGATGCGCTCGCCACGATCGATAGCGGGATGCAATGGTTCAAGTGGGTCGGCATCGTGCTGCTGGTGGCGATGCTCGCGGCGAGCGCGACGATCTACGCTGCCGCGCGGCGCGCGGTGGTCGCGCCGCTGGACGAAGCCGGCCGCCATTTCGAGCGCATCGCGCAGGGCCGGCTCGACGAAGCCGTGCGGGCAGGCGGCGTGTTCGAGATCGACCGGATGTTGCGCGGCCTTGCCGCGATGCAGGCGAGCATCGCGGATACCGTGCGCACCGTGCGTCACGCGTCCGACGCGATCCACCTCGGCGCGGGTGAAATCGCCGGCGGCAACGCGGACCTGTCCGCGCGCACGGGCACGCAGGCCGCGTCGCTCGAGGAAACCGCCGCAAGCATGGAGGAATTGACCGCGACCGTCCGCCAGAACACCGACAGCGCGCGTGCGGCCAGCGCGCTGGCTGACGCGGCGCTCGACGCGACGCGCCACGGCGGTGGCGTGGTCGACAGCGTGATCGACCGGATGCGCGGCATCGCCCAAAGCTCCGGGCGCATCGCGGAGATCATCTCGGTGATCGACGGCATCGCGTTCCAGACCAACATCCTCGCGCTGAACGCGGCGGTCGAGGCCGCGCGGGCCGGCGAGCAGGGCCGTGGCTTCGCGGTGGTCGCTGGCGAAGTGCGCTCGCTCGCGCAGCGCAGCGCGCAATCGGCGAAGGAGATCAAGGCGCTGATCGAGGAGTCGGTCACGCAGATCGACGGCGGCTCGGAACTCGTCGAGCGGGCCGGCGACGCGATGCGGACGGTGTCGGCGTCGATCGCGCGGGTCGTGCAGACGATGTCGGAGATCACGGCCGCGTCGGTCGAGCAGAGCGTCGGCATCGAGCAGGTCAACCAGGCCGTCACGCAAATGGACCAGCTGACGCAGCAGAACGCGGCGCTGGTGGAGCAAGTCGCGGCGGCGGCCGCGTCGCTGAACGACCAGACCGCGCACCTGATGCAGGCGGTGTCGGTGTTCGAACTGGGCGACGCGCGCGCGGCTCGCGATGTTCGCGGCGAGCGCGCGGCGTCGTTCGCGGACGCGGGTTACGAGACGGCGGGCAGCGCCGCGTAAGCGGTCGCGAGGTGGTAGGGCGTCGTCGACGGCATGTCGGCGCGCGACACCTGTCCGTCGGCCGTCTTGCACTCGAACCAGCCGCGCGGATGCAGGAAGCGCGCGGCGAAACGCTCGATCTGCAGCGCGAGCGGCGCGGAGGCCGGCGTGCCGCCGTGCGTGGCGAGCGCGCGCAGGTATTCGGTCTGCGCCCAGATTCGCTGCGTGGCGTCGATGCATGCGCCTTGTGCGTCGACCGCCGCGCACACGGCGCCCGTGAGCGGATCGATCCCGTGCCGCTCGGCGAACGCGAACGCGCGCGCGAGTGCGTCGGGGAGCCCGGTTTGCGCGAGGCGCGCGCCGGCCGCATCGACCAGATAGAACCATTCGAACTGATGGCCGGGCTCGAAGCGGTTGTCGGCCGCCCCGAGCGGCAGCTCGGCGACACAGCCGGTCGCCGTATCGACGAACGTGCGCTCGACAGCCTGCGCGGTGCGCGCTAGCGCATCGTCGAACGCGGCGTCGCCGAACGCATCGGCGGCCGCGAGCCATGCTTCGGTCAGATGCATCAGCGGATTCTGCAGCGCGCCGCTGCCCGATGACGAGAAATCGGCGTGACGCGCGGCGTCGAGCAGCGCGGTGCCCGGCTGCGGCGCGAAGCGGTCCTGGATCAGCGCGGCCGTGTCCTCGGCGACCGTGCGCGCCGCGGTGTCGCCCGACGCCGCATGCCATGCGGCACACGCGAACACGACGAACGCGTGTGTATAAAGGTCCTTGGTCGTGTCGAGCGGCGCGCCTTGCGCGTCGACGCTGTAGAACCAGCCGCCGTGGCGCGGGTCGCGGAAGCGGCTGCACAGCGAGTCGAACAGCGTGGCCGCATGCGAGGTGTTGCCGGCCTGCGCGAACACGAACAGTTGTCGCGCGCATGCCATTGCGCGATAACGGGTGACGGGCAGCGGTGCATGGGTGGCCGGATCGACGGCTTCGAACGGTAGCCGCAGCGTCTGGTCGAACCCTGAACCCTGCCAGATCGGCAGGATGACGTGCGCAAAATGGTCGCGCAATCGGGCGGCCTGGGCGGAAGCGGAATCGGGAACGGACATGGCGGGGTTGAACGCTTGGATCGAATTGGGGCGGCGCGGAGCGGCGCGGCCGGGGCCAAGGATAAACCATTCCGCGCGGCCGTCCTCAAAACAGGAGGGAAATCGGATGCTCGGCAACCTGGAACTCGTGATGCGGCTGGTTCTCGCGGCGGCGCTCGGCAGTGTCATCGGCTTCGAGCGGGAGCGCCTTTCGTGGGCGGCCGGCTTGCGCACGCACATGCTGGTCTGCGTCGGCTCGACGCTCATCATGATCGTGTCGGCGTTCGGTTTCGCCGATGTGCTGGGCAGCAGCGACCACATTGTGCTCGATCCGTCGCGGATCGCCGCGCAGGTGGTATCGGGCATCGGTTTCCTCGGCGCGGGCTCGATCCTGCTGCGCGGCGAGATCGTGCGCGGGCTGACGACGGCCGCGAGCCTGTGGTCGGTCGCCGCGATCGGCCTCGCGGTGGGCGGCGGCCTGTACGTCGCGTCGATTTCCGCGACGATCATCATCCTGATCATCCTGGCCGGCATCAAGCCGCTCGAGCGGCGCTACTTCACGGTGCGGCAGCGGCGTCAACTCGCGCTGACGGTGGTGAGCGGCGCGCTGACGTTCGATTCGCTGCACGCGGCCCTCGGCCCCGACAGCGCGCGCGTGAAGCAATTCATCGTGCAGCGCGCCGACGATGGGGGCGAGCACGACGAGGTGCGCATCGCGCTCGCGCGCGTGTCCGATCTCGAATACCGCGCGATCTGCGACAAGCTGCGCGCGCTTTCGTGCGTGACGCGATTCGAGGAGGGCGGCGGGTTGTTGGGTGACGAATAGACGGCATCCGATCGGCCGGATCGGCGATCGGTCATGCGACAATGGCCGGTCACTGATTCCGTTCGACATCCGGCTCCGCGTTCGCGGGCCTGTAATCCGACTCCATGACCGAATCCGTTTCCCTGCCTCGCTCCCGTTCCCGCGCCGACCGCTCGTCGGCTCGTTCGCGTCCGCGTGCCGTCGCGGCCGCGGCAGACACCGCCGCCAAGGCAATCGCGCGGTCCGGCAACGCGACGGGCGGCGATGCGCCGCGGGACGAACGCACGCTCGATCTGTTCGGCGATCCGGTGGTCGAGCCGGCCGCGCGTGGGCCGGTGGTCTCGCGCGGCGACGGGGGGATGGACGCCGACACGGTGGACGCCGTCGCGGACAGCGATGACGCTGGTCGGCAGGCAATGCTGGAGGGGTTCGGCACGCCGGGCGTCGTTGCCGGTGCGGTCGAGCCGGCGCCTGACGTTGCGAAAACGGCGGAGTCTGCGTCGGCGCGTGGAATCGGCGAAGTGGTCGATGTCGATGTTGATGCCGTGCGTGCGTCCTCTGCCGATGCAGCGAAGCCCGGCGAGGCGCGGCTGCCCGATGGTGCCGCCGCGACTGCAGCCGATGAGCCCGCAACCGACGGCGGCCAGATGATGGCCGGTAGTGTGGCGCAAGCCGGCGACGCGGCCGGGACGCACGCCGATCGTTCGACCGCGAATGCCGGAGCGGCAGAAGGTGCGGCCGATGCGGTCATCGGCGACCGATCCGTGAACGCGGGCAGTGAGCGCGAAGGCGCTGCCACGCCGGTCACGCGCGACGAAGCAGTGCGGGCGCCCGGCGAGACCACGAAGGGCCGTCGCGCATCCTCCGGCGGCAAGCGCCGCGTGGCCGCAGGCGTACGCGAAGCGGCAGCGGCGCGTAGCGCGCCGGAAGTGGCATCCGTCGACGCGGCGTCGGAAGCGGCCCCGGCGCAGCATCCCGCGCCATCCACTGAACCGTCCACGACTGCCGAACCGGCCGCGCCCGCCGGCGCCGCGATTGCCCGTGACGCTGCGCGAGCAGCTGTAGCGCCCGCCTCGCCGATCGTGCAGCCCGTTGCCTCCGCGGCGTCCTTCGTGACGAAGCCGTCGGCGGACCGTGCGCAACCGGCCACGTCGAGTGCGTCCGCCTTCGATCCGGACACGCAACTTCGCCCGCTGTCGGACCGGCTCGTCGCGCTGCAGGCCGAGACTGCCGGCATGAAGCAGGCGGCCGATCGCGAGATGCGGCGCGTCAACCGGTTGCTGCTGGCGCTGGCGATCGTCGTATTCGCGGGGCTCGTCGCGCTGGTGCTGCAAACGCGGCAGATCGCGCACCTGAAGCAGGAACTTGACGCCCGGCAGCAGCGGATCGACCGGCTGGCTGCCGATCTGTCGACCCAGCAGGCCACGCTGATGACGCTCGCGGAACACCACGAAGCGATGCTGTCGCAAGTTGACCGGTTGCAGCGCAATGCGAATCGCGAGGCGGCGGCCGCGAAGCGCGCGCGTCGAACGCGTTAAATCTTCCGACCCTACCTGCAAACCCCGATGTGGCAACGCACGTCGGGGCGGGCCATCGATCGGCCGTGGCGCGGGTGCGGCAAACTGATGCGGTGCGCTGGCAGAGTTCAGGGAAAACCCTTAGAATGGCATCCATCTAAGGGAAAACCCTAGCGCCATCTGTCAGGAGTCTCACATGAGCTTCATTCTTGCCCTGCTGCAAAAGATCGACGACCTGTTCGTCTCCCCGCACCTGCCGCTCGACGCGGAATATTCGTACGCTGCGCGTCGCGCCGAAGCCGAGCGCGTGCGTCGTGCGAATCTCGTGCCGATCGTCCTGTACCGTCGCTGATTCGCTGATTCGCTGATTCGCTGATTCGCTGATTCGCTGATTCGCTGATTCGGCGCGGCGTTTGCCGACACTGCGTGCCCGCTTTCCACCGCCGCATCGCGCGCCGGTGCGACCGTCCCGCTACACTGGAAGTCCGACTTCCCTCGCGACACCCGGACCATGCTGCAGATGCGGCCGATGACGGCCGGTGAATTCCACGCATACCGCACGCGCGCCATCGACGGCTACGCGCACGATCTCGTGTCATCCGGGCAGAACACGACCGAGGACGCGGCGAGCCGCGCCCGGGCCTGTTTCGATACGCTGTTGCCCGACGGCCTGCTCACCTCCGGCCAGATACTTGTCCAGCTGATCGACGCCGCTAGCGGCGACACGGTTGGCGATCTCTGGTATGCGATCGTGCCTGAAGGGCCGAACCGTACGCTGTTCATCTACGATCTCGACATCGTCCCGACCCGGCGCCGCCAGGGCTGGGCTACGCGCGCGCTCGACGCGCTCGAGGCCGAGGCGCGCCGTCATGGCATCACCGAAATCGGGCTGTCGGTGTTCAATCACAACACGGCTGCCCGTGCACTGTATCGGGCGTGCGGCTTCGTGCCGATCACGACGACGCTGATCAAGCCGGTCGTCCAGGGCTGAAGCCCGTATGTGCGTGCGCTGGTGACGCGCGTTGCCGTTTTCCCGGCCTCGTCCGGCGATCTGTCCGGACGCAGCGCATTCGATTTGCGCCCCGCCGTTCGGCAAACCATTCCCGATACGACAAGCGCCGGGCGTCCGTCGGACGGCTCGACGCCCGCCGTCGCCCGCATCACCGTGCGCGGCCTTTCCATCTCCGCAACAGCAACGCGTTCGTCACGACGCTCACGCTGGAGAACGCCATCGCCGCCCCCGCGATCACCGGATTCAGCCAGCCGAGCGCCGCGAGCGGCACGCCGATCAGGTTGTAGACGAACGCCCAGAACAGGTTCTGCTGGATCTTCCGATACGTCCGCTTCGAGATGTCGATTGCGTCGGCGACGAGCGCCGGGTCGCCGCGCATCAGCGTGATGCCGGCCGTATGCATCGCGACGTCGGTGCCGGTCGCCATCGCGATGCCGACATCGGCCGCGGCGAGCGCGGGCGCGTCGTTGATCCCGTCGCCGACCATTGCGACGATTCCGCCGTGCGTGCGTTTCAGTTCGGCCACCACGCGCGCCTTGTCGTCGGGCAGCACCTGCGCATGCACTTCGCCGATCCCGAGTGTCGCCGCGACGGCCGCCGCGCTGCCGCGATTGTCGCCCGTAACAAGCACGCTCGCGACGCCGCGCGCCGCCAGTGCCGCGACCGCGTCGCGCGCGCCGGGCTTCACGGTGTCGCCGAATGCGATCAGCGCGAGCAGCGCGCGCGGCGCGTCGGCACGCATCAGCCATGAAATCGTGTTGCCCGCGCGTTCGAGTTCCGCGGCACGCGCGTCGAGTTCGGGCGGCACGACGATGCCGAGTTCGTCGCGCCAGCGGGTGCTGCCGAGTGCGAGACGCTGCCCGCCGACGCGCGCCTCGACGCCGCGTCCGGCCACCGCGCGCGCATCGGCCGCGACGATCTCGGTCGAACCCGTGCCGCCGTGGGTCACGACGTCCGCATCGTGCGCGGCGACCACGGCGCGAGCGAGCGGGTGGTCGCTTTGCCGCTGGACCGCGGCCGCGAGAGCGAGCGCTTGCTCACGTGGAATGTCGACGGCGTCGAATGCCGTCACGGACGGTTTGCCTTCGGTCAGCGTGCCGGTCTTGTCGAACGCGATCACCGTGGCGCGCTGCGCGAGTTCGAGTGCCTGGGCGTCCTTGATCAGCACGCCATGGCGGGCCGCGACGCCGGTGCCCGCCATGATCGCTGCGGGCGTCGCGAGGCCGAGCGCGCACGGGCACGCGATGACGAGCACCGCGACCGCGTTGAGTGTCGCCGTCTCGATGCCGGCGCCGGCGATCAGCCAGCCGACCAGCGTCAGCACGGCGATGCCGAGGATCGCCGGCACGAACACTTCGCTGACGCGATCGACGAGCCGCTGGATCGGCGCCTTTTCCGCCTGCGCGGATTCGACGAGGCGGATGATGCGCGCGAGCGTCGTCTCCGCGCCGATCGCGGTGGTTTCGACGACGAGCGCGCCTTCGCCGTTGATCGAGCCGGCCGTGACCGGATCGCCGTCGTCCTTCGGCACCGGCAGGCTTTCGCCGGTGATCAGCGATTCGTCGACGTGCGAGCGGCCCGACACGATCCGCCCGTCGACGGGCACCCGCTCGCCGGGACGGATGCTGACGATCGTGCCTACGCGCACCTGCGCCAGCGGCAGGTCGCGTTCGACGCCGTGCTCGACGACGCGAGCGCGGTCGGGACGGAGCGCATTCAGCGCGCGGATCGCCTCGGTCGTCTGGCGTTTCGCGCGCGCTTCGAGCCATTTGCCGAAGCGCACCAGCGTGATGATGACGGCCGATGCCTCGAAATACAGGTGGCCGGGGTGCGCGGAGTCGCGCAGCAGCATCCACAGGCTCAGGCCGAACGCGGCCGACGTGCCGAGCGCGACGAGCAGGTCCATGTTGCCGGTGCGTGCCTTCACGGCGTGCCAGGCGGCGCGGTAGAAGCGCGCGCCGAAACCGAACTGGACGATCGACGCGAGCACGAGCTGCAGCCAGCCGGGCAGCATCGCGTCGACGCCGAACGGCCCGACGAGCATCGGCACGACGAGCGGCGCGCTCAGCACGGCCGAGCCGATCACGAGATTGCGTTCGCGGATCGCTTCGCGGCGCTTGCGGGCGTCGGGGGCTTGCGCGGGTTCGCCGGCGCGGGCTTCGGCGTCGGCCAACACGCCCGCGTCCGGTGCAGCGGCGAGCGACGCCCGATAACCGGCCGTCGCGACCGCCGCGATCAGCGTGGCGGCGTCGAGCGCGCCGGTGCCGTGTACCGAGGCGCGTTCCGTCGCGAGATTGACCGACGCGTGCGCGACGCCAGGCACGGCGGCCAGCGCCTTTTCGACGCGTCCGACGCAGGAGGCGCACGTCATGCCTTCGATGTCGAATTCGAGATCGCGGGAAGCGGCCGGCGGCGCGGCGACCGGCGTCGCACCGTAGCCGGCTTGCCGCACCGCGTCGGCCAGTTGCGACGCGGAAACGTCCGGTGCCGCGTCGATGGTCGCGCGCTCGGTGGCGAGGTTGACGGACGCGCGCGTGACGCCGGGCACCTTCGCCAGCGCCTTTTCGACGCGCGACACGCACGACGCGCAGGTCATGCCGTCGATGTCGAGTTCGATGCTGGCGGCGGGCGCGGGCTGTGCCGTCGTCGCCGTTGCGGCTCGGGCGTTTGCGTGCTCGGCGTGCGCGGTCGCAACGGCTTCGACAGCCGCTTCGCGCACGGCTGCCCGATAGCCGGCGGCATCGACCGCGGCGACGAGCTGTGCGGGCTCGACGGTCTCCTGAGCGGTCACCGTCGCCGCATGCGCGTCGAGATCGACCGCGGCCTCGATGACGCCCGGCACGGCGGCCAGCGCACGCTGCACGCGGCCCGTGCAGCCGTCGCAATGCATGCCGTCGATGGTCAGTTCGATCGTTTGCATGGCGGCGGAGGCGAGTGGTTCAGTCATGTCCGATTCCCCAAAAGCGCGGTTCGTGCCGCGAATGACGCCAGTATCAACATTCCCATGATGGGAAGGTCAAGGGGCGATGCGATACAGGATGGTGCGGCCGGCCGATCCATTCTCGCGCGTCGTGCCGCCTCGTGCAGGCGGTGAGCGGCTTTCGAGGGGGCCGGATCAATCGAAGTCCTGGCTGACGACGAGCCGGCTACCGCTCCGCCCGATATTCGGCATATTGGGGGATGCCCTTAGGCGCTATGATACCGGCCTGACATCAGCGTCCGCCCCGCAAAGCGGCAATCGGGCACGCTGGGGTGCCTTGCTTTCGCCGATCGTGAGTCGAACAAGGCGTTGACTGACAAGAACGATATTCGGCCAGTACTCAATGATTGAAAACCTACGAGAATCAATTTCTCTGCGGCGCGCGGCAGGCGCGTCGCTGGCTCTGGCGGCACTGCTGACGGGATGCGCGTCGCAACCGGATGCGATTCAGCGGAAAACCGGCTGGATGCGTGCCGAAGTGGCCGACTCCTATGTATACGCCTATCCGCTCGTGCTGATGGACGTCGCGAAGGAAGCCGCGACGGGCGGCGACGGCGCGCAGCCGGGCCAGGCGCCGCTCAACACGCTGCGTCACGCGCAGGCGCTGCCGCCCGTCGGTGCGCTCAATCCGCCGCTGCCGGGCGTCGACACGCTCGACTCGACCGGCTGGCTCGACGTCGGCGCCGAGCCGGTGATCGTGACGCTGCCGGATACCCGCGGCCGCTACTGGGATGCCCGCGCGCTCGACATGTGGACGAACGTGCTGTGGTCGTCGTCGAGCGTGGCGGCGCGCGGCGCTCGCGGCGCCGCGCGATCGCAAACGATTGCCTTCGCCGCGAAGGGCTGGCAGGGCACGCTGCCGAAGGGCGTATTGCGTATCGACGTGCCGTCGGCGAACGCATGGCTCGAAGTGCGGCTGCAGACGAGCGGCGGGCGCGACCTCACGAACGTGAAGAAACTGCAGCGGGCGATCCGCGTGGTGCCGCTGTCCGTCTATACGGGCAGCATGCGCGGCGCGTCGGTCGCGGTCCATGCGGGTAGCGCGCCGTCGGAAGCGGCGAGCGGCGGCACGCCGGCCGAGCAGGTGGCCGCGCTCGACCCGAAGGCGTTCTTCACGCGCTTCGCGCAGGCGCTGCAGGACAATCCGGCACCCGCCGACGACGCGCACGCGAACGAATTGCTCGGTGACATCGGCGTGTCGGCCGGTTACCCGGTGCTGTGGACGGGCGATCGCCTGAGCGCCGCGACGGCCGGTGTCGCCGAGGCACGCGCGCGGCTCGCGACGCCGCCGTCGAACCTGCTGAGCGCGAACGGCTGGAGCTGGATCGGCGACACGGCCGGCAAGTACGGCCAGGACTATGCGCTGCGCGCGTACGCGGCGTACACGCAGTTCGGCACGGCGACGCGCGACGACGAGACGCTCGCGCTCGTGCGTGTCGACAGCGACGGCCACCCGCTGAACGGCGCGAACCGCTACGTGCTGCACTTCGCGCCGGGCGCGCTGCCGCCGGTGCGTGGGTTCTGGACGCTCACGCCGTACGCGACGAACGGCTCGCTGCCCGATGTCGGCTCGGCGCGCCGCTCGCTCGGCGACCGCGACCGGCTGCGCCGCAATCACGACGGCTCGATCGATGTGGTCGTGTCCGCGTCGCCGGGCGGCACGCACGCGGCCAACTGGCTGCCGGCGCCACGCGCCGATTTCGCGCTCGCACTGCGACTCTACGCGCCGAAGCCCCAGGCGAGCGACGGCTCGTGGATGCCGCCCGCCGTCGTCCGAAAATGAACCGACGGGCGCCGCCACTGTCCGATCCGCGGGCGCGGCGGCCTCGCCCGAACGTCGTTCCGTCACCACCTGAGCCTATACTTTCGGGATAGCGTGCGTGGCCGTACCGGTCTTCCGGCGCGGCCCGGCATCCATTCCCGAGGCATCCAAGCATGTCAAGCGCAGACAAAGAAACCGTACCCTCGACCCTCCATGCCCTCGGCGGCGTTGCACGCTCGCGCCGGACCCGGCGTATCGGCCTCGGCGTGCTGATCTTCCTCGTTTTATTCGGACTGCTCGGATTCTTCGCAGCGCCGCCACTGATCCGCCACATCGCCGAACAGCAACTGAGCCAGCAGCTCGGCCGGCCGTCCACCATCCAGCGCATCGCGCTGAACCCTTACACGCTGAATCTCGAAGCCGACGGCGTGCACGTCGGCGAGCGCGGCGGCCAGGGCGACTTCATCGACATCGGCAAGCTCGTCGTGCGGCCGTCGTGGGCGTCGCTGTTCCGCGGCGCGCCGATCGTCAACGAATTGCGCGTCGACTCGCCGCGCTTCCACGTCGTCCGCTACGACGCGCAACGCTTCAACTTCACCGACCTGATCGAGAAGTTCTCGACGCCGTCCAAACCCGAAAGCAAGCCGACGCATTTCTCGGTGTCGAACATCCAGGTCAACGATGGCCGGATCGACTTCGACGACCGCCTGCTGAACGAAAAGCACGTAGTCGACAACTGGACGCTCGGCATTCCGTTCATCGCGACGCTGCCGTCGAAGACCGACATCTTCGTGCAGCCGAAGCTGCGCGCCCGATTCGACGGCAGCCCGATCGCGATCGACGGCAGGACGAAGCCGTTCGCGCTGTCGCGTGAGTCGGAAGTCGCGCTGAAATTCGACCGGCTCGACGTGCCGAAGCTGATTTCGTACGCGCCGGCGAAGCTGCCGGTGATCGTCGCGAGCGGCCTGCTGAGCAGCAATCTCACGCTGAACTTCGTGATGAGCGGCGACACGCCGTCGCTGCGCGTGTCGGGCACCGTGGATTTCAACGACGCGAAGGTGACCGACCGCGCGTCCGCGCCGCTGTTCGCCGCACGCGGCGTGCACGTCGCGGCCGCCGGTCTCGAGCCGCTGCGCAATGCGCTGCATTTCGACGAGATCCGGCTCGACCAGCCGGTCGTCGACCTCGCGCGCGACAAGCAGGGGGGGCTGAACGTCGAGAAGCTCGCCGGGCCGTCGGTCGCCGCGCCGAAGGCCGACGCAGGCAAGCCGGCCGCATCGACCGTCGCCGCTGCCAGCGCCGCGAGCGCCGCGAGCGGCGCGAAGGTTGAAACCGTGGCGAAGGAAGCGCCGCCGCTCGACCTGACGATCCGTCATTTCGCGATCGACGGCGGCACGATCAACATCGACGACCGCGTGCCCGCGACGCCGACCGCGATGTCGCTGACGAAGCTCGCCGCGACGCTCGACGGCTTCACGTTGCAGGGCAAGACGCCCGCGAAATACACGCTGTCGACGTCGCTGTCGCGCGGCGGCGACGTGAAGGCCGAGGGCGCGTTCAGCCTGGCGGCGAAGCAGGCCGACACGAAGCTGACCGTCGACGCGCTCGCGCTGCCGGCGCTGCAGCCGTATCTCGGCGAGGCGACCCGCGCGCGCGTGCTTGACGGCACGCTCGGCGCGAGCGTCAACGCGAAGGCCGACTGGGGCAAGACGCCGCTCGACGCGCAGGTTGCCGACAGCACGGTGAGCCTGAAGTCGCTCAAGCTCGCGACGCCGGACGCCAAGACCCCCGCGATCGTGCTGCCCGATGCGAGCGCGAAGATCGCGAAGGTCGACGTCGCCGCGCGCACCGCGGAAATCGCGAGCGTCGACGCGACCGGGCTCGCGCTCGACGTGAAGCGCCTGAAGGACGGCAAGATCGACCTGGCTGCGCTGGGCGAACCCGCGCAGGCGGCGGTGCCCAGGCGCACGGTCGCGCGCAAGGCCGAGGCGGCCGCGCCGTCGTGGCATTACCGGATCGACGCGCTGAACGTGAAGGAATCGTCCGCGAACTTCACGGACCTGTCGACGCCGCGCCCGGTGAAGCTCGCGATCAAGCCGCTCGACCTGTCGGTGCAGAAGCTCAGCGACGACATGACGAAGTCGCTGCCGGTGCAGCTGAAGGCGACGCTGAACCGCAAGGGCTCGGTGAACGTGTCGGGCGACGTGACCGCGCAGCCGCTGAAGCTCGGCCTGAAGATCAACGGCAACCGGCTCGATGCGGCCGCGTTCGAGCCGTACTTCGGCAGCGCGCTGAACGCGACCATCGCAAGCGCACTGCTGAACGCGCAGGGCAACCTGACGTTCGCGCAGGTGAAGGACGCGCCGCGCGCGACCTATCGCGGCGATGTCGCGCTGGTCGACGTGCGGATGCTCGACAAGGCGACGTCCGACCCGTTCGCGGGCTGGCGTTCGCTCGCGCTGTCGAACCTGAAGGTGAACTACGACGAAAAGGGCACCGACGTCGACGCTTCGCGCGTGACGTTCTCGAACTTCTACGGCCGCGTGCTGCTCGATGCGCAGGGGCGGCTGAACCTGAAGGACGTCATCGCGAAGGAGACGGGCCCCGCGCAATCGCTGACGCGCGACGCGAGCAAGAGCGAACCGGTGCCGCTTTCGCCGGGCGTGACGCCGCCGGCCGCCGCGCAGGCCGCGGCCGCGCAACTGGCGTCCGCGCCGGCTGCCGCATCGGCGACGGTCGTCGTGAAGGCCGCGCCGCCGCCGCAGAATCCGGTGCGCATGCATTTCGGCCAGCTCGTGCTGCAGAACGGCCGCGTGACCTACACCGACAACTTCATCAAGCCGAACTACACGGCGAACCTGGTCGCGATCAAGGGGACGGTCGGCGCGTTTGGCACGGACTCGACGACGTCCGCGCCGGTCGACGTCGCCGCGAACCTCGCGGGCAACGGGCCGATCTCGATCAAGGGCTCGGTGAACCCGCTGATCGACAAGCCGGCGCTGGATCTCACGGCGACCGCGCACGATATCGAGCTGACCAACCTGACACCGTATTCGGCGAAGTACGCCGGCTACCCGATCACGAAGGGCAAGCTCAACGTCGACCTGCATTACCAGCTCGCGAACGATCAGTTGCAGGCGAACAACCACATCTTCATCGACCAGCTCACGTTCGGCGATCACGTCGAAAACGACACGGCGACGAAGCTGCCCGTGAAGCTCGCGATCTCGCTGCTGAAGAACACGCGCGGCGAGATCGACGTGAACCTGCCGGTGTCGGGCTCGCTGTCGAATCCGGAGTTCAGCGTCGGCGGGCTGATCTGGCGCGCGGTGCTGAACCTGATCGCGAAGGCGGTCACGTCGCCGTTCACGCTGCTCGCAAATGCGTTCGGCGGCAGCGGCGGCGAGGATCTCGGCTACGTCGAGTTCGCGCCGGGCTCTTACGCGCTGACCGACGCGCAGCAGAAGAAGCTCGACACCGTCGTGAAGATGCTGACCGAGAAGCCGTCGATCCGGCTGGACCTGATCGGCCGCGTCGATCCGGCGAAAGACACGCCGGGGCTGCGCGACGCGTACGTCGAGCGGCTGGTGCGTCAGCAGAAGCTGAAGGACGTGGTCGGCCAGGGCGAGAGCATCGATCCGATGTCGGTGAAGGTCGAACCGGCCGAGTACACCAAGTACCTGACGCGTGCATACAAGGCCGCCGACTTCAAGAAGCCGCGCAACCTGATCGGCCTGCAGAAGACGCTGCCCGATGAGGACATGAAGAAGGCGCTCGCCGATCACGCGCCGGCCGACGACAATGCGCTGCGCGCGCTCGCGCAGCGGCGCGCACAGGCCGTGCGCCAATACCTCGACGGCAAGATCGATTCGAGCCGCATGTTCGTCGTGGCGCCGAAGCTCGATGCGAAGGGCATCGAGGACAAGGGCGCGACGACCCGCGTCGACTTCGGCCTGCAGTAAGCCGCATCACGTCATCAGCCGCCGCCGCGCCCGACCGGCAATCGGGCGCGGCGGCGCGCGTTCCTTTCAGCGCTCGGCGATCGCCGGTTCGCGCTTGTCCAGTTCCTTCCGCGCGGCCAGCGGCAGACGCGCGTCGTCCCACTGCGTCAGCCACTCGACTTCCTTCGCGGTGAACACCTGGCCGTAGTTGCGCAACGCGTACTGCAGCGCGTCGACGACGTGATGGCGAATGATTTCGGGGGTGCGTGCATCGTCCAGCACGAACCGGAGAGCTTCCAGGGTCGACATACTCGTGCTCCGGGTCAGGGAAAACCCTTTATCACACGCCAATAGTCATGCGCCAAGCGCGAAAAAAAATCGCGTCGCAGGCGGTGGCGCGCGGCATGCACCGGTCCGGTGCGGAGCTGGGCGCACGCGTCGCTTCGCCTTGTTGTGCGACCGCGTCATGTCACTTGCGATTGGTTACGTTTGATAGAAAACAGAAAGCCCCGCTTCATCGGACCGCCGCACGATCCGGCCATATTTTGCGCGCCTGATGGCAGGTCACGCAGTTCAACGTCAATCGATGAGGTGGGGTGATGATGTCTTTCCTTGGTAAGCAACGGAAGCTGGTGGCAATGGTGGCGGGCGCGCTGGCACTCACGGGCGCCAGCGCCTATGCGGCGCAGCAGGATGGCAACGGTCAGGGCAACGACGCCGGCCATGGCCGGCGCGTCGTGAAGCACGTGCTGCTGATCAGCGTCGACGGCCTGCACGAGCAGGATCTCGCGCGCTGCATCGGCGCGAACACGTGTCCGAACATCGCGGTGCTCGCGCAAAACGGCGTCACGTACACGAATGCCTATACGCCGGGCCTGTCGGACTCGTTCCCGGGGCTCGCCGCGCTCGTGACGGGCGGCTCGCCGAAGACGGCCGGCCTGTTCTACGACGTGTCGTACGATCGCAACCTGTACGCGCCGAGCGACACGACCTGCTCGGGCAAGCAGGGCTGGAACGTGGTGTTCGACGAGACGACCGGCATCGACGCAATGAACGGCGGCGCGCTCGTGCACCTCGACGGCGGCGGCGCGTTCAATCCGCAGGCGATCCCGCACGCGAAGGTGAATGGTCAGTGCGTGCCGGTCTATCCGCACAACTACGTGAAGACCAACACGGTGTTCGAGGCCGTGAAGGCCGGCGTGCCGAACGCATACACCGCGTGGGCCGACAAGCATGCGTGGGGCTACGACTGGCTGAACGGCCCGTCGGGCACCGGCGTCGACGATCTGATGCGTACCGAGATCAACTCGATCGACCCGGCGACGAACACCGCTTACACCGACGTCTATTCGCACACCGCGCGCTTCGACAACTTGCACGTGCAGGCGCTGGTCAACCAGATCGACGGCCGCGACTCGACCGGCACGAAGAACGCGCCGGTGCCGACGCTGTTCGGCGCCAACTTCCAGACGCTCAGCGTCGCGCAGAAGGCGCCGGTCGCGAAGGGCGGCGGCTATCTCGACGCGAACTTCACGCCGAACGGCCAGGTCGCGAACGCGATTACCTACGTCGACAACTCGATCGGCCGCATCGTCAACGAGCTGAAGCAGCGCAACCTGTACACGTCGACGGCGGTGATCGTCACGGCGAAGCATGGCCAGTCGCCGACCGATCACACGAAGCTCGTGAAGAACGGCGACACGCTGACGAAGCTGCTCGAAGCGAACGACTATCTCGACCCGAACGGCAACTTCGGCCAGAACAACACGACGACGGGCAACCTGAACGACGGTTCGGGCCTGGTCGGCACGGGCTTCGTGCAGACCGACGACGTCGGCCTGATCTGGCTGCGCGACCGCAGCCAGCGCACGGCCGTGGTGCAGACGCTGAAGGCGAACCTCGGCTGCAATGCGCCGGGGATCTGCGCCGACGGCCCGCACGCGTACGTCCTGTACGGCGCGGCGCTGGCCGACCAGTTCGGCGATCCGGCCAACGGCCGCACGCCGGACATCGTCGTCCAGCCGAATCCGGGCGTGATCTACACGTCGAGCACGAAAAAGGACGAGGAACACGGCGGCAACGCGCCGGACGACAGCCACCTCGGCCTGCTCGTGGCGTATCCGGGCCTGCACCGCGCGCGCACCGTGAGCGATTTCGTCGGCACGAAGCAGGTTGCGCCAACGATCCTCGGCCTGCTCGGCGCCGATCCGAAGCTGCTGCACGCGGTCGTGGCCGAGAACACGCACGTGCTGCCGGGGCTCGGCATCGACCACTGACGCAACGTGACGGGCGGCACGACGGCGCCCGTGGCGCGTCGCCGTGCCGTTCAGCCGTGCCCGGCGATGTCGGGCACGCTCAACGGTCCGCGCATTCGTCGAGCATCCATTCCCTGAAGCGCCGCAACGCGGCGCTCGTCTCGAGACGCTCCGGCGCGCAGCACAGGTAGTGCCCCTGCGCGTCGACGTCGACCGGCGCGTCGAACGGTTCGACGAGCGCGCCGCTCGCGAGCGTATCGACGATCAGGAAGCGCGGCACGAGCGCGAGTCCGAGCCCGGCTTGCGCGGCCTGGATCAGCACCGAATATTGTTCGAAGCGCGGCCCCGCCAGCGCGTTCATCCCGGCGACGCGATGGCGCTCCGCCCAGAGGGACCACGCGATCTCCGCCTGCTCGTGCACGAGCCGCGGCGCGGCGGCTGCGTCGGCGGGCGTGCATAGCGCATGGCGCGCCGCGAATTCGCCGGAACAGACCGGCACGAACGTGCGGCCGTCCAGGTAATCGCACCGGACGCCTTCCCACGCGCCGTCGCCATAGCGTATGGCCGCGTCGAGTCCGAACGGAAACACGTCGCCGTGCGCGAGATGGCGGCGAAAACTCAGCGTGACCTCCGGCGCGCCGGCCAGAAAGCGCGCGAGGCGCGGCACCAGCCACTTCGTCGTGAAGGTCGGCACGCTTGCGATCGTCAGCAGGTCGCTGTCCTCGCGCGCGCTCAGCAATTCGATCGATGCGTTGCCGATTTCGCGCAGCGGGCCGATCACGCGCGCGTGATAAACCTGCCCGGCCCGCGTGAGGGCGAGGGTGCGCCCCTCGCGCACGAACAGCTTCACGCCGAACATCGATTCGAGATTCGCGATCTGGCGGCTGACCGCACTCGGCGTCAGGCCGAGCTCGCGCGCCGCATACGAGAAGTTCAGGTACTTCACGGAACTCGCGAACGCTTGCAGCTCCGCAACGTTGGGAAACAGGTGCTTCACGGCGAACTATTCCTTGCGCGCACAGATCGATGCGGGCGTTGTACGTTTTTTTCATGACGATGCCATGTCGGATCCGCACACTGCGTCCGTCGTGACAACGCGCGCCGGCCCCGTCCGGCAGGCATTGCACGACCCGTTCCGTGTTCGTCAGCGAGATTCGCCATGCATCCGCCATTCGCTTCGGCCCTTGCCGAAGCTATTCCGATTCGTCGTAACAAACGGCCGCGTGCGATGGCGGGACGCCTGCTGCTGCACGCGTTCGTCGCGGTGTTCGGGCTGTATCTCGCGTTGCCGATCGTGCTGCTGCTGGTCGGCTCGGTCGGCCAGTCGTGGACCAACACGCTGCTGCCGACCGGCATCACGTCGCGCTGGTTCGTCGATCTGGCCGCGAATCGCAGCTTCACCCGCGCATTCGGCACGAGCCTCGTGGTCGCGCTCGCGTGCTGCGCGATCAATGCCGGGCTGGCGCTGCCGCTCGCCTATGCGCTGCATCACCGCGCTCTGGCCGGCCGCGGCTTCGCGGCGCGCATCGTGATGCTGATGCCGATCGCGGTGCCGGCGCTGACGCTCGGGTTCGGCTACATCGCGATCTTCAGCGGCGATGCGCTGCCGTGGCTCGGCACGCTGCCGCTGATGATCGCCGCGCACGCCGTGCTGACGTTGCCGTACCTGCTGCAGACGCTGTTGAGCGACCTGCGCCACCTCGGCCTCGCGCAGCTCGAGGCATGCGCGGCGACGCTCGGCGCGACACCGCTGCGCCAGTTTCTGACGATCGTGCTGCCGAACCTGCGGCACAGCCTGTTCTCCGGGCTCGTGATGGTCGCCGCGCTGTCGATCGGCGAATTCCAGATCTCGAACCTCATCGCGGGCTTCCGTTACCGCAACTATCCGATCGTGCTGCTGCAGGCGTTCTACGGCGCGTCGGGGATGGCCTGCGCGGCGACCGTCGTGCTGCTCGTCCTCGCCGTGATCGCGACGCTCGCCTCCGTCTTCACCGTGCAACGCCTGAAGTGAAACCGTCATGAGTCTCGATTTCGAAAACGTCAGCTTCCAGTATCCGGGCGCCCGTCACGGCGTCGACGCGGTCACGCTGTCCGCAGCGCAGGGCGAACTGCTTGCCGTGATGGGCCGCAGCGGCTCCGGCAAATCGACGCTGCTGCGCGTCGCGGCCGGCCTGCTCGACGGCTATCGCGGCCGTATCGCGATCGGCGGCCGCGACATGGCCGGCGTGCCGGTGTGGCAGCGCGAGGTCGGGATGGTGTTCCAGCACTACGCGCTGTTTCCGAACCTGTCGGTCGTCGACAACGTCGCCTATGGCCTGAAGATGCGCGGCATGGCCGCGGCGCCGCGCCGCCGCCGCGCGCTCGAGATGCTCGAACGCGTCGGTCTTGCCGCGCAGGCCGGCCGCGGCACGGCGCTGCTGTCCGGGGGGCAGCAGCAGCGCGTCGCGCTGGCCCGCGCGCTCGTGATCGAACCGAAGCTGCTGCTGCTCGACGAGCCGCTCGCGGCCCTCGACGCCGGCATTCGCCACCAGCTGCGCGACGAAATCCGCGCGCTGCAGCGCGCATGCGGCGCGACGACGCTGCTTGTCACGCACGACCAGGACGAAGCACTCAGCATGGCCGATCGCGTGGCGATCGTCGACGGCGGACGCATGCTCCAGGCCGGCACCCCGCGCGACCTGTACGAGCGTCCGGCAACCGTGCAGGTCGCACGCTTCGTCGGCCATTCGACGCTGCTGCGCGGCCGTGTGCTCGCGCATGGCGCGGTCGACGTGCGGTTCGCGACGCTGCGCGCGGATACGGGCGCGCACCGGCCGGGTGACGCGGTCGAGGTGCTGATCCGGCCGGAACACCTGCAGCCCGATCCGCCCGCGGACGTCACGAACCGCATCGATGGCCGGGTCGGCGAGGTGCGTTACTTCGGCGCGACACAGCGCTTCGACTTCGTGCCGGCCGGCGCGGCCGACGCACTGCTCGGCGAAGGGCGCGAACTGCCCGCGCGCTGCGTGTCGATCGAGCCGCGCCATCTGCTCGTGCTGCCCGCCGCGTGAGCGCGGGCGACCCTATTCACTCAACGGAGAATCACGATGTCTGCACGCCGCAACTTTCTTCATGCGACGCGCCGCCGCCTGCTGGCGCTCTGCGCGTTCGTGACCCTCGCGCCGGCGCTGGCCCATGCCGCGCCGCTCTATCCCGGCGAGGACGCGCTGTACGAGAAGGCCGCCGATGAAGGGCTCGTCGTGTCGTTCGACACGGGTCCGGAGTGGGCGAACTGGAAGTCGCTGTTCGCCGAATTCCGCAAGCGTTACCCGAAGGTCGAGATCACGTACAACGACATCGGCTCGGCGGCCACCGTCGTCGCGCTCGACAAGTCGCGACGCCGCCCGCAGGCCGACACGGCGTATTACTTCGCGGCGTCGGCGCTCGATGCGACGGCCAGGGACGTCGTCGCGCCGTTCAAGCCGGTCAATTTCGACAAGCTGCCGGCGGTGTTCCGCGCGGCCGACGGCCGCTGGTTCGCGGTGCATTCGCTGAACATCGCGTTGCTCGTCAACAAGAAGCTCGTGAAGAACGTGCCGCAGCGCTGGTCCGACCTGTTGAAGCCGGAATATCGCAATGCGGTCGTGTATCTCGATCCGCGTTCAACCGGGCAGGGGCAAGTCGCCGTGTTCGCCGCCGCCTATGCGAACGGCGGCAGCGTCGACAACCCGAAGCCGGGCGCGGAATTCTTCGGCAAGCTGAAGCAGGCGGGCAACGTGCTGCGCGTCGAGGGGACGACGCCGTACGCGAAATTCGTCAAGGGCGAGATTCCGATCCTGATCGGCTACGAGAACGACGGGCTCAAGGCCAAGTACGTGGACGGCATGGGCGATGCGGCTGAAGTCGTGATCCCGCAGGACGGCAGCGTATCGGCGCCGTATGCGATGAGTCTCGTGAAGAACGGCCCGAATTCGGCCGCCGCGCAATTGTGGCTCAACCTCGTGATGAGCGACGTCGGGCAGGCGCTGTTCGCGCAGGGCTACGTGCGCCCGGCCGTGCCCGGCACGCCGGTGGCGCAGGACGTCGCCGCGAAGCTGCCGAACGCGCCGCAGGTGCGTCCGCTCGACGTCGCGAAGGCCGCGACGCACAAGGCCGAAGTCGACCAGCTCTGGTCGCAGGCCACGCTCGGCAAGTAAGGGGCGCGCGATGCGGGGCTCATCCATGCAGCGCGGCGTCCTGCGCCGCTACGGCGCGATGCCGGCGGCCGGGCTGTTCGCGGTGTGCTTCGTGCTGCCGCTCGGCGCGCTCGTCGGCGCCGCGTTCGACGGCGGCGGTCGTGCGTTCGCCGCGGTGTTCGGCGATCCGCTCGTCGCCGACGCGATCGTGCGTTCGCTGGCGCTCGCGATCGGCGCCGGCACGCTGTCCGTCGCCGTCGGCGTGCCGGTCGCGTTCGTGCTGGCCGGGCAGTCGCCAACGCGCCGCCGCTGGTCGCTCGCGCTGCTCGGCGTGCCGCTCGCCTTTTCCGGCCTCGTGATCGCGTACGGCTTCATCCTCGTGTTCGGCCGCGCCGGTTTTGTGACGATGCTGCTTGCATCGCTCGGCGCGGACCCGACCGTCGTCGGCGGCGCGATCTACTCGATGCCGGGGCTCGCATTCGCCTATGCGTACTACCTGATCCCGCGTGTCGCGCTGATTCTCTACCCGGCGCTCGCGAATCTCGACCGGCGGCCGCTCGAGGCGGCGCTGACGCTCGGCGCGCGGCCGTGGCGCGCGTGGTTCGACGTCGCGTGGCGCGAGCTGTGGCCGTCGATCGCGTCCGCATGGTGCCTCGTGGGCGCGATCGCGCTCGGCACGTACGGCACGGCGCTCGCGCTGGCTGGCACGCAGGTCAACATCCTGCCGCTGCTTATGTACCTGAAGCTGTCCGACGGACAGACCGATTTCTCGCAGGCCGCCGTGCTGTCGATCGTGCTGACGGCGCTTTGCACCTGCGTTCTTGCACTGGGGGAAGGACTTGCACGGCAACGACGTCATTGAATGGTCGATCGACACGCGCGACGCGCTGGCGCAACTCGCGCAGCGACAGCGCGGCGCGCAACGGCACCGGATGCCGGTCGGCGTGATCGGGCCGCGCGACGCGACGCAAGTGCAGCTCGCCGTCGCCGAGCGGATCGCACACGGGATCGCGGCGACGGGCATCGCGATCGTCGGAGGCGGCAAGCAGGGCGTGATGGAGGCCGCCGCGCGCGGCGCGCGGGGGGCGGGCGGATGCGCGATCGGGCTGCTGCCCGAGGACGATGCGCGGGACGCGAATTCGTATCTGACCGTCGCGCTGCCGACGGGGCTCGGCATTACGCGCAACGCGCTGATCGCGCGCGCTTCGCTGTGCCTGATCGCGGTCGGCGGCGGTCTCGGCACGCTGTCGGAAATTGCGCTGGGACTGCAATGGGGCAAGCCGGTGTTCGCGATCTGCGACGCGCCGCAGGTGGCGGGTGTCGAACATTTCGACGAAGCAGACCGGCTCGTCGCGCGCGTCGCGCGGTGGTTGTCCGGTTCGGCATAGGCCGGTATCGCGCTCGCCGGAAGCATGCCGATGCTCGTGCGGATCGGCATGCGGCATACGTTACGGGTGTGGCGGGGTACCCCGGCCGCCAGAGTTCACTTCACCGCGAACAGCGTCAGGTTCATGAAGATCTTGAACGCATAACCGAGCGTGACGGCGCCGAGCACGCCGCCCGCCCACAGGACGACGAACCACATCCAGCCGCGCATCCGCGGCCGCGGCTCACCGGACTGGTGAGCTGCGGAATCAGTGGTGGTAGTAATGCTGGTCTTCATGGCGCACCTTGCCTCGGAATACCCAGTAACCCATCGTCGTGTAGGCGATGATGATCGGCAGGATAACCGCTGCGCCGACCAGCGTGAAGGTCTGGCTCGAACGCGGTGCCGCCGCTTCCCAGATCGTCATCGTCTGGGGAATCGCGTACGGGAACATCGTGACGAGCAGGCCGACGTAGCCGAGCAGGACGAGCGCCAGCGCGAGCACGAACGGCGTCATGTCGTGCCGGTCGCGCACCGCGCGGCGCATCCACACCGCGCACCCGGCGACCAGGAACGGCACGGGCAGCAGGCGCCAGAACAGCCCCGAATCGAACCAGCGCTGTGCGACGGCCGGGTCCTGCAGCGGCGTCCACAGGCTGACGACCGCGATGAAGCCGAGCAGCACGACCGTCAGCGGCCACACGACGCGATGGAGGCGCCGCTGCAGGTCGCCTTCCGTCTTCGCGACGAGCCAGCAGCAGCCAAGCAGCGCGTACGTGACGACCAGGCCGAGGCCCGTCAGCAGGCTGAATGGCGTGAGCCAGTCGAATGCGTCGCCCGCGAACACGCCATCCTTCACGTTGATGCCCTGCAGGAACGCGCCGAGCGCGATGCCCTGGAACAGCGTCGCGCCGGCCGAGCCGCCGATGAACGCGAGATCCCACAGCTGCTTCGTGCGCCGCGCCTTCGCGCGAATCTCGAACGACACGCCGCGGAAGATCAGGCACACCAGCATGAAGATCAGCGGCAGGTACAGCGCCGACAGCACCGTCGAATAGACGATCGGGAACACCGCGAACAGTCCGGCTCCGCCAAGCACGAGCCACGTCTCGTTGCCGTCCCAAACGGGCGCGACGGTGTTCATCATCAGGTCGCGTTCCTTCTCGTCCGGGAAGAACGGGAAGACGATGCCGATGCCGAGGTCGAAGCCGTCGAGCACGACGTACATGAAGAGCCCCAATGCGATGATCGCGGCCCAGATTACGGTGACGTCCATAGGTTTTCTCGTTTGCGAAAATGGGTGGCTCAGACGGTCTCGATCAACTCGTCGACGGCCGACATCGGGCGGCGCGCAGTGTGGTCGGGACGCGCGTCGGGCTCGCCGCGTTGCGCGCCGTGCTCGACGTCGGGCAGCGCGGGGCCGGCCTTCATCAGCTTCAGCATGTAATACACGCCGGTGCCGAACACGAGGAAGTACACGATCACGAACGTCATCATCGACAGGCTGACCTGCTGCACCGACAACGGCGACACGGCCTGCGCGGTGCGCATCACGCCATAGACGACCCACGGCTGGCGGCCCGCTTCGGTCGTCACCCAGCCCGCGAGCAGCGACACGAAGCCGGTCGGGCCCATCACGAGCGCGAAGCGCTGGAACCACTTCGATTCGTACAGGCTGCCGCGGCGGCGCAGCAGCCACGCGAGCACGGCGAGACCGATCATCGCGAAGCCGAGGCCGACCATGATCCGGAAGCTCCAGAACACGACCGTCGAATTCGGGCGGTCCTCGGGCGGGAAGTCCTTGAGCCCGCGGATCTCGCCGTCCCAGCTGTGCGTGAGGATCAGGCTGCCGAGGTGCGGCACCTTCACCGCGTAGCGGGTCGTTTCGGCCTGCATGTCCGGAATGCCGAACAAGTTGAGCGCCGTGCCGCCTTTTTCGGTCTCCCACAGCCCTTCGATCGCGGCGATCTTCGCCGGCTGGTGCTTCAGCGTGTTGATGCCGTGCTGGTCGCCGATCACGGCCTGCAGCGGCGCGAGCACCAGCAGCAGCCACAGCGCCATCGAGAACATCTTCTTCACGCCCTTGTCGCGACGGCCCTTCAGCAGGTGCCATGCGCCCGTCGCGGCCACGACCAGCGCGGCGACGATGAACGCGGCGATCGCCATGTGGAACAGGCGGTACGGGAACGACGGGTTGAAGATGATCGCGAGCCAGTCGGTCGGCACGACACGGCCGTCGACGATCTCGAAGCCCTGCGGCGTCTGCATCCAGCTGTTCGACGCGAGGATCCAGAACGTCGAGATCAGCGTGCCGATCGCGACCATCAGCGTCGCGCCGAAATGCGCGCGCGGGCTGACCCGATTCCAGCCGAACAGCATGATGCCGAGGAAGCCGGCTTCCAGGAAGAACGCGGTCATCACCTCGTACATCAGCAGCGGCCCGGTGACGGCGCCGGCGAAGCTCGAGAAGCCCGACCAGTTCGTGCCGAACTGATAGCTCATCACCACGCCGGAGACGACACCCATCCCGAACGCGACTGCGAAGATCTTCGACCAGAACAGACAGAGGGTTTTGTAGTACTGCTTGCCGGTCTTCAGCCAGCGATATTCGAGCACGGCGATGAAGCTGGCGAGGCCGATGCTCAGGGCAGGGAAGACGATGTGAAAGGAGACGGTGAACGCGAATTGCAGGCGGGCCAGATCGAGGGCCGAAAAAGCGGTGTCCATACCAGTTGACCGAGGCTGACGATACCCGCCGGCGGGGTGCCGGCGGACCCCGGCCGACGGGGCATCGGGGTTGGCTGGAGTATGTGCCGCGATGTTGCGCCGCGAAATGCGCCAACTCGTCGCAGATGTCCAGCCCCGCGCGGGCGGTTTCGGGATAAATCGTTGATTCGTATCAAGATCGCGACGCGCGCCGCAGTGCCCGCGGCGTGGCGGTCTGACGCATGTGCGGCAATATGGCGCGTCGCATCATCGGAACGGTTCGATGCGGACGCAAGCATCGGGCCGCACTGAGCGGCGCCGTGCCCGCGCGCGGAAGCAGCCAAACCGTTGCGGCGCGTTATCGCGTAACGCGCGCGGCCATGCCGGCGGGCCGCGGCCGACGGGGTCCGTCACATTGGTAACGCCGCGCAACATTGGCGTATGCGCCCGTAATGGATGCCGGATCGCGCGCGGCGTAGCGTTCGGTATGTCGGCTTCGTATCGACGAACCGCCAGCCGGAGAACGTGACGTGAATGGATTGAAGCTCGCGATGGGCGCGGTGGCCGCGATAGCGGTCGCGACGGGCGGCGTGGCGCATGCCGCACGGGTCGGGGTCTATATCGGCCCCGGCTATCCGTATTACTACCCCGTCGTCCCCGCGCCGTACTACTACCCGCCGCCTGTCATCGCCGTGCCGGTTGACCCGGGCCCGCCGCCCGAGTACGTCGAGAAGGGGCAGCCGCAGGACGACGGCGACGCGAACGTCTGGTACTACTGCGACGCGTCGAAGCATTACTACCCATATGTGAAGACCTGCAAGTCGGGTTGGCGATCGGTGCCGGCGCGGCCGCAGTGATGGAGGCGCGACGATGAAATCCGTATTTCGACCTCTGCGCGTGGCGGCCGCGCTGCTCCTGGCCGGCCTGCTCGGCGCGTGCGCGTACATGCCGGCCGGGCCGACCGTGATGGCGCTGCCCGGCACCGGCAAGTCGTTCGACCAGTTCCGTGCCGACGATGCGAACTGTCGCCAGTATGCGTTCCAGCAATCGGGCGGCGTGAGCGCCGGGCAGGCATCGACCGCGAGCGCGGTCGGCAGCGCGGCAGTCGGCACCGCGATCGGGGCGGCGGCCGGCGCGGCGTTCAATGGCGGCACGGGTGCGGCCGTCGGCGCCGGCGCGGGGCTGCTCGCGGGCAGCGTGGTCGGTGCAGGCGCAGCGCAGGGCTCGGCCTACGACATCCAGCGCCGCTACGACTACGGCTACCTGCAATGCATGTACGCGACCGGCAATCG
Organism: Burkholderia diffusa; assembly: GCF_001718315.1. NCBI lineage: Bacteria > Pseudomonadati > Pseudomonadota > Betaproteobacteria > Burkholderiales > Burkholderiaceae > Burkholderia > Burkholderia diffusa. The sequence goes on along the minus strand of NZ_CP013363.1, from coordinate 2,410,058 downwards.
CGTGCCCGTGCCGGGCGGGATGAGCGGCGGCGGATATGGCGGTGGACCGCGCGCGGCGCCGCCGATGCCGCCGGCCGGCGTTCAGCCGCCGCCGCCGCGCTACTGACGGCGACCCGGGCGGCGTCGCGCGGCATGGCGCGCCAGAGCGCCGTGCGTGCATCGACTGTCGGCACACACTCGCTGCGTGAATTGCGTACACTCTGAGTCTCGTTTCGGCAGGGCCGGACGCATTGGTTCCGGTCTGCGTTTAACCAGGACTCAGCGATGATCGATTTACGCAGCGATACCGTGACACGTCCGAGCCAGGCGATGCTGGCCGCGATGACTGCCGCCGAAGTCGGCGACGACGTATGGGGCGACGACCCGACCGTACTGCGCCTGCAGGCGGTGGCGGCCGAGCGGGCCGGCAAGGAAGCCGGCCTGTTCTTCCCGAGCGGCACGCAGAGCAACCTGGCCGCGCTGATGGCCCATTGCGAACGCGGTGACGAATACATCGTCGGGCAGCTCGCGCACACCTACAAGTACGAAGGCGGCGGCGCGGCCGTGCTCGGCAGCATCCAGCCGCAGCCGATCGAGAACGCACCCGACGGCACGCTGCCGCTCGCGAAGATCGCCGCGGCGATCAAGCCGATCGACAATCACTTCGCCCGCACGCGCCTGCTCGCGCTCGAAAACACGATCGGCGGCCAGGTGTTGCCGAAAGGCTACGTACACGAAGCCGTCGCGCTCGCGCGCGGTCGCGGGCTGGCCACGCACCTCGACGGCGCGCGCGTATGCAATGCGGCCGTGGCGTCCGGCCGTCCGATCGCGGAACTGTGCGCACCGTTCGACACCGTGTCGATCTGCTTCTCGAAAGGGCTCGGCGCGCCGGTCGGTTCGGTGCTGGTCGGCAATCGCGCGCTGGTCGAGCGTGCGCAGCGCTGGCGCAAGGTGCTGGGTGGCGGGATGCGTCAGTCGGGCATTCTCGCGGCGGCCTGCCTGTATGCGCTCGACCACAACGTCGAGCGGCTGGCCGACGATCACGCGAACGCCGCGCATCTTGCCGCGGGTCTCGCGCGCATCGAGCCGGTGAAGGTGCTGTCGCACGCGACCAACATGGTGTTCGCGCAATTCCCCGAAGCCGATTGCGCGCCGCTCGAGGCGTGGCTGAAGGCGCGCGGAATCCTCACGCAAATGCTGTATGCGTCGCGCTTCGTCACGCATTGCGACGTGTCGCGCGCGGACATCGATACCTTCATCGACGCGGTCGGCGCGTATTTCGCGCAACGGCGCGCGTAAGGCGGAATGCGCCGGCCGGTGGGGGCGCCGGCACGGCAGGGTTGCTCGCCGTCACGCGGACCGCACGGCGTGCCGCGCTGGCGACGCCGGCGACGCGCTTGTCACGGCAGCGGCGCGAGCAGCCGGCGCGCCGCTTCGACCACCCGCGCGGAGAGCGACGCCATCGTCGGCGACTGCACGGTCCATGCATGCCAGTACAGTGCGATATCGGTCGGATGCATGGGCGCGAGATCGACGAGCCCTTGCGCGTCGAGCGGCGGCCCGCCGATCAGCGGCTCCGGCACCATCGCGTAGCCGAGCCCGTGCCGCACCGCCGCGAAATGCGCGTGCGTGCCCGGCACGTAGTGGCACGGATACGCGCCTTCGGGCAACCCGAACTTCTCCTTCAGGAACGTGGACTGCAGCGTGTCGCGCCGCGAATACGCGACGACCGGCGCATGGCGCGCGCTCGTGCGGTTCAGGCCGCGCGGAAACCAGCGCACCGCGAAGGCGGCGGCCGCGAGCAGCCGGTAGCGCATCGTGCCGAGCGGCGTCGCGACGCAGCCGCGCATCGGTTTCGGCTCGGTCGTCACGCAACCGACGGCCATCCCGCTTTCGAGCAACGCGAACGTATGATCCTGGTCTTCGACGATCAGCTCGAACAGAATGCGCTCGCCCGCGAGCACCGACGTCAGTGCGGGCAGGAACCAGGTGCCGAGGCTGTCGGAGTTCAGCGCGATCGTGACCGAGATCGGCGATTCGCGTTCGGCCGCGAGCGTGCTCTGCAGGTCGGCCTGCAGCAGCGCGACGCGGCGCAGGTGCTGCAGCACGCGCTGTCCGGCCACCGTCGGCCGGCACGGCCGCGTGCGCAGCACGAGCGGCGTGCCGAGGCTCGCCTCCAGCGCGCGCACCCGCTGCGTGACGGCGGACGCGGTCACGTGCAGGCGCACGGCGGCCTGCTCGAAGCTGCCGGTGTCGGCGACGGCCAGCAGCGCGGCGGCCTGCTTCGGATCGATCGTCATCGACATGTCGATGCAATTCCTGTGAACGTAAGACGAGAACAGGCGGTAGTGTAAGGCAGCGCGTGCGGCGCTCATGGCGCGTCGCGACGTCCCGCCGCGCCGGCGATGCCGGTGGTGCGCGTGTTTTGGACTACGCTGTATGAACGTGCGCGCCGCGCGCCGGCGATACACGCGGTGCGGGCGTACGACCCGCATCCTTCACCCAACCGACACGCCCAGCCGACGGAGCGACTTCGCGATGATCTTCCGGCAACTCTTCGACCCGCAATCGTCGACCTACACGTATCTGCTTGCCGACCGCGCATCGGGCGAGGCGCTGCTGATCGACCCCGTGTTCGAGCAGGTGCGCCGCGATGCGGCACTGCTCGACGAACTCGGGCTGCGGCTCGTCGCGACCATCGATACGCACGTGCACGCCGATCACGTGACGGGCGCGTGGCTGCTGAAACAGCGCACCGGCAGCGCGATCGCGATTTCGGCCGCGAGCGGCGCGCAGGGCGCCGACCGCTACCTGAACGACGGCGATCGCTGTACGTTCGGCACGCGCTACCTGACCGTGCGCGCGACGCCGGGCCATACGAGCGGCTGCATCAGCCTCGTGCTCGACGACGAATCGATGGCATTCACCGGCGACTGCCTGCTGATTCGCGGCACCGGCCGCACCGATTTCCAGCAGGGCGACCCGCGCGCGCTGTATCGCGCGGTCCACGGCCGGCTCTTCACGCTGCCGGCCGCATGCCTGCTGTACCCGGCGCACGACTATCGCGGGTTGACGGTGACGAGCGTCGGCGAGGAGCGGCGCTTCAATCCGCGCCTCGGCGGCGATCTCAGCGAAGACGATTTCGCGGGCTACATGTGCAACCTCGGGCTTGCGCATCCACGCCAGATCGACGTCGCGGTGCCCGCGAACCTGCAGTGCGGCGTTGCCGCGAACGCGCCCGACGCGCAGGCGGCGCCCGACTGGGCGCCCCTCGTCTATACGTTCGCCGGGTTCTGGGAAATCGATCCGCAGTGGCTCGAGGATCACCTGTGGGCGGTACAGGTGGTCGACGTGCGCGAGCCGGACGAATTCACCGGCCCGCTCGGCCATCTGCCCGGCGCGATGCCGATTCCGCTCGGCGAACTGGCCGCGCGCACCGGCGAGCTTGCATGCGACCGGCCGATCGTGACCGTGTGCCGCGCGGGCGGCCGCTCCGCGCAGGCGACCGTGATCCTGCGGAAGGCCGGTTTCGATGCCGTCGCGAACCTCGGCGGAGGGATGCTGCGCTGGCGCGGCGAGGGCCGCGTCGTGATGGACGGCCGGCCGTAGCGGCGCGGTGACGCAAGACCGAGAAAAAATTGTTCGGACCGGCGTCGAATCGGCCAGGTGCCGTTCGTCGTCAAGGTATCCGATCACGTGGCGCCGCATGACGCGGCGCCGAAACCCCTGAGAGACCACGCGATGACGCCCACGCTATACGCCCATCCCTTTTCCTCCTACTGCCAGAAGGTGCTGACCGCGCTGTACGAGAACGGCACGCCGTTTGCGTATCGCGTGCTCGCGCACGACGATCCGAAGCCGATGCAGGAACTGGCTGCGCTGTGGCCGCTGAAGCGCTTCCCGGTGCTCGTCGACGCGGGCCGCACCGTGATCGAGGCGACGATCATCGTCGAGTATCTCGATCTCTACCATCCGGGCCCCGTGCGGCTGGTGCCCGACGATCGGCGCGCGGCGCTGGAAGTGCGGACGATGGACCGCTTCTTCGACAACTATGTGTCGACGCCGCAGCAGAAGGTGGTGTTCGATGCGCTGCGGCCGGCGCACGAGCGCGATGCGCGGGGCGTTGCCGATGCGCGCGCGATGCTCGAAACGTCGTATGCATGGCTGGACCGAACGATGGCGGATCGCGAATGGGCGGCCGGCGACCGCTTCAGCCTCGCCGACTGCGGCGCGGCGCCGTTCCTGTTCTACGCGGACTGGACGCACCGGATCGACCCGTCGTTCGCGAACGTGATCGCGTATCGCAAGCGGCTGCTTGCGCGGCCGTCGTTCGCGCGTGCGGTCGACGAGGCGCGGCCGTATCGTGCGTTCTTCCCGCTCGGCGCGCCCGATCGCGACTGACTTGCATGGCTGCGGTCGACGACGCGGCGGCGACCCGCCCGGCGGCGCGCGCAGCGCGTGATGCTGCCGCGCAGGGCCGGCAGCGCGTGGCGGGGCGTCGTGACGACAGCAGCGGATGCATCGCGGCGTCGTCCCGCTACATCGTCGTGTGCTTGACCGACTGCGCAAGCGTCAGCAGTTCGTCGAACTGCGTGATCAGCTCGAAGCAGAGCAGGAACGCGAGCGTATAGGCCGGCGCGGGGAAGCGCCGGATCGCCTCCAGCACCTGCGGCGCGAAGCGCGATCGGATCGCATCGCGCGTCAGCAGCCACGCGATCGCGATGCCGATTGCGGCGCCGGCGATCAGGTCGGTCGGATAGTGATAGCCGAGATACGCGCGCGGCACGCAGATGAACACGACCGCATACAGCAGCGCGGCCACGCCGGCGCGGCGCGAGATGATGAAGATGCCCGTTGCGATCGCCATCCACAGCATCGCGTGATCGCTCGGAAACGAACTCCATGCCTGCAGCGTGGCCGCGCGCAACTCCTCGGACGGGAAATGCAGGTGCAGGTCGGCGTTGTAGATCGGCCGCACACGGAACGGCAGGACTTTCGCGAGCAGGCGGCCGAACGCGAGCGCGACGAGCCCGCTCGCGACCGTCGCGACGACAAGCTCGCGTTGCCGTTCGCGTGCCGGTCCCGGCTGGAACCACAGCCAGCACAGAACGGGGATGAGGATGAAGCCCTTGAACGTATAGAGGCCGGCGATCACGCGGATCGCGTGATTCATCAGCGGTCCGAACGTGATGTGGGTGAGGAAGACCTGGATCGTGGTGTCGAAATTGTTCATGTTCTGCGACCCTGGCGGACACGCAGCACATGAGACGCGACCGGCAGGCATCAGGAAGCGCGCTCACACAGGAGCGCAATGGGGGCCAAGTATGTCACCGGTAATTTCGAAGAAAATGGGAAAAAATACCGGGATTCCCCTGAGAAAAACGTGATTTTCCGATGGGGCCGGATTGGAAATGACCGTGTGGCGCGGCCGGGCGATATCGTATGACAGTTGCGCGCGCATTCATCGCGCATCGTCTAAAAATAATCGGTTGAACTGGACAATTCGGCGAGCCACGGCGGATCTTGCATCGGATGATCGTATCGGCGTCGCGTCTCGCGCGGATCTGCCGTGCTGCGCCGGGCCGCGCAGGAACGAACGAAAATCAAAGAAAATGTGTGCCCGCGCCGTGCGGGCCTGTCCGCTCCACATTTGCCGGCAGCGCCTGCGCAGGCGCTGCTTGTGCACTTCGTCGCGATGACGCGCGAAGCCGTGCCGCCGCCCGTCGGAGGGCGCGACACACGAGCATCGTCGCACGTGCCGTCAACCGCGCCGGATGCCTTCGGGCAACGCGCTGATGCGGCGCACTTCGGGCGAGTCGAGCCATGCGCGGGACGTCGCGCAGTCTACGAACATGTCGCTCGCATCGTCACCCCAGAACAAGTCGCCGTCGAGCTCGAAGGTCGGCACGCCGAACACGCCGTGCGCGATCGCCTGATCGGTGTTCGCGCGCAGCGCATCCTTCACCGGTGGGGCATCGACGGCCGTTACGCCTTTGGGAAAGCCGACCGCCTCGCACAGCGCGGCGAAGCCGTCCGGCGTCGATACGTCGTGGCCGTCGCGCCAGATGTACCGGAAAATCCGCCGGATCGCGTCGGGCGAGCTGCCCATCGCGATCGCGAGACGCAGCGGTCGAATCGGGTTGAACGGATGCGCGGGCGGCATCCGGAATGGAACGCCGAGCTTCTCCGCGCGGTATTGCGCGTGGCGATAGGTGAAGATGCGCTTCGCGGCGATCTCGGCCGGCGCTTTCTGGCCCCAGTGGGTGAGCAGCGCGCCGAGCACGATCGGTTTCGGCTCGTATGCGACGACAGGCGGCAATTGGTCGAACCGTTCCTGCTGCAGATACGCGAACGGCGAAACGAAATCGAAATACCAGGTGGCGGTGCGCGCGGTGTTCATCGTCTGGGGTTCCTCGTGTGGATCCGGATCGGCGCGTGCGGAGGCCGGGCGGGGCGATGCACGCAGTGGCGGGCCAGTGTCGCACGCGGCAGCGTTTCGCGCTGCCGCGCTGGCTGGGGGCACGCACGGCCACAACGCTGCCGCGGCTCCGGGACGGTATCACGCGTTAGCGCACGATCAGCACACGCTAACCCGACTCGACCAAGGCGGCCAGTCGCGCGAGCGCCATTTGCCAGCCGGCCTCGTTGTCGGCGGCCGGCACGCCGGGCGGCACACCGTCGTGTACCGCGTCGACGCGCGTGCCGCCTGCTTCGTCGGACAGCGTAATCGTGACCGTCATCGCACCGCGCAGCATCGGATCGTCGGTTTCGAACACGTCGATTTCGACGATCCGCTCGTCCGGCACGAGCGTCACGAAGCGGCCGTGATAGGTGTCGGTGTGCGCGGTGGTCTTGCCGGTGCCGTCCGACGGTTCGTCGTAGCTCAGCGATACGCGCAGCGCGCCGCCTTCGCGCGTGTCGTATGCGTGCACGCGGCACGTCATGCCGTCGGGCACTTTCCATTGTTCGACGGCGTGTGGATCGAGCAGCGCGCGGTAGACGCGCCCGCGCGGCGCGTTCAGGTGCCGGCTGACCCGAGTCGAATGCGTGTGCATGTGCAGCATGTGGCCTCCCGCGCAACGCGCACGACGGTGCACGCCGGATGCCGGCGTGTCGTCATGCTTCCTTCAGGAATCCTAGGCGCGCGCGCGGCGGCTTGCAATGGTCCGCGCATGCGGCCGCATTCAGCGCAATGCGGCCGCGAATTCGTCGAGTTGCGTGATGCAGATGTTCCAGCCCTCGAAAAAGCCGAGCGCCTCGTGGCGCTCGCGCGTCGCGGCATCGGGATGCATCACGCGCGCCTCGTAGCGGCAGCCGGTGGGGTCGTCGGTCATCGTGATGACGGCCGTGAAGCCGAGCCACGGCACCTGTGGCCGCCAGCCGCCCGTGAGCATCGACGTGAATGCGATTCGCGCTTCCGGCACGATTTCGAGGAAGCAGCCGGGGTTGTCGCTCGTGCCGCCGTCGGGGCCGCGCATGAACGTGTGGAAGGCGCCGCCCGGGCGCAGGTCGAACGCGCGCACTTCCGTGGTCCACGGTTTCGGGCACCACCATTCCTTCAGCAATTCCGGATCGGTCCATGCGCGCCAGAGTGCCTGGCGCGGCGCACGCAGCGTGCGCGTGATGACGAGGTCATGGGCTTCGGCGGGGGCGACGTGGCTGACTGACATGCGCTTGCTCCTCCTGGTGACGGCGTTCGACGAATTCCACGAGACGATCGGCGCGCGCTTCCCATTGAGCGCGTTGCGCGGCGAGCCACTGCTCGGCCTCCGCCAGCCGGCTGCCGACCAGTTCGCAGGTGCGCGAGCGGCCGGTTTTCCGGGTCGTGACGAGGCCGCTGCGCTCGAGCACCGCGAGATGCTTCATGAACGACGGCAGCGCCATGCCGAACGGCGCGGCCAGTTCCGAAACGGTCTGCCCGCCGTTGCCGAGCGCGCCGATGATCGCGCAGCGAGTTGGATCGGCGAGTGCGTGGAATACGTCGCTGATACCGGGTTGAAAGTTAGCCATACGGCTAAGCATAGGCGATGCAGCGGGATTTTCCATCGCGTAGCATGATGGGGCGGTAACACGCGCCGATCGAACTGGGCGCCGTGTTGCCCGGCGCCGGCGGCCGTTGCGCATGCAGCGACCGCACGCCGGCATTTCATTCGATCCGGGCGCACGCCGATCGAGCGCGTGCCCGGCCCGATATACCGGAGAGCGTATGACCGAATCCGTGACCGTGCGGCGCGTCGATGCAAGCGAAGCGCATGCGTGCATCGACGCACTGGCCGACGTGCTGATCGACTGCGTCGAAGGCGGCGCGTCCGTGAGCTTCATGTTGCCGATCGCACGCTCGACCGCCGTTGCATTCTGGACGCGCGTCGCCGACGGTGTCGCGAGCGGCGAGCGCATCCTGCTGGTGGCCGAGGACGCCGCCGGCCGGATCGTCGGCACCGTCCAGATCGTGACCGCGCAGCCGGAGAACCAGCCGCATCGCGCGGACATCGCGAAGATGCTCGTGTCACGTCATGCACGCCGGCAGGGAATCGCGGCGCGGCTGATGGCGGCCGCCGATGACGCCGCGCGCGATGCCGGCAAGACCGTGCTCGTGCTCGATACCGTGACGGGCGGCGATGCCGAGCGTCTGTACGAGCGGGCCGGGTGGCAGCGCGTCGGCGTCGTGCCGAACTTCGCGCTGATGCCCGACGGCGCATTGTGCGCGACGACGTATTTTCACAAGCAGCTCGCGTAGCCACGCCGGGTGCGATCGCGATCCGGTTCGCGATCGGCGCGGCGCGCGGCGGAGCGCGGCCGGGCGCCGAACGCCGGACGGAACGGAAAAAGCTGGCCCGCGACGGCGCCGCTCCGATATATTCGTGCTGGACCACCGTACTGCCAACGGAATTGCCGCCTCCATGAAACGCTCCCATGTTGCCTTCGCCCTCGCGGGCCTGCTCGTCGCGGCGCCGATTGCCGCCTACGCGCTCGTCAAGCCGCTGCGCGTCGTCGCGCCCGCGCTGCTTCCCGGCGTGTCGTGTCCCAGCGCGGACATCTGCACCGACGATCCCGCGAAGTTCGGCTTCGCGCAGCAACTCTATCGCGACGGTTATGCGCGCGCGGCGGCTGCCGTGGGCCCGTTTCGCGATGCACCGCGCGTCGTGTTCTGCTCGACGCGCGAGTGCGCAGACCAATTCGGTCTCGGCGAACGCGCGGCACTGACGCTCGGGGATTTCGGCGTGATCGTCGCGCCGCGCGGCTGGCAGACCTACTTTCTCGCGCACGAGCTGATCCATCATCGCCAGGCCGAAGTGCTCGGCAACGTCGCAGTCGCGACCAAGCCGCGCTGGCTGATCGAGGGGATGGCGTATGCGCTCAGCGACGATCCGCGTCATCCGCTGAAGGAGCCGTTCGAGTCGTGGCGCGGGCGTTTCGGCGCATGGCATGCGGCGCTGGGCGGACAGCCGCTGTGGGATGCCGCAAGGGCGGTCGAATAGCGCGGGGCGCGATCGCCCGATGCGCGGAGGGAGCCGCCGACGTACTCGCACCGAAGGTGCGAACCGTGCTGTCGGCGGATGTGTCCGGACGGGGCGACGCCGTGCGGGCTTCGCCCCCGGAGAGTCAGCCCGCCGCCGCGTCGTGCGCGGCGGGCCCGGCCGTCAGACCGTGGTGTCGATGATGCCCGGGATCTTCACGTCCGGGTTCACGTCCGCGTCGTAGTCGACGCCGGCGATCTCGAAGCCGAACAGGCGCAGGAACTCGGTCTTGTAGCCGGCGAAGTCGGTCATCTCGTACAGGTTCTCGTTCGTCACCTTGTCCCACATGGCGACGACCTTGGCCTGCACTTGCGGATCGAGCTCCTTGTAGTCCGCGCGCAGGCGGCCTTCGTCGTCGATGTGCGGCGTCGCACCGTACATGCTGTCCTTCAGAAGCCCGTACACCTGCTCGATGCAGCCTTCGTGCGTGCCCTTTTCCTTCATCACCTTGAACAGCAGCGACAGATAGAGCGGCATCATGGGGATCGCCGAGCTCGCCTGCGTGACGACGGCTTTGAGCACCGACACGCGGGCATCGCCGCCGTGCGCGGCCAGCTTGTCGCGGATCGACAGCACCTTCTTGTCGAGATCCTTCTTCGCTTCGCCGATCGAGCCGTTCCAGTAGATGTCGTGCGTGATCTGCTCGCCGAGATACGTGAACGCGGTCGTCTTCGCGCCATCGGCCAGCACGCCGGCTTCAGCGAGCGCGTCGATCCACATCTGCCAGTCCTCGCCGCCCATCACGGCGACGGTGCCGTCGATCTCTTCCTGCGTCGCCGGCTCGAGCGAGACTTCGCGGATCACTTCCTTGTCGGTGTCGAGGCCGCGGAACGTGACCGACTTGCCGACCGGCTTCAGCGTCGAGCTGATCGTTTCACCCGTCTTCGGATGCGTGCGGCGCGGTGCCGCGAGGCTGTAGACGACCAGGTCGACCTTGCCGAGATCCTGCTTGATGGTGTCGATCGTGATCTGCTTGACCTTGTCGGAGAATGCGTCGCCGTTGATGCTGCGCGCATAGAGCCCCTTTTCCGCGGCGAATTTCTCGAACGCGGCGCTGTTGTACCAGCCGGCGGTGCCCGGCTTCGTTTCGCTGCCGGCACGCTCGAAGAACACGCCCAGCGTGTCCGCGCCCGAGCCAAACGCGGCCGAGATCCGGGCGGCGAGGCCGTAGCCCGTCGACGCGCCGATCACGAGCACCTTCTTCGGGCCGTTGGCGATCGGGCCGTGCGAAGTCACGTAGTCGATCTGTTCCTTGACGTTGGCTTCGCAGCCGACCGGATGAGTCGTCACGCAGATGAAGCCACGCACGCGCGGTTTGATGATCATGGAAACCTCTAGTCAGAAAGGCGCGGACGGCCTGAAATCGGAAGAATCCCGCGCATTGTAATGGAAGCGGGCCGGCAGGGCGGGAAAGGCGGGCGCCGGCGATCGTCCGGGCTATCCGGGGGCGGATCATCGGCGCGGCGTTTTGCATTGCCGTCGCATTGCCGTCAGTTATTTCTCTCTTGACAGAAATAACTGAAAAAGCTAAATTTCCCGACATGAAACTCACACCGATTGCCGAACGATTCATTCTCCACTGGGGCGAAATGGGCTCGCGGTGGGGCGTCAACCGCACCGTCTCGCAGATTCATGCGCTGCTGTATCTGGCCGGCAGGCCGGTCGCGGCCGACGAAATCGCCGAGACGCTCAACGTCGCGCGCTCCAACGTCAGCACGAGCCTGAAGGAGCTGCAGGCGTGGCGGCTCGCGAAGGTCGTGCACGTGCTGGGCGATCGTCGCGACCACTTCGAGACGTCGACCGACATCTGGGAGCTGTTCAAGCTGATCGTCGAAGGGCGGCGGCAACGCGAGATCGAACCGACGCTCACGGTGCTGCGCGATTGCCTGACGAGCCCCGAGATCGCCGATGAAAGCCGCGAAACCGAACAGCGCATTCGCGACACGCTACAGTTCGTCGAGACGCTCACGACCTGGTCGGACGAAATGCTGCGGCTCAAGCCCGACACGCTCATGAAGGCGCTCGGGATCGGCGCGAAGATCAGCCAGACGGTCCGGCGCAAGTCGCCGAAGTAGACGGCCCCGGACGTGCGGGCGCACAGCCCGCTTTTTTTTGCAGTCGATATTTCTGTCTTTACAGAAATAACTGTATATAGAGGATGAAAAAATGAACGAGATCATGCTGTCGATCCGCTGGCACTACGCATCGCGGAGTGCGACATGAACATCCTCGTTTGCGGCGCGAACGGCTTCATCGGGCGGGCGCTGGTCGCGCGGCTCGAGGCCGGCGGCCATCGCGTGCTGCGCGGCGTGCGGCATGCGATCGGCCCGCACGACGTCGCGATCGACTTCGCGAAGGATGTCGATCCCGACGCTTGGCTCGCCCGGCTGGATGGCGTCGACGTGGTGATCAATGCGGTCGGGATCCTCGCCGACCGACGCGACGAGACGTTCGACACCGTGCATCGCGCGGCGCCCTGCGCGCTCTTCACCGCATGCTGCCGTGCACGCGTGCGACGCGTGATCCAGATCTCGGCGCTGGGCGTCGAGCGCGGCGACACGCCGTATTTCGCCAGCAAGCATGCAGCCGACGCCTTCCTGCAGACGCTGCCGCTCGATTACCGGATCGTGCGCCCGGCGCTCGTCTACGGGACCACCGGCACATCCGCCCGGTTCTTCCGGATGCTCGCGAGCCTGCCCGTGCACGCATTGCCGGCGGGCGGCCATCAGCGGCTGCGCCCCGTGCACATCGACGATCTCGCCGAACTCGTCGCGCGGCTGGTCGATGCGCCGGCGGCCGGCCGCCCGGTCATCGACGCTGTCGGCGGCGACGAAGTCGAGTATCGCGAGATGCTGAGCGTCTATCGCGCCGCCCTCGGCTTCCCGCCGGCGGTGCGCGTGGCGCTGCCGGGCCCGCTGGTCGGCGCGGCGGCCGCGCTGCTCGGCACGATGCCGGGCGCGATGCTGACCCGCGACACCTGGACGATGCTGCGCGGCGGCAATACCGGCGATCCCGCCGCGCTTGCGGCCGTGCTTGGCCGGCCGCCGCGCGGGCTGAGGAATTTCATCGGCGCGGATGACAGCACAGGTGCGCTGCGACGCGACGCGCTCGCGATGTGGCGGCGGCCGCTGCTGCTCGGCTCGCTCGCGATCGTCTGGATCTGGACGGCCATCGTCAGCGCGTTCATCCATCCGCGGCACGACAGTCTCGCGATGCTGGCTCACGCTCATCTGAGCGGGCTGCCTGCGCTTTTCGCGCTTTACGCGGCGTGCGCGCTGGACTTCGCGTTCGGCGTGGCGACCGTCGTCGCCCCGTCCCGCCGTCTGTGGGTCGGGCAAGGCGCGCTGATCGTCGCGTATTCGGCCGTCATCGCGGTCGCGATGCCCGGCCTGCTCGCCGAGCCGTTCGGCCCCGTGCTGAAGAACGTGCCGATTCTCGCGATCCTGTTGATCCTTTTTTCAGAAGAAGAACACGCATGAACACCTATCTCGTGATCAAGACGCTGCATATCCTGTCCTCGGTGCTGATGGTCGGCACGGGCTTCGGCACCGCGTTCTACCTGTTTTTCGCGAACCGCACGCGCTCGGTGCCGGCAATCGCCGCCGTGTCGCGGCTCGTGGTGCGTGCGGACTGGTGGTTCACGACGCCGGCCGTGCTGTTCCAGCCCGCCTCCGGGCTGTGGCTCGCACACACGGCCGGCTGGCCGTGGACGACGCCGTGGCTCATCGCGTCGATCGCGCTGTATGCGGTCGCGGGCGCGTGCTGGCTGCCGGTCGTGTGGCTGCAGATCGAGCTGGCCGCGATGGCGAAGCTCGCGCATGCGAATGGCGATGCCGAGCTGCCGGCACGCTACTGGCGTTATGCGAAGCGCTGGGAACTGCTCGGCTACCCGGCGTTCCTGGCGATGCTGAGCGTGTATTTCCTGATGGTGGTCAAGCCGATGTAAGCGAAGCAGCGGAGCCGCGAGCAGCGATTTCGCGTGGCGCCCTGCCGATTCCCGTGAGCTCGTGTATAACTTCGACGAGAGCGCGTTCGGCCCGTTTCGCGGGTTCCGAACGCTTCGCATTCGACCTCACAAGGAGCCTGCATGCTGCACGTCCTCGGCAAGATCCCGTCCATCAACGTCCGCAAGGTGCTGTGGCTGTGCACCGAGCTCAACCTGCCGTTCGAACAGGAAGACTGGGGCGCGGGCTTTCGCACGACCAACGATCCGACCTACCTCGCGCTGAATCCGAACGGCCTGGTGCCGGTCATCAAGGACGACGACTTCGTGCTGTGGGAGTCGAACACGATCATCCGCTATCTCGCGAACCGCTATGGCGGCGACGCGCTCTATCCAGCCGAGCCGCGCGCGCGGGCGCGGGTCGACCAGTGGATCGACTGGCAGGGCACGGACCTGAACCGTTCGTGGGTCGGCGCGTTCCTCGGCCTCGTGCGCAAGTCGCCCGATCATCAGGACCCGGCGGCGATCGCGCAGTCGATCGCGAGCTGGACGAAGCACATGCAGATACTGAACGCACAGCTCGAAGCGACCGGCGCGTTCGTGGCCGGCGACCACTTCACGCTCGCCGACATTCCGATCGGCCTGTCGGTGAACCGCTGGTTCGGCACGCCGTTCGAGCATCCGGATTTCCCGGCGGTGAAGCGCTACGTCGAGCGCCTGGCAACGCGCGAGGGCTTCAAGCTGTATGCGGGCAGCGCGAACCCGTAACGCATTGCATGCTCGGCGCGTTGCGGCGGCGTGACTGCCGCCGCAACGCTGCCTCCCCGCGGCAGGTCACATGCCGGATGCCGATACGGCCTCGAGCACGCGCGCGAGAAACGCCTCGTGATTCCACGCGGATTCCGGCCGTGACAGCCCGAGCCGCACGACCACCAGCTCGCGGCTCGGCACCACGCTCACGAACTGGCCTTCATGGCCGACCGCATGAAACGCGTCGACGGGCAGCGAGCGCGCGTGCGGATCGAGATCGTTGAACGGCTCCGGCACCTTGACCCACAGATGCGCGCCGAATTCTCCGCGCGTCGACAGCGGCGTCGCGCGCGTCAGGTAGCGCACCCAGCCTTCCGGCAGCAGCCGCTGCCCGTCCCACCCCCCGTCCTGCAGCAGAAACTGCCCGAAGCGCGCCCAGTCGCGCGCGCTCGCATACATGAACGACGCGCTGCCGAGCGTGCCGGCCGCATCGGGTTCGAACACGGCGCTGCGCATCCCGAGCGGCGCGAACAGCGCGCGGCGCGGAAACGCGAGGTAGTCATCCTCGGTGCCGCCCATCGCCTCGCGCATCACACGCGCGACGATCGCGCTCGTGCCGCTCGAGTAGTACCACTGCGTGCCGGGCTGCGCGGCGAGCGGCTTGGCCGACGCGAAGCGCGCGGTGTCCGGCTGCGTGAACAGCATCACGGCGACGTCGGACAGCGGGTCGTCGTAGTCCTCGTTGAATTGCAAGCCGCTCGTCATGCGCAGCAGCTCGTCGAGCGTGATCGCCGCGCGCGGGTCGCCACCGTCGCGCCATTCGGGCAGCAGCGCCGACGCGTCGGGCGACAGCTTGTGCTGCGCGACGAGCATGCCGGCCAGCACCGCCGTCACGGTCTTCGTCATCGACCAGCCGGGTAGCGGCGTATCGACGGTGAAGCCGGGCGCGTAGCGTTCGGCGACGATCTGGCCGCGCCACATCACGACGACCGCGCGGGTGCGCCGCGGCCGCGCCGGATCGGGTTCATCGAACGCGCGGTCGAGCGCGGCCTGCAGCTTGCGTGCGTCGATGCCGGCGGGTGGTGCGAGCGGCACCGCCGTCTGCGCGGGCGGCGGATCGGGGACGGGCGGCAGCGCGGCCGGCAGCACGCCGGGAGACGGCCCGAGCGCGAGTGTGCAGCCGAGCCCCGGCCGGAAGTCCGCCTCGCGTTGCGCGAACCCGGCGAACGTCGCGATGGCGCGATGATGCGCGGGATCGATCGACGGACGCACCAGTTTCAGCAACGGATGCACGCCGGCCATGATGTCGACGTCGATCACCGATGCGGCCGGACGACCCGACACGAACACGCCGGAACACAGCGCCTTCGCGGCATATCCCGTCGCGATCGGGGCGAGCCGCGACAGCATGTAGCCGGTATAGCCGGCCGCGGCGACGAGCGCGATGGCGACGCCGCGCAGGATCAGCGATTTGAAGGGGATCGTCATGCGCGAGCGTCCTCGGTGGCGTGCCGGCCGGCAACGATCCGGCAGTGTCGCAGGTTCGGGCAAGCAGTGGCAATCGCGGGGGGGGGGCAACGCCGGGCGGCGTCGATCAGGCGGCATGGTGCCCGGCGTGTGCGAATCGCGTGTGTCGATCGCGCAGGTTCGAACGGGCCGCATGCCGCCCGTCCACGCGGTGCGTCATTGTGCGTTGTCGTTGTCCGAATGCAGTGTCCAGACGGTCGCGGTATTCGTGTTGTCGCCGACGGCCGCGAATTCCGGCTGGCCTTTGCTGCCTTGTCCGAACGCGAGACCGAAGGCCGCTCCCGGCACGGTGTCGACCTGCATCTGCGCGACGAAGCGTCCGTGGTCGGCTGTCTTGCCGTGCGAACCGGCACTCGCAATAAACGAGCCGGCATGCATTGTTCACCGCAATCGCGACACGGCCTGACAAGTTGAAATCCGACCCGCCGTCGGCCGATAATCGTCCGGCATCGTTCCCAGTCAAATCGCAATCGCAAAATCGGAAAACGCCATGTCCTACGACAACAACAATCCGTTCGCCCGGATCCTGCGCGGCGAACTGCCGTGCGTGAAGGTCGCCGAAGACGACGCAACGCTCGCGATCATGGATCTCATGCCGCAGGCCGACGGTCACGTGCTCGTGATCCCGAAGGAGCCGGCCGCGCAGATCTTCGAATTGTCCGGCGACGCGGCCGCGGCCGGCATTCGCATGACGCAGCGCGTCGCGGCGGCCGTGCGCGCGGCGCTCGGGCCGGACGGCGTGTTCATCGGCCAGTTCAACGGCGCGGCGGCGGGCCAGACGGTCCCGCACGTGCATTTCCACGTGATTCCGCGCTGGGAAGGCGTCGACCTGCGGATGCACGCGCGTGACATCGCCGACGCGGCCACGCTCGAATCGCTCGCCGAGCGTATCCGCGCGCGCTTCGTGTAACGCATGCACGGCTCGTGATTCGGGCGGCGCCAGCGGGTGCGTGCGGCGATGCCGCGCGCACCTGTTTCAGCGGTCACGCCACGTAACACGTGTAACCGCTCGCGAAACTCGGCCTGGCGACTGCGGCGCTAGACTCCGCGCATTGCCGCATCGAGCGACAGGAAGGGACGGTTGCCTGCCGGTTGCCTTTTCGAGCCGGCCGTCAAGAACTGCGACGGCGTGGCTTTCGCGCGATGCGATGTGCCCTCTTCGCCCGGAATCGAGCCATGTACAAAGTTCTCATCACGTTTGCGCTGATCGGCGGCCTGTCCGGCTGCTATGTCGCGCCGCCTTACGGCTATGCGCCCGTGCCGGCCTACTACGGCTATGCGCCGGCGTATTACGCACCGCCCGTCAGTGTCGGGATCGGCGGCAACTTCCGCATTCGCTGACCGGGCGGCGGGGCGCGGGCGCAGCCCGCACGTCGATCGGCCATGTCGTCCGACGCTCCGCCGCTTCTCGCAACAACGACTCGCGCGCCGCACGACGGCGCGCGTGCGCATCGCCCGCCCGGGTTTCTATACTTCACAGGAAAGCCCACTCCGGCGAGGCAAGCCATGGCCGTTACGCGCAAGGTCGCAATCGTTGCGAGCTGCTCCACGCTCGTCTATCTGGGGCTCGCCGTGGTCGGCATCGGCGGGTTCGCGGCCTTCTTCTCGCATCCGCAACTGACCGTCGTCGCCGTCGCGACGCTCGCGCTGGCCGTCGTCGCGCTGTTCACCGAAGGCAATCTGAGCGCCGGCGAACGCGAGAACCGCGACAATCGCTGGGTGCTGGCGGCCTTCGGGGCCAGCGGGTTCCTGCTTGCGTATTTGCCCGCGCTGACCGACCGGCTCGACGTATGGACCTTCGGCGGCGACACGGTGCGTTGGGTCGGCGTCGTGCTGTACGTCGCGGGCGGCGTGCTGCGCATCTGGCCCGTGTTCGTGCTCGGCAAGCGCTTCAGCGGGCTCGTCGCGATCCAGCCGGGCCACACGCTGGTGACGGACGGCATCTATCGCAGGATCCGCAACCCGAGCTATCTCGGCCTGCTCGTCAATGCGGCCGGCTGGGCGCTGGCGTTCCGATCGGGCGTCGGGCTGCTGCTCGTCGCGTTGACGATGATCCCGCTCATCGCCCGCATCCGTTCCGAGGAAGCGCTGCTGCGCGCGCAGTTCGGCGCCGAATACGACGCGTACTGCGCACACACCTGGCGGCTGATCCCGGGCGTGTACTGACCCTCGTTTGGCCCGAACGACCAGGGAGATTCCGTCAGCGCGCGGCGCGCCTCCGATGTGTTGCCACGTGTGTCCGAAGCCGCGCGACGGGCACGTTCCGCCATGTCGAGAAACGGGGCTGGACCATCGGCGGAGCCTCTGCCGGCGGGCTTCGCGGGCATTTTCCGGCAACCTTTTCCGGTCCTCTTTCGGTAAACAACTTGTTACCAGAATGTCGACGGCAAGCAGGCTCGACCGGTGCTATTCTTCGCCGCAAGCTCATTGAAATGAATTGGTCCGGGATTCGGCACAATGCCGGCATCGACGTCGATCGATTCAGATCGTCGTATCGAGCGGACCTTCGATAACCAGATTGCGAACAAGGAAGAATACGGGAATGTGGAAGAAAATCGCACCCGCTCTCGTCGTCGCCGTGCTGACCGGCGCGACCGCAGTGCCGGCATTGGCCGGTGGTGACTTGAACAACGCGCTCGGCGGCGCGCTCGGCGGGGTTGCCGGCGCAGCGGTCGGCGGCGCGGTCGGCGGCAGCACGGGCTCCGTGATCGGCGGCGCGATCGGCGGCGGCGCGGGTGGTGCCGTGACGTCGAACCGTCGCGAGCGGACCGGCGCGATCATCGGCGGCGCACTCGGCGGCGGCGCGGGTACCGCGGCCGGCAACGCGATGGGCGGCCGCACGGGCGGCCTGCTGGGCGCGGCTGTCGGCGGCGGCGCCGGCGCGGCGCTCGGCGGCAACCTGTCGCGCAACTCGTACGACCGCGGCGATCATGGCGATCGCGGCTATCGTCACCGCAAGCATCGCCACCACCGCGACTGGGACTGATCGCCGCGGGCGCGGCACGGTGCGCGGCTTGCGCACCGGCGCGCCCGACGCGTCGGCACCCGATCCGACAGCCGGCCCGGCGGCCTCAGCCGGGCCGCCATCGCCGGCAAGACCGGCGCCTTCACCCCTCCCGCAGTTCATGCCGCAGCCCCGCTCGACGGGTTGGCATACTCTCTCCGCTTCACCTTTCCCGCTCGTACACGACATCGCCAGTTGCATCGACATGCAGCCGCGCAGGTTCGGCCATTCCCGTTTCTCCATCGCTGATCGACGCGTTGTCGTTCGGTCCTCAGGATTTCACCGATACGTCGACGCGCCTGCGTCACGCATGCACTGGCGCGTCGCGCGCAACGGCGAGTAGTGCGAAATCGAATGGAGGTCATCGCAACATTTAATTGGTCGATCAGGATCGACTTCGCTATCGTCAACGCTGCCCGCGTACGGAATCGAACCGTGCCGTCCTCCGTGCCCTGCCGCATGACCCGAGTGTCCGCGGCCCAGCCGCCGGACCCGCAAGCATGTTCGTCCCGCTCGCTGAACCGGGCGGGCCGTCGCGAAGCCTGGCCGACCGAACGAAGGCGCCCCGCGCTTTCAAGCCACCCCGGCAACGATGTCCCGCCGCCGCACGCGTGCCCCACGCGCGTGCCGCGCCTGCGTTGCGACCCGGGGCCGGACCAACCCATTGCCTGGATGCTTTATGTCTAAGACAACGTATTACGCGCCGCATGGCGGCCACCCGCCGCAGACCGATCTGCTGACCGATCGCGCGATGTTCACCGAGGCCTACGCGGTCATTCCGAAGGGAGTGATGCGCGACATCGTCACGAGCTGGTTGCCGTTCTGGAGCAACACGCGCCTCTGGGTGATCGCGCGTCCGCTGTCGGGTTTCGCCGAAACCTTCTCCCAGTACATCGTCGAAGTGAACCCGGGCGGCGGCAGCGACAAGCCCGAGCAGGACAAGAACGCCGAGGCCGTGCTGTTCGTCGTCGAAGGCGAGGCCGAACTGACGCTGCAGGGCAAGCGGCACACGCTGAAGCCGGGCGGCTACGCGTTCATTCCGCCGGGCGCCGACTGGACGCTGCACAACGTCAGCGATGCCGCCGTGCGTTTCCACTGGATCCGCAAGCATTACCAGGCCGTCGACGGGATTGCGCTGCCGGAAGCGTTCGTGACCAACGAGCAGGACGTCGAGCCGATCCCGATGCCGGGCACCAACGGTGCATGGGTGACGACGCGCTTCGTCGACATGAGCGACATGCGTCACGACATGCACGTGAACATCGTGACGTTCGAGCCGGGCGGCGTGATTCCGTTCGCCGAGACCCACGTGATGGAGCACGGCCTGTACGTGCTCGAAGGCAAGGCCGTCTATCGCCTGAACCAGGACTGGGTCGAGGTGGAAGCAGGTGACTTCATGTGGCTGCGTGCGTTCTGCCCGCAGGCATGCTACTCGGGCGGCCCCGGCCGCTTCCGCTATCTGCTGTACAAGGATGTGAACCGTCACATGAACCTGACGCTGAATCCGGCGCGCTAAGCGTCGCACACGTCGGACACAAAAACCCGCCGGTGCATGCCGGCGGGTTTTTTCATTGGTGCCGCCGCGCGACGCAGCCGACGTGGCGGGCGTCGCCGCACGCTACGCGTCGAGCGCTGCGGCGGCCAGCCTTGCGACCTGCAGCCGCGTATCGGGCGGCAGGTCGTCCGCCATCAGCCAGACCGCCGACAAGCCCGCCCAGGCGAGGATCCATTGCAGCAGCCGGCGCCGGTCGAGTTGCGCGGCTTCGATGACGAGCGCGACGCGCCGCGCGAAGCGAGCCGGATCGACGGCGATGTCGTGCGCGGGATTGCAGAACAGGTTCGCGTAATCGAACGCGCGATCGCCGCGCAGACCCTTCGGGTCGATCGCCAGCCAGCCGCGATCGCCGAAGTGCAGCACGTTGCCGTGATGAATGTCGCCGTGCAGTACGACGTCGTCGACGGGCGGCGCGGCCAGCAGCCGGTGTGCCGTCGTGGCCGACCGCCGCAGCACGTCGTCGCCCATATCGTGCGACAGCAGCGCATGGAACCAGGCGGCCAGCGGCACGACCTCGGGCGGTTGCGGTGCGTGATGCGCATGCAGCCGCGCGACTACGCGGCATGCGATGCGGATCGTATCGTCGTCGTGGCCCGCGGCGGACAGGCCGATGAGCGTCGGCTCCGGTTGCGCGCGTTCGAGCAGCAGCGCATCACTGTCGTGCAGCCACACGCGGGCGGCGCCATCCCCGTTCCACCAGGTCATCAGCGCATTGCCGCGGCGCTCTTCGTCGCAGGTCGCGACCTTCAGCATCGCGGGCCGCGCGTGCCAGACGACGGGCAGCACGCCGCCGCTCGCGGTCAGGATCGGGCCGCCGTCGGGAACGAGGTCCCACAGGCGCAGGTACGTGTCGAACATGCAGACGATGGTACAGGCGAACGAGCGCGTGCGCCGCGCGGTTCGTCTGCATAGCCCGCACAGCCGCCCGCGCGACCATTCCTAAATAAAATTTAGCCAGCCAAACTTGGCCTAAAGAATGTTCCGGTATCCCGCCATCCCTCCGACAATGCGCGCCTTCCGTGATCGACGGGCGCCTGTTGCGCGCCCGCGTTCGCCGCATCGAAGAAGGAGCCTGCATGACCGACCACACCGCCAACCCTCCGCCGCCTCCCGCATCGCCGCGCCGCGCGTGGCGCATGCTCGCGGGCGCGCTGCTCGGCCTGACGCTCGCGTGTGCGGGCATCGGCGCATGGACGACCCACCGTATCTGGACGCAGTTGCCGTCCGTCGAACACCTGGCCGCCTATCGTCCCGCGCTGCCGCTTCGGATTTTCTCCCGCGACGGCGACTTGCTGGCCGAGTACGGCGTCGAGCGTCGCGAATTCGTGCCGCTCGAACGGATTCCGCCACTCATGCGGCACGCGCTGCTCGCGGCCGAGGACGCAAAGTTCTACCAGCACGGCGCGATCGATATCGGCGGCCTTGCCCGCGCGACGTTCGCGAACGTCGTGACAGGGCAGCCGGGGCAGGGCGGCAGCACGATCACGATGCAGGTCGCGCGCAACTTCTATCTGACTCGCGACAAGGTGCTGAGCCGCAAGCTCGCCGAGATCCTGATGGCCATCAAGCTCGAGCGGGAGTACAGCAAGGACAAGCTGCTCGAGCTTTACATGAACCAGATCTATCTCGGCGAGCGCGCGTATGGTTTCGCGGCCGCCGCGAACGTGTATTTCGGCAAGCCGCTCGACGCGCTGAGCGCGGGCGAAGCGGCCGTGCTCGCGGGGCTGCCGAAGGCGCCGTCCGCGTTCAATCCGGTCGTCAACCCGGCACGCGCGACCGCGCGGCGCAACTACGTGCTCGGCCGCATGCATGCGCTCGGCGAGCTCGACGACGCGGCCTATCGCGCGGCGGTCGACATGCCGATCGCGCTGGCGACCACGCCGCCGCCCGGCATCATCGCGGCGCCGTACGTCGCGGAGCGCGCGCGCCGGATGATGGTCGAACGCTTTCACGACGACGCGTACACGCTCGGGCTCGACGTGACCACGACGATCTCGATGCGCGACCAGCGCGCGGCCGAAGCCGCGCTCCAGCACACGCTGAGCCGGCAGCCGGGCGCGAAGCGCAATGCGCGCGGCGCGCTCGAGGGCGCGCTCGTGTCGCTGGATGCGGCGACGGGCGACATGCTCGCACTCGTCGGCGGCGCGGATTTCAATCGCAACGTGTTCGACCATGCGCTGCAGGCGTATCGCCAGCCGGGTTCGAGCTTCAAGCCGTTCGTCTACTCGGCGGCGCTGGAGAAGGGCTACTTTCCTGGCGTGCTGGTCGACGATACGCAGCGCACGCTGACCCATGAGGAAACCGGCGCGCGGCCGTGGCGCCCACGCAATTTCGGCAACCGCTACGAGGGTTTCATTCCGGTGCGGCGCGGGCTCGTGCGCTCGAAGAACCTGGTCGCGGTCAGCCTGATGCAGGCCGCCGACGCGCGCTACGTGCAGCAGCACGCGGTGCGTTTCGGTTTCGACGCGCAGCGCAATCCGGCGTCGTTGCCGCTCGCGCTCGGCGCGGGCGCGGTGACGCCGCTCGAACTCGCAAGCGCATACAGCGTGTTCGCGAACGGCGGGACGCGGATGGAGCCGCGCCTGATCCTGTCGGTGAAGCAGCGTCACGGCGGCGCGATGTACGAGGCGACGATGCCTGAAGGCGCGCGCGTCGTGTCGGCGCGCAATGCGTTCATGATGGACAGCATGTTGCGCGACGTCGTGAAGGCCGGCACCGCGCGCGGCGCGCTCGCATTGCGTCGCGACGACGCGGCCGGCAAGACGGGCACGTCGAACGGATCGAAGGATGTCTGGTTCGCCGGCTACTCGTCGGGCATCGTCGCGGTCGCGTGGCTCGGCTACGACACGCCGCGCCCGATGGGGCGCGCGACCGGCGCGACGCTCGCGCTGCCGGTCTGGCTCGACTACATGAAGACGGCGGTCGACGGACGCACGCCGGTCGACGCGATGCCGCCGCCGGACGTTGCGCTCGTCGACGGCGACTTCGTATACGCCGAATACACACGCGGCACGTGCACGGCCGACGTGCCGCCGTTCATCCGCAGCCGCTTCGCGTGCGGCGGCGCGCCGGCATCCGACTCGCGGGATGCATCGCGCGAGCAGGG
This sequence comes from Burkholderia diffusa, assembly GCF_001718315.1. Lineage (NCBI taxonomy): Bacteria > Pseudomonadati > Pseudomonadota > Betaproteobacteria > Burkholderiales > Burkholderiaceae > Burkholderia > Burkholderia diffusa. Next base: position 2,386,676 of record NZ_CP013363.1, on the reverse strand, counting down.
TAAGCCCGATGCGCCGATGCCCGCCGCCGTCGATGCGGCCGAGCGCGAACGCGTGCTCGACCTGTTCCGTACCGAAGACTGAGGCGCGCGATGCATACGCTTTATTTGATCGCGATCGTCGCGGAGGCGATGTCGGGCGCGCTGATGGGCATGCGGCGCGGGATGGATCGCTTCGGGCTCGCGCTCGTCGGCGCGGTGACGGCGCTCGGCGGCGGCACGGTGCGCGACGTGCTGCTCGGCCACTATCCGCTCGGCTGGATCGCGCATCCCGAATACCTGGTGATCACGCTTGTCGCGGCAACCGTCGCGTCGTGGGCCGCGCGGCACGTCGCGCGGATGAAGACGCTGTTCGTCACCGTCGACGCGATCGGTCTTGCGGCGTTTACGATCATCGGCTGCGATATCGGCGCGTCGACAGGCGCCGCGCCGATCATCGTCGTGCTGGCCGGCGCGATCACCGGCGTGTGCGGCGGGATGCTGCGCGACCTGCTGTGCAACGAGATGCCTCTGATCCTGCGTGAGGAACTGTATGCGAGCGTCGCGTTCTTCACGGGCACGCTGTACGTCGGGGGCCAGCATCTCGGCATCGATGCCGGGCTGGCAACGGTGGTCGCGCTGGCGGCGGGCTTCACGATGCGCATGCTTGCGGTGCGGCTCGGATGGAAAATGCGGACGTTCGGCGCCGCGGACGTCGAGCGTTGAGCAGGGTTGCCGCACGGATGCGGCGGCAAGTGAGTGCTACGCCGGCACCATGACCCGCGGCGACCCATCACCCGTTTCCACCATCGTCACCGCGAATCCGTAGCACTGCGCGATATGGGCAGGCGTCATCACGTCGCGCGGCGTACCGTGCGCGACGATCGTGCCGTCCGCGTGCCGCGCCAGTGGATAGCAATGCACACAGGTGGTCTCCCATTGTCGATGAGGGATTTGCTAATTTCGCCAGTGCAAATGAGAATTATTAGCGATACTGGGTCGCAGAGCAGCGCGTTTCTGACGTGCGCCGTCAGCGCGGATCAGGCGAACCGCGCGGGGGCGAAGATGAGGCAAGCAGGCCGGCCCTAGGCCAGCGACTCGATACGAATCAGCAGGTTGCGCGCATGCGCGATGAACGCGTCGTGCGTTGCGCGATCGCCGTGGCCTTCGAAACCGGCTTGTTCGGCGAACGCAAGTTGTTCGGCGTAGAGATCGACGAGCGCGCTGCGCGAGTCGGGCGGCAGCGTGCGGATCATCGAGACGAGCAGCAGTTCCTGCGCGCGCAGCATGCCGGACAGCGATTGGGCGTTCATGCCGACCTCCTCGAACGACGCGGCGGCGTGCCGCTCATTCAATAGTAGGTGGTCGGCGCGCGCAGCGGAAATCAGCCGGCGGCCGTCGCCGTGCGTGCGTCGCGCACGACCTGTGCGACGCGCTCGACGAATTCGGCGTCGACGCTCGACAGCGCTTCGCGCTTGCCGTCGGGCATCTCGACCATCAGGCGGTACGTGACGTCCTGCGTGGTCCAGGCGAGATAGCCGACGACGGCGAGCATCACGCCGACGACCAGCGCGGCGCTCGATGCGCCGATGCCGCCGGCGATGGCGGCGGCCACGCCGATCAGCGAGATCAGCGACGGCACGAGGCGATTCTTCGGGATCTTGACGACGTCGACGTTGCGGATGTCACGCAGCGGGAAGACCTGCCCGGCGGCCGACAGGCCGTTGCGCGTGACCATCACGCCGCGTTCGTTGAATGCGTTTTCCATCGTGTGTTGCGTGGACGAAAACGCGCAGCGTAGCAGACTTCGTTGCCGCGTCAAACGAGACCGAGTGCCGCACGATGCGTGCGGGCCGGCCGCGATGCGGGCCGCGGCGGGTGACCGAGGGGAGTCAGAACTGTAGCTGGCCGTCGCCGTACAGGCGGCCCGGCACGTGCGACGCGACGACCTCGGCGATCTCTTCGTCGGTCGATTCGGCCGGCACGATCTGGCGTCGCGCGGGCGCGTCGAGATGCATCGTCCATTCGACGAGCCGGTACGGGCGGCCCCACGGGCGCTGCATTTCGACCGACACGCGACAGCTCTGGACCGGCAGCGAATGCTGGCGCGTCAGAATCGCATGCAGATGGCTGAAAACGGTATCTTCGATCATCTTGGGCTCCGATCCTGTCTTGTGGGCAGTTGATGGCGGTGCCGTAGTGGGTCTCAAAAAAAAAGCCGCCGATGCTCAGGCGGCCAACAGGGGGGGTGAGAGCATCCTCTCAGCCCAGAATTAAGCGAAACTTAAAAGCCCATAAAAAAGCGCCCCGCGTGGAGCGGGGCGCTTCTTGCCGTCGTCTTCCGCGAAATGAGCGGATAAGTTAAGCGGATGCTTTAGAACTTGTGACGGATACCGACACGAGCGGCCAGCTGGTTCGACGAACCGTTGCCCGACGTGCTGAAGTAGCTCGTGCTCGAGCCGATCTGCGCTTGCACGCCGTTGCCCGATGCCTTCTGGTAGACGACCAGGCCGTACACGTCCGTGCGCTTGCTCAGTGCGTAGTCGAGGCCCAGGTTGCCCTGGTTCCAGTGCGCCGAGTTGCCGCTTTGCGTTGCGTTCGTGTACGTGTAACCCGCTGCTGCCGACAGGGCCGGGGTGATCGCGTACTTCACGCCTGCTTCATACGCGTTGTAGAACGTGCCCGATGCGCCAGCCGCGATCGGGGTGAACTGCGTGCGCGTCCAGAGCAGCCATGCCGTTGCCGGGCCGAAGATGTAACGGCCACCGACGCCGTACGTGCGCAGGTCGCGGATGTTCGTCAGCGCGATGTTCGCGATCGACGTCGAGAATGCCGGCGTCGACTGGCTCGGGAAGCGGATGTCCGTGTAAGCGGCGCCGAGGGCGAACGGGCCGTTCGCGTAGTTCAGGCCGAAGCTGTATGCGCGCGACGAACCGGCCGTCGTCGTGGTGCCCGTCGTCGTCGACGGTGCGCCGGCGAAGTCGGTCGAGTTCGAGAAGCCGTACAACGCGCCGAACGTGAAGCCGGCGTAGTTCGCGCTCTGGAACTTCACCGAGTTGTTGATGCGGCTCGACGTGAGCTGGTCGATGTCGTTCACGTGGTACGCGTAGTTGCCCGCGACCGTGTTGCCGCCCGTCGAGTAGTTCGAACCGAGGATGTCGGTCGAGAACGAGTACTGGCGGCCGAACGTGACCGTGCCGTATTGCGACTGGCTCAGGCCGACGTACGCTTGACGGCCGAAGATCGCGCCACCCTGGCCGATCGTGCCGTTGCCGCTGTTGAAGCCGTTTTCGAGCACGAAGATCGCCTTCAGGCCGCCACCGAGGTCTTCGGTGCCGCGCAGGCCCCAACGGCTGCCCTGGGCCACGCCGTCGTCGTACTTGAACAGCTTGCCGCTGCCGCCGTTCGCGGTCTTGCTGTGGTTCACGTAGCTGATACCGGCATCGATGACGCCATACAGGGTCACGCTGCTTTGTGCGTGTGCCGCGCCAGCCGTTGCTGCGAGGATGGCGATGGTCAACAGTTTCTTGTTCAAAGGATTCTCCGAGCGAATAAATGGCGTGTCCAGTTGCGGTTCCGGCGCTCTCTCTGGGCGCTTTCACGGACCGGTCGCAACTTTATCGGCGGGCCACGTAATGAATGTGACAGGCTTTGTCATATGACGAATCTGTGGTGCCGAAGCGACACTGGATTCTGCCCGGTTGTATAGCAGGGAGTTATACCGATTCCGCCTGAGGTTCGATCGGGGTCGGGAATATGCACATGAAATTAGCTTGGTTGGTGCCGTTGCGGGCCCGTGCCACGATGCGCGCTTCAACAACGACACGGGACAAGAGGACACCATGCGACGTTCGATCCTGACCGGCCTCGGCGCGCTTGCCGCGGTGCTGGCCTTTGCCGCACCCGGCGCGCACGCCGACTCCCAGACGCTGAAGATCGGCACGATGAGCGGCCCTGACGCGCAGATCTGGACCGAGGTGACGAAAGTCGCCGCACGCGAAGGCCTCGCGATCAAGGTCATCGAGTTCAACGACTACGTGCAGCCGAACGCGGCGCTCGACGCGGGCGACCTCGATGCGAACGGTTTCCAGCACCAGCCGTTTCTTGACAGCCAGATCAAGCAGCGCGGCTACAGGATCGTCAACGTCGGGCTGACCTACACGGCGCCGATGGGTTTCTATTCGAAGAAGCTCAAGTCGCTGAAGGACCTGCCGGCCGGCGCGAAGGTCGGGATCCAGAATGATCCGTCGAACGGCAACCGCGCGCTGCTGCTGCTGCAGAAGTACGGGGTGATCAAGCTGAAGCCGGGCGTGGGCACGAACGGCGTGAACGCGACGCCGCTCGACGTCGCCGAGAATCCGAAGAAGATCAGGATCGTCGAGCTCGACGCCGCGCAACTGCCGCGCGCGCTGCCCGACCTCGACGCCGCGTCGATCAACACCGACTACGCGGTGAAGGCGGGGCTCACGCCGGTGAAGGATGCGATTGCGATCGAGGATCTGCGCGGGCCGTACGCGAACCTGATCGCGGTGCGCGCGCAGGACAAGGACAAGCCGTGGGTGAAGAAGCTCGTCGCGGCCTATGAATCGGACGACGTGCGCAAGTTCATCGACCAGAAGTTCGGCGGTGCCATCGTGCCGGCGTTCTGAACGTCGGCCGTTGCCTGGTCGCGGCGCGGGGCATCACGCCCGACCGAAAAGCAAATCGCCCGCGCAAGCGGGCGATTTCGTTCATGCGCGCCGTGATGCGGCGAGCGCGCTGGCCGCTCGGGCGGCTCAGGAGTTCAGGATCACGCCGACAGCAGCGAGCCGGTGCGGATCGGCGTCGCGCCGGCGATGCGCGCGACTTCCATGCCGGCGGTGGCGAAGCGCACGACCTGACGCGCGTACAGCACGCCCGACACGCTGCTCTTCAGCGTGATCACGCGATCGGTCAGCGGATCGACGATATCGGCCACTTCCTGGCCGGCCTCGATCCACGCGCCGACCGGCGTGCGGAACACGATCACGCCCGACACCGGCGCGACGAGCGGATCGGTGCCCGCGAGCGGCGTGGCCGGATGCGCGAGCGGCGGCAGCGGCGCGGGCGTGCCGTCGATCACGCCGCGTTCGGTCAGGTATTCGACGATCGCCTGGGAATCCTTTTCCGCGAGTTCATAGGACACGTCGCGCTCGCTGCGCAGTTCGACCGTGACGGAAATCGCGCCGTTCGGGATCGGGAAGCGGTCGCCGAAGCGGCCGCGCAGATCCGACCAGCAGAAGCTGTGGATCTCGTCGAACGGATTGCCGACCGAATTCAGCGCGAGCAGCGACGCCTGCGCGTCCAGATAGCGCGCCAGCGGCTCGACGTCTTCCCACAGATCGGGGTTCGTATACAGATGCATGACCGCATCGTTGTCGCAATGCAGGTCGAGGACGATGTCCGCGTCGAACGACAGCTTCTGCAGCGCGAGGCGCTGCGATTCGAGTTCGGTGCGCGGCTTCTGCTCGTCGAGCGCCTCGCGCATCGCGGTGCGCACCGCGCCGAGGTTGCGCTGCGCATCGTTCGTCAGCCGGCCTTCGATGCGCGGCACCACGAGCGCCGCGAGATCGTAGAAATTGCGGTTGAAGTTCTGCATCGAGCCGAGCTCGAAGCGGCCGAGGTGATCGCCGAACACATGCTGCGACAGGCCGATCGGGTTCGGCACCGGCACGATGACGATTTCGCCGCGCAGCTTGCCGGCCGTCTCCAGCGCGGCGATCTTGCGGCGCAGCAGCGCGGCGACCAGCATGCCGGGCAGTTCGTCCGCGTGCAGCGACGACTGGATGTAGACCTTCTTCCCGCCGCGCGGGCCGTAGTGGAAGCTCGTGATCTGACGTTCGGTGCCGACGGCGGGGGAAATCAGCGGATGGGTCTGCGTTTGCATGATGAGGGGAGGGCGGCGCAGCCGCGAGTGATCCGGTATGCGTGGAAGATCGATTGTACGTTGCCTTGCGCGAACCTATCAAACCACGCACCGGACAAGTCGATTTCCTTTACGAATCATCGGGTTGTTGCGTAAAAAATAACGCTGCCGCCGCCCTTCGTTCACGCGTGCCCCGTCGTCGTTCGTCGCGCGCGGAGCAAAAAAAACGGGCTCCTTGCGGAGCCCGTCTGCGCGGATGCGAAGCGCGCGTTGCGCGGTGTTACTTGCCGTACACGTCGAAATCGAAGTACTTCTTCGCGATCTTGTCGTACGTGCCGTCCTTGCGCATGCCGGCGATCGCGCCGTCGATCTTCGCCTTCAGGTCGGTGTCTTCCTTGCGCAGGCCGATGCCGGCGCCGTTGCCGAGCGTCTTCGGATCGTCGATGTCCTTGCCGGCGAAATCGAAGTTCGCGCCGCGCGGCGTCTTCAGGAAGCCGATTTCAGCCTGCACCGCGTCCTGCAGTGCGCCATCCAGACGGCCGGAGATCAGGTCGGCATAGACCTGGTCCTGGTTCTGGTAAGGCACGACGTTCACGCCCTTCGGCGCCCAGTACGTCTTCGCGTAGGTTTCCTGGATCGTGCCCTGCTCGACGCCGACCGACTTGCCCTTCAGCGATTCGGCCGTCGGCATCAGGCCGGCACCCTTCTTCGCGACGAGGCGCGTCGGCGTGTTGAACAGCTTCGACGAGAACGCGATCTGTTCCTGGCGCGCCGGCGTCATCGACATCGACGACAGGACGCCGTCGAACTTGCGTGCCTTCAGCGCCGGGATCATCCCGTCGAAGTCGTTTTCGATCCACACGCACTTCGCGTTCATGCGGCGGCAGATTTCGTTGCCGAGATCGACGTCGAACCCGACCACCTTGCCGTCAGCGCCTTTCGATTCGAAAGGCGGGTAGCTTGCGTCGACGCCGAAGCGCACGGTCGTCCAGTCCTTCGCGTATGCAGTGCCGGCCGATACGGCGAGCAGGGCTACGGTCACAGCCGCAAGAATCTTTTTCACTCGGTGACTCCTCGTTTTGTTCGATGGGTGCGCGGTTGTGCCGCGCCGTAAGCCTTCGGCCCGGCGCGGCTTCGCGTCGGACTGTCCGTTTCGCTGCCCGATGCGGGCGCGCGACGTGCGCAAGATTATCAAGACAAAATACCGGCAGGGCGCCTAGGACATGCCCCGATACCGGACCCGACGGCCGTGCGTGCGGCGCGCGACCGTTTCAGACGAAGGAACGATTCAACCGAGCGTTTCGTTGACCGCGCGCTGCAGGCAGGTGACGAATTGCGACACGGCAGGCGTTGGCAGCAGGTCGCGCCGCGCGATGATCGACAGGTCGAAGCGCGGCATGCTTTCGTCGAGCTCGGCCGTGCGAATCCCGAGCGGCGCCACCATCGTGGCCAGCGGGCGCGTGAAGCAGCCGATGACGTCGGAGCGTGCGACGAGTCCGAGCGTCACCGCGAACGACATCGGCGAGCGCAGCAGGCGCTTCGGCAGCGGCAGCCCGCGCGCCTCGAACATGCCGACCATCACGCTGTGCGGGAATTGCTCCGCCCCGACCGTGACGATCCATTCGGCGTCGAGCAATTCCTCTAACCGGCGCGCGTGCGCCAGCGGGTGGCCTTCGCGCATCACGACGGTGAACTCGGTCGACAGCAGCGGCACCTGCGTGAAATCGCGGTCGAGGGCCGGCACATGGTGCATCGCAGCGATGTCGAGCGTGCCGTTGCGCAGTTGCGCGAGCGCGTCCGGCACCGTCACCTCCTCCAGGTGCAGGCTGACGTTCGGCATCGACTGGCGGAAGGCGGTGACCGCGTGCGGCAGCGCGGTCAGCGCGATCGACGGCATCGTGCCGACCGCGACGCGCCCCGACATTTCCCCTTTCACCTGCTCGACGGCCTCGACGGTGCGGCGCATGTCGCCCAGCAATTGCTCGGCGCGCGGCAGCAGCGCGTGGCCGCACGCGGTCAGCTCGACGCCGCGCACGCTGCGGGCGAGCAGTTCCGCGTTCAGCGCCGTCTCGAGTTCGCGGATCGTATGTGTGATCGCGGGTTGCGTGACGCCGAGCTCGCGCGCGGCCGCGCGCAGGCTCTTGTGATGCGCGGCGGAGACGAATGCCTGGAGCTGCGCGATGTTCAGGTGGTTTCGGATGCGGGTCATCGATCGGTTCGGATCTGGCGGCGGGCCGGGGGCGCCGGCGCGAAGATCGACAGGGTAGCGCGCCGCGACGGCGAACGCCGAGTGGAACAAAAAACGCGGAGCGCGGTGCGGCATGTTTGCGCCGCGACCGATGGCGAACCGATCAGGATTGCAAATTTACAGATGACGGTGCGTGAGCGTCCGTGACGTCGGCGAGATGCGCGGCGATTCGACGTACCGCATCGCAATGTGGCGGCGGCCGGGCGTGTCAGGCGAGCGCCAGTTCGACGGCCGCGAGCGTGCGGCGGCGGATCCAGCCGCTCGCGAGCCGGATCGCGAGCCAGTACGGCAGAAACAGCAGCCGCGTGCGCATGCTCGGACAGTGCACGAAGGTTTCGGTGCGCAGCAGCCGCGTGCCGGACGACAGTCCGACGACCTCGAACCGTAGCACCAGTTTCGCGTCGCGCGGATCGTCGTGCCGGACGAAGGCCGCGGCGTCGTCGATCGTCCGCACGTCGGGCGTCGGGCGCCAGAAGCGTCCGATGAGGCCCAGCGACAGCGACGTGTCGTCGCGATGCAGCAGCGTGAACGTATCGAAGCCGAAGCGTTCGCGTGCACCTTCGGCTCGGCGGTCGCCCAACGCGCGCGCGATGGCCGCCGGCGCTTCGCGCACGGTGAGCAGTGCGTCGATGACCGGATCGGCGCGCATGTCGAGCGCGGCCACGGCGTCGATGATGCGCGACGGCGGCGCGTCGATCGGCTGCGATTCATGAACTTCGACGAAGCCGAACGACGGGATGAACGGCGGCTTGTGCGCCGCGGTCCGCGTGTCTGATTCAGAGACGATGCCGAACGGATTCATGAGCGCTCCGGAGGACAAAGCGCGATCGTAGCACTGCGTGCGGAATCGCGATGCGATGAGCCGGCCATTTCGCGTGACAACGCGCCGCAACGCCGGCAGCGCCGACAAAAAAGGCCTGGAAACATGCGTTTCCAGGCCGGGAGGCCATCGACGACGATGGTGGAGGAGACGTGTCGTCCCGATGCGCGCCGCCCTTCTGCCGGCGACGTCGCGCATGATGCGCGGTCAGATCGCCCAGCCGCCGAGATAGAACGTGACGAGCACGGCCGCGATGAGCACGGTGCCGACGTTGAGCTTGCGGAATTCGCCGCTGGCGATGCGGCCGATCACGAGCGTCGAGAAGCCCAGCATGATGCCGGTCACGATGTTCGCGGTCAGCACGATGAATACCGCGCACACGAGGCCCGACATCGCATCGACCATGTCGTCCATGTGCAGCTTGCTCACGCTGCCGAGCATCAGCAGGCCGACGTACATCAGCGCGGGGGCCGTTGCGTACGACGGCACGAGGCCGGCGAGCGGCGAGAAGAACATCACGACCAGGAACAGCACGCCGACCACCGCGGCGGCGAGGCCCGTCTTCGCACCGGCCGCCACGCCGACGCTCGACTCGATGTAGGCCGCCGCCGGCGCACCGCCGAGGAAGCCGGAGAAGATCGAGCTGACCGAATCGGCGGTCAGCGCGCGCCCGCCGTTGATGATGCGGCCACTTTCATCGAGCTGGCCCGCCTGGCCCGCGACCGCGCGAATCGTGCCGGTCGCGTCGAACACGGCGGTCATCACGAGCGCGAGCACGCTCGGCAGCACGGCCATCGACAGTGCGCCCTTGATGTCCATCGCGCCGATCAGCGATGCGTGGCCCGGTGCGCTCAGCGACGGCAGCGCGAAGATGCCGCGATACTTCACGGCCGGATCGAACGCGAGGCCGATCAGCGAGATCGCGACCACGACGAGCAGGATGCCGCCGGGCACGCGGCGCTTCTCGAGCCCGAAGATCGCGGCGAGGCCGACGACCGACATGATGACCGGGAACGCGGTGATCTGGCCGAGCGAGACCGGCAGGCCGGCGCCCGGATTCTTGATCACGAGGCCGACGTCGTTCGACGCGATCAGCAGCAGGAACAGGCCGATGCCGATCCCGGTGCCGTGTGCGACGCCCGCGGGCAGGTTGCGCAGGATCCACGAACGCACGCCGGTGACCGAGATGCCCGTGAACACGAGGCCCATCAGGAACACGGCGCCGAGCGCGACGCTCGGATGCAGGCCCTTGCCGAGCACGAGGCCGAACGCGGTGAACGCGGTCAGCGAGATCGCGCAGCCGATCGCGATCGGCAGCTTCGCCCACAGGCCCATCAGCAGCGAGCCGAACGCGGTGGTGAGACAGACCGCGACGAATACCGCGCTCGTGTCGAAGCCCGCCTTGCCGAACATGCCGGGCACGACGAACACCGAATAGACCATCGCGAGGAAAGTGGTCACGCCCGCGACGATTTCGCGACGCTGCGTGCTGCCGCGCGACGAAATGCCGAAGTACCGGTCGATGACTCCCTTGGTGCCGAAGTCCGTTTCTTCCGCGCCGACGCCGACCGTCGGCTGCACCGGGGTATCACTCATGAGCTTGCTCCTTTATCAGCATGCTGAAACGGCCCGTGGCAGGCCGTCGTCAGGGTGTCTCGTATCTGGTTGAAATTATCGGCAGCGTCGTGGGGACGCATCGCGCGCGATTCGTGTCGTCGTCCGCGCGTCGAAGGGCGCGCGAGTGTCGCGTCGTACGACGCGTGGTGCGGTCGACCCCGTCACGTGTGCTTTGCCGTAGCGAAGGTTAGGCGAACGGCTCATCACGTCCCATTGGAGGAAGAGCATGCAGCGCATGTCGCAGCGCTTATATCGGCGTGCAACGGGGCTTCGTCGTCGCGGAACGCGTGTATACGCCTAGTTCGAATCCGTTAAGGCGATTATTTGAACGCAGGATCGGCGGGCAGGGCGGCAGCGGGTGACGCATCGGATATTACGAATGTCTTTCGCCGAGGCCGCGCAGGCGCGCGAATACGGCGGCGCGGCCGTACGGCCGTGCGTCGTCGCCGCCGTGCATCAACCGCGCGCGAGCTGCGCGAGATACGCGCAGAACATGTCGGCCATCGCGGCCGCGTACGCGTCGATTTCCGCGGGCGTGCGTTCGGTTTCCGAAAACGCCTTGCCGGAATTCATGAGCGTGCTGGTGATCAGCTCGCACGCGAGCGCGCGCGTGGCGTCCGGCACGTCGGGCAGCGCGTCGAGCATGAACGCGCTGAAGATCCGGTCGCCGGCGGCCTTCGCTTCCCGGGCTTCGGGTGTATCGCGATAGAGCGGCGCGGCGTCGTCGAGCGCGATGCGCATCCGCGCCTCGTCGCATTCCGAGCGGATGAACGCATGGACGGCGGTGCGCAGCCGCTCGGGCGGCGTCTTGTGCGGATCTTCCAGCATCCCGCGCAGCATTCCGGACGTCTGCCGCCACTCGTCGTGCTGCAGCCGGAACAGCACGGCCGCCTTGTTCGGGAAGTACTGATACAGCGAACCGACACTCACACCGGCGCGCTCGGCGACGCGCGCCATCGTGAAGCGCTGCGCGCCTTCGGTCGCCAGAACCTGAATAGCGGCCTGCAGCACGTCGTCGACGAGCTGGGCGGAGCGCGCCTGCCGAGGCAGTCTGCGCGTGGCGATCGGGGTGTTGCGGCGGTCGGTCATGACGGGTCTGCCAATGCGAATAGTAAAACGTGAATAGTTCGTCATATTCTAATCGGGCGCTCTGACGCACTCAACCTGACACTGGAGATTCGCATGACCACCCTGATTCACGACCCGCTGGCGTCGCTGCTCGCGCGCCTGTTCGACGAAGCCGACGCATCGTCGCCCGCGTCGAGCCCGGACTTCGCCGACCTGTCGCACGACGAGCACGCGCGGCTGATGCGCAGCAAGACCGATTACGCCGATTTCTATGCGCGCCTGAAGGACTATCCGCTCGCGGTGTCGCGCGAGACGGGCACGCTGCTGTACATGCTCGCGCGCAGCTGCGGCGCACGCTCGATCGTCGAGTTCGGGACGTCGTTCGGCATCTCGACGCTGCACCTCGCTGCCGCGCTGCGCGACAACGGCGGCGGCCGCGTGATCACGAGCGAGTTTGAAGCGTCGAAGGTCGCGCGGGCGCGCGCGAACCTGTTGGCGGCGGGGCTGGCCGATCTGGTCGAGATCCGTGAAGGCGATGCGTTGCGCACGCTGGCGAGCGATCTGCCGGACACGGTCGATCTCTTGCTGCTCGACGGCGCCAAGGCGCTGTATCCGGAGATCCTCGCGCGGATCGAGCCGCGGTTGCGGCCCGGGGCGTTCGTCGTTGCCGACAACGCGGAATACAGCCCGGACTACCTCGATTACGTGCGTGCGCCGCGCAACAGCTACCTGTCGGTGCCGTTCGGCGGCGATGTCGAGCTGTCGATGAGGATTGGCTGAACGCGATCCGTGCCGGCGGCCCGCGCATTGCGCCGCCGTCGATGCTCGGGCCATGCCGACGGTGGCGTCCGGCATGGCCCGATACGAGGCGACCGGCGGCGCGGTGCCGAAAACGGAAAACCACACGGGCGCAATGCTCGTCTCGCCCGGCCTTGGGACGTTCACGCCGCGGCTTGCGCAAGCGTCGGATAGTCGATGAGGCCGCGTGCGCCGCCGCCGAACAGTGTGTTGCGGTCGTGCGGCGTGAGCGCGGCGCCGGTGCGCAGGCGTTCGGGCAGGTCGGGATTCGCGACGAACGGGCGGCCGAAGGCGACGAGGTCGGCCCAGCCTGCGGCGATCGCTTCGCGCGCGCGCTCGGCCGTGTACGCGCCGGCGTAGATCATCACGCCCGGGAACGCGGCACGCAGCTGCTGCTTGAACTCGACCGGCATCAGCGGCGCGTCGTCCCAGTCGGCTTCCGCGATGTGCAGGTAGCCGACGCCAAGTTCGCCGAGCAGCTTCGCGGCGGCGAGGTACGTCGTCTCGGGATCGTCGTCGACGCAGCCGTTCAGCGTGGTCAGCGGCGCGAGTCGGATGCCGACGCGCGACGCGTCGCCGGTGCCTTCGATCAGCGCCTGCGCGACTTCGCGCAGGAAGCGCAGCCGGTTCTCGAGCGAGCCGCCGTACGCGTCGGTGCGCGTGTTCGCGTTCGAGTCGATGAACTGGTTCACGAGATAGCCGTTCGCGCCGTGCAGCTCGACGCCGTCGAAGCCGGCTTCGATCGCGTTGCGCGCGGCGGCGCGGTATTGATCGACGATCTCGCGGATTTCGTCGACCGACAACGCGCGCGGCTCGGAGGCCTGCACGAAACCCGGCGTGCTGCCGTCTTCACCGGCGATGAACACGTTCACGCCCTTTGCCTGGAGCGGCGACGACGACACGGGTTGCCGGCCGCCGAGCAGGCTCGTGTGGCTCAGCCGGCCGACGTGCCAGAGCTGCGCGAAGATGCGGCCGTGCGCGGCGTGGACGGCGTCGGTCACCTTGCGCCAGCCGGCGACCTGCGACGGCGTGTGGATGCCGGGCGTCCATGCGTAGCCCTTGCCGAGCGGCGCGATGTACGTGCCTTCGCTGACGATCAGCCCGGCACTTGCGCGCTGCGCGTAGTACGCGGCCATCAGTTCGTTGGCTTCGTCGCCGGGCTGGCTGGCGCGCGAACGCGTCATGGGCGGCATCACGATGCGGTTCGGCAGCGTCAGAGTGCCGAATTGCAGCGGCTGGAAAAGCGGGTCCTGGGTCATGATGGATTCCTGTCGGTGCCGCGGCCGGCTGGCCGCGGACGGTTTTCGATTGACGGGGCGGGGCGCTTAATCCCACTTCGGCGCGAGGCCGGCCGGGTCGACTTCGCGGCCGTTGCGCTCGAGCGCGGCGATCCGCGCCATGTCCTCGTCGGTCAGGCGCAGCGTCCGCGCGAGCAGGTTGCTCGCGAGGTTTTCGCGCTTCGTCGACGACGGGATTACCGAATAGCCGAGCTGCAGGGCCCAGGCGAGCGCGACCTGCGCCGGCGTCGCATCGTGACGTTGCGCGATCGCACCGATTACCGGGTCGCCGAGCACCTTGCCGTACGCGAGCGTCATGTACGACGTCACGTGGATGCCCTCGGCGTTCAGGAACTCGACCAGCTTGCGGTTCTGCAGATACGGGCTCAGTTCGATCTGGTTCGTCGCGATCGCATCCTTGCCGACCACCGCGATCGCTTCCTTCGTCAGCTCGATGTTGAAGTTCGAGATGCCGATCTGGCGCGTGAGGCCCTTCGCCTTCGCGTCGGCGAGCGCGGTCATGAACGCGTCGATCGACACGCCGTTGTCCGGAGCCGGCCAGTGGATCAGCGTCAGGTCGACGTAGTCCGTGCGCAGCTTGCGCAGGCTTTCCTCGAGACTGGCGGCCAGCTTGGCCGGCGCGTAGTTGTCGACCCAGATCTTCGTCGTGACGAACAGGTCGTCGCGGCGCACGCCCGATGCGGCAATCGCTTCACCGACTTCGGCTTCGTTGCCGTAGATCTGCGCGGTGTCGATCGCGCGGTAGCCGAGTTCGAGGCCGTTGCGGACCGAGTCGATGACAACCTGGCCTTGCAGGCGGAAAGTACCGAGGCCGAATGAGGGAATGTTGCTCATCATGTGTTCCTGGAAGAGGTGGACCGATTGCGGTATGGAAGTCATTCTGGCGTCCCGAACTGATGAGATAAACGCCTTCAGAGGTCAAAAATATTGGATTCCAAATCAAATATCGGCGCGAGCCGGCTCCGCCGCGTGCGCCCCTGCCATCGCACGAAGCGCGCGGGCCGTGCTCGTGCTTTGCGTGAGGCGAGATGAAGCCGTCGCTGCGTACGTCGAGCGTCTTGCCTTCGAACGACGAGCGTCGGGCCGCTGCCGCCTGAAGGCGACCTTCAATGCGCGAGTTCCACGGGTTCGGCCGTGCGTTCGGGCAAGCCTTGGCCGCGGTCGAGGCGGCCGCTCAGCGCGGTCAGCGCGAACGCACCGAGCGTGACGACGGCGGCGATCCACGGCGTATGGCCGAGGCCGACGTTCGCGACGATCAGGCCGCCGAGCGACGAGCCGCCGGCGACGCCGAGGTTGAACGCGGCGATGTTGAAACCCGACGCGACGTCGGTGGCGTCCGGCGCGAAGTGGCGCGCCTGCTTGACGACGTACACCTGCAGGCCCGGCACGTTGCCGAATGCGACCGCGCCCCACGCGAGCATCGTCAGCACCGCGAGCCCCTTCACGTGCACCGTGAAGGTCAGTGCGAACAGCACGATCGCGAGCAGCAGGAAGATCTGCTTGAGCGCCTTGACCGGACCGACGCGGTCGGCGAGCTTGCCGCCCCACACGTTGCCGAACGCGACCGATACGCCGTAGCCGACGAGCACGAGGCTGACCTGCGACGGCGTGAATCCGGCGATCTGTTCGAGCAGGGGTGCCATGTAGGTGAACGCGATCAGCGAGCCGCCGTAGCCGACCGCCGTCATCGCGTAGACGAGCAGCAGGCGCGGCTGGGCCAGCACGCGGAACTGACGGGCGAGCGGCGCCGGCGGTGTGCGCGGGAGGCCGCGCGGCACGAAGGCCACGGCGCCGACGAACGCGACGACGCCGAACAGCGCGACGATCAGGAACGTCGCGCGCCAGCCGAAGTGCTGGCCGATGAAGGTGCCGAGCGGAATGCCGGCGACGAACGCGACGGTCATGCCGCTGAACATCGTCGCGATCGCGCTGGCGGCCTTGTCCTTCGGCACGAGCGTGGTCGCGATGATCGAGCCGACCGAGAAGAATACGCCGTGCGCAAGGCCGGTGAGCACGCGCGCGACGATCAGCGATTCATAGCCCGGCGCTTGCCAGGCGACGAGGTTGCCGATGGTGAACAGTGCCATCAACGCGGAGAGCAGCGTCTTGCGCGGCACGCGGCCGGTGAGCGCGGTGAGCAGCGGTGCGCCGATCGCGACGCTCAGCGCGTAGAGGCTGACGAGCAGGCCGGCCGACGGCAGGCTGACGCCGAGATCGGCGCCGATCGTCGGGATCAGCCCGACGATCACGAATTCGGTCGTGCCGATGGCAAATGCGCTGATGGTCAGCGCAAGCAGGGCAAGTGGCATGGCGGGATCCAGGTTCCAGTAAGAATGGACCGCAGTGTGCCGCCTTTACTTTTGCGGAAAAACTGGCCTATAAACCAAATTGTTTTGATTTCAGATCAACAATGAAAATCACGCTCGACGAACTCCAGGCCTTTGCCGCCGTGGTCGACACCGGTTCGATCACCGCCGCTGCGCAGCAGCTTGACGTCACCGTGTCGGCGGCGAGCCGCACGCTCGCGCGGCTCGAGGAAAAGCTGAAGACCACGCTGCTGCGCCGGACCACGCGCCGGCTCGAACTGACCGAGGAGGGACGCGCGTTCCTGCAGGATGCGCGTGCGATCATCGAATCGGTCGAGAACGCCGAGGAGCAGATGCTCGCGCGGCGCGAGATGCCGTCGGGGCGGCTGCGCGTCGATGCCGCGACGCCGTTCATGCTGCACGTGATCGTGCCGCTCGTGCGCGGCTACCGGGAACGCTTCCCGAAGGTCGAACTGGAGCTGAACAGCAACGAGGGAATCATCGACCTGCTCGAGCGCCGCACCGACGTCGCGATCCGGATCGGCCGCCTGAAGGATTCGACGCTGCACAGCCGGCGGATCGGCAACAGCCGGCTGCGCATCCTCGCGAGCCCCGCGTATATCGAAGCGAACGGCCAGCCGCGCAAGGTGGAGGACCTCGGCAAGCACACGCTGCTCGGCTTCACGCAGCCCGAATCGCTGAACGTGTGGCCGATCCTCGGCGCGGACGGCGAGCCGACCCGCATCGAGCCCGACATCTGGTCGTCGAGCGGCGAGACGCTGCGGCAGCTCGCGCTGGAGGGGGCGGGTGTGGTGTGCCTGTCGGATTTCATGACCGCGCAGGATCGCGAGGCCGGCCGGCTCGTGCAGGTGCTCGCGCGGCCGACGCTCGAGGTCGAACAGCCGATCCACGCGGTGTATTACCGGAACACCGCGATCTCGTCGCGGATCGCGTCATTCGTCGATTACATGATCGAGGCGCTGGGCGGCGGGCGAAGCGGCGGCGATGCGTCGGCGCGGCGCAAGGCCGCGTGGATGGGGCCGCTGTAACGTCGGCGCGACGGAGGGGGAAGCGGGCGACCGGCTTCGGGCGACCGGCTTCGGGCGACCGGCTTCGGGCGACCGGCTTCGGGCGACCGGCTGTGCGCGCCGGCGCGACCCGACGTGCCGCACGGCGCTTGCGCCGCGGGCACGCCGTCGTGCAGCGCTTATGCTTCTTCGGACCACGACATGTTGTCGCGCGCCAGCAGCGCCGACGATGCCGCCGGCCCGAACGTGCCAGCGGTGTAGAGGCGCGGGCGATCGCCGAGCTGCTTCCAGCCGTCGAGGATCGGCTCGACCCACGACCACGCAGCCTCGAGCTCGTCGCGGCGCATGAAGTGCGTGAGGCGCCCGCGGATCACGTCGATCAGCAGCCGCTCGTACGCTTCCGCGCGCCGTTCCGGAATCGCCTGCTGCAGGTCGAGGTTCAGGCTCACGGGCACCATCTTCATTCCGCTGCCCGGCTCCTTCGCGAGCATCTGCAGCTGGATCGACTCTTCCGGCTGGAGCTGGATCACGAGGCGGTTGCTGTAGTGGCGCGGGCCGCTCGGAATGATCGAGAACGGCATGTCCGCGAACTCGATCACGATTTCCGACTGGCGGCGCTGCAGCCGCTTGCCGGTGCGCAGGAAGAACGGCACGTTCGCCCAGCGCCAGTTGTTGATGTACGCGCGCAGGGCGACGAAGGTTTCGGCGTGGCTGTCCGCCGGCACGTTGTCTTCCTCGAGATAGCCCTTGACCGGCTGGCCGTCGACCGCGCCGGCCGTGTACTGGCCGCGCACCGTGTCGCGCGCGACGTCGGACAGCGCCATCGGCCGCAGCGAGCGCAGCACCTTCAGCTTCTCGTCGCGCACCGCGTCCGGGTCGAGCGACACGGGCGGCTCCATCGCGACGATGCATAGCAGTTGCAGCAGGTGGTTCTGCACCATGTCGCGCAGCGCGCCGGTATGGTCGTAGAAGCCCGCGCGGCTGCCCACGCCGACCGTCTCGGCCACCGTGATCTGCACGCTGCGGATGCTCGGCGCCTGCCACAGCGGCCCGAAGATCGGGTTGCCGAAGCGCAGCACCATCAGGTTCTGCACGGTTTCCTTGCCGAGGTAATGGTCGATCCGGTAGATCTGCGATTCCGCGAAATGCTTGCCGACCGCATCGTTGATCGCCTGCGCCGACGCGAGATCGTGGCCGAGCGGCTTCTCGAGGACGACGCGCGAGCGCGCATCGACGAGGTGCGCGGCCGACAGGTTGTCGCAGATCGTCGTGAACAGCTCCGGCGACGTCGACAGGTAGAACACGCGGATCGCTTCGCCGCGCGCCGCTTCGGCGAGCCGTGCGTAGTCTTCCGGCGCGTTCACGTCGATCAGCACGTACTTGAACAGGTCGAGGAAACGGGCCCACGCGTCGGCGTCGAACGCCTTGTCGTCGATGAACGGGCGCGATTGCTCGTCCATGAACTTGCGATAGCCGTCGATGCCCCAGTCGCGCCGGCCGACCGCGATGATGCGCGTGTCCGGCGGCAGATTGCAGTGCAGATGCGCCATGTACAGCGCGGGCAACAGCTTGCGGGCGGCCAGGTCGCCGCCGCCGCCGAAGATGATCATGTCGACGGGCTGGTCTGCTTCGGTCTGATTGGGCTTATTCGTCATGAGTGGATCGCGGTCTGAAGCGGTGTGAGCGTGGAACGAACGGCGAAGCGCCGGGCGCCGGTGCGTTGGCGCGCCAGTACGTGAAAACGCTAATAGTGCACGCTTTTGATCGATTGTGTATGGCTTCCCGTGTTGTAACAGCGATTGCATGGCATGGACGTCGCGATTATGATTGAGCGCTCACTCATTAAAGGAGCCGCACGTGGCCCGACCGCGCAGTCCCGACAAGCACGACGCCATCCTCGCCGCCGCCGCCCGCGCGCTCGCGGAGGATGGCGCGAGCGCGACCACCGCGCGCATCGCGCGGCTCGCCGGCGTTGCGGAAGGCACGGTGTTTACCTATTTCGAGACGAAGGATGCGTTGCTGAATGCGCTGTACCTGAGCCTGAAGGCCGAGATGCGCGAGGCGATGATGACCGCGTTTCCGGAGCACGCGCCGGCCGAACAGGCAATGCGGCATGCGTGGAACGGCTACGTGTCGTGGGGCGTCGCGAATCCGGACGGGCGCCGCGCGCTGAAGCAGCTCGGCGTGAGCGGCCGCATCGACGATGCGCATCGTGCGGCCGGGGCCGAAGGGTTCGGCGCGATCAGTTCGCTGCTGCGCGCGCAGGTCGCCGCGGCCGGCGGGCTGAAGGCCGACGACGCGCATGCGTTTCGCGCGGCGCTGTTCACGTCGATCGCGGAAACGGCGATGGAGTCGATCGCGCGCGATCCGGCGCTGGCGGACGGATACCGGGAGGCAGGGTTTCGCGCACTGTGGGCTGTGTTGCACGCGGTATGAGTTGACGGCCGGCCCGGCGGGCGAACGGGGCCGCTGATCGCGGGGCGTTCCATTCCGGCGCATCCGCCGCGGTCGAAGGCGGTTTCAGGCAGGACGAGGCACGATGCAATCCATCGTGTCGGCGCCCATATTAATGAGTGAGTAATCATTCATTTTTTGGTTTCAACCTTGTCGAGGAGTGAAAAATGTCGAAAGTCTGGCTGGTAACAGGGGCCGCGCGCGGCCTGGGGCGCGCGATCGCGGAAGCGGTGCTGGCGGCGGGCGATCGTCTGGTAGCCGGCGCGCGCGATCCCGCGCGGCTCGCGGATCTGCAGGAGCGATACGGCGACCGGCTGCTGCCGATGGAGCTCGACGTGACCGACGCGGCGGCGGCCGCGCATGCGGTGGCGGCTGCCCGCGACGCGTTCGGCCGCATCGACGTGCTGGTGAACAACGCGGGCTACGGCCATACGGCGCCGTTCGAGCAGATGAGCGCCGATGACTTCCGCGACCAGATCGAAACGAACCTGTTCGGCGTGGTCAACCTGACGCGCGCGGTACTGCCGACGATGCGGGCGCAGCGCGCGGGTCACATCTTCCAGGTGTCGTCGGTCGGCGGGCGCACGTCGACGGCCGGCCTGTCCGCGTATCAGGCCGCGAAGTGGGCGGTTGGCGGATTCAGCGACGTGCTGTCGAAGGAAGTCGCGCCGTTCGGCGTGCGCGTCTGCACGCTGGAGCCGGGCGGGATGCGCACCGAATGGGCAGCGCAGGCGAAGCGCGATGTAGACGGCCTGCTGCCCGACTATCGGCCATCGGTCGGGAAGATGCTCGATTTGCTCGGCGCGTATGGCGGCCACGAGGTCGGCGATCCGGCGCGGATCGCGGCGCTGATCGTCGAGCTGTCGCGTCGCGACGACGTGCCAATGCGTCTGCTGCTCGGCGGCGATGCGCTGTTCGTGTGCGAGCAGGCGGAAGCGCAGCGCGCGGACGAGGCGGCGCGGTGGCGCGATACGACGCTGTCGACGATGTTCCCGGACGCGAAGCTGCCGGACGGGCTGGAAGCGTTGAAGAAGGTCGGATAAGCCCCGGAGCGGCGGCATTGCGGGTTCGCCTGAGCGTCGCACCGATCGCCGACGCCGACGTGCGGCGACCGGAGGAAGGCCGGGCGCATGCACACCCGGTCGCCGACAACGATCGCCGTTGCCGGCGGCCTTCAGCGGCCCAGCGCGTAGAACTCCGCGTTGGGCCGCATGTTCGTCACGTTCGCGATGCGATTCGACATCCCGAAGAACGCCGAGATCGCCGCGATGTCCCAGGCGTCCTCTTCGGTGAAGCCATGCGATTTCAGCATGTCGAAGTCCGCTTCGCCTACCAGGTGTGCGGTCTGCGACACTTTCATCGCGAAGTCGAGCATCGCCTTCTGTCGGGCGGTGATGTCGGCCTTGCGATAGTTGGTCGCGACCTGGTCGGCGATCAGCGGATCCTTCGCGCGAATGCGCAGGATCGCGCCGTGCGCGATCACGCAGTACTGACACTGGTTCACGCTGCTGGTGGCCACGACGATCATTTCGCGTTCGGCCTTGGTGAGGTTGCCCGGCTTGTCCATCAGCGCGTCGTGGTATGCCATGAACGCGCGAAACTCGTCCGGGCGGTGCGCGAGCGTGAGGAATACGTTCGGGATGAAGCCCGATTTTTCCTGGACGGCCGCGATCCGTTCGCGAATGTCTTCGGGCAGGCCTTCGAGTGCCGGCACGGGGAAGCGGCTGACGGGGGGGGTGTCTGCGGCGGTCATGAGGTCTCCTGGAAAAAGTGGCGCGGGTGGTTTCGACGCACGAGTCGCCAGCCTGGATCGAATCGATGGATTGCCGTTGCCGCCGTCATGCGTTGACGTCCACGACGACGCGGCCGCGCACCTTGCCGCCGATCAGTTCGTTGGCGAGCGGGATGACGTCGGCGAGGCCGACTTGATGGCTGATGGCGCCCAGTTTCTCGACATCGAGATCGGATGCGAGCCTGCGCCATGCCTCCAGGCGCTCGGCGCGCGGGCACATCACGCTGTCGATGCCGACGAGCGTCACGCCGCGCAGGATGAAGGGCGCGACGGTGGCCGGAAAGTCCATGCCGGCGGCCAGGCCGCAGGCGGTCACTACGCCGCGATAGCGCGTGGTCGCGCACACGTTGGCGAGGACGTGGCTGCCGGCGACGTCGACCGCGCCGGCCCATCGCTCCTTGCCGAGCGGCTTGCCCGGTGCGCTGAATTGCGACCGGTCGAGAATCTCCGCCGCGCCGAGTTGTCGCAGGTAATCGGCGTCGCCCGGGCGGCCGGTCACGGCGACGACGCGATACCCGAGCCGCGCGAGGATTGCGGTGGCGACGCTGCCGACGCCGCCTGCCGCGCCGGTCACGACGATCTCGCCTTCGCCCGGGCGCACGCCATGCCGCTCCAGCGCCATCACGCACAGCATCGCGGTGTAGCCGGCCGTGCCGATGGCCATCGCCTGTTCCGGCGAAAACGCGGACGGCAGCGGCACCAGCCAGTCGCCGTCGACGCGCGCCTTCTGTGCCAGCCCGCCCCAGTGCGTTTCGCCGACGCCCCAGCCGTTGAGCACGACGCGATCGCCCGCGCGGTAGTCCGGATGCGTGCTGTGCTCGACCTCGCCGACGAAGTCGATCCCCGGCACCATCGGAAACTTGCGAACCACCGGGCTCTTGCCGGTGATCGCGAGCCCGTCCTTGTAGTTCAACGTCGAATAGCCGATCCGGATTGTCACGTTGCCGGCAGGCAGCTGCGCGTCGTCCAGCGTTTGCAGCCGCGCGTGCTGGCCGGTTTCGTCCTTGTCGATCACGATGCCCTGGAACATCCGTCCTCCTTTTCTAGACCGATCGTCTAGGTAATGGAAAAAAATTCAGCGGCGAGGCAATCCATTGAAGAAAAACTGCGCGAACCGCGCGAGCGGCACGTCGCTGCGTTCGAGCTTCGCGCGCAGCACGGCGCCCTCCCAGCCGATCCAGAAGAACGCGGCCAGTTCGGCGGGATCGGCCGAGGCCGCCAGTTCGCCTGCTTGCCGCGCCGCGTCCAGGCAGTCGGCCAGACGGCGCTGCCAGTCCTCGAAGGTCGCGCGCAGACGCGCGCGGAAACTTTCGGGCAGCGCGCCCATTTCCTGGCCGAGGTTGCCGATCAGGCAGCCCCGGCCGTATTCGTAGCGCGCCATGGCATCGCGTGCGTCATCGACGAACGCGCGCACGCGTGCCAGCGGCGAGCGTTCGGTCTGGCTGAAATGGCGGTCCAGCTTGCGCGCGAAGAACTCGGCGTAGCGATCGATCAGTTCGAGGCCGAACGCCTCCTTGCTGTCGAAGTAGTGATAGAACGAGCCTTTCGGCACACCGGCGCGCCCGAGGATCTCGTCGAGCCCGGTGGCGGAGAAGCCCTTTTCGGTGAGCACTTCCAGCCCGGTTCGCAACAGCATGTCCCGCGTCGCGACGAGGTCTTCGTGCTGCTTCGGTGGCCTGCCGCGGCGGCGAGGCGGATCAGTTCGAACGTCCATGCGCGAATAATAGACCGTTCGTCTCGGAAATCAGTCGCTCGTGCGTCGAATGCGGCGATCGCGGTACATCCGGCCTCCGTTCCCCGTATTAACCCTGATTAATAAACCTTATCGCGGTGAAAAATTCCGCATCTTATTGAACCGATATCGGCTGGCTATAGTGGCTCGCTTTCCCGCACGCAACCGTTCGCGTGCGGCTGACACGCTGACGATCAGCAGGAGCCGCTTGATGACCACCGACGCCCGATTCACCGAAATCGAGGATCTGATGCCCGCCGCCGACGGGCTGCGCGAGATTCGCCATCACATTCACCACCATCCGGAGCTCGCGTACGAGGAGCACGAGACGGCCGCGCTCGTCGCCGACAAGCTCGAGCAATGGGGCTGGCAAGTGACGCGCGGGGTCGGAAAGACGGGGGTTGTCGGCACGCTGCGCGTCGGCGACGGTGCGCGCAGCATCGGCATCCGGGCGGACATGGACGCGCTGCCGATCATCGAGGCGACCGGCCTGCCGTACGCGAGCGGCACGCACGGCAAGATGCACGCATGCGGCCACGACGGCCACACGACGATGCTGCTCGGCGCCGCGCAACACCTCGCGAAGACGCGCAACTTCTCCGGCACCGTGCACCTGTATTTCCAGCCGGCGGAGGAGCACGGCGTCGACAGCGGCGCGAAGAAGATGATCGACGACGGCCTGTTCGAGCGCTTTCCGTGCGATGCGGTGTTCGGCATGCACAACCATCCGGGCGCGGCGCCGGGCGTGTTCCTCACGCGGCGCGGACCGTTCATGTCCGCCGGCGACAAGGCGATCATCTCGATCGAGGGCGTCGGCGGCCATGCGGCGCGGCCGCACCTGACGGTCGACCCGGTGGTCGTCGCGGCGAGCATCGTGATGGCGCTGCAGACGATCGTCGCGCGCAACGTCGACCCGTCGCAGCCGGCGGTCGTCACGGTCGGCTCGATGCATGCCGGCACCGCGAACAACGTGATTCCGAACGGCGCGCGCCTCGAACTCAGCGTGCGCTCGTTCAGTTCCGACGTGCGCGCGCTGCTCAAGCGCCGCATCGTCGAACTCGCCGAGTCGCAGGCCGCGAGTTACGGCGCGACCGCGCACGTCGAGTACATCGAAGGCTATCCGGTCGTCGTCAATACGGATGCCGAAACGGATTTCGCCGCGCAGGTCGCGCGCGAGCTGGTCGGCGACGCGCACGTCGTCGAGCAGGCCGACCTGCTGATGGGCAGCGAGGATTTCGCGTTCATGCTGCAGCAGCGGCCGGGCTCGTTCGTGCGGCTCGGCAACGGCGAAGGCGAGGACGGCTGCATGGTGCACAACCCGAAGTACGACTTCAACGATCGCAATCTGCCGATCGGCGCGGCGTTCTGGACGCGTCTCGTCGAGCGTTACCTCGGACAGTAAGCCTGGCGGCGGCGCGCGGCCGGCGCTTCCGGCCGCATTGAGAGGAGAGACGAACGATGCAGAAAGACCATCTCGCGCTGCACCCCGCGTCGGCGGAGGCCGCCGAAACCGGGACGCGCGGCGCGCGGGCCGTCACGAAGCGCGGCGCGATCGCCGCGGCCGTGATCGGCAACTGGCTGGAGTTCTTCGATTTCACCGTGTACGGCTTTTTCGCGGTGCTGATCGGCAAACTGTTCTTCCCGTCGAGCGATCCGACCACGTCGCTGTTGCTGTCGGTCGCGACGTTCGCCGCCGGCTTCTTCACGCGGCCGCTCGGCAGCGTCGTGCTCGGCGTCTATGCGGACCGCAAGGGCCGCAAGGCCGCGCTTAACCTGACGATCATGCTGATGGCGCTCGGCACCGGCCTGATCGCGATCGCGCCGACCTACGCGCAGGTCGGCGTGGCCGCGCCGCTGCTGGTCGTCTGCGCGCGGCTGATGCAGGGCTTCTCGCAGGGCGGCGAGTTCGGTGCGGCGACTTCCACGCTGATCGAGCAGGGCGGCACGTCGCACCGCGCGTTCCGCGCGAGCTGGCAGCTGGCGACGCAGGGCGGCGCGGCGCTGATGGGCTCGGGCTTCGCGGCGCTGCTGTCGAACACGCTGACGAAGGATGCACTCGAGAGCTGGGGCTGGCGCCTGCCGTTCCTCGTGGGCGTGCTGATCGCGCCGGTCGGCATGTATCTGCGCCGCCGGCTCGCCGACGATGCGCCCGGCGACAGCCATCACGGGATCGAGCGCGGCGTGCTGCGCGAGCTGTTCTCGCAGCATACGCGGACCGTGCTGCTGCTGATGCTGACGGTGATGGGCGGCACGGTGTCGACCTACATCCTGACCTTCTACATGCCGACCTACGCGATCCATACGCTGGGGTTGCCGATGAAGCTGTCGATGTTCGTCGGCGTCGCGTCGGGTTGCGTGATGCTCGTGACGTGCCCGCTGTTCGGATGGGTGTCGGACCGCCTGGGCAGCCGGCGCATGCCGATCTTCGTCGGGCGCGGCGTGCTCGTGCTGTTGCTGTTCCCGGCGTTCTGGCTGATGAACCATCATCCGACGCTGTCGGTGATCCTGCCGCTGACCGCGCTGATGCTGCTGTTCTATTCGCTCGGTTCGGCCTCCGAAATGGCGCTGATGTGCGAATCGCTGCCGCGCCACGTGCGGGCGACGGGCATCTCGATCGCGTATGCGCTCGCGGTGACGATCTTCGGCGGCACCGCGCAGCTGATCGCAACCTGGCTCGTGAAGACGACGGGCAGCAAGCTCGCGCCGGCCGGCTACGTGGCCGCGTGTGTGGTGCTGTCGCTGATCGCGGTCGCGCTGCTGCGCGAGACGGCGCGCGAATCGATGGACTGACGTGCGGCGACGCGGGCGGCGCTCCACGCTTGGATCAACGCCCGCGCACGGTCCTCAGATACGACGCGAGCATCGTCGCCAGCTCCTGCGCGGCAGGCGTCAACGGCACGGCCGCGCGCTGCAGCAGGCAGACTTCCTGCGATTCCGCCTGCTCGCGCACGCGCACCTTCGCGAGCGCGCCCGCGAACGGCCCGTGCCGCGTCACGGCTTCGGATTCGAGCGCGAGGCAATCCGTCTGCGTGACGAGCTGCAGCGTTTCGAACATCCCTTCCACGGTCGCGATGATCGTCGGCGCGGGCTGGCCGTGCGCGTCGAAATAGGCGAGCAGCCGGTTGACGACCGGATCGGCGCTCAGGTTCGGCGAGCGCGTCGACACCCACGCGTAACCGGCCAGCTCGGCAAGCGATTGCGCGTGCTGCCGCGGATGGCCGCTGCGGCACACGACCACCGGCGCCGATGCATGCAGCGGCGTGCCCGCGAGATCGGTCGTGTCGGTCTGCTTCGCGACGAGCGCGATCGCGAAATCCACCGCGTTCTCGCGCAGCCAGCCGATCATCATCCGCGAGGTGCCGGTGCGCAGGTGCACGTCGACCTTCGGGAAGCGCGCGCGGAAGGCCGTCAGCACCGGCGCGAACGCATCGATCAGCGGTTCGGTCACGAGGCCCAGCGTGACCGTGCCTTCGTAGGCGCCGCTTAACTGGCGGATCTCGTGCTCGACCTGTTCGCAT
Organism: Burkholderia diffusa; assembly: GCF_001718315.1. Lineage (NCBI taxonomy): Bacteria > Pseudomonadati > Pseudomonadota > Betaproteobacteria > Burkholderiales > Burkholderiaceae > Burkholderia > Burkholderia diffusa. The sequence continues at coordinate 2,360,137 of NZ_CP013363.1, read as the reverse complement.
TCGCCGAGGATCGCGCCCGAGCGGGCGAGCAGCCGCTGGCCGACGGCCGTCGGCACGATTCCTCGATTGGTGCGCGTGAACAGCGTCGCGCCGAGCGTCGCTTCGAGGCTCTGCAGTTGCTGCGTGACGCCGCTCTGCGCGAGATCCAGCGCGCGTGCGGCGGCGCGCAGGCTGCCGTGTTCGACGACCGCCTGGAAGATGCGGAGCTGGGACAGCGTGAACGCCATGGTCGAGCGCGAGGCCTGTGATCGGAAATACCGATCATGATAAGACAGCCGCGCATTCCGGCGGCGACGCGCACGCACTACGATCGCAGGCAGTCCGGCCCATGCCGGTTGTCCCACTTCCCGCCTTCCGTCGACCATGAAACGCGTGCCACGCCTTCGTCGTTTTCACCGCTTCCTCGTTCTGCTGGCTACCTTGAGCATCGGTTTCGCGGCGCCCTGCGCGCACGCGCTCGACACGCATGTTGTGCGTCTCGGCATCGATCCGACCTATCCGCCGATGGACGCGAAGGCGCCCGACGGCAGCCTGAAGGGCTTCGACGTCGATCTCGGCAACGAGATCTGCCGCCGCGCGCAACTGCGCTGCCAGTGGGTCGAGCTCGAATTCTCCGGGATGATCCCGGCGCTGCAGGCGCGCAAGATCGACGCGATCCTGTCGTCGATGGCGATCACCGAGAAGCGCGAGAAGCAGATCCTGTTCTCGTCGAAACTGTTCCGCTTCAAGTCGCGGCTCGTCGCGCGGCCCGAGCGCGGGCTCGGCAGCACGCCCGCGTCGCTGGCCGGCAAGCGCGTCGGCGTGCAGTCGGGCACGCAGTTCGAATCGTGGGCGCTCGCGCACTGGGCGCCGGCCGGCGTCGGCGTGGTGCCGTACAAGAGCCAGGACGACGTGTTCGCCGATCTCGTCAACGGCCGGCTCGACGCCGCGCTGCTCGGCACGGTGGAAGCCGACTACGGATTCCTGCGCCAGCCGAAGGGCAAGGGCTTCGCGTTCGTCGGCGCACCGCTCGACCTGGGCGATCGCGGCGTCGGCATCGGGATGCGCCAGTCGGACACGGCGCTCAAGGCGGCGATCGACGGCGCAATCGCATCGATGCTGAAGGACGGCACGTACGAACGGATCGCGAAGCAGTATTTCGATTTCAACCCGTACGGCGACTGAGCCGCACGCTCCGTTTCCGTCGCACTCCTTTATTCGGGATCATCGATGCAGATTCGCACCACGCCGCTCCTGTCGCCGTCGATCGGCACGCAGCGCACGCTGACGAGCTTTCATTTCGGGCCGGCCGGCGCCGGCCTCAAGATCTACCTGCAGGCCGCGCTGCACGCTGACGAGACGCCCGCGATGCTCGCCGCCGTCGCGCTCAAGCAGCGACTCGCGCGGCTCGAAGCGGACGGCCGGCTCGCCGCCGAGGTCGTGCTGGTGCCGGTGGCGAACCCGGTCGGCCTCAACCATCATCTGCTCGGGCAGTTCATCGGCCGGTTCGATCTCGCGAGCGGGCGCAATTTCAATCGCGGCTTCCTGCCGCTCGCCGACATCGCCGCGCGGGCGCGCGAGCGGCTCTGCGCGGACCCCGAACGCAACCGCGAGATCGTGCGCGAATGCGTTGGCGCGGCGCTCGACGGGATCGCGCCGCGCACCGAATTCGACGCGTTGCAGCTCGCGTTGCTGAAGCTGTCGCACGACGCCGACGTCGTGATCGACCTGCATTGCTCGCTCGAAGCGGTGATGCACGTGTACACGAGCGACACGGCATGGCCGCAGGTCGAGCCGCTCGCGCGCTATCTCGGCGCGCAGGTGTCGCTGCTCGCCGAGGATTCAGGCGGCCACGCGTTCGACGATGCGCATCACCTGCTGTGGACGCAGTTGCGGGAGCATCTGCCGGAACGCACGCCGATGGCGGCGGGCACGGTGGCCGTGACGGTCGAATGCCGCGGCCAGCGCGACGTGACGCATGAATACGCAGCGCGTGACGCCGACGCGCTCGTCGACTATCTGGTGTGGTGCGGCGCGGTGCGCGGCGAGCGCGCGCCGCTGCCGCCGCTCGCCGCGCCGGCCACGCCGCTCGCGGGCAGCGAGCAGTTCTACGCGCCGGTGAGCGGGATTCTCGTGCACCGCGCGGCGGTCGGCGCGACGATTCGTGCCGGCGATCCGTTGTTCGACATCGTCGATCCGCTGACCGACGCGATCACGACGGTGTCGAGCGGCACCGACGGCGTGTTATACATGCGCCGCGCGATCCGTTTCGTGACGGCAGGCGCACCGCTCGGCCGCGTGACGGGGACGGTGCCGGTGCGCACGGGGATGTTGCTCGGTGCGTAAGCGGCGGGCACGGTGTCCGGGGGGCACCGCGCAATTTTGTTTTGGTCGAATTGATCAGGCTTTGCCGCGCCACGAAACCGGGCGGCGCGGAGTGCGCTCCGTGTTCGGCGGGAAGGGAGAAGCGGAGTCGGGGCAGTGAGCGGGCGGCTCGGTGCCGCCCGTCGTCTTTGTGTCTGCGAATGAACGGCCGTCGCGCCGTGCGCTCACCCGCGCCGTGCCACCAGCTCGGACACCGTCTGCGCGGCTTGCTGCAGCGGCCCGAGAAACTCCTTCACCATCTGCTTCGCAGTGTGCCGCTGCGCGTTGCCGCTGATGTTCATCGCGGCGATCACCTGCCCGCGCCGGTTGCGGATCGGCGCCGAGATCGACATCAAGCCCACTTCGAGCTCCTGGTCGACCACGGCCCAGCCTTGCTGGCGCACCTGTGCGATCGTCGCCTTCAGCTCGCCGATGTCGGTGATCGTGCGCGGTGTATGCGCGCGGATGCCGCTCTGCGCGAGCGTTTCGTCGAGCGTCGCGTCGTCGAGCGCGGACAGCAGCACGCGGCCCATCGACGTGCAATACGCGGGCAGGCGGCTGCCGATCGACAGGTTGATCGTCATGATCTTGTGGGTCGGCACGCGCAGCACGTAGACGATCTCGGTGCGGTCGAGCACGGCGGCCGAGCAGCTTTCGTGGATCTGCGCGGACAGCTGCTCCATCACCGGATCGGCGAGATTCCAGAACGGCATCGACGTCAGATACGCGAAACCGAGCTCGAGAATCTTCGGCGTGAGCCGGAACAGGCGGCCGTCGGCCTCGACATAGCCGAGCGTCTGCAGCGTCAGCAGGATCCGGCGCGCGCCGGCGCGCGTGAGCCCGGTGGCCGACGCAACCTCGGTGAGCGTTTGCTCCGGCCGCTGGGCGTCGAATGCGCGGATCACCGCGAGGCCGCGCGCGAACGACTGCACATAGGAGTCGCCCGGTTTCGTCTGGATGTCTTCGGTTGTCATGAACGGTCGGATTGTCGTGCAGCCGAGAAGATAGCGCATGGGGCCTGACACGCCAACCGCACCGCGGACCGCGCGCTTGACAGGTCGTCCCCGCACTCCCTATGATGCGTTGAACGTTCGATACACGATCTTATGTTCGTATATAGAACATTTAAGCGCATCCCGGCGGGCAATGCAAGGGGCGCGTTCCATCTTCTTCCCAGCCTTGCATGAGACCGGAGACACTGATGACCGAAGCTTTTCTGTGTGATGCGATTCGTACCCCGATCGGCCGTTACGGCGGCGCATTGTCCGGCGTGCGCGCCGACGACCTCGGCGCGGTGCCGCTCAAGGCGCTCGTCGAGCGCAACCGCGATGTCGACTGGACGGCGATCGACGACGTGATCTACGGCTGCGCGAACCAGGCAGGCGAGGACAACCGCAACGTCGCGCGCATGTCCGCGCTGCTCGCGGGGCTGCCGGAAGGCGTGCCGGGTTCGACGATCAACCGCCTGTGCGGTTCCGGGATGGACGCGGTCGGCGTGGCCGCGCGCGCGATCAAGTCGGGCGACGCCGCGCTGATGGTGGCCGGCGGCGTCGAAAGCATGACGCGCGCGCCGTTCGTGATGGGCAAGGCCGCCAGCGCGTTCGCGCGCCAGGCAGACATTTACGACACGACGATCGGCTGGCGCTTCGTCAATCCGCTGATGAAGCAGCTGCACGGCGTCGATTCGATGCCGGAGACGGCCGAGAACGTCGCGGTCGACTACAACATCAGCCGCGCCGACCAGGACCTGTTCGCGCTGCGCAGCCAGCAGAAGGCTGCGCGGGCGCAGCAGGACGGCACGCTCGCGGAGGAAATCGTGCCGGTCACGATTCCGCAGAAGAAGGGCGATCCGGTCGTCTTTTCGCGTGATGAGCATCCGCGCGAAACGTCTCTCGAAGCGCTCGCGAAGCTGAAGGGCGTCGTGCGCGCCGACGGTTCGGTGACGGCCGGCAACGCGTCGGGCGTCAACGATGGCGCCGCCGCGCTGCTGCTCGCGAACGAGGCGGCGGCGAAGCGCTTCGGCCTGACGCCGCGTGCGCGCGTGCTGGGCATCGCGACGGCCGGCGTCGCGCCGCGCGTGATGGGCATCGGCCCCGCGCCGGCCACGCAGAAGCTGCTCGCGCGGCTCGGGATGACGATCGACCAGTTCGACGTGATCGAGCTGAACGAAGCGTTCGCGTCGCAGGGCCTCGCGGTGCTGCGCATGCTGGGCGTCGCCGACGACGATCCTCGCGTGAACCCGAACGGCGGCGCGATCGCGCTCGGCCATCCGCTCGGCGCATCGGGCGCGCGTCTCGTGACGACCGCGATGTATCAGCTGCATCGCACCAACGGCCGCTTCGCGCTGTGCACGATGTGCATCGGCGTCGGCCAGGGCATCGCGATCGCGATCGAGCGCGTCTGATCGCGTCATCCGGGGAGCGGCAAGACTCACGCCGCTTCACCGGCTTCCCCGTCCGAACGATGTGGCCGGCGCGCGATCGTCGTGCCGGCCACTTCGTCATTCAGCTTGGCGATCGTTGCGCGAGGCGTGCGACGAGCGCGTCGATCTCGCTGTCCGCGAATACCTCGATGCCATGCTGGCGCAGCAGCGCCGCCGTCACGCCGGCGCCGGCATGCCGCCGGCCCGCAAAATTCCCGTCGTAAATGAAACTGCTTCCGCACGACGGACTTCCGTCCGCCAGGATCGCGTAGCGGCAATCGTGCGTGCGAGCCAGCGCGAGCGCGGTGCGCGCGCCATCGACGAACGGCGCCGTCACGTCGGTGCCGTGCACGTCGACGATACGCGCGGCACCCGACAGAACGCGTTGCCCCGATTCCCCGTCCGCGATTTCGGCGGGCGGACGCGGCACGCTCAATCCTCCTGCCAGTTCCGGACAGACGGGCACCAGGCGCCCTTCGCGCTGCCAGCGTGCGAGCGTTTCATGCGCGGCGGTCTTCGCCGAGCCGTTGTAACGGACGGGGTGACCGAGCACGCACATGCTGACGAGGATCTTCGGCGAGGCCGGCGGCTGCGACGCATTCTGCAATGTCGTTCTCCGTGCGGACGGGGTTGAGCAAGCGGAAATTCTACGCGCGGGCCGCGTTCGCGCGCACACGGATGACGGACGATCTTGCGCCGGGCGGCATGTTCGTTGCCGCATTCCGGTACGACCGATTCCATTGATCGCCGGAATTTTTCATCGAATTCAAATGCCGGTTGAGTTGAGTCGATCCGACAGAATCGTTTCGCTGTGCGCAATGATTGTCTGAACCGACGCGTCGCCTGACGTAATCCCATAGAGCATCGGGCTGCATCCGAAAAGTGTTGGACGCGATTATTGCGGGATTACTTGATCGAAATCATGTCGATGGCGGAATTCGATATTTCGTTCGCTTTCCGGACTAAGGATTTCACGGTGATTGCCGACAGCAAGGACGAGACCGTCGTAAAGCGATAAACCGTTTTTCGGCTACTGAGCGTGATTTTCGCGCCGCGCGGATCCCGCAGCGGACCCGCCTTTCGGAGCCTTGCATGCGCAACAACCAACCTGTCACCCAACAAGAATTCGAATTTCCCGACGACGTCACGCTGATGTCGACCACCGATGCCGACAGCATCATCACGTACGCGAACACGACATTCGCGTACGTGAGCGGCTTCTCGAACGACGAACTCGTCGGCCAGCCGCACAACGTCGTGCGGCACCCGGATATGCCGAAGGAGGCGTTCGCCGACATGTGGGCGACGCTGAAGAACGGCGAGCCGTGGACCGCGCTCGTCAAGAACCGCCGCAGGAACGGCGACCACTACTGGGTGCGCGCGAACGCGGTGCCGGTGATGCGCGACGGCGTGCCGCACGGCTACCTGTCGGTGCGCACGAAGGCGCCGCGCGACGAGATCGCGGCGGCCGACGCGCTGTATCGCGCGTTCCGCGAAGGCAAGGCCGGCCAGCGCCGATTCCACAAGGGGTTGATTGTCCGGACCGGGCTGTTGAGGATCGTGTCGCTGCCGCAGACGATGTCGGTGCGCGCGCGCGTGCATTCGACGCTGTGCGTGCTGGCGCCGGCGGTTGTCGGCGCGGGCTGGGCATGCGGGCTGGCCGGCGGAGGGCTCGCGGCGTTTGCTGCCGCGACGGCCGGGGTGTCGATTGCCGCCGGCCTGTGGCTCGATGCGCAGATCGTGCGGCCGCTGAAGCGACTGCGCGATCAGGCGCTGAACGTCGCGACCGGCGAAAGCCGCCGCGGCGTGCGAATGAATCGCGTCGACGAGATCGGCATGACGCTGCGCACGATCAACCAGCTCGGGCTGATGTTCCGCTGGCTCGTCGACGACGTCAGCGAGCAGGTGCACAACGTGCAGCGCGCGAGCAACGAGATCGCGCAAGGCAACAACGACCTGAGCGCGCGCACCGAACAGGCCGCGTCGAGCGTGCAGGAAACCGCCGCGTCGATGGCCGAGATGACGGCGACCGTGTCGAGCAATGCGGAGACGGCGCTGCAGGCGAACCAGTTGTCGGTTTCCGCGAGCGAGGCGGCCGAGCGCGGCGGGCAGGCGGTGAGCGAGGTCGTTACGACGATGAACGACATCACGGCGAGTTCGCGCAAGATTTCGGACATCATCGGCGTGATCGACGGGATCGCGTTCCAGACCAACATCCTCGCGCTGAACGCGGCGGTCGAGGCGGCGCGCGCGGGCGAACAGGGGCGCGGCTTCGCGGTGGTCGCCGGCGAGGTGCGGGCGCTCGCGCAGCGCAGCGCGAACGCGGCAAAGGAAATCAAGACGCTGATCGGCGCGAGCGTCGAGCGGGTCGACTCGGGCGCGCGGCGGGTCGACGATGCGGGCAGGATGATGGAGGACATCGTCACGCAAGTGAAGCGCGTGTCGGACCTGATCGCGGAGATCAGCTCGTCGACGGCCGAGCAGAGCACGGGCGTCGCGCAGGTGGACCAGGCGGTCGTGCATCTGGACAACATCACGCAGCAGAATGCGGCGCTGGTCGAGCAGAGCGCGGCGGCGTCGGAAAGCCTGAAGCAGCAGGCGACGCGGCTTGTCGATGCGGTGAACGTGTTTCGGTAATCCGAAAGGGGCGCGCGCACTTGCGCGCGCCATCGCGGCGAGCCGCTTGCATCTTCGCTTTCCGATTTGATTCGAATGTATGAAACGAGATGGGTTCTCATTTCCGGATCCGGATTTATTGGCTAATCCGGGCGGGGGAAATGCTTCAATTGATAAGACAATTGATCGCCGGGTAATTTGATAAAACGGGAGTTTGATTCACGTATAAACAAAGTTTTCGGCTGAATCAAGATGATGCGAAATAGATGCATATTTACCCGTAGCCGGCATAATGTTTTCGCCAGATTTGCCGAAAGCGCAGGAGTCTGATCGAACGCATGCAGGGCGACCGCGATGCGTACGGTCTCGATCCAATTCACAAGCGGGCGCAAGATCCGCAACCGGGAACTCCATACCATGCGCAATAACCAGCCTGTCACGCAACGCGAATTCGAATTTCCCGATGACGCGACGCTGATGTCGACTACCGATGCTGACAGTTACATCAAATACGCGAATGCCGCGTTCATTCAGGTCAGCGGATTTTCCCCCGAAGAGATCGAAGGTCAGCCGCACAACGTCGTGCGGCACCCGGATATGCCGAAGGAGGCGTTCGCCGACATGTGGGCGACGCTGAAGAACGGCGAACCATGGACCGCGCTCGTGAAGAATCGCCGCAAGAACGGCGATCACTACTGGGTCCGTTCGAATACGGTGCCGGTGATGCGCAACGGGCAGCCGACCGGCTACATGTCGGTGCGCACGAAGGCGTCGCGCGACGAGATCGCGGCGGCCGACGCGCTGTATCGCGCGTTCCGCGAAGGCAAGGCCGGCCAGCGCCGATTCCACAAGGGGTTGATCGTCCGGACCGGGCTGCTGGGCGTCGCGTCGCTGTTCCAGACGATGTCGGTGCGCGCGCGGCTGCATTCGACGCTGTGCGTGCTGGCGCCGGCGGTTGTCGGCGCGGGCTGGGCATGCGGGCTGGCCGGCGGCGGGCTCGCCGCGTTTGCCGCCGCGACGGCCGGGGTGTCGATTGCCGCCGGCCTGTGGCTCGATGCGCAGATCGCTCGGCCGCTGATGCAGTTGCGCGACCAGGCATTGCGCGTCGCGACCGGCGAGAGCCGCACGGGCGTGGCGATGAACCGCGTCGACGAGATCGGCATGACGCTGCGCACGATCAACCAGCTCGGGCTGATGTTCCGCTGGCTCGTCGATGACGTCAGCGAGCAGGTGCACAACGTGCAGCGCGCGAGCAACGAGATCGCGCAAGGCAACAATGACCTGAGCGCACGGACCGAGCAGGCGTCGACCAGCGTGCAGCAGACGGCCGCGTCGATGGCCGAGATGACGGCGACCGTGTCGAGCAATGCGGAGACGGCGCTGCAGGCGAACCAGTTGTCGGTTTCCGCGAGCGAGGCAGCCGAGCGCGGCGGGCAGGCGGTGAGCGAGGTTGTCACGACGATGCATGACATCACGGAGAGTTCGCGCAAGATTTCCGACATCATCGGCGTGATCGACGGGATCGCGTTCCAGACCAACATCCTCGCGCTGAACGCGGCGGTCGAGGCGGCGCGCGCGGGTGACCAGGGGCGCGGTTTCGCGGTGGTCGCCGGCGAGGTGCGAGCGCTCGCGCAGCGCAGTGCGAACGCGGCAAAGGAAATCAAGACGCTGATCGGCGCGAGCGTCGAACGGGTCGAATCGGGCGCGCGGATTGTCGACGGCGCGGGCAAGACGATGGAGGACATCGTCACGCAAGTGAAGCGCGTGTCGGACCTGATCGCGGAGATCAGCTCGTCGACGGCCGAGCAGAGCACGGGCGTCGCGCAGGTGGACCAGGCGGTCGTGCATCTGGACAACATCACGCAGCAGAATGCGGCGCTGGTCGAGCAGAGCGCGGCGGCGTCGGAAAGCCTGAAGCAGCAGGCGACGCGGCTTGTCGATGCGGTGAACGTGTTTCGTTGAAGGCGGGGGAAGGGAGGTGACGCGGGCGCGGCGGAGAGGGGCACCGGCCCGCGCGTTACCGTTATGCGGGCGAAGCTCAGATCAGCACCGGTTGCAGCGGCGCACGGTGTTCGCGAACCTTGACGATCCGGTATTCGTTGCGAAGCCCGTCGTCGACGATGATCTGCGTTTGACGCAGATCGACGACCAGTACGTCGCCTTTGCCGAAGCGTTCGCCGGCATCGACCTTCGCGATGAACTGTTCGTCGTCCAGTGACGCAAAGAACGCGGATGTGCCGTCGTGCACGCGCCATTTGTTGCCGTCCTTGAACACCACGGATTCGAGCGTCAGCATCTTGCGCGCGATGGTGTCGGTGACCACTTCCCCGGGATCGTCGCTGCTCGAGAACGTAGGCACTTCATCGCGCTCGATCGAAAGTTCGACGGTGTCGTCGCGCATGATGCCAAAGCTGTCGATGCCTTCGCGTTCGAGCGGCGACAGCACTTTCTGCAGACTGACGCGAACGGCCCGGTTCCGATACAGCCGGACGATGGATTCATCGACGACGAAGCATTCCTGCTCCGACGTCCAGATCCTGACGTTCGTTCCATCGGGTTCGGTGCGATGCGGTTTGCGTCCGCGCAGCGTTCGAATGAGGCCGATCAGGCCACCGCCGCCGACGATCCCCAGCGCGGCGAGGATCGTCAGCGCGTTGCTGAACGCATTGGCGTTCGGCCCCGCGAACAGATCGCGGATCTGGCTCGCGAGCGACTGGACGAAGATCAGTTCGGCATGGAACGAGCCGGCCTTGAAGCTGCCCCTGACCTCGAGGCGAACTTCCGAGCGCTCGCCATTGAGTTCCTTGTTGGCGGACGAGAACAGATCGGCGATCGCGAGCAGCACCGGCGCGAGGTCACGCACGTCCATCCGGTGCTCGCCGAGCGCGGGCCCGTCGTAGACGACGTTGAACGGCTGGTGATTGGTCGTGCCGCCCGGCCTGCCCGCCAGCGGCGGCACCCGGCGATCGGAGGTTTTCACGATCATGCGTGGACTCCCTGCGTGCAAATTGCGATGCGGGGGCGGATGCGAGGAAGCCGCGCGGGGAAGAGGCGCGTGGCGAAGAAGCAGGTCGGGCGGACGGGAGACGTGTTCATGCGCGGGCAAACCGGATCGAGGTGGAACGCTCAATCTAGCGGTTGGCCGCGGAACGAGAAATGAGACTTGACCGAAATTGCCGAACGGGATGACGTTTGGCCGATGCGGCATCGACGTCGCGCTCGGCAGGCGCGTCGACATCGCGCGCGTAGAGGTGACGCGGGCGCGGCGGAGAGGGGCACCGGCCCGCGTCGGGACCGCCCGGTTCCGGCCGGGCGGTCAGGGCCTGTCACGGACGCGACAGGCCCCGAACCGTCAGACGGCGAGGCAGAGGTACTTGATCACGACGTAATCGTCGATGCCGTAGTGCGAGCCTTCGCGGCCGAGGCCGGACTGCTTGACGCCGCCGAACGGCGCGACTTCGTTCGAGATCAGGCCCGTGTTGACGCCGACCATCCCGTATTCGAGCGCCTCGGCGACCTTCCACACGCGGCCGATGTCGCGGCTGTAGAAATACGCGGCGAGGCCGAACTCGGTGTCGTTCGCGAGGCGGATCACCTCGTCGTCGCTGCCGAACTTGAACAACGGCGCGAGCGGCCCGAACGTCTCTTCCTTCGCGACCTTCATCGCCGGCGTGACGCCCGTCAGCACGGTCGGCTCGAAGAAGCCGTGGCCGAGCGCGTGGCGCTTGCCGCCCGTCACGACGGTCGCGCCCTTCGCGAGCGCGTCCTCGATGTGCGCCTCGACCTTCAGCACGGCCGCTTCGTTGATCAGCGGGCCTTGCGTGACGCCCGGCTCGGTGCCGCGGCCGACCTTCAGCTGGCCGACCGCCGCCGCGAGCTTCTGCGCGAACTGGTCGTACACGGCTTCATGCACGTAGAAGCGGTTCGTGCACACGCACGTCTGGCCGCTGTTGCGGTACTTCGACGCGATCGCGCCCTGCACGGCCGCATCGAGATCGGCATCGTCGAACACGATGAACGGGGCGTTGCCGCCGAGCTCCAGCGACACCTTCTTGACCGTCGCCGCGCATTGCGACATCAGCAGGCGGCCGACCGGCGTCGAGCCGGTGAACGACAGCTTGCGCACGATCGGGTTCGACGTCAGTTCGCCGCCGATCGCCTTCGGGTCGCCCGTGACGACGCTGAACACGCCGGCCGGCACGCCCGCGCGCTCGGCCAGCACGGCCATCGCGAGCGCCGAGAACGGCGTCGCTTCGGCCGGCTTCACGACGATCGGGCAGCCTGCCGCGAGCGCCGGGCCGACCTTGCGGGTAATCATCGCCGCCGGGAAGTTCCACGGCGTGATCGCCGCGCACACGCCGATCGCTTCCTTCGTCACGACGATGCGCTTGTCGCTCGCCGGCGTCGGGATCGTGTCGCCGTACACGCGCTTGCCTTCCTCCGCGAACCATTCGAGGAACGACGCCGCGTAGCCGATCTCGCCCTTCGCTTCGGCCAGCGACTTGCCCTGCTCGGTGGTCAGGATCAGCGCGAGATCGTCGGCGTTTTCCATCATCAGGCCGTGCCACTTGCGCAGGATTGCCGCGCGTTCCTTCGCGGTCTTCTTGCGCCACGCCGGCCATGCGGCGTTCGCGGCTTCGATCGCGTGACGCGTCTCGACCGCGCCCATCGCCGGCACGGTGCCGAGCAGGCCGCCGGTTGCCGGGTTGCGGACTTCGAACGATTCGCCGTTGGCCGCGCCTTGCCATTCGCCGTTGACGTACGCCTGCTGGCGGAACAGCGACGGGTCTTTCAGTGCCAGGGTTTCCTGAACAGTGCTCATATGCATCGCCTGCTTTGAAAAGGACGGTAAGGACGGGTGAAAACGGCCGCCGCCGTCTTTACGACGGCGGCGGCACATTCAGTTGAAGCGGACGGGAACTCAGGCCGGCACGCCGACCGTTTCCTTCAGCACTTCCTCGAGGATCACGAGCGCTTCGTCGAACACGGCCTGCGGGATCGTCAGCGGGAACAGGAAGCGCACGACGTTCGAGTACACGCCGCACACGAGCAGCAGCAGCCCGCGCTCGAGCGCACGCGCCTGCACGCGCTTCGTGAATTCCGCGTCCGGCTCGCCCGAACCCGGCTTCAGGAACTCGACCGCGATCATCGCGCCCGGGCCGCGCACGTCGGCGATCTGCGGCACGTCGGCCTGCAGCGAATTCAGCTTCGCCTTCAGCACGTCGCCGAGTTGCGTCGCGCGTTCGCACAGCTTTTCTTCGTCGATGATCTCGAGCACCGCGTGCGCCGACGCGACGGCCAGCGGGTTGCCCGCGTACGTGCCGCCGAGGCCGCCGGGGGCTGCCGCGTCCATCACGTCCGCACGGCCGACGACGCCCGACAGCGGCATGCCGCCCGCGAGGCTCTTCGCCATCGTGATCAGGTCGGCGAGCACATCGTAGTGCTGCATCGCGAACAGCTTGCCGGTACGCGCGAAGCCCGTCTGCACTTCGTCGGCGATCAGCAGGATGCCGTGCTCGTTACAGATCTTGCGCAGCGCGCGCACGAATTCGGCCGGCGCCGGATTGAAGCCGCCTTCGCCCTGGACCGGTTCGAAAATGATCGCCGCGACGCGCTTCGGATCGATGTCGGCCTTGAACAGCATTTCGATGGCCTTGATCGAGTCGGCCGTCGTCACGCCGTGCAGCGCGTTCGGGTACGGGGCGTGGAACACGTCGCCCGGGAACGGGCCGAAGTTCAGCTTGTACGGGGCGACCTTGCCGGTCAGCGCCATGCCCATCATCGTGCGGCCGTGGAAGCCGCCCGAGAACGCGATGACGCCCGGACGGCCGGTTGCCGCGCGTGCGATCTTGATCGCGTTTTCGACGGCTTCGGCGCCGGTCGTGAAGAACGCCGTCTTCTTCGGGAAGTCGCCCGGCGCGCGTTCGTTGATCTTTTCGGCCAGCTCGACGTACGACGCGTACGGGACGATCTGGTAAGCGGTGTGCGTGAAGCTGTTCAGCTGATCCGCGATCGCCTTGACGATCTTCGGGTGGCGGTGACCCGTGTTCAGCACCGCGATGCCGGCGGCGAAATCGATGAAGCGGCGGCCTTCGACATCCCACAGTTCCGCGTTCTCGGCGCGGGCTGCGTAGAAATCGCACATCACGCCGACGCCGCGCGGGGTGGCGGCGTTCTTGCGGGCCTGCAGGTCGGCATTCTTCACGGTCATCTCCTTGATGTTTTGTCCGGTGGGATAAAAATTGGCCGCGTTGGCAGCCCATGGAGGCGACTATAATCACATTTGGCTCTGGCAATCAGAGCCATTTCAATAAATATTCAGGAGCCAATCATGCGCGCAAGCGTGTTGTCGGACTGGCTGGCGCAACGCCTCGTGCGCGGCGGCGAACAGCCGATCTACCGGCAGCTGCACCGGCTGCTGCAGCAGGCGATCCTGTCGCGCGAGCTGCCGGCCGGCACGCGCGTGCCGTCGTCGCGGCTGCTCGCGGCCGAGCTCGGGATCGCCCGCAACACGGTCACGCAGGTTTACGAACAGCTTGCGCTCGAAGGCTACGTGAACTCGGCGACGGGGCGCGGCACGTTCGTCGCCGACAGCGCGCCGGACGAGATCGTCGGCGCGCCGGCCGACGCGGGCGCCGGGCCGGCGGTGGTGCCTTCTTCCGCGCGGCGGCTGTCCGCGCGCGGCACGCGGCTCGTCGAGGGGGCGGGCGTGTCGAAGCGGCAGGGCGGCGCGTTCATGCCGGGCGTGCCCGATGTATCGCGCTTTCCGGCGCGCGTGTGGACGCGGCTGCACAACAAGTATTGGCGGCGCCTGCGCCCGGACCTGCTGACCTACGCGCCGGGCGGCGGGCTCGCGTTGTTGCGCGAGGCGCTGGCCGACTATCTGCGCACGTCGCGCTCGGTGCGCTGCACGCCCGAGCAGATCGTCATCACGACGGGGATCCACCAGTCGATCGACCTTGCGGTGCGGCTGCTGACCGATCCGGGCGACGTGATCTGGACCGAGGATCCGTGCTACTGGGGCGTGCGCAGCGTGCTGAACGTGTCGGGGCTGACCACGCGGCCGATTCCGGTAGACGACGAAGGGATCGCGCCGTCGGCCGCCGATCTCGCCGAGCCGCCGAAGCTGATGCTCGTCACGCCGTCGCACCAGTATCCGCTCGGGATGGTGATGAGCCTCGCGCGGCGCCGGATGCTGCTCGAATACGCACGCCAGCACGGCTGCTGGATCATCGAGGACGACTACGACAGCGAATTCCGCTACGGCAGCCGGCCGCTCGCGTCGCTGCAGGGGCTCGATACGGCCGGGCAGGTGATCTACGTCGGCAGCTTCGGCAAGACGCTGTTTCCGGGGCTGCGGGTCGGATATCTCGTCGCGCCGGAGCCGCTCGCGGAGAGCTTCGCGACCGCGAGCGCCGAGCTGTATCGCGAAGGTCAGCTGCTGCAGCAGGCGGTGCTTGCGGAATTCATCGCGGAAGGGCACTTCGTGTCGCACATCCGCAAGATGCGCACGCTGTACGGGCAGCGCCGCGAGGTGCTGCTCGATGCGGTCGCACGCCGCTATGGCGACACGCTGCAGGCGCTCGGCAGCGACGCCGGGCTGCATCTCGTCACGCGGCTGCCGGACGGTGTCGACGATCGCGCGGTCGCGCAGGCCGCGCTCGAACGCAACATCGTCGTGCGGCCGTTGTCCGGCTATTACGCGCAGCGCGAACGTGCGGAGTCGGGCTTGCTGCTCGGTTACGCGTGCGTGCCGGAGGACGAGATCGCGACGGCGTTCGCGACGTTGGCCGAGGCGATCGACGAGCGGGCGTTCGACCAGGTGGCCGCGACGGTCTGAAGCGAGCCGGACGGGGGCATGCGCGCGCTGCGAGGTGGGGCGCCGGTAGTGGACCTGACGATCGCTTCCGCGGCGGGAATCGATCGTTGGCGTGCGCTACAGCCGAATCAACGCCGCGCCCGCGACCACCAGCACGCACGCGGCGAGCCGCTGCGCGCCGGGCCGCTCGCGCATCACGAACCAGCCGATCGCGACCGCGAAGATCGAGCTCGTCTCGCGCAGTGCCGACACCG
Organism: Burkholderia diffusa; assembly: GCF_001718315.1. Taxonomy (NCBI): domain Bacteria; kingdom Pseudomonadati; phylum Pseudomonadota; class Betaproteobacteria; order Burkholderiales; family Burkholderiaceae; genus Burkholderia; species Burkholderia diffusa. The sequence goes on along the minus strand of NZ_CP013363.1, from coordinate 2,344,683 downwards.
TCGCGACCGGCAGGTGCCGGTATGCGAGGATCACGATCCCGTATGCGGCAAGCGAGATCGTGCCGGCGATCGCGCCGTGCGTGAGCGCGGTGCGCGACGCGAGCACCGCGCGCGGGCCGCCGCGCAGCACGCAGACGAGCACGAGCTGCGGCACGCTCCACAGCAGATACACCCACGCGATGTAGCCGAGCGCGCTGCCGGACACGCGCGAGCCGATCCCGTCGCAGATCGAATACGCGGCGATGAACACCCCCGTGAGCAGCGCGTACGGCACGCCTTCGCCGGAGAACCGGAAGCCGCGCCGCAGCGCGAGCGACATGATCCCGAACGACACGAGCGCGATGCCCGCGAAGCCGACCGGCGTCGGCCGCTCGTGCAGCAGCGCGAGCGCCAGCATCGACACGAGCAGTGGCGAGATCCCGCGCGCGATCGGATAGATCTGCCCGAACTCGCCGTTGCGGTACGCGCGCGCCAGCGTGAAGCAGTACGCAACCTCGAGCACCGCCGACGCCGCGACATACGGCCAGGCGGCGGGCGCCGGCGCGGGCAGCAGCACGGCGCCGGCGATGCCGAACGCGAGATACGGCAGCGACATCGTGCCGATCTGGACGAGCCGGTCTTCGCTGACATGGAGGAAGGCATTCCAGATCGCGTGCAGCAACGCGGAGCACAGCACGAGGCCGATGAACAGGTGATCCATGAACGAAGGGACGGACGGGCAGGGGAGCGGCAAGCGCCGTCAATTATGTGGGTATCCGGCGCGCTCGCGCGGAATTGTCGATAATGGAGCGTTGTTATTCACCGGATGCCGACGATGACCGAAGCCACCCTCACCCCGCCCGCCGTTCCGCGCCTCACGAGCCTGTCGCACGGGGGCGGCTGCGGCTGCAAGATCGCGCCGGGCGTGCTGTCCGAGCTGCTGAAGCGCGCGACGCCGCCGGCGCTGTTTCCGGACCTGCTGGTCGGCACCGAGACCTCCGACGACGCGGCCGTCTATCGATTGAACGACGAGCAGGCGATCGTCGCGACCACCGACTTCTTCATGCCGATCGTCGACGATCCGTTCGACTTCGGCCGCATCGCGGCAACCAACGCGCTGTCCGACGTCTACGCGATGGGCGGCAAGCCGATTCTCGCGCTCGCGCTGGTCGGGATGCCGATCAACGTGCTGCCGCACGAGACGATCGCGGCCGTGCTGCGCGGCGGCGAATCGGTGTGCGCGGATGCCGGCATTCCGGTCGCGGGCGGCCACTCGATCGATTCGGTCGAGCCGATCTACGGGCTCGCGGCGATCGGTGTCGTGCATCCGTCGCGCGTGAAGCGCAACGCGGCCGCGCGCGCGGGCGACGTGCTCGTGCTCGGCAAGCCGCTCGGCGTCGGCGTGCTGTCGGCCGCACTGAAGAAGAACCAGCTCGACGACGCGGGCTACGCACAGATGGTTGCGACGACCACCAAGCTGAACCGGCCGGGCGCCGAACTCGCCGCGCTGCCGGGCGTGCATGCGCTGACCGACGTCACGGGCTTCGGGCTGCTCGGCCACACGCTCGAACTGGCGCGCGGCGCGAATCTCACCGCGCGCGTGCATTACGCGTCGCTGCCGTGGCTGGCGGGCGTCGAGGCGTTCGTCGCCGACGGCGTGTTCACCGGCGCATCGGGCCGCAACTGGGCCGCGTATGGTGCCGACGTGCGGCTCGCCGACGGGCTGCCGCCGGTCGCGCAGGCGCTGCTGACCGATCCGCAGACATCCGGCGGCCTGCTGGTCGCATGTGCGCCGGACGCAGTCGACGACGTGCTCGCGTGCTTCCGCGCCGACGGTTTCGACCGTGCGGCCGTGATCGGCGAGATGGTGGACGGGCCCGCGCGCGTGGACGTCGCCTGACGCGTTTTTTTCATGCCGGATCGCTGCTAACGATGCCTTCTCTCGAAGGCATCGACGATGGATGAACGATTTTCTGTTCGGGCAGTGGGGCGAGGACCATGCGAGGCTCGTCGCCGTTTGCGTGCCGTAATGTGCATCGGCGTTGGTCGGGGCTCCGATAAATCGATAGTATTCCTGACGTCATTGCGCGACGCGAATGTGGATTCCGTCGAGCGCTTCGCGCGTATCCGGGCGCCGCGAATACTTCCGCCCGTTTCGTAGTCGGGTTCCGCATCGCGCACGTGCGTTCTATACTCCTCGCGCAGTCTCCGAGAGCCGTTCTCACCCAACATCACCGAAACAAGGAACGCCGATGCTGACTCGCTCCATCCTTTCCGCAGCTGCATTCTCGCTTGCCGCCTGTGCGACCGCACCGTCGATCGCGCAGGACAACCAGGGCAACAACGCGGGCAATACGGCATTCGCCGAGACCGGTGCACAGGGCCGCCCGGTCAAGGTCATGATCATCACGATGTTCGGGCCGGAGGGCCAGGCATGGCTCGACCGGATCGGCCCGTGGCGCGACATCGCCGTGCCGGGCCTGTCGCCCGACTACCCGAACGTTCACTGCAACAAGCAGGACGTGTGCGTGGTGACGACCGGCATGGGCTACGCGAACGCGTCGGCGACGATCATGGCGCTCACGTTCTCGCAGCGTTTCGACCTGCGTCGAACATACTTCCTGATCTCGGGCATTGCGGGCGTCGACCCCGCGCAAGGCACGGTCGGTTCGGCCGCGTGGTCGAAGTACCTGGTCGACTTCAGCCTGCAGTGGGAACTCGATGCGCGCGAGATTCCCGCCGGCTGGAACACCGGCTATCTCGGCATCAATACGAAGAGCCCGAACGACAAGCCGCCGCTCGACTATCGCACCGAAGTGTTCCAGCTCAACCCGCAGCTGACGGACGCCGCCTATGCGTTGTCGCGCAACGTCGTGCTTGCCGACAGCGTGCAGGCGCAGGCCGCGCGCGCGAAGTTCACCTACGCGCCCGCGAACCGGCCGCCGACGGTGATCCAGTGCGACACGTCATCGGGCAACACGTGGTTCTCCGGCACGCTGATCGGCGAGCGCGCGCGTCAGTGGACGAAGATCCTGACCGACGGCAAGGGCACGTATTGCATGACCGCGCAGGAAGACAACGCGACATATGAAGCGCTCAAGCGTGCGGCGAGCGTGAAGCGGGTCGACCTGTCGCGCGTCGCGGTGCTGCGCACGGGGTCCGACTTCGACCGGCCGTATGCGGGGCAGACGAGCGCCGACAACCTGCTGAACTACGCGGACCAGGGCGGCTTCGCACCGGCGACCGAAAACCTGTATCGAGCCGGCAACCCGCTCGTGCAGGACATCGTCACGCACTGGGGCGAATGGCGCGACGGGGTGCCGCGCCGCTGACGGCCGGCCGCTGTCGACGAGACGTCGACGCGAACGTCAATGCGATTGCGGCGCGGAACGGAACGGCGTCCACACCGGCGTGGTGTCGTCCCAGTGATCGAGCGGCGAAGGAAGTTGGTCGTTCATCACAGACTCCTGCAACTAACTGACTAATCGAGTGTTCGACGGCGGTATCGCGACGCCGCGCGGTGGATCATCCTCTGCGCGGCGTTGCACGTTTACCGACGGTTATCGGCCACCGCCTGCGAGCTGGTTGCTTTCGGGCATCGAGCGATACGGGCCTTGCGCGAGTTCGAGTCCTTGCGGATACGAAGTCGCCTTGCGCAGGTACGCGAGCGTGCCGTCGCGGCGTGCCTGCTCGACTTCGGCGCTGACTTCGGCGCGCGTGCGCGGGCCGTTGTTGTGCTGCGTGTACCACGACGTGTTGCCGTAATCGCCGGCGTGCGGGGTGTTCGTATCGGCGAAGGCCGGTGCGGACACGGCGAGGGCAAGGGCAACGGCGGAGAGAAGATGGCGGCGGTTCATGACGTAACTCCTGTGTTGGTCGGAGTTGGCGCGCGAGCGCTCGCTCCGGTCCCGTCAAACGGGCTGTTCGATGCGCAACGAGGTGCGCGACAGGGTTTACTCTAGGTATCTGTTCGGACGCGATAAATGCGGCAGACGCGAATTGATTTGTCGTGATCGAGGAACAATCGCGATCCGCAACGTCGTCAGCGTGATGTCGAAATCGCTCGCAGCCGCCTGCAGCGGGCTTCGCGTGGTGTGCAGCCGCTCGCGCGACGACGTGCGCGGACGATTGCCACGCGCGGCGCAAAGGTGTGGTGCGGATTCGGAAAAGGCGATGTGCGCGGCAAGGAAGGTGACACGAAGGTGACACCGAAGCGGCACAAAGGCGGGACGGCGCGCGGGCCGGGCAGCCCGCGCGCCGCGATTCAGACGATTACGCGACCCACTCGTTGATGACCGGCGTGTCGAGCGCGGGTGCACGCTCGGCTTCCTCGAACGTGCGCTTGCTGCACGTCGCGTCGAGGCTGCCCTTGCCGCTCAGCAGCGGGCAGCGGTCGAACACCTCGGCGATCCAGTCGACGAACACGCGCACCTTCGGCGACAGGTGCCGGCTGTGCGGATAGACGACCGAGATCGGCATCGGCAGCGGTTTCAGGCCGGGCAGCACTTCCTTGAGCCGGCCGTCGCGCAGGTGCGGCAGCACCATGAACAGCGGCGGCTGGATCAGGCCGAAGCCTTCGAGCCCGCAGGTCACGTATGCGTCGGCGTCGTTGACCGACACGATCGCGTTCATCTTCACCTCGACTTCCTTGCCGTCCGTGAGGAAGGTCCAGTCGATCGTGCGGCCCGTGCGGCTCGAGAAGTAGTTGACGGCCTTGTGGTCGCTCAGGTCCTCGATCGTGTGCGGCTCGCCGTGCTTCTCGAGATACGCGGGCGACGCGACCGACACGCATTCGAACAGGCCGACGCGGCGCGCGACCAGCGACGAGTCCTGCAGCGCACCGACGCGGATCACGCAGTCGACGCCCTCCTGCAGCAGGTCGACCGGTCGGTCGGACAGGCCGAGTTGCAGGTCGATGTCCGGATAGCGCGTGTGGAATTCGCACAGCGACGGGATCACGAGCAGCCGCCCGATCGAGCCCGGCATGTCGATACGCAACTTTCCGTGCGGCTTCCGGTTGTTGTTCTGGAAGCTCGCTTCGGTTTCCTCGACATCGGCGAGGATCCGCACGCAGCGTTCGTAGTACGCAGCGCCGTCAGGCGTCAGCGACAGCCGGCGCGTGGTCCGGTGCATCAGGCGCACGCCGAGGAATGCTTCGAGATTCTGGATGATCGTCGTGACGGACGCCCGCGGCAAGCTGAGCGTTTCTGCTGCCTTGGTGAAGCTGCTTGTATCGACGACGCGAGTAAACACCTGCATGGCCTGAAGCCGGTCCATCACAACCTCCGCAATCTAATGAGCCCGCGAACAAAGAGGCTGCGCTACCTGGTGGGCAAGCGCAGCCTGGGATTGTTCGGGGGCGTTGAATTGTGTTGCCGGATTATAGGCATTTATCCGGATGTCTGCCGGACCCAGAATTCGTTCCATCTCGAAATGGATGCTGCATCGTCATGGACGCTTCTGAATTCAGCAAATTCCTGAAAGCCGCATTGCCCGCCGAAGCCAGAGCCGGCGCGGCGCTGACGGTCGCGGAGGTGGAAATCCCAGGCTACGCGCAGGACATTGCGTTGCGCGTCTATCGCCGCGCCGACAAGACCGGATTGCCGGTAGTGCTTTATTTCCACGGCGGCGGTTTCGTGCGCGGCACGCTCGATGACGCCGACTTCGCCGCGCGCTTTTTAGCAGAACGCTTACCAGCTCTCGTAGTGTCGGTCGATTATTCGCTTGCGCCGGCATTTCCTTTTCCGGCCGCGCCGGAGGATGCGTATCGCGCCGCCGTATGGGCCGCGACGCGCGCCCGCGCGTTCGGAGGCAATCCGAAGAAGATCGGCGTCGCGGGGCACGATGCAGGCGGCCAGCTCGCGAACTGTCTCGCGTTCATCGCGCGCGATCGCGGTGAAGTGTCGATCGCCGCGCAGGCGCTGTTCGGGCCGATGCTCGACCCGAGCATGACGCGTATCGGCGACGCCGAACGCCTTTCATCGGACATCACCGCGCGCGAATGCGCGGCCTGTTATCGCGCCTATCTGCCGCAGGCGGCGCAGCGCATGCATCCGTACGCGGCACCGCTCGAATCGGTGCGCCTCGCGGGCCTGCCGCCGACGCTCGTCGTCACCGCGCAGAACGACGTGCTGCACGTCGAAGCGGAGAAATATGCGGGCTGCCTGATTTCATCGGGCGTGCTCACGCAGGTGATCCGCTACCCGGACGTGACGCATGCGGCGCTCGCGACGCACGAAGCCGCGCTCGAGGAAGCCGTGCGCTTCTTCCAGTGCCGCTTCCAGGCGCGCCAGCCGAACCGTACCGAATAACCAGACCAATCCACGCTTATTGGAGATCCACATGGCCATCCTACGCACCTCCCGTTCCCGAATCGCGACGGCGGCGATCGTGACGCTCGCCGTCGTCGGCATCGGCACGTTCGGCGCGATGCGCGTGAACGCGAACGCGCCCGAGAAGGCGGCGCCGCCGCTGCCGGAAGTCGACGTCGCGACCGTCGTGCCGCAGACCGTTACCGACTGGCAAAGCTATTCGGGCCGCCTCGAAGCGGTCGAGAAAGTCGACGTGCGCCCGCAGGTGTCCGGCACGATCGTCGCCGTGAACTTCAAGGACGGCGCGCTCGTGAAGAAGGGCGACGTGCTGTTCGTGATCGACCCGCGCCCGTACCAGGCGGAAGTCGATCGTGCGGCCGCGCAGCTCGCCGCCGCGCAGGCCCGCAACGGCTACGCGCAGAGCGACTGGCAGCGCGCGCAGCGGCTGATCGGCGACAACGCGATCGCGAAGCGCGACTACGACGAGAAGCAGAACGCCGCGCGCGAGGCCAGTGCGAACCTGAAGGCCGCCGAAGCCGCGCTGGAGACGGCGCGCATCAATCTCGGCTACACGCGTATCACCGCACCTGTGTCGGGCCGCGTGTCGCGGGCGGAAATCACGCTCGGCAACGTCGTGTCTGCCGGTGCATCGGCCGCGCCGCTGACGACGCTGGTGTCGGTGTCGCCGATCTACGCATCGTTCGACGCGGACGAGCAGACCTACCTGCAATACATCAACGGCGCGCGCAACGGCCGCAAGGTGCCGGTCGAGCTCGGCCTCGCGAATGAAACCGGCTATTCGCGCAGCGGCGAGATCGACTCGGTGGACAACCGGCTCGACACGTCGTCCGGCACGATCCGCGTGCGCGCGCGTTTCGACAACGCGGACGGCACGCTCGTCCCGGGCCTCTACGCACGCGTGAAGGTGGGCGGCAGCGCGCCGCACCAGGCACTGCTCGTCGACGACGCGGCAATCAACACCGACCAGGACAAGAAGTTCGTGTTCGTCGTCGACCAGCAGGGCCGCGTGTCGTATCGCGAAGTGCAGCAGGGCATGCAGCACGGCAATCGGCGCGTGATCGTGAGCGGCTTGTCCGCCGGCGATCGCGTGATCGTGAACGGCACGCAGCGCGTGCGGCCGGGCGAGCAGGTGAAGCCGCACATGGTCCCGATGACGGGCGGCGACGAGCCGTCCGCGCCGCTCGCGGACAACGCGAAGCCGGCCGCACCGGCGAAGGCGGAATCGTAAGCGGCCCGCCGCTTCGTTTCCGCGTTCAACCAGACAGAGCCAGACATGAACATTTCCAAATTCTTTATCGACCGGCCGATCTTTGCAGGAGTCCTATCGGTGATCATCCTGCTCGGCGGGGTGATCGCGATGTTCCTGCTGCCGATTTCGGAGTATCCGGAAGTCGTGCCGCCTTCCGTGATCGTGAAGGCGCAGTATCCCGGCGCCAACCCGAAAGTGATCGCCGAGACGGTCGCGTCGCCGCTCGAGGAGCAGATCAACGGCGTCGAGGACATGCTCTACATGCAGTCGCAGGCGAACAGCGACGGCAACATGACGATCACCGTCACGTTCAAGCTGGGCACCGATCCGGACAAGGCCACGCAGCTCGTGCAGAACCGCGTGAACCAGGCGCTGCCGCGCCTGCCGGAAGACGTGCAGCGGCTCGGCATCACCACGGTGAAGAGCTCGCCGACGCTGACGATGGTCGTCCACCTGATCTCGCCGGACAACCGCTACGACATGACCTACCTGCGCAACTACGCGCTGATCAACGTGAAGGATCGCCTGTCGCGGATCCAGGGCGTCGGCCAGGTGCAGTTGTGGGGTTCGGGCGACTATGCGATGCGCGTGTGGCTCGATCCGCAGAAGGTCGCGCAGCGCGGGCTGTCGGCCGAGGACGTCGTGCAGGCGATCCGCGAGCAGAACGTGCAGGTCGCGGCGGGCGTGATCGGCGCATCGCCTTCGCTGCCGGGCACGCCGCTGCAGTTGTCGGTGAACGCGCGCGGCCGTCTGCAGACGGAAGACGAGTTCGGCGACATCGTCGTGAAGACGACGCCGGACGGCGGCGTCACGCACCTGCGTGACATCGCGCGCATCGAGCTCGATGCATCCGAATACGGGCTGCGCTCGCTGCTCGACAACAAGCCGGCCGTCGCGATGGCGATCAACCAGTCGCCGGGCGCGAACTCGCTGCAGATCTCCGACGAAGTGCGCAAGACGATGGCCGAGCTGAAGCAGGACATGCCGGCCGGCGTCGACTACAAGATCGTCTATGACCCGACGCAGTTCGTGCGCTCGTCGATCAAGGCCGTGGTGCACACGCTGCTCGAGGCGATCGCACTGGTCGTGATCGTCGTGATCGTGTTCCTGCAGACCTGGCGCGCATCGCTGATTCCGCTGATCGCGGTGCCGGTGTCGATCATCGGCACGTTCTCGCTGTTGCTCGGTTTCGGCTATTCGATCAATGCGTTGTCGCTGTTCGGGATGGTGCTCGCGATCGGTATCGTGGTCGACGATGCGATCGTGGTCGTCGAGAACGTCGAGCGCAACATCGAAAGCGGGATGAATGCACGGCAGGCGACCTACAAGGCGATGCAGGAAGTGAGCGGGCCGATCATCGCGATCGCGCTGACGCTCGTCGCCGTGTTCGTGCCGCTCGCGTTCATGTCGGGCCTGACCGGCCAGTTCTACAAGCAGTTCGCGATGACGATCGCGATCTCGACGGTGATTTCGGCGTTCAACTCGTTGACGCTGTCGCCGGCGCTGTCCGCGATCCTGCTGAAGGGTCATGGCGACAAGGAAGACTGGCTCACGCGCGTGATGAATCGCGTGCTCGGCGGCTTCTTCAAGGGCTTCAACAAGGTGTTCCATCGCGGCGCGGAGAACTACGGCCGCGGCGTGCGCGGCGTGCTGTCGCGCAAGACGCTGATGCTCGGCGTGTACCTCGTGCTGGTGGGTGCGACCGTGCTCGTGTCGAAGGTCGTGCCGGGCGGCTTCGTGCCCGCGCAGGACAAGGAATACCTGATCGCGTTCGCACAGCTGCCGAACGGCGCGTCGCTCGACCGCACCGAGAAGGTGATCCGTGACATGGGCTCGATCGCGCTGAAGCAGCCGGGCGTCGAGAGCGCGGTCGCGTTCCCGGGGCTGTCGGTGAACGGCTTCACCAACAGCTCGAGCGCGGGCATCGTGTTCGTGACCCTCAAGCCGTTTTCGGAACGGCACGGCAAGGCGCTGTCGGCCGGTGCGATCGCCGGCGCGCTGAACCAGCAGTACGGGGCGATCAAGGACTCGTTCGTCGCGGTGTTCCCGCCGCCGCCGGTACTCGGCCTCGGCACGCTCGGCGGGTTCAAGATGCAGATCGAGGATCGCGGCGCGGTCGGTTACGCGAAACTGTCGGACGCGACCAACGACTTCATCAAGCGCGCACAGCAGGCGCCGGAGCTCGGCCCGTTGTTCACGAGCTACCAGATCAACGTGCCGCAGCTCAACGTCGATCTCGACCGCGTGAAGGCGAAGCAGCTCGGCGTGCCCGTCACCGACGTGTTCAACACGATGCAGGTGTATCTCGGCTCGTTGTACGTGAACGACTTCAACCGCTTCGGGCGCGTGTACCAGGTGCGCGTGCAGGCCGATGCGCCGTTCCGTCAGCGCGCGGACGACATCCTGCAGCTGAAGACGCGCAACGACCGTGGCGAGATGGTGCCACTGTCGTCGCTCGTCACGGTGACGCCGACATTCGGTCCGGAAATGGTCGTGCGCTACAACGGCTACACGGCAGCCGACATCAACGGCGGCCCGGCGCCGGGTTTCTCGTCGGGGCAGGCGCAGGCCGCGATCGAGCGCATCGCGCATGAAACGCTGCCGCGTGGCGTGCGGTTCGAATGGACCGACCTCACGTACCAGCAGATCCTCGCGGGTGACTCGGCGATGTGGGTGTTCCCGATCAGCGTGCTACTCGTGTTCCTCGTGCTCGCCGCGTTGTATGAAAGCCTGACGCTGCCGCTCGCGGTGATCCTGATCGTGCCGATGAGCATTCTGTCGGCGCTGACGGGTGTGTGGCTCACGCAGGGCGACAACAACATCTTCACGCAGATCGGCCTGATGGTGCTGGTGGGGCTGTCGGCGAAGAACGCGATCCTGATCGTCGAATTCGCACGCGAACTGGAGCATGACGGCAGGACGCCGCTCGAGGCCGCGATCGAGGCGAGCCGGATGCGGCTGCGCCCGATCCTGATGACGTCGATCGCGTTCATCATGGGCGTCGTGCCGCTCGTCACGTCGACGGGCGCGGGCTCCGAGATGCGACATGCGATGGGCGTCGCGGTGTTCTTCGGGATGCTCGGCGTGACGCTGTTCGGGCTGATGCTGACGCCGGTGTTCTACGTCGTGCTGCGCACGCTCGCAGGCGGCAAGATCCACGTCGCAGGCAAGGACTCCGCCGGTTATGGCGTGCCTGCACCGGGCGTGCCGGCTTCGGATGCTTGAGGAAAACAAGATGGACAACATGCACAACTCGAATGGCCTGATGCGCTTTGCGAAGGTGGCGGCCGCGAGCACCCTGCTCGCGACGCTACTCGCCGCGTGCGCGGTGGGGCCCGACTACAAGCGCCCGGACGTGTCGACGCCCGCGGCGTTCAAGGAAGCGCCGACGCTCGCGGCCGGCGAACAGGCCGGCACGTGGAAGACGGCCGAGCCGGCGGACGGCGAGCATCGCGGTGAATGGTGGAAAGTATTCGGCGATCCGGTGCTCGACTCGCTCGAGTCGCAGGCGCTCGCCGCGAACCAGAACCTGAAGGCCGCGGCGGCGCGCGTCGAGGAAGCGCGTGCTGCCACGCGCACCGCGCGCTCGCAGTGGTTCCCGCAGATCGGCGCTGGGTTCGGGCCGACACGGGAAGGGCTGTCGTCGGCGTCGCAATTCCAGCCGCAGGGCACGGGCCCGACGACCGCGACGCTGTGGCGCGCGCAGGGCACGGTATCGTACGAGGCCGACCTGTTCGGCCGCGTGAGCCGCAACGTCGAGGCGTCGCGTGCCGATCAGGCGCAGAGCGAAGCGCTGTTCCGTTCGGTGCAGCTCGCGCTGCAGGCGGACGTCGCGCAGAATTACTTCGAACTGCGCCAGCTCGATTCGGACCAGGACCTGTACCGTCGCACGGTCGAACTGCGCGAGGAAGCGCTGAAGCTCGTGCAGCGCCGCTTCAACGAAGGCGACATCAGCGAGCTCGACGTGTCGCGCGCGAAGAACGAACTGGCGACCGCGCAGGCCGATGCGGTCGGCGTCACGCGCCGGCGCGCGGCGTCCGAGCATGCGCTCGCGATCCTGCTCGGCAAGGCACCCGCGGATTTCGCGTTCAAGGAGACGCCGATCGTGCCGGTCGCGGTGAAGGTGCCGCCGGGCCTGCCGTCGGCGCTGCTCGAACGCCGCCCGGACGTGTCGGCGGCCGAGCGCGCGATGGCCGCCGCGAATGCGCGGATCGGCCTTGCGAAGTCGGCGTATTTCCCGAAGCTCGATATCACGGGTGCATTCGGTTATGAGGCGTCGACGCTCGGCAACCTGTTCATGTGGTCGAGCCGCACGTTCCTGCTCGGGCCGTTCGCCGGCACAGCGCTGACGTTGCCGCTGTTCGACGGCGGCCGCCGTGCGGCCGGCGTGCAGCAGGCACGTGCGCAGTACGACGAGCAGGTCGCGAACTACCGGCAGCAGGTGCTCGTCGCGTTCCGCGAGGTCGAGGACAATCTCGCCGATCTGCGCCTGCTCGACGATCAGATTCGCGCGCAGGATGCGGCCGTCAATGCGTCGCGTCGCGCGGCGACGCTGTCGCGTACGCAGTATCAGGAAGGCGAGGTGGCCTATCTTGACGTGATCGACAGCGAGCGTTCGGTGCTGCAGTCGCAATTGCAGGCGAACCAGCTGACCGGTGCGCAGGCCGTGTCGACCGTGAACCTGATCCGCGCGCTGGGCGGCGGGTGGGGCGCGGCGCCGGCGGCGATCGGCGATGCGGCGCACAAGGAGGATGTCGCCGCGCGGTGAGCGTGGTCGGCGGGCGATGCTGCCGTCGCCCTCGCAAAGTCGAACCCCGGCGCGCGACGAGTGTTGCGCGGCCGGGATTCCGGTTGCCGGTTGTGTCAGCGCCGAACTACCGGTCAATCCCGACGGTCGTGCTCCATCGACTGTCGCCCGCTGTCGGCGAATCGCTTCGTTGGGTGCTCGCTTTGCGAAGCCCGGTCTGTTCCGGCATGTGCGGATACATGCGCCAGCTCCGCCGTATTCGCGGTCGACACGAGTATGTCGTTCTCACTCAGGCGTCCGCCAGTACGCGTCGCCAGTTCAGCTCGACCCATTGTCTGCGGATTGCTTCATTGCGCAGCGCGTCGTTCGGATTCACGACATGCGCATGCCGTACCGACTGCAGCAATGGCATATCGTTCAGTGAGTCGCTATAACCATGGCTGCCGTCGAGCGATTCGCCGTGCTGCGCCAGCCATTCCCGCAGTCGTGTGACCTTGCCTTCGCGATAGCTGAGTACGCCGCATGTCCGGCCGCTGTATACGTCGCCGGTCGTTTCCAGCCTGATCGCGATCACGTCGGCGACACCGAGCCGCCGCGCGATCGGTCCGACCAGATGCTCACCCGACGCCGAGATGACAAGCAAGCGATCGCCGCGCTCGCGATGCAGCGCAAGCCGACGCCACGCGTCAGGGAATACGCGCGGTACGATCACGGCTTCGATGAAGCGGTCGATCCATGCGCCGACCACGTCGCACGCGATGCCCTGCAACGGCGCGAGCGTATAGTCCATGTAGTCTTCCATTGCGAGCGTGCCTGCATGGTAATCCCGCAGCAATGCGGCTTCGTGCGGCAGCATGTCGAATGGCGCGAGACCATGTTCAACCTGAAACCGCAGCCACAGGTTCGAACTGTCGCCGTCGATCAGCGTGTCGTCCATGTCGAAGATCGCGAGCGCCATTCAGTGCACCTCCCGCATCTGACGGCGATCGATCGATACCCCGATCGCGCTGCCGGTCGGCAGCAAATCGTCGGCGCTTCGGTTCAGGTGGTCGACACGCAGGCCTACGCCTTCGGCGTCGACTTCGTAGCGGACGATATTGCCGAGCAACTGGCGACCGCGAATGATCGCGGGCACCGGTGGGTCCGGGTGAAGGGGATGCCGCGCGCCCGGTTCGCACAGCAGGATCGATTCGGGGCGAATCGCCAGATGTCCGGTCAGCGTGATCCCCAGCAGCCGTTTCGCTTCGGCTGAAGACAGCAGGTTGTAGTTGCCCATGAAGCGTGCGACGAACTCACTGGCCGGTTCGGTATAGATTGTCTCGGCGGCCCCTTCCTGCACGATGCGACCGCGATTCATCACGAAGATCCGGTCCGACAGCGTGAGTGCTTCCTCCTGGTCGTGCGTGACGAATACGGTAGTCAGGCCGAGACGTCGCTGGATGTCTCGGATCTGCTCGCGCAAGTTGCGGCGAATGCGCGCGTCGAGCGCTGAAAGCGGCTCGTCGAGCAGCAGAATGCGCGGCTCCACGACGAGGGCGCGTGCGAGCGCGACGCGCTGACGCTGTCCGCCGGACAGTGCGTGCGGATAACGCGCCTCCATGCCGGTCAACTCGACGAGGCGAATCACGTCGGCCACGCGGCGCGCGACGTCGTCAGCTGTACGCTTCTGCATCTTGAGGCCGAATGCGATATTGTCCGCGACGGTCATGTTCGGGAACAGTGCGTAGTTCTGGAACACCATGCCTATGCCGCGCCGCTGTGGCGCGAGCGTGGTGATGTCCTGGCCGTCGACGCGAATGCATCCGCTATCCACGCCGGTCAGGCCTGCGAGACAGCGCAGCAGCGTTGATTTTCCGCAGCCGCTCGGACCGAGCAGCGTGACGAACTCGCCTTGCCGCAGGACGAGCCGGATGTCTTCGAAGATGGTCGTCGCGCCGTAACGCTTGGTCAGACCATCGATTTCCACATGAGACATGGCGCAGCCTCTTTATTTGCTTGAATGGCCGAGCCGGGTCGCGAACCCGGTCAGCACGAGGGTAGAGAGAAAGTAGCTCATCACGAGCGCGCTGGTCAGATGGCCGCTGCCGGCGTTGAGGCCGTACAGATAAACCTGCAGCGTCTCGTAGCGCGCGCCGGCGAGCATGTTCGCAAACACGAATTCGCCGAGCAGGAGGGAGAAGGACAACAACAGCGACGCTGTCAGGCCTTTGCGCAGATTCGGCAGGATCACACGGACGAACGCTTGTGGTGTATCGGCGCCCAGCAGGTAGGCGGCGTCCATCAGGCTTGTCACATCGAGCGAGCGCAGGCTGTCGGCCAGTGCGCGATAGACAAACGGCAATACGATGGTGAAATAGCTGCCGAGCAGGATCCACGGCGTGCCGACGAGCGGCAGCGGCCCGTCGGCGAACAACTGCAGCAATCCGACGGATGCGACCACCGGGGGCATCGAGAACGGAATCAGGATCAGCACGTTCATCCAGCGGTCGAGCCGTGGAAAGCGGTAGCAGACGACGAATGCGGCCGGCACGATCGTGAGTGTCGCGAGCAGCAGCGTGCCGACGCACAGCAGCAGCGAATGTCCGAACGCGATGAGAAATCGGGTGTCGTGCCAGAGCCGCGCGTACCAGTCGAACGTCAGCCCTTCGGGCAGGATCGTCGCCTCCCAGTGCCGCGAGAGCGAGTAGAGCAGCGTTGCGACGACGGGCGCGACGAGCAGCACGCTCAGCAACCCGACGACCCCGCGATGGAAACGGTCAGCGCGCATGGTAGCTCCTCTTCAGCAGCCACTGGTTGACAGCGGCGACGAGCGCGAGCAGTCCGACGAGCATCACCGACATCGCGGCGGCCAGGCCCGGCTGCAGATCGATGTTGCCGGATACGAGACTTGCGATCCGCACGGTCACGAGGTTGAAGTTGCCCGACGTCAGCGCGAACGCAGTCGCATAGGCGCCCATCGCGTTCGCGAGCAGCAGGATGAATGTGCCGAGCAGCGCCGGTGCCAGCACCGGTAGCGCGACATGACGCCAGTACGCGCAATGGCCCGCGCCGAGCAGTGCCGCTGCATCCTGCCAGTGGTCGTCGAGCGCGTCGAGCGCCGGATAGAGCAGCAGCAAACCGAGCGGCAACTGGAAGTACGTGTACAGCAGGATCAGCCCGTCGCGCGAATACAGACGGAAATCCTGCAGCCAGCCCCATTCGCGCAGCATCAGCGTGAGCGTGCCGTTGGTGCCGATCAGGATAACGAAAGCGAATGCGAGCGGCACGCCGGACAGATTGCCGGTCATGTTGGTCAGTGCGATCACGGCGTTACGGAAGCGCCCGCCTACGCGGCGCAGGGAAACCGCACCGGGCAGCGTGATCAGCAGCGCCAGCACGCTCGAATGGAGCGAAACGATCAGACTGTTGCCGAAGGCCTGGCGATAGAACGGCGAGCCGGCGATCGCGCTGAAGTTCTCGAACGACAGGCCGTGTTCGCCCGCGACACTGTGCGCGAGCACCCAGCCCATCGGCGCGAGGCAAAACAGCGTCAACAGTGCAAGCATCGGTACGAGCAGCAGCGCCGAGCGCCAGTGAAGCGCAAGACGCTTGGGGGCGGACGCGATGCTGGTCGCCATCGGAAGCGGCAGCGGCGGGGGGACGGAAGTATTCATTGGATTGAGGCTCCGCAGGGCTTGCGGCAGCCCGTGCGGGCACGGGCTGCTTGCGCAACGGGGGTTGCCGCATTCCTGCGGAACCCCGGGGTTGCGCGACGCAGCCTCACTGCATGTTGACGATCACCTGCTCCTGCCATGCGCGCGGCAATTGCTTCTGCGCGACTTCCCAGGCAGCGATGTCGCCGATGGGCTTTGCGACGCGATACTGCGACGCCGGCAGCAGTTTCGCGACGACGTCCTGCGGAATCTTCACGTCGGCGCGGATCGGACGCGCATAGCCGCGCGCCAGGTTGACCTGGCCGGCGTCGCTCAGAATGTATTCACGTGCCAGCATCGCCGCGTTCGGGTGCTTTGCATACTTGTTGATGATCGTCGAGTAACCGTAAGTCAGCGAACCGTCCTGCGGGATCAGCACGTCGAAACGCGACGAGTCGATCTTGTCACGATACGCGAGTGCGTTGAAATCCCACTGAATGCCGACCTCTACCTCACCTTTTTCGAGATTCGCGATGTTCGGGTCGTTCAGGGTCAGCCGCCCCTGCTTCGCGAGCTCAGCGAACAGGTCGAGCGCCGGCTTCAGGTTCTTCTCGTTGCCGCCGAGTGCATAGGCGGCGGCAAGCACCGCACTGCTCGCGCGCGCCGACGTGCCGACGTCACCGAGCGCGACCTTGTATTTGCCCTTCAGCAGATCGGCCCATGTCTTCGGCGGATTCTTCACCAGCTTGTTGTTGACGATGAAGGCGATCGTGCCGGTGTACGACACTGCCCATTGGCCGTCGTTGTCTTTTGCCCACGCTGGAATCTGGTTCCAGGTGGTCGGCTTGTACGGCTGGGTCACGCCCTTTTTCACGGCGATCGGCGCGAACGTATAGCCGACGTCGCCGATGTCGCCGCTCGCATTGGTCTTCTCGGCGTCGAACTTTGCGATCTCCTCGGCGGAGCTCAGGTCGGTGTCCTGGTGCTTTAGCCCGTATTTCCGTGAAAGCTGGGTCCACGTGTCCTGCCAGTTGGCCCAGTCGGCCGGCATGCCGAGGCTGTTGACCGCGCCTTCTTTTTTCGCGGCGCCGATGAGGCCGTCGATATTTTGCGCGAATGCGGCGGAGATGGTCAGGCTCAGGGCGCCGGCGATGCAACCGGCGATCAGGGTGCGCATGGTGGTCGTCCTCTGGACTAGTCAAAAAAACAGCGCGAATATTAGACGCCGAATATGTCAGTTTTACGTCTCGGTGCTTGCAATTTATTCAGAGTCTCGAAGGGACATCGTGAAATGAGCCGTCAATACGCTGCACTGCTGATCATCGTGATGTCATAAAGCCGTCATCAAGCTTTGGCAAAAAGGCGGCATCCGAGAAACAGCACAATTGGACTAGTCATCGCATGAACGACCGCCCTCCAACCCAGATCATGCAAATCCGGCAAGCGCTTACCGGCCAGATCGACAGCGGCCTGCTTGCTCCCGGTGCGAAGCTGCCGTCCGAACGTGAACTCTGCGAACTGTTCGGCACGACCCGCATCACGCTCAAGGACGCGCTGCTGGCGCTCGAGGCCGAAGGCCTGATCTACCGGGAAGAACGGCGTGGCTGGTTCGTCGCCTATCCGCGACTGAACTACAACCCGCTCTACCGCACGTATTTTCAGCGCATGGTCACGATGCAGAAGCGTCAGGTGGAGACGAAGGTCGTCGGTATCGGGCACGTCGTCGCGAACGCGCTCCTGTGCAAGGAAATGGCGCTTGCGCCGCTCACGCGCTTGTACCAGATACGCCGCTTACGCTATCTGGACGGTCGCAGAGTGTCGTACGTCGAGCATTTCCTCAAGCCGGAGCGCTTTCCCGGCATTCTCGAGCACGATTTTTCGAAATCGCTGACGCAGACTTATGAACAGTGCTACGGCCTGCACTTTTCCCGCTCGCGATTCGAGATCTATCCATCGGCCGCGCGCGGTGACGTCGCCCAGCAGTTGAACGTCACGCCCGGCAGTCCGATCCTGATGATCACGCGGGTCAATTTCGACCAGCACGGCATGCTGGTTGACTGCGACCACGAATACTGGCGCCACGACGCGGTTCGCATTTCTGTCGACAGCCAGGCGGACCAGCCGTGGGGTGGTGAGGATACTGCATGAACGCCGGCCCGATCCGTCGCCCATCACTTACGTCCCTTCATCAAGAAAATGAGCATGTCATCGTTGCATCCCCTTCATGACCGGTTCGATGCGCTGTTGAACCACAACGTGCCCGACCCGTCGCAATGGCCAGTGCCCGCTCTTACGCGGGCGCTCGCCCAGAAACTGCTTGACCGGCTCGACAAGGTGCGATTGTTCGGCCACGCATACCCGTTGCTGACCAATCTGACGCATGGTCGCTATCGGCCGATCGATCTGCTCGATTTCGCGTGGCGTCACGAGCTGGACGGCATGTGCATTCATGTCCTCGACGGCGACGTCAACAGTCTCGCCCGAATGCCGGACGATGGTTTGCGTGCGGTCGCCGAGCGAGCGCAAACGCTGGGCCTGGCGCTCCATCTGGAACTGAGCAGCACCGCTCGCGCCGATGTGGACGAGGCGGCACGTATCGCGGAGGTGATGGGCGTGCACGATCTGCGGGTCTATTCGCGCTATGAGGGCCGGCTGTCCTCGGTCATGACGAAAATCGAGGCGGATCTGCGCTATGTCGCGCAACTGGCCGAACGTTTCGACCTCCACGTCGACTTCGAACAGCACGAAGAACTGAAGAGCGCGGAAATCGCCGCACTGCTGCGCCGCGTAAACCATCCCCGCATCAATGCGCTGTTCGACTTCGGCAACATGATCAACGCATGCGAGCAGCCGCTGAGTGCATTGCGGAACCTGGCGCCGCACATTCGCCAAGTACACATGAAAGGCGTGCGTGTCGTGCCTGAAGTTGGCGGATTCGGTCATTACGGCGTGCTGCAGGGCAGTGCCGACGACGAGTTGCCAGGCGCGCGCATGCTGTTCGAATTGCTGATGCTGGGTGAGGATGCGCCGCAGGTGACCGCGTTCATTCTCGAACAGGAAAACCACTACCCCGCGCCAGCGTTCCGGATGCGCGATGAAGAGGTCGACCCGTTCATTCCCTATCGCGAGATGAGCGATACGCCGCTGCCGGCCGGTTTCACTGTCGAGCAGATGATGGACGGGGAGGAACGCTGGGCGATCGACCAGATCGTATATGTGCGCTCGGTTCTCAGCGAGTTGCGGGAACTCGCGCAGCGTGTGTTCGACACGCGCTTGTGACGCACGACTGATCGTGTTCTTCCCGATGCGGTTTCGCCTGAGGGCTCCGCGATGCAAGCGCCAAACGGGCAGGCGTCCGGATGGTTATCGGCAGGCGCGGACCGCATATGAAACGAAATGGGGATCTGGTGCTACGAATGCAAAACGGCCGGCGTGCGCCGTCTGTTCGTCACCGCACCTCTCCGCATTCGCGGCGACGCACGCTTGACGAAATCACATCGTGATCAGGTCGAGATGAACTCGTGGACGTAGCCGTTGAATGCAGCCGGATTGGCCGCGTTCATCCCGTGCGATGCACCGGCGACGGTCTGCCGGTGCACGTCGCCGATCCACTGCGACAGCGTTTCGACGTTGTTGCGGAACATCTTCGGGCTGCGCTGGCCGTCGATCAGCAGCGTGCGGCATGCGATATCCGACGCCGTGTGCTGCGAATACGCGGGCAGCGGATCCTGAAGCTGCTTCGGCAGCGTGCTCGCGTTGTCGATCGCCATCGTGCGAAAGCGCGACGTGCTCTTCTTCCAGGCGCCGGGCAGGCTGACCGAATCGACGAACATCTCCAGGCCGGCTTCCACTTCGCCTTGCCCGATCAGGGTCACGGCCTTCGTGCGCAGTGCGATCGCGGCGGCCGGCAGCGCGGCTTCGCGCACGCCCGGCTGTTGCAGCGGACCGCCCGGATCCGCGAGCGTCAGCGTGTCGACGAGCTGCGGATGCTGACGGGCGACGTTGAACGCGACGCTGCCGCCCCGCGAGTGGCCGACGAGATGCACGGGGCCAAGATCGAGTGCATCGATGAATTCGGCGAGCTCGTCGACGTGGTTCTGCCAGCTGAATTCGTCCTGGATCCCGGCTTCGACGGCCGGCCAGTAGTGGCTCAAGCTCGGCGCGATGCAGCGGTAGTGCGCCGACAGCGACGCGAGTTGCGGTTCCCAGTAGCGGTAGTCGCACAACGATCCGTGCACGAACACCATCGGCGCGCCGCTGCCCCGCTCGACATACGGCAGGCTGATGCCTGACGACAGCGTCGCAAATTGCAGGTCGGGGTTCGCGAGCACCGACGGCTCGATTCGCATGTTCATGACTGAAAACTCAATGGGTGCGTCATCACGTCGCAACTATGCCTCACGGCAAGCTGCAAGGAAAACGCATAATTTTCATCGTCACGATCAATTTTATTGATAGCAACACGGCGAAACGCCCATGGGAGAAGCGGTGGGAGGCGGCGGGATTCGTGAAACGTTCGGGGTATTACGGCATAAGGCGCCGATTTCAAAGAGAAAACGGCCGGTTGGTTGCGCGGCGGAACGCCGATGTAAGGTCGCCCGGCTGGTCGATTTGCACCCGACGGTTGGGCGGTGAAACGTCAAACGTGGCAGAGCGGCGCGTCCCGGAATGTGTCGGCTTCGGCGGTTGAGGTTCCATTGCGAAGCCGACTCATCGGTGATGCATGTGAGTCGCCTATTTGCAGCGTCTCACTTACGCTGATCGGTGGCTTCCAATGCGAACTTGATCAGTTCCATGTCGGTCGCCGCGCCGAACTTGCGCATCACGCTGCGTTTCTGCGTGCTGACCGTCTGCTTGCTGCGCCTCAAGTGCCTCGCGATGTCGGCGACGGACTGTCCGGAGACCAGAAGCCGCAACACCTCTGCCTCGCGCGGAGAAAGATCGTGCATCGGACCGGGCGCGCTGAGTTGCGCGTTGGCAAGGAGGGCGCTGATGCTCGGCGACGTGTACTTGCCGCTTGCGTAGCTCGCGTGAATCGCCGTGATGATGTGCCCGATCGGATCCGCCTTGCTCAGTACCGATGACACGCCTTGCGTAATGAGCGAACGGATCACCACGGGATTGGACATCATCGTGAACACGACCAGCCCGACGTCGGGGAAATGCCGCTGCAGGTAGCCGAACAGGGCCAGCCCGTCGCCGTATTCGCCAGGCGGCATCGTATAGTCGGACAGCACGACGTCGCACGGTGTGCGTCGCAGCGTCGAGATCAGTTCCGTCGAGTTCTGGCAGACGCCGACAAGCCGAAACGTGTCGACGGTTTCGAGGATCTGTTGCAAACCGAATAGCACGGCGGGATGGTCGTCGGCAATCACGACGCGTATGGCGAATTTCTTCATTCGAGGGTTATCCGGTGAACGACTGGGCAAAGGGCGTTTCCCAAACCATGGCGATCGAACGCCGAAGACGTCGCTGCGCGTCCGACCGGTTCGCCGCGCGTCAAACGGCG
Source organism: Burkholderia diffusa (assembly GCF_001718315.1). Lineage (NCBI taxonomy): Bacteria > Pseudomonadati > Pseudomonadota > Betaproteobacteria > Burkholderiales > Burkholderiaceae > Burkholderia > Burkholderia diffusa. The sequence goes on along the minus strand of NZ_CP013363.1, from coordinate 2,323,235 downwards.
GCGCGGGACCTTGTCGGCCGGTGCCGGATCGTCATCGATCCGGGATGGCGAGCGCGATCGCTCGTTGCGAACTCGCTCGCCATCCGATGAAGATGCGCGTCGGGAAAGGGCACTGGAAAGTCTAGTGAGATTGCGGTGTGGCCGGTATCGTATGCGTGATCGACGTAGGGGAAGATGACGTCGTACATGTACGAAATCTCGATCGGACAATGGCTCGGCTGCTCAGGATGCCGTGGCTGAACGCGTTTTCAAGGCGCGGCCAATCGACGATGCAAGCGCCGATTTTCACGAGCGCCTCGCGTATGGCCGCGAGGCGTTCGAGCCGGATGTGCAGATGCTTGAGGGAATGTGGTCACGCAACGCTCGGCCGAGCTGAGACAAGATGTCTTCTTGTCTTCTGAATTTTCCGACCCGCAAGCAGGGCGCCGGGCGTGCGCGGGGGGCGTTGCCCCGCCGTTACGCGGCCGGACTCATTCTGTGTTGCGAGGGGAGGCGGGAATCAGTTTCGCGTCGATCGCGTAGCGGATCAATTCCACGTCGTTCGCGACGCCGAGCTTGCGCATTGCCGCCGCCTTCTGCGTGCTCACCGTTTGCTTGCTGCGGTTCAGGCGCTTGCTGATTTCGGTCGTCGACAGGCCGGATGCGAACAGCCGGACCACTTCGTGTTCGCGTGGCGACAGCGGTTGTGCGGCGCCCGGCGAATCGATCTCCGCCTGCTTGACGATCGCTTCGATGATCGGCGATAAATACGCACCGCCCGCATAACGTGCATGAATCGCGGTGACGATATGGCCGGTCGCATCGGATTTGCTCAGGATCGACGAAATGCCGATCGACATCAGCGAGCGGATCACGACGGGGCTGTCCATTACCGTCAACGCAATGAGGCCAATGTCCGGATAATGCCGCTGCAGGTACTCGAAGAGCGCGAGACCGTCGGCGTATTCGCCGCCCGGCATCGCATAGTCGGAGACGATTATGTCGCAGGGCTGCCGCTCGAGTGTCTTGATGAGTTCGGTCGCGTTCCCGCACGTCGCGACGACCTTGACGGTGCTAATCGGCTCCAGCGTGTGGACGAGCCCACCCAGCACCGTCGGATGATCGTCCGCGATAACCACTCGTATCGAAAACTGGTTCATGTTGTTCGCGATTGCCGCCCCGGATATTGTGGTCGCTCGCCATTCGACGATGCGGCGGCCCCGGCGCCGGCATCCCGAAGGGAGCGAAGTATGGATCATACTCGTCTTGTTTGGCCGGCAGTGAGCCGCGCGCCGGTGAACGCGCATCGTCGCTTGCGTGCCGGTGTGCGTCGCGGTCGCGATACTGAAGCTCGATACTGTTCCCGAACTCGCTTACGTCAAGGCCCACCATGCGTGTGACCCCGTCGCTCAACCTGCTCAGCCGTTTTCGCACCCATCAGCAGATCCTGTTGTTCTCGGGCGCCGGGGTACTGACGTTCTTCATCCTGCTCACGTTCGCGCTAAGCCTGACCGGGGCCTTGCGTAGCTACCTCGGTGACGAGCGGCAGACGTTCAGTCGCGACCAGGCGCTGGTGCTCGACAGGGTCTACGTCAGCGCGGTCCGCGTGCGGCTCGCTGCCGTGCAGGGCGAGACCGCCTGGGAAGCTTCCGGCCTTGCCGATCCCGAGATGCGGCGGCGGTTCGACGCACATGGCGGTCAAATGGTCTTTCCGTCCACGGCGGATGTGAACCTGCCGTTGTTGCTCCGTCTGCCGGGCGCTCCGCGGAGTCCGGACGACGAGCTGCGTCGTATTCTGATGTACGCGAAAGGCCCTGCCGGCTTTTCCCGGCACCAGATGAAATCGCAGAGCGAAGCGCAATATATGTCGTGGCAGGCGATGGGGTACGTGGTCTTCCCTTCGATGTCGGTAGTCGGCATCAGCCCGCTGCCTCAGTTGTCCGATCCGCGCGTGGCTCGCGCCATTGCCGATCGGGCGCGCCTGGCCCGCTATTACCTGGCCGGTCTCGACAATTTCGATCAGTGGGCCGTCCCGCGGGAAAGCGCGCGCGAGCTCCGTTGGTTGCCACCGGAGCCGGATCCGGTGACCGGGCAGACGTACTATCGCGTCGCCGCCGGGATGTTCGAGGGCAGCCGGCCCTTCGGTGTCGTCGTCGGGCAGTACATGCCGGAAAGGCTGATCGAGTCGCTCGTTCCGGGTTCGTTTGCCGGTACGTACATGATCGTCGATGCGCGCGGCGTGCCCGTGGTGAGCACGTCGGCCCCGCCGCTTGGCAGCGCGACAATCCGGCAGGTGCTCGCGGAACAGCGGGCGAACGCGTCGTCGTCGCAGTTGACCGAGCGCTATGCGGATGGCGCGATGACGATTTCCATGCCGCTCGCCCGATCGGGATGGTCGCTCGTCTACGTATTGCCCCGGCATGTCATCGTGAACACGGTGGCGCGGCGCATTGCCGGCACCGCGAGCGCCACCGCGCTCGCGCTCGTGCTGTTATGGACGTTCGTCCTCCTCTTCAATCGCAAGGTCGTCGCGCCGCTGTTCGAGCGTTCGGAGCGCGTGTTCGACAGCGAACATCTGAGTCGCACGCTGATCGAGACAGCGCCGGTCGGGCTGGCGCTCGTCAACGTGAGCGACAACACCGTGCTGCTCGAAAGCGCGCATATGCAGGCACTCGAGGCCCGTGTCGGCGCGCGCGACGGCACGCTCATCGGTGACGTGCTGAAGCGCCATGCGCCGGCAGTGTTCCTCGAGCAGCGCGGCAGCCAGGCGGCGACGGCCGACATCCAGCTGAGCCTGCCTGGCGACGACGGTGGCATGATCGATCTCGCGGCCAAGCTGACGCCGGCGCACTATCAGGGGCGGCCGGTGGTGGTCGCGGCATTTTCCGACGTGACGGCCGAACGTCGGCTGGCTCGCCAGCTGACCGCGGCCAAGCATGCGGCCGACAGCGCGAACGCGGCGAAGACGGCCTTTCTCGCCGCGATGAGCCACGAGATCCGCACGCCGCTCAATGCGATTCTCGGCCACCTCGAATTACTGGAGCGCCTGCCGCAAGCAGCACCCGTCGCGGCGCGCGTGCGCACGGTCGCGTCGTCGTCGCGCGCGTTGCTGGACGTTCTCAACGACATCCTCGATTTCTCGAAGGTCGAGGCGGGCGAGATGAGTTTCGAATCGATCAGGTTCGACCTGGCGCGCCTGATCTCGGAGGCGGTCGCGATGCTCATGCCGCTCGCGCAACGCAAGGGGCTCGCGCTCACCTGGTCGATCGATCCCGCGCTGCCGAGTCACTATGTCGGTGACCCGGGGCGCATCCGGCAGATCGTCGTCAACCTGGTGGGAAATGCAATCAAGTTCACCGATGACGGCCATGTGTCGATCGACGTGCGGGCAGGCGGGGGCGAACTTTCTGCGTCGCCGGTCGTCATCGATGTGACCGATACGGGGATCGGCATTGCCGCCGACCGTCAGGTGCACATCTTCGACGCATTCGATCAGGCAGACGTGTCGATCACGCGGCGCTTCGGTGGCACCGGGCTGGGCCTCGCGCTGTGCAAGCGCATTGCCGAATCGATGGGCGGCGCGATCGCGGTGGACAGCGAGGTCGGACGTGGCAGCACCTTCACCGTGACGGTGCCGATATCGCCTGATGACGAAACGGCGCTTGACGTGGAAATGGACGTCGACACCCCGGATGACGACGCCGACCTGCGCGGCATCCATGTGCTCGTGGCCGAGGACCATGAAGTCAATCGCGAACTGATCCGCGACCAGCTCGACGCGCTCGGCTATACGTACGACATCGTCGAGAACGGTCTCGTCGCGCTGCGCTATTTCAATGAGCGGCATTACGACCTGGTGTTGACCGATCTGGCGATGCCGGCGATGGATGGCTACACGCTCGCGACGTGCCTGCGCGCTCAAGGCGCGCGCACGCCGATCATCGCGATTACCGCCGATGTCACGGCGGCCAATACGCGGCGCGCGCAGGAAGCGGGGATTTCGGGCGTGCTGCTCAAGCCGATGTCGCTTGCGTCGATCGATGCGGTTGCGCGCAAGCACCTGAAGCTCGCTGCGGATCCGCACGCCGCCGCGGCGATCGTAGCCGCGGCCGAACGGTCGATCGTGCTGTCGCCAAGCCTCGTGGCCGCGCTGGACCAGCGCACGGAAGAGTCGTTGTTGGCCATCGACGAGGCGATGGCCCATGGCGACTGGGAGACCGTGGGCTCGCGCGTTCATTCGATCAAGGGCGCATTCGCAATGATTCACGAGCAGGCGGTGGTCGATGCCTGTGTGCGGCTGGAAGACGTGATTCGCCACGCGCCGGACGTCGATGGCGGAGAGGCGTCCGATGCGCTGGCCGGAGTCCGCACGAGTGTGACGTCGGTGCTCGAGCGGATCGTGACGGATCAAGAATCGCATCAAGCCGGGGCGAGCGATTGAGCTGTCACGGGCACGGTCGTGTTGTCGAGCGGGCGTGCTGTCAGAATCGGAGCACATTCCTGAGAGATGCGGCACTACGATCCGTCATCGGATTCCGGGCCACTGCTTCCAGTGATTCAAAGCTGCATGCGCGGCTGTCGTTTCTTCCGCGTTTCTTTGTAGCGGCGCATTGCTTTCTCTCGCACTAGGGCTGACTGCTCCATCACGCGGCACGCCAGCTCTTCTTCCCGCTGATCTCGATCGCTCCCTTTAACGAGATGCCACTTATCGCATCGGTCCAACGCCGTGGACTGAATGCGCCGGGCAATATCAATGCCGATTTTCTCGCTGACTGGCATCGCCTCGACTCATAAACGGGGTCGAAGCCGCACGTCGTCGCCGCGTTTCGGCGACCTGCCAGCGACATGAAAACGCCGCGGAAGGCCTTGCATCAGGATGCGAAGTCAATTTCGGACACCAAACGTTTTTGGGCAAATATTCGTTTTCGTACGGGTACGAGCCTGGAGGATTGGCCATTCATGCTGGGTACGATTGCTTCAATTTGCTTACATCGCGACAATTTGCTTAGCCGTTCCGGATGAGGGAATTCAATGCCTCATCGGTTGGTGTCAGAGCTGATCTAGAGATGTATCCCCGAGGAAAACGGGGCTGTTTTCCGGTCATTCTGAATCCTTTGATTAACTTCCATGAGTCATTCGACATGAAGAAAAACGCACTCCGTCTCGCCGCGGCATCCGCACTGGCCTTCGCGATCGCCGCCCCGGCTATCGCGGCAACCACTACCGAAGAAGCGCGCGTGAAGTGGACCGCCTCGGTGGTCAAGAAGTCCGACGTGACCCTGAGCGTGTATGCAGAAGGCAGCACGAACCTCGACTTCGACTGGAGCGTCGCGAACAACGCATTCACGTCGCAGGATCGCGCGCTGACCGTGATGGCGGCGGGATACCAGGGCGGCGAAGGCTATTCGATCGAAGCGCAAGTCACCCGCAATACGCTGAACGCAGCGGCAGGCGGCGTGAAAGACACGCTGAAGGTCGGCGTGGAACTCGGCGGTATCGAGCTGGGTGACGCGCCGGTCCAGATCCTGGCCGGCACGAAAGGTGACACCGCCCCGACGACCGCCGCCAACGGTCTGCAGAACATGAACCTGTCGAAGGCCGGCGCGAACAAGACGCCGAACGGTTCGTATCACCAGGCGAACGGCGTGCCGGTCAAGTTCTCGATCGCCGAAGGCACGGACAACGCCGGTGCAAAGCTCACTGGTGCGGATCTCGCCAACGTCGCGGATGGCAAGTACAACGGCGACGTGGAAGTGCGTTTCGTCGCCAGCTGGAAAACGCCTGACGCGTAAGCAAGCTTCGATACCGGTCTAACTCTGGTGGTGCCGGATCTCGAAAGGTTGAGGTCCGGCATTTTCATTTTCTTCGAGGGCTTGCGATGAAAAATCTGAAGATTCTTGTGCTGGCGGTTGCGGCGGCGTGTGTTTCGCCGGCGGGCGCGATCGGCATTGGTTCGTTGACGACCGAGATGCAAGAGAAGGAATTCTATGTCGTCAAGCAGATTCAAAACGACGACTCGGTAGCCAAGTTTGTGTCGACGGAGGTTCAGCAGGTCAGCGACCCGAAAACGCTCAAAGTCCTGCCAGCGCAAAGGAAGGATGTGTTGGTCTCGCCGGCAACCGTATTTCTTCCGCCGCACCAAAAGGCCGATGTCAAGATTTACTACCAGGGCGAACGCGACGACAAGGAACGCTATTACCAGCTTTCCTTCATCGAGCAATCCGTTTCGTCCGAATCCCAGCTCAAGGGTGGTGTCAGTGTTTCGGCGAAACAGCGCATCCGCCTGAGCTCGATTCTCGTTGTTCGGCCGCGTGCAATCCGTTTCACGTTCGAACAGGACGGCAAGGGCAACGTGCGTAACACGGGCAATACGTTCATTCACGTGACCGCCACGGGGAAATGCGAGGAGAAGGGGAACCAGGATCCTCAGGCATGCAGCCGGTCGGCTTTCCTGTTACCTGGGGAGACGATGGACATGAGCAAACGCAGCGGCATTCGCACACTCGATGGAGTGGGTATCTGGAAGGGTACCGACTACCAGTATTTCCCGGCACATACCACGCCGACCAGGATCGTCGCCAAGTAAAGGAAGCTTTCCTCCTTACTTCATTTCAACCGTATTAAAATTTGGACTCCGAATGAACGAGCAAGGAATGACAGCCATTCGCCTTTCGATATCCCTGATGGGAGGGTGGGTGTCGTCAGATGTGCTTGCATCGGATCAGTCCATCCGGTTCAGTGAAGACATGCTGCCGATCGGGCTCGCGAAGCTGGATGCAAAACATTCGATTTTTCCGCTGGCAGCGCCTCCGGCTGCGACACCCATGGGGGCTGGTACCGTCCGCCGTACGTGGCAGCTCGATGAGAACGGAAGGTGGCACCCCGGGAGCTGGCGCCAGATCGCCCCGCAATCCGCCATCCGGCATGTGCGGGCGGATCGGGCTGACGTTATCGCGCCTGGTGGTGTCGAGTGGATCAGACCTGGCGGCGCCGCGTCGAAGACATCCGGTGCGATCAAACAGCGAGCCTTTGGCCGGGCGAAAGCCAAGCGTGCAATCGCGACGCGCGTGTCGCTCGACGTGCCGGTCGGTGCATCGAAAGCCGCGCGCGCCGGTGAGGTAAGGGGCGCGTCGAGCATCAGTGCCGACAGCGTGCCGTCAGCGCTGGTTGACGGCAAATCCGTGGCGTCGCGAGTCGATGGCGCGCAGCCGGAACGTCGGAATGACGACGCGATCGCACGTCTGAAATCGGAAGCGGCGGCATGGAAGGCGGATCAACGCGATACGCCTGACGAGCGAACCGCTCAGGTTCGACTGGTGGATGAGCCGTCAAGCGGATCGCTCGAAGAGCCGGTCGTCGACGCGGAAGCGTCTGTCGTACGCGGCGTCGCCGATGTCGCCGCCACGTCCGTGACGGAAGCGCAGAAAATGTGGTCCGGCGACGACGCTCGCTCTCCGCGAGACGTCGACGTGGTCGGTCCTGTCGCCAGCGTTTCGTCGGCCGTGAATGTGCATAACGATGCGCTGTCGAGCACGACGATGGATGAATTGCGAGACGTGGCTCGACCGGGCATGGTCAAAACCAGGGTCTCGCTTGATGATCCGTTTGCGAAGCCGATTGCACAGAAGACGGTTTTCCCGGCAGCGGAGACGGATCCGGCCGAAGGGTCAACCGTGACGGGGGCCGAGACGCCGGTTAATGGCGCGCGTGCTGCATCGTCCGTGTTGCCTGCCTCCGGTGAGGCTGATGCGTCCGCGTCCGAAGCCTCGGGCATGCCGGAAGCGGATGCCATTGCCATCGATGGCGAGACGAAAGGCGACGGCGCGCTGACCGTCGGCACCTATTCGTTCCCGGAAAATCTGTTGGGCGCACTCGAGCAGGGCGTTGAAGTGCCGGTACGGATCACGACGGAAAACGGAACGGAAGAGGCGGGCAAGGCGAGCGTCAAGTATGTCGACGGCGCGCTGACGCTGACGGACTTCGCGCTGAACAAGATCAAGCTGACTGAGGCAACGAAGCAACTGATCGCAAGCCGCTACGGCAAACCGCTTAAAGTCGTGGCGGAAATGTCGCCGGCCGGCGCGAATGTGAATGGCATTCGCACCGAGTTCAATCTCCGCACGTTCGAAGTGATCGCGCAATTGCCGAAAGCGGCGTATTCCAGCGAGGGCGAGGCACGCTCCTACAATCTCGCGGACAGCACCGAACAGCACCTGAGCGGCGTGTTGAACTACGACGTGTCCGTGGTCAAGAACGCTCGGTCCGATGCGAACGGCTATTTGCATCTGCAATCGGTCACCGGTGTCGGCGTCAATCACGCGTATGTCGAGGGCGATATCCGCAGCGGCGACGACTTCAACCTCTATGAAGCGCGCCTCGAGCGTGACTATCGCGGCCTCGCGATCACGGGCGGTTATCTCAGCACATGGTCGATGAGTGCGCTCGGACAAACGACGTTCCTGCCGGGCGGGCGCTTTATCGGCGTGAGTGCCGGTAATGCGAGCCGGTCGGAGATCAACGACGGTTCGTTGGCACGTACGCCGATCTTTGCGTTCATGCCTGCATCGGGCGAGGTGCAGCTTTACCGTGACGGCAAACTGATCAATGTCCAGCAACTGCCGCTCGGGAATCAGGAAATCAATACGCGCCCGCTGCCGGTCGGCAGCTATACGGTTCGCGTGGACGTGGTGGTCAACGGGCGTGTCGTGTCGTCCAAGACCGAGCAGGTCTACAAGCCGAGCAATGGTGGCGGCGGCGCCGATACGCAGTTTCAGGTCTATGGCGGCCAATACATCGCGAACAATATCCGTGGCCAGGGCTCGGTCAGCCAGCCCATGTTCGGTGTCAGCGGCAAGAAGGCCACGAAACTCGGCACGTTCTACGGGAGCAGCTACTACTTCGACGGGCTCGCTGCCGCGGAACTGCGCTATCAGCGCGATTTCAAGCACGGCACGATCGGCGTCGACACCGGCGCCACCACGGATGGCGGCTATCGATTCAACGCGAACGGATCGGCCAACATTGGTCCGCTGGGCGCCTGGGCCAACTATATGTTGACGACCGGGAGCACGGAGAAGAACGGCATCTACAACCAGCGCACGACGAGTTTCGGCTCGACGATCAGTATTGCAAGGATGTTCGGGTGGAAGAACAACGCGACGCTGAACCTGTCCGGCAGCTTGTATAACGGCGGCAGCCAGGATTACCGCATCGACTACAGCCAGGACGTCTACAGCAACAAGTGGGTGCGCATGACCTTGAACGGCGGGCAAATGTTCAGCCGCAGCGGGAACGGCGGCCGGAAATGGAACAGCGCATTTTACGTCGGACTGAACGCGACGTTCTCGTGGGGCGACGCAGGTATCGACTATTCGCGTTCGCTCGACAGCGAACAGATCGGCGCGCATGTCGGCTGGCGTCCGACGCATATCGCCGGTGTGGATTACCTGTCGGCCGGCGTGAATCGTTCCCGGTCGTTGAATAGCAGTCAATACGGCAACTCGAGCAGCACACAGCTGAATCTCGGCGCGCAGGGGCACAACCGCTGGTTCGGCTGGCAAGGCAACGTCAACGTCGACGAGACCGGCGATGCAAATGGCACGGCAGCGGTGCAGGGCAGCGTGGGCTGGAATACGAGCGGTATCGGCTTCAACAGCAAGAAGGGCGAGAGCGGCGTGATCGTCAATGTCGACAAGACGGCGCGCGGCAATCTGGAAATGATATCGAGCGGCGGTACTCAGTCGCTCGACGGGAGGTCCACTTTCGTGCCGTTGACCGGCTACAAGGAGCACAAGGTCAACATCCGGACCCGTCGCGACACGCCCGAGAACTTCGATATCCAGGGTGGCGAAGCAAAGCTTGTGCTCTATCCGGGCAACGTCGCGTCGATGCAACCCAAGGTGCGTCGTCTTGTGACCGTCTTCGGCGTGCTGACGGAAAACGGTACGGTGAAGCCGAATACGGAGATCCGCAATCACATCGGCAAGGCGACGACTGCCGCCGACGGTGGATTCGTGATCGACGTCGACTCCGCGTATCCGGCTATTCAGTACCAGACCGATGCAGGCGGCACTTGCGAAATCGACTTCGATTTGACCAAGGCGCAGGGTGCGCTCTGGGTCGATCAGGTCGAATGCAAACCCAAGAGCGTTGCACGGTCGAGTGTGCCGCGTCAGCGGGAAGGTTAAGTCATGGCGCGGCGTCTCGGTTCGAGGCGCTTTGCGGTCCCGATTGGGTGGATAGAGCTTGTTTGCTGTCGATCGATCCGCGTGCGGGCGCATACCTGCGTGCCAGCCTGCTGAAGCATCCGAAGGTCGCGTTTGGCCGCTTGGAGACGTCCTTCGGGCATGCATGTTCAGGGCGTACGCCTATCGAAATCGGGGCAACGCGCGCAAGTCGCGCATGCTCAAACGGAAGCGCTCACCGAGATCGAAACACGCTCTTTTTTCTGGCTCTCCGGGCGCCAGCGTCGTCGCCAGTGCCTGGAGAGCCGGCCAACCAATGAGGAAATGAATTGAGATATTGCATAGCGCTATTGACGGCAATTTGGGCGTGCTCCGCGCAGGCATTGTCGGTCGGCGACATGACGTATTTCATGAACGCCAGACAGGACTATCTGGTGCGCGAAGTGGTCAACGACAGCGATCGGACTCGCGTCTACAGCGTGTCGGTCGTTGAAAGCGCGCCCCCCTATGGCGACGCGAAAACGTGGAAACCGAAAGGCGGCGACCTGATGTATGCGCCGAAGCAACTGGTCTTGCGGCCGGGGCAGAGCGGATGGCTCAGGCTTTACTACAAAGGGAAAAACGACGATACGCCGCGCTTTTTCCAGGTGATCTATCGCGAAGAGCGCGCGGTCGCGATGGAGGTGGATGCCGTGGCGGTCAAACCGAGATTGAGCCTCCAGACGGTGCTTGTCGTGCAACCTCGCCAGCCTCGGCAATTCCATCGACTCGACGGCGCGCGCCTGATCAACGACGGCAACACGGTCATGCTGGCCACGGCTCGCGGCGCTTGCGCCATTGCGCAGCACTGCATGACCGATCGCTATCTGGCGCCGGGCGAATCCCTGGAACTCGGCGAGTTCGAGCAGAAGCGAGAGTCGGTTCGGGTCGTACTCGCCAACGGCGCCGAGATGGAGGAGTTCGAAATCACATGGTGACGGGCCGCGCATGGAAAGCGCACAAACGGCACAACCAGTACGTCAACTCGACGCGCAAGCGGCACAACCCTTACCTAAACTGATCGAACATGTTCTCAAGAATATTTCGCTTTATCTGCGTCACCAGCGCGCTGGCCGGCATTCCAGCAGTCGATGCGTTCGCAACCTACAACCCGTTCTTGCCGCCGAACTGTCCCGCGAGCCAGGAGCGGTCGAGATACGAGACGAGCATCCAGCCGATTCAGGTCGCGGCGGGCGACCGGATCTATCTATCGACCAACGGCCTCATCGAAAATGGCGCACTCGTTGGATACATTGATCGGGGCAATCCGGCTCAATCGCAACTGGCGGCGGCGTTCCCTTCAAATACATTAAATTCAGTCTGGATTGGTGGTGTCTCCGCCGGGTTTTGGGTGACAGACGCGTCGGCCCAAGTCGCTTCGCTGTCCGTTTCTCGCACGTCCGATATCCGCAATCCCGCGTTGCCGTTCAGCCGTCCCGAAAACGTAAATGCTGCCAGCGGCGGTGCATACAACGGCCTGCGATTGTTCGCCACCAGATTGGGTGACATCGGGTTGACAGCCGGGAAGTCCCCGATTGGTACACAGGTGATGGATGGCAGCGCGAGAAGGATGATCGCGTCGGCCATCATCGATGGTCGACCTTTTGATATCGGTGCAATGGTCCAGTGGAGAGACTGGTACATAACCGAATGGGCCCGGTACGCATGTGAGGTAGGCTACGGGGTAGGCTATGTGTTGCACCTGCTACATGTCCAGCCGACCCGCTTCGCAGTCGAAGTCGAGCCGATCACCGGGACCGTGGAAGTCACGCAGGGCAACATCGTTCATCGCGTACCCGACGCTTGCATCAGCAAAGGCGACCGCATGGAATGTCCGATCCGCACCCGGGTCAACACCGTGCCCGGCGGCTTTACGGTGAAGCTGGACAACGTCGATGCCAATCAGGCGTGGCTGCTCGTCGACGGCCAGAAGACCGATCGCGTCGACATCGGCCAGCTCGGGAACACCACGCTGGTCACAACGGGGGCCTACCTGTTGAGCTTGCTCGGCACTCAGGATACCGTCTCGCTGGATGCACTGACCCTCATGATGGCGCCCGACCAGATGCCGCAACTGACCGGACCGCTCGGGCTGTTCTCGAACGTTCAACTCAAGCGTCTCACGTTTGGCGTCACCATCGACGAGCACGACTCTTCCGCGCTCGGTCGCTATTCCGGCAGCGTCGGACAAGATCCCCAGATCATGATCCCACTGACAATCGGGCAGTTCGGCGCGTCGAAGGCCACCAAGGTGTCGGTCCAGGTGGTGGCTGACAGCATCTCCACGCCACAGGGGCCCCGCTGCAAGTTCGTGGGCAACCAGGGGGCGACCGTGGTCGGCATCCCCGCCAACGTGCGTTTCCACAGCGGCACGGAGTTGATCGACCGGCCCGACAATTGCAGCGGCATCAGTTACGACATTGCGTCGATGAAGTGGCGCGAGATCGTCGGCGGTGACTTTCCCTATAAGGCTTCGCTTGATATGGACCTGATCTTCCCGCTGTCGCCGCAGGAACTGAACCTCGACGTGGCCGGCAACGCCTGGGTTGGCACCGTGGAGGCGAAGGGGGAAGTCGTCGTGAAAGGCGAATGGAACTGACCCGCAGTGGTCGAAATGAAGTTCGATGGCGACACATACAGCACGCTGCAGCGGATGTCGGAATTGCGAATCGCCGGTGCCGGTGCTGAGCCGGTGCTGCTTACGACGGAGAAATGCGGATGCGGACGAAAGCGAGAGCAGGAGGCATCCGAGGCAGAAACTGTGCCGGAGACGACGCCCGAAGCTGCGCCATGGGATCAGCTGCGAAAACTCGGTTCGCTCGGCAACAAGACGCGTGACATTATGCGTCCACTCTCGCCCCCGTTCAAACGCCCGGCGGCTCGCCAGGATTCGTTTTGTTTTGACGACCATGACAGATCAAGCTTTCATCGACTGGGCCAAAGCCGCGCAGACCAACGCATTGATCAAGAGCGAATTTCTCGATCCTGGACGAGTCGCTGTCGGCCATTGACGAGGCGATGGCCCATGGCGACTGGGAAACCGTAGGCTCGCGCGTTCATTCGATCAAGGGTGCATTTGCGATGATTCACGAGCAGGCGGTGATCGATGCCTGTTTGCGGCTGGAGGACGTGATTCGCCACGCGCCGGCCGTTGACGGCAGAGACGCGTCCGATGCGCTCGCCGGGGTGCGCACCAATGTGACGTCGGTGCTCGAGCGGATCGCGACGGATCACGAATCGCGTCATGCCGGGGCGAGCGATTGAACCATCCCGGGCGGCACGGTCGCGTTGTCGAGCGGCGTGCGACCAGAATCGAAGTGCTTCTCCATTTCCGAGCGTCCGGCACGGCGATCCATCATCGGATTCCATGTCGCTGCGTCCCGTGATTCAAAAGTCCGCATGCGCAGCTGTTGTTTCTCCTGCGCGTACTCTTTTAGCGGCGCATCGCCTTCCGTCATACACGGGCTGACTGGTCCACCACTTGGCACGCCCGTTCTTCTGTCATTGATCGCTGTCACCTGTTTGTCGAGATGCCACTTATCGCATCGGTCCAACGCGGTGGACTGAATGCGCCGGGCAATATCAATGCCGATTTTTTCGCTGACTGGCATCGCCTCGACTCATAAACGGGGTCGAAGCCGCACGTCGTCGCCGCATTCCGGCGATCTGCCAGCGACATGAAAGCGCCGCGGAAGGCCTTGCATCAGGATGCGAAGTCAATTTCGGACGTCAAACGATTTTGGGCAAATATTCGTTTTCGTACGGGTACGAGCCTGGAGGATTGGCCATTCATGCTGGGTACGATTGTTTCAATTTGCTTACATCGCGACAATTTGCTTAGCCGTTCCCGATGAGGGAATTCAATGCCTCATCGGTTGGTGTCAGAGCTGATCTAGAGATGTGTCCCCGAGGAAAAGGGGCTGTTGTCCGGTCATTCTGAATCCTTTGATTAACTTCCATGAGTCATTCGACATGAAGAAAAACGCACTCCTCCCGATCTTGCTCGTTTCGGCAGGTTTCTTCTCCGCCGCGACTGCTTACGCATCCGACGGCACGATCACGTTCAACGGTAATGTCATTGCGTCGACCTGCAAACCCGACGGCGGGCCCGCAGACCTTACGGTGACGCTGCCGCCGGTGTCCACGACCGCGCTGGGAGAGGCGGGCAAGTCGGCAGGCCGGACCCCGTTCAGTCTGTCCCTGACCGGATGCTCGACCAGCGAGGGCAATCCGACCAAGGTTGCCGTGACCTTCGAAGCCGGCCCGAGCGTCAATCAATCGACGGGCCGCCTGACCGTCGATGCGGGGACGACCGAGGCGCCTGGCGCCAAGAACGTGGAACTCCAGGTGTTGAACGCACAGCAGCAACCGGTGAAGGTCGGGGCAGCGGGCGATCAGAATTCGCTGCTCGTCGACATTGGCAAGGACGGCAAGGCCAAGATGGATTACTACGCCGAATATATTGCAACGGGCGCCGTTGAAGCCGGTGCGGTCAATACGCGCGTTCAGTACTCCCTGAACTACCAGTAACGTTCGGCCCGCGACGCAAATCGGCGCGGGGTCTCGACTCTTCGTATTGGCGAAGATTGTTCGTATAACACTTCGCCAATTCATTAGGATCTCAAAATATATAGGAATCTATGAAGAAAAGGAAGCTCCTGTCAACACTCCTCGTCGTCGTCTCGACCTTTCTTTGTGCCAATGCGTCGGCAGGTGTCGTGCTGGCCGGAACGCGCGTGATCTTCTCCGGCGCAGAGCGTGAGGTGACCGTCAAGGTGGCGAATGAAGGGAAGGTGCCGGCGTTGGTCCAGGCATGGTTCGACACGGGCAACTTCAATGAATCTCCGGATCTGATCGACGTGCCCTTCACGTTGACACCCAGCATGTTTCGTCTGGAGCCCGGCCGTGGTCAGATGCTTCGCATCATTCGCGACGGTGACACGCTGCCAAGCGACAAGGAATCGCTGTTCTGGCTCAACGTGCTGGAAATTCCACCGAGCGCCTCGCGTGCAGATGGCCGGAACAAGCTTCAGGTTGCCTTCCGGACCCGAGTAAAGATGATGTACCGCCCTGATGGACTGCCAGGTTCCGCAAGTTCGGCGCCATCAGAATTGCAGTGGAGTTTCGCGCGTAAGGGTACGGGCGGATACACGTTGAGCGCAGTGAACCCGACGCCCTACGTCGTCAACTTGGGATACGTCATGTTGAAGTCGGGGGGAAATGAATACGAGGCTAAACCGGGATACGTGTTGCCGAGAAGCACGAGCGCTTTCGACGTCGAAAAAGCAATTGCGCAGCCGGCCGACAACGTCACAGTCAAGTTCGGTGCAATTGACGATTGGGGCGGTACGCGCACCTACGAACTTCCCGTGCATCGCAGCGGGAAAGCTGAATAAGCGACCTCCTTCCCTTTCTCGCGAACAGGTGACTGCAGTGCCGGCGGATCGAAATTGATCCACCGAATGGTCAGCCTCGATCGGTGTTGGAACGAGCCGCGAAGGTAGTTCGCCACTTCCCTTGATTACCTAATGCGTTGAGCCGCAAACGATTCTTGCGGGTCACCGACCAATTTCCGCATGAGATGGCAAATCCGATCAATCACGTCAACCCAGTGTCGCCTCCGCAGCTGAAGCCGCTGTCAGGCTTTGTGCTGTCTACATTGGCGGCATACTCCGTCGGCAGTCTTGCTGCCGAAGTGGAGCAACCCGCGCCGGCACTGCAACTCGCGCAGACCGAATTCGCGCAGGTGGAGTTCGACAGCGGCTTCGGCGTGAACGGAGGCGGGCGCGCGGTCGACCTCTCGCGCTTCGGGCGTGGTAACGTCATTTCGGCTGGCGACTATAGCGTCGACATCTATGTCGGTCAGGATTGGGTTGGTCGCTACGACGTGCCGTTCAAATCCGCGCAGGGTACGCCCGATGCACAACCGTGCTTCGACAAGGACGTGTTGCACCGTATCGGCATCGACTTCGGAAAGTTGCCGCCGGAAGTGGTCGAGCAACTCGACCAGGACGACGCTTGTCTGCGTATCGGTCAGGTCGTGAGCGATGCCAGCGCGGATTTCAACCTCAACGAACTCCGCCTGACGCTCTCGATTCCGCAAGCATCGCTGCTGCGAAATGCGCGCGGCGCCGTGAGCCCGGACCAATGGAGCACTGGCGTGCCGGTCGCGATGCTCGGCTACAACGCGAACGTGTACCGGTCGAAGAGCAAGGGCAGTGCCGCGCAAACGGACGGGTATGTCGGTTTGACGTCCGGCATCAACATCGGAAACTGGCACTTTCGGCACAACGGTTCGTATAGCTGGTCCGGGAATGGCGAGAATCGTTACCAGGACATCGCGACCTACGTACAGCGCGACATTCCATCGCTGTCATCGCAATTGCTGATCGGCGAAAGCTATACCTCCGGCGAATTGTTCGATTCGACTGCATTCCGAGGCGTACAGTTGTCGTCGGACGACCGTATGTTGCCGGACTCGTTGCGCGGATACGCACCGGTCGTCCGCGGTGTGGCGAACAGCAATGCGAAAGTGACGATTCGCCAGAATGGCACGACGATATACGAGACGACCGTTGCTCCCGGTGCGTTCGAAGTCACGGATCTGTATCCGACGGGATATGGCGGCGATCTCCGGGTTGACGTTACCGAGGCGGACGGGAGCGTGCATGGTTTTTCCGTGCCGTACGCGGCGGTGCCGCTGTCGCTTCGGCCCGGCCGCAATCGCTACAACTTCGTGGCCGGACTAGTCAGGAATCAGCAACTCGACGGTCGTGCTCCGTTCGCACAGGCCACGTGGCAGCATGGCTTCAACAACCTGCTCACAGGATACGCGGGCGTCTCGCTTTCGCCGGGTTATGCAGCCGCGATGATCGGCGCCGCGCTGACCACGCGACTGGGCGCATTCGGCGCGGATGTTACGCAGGCCGTGACCTCCTTGCCGGGTGCCGGACGCTATAACGGCTCGAGCATCCGTCTCAGCTATTCGAAGTCGATTCCCGAGACTCGTACCGATATCGCGCTGGCGGCGTACCGGTATTCGACAAGCGGCTATTTCGGGCTCAACGACGCGGTGCTGACCCGCGATCGAGTCAAGCGCGGAGAGTCCATGGACTCGGTCTGGCGACAGCGCAACCGTGCATCGCTTACGCTCAGCCAGACCCTCGGCGATCGCGGCGGTCAACTGAGCGTGACGGCGTCGGCGGCCGACTACTGGAACCGGAACGGTTCCGATACGAGTTACTCCGTCGGCTACAGCAATACGTTCAGGAACATTTCGTACTCGGTTTCGGCATCGCGACAACGCAGCTTCGGCGGCCAGATGAGCACGATGTACTACGCGAGCGTGTCGATTCCGCTCGGCAAGTCGAATTCAACCTCGCTCTCGACCAATTTCAGCCGGGATACAGCGGGACGCACGCAGATTCAGTCGACGTTTTCGGGTATGGCGGGACCGGACAGAAATCTGTCGTACAGCGTAAGTGCAAATCACGCGTCCGGCGGCGGCGCAACATCGAACGAGGGCAGCGGCAACCTGACCTATCGCGGGTCGTTCGCGGAACTCAATGTTTCGGCAGGCGGAAGCTCGGGATATCAACAGGCGTCGGTCGGCATGCACGGTGCGGTGGTTGCACATCGCGGCGGTGTCACGCTTGCGCAGCCATTGTCGGAGACCTTCGCGATCGTCGAGGCGCCGGGCGCGAAGGGTGCGCGCGTGACAAACGCGTCTGGCGTGCGGGTCGATGGTCGCGGCTTCGCGATCGTGCCGTATCTCACGCCGTACAGCATGAATACGGTGGAACTCGATCCGAAGGGACTCTCGACGGATGTCGAGCTCAGGGAGACGAGCATGCCGGTCGTGCCGCGAGCCGGTGCGGTGCCGATGCTCCGTTTCGGGACGGTCTCGGGGCGCACGGCGCTCATTCGCGCCCGTCAGTCAGATGGCCGACCGGTTCCGTTCGGGGCCGAGGTGCGCAATGCCGACGGCAAGCAGATCGGTGTCGTGGGACAGGCAGGGAAGATCCTTGCGCGCGGTCTCGATGACAAGGGATCCCTGCAAGTCGTGTGGGGCGAGGAACACGAGCAAAGCTGTGCGATTTCGTATGAGATGCCGCCACGCAAGAAGAAAGCGGGTTATCAGCAATTCAGCGGGACGTGCAGGACCGTGGTTTCGAGATCCGCCGGATTGTGACAAATGGGCCCATGCAAGCGGGGCGGTACGCACTCCATGACATGCGGTGAGCAATGCTCGGTGAATTAACTTCAATTCAAATCGAATATGAAAATAGAATCGTTCAGAAAGATGTTAATGGCGGCGCCATTTGTGCTGTGGTTGCTTTCCGGGACGGCATATGCCGCCGTGTGCACCATAGCTTCCGGATCCAGTAGCATTTCGTTTGGGCAACAAAATATTTCCGGCCCGTCCAGCGGTTATCCGCCGGGCAGCGCAATCGGCAGTTTCATCACGTCTTCACCCTACATATTCTGGCAAATCGTTCAAAGCCAACCGTGCCCACCGAGCGATCAGCAGTACCGCGTGACGCTCGATCCGGTGTCGCCACAGGTACCTGGAGTGCAATATGTGGAAAACGGCGTCGCCTATCCCGTTTATGAGACCAGCATTCCCGGGATCGGTTACGCCGTCGCGATCCGAGGCGTACAAGGTGTAGATAATTGGCAGCCGCTGACAGCCAACCTCGACTATGGCGTTCGAGGTCGCTACGACTCCGTCGCTATCTCGACGCGCGGGGTGTTAGTTGTGACCGGACCTGTCAAATCCGGCACATACTCGTTCAGTTCGTATCTGCTAGCGGCTAGAGGAATTGGAACAACGTCCGGTGCCGAGATGGTCAATAGCAAGTTTGGCTCTATCTCCGCGAAAGTAACCGTCGCCGCGCGCGTCTGCAAAGTTGTGGACGGCGCTGATACCGTCGTCAACTTGCCCCCGGTGACAGGCACGAGTTTCAGTGGTGTCGGATCGGTTTCCTCCCAAGCGGCCGAACGATTTGCGATCACGCTGGATTGCCAGGAAGACATTCGACTTCACGCCACGATGACTGATGCCAGCGATCCGGCGAATACCACAGACATTCTGACGCTCGCGCCGGGATCGACCGCATCCGGCGTCGGCATCCGGATCTTGCGCGATAACGGCTCGACACCCGTCAGTTACGGGCCTGACTCATCGAGCGTTGGCAATCCAAACCAGTGGTACATCACGACAACTCCGCTCAACGGCGCGCGCGTCGCCGTGCCGTTCGTCGCTAAGTACGCGCAGTCCGGGGCCAAGGTATCGAGCGGGAGTGTCATGGCGCGCAGCACGATCACGTTTTCATATCAATGACGAACGCCTCGTGCACTTCATCGTCGCGGAAGTGTCGTGCGCGACGATGGTGAGGCCAATATCGGGATTGCGTTGGATGACCCTTCCGCTCGACGATGCGTATCGGGCGCGGCAGTACGTATCGGTTTGTCAGTTCTCGACGCTTTTAGCTTCGAGTCACGTTGTATCTATGGAGCGCTCATCAATAACGAAGAATGCGACGTTAATCAGGGTACTTCGCTCTTCGGTTCGGGAGGGGCGAATCCACCAATCAAGCCACCGCCCACGCCCACGTGTAAACTGGATACTCCTCGAATCGGGGTGGCCTTACCTGCAGTCAGCATCCGTACGTTGACTGATGGCAAGGCGTCCATGCCTTGAAGGTTTTCAATATCAGGTTGAGCGATTGCAGCAACAACGCGAAACCGATCATTGCGTTGATCGACGCACAGAATACGGCCAACACCGGGCCGAACCTCGCATTGAAGAGCACCAGCACGGCGAGCGGTGTCGCGCTCCGGATCCGGAACGGGAGAACCAATACGGATATACCTTTTGGCAGGAACAACACGTTCTCGATGGGAGCGCCAGTGGGCGGCACCGTGGTTTTGCCGTTGCAGGCTTATTACGTGCGGACGGGCGGGGCGTTGCGCGCCGGCACGGTAGCGGCCGATGCGAATTTCAGCGTGACGTTTCAGTAACGACGCGCATCGACCGGCAGGTCGTTGGCGCGCGCGAACTGCATCGCGAATTCGAATGCGTCGGGGCACACGACCTGTAACTCGCGCGACACGAGCAGGCACTTGGCGCCGTCGACGACGAGCGGCGTTGCGAGCCGCGTCAGCGCGCTCCGGCAGTTCGGCTGCTTTTCGCCGACGAACAGCGTGATGACACCCGCGAGCCGCTCGGGCCAGTCGCTTGGCCTGAATGTCTTGCGCGCATGCGTTATTCCCCTGACGATGAAGCCGTCGATCCGACATCCGTCGGTTATGTTGATGCGATCCATCCCTGTACTATCCTCGTTCGCGCGTCATCCGCGGTTTCGCGCCGTGTTCGATCTCGATGCGCGTGCGGCGGCGATGACGGCTCTGCCGCACGGCGAGCACGCGCATGACCGCGCTGCCCGTGTGCATCATGTTTCGGTTCCGTCAGCCCCCGCATCGCCGCGCGCGGGAATCCGCAGGTTGCGCAGCTTGTGATAGAGCGTCTTCTTCGGCATGCCGAGCGCGACGCTTGCGTCCGCAACGTTGCCGTTGTGACGCCGCAGCATGTCCTCGATCAGCATCCGCTCGAAATACGCCATCTGCTCGGCAAGCGTGCCGCCTGCCGCCGGTTCGCCGCCGGACGAAAGCAGGCTGTCGCCGGTCAGGCCGAGCACGAAGCGATCGGCCACGTTCTGCAGTTCGCGCACGTTGCCGGGCCATGCGTGCGTCATCAGTTCGGACACCTGCGCAGCGGTGACGACCGGCGCCGGTTGCCCGAAGCGCCGCGCGGCCGCGAGCACGAAATGCTCGAACAGAAGCGGCACGTCCTCGCGGCGCTCGCGTAGCGGCGGCAGCTCGATTTGCGCGACGTTGAGCCGATACAGCAAGTCCGCGCGAAAGCGCCCGTCGGCGGCCAGTTCGGCGAGATCGGCTTTCGACGCGGCAACGATCCGGCAATCGACCGGAATCAGCTCGTTCGCGCCGAGCCGTTCGACCACGCGTTCTTGCAGCACCCGCAACATCTTGATCTGCAGCGGAATCGGCATCGTTTCGATTTCGTCGAGAAACAGCGTGCCGCCGTGCGCCCATTCGATCTTGCCGATACGCTTCTTGATCGCGCCCGTAAACGCGCCGGCCTCATGGCCGAACAGCTCGCTCTCGAACACCTGCTCGGGCAGGCCGCCGCAATTCAACGCGACGAAATGCGCGTCGCGCCTTCCGCCGAAGTCGTGCAGGCTGCGCGCGATCAACTCCTTGCCGGTGCCCGTCTCCCCGGTGATCAGCACCGACACCGACGTATCGGCGAGGCGCAGGATCTTCTTGCGCACATCGGCCATCGCGGGCGACTTGCCGAGCACGAGCGCCTCGATCCCCTGCCAGTTGTGGAGCGCCGCGCGCAGCCCCTGCACCTCGAGCGTGAGCCGGCGCTTCTCGACCGCGCGCGCGACGCGCCCCGCGATCACGTCCGACGAAAACGGCTTCTCGATGAAGTCGTACGCACCGTCGTGCATCGCGCCGACGGCCGTCGAAATGTCGGCGTGACCGCTGATCAGCACGACCGGAATCTGCGCGTCGACCGCCATCACGCGTTCGAGCAACTGCAGCCCGTCGATGCCGGGCATTCGCACGTCCGACACGATCACGATGGGCGCGCCGGGCGCGACGTGCGCAAGCGCGTCGGCGGCCGACGCGAACGCATCGACCGGAAACCCGGCGAGCGCGACGGCCTGCTCGACGCCGATCCGGACGTTTTCATCGTCCTCGACGACCAGCACGCGAATTTCATCTTCCATGCTCTGTCCTTTGTTGCGGCGTTGCCGCCGCGAATTCGATGGTGAACTGCGCGCCGCCCGTGTCGCGGTTCGTCGCGGTAATCTTCGCGCCGAATGCCTCGACGATGCGCGATGTGATCGCGAGGCCGAGCCCGAGCCCCTGGCCGCGCGGCTTGGTCGTGACGAACGGCTCGAACAGATGCGGCAGCACGTCGGGCGCGATGCCGGCGCCACTGTCTGCGACGGTGAAGCGCACGCGGCCGGCGGCGCGCGCATCGTCCGCGCCTTCCACTTCGACGGCTTCGATGACGATGCGCCGCACGGGCGCATCGTGCACCGCGTCGAGCGCGTTGCCGAGCAGGTTCACGATGACCTGCTGCAACTGGCTTGACTCGGCGGATACGGTCATGCCCGGCGCGATGTTTACGTCGAGCTGCACGCCTTCGTCACGGATCCGCGCCTCGTAGATAAGCCGCGCATGCGCGACGGCTTCGTTCAGCGATACGGCGACGCGCTCGACGTCCGGCTTGCGCGCAAACGTCTTCAATTCGCCGGTGAGCACGGCCATGCTGTCGACGAGCTTGCCGATCCGTTCAAGATTCGCATACGCCGGCGCGGGCTGGCCGCGCTCGAAGAACGTGCGCGCGTTGTCGCAGAGCGTGCGGATCGCGACGAGCGGCTGGTTCAGCTCGTGCGTGAGACCGGCCGCCATCTGCCCGAGCACCGCGAGCTTGCCCGCGTGCACGACTTCCTGCTGCGAATCGCGCAGCCGTTGCTCGGTGCGTTCGCGTTCGACGATCTCGCGCTGCATCCGTTCGTTCGCGGCCGTCAGCGCGGCCGTGCGCTGTGCGACGGTCAGTTCGAGCCGGTCGTTCGCGCGGCGCAGCGCGTCCTGCGCGTTCAGCCGCGCGAGAATTGCCCGGCGGCGCTGGATCGCATAGCCGACCAGCAGCGCGACGATCAGGAATGCGCCGGTGACGAACGCGAACGCCATCTGCTGCTGGCGCCGCGCGCCGGCGATGTCGAGCAGCACCATCAACGAATCGCCTGCCTGCGGCGCGGGGCGCGACATCACCAGATAGCGCGTGTTGCGGCCGGCGTGGCGCGGATCCGGGAACGTGCCGAACCACGCGGCGGCGCTGCGGTCGCCGATGTGGCGGTACGGCAGCACGTCCACCGTGCGCCCCGCGTATTGTCGCGATGCCTGAATGTCGCGCTGCTGCTGGGCGGTGATCGGGCGCAGCGCGGTGAACTTCCACGCGGGCTCGGTCGAGATCACGACCACGCCGTTGCTGTCGACCACCATCGCGGCGACGCCCGGCGCGCGCCACGCAGACTCCAGCGAATCGACGCTGATCTTCACGGCCGCCGCACCGATCGGCACGCCGTCGTCGCGCACCGCGCTCGCGAAGTAGACGCCCGGCACGCCGGTGTTCGTGCCGATGCCGAAGAAGCGGCCGCTGCCGCGTGCCAGGGCGTCCTTGAAGTACGGCCGGTACGACACGTTGGTGCCGACGAAGCTGATCGTCTCGTTCCAGTTGCTGGCGGCGATCACTTCGCCCTCCAGATCGATCACGTCGACGGCGCCGCTGCCCGCGTCGCGGTTCACGGCTTCGAGATACGTGTTGACGGTGTGCGTGAGCGCGGGCCGGTCTTGCGGCGCGGCCCGCAGCAGCGTGCGCACGCCGTCCTGGCGGGCGACCAGGCCCGGCAGGATCTCGAATCGGCCGAGTTCGCTCTTCAGGCTCGACGCGTACAGGTCGAGCCGGTGCGCGCCGGTTTCCTCGAGCGCGTCGATCGCGCGCTCCCACGCGAAATCGACAGCCGCGCCCGCCACGCCGACATACACCACGGCGGCCGACGCCCATCCCCACCACGGGATTCCCTTGAAGCTCTTCTGCACGTTCGCCCTCATCGAAGCCCGCTACCGGTCGTCCGCTACCGGTCGTCCGCGACCTGCCCTCCGCGACCGGCCCTCCGCAACCGGTCGTCCGCAACCGGCCGTCCGCAACGACGCGCGCCGCGCGCCGGCAGGGCCGGCGGCGGCGCGTGCGAAGCAGCCTGCGCGACGGTGCGCGCAGCGGCGTGTCAACCGAAGTGCGCGACCAGGATCAGCGTCACCGTGACGACGATCGCGCCGCCGATGCGCGTCGCGATCTGCGCGAACGGCATCAGTTGCATCCGGTTCGCGGCGGTCAGGATCGCGACGTCGCCGGTGCCGCCTTGCCCGCTGTGGCAGGCGTTCACGATTGCGGTGTCGATAGGGTACATCTTCAGCAGGCGGCCGACCACGAAACCCGTGCCCATCAGCGTCGCGACGGTCGACACGATCGTGACGACGTTGACGATCGTGAAAGCGGCGGTCAGCTTGTCCCACGGCGTCATCGCGACGCCGATCGCGAACAGCAGCGGATACGTGACGGCGGTCGAGAAGAACTTGTAGACGACGAACGCGCCTTCCTGCAGCGGCGGCGACACCGCGCGCGCGAGTTTCACCAGCACCGCGAGGAACAGCATCGCGACCGGCGCGGGCAGGCCGAACAGCTTGTGCGCCATCAGGCCGACGAGGTACAGCGTGATCGCCGTGATGCCGGCGCCCGCGATGTGCGTGACGTCGACGTGGCCGCGGATTTCCTCGCTTTCCGGCGTCATGTCGCCGCTTTCGCCGACCTGCAGGCGGCCGTTGCCGGTCAGATGAGGCAGGCGCTTGCCGAGCATGTCGAGCGCGCCCGACAGGATGATCGCGGTCAGGCTGCCGAGCATCACCGGCGGCAGCACCATCGCGAACATCTCGCCCTGCGGCAGGTGCATCAGTTCCGAATAGCCGATCGACAGCGGAATCGCGCCTTCACCGACGCCGCCCGCCATGATCGGCACGACGATGTAAAGGAGCGTGTGGCGCGCGCCGAGGCCGAGCGCGGTGCCGACCGCCGTGCCGACGATCGCGGCGGCGACCGAACCGGCGGCGAGCGGAATGAAGATTTTCACGAAGCCCTGGATCAGCACGCGCCGGTCCATGCTCAGGATGCTGCCGACGATGATCGACGCGATGAACAGGTACAGGAAGTTCGTCGACTTCGTGAACTCGACGGTGAGGTTCAGCACCGGCTTCGGCAGCACGTGATAGTAGGTGAGCGCCGACGGCACGAAGGTCGCGAAGATCGCGGCCGCGCCGATGTTGCGCAACAGCGGCAGGCGCTTGCCGAGCTCGGCGCAGGTGAAGCCGAAGAACGCGAGCACGGCGATCGCCATCGAGATCTCGCCGGGCACCTTGCCCGTCACCGCGAAGCCGACGATCAGCCCGAACAGGATCACGTAGACCGGCAGCGGGATGATGCCGACGCGGATTTCCATCAGCTTCCACCAGCCTTCCGGCCAGAAGCGCTCGCGCGTGGCGGGACCGGCTTCGGCAATCGGCTCGGGGCGGGTTTGGGTAGGAATTGAGGTCTGCAAGACGTGTCTCCTGATGTTGGAATGCCTGCATGGCTTCGCGGCATCGTGTGCCGTCTATTACGCAACCCCCGTGCCAGAATTCCGGCCTGCCGGAATATTTTCAATGCATTGATTCATAAGGGATTTGTTTCGTCTGCGGAAAGGGTTCCCGCCACAGGCTGGCCGAGATTTCGGAATTCGCCCGCCGGCCAGGCCGAGATTTCGGCCAACGGGCCGGCCGGGCGCTCGCCCCGGCGGATCGAGCGCCATATCGCTGCGCGCGATTTTCTTCGCACAATCGCTTCGTAGACCGCCTTCCTGCCGCTCTCTATCATCGGCTGATCCTTTTCCGATGCGACGACGACCGTCCGGAGAACGCCCGCGCGTTCGCCGCGGCGTCGCTCATCCGTCGATACCGTCTTTGGACAGGAGAGTGGTTTCCATGCTGCATGCCGTTTTTTCCGCCCGCTTTTCCTCCGGCCGCGTGGCCCGTCTGCTGGCAACCGCGTTGCTCGGCGTCGCGATGCTGAACGGCGCACGCGCCGACACCGCGCCGCTGAAGGTCGGCATCTCGACGAGCCCGCAGATCGATGCGCTGAAGATCGCCGCGAAGGAGGCGAAGGCGCAGGGCCTCGACGTGCGGATCGTCGAGTTCACCGACTGGAATACGCCGAATGCGGCGCTGGCGAACAAGGACATCGACGTCAACTACTTCCAGCACATTCCATTTCTCGAGAACGCGAAGAAGCAGGGCGGCTACGACTTCGTATCGATCGCGCCCGGCACGATCATGAAGATCGGCCTCTATTCGAAGAAGGTGAAGCGCTTCGACGAGCTGAAGGACGGCGCACGCGTCGCGATCGCGAACGATCCCGTGAACGGCGGGCGCGGGCTGTTGCTGCTGCAGCGCGCGGGGCTCATCACGCTGAAGCCGGGCGCCGACTATCGCGCGACGACGCACGACATCGTGTCCAACCCGAAGCACCTGAAGATCATCCCGCTCGAGGCGTCGCAGCTCGCGCGCTCACTCGACGACGTCGATCTCGCGCAGGGCTACCCGAGCTTCATCAAGCTCGCCGGCACGACCGACCCGAACAGCGCGCTGCTGTTCGACGGCACCGAGAACAAGAATTTCGCGATCCAGTGGGTCGTGCGGACGGAGAGCGTGAACGACGCGCGCATCCGCAAGTTCATCGCGATCTACCAGCACTCGCCGGCGGTGCGCCGGGCGCTCGACAACGCGTTCGGCTCGCTGTACGCGATCGCGTGGTGACGGAGGCGACATGACGACGAACCGCAAGAAGATCCTGCTCAACGCGTTCAACATGAACTGCGTCGGGCACATCAACCACGGGCTGTGGACGCATCCGCGCGACCGCTCCGCGCACTACACCGATCTCGACTACTGGGCCGATCTCGCGAAGACGCTCGAACGCGGCAAGTTCGACGGAATCTTTCTCGCGGACATCGTCGGCGTATACGACGTGTTCGGCGGCGGCCCGGATGCAGCGCTGCGCGAATCGGTGCAGGTGCCCGTGAACGATCCGTTGCTGCTCGTGCCGGCGATGGCGCAGGTCACGCAACATCTCGGCTTCGGCGTGACCGCGAACCTGACGTACGAGCCGCCTTACCTGTTCGCGCGCCGCATGTCGACGCTCGACCACCTGACGAAGGGGCGCATCGGCTGGAACATCGTGACCGGCTATCTGGACAGCGCCGCGCGCGGGATGGGCCTCGCGCGGCAGATCGGCCACGATGACCGCTACGAACGCGCGGACGACTACATGGAAGTCGTCTACAAGCTGTGGGAACAGAGCTGGGACGACGATGCGGTGATCCGCGATGCGCACGCACGCGTGTTCGCGCAGCCGGGCAAGGTGCGGCGCGTGAAGCACGACGGGCCGTTCTATTCGGTCGACGCGATCCACCTGAGCGAGCCGTCGCCGCAGCGCACGCCGGTGCTGTACCAGGCCGGTTCGTCCGCGCGCGGCGTCGAGTTCGCGGGACGGCATGCGGAATGCGTGTTCGTGAACGGGCAGAGCAAGGCCGCCGCGCGCGCGGCCGCGCTCGACATTCGTGCGGCCGCCGCACGGCAGGGGCGCGATCCTGCATCGATCAGGATTTTTGCCGGCGTGAGCGTCGTGACCGCCGAGACCGAACTTCTCGCACGCGAAAAGTTCGACGAATACCGGCGCTACGCGAGCCCGGAAGCCGGTCTCGCGCATTTCGCGAGCTCGACCGGCATCGACTTCGCGAAGTACGGTCTCGACGAACCGATCTCGTACGTGAAGACCGATTCGATCCAGTCGGCCGTCGACGCGATTTCGAAGAAGAGCACGAGCGGCACGTGGACCGTGCGACGGATGCTCGAACAGATGTCGCTCGGCGGGCGCTATGCGCCGATCGTCGGCTCGCCGTCGCAGGTCGCCGACGAACTGCAGTCATGGATCGACGAGACGGGCATCGACGGCTTCAACCTGACGCGCACCGTGATGCCCGAGTCGTTCGAGGATTTCGTCGACTGGGTCGTACCGGAACTGCAGAGCCGCGGCATCTACAAGGAAGACTACGATCCGGCGCCGACGCTGCGCGAGAAGCTGTTCGGCGACGGCGCGCGGCTGCCGGCCTGGCACACGGGCGCGCAGCATCGGCCTGCCGCCGTGCCCGTGACGGAACCCGCGCATCCCGCGCATGCATGAACGTGACGGAGCGAAGCGATGACGCAACTGTTCGATACGCTGGGGTTCATCGAGGCGTCGGCCGTGCGGGCCGGCGCAGGCGCGCACGCACATGCGGCGCATGATGAAGCGGGCGCACGCACCGACGGTGTCGCCGTGTCGTTCGCGCATGTCGGCAAGGTATTCGCGACGCCGCGCGGCCAGGCCGCCGCGCTGCGCGACGTGACGCTCGAGGTTCGGCGCGGCGAGGTGTTCGGCATCATTGGCCGCAGCGGTGCCGGCAAGTCGACGCTGCTGCGGCTAGTCAACGGTCTCGAACGTCCGAGTTCGGGCAGCGTGCGCGTGCAGGACGTCGACGTCGGCGCGCTCGACGAGGACGGGCTCGTCGCACTGCGCCGCCGTACCGGGATGGTGTTCCAGCATTTCAACCTGCTGTCGGCGAAGACGGTGTTCGAGAACGTCGCGCTGCCGCTGAAGATCGCCGGCGTGCCGAAGGCGGAGCGCACGCGGAAGGTTGATGCGTTGCTCGACCTCGTCGGGCTCGCGGCGAAGCGCGACGCGTATCCGGCGAGCCTGTCCGGCGGCCAGAAGCAGCGCGTGGGCATCGCGCGGGCGCTGGTGCACGACCCGGAAGTGTTGTTGTGCGACGAGGCGACATCGGCGCTCGATCCCGAGACGACGCAATCGATCCTCGCGCTGCTCGCCGACATCAATCGCCGTCTCGGGCTCACCATCGTGTTGATCACGCACGAGATGGAGGTGATCCGCGCAGTGTGTGACACGGTTGCGGTGATCGAGCAGGGCGAGGTCGTCGAAACGGGCCCGGTGTGGCGCGTGTTCGGCGATCCGCGTCACGGCGCGACGCGCGCGCTGCTCAGCACGCTCGTGCACGACTTGCCTGCCGAACTGGCTGCACGCGTGCGGCCGTTGCCCGAGCTGGCCGCGCTGCCCGACGGCGCGCAAGTCGTGCTCGACGTCCGCTATACGGGCGAGAGCGGCGGCGAGCCCGACGTCGGCGCGCTCGCGGCGGAGCTCGGCGGGGCAGTGCGCTTCCTGCACGGCGGGATCGAGCGGATCCAGGGGCATGCGCAGGGGCGTCTCGTGATCGCGGCGGCGCCGCGCGCGGATGACGCGGCGCAGTCGCCGGCACGTGGCGGCGCGGTCGCGGCACTGCTCGAGCGCGCACGCCGCCATGCGAACCACGCGGAGGTGCTCGGCTATGTTTGAACTCTGGTGGCCCGAACTGCTCGACGCGATCCGCGACACGCTGTCGATGGTCGCCGCATCGGCCGCGATCGCCGCGCTGATCGGAATCCCGCTCGCGGTGATTCTCGTGACGACCGCGCCCGGCGGCATCTACGCGCGGCGCGGCGTGAACGCGGTGCTCGGCGCGCTCGTCAACGTGTTCCGCTCGACGCCGTTCATCATCCTGCTCGTCGCGCTGCTGCCGTTCACGCGCGTGCTGATCGGCACGACCATCGGCGTGTGGGCGGCCGTCGTGCCGCTGTCGATCGCAGCGATTCCGTTCTTCGCGCGAATTGCCGAAGTGAGCCTGCGCGAAGTCGATCGCGGGCTGATCGAGGCCGCGCTCGCGATGGGCGCGAAACGCCGTCATATCGTGTGGCACGTGCTGCTGCCCGAGGCGCTGCCCGGCATGCTCGGCGGCTTCACGATCACCGTCGTCGCACTGATCGGCTCGACCGCGATGGCGGGCGCCGTCGGCGCAGGCGGGCTCGGCGATCTCGCGATCCGCTACGGCTACCAGCGCTTCGACACCACCGTCATGGCGACCGTGATCGTGATCCTGATCGCACTCGTTTCGGCCGTGCAAATCACGGGCGACCGCCTGGTCCGACGCGTGACCCGGCGTACCTGAGCGGCGCCACGAGCGCCGGCTCCTTTCATTGAAGACCCTGAGAGAACGATACCCATGACCATCCCTACCGGCGCGCCGCGCGAATGGAACGGACAATTCGAGGAAGCACTGTTTCTTGACGTCGCGCGACGCCATCGTCCAGGCTTCCCGGACAAGCTGGCGACACCGCCGCGCGAGCCGCGCGGCGAGGACGAACTGGCGGCCGTCGCCGACTACTACACCAAGATGGCGTCGCACGACCTGTTCATCGTGCAGGTTGTCGCGAAGGCGATCGACACACTGTTCCGGGACGACCCGCATTTCCAGCTGATCCTGTCGCGCCAGCTCGGCGATGACGGCGCGCATGCCGTGATCGGTCGCGAACGCGTGACCGAACTGACGGGCCGCGATCCGCTGCCCGAAGTCGAGCGGCTCGTCGCCGCGCACTGGGAACGCATCGGCGATATCGCGGTGCGCGACATCGCGGGCTTTCTCGCATTCGAATGGCACTACGAATTGCACATCCTCGCGAAGCTGTGGATCCAGCGCAAGACCGGCCGCATCGCCGACGGCGCGATGCGCGAACATGGCGAGAACCGGATTCGCCCGGACGAGGAATGGCATCGCGTGCAGATCGTCCAGTGGTGGTTCGACACGTTGAAGGCGCTGCCGGCCGCCGAGCGCGACGCGCTGATCGATCGCGTGATCGCGGCCGACGAGGAAACGCAGGCACGGCTCGACGGGTATCTGCACGCCGAGTATGCGCATACCGAGCATGTGTTCGGTGCGGATATCGCCGAATACCGCGCGATCTACGACGACTGGCGTCGCGAGATCCTGTCGCGGCTGACCGGCCGGCGGCTCGATGTGCTGGTGCCGTTGTCGGAGCAAGTCGTTGCGCGAGAAACCATTGTGGAGGGAGCCGTAGCATGAACGACCCGCGCAGTCCGGCGACGTTTGCGCCGGATCCTGGTGCCGGCGCGATCGACGCTGACGCGTTGGCGCACACGATCGACGCACTGCGGGCGACGGCTGCCGAGCGCGATCGCGTGGGCGGCCATGCAGCCGACGAAAAGCGGCGGCTCGCCGATGCGGGACTGCTGACGCTCGCGGTGCCGCGCGAGTTCGGCGGACAGGAAACCGCCTGGCCGGCGATCTACGACGCGATCCGGCGCATCGCGCGCGTCGACAGCGCACTTGCGCATCTGGTCGGATTCCAGGCCCTGCAGGTGGTGAGTGTCGATGTATGGGGTAGCGCGGCGCAGCGCGAACGCTATCTGCGCGGCACGGTCGAGCATCGCTGGTGGTGGGGCAACGCGGTCAATCCGCTCGATACGCGGCTGCTGGCAACCGCGACGCCGGACGGCGGCTATCGGCTCGACGGCGTGAAGGGTTTCTGCTCGGGCACGCGCGGCTCGCAGCGGATGACCGTGTCCGCGCACGATCCGGAAACGGGTCGCGCCGTGTTTGGCGTGGTGCCGACTGATCGGGACGGGATCACGGTCGATGCGGACTGGGACCCGATCGGCCAGCGCCAGACCGATAGCGGCAGCGTGCGCTTCGACGGCGTCGTGCTCGCGCCCGATGAAGTGCTGCACCGCTCGGAGACGCCGCCGACGCCGCGCGCGACGCTGCGCACGCTGGTATCGCAGCTCGTGCTGACGAACCTGTTCGTCGGGCTTGCGGAAGGCGCGCTGGCCGAGGCGCGTGACTACGTGCTGGCGCACGGCCGGCCGTGGATCAACTCGGGCGTTGCGCGGGCGAGCGACGATCCCTATACGCTGCAGCGCTTCGGCGACATGCGCGTGCAGGCGGTTGCGGCGTCGTCGCTCGCCGATCGCGCGGCTGTCGCGTTGCAGCGCGCATGGGCGCGGGGCGATGCGCTGACGGCCGACGAACGCGCGGAAGCGGCGCTCGCGGTGTCGGACGCGAAGATCGTTGCGCAGCGTGCGGCGCTCGACAATGGCGAGGCGCTGTTCGATGCGTGCGGCGCGCGCGCCACGGCCGCATCGCTCGGCCTCGACCGCTTCTGGCGCAACGCGCGCACGCATACGCTGCACGATCCGCTCGACTACCGGCTGCGTGACGCCGGCCGGTTCGCGTTGACGGGGGAATTGCCGCTGGCGTCGCTGTATACATAGCTGAGCAGCGTCGGCAAACCATCCGCCGACGCTGCTCAGCCGGTGTCGCTTACCAGCGATAGCCGACACCCGCACCCGCGCCGAATGAGCCGTGGCCCGACACCGCCGTCGTGATTGAGCCTTTGACGAGCCATTTCGTCGTCGCGACCGACAAGCCGACCGCCATCGCGCTTTGGCCGCCGTACGTGCCGCCGCCGAGCGCCACGACTTTCTCGCCCGGCAGCACGGCCTGCGGCAGGTTGGCCATCGCAATCGCGCTCGCCGTGCCCGCATCCGCATCCTTGCGGTACTTCGACATTTCCTCGCGAACCGAATTGATCGCGCCGTTCAGCTGACGCACGTTGACGCCGTCCGTCGGTGCGGTGCCGTCGGCCACGTTGGTCAGCTGGCGTTCGGCGCCGGGCGCGCCGATCGACACGGTATTGTCGCGATCCGCAACCGAGTTCGCGCCCAACGCGACGGCATTGTTGGCGCTCGCGCGGCTGTTCGTGCCGATCGCGGTGGAGTCCGTGCCGGATACGTTCGAACCGGTGCCAATCGCGGTGCCGCTGGTTGCGGTGACCTTCGAGTTCGTGCCGATTGCCGTGCCGTTCGTCGCGCTGACGGTTGCATTCACACCGACCGCCGTACCGTTGTCGCCCGACACGTTCGAGCCGTTGCCCACCGCGGTGCCGTTGGTTGCAGTGACCGACGTGTTCGTGCCGATCGCGGTGTCCGTCGGGTCCGTCACAGTGCCGCTCGGAACGCTCGACGAAATCTTGCCGACGGTGGTCGTCAGCGATGCGAGGTCCGCCGTCAGCGTCGACACCTGGTTCGCAATGGAGAACAGCTGCGAGCCGTTCACGGCGTCGGTGCTGGTCGCGCTGATGGCGCCCGCCGCGACATTCACGATCTGCCGCTCGGCACCCGCGCTGCCGACGCTGACCACGCCGACCGGCGTGCCCGCGAAGCCGCTGTAGCTGACGCCGTTGAGCGTCACGCTGCTCACGGTCGTGAACGCGCGTGTGGCTGCGTTCGAGCCCAATGCAACGGAGTTCGCGTCGGCGGCGTTCGCGCCTTCGCCAATGGCGACTGCATTCACGGCGGAGGCCGTCGCGCGGGCGATGGCGACGCTGCCGATTGCGGATGCCGAGCTGTCGATGCCGAGTGCGACGGCATCGCCGGCGCCGGCATTCGCCTGGAATCCGAGCGCGGTACCGCCGGCCGCAATGCTGCCCTTGCCGACGGCCGTCGAAAATGTCGCGGTCGCGCTCGCGCCTTGCCCGACGGCAGTGGACTGGTCGACGGCAAATGCGCCCTGACCGAACGCCGACGCGGTTGTGCCGTTCGCGACCGCGCTGTCGCCGACCGCCGTCGCCTGGGTCCCGACTGCGCCCGACAGTGCGCCGACCGCTGTCGCATGGTCGCCGGTCGCGGTGGCATTCCCGCCCAGCGCGGTGGCCTGGGTGCCGGTCGCGCCGGCCATGCGGCCGATCGCGACGGTTTCGCTGTAGGCGCCGGTCGACGAACCGGAGTTCGCCGCCGCTGCGGTGCCGATCGCCACGTTGTCGCAACCCGTTGCGTTCGCCGGATACGTGCCGCTCCCCGAGATCGCGATGTTGCCGACGCAGCCGCCCGACGTGTCGGTCGACGTGCCGTTCTGCACATAGTCGGCCCGCGCCGGCGCGGAGGCAGTGAATGCGACCATGGCGGCGGCGACTGCGACGGCAAGCGCCGCCTTCGACTTCCCCGGGGCGCTTTGCGCCGATTGTCCCAACCCTCGTTGAATCTTCATCTCGTTGTTCCCAGGCTCGATGTAAAAGACGTGTTGTGTTTTGCACGGTCCGTGCGCGATATGCCGATCGAATCGTTCGTGTCCGTTTTATGACGGGTGTTGCCAGCTCGTCGAAAAAATGAAAGCTGTACTAATCAAATAGAACGTTCGTCGATCTCGAATCGGTGGCAACCGCGCATGAATCGCGACTACGTGCTTCGATCGCGGCCACATCGGCACTTCGAAGTCCGAAGCTCGGGCCGCGACGACGCATTGTGATTGGCCTCGGCCGCGTCCATGTTTGCCGCGGCGGCTGAACGCTATGTTTCGGGGGAAATTCGGTCGGCGACGCGCACGATGCGGCGACGGTAATGCGGTGCGACTCGCTCACGCGGGCGCGTGACGTTCGACCGCGCTGTCAGGACAGGCGCGGATTTGCCCGGCGGGCGGGCGCCAGCCATTTCCATGTGCTCGGCCGCATGCCTAGATTGGCAGACGTACCGTCTGCTTGATGCGCTTCAGCGGAATCTCGGTTTCGACGTTGCGTACGCCTTCGATCTGCGTGAGCGTCTCCATCTGAAAGCGCTGATAGTCGTCCAGATCCTTCGCGATGACGCGCAGCAGATAGTCGTAGCTGCCGGCCATCAGATGGCATTCGAGCACCTGGGGCGCTTGCTCCATCTCGCGCGCGAAGCGTTCGACGGTCGTCTTGTCCTGACGCTCCAGCGTGACGCGCACGAATGCCGTGAATCGCAGCTCGACGGCCGCCGGGTTCAGCAGGGCGACGTACGCGTCGATGACGCCCTGTTCCTCGAGCAGGCGAACGCGGCGCAGGCAGGGCGTGGGCGAGAGGCCCGCCTCCTCGGCGACCTGGGCATTCGTCTGGTTCGAGTTTCGTTGCAGTGCACGCAAGATGCGCCGATCGATGGCGTCCAGTTTGATTGGCATTTTTGGCTACCGATGATGTCGATGCTGGAGAATAACGCCAAATCGCACATCAAAAATAGCCAACTTCGCAGCCATTCTCCACGGCAAGTTGCCGATAATCGGATGACTGCCCGGCCCCGCAGGCGTGTGCGATTCCCGCCCGTCCGCCCCCGCGCCGCTTTTCAGGAGAATCCCGATGCCGCACGTAGCCTGGGTGCCGTTCACGGCCACCTCCCTTCTGATCATTCTGACGCCGGGCCAGGACATGGTGCTCGTGATGTCGCGCACGCTGTCCGGCGGCACGCGGGCGGGCCTCGTGACCGCGGCGGGTGTCAGCGTCGGGCTGCTCGTGCATACGATGCTCGCGACGCTCGGCCTTGGCGCGCTTCTTCAGGCATCCGAATGGCTGTTCACTGCATTGAAGATGATCGGCGCGCTGTACCTGCTGTACCTCGGCATCACCCTGCTGCGTTCGTCCGGCGAGCTGACGCTCGCGAGCGGCCGCGACGCGCCGGCGTCCGGGTTGCGTACGTTCGCGCAAGGCGCGCTGTCCAACGTGTCGAATCCGAAGGTCGCGCTGTTCTATCTCGCGTTTCTGCCGCAGTTCGTCCCCGGGGGCGCCACGCATCCGATGCTTTCGTTGTTCGTGCTCGGCACGACGTTTGCCGGCCTGACGTTTCTCGTCAAGGGGCCGGTCGCGCTGTTCGCCGGCCTGCTATCGACGTCGATCCGGCGCAATCCGCGCATCCTGACCCGCATGCACCGGGCGAGCGGCGCGGTGCTCCTGGGGCTGGGCGTGAAGCTGGCGTTCGAGCGTCGTTGACGATGCTCACCGAGCCGGCAGCGTATCCGCCAGCGCGCGCATCGCGTCCACCGTTTCCGGGTTCGCCGGGAAAAACGCCTCGATCGCGAGTTCCGACAGCGTGACGTCGACCGGCGTGCCGAACACCGTCGTCGTGCTGAAGAACGTCGGTTCGCCGGCGGCCGTGCGCAGCTGCAGCGGCACCGCGATGTCCGCGTAGTCGCCGCGTGCGTGCGTGTCGTCGGGCTGGCCGGCGGGTGCCGGATAGGCGGCGAGTTCGTCGCGCAGCGCATGCAGCGTGCGGTCGCCGCTCGCGTCGATCTGCCGTTGCAGCCGGTGCAGGATATGCGCACGCCATTCGTGCCAGTTGACGATCTGCGGCGCGAGACCGTCAGGATGCAGACTCAGGCGCAGCACGTTGACGGGTGGCTGCAAGAGCGCCGGAGCGGCCTGCGCAACGAGCGCGCCGAGCATCCGGTTCGCCGCGAGCAGCGTCCAGTGGCGATCCACCGCGAGTGCCGGGTACGGTTCGTGGCCGCGCAGCACGGCTTCGACCGCGTGCCGTGCCGCATCGAGCTGCGGATCTGAGAAGGGGCGCTCGCGAAACAGCGGCGCGTAGCCGGCCGCGACGAGCAGCGCATTGCGCTCGCGCAGCGGCACGTCGAGGCGCTCGGCGAGATGCAGCACCATCTCCCGGCTCGGCTGCGCGCGCCCCGATTCGACGAAGCTCAGGTGTCGCGCGGACACCTCGGCCTCAAGGGCGAGGGCCATCTGGCTCAGGCGTCGGCGTTGACGCCAGGTGCGCAGCAGCGAGCCGATGCCGGACACACGGCCGGCGGACGGGGGGAGCGATTGAAGGGCGGCGGTCGAGTTCATGACGAGGATGATAGGCAATCCCGCGTGCAACGGGCATTACCTGTGAGGTAAGCATTCCGGATCGGTGCGCATCGCCGGCGCCCGCCGCTGCCGCCCGAGGCTGCCTTCCGCCCCGCATTTCTTGCCAGGATGCGCCCCGACGCTGCGTTACCATAGCCCTCGTGCCACCTGAGAGGCGACATCGGACCGGCGACCACCGCGCCCGGGCCGGATGCCGCGCACATTCACAACAAGGCATTCCAGGGGAATCCAAAATGAAAAAACTCGCCCTCCGCGTCGCCTGCATGGCGATGCTTGCGCTCGCCGCAATCAACGGCCATGCGCAGACCGAAGCCGCGCAGGTCGAAATGAGAGCCGCAGCAGCCGCCGCCAACAAGGCCGTCGTGAACGGGCCGGCCGATATCGATGTCAAGCACGAAGCCGTGCTGAAGCTGAAGGAAGGCGAATCGTTCGTGCCGGCCGCCGAAGCCGGCCGCTACCTGCGCTCGATGGGCAACTCGATCGACGAATCGAAACTGGTCGGCCTCGTGCTGCCTGAGGACCCGGATGCCGACTGGATTTCGGTCGTGTCGTTCGAGCCGAGCGGCTACATCCGCGACGACGACGCGAAGGACTGGAAACCCGAAGAATTGCTGAAGAGCCTGCAAGCCGGCACCGAGGAAAACAACCCGGCGCGCAAGGAACGCGGGCTGCCCGAGACCGAGGTGGTCGGCTGGGCGCAGGCGCCCGTGTACGACGCCGCCACGCACCGGCTCGTGTGGTCCGCGATCATCCGCGACAAGGGCGTGGCCGCGAACGCACAGAGCGACGGCGTGAACTACCGGACGCTCGTGCTTGGCCGCGACGGCTACCTGTCGCTGACGATGGCGTCGACGCTCGCCGATCTGCCGAAGTACAAGGCGTCGGCCGACGACCTGCTCGCGAACATTCGCTTCAACGACGGCAAGCGCTACGCTGATTTCAACAAGTCGACCGACCACGTCGCCGAGTACGGGCTCGCGGCGCTGATCGTCGGCGTCGGCGCGAAGAAGCTCGGGCTGCTCGCGCTGCTCGGCGCGTTCGCCGTGAAGTTCTTCAAGATCGGCGCGGTCGCGTTGCTGGCGGGCGGCGCGGCGCTGAAGCGCTTCTTCGGGCGCAAGCCGAAGCCGGCGGCCGTGCCGGTCGTCGCCGACGCGACCGGCGCAGCCGCCGTGTCCGGCACGGAGCGCAAGGAATGACGAAGCTGCTGCTGCTGATCTTCGGCGGCCTGAAGCTCGGCAAGGTGCTCATGTCGGCGGGCACCATGCTGGCGTCGATCGCGGTCTACGCGCTGTTCTACGGATGGCGCTTCGCGGCGGGCTTCGTCGCGCTGCTGCTGGTTCACGAAGCCGGCCATTACGTGGCCGCGCAGCGGCGTGGGCTCGACGTCGGGCTGCCGACGTTCATTCCGTTCGTCGGCGCGTGGATCCAGCTGAAGGAGATGCCGCACGACGCCGAAACCGAAGCGTACGTCGGGCTGGCCGGGCCGTTCGTCGGCACGCTCGGCGCGCTGGCCTGCTACGCGGCCGCGCGGCACTACGACAGCAACCTCCTGCTCGCGCTCGCCTATACGGGCTTCTTCCTGAACCTGTTCAACATGATTCCGTTGTCGCCGTTCGACGGCGGCCGCATCACGGCGGTGCTGTCGCCGCGCATCTGGTTCGCGGGCGTGCCCGTGCTGATCGCGCTGTTCGCATACCGGCCGAGCCCGCTCCTGATCGTGATGGCGATCCTCGCGCTGCCGCAGTTGAAGCGCGCCTGGCGCTACGATCCGGACGCGCCGGAGAACCGTGCGTACTACACGACATCGGTCGAGACGAAAACGACCTACGCGCTTTTCTACGTCGGCCTGCTCGCGTTTCTCGCGCTGATGACGTCCGGCGTGCACGACATGCTGCGCGTCGCGCATTCGGCGGCCTGAGCGATGTAAAAACGGCGGCCGCTCACCGCGGCCGCCGTCGTCTTCCCGCTATTTCCCCGGAAGGTCACGCATCGCGATGACGCAGCTCGACGCGCTTGATGTCCTTCACGATCACCAGATAGC
Organism: Burkholderia diffusa; assembly: GCF_001718315.1. NCBI lineage: Bacteria > Pseudomonadati > Pseudomonadota > Betaproteobacteria > Burkholderiales > Burkholderiaceae > Burkholderia > Burkholderia diffusa. Next base: position 2,284,709 of record NZ_CP013363.1, on the reverse strand, counting down.
TCAATACCGTGACGAGCGCGTTCAACCCGACGAACACGAGCGCGCCGTTGAACGAACCGCTCGCGCCGACCAGATAGCCGATCGCGATCGGCGCGACGATGCCGGCCGTGTTGCCGAACATGTTGAACAGGCTGCCCGACAGGCCGATCGCTTCCTTCGGCGCCGTGTCCGCGACGACGGCCCAGCCGAGCGAGCCGATTCCCTTGCCGAAGAACGACACGGCCATCAGCACGATCACGAGCGCTTCGCTGTCGACGTAATTGCACCCAATGATGGCCATCGACAGCAGCATTCCGCCGACGATCGGAATCTTGCGCGCGAGCGTCAGCGACACGCCGCGGCGAATCAGCATGTCCGACAGCATCCCGCCGAGCACGCCGCCGAGGAACCCGCAGATCGCCGGCAGCGACGTCATGAAACCGGCCTTCAGCAGCGACATCCCGCGCGCCTGCACGAGGTAGATCGGGAACCACGTGAGGAAGAAGTACGTAAGCACGTTCACGCAGTACTGGCCGAGGTAGACGCCGAGCAGCATCCGGTTCGACAGCAGCTGGCGCACGTAGTACCAGCCCGCGACGCGGCTGCCTTCAACCGCCGACGCTGCGCCGGCGCCGCGCGCCGGCGTCGGTCGGCCAGGGGTGCGCACGAGGCCGCCGCCTTGCTCGATGTGCTCGAGTTCCGCGCGGTTCACCGCCGGATGGTCGGCCGGATCCTTCATCACGCGCAGCCACAGGAACGCGAGCGCGATGCCGGCGAGCCCGAGCCACAGATACACGTGATGCCAGCCATACGCATGCGTGAGCCACGCCATCAGCGGCGAGAACACCACCGCCGCGAAATACTGCGCGGCATTGAAGATCGCCGACGCCGTGCCGCGCTCGGCGGTCGGGAACCAGCTCGCGACGACCTTCGCGTTCGCGGGAAACGCGGGCGCTTCGGCGATGCCGACCGCGAAGCGCATCACGAACAGCGCGGTCACGGCGAACGCGGCGCTGCCGCCGAGGCCGATCGTGCTTTGCAGCAGCGTGAACGCCGACCACAGGAAGATGCTGGTCGCATACACGCGGCGCGCGCCGAAGCGGTCGAGCAGCCAGCCGCTCGGCAATTGCGCGAGCACGTACGCCCAGCTGAATGCCGAGAAGATGTAGCCCATCGTCACCGGATCGATGCCGAAAGCCTTGCGGATCGGCGTGCCGGTGATCGACAGCGTCGCGCGGTCCGCATAGTTGAGCGTCGTGACGACGAACAGCATCGCCAGGATCCAGTAGCGCACGGCGGTGCGGCGCGCGCTGCCGGCGAGGTCGATCGGAAGATCGCGGGAGGGAGTCTGATTAGGCACGTTCATGTAGTGCGTCGTCGTATGACATGACTGAAAGTTTATGTCGGCTCTCAGAATGTGGAAACATCGGGTTTTCCCTTTGAAAGCTGACCAAAAAGGGTAAGAATGTGTGCTTATGCCCGATGGGTAAGGATCTGCGGCGAGCGGCAGCCCTGCGCACGCCATGCGTGAATTAAGAGCCATCGTCGGCAGACATCATATCTGTTGGGCTACAATGAGCGAATCATTCCCGAACCACGGAGCACATCCCATGCAACTGACTGGAGAGATGCTGATCGGCGCCGACGCGGTAGCCGGCTCGGCCGGTACCTTGCACGCGTTCGACCCGACGAAGGGCGCGCCGATCGATGCGCCGGCCTTCGGCGTCGCGACGCAGGCCGACGTCGAGCGCGCGTGCGAGCTCGCGCGCGACGCCTTCGACGCGTACCGCGCGCAGCCGCTCGCGGCACGTGCGGCGTTTCTCGAAGCGATCGCCGATGAAATCGTCGCGCTCGGCGACGCGCTGATCGAGCGCGCACACGCCGAAACGGGCCTGCCCGTCGCGCGGCTGCAGGGCGAGCGCGGCCGCACCGTCGGTCAGCTCCGGCTGTTCGCGCGCGTCGTGCGCGACGGCCGCTTCCTCGCCGCGTCGATCGATCCCGCGCAGCCCGCGCGCACACCGCTGCCGCGCTCGGACCTGCGGCTGCAGAAGGTCGGGCTCGGGCCCGTCGCGGTGTTCGGCGCGAGCAACTTCCCGCTCGCGTTCTCGGTGGCCGGCGGTGACACCGCGTCGGCACTCGCGGCCGGCTGCCCGGTGATCGTGAAGGCCCATGAGGCGCACCTCGGCACGTCCGAGCTGGTCGGCCGGGCGATCCGCGCGGCGGTGGCGAAATGCGGGATGCCGGCCGGCGTGTTCTCGTTGCTGATCGGCCCCGGCCGCGTGATCGGCGCGGCGCTCGTCAGCCATCCGGCGGTGCAGGCCGTCGGCTTCACCGGGTCGCGGCAGGGCGGCATGGCGCTCGTGCAGCTTGCGAACGCGCGTCCGCAGCCGATTCCGGTCTATGCGGAAATGAGCAGCATCAACCCGGTCGTGTTGTTCCCGGCTGCGCTGGCCGCGCGCGGCGACGCGATCGCGACCGGCTTCGTCGATTCGTTGACGCTCGGCACCGGCCAGTTCTGTACGAACCCGGGCCTCGTGCTGGCGGTTGACGGCCCCGATCTCGACCGCTTCGAGTCCGTCGCGGCGCAGGCGCTCGCGAAGAAGCCGGCAGGCGTGATGCTGACGCGCGGGATCGCCGACGCGTATCGCAACGGTCGCGGCAAGCTGGCCGAACTGCCGGGCGTGCGCGAAATCGGCGCGGGCGAGGCGGCGCAGACCGAATGCCAGGCGGGCGGCGCGCTGTACGAAGTTGCCGCTCAGGCGTTCCTGGCCGAGCCGGCGTTCAGCCACGAAGTGTTCGGGCCGGCATCGCTGATCGTGCGCTGCCGTGATCTCGACGAAGTCGCACGCGTGCTCGACGCACTCGAGGGCCAACTGACGGCCACGCTGCAGATCGACGCCGGCGACAAGCCGCTCGCGCGCCGCCTGCTGCCGATCCTCGAGCGCAAGGCCGGGCGCCTGCTCGTCAACGGCTACCCGACCGGCGTCGAAGTGTGCGACGCGATGGTGCACGGCGGGCCGTTCCCGGCGACGTCGAACCCGGCCGTCACGTCGGTCGGCGCGACCGCGATCGACCGTTTCCTGCGGCCCGTGTGCTATCAGGACTTCCCGGACGACCTGCTGCCCGAAGGGCTGCAGGAAAGCAATCCGCTCGACATTCCGCGGCTGCGCGACGGGAAGGCGGAGTGACGGTGCGGCGGCGCGGCGCGAAGCCGGGCCGCTTGCCCGGGGAATGAAGGCGGGGGCGGCCGGCAGGCAGCCCCCGCTTTTTTCATGATGGCTTCCGCGTCGCCGGAATTTCTCCTACAGTAGCGGGGCCTCGGGCCGCCCGGTCCGCAGGCGTGCCTGAGAGACTACAAAATTCCAAAAGGAAGCCATCCGATGAACATCAGCAAACGCGGCGACCACCTGTTCGCCGCCGGATTGTGGAAGGCGATCGGCGACGTCGCGCATTCGGTCCGCAGCCGGATCGGCCAGTACAGCGAAGGGCGCGTGCTCGCGAATGCGCTGCTGGAATTCCAGCGCGACCTGGGCGGCAGCGAATTCGACATGACCATCAACCAGGGGCGGCCCGTCACGGGCTCCGACGCGCATTCGCTCATGTTCGGCCTCGCCGTGCGCCGATTCCGGCAGGACATGGAAGCGCTGGTGTTCGCGCTCGAGCATCGCCGCAATATCGACGAGGGCGACGCGAGCCAGCGCACCGAGGCGTTGATGCAGGCCAACAGCGCGCTTCTGACCGCGAAGCAGTCGGCAACGATCACCGTCGGCCGGTTTTTCGATGCAGTGGTCGATCGCGACGTGCTCGGGCAGATTCTCGGCGGCGAGGCGAACGCACGCGTGCGTGCGGGCGCGCAACAGCAGATCGAGACGACCCGGATCAAGCTCGGCAACGTGCGTCACCGGATCATCGGCGTCATCGCGCAGATGTGACCGCGCGCATCGCGGCGGGATGCGCGGCATGGCCGCCGCTGCAAACGACCGCGGCCGGCAGGCGCCGGCCGCGATGCAACATGGGCGACAAGCCGGCGCGGTGCCGTTGGAGGCGCCACGCCGGCCGTACCGGCTTACTGCGGGCCCATCTTCTTGATCAGCACGTCCAGTTCGGCAATTTCGTCGTCGGTCAGGTCGACGAGCGGCGCGCGCACCGGGCCCGCGTCGTGGCCGACGAGCTTTGCGCCCGCCTTCACGATGCTCACCGCGTAGCCCGCGCGACGGTTGCGGATCTTCAGGTACGGCAGGAAGAATTCGTCGATCAGGCGGCCGACCGTTGCGTGGTCGTCCTTCGCGATCGCCTCGTAGAACGCCATCGCCGTCTTGGGGATGAAGTTGAACACGGCCGACGAGTACACCGGCACGCCGAGCGCCTTGTACGCGGCTGCGTAGACTTCGGCCGTCGGCAGGCCGCCGAGGTACGCGAAGCGGTCGCCGAGGCGGCGGCGGATCGTGACCATGCTCTCGATTTCGCCGACGCCGTCCTTGAAGCCGATCAGGTTCGGGCAGCGGTCGGCGAGGCGCTCGAGCATGTCGGCGTTCAGCTTCGAATTCGCGCGGTTGTACACCACGACGCCGATCTTCAGCGCGCGGCACACCTGCTCGACGTGTTCGGCGATGCCTTCCTGGCTGGCTTCGGTCAGATAGTGCGGCATCAGCAGCACGCCGCTCGCGCCGAGGCGCTCGGCTTCCTGCGCATATTCGATCGCGACGCGCGTCGCGCCGCCGGCGCCGGCCAGGATCGGCACCTTGCCCTTGCAGGTTTCCGTCGCGACACGGATCACGTCCGAATACTCGCGCTGCGTGAGCGAGAAGAATTCACCGGTGCCGCCGGCCGCGAACAGCGCGGTCGCGCCATACGGCGCCAGCCATTCCAGACGCTCGGCATAGGTGGTCGGACGGAAGCTGCCATCCGCGTCGAAGTCCGTCAGCGGAAACGACAGCAGGCCGTGGGAGATGATCTGTTTGAGTTCTTGCGGTGAAGTCATGGTTGGGTCGTCCGTCTAGCGCGAGTGCTGGGTTCGTCGGGTACGGCATCCGAGCCATATTGGCGATGTCGTTGTATGTCATCGTACAACGCGAGAACGAGCAGTGCAAGCGGTTTGCCGGCGGGTAAAGGGTAGGGTCTTTCCGGATAAGGGTTTACGCAGCATCGCGGATTGGTGTTGAATGTCGTATGATGACTAACGATTTGACTGGTAGCCTTCCAGGAATTCCGATGACTGCTTCCCCGCTTTATATCCGCGTGCACCCGGACGACAACGTCGCGATCGTCGTCAACGACGGCGGCCTGCCTGAGGGCGCGACGTTCGCCGACGGCCTGACGCTGCGCGAAGGCGTGCCGCAAGGGCACAAGGTCGCGCTGGTCGATCTTGCGGCCGGCGACCCGATCGTCCGCTACAACGTCGTGATCGGCTACGCGCTCACCGAGCTTCGGCGCGGCAGCTGGGTCAACGAGCGCACGATGCGCATGCCCGAGCCGCCGGGGCTCGACGACCTGCCGCTCGCCACGCGCGCCGCGCCGCCGCTGGCGCCGCTCGAAGGCTATACGTTCGAGGGCTTTCGCAATCCCGATGGTTCGGTCGGCACGCGCAACATCCTCGCAATCACGACGACCGTGCAGTGCGTGTCGGGCGTCGTCGAGCATGCGGTGAAGCGGATCAAGGATGAACTGCTGCCGCGCTACCCGAATGTCGACGACGTGGTCGGGCTCGAGCATACATATGGTTGTGGCGTCGCGATCGATGCACCCGACGCCGACATCCCGATTCGCACGCTGCGCAACATCAGCCTGAACCCGAACTTCGGCGGCGAGGTGATGACGGTGAGCCTCGGCTGCGAGAAGCTGCAGCCCGAGCGGCTGCTGCCGCCCGGCGCGATTCCGCTGGCGGCCGACGGCGCGACGGACAACGGCGGCGTCGTGTGCCTGCAGGACGCCGCGCACGTCGGCTTCAACTCGATGATCGATTCGATCATGAAGATGGCCGAATCGCATCTCGAGCGGCTGAACCGCCGGCGTCGCGAAACCTGTCCGGCGTCGGATCTCGTCGTCGGCGTGCAGTGCGGCGGCAGCGATGCGTTTTCGGGGTTGACGGCGAACCCGGCGGTCGGCTTCGCGGCCGATCTGCTCGTGCGCGCGGGCGCGACGATCATGTTCTCGGAAGTGACCGAAGTGCGCGACGGCGTCGCGCAGCTCACGTCGCGTGCGGCGAACGAGGACGTCGCCCGCGAGATCATCCGCGAGATGGACTGGTACGACCGCTACCTGCAGCGCGGCCGCGTCGACCGCAGCGCGAACACGACGCCCGGCAACAAGAAGGGCGGCCTGTCGAACATCGTCGAGAAGGCGATGGGTTCGATCGTGAAGTCGGGCAGCGCGCCGATCGCCGGCGTCGTGCGTCCCGGCGATCGGGCGCGGCAGAAGGGGCTGCTGTACGCGGCGACGCCCGCGAGCGATTTCATCTGCGGCACGCTGCAGCTCGCGGCGGGGATGAACCTGCACGTTTTCACGACCGGCCGCGGCACGCCGTATGGCCTCGCGCAGGTGCCGGTGATCAAGGTCGCCACGCGCAGCGATCTCGCGCGCCGCTGGCACGACCTGATGGATCTCGACGCGGGGCAGATCGCGACGGGTGCGGCCTCGATCGAGGACGTCGGCTGGGAACTGTTCCGGCTGATGCTCGACGTCGCGAGCGGCAAGCGCCGCACGTGGGCCGAGCAATGGAAGCTCGCGAATGCGCTGACGCTGTTCAATCCGGCGCCGGTGACCTGACGCGCGCCGTTCGACGGCGGACGATGCGGGCGCCTTCGAGCGCCCGTTTTTCATCGCGGCGGCGCGGTTTCCTTACCTCGAACGTAATCGACCGCCCGCGCGGGGCCGGCGACGATGGCGACACGCGAACACGAAACGTCCGCGGTGCTGTCCTCCCCTCATCCAGACCAGGAGCCTCGCATGAACACCACCGAAACCGTCCAGTCCGCTCACGCCGACCTGATCGACCGTTATTTCGATGCCTGGAACGAGTCCGACGTCGCACGCCGACGCGCGCTGATCGATGCGACCTACGCGAGCGACGCGGCCTATCGCGATCCGCTGATGGCCGGTGACGGCCACGCGGGCATCGACACGATGATCGCCGCGGTGCAGGCGCGCTTCCCCGCGTATCGCTTTCGCCGCACGACCGACGTCGACGGCTTCGGCCAGCACCTGCGCTTTTCGTGGGCGCTCGTATCGCCCGAGGGTGCGGCGATCGTGAAGGGCTCCGATTTCGGCATCGTCGATGCGTCGGGCCGCCTGAAGTCGGTTACGGGTTTCATCGACGAAATGCCGGCCGCGGCGTCGTGACGTGAACGATGCATGCCCGGCTGCCGCCGGGATCGGGTAACTTATGCAATTCGTTCCCCCTCCCGGAGGTTTGCCCACATGCTGAAGAATCTCGATCCCCTGCTGCACGCCGACATCCTGCACACGCTGCGCGCGATGGGCCACGGCGATGAAGTGGTGATTTGCGATGCGAATTTTCCGGCGGAATCCGTCGCCGAACATACGGTGGTCGGCCGCGCGCTGCGCATCGACGGCGCCGACTCGGCGCGCGTCGCTCGCGCCGTGCTGTCGGTGTTGCCGCTCGACACGTTCGTCGACACGCCCGCGTGGCGGATGGAGGTGGTCGGCGACCCGGCCGCGGTGCCGCCCGTGCAGCGCGAAGTGCAGGTTGAAATCGATCGCGCGGAAGGGCGCGCCGTGCCGCTCGTGGGCATCGATCGATTCGCGTTCTACGAGCGCGCGCAGCAGGCGTATGCGGTGATCGTCACCGGCGAGCTGCGCGGCTACGGCTGTTTCCTGTTCAAGAAAGGCGTGCTGTTGAGCGACGCCGGTTAGGGCCTGTTCCTTTTATTCGCGGTTGCGGCGGTGGGGCGTCGTTCCTCACGGCAGCGCCGCGCCTGCGCCGGCCGCCGCAGTGTAAAGATTTGCTACAACCTTTTGACACCGCGAAAAGACCCTCTATGCTGGCCCATTTGCCGCGGGCCCGGCAGGGCCGCGCGGCTCGGACCGCATGGGGCACGCCCTGCGCGGACGGCCGAATTGCATACGAGGAGAGAGGCATGACGCGTTCCGTCGATTCCGGCGTCATTTTTTTCGCACGCCTGGCGCTGGCGGCGTTGTTCTTGTGGGGCGGCGTGATGAAGCTGCTCGGCTACGGCGATTTCATCGGCTATCTGCATCGAATGAACGTCCCCTATCCGCAGGTGATGGGCCCGCTCGTCGTTGCGATCGAAGCACTCGGCGGCCTGCTGCTGATCGTCGGCTACAAGGTCAAGCCGCTCGCATTGCTGATGGCGTTCTACACGATCGCGACCGCGATGGTCGGCCACAATTTCTGGGATGCGACGGACGCCGCCGTCCAGCACGACATGGTGATCCACTTCTGGAAGAACATCGCGATCGCCGGCGGTTTCCTGCTGCTGTTCGTGACCGGTGCGGGCGGCGCGAGCATCGACGCGCTGCGCCGGCCGAGTTCGTCGTACGGCGCGCTGCGCTGAGTCGAACCGAACTGAACGGCGCGACGCACGCACGTCGCGCGCCGCACCGAACCAAAACGAAAGGGCCGAATCCCGCACACTGCGGGATTCGGCCCTTTGTTCATCCAGCCGGCGCATGCGCGCCGGCGTTCAGCGTGCGTCCTTCAGGTCCTTCGCATCCTTCGAGAATTGCACGGCGATCGCGCCGAGCACGCAGATCGCCGCGACGTACACGACCGGCGCGAGCGGGTTCGACTTCATCATCAGCGACACGATCACTGGTGTGAGGCCGCCGAAGATCGCATACGCGACGTTGTACGAGAACGAGATGCCCGAGAAGCGCACGACTGCGGGGAAGCTCCTGACCATCACGAACGGCACCGCGCCGATCGTGCCGACCATGAAGCCGGCGATCCCGTAGTACAGCGGCAGCGTCGACGCGTCGGCCGCGACCTGCGCGAACAGCAGGTAGTAGCACGCGGCCAGCACGAGGCCGCCGATGCCCAGCACGCGCTTGGCGCCGATCCAGCCCGCGAGCGAGCCGGCGGTGATGCACCCGGCCGTCAGGCACAGCGTCGCGATGCTGTTCGCGAACAGCGTGGTGGCGGGCGTCAGGTGGAATTGCTTCTGCAGCAGCGCGGGCGTCATCAGGATCACGACGACGATCGCCGCCGACAGCATCCACGTGAGCAGCATTGACACGATCACCGCGCGGCCGTGGTCGCGCAGCACGGCCTTCAGCGGAATCTCCGCCGCGAGCGCCTTCTTCGCCTTCATTTCGGCGAACACCGGCGTCTCGTGCAGCCAGCGGCGCAGGTACACCGAGAACAGGCCGAACACACCGCCGAGCAGGAACGGAATGCGCCATGCGAACGCGGTGACTTCGGCGCCCGAGTAACGGCTGTTGATGCCGGCAGCGACCAGCGAGCCGAGCAGGATGCCGGCCGTGAGGCCCGCGGTCAGCGTCCCGCACGCATAGCCGATGTGGCGCGACGGCACGTGCTCCGACACGAACACCCATGCGCCCGGCACTTCGCCGCCGACCGCCGCGCCCTGGAGCACGCGGAACAGCAGCAGCAGCACCGGCGCGAGGATGCCGATCGAGTCGTAGGTCGGCAGCAGGCCCATCAGCAGCGTCGGCACCGACATCATCAGCACGCTCAGCGTGAACATCCGCTTGCGGCCGAACAGGTCGCCGAAGTGCGCCATGATCACGCCGCCGAGCGGGCGCGCGAGATAGCCGGCCGCGAAGATGCCGAACGTCTGCAACTGGCGCAGCCAGTCGGGGATGTCGTGCGGGAAGAACAGTTGTCCGATCGCGGGTGCGAAGAACACGAAGATGATGAAGTCGTAGAACTCGAGGGCGCCGCCGAGTGCGGCAAGGCCAAGGGTCTTGTAGTCGCTGCGCGTGAGCGCGCGTTCGGCGGCGCGAGGCACGCCGCTCAATTCGGAAGCTTGCATGGTCAGGACGATCGGTTTTCGAATGTTGTTGTCGGTGCTGCGTCTCCAGGGCCCGCTATCGGCATGGACTGGCAAGGCGCGGCTTGCGTCGTCGAGCGTGTGTCGCATATCGGATGGGACACGTCACATGCACCGTCGCACCAGGATGGGGCGCGACGGAGACGAAGCGTCAAGGCGGGTGGGGGGGATTCTACAGGAGCGCGAAATGCATGCACGCGGCGGGTTGCCGAGGAAGGCTTCGGCTTCGCCGGGCGCGAAACGCACGCGGCGCGACAGGCGGATGAGCCGCGTGCCGCGCCGCGCGTGACAGGGGACTGAGTGATCAGTTGCCGGCGATCGTGTCGACCGGCTTGAACGCGCCATGCTCGACCTTGTAGATCGTCACGGGCGCATCCTTCAGGTCACCCTTTGCGTCGTATGCGATGCTCGGCGCCGACACGCCCTTGATCGACACCTTGCCGAGATACGGCGTATAGACCTTCGGGTCGGTCGAGTTCGCGTCCTTCATCGCGGTGAGCAGCGCGATCGTGCCGTCGTACGAGTAGGGCGAATAGGTGATCACGTCTTCATTGAAGCGTGCCTTGTAGCGCGATGCGTAGCCGGCGAAGCCTGGCATCTTTTCCTTCGGCAGCCCGCCCATGTAGACGATCGCGCCTTCGGCCGCTTCGCCGCCGACCTTCAGGAACGTCGGCGAGCGCGACATCTCGCCGGTCACGAATGCCGACTTCATCCCGAGCTGGCGCATCTTGCGAATCATCGGCGAAGACTGCGCGTCGCCGCCGCCGTAGAAAATCGCGTCGGGGTTGATGCCCTTCAGGTTGGTCAGGATCGCGGAGAAGTCGAGCGCCTTGTCGTTCGTGAAGTCGCGCTTGACGATCGTGCCGCCCGCGGCCTGCACGGCCTTCGCGAATTCGTCGGCGATGCCCTGGCCGTAGGCCGTGCGGTCGTCGATGATCGCGATGCGCTTGAAGCGCAGCGTCTTCACCGCGTACGTGCCGACGATGCGGCCCGCTTGCGCGTCGCTCGTCAGCAGCCGGTACGTCGTCTTGTAGCCGCGCGCAGTGTATTGCGGCGACGTCGCCATCGAGATTTGCGGCAGCCCCGCGCGATCGTACAGGTCGGACGCGGGAATGCTCGTGCCCGAGTTGAAGTGGCCGATGACGCCGCGAACGTTGTCGTCGATCAGCCGCTGTGCGACCGTCGTGCCGGTGCGCGGGTCGGCCTGGTCGTCCTGCGAGTCGAGCTGGAACGTGACCGGCTTGCCGCCGATCGACGGATGCGTCGCGTTGAAATCGGCGATCGCGAGCTGCACGCCCTTCTGCATGTCCGTGCCGTAGTTCGACTGCGGCCCCGTCAGCGGTGCGGCGAAACCGATCTTGACGACGTCGGCGGCGATGGCGTGTGCGCCCGACAGTGCGCAGGCAGCGGCCAGCGCGACGTGCGATACCTTCAGCTTCACTTTCACTTCCCCTTGATGGCGTGGTTGGGCCGCCGCCGGCCAACAGGCCGGTGCGGTAAGCCGGGCGAGACGTATCGGTCTGCAGGCCATTGCGACAGCCGTGCGGGGTGTGCCGTGCGCCGCGCGGGTTGTGCCGGAATCGGCGTGCGTGGCGGCGACGGGATGTCGTCTCGTAACCGTTGATCGAAGTCTAGGTAGCGAAAATGCACGCGTCTTGCGCGTTCGATGCGTGACCGGCGACGATTTCGGCATATCGTCGATAACCCTTATATATGCCGAAATCGTCATGTGGAATGCGCAATCGCGCCAAGACGCGACACGCCGGCATTTCTAGGATGGCGGCTTCGCGAGCGTTGTTTCGATACCCCGTACGTGACGTCGACATCGCCTGTGTGGCCGATCGATGCCCGGCGCCATGCGGCGGGCCGATGCGAAATCGTCGCTGCACGGCAGGCGCGGCGCGGTGGTTGCGCGCACAACTGCACGCGCGTTACGCGCAGAGACATACTGCTGCCCGATCGCGAACGTCCAGCGGCGCGTTGCGCGGACCGCCGCTCGCCGAGTCGCTCGATCGCTTGCTCGAGATCGCGATGACGTGTTCTCGAACGCGCTCCTATAATCGACGCCATCAGCCACCCCCTTCGCAGATGCCGGGATGACGACCTTCCTTGCCGCACCGCCCATGAGCCTGTCCGATACGTTGCGCTACCAGCCCGACAATGCCGATCTCGGCGCGATGCTTGCGCACTTCCGTTTGCTCGAGCCGGTGTTCGACGCGCTGCCCGATGTCGCATTCTTCGTGAAGGACGCGAACGGCCGCTACGCGCTCGTCAACCGCACGCTCGCGATGCGCTGCGGCTACAAGGACAAGCGCGACCTGCTCGGCAAGACGACCGACGAAGTGTTTCCGCGCCGCTTCGGCCGGACTTATTTCGAGCAGGACATGGCGACGATCACCGCCGGCCAGCAGCTGATGGACCAGCTCGAGCTGCATCTGTATCCGGGCCGTCAGCCGGGCTGGTGCCTGACCTGCAAGGAGCCGCTGCGCGACGCGGACGGCAAGGTGGTCGGTCTCGCGGGCATCTCGCGCGACCTGAAGGCGCACGAGGGTTCGCATCCGGCCTACAGCAAGCTCGCCGACGTGGTGCAGCACATCCAGGATCACTACGTGCAGCCGCTGAACCTGAAGCAGCTTGCGCAGATGGCCGGGATGTCGGTCGCGCAGCTCGAGCGCTACTTCCACAAGGTGTTTCACCTGACGCCGCGCCAGGTGCTGCTGAAAACGCGGCTCGAGGCGGCCACAGCGCTGCTTGTCACGCACGACAAGGTGACTGACGTCGCGGCGCTATGCGGTTATACGGATCACAGCGCGTTCACGCGACAGTTCAAGGCGACGGTCGGCGTGACGCCAACGGAATACCGGCTGATGTTGCAGGACCGGGCAGGGTGAAGTGACGCGCCGGACGGGCCGGCGGGTCTGAAGGATCGGGGCGGTACGAGGATTGGAGACGGGAAAGCGGCGGCTCAGCGGTAGCCGAGGCCTTTCAGGACGGCCGTGCCGTCTTCGGTCAGCCGGAAGCTCGGTGCCGTGTCGGCGTCGAGCTTGATCATTTCGACGAGGCCGGCTTCCTGCAGCGCGGGCAATTCGGGTTTGGCATTCGCGCCGATCGGTGCGTGCAGCAGCACGAGCAGCGTCGCGATTTCATGATGGCTGAGCAAACGGCGCAGCATCGTCTTTTTCACAGGGGGGGCGGCCGGGCGGCCCGCGGGTGCATCTACGGCGCTCATCGCTGTCCTCCTTTTCGAGATATCCATCGGGTACTGGTTGCGGATGGTGCCGTCGAAGACTTAAGCGATTCTTAAAACCGCGGTGGCCGAGCGCATGCTGCAGTGCGGTGTGCGTTACCGGATGTAACCCCTGCCGGTCGGCAGTGTCCCGCTCGAAGCGGCCGGCCGTGCCAGGCTAGGCGCCGCGACGGCGCTCACCACGATGGTGCGTCCGCGCGGCGCGCGGCGCAGGGGGCGGCGTGGTTTTCCAGTTCGATTCCCCCCAGCACGGAATTCGCTTGATCCCTTATTTCCTGCGCTGGGCCTGCGCGGCGAGCCGCACGGCCGCGTTGGCCGCGCCGTAGCCGTCGTAGCCGCCGCGTCGCTCGACGATTTCGAGCGAGAAGCGGTTGTCGACCAGTTCCGTGTACGCATGCAGGAATTCGCCGCCGTTTTCATCGCGGTCGTACAGCAGATGGTGGGCGCTCAGCGTGTCGATCAACTCGTCCGACAGCGCGTAGCGCGCGGCGAGATCGTCGTAATAGTTCGGCGGAATCCGCAGGAACGGCACGCCGTCGGCCGCGAATGCGGCGACCGTCTTCACGATGTCGTCGGTCCGGAACGCGACGTGGTTCAGCCCCGTGCCGTGATAACGGTCGAGCGATTCGGCGACGGCCGTATGGCGGTCGACCGATGCATTCAGTGCGATCCGCACCGAGCCGTCGGCGCTGCGCACCGCGCGGCTGCGCATCAGGCCGTACGGATCGGGCACGAGCCAGCTACGCTCGGCCTCGAAGCCGAAGGCGGTCTTGAAGAACAGGATCCACGTGTCGAGCGCGTCGGCCGGCAGCGCGAGGCAGACGTGATCGATGCCCGTCAGCGGGCCGACCTCGCTCGGACCGTCAATGTCGGTCAGCACGAAGTCCGATTCGTACAGCGTTGGCGCGTTCGGCGTCTCGTCGACGAAGTATTCGAGGCTGCCGTCCGGCGCCTGCACGGCCGGCAGCACGCGCTCGTTCGGGCCGACGCGCCCGGAAAACGGCGCGTAGCCGAAGCCGGCCGCGCGTTCGAATGCCACTTTCGCATCGTCGACGCGGAACGCCGACGCGCACAGCGACAACCCGTGCTGCTGGAAGAACGCGTCGGCGAACGAGTCGCGCTCGGCGTTCAGCACGATCGACGCGGCGCCGTGCTGGAACAGCGTCACGTCCTTCGACCGGTGGCGGCCCGCGAGCCGGAACCGCATCCGGCCGAGCCATTCGCCGACGGTGGCTGCCGCCTGCGCGTCGACCGCGAATTCGATGAACTGGAACCCGACGTGCGCGGGCGGCGCAGGCGGCGCGAACAGCGGCTGGCCGGCGCCCGGCGCGCGGCCGTCCTGCGCGAGCCGCGCGCGCGTCAGTTCTTCCAGATAAAGCAGCGAGCGGTGGCCGTCGGCGGCCGTGATCGCGGTCGGCGCGGCGCGGAAGCCGTCGTTGAAGATCTCGAGCGACAGCGGCCCCGTATAACCGGACTCGATCACGCGGGCCGTGAAGCGCGCGAGGTCGAAATCACCCTGGCCAGGGAACGAGCGGTAGTGGCGGCTCCATTCGAGCACGTCCATCGCGAGCTTCGGCGCGTCGGCGATCTGCACGAACGCGATCCGGTCGCCGGGGATGTCGGCGATCGCGTCCGGCGAATCGTCGAGCGACAGCGTATGGAAGCTGTCGAGCGCGAGGCCGAGATGCGGGCTGTTCACCGCGTTCACGAGCTGCCATGCGTGGCTGTACCGGTTCACGACGCGGCCCCACGCGAGCGCCTCGTACGCGGCGACCACGCCGGCCTGCCGCGCGGCTTCGGCGAGCGCGCCGAGCTGATCGACCAGCAGCGCGTCGTCCGCGATCGTATCGGGCGACACGTTGCTGCACACCAGGATGCGGTCGGTGCCGAGCGCGTGCATCACGTCGAACTTGCGGCGGATACGGTCGAGATTGCGCGCAAGCTGGGCCGGGCTCACGCCTTCGAAGTCGCGAAACGGCTGGAACAACACGATGTCGAGGCCGAGATCGGCGGCCATGCGCCGCACGTCGGCGGGCGATCCGTCGAAGTAGACGAGGTCGTTCTCGAAGATTTCGACACCGTCGAAGCCGGCGGCCTGGATGGCGGCGAGCTTCTCGGCGAGTGTGCCGGACAGTGACACGGTGGCGATCGAGCGCTGCATGGGCGAATCCTGCGGTGAGCGGGGCGTGGCGTCGGCCGGATCGGGCCGGAATGAACCAGTCGTTGAATTATCTGCGGGCACCACATCCCGAGTTTACTAGGGGAGTATGGCGAATTATACAAACTAACTAGATGGTACAAATTAGCGAAAACCCGAAAAGACATTGCGCTTGCGCAAGCGCACACTAGCGCCGAGTCTTGACGTCAAGGGGCGAAGTCGGCTAGCGATTCGCCCCTGTTTTTGGAGCAGAAACACCATGAGCAAGCACAAGGTGCTGGTGCTGAACGGCCCGAACCTGAATCTGCTGGGGACCCGCGAGCCCCACATCTACGGCGCGGAAACCCTTGCCGATGTCGAGCAGCGTTGCCGCACGGCGGCTGAGGCGCTCGGGCTGGAGATCGACTTTCGCCAGTCGAACGCCGAGCACCAGCTGATCGACTGGCTGCATGCCGCGCGTCACGATACGCACGGCATCGTGATCAATCCGGCCGCCTATACGCACACGTCGGTCGCGCTGGCCGATGCGCTGTCCGCGATCGCGAAACCCGTGATCGAGGTGCATATCTCGAACGTGCATCGCCGCGAGGCATTCCGTCACCACTCGTATGTGTCGGCGGTTGCCGAAGCCGTGATCTGCGGCTGCGGCACCGAAGGCTATGTATTCGCGCTGCAGCGCCTGTCGACCCTTTTTACGCAGGGAGCCACACGATGAGCCGCCCGTCTTTTCTGATCGGCCTGATCGGCCAGGGCATCGGCGGTTCGCTGTCGCCTGCGATGCATGAGGAAGAAGGCTTCCGCCAGGGATTCGGCTACGTGTACCGGCGCATCGATCTCGACGTGCTCGGCGTGACCGCCGACGCGCTGCCGGAACTGCTCGATGCCGCGCAGCGGATGGGCTACAACGGGCTCAACATCACGCATCCGTGCAAGCAGCGTGTGATCGAGCATCTCGACGCGCTGTCGGACGACGCGCGCGCGCTCGGCGCGGTGAACACCGTGCTGTTCAAGGACGGCAAGCGGATCGGCCATAACACCGACTGGTCGGGCTTCGCGAAGTCGTTCCGCCGCGGGTTGCCGGGCGCGTCGCTCGAGCGTGTCGTGCAGCTGGGCGCGGGCGGCGCGGGTGCGGCCGTCGCGCATGCAGCGCTGCAGATGGGTGCCGCCGAACTGACGATCTTCGACGTCGACGGCGCGCGTGCCGTCGCGCTCGCGGGTGAACTGCAGCAGCGCTTCCCCGCCGCCCGGGTTACACCGGGCAGCGATCTCGCGGCCGCGATGCCGGCCGCGACCGGCCTGATTCATGCGACGCCGACCGGCATGATCAAGCATCCGGGCCTGCCGCTGCCGGCCGAGTTGCTCCACGCGGGAATGTGGGTCGCCGATATCGTGTATTTCCCGCTCGAAACCGAACTGATCCGCGCCGCGCGCGCAGCCGGCTGCGCGACGTTGCCGGGCGGCGGGATGGCCGTGTACCAGGCCGTCGATGCGTTCGAGATCTTCGCCGGACGCACGCCGGACGACGAGCGGATGTTCGAGCATTTTCAGTCGCTCGTCGCGCGCTGACCCTTCTACCGACTAGCTGAAAAAGAGACCAGGAGACGACCATGCAGCACACCACCCACACGAACGCCGCGTCCGCGGCGGCCGCCACGGTCCGGCGGACCTCGGCGCGCTACAAGATCCTCGCGCTGCTCGCGATCGGCACGATGATCAACTATCTCGACCGTACCGTGCTGGGGGTGGCTGCGCCGCAGCTCACCAAGGAGCTCGGCATCAATGCGGCGGTGATGGGCATCATGTTCTCCGCGTTCTCGTGGACGTACGTCGCGATGCAGGTGCCCGGCGGCCTGTTCCTCGACCGCTTCGGCAGCAAGATCACCTATTACTGGTCCATGACGCTGTGGTCGCTGTGCACGCTCCTGCAAGGTTTCGTGCCCGGTGTCGGGACGCTGCTTGCATGCCGGCTCGGCCTCGGCGTGACGGAAGCGCCGTGTTTCCCGACCAACAGCCGGGTCGTCGCGACGTGGTTCCCGCAGAACGAGCGCGCGATGGCGACCGGCACCTACACCGTGGGCGAGTACATCGGTCTCGCGTTCTTCAGCCCCGTGCTGTTCGCGCTGATGGGTGCGTTCGGCTGGCGCTCGCTGTTCTGGGTCGTCGGCGGGATCGGCATCGTGTTCGGCCTGGTCTGGTGGAAGTTCTATCACGAGCCCCGCAACCATCCGGGCGCGAATTCGGAAGAACTCGCATACATCGAAGCGGGCGGCGGTCTCGTGCACCGCGCGCGCAAGGACGGCGACACGAGCGGCAAGCCCGCGCAGGCCAAGTTCAGCTGGTCGATGGCCGGCCGGCTGCTGAAGAAGCGCCAGCTTGCCGGTATCTGCCTCGGCCAGTTCGCCGGCAACTCGACGCTCGTGTTCTTCCTCACCTGGTTCCCGACCTATCTCGCCACGGAACGCCATATGGGCTGGCTGAAGATCGGCTTCTTCGCGGTGATGCCGTTCATCGCCGCGTCGGTGGGCGTGATGTTCGGCGGGATCTTCTCCGACTGGCTGCTGCGCCGCGGCAAGTCCGCGAACCTCGCGCGCAAGCTGCCGATCATCGCGGGCCTGCTGCTCGCGTCGACGATCATTCTCGCGAACTACGTGAAGAGCAACGAAGCCGTGATCGCGATCATGTCGGTCGCATTCTTCGCGCAGGGGATGGCAGCGCTCGGCTGGACGCTCGTGTCCGACATCGCGCCGGACGGTCTGCTCGGCGTGACGGGCGGCATCTTCAACTTCGCGGCGAACCTCGCGGGCATCGTCACGCCGCTCGTCGTCGGCTTCATCGTCGCATCGACCGGATCGTTCGTCGGCGCGCTCGTGTTCATCGGCGTGATCGCGCTGATCGGCGCGCTGTCGTACATCTTCGTCGTCGGCGACATCAAGCGGATCGAACTCTAAGTACCGGCTCCACGCACTCTCGGTGCGTTCGCCCGGCGACCTGTGGGTCGCCGGGCTTTTTTGTGTCTGCCTTTCCCGTTTGCCGGCCGTTGCACGCGTCAGCGTTCACGCGCGCTGCACGGCAATCCCGAGCGATTCGACCGCCTGCGCGATCGCCGCGACCGCACGCCGGATATCGCCGGCATCGATCGCGCCGATGCAGCCGACGCGGAACGTCTCGAGTTGCGTCAGTTTGCCCGGATACAGGATGAAGCCCGCGTCGCGCACCGCGTCGTAGAAGTGGCGGAAATCGTAGGCCGGATGGTCGGGCGCATGGAACGTGACGATTACCGGCGCCTGCACGCTTGCATCGAGGAACGGCGTGAAGCCGAGCGCGCGCATCGATTCGATCAGGGTCCGGCAGTTCTCCGCATAGCGCGCACCACGCGCGCGCTGGCCACCTTCGGCGAGGTATTGGTCGAGGGCGGCGCGCAGCGCGGCGATCACGTGGGTCGGCGGCGTGAAGCGCCACTGGCCCGTCTTGCGCAGGTACGCGTACTGATCGTGTAGGTCGAGCGCGAGCGACGGCGAGTTGCCTTCGCACGCGTCGAGCGCGTCGCGCCGCACGATCGCGAACCCCATCCCCGGCACGCCTTCCAGGCATTTGCCGCTCGCCGAGACCAGCGCGTCGATCCCGCTGTCCGCCAGCGCGATCGGCAACGCGCCGAACGAACTCATCGCATCGACGATCAGCCGCTTGCCATGCCGCCGGCACACGGCCGCGACCGCGTCGAGCGGATTCAGGATGCCGGCGCTCGTTTCCAGGTGCACCAGCGCGACGTGCGTGATGCGCGGCTCGCGCGCGAACGCGGCTTCGATTGCCGCCGGGTCAGCCGCGGCGTCCTCGCCGAACGGTAGCGCGATCGCGTCGATGCCGAGCCGGCCGAGGATCTTCAGGATGCGCGCGCAATACGCGCCGTTGTCCGGCACCAGCACGACGCCGTCGCGCGGCACCAGCGTGCCCAGCGCGGCCTCGACCGAAAACGTGCCGCTGCCTTGCATCGGCACGCACACGTATTCGTCGCCGCCGCGCGCGATCGCGACGAGATCCGCGCAGACGCTGGCCGTCAATTGATTGAAAGCGGCGTCCCACGAGCCCCGGTCATGTTGCATTGCGTGGCGTGTTGTGGCGGACGTGGTGAGCGGGCCGGGCGTGAGCAGAATCGGGTCGGGCATGGTTTTTCTCCTGCAAAGATCGGACGAAACACCGGGAGGCATTTCTGAATGGCTTGCATGATATTGGCAAAATGTGTCATTTTTTGGAAATTGTGGCACTCGTCACGGCGTTGTCATCGAACGCTGTGATCCTTCGGTTGCCGCGCGAGACCACCTGCAGCGCGGCAGCGAGACAGGCCGGTCGTCGGTCTGTCCGACTGAAAGGAGCCGGATCGTGCCCCGGCCGTTTGGTGTTCCGCCTACGGAGAAGTGAGATGACACTGCAGAATTCCTCGCGCGCCGCTGCCGGCGCGTTCCGCAAGCTCGCGCTGGCCGCCTGCGCCGCCGGTCTGCTGCAAGGCGCGGCGATGCCCGCGCATGCGGCGAACGCGGTCGTCCTGTACACGGCGGACGGTCTCGAGAATCTCTATCGCGACGTGCTGCCCGCGTTCGAGAAGAAGGAAGGCGTCAAGGTCAACATCGTGACGGCGGGCAGCGGCGAGGTCGTCAACCGCGCGAACATCGAGAAGAATTCGCCGAAGGCGGACGTGATCGTCACGCTGCCGCCGTTCATCCAGCAAGCCGGCCAGATGGGGCTGCTGCAGCCGTACCAGAGCGTCAACTACAAGAACGTGCCGGCGATCGCGAAGGCGGAAGACGGCACGTGGGCGACGTTCGTGAACAACTACTTCTCGTTCGCGATCAACCCGGACGTCGTGAAGAACCAGCCGAAGACGTTCGCCGACCTGCTGTCGCCGGCCTACGCGGGCAAGGTTGCATACTCGAACCCGGCCACGGCTGGCGACGGGATGGCCGTGCTGATCCTGACGACGTCGCTGATGGGCGAGGACAAGGCGTTCGACTACCTCGCGAAGCTGTCGCAGAGCGTGAAGTTCCACACGAAGGGCACGGGCTATCTGAACGTGCTGCTGTCGCGTAACGAGATCAGCGTCGCGAACGGCGACCTGCAGATGGATCTCGACGACGCCGAGCACGGCGCGCTGGCCGTCAAGCCGATCTTCCTGGCCGCGAAGGACGGCGACCAGCCGACCACGTTCCAGCTGCCGTACGGCATCGGCCTGATCAAGAGCGGCCCGAACCAGGACGTCGGCAAGAAGCTGATCGACTACCTGATGTCGACGGAAGTGCAATCGAAGGTGCCGGACATGTATGGCATCCCGGGCCGCACGGACGTGCCGCTGGCCGGCAAGAACGGCGAAGCGGTCAAGAAGGCGATCGCGGGCGTGAAGCTGATCCCGGTCGACTGGACCCAGGTGATGGCGAAGAAGCCGGTGTGGATCGAGCGCTGGAAGAAGGACGTGATCGGCAACTCGGGCAAGCAGCTCGACGTCGTCAAGCCGAAGTGATCGCCGCACGCCGTCTGTATTTGTGAGCAAGAGGATGAACCCGGTGGAAACCACCTTGACCCATCCCGGCGCATTCGGCGCCGCCGAACCGCGCGCCACGCTGCGGTCCGGCGCGCCGGGCGGCGTGCAGATCGAACACCTGAGCGTGCGCTACGGCGCACGCACGGTGCTGGAAGATCTGTCGCTGTCGATTGGCGCCGGTGAATTTCTGACCGTGCTCGGCAAGAGCGGCTGCGGCAAGACCACGCTGCTGCGCTTCATCGCCGGGTTCGTGAAGGCCGACGGCCTGACCGGCACACTGACCGTGGCCGGACGCGACCTGACGCATGCGCCGCCGCACAAGCGCAATCTCGGTCTGTTGTTCCAGAATTACGCGCTGTTCCCGCACCTGTCGGTGTTCGAGAACGTCGCATTCGGGCTGCGCGCTCGCGGGATGGCCTCGTCGGAAGTGACGCGTCGCGTTGCCGACGCGCTGAAGCTCGTGCAGCTCGGCGAAGCCGGCCACCATCTGCCCGCGCAGTTGTCCGGCGGGATGCAGCAGCGCGTCGCGCTGGCCCGCGCGCTCGTGATCGAGCCGGACGTGCTGCTGCTCGACGAGCCGCTGTCGGCGCTCGACGCCAACCTGCGCGCGTCGGTGCGCAGCGAGCTGAAGGCGCTGCACGAGCGCCTGCCCAACCTGACCGTCGTCTGCGTGACGCACGACCGCGACGACGCGCTCGTGCTGTCCGACCGCGCGCTGCTGATGCGCGACGGCCGCATCGCGCAACTCGGCACGCCGCAGCAACTGTACGACGCGCCGCAGGACGGCTACGTCGCGCGCTATCTCGGCCCGGCCAACCTGCTGCCGCCGCACGTGATTTTCCCGCTTGGCGATCCGCGTCACGGTATGCGCGGCAAGGTCGCATGCGTGCGTCCCGAGCGCCTGACCGTGATGCCGCTCGCGGCGGGCGGCCTGCACGGCACGGTGTCATCGGTCGAATGGCAGGGCGCGGACCTGTCGATCGCGGTCGTGATCGACGCGGCGCCCGACGAGCCCGTGCGCGTCACGATGCAACGCGGCCGCGGTGCGGCTCCCGAGCGGGGGGCGCGCGTTTCCCTGCATTGCGAGGCAGACGATGTCGTCCTTATCGAGCCCTGAAGCCGGCCTGCCGCCGCACGTGCTGGCGTCGGCCGCCGCGCATGCCGCCGTTGCGCGGCGCCGCAAGCGCATGGGCGACCTGCATCTCGCCGTGCTTGCGATCGTCGTGCTGGGCCCGCTCGTCGTCTATCCGCTGGTGCGGCTCGTGCTGCTGAGCGTGTCCGGCGATCACGGGCTGAGCTTTGCCGCGTACCGGACGTTCTTCGGCAACCCCGATACGCGCAACGTGCTGCTGACGACCGTCGGCGTGCTGTTCGCGAGCGCCGGCACAGCGTCGGTGCTCGGCGTGCTGCTGGCCGCGCTGCTGTTCTTCAAGCCGTTTCCGGGCGCATCGCTCGTCACGCGCTTCCTGGAGCTGTACGTCGCGTTCCCGTCGTTCCTCGTCGCGTTCACGCTGATCTTCCTGTACGGCTCGCAAGGCTCGATCAGTATCGGGCTGCAACACCTGTTCCATCTCGAGGCCCCGCCGCTCGATTTCCTGTTCGGCATCGGCGGTGTGATTCTCGCGCAGACCGTGTTCTATACGCCGTTCGTCGTGCGGCCTACGCTCGCGTCGTTCGCGACGCTCGACCTGCGCCTGATCGAAGCGGCGCGCAGTCTCGGCGCGTCCGGCTGGATGCTCGCGCGTCGCGTCGTGCTGCCGATCGCGTGGCCGGGCATCGCCGCCGGCACGGTGCTGTGCTTCCTGCTGACGCTGAACGAGTTCGGCATCCTGCTCGTGCTCGGCAGCGCGCGGCTCGTGACGCTGCCGGTCGCGATCTACAGCAGCGCGACCGTCGACCTAGACCTGCCGACCGCGTCGGCCGGCGCGGTCGTGATGCTCACGCTGTCGCTGGCTCTCTATGCGGTTTATCGCCGGGTGAACCGGCGTGCGACGGGAGGAAACGATGTCCGCTGAATTCCGTATCGGGCAAGCCGTGCCGCGCCACCAGGTCGGCTGGGGCGACACGGTCCTCAAGCATGCGTCGCGCGCGGCGCTCGCGCTGGCCGCGTTCGCGTGCTTCTGGCTGTTCGTGCTGCCCGTCATCGTCGTCGCGTTGTCGAGCGTGTCGACGCAGTGGTCAGGTACGATCCTGCCGGCCGGCTACAGCCTGCGCTGGTTCGAGCGGCTCGGTTCGCCGGAATACGACGCACTGCTGACGAGCCTGGAGATCGGCTTCGGCGTGTCGGCGATCGGCACGATTCTCGGGCTGTGGCTCGCGCTCGCACTCGAAGGACGCGACCGGCGTGGCCTCGGCGCGGTGGTCGATGCGCTCGCGATGGTGCCGAACGGCGTGCCGAGTGTCGTGCTCGGGCTCGCGGTGCTGATCGCGTATCACCAGAAACCGCTCGACCTGTCGAGTTCTGCCGCGATCGTCGTGCTCGTGCAACTCGCGCTGATTCTGCCGTTCTGCTATCGCTGCGCGGCCGCGGCGCTGCGCCCGGAGCTGACCGTGCTGCGCGAAGCCGCGGCGAGCCTCGGTGCGCCGCCCGCGATGGTGCTGCGCCGCGTGCTGCTCCCGCAACTCGTGCCGGCGCTGCGCGCGAGTCTCGCGCTCGGCTTCGCGCTGTCGCTTGGCGAACTTGGCGCGACGCTGACCGTCTACCCGCCGGGTTTCGCGACCGTGCCGATCGTCGTGATCGGTCAGGTCGAGCGCGGCTACTACCTTCCGGCATCGGCGCTGTCGCTGCTGATGCTCGGCGCGTCGCTCGCGGCGCTGCTGCTGATCGCCGCGCGGGTGCCGCGCGGCAAGCGGGTGGCATCATGAACGCCGCGTTCGCATTGCGGCAGCCCGGCGAGCAACCGGCCGCCGGCAAGGTATCGGCGAATCTCGCGGGGCGATCCGTCGACGTCAACGGCCGGCGCTACCGGCTGCCGGTCGAACCGACCGTCGTCGTCTGCGTCGACGGCTGCGAGTACGACTATCTCGAGCGCGCGGTGGAGGCGGGCGTCGCGCCGTTCATCGGCCGGATGATCGCGGAAGGCACGGCCTGGCGTGCCGACTGTGTCGTGCCGACCTTCACCAACCCGAACAACCTGTCGATCGTCTGCGGCGTGCCGCCGGCGGTCCACGGGATTTGCGGCAACTACTTCTGGGATCCGGCCGCCGACGGCGGTCACGGTGCCGAAGTGATGATGAACGACCCGGCTTACCTGCGCGCCGGCACGCTGCTCGCGGCGGCGTCCGACGCGGGCGCGCGGGTGGCCGTCGTCACGGCGAAGGACAAGCTGCGCCGGCTGCTCGGCTGGCGGATGAACGGCATATGCTTTTCCGCCGAGAAGGCCGCACAGGCGAATCTCGCGGAAAACGGGATCGTAGACGTGCTGGACTGGGTCGGCCTGCCGTCGCCCGACGTGTACAGCGCGGCGCTTTCCGAATTCGTGTTCGCGGCCGGCGTGCGGCTCGCGCAGACGCGCCAGGTCGACCTGATGTACTTGTCGACCACCGATTACGTGCAGCACAAGTGCGAGCCGGGCAGTGCCGGCGCGAACGCGTTCTACGCAATGATGGACGGCTATCTGGCGCAGCTCGACGCGCTCGGCTGGGCCATCGGGCTCACGGCCGATCACGGGATGAACGCGAAGCACGATCCTGCAACGGGCCGCCCGAATGTGATCTATCTGCAGGACGCGTTCGACGATTGGTTCGGTGCGCGGGCTGCGCGCGTGATCCTGCCGATCACCGATCCGTACGTCGTGCACCACGGCGCGCTTGGCTCGTTCGCGACCGTCTACCTGGCGCCCGGCGTCGACCGGACCGAAGCGATGTGGCGCGTCGGCGGGATCGATGGCGTCGAGCTCGTGCTCGACAACGCGGAAGCCGCCGCGCGCTTCGAACTGCCGGCCGACCGGATCGGCGACCTCATCGTGATTGCGCGGCGCGACATGACGCTCGGCACGCGCGAGCGCGAACACGACTTGTCTGGCCTCACCGTGCCGCTGCGTTCGCACGGCGGCGTGACCGAGCAGGAGGTGCCGTTGCTGTTCAACCGTCGGATCGAGCGAGACGATCCTGCACGTCGTCCGCGCAACTTCGACGTCTTCGATTTCGTGCTGAACCGGATCGCGTCATGATGGCTCATCCCCGACAGGATCACCCCGCGTTTCGCGCCGAGGCGCTGCGCTGGTGCGGCACGCGTGCGACGCGCGACCGTGTTCTCGACGTCAGCGATCCATACACCGGCACGCGTGTCGGCACGGTGCCGCTGGCGAGCGTCGACGACGTGCGCGCCGCGTTCGACTACGCGATGGCGTACCGGCCGGCGCTCACGCGCTACGAGCGTTCGCAGATCCTCGAACGTGCGGCGGCGCTGCTGCGCGAGCGTACCGAGGAGGCATCCGACCTGATCACGCTCGAATCGGGATTGTCGAAACGGGATTCGCGCTACGAGATCGGCCGCGTTGCCGACGTGCTGAAGTTCGCGTCGGTCGAGGCGCTGCGCGACGACGCGCAGAGCTTCTCGTGCGACCTGACGCCCCACGGCAAGGCGCGCCGCGTGTTCTCGCAGCGCCAGCCGCTCGACGGTGTGATCGTCGCGATCACGCCGTTCAATCATCCGATGAACCAGGTCGCGCACAAGATTGCGCCGGCAATTGCGACCAACAACCGCGTGATCGTGAAGCCGTCGGAGAAAGTGCCGCTGTCGGCGTTCTATCTGGCGGACCTGCTCTACGAGGCTGGCTTGCCCGAGCCGATGCTGCAGGTGCTGACCGGCGACCCGCGCGAAATCGCTGACGAACTCGTTACGCATCCGCATGCATCGCTGATTACTTTTACGGGCGGTGTGTCGATCGGCAAGGCGATCGCTGCGCGGGTCGGCTACCGGCGCATCGTGCTGGAGCTGGGCGGCAACGATCCGCTGATCGTGCTCGACGACGCCGATCTGGAACGTGCGGCCTCGCTCGCCGTGCTCGGTTCGTACCGGAATTCGGGGCAGCGCTGCACGGCCGTCAAGCGGATCCTGGTACAGCGCTCGATCGCGCCGGCGTTCACCGAGTTGCTCGTCGAGAAGACACGTGCATGGAAATATGGCGATCCTTTCGATTCCGCGAATGAAATGGGCACGGTCATCGACGACGCGGCGGCGCGACTGTTCGAGGCGCGGGTCGGGGAGGCGGTCGCGCAGGGCGCGCGCCTGCTGATCGGCAACGTGCGTCGCGGGGCGCTCTATTCGCCGACCGTGCTCGACAACGTCGATCCTTCGATGACGATCGTGCGCGAGGAGACCTTCGGCCCCGTATCGCCCGTCATCGCGTTCGACACGATCGACGATGCGATCCGGATCAGCAACGGCACGGCATTCGGGTTGTCGTCGGGTATCTGTACGGACAGTACGGCTGCGGTCGTGCGATTCGTGAACGAGCTGAACGTCGGGACGGTGAACGTCTGGGAAGTGCCCGGATACCGGATCGAACTGTCGCCGTTCGGCGGGATCAAGGATTCGGGGCTGGGCTATAAGGAAGGCGTTCAGGAAGCGATGAAGAGCTTCACGAACCTGAAGACGTTTTCGCTGCCTTGGGAGTGAGCGGATGGCACTGACGGTGGAAGAGATTCACGGACTGTATCGCGAGCACGGCCATGTCGCATATAGCGGCGAACCGGTTACGCAGCTGGAGCACGCATTGCAGAGCGGCTTGCTGGCGGAGGAGGCGGGCGCCGACGAAGCATTGGTTGCGGCCGCGTTTCTGCACGACCTGGGGCATCTGCTGAATCGGCAGGGCGAGACGCCGAGCGCGCGGGGGATCGACGATCTGCATCAGTATTACGTGCTGCCGTTCCTGCGACCGCTGTTTTCGGACGCGGTGCTGGAGCCGATCCGCCTGCATGTCGACGCAAAGCGTTGCCTGTGCCGCACGGACGCCGGCTATTTCGAGAGCCTGTCGCCGGATTCGGTTCGCAGCCTCGCGCCGCAGGGCGGCATCTTTAGTGAAGCGGAAACGGTGGCGTTCCTGCAGCGCCCGTTTGCGGAGGACGCACTCCGTCTGCGCCGCTGGGACGATACCGCGAAGGAAGAGGGCAAGGTGACGCCTGATCTAGATCACTACATGGAGATAGTGGCGCGTCAGGCGCGTATGGCCTGACGATTGGGCTGCTTGAATATATATAAGGCCTTGCACGCGGCAGCGTGCGAGGCCTTATATTTTTTACGAAACCCCTTGCGCGATTGCCGGGCGATGCATAGAATCACGCCTCTTTCGCGCTAACGGCAACGCGGCGCGAGGGAAGAAGGGAAGCGGTGCGGTTGGGTTGGCTGTAGAGAGCCCCGGCGCACACGAAGTTGAACCCCGGTTGTCGCAACGAAGCAGTTAAAAAGTTGTTGACGAACCGAAAAAGACGGTTCATAATCTCGCTTCTCTGCTGCTGAAAACGCAGCGCTGCTGAGAAACTTCAGGTTTCTCGCAGAAATGCTCTTTAAAAATTAACAGCCGATAAGTGTGGGCGCTTGATGGCCGCGAGCTGATCTTCGGATCAGATAGCGAAAGTATCAAGAGTCTCACACTAAAGTAAGTCAGGTTTATGAAGTGATTCATATACCTGTCAGCTTTGAGTGAGCGACCGGTTCTTAACCGAACCGAAAACAGTAACAGGTTTAAACTGAAGAGTTTGATCCTGGCTCAGATTGAACGCTGGCGGCATGCCTTACACATGCAAGTCGAACGGCAGCACGGGTGCTTGCACCTGGTGGCGAGTGGCGAACGGGTGAGTAATACATCGGAACATGTCCTGTAGTGGGGGATAGCCCGGCGAAAGCCGGATTAATACCGCATACGATCTACGGATGAAAGCGGGGGACCTTCGGGCCTCGCGCTATAGGGTTGGCCGATGGCTGATTAGCTAGTTGGTGGGGTAAAGGCCTACCAAGGCGACGATCAGTAGCTGGTCTGAGAGGACGACCAGCCACACTGGGACTGAGACACGGCCCAGACTCCTACGGGAGGCAGCAGTGGGGAATTTTGGACAATGGGCGAAAGCCTGATCCAGCAATGCCGCGTGTGTGAAGAAGGCCTTCGGGTTGTAAAGCACTTTTGTCCGGAAAGAAATCCTTGGTCCTAATATGGCCGGGGGATGACGGTACCGGAAGAATAAGCACCGGCTAACTACGTGCCAGCAGCCGCGGTAATACGTAGGGTGCAAGCGTTAATCGGAATTACTGGGCGTAAAGCGTGCGCAGGCGGTTTGCTAAGACCGATGTGAAATCCCCGGGCTCAACCTGGGAACTGCATTGGTGACTGGCAGGCTAGAGTATGGCAGAGGGGGGTAGAATTCCACGTGTAGCAGTGAAATGCGTAGAGATGTGGAGGAATACCGATGGCGAAGGCAGCCCCCTGGGCCAATACTGACGCTCATGCACGAAAGCGTGGGGAGCAAACAGGATTAGATACCCTGGTAGTCCACGCCCTAAACGATGTCAACTAGTTGTTGGGGATTCATTTCCTTAGTAACGTAGCTAACGCGTGAAGTTGACCGCCTGGGGAGTACGGTCGCAAGATTAAAACTCAAAGGAATTGACGGGGACCCGCACAAGCGGTGGATGATGTGGATTAATTCGATGCAACGCGAAAAACCTTACCTACCCTTGACATGGTCGGAATCCTGCTGAGAGGCGGGAGTGCTCGAAAGAGAACCGGCGCACAGGTGCTGCATGGCTGTCGTCAGCTCGTGTCGTGAGATGTTGGGTTAAGTCCCGCAACGAGCGCAACCCTTGTCCTTAGTTGCTACGCAAGAGCACTCTAAGGAGACTGCCGGTGACAAACCGGAGGAAGGTGGGGATGACGTCAAGTCCTCATGGCCCTTATGGGTAGGGCTTCACACGTCATACAATGGTCGGAACAGAGGGTTGCCAACCCGCGAGGGGGAGCTAATCCCAGAAAACCGATCGTAGTCCGGATTGCACTCTGCAACTCGAGTGCATGAAGCTGGAATCGCTAGTAATCGCGGATCAGCATGCCGCGGTGAATACGTTCCCGGGTCTTGTACACACCGCCCGTCACACCATGGGAGTGGGTTTTACCAGAAGTGGCTAGTCTAACCGCAAGGAGGACGGTCACCACGGTAGGATTCATGACTGGGGTGAAGTCGTAACAAGGTAGCCGTATCGGAAGGTGCGGCTGGATCACCTCCTTTCCAGAGCTTCTCGCAAAATTGAGCGCTCACGCTTATCGGCTGTAATTTAAAGACAGACTCAGGGGTCTGTAGCTCAGTCGGTTAGAGCACCGTCTTGATAAGGCGGGGGTCGTTGGTTCGAATCCAACCAGACCCACCATTGTCTGGCGGTAGAACACCTGAGGCATCTGTACTCATGGGGGCATAGCTCAGCTGGGAGAGCACCTGCTTTGCAAGCAGGGGGTCGTCGGTTCGATCCCGTCTGCCTCCACCAATCACCAACGCTAAGGGCTTGGTTCAGACACTGAACCGAGAATTTTGCATTGGCGATTGAGCCAGTCAGAGTGATATGAGTAACACCATATCGGCTGTCGTTCTTTAACAATCTGGAAGAAGTAAGTAATTTGGATAGCGGAAGCGTCTTTGAGATGGACGTGGAAACTATCCGGGTTGTGATTGTATCGATGTATCTCAAGATGATTCGAACTTCATGTTCGGCTCAATTGGAATACGGCACAACGCGAGAACTCAACCTGTAACGACTGTCGATGAGACAGACTCGTTATAGGGTCAAGCGAACAAGTGCATGTGGTGGATGCCTTGGCGATCACAGGCGATGAAGGACGCGGTAGCCTGCGAAAAGCTACGGGGAGCTGGCAAACAAGCTTTGATCCGTAGATGTCCGAATGGGGAAACCCACTCCTTTTGGAGTATCCATGGCTGAATACATAGGCCATGTGAAGCGAACGCGGTGAACTGAAACATCTAAGTAACCGCAGGAAAAGAAATCAACCGAGATTCCCAAAGTAGTGGCGAGCGAAATGGGATGAGCCTTGCACTCTTTATTTGTATTGTTAGCCGAACGCTCTGGAAAGTGCGGCCATAGCAGGTGATAGCCCTGTAGGCGAAAACAGTATGAAAGAACTAGGTGTGCGACAAGTAGGGCGGGACACGTGAAATCCTGTCTGAAGATGGGGGGACCATCCTCCAAGGCTAAATACTCGTGATCGACCGATAGTGAACCAGTACCGTGAGGGAAAGGCGAAAAGAACCCCGGGAGGGGAGTGAAATAGATCCTGAAACCGCATGCATACAAACAGTCGGAGCCTCGTAAGGGGTGACGGCGTACCTTTTGTATAATGGGTCAGCGACTTACGTTCAGTAGCAAGCTTAACCGTATAGGGCAGGCGTAGCGAAAGCGAGTCCGAATAGGGCGTTCAGTTGCTGGGCGTAGACCCGAAACCAGGTGATCTATCCATGGCCAGGATGAAGGTGCGGTAACACGTACTGGAGGTCCGAACCCACTAACGTTGAAAAGTTAGGGGATGAGCTGTGGATAGGGGTGAAAGGCTAAACAAACCTGGAAATAGCTGGTTCTCTCCGAAAACTATTTAGGTAGTGCCTCGTGTCTCACCTTCGGGGGTAGAGCACTGTCATGGTTGGGGGGTCTATTGCAGATTACCCCGCCATAGCAAACTCCGAATACCGAAGAGTGCAATCACGGGAGACAGACATCGGGTGCTAACGTCCGGTGTCAAGAGGGAAACAACCCAGACCGCCAGCTAAGGTCCCCAAATATAGCTAAGTGGGAAACGAAGTGGGAAGGCTAAAACAGTCAGGAGGTTGGCTTAGAAGCAGCCACCCTTTAAAGAAAGCGTAATAGCTCACTGATCGAGTCGTCCTGCGCGGAAGATGTAACGGGGCTAAGCTATATACCGAAGCTGCGGATGCGTGCTTAGCACGCATGGTAGGAGAGCGTTCCGTAAGCCTGCGAAGGTGCCTTGTAAAGGGTGCTGGAGGTATCGGAAGTGCGAATGCTGACATGAGTAGCGATAAAGGGGGTGAAAGGCCCCCTCGCCGTAAGCCCAAGGTTTCCTACGCAACGTTCATCGGCGTAGGGTGAGTCGGCCCCTAAGGCGAGGCAGAAATGCGTAGCTGATGGGAAGCAGGTCAATATTCCTGCACCATTGTTAGATGCGATGGGGGGACGGATCGCGGAAGGTTGTCCGGGTGTTGGAAGTCCCGGTCGCTGCATTGGAGAAGGCGCTTAGGCAAATCCGGGCGCGTAATTCAAGGGTGTGGCGCGAGCTCCCTCGGGAGCGAAGCAATTGGAAGTGGTTCCAAGAAAAGCCTCTAAGCTTCAGTCTAACGATGACCGTACCGCAAACCGACACAGGTGGGCGAGATGAGTATTCTAAGGCGCTTGAGAGAACTCGGGAGAAGGAACTCGGCAAATTGGTACCGTAACTTCGGGATAAGGTACGCCCTTGTAGCTTGACTGGCCTGCGCCAGGAGGGTGAAGGGGTTGCAATAAACTGGTGGCTGCGACTGTTTAATAAAAACACAGCACTCTGCAAACACGAAAGTGGACGTATAGGGTGTGACGCCTGCCCGGTGCCGGAAGATTAAATGATGGGGTGCAAGCTCTTGATTGAAGTCCCGGTAAACGGCGGCCGTAACTATAACGGTCCTAAGGTAGCGAAATTCCTTGTCGGGTAAGTTCCGACCTGCACGAATGGCGTAACGATGGCCACACTGTCTCCTCCCGAGACTCAGCGAAGTTGAAGTGTTTGTGATGATGCAATCTACCCGCGGCTAGACGGAAAGACCCCATGAACCTTTACTGTAGCTTTGCATTGGACTTTGAACCGATCTGTGTAGGATAGGTGGGAGGCTATGAAACCGGAACGCTAGTTTCGGTGGAGCCGTCCTTGAAATACCACCCTGGTTTGTTTGAGGTTCTAACCTTGGCCCGTGATCCGGGTCGGGGACAGTGCATGGTAGGCAGTTTGACTGGGGCGGTCTCCTCCCAAAGCGTAACGGAGGAGTACGAAGGTACGCTAGGTACGGTCGGAAATCGTGCTGATAGTGCAATGGCATAAGCGTGCTTAACTGCGAGACCGACAAGTCGAGCAGGTGCGAAAGCAGGTCATAGTGATCCGGTGGTTCTGTATGGAAGGGCCATCGCTCAACGGATAAAAGGTACTCTGGGGATAACAGGCTGATACCGCCCAAGAGTTCATATCGACGGCGGTGTTTGGCACCTCGATGTCGGCTCATCTCATCCTGGGGCTGTAGCCGGTCCCAAGGGTATGGCTGTTCGCCATTTAAAGAGGTACGTGAGCTGGGTTTAAAACGTCGTGAGACAGTTTGGTCCCTATCTGCCGTGGGCGTTGGATATTTGAAGGGGGCTGCTCCTAGTACGAGAGGACCGGAGTGGACGAACCTCTGGTGTACCGGTTGTCACGCCAGTGGCATCGCCGGGTAGCTATGTTCGGAAGAGATAACCGCTGAAAGCATCTAAGCGGGAAACTCGCCTTAAGATGAGATATCCCTGGGGACTAGATCCCCTTGAAGGGTCGTTCGAGACCAGGACGTTGATAGGTCGGGTGTGTAAGCGCAGTAATGCGTTCAGCTAACCGATACTAATTGCCCGTAAGGCTTGATCCTATAACAAGTCTGCCTTGTAGATCGGCGCCGTGCGACAGCACCGGCCGCCAGATCCAGAGCGACAAGTTGGATTCTCGTGTGTGATACACACAACTCAAAATTACTGCTTCTTCCAAGATTGGTTCTGTTGGCCACGCCAGCAGGACAACCCTCTTTGCCTGATGACCATAGCGAGTCGGTCCCACCCCTTCCCATCCCGAACAGGACCGTGAAACGACTCTACGCCGATGATAGTGCGGATTCCCGTGTGAAAGTAGGTAATCGTCAGGCTCCCTCAAGCCAGAAACCCCCGCCCAAACAGGCGGGGGTTTTTGCATTGGTGCGACGGAAAGCGCGAGCGAAATGGCGAGTGCAAGATGCCTGGAACTGGCGCGCCGAAGGTATCGCTTGAGGTATCCACGGTTCTGGAGCAATCCTCCACTCACACTACCGAGATCTCCCCGCCTCCCCATCTCTCGGCACCCTCTTATCTAGATCCGACCAATCTACCCTCACTTAACGCTGGCCATGTCAGCGAGTCCAGTAATGGCGATGTGATGGTGGGCAATGAGCGATGTTGACCGATGATCGCCGAAAATGCCGTTTCCGGAGAATGTGCCTGAATTGATGTCCTCGTCCTTCGACGTTTGGGGGAGATCTGATCGCATGCGCCATTCGGTGGCCGCACCACGATATCGTCATAAAAATCTATGCGCATAAAGTCCATTAGCCCGACATGCCCGGCAGAGCGGACCACCAGCCCTTCAGGGTAATATCGCCATTCATCCCGTTCCCGGCGTTCATCTGAATTTGTCGGTATTCGGTGTCCTTCGCACTCCGTTTCCCCATCGTTCATGACTGACAGCCCTGCCCAAAGTGGTCGGACGACCGACTTCTTGCCGTATCTGGTTGCCGCAACGTTCTTCATGGAGTATCTCGACACGACCGTGATCGCGACCGCGCTGCCGCAGATGGCGCGATCGTTCGGCGTCGGGCCGAACGCGCTGAGCCTCGGGATGACGGCCTATATGCTGGCGCTGGCAGTATTTATCCCGATCAGCGGCTGGATCGCCGATCGTTACGGCTCGCGCACGGTGTTTGCCACAGCCATCTTCGTATTTACCGGCGCATCGGTGCTCTGCGGGCTGTCCGAGGGCGTGATGACGTTCACGGCCGCGCGCCTGCTGCAGGGTGTCGGCGGGGCGATGATGGTGCCGGTCGGACGAATGATCGTCGTGCGCAGCACCGAGAAGGCCAGGCTGATGCGTGCAATCGCGACGATCACGTGGCCGGGCATCGTCGCGCCAGTCGTCGGGCCGCCCATCGGCGGCTTCATCACGACCTACGCGTCATGGCGATGGATCTTTCTGCTGAATGTCCCGTTCGGCATCGCTGCGATCGTCTGTACCTGGCTGGTCGTCCGGAACACGCGCGCCGACGAGCAACGACCGCTCGACTGGGTCGGCTTCCTGCTGGCAGGCGCTGCGCTGACCTGTCTGCTGATCGGTACCGAAGCGGCTGGTCAGCAGGACGTCGACTTCACGCGCGCGGGTATTCTGCTGGGCGCGAGCGTGCTGTTCGGCATCGCCGCATGGATGCACGCGCAACGATGTGCGCATCCGCTGCTCGATTTCTCGACGCTGAAGGTGCCGACATTCTCGGTGACTGTGATCACCGGCTCCGTCACGCGAATGGCGATCAACGCCGTGCCCTATCTGCTGCCGCTGCTGTTCCAGATCGGCTTCGGCCTGTCGCCGTTCCAGTCCGGCCTGCTGCTGCTCGCGAGCGCGCTCGGCAATCTAGGAATGAAGGCAGGAACGTCGTGGATCCTCGACCGATTTGGTTTCCGGCGCGTTGCGCTCGTCGACGTGACGATCGTCGGTCTCTTCACGATCGCGTGTGGCTGGTTGACAGCGTCGACGCCGCTGGTAGTCACGCTGTTCGTCGTATTCGTCTACGGACTCACGCGGTCGATGCAGTTCACGACGCTCGCGACGCTGGCGTATGCGGATATTCCGGCTCGGCAGACAAGCGCGGCCAGCACGCTGTGGAGCGCCGCGCAGCAGATGACGATCGGGATGGGGATCGCATTCGGTGCGTTGTCGCTGCGGCTCGCGGCGTTGGTGCGAGGTGATGCCGCCGGCATGCATTACGTGCTCGACGATTTCCGCTGGGCGTTCGTCGCTGCGGGCGTGCTCGCGCTGCTGACGTTGCCCGGCTATGCGCGGCTGGCTTCCAATGCTGGCGATCGCCTGCGGGCAAATGCAGCCCGCGGGTAAGCCGGATTTCTCATTGCATCGGCGTCGCGACGGGTGAAGGCTTCAGTTTTTCTCGCTCACCCGAAACGTCGATCCGTCATGGCGACGATCGTCTGAAGGGCAGTGCGCCCGTCGTCCGTTACCTCCTGTGACATGCAAACCGTGCGGCGGCGGCTCCACACAACGATCCTCGCGCAACGATGCGCAGTGTTTGTTGCACGAACTTATCCGCATGGCGAATCGTGCGGCAACATCGCGTTGCACGCCGCAGCCCGTCACTGCGCGTCATGGAAGATGATGCCGATCGTGTGGCGGTGACCGCTTCGGATTCTACTCACGCCATGGCGCAAGTTGACGCGGTAGACGCCGCGCGTTCCCTGTACGGGCCTGCCGTGAACGGCGAACATTACCGCGTCGCCTTGCGTCAGCGGCACCACTTCCGCGCGTGACTGCATGCGTGGCCGCTGTTCCGTCAGCACGAACTCGCCGCCCGTGAAATCCCGCCCGGGTGCGGACAGCAGGATCGCGATCTGAATCGGAAAGATATGCTCGCCGTACAGGTCCTGATGCAGACAGTTGTAGTCGTCGGGACCGTATTGCAGGATCAGCGGCGTGGGTCGTGTCTGTCCCGCCGCGTGGCAGCGATCGAGGAATGTACGGTGTTCTTTCGGATAGCGGATGTCGATCCCGAGTGCCTGGTTCCAGCGATTCGCGATCGGGGCGAGATGCGGGTAGAGCGTCGCGCGCAGCTTGGCGATGATCGCAGGCAGCGGGTACGCGAAGTACTTGTATTCGCCGCGCCCGAATCCGTGCCGTCCCATCACGACGCGTGAACGATAGAGCGCATCCCGTGGATAGAGCGAGGCGAGCGCATCGCACTCGCTTGTGGAAAGCAGGCCCGGTACTCGCGCACATCCGTAGCGATCGAGGTCGACATCGACGGTCGGCCAGTCGATTGCGTCGACGCGTTGCACGATGTCCGTCGATTCGACGACAGGTTGCAGATTGGCGATATTCACGGGCGTACCTCGGTTCGTCAGCGGTGTGGCACCGTACGGTCGAGCGAAACACTTGCAAGCGTCGCGCGCACGGTTGAAGCCACGATGAAAGTTGATGAACCCAGTCTAGCGGCGTCCATGTGCCGGCGCGCTCCATATCTTGCGCTCCAATCCGCAAAGGCGGAAAAGGGAAGGGCGTGGCACGGCCACATCCGATGCCGAGACATGTCGGAGCGGGGAAGCGGGGAAGCGGAGAGGCGGAGGAATGGGGAACGGACAAACGGCGGCGAAACCTTCCACGGCAGGCGGCCCTCACTGGCCGCCTGCCGTCTACCCGATCAAGCCACCGACCGGAACAACCAGTAGAGCCCGCCTGCCAGCACGATCGACGCGGGCAGCGTCAGCACCCACGCGAGCACGAGGCTGCGCACCGTGCTCCACTGCAACCCCGATCCATTCGCGGCCATCGTGCCCGCGACGCCCGACGACAGCACGTGCGTCGTCGACACGGGCAGCCCGTATGCGTCGGCTGCACCGATCGTCAGCATCGCGACGAGTTCGGCGGACGCACCCTGCCCATACGTCAAATGCTGCTTCCCGATCTTCTCGCCAACGGTTACGACAATTCGCTTCCAGCCGACCATCGTGCCGAGGCCCAGTGCGATCGCGACGGCGACCTTCACCCACGTCGGAATGAACTTCGTCGCGTGGTCGAGTTGCTTGCGATAGTTGTCGATCGCGAGCTTGTCGTCGGCGGCGAACGCGGGCTTGCCCGATTTCTCGATCAGGCGAATCGCCTCGGACACCAGATACATCGTGTTGCGCACGTTGTCGACGTCGCGTTGCGGCACCGCCGCCATCGACCCCGACGCGCCGACCGCGGTCGCGAGCGACGTGGACAGCTGTTGCACGGCAGGCAGCACGGCGGGCGTCAGTTCACGATGCTGCACGTAGTGTTCGACGTCGGCGCGCGGGTTCGCGGACGGCGCGACGCCGTTCGTGTACTTCCCGAATGTCGCGGCAGCCTGGTTCGCGACGGCGACGAAGGTCTGCGTTTCGGCCGGCGTGACGGCCTTGTTCAGCGCATACGCGGTCGGCACCGTGCCGATCAGGATCAGCATGATGAGGCCCATCCCTTTTTGCCCGTCATTCGATCCGTGTGCGAACGACACACCCGTGCAGGTCACGATCAACAGGCAGCGAATCCAGAACGGCGGCGGCTGATCCTTCGGCGGCTCCTGGTACAGATCAGGAATCCGCACGAGTGCTTTCAGCACGAGCAGCAGCAGTGCGGCGCACAGGAAGCCGACGATCGGCGAGAACAGCAGCGACTTGCCGACGCCGAGCGCCTGGCCCCAGTCGACGCCGCTCGTGCCGGTGGGCCCGTGCATCAACTGATTCATCAGGCCGACGCCGATGATCGATCCGATCAGCGTATGCGAGCTCGACGACGGCAACCCGAAATACCAGGTCGCGAGGTTCCACATGATCGCGGCGATCAGCAGCGCGAACACCATCGCGAAACCCGCGCCGCTACCGACCTGCAGGATCAGCTCGACCGGCAGCAACTGCAGGATGCCGAATGCGACGGCGCCGCTCGAGACCATCACGCCGAGGAAGTTCCACATGCCGGACCAGATCACCGCGACGTTGGGCGTCAGCGAGTGGGTATAGATCACGGTGGCCACCGCGTTCGCGGTGTCGTGGAAGCCGTTGACGAATTCGAAGCCGAGCGCGATCAGCAGCGCGGCGCCGAGCATCAGGTACGGGAACAGCGACCCTTCGCGGACCGGCGACAGATCGGCAATCAGGTGCGTGGCGATATAGCCGGCGCCGAACGCGAGCACCAGCAGGAACACGGCATAGCCGACCTGCCTGGTGCGTTCGACGGAACCCGAATTGTTCGGTGCGGACGAAGCAGGTTGATTCATGACGGCATCTCGTAAGGGAACCGTTTCCGATCCTAGCTTTCGCTAGCAGTCAGTTTGATGACAGTACGGATGGCGAATCATGGTCTTACGGATGTGTAAGAGGAAGTGCCGCAACGCCGTGACGCAATATGTCGTGCAAGGCTCGTGTTGTCGTCCAAATAGTGAACAACCAGCCTGCGCACCGACATGCGGACCGCCAGAAGTGCGTGGCGTGCGAGCGCGACTAGCGCAGCATGCGCGGCGCGCTCCACGTCGATTCGTGCGCGAGCGCGACGAATGCGGCCAGATAGTCGATCGATGCATCCGCGTCGCGGATGCCGAGGAAGATCTGTTTCGCGATGCCCTTCTTGCCGAGCTTGACCGGCACAACCGGTATCCGGTCCGCGTATTCATCGGCAAGCCACCTCGGCAACGCGGCCACGCCGCGCCCGCTCGCCACCATCTGCAGCATGATGTCGGTCGTCTCGATCGACTTGTGGCGCCGCGGCACGATGCCGGCCGGCGTCAGGAACTGGTTGTAGATGTCGAGCCGGTCGGTCTCGACCGGGTAGGTGATCAGCACCTCGTCGGTCAGTTGCTCGGGTGTCACGTAGTCGGCGTTCGCGAACCGATGCGCATCCGCGACCACCAGTACCTGCTCGTAATCGAACACGGGATCGAAGCGCAGCCCCGGCTTGTTCAGCGGGTCGGGCGTCACGAGCACGTCGATGTCATGGCCGAACAGCGCGCCGATGCCGCCGAACTGGAAGCGCTGCTTCACGTCCACGTCGACGTCCGGCCAACGTGCCAGATACGGCGACACGACCTTCAGCAGCCACTGGTAGCACGGATGGCACTCCATCCCGATGCGCAGCGTGCCGCGCTCGCCCTTCGCGTACTGCTTCATCCGCTCCTCGGCGAGTTCGAACTGCGGCAGCAGCCGGTTCGCCAGTTTCAGCAGATACTGCCCGCCCTGCGTGAGCCGCAGGCCGCGTCCTTCCCGGTCCCAGATCGGCGTGCCGAGCTGCTGCTCGATTTTTCGGACAGTATGGCTGAGCGCCGATTGCGTGAGATGCAGCGCATTGGCGGCACCGGTCAGCGAACCCTGGCGCTCGACTTCGCGGATCACGACGAGATGGAATCGTTCCAGCATGGAGATCGTTCATCCAACAGATACATGAACAGGTTTAATGGATGAATGAAATAATGCCATTTTATTTCATGGGATGAAATCCCTATGATGACTGCCGGAATCTTCAATTTCTTCTGGATGGCAGCTTCATGGTAACGACACACAACCTCGGTTTTCCGCGCATCGGCGCGAAGCGCGAACTCAAGTTCGGTCTCGAGCGCTACTGGAAGGGTGAATCGTCGCGCGACGAACTGAAGGCGCTCGGCGCCGAACTCCGTCGGCGGCACTGGAATGATCAACGCGATCTCGATCTCGCGCCGATCGGCGATTTCGCGTTCTACGATCAAGTCCTCGACATGAGCTTCACGCTCGGCAACCTGCCGAAGCGCGTGCAGGACTTCCACGGCGATGCGCTCGACAACTATTTTCGCGTCGCGCGCGGCCGTTCGGCGCAGTCGGCGGAAGAACACGCGGCATGCTGCGGCGGTGTCGCGGCCGGTGAAATGACGAAGTGGTTCGACACGAACTATCACTACATCGTACCGGAGTTCCACGCGGACACGAACTTCTCGCTCGATCCGTCGCGCCTGCTCCAGCAACTGGCGGAAGCGCAGGCGCAGGGCGTCGCCGCGAAGCCGGTGATTCTGGGCCCCGTCACGTATCTGTGGCTCGGCAAGGCGAAGGACGATTCCGATCGCCTCGCGCTGCTGCCGAAGCTGCTGCCGGTATATGGCGCGCTGCTCGACACGCTGACCGCGCAGGGTGTCGAATGGGTGCAGATCGACGAGCCGATCCTCGTCACCGAGCTCGACGCCGAATGGCGCGTGGCGCTGCGCACCGCGTACGACGCGCTCGAGACGCGCCGCATCAAGCTGCTGCTCGCGACGTACTTCGGTGACCTCAAGGAAAACCTCACACTCGCGGCCTCGCTGCCGGTCGACGGCCTGCATGTCGATGCGATCCATGCCCGCGACGAAATCGACACACTCGTGCGCGAACTGTCGTCCGACCGTGTGCTGTCGGTGGGCGCGATCAACGGCCGCAACATCTGGAAGACGGACCTGAACGCGACGCTCGACTGGCTCGAACCGCTCGCGATGCAACTGGGCGACCGCCTTTGGCTCGCACCGTCGTGCTCGTTGCTGCACGTGCCGGTCGATCTCGCGAGCGAGGAGAAGCTCGACGCGGAGATCCGTGCGTGGCTCGCATTCGCGCTGCAGAAACTCGACGAACTGAAAGTGCTCGCGACGGCGCTGAACGAAGGCCGCGACAAGGTGGCCGACGCGCTC
The DNA here is from genome assembly GCF_001718315.1 of Burkholderia diffusa. Lineage (NCBI taxonomy): Bacteria > Pseudomonadati > Pseudomonadota > Betaproteobacteria > Burkholderiales > Burkholderiaceae > Burkholderia > Burkholderia diffusa. The sequence continues at coordinate 2,244,585 of NZ_CP013363.1, read as the reverse complement.
GCCGCGAACGCTTCCGCGATCGAAGCGCGCCGTCGCTCGCCGCGCGTGCACAACCCGGCGGTAAAGGCAGCGATCGCACGCATCGACGCGCGACTCGGCAACCGCGCGAGCCCGTACACGCAGCGCGCGCCGAAACAGTCGGCGCGCCTGAACCTGCCGGCGTTCCCGACGACGATCGGCTCGTTTCCGCAGACCGCCGAGATTCGCGTCGCGCGCAGCCAATTCAAGGCTGGCGCGCTGGATGAAGCCGGCTACCGCAAGGCGATGCAGGCAGAAATCGAGCGCAGCGTGCGCGAGCAGGAATTGCTCGAACTCGATGTACTCGTGCACGGCGAAGCCGAACGCAACGACATGGTCGAATACTTCGGCGAGCAGCTCGACGGCTACGCATTCAGCCAGTTCGGCTGGGTGCAGTCGTACGGTTCGCGCTGCGTGAAGCCGCCGATCCTGTTCGGCGACATCAGCCGCCCGAAGGCGATGACGGTCGAATGGATCGCGTACGCGCAGTCGCTGACGAACAAGCCGATGAAGGGCATGCTGACCGGGCCGGTGACGATCCTGAACTGGTCGTTCGTGCGCGACGACCAGCCGCGTTCGGTGTCGTGCTACCAGCTCGCGCTCGCGATCCGTGACGAAGTGCTCGAGCTCGAGAAGGCCGGCGTGCGCGTGATCCAGATCGACGAGGCCGCGCTGCGCGAAGGGCTGCCGCTGCGCCGCTCGCAATGGGGCGAGTACCTGAAGTGGGCGGTCGAATCGTTCCGCATCACCGCGAACGGCGTGCAGGACGATACGCAGATCCATACGCACATGTGCTATTCGGAGTTCAACGACATCATCGCGTCGATCGCCGACATGGACGCGGACGTGATCACGATCGAGACGTCGCGCTCGGACATGGAGCTGCTCGACGCGTTCGACAGCTTCAGGTATCCGAACGAGATCGGGCCGGGCGTGTACGACATCCACTCGCCGAACATCCCGACGCAGGATCACATCGTCGGCCTGATGAAGAAGGCGGCCGAGCGGATTCCGGCGGAGCGCCTGTGGGTCAACCCGGACTGCGGGCTGAAGACCCGCCAGTGGGTGGAAGTGATTCCGGCGCTGGCGAACATGGTCGCCGCCGCGAAGACGCTGCGCAGCCAGGCGCGATAACGCACGAACGCCGCGCGCCTGCCGTCGCGATCGACGTTCGGGCGGCAGAACAAGCGGCTCGCATGTGCGGCACGCTTGTTCGGGGAGGTGGGAACGTTGCGGCGTACCGCGGTACGCGCAATGCAAACGGGCAGGCGATGTCGCCTGCCCGTTGCGCGAGGTTACGCGGTGCGTGCGCCGCGCGGCAGCGGTTCGTCCGCCTTGCCGGGCGCGCCGGCATCGTCGATGCTGACGCGGCGCGAGATCAGCCACACGCATACCGACGACAGCACGGCGGCGCTCGTGTACTGGATCGCGAGCGGCCACCATTGCGGCGCGGTGTTCTGTGCGATCAGCGTTGCGACGAGCGGCGTGAGGCCGCCGGCAATCGCACCGCACACCTGGTACGCGATCGAGATTGCCGTGTAGCGGATGCGCGCGATGAAGATGCCGCTGACGAAGCCCGCGACCACCGAGTAGTAGCCCGATTCCGCGAGCGTCGCGAGGCCGACGCCGACCGTGATCGACAACGGCGTGCCCATATGTACGAGCGGCAGCATCACAAACGGTACGACCGCGGCCCAGGCGCCGGTGATCAGCAGCACGCGCGTCGTGCCGAAGCGCTGCGCGATGAACGCGGCGGCGAGCTGCACGACGAACTGCAGCACGGCGACGATCGTCATGCAATGCAGCACCATCGACCGGTCGAGCGACAGGAACTGCGTCGCGTAGCTGATCATGAAGATGTTGCTGAAATACACGCCGGCGATACCGTACACGTTCGCGCCGATCGCGAGCAGCAGCAGCGGCCAGTACTTGAGCGCCTCGCGCACCGGGTTCTGCGCGGTGTTGCCGCTTTTCCTGACCTCCTCGAACTCGGGCGACTCGGACACGCTCGCGCGGATCACGAAGCCGACCGCCAGCAGCACGGCGCTCGCGAGGAACGGCACGCGCCAGCCCCAGCTCATCATGTCGTCCTTCGACAGCGTGCTGATCGCGCCGAACGCGAGCATCGACAGGATCAGGCCGCTCGCGCTGCCGAGCTGCGCGAACGACGCGAAGAACGTGCGCTTGCCTTCGGGCGCATGCTCGCCGGCGAGCAGCACCGCGCCGCCCCATTCGCCGCCGACCGCGATGCCTTGCAGCACACGCATCAGGACCAGCAGGATCGGTGCGATCACGCCGGCTTGCGCATGGGTCGGCAGCAGGCCGATCGCGACGGTCGACACGGCCATCAGCATCAGCGTCGCGAGCAGCGAGCGTTTACGGCCGAAGCGGTCGCCGAGATAGCCGAACATCACGCCGCCGAGCGGCCGCGCGAAGAAACCGACCGCGAACGAGCCGAACGACGCCAGCAGGCTGACGAAACGGCTTTCGCCGGGAAAGAACAGCGGCCCGAACACGATGGCGGCGGCGGTCGCGTAGCTATAGAAGTCGTACCACTCGATCGTGGTGCCGACGAACGAAGCGAGCGCCGCCCGCTTCGGTTGCTTGATGGCAGTCCCCATCTGTTATGTGCTCCTCTGGAATCCTCTGATTTGGAATAGGTCGGGTGCCGGGATCAGTCGCGGTACGCGACGCCGGGCAGCACGCACAGCAGCTCGTAGGCGAGGTTCGCGCCGAGCAGGGCCGTGGTGCCGAACGGATCGTACGGCGGTGCGACTTCGACGAGATCGCAACCGACGATGTTCAGCCCCTTCGCGCCGCGGATGATCTCGAGCGCCTGCGGCACCGTGAGACCCGCGATTTCCGGTGTGCCGGTGCCCGGTGCGTAGGCCGGGTCAATGCCGTCGATGTCGAAGCTGATGTAGACGGGCGTGTCGCCGATGCGCGCACGCACTTCTTCCATCAGCGGCGCGAGCGACTTGTTCCAGCATTCCTCGGCCTGGACCACGCGGAAGCCTTGCTCGCGGCACCAGTCGAAATCCTCGGCGGCGTAGCCGGTGCCGCGCAGGCCGATCTGCGTGACCTTGTCGCCGTGCAGCAGGCCTTCCTCCACCGCGCGACGGAACGGCGTGCCGTGCGCGATCTTTTCGCCCATCATCGTATCGTTCACGTCGGCATGTGCATCGACGTGGATCAATGCAACCTTGCCGTGCTTGCGGTGGATCGCGCGCAGGATCGGCAGCGCGATCGTGTGGTCGCCGCCGAGCGTGATCGGCTTGCAGTCGTGCGCGAGAATCGCGTCGTATGCGGTCTCGATGCGCGCGATGGAGTCGTGCAGGTTGTACGGGTTGATCGCGACGTCGCCGATGTCGGCGATCTGCAGCGAATCGAACGGCGCGGCGCGCGTGGCCATGTTGTACGGGCGCAGCAGCACGGATTCCGTGCGGATCTGGCGCGGGCCGAAGCGTGCGCCGGTGCGGTTGGAGGTGCCGAGGTCGAACGGCACGCCGACGAAACACGCGTCGAGGCCGGCGGCGCTCGTCACGTGCGGCAGGCGCATCATCGTCGCGATGCCGCCGCTGCGCGGCATTTCATTGCCGCCAAGCGGCTGGAAATGGGTGTGGTCGTTCATGGGCTTGTCTCTTCCGATGTGGGGTGCCGTATCATTCGACGCGGCTTGGCGCATAGTTTTACGCGTCCGGCCGGAAAGAAGAATGCGAAGATATCGACGTAAACATCGATTTTCATCGATGTATGGAAGGGGAATAGCGTGCTGGGGAATCTGTCGACCCTCGATCTGCGGTTGATCCGCGTGTTTCTCGCGGTCACGGACGCGGGCGGCGTGTCGGCCGCGCAGGCGATGCTGAACGTCGGCCAGTCGACGATCAGCGCGCAACTGTCGTCGCTCGAGACGCGGCTCGGCTACCGGCTCTGCGAGCGCGGCCGCAGCGGCTTCCGGCTCACGCCGAAGGGCGAGCGGTTCCACGCGATGAGCCGCAAGCTGCTCGCCGCGCTCGACGAATTCGGGATAGCCGCGCGGCACATGGACCGCCAACTGGTCGGTACGCTGAATATCGGCCTGATTGGCCATACGCCGGTCAGCCAGAACGCGCGGATCGCCGAGGCGATCGCCGCGTTCCGCACGCGTGACGAGGCCGTGCGCTTCTCGATCTCGGTGCGCGCGCCGGGCGATCTCGAGGAGAAACTGCTCAGCGGCGAGATCCAGATCGCGGTCGGCTACTTCTGGCATCGCGTGCCGACGCTGCACTACACGCCGCTGTTCATCGAGCGGCAGGTCGCGTACTGCGGTCGCGGCCATCCGCTGTTCGAACGCGCCGGCGGGCTGACGCCGGCCGACGTCGCGGGATTCGAATGGGCCTGGCGCTCGTATCCGCTGCCGGAGGCGCAGATGTCCACGACGCCCGATCGCGTGACCGCGACCGCCGACAACATGGAGGCGGTCGCGCTGCTGATCCTGTCAGGCCACCACCTCGGCTATCTGCCGCAGCACTTCGCGGCGCCGTATGTCACGCAGGGGCTCCTCGCGCCGCTCAACCCGGATCGGTTGCATTACGAGGTCACGTTCCACATGGTCGTGGCGCGCGACGGGCGCGGCGATCCGCTCGTCGAAGCGTTTCTCGAGGATCTCGAACGCGCGCACCAGTCGCCCGACGTCGTGTGAGGTCTCGCGCGCCGCGCGTGAGGCCAGGCAACGCGGGCCCTGCGGCCGGGTATCGCGCGCGCGGCCCGCTGCGGGCATCAAGGCACCGGTAACCCCGCATCGTGTTTCACCTCCCGCAACGACAGCGCCGATTCGATCGATGTGACGCCCGGCAGCATCCGCAGCGAGTCGCGCAGGAACGTGCCGTAGTCGTCGAGATCGCGTGCGACCACCTGCAACAGGTAGTCGGCCGTGCCCGCGACGTTATGGCACGCAAGGATTCGCTCGATGCCGAGCACTTCCCGTTCGAACCGGTCGGCGACCTTGCGGTCGTGCGTCGCGAACCGCACGAGCACGAACGCGACGACGCCGAAGCCGAGCGCCTGACGCGACAGCTGCGCGCGGTAACGCTCGATGTAGCCGTCGTTTTCGAGACGTTTCAGGCGCCGCGCGCACGGCGTTTCGGACAGGCCGACGGAATCGGCGAGGCGCGCGATCGGCAGGCGGCCGTCGCGCTGCACCGCGGCGAGAATCGCGCGATCGGTTTTGTCGAGTTCGGTCATGTTGGCGGAATCCTCGTTTGGATTCCATGATTGTGGCGGATTCCGCTATGGATCGCCAATACTGAGCCAAAGATGGCCAATAATCCCTCCACCTTCAGCGGCAACATATCGTCATTGAAGGACGGGGGCAGACCATGATTTCCACGCATTTGCTGTTGATTTATCTCGCCGCGCTGGCGGCTATCTACGCGGTGCCCGGGCCCGACATGGCGCTCGTGCTGCAGACCAGCATCGGCCGCGGCGTGCGCCCGGGCATCGCGGCGGCCGCGGGCCTTTCATTGTCGCGCACCGCGCACGTGACGCTGTCCGCGTGCGGTGTCGCGGCGCTGATCCGCAGCGCGCCGTGGCTGTACGAAGTGATCCGTTACGGCGGCGCGCTTTATCTCGCGTACGTCGCGATTCAGGTGTTTCGCTCGCCGGTGTTCGCACTCGGCGACGGCGACGAGGCGGCTCCGGGTGAACTGCGGCAGTCGTTCTTCAAGGGGCTGCTGACGAACCTGCTGAATCCGAAGGCGCTGCTGTTCTGCTCGGTGCTGCTGCCGCAGTTCGTGCGGCCCGAGGCAGGCCCCGTCGTGTGGCAGATGTTCGCGCTCGGCGCGCTGCTGGTCGCGGCCGGCGTGTGTTTCGATCTGGCATGCGTGTTCGGCGCGTCGCGCATCGCGGCGTGGATGCGCGCGCATCCGCTCGCGCAGACGGTCCAGCGCTGGACGTTTTCCGCCGCGCTGATCGGGTTCGCGCTGCGCCTGTCGATGGATTGAGCGGCATCGCTGCCGCGCGGCAGCGATGCGACGATCGATAGAGGCCGGGCGCAATGCCGGCCTTCGTGTGCATGCTCGCCGCAGAAGGGCGTGCGCGCAAATCGTCTGACTGATCTAAACTCCGTTTAACTTCGCGCATTCGCGAACCGACTGACCGAACGGAACCCACTTCCGCCGGCTATGTCCGATTTCCTGGCTGTTCCGTGCAACGCGGTACCAAGGAGGGTCTGAACATGGCAAGGCATCTTCACGCCGACCGTGAACCCCGAATCGTCCCCGAGTCCAAGTGCCTCGGGCCGTGCGATCCGGCAGAACGCATCCACGTCACGATCATGTTGCGGCGGCAGGAAGAAGGGCAACTCGATACGTTGGTCCACCAGCTCGCCACCGGCGACGCACAGGCGAAACCGCTGTCGCGCGAAGCCTTCGCGCAGCGTTTCTCCGCCCATTCCGACGACATCCGCAAGACCGAGGACTTCGCGCGTCGTCATCAGTTGACGGTCGATCGCGTCGACCCGGTCGAAAGCGTCGTCGTGCTGTCGGGCACGATCCAGCAGTTCGAAGCGGCATTCAGCGTGAAGCTCGAACGTTTCGAGCATCGTTCGATCGGTCAATACCGCGGCCGCTCGGGCCCGATCGCGCTGCCGGACGATCTCGGCGACGCCGTCACGGCCGTGCTCGGCCTCGACAGCCGTCCGCAGGCACGGCCGCACTTCCGGTTGCGTCCGCCGTTCAGGCCGGCGCGCGGCGCCACGAGCGTCACGTTCACGCCGATCCAGCTCGCGTCGCTGTACGGCTTTCCGGCCGGCGACGGCGCCGGGCAATGCATCGCGATCGTCGAACTCGGCGGCGGCTATCGCGCGGCCGATATCGAGCAGTATTTCCGCGGGCTCGGCATCGGCACGCCGCCGACGCTCGTCGACGTGAACGTCGGCACCGGCCGCAATGCGCCGACCGGCGACGCGAACGGCCCGGACGGCGAAGTCGCGCTCGACATCGAGATCGCCGGTGCGATCGCGCCGGCCGCGAAGATCGCCGTGTACTTCGCGCCGAACAGCGACGCGGGCTTCATCCAGGCCGTCAACGCGGCCGTCACCGACACGACCAACAAGCCGTCGGTGATCTCGATCAGTTGGGGCGGGCCGGAAGCGATCTGGCAGGCGCAGTCGGCGCAGGCGTTCAACCGCGTGCTGCAGGCGGCCGCCGCGCAAGGCATCACGGTGTGCGCGGCGTCGGGCGACAGCGGCTCGGGCGACGGGTTGCAGGACGGCACCGATCACGTCGACTTCCCTGCGTCGAGCCCGTACGTGCTCGGCTGCGGCGGCACGCAGCTCGATGCGTTGCCCGGGCAGGGCATCCGCAGCGAGGTCACGTGGAACGACGAGGCGGCCGGCGGCGGCGCGGGCGGCGGTGGCGTCAGCACGATGTTCGACCTGCCGGCATGGCAGCAGGGGTTGACGGTTGCGCTCGCCGACGGCAGCAGCACGCCGCTTGCTAAGCGCGGCGTGCCGGACGTCGCAGGCGATGCATCGCCGCAAACGGGCTACGAGGTGTCGGTTGCGGGCACGCCCGCGGTGATGGGCGGCACGAGTGCGGTCGCGCCGCTGTGGGCCGCGCTGATCGCACGGATCAACGCATCGGCCGGCGCATCGGCCGGCTGGATCAATCCGGCGCTGTACAAGAATCCGGGCGCGCTGCGCGACATCACCAAAGGCTCGAACGGCACGTATGCAGCCGCGTCCGGCTGGGATGCGTGCACGGGCCTCGGCAGCCCGGACGGCGCGAAACTCGCGGCGATCCTTGCGCGCAAGCCATCGAGCTGACGCACCGGCACAGGCCTTTCCATGCGACGCGGGTGTCCTGCCCGCGTCCTTTTTCACCTCCAGGAGCAGCACGATGGGCATCGATTCCGCATCCTCCGGCGGCGTGTATCCGCTGCATCACGGCGACCACAATTCGCATGGCGTGCCGCCGACCATCAATCCGGTCGCGCTGAGCCACGGCCGCGACCAGCCGTTCTTCGATCCGGTCGCGTACGGCAACGGCCCCGACGACTCGGTGACCGACACGACCGAGGCGGCCGCGATCACGCACCACACGATCCTGATCGACGGCAAGCGCATCGCGTACACGGCGACGGCCGGGCATCTCGTGACGGTCGATCCGAGCAGTTCGCAGCCGGCCGCGAAGCTGTTCTACGTCGCGTTCACGGCGGACGGCGCGAAGGAGGAAACGCGGCCCGTCACGTTCTTCTACAACGGCGGGCCCGGATCGTCGTCGGTGTTCGTGCTGCTCGGCTCGTTCGCGCCGAAGCGCATCAAGACGTCGATGCCGGGGTTCACGCCGCCCGCGCCGTACCAGATGGAAGATAACCCGGACAGCATGATCGACCACAGCGATCTGGTGTTCATCAACCCGGTCGGCACCGGCTATTCGGCGGCCGTCGCGCCGAACCGGAACCGCAATTTCTGGGGCGTCGACCAGGATGCGAATTCGCTGAAGCAGTTCATCAAGCGCTACCTGACGAAGAACAACCGCTGGAATTCGCCGAAATACCTGTTCGGCGAGTCGTACGGCACCGCGCGCAGCTGCGTGCTCGCGTACAAGCTGCACGAGGACGGCGTCGACCTGAACGGCGTCACGCTGCAGTCGTCGATCCTCGACTACCGGCAGGCCGGCAACCCGGTCGGCGCGCTGCCGACCGCCGCGGCCGACGCGTGGTATCACAAGAAGCTCGGCGTCACGCCCGCGCCGACCGATCTCGGCGCGTTCGTCGAGGAAGTCGCGCAGTTCGCGCGTACCGACTACCTGACCGCGTTGCGCAACGTCCCGCATGCCGATCCGGCCACCGTGCGGAAGCTGTCGGAGTACACGGGTATCGATGCGGCGACGCTGCAGACATGGGGCCTCGATATCGCGGGCTACGACCCGCGCGGCAATTCGTTGTTCCTCACGACGCTGCTGCGGGCGCAGGGGCTGGCGCTCGGTTCGTACGACGGCCGCGTGACCGGGATTTCATCGGGCATCGCCGGCAAGATCGACCCGAACTCGGGCGGCAACGATCCGACGATGACGGCCGTGACGGGCGTCTACACGGCGATGTGGAACAGCTACCTGAACGAGCAGCTGAAGTTCACGTCGAATTCCGCGTTCACGGACCTGAACGACCAGGCGTTCCAGAACTGGGACTTCAGCCATATCGACCCGACCGGCGCGCAGCAGGGCATCGACGCCAAAGGGAACGTGATCCTCTATACGGCCGGCGATCTCGCCGCGGTGATGGCGTTGAACGTCGACCTGAAGGTGCTGTCGGCGAACGGCCTCTACGATTTCGTCACACCGTTCTACCAGACCGTGATCGACCTGCAGCAGATGCCGCTCGAGGATCAGAAGGTGCGGCAGAACTTGTCCGCGCGCTTCTATCCGTCGGGACACATGGTGTATCTCGACGGCGGTTCGCGCACCGCGCTCAAGCGCGATCTCGCGACGATGTACGACGCGACGGTCAGCGATACGGGCGCGCGGATGCGGATTCGCGCACTGCAGGCGAAGAAGGCGGGCGGGCACGCGTAGCGGCGCCCGTCGTGCACATGCCGCGCGTAACCGCCGGGGTTCGCGCGGCACGGCATGGTGTTGCGACGACGGGGCCGGCTTAGGCGGCCGGCCAGTCGAACGGCGTGTACGGCAGCGCGCGCTTGTGGCGCGAGCCGTCGTAGAAACGCAGCACCGTTTCGTACACGCTGTCGGCGACGGGCTTGCCTTCGAGGAAATCGTCGATTTCGTCGTAGGTGACGCCATAGGCGTGCTCGTCGGGGCGCAGCGGACGCAGTTCCTCGAGGTCGGCCGTCGGCACCTTCATCACGATCAGTTCGTCACCGCCCAGCGCGCGGGCGATTGCACGCACGCGACGCTTGCTCAGGCCGGCGAGCGGCAGCACGTCCGCGCCGCCGTCGCCGAATTTCGTGAAGAAGCCCATCAGCGATTCGGCCGCGTGGTCGGTGCCGATCACGATGCCGCGCCGCGCGCCGGCGACCGCATACTGCGCGATCATGCGCTCGCGTGCCTTGATGTTGCCGTGCACGAAGTCCTGCTGTGCGGGGTTTTCGAATGCGTGGCCGGACGCGACGAGCGACGCGAGCATCGCGTCGGCGGCCGGTTTCACGTCGACCGTGAAGGTCTCGTCCGCGCGCACGAACGCGAGCGCGCGCTGTGCATCGGCTTCGTCGTTCTGCACGCCGTTCGGCAAGCGCATCGCGATGAAGCGGGCGTCGTAGCCTTCGGCGCGCAGCCGTTCGACCGCCAGTTGCGCGAGCCGCCCGGCCGTCGACGAATCGACGCCGCCGCTGATGCCGAGCACGTAGGTCCGCAGGCCGGTCGAACGAAGGTACTGCGCGAGGAAATCGACGCGGCGGGCGATTTCGGCATCGACGTCGAATTGCGGGGCGACGTTCAGTTCGGCAATGATCGCGCGTTGGCGGCTGGCGTAATCGGCGGATGTCATGGAGGGTGGTTCCGGAACGAAATGCGAGGCGCCCATCATAAGCGCAATCGCGGTCCGGCGCCGCGCCGGGCATGCGATCCGGTGACCGCGCGTTGCATCGGCGAGACGGGCTGCCGCGTCATGGGCAGCGCGCGACGCGGCAGACTCCGGCGTGCACGCGGATGCTCCGTTTCGATGCATGGGAGTGCGGTGACGGCGCGCCCTGCTTCCGCTCGCCGCGTCAGCGCCGCGCGAGCACGACGCCCGCCAGCGCGAGCCCGAAGCCGGCGAGCTGGACGGTCGCGAGCGTTTCGCCGAACAGCAGGTAGCCCTGCAGCGCGGCGAGCGGCGGCGCGAGGAACAGCAACGACGTCGCGCGCGCGGCGTTGCCGCGCCGCAGCATCCACATCAGCATCGTGACCGCGCCGCCGGACAGGAACACGACGCCCCACACGAGCGATATCCACAGCGCCGGCGCGCCGATCCAGCGCGTTTCGTGCAGCAGCGCGACGAAGACGGCCGCGACGATTGCCGCGCCGAGGTTCTGCACGGCGACGGCCGTGCGCAGATCGTTCTGCGCGAGCTTGCCCTTCTGATACAGCGACCCAGCGGTGATCGAGCCGACCGACAGGATCGACACGGCCACGACGAACCACGCGGGCGCGGCGCCCGGCGGCGACGCAACGCCGTCCGCGACCTTCGGCGCGAGCACGAGTGCGACGCCGGCGAGCCCGAGCGCCATCCCGAGCCAGCCGCGCGCGGGCAGGCGCTCGTTGAACAGCGGCACCGCGAGCGCGGCGGTGGCGAGCGGCTGAAGCGCGCCGAGCAATGCCATCACGCCCGCGTTCAGTCCCTGTGCGACGGCCCAGTAGCTTGCGCCGAGATAGACGCCTTGCAGCAGTGCGCCGGCGATCAGGTGGCGCGGCCATTCGCGGCGGGCCGGCCATGGCGCGCGCGCGGCGAGCGCCACCGCGCCGAACAGCGCCGCCGTGCCCGCGAATCGCGCGAGCAGGAACAGGTTCGGATCGGCGTAGGGCTTGATTGCCCGTGCGACGATGAAGCCGGTGGACCACAGCGCGACGAAAGCCGCGGCGACGAGCGAGGTAAACATGCGTGGCGGACCGCGATACGGCCGGACGAATCGGGAAGTTGGCCAGTATCGGGCGAAGCGGCGCCGCCGTCTTGTCGGATTCTGCACTCGCTCGTGGCGCGTGCGCGCCGCATACAGTTGCCACGGGATGCGCGTTGGCCGTGGCCGTGACGCGCTACAAGCCCGGCGGCGTTCGCCTACCGGCCGGCCAGGTGAAGATGCTGCGGCATGAAAACGCGCCGTGGCGCGCGGAAAGGAAGGGGGTCAATCGAGCGAGAACGTGTCGAGCGGCTGGTTCGCGCGCGCGTCGGTCGCGAAGCGCGCGGCGAGCTGTTCGTACAGCCGGCGCGCCTCATCGAGCGTCAGGTCGATCCAGTACGGATCGCCCGCTGCGTCGTTGAGTCGTCCCGGCGAAAACTGGATTTCGAGCACACTGCCTTTGCGATACATTGCGCAAGCCCCCCTGATGGTCTGTCGTTCGGCGAAACGCAGAGTGTAGCAACCGCTTGCCGCACCGATTCGCGCGCATCGGGCAATACAGAATTTCGTTTCCGTGAAACGCGATGGCCGCCCGCCGCGCCGCCGTCAAATGGCGGTCAAACGGCCGTAATACAATGGTCGGCTTACCCATTACCAGTCGCCTCGGGCGCATTGCGATGCTGGCGGAACAACGTCATCAATACATTCTGTCGGAGCTCGGAAGATCGGGTGCGCTGTCGGTTGCCGAACTCGTGCGCTCGCTCGACGTGTCGCGCGAGACGGTCCGGCGCGACCTGAACGCGCTCGCGGCGCGCGGCCTGCTCGTGATGACGCATGGCGGCGCGCTGGCGGCGGACCGCCGCGAGCCGAGCCTGTCCGAGCGCGAAGCGGCGAACGCCGAAGCGAAACGCACGATCGGGCGGCGCGCGGCCGAATTCGTGCCGGACGACGCGTCGGTGCTGATCGATTCGGGCAGCACGCCGCATGCGGTCGCGCTCGCGCTGGCCGATCGCCACCGGCTGTCGATCTACACGAACGACTGGCGCACGGCGTTCGTGCTCGCGCGGCGCAACGGCAATCGCGTGACGTTGCTCGGCGGCGAACTGTCCGACGACGAGGATGCGACGTTCGGGCTCGATACGATCCAGCAGCTCGCGCAATACCATGTCGATTTCGCGTTCGTCGGCGCGGGCGGCATCACGGCCGACGGCGACTGCACCGACTACTCGCGGCTCGCCGCCGAAGTGCGCAGCCGGATGATCGCGGCGGCCGGCACGGCGATCATCGTCGCCGATCATTCGAAGTTCGGCCGCGTGACGCCGGTGCGGATCAACGGCACGTCGGCCGCGCGCTACCTCGTGACCGAGCGCGCGCCGGACAAGGCCGTGCGCCGCGCGCTGACCGCACGCGGCATCGAGCTGCTCGTGTGCGACTGACGCGGGTCCGACATACAAGGTTCATCGAACCGTCATCGCGCGGGAAGAACCGCCGTCAACACTGACCCATTCATCTCGACCGGCTCGTCCGGCAGGAGCAACGAATGACCGTCAGCGTACGCAGCTATCTTTCTCCGACCCTGGTCCTGCTGGCCTTCGACTGGCCCGATGCGGCGTCGCGCACGGACTTCCTCGGCTTCGCGATCCGGCGCACGCCGGGTTTCTGGTCGGCCGACGGCAAGACGCGGGCGCCGAACAGCTGGCTGCCGAACCGGCTCACGTTCGACGGCCCGGCCGCCGACACGCAGGGCGACGCGCCGACCGATCAGGCGCCGATCCAGAAATTCATGTGGTGGGACGCGCGCATCGATCCGCAGGATCGCGATGCGTCGTTCCGCTATGACGTCTATCCGGTCGTCGGCACGCCGGAGAACCTGCAGGTGCTCGACGCGGAAGCCGGCGTGTGCGAGGTCGTGCTGCCCGCGCACGTCGTGGACGGTGTCGGCACGTGGTTCAACCGTGCGGTCGTCAGCTCGCAGGCATTCGCGAAGCAGGTTGCGGCACTGGGTCTCGCACCGAATGCGGCGCCGAGTGCGGACCAGGCGCTGAAGCTGCGCACGTGGCTCGCGAACGACATGGAACAGGTGTTCGCGACGATGCTCGACCCCGCATCGCGCGCGGTGTCGGCCGTCTATCACCTGACGGACACGCTGTGGGCGCTGCCCGCATTCGAGGCGTTCGGGCGTCAGCACGGCGAAGCGTCGCTCGCGATCGTCTACGATGCGCACGCGACCGCGCGCAAGGGCAAGCCGCCGCTGCCGTCGCCGAACCAGCCGGCCGTCGATGCGCTGCAGGGCCTCGCGACGCTCGCGCCGCGCGACCGGACGCACATCATGCACGACAAGTTCATCGTGACCGATGCACCGGCGAATGCGGCGACCGCGGTGGCGCCGGCGCGCGTGCTGACCGGTTCCGCCAACTTCACGACCGAAGGGCTGACGGAGCAGGCGAACGTGCTGCACGCGTTCGATTCGCCGGCGCTCGCGGCGCTGTACAACGCGCGGGCGCACGCGCTGGCCGCGAATCCGCCGATTGCGGAGACGGCGAAGTTGTCGGCGGGCTGGTCGGCGCCGATGACGATCGGCAGCGCGCAGGTGCGTGTCGCGTTTTCGCCGGAGCCGGCGGGGCAGCGCACCGAGATCGATACGATCGTCGCCGCCATCGCGGCCGCGAAGCATTCGGTGTCGTTCTGCCTGTTCATGCCGACCGACGCCGCGCTGCGCGACGCATGCTTTGCAGCCGGCGACCGCGGCCTGATGATGTTCGGCCTGGTGAACCGCATCAACGTCGGCAGCGCGACGAAGGCCGATGCCGCGCAGCACGACGGGCAATCGCTCGATGCGGCGACGCTTGCGAACCTCGAGCTTTACCATCGCCAGCGCGATCGGCGCGACGTGATCGATGCCGCGTATTTTTCGCCGGCGACCGTGCCGAAGGGTTTCGAGCCGGAGCTGCGCCTCTTCCCGGGCGAGCCGGCGCCGGCCTATCCGCCGGTCGTGATCCACCACAAGTTCATCGTGATCGATGCGGAAGGCGCGGACCCGATCGTCTATACAGGCTCGGCGAACATGAGTCGCAATTCCGAGCAGTACAACGACGAGAACCTGCTGGAGATTCGCGACACGCGGATCGCGGCGATCTATCTCGCGGAATTCCTGCGGCTCTACGAGCACTACCGCGCGCGGGCGCTGTCGATCGAGACGAAACGGCAAGGGGCCAGTGCGCAGCGGCAGCTCGCGCTCGCACCGGATTCGAGCTGGGCGAAGAAGTATTACGTGCCGGGCAGCCCGGAAGAGAAGGCGCGGATCGCGCTGGCGTCGGCCGTGCCGACGGATGCGCCCGCGATGCACGCGCGGCGCGAGGTGGCATGAACCATGCGCGCCGCGTGCGTCCGGCTCATGCCGGTTGCAGGCGGTGCGGCGAAGTTCGGGGGATGTGCCGGATGGCGAGTGGAATGCTCGCCCGCCGGCCTTCGGACGGAATCGTGCGGTGAGCCTACGCGGCGACGTAACGCAGCACGGAATCGGTGATCGTCTCGCGATGCCGTGCGCGCAGCCGCGGCGCTGACGGGTCGCGGCCGAACGCCGCACCGAACGTATAGCGGTTCGACACGCGGTGGAAGCAGAACGAACTGATCAGCAGATGCAGGTCGAACGCGTCGATGTCCTTGCGGAAGGCGCCGCTCGCCGCGCCGCGCTCGAGCAGTTCCTCGAGCGTCTTGATGATGCTGACGTTGCGGTTCTTGAACGACTTCAGCTGTTCGAGATACTTCGCGCCGTGGATGTTCTCGATCGATACGAGGCGGACGAAGTCGCGGTGCTTGTCGTGATAGTCGAACGTGAATTCGACCAGCCGGCGCATGCCTTCGCGCGGCTCCATGTCGCCGACGTGCAGTTCCTGCTCGAGCGCGCGGATGTCGCCGTACACCTTCTCCAGCACGGCCTCGTACAGCCCTTCCTTGCTTTCGAAGTAGTAGTAGAGCATCCGCTTCGTCGTGTTCGTGCGCTCGGCGATCGCGTCGACGCGCGCACCGGCGAGGCCCATCGCGGAAAACTCCTGCGTGGCGACGTCGAGGATGTTGCGCTTGGTTTGCTCGGGATCGTATTTGCGCCGCGCATCGGTCGCAAGCGCTCGGCTTTCGGACGTGGCGGCCTTGCTTCCAGCTTTCATGTGACTTTGTTGTGGGTTCGCGGCGGCATGAAAAAATCATTCTAGCATGCGGGAAATGCCCGCCCGGCCGACCTTTCGCTCTAATCGGCCGTGCGGTTTCGGCTGCCGCCGCCGCTCAGTGCCGGCACGACGCAAGCGCGTCGCGGGCCTGGTACGCGGTGTACGTGAGTTGCGCGGCGGCTAGCCCCGCGAGCCCGAACGTGCGCGTGAGCCCGAACGCGGCGAAGCCTTCCGGAACGGGCCGCTCCCCGGCCAGCGCGGCGGCGAGCGCTTCGCCGGCGACGGTGGTCGGCGCCATCCCGTGGCCGCCGAATGCGATCGCGTGCCACACGCCGTCCGCGTCGCGGCCGATCTGCGGCATCTTGTGTCGCGCGTAGCTCATCAGCCCGCCCCACGCGTATTCGACCTTCACGCCGTCGAGCTGCGGATACACGCGCAGCAGGTCGCGTCGCAGCAGCCGCGCGATCGCATCGGGGCCGCGGTCGAGCACGGAGATCCGGCCGCCCCACAGAATCCGTGTGTCCTTCAGCGGACGGTAGTAGTCGAATGCGAAACGTGTGTCGTAGATCGCATATGGCGCGTCGATCGCGTCCGGCAGGCGCGCGCCGAGCGGTTCGGTCGCGATCACGTAGGTCGCGATCGGCAGCACCGCGCGCTCGATGCGCGGCGACACGCCGCGCGCATAGCCGCCGCCGGCGAACACGACGTCCTTCGCACGCACTACGCCCTGCGCCGTGCGCACGACGTAGCCGGCGCCTTCGCGCGCGATGCCGAGCGCGGCCGAGCGTTCATACACGCGCGCGCCGCCGCGCGAGGCGGCCGCCGCGACGCCGAGCACGTACTTGAGCGGATGGAAGTGGAACGCGTTCGGTTCGAACAGGCCGCCGTAATAGCGCTGCGTCCTCAGCCGCGCACGCAGCGCGTCGGTGGCAACCGGTTCCCAGTCGACGTTGAATTCCTGCTTCATCAGCGTGCGCACGCCGTCGAGCCGCGACGGATCGTCGAACCAGTTCGCGAGCATCACGCCTTCGTCGACGATGTCGCAGTCGATTCCGTAGCGGGCGATCCGCGCGCGGATCAGGTCGACCGCATCGACGGTGAGCCGGTACAGGCGGCGGCCCTCGTCGCGGCCGAGCGTGCGCAACAGGTCCGCGTTGTCGAGGCTGTAGCCGCCAAACACGAAGCCGCCGTTGCGGCCCGATGCGCCGAAGCCGACCCGCTCGCCGTCGAGCACGACGACATCCCGCACGCCGCGCTCGACGAGGCCGAGCGCCGTGCACAGGCCGGCGAGGCCGCCGCCCACGATGCAGACCTGCGTGTCGATCGTGCCGGTCAGTTGCGGATAGGGCTGGCGGGTAACGGTGGCTTCGTAGAAGTTCTGCATGCGTTCTCGGTGACTCGTAACGACGGAAAAACGGACGGCGCGCGTCGATCTTGCCTGAACGCGCGCGCCGCGTCGAATGGGGTTTTCAGCGCAACGGCCGCGGCGGTCGGGCGGCGGCCGTTGCGCGACCGGCCATCAGGCGCCCGGCGTCGGGTTGGCCGGGGCGGCGACGTAGGTCGGATAGCCGGCATCGGCCTTGACCGTCGCTTCGGCCGTCGCGTTGCGCTCGATCCACGGCGCGATCTCCATGTCCTCGTAGCGGACGAGGCGGCATTTGCGCACCAGCGCGTAGCCGAGCCAGATCGCGAGGAAGAACGGCAGGCCGATGTAGGTCGCGGCGATGCCGGCCCAGTCGATCTTGTCGGCGAGGAACGCCTGGTAGTCCTGGCCGAGCGCGACGATCGCGCACAGCCCGAATGCGAACAGCGGGCCGAACGGGAACCACTTCGACCGGTACGGCAACTGGTCGAGCCGATAGCCCTGTTTGAGGAAGCCCTTGCGAAACCGGTAGTGGCTGACCGCGATGCCGAGCCAGGTGATGAAGCCGGCCATGCCCGACGTGTTCAGCAGCCACAGGTAGACGGTCTTGTCGCCGTACAGCGATGTGAGGAAGCACAGCGCGCCGACGGCGGTCGTCGCGTGCAGCGCGTTGCGCGGCACGCCGCCGGCCGACAGCTTCGCGAACAGCTTCGGCGCGCGGCCTTCGACCGCGAGGTTGTAGAGCATCCGGGTCGACGCATACATGCCCGAATTGCCGGCCGACAGCACGGCCGTCAGGATCACCGCATTCATCACGCCGGCCGCGAACGCGAGGCCCGCATGGCGGAACACGAGCGTAAACGGGCTCACGCCGATGTCGGTCACGTCGCTCTTCAGCAAGCTCGGGTCGGTGTACGGAATCAGCACGCCGATCACGAAGATCGCGAACACGTAGAACAGCAGGATGCGCCAGAAGATCTGGCTGACCGCGCGCGGAATCGTCGTGCGCGGGTTCTCCGATTCGCCGGCCGCGACGCCGATCATTTCGGTGCCCTGGAACGAGAAGCCCGCAATCATCGCGACGCCGAGCATCGTTGCCCAACCGCCCACGAAGGGCGCGTCGCCGATGGTGAAGTTGCCCCAGCCCGCGCTCGGGCCGCCCTGCATGATGCCGAAGATCATCAGCAGGCCGACGCCGACGAACGCGAGCACCGTCAGCACCTTGATCAGCGCGAACCAGTATTCGGCTTCGCCGAAACCGCGCACCGACAGCGCGTTGAGCGCGAAGATCAGCGTGAGGAAGATCGCGCTCCACCAGACGCCTGGCACATGCGGAAACCAGTAGTGCATCACGAGCTGGGCGGCGACGAGCTCGACCGCGAGCGTCACGGCCCAGCTGTACCAGTAGTTCCAGCCGAGCGCGAAGCCAAAGCCCTCGTCGACGAATTTCGCGCCGTAGGTCGCGAACGAGCCGGACACGGGCATGAACGCGGCCATTTCGCCGAGGCTCGTCATCAGGAAGTACACCATCAGGCCGATCAGCATGTAAGCGAGCATCGCGCCGCCGGGGCCGGCCTGCGAGATCGACGCGCCGGACGCGACGAACAGGCCCGTGCCGATCGAGCCGCCGATGGCGATCATCCGCAGATGGCGTGCCTGCAGCGCGCGGTGGAGGGACGGCTTCGCGGGCGGCGAGCCGGACGGACGGGGCGAGTCGGGGCGGGCATCTGAATGCATGGCGGGGGCTGGCGCTGTCTCCGGGATTGTTTTTTGGTGACGAAGGGCGGCGCGTCGCCGGGTGGGCAGCGGCACTGCTTCGCTGGCTTGATCCCGATCTGCCAGTGCAGCGGGCCGCGACGCGTGTCGCCTTCGTCGGTCGTCCGGCCGCCGCTGGGCGGCCGTCGGCGCAGCGGGTGCTGTGCACCTCGACGCCGCCCCGATTGTGTGTGCCGACCGCATGCGCGGCAAACGATATTTCCGCACTGGGTAATGCAACTTTGTCATCAACTTGTTGCCTGCCGAAACCGGCGCGGCGGCCCGGCCACGAGCCCCGGACACGTCCCGTACCCATGCCGAAACAAGTGGATTCGCCCTGCGGGGGTGTTGCGTTTTGGGAATGAAGTCGTGAGTTAATATCAATAGCGGCCCGACTTGTGGCCACCGACAATGTGTCTCATGGATCGTGCGTCGCGAGGCCGGGACGTGCCGTCCGGCGGGTTTTCCGGCGGCGGCGCCGCGCGATGCGCCAGGCGGCGCGCCGGCCCTCCCGAGCCGCACATCCGCTTGCACAGGGCGCGCGAACGCGCTCCAATCGAATCACGCGGGCGGCGTCGCCGCCGCATCGATCAATCTGTCCCTGAAGAGGAAGTGATGCAATTCAACGACATTCTTGCTGCGCTCGACATCGATCTCGCCCAGTGGAAAGGCAATGCGCTGACCGCGCGTTCGCCGCTCGACGGCGCGACGCTCGCGACGCTGGCGGTCGACTCGCCCGCCGACGCCGAGCGCAAGATCGACGCCGCGCACGACGCATTCCTCAAGTGGCGCACGGTGCCGGCGCCGGTGCGTGGCGAGCTCGTGCGCGTGTTCGGCAACGTGCTGCGCGAGCACAAGGCCGAGCTCGGTCGCCTCGTCACGCTCGAAGCCGGCAAGATCACGTCGGAAGGGCTCGGCGAAGTGCAGGAAATGATCGACATCTGCGATTTCGCGGTCGGCCTGTCACGCCAGCTTTACGGCCTGACCATCGCATCCGAGCGCCCGGGCCATCGGATGATGGAGACGTGGCACCCGATCGGCGTGTGCGGCGTGATCTCGGCGTTCAACTTTCCGGTCGCGGTGTGGGCGTGGAATGCCGCGCTCGCGTTCGTGTGCGGCGATTCGGTCGTGTGGAAGCCGTCGGAAAAGACGCCGCTCACCGCGATCGCATGTCATCAGCTGCTCGCCAAGGCGCTGCGCGAATTCGACAAGACGCATCCGGGTGTCGCGCCGCAAGGCTTGAGCCAGCTCGTGCTCGGCATGCGCGACGTCGGCGAGGTGCTGACCTCGTCGAAGAAGGTGCCGGTCGTCAGCGCGACCGGTAGCGTGCGGATGGGCCAGGAAGTCGCGAAGGTGCTGAGCCAGCGTCTCGCGCGCGGCATCCTCGAACTTGGCGGCAACAACGGGATGATCGTCGCGCCGAGCGCCGACCTCGACCTCGTGGTGCGCGCCGTCACGTTCGCGGCAGTCGGCACGGCAGGCCAGCGTTGCACGACCCTGCGCCGCCTGATCGTACATCGCAGCATCGTCGACCAGCTGCTGCCGCGCATCGAGAAGGCGTACGCATCGGTGAAGGTCGGCAGCCCGCTCGAGGAAGGCACGCTCGTCGGCCCGCTGGTCGACCGTGCGTCGTTCGACGCGATGCAGAAGGCGCTGGCTGACGCGCGCGAGCAGGGCGGCGAAGTGAAGGGCGGCGAGCGCGTCGATCTCGGTCACGCGGATGCGTATTACGTGCGTCCGGCCATCGTACGGATGCCGAAGCAATCGGCGGTGGTCGAGCGCGAGACGTTCGCGCCGATTCTCTACGTGATGGTCTACGACAACTTCGAGGACGCGATCGACGTGCACAACGCGGTGCCGCAGGGCCTGTCGTCGGCGATCTTCACGAACGACATGCGCGAGGCCGAGCAGTTCATGTCGGCGGCCGGCAGCGATTGCGGGATCGTCAACGTGAACATCGGCACGAGCGGCGCGGAGATCGGCGGCGCGTTCGGCGGCGAGAAGGAAACGGGCGGCGGCCGCGAGTCGGGTTCGGATGCGTGGAAGGCATACATGCGCCGTGCGACGAACACGATCAACTACAGCCGTCAGCTGCCGCTGGCGCAAGGCGTGAAGTTCGACGTGTGACGGAGAGGGGCCGGTGTGTTACTGGCGCAGATTCCATCGGGCGACTGATGTAGCGTCGGAATCGCTTCAAGCGGGAAAGCCGGCCATGGAGCCTAATGCCGTTTTAACATTCCCGGTGAAGTGCAGAATGGTGTAGCGAAACAGTTGGGACTTGACGGCCCGGTCGCGAAAGCGACCGGGCCGTTTTTCATTGAGAAGTTGCTTGATCCGTTCACGTAGGTGTTCAGGCAGTGCCGGAAATATGCCGTACGAGCGCGGGGATGGCGCTCTCGCCGACCAATGACGCATCAGGTGCCGGTAGCGCCAGCGTCAATCCATCAACGATCTCGCTGATCGACTGATGCCGGTACAACTCACGCGCGAGCACCAGCCACACCACCTATTGAGCCGGCAAGCGCTGCCGGCGAATGCTGGAACTTTCGGTTGTCCGGGCTGCCGACTGCATTCATTCGTACGCTAGATGTCGACCTAGCCGGTCTCGTTCGAACGGCAAAGGGCGAAAGTCGTCGGCCAGCATGCCGACAAAAGCGAACATCGTCACTCCTGATTTACAACCAGTCGAAGCATTGTGGCGCGGATTTGAAAATCTGGCTTGGCTGTTTTTTCTACTACTAATTCGTCGATGTTGCGCGTTAAGCGATTACTCGTACAAGTGCGGAATTATATTTGTGGTTTCGTATCTGTATGAAAATAAATCGACTTCCTATTTTGTTTAAATTATTTCCGTGTCTTCGTGGTGCGACATAGTGCTGGGGGCTAGTGTGATCCGTCGGTTTTGCTTGGTAACGCTTTGACACACTGTGATTGGCATCTATATGGAATGGCGGCGAGACGAAAAGGGGCTTGTGCGAACTCGCACGGAAAGGAGATGACAATCGGGCTCGAGTTATCGGTGGATGACTGATTGCGATCTATCGGCGGAATCGGTGATCATGGTTTGGTATCTCGTCGGTGCGCTAACGGCATGGTTCGCATCAAATGACGTACTGGTGCGGACGTACTGGTGCGTTGGCCAGTGCTGACGGAGTATGCCGGATACCGCTGGAGAAGGCGGCGAGCGTCCCATCTACGTTTTCATGGAATTGAATGTGACTAAGGGAGATATTCGGATTGAATTCGATAATGCTTGCAGAGTTTGATTGGGTATCGATATGAAAGAGCGTCGGTGGCCAAGGAGGGATGCTCGTTCTACAGGGCGGGAGAACGGAGCCGGCTATGGATCGGTGAGGGAAAAGGGCGGAGATGATACTGAGCCAACGAACATCTTTAGCCTAATGATCAAGGTTTATCGAATGAGTCCCGCACTCTTGGTGTTGCATTTATCTGGGGTGGTGATTGCTTGGTTTGCACCGGATGACGCGTTGACGCGTTGGTCGTTTCTGAAGGTTGCGGTAGCCAACGCTGGAGAGATATTTCCTTTGATACCCGGCGCGGTGAAGAAATCCAAGTTTCCTGACGTGACGGCGCTGTATTTTTTTTTGATGTTGGTCGCGATTCCGATGAGGCTTTCGGTAGCGATTCGCTTTTGTTATTCGTATCGATCTCGGATTGAGAGTGGGTATTCTAAAATTTCCTTTGCGAGGAAAATCTACGCAATTTTTGTCGTCTTGATGTTTATGTGCATGGGATTCCATTCGATTTTGGCTGATGGGTATTTCTATGAATGGAACTTTGTGGCAATAAGCCGTTCGCGCATGTGGCTGGGTTTGATCGGGCCGCTGTTTGCGGGTGGGGCCGAGGTTATCGCTATTGCGCCGGGTGTCGTTGCAGTTTTCATTGCAGTGCGCCGCGCTTTTAATTGTAAGGAGGAGTAGATGGTGGCTGGTTATGAACTCGACAAATGGGATGTGCTCGGTTCGGTAGGGGAGGGCATAAGAATCGCGCTACAGAAATCTGCTGCCCAGATGGAGCTCATCGCAAACAATGCGGCGCGTCTTTCTACAGATGCAGCGAGCCGTGCTCAATATGCGAAGGCGATGTGGCAAAGTCTGGATGAATTGAGTAACGCAACAATTAGAGCGCTGGATAGTATCGACCGAAGTCGTCTCGATGCTCAGCTTATTGCGCGCGTTGATGCTATGCGCGCGGAGCTTGGGAAAATAGAGTCATTTTCCAAGATCGCGCATGAAGCTGATTCCATGGGTAAACTGATGTCGGGTTTAGGGCATCGATTGGGTAGTATTATTTCGGTTGCTCAGTTGTTGTGGATCATCAAAGATCCGAGCGCATCGTCCTATGAGGTCGGAGGTGCGGCCATTGGGGTAATGGCTGGTATTCTTGGAGGAGCGATAGCAGGAGTAGCCGTAACAGCGGTGTTGCCGGGGGCAACAGTAGTTGCCGGTGTTACGTCTGTGGTGGGCGGGTTATTTTTGGCGAAAAAAGCTGAATCAGCATGGAAGGAGTATATCGCCCCCAAACTGCTAGATTTGACTGCGGCCAACAGTCCACGTTTCCGCGACGACGTATCACGTACCATCGATTTGTTGATGGGGGTGTCATCGTCTGGCGTAACCATTGCTAACACTCGTACCGATGGGGACTGGAGTATCACGACGTACAGCAATGGTGCCGAGATAAAAATGTCTACCCTGTCGTTGGAAGATTATCGCCCGGAATTCGAGCCAGGGTACATTGAGCTCGGAGGCGAGTGGGTAGGGTATTCGGTCCAGATTACCACGCCCAATGGAAAGGGCGGTCATACCGTCCAGTACATTGGACGGTCGGGCACGGTCACGAAGACCGACACGAATGGAGATGGCATATTCGACCATGTCACGAAAGAAACCCGCCTCACCGACGGCGCCAGCGTAATCCGCGAAGACACCAACGGCGATGGCGTCGCCGACCACAATTTCGTCATGAACGGCGGCCAACGCTACGACCTGTCCAACGTCCGTGATGCCGCCTTTGTCGACAGCCTGCTGACACGATATCGAACGACAGGGCTTCTGAGCGGCACGAGTTTCCTCGACCTGAGCCAGATCATTTCTCGTACGCTCACCTTCGGCGGTCGAAACGACTACGGTTTCACGATGCCGCCCGGCTGGTACAACCCGATCGGTGCATTCTACGAAGCTAAAAGCGCTGCGTTCGACAAGGCCGCCTCCATTGCCGACAAGACGCCTGTCCTGCTCGACGCGAACCGATGGGGTGTTGACGTTAACGCGCTCCATTCGCGCGACGTGAACCGTGACGGAAAACTGACCGGCGCGGAGCTAAGCGGGCTACAAGTCTGGATTGACGCGAACGAAGACGGTATCGGCGACGCAGGTGAATTCAAATCGCTGGCACAATCCGGCATCACGGAGATTCGTGCAGTCGACTACGACGTAATCACGCGGGGCAACAACCGCCATGCATCGGCACCGGTCGCGGCGCCATGGAAACCTTGGGAAGCATCACAACCCGGCCGCATGTACTTGGCCCCTGCTGTTCCGCTGTCGAACTACCGAACGCTGCGCGATACCGACAAAATCTACTGGATCAACTCCAGAGACTTCATCCTATTCGGCCCGACGCAGATCAAGGTCAGTCCTTCCAATCGGATCTATCTCATCGGTACCGACGGGGACGACGTATTCGATGCGAATTACTACGCTGCTTATGGTCACTGGATCGACAGCAATCTGCTCGTCAACTTCCTCGCAGGAGGCGGCAACGACACGATGGGCGGCAGCAGCCGCGACGACAACCTGTGGGGCGGAACGGGCAACGACACGCTGTTCGGCTATGAGGGTAACGACCGGCTCTACGGCGAAGAGGGCGACGACGAACTGAACGGCGGTGCCGGCAACGACGTGCTCGACGGCGGTATCGGCAACGACAGGCTATTCGGCGAGGTCGGGAACGACATCATGAACGGCGGCGATGGCGATGACATCATGATGGGCTTCACCGCATCGAACGAAAGCAAGCAAACCCTCTCCTGGGGCGAAACGGACGACGACATCATGTACGGCGGCGCAGGCAACGACCGGATGTGGGGTGGCGTCGGCCACGACTACATGGACGGTGGCGACGGGGCGGATTTCGTGAGTGGCGGAGACGGAAACGATACGGTCCTCGGCGGCGCCGGGAACGATGAACTGCATGGTGACGCAGGCAACGACAGGTTGCTTGGAGATGCCGGCAACGATCGCATGTTCGGCGAGGCCGGGGACGATGTGCTCTGGGGCGGCGACGGCGACGACGTGCTGGTCGGCTTCACTGCCAGCAACGATGCGAAGCAAACGTTGTCGTGGGGTGAATCCGACAACGACATGCTGTATGGCGGCAACGGCAACGATGCGCTATATGGCGGTCTCGGCAACGATTACCTCGATGGTGGTAACGACAACGATTTTCTCGACGGTGGCGATGGCGATGACCGGCTCTTTGGCGGCGCGGGTGATGACGAACTAAATGGCGGCAACGGTCACGACGCGCTTTCGGGAGAAACCGGCAACGACAAGATTTTCGGTGGCGCGGGCAATGACACGATCTGGGGAGGCGACGGCGACGATATTCTCGCTGGCTTTACTGCCAGCAATGACGCGAAGCAGTCGCTGGCCGCGTGGGAAACCGATGACGATACGATCTACGGCGGGGCCGGAAACGATTTGATCCTCGGCGGCCTCGGCAATGATCAGCTGTACGGCGACGCAGGCAACGATGAAATTCAAGGCGGGGACGGCCATGACAGGCTTTATGGCGGTGATGGCAACGACCGACTGTTTGGCCAAGTCGGGAACGACATTCTGTACGGCGGTGCGGGCGACGATTTGCTGGTGGGGTTCACCGGTGACAACGAGGCGAAGAGGGCACTAGGCGCCGGCGAGACCGACGATGACTATCTCTACGGTGGAGAGGGCAATGACACGCTGCTCGGTGGTCTGGGTGACGACTATCTCGACGGCGGGGCCGGTGCGGATCACATGGAGGGCGGCGAGGGCAACGATACTTATATCGTGAACAGCGTCAATGACGTGATTCTCGAATACGCAAACGAAGGTTATGACACGGTAATCAGCAGCGCAAACTATATTCTCAACGCCAACCTTGAAGAATTGAGACTCGTCGAAGGCTTCAACATCAACGGCACGGGAAATGCGCTGGATAACCGGATCGTCGGCAACAGCGCAGACAACATCCTCGATGGCGTCACCGGTGCCGATACGATGATCGGCGGAAAGGGCAACGATACCTACTATGTCGACAATGTCGGCGACCGGATCGTTGAATTCGCAGACGAAGGCATCGATACCGTGCAGAGCAAGATCAGCTATTCGTTGGGCGAGCACGTCGAGAATCTGAACCTGCTGGATTTCGGCAAGCCGGAAAAAGGGCTCGTCGATGGTGTGGCCGTTCATGTGTACGGATACCCGAAAGCCAACGAGCTGGATTACATGCAAGGCGATGCGGTCCCGCAGTTCAAGGGAACGTGTGCGCTGACGTCGATCGTAAATTTGCTGACGCAGACTGGGGCCCCGACTACCGAGGAAGACGTCGTCCGGCGCGCAATCGATAACCAATGGGCCGTCACCAACCCGGCCGCAACGGATTACCAGAGAGGCGGATCGAATTACGTTCAGCAACAGGCGCTGCTCAAGAGTTATGGTATTGCAAACAATTTGCTTGCCGGATACGACGAGCATGCGGTTGCGAATCTCGTCCGCAGCGGTCGTGGCGTGATACTGGCGCTGAACTCGGGGCGGCTTTGGGAAGACAGCGCTTATCTGGATGGCGGTGGCGTGAATCACGTGGTTACCGTCACGGGTGCGGTCTATGGAGACGCCGATGGCGCGCTCAAGGGCTTTTACATTGCGGACTCGGGCCGCCGGAGGGTCAGCGACATGACGCGCTACATCAGCCTTCAGGAATTCCGGGCGGCCGCCAACGTACCGAATGCCTACGCGATCTACACCGCCGAAGCGCTGAAACTGTGGAACGAGGACATCGACGGCACGGGTAACGCACTCGACAACACGATCATCGGCAACCGGGGCAACAACGTGCTGGATGGCGGTGCCGGCAACGACATCCTGATCGGTGGCCTGGGCAACGATACTTATCGATTCGGCCGCGGGTCCGGTCGCGACACGATCCGGGATGACGACGAAACGCTCGGCAACGGTGATGTGATCAGCATCGGAACCGGCGTATCCGCGGATCAATTGTGGTTCCGTCACGTCGGCGACGATCTCGAGATCAATATCCTCGGCACCAGCGATACCGCAACGGTTCGCGACTGGTATCTGGGATCAAGGTATCAGATCGAGCAGATCCGTATCGACGACGGCCGGACACTTGTCAACGCCGATGTCGAGAAGCTGGTACAGGCCATGGCGGTATGGTCGCCGCCGGCTGCGGGATCAATAACGCTGTCTCCTGAGCATCAGGCCGCGCTTGCGCCGACGCTGGCGACGAGCTGGCGTTAATTCCCGCCTCCCCGAAGGTTGGGCCGTCCGGTTGCACATCGCGTGCGACCGGACCGCCTGCTGCGGGCCGTATCGCATTTCCTTCATCGCCTCTGTTCCCTTCATGGATAGTTCCAATTTCCAGCCTCCGGCGTCGTCTCTGACGCAGGATGTCGACACCGGTCTCGCCGTCGTTCTGACGATGGCCAGCCTGCATGGCATCGCAGCTGACGAAGCCGCGTTGCGACATGAATTCGGCTTCGGCCGTTTCGATACACAAACAATTCTGCGAGCCGCGCGCTCACTTGGCATGACGGCCCGGGCCGTTCAACAGAACCTTGAACGACTGGATCGGGCGCCTTTGCCCGCGGTCGCGCGGATGAAGGGCGAAGGCGGCTATTTTGTGGTCGCGCAGTATCAGGCCGGGGACGCAACGCGCGCGCCTCGAACTCTTGTTCAGTTTACGGGCGACGCGCCTACCGTGCTGCCCCGCGAGCGTCTTCTGGAAATCTGGACCGGCGAGCTCATCTATTTCACGAGCAAGAGCAGCATTGCGGGTACTCTGGCGCGCTTCGATTTCAGTTGGTTTATTCCGGCAATTGTCACGTACCGAAAGCTGCTGGGCGAAGTCCTCGCGATCTCTCTGGTGTTGCAGTTCATTGCGCTAGCCACGCCGCTCTTCTTCCAGGTGGTGATGGACAAAGTGCTAGTCAATCACGCGATGAAGACGTTGAACGTGATCGCCGTGGGACTGATTTGCGCGACGTTGTTCGAAGCGGCGCTTTCGGGGATACGAACGTGGGTCTTTGCGCATACGAGCTGCAAGATCGATGTCGAACTTGGCGCGCGGCTCTTCCGTCATCTTTTGGCATTGCCGCTGGCGTGGTTTCAGGCGCGCCGCGTGGGCGATTCTGTAGCCCGTATTCGCGAGCTTGAGAACATTCGCGCGTTCCTCACCGGCAACGCCGTGACGCTGGTGATGGACCTCGCGTTTTCGTTCGTTTTCCTCGGCGTGATGCTCTGGTACAGTGCGTGGCTTACGTTGATCGTCGTTGTTTCAATTCCGCTTTACGTGCTGTTGTCCGTTGTTTTTACGCCGATTGTTCGGCGGCGCCTGAACGAGAAATTCAATAAGGGCGCCGAGAATCAGTCGTTCCTCGTTGAAACCATCAGCGGGATCGATACGGTCAAGGCGATGGCAATCGAACCACGCTGGACGGACCAATGGGACCGTCAATTGGCCGCATATGTGAGTGCGGGGCTTTCGGCGACCAACGTGGCGACGATTGCAAGCGGTGGCGTGACGTTGATCAGCAAGCTGGTGACCGCGGCGATCATGTGGCTGGGCGCCACGCTGGTAATCGACGGCAAGTTGACTGTTGGCGAACTCGTCGCGTTCAACATGCTGGCCGGGCAGGTATCCAGTCCGATACTGCGTCTTGCGCAGCTGTGGAACGACTTTCAACAGGTAGGGATTTCGATGGGTCGCCTCGGGGACATCCTGAACACGGCGCCTGAAACCGCGGCTAAAAAGACGCGAGTACCCCGTCTTCACGGCGCGATCGAATTCGACCAGGTATCGTTTCGCTACCGGCCAGATGCGAGCGATGTCATCCGGCAGATCTCCGTCAAGATCACGGCGGGTGAAGTGGTAGGAATCGTGGGCCGCTCCGGATCCGGCAAAAGCACGCTAACCAAACTCGCGCAGCGGCTCTACGTGCCCGATCGTGGGCGAGTTCTGATCGACGGGCACGATATTGCCGTGATCGATACGGCAAGTCTGCGACAGCAGATTGGCGTTGTTCTGCAGGAAAACACGCTGTTCAATCGTTCGGTGCGGGACAACATCGCGCTGGCCCGACCCACTGCGTCGATGGACGCGGTGATTGACGCAGCAAGGCTGGCCGGCGCACACGAGTTCATCTGCGAGCTTCCTGAGGGTTACGACACGCTCGTTGGCGAGCATGGCACCGGGCTCTCGGGCGGCCAGCGGCAGCGCATCGCCATTGCCCGCGCATTGATGACTGATCCACGCATCCTGATATTCGACGAGGCGACGAGCGCGCTCGACTACGAATCCGAAGCCGTCATACAGGCCAACATGCGGGACATCTGCGCGCGGCGCACGGTGCTGATCATTGCGCATCGGCTTTCGGCGGTGCGCGATGCCGACCGGATTCTCGTGATGGACCGCGGACAGATCGTGGAAAGCGGCACGCACGACACACTGCGGCGCATACAGGACGGCATCTACGCGCATCTGTATTCGCTGCAACAGGGTGGTTGCGGCGTAGCGGAGTCTCGGGCATGAGCGTGCGACAACAGGCAGAGGCCTGGCGTGAACTTGTTGGGCGTTATCGCGATGTCTGGCGTCACTGCTGGAAGCGGCGCCATCGGATGACGCTGCCGGCATTCAACGCAAACGAGGCCGAGTTTCTCCCGGCAGCACTGTCTCTCCAGGCGGCGCCTGTCTCGCCGGCAGGCCGGTGGGTCGCGCGCATTCTCATCCTGCTCGTGATGACGGCGATCGTCTGGTCGTATTTCGGAAAAATCGACATTGTCGTCGACGCCGGCGGCAAGATCATTCCATCCTCCCGGACCAAGACATTGGCGGCGGTCGAAGTTGCAAGCGTGCGAGCGCTGCACGTGCGCGACGGGCAGATCGTGAAGACTGGCGATGCGCTGATCGATCTCGATACGCGCGTAATTGACGCTGAACGTCAACGAGCGGACGGCGACCGGCTGAATGCGGTGCTGCAAGCAGAGCGTGCACGGGCGTTGATCGACGCGATCGATACCGGGCGGAAGCCTCGACTGGCGGATGTGGAGAACGTTTCGCCCGAGCGACGGCGCGAGGTCGAGCGGCACCTGCTGGATCAATGGCGCGATTTCGTTGCGCGACGGGACCGTCTCGACAGCGAAATTCTCCGATACGGTCAGGCCGTTCCGCTTGCGGCGCGTCGTGCGGACGATTACGCGAGGTTGATGAAGACCGGTGACGTTGCGGAACATGCGTGGATCGAGGCCGAGCAGCAGCGCATCGATACGGCGGGGCAGCTTGCAGATTCTCGTCACCAACGTGCGGCGCTCGTGGCAGAGACGCGAAGGAATGCCCAGGATGCGCTGAACGACGCGCAGCGTATTGTCGATGCGTCGTCGGGCGACATGCGGCGTGCGGAGGCACACGGCGAACTGCTGCGCCTGAGCGCCCCGATCGATGGAACCGTCCAGCAACTCGCCGTCCATACCATCGGGACGGCGGTGCCGGCTGCGCAGCCGCTGATGCAGATCGTGCCGCGGGAGGGGGCGGTAGAAATGGAAGCATTCGTCGACAATCGGGATATCGGCTTCGTCAAGGAGGGGCAGGCCGCCAGCGTGAAGATCGACGCATTCGAGTACACGAAATACGGGACGTTGTCGGCGACCGTCAGTCATGTCTCGCGCGATGCGATAGACGACGACAAGAAGGGACTCGTCTATTCGATCAGGATCGTACTTGATCGTTCGGCGATGGTAGTAGATGGTCGCGAGATCGCACTGTCGCCGGGCATGACGGGCAGTGCCGAGATCAGAACCGGTACGCGGCGCGTGATCGAATATGTGCTGTCGCCTTTACTGCAGCACGCACGGGAGAGCCTGCGTGAGCGCTAGGAGTTTGAAAGTTCCCGTGTGTCCGTGGATCTGCGGCCTGATGTTTGTTTCAGTTGCATCCAATGCCGAAACACGCGGTTTTCCGGATGGCCTGACCGATCCGCTGCTGACCCGTCCACGGTCCTGGATGTGGGGCAACGATTACCGGGCGACGACATGCCTGTTGTATGCGCGTCGTCGAATGGCCCGGCGAAGCTGCTGACGATTGGTAATGCGGTCGATCTTGCGCTATGCCACAACCCTCGTATTCGAGCGGCGTGGGCATCGATCAAGATCCAGGCCGCTGCGGTGGGCGAAGCCAGATCGGCGTGGCTCCCCACCGTCAACGGGGCGATCAGCCAACTGACGACTTACAACCGATACCCTGATGCACCATCGATGAATTCGCGCGGCGTCGGTCGAACGTCGAACGCGACGTTGAACTGGCGGCTACTCGATTTTGGTGGACGGACTGCAAACGGCGCGGCTGCGCAACAACTACTGACCGCAGCGTTGGCGGGCCACGACGCAGTGATGCAAAAGGCAGTCGTGGATGTCATCGGCAGCTATTTCGATGTTCAGAATGCACAAGCGGCTTTTGCAGCGCGGACCGAATCTGCGACTTTAGCGGAATCGACGTTGCGCGCATCGCGCAAGCGGCTGGCCAGGGGCGTTGCATCCCGAGCAGACGTATTACAGGCGGAAACGGCGTTGGCCAAGGCGTTACTAGCTGCGCGGCGAGCGAGCGGAGAGATGGCTCGGGCCCGCGCTGAACTGGTCTTTGCGACCGGTCTGCCCGTCGGCACGCGCGCTGAAGTCGAGGAAGCGGTCGTACCGGCTGCGCTGGAGGCGGAGCGCCAGCTAAGCGACTGGCTTCGCGCGGCCGAAGTTTCTCACCCTGAGATCCGGGCAGCGCGGGCCAAATGGAAGGCCGCGCAAGAGAAGGTCACGGTCATGCGGTCCGACGGAATGCCGACCCTCGATTTAAGCGGTACGCTGTCGCGGAACGGTTATCCGAATCAGGGGCTGCAGTCAGTGCGGGCGACGCAGACCAGCATCGGTCTGACTTTGACGATTCCGTTCTTTGACGGCTTTTCTCGCACGTATCGGATTCGCGACGCGCAAGCTCAAGCTGAGCTGGCAGAGGCACAGCTTCTCGATACGCAGCAGCAGATTTTTCGTGACGTGCTGAAGGCGCACGCCGATGCGGAGATGACAGCGGACAACCTGGACGCGTCTGCACGCTTACTGGCTGCTGCGGAAGCGGCGCTGACATCGGCGCGCAATCGTTACGCGCTAGGCGCGGGAGACATTCTCGAACTGCTGTCGGCGCAAGCGGCGCTTGCCGACGCCCGCCAGGAACGGGTGCGAACACTGGCCGAGTGGGAGGCAGCGCGGCTTCGGCTGTTTGCCAGCGCCGGCATCATCGGCCGATGGGCATTTCGGTAGTACCCGAGACGGTCGGCGCGATAACCGCCGGACGCGACCGGCCGTCTTTGTTCATTTCTCCGCCGGCGGCATATTCTGCACAACCAGCATCTGCGGACTCGACAGAGTGATCTGCGCGGCGCGCAGCCGTTTCAGGATCTCGAATAGCAGATCGCTCTTCGTCGAGCTTGCGATTCGCGGGCTCGCCACGTAGCCCGTGACGCTCAGCGTGATCCCGTCGGGTGCCAGCTGGCTGAACGTGACCGACGGCGCCGGCTTGTCGAGAATCGCCGGATGCTCGCGATATGCATCGAGCAGCAGGTCGCGCACCTGCTCGGGGTCGGTGTTCAGCGGGAACGTCAGCATCAGCGTCGCGACGCCCTGCGTGCTGTTGCCCATCGTCACGTTGCGCACGTTCTGCGAGATCAGCTGCGAATTCGGCACGATCACGGTTGAGCGGTCGCTGAGCTGGATCTCGGTCGCGCGCACGTTGATGCGGCGGATGTCGCCTTCGACACCCGCGATGCTGACCATGTCGCCCACCTTGACCGGCCGCTCGGTCAGCAGGATCAGGCCCGACACGAAGTTCTTCACGATCTCCTGCAGGCCGAAACCGATACCGACCGACAGCGCGCTGACGATCCATGCGAGGTTGCTCCATCTGACGCCGAGCAGCCCCAGCGTCATCAGCACGAGCAACACGTAGCCGACGTTGGTGAACAGCGTGATCAGCGACACGCGCATCCCCGCATCCATGCCGAGTGCCGGCATGAATTCGCTGTCGAGCCACCGGCGCACCGAGCGCAGCAGGTAGAAGCCGATCGCGAACCCGATCACCGCGTTCATGATCCGGTCCGGCATGATGTTCAGGCTCTGCAGCCGCTGGCCGCCGATCATCGCGACCGCGCTGTCGAGCAGGTCGCTCGGTGTCGTGCCGAAACCGCCCGTCAGCAAAGCGATCGCCGCGACCAGCATCAGCAGGCTCGTGCCGAGGCCGGACACGACGGTGTGGGCCTGGTCGAGATGCCGGTCGTCGAGCGCGAACAGGTGCTTGATCTGCTTGCCGGTCGACAGGTTCGCGGAGAACAGGCTTTCGCTCGCGTCGCGCGTCAGCTGCGTCATGATGTAGACGCTGCACAGCACGATCTCGAACCACACGAGCTCGTACGTGATGAAGCGCGCGACCGTGATGTAGCCGATCAACAGCGCGCAGAGCGACACGACGATCGCCAGCGTGACGCCCGCATGGATCAACCCCGCCAGCGTCGAGCGGTCCTCGGGCGCCTCGCCGGATGCCGCGAGTGCGCTGCGTACGCGATTCGCGCGCAGGATCGACGCGCCGACAGTCAGCGCGACGACGAGCGAGACGATGCCACGGCCGAACAGCGTGACGGACAGGCTGGTATCAACGATCCGGTTGATCGACTCGAGCGTGCCGGACATCAGCAGCAGCGCGGCCAGCACACCGGGGAACGGCTTCATCGCGAGCGCGACGGGATCGGCGAGCGCGGGCAGGCGCCACGACGGATGCTTCGTGCAGAGCAGCGCGCGGCCGAGGCCCGCGATCAGCGCGCAAGTCACGGCGAGCTTCGCGAACTGGTCCCACAGATCGGTCATCGACGACGTGAGCTCGGCGTGACGGGCGAGCGCGAGATAGAGGATCTGGACGGCGACCGCGGTCGCGAGCAGCGTCGAGAACGCCGTCGCCAGCGCCAGCGCGCTGCGGCGCAGCCGGGTGGGCGGCAGGCGGTTCAGGCAGAACCATGCCAGCCCGCGTTCGACGATGCGGCGGCCGCCGAGCCAGACCGCGAGCGCGGCGATCATCAGCAGCGTGGTGAGCGCGCGCTGGCCGGGTATCCAGGACGAGCGCAGCATGTCGCGCAGCTCGTCGTTGAAATCGTCGAGCCGCTGCACGTCGTCCGGCGACAGATGGAACAGCGGCATCCAGAACTGCGCGCCGAAGATGCTGCCGGAGCGGAACGCGAGCTGGTTCTTCAGCAGGCCGCGGTGCAGCTTCGAGAACTGGTCGTTCAGGTTCGCGAGGTTGGCCTTCTGGTCGGCGGCCTGCTTCAGCGCCGCGTCGATCTGCGCCTTGCGCGCGTTCAACGTCGCCCGCTGCTGTTCGACGGCGGGTGTTTCGGGCGATGCGCCCGGCGCCGGCGGCGGGCCGAGTACGTCGAGTTGCGCCTGGACCTGCGTGCGTTGCGGCGCGAGCTGGCTCTGCAGCTTGTCGACGTCGGCGCTCAGTTCCTGGGTCGCGTCGCCGAGCTCGTCGAGCTCCTTGCTGTTGGTCGCGTTCGACGTCTGCTGCTTGATGCGGTCCTGTTGTCCCTGCATCTGCTTGAGTTGCGCAACGGCGTCGCTGAGCGAAATCGTTGGCACGGTGACGCCGACGGCGCTCGCGCCCGGTGCGGACGCGGCCGCCGGAAACGCCGACGCGGTCGCGATCGCCGCGATCTGCAGCAGTGCGAACAGCGCGATTCGGCGTGCGTACGTGGATAGTCGTTGTATGGACATGGAATGCTTACGTTTTGCCGACAATGCCGGGTGCCGGAAGGCGCCCCGGAAGCCGGGAGTTGGCCCGGTAGCATGTTACCGGGGCATGGCGGCCGCGGCGCTGCCGATGATGCGCGCTGCCTGCCGCGGTACCGCGGCGCGCGCGCGGGCGTGCAATGGCCCGCAGGCCCTTGCCGGCGGGGGCGAGACGATCGCTTCCGCACTCCGGTAGCGGAACATCGCGGCGGCGGCGCACCTTACAGATCCGACAGACGGTTACGGAATTTACACAATATTCGGCGCGAAAGTGGGGTGTCCGAACCGGTTCGCCATGCCACGCGGGCCGCGCGGCGTGCCGGTACAATGCAGCGAATCGCCCGACGGTGGCCCGTTGGCCGCCGGACAACAACACACGACACGATCAGGAGACACGACCAAGATGGTCTCAACGGACAGCTTTCCACAGGCAGCCGCCTCGTTCTCTTCCATCGACGCCGGCTCGATTTCAGCCCGCCTCGATCGCCTGCCGCCGACCCGCAGCGTCTGGAAGCTCGTCGTGCTGCTGAGCCTCGGCTTTTTCTTCGAACTCTACGATCTGCTGTATAGCGGCTACGTCGCGCCGGGCCTCGTGAAAAGCGGGATCCTGTCCGCGACGACGCACGGCCTGTTCGGCACCACGGGCGTCGCGAGCTTCATCGCCGCGTTGTTCTCCGGCCTTTTCATCGGCACGATCGCATGCGGCTTCCTCGCGGACCGCTTCGGTCGCCGGGCGATCTTCACGTGGTCGCTGTTGTGGTACACCGCCGCCAACGTCGTGATGGCATTCCAGGACACGGCGGGCGGGTTGAACTTCTGGCGCTTCGTCGTCGGTCTCGGCCTCGGCGTCGAGATGGTGACGATCGGCACATACATCTCCGAGCTCGTGCCGAAGCAGATCCGCGGTCGTGCGTTCGCGTGCGAGCAGGCGGTCGGGTTCGTCGCGGTGCCGGTCGTCGCGTTCCTCGCGTACCTGCTCGTGCCGCATGCACCGCTCGGCCTCGACGGCTGGCGTTGGGTCGTGCTGATCGGCGCGCACGGCGCGCTGTTCGTGTGGTGGATTCGCCGCGCGTTGCCCGAGAGCCCGCGCTGGCTCGCGCAGCAGGGGCGCGTCGACGAAGCCGATCGCATCATGCGCGCACTCGAGGCGAAGGTCGAAGCCGAATACGGCCGGCCGCTGCCGCCGCCCGCGCCTGCCGAGCCGGTACCGCCGCGCGGCAGCTTCCGCGACATGTGGGTGCCGCCATATCGCAGCCGCACGATCATGATGACGATCTTCAACGTGTTCCAGACGGTCGGCTTCTACGGCTTCGCGAACTGGGTGCCGACGCTGCTGATCAAGCAGGGCATCACGATCACGTCGAGCCTCATGTATTCGAGCGTGATCGCGCTCGCGGCGCCGCTCGGCCCGCTGATCGGCCTCGTGATCGCCGACCGCTTCGAGCGCAAGTCGGTGATCGTCGCGATGGCGGCGGCGATCGTCGTCTGCGGGCTGCTGTTCAGCCAGACGACAGTCGGCGCGTTCCTGATCGTACTCGGCATCGGTCTTACGCTCGCCAGCAACATCATGTCGTATAGCTTCCACGCATATCAGGCCGAGCTGTTCCCGACGTCGATCCGTGCGCGCGCGGTGGGCTTCGTCTATTCATGGAGCCGCTTCTCGGCGATCTTCTCGTCGTTCGTGATCGCGGCCGTGCTGAAGGGCTTCGGTACGTTCGGCGTATTCGCGTTCATCGCCGGCGCGATGGCGATCGTGATGGCCGCGATCGGGCTCATGGGGCCGCGTACAAAAGGCATCGCGCTCGAAACCATTTCGAAGTAGACGCGGGTGGCGCACTCGCATGTCGCATGCGGCAACGAGTTGAAACAAGGCGTGACGAAGCGCAAGACCACCGCGAAACCGGGAGGGGGCGGCCCTGCCGATTCGTGTCCGCGCGGGTAGAATGAAAGACCTGACGACTCATTAGCCGCCATTGGCCGAACGCGTTGCAGTGCGAACGGCTCCACCGCGAAGAGGCGTCGGCGCCGGGCACATGCGTGTGACCGGCGTGTCGATGGCTCGCGCGGCAGATGCGCCGTTCGCCACGTGCGGCGGCCGGATCGGCCGATGGCTTCGATCGCATGATGCTCTCCGACCTGACGCGGCGGTTGCCCAAGCCGCGTTGCCGTTCCCTCGCGGTCGCCACGTATGTTTGGCTGGCGGCCGCTGTCCCGATCCCCGTTCTTGTCGCGCGGCCGGCCGTGGCCGCGTCCGACGTGCCGTCGGCCACTGCCACGTCTTCGTCATCGACCGCTTCGGCCGCGCATCCGGCTTCGCCGGCGCATGCGTCACCTGTCAGCGGCGCATCGGGGGCATCGGGGGCATCGGCCGCGTCCACGGTTTCCCCGGCATCGGCTGCGTCGGCCGCATCCGGCACACTGGCAAGCGAGGCCGAGGCACCCGCGCCGACGCCGCCGCGCCGGCACCCGCCGCTGTCGGCGGACGAGGCGAAGAACGCGACCGAGCGTGCGATCGACATGCGCAAGCGCTTCACGCAGGAAGTCACGCGACGCCTGAACGTGCCCGCGAGCGAGCAGCGCGCGTATGGTGTCCGCCTTCAGAATGCGCTCGCCGACGCGGATCTCGGCGACCTGGCCGGCGAATACGTCGCGATGGTCGACCGCGCACCGAACGTGCAGGCGCTGTTCATCTACTTCCGCGCGACGCCGTCCAACGCGTGGCTGATGATCGGCGCGTCGCCGGTCGGCACCGGCTGGCCCGGCAAATACGATCACTTCCTGACGCCGCTCGGCGTGTTCCACCACTCACCCGACAACATGGACTTCCGCGCGGAAGGCACGACGAACGACAACGGCATTCGCGGCTACGGCGTGCGCGACATGCGCATCTACGACTTCGGCTGGGTGGACGGCGAGCGGGGCTGGGGCAAGGGCGGCAAGTCGCCGATGCGCTTCCAGATGCACGCGACCGATCCCGATCGCCTCGAGCCGCTGCTCGGCATCCGGCACTCGAAAGGGTGCGTGCGGATTCCTGCTTCGCTGAACACGTTCCTGGACCGGCACGGCCTCCTCGACGACGACTATCAGGCGCGTGTGGAGGCCGGCAAATCATTGTGGGTGTTGCGCCGCGATCGCGACATCACGCCGATCGCCGGCCGCTACCTGGTGGTGATCGACAGCGCGCGCAAGACGCGTCCGGCATGGTCGCCGGCGCCGGGGCGCAATGCATGGTCGAAGCTTCCGAAGAGCGGCGACACGGCGGACTGATGACAGCCGGCCCGACGATGCGACGAAGGACTTTCGATGCGCTCGCGGCGACGCTTGCGACCGGCTTGGGCGCGTTGTCGGCCGGCGCATCGCTCCGGAGTTGACGCAGCTCACCCGCGAAAGCGAACAACGTGTAGCCGCGGAACGCGATACGCGGCGCGTGCCCGGATCGCTTCGTTCAGGTAAACGAAGCATCGTTGTCGCGCACTGGTCAGCGGAAGATTTTCAGCCAGTCGAACAACCCGGGGTGCGGACGCCGCCTCGGTGCCGGCGCCGGTGCACTGCGCGGCCGGAAGTCGGGCGAGAACTGCGCATGCGGATCGATCGCGCGCGCCCGCAGCGCCGCATCGTAGAACGAGCCGACGATCGGCAGCGCGCTGTGCGCACCCGCACCCCAGTAGTCGCTGCGCAGCGTCACGCTGCCGTCGTCGAAGCCGACCCAGGCGCCGGCCACCAGTTGCGGATGCATCAGGATGAACCAGCCGTCCGTGTTGTCCTGCGTCGTGCCGGTCTTGCCTGCGACGTCGATGCGAATTCCGTAGCGCGAGCGGATGTCGGCGCCGGTCCCGTAATCGACGACGCCGCGCATCACGTCGACCAGCGTCTGTGCCGCGGCCACCGGCAGCGCGCGTTCGGGCGGCGCGCTGCCGAACGCGGCGAGCACCTTGCCGTCGCGATCCTCGATGCGCGTGATCATCTGCGGCGCGACGTACACGCCGCGGTTCGCGATCGTGCCGTACGCGGACACCATTTCCTTCAGCGTGACGGGGCTCGTGCCGAGCGCGAGCGACGGCACCGCGTCGAGCGTGCTGTCGCGCACGCCCATCGCGCGCGCGAGCTGCGCGACCCGGGCCGCGCCTTCGCGCTGCATCACCTGCGCAGTGATGCGATTGCGCGACAGCGCAAGCGCGTCGCGCAGCGTCATCGGCGCGTCCGTCGGCGGTTCGGCATCGGTCGGGTGCCACACCGCGTGCGCGCCGATCGGGATCGCGACAGGACGATCGACGAACGTATCGCTCGGCCGCATGCCGTCCGCGAACGCGGCGCCATAG
This sequence comes from Burkholderia diffusa, assembly GCF_001718315.1. Taxonomy (NCBI): domain Bacteria; kingdom Pseudomonadati; phylum Pseudomonadota; class Betaproteobacteria; order Burkholderiales; family Burkholderiaceae; genus Burkholderia; species Burkholderia diffusa. Next base: position 2,205,322 of record NZ_CP013363.1, on the reverse strand, counting down.
ACGAACGGTTTGAACGTCGAGCCCGGCTGGCGCCGCGCCTGCACGACGTGATCGAACGGCTCGCTGCCGAAGTCGGGGCTGCCGACCCATGCGCGAATCGCGCCGTTGCGCGGATCGATCGCGACGAAGCCGGCTTGTACCTGCGTCTTGCGCTCGCACAACGCGCGGATGAACGCACGATTCGCGCCGAGCAGCTTCAGCGCCGCCGCATCGGCGAGCCCGGCATCGCGCGCGGCGCGATAGTCGGGTGTCTGCCGGATGAAGCCGCGGAACAGGTCGTTGCGCAGCCCGCAGCCGGACGGGTTGCGCCATGCGCTATCGGCGATCACCTGCAGGCGATCAGTCTGCTGCGTCAGCGCTTGCGTCGCCATGTCCTGCAACTGCGCATCGAGCGTCGTGCGCACGACGAGGCCGTCGGCGTAGAGATCGTAGTTGTTGCGGTCCGCCCATGCGATCAGCCACTTGCGCAACTGCACCGCGAAGTGAGGGGCGGGACCGGGCTGCGCGGTCTGCGGTTCGAAGTCGACGCGCAGCGGCCGGCGCTGCAACTGCGCGAGCTGCCGCGGCGACAGCATGCCCATCGAAGCCATCCGGGCGAGCACGATGTTGCGGCGCTGCACCGCGCGCTCCGGGTTCAGCACAGGGTTGTAGTAGCTGTTGCCCTTCAGCATCCCGACGAGCGTCGCGCTTTCGACGATGTCGAGCTGGTCCGCCGACTTGCCGAAATAGGTGCGCGCGGCCATCTCGACGCCGTACGCGTTGTACAGGAACGGCACCGTGTTCAGGTAGGTTTCGAGAATTTCATCCTTGCTGTACACCGTCTCGATCTTGAATGCGGTGATCAGCTCCTTCACCTTGCGCGTGAGCGTCGGCGCGCGGCCGACTTCGTCCGGATACAGATTGCGCGCGAGCTGCTGCGTGATCGTCGAGCCGCCCTGGCGGCTGCCCGAGAACGTGTGCAGCCCGGCGGCGAGCGTGCGGCGCCAGTCGATGCCGTGATGCGCGTAGAAGCGGTGGTCTTCGGTCGCGATCAGTGCGTCGACCATGTGCGGAGAGATCTGCTTGAGCGGCACCCACTCGCGGTTGACGGGCCGGAATTCGGCGATCAGCTGACCGTCGGCCGACAGCACGCGCGCCGGGCGGTCGATGCGCGCCTTGCGGATGTCGCCGATGCTCGGCGTAAACGGGACGAACGCGAGCAGAGTCAGCAGCCCGAGCACCGGTATGGCGGCGAGCGTTAGCGCGACGCCGCGACGCGTCGGATGACGCAGGCGATGCCACGCGCCGGCGCCCAGCACGCGGGCTCCGACGCGGCAGCGAAGCCACAGGTCTCGGAGAAACGACACGAAGCGATTCACGGCGGCAGGAGCGCGAGCTGAAAAGGCGCGATCGTAGCAAACCGAGCACCGCCGCCGCCGGCCAAACAGCCCGTTTTCTTGCAGGATTTACAGACGATTACGTTTGTTTCCCGCGGACAATCTTTGGTCGAATGCGCCGCCGCGATTCTTCCGATGAAACGATGCCGGCCGCTTCGCCGACGACATCCGCGAGCCGCTGCGCGGCCGCTTCCATCCGCGCGCGATCGAACCCGCCGAAGCCGAGCACGAGGCCGGGACGCGCGGTGCCTGGCGCGAACATCGGCGACACGGCGCGCACAGCGACGCCCGCCTGCGCGGCGCGCGCCACCACGTCGAGATCGTCGATCCCTTGCGCGAGCCACAGCACGACGTGCATCCCCTGATCGCCCGGCTGAACCCACGCGCGCTCGCGCGGCAGCCGCTTGCCGAGCGTATCGATCAGCAGCGCGCGCTGTTCCGAGTAGACGCCGCGCACGCGGCGAATGTGGCGGTCGAGATGTCCTTCCGCGATGAACGCGGCCAGCACGTGCTGATCGGTGGTCGGCGCGTGCCGATCCATCAGCACGCGCGCGCCGCAGAACGCGGGCACGAGATCGTCGGGCGCGATCACGTAGCCGAGCCGTAGCGACGGGAACAGGATCTTGCTGAACGTGCCGAGATAGATCACGTGTTCTGGATCCAGGCCTTGCAGCGACGGAAACGGATAGCCTTCGTAGCGCAGCTCGCTGTCGTAGTCGTCCTCGACCACCCATGCGCGATGCACACGCGCCCAGCCGAGCAGTGCGTTGCGTCGCGCCATGCTCATCGGCATCCCGAGCGGATACTGGTGCGACGGCGTGACGAACGCCGCGCGTGCGTCCGGCTCGAGACGGATGCCGGCCTCGACGTCGATGCCTTCCGCGTCGACCGGCACGCGGACCATCGCGTCATGTCGCCCGGTGCTCTCGAGCAGCGCGGTGATGCCGCGATAGGCGGGATTCTCGACCCACGCGCGATCGTTCGGGCCGAGCAGGACCTGGCTCGCGAGGTGCAGCCCCTGTTGCGTGCCGCTCGTGATCACGACCTGATCGGCGGTGCAGCGCACCGAGCGCGAGCGGCGCACGTAATCGGCAATCGCTTCGCGCAGCGGCAGCGCACCTTGCGGATCGGCATAACCCGACGGCGCACCGGCGCCGCGAGCGCGCAGGCGGTTGCCGAGCCGGCGCCAGATATCGTCGGGCGCGGTGAGCCCGACCGGCACCGAGATCGCAAACGGCACGGCCGGCAGCGGACGGAATTCGCGGGCGATCCGCGCGAACGTCGCGGCCGGTTCCGGCAGGCCGGTGTGCGCGACGCGCTCGCGGGGCGCGGGTGATTCGTCAGCCGGCAAAGACGACTCGGCGAGTGCGTTCGCGACCCGCGTGCCGGCACCGCCGCGCGACTCCAGGAAGCCTTCGGCGACGAGCTGCGCATACGCGTCGACGACGGTGCCGCGCGCAACCTGGAGCGACGTCGCGAGCAGCCGCGTGGACGGCAGCGTGTCGCCCGGGCGCACGTCGCCGCGCCGCACTGCATTTCGCAACGCTTGCGCGAGCTGGCGACTCAGGTCGCCGGCCGCGCGGTCAAGCACGCCGAGCGACGGGATTTCGACGATCCGGGCGGTTCGGGCCATGATTCTGGTCTGCTGAAATTGTTCGAAACCGGCTCTACAGGATAAACCAGTTAGCGGGCACAATCTGCGCACGAGGGGCCGGTTCCGGCCCGTTTCGTCGAACCCTGTCCGACCGTGGAGCCGCCATGTATGTGCCTGCCGATTTCGCCGAATCCCGCCCCGACGCACTGCGCGAACTGATCGTCGATCATCCGTTCGGCACGCTGGTCACGCATGGGAAGCGCGGGCTCGACGCGAACCACCTCCCTTTCGAGTTGCTGCCGGGCGACGGCGGCCTCGGCGAGCTGCATGCGCACGTCGCGCGTGCGAATCCTGTCTGGCAGGACGTCGCGAACGGCGACGAGGTGCTGGTGATCTTCCGCGCCGGCGACGCGTACATTTCGCCGAACTGGTACCCGAGCAAGCACGCCGCGCATCGGCAGGTGCCGACGTGGAACTACGTGGTCGTGCATGCGCACGGGCGCATCACGGTGCGCGACGACGAGAAGTTCGTGCGCGGCGTGGTCGCGCGGCTGACGCGCACGCACGAGGCGTCGCAGCCGGTGCCGTGGAAGATGGCCGACGCGCCGAAGGACTATCTCGACACGATGCTGCAGTCGATCGTCGGGCTGCAGATCGAGATCACGCGACTCGTCGGCAAGCGCAAGCTCGGGCAGAACAAGGCGGTCGACGATATTCGAGGCGCGGGCGATGCGCTGATCGCCAACGGGAATCTCGCGATCGGGGAGGCGATGCTGGCGGAGGCGGTCCGCAAGAATGAATAGTCGCGCTGTAGCGAGGCGGGCGTACTTGGGGCCGAGATCAAGTGTGCAGTATGCGTACGCTCAGGAATGTCAAAAACCAGTGCGTTGCGACCGCAACTGCGAAGTATCCGAATATAACCAGCGGGCGGCGGCGGCGAGCAAACAGGATGAAGCCCAAAGCCGCAAAGATGGCCGGTGGTCCGAACACATACCCAAATAGAGAGAGAGTCGAATGAAGGGTGGAGGCGCAGGCGTCAACGCCGCCACCGCATTCACCGGGACGCGGCGCACAAAATCGATCGAATCCGGCGCATATGCGCGCGTCTATCGCTGCCCAGGCAACGACGCTGACGAGGCCCGCGATAGCGAAAGCCACTGTAGCGAGGGAGCGTCGCATCATTTGATTTCCCAAAAGAGAATCTGTTTGGAGTTGCGCAGATTGGACCAACCAAAATCTGTACCGGGTAGGAGCGCGTGTATCCCGAAGGCACGGCCAAACGTTGCTACGAAACCAGGCACGCTGCTGACGGTAAGTAGCGATCCGTTCCACAAGTCGATATGACTGCCGCTTGCGTTCTCGGCCGACTCGCCGCTGCGCGTCCAGTATCGTGAGAACTGGATGATACCGGTGCGGCCTTTGACCATCGCTTCCCAATCGTCCCCCGTGATGTTTTCGGCTTTGGGAAGGCCGGCGAACGGTTGTAGTTGCAACCATGCACCAAGTTCGTCAGCACGTGTTGCGGTAGGTTTCCCGTCAAGAAGGATACGGCCGATCGTCTTTGCGCCCAACATCGGTCTGACGGTCTTTGCATTGAACGACTTCATTCCTACACCGACACGGTGCAGAGTAATGCTAAGGCGAATGGCGCATTGATTCGCATACGCTGGGTCGTGGTATGGATTGCCGGGCGGGAAGTTGTCCCAAAGCTCCTTGAAGGTGACGCCTGCTATCGGCACATCTTTCTCTGAGCCTTTCCTGTCGGTAGTGCGGACTTTGGTGGGTTCGGTGTGTGGCATCAGTTACCGCCCGCTTTGCATCGAGAGCGCGTCATCACCCCAGTAGACGATGTAGTCGCTAGCCGCGTCGCCTGTATGGATACGGGGTAGCCTGCCGCTCGCGTCAAGACGTCCAAAATGCATGCGACCGTCGGAGGTTTCGATGTAGTAGGGCAACCCTTCCGTTACCTCCTCGGTCGCCCTTACACGCTCGTCGAAAGCGCCTTTCGTGACCGATGCTATGCCGCCCGTTATCGTACGGCTCGAAACGACTTCCCCAAGACTCTTGATCCTGTCATTGCACCAAGCTTCGCCAGCACGCAGCGCAACGATGTGCGGTGGGATTGCGCAGCCGCACAGGACCACGTCACCATCCAGCGCAACTTCTCCCCGGAACCTGATTCTGTATGGGCCGCCCGCTTTTGCGATGATGCCGACACTCTGGCACGCGGTGCAGAATGCACTACCTCCAATCAGGGCTGCCTGATGCCCGTGTACAAGGAACGGTGGGGCGTCGCATGGGCCAACTGTTCCACCCGTTGAAAGATTATCGCCAACGACTGCAATTCTTCGTTTCATTAATCGACCCTCTCGGAGAGCCGCCATCGTAGCCGCGTCGCGTGATCGCGCATCTCAATATTGAAAGGGTTTCCTGAAACGGTGGGCCTGGCGCAAGAGCCGCCGTGGAGAAAATCGCAGGCGCCCGGTTATGACGCACGGTACACGTGACCACTCCTTCCAATCGTTGTCTCAACGGCCGCCGGTGCGATCTATTGCCCCCGTTTTTCGCCGTCTCGTGCCTGCGCCAGCGCCCCCCGGATCGCCGCTTCCGTCTTGTCATACCCGCCCTCGCCATACCGCGTATAGACGACCTTCCCGTTCGCGTCGACCAGGTACAGCGCGGGCCAGTACTGGTTCCCGTACGCACGCCACGTGTCGTAGTGGTTGTCCTGCGCGACCGGGTACTCGATGCGGAAACGCTTGACCGCATCGGCGACGTTCTTCGCATCGCGTTCGAACGGATACTCGGGCGTATGCACGCCGACCACGACGAGCCCCTGGTCGCGATATTTCCGGTACCAGTCGTTCACGTACGGGATCGTGTGAATGCAGTTGATGCACGAGTACGTCCAGAAATCGACCAGCACGACCTTGCCGCGCAACCGGTCTAGCTTGAGCGGTGCGCTGTTGTGCCAGCGCTCGATGCCGGTGAACTCGGGCGCCGGCGTGCCGGCCAGCGACGCGGTCGGGCCCGCGTCGTCGCGGGTGCCGGCGAACGCGGCGAGCCCGGCCGTGGCGGCGAGAGCGATCACGAGGGCGGCGGTCCTGAATCTGGGCAGCATGACGGTTCTCCGGTTCGGCCGGCCGCCGCGCGAATGCGTCGGCCGGACTGGTTTCGACAGCCGTCATTGGGCCGCGCCGACGTATCTGCGGTGTGTCCGGCAAGCCGCGCGTGTGCAATGTTGTGTGTCGTCACGGCGGCGCGATACATTGGGATACAAACGCGCACCCGCGGTGCGGTATAAAAGCGGACATCGCCAGCCGGAACATCACGCCAACGACACCGACTCATGGACAAGATCGACCACGTATTGATCGTCGACGACGATCGCGCGATCCGCGAACTGATCGCGGATTATCTGGAGAAGAACGGCATGCGCGTGTCGCTCGCCGCGAACGGTCGCGAGATGCGCAACGTGCTCGACGATGGCGCGCCCGACCTGATCGTGCTCGATCTGATGATGCCCGGCGAGGACGGCCTGACGCTGTGTCGCGACCTGCGCGCGGGCAAGTTCCGGACGGTGCCGGTGCTGATGCTGACGGCGCGCGGCGAGGAAACCGACCGCATCATCGGCCTCGAAATGGGCGCCGACGACTATCTCGCGAAGCCATTCGCGGTGCGCGAACTGCTCGCGCGGATCCGCTCGGTGTTGCGCCGCGCGCGCATGCTGCCGCCCGGCATGCAGGTGACGGAGACGGCCGCGATGCTCGCATTCGGTGAATGGCGGCTCGACACGACGGGGCGTCACCTGCTCGACACCGAAGGCACGATGGTTGCGTTGAGCGGCGCCGAGTACCGGTTGCTGCGCGTGTTCCTCGACAATCCGCAGCGCGTGCTGACGCGCGACCAATTGCTCAATCTCACGCAAGGCCGGCAGTCCGATCCGTTCGACCGGTCGATCGACCTGCTCGTGAGCCGGCTGCGGCAGCGCCTGCGCGACGGCGCGCGCGAGCCGCGCTACATCAAGACGCTGCGTAACGAGGGTTATGTGTTCTCGTCGGCGGTGACCGCGGTCGAAGGCGACGCATGAACACGCGCACCCGGTGGCACTGGCCGCGCTCGCTGTTCGCGCGGCTCGCGCTGATCCTGTGCGTGGGCCTCGCGCTCGCGCAGACGCTGTCGTTCTGGCTCACCGTGACCGAGCGCGACCAGGCGACCACCAACCTGATGATGGGTTACATCGAGCGCGAGGTCGCGAGCTCGGTCGCGTTGCTCGACCACCTGCCGCCCGACCAGCGCGCCGCGTGGCTGCCGCGTCTCGCGCGGCGCAGCTACACGTTCATCCTCGGACCGGGCGAAACGGGCACGCCGCCGGAGGCGCGGCTCTCGGCGCGCGTCGAGCGCTCGATCTCGGATGGCATCGGCGGCGATTACCCGCTGACCGCGAACGCGCTCCCCGGCGATCGCGAGCATCTGCAGGTGCATCTGCGCCTGACCGACGGCTCGCCGCTGACGATCGACATCCACCCGATGTCGACGGTGCCGCTGTCGGGCTGGCTGCCGGTTGTGCTCGCGCTGCAGCTTGCCGTGCTGGCCGCGTGCTGCTGGCTCGCGGTGCGCCTCGCGACGCGGCCGCTGAAGCAGCTCGCGCAGGCGGCCGACGCGCTCGGCCCCGACCTGAAGGGCGAACGCCTGAACGAGGACGGCCCGTCCGAAGTCGCGCGTGCCGCCCGCGCGTTCAACGCGATGCAGGACCGCATCGCGCAATACATGGCCGAGCGCATGCAGATCCTCGCGTCGATCTCGCACGACCTGCAGACGCCGATCACGCGGATGCGGCTGCGCGTCGACGTGATGGACGACGATGCACAGGGCGCGAAGCTCCGCCAGGACCTGCTCGAGATGGAGCATCTGGTGAAGGAAGGCGTCGCGTATGCGCGCACGCTGCACGGCACGGAAGAGGCCGCGCGCCGCATCGATCTCGATGCGCTGCTCGACAGCATCGTATGCGACTACACGGATGCGGGGCAGGATGTCGCGCTGCACAGCGGCGGCGCGCTCGCGCTCGTCACGCGGCCGAAGGCGCTGCGCCGGATCGTCGGCAACCTCGTCGACAACGCGCTGAAGTTCGCGGGCGCGGCCGAGATCGACGTGCGGGCGGCACCGGGCGGCGGTGCGGTCATTGCGGTGCTCGATCGCGGGCCCGGCATTCCGGACGATCAGCTCGACGCGGTGTTCGAACCGTTCCGGCGCGTGGAGACGTCGCGCAATCGCGAGACGGGGGGCACCGGGCTCGGCCTCGCGATCGCGCGTCAGCTCGCGCTCGCGATGGGCGGCACGCTCACGTTGCGTAATCGGCCGGACGGCGGCGGGCTCGAAGCGCGGTTGACGCTGGCGAACGTTGCGTGATGCGGCGTCAAAGGTATCGAGGGCGTTGCGGGATTCGCGTCGAAGCGGCTCGCGTCACATGCGCTGCAAATGCGCGTCGACAAGCGGTGCAAGCGTATCCGCATGCACCGCCGCGAGATCGTGGCGGCCGCCCGGCACCACATGCAGCTGCGCATCGGGCAGCCGTTCGAGCAGCCGCCGGCCGGCCGCGATCGGACTGATCGGATCGTCGTCGCCCCACAGCAGGAGCGTGGGCTGCGCGATGCGGCCGAGGTCATGCGACAGGTCGGCGCGAAACGTCAGGAACCAGTCGGGCAACCGCGGGTTCGCTTCCGCGAAGCCGGTGCGCCAGTCCTGCGCGCCGAGTCCGTGCATGTCGAGCCCGCCGGACGTGACCGTCAGCACCAGGTGCGTGACGAGCGCCGCCCGTTCGAGCGCCGCGCGCATCGCGATCACGCCGCCCATCGACTGCGCGATCACGGCGGTCGGCCGGTCGATCGCGTTCAGCACATGGCGCACGAGGCCGTCGAAGTCGTCGACGGCCGGATCGCGCGGCGTGTCGCCGAAACCCGGATAGCCGACGATCCGTCGCTCGGCCGGATGCGCGAGACGGCTCGCGAGCGGTTGCCAGAACGCGGTGCTGCCCGACGCGCCGGGCAGGAAAAGCAGTTGGGACGGGACGGGCATGGCGAATCGGGTCTCCGGGAAACGAAGCGTGGTGAACGAAGGGCGACGCCGTGTCAGCAACGGCCGGTGCGCAGCGCGACGGCCCAGTCGTCGCGGCCGCGCGATGCCGCGGTGGCGGCGGCCGTATGCCAATCGTATTCGACCGCATGGAACTCGGCGCGCCAGCCGGCCGGCGTACGCGACACCATCGCGTAGCGCGCATGCGGCGAACCGGTTTCGACCTTGTGCGGATGCGGAAGATCGTCCATGTATGCCTGCAGTCCGACGCTGCCCGGGTTGACGATCACACGGCCGTCGTCGAGCTTCGCGATGCGCGGCACATGTGTATGCCCGCACAGGATCAGCGACGCCGGCGCATCGCCCGCGCGCTGCGCGATTTCATCGGGCGTTGCCGCGCGGCAGCCATCAGGCGTCACCGTTTCGAGGAAATAGACGAGGTCGCTGGCGGGCGTGCCGTGCACCATCAGCACGTCGTCGCCGAGCGTCAGATGCTCGGGCAACGCGGCGATCCACGCGCGATGGTCGTCGCGCAGCGTGTCGTGCGCCCAGCGGTCGGACAGCCGCATCGTGTCGCGCTCGCCGGTCAGCAGTTGCCGTTCGTGATTGCCCTTGATGGTCGGCAGGTCGAGCGCGATCAGGCGGTCGGCCGTGTCGGCCGGATGGAGCGCGCCCGACACGATGTCGCCGAGGTTGACGATCACGTCCGCGCCGCGGCGGCGCACGTCGTCGAGCACCGCGTCGAGCGCGGCGAGGTTGCCATGGATGTCGGACAGCGCGGCGATTTTCATGGTGAGTCAGTCGAGGCGGGGAATGGCGATTGTCGCGAATTCGGCGTGGATCGTCCAATCGTGTCGATGGCGCGATACGCGCTGAGCGCGGCGAGCTTCAGTCGGTCGCGACGCGCGCGTACATCGCGAAATCGCCCGGCATGCCGCGCACCATCCGGTACGCGCGCAACAAACCTTCGTACCGGTAGCCGCATTTCTGCAGGACGCGCGCGGAGCCGGTGTTGCTGGTCAGCACGACACCCTGGATGCGCATGAAACCACCTTCGGCGAACGCCCACGCGGTGACGTTCGCGCACAGCACGCTCGCGATGCCGCGCCCCCAGTGCGACGGTGCGAGGTCGAACGCGATCTCGGCCGAGCGGTTCGCGGTGGACACCGTATGGAGTCCGATCGTTCCCGCGAGTGCGCCGGACGCGTCGTCGACGATTGCGAGGCGGCGGATCGAATCCGGATGAGTCGATTCGATGCCGTCGAACAGCGGCAGCAGATCGTCGCGCGCACGGAGATTCCAGCTCGTGTGGCGGACGACATCGTGTTGCGACAGGTACGCGTACCACGCGTCGAGGTCCGCGCGCTCGAGCTGCCGGAGCGACAGGCCGGGGAAACCGGAGCGGGGCGGCGCGGCGATCCTCATCGCACACCCGTCACGCACGATGCGGCGCGCATGCCGACGCGCCTACGCGGCATGACGCCGGTACAGCGCGAGCGAACCGGCCAGTGCGAGCAGCATCGCGCCGCACGTGCGTTCGAGCCACAGCGCACCCGAGCGCTTCAGCAACTGCACCGCGCGAGCGCCGAGCAGCGCGTAGCCGAACATCACCGCCCCGTCGAGCAGCGCAAACGTGACCGCGAGCGCGACGTATTGCGGCGCGAGCGGGGCGGACGGATCGAGGAACTGCGGCAGGAACGCGGAGAAGAACAGATAGCCCTTGGGATTCGTCACCGCGGTCAGGAAGCTCTTCGCGAAGATCGATGCGTTGCGCCCGTGCACCGTGCCGCCTTGCGCGACGGCGACATCGAGCGAGCCCTTCGACGTGAGCAGCCGGATGCCGACATACGCGAGGTAGGCGGCGCCCAGCCATTTCACCACGGAGAACCAGAATGCCGACGCCATCAGCAGCGCGCCGAGGCCGAGCGCGACCGCGACGATGAGCACGAAGTCGGACAGCATCGCGCCGGCGAAGCCGTAGGCCGCGCGGCGCACGCCGTAGCGCGAGCCGTTCGTCAGGGCGAGCAGCACGGTGGGGCCGGGCGTCGCGATTCCGACGAACGCGACGGCGGCGAAGATCAGCAGAGTCGTTTGATGCATGCCGGAGGCTCCCTGTGGAAGGCGGGTGCTCGATTATCGGGTGCGTGTCGTCGCGCTGTACAGCGGCGTTCGCTGCGCGGTCGATTATCTCGATTGCGGCAAGAAATTGTTTTCATTATTGCGCTGTCGATCGGAACCGGTTCCAACTACCATGGCACCCGTGGCGGGCACGCTCGCCGCGACGCCGCGCGCGCGTATCGCACGCGCGCGTTCCCGTGTGCGGACGCTGCCGGCCTCGCCTGCCGGCGGATCTCCCGACCGCACGCGCTACTCGCATAGAACAACGGGTTCACCACCCGGAGACGCTAAAAACCATGAACAAGCAACTGATCGCAGCACCGCTGCTGCTTTCGCTCGCGGGCATCGCATCCGCGCAAAGCTCCGTCACGCTGTACGGCATCGTCGACGCCGGCGTGACCTATCGCAGCAATGAACGGGTCGGCTCGCCGGGCGCCTACACAGGGCATTCGAACGTCGGCCTGACCACCGGCAACCTGTCCGGCAGCCGCTGGGGCATCAAGGGTTCCGAGGATCTCGGCGGCGGGATGCGCGCGCTGTTCGTGCTCGAGAACGGCTTCGACATCGCCAACGGCACATCGGGCCAGGGCGGTCGCCAGTTCGGCCGGCAGGCCTTCGTCGGCGTCGGCAGCACGCGTTACGGCACGGTCACGCTCGGCCGCCAGTACACGTCGCTCGACGACTTCGTGAGCCCGGTCGCCCCTTCGTCGTTCATCGGCGGTTTCGGCGCGCACCCGGGCGACATCGACGATCTCGACCAGACCGCGCGCGTCGACAGTTCGATCAAGTACACGAGCGCGAACTATGCGGGTTTCACGTTCGGCGCGCTGTACGGCTTCGGCAGCCAGCCGGGCAGCATGAAGCAGCGCAACACATGGAGCGTCGGCGCGGCATACGCGGCTGGGCCGCTGCGCGTGGGCGTCGGCTACGAGCGTTCGGACAACAGCAAGACGGGCGCGGCCGACCCGACGGCCGGCAAGTGGCAGAGCACCGACGACGGCCTGTTCAACTCGTCCATCAACGAAGGCTATGCGAGCGCGCAGTCGCAGCAGATCATCGCGACCGGCGCGACGTACGACTTCGGCCCGGCCGTGGTCGGCGTGAACTACAGCAACGTGCAGTACCGCAGCGGTGCTCAGTCGTTGTTCAACGGCCACGCGACCTTCAACGTCGCGGGCGTGTTCACGCGCTGGAACGTGCAGCCGCAGACGCAGCTGTTCGCGGGCTACAGCTACACGCGCGGCAGCGACGTCGACGGCATCGACAACCGCGCGCAGTATCACAACGTCACGCTCGGCGCGGTCTACGACCTGTCGAAGCGCACCAGCGTGTACCTGCTCGGCGCGTACCAGCATGCGTCCGGCACGACGCTCGACGCGCTCGGCCGGCCCGTGGCCGCGACCGCATCGGTGTCGGACAAGGCGAACGGCCACTCGTCCGACTCGCGGTCGCAGGCGATCGTCAGCCTCGGCCTGCGCCAGAAGTTCTGACGTCACGCGCTTGACCGGCGGCCTGCGCGCGACGCGGGCCGCCGGTCGCGTGGCTCGCTGCTTGTCGATGCCAGTTCCACCCGCAGCGCATGATCGACGTCGTCGATGTGCTGCTCAAGTACCTCGACGGCCGGCACGGCCCGACGCTCGACAGCGCAAGCTGACCTGAACCGGCCGCGACGCCGGCGTGCCGCCTTCCTCATCGTCGCCGCCCGCATCGCGCGGCGCGCCATGCGCGGTACATCCCGGCCTTCATTCTCGTCCCCATCTTCATCGGCAACGGCATTCCGCCGCGCATTGCCTTATTTCATATGTTCATGGTTTTCCCGGCAATGCAGCGGGCCCCGCGCAATATTTTTTCTCTTTCATTTTAATTTCGATTTGTAATCATTGAGTCGATTTGCCTGAAATGGGAATTCAATACACGCAAATCAGAAAAAATGACGCATTCGTATTGGTCGGATCGGAATAAAGTGCCGGGCGGCCAGAATTGCGAGAGCGCTGTCGGACGGGGGGAGCGATGCGGTGCCGGGAGCAATGCTTCTTCTGTCATCGGTGCCGCGCGGTAAAAGAACCTAATGAATCATTCGCAGTGCAATTGAACATCTTTTTGAAAAAATCACCAATATTTCATACGCAGCGAATTAGAGTATCTAAAAGCGATCGTCCGGGAGCATCGTTCATGTTATCGAAACAAATTCGTGCGGCATTGCTTGGATTGTGCATGGCAATGCTGGCGCCGGTCGGTCACGCGCAAGTGCAATACACGACCGACTGGCTTGCGAACACGTTCGGCACGCTCGCCGCGCACGTCGGCAACGGTGCGCGTTCGCTATGGGTCGCCCCCGAGGGCGTGATCTATACGGCGTCACGCTGGGACGAGAACGCGGGCGGCGTCGCGATCTACCAGAACGGGCAGACGCTCGGCACGATCGGCATTCACGACGAATTCCAGGGTGGCGCGATCACCGGCAACGCGAACTCGCTGTTCGTCGCGCTCGGCTACAACCGCACGTTCGGCAGCGGCTCGGTCGGGCGCTACAACCGCAGCACGAACCTGCGCGACCTGCGCATTCCCGTCAGCACGTGGACGGGCGTCCAGTACGCGGACGTGATCACGGGTCTCGCGACAACCGGCAACCTGCTGTACGCGAGCGATTTCTACGGCAACCGCGTGCGGGTCTACACGACGGACGGCGTGTGGCAGCGCGACATCGGCGTGTCAGGCCCCGGCGCGCTGGCGCTCGACGCGGCCGGCAACCTTTGGGTCGCGCGCAAGAGCGCGGGCGTCGTCGCGCAGTTCAGCCCGACGGGCACGGCGATGAGCACGATCCAGATGGCGGCCCGCGCGCGGCCGGCGTCGCTGTATTTCGATGCGCCGAGCGGCCAGTTGCTGGTGGGCGACGAAGGCCCCGACATGAACATCAAGATCTACACGCTCGTGGGCCAGCCCGTGCTGCTCGGCACGTTCGGCGTGCAGGGCGGGTATCTCGACACGACTTCTGGCATCAAGGGGCAGGTCGGCGACAAGCGCTTCACGCGCGTTGCAGGCATCGGCAAGGACGCGGCCGGCAATCTGTACGTGCTGAACAATGCGTGGGGCGGCGGCTGGGATCTCGGGCGCAACGGCAGCACCGATCTTCATTCGTACGGCCCGACGGGCGCGCTGCAATGGAAGCTGCAGGCGCTGAACTTCGAGGGTGCCGCCGCGCCCGATCCGGCGACCGACGGCGCGTTCTTCTACAGCGGCAACAACGTATACACCGGCACCGCGGGTGGCACGTTCGTCGCGAACACGATCGATCCGTTCAGCTATCCGAAGGACCCGCGCCTCGACATGAACGACTACCAGCGCGGCCAGCATTTCGGCCAGCTCGCGCTGGTGAACGGCACGCGGATGCTCGTCGCGACCGGGCAGAACCCGGGGAACTACAACATCTATCACTTCAACGCCGCGAGCGGCTACATCGCGATTCCGGACGGCTCGATTCCCGGCAAGCCGTTCAACACGACCCTGCAGGTGACGGCCGGTTTCGCGCTCGACGACAACGGCGACGTGTGGGCCGGCCTCGATCGCACCAACAACATCTCGCACTATCCGATGACGGGTTTCGACGCGACCGGGAAACCGACCTGGGGCAAGCCGGTGCAGATCCCGATTCCGCGCACCGTGCTGCCGCTCACGCGAATCATCTATCAGGCCGACAGCGACACGATGATCCTCGCGCAGGGCATCTCGGGCAGCTGGGACTGGACCGCGATGAACGGGCACATCGAGGTCTATCGCGGCTGGAAGGCCGGCAACACGAGCACGCCGAACGTCGCGATCAACCTGACGAGCGCGAATCCGAAATCGATGGCGGCGGCCGGCCACTACCTGTTCGTCGGCTACGTGCACACGGTACCGAACGTCGACGTGTTCGACCTGAACACCGGCAGCCTCGTGACCACGCTGACGAACTCGAACACGTCGGCGATGGACGTCGGCAACGACGTCGACTCGATGTATGGCATCCGTGCGTACCTGCGCTCGACCGGCGAATACGTGATCACGAAGGACAACTACAACGGCTCGAGCCTCGTCGTGTATCGCTGGCATCCGTGATCGGACATGCCGCGCCGCGCCGTGCGGGGCGGCCCGGCTTCACGGCGTGCCGAGCACGCGGCCGTTCACCTCGCGCCCGTACATCGAGTCGGGCGTGTCGTGGAATTTCGCGCGCGTATCCTGTACCGAGCCGGTGAAACGCGGGTCCTGCGGGCGCTCGTGGCTATCCATGAAGGTCGCGACGTCCCACGCTTCCTGATCCGTCAGCGTGCCGCCGAGCCCGAGCGGCATGTTGGCCTTCACGAAGCCGGCCGCATTGCGGATGTCGCCCATGCCCGCGCCCCAGTTGAACGAGCGCGCACCCCAGAGCGCCGGAAAGACCGGCTTGCCGCCGCTCGATTGCCCCTGGCCGTCCGCGCCGTGACACAGCGCGCAGTGCTGCGTGTAGACGGCGGCGCCACGCGCGTAGTCGGCCTTTCGCGCGGGCGGCGGCAGTTTCGGAAAGCCTTGCCCCGGCAGCTTCGTGCCGACCGGCGCACCCTTCGCGAGCCAGTACGAATAGCTTTCGAGCGCAACCAGGATCGGGTCGCCGGCGGGCGGCGCCTTGCCGTTCATGCTGTAGCGAAAGCAGCCCTGCAGGCGTTCCGCGAACGTGTTCACGTGGCCGTTCTTGGCGCGGTAGGCCGGGTACAGCAGGTACGCGGCCCACATCGGACTCGAATCGGGCCGGCGGCCCGCGTCGAGGTGGCAGCTCGCGCAGGTCAGCTTGTTGCCGACGTACTTGCCCGCGTATTCGGGCGTGTGCAGGAAGATCTGCTCGCCGAGCTTCACGGTCTTGCCGAAGTCGTCGGCGGGTATCGCGGATTCGGGCGGAGGCGTGAACGGCTTCGCCGTCATCGCGGCAGGGAACGCGGCCGCCGCAGGGGCGGAAGCGGTGGCCGGTGCGTCCTGCGGCGCCGCCGCGCAGGCGAGCGCGGGCATCCAGACCGCGCCGAGCAGGGCGGCGCGCGCGCCGCGGATCAACGTCGTGCGGTCGATCATTGTTTTTCTCCGTTCGCGGCACCGCCGCGCGCATAGTACGCCGCCACCGCGTCGACATCGGCGTCGGACAGCTTGCCGGCAATCATCGGCATCAGCGCCATCGGGCCGGGCGCCCGCGTGCCGTGCTTCCAGCCGTTCAACTGGCCCGCGATGTATGCGGCGGGCTGGCCGGCGAGCGGCGGAAACGCGGTGCCGACGCCGAGGCCGCCCGGGCCGTGGCATTGCGCGCACGCGGGCAGGCCCTGCGACCAGCGTCCGCGCGTCGCGAGCCATGCGCCGATGTTCGCCGGGTCGATCGAGGTGGCGTCGGAAGCGGCAATGGCGGGCGGCGCGGGCAGGCTCGCGAAGTATGCGGACACTGCGTCGCGATCGTGCGGCGACAGCTGTTTCGCGAGCGGCTGCATGACCGCGTTCTGGCGGCTGCCGTCCGCGAACGCGGCGAGTTGCGCGGACAGGTAGGCGGCGTTCGTGCCCGCGAGACGCGGAAAGCCGGCGGCCGCGTTGCCTTCGCCTTGCGCGCCGTGGCAGCCGATGCATGCGGCCGCGCCCGTCGTCGTGCCCTGGGTGGCGATGGTCTTGCCAAGTGCGATATCGTCCGCGTGGGCATTGCCGGCGAACAGTGCCGCCGCGGCGAGCAGCAGCCGCACGGACCGGCGTCGCGGTATGTCGACCGAATCGTTCACGTGTCCCCTCCTGGATGTCCGTCTTGTGGCTTGCGCACCCGCGCGCTCAGCCCGCATCGGGCCGGTCCTGCCGTGGCGCGAGATTCGGTGTCGGTGCCGTCGCGTCGTATTGCCCGAAGCCGTAGCGCGCGAATATCCGGAACGCCTCCGGTGACCGGATGAACGCAAGCCACGCGCGCGCGGCTTGCGGATGCGGCGCATTCTTCACCAACGCACCGGCATAGATTGCCGTCGTATTGTGCGCGGCCGGAATGTCGATGTGCATCAGCGGATGCCCGACCTGTTCCTGGAACGCGGCTTCCGATTGCCACAGCACGCCGGCGTCGGCACGCCCCTGCATCAGGAACAGCGCGGTTTCCCGATGATGGATGTGCGTGAGCTCCGTCGTGCCGGCGCGCACCTTGTCGTCGTAGACGATGCGAGCGAGCGCGTCGCCGCCGGCCTTCATGAGCGATGCGCGGATCTGCCGCGCGACGCCTTCGAATGCCGGGTTCGGCATCGCGAGCTTCACGTCGGGCCGAGCGAGATCGGCCAGCGCCGTAATGTGCTTCGGGTTGCCGGCACGCACCATGATCGTCAGCTGGTTCGTCACGTAGGGCACGGCCGGGCCTTCGAGCGTGCCGTCCGCGATCAGCTGGTCGATCTTGCCGAGCCCCGCGAAATACGCATCGGGCTTGACCGTCCACGTCATGTTGCCGACGGTGATCGTGCCGCCGGCGTGAATCTGCTTCACGAGCAGCCCGGGCGGGATCGTTTCCCAGTAGATGCGGCCGCGGTACTCGGGATGATCTGCCTCGAACTTCGCGACGAGCGGTGCCATCGCGAAGAAGTAGTTGCCGCCGACGTACAGCACGAGCTTTGGCGCGGCGAGATCGCCATGGAAATCGGCGAGCACGTCGACCTGCGGCACGGTGAATTCGAGGCCGCGGTTCGTAGCGTCGTTGTTGCGGCCGTCCTGCCACGGCGGAAAGATGCTGCTTGACGTGTCGGCGGGCGCGGCGAGCGACAGCACGGACGTGCAGCAAAGCGCGGCGAGTGCGGCATGCAGCGCCGGGCGCCGCCGGCGTCGCAACGCAGAACGCGTGCGGAGCGATGTCGTCATCGGGCGCCTCACTTCGCGTAAGTGAAACCGGCGCGCTGCAGTTCGGGCAGCGTGCCGACCGCGCCGGGCGTGACGATCGCCGACGGAATCACATGGTTGGTGAGATCGGCGGCGAGTGCATCGAGCGACAGCTTGTCGGGATTCGCGTTCGCGCCGTCGAGCCGTTCCGCGAGTTCCCAGATCGCGTTGTGGCACGACAGGAACACGACGCCGCGCTGCTGCAGCGCGGCGATGCTGTTGTCGTGCGACGAGAATGCGCCATCGGCCAGTTCGTGATCGTTCGCGTCTCTGGATTGCGCGGGCTTCGCGGCGAGCAGCGTGTTGGTCGCGAATGCGGTGCCGGCGAATTTTGCGAGGCCGTATTTGTCCCACGCGGCCTGGTCGAACAGCGCGAGATGCGCGGCGCCATGCGTGGCCGATACGACGAGGAAATCCGGATGACCGAACGCCCAGATCTGCGCGTTCAGCGCATTGCGCATCAGGTTCAGCCACGGGCCGCCGAGCTCGGTGTTGTCCCACACCTGCTTCGGGCCGCCGCGATAGCCGATCACTTCCACGAGCGCCGCGTGATCCCATTGATCGGGACGTTCGACGATCATCGGCACCGTCTTGAAGTCGCGTCGTCTCGGTATGGCTGCGAGGCGGCGGGTGAGCTCGGCGAGGCGCGTCGCGCCGCTGGGCAGCAGCGTGCCGGATTCGGGGGCCGCCGCCTGCGCGACGCGCGAGGCGCCGAGCAGCGCAGTGCCGGCCGCGAGGCCGAGTGTCTTGAGCGCGCCGCGGCGCGCATCCCGGTCGGACATCGAACTCTCCCATATCGTTTTTGTGGGGGCGTGCCGCTTCGCCGTGTCGCGGCGATGCGCCGCCATCGCGTAGCCAGTCTACGGGCGCGCGATCGATAGCGGAAATCGCGATATCGGATGGGAGATATTCGAGGGGCCGATGATGGGACGAAACGACGAGGCCGCGCGGCGCCGAATCGTGCGGCGCCGCGCGGCCTTCGTCAGCGGCAGCAGGTCAGTGCGCGGCGCGTTCGCGCAGCACTTCCGACGGCCGGACGTTGCGCACGAACACGCAGGGGGATCGCCGTGCTCGCGTTCTCGTCGGGGCCATCGGCGCTCGCGCAGGCGGAGCTGACGTCGCGGGCCCCGGCCGCCCGGTGCGAAGATGCGTCAGAACGACACCGTCGTCGTCAGCGTGACGAGCCGCGGCTCGCCGACCGCCACGATCAGGTTGCTGTTGCTCGACGGATAGTAGGTCTTGTCGAGCAGGTTCTTCACGTTGAGCTGGATACGCGTCGGGAACTTGCCGATCGTCGTTTCATAGGCCGCGAATGCGTCGACGGTCACGTAGCCGGGCAGCGTGAAGCTGTTTGCGGTATCGCCGGGCCGCGCGCCGACGAGCCGCGCGCCGCCGCCGAAGCGCCAGCGTCCGGGCAGGTTCGCGATCGCCGTGTCGTACACCGCGAACAGGCTGCCGGTATGGCGCGCGACGTTGACGAGCGGCGTGTTGCTGTCGCGGTCGTTCGCGTTCGTATACGCGTAGCTGCCGATCAGGCTCAGGTGGCGCGTGAGCTGCCCGGCGACGTCGAGTTCGATCCCGCGCGAGCGCGCGGTGCCGATCGTCGACGTGATGTCGCCGACCGTGACCGCAACGTTGCGCTTGTCGATCTGGTAGGCCGCGAGCGTGCCGGTGATGCCGGGCTTCAGGCTGAACTTCAGGCCGGCTTCCAGCACGCGGCCGAATTCCGGCGCGAGCGGTGCGGCCACGTTCGACGCGACGTTCGGCTTGAACGAGCGGCTCACGTTCGCGTAGGCCGTCAGCGACGGCGTGAGCGCATAGGCGAGCCCGAACTGCGGCAGCCACACGTTGCCGTGCGAGCGGTCGGCGAACACGAATGGCCGCCCCATCCCCGATTCCTGCTGCCAGTCCTCCCAGCGCAGCCCGCCGACCGCGGTGAGCCGGTCGGTGATCTTCACGGAGTCCTGCACGATCATCGAGTACGTGTGAACCTTCGAAAGCGAATCGCTCTGCTTCGCGCTCGCGGTGCCGCCGGGGGCGAGGAGGTCGTAGACGGGATCGTAGAGATTGAAGCCCTGGGTCGCGGCGCCGCGGATCGTGTCGCCGCGGAAGCTGCGTTGGCGCTCGTATTCGCCGCCGATGTAGAGCGCGTGGCTCATTCCCGCGAGCGTCAGGTTGCCGAGCAGGCCGAGCGTCGCGATCTGATCGGAGTCGTTGCGCCCGAGGTTCGCATCGGACGTGCGCGACAGCGCGCCGGTCGTGCTGTTGAAGGCGGTCGCGCGGGTAATGTATTGATCGTAGCGGTCGCGGCCCCAGCCGTAGGTTGCGCGCACGCGCCACGCGTCGGAGAAGCGGTGCTCGATGCGCGCGCGCAGCGTTTCCTGGATCCCGCTGCTTTGCGCCCAGGCTTCCTCGTAGCGACGATAGCGCAGCGCATCGTCGGGGCGGCCGTTCACGAGCACGGTGCCGCGATCGAACGGCGTCGTGTAGTCGACGTATTGGTAACTGACGTCGATCGACGTGTTCGCGTCGTGCCACGACAGCGCGGGCGCGATCAGCGCGTCGCGTTCGCGGCCGAAGCTGCGCCAGTAGCGGCTCGTGTCGTATTCGCCGGTGAGCCGGAACGCGAGCGTGCCGCCCGCGACCTGCCCCGGCTTGCCGAGCGGGCCGGTCAGGTCGAACTGCGCGCTGCCGCCGCCGTGGCTCGTACGCGAGGCCGAGATCGAGCCGCCGAGCGTGTCTTCCGGCTTGCGCGTGACGAGATTGATCACGCCGCCCGGGTCCTGCATCCCGTAGAGCAGTGACGCCGGGCCCTTCAGCACTTCGACGCGGTCGATCGTCGCGAGGTAGCTGTGCAGCACCGGCGTGCGCACGCCGTCGACGAGCACGGAGCCGTCGTTGTTCGAGCCGAAGCCGCGCTTGATGAACGCATCGCGCGTGCCGCCGAGCGTATTGGTCTGCGTCACGCCGCTGATGTTGCCGAGCACGTCGTCGAGCGAGCGCGCCTGCTGGTCCTGCATCACGCTGCTGCCGACCACGGCGACCGACTGCGGAATTTCCCTGAGCGGGCGATCGTCGCCGCCGGCGACGCTGCTGGTGCGCGGCTGGTATCCGACGGTCGGATCGGTGGCCGCCGATGCGCTGACGCTGATCGTCGGGAGTTCACGTTCGGGCTCGCGCGACACGGGCGCAGGCGCGGCCGCGGATGCCGCGGACGCAGGTTCGGCATCCGCATGCGCGCCGCTTGCGACGCAAAGGGTGATCAGGGCAGGCAGGCTCGCGCGCCACGGACGCAAGGTCCGCGCATGGCGGGGCGGTCGACGGGATGGCATGAATCGATGAATGATGGAGTGCTAAGGATGTGGGCGTGGGCCGCAGCGCTTCGCTCGCTGGCTCACCGCAGCAGGATGCGCATGATAACTGTAATGAGAATCGTTTGCAATTGAAATGAGGCCGATACGGACCGGGTATCGCGATTGCCGGGCCGCCGGCCGTCTGCTACCGTAGCGGCCAAAATCAGACGCAGTGAAATTCATTGAGAGCCGGGGGCCGCACCATGTCATCTTCCTGTCACGTCGCGTGCAGCGCGACGCCGCACACCGCCGTCGACCATGCGGGTGGTGAAGTGATCGCAGCCGTGTTCCACGATTCGAACGAATAAAGCAACGGCGACGCGACCGTTCGGCGTGGCGCGTGGCAACCCGGCACCGCGCCTCGGTCAACGACATCAACCAGGACGTTTGACGGGAGACCACCCTTGAAGAAGATTTCCGCGCCGCTCATGACGGCCGCGCTTGCTGCTTGCGCGATGCTGGCAGGCGTTTGCCAGAACGCCTGCGCCGCACCGGCCGCCGATCCCGCGATCGACGCGCACTACGGGACGGTGATCGAAGCCTATACGCAGAACATGGCCGCCGCGAAGACGAAATACGACGGCAAGCGCCTCGCGTTCGTCGGCGCCGTGATCCGGATGGGCAGCGACCCGGACGGCACATACTTCGGTGCGTTGACGACGGACGGCGAACAGTTCGATACGCACTTTGATGCGGCCGACCAGGCCGCGCTGAATCCCAAATTTCCCGGCGGCGAGATCAAGCCGTTCACGGCGTCCGCGAATTTCCGCTTCAGTTGCCTGAACGAAGGCTATATCGACGCGCCGGTGCTGCCGGGGTTGAAGCTCTCGCATTGCCGGCTCGCCGATTGACGCGAGCGATGCGCGGTGCCGGGCGGTCCGTCTACAGGTCGAGTACCAGCAGATCGCTTCGCGAACGCGAGCAGCACGGCATGAACTGGTCGCCGGCCGCTCGTTCCGCTTCGGTCAGGTAAGAATCGCGGTGCTCGGGCTCGCCTTCGAGCACGCGCGTCATGCAAGTGCCGCATACACCTTGCTCGCACGACGTGAGCACGTCGATGCCGTTGGCCGCCAGCGCGGCGATGACCGTGCATTCGGCAGGCACGTCGATCACCTGCCCGCTGCTCGCGATGCGGACCTGGAATGCGCGATCCGCGCCGGACGATGCAACCTCGCCGCCGAAGAACTCGTAATGCAGCCGCTCGTCAGCCCAGTTGCTTTCGCGCGCGGCGTTCAGCACCGCGTCCATGAAGCCGCGCGGGCCGCATACGTACAGGTGGGTGCCCCCAGGCGCCGCGGCGAGCACGGCGGGCAGGTCGAGGCGTTGCGCGGGCGCGCCGTCGTCGACGTGCAAGCGCGCGCGGTCGTGGAATCCGGCTGCGTTGATCCGCTCGACGAAGGCCATGCGATCGGTCGAACGCGCGCAGTAGTGCATGTCGAATGGCGTGCCGGACGAGAACAGCCGTTCCGCCATGCAAAGAATCGGCGTGATGCCGATCCCGCCCGCGAGCAACAGGTGGTGCGGGGCGTCGGGTGCGAGCGGGAATTGATTGCGCGGCATGCCGATCCGTACGGTATCGCCTTGCCGGACCTCGTCGTGAATCGCGCGCGACCCGCCGCGGCCCTCGGCATCGCGCAGCACCGCGATCTGGTAGCGGTCGCCGTGTTCGGGGTGGTTGCACAGCGAGTACTGGCGCACGAGGCCGCCCGGCAAATACACGTCGATATGCGCGCCGGCGTCGAAGCGCGGCAGGGGCGAGCCGTCGTCGCTGACGAATTCGAACCCGCAGATATCGCGCGCTTCCTGCCACTTGCGGGCCACCCGGACCGTCAGCGTCGCGGTGCTCATGGCGCCTCCTTGATCTGCGCGACCGGAATCACGGGCCGCTGCGGGCTCGACGCGTTTTCGTCGGCGAGCAGCCGCTCGATCACCTTGCGCGACAGCACGCCGCCGGCGTCGATGTTGAGCTTGAGCAGTTTACGCTCAGGCCACTGCTCGAGGTTGAGCTGCTGGCGCTCGAGCATGTCGAGATCCTCCGCGAAGATCTTGCCCTGGCCTTCCCGGATCTCGGCGGTCAACGCGTGATCGTCGGGCCGGAAGTTGCGCGCCATCCCCCAGAAATACCAGATCGAGGTGTCCGTCTCCGGCGTGATGAAGTCGACCACGATCGACGACGCCTTCAGTTCGGCCGGTGCGTCGTAGCCGCCGTGGCCGGCATGCGCGACGCCCACTTCGATCATCACGTGGCTCGGCGGGGTGAAGCGGCAGATCTGCCAGCGGTCGACCGGCACGTCGTCGGCCAACCCGTTGCCGCGCAGCGCCATCCGCCAGAACGGCGGCGGCATCACGTTCTCCATGAAGCGGCTCGTGACGACTTCGTCGCCGTTGGCGATCGTCTTCGGCGGCGCTTCGTCGATTTCCTTCTGGCCGATGCTCGTCGCATGTACGTAGGTCTCGTGCGTGAGATCCATCAGGTTGTCGATCATCAGCCGGTAGTCGCAGCGGATGTGATACAGGCCGCCGCCGTGTGCCCAGGCCGGATCCTCAGCCCACCGCAGCGCGGGCAGCTTGTCGGGATCGGCCGCGGACGCATCGCCGGGCCACACCCAGACGAATCCATACCGTTCGACCACCGGAAAGCTGCGGATCGGCGGAAAGCCGCCGACACGCTGCCCCGGCATGCCGGCCGTCTTGCCGTTGCAGCCCATTTCCAGCCCGTGATAGCCGCACACGAGCACGCCGTCGCGCACGAATCCCAGCGACAGCGGCGCGCCGCGGTGCGGGCAGAAGTCCTCGAGCGCGGCGACCCGGCCGTCCGCCGCGCGGTAGAACACCATCGATTCATTGCAAATCTTGCGGCCCAGCGGCTTGCCGTCGATTTCATCGGGCGTGCACGCGACATACCAAGCGTTCTTGAGAAACACGTTCTTCGTCTCCTTCAGGGCGGTGCCGCCGGTGCGCGGCGGTTCTTCATTCCGTGTACTGAATGAGATTCAGTGTACTCATCGAGGTTGGCCGCGGCAAGCCGAGCGGTATACTGGTTTTCCCGGGAAATGGCGCGACGCAGCGCCATGCCGTCGGCGCACGCAACGGCGTGCGCCGCCTATGTCATCGACTCATCCATGGAAAAAACGAATCCCGCCGACGCACCGGCTTTCCCGCTCGACCTGTACGACGAACCCGGGCACCTGATCCGGCGCGCGCACCAGATCGCGGTTGCGATGTTCTACGAGAAGCTGGGCCGGGACGTGACGCCCGTGCAGTATGCGGTCCTGCGGATGCTCTACGAATGTCCGGGGCTCGATCAGGTGACGCTCGCGCAGCGGGTGGCGCTCGACACGTCAACGACCGCCGACCTCGCGGTCCGGCTCGAAGCGAAAGGATTGATCGTCCGCGAAGTGTTGCCGCGGCGTCAGCGGCGCTTGCTGCTCACGCCGGCGGGCGTCGAGCTGCTCGCGCGCCTGATTCCGTCGGTGACGGAGCTGCGCGACGGCCTGTTCGACGGCATGGGGGAAGATGATTCGCGCGAACTGATGCGCCTGTTACGCAAGTTCGTTCACCTGAACAACGAGCAAAGCCGCGCGCCGCTGCGGGTCGGCGAGGATTCGTAGCGATTGAATACCCCGTGATGGGGCAGGTGAGGCGGCAACGCGGCGGCGCTCCGTGCCGCCCGCCGGCGTCACGGGCGGGACGCTTCTCCTTCCAGCCGCCGCACCGCTTCCGCGACTTCGTTCCTGAAGCGAACCAGCGCGGCCTGCTCCGGCGCGGGCGGCTGAACAGCGGCCCATAGCATGTCGATGAGCTGCGTGGCCGTCGTTTCCGTATCGAGCTTGCGGTGCCCGAGGATCGCATCCCACAGCACGTGCTCGATCGGCCCGAACACCATCGAGCGCAGCAGGCTCAGCGGCATGTCGCCGCGCACCTGCCCGGCCGCCTGGCCGCGTGCGAGCACGTCCATCAGCGGCGCCGTGTAGCGCCGCTGCAGCGCGATGAGCTCGTCGCTCAACGCATGCTGTTTCGCTCGCCCCTCCGAGAGCACCAGCGCGCACAGCCCCGTGCCGTTCACCAGCATCAGCCGCAAATGTGTGCGCACGATGAACGCGAACTGCTGCTGTACCGGCGCTTCCTGCGGCATCCCGCGTTCGAGCGCGGCAATGATTTCGTCATACCAGTCGGCGATCACGCGCGCGCACAGCTCGCGCTTGCCGCGGAAGTAGCTGAACACCGTGGCCTCCGACACGCCCACCCGCTGCGCGATCTCGGCGGCCGTCGCATGCTCGTAACCCTTTTCGGCGAACACTTCACGACCGGCGCGCAGGATGTCCTGCACGCGCTGCTGGGACTTGCGCCCGGCGGGTGCGCGCGACGGCTCGGGGCGGTCGGCTTTGGCGGTGGCGGTCATGGTGTCGGCGGTAGCGGCTGTCATCGTGCAATGATAACTGAGTGTCACTCAAAAAACTATTGACGGCAAGCTGGGCGAGGCGCGAAACTGTGCGAAATTTCCGCTGTATTGGCTTAATGAATCGACGCATTGATCCGATTTGAGCGAAACTCAGAAATCGGCGCGTGCGACCCACTTTCTGGAGACGGAGGAGACATGATCAACCTGCCCGGTGTGCAATTCATGCTCGGTGAAGACATCGAGATGCTGCGCGACGCCGTCGCGACGTTCGCGGCCAAGGAAATCACGCCGCGCGCGGCGGAGGTCGACCGTACCGACCAGTTTCCGATGGATCTGTGGAAGAAGTTCGGCGATCTCGGCGTGCTCGGCATGACCGTTTCCGAGGAATACGGCGGCGCGAACATGGGCTACACGGCGCACATGGTCGCGATGGAGGAGATCTCGCGCGCATCGGCATCGATCGGCCTGTCCTACGGCGCGCATTCGAACCTGTGCGTGAACCAGATCCACCGCAACGGCACCGACGCGCAGAAGCGGAAATACCTGCCCAAGCTCGTGTCGGGCGAACACATCGGCGCGCTCGCGATGAGCGAGCCGAACGCCGGCTCCGACGTCGTCAGCATGAAGCTGCGCGCGGACAAGCGCGGCGACCGCTACGTGCTCAACGGCACGAAGATGTGGATCACCAACGGCCCCGACTGCGACACGCTCGTCGTCTACGCGAAGACGGACATCGACGCCGGCCCGCGCGGCATCACCGCGTTCATCGTCGAGAAGGGGATGAAGGGCTTTTCGGTCGCGCAGAAGCTCGACAAGCTCGGCATGCGCGGGTCGCACACGGGCGAGCTCGTGTTCCAGGACGTCGAGGTGCCGGAGGAGAACATCCTCGGCCAGCTCAACGGTGGCGTGAAGGTGCTGATGAGCGGCCTCGACTACGAGCGTGCGGTGCTGTCGGGCGGTCCGACGGGCATCATGGCCGCGTGTCTCGACGCGGTCGTCCCGTATATCCACGACCGCAAGCAGTTCGGCCAGTCGATCGGCGAATTCCAGCTGATCCAGGGCAAGGTCGCCGACATGTACACGACGTTCCAGGCGTGCCGTGCGTATCTGTACGCGGTCGGGCGCCATCTCGACTCGGCGGGCAGCGACCACATTCGCCAGGTGCGCAAGGACTGCGCGGGCGTGATCCTCTATACGGCCGAGAAGGCCACGTGGATGGCCGGCGAGGCGATCCAGATCCTCGGCGGCAACGGCTACATCAACGAGTATCCGGTCGGCCGTCTGTGGCGCGATGCGAAGCTGTACGAGATCGGCGCCGGCACGAGCGAGATCCGCCGCATGCTGATCGGCCGCGAGCTGTTCGCGGAAACGATGTAACGCCCACGTCACGCGAACGGAGCCCCGTCGATGCCGATCATCGAATCCAAACTGAACCCGCGTTCGGAAGAATTCCGCGCGAACGCCGCGGCGCTGGAGGCGGTCGTCGCCGACCTGCGCGCGAAGATCGAACAGCTCGCGCAAGGCGGCGGCCAGGCCGCGCGCGACAAGCACCTGTCGCGCGGCAAGCTGCTGCCGCGCGACCGGATCGCGCAGCTGCTCGATCCGGGGGCGCCATTCCTCGAACTGTCGCAGCTCGCGGCGAACGGCATGTACAACGACGACGCACCGGGCGCGGGCGTCATCACCGGGATCGGCCGGATCGCGGGCCGCGAGTGCATGATCGTGTGCAACGACGCGACGGTAAAGGGCGGCACCTACTATCCGATGACCGTGAAGAAGCACGTGCGTGCGCAGGAAATCGCCGCGGAAAACCGGCTGCCGTGCGTGTATCTCGTCGATTCGGGCGGCGCGAACCTGCCGAACCAGGACGACGTGTTCCCGGATCGCGACCACTTCGGCCGCATCTTCTTCAACCAGGCGACGATGTCCGCCGCGGGAATCGCGCAGATCGCGGTCGTGATGGGGTCGTGCACGGCAGGCGGCGCGTATGTGCCGGCGATGAGCGACGAGTCGATCATCGTGAAGAACCAGGGCACGATTTTCCTCGGCGGCCCGCCGCTCGTGAAGGCCGCGACCGGTGAGGAAGTGAGCGCGGAGGATCTCGGCGGCGGCGACGTGCACACGCGCCTGTCGGGCGTGGCCGACCATCTCGCGCAGAACGACGCGCATGCGCTGTCGATCGCGCGCAGCATCGTCGACCACCTGGCGCCGAAGATCGCGTCGCCGGTGGCGTTGCGCGAGCCGAAGCCGCCGCGCTACGACGCGAAGAGCCTGTACGGCGTGATTCCCGTCGATACGCGCAAGCCGTTCGACGTGCGCGAGGTGATCGCGCGCATCGTCGACGATTCGGAGTTCGACGAATTCAAGGCACGCTTCGGCACGACGCTCGTCACGGGCTTCGCGCATATCTGGGGCCATCCGGTCGGGATCGTCGCGAACAACGGCATCCTGTTCTCCGAATCGGCCGTGAAGGGCGCGCATTTCATCGAGCTGTGCTGCCAGCGCAAGATTCCGCTCGTGTTCCTGCAGAACATCACGGGCTTCATGGTCGGCCGCAAGTACGAGAACGAAGGCATCGCGCGCCATGGCGCGAAGATGGTGACGGCCGTGTCGAACGCGAAGGTGCCGAAGTTCACGGTGATCATCGGCGGCTCGTTCGGCGCGGGCAACTACGGGATGTGCGGCCGCGCATTCGGCCCGCGTTTCCTGTGGATGTGGCCGAACGCGCGGATCTCGGTGATGGGCGGCGAGCAGGCCGCATCGGTGCTCGCGACCGTGCGCCGCGACGGCATCGAGGCGAAGGGCGGCACGTGGTCGGCCGAGGACGAGGATGCGTTCAAGCAGCCGATCCGTGATCAGTACGAGCGCCAGGGGCATCCGTATTACGCGAGCGCGCGGCTGTGGGACGACGGCGTGATCGACCCCGCGCAGACGCGCGACGTGCTGGGCCTCGGCCTGGCCGCGTCGATGAACGCGCCGATCGACGATACGCGCTTCGGCGTGTTCCGCATGTAACGGCCGGGAGGACTGACCGATGCGATACGAAACGATCAAGGTAAGCGAGGCCGGCCGCGTGGCGACCGTCACGCTCGCGCGGCCCGACGTGCGCAACGCGTTCAACGAGACGACGATCGCCGAGCTGACCACCGCGTTCGAGTGGCTCGATGCACACGCCGGCGTGCGCGCGGTCGTGCTCGCGGCGGAAGGTGCCGCGTTCTGCGCGGGTGCGGACCTGAACTGGATGAAGAAGATGGCCGGTTACTCGGACGACGAGAACCGCGCCGACGCGCGCAAGCTCGCGCGGATGCTCGAGGCGATCCATCGCTGCGGCAAGCCGGTGATCGCGCGCGTGCATGGCGATGCATATGCGGGCGGCGTGGGCCTCGTCGCGGCGGCCGACATCGCGATTGCCACCGACGGCGCGAAGTTCTGCCTGTCCGAAGCGCGGCTCGGGCTGATTCCGGCCACGATCGCGCCGTACGTCGTGCGCGCGATGGGCGAGCGCGCGGCGCGCCGTTACTTCACGACGGCGGAAGTGTTCGACAGCGCGCGCGCCGCGTCGCTCGGCTTCATTCACGATGCCGTGCCGGCCGAGACGCTCGACGAAACGGTCGCGAAGCTGGCCGCGACGCTCGTCGCGAACGGCCCCGACGCGGTGCGCGCATGCAAGCGGCTCGTCGCCGACGTGGCCGGCCGGCCGCTCGACGCGGCGCTGATCGACCAGACCGCCGACTGGATCGCGCGGACCCGCGCCGGCGCGGAAGCGCGCGAAGGGATCGCGTCTTTCCTCGAGAAACGCACGCCCTCGTGGCGTGAATGACGGCGTGCCTCTAACTTTCCGGACGACATCGAAGCCATGTTCGACAAGATTCTGATCGCCAATCGCGGCGAAATCGCCTGCCGCGTCGCCGCGACGTGCAAACGTCTCGGGATCGCGAGCGTCGCCGTCTATTCCGACGCGGACGCGAACGCGAAGCACGTCGCCGCATGCGACGAGGCCGTGCACATCGGCGGCTCGGCGGCCGCGGACAGCTATCTGCGCATCGAGCGCATCATCGAGGCCGCGCGCGCGACCGGCGCGCAGGCCATCCATCCGGGCTACGGCTTCCTGTCGGAGAACGAGGATTTCGCGCACGCGTGCGAAGCGGCCGGCATCGTGTTCATCGGGCCGCCCGTCAACGCGATCGCGGCGATGGGCTCGAAGGCCGCCGCGAAGGCGTTGATGCACGCGGCCGCGGTGCCGCTCGTGCCGGGCTATCACGGCGACGACCAGGACCCGGCCAACCTGCATCGCGAAGCCGACGCGATCGGTTACCCGGTGCTGCTGAAGGCGAGCGCGGGTGGCGGCGGCAAGGGCATGCGCGTGGTCGAGCGCTCCGACGACTTCCCGGCGGCGCTCGCGTCGTGCCAGCGCGAGGCTGCCAGCAGCTTCGGCAACGATCGCGTGCTGATCGAGAAATACCTGACGCGGCCGCGCCACGTCGAAGTGCAGGTGTTCGGCGACACGCACGGCAACACCGTCTACCTGTTCGATCGCGACTGCTCGGTGCAGCGCCGTCACCAGAAGGTGCTCGAGGAAGCGCCGGCGCCGGGGTTGCACGAAGACGTGCGGCTCGCGATGGGCGAAGCGGCCGTCGCGGCCGCGCGCGCGGTGAATTACGTCGGCGCGGGCACCGTCGAGTTCATCATGACGGGCGACGCGTTCTACTTCATGGAAATGAACACGCGCCTGCAGGTCGAGCATCCAGTCACCGAGATGGTCACCGGGCTCGATCTCGTCGAATGGCAACTGCGCGTCGCAGCGGGCGACCCGCTGCCGCTGAAGCAGGAAGAACTGCGCGTGCAGGGGCACGCGATCGAGGCGCGTCTCTATGCGGAGAATCCGGCGCGCGGCTTCCTGCCGTCCACCGGCACGCTGAAGCACCTGCGGCTGCCGGAAGGTGTCGAGTTCGCGATCGGCGCGCCGGTGCGCGTGGACAGCGGCGTGCGCGAAGGCGATGCGATCACGCCGTTCTACGATCCGATGATCGCGAAGCTGATCGTGCACGGCGCGGACCGCGCGGAAGCGCTCGGGCGGATGTTGCGCGCGCTGCGTGCGTGCGAGGTGGTCGGTCTGCACACGAACGCCGCGTTCCTGCAGCGGATCGTCACCTGTGCGCCGTTCGCGATCGCCGATCTCGACACGGGCCTGATCGAGCGCAACCACGATGTGCTGTTCGCGCCGCAACAGCCGCCGCGCGCGACGCTCGCGCTGGCCTGCGCGGCGCTGCTCGCGGGCGAACGCGACGCGGCCGCAACGGAAAGTGCGTCGCCGTGGCGTGCGTTGCCGGACTGGCGGTTGAACGGCGGCTATCGCCGCACGCTCGAATGGCATGCGCCCGAACGCGACGCGGACGTGACCGTCACCTACGAGTACGACGACGGCAGCACGCGTATCGCCGCCGGCGGCGCGGCCGCGCAGCCGTTCGCGTGGACGCGCGGCGCGACACCGCTCGACTTCGACGTAACGCTCGACGGCGTGCGCAGCAGCGGCCGCGTGTATGCGGATGGCGACACTTTCCACGTATTCACGCAAGGGGTTGCCGAGACCTTCGAATGGCGCAACGTGCTCGCGCACGCGGGCGATGCCGAGCATGGCGGCGGCCGCCTGACCGCGCCGATGCCGGGCAAGGTGATCGCGGTGCTGGTCGAGCCGGGCCAGAAGGTCGAAGCCGGCACGCCGCTGATCGTGATGGAAGCGATGAAGATGGAACACACGATCGGCGCGCCGGGCGCGGGTGTCGTCGCGGAAGTGTTGTACGGCGTCGGCGACCAGGTCGCGGATGGCGCGCAGCTGCTGATGATGGCGGAAGGCTGACCGGAGCGCGCGTCGCGCATGGGCCGGCGTAGCGCCTCGCGGTGCGACGCCGGCCTTGTCGCATCTGGCGTCGGCGGCGCGCATGGCCGCCGACCACGGGCATCGGCGCCGCGTATGACGATGCATGACAGTCTGGCGGCCGGCGCTCCGCTAGACTGGCGGATTGCTCGCGCGGCCGCGTGCCGCGCGCTACACTGCGTCCATTCAACCTCCCATCTCGCCGACGATGACGTCTCCTGTCCTGAACGGCCTGCGCATCGGTATCACGATCGGACTGCGCACTCCCGACGAAAGCCTGTGGATCAACGGCATCAAGCAGAACGCGCTGTTTCTCGCGAAGCTGCTGATGGCGTCGCCGCACGGCTACCGCGTGACGCTCGTCAACACGACCGACGTGCCGCTGACCGATGCGCTGCCGTGGGATCGCACCGTGTTCGAAACGCGCGCATTCGCGGACATGAAGGATGCGCTCGACGTGGTGATCGAACTCGGCGGCCAGATCGACGCCGCTCAGACGGCCTACCTGAAGGCCCGCGGTGCGAAGATCGTCAGCTACTGCTGCGGCGTCGAGTACATCAACGCGATGGAGTCGATGCTGTTCGGCCGCCGGCTGTGGGATTCGCTGTTCATCAACCGCGGCTACGACGAGGTGTGGGCGATTCCGCAGATCGCGCCGTCATCGCTGCCGTTCCTGCAGTCGCTGCGTCGCTGCCCGGGGCGCGTCGTGCCGTTTGTATGGGATCCGATGTTCCTGAGCGCGCGCGCGGCATCGCTGCCCGAGCATGGCGAATACCGCCCACGCAGCGAGCCGGGCAAGCGGCTCACGGTGATGGAACCGAACCACAACGTCGTGAAGTTCTGCGTGTACCCGATGCTGATCATCGACGAAGCGTATCGTCGCGACCCCGATGCGATCTGCTTCACGCACGTGACGAACGCCGACCGTCTCGCGCACGAAAGCCCGGAGTTCGTGATGCTGATGAATTACCTGGACATCGTGCGTGCCGGCAAGGCGAGCTTCGTCGGTCGTTTCGACACGCCGCTGTTCCTGGCCGACCTGACCGATATCGTGGTGTCGCATCAATGGTCGAACCCGCTCAACTACTTCTATTTCGACGTGTGCTGGCAGGGCTATCCGCTCGTGCACAACGCGAGCCTCGCGCCCGATCTCGGCTACTACTACCCGGACAATGACGTTCAGAAGGGCGCGGACGCGCTGCTGCACGCGTTGCACACGCACGACGACGGCTGGGAAGGGTACACGCGGCGCCAGCGCGAGATCCTCGGGCGCTATACGTCGGCGAACCCCGCGCTCGTCGCCGAATACGATGCGCTGCTCGCGAATCTGATCGGCGCGACGGCGGCATGAGGTTGCGCGTGCGGCAAGCCGTCGGGTGGATCGTCACCGGTTAATGTCTGAAGAAATCGCGCCGTTAAAAAAAGAAACCGTCGAACCGGGGAGATTCGACGGTTTTGAAGGCACGAATTTGACGGCTCCGAGGGAAGTCCGTCGGAAATTATTTTAGAGGTTAACAAGTCGAAAAGATTGTTAAACATCTTTCAATCGACGGCCGTCATATAATTTGAGCGCATATTATCTTTATCGGCTTGTCTGATTAATATTCGGCCGTTATCAATATCGTTTCAAACGACGAAATTGAATGTCGCGAGGACCGAATGTGCCGCGTCGGGCCATCGGCGCCGCGAGGTGCGGCGAATGCGGGTATCGGTCCGGGCAGTGTTCCGCTGTCGGATATTTATCATACAAAATACCAGGCACTTGATTATTTAAACAGGTCGCGTGGTAAATCAATTCTTCGTGCGATGTTCGGGCGGGAAAGATAAGCGGTATCGATTGGTGCTGTTCCAACGATTTTGTGTAATCTGCCGCACTGTTGTCGACATGCGCGCGTGGTGTATTTCCGATGTTTGAATATCGTTGACAATATCGGGTTTGACGGTGCGCCGAAATAAAAAGTACGCTCCCGGAAAAGATCGAAACAACAGGATGGGCCGGGTAGGCGGTGGTGCGCGTCGTGGTCGGCTCGCGCCATGTGTATCGAGAGCGCGGGCCGTCATCGGCGGTCCGACATTTGCCGGAGCGCCGGATGAATGCGGTCGAATCTCGCCTGGAGGCGAATAACGTAGCGAATCGGGATGAGATCGATCTCGTGTTGGGCGCGCATGACGATCACCCGGACCTTGCGTCGGTGCGCAGTTTTGTCGAAAGCCGGCTCGGATTCGCGCGAGAGCCGGTCTGCCGCGCCGACCTGTCGGGTGGCGTGCTCTATCACGAATGCCTCGCGCGGCTGCGCTGGGGAGCGCGCGATGCGCTGCCACCGCTCGCGTTCCTGCCTCGCCTCGAATCGCTCGGGTTGATGCGGTGGTTCGACCGGCTCGTCGTGGGCCGGACGATCGACGCGCTGCGTGCCGATCCGAAGGCTGTGTACGGCTGCAATGTCGCGGCGACGAGCGCGGTTGTGGACGACGCGTGGCTGGCCATATTCAGGCGGCTCGAGTGCGAGCCGTCGGTCGCAGCGCGGCTGGTCGTCGAGATTACCGAGACGGGGCCGTTGAATCCCGTCGCGGGCCGATCGTTCGTGAACCGGTTTCGCCAGGCCGGGTGCCGCGTCGCGATCGACGACTTCGGCGTCGGCTTCAGCGCGCTGAACAACCTGGTGGTCGGCAACCCCGATATCGTGAAGCTCGACAGGTCGGTCCTGTCGCTGATCAAGCGCAACGCGATCGGGCGCTACCAGTTTCGCCGGCTGATCGCGTTCGCGCATGAAAGTGCGCGGCACGTCGTCGTCGAAGGCGTGGAGAACGAGATCGACCGGCAGATCATCCTGGATTCCGGCGTCGCATGGGCGCAGGGCGTCCGCTTTACATGGCGGTCACCGGCGGCCGCATGACGCCGCGGTGCGCACGCGGCGCGTCGGCATCGGGCAACGAAGGATCGGAAAGGGGCGTGGGTATGGCGGCGACGAAGAAGGCCGGGCAAGGAACGGGCACGCGGGCGGCCGATGCGAGCGAACTCGTCGCAATCGCCGAACTGGCCGACATTCTGTGGCAACTCGGCGCGGAATCGACCGATGCACCGCTCGATGTCACGCCGTATCTCGATGGCCTGAAGGCCGTCGCGCACCGTATTCGCCGAATGACGCCGCTCGACGCCGACGGCCGGGAACTCGCGGCGCGGCACTATTACGCCGGCGTGTTTGCAGGCGCTTGCGGCGACGATTCGGCGATTGCGCGCGGCGTATCCGGCAGCCTCGCGCGGCACGCTGGCCAGGTCAGTCGTGCCGCGCTCCGCTGTTTCGCGGGGCTCGCGCGGATCGGACGCCGGCATGGCCACCTGTTCGCCATGCACGGCGGCGACTGGGTGCCGCCCTGGCGCCGGCCCGCGCACCGTGCCTGACGTTCGTCGAACGCGGGTGTGCGGCGCTCGGCAGGCGCCGCGTCAGTCGTTTCCGAATCCCCCGAGCACGAGCGCCAGCGCGCGATCGACCGCATCGTCCCATTGGCCCGGATGCGCGGCGCGCACGATCCGGATGCCCGGATACAGCGCGGTGCGCGAGCCGGTTTCCCAGCGTGCATCGGCTTTCGGGCTCAGCAGCAGGACTGCCGGCACACCCAACGCGCCGGCCAGGTGGATGTGCGCGGTGCAGGTGGTGACCACGGCATCCATCGCGAGCATCAGCGCGGCCAGATCGCTGAAATCGCCGATCGCGTGATGCGGGAACGTCACCGGCAGATCCGAAGGCTCGGATTGTGCCGACAGGTCGCGGTTGAGACAGTACGCGGAGTAGCCGTGCATCCGTGCAAGCGGCGCGAAATCGCGCAGGCTGGCCGCGCGATGGAACCGCGCGTCGCTTTCGTCGCGCCCGCGCCAGTTCAGCCCGATGCGGCGCGTGCCTGGCGCATGGCCATCGTGCGACACGCGATCTCGCCACGCGGCCTCGTGCGCGGGTGGGCACGTCAGGTAGATTGCCGGCACGCCTTTCGGCGCCGATGCGTAACCGAAGTGCGCGGCGAGCATCAGGAACGAACACCAGTAGTCGTGCGCGAGCTGCGACGCGTCGACCCACGCGCCGTGTGCGCCGACGAACTCGATACGCGGAAACGTGTGGCGCATCAGGTCGGCCAGCGCGGCGGGGACGATGACCGTCACCGCCGTGCAGCCGAGTGCATCGAGCGCATGCAGGTAGCGGGCGTACTGGAGCTGGTCGCCGACGCCGCCGTAGCTGAGTACGAGCAGCCGCTTCCCGTGCAGTGGCTGGCCTTGGTAAAGCCGGTCCGTCGGCAGCCCGAACTGCGCGGCCGTCAGAACGTTTTCGCTGTCGATGGTGGCACGCGCGGCCTCGTCGCGCCGGCCGGCGCGCAGCAGCAGCGCCGAACGGGCCAGTTCGATCCGCCCGCGCGCGGCGTCGGGCAACACCGCGGGATCGCCGAAATGGTCGAGCGCCGCGAGGCCGGCCTCGGGTGCGCCGGCGAATCCGTAGCACGACGCGAGCTGGAACGCGATTGCATCGTCGTCGAGGCCCCGGCCGCGCGCGCGTTGCCAGCGGTCGATCGCGCGTCCCCACTCGCAGCGCGATTCGTGGTCGAGTGCGCGATTCCAGTGTGTCTCGGGTGCTTCGGTATCGGCGGGCGCGGCCGTCGGGCGATCCGCGCCGTGTTCGGTCGTCCCGCCGACGGTGAGCGGTTCGCCCGAGATGAACAGGCGCTGCCGGTCCCAGCGCGGGTTCGGTGCGCAAAGCATGTTCAACCCGTCGATCCGATAGAACGTGTAATCGAGACCGGCGAAGGTATCGATGATCGGCGCTTCGCCGACTTTCCAGTATTCGATCCAGCACCACGGGAGATGCGTCTCGAGCAGCCGGCGCGCGCCGCGCAGTGCTTCGACCTCCATCCCTTCGATGTCGAGCTTCAGGAAATCGAGACGCGCCAGGCCGAGCGAATCGAGCCTGACGACAGGCGTCGGCGTGCCGCCGGATGCTTGCGCGTCGACGAGCGAAACCGTCCCGAAATCGGCATCCTGTCCGTAATCGACATCGGGTACCTTCATCGTGCCGTTGGCGGCGGCAAGCCCCATGTTGAGCAGATAAAGGTTGTCGAGCTGGTTGAGCGCGACGGTGCCGCCGAGTGCATGGAACAGCGTGCGCTGCGGCTCGAACGCATAGACGCGGCCGCCGCGTTCGCGCAGCCGGTGCGCGATCGGCACGCACACGAGCCCGGCATTCGCGCCGCCGTCCACCGCGATTGCGCCGTCGGGCAACTGATCGATCACGTGCATGATCATGTCGAGCTCGCCCTGGATATGCGGCCGGCCGGTCTTGATCAGCGCCTCCGCTTGCAACGCGCAGTGGCGGTTGATGACGAACGGGCCGTGGATCGAATCGATCACGACGAAATTGCGGACGGTCTGATTCATGGGCGAGGGGCGCGTGGGAAGACAATCAGCCGAGCGTGCGCCCGGTGAACAGGCGCTGGATCTGCTCGGAATACGCGCGCACGTTGTGGTCGGCGAGCGTATCGACCTGCTGCAGGCAGCGGCGGGCCGCTGCCGCGTAGTCGCCGAGCCGTGCGTCGTGCGTCTGCGCGGCCGTCGCGATCGCGCGCGCCGCATCGAAGATCTCGAAGTCCGGGTAGTAATAGCCGACGTCGCGCAGGAACGGCGAGTTGTGCACGAGCGGGTAGTTGCCGTACAGCGCGTCGTACAGCAGGTAGTTCAGGCCGTTTTCCCAGTGGTGCGACACGACGATGTCGGTGTGATGCGCGGCCCATGCGACGAACGGCGCACGCACGTCGGCCGTCGCCTTGCCGTCGCGCACCATCTCGAGCCCGAGCGCGAGATGCTTGAAGGCGACGTTTTCCTTCTTGTCGAACGTGTTGGTCATGTACACGTGCTCGACGAGCTCCGGGTGCTCGACGTAGCATGCGTTCGCGGCCAGCATCGGCACGATTGAACTCTTCACGACGTTCAGGTTCGGTTCGAAGAACGCGATGCGCTTGGCCGGGCCGTGATTGCGATAGCCGAAGCGCGCCTTCAGTTCGGGATCGGCGTCGAGGCTGCGTTCGATGAAGTACGGCGACCAGATGTGCGGCAGCTCGATCACCGGAGCGCGATACACAGCCTGGAAGTAGGCCGCGCACGTGTGCATGTGCTGCGGGTTGGTCCAGATTTCGTCGAACTGCACGCGGTTCGGGTTCGGCCGCCAGTTGTTCTTCTCGAAGTTGATCGTCTCGACCGCGATCACGTAGTCGTTGCCGAAGCGGTACGACACGCACTTGCCGCCGCGCTGGCGCACCGCGTTCGTGTGCGACGGATCGACGAACGCGTTCATCTCGATCAGCAGGTCGGTCTGGTGAACGATCGCCGACAGCGGTCGCAGCGCTTCGCCGAATGCGTCCATCATCAGCGCCTGCGGGTAGTCGGTGATGCCGTCGTCGTGCGCGAGCCAGACTTCGCCGATCAGCGGCGAGCGTTTCAGCAGCATGTACAGGTACACGCAATGCTGGTTCGCGCCGTTGTACCAGATCGACTGCGTCGCGTCGCGCTGGACGTTCATCGTAATCGCGACATTGATTTTCATCGGCGGCTCCGGGCGGACGGTGCGCGGTTCAAGGCGTGTAGTTCTGCGACTGGCGCGGTACGTAGCCGGTCAGGTGCCAGTGGCCGTCGTCGTCGAGGCGAAAGCTCAGCTTTTCGTACACGGTCGTCCCGGTCGTGAGCGTCGTCGTATAGTCGACATTCGCATAAAGCCCGTCGGGCATCGACGATGAATTCGCGTAGCGAATCCGCGTGATCTGCGCCCAGCCGCGATGGCTGACCATGCCGACCGACTGGCGCGCGCGTTGCATGTCCAGCGCGAACTGGTCCTGCTTGATGCGCGCCTTCACGAACGCGGCGGAGTCGTTCCACACCGCGCCGTAGTGGCCGGCGTCGAGCTGGTTGAAGACCGCATCGGCATCGCGCAGCAGCGCGTCGGCCGATTCGCCGCCGGATTGCGCGTGCGCACCGATCGCGATCGACGCGACGGCGCAGCCGATCAGCCATTTCGTGCGGGAGAGGGGCAGGTGTGCGTTCATGTCGGAATCCGAAAATGGCGGCGCGTCACGCGCCACGCGTCGCGCGTCACGCGTCGCGATAGAGCGACGCGATCGCGTCGGAATATGCGGCGACGTTGCCGGGGTTGTAGATGCTGACCGAGTCGAGCACGTGCTTCGATTGCTCGCGATACGCGTCGAGGTTCGCATCGTGCTCGGCGAACGCCTGCAGCAGCGCGCGGCCGCCGGCCTGGCAATCGAAGTCCGGATAGAAATACCCGGCCTTGCCGAGGAACGGGGAGTTGTGGATCAGCGGATAGTCGCCGTACAACAATTCGTAGTACAGGTAGTTTTGTGCGTTTTCCCACGTGTGCGATACCACCGCGTCGCCGTAGGCGGCCATGAACTCGTACACCGCATAGCGACTTTCGAACGTCGTGATCCCGTGGTTCACGATGTCGAGGCTCTTCGCGAAATGGACGAAGGTCGCATGCTCCTTCAGGTGCAGCGTGTTGCACACGCGCACGAACTCGAGGAATTCCGGCTTCGCGCGATAGGCCTCCTCGGTCACCAGCATCGGGATGATGCTCGTCTTCACCATGCAGATGTTCGGCTCGAACATCGTCACGCGCCAGCGCGGCTTGCCGGGTTGGTAACCGAACGACAAACCGGCGCCGAGCGTCGCGCGTGCCTTGTCGAACAGCATCGGATGCCAGATGTGCGGGACGATCGTCACCGGCGCGCGCAGGCCCGTCTGGTAATAGTGCAGGCACGAGCGCTCGAATTCCGG
The DNA here is from genome assembly GCF_001718315.1 of Burkholderia diffusa. Taxonomy (NCBI): domain Bacteria; kingdom Pseudomonadati; phylum Pseudomonadota; class Betaproteobacteria; order Burkholderiales; family Burkholderiaceae; genus Burkholderia; species Burkholderia diffusa. The sequence continues at coordinate 2,165,831 of NZ_CP013363.1, read as the reverse complement.
AATCGTCCACACCGCGTCGTACGGTGCGCCGGAGAACAGGAAGCCCGACGGTTTGTCGAACATCGCCCGCTCGATGTCGATCACGTAGTCGTTGCCCACCCGCATCGTGACGACCTTGCCGCCGCGGTCGCGGAATGCGCGCAGGTAGTCGGCGCCGAACTGCGCGCTCATTTCGATCAGCACGTCGCAGCGTTCCAGCGCTTCGTCCATCGACAGCAGCGGCACGTCCCACTCGCCGAGCATCATCTGCGGATCGGCGACTTGTTCGCCGCCGTTCACCATCACGGCTTCGGCGACGAGCGGAGACTGGCGCAGCAGCAGGATCAACAGCAGGCAGTTCTGGAAGATGCCGTTTTCCCACAGCGACTGGCCGGCGCCGCGCACGAACAGCGACACGCCGACGACGAGACGCTTGCCCTCGCCGGGCGCTTGACGGGCATTGGAGTCCGACATGCGTATGCTCCGGTTCAGGCGACCAGGCGCGCGACGAACGCGTCCAGGTTCGCGGGGTTGTCGATCGAGACCGACTGCAGCAGCCGGCCGGCTTTCGCACGATAGTCGTCGAGCCGGTCGTCGTGATGCAGCCATGCATCGCGCAGCGCCTGGCCGCCCGCGGCGGAATCGAAGTCCGGGTAGTAGTAGCCGGCGTCGCCGAGCAGCGTCGAATTGTGGATCAGCGGATAGCCGCCATACAGCACGTCGTAGTACAGGTAGTTCTGCGCGTTTTCCCAGTGGTGGGACACGACCGCGTCCGCATGGCGCGCCATGAAGCCCGGCAGGTTGATGCGCGGCTCGAACGTTGCCTTGTGCTGACGCACGAGATCGAGACTGTTCGCGAAGTGCACGAACGTCGGATGTGCCTTCATGTGCATCGAGTTGACGACGAACAGATGTTGCACCGCGTCCGGTTGCGCGCGGTAGAACTCGTCGCACGCGAGCATCGGGTAGTGGCACGACTTCACGACCGAGATGTTCGGTTCCAGCGTGGCGAGATTCCATGCACGGCGGCCGGGCCGATAGCCGAACGTCAGGCCTTCGCTCGCCAGCGCGGCGATGCGGCGATCGAGAAAGTACGGCGACCACAGATGCGGAATCGTATGGACCGGCGCGCGCGTGAGCGTGCGCAGCAGCGGCACGTCGATCTTTTGCGACTTCTCGAGCACCCACACTTCGTCAAACTGAGTGCCGTTGAAGATGTGCCCCGACGGTTTGTCGAAGATTGGCGTCTCGGCGAGACCGCTGTAGGTGTGGCCGACGTAGCACGCGACCAGCTTCGTGCCGAGCGCTTTCATGTGCCTGAGCCATTCGACCGGCAGTTGCGCGCCCATTTCGATCACGACGTCGAGTTCGTGCGTGACGTCGACGGGTTTCACGAGCGGCACATCGAGACCGTCGAGTTCGAGGCCGGCCGGCAGCGCGTTCGCGTCACCGCCATTCAGGAAATAAACGGGGCCGACGCGGTTCGAGCGCTTGAGCATCATCGCGAGGAACGCGATGTTCTGGTGAATGCCGTTTTCCCAGATCGCCTGGCCGTCCCGCGCAAACAGCGAGATACCGACGGCCGGCCGTTGCTTGCGGGTGCCGCCCGAGGCGGCTTGATTGATATCCGTCACCGGTTGGTTTCCTCTGCGGCGTCGTGCGTTCGGCCGTGGCCGCGAAACGGCGCGCCGTGGATTGTCGTGGTCGTGTTCGCGCCGGCGCGCACTGGAATGCGCGTCGAGCGGCGCGGAACGCGATGCGGCCGCCGGATTCCGGGGTGTCGTCGGGCGGGTCTGGCACGGCGCGCGACGCGGGCGGAACGCCCCGGCAGCTGTCTGCGGCGATTGTGGCACGGAAGGCGCCGTTCTGTGGAGGGGGCTGACGAACTTTGACATAGCCGCCGGGCGCGGGAGTCGGGGCGCCGGCGAAGCGGTGTCGACGGGGGCGGCGGGGTGCCGGCGGCGCGACTGCGCCCTGCCGGTCCGGGCCGTCGCGCGCGGGCGCGGGGAGGGCGCCCGGGGCCGCGACGGCCGGGGCTCAGCGCTGTAGCGAGATCTCGACGCGGCGGTTGCTCGCGCGGCCTTCGGCCGTCGCGTTGGAGGCGACCGGATCGGCGGCGCCCCGGCCCGTGACCGACACCGATTGCGCCTTCAGCCCGTGCGCCTTCAGGTAGCTTGCGACGGTTTCCGCGCGGCGCTTCGACAGCGCGAGATTGGCGGCGTCGTTGCCGACCGAATCCGTATGGCCGGTGACCGTCACGTGCGTGTACGTGTGGTCTTCGCGTTCGCTCAGCAGCTTGTCGAGCGATGCGCGCGCGGCCGGCGTGAGCGTGGCCAGGCCCGTCGCGAACAGCGCGTCGCCCGCGAGGTTGACGTGTTCCACCGCTGCGGGTGCAGGCGTGGGCGACGGCTCGGCGGTCGACGCCGCTGCGGCCGGCGCGGCGCCGCACTGGAACACCAGCGTCGCGGGATCAGCGCCGTCGCGCAGCGCACGCGCGGAATCGACGGTACGCACCGGCTGGTCGCCGCAGATCTTGCGGGCGGCCTTCATGCAGGTCTGCGGGCCTGACAGCAGGCCGTGGCAATCCACCTGGAAGGTGCGCACGCCGTCGCGCGGCTGCAGTTCGGATGCGCTGTAGGTCGGGCCTGATGCGGTCGAGCACGCGGCGAGGGCCGTCGCGGAAAGCGCGAGCGCAAGAACGAGTTTGTTCACGATTACGTCCTCAATGCTTGGGTTGACTGAAGCCCGCCACGCGTTGCGCGACGGGCTCGTCCTGCCGTCGGGGCCGCCCCGGTGCCGTCCGGCTCGCGAGCCGGCGGCGTGGCGGCGCGACGGGTTACTTCCACTGGTACAGCATGCCGGCGCCGATCACCTTCTGACCGCCGCTGAAGCCGCCGTTGATCGACGCCTTCAGGTTCTCCGTGATGCGCGCCTGCATGTTGACCGCCATCGCCTTCTGACCCAGGAACGACGCGGTGCCGACACCCATCCCGAAGTTGGCGTCGCGATCGAGCTGCGGGATCGACGCCATCGCGCCGACGGCCGCGATACCTTGCTTCGCCATCTGGTCGGTCTGCTGCAGTTGCGAACCCAGCGAGTTGATTTGCGCCTGCTGGCCCGACAGTGCCGTCGACAGCGTCGTCTGCACCTGCGTCAGCTGGTTCACGTTCACCGCGTCCGTGCCTTGCGTACCCGGCGCGACGTTCGTGATCTGGCGCTCGCTCCCGGGCGAGCCGACGCTCACGACATTCGAACGGCCGCCATCGGTCGAATTCGCGCCGATCGCCACCGAGTTCGAGCCGGCGGTGACCGTCGGCCGGTCGGAGCCGGTGCCGTTCATGTCGGCCGCGATGGCGGTGTTGTTCGCCGAGCGCGTCGTGTTGTTGTTGATCGTCGTCGACAACTGGTTCACCTGATCGCCGAGGTTCGTCACGCCGGTCGACAGCGATGCCACCGTGCTGTTCGTCGAGCTCAGGCCCGTCGACAGCGAGCCGATCCCGGTCGACGTGGACGTGGACAGTGACGTGAGGTTGCTGTTCGTCGAGCTGAGGCCCGTCGACAGCGAGTTGATCGCCGTCGAGGTCGACGTGGACAGCGACGTCAGCGAGCTGTTGGTCGAGCTCAGGCCCGTGGACAGCGAACCGATGCCGGTCGACAGCGACGAGATGTTCGACGCGGTCGACGTGGACAGGCTGTTGACCGCCTGGTTCGTTGCGTTGAGCTGGCTGCCGTTGATCGCGTCCGTGCTGGTGGCCGATACCTGGCCCGCCGCGACGTTCGTGATCTGGCGCGTGGCGCCCGTGGCAGGGTCGCCGACGCTGACCACGCCCACCGGCGAGGTGCCCGCGAAGAAGTACGTGACACCGCCGATCGTGGCGCTCGAGGTGCCCACCGCGGTGCCCGTGACCGAGCCCGCGCCGAGCGCGATCGAGTTCGCGACGTTAGCGGTGGCGTTCGAGCCGAGGGCGAGCGCGTTGGCCGCGCTGGCCGTGGCGCCCGCGCCGTAGGCCTGGGCGCCGATGGCGCTGGCCGTCGACTGGTTGCCCAGCGCGATCGTGTTGTCCGCAGTGGCCTGGTTCGCGCTGCCGAGGGCGAGTGCGCTGTTGCCGGTTGCCGTGTTCGCGTTGCCGAGCGCCACTGCGCCGGTGCCGGTGGCCGTGTCGTTCGCGCCCATTGCCACGGCGCCGGTGCCCGTTGCGACACTCGGGTCGCCGATCGCAACCGCGCCGTCGCCGCTCGCCGTGTTGCCGGAGCCGATCGACACCGCCTTGCCGCCGGTGGCCGATGCGTTCTGGCCGATGGCAACCGCGCCGGTCGACTGCGCGTTCGAGCCGTCGCCGACCGCGACGCTGCTGGCGCCCGCCGCGCTGGCATTCACGCCGGCTGCGAGCGAGTTGACGCCCGTTGCGCCGTTGTTGGCGTAGTTGCCTTGCTGCGTGCCGTTGTCGTTGACGCTGTAGTAGTGCGTCTTGGCGGCTTCGATCGCGGTCGAGGTCGAGGTGGACAGTGACGTGATTGAGCTGGTGGCCGTCGACAGACCGGTCGACGTGGAAGTCGACAGCGATGCCACCGTGCTGTCGGTGGAGCTGAGGCCCGTCGACAGCGAATTGATGCTCGTCGAAGTCGAGGTGGACAGCGAGGTGATCGAGCTGGTGGCCGACGACAGACCGGTCGACGTGGAAGTCGACAGCGAAGCGACCGAGCTGTTGGTCGAGCTCAGGCCCGTGGACAGCGACGTGACGCTGCTTGCGGTCGAGGTGGACAGCGACGTCAGCGAGCTGTTGGTCGAGCTGAGGCCGGTCGACAGCGAGCCGATCGAGCTGGTCGCGGTCGAGAGGCCGGTCGAGGTCGAGGTGGACAGCGAGCTGATCGAGCTGGTGGCCGACGAGAGGCCGGTCGACGTGGAGGTCGACAGCGAAGCCACGGTGCTGTCGGTCGAGCTGAGGCCGGTAGACAGCGAGTTGATGCCCGTCGAGGTTGACGTGGACAACGAGGTAATCGAGCTGGTGGCCGACGACAGGCCGGTCGACGTCGAAGTCGACAGCGAAGCGACGGTGCTATCGGTCGAGCTGAGGCCGGTCGACAGCGAGTTGATGCCCGTCGAGGTCGAGGTGGACAACGAGCTGATCGAGCTGGTTGCCGAGGACAGGCCAGTCGACGTCGAAGTCGAGAGCGAAGCGACGGTGCTATCGGTCGAGCTGAGGCCGGTCGACAGCGAGTTGATGCTCGTCGAAGTCGACGTGGACAGCGACGAAATCGAGCTGGTAGCCGATGAGAGACCCGTCGACGTGGAAGTCGACAGCGAAGCGACCGAGCTGTCGGTCGAGCTGAGGCCGGTCGACAGTGAGTTGATGCTCGTCGAGGTCGACGTGGACAACGAGGTGATCGAGCTGGTGGCCGACGAGAGGCCGGTCGACGTCGAAGTCGACAGCGAAGCGACCGTGCTATCGGTCGAGCTGAGGCCCGTGGACAACGAGTTGATGCCGGTCGAAGTCGACGTGGACAGCGAACTGATCGAGCTGGTTGCCGAGGACAGGCCGGTCGACAGCGAGTTGATCCCCGTCGAAGTCGACGTCGAGAGCGACGAAATCGAGCTGGTTGCCGACGACAGACCGGTCGACGTCGAAGTCGAGAGCGAAGCCACGGTGCTGTCGGTCGAGCTGAGGCCCGTCGACAGCGAGTTGATCCCCGTCGAAGTCGACGTCGAGAGCGACGAAATCGAGCTGGTTGCCGACGACAGACCGGTCGACGTCGAAGTCGAGAGCGAAGCCACGGTGCTGTCGGTCGAGCTGAGGCCCGTCGACAACGAGTTGATGCCCGTCGAAGTCGAGGTGGACAGCGAACTGATCGAGCTGGTTGCCGAGGACAGGCCGGTCGACGTGGAGGTCGACAGCGAAGCCACCGTGCTATCGGTTGAGCTGAGGCCGGTCGACAACGAGTTGATGCCCGTCGAGGTCGAGGTGGACAGCGACGAAATCGAGCTGGTGGCCGACGAGAGGCCGGTCGACGTGGAGGTCGACAGCGACGCGACGGTGCTATCGGTCGAGCTGAGGCCGGTCGACAGCGAGTTGATGCTCGTCGAAGTCGAGGTGGACAGCGAGCTGATCGAGCTGGTGGCCGACGAGAGGCCGGTCGACGTGGAAGTCGACAGCGAAGCGACCGTGCTGTCGGTGGAGCTGAGGCCCGTGGACAGCGAGTTGATGCCGGTCGAAGTCGAGGTGGAGAGCGAGCTGATCGAGCTGGTTGCCGACGACAGGCCAGTCGACGTTGAGGTCGACAGCGACGCGACCGAGCTATCGGTCGAGCTGAGGCCCGTCGACAACGAGTTGATGCCCGTCGAGGTCGAGGTGGACAACGAGCTGATCGAGCTGTTAGCCGACGAGAGACCCGTCGACGCGGAGGTCGAGAGCGAAGCGACCGAACTGTTGGTCGAGCTCAGGCCGGTCGAGGTCGACGTAGACAGCGACGAAATCGAGCTGTTAGCCGACGAGAGACCCGTCGACGCGGAGGTCGAGAGCGAAGCGACCGAACTATTGGTCGAGCTCAGGCCGGTCGAGGTCGACGTAGACAGCGACGAAATCGAGCTGTTAGCGGACGAGAGGCCGGTCGACGTGGAAGTCGAGAGCGAAGCGACCGAACTATTGGTCGAACTCAGGCCCGTCGAGGTCGACGTAGACAGCGACGAAATCGAGCTGTTAGCGGACGAGAGGCCAGTCGACGTCGAGGTCGACAGCGAAGCCACCGAACTATTGGTCGAGCTGAGGCCGGTCGACAGCGAGTTAATGCCCGTTGAGGTCGACGTGGAGAGCGAAGCGATCGAGCTATTCGCCGACGAGAGCCCCGTCGACGTGGAGGTCGACAGCGAAGCGACCGAGCTATTGGTCGAGCTCAGCCCCGTCGACAACGAAGTGATGCCGGTCGACAGCGACGAAATCGCGCTGCTGGACGACGACACCGTCGTCGACAGCGAATCCACGACGGAATTGGTCGCGAAGAGTTGGGAGCCGTTGATCGCGTCCGTGCTGTTCGCCGTGATTTGGCCAGCCGCGACGTTGGTGATTTGACGCGTGGTGCCTGTGCTCGCATTGCCGACGCTCACCACGCTGCTCGGGTTGCCGCCCGCGAACGTCGAGGTCACGCCGCCGACGGTACCCGTTGGCGTCGGGGTGGGTGCATCGGTAACGGAGCCGCTGCCGAGTGCGACGTCGCCGGCGTGGTTGGCGATCGCATTCGGGCCGATCGCGACCGAATCCGTGCCGAGTGCCTGGCTGTCGGCTGCCGTCGAATTCGCGTGGAAGTACTTGATGCCCTGGTTGTTGATGCTGTCGATCGCCGAGCCGACGCTGTTGGCGGTCGACGTCGTGCCGTTCGCGTTGTAGGTGGTGTACGACGGAGCGGAAACCGTGCCGGTTGCCGGGTTGTAGCTCGCGCCGCCGCCGAGGGCTGCGGCGGTGCTGTTGCCGAGATTGTCGGTCTTGGTCGTGACCGTGCTGAGGCCGGTGGACAGCGAGCTGATTCCCGTCGAGGTCGACGTAGACAGCGACGAAATCGAGCTGTTAGCGGAGGAGAGGCCAGTCGACGTCGAGGTCGAAAGCGAAGCCACCGTGCTGTTGGTCGAACTGAGGCCGGTCGACAGCGAGTTGATGCCCGTCGAAGTCGACGTGGAGAGCGAAGCGATCGAACTATTCGCCGACGAGAGCCCCGTCGACGTGGAAGTCGACAGCGAAGCCACCGAACTGTTGGTCGAGCTCAGGCCAGTCGAGGTCGACGTAGAGAGCGACGAAATCGAGCTGTTAGCCGACGAGAGCCCCGTCGACGTGGAGGTCGAGAGCGAAGCCACCGAACTGTTGGTCGAGCTCAGGCCGGTCGAGGTCGACGTAGACAGCGACGAAATCGAGCTGTTAGCGGAGGAGAGGCCAGTCGACGTCGAGGTCGAAAGCGAAGCCACCGTGCTGTTGGTCGAACTGAGGCCGGTCGACAGTGAGTTGATGCCGGTCGAAGTCGACGTGGAGAGCGAGGCGATCGAACTATTTGCCGACGAGAGCCCCGTCGACGTGGAGGTCGAGAGCGAAGCGACCGAACTGTTGGTCGAGCTCAGGCCCGTCGAGGTCGACGTAGACAGCGACGAAATCGAGCTGTTAGCGGAGGAGAGACCCGTCGACGCGGAGGTCGAGAGCGAAGCGACCGAACTGTTGGTCGAGCTCAGGCCCGTCGAGGTCGACGTAGACAGCGACGAAATCGAGCTGTTAGCGGAGGAGAGACCCGTCGACGCGGAGGTCGAGAGCGAAGCGACCGAACTATTGGTCGAGCTCAGGCCCGTCGAAGTCGACGTGGACAGCGACGAAATCGAGCTGTTAGCCGACGACAGACCGGTCGACGTGGACGACGACAGCGATGTAACCGAGCTATTGGTCGAGCTCAGGCCTGTGGACAGGGAGTTGATGCCGGTTGAAGTCGACGTCGACAGCGAGCTGATCGAGCTGGTTGCCGACGAGAGGCCGGTCGACGTGGAGGTCGACAGCGAAGCCACGGTGCTGTCGGTCGAGCTGAGGCCCGTGGACAGGGAGTTGATGCCGCTCGAAGTCGAAGTGGACAGCGAGCTGATCGAGCTGTTAGCCGACGACAGACCGGTCGACGTCGAAGTCGAAAGCGATGTAACGGAGCTATTGGTCGAGCTCAGGCCCGTGGACAGCGACTTGATCCCCGTCGAGGTCGAAGTGGACAGCGACGAGATCGAGCTATTAGCCGACGACAGGCCGGTCGACGCGGAAGTCGAAAGCGAAGCCACCGAGCTATTGGTCGAGCTGAGGCCGGTCGACAGCGAGTTGATGCCGGTCGAAGTCGACGTGGAGAGCGAAGCGATCGAGCTATTGGCCGATGAGAGACCCGTCGACGTGGAGGTCGACAGGCTCGCGATGCTCGACGTCGTCGTGCTTGCAACCGCGAAAAGCTGGCTACCGTTGATCGCATCGGTGCTAGTTGCGCTGACGAGGCCAGCGGCGACGTTCTGGATACGGCGTTCCGAACCGACTTTACCGACGCTGACCACACCGGCGGACGAACTCGCGCCGGCATAGGTGCCGAACGTCTGGGTGCCGATTGTTGTATTGCTTACCGTACCCGTGCCGCCGGTCGTGCCCGACGTAGTACCACTTGCGGTAGCGCCGGAGCCGATTGCGACCGAGTTGACGACAGTCGAGGTTGCGCCCGAACCCAGTGCGATTGAACCGTCCGCCGTGGCCCCGGAATTGGCGCCCAGCGCCACGGATCCTACGCCGCCGGCCGAGGCATTGAAGCCCAATGCGGTGCTCGATTGACCCGACGCAGTCGCCTGAAGGCCCGCAGCCAGTGCCCATTGAGCCGCATTAGCGCCCATGCCGATAGCGACGGCCCCATTCCCAGTGGCTGTCGTATACGAGCCGAACAGCGTCACGCCGAGGAGATTGTTGCCATTCGCATTACAGCCTGCAACCGACGAGAATCCGCCGCTGCCGTCTTGGGGAGCCGTGCCTGCCGCATACGTACGCGAGCCGTCAGGTCCCGTTCCACTGGCATAGCCGCAATTGCCCCCTCCATTGCCCCCGTTGAAGGTGTAAATGCCTGCATGGCTCGCCTGCGCTGCGCCGGCCAACAACAAGGTGACGAGCAGCTTAACCGAAGCCGAGCGCTTGCCCTTGCCCCGTGCCGAATCGTGTTCGGATGCCGCGACCCAGGCGCCAAGAGCTTCGTTCCAGATCGAGCGGTATGTGCGGTTCATGTCCAACTACCTCCAAATAAGCACGCCACACACCGGTCTCTTTCGTTAGATGAATCTGCCGTGCGCTCGCGCGAATCTCAAAATTGATGGGCGGAGTTTATTGGAGGCGCTATTTTCAGATTGACAAACAGTGAAAAATTGGTGGTTTTGAAAGTTAAAAGATAGTTAATGCATCGCGTTTTGATGTATCGCGAAGTAAGGCAAGCGAAAATGAGTGGAATGTTGGATGAAGGGTTTGCCCAAGTTCGGGGTGGAACGGAAAAATCGCTTAAAAATCAGGCGCGTATGTGACTTTTGTGCGCTGGTTAACACATCGTCTCGCATCAAAAGTAAGACAAATGAAAAGGCAAACGTTTGCGGCAAACGTTGACATTTCAAGGTTGTAATATTTGACGAAGCGCAAGTTAGGATGGGTTGGTTGTTCTTGTTAATTTGTTAATTTGAGATTTTTGTCGAATCTAAAAAATATATTTAATGATTTTCTTGAAAATCAAAAAACATATAGAAATGATTGCCTGGCTGTGCTGGATTGCGCATTTCACCGCCCGCACTCGCCCGCAGGACGGGCCTTCCCCCGCCTGCCGGCTGCACGAAGTTGTAAAAAAGTGCTACAGGCGCATTGACCCGACGATTGGGATCCCGTTTGGAATCTGCCCTATTGACGTATTCCATATGATGGGTTCAGAGGCGAATTGGACGGCGTGCCGGCTCGTCCGCGCCAGCCACGCTTTCGAAGTAGTTGTTGTGTTGTTGCCGCGGTATCCAGGACGATGGTCGGAGACGCGCAAGTTGGGGGTGACGAGCGCGGCGAGCAGGAAACGTCAGATTTGTGCCACGGTGGCTCGAGCTTGCTGGCCAAGGGGCGTTCCGTGGAATGAAAGATGGCGCGCAAGCACGCCGGATGAGCACCGTCGGGCTGACGTGGGCCGCGTTGGCCGCGGCGTGACGTCGCGCGCGAATCGCCGGATGGGAGTCGCATGCCAGCCGGAACGTGCTCGTTCTCGTGCGAAAGTGCGTGCCGTTGCGCGGATGGCGGCCGCACGCCGTGGTTGTGTCACCTGGTCCGGGCGATGCAGCGCGTCGTCCCGGACCAGGCGCCGCATGCAACCTGCCGTCGCGGTCTTATTTCCTCAGGAATCGCAGCGCGAGGCGCGCCATGCGCGGCACGAACATCGGGCGCAGCAGCCGTCTGTCGTACCCGGCCATCCGCCGGTCGTTCTCGCTGAGGCACAGTTCGATCAGTTCGCGCGGGTTCAGTGCATCGCCGATGTCGGCGGTGCTCGTCGCCGGAAAGTTCGCGTCGTGCGCGACGCCGTCCGCATCGATCCCGCGCGCGATGCCGATGCGTTCCCAGATCAGGAACGCCCACACCGCCGCGACCCGTGCGAAGAACCACGGCCGGCGCCACCACGGCAAGTTCCGCCAGTACCACGCATACCAGTTCACGAAGAACAGGATGTGCCGGCCTTCCTCCTGGATCACGGGCTCGAAGGTGTCGACGAGTTCGGGCGGGAAATACCCGGAGCGCTGCGCGGAGCGGAACAGGCCGAACGCGAAGAAACTGTCGATGCACTCGCTGAAGCCGGTCACCATCCACGACCATTCGGGATCGTTCGGTGCCGGATAGGGCGGTTCGGGCGCGAGCTCGATGCCGTATGCCCGCACCAGCTTCGACAGCACGACCTTGTGCCGGGCCTCCTCGGCGCCGTCCATCTCGAGCGCCTGGCGCAAAAGCGGATCGCCGACGGTCGCCGCGAAGGTGGCGACGCGGATCGACGCTCGGCCTTCGGTCTGCACGGCGATGTCCCAGATCGGCAGCGACGTGAGCCGCTTGAGTTCGTCGGGCTTGAGCGGCGGCCAGTCAATGACGGCCGGCTTGTACGGGTTGTGCGTGTCGAGCAGCATGCGGCAGAACATCTGCCTGTGCGCATCGGAACCGATCCTGACCGGACCCTGGTGCTCGAAGGTCCAGTTGCGCATGGCGTGATCTGCCGCTGCATGATCTTCCTGCAGCGTGTCGGACATGGCTGTTGTAATGCGATTACGAGACGAAAGATTCTTGCATAGCTTCCGTAATCGCGTATTTTCGAGCGGGTCCGCGCTGCCGTGCGCTGCGCTCAGGCTTGCGTGTCGACCCAGAGGCGTCCCCAGCGCGACGCGTACGCGAGCGCATGCTCCTCTTCGAAGAAGAAATCGATCGCGTCGAACGACACGGCGCGCGGCGACGGACCGCCGCTTGCCTTCTCGATCGTCAGGTTCGCGGCGAACAGCCCGTTCGGCAGCCGGGCGGCAGCGGGGGCGACTTCGTAGCCCTTGTAGCGGATCGTGCGGTTCATGGCGTGCGCATGGAAGGTTCGGGTTTTCAGCGTACGAAAACCCGCGGCCCGCGTGAACCAATCTTTCGGCCAATGCAAATCACTTCGCAGCCCGGATCATTATCGGCGCGGGGAGTCGGCATGAAGCATGGGGCGACGGCGCGATGCGCGCCGGACAGTCGGATACGCGCGCCCGCGCGCGACGAACGTCGCCGGCCGGGCGCGGGTAGGCAGGCGGGCGATTACTGGCTGGCGATCTTCAGCACGGGAGCGAGCGCGTCGACCGATGCGGCATGCGTGGCCGCGCGATGCGACGCGAACGCGAGCGCGAATTCGGCTGCCTGCGAGCCGACGGTCTCGAGCTGTGCGACGACCTTCGGATCCGAGCAGCTGTCGGCGCTGTCGAAGCGCGTTTCGAGCGTATTCACGGTGGCGCCGAACGGGGTCGGCCAGCCTCGCAGCGCGTGGACGATCGACCGCAGCGACGTCAGCACGGTGCCGGCGGCCTGCCAGCCGTAGGCCGTCACGATCAGGCCGACCGCGCGGCCGTCGAGGTACGGGCGCTCGTCGGAGCGCAGTTCCTCGAGCGTGTCGAGCGCGTTCTTCACAAGGCCGGACACGCCGCCGTGATAGCCGGGTGTTGCGATGATGATCGCGTCGGCTTCGCGCACGGTGTCGATCAGCTCTCGCTGCGCGTCGGTCAGCGCCTTGTGTTCGGGGGCGTAGTGCGGCAGCGTATGCAGGAACGGGCCGTCGAACAGTCGCGTGCGTGCGCCGGCGGCCTGCGCGCCGCGCAGCGCGAACGACAGCGCGCGCTCGGTCGATGACGCGGCTCGGGTGGTCCCGCCGATGCCGACCACGAACGGGCGGCGATGTTGATCGAATGCAGTCAAGGGGCGCTCCTTGGGATGGCTTGCCCGGCTAAGCACAGGCTTAAAACCAGATGGTAACGACCCCGCCGCTACTCTGAAAACGACTTTTCGTTCTATCGATATGCCGTGCACACGGGTCGAGGGTGCGCGCGGCGGTGCAGATGGATAGCAGAAATGCTTGGTTGGGGCGGCGTGCCGCACTCGATAAGATGGGGCCGTCTCCTCCATGATGTCTCTACTGACATGGGTTGGCCCCGCCGCGCGGATGCAGGCGGGGCTTTTTTTCGTCCGACGCCGGAAAGGGGGCGCGATGCGCGGGCAAGGGTTCGGCCGTGCCGAATTGCGCCGACGCCGACGCCGACGTGCGCGTCGCGGTCTGCTTGCGGGCGCAACGATCGATAAGTTCGACCCCGTGTCCGAAGGCGCCGGATGCAATGAGCATGCACGCCGCCGCACCATCGTTCCGCTTCGCCCTCGCGTGATCTTTACGACATTTTCGTCGCGGTGCCTCGCCGCGCGCGGCTGCGGCCTGATGCGTCGTGCCGGCGTGGCTTCAATCGTCGCGTGCGTGCGTGTCGCTGCCGCCACGCGCGAGGCGCCATGCGATCGTGCCGAGCACGCCGACCGCAACGACCAGCGCTCCCCACAGCACGTAACGGCGGATCGCATCCTTATCGGCGGCCGGCTCCGGCGGAGCCGCCGAGACCGGCAGTGCCGCGCCGACGCGCGCGGGCCGCACTTCCGGCGCCATCCCGACCAGCAGCGCATCGCGGCCCACCGCCGCCGACGGCAGTAACGCATTGCCGACGCCGAGCGTGAACGGCGGCGTGCCGCGCGCGACGAAGGTCAGGGCGGCCGGATGCCAGCCGACCGCGACGGACGGCCGGCCGCCGCCGAGGCCGCCGTTGCGCATGTCGACGACGATTCGCCATGCGCGATCCGGATTCGGCGCGAACGCCAGCGGCGGGTTGCGCTGTTCGCCGCCCTTGCCCTGCAGCCGGAACAGGGCCACGCCGGCGACGTCGCGCCACGGCGTTTGCGCGTCGGGGCGACTCTGCAACATTGCGCGCGCAACCGTATTCGGTTGTGGAAGGTCGATGCGCACGCGGTCGACCGGATATGCGCCGTCGGTGTCGAACAGATACTCGCCGGGCGTGCTGCCGGCTCGCACGTGCACGGCGTCGCGCCATTGACGCGGCACGGCCGCGCTGTCCGCCGTGCGTGCATCGTGTGGCCGCGTTTCGGTCTCGATCGATGCGATCGAGGGCGCGCCGTCGAGCCAGTCGAGCCGCAGGTAGCGCGGCCCCGTGCCTTCGAGCGCGATGCGATCCTGCACCAGCGTGTCGCCGCCGCGCCCGACCTTCAGCAGTTGCGTGCTGCCGAGCGAGCGCCAGCTGCGCAGGTCGTCGCTCGCTTCGACGGCGACGCGCCCCTGGTAGCTGTCGTCGCTCACATGCACGAGCAGTGCGTCGACTTCGCCGTCCGCGTGCGACAGGTCGACGAGATCGGCCGCATGCTTCGCACGAGCCGGCGCGGTGACGGCCGCTCGCAGCGAGCCGTCCGGCGCAACCGACACGCCGAGCGGCGCGTGCCCGTCGTCGTTGCGCGCGGGCGGCAGCGGGAACCAGTGCACCGGCGTGCGCGACGGCGGCACGGCCGCTGCCGCGGGCGCATCGAGCGAGTACGGCACCGGCTCGCCGGCGCCGTTGAAGATGCGCACGTCGCCGAGATCGTCACGCCGGCTGGCTGCATAGACCGGCTGCGGCACGGTGAGCTGGTAATACGCGGCGCTGCCGTCGAGATCGAGCGAGAAGCGCTGGGCAACGCGTTCGGCACCGGGGGCGCCGTCGGCCGCCGCGAACGACGTCAGCAGGCTCAGGCCGAGCAGGGCTGCGAGTCGCTTCATGGTTGGTGGTCGTCCCGTTGAGCCGCGGCCTTCGGCGGCAGCGGCGAAAAATAGCCGATCAACAGCAGCAGGATGCCGATGCCGATGAACGACACGATGCGTTCGATGCCGGTGACGTGCGACAGGTCGAACAGGAACAGCTTGATCACGGTGAGCGCGAGCAGCGCGGCGCCGACGAACCACAGCGGACGCAACCCGCGGCGCGCGGCCCAGATCATCGTCGCCAGCGCGCAGAGTGTCCAGTACACGGAAACCGACGCCTGCACGAGCGTCGATTCCGCCATCGCATCGAATGCGTACGGCACGCCGGTCCAGTGATGCAGCGTGCGCAGCAGCATCGCGTTCAGCCACAGGAAGGCCGTCGCGCCGGCCGCGCAGAGCAGCTCGATGCGGTAGTTGCCGAACGACCAGCCGAGCTTGCGCGCGCGCAGGAACCACGATGCGGCGAGCGCATAGACCACCACGAGCACGAGGTCGAGCGGATTGAGCAGCGGGACGCGCGCCCAGTTGCCGCCGTCCTGCGTGAAGTTTGCGTAGAAGGTCCAGACCCACATCACGACGATCAGCGGCAAGGACGCGAGCGCGCACACGCGCGCGATGCCTTCGCGGCGCGTCAGCCACATGCCGGCGAACGCGAACAGGCTCCAGCCGACCATGAACACCTGCTGGATGCCGAACGACTGCAGCACGGCGTCGATGTCGTAGGCGAGGTGGAAACGGTGATGCAGCGTGCGCAGCAGCAGCGCGTTGAACCACAGGAACACGGTCGCGAGCGCCGCCAGGTCGGCCGCGAGCGGGTGCCAGCCGACACCGAGCGTTTTCAGGCGGCGCAGCCAGGTGGCGAATGCGACGAAGATCAATAGTTGCGCGACGTCGAGCGGATTGAGCAGCGGCAGCCAGAACAACGGCGACGCATCGCCGTCGCTCGTTACGCTGGCGATGCTCCAGAGCCACAGCAGCGCGGCGAGCGGCGCGGCCCCCCACACCTGATACGCACGCGGGAACGCGGCGACGGGCCAGCGCAGCCGGGAGCCGGGGCCAGAAACCAGCAGAAGCAGCGCGCCGAAGCCGTAGGCCCACGCGCTCCAGCTCCACGCGCCTTCGGGCACGAACGCGCGCAGGCGCCAGAAGCCTTCCAGCGAGAACAGCCCGCACAACGTCCAGAACATCAGCGTGTGCAGTGGCGCGATCACCGGGGCGGGGATGGCCGCCATGGTTGACGCGCTCGTGGTGCCGGTCGCGCCCGTGGCCGGCGCAGCCGCTACCGTGCCGCGCGACTGACGCCGCAACAGCGCGTAGCCTGCGATGACGGCGATCGGCCACGCGAACGCGCCCATGCCCGACAACGGTGCCTCATGCGCATCGAACGCGCGCATTGCGAGCAGCGCGAGCACCGGCGTCAACGCGAGTGCGGGCCATTCGGCGATCGGCCACGCCAGCTTGCGGCGCGCGACGTGTGCAAGCCATGCGGTGCCGACCGCGAACAGCGCGGTTGCGTCGACGACGAAGCGGTCCGCATGCAGATCGACGTGGCGGCTCGCCTGGACCAGGATCTCGTGCAGCCCGCCGCTCAACCACCACAGCAGCCCCCAGGCCGCGGCGGCAGCGCCGACGTCCGGCATCCATGCGTGCCACGCGCGCGCTTCGTCGCGCCCGTGCAGCCACCATCCCGTGAACAGCCCGGCGAGCGAGATCAGCAGCATGGCGATATACGGGCTGTTGAGCACCGGCAGCGCGTTCGTGTCGGTCGGCCCAAGCAGGCTCGTGAAGAATGCGCCGGCCGCGGCGATCTGCATCAGCAGGCCGAAGCCGAACGGCGCAAGGCGTTTCTCGCGCACGCCGACCCACACGATCGCCGCGCCTTCGATCGCCCACGCGGCACTCGTCGTCGGGCCCGAAAATGCGAGCGGCACCGCGAGCGTCGCGAAGATCACCGCCAGCGCGAGCATTGCCTCGAACAGCAGCGCGAGACGATCGCGGCGCCGCGCAAGCCATGCGGCGACCGCGACGTAGAACGCCGACAGCGCGACCGCGCTCCACGCGAGCCCGAACGGGGTGCCTTTCACGAGCGCGGCCTGCAGCGCCGTCGCGACGATCGGAGTGCCGAACACCAGCGTGCCGTCGACATAGTGGCGCAACGCCAGTTCGCGTTTCACCGCATACAGCAGCGCGATGCCGACGTACATCAGGAAGAACAGGATCAGAAACGGCTCGGTGGTCGCGAACAGCGCGGGGCGGTATGCCGTCACGCCCCACGCCGAGCCGATCGTGAACGTGAACACGAAGCCGAGCAGGTTCAGCGGACGCCAGGCCTTGAACCATGCGATCGCGAAGATGCCCGCGTTCAGCAACGCGTAGTAGCTGAACAGCGCGACATGGCTGCCGTGGCCGGTCGACAGCAGCACCGGCGCGAGAAAGCCGCCCGCGGTGCCCATGAACGCAAGCGGCAGTGCGTTCTGCTTCACCGCGAGGAACGCGCTCAGCGCGCACACCGCGACCATCAGCGGGAACGCCGCGCCGATCGGCAGCAGTGCGTAGAGCTTGGTCGCGGCGAAGATCGTCAGGTACAGGATGCCGATGCCGCCGCCCTGCAGCACGAGGCCGTATGCCGCGCGGCGCGCACGCACGCGCCACCCGATCGCGAGCAGCGAGGCCGCGGCGAGTGCCGTGCCGGCGAGGCGCAATTCGATCGGCAGCATGTTGTTGTCGGCCGCGTACTTGAGCAGGAACGCGACACCGAAGAACAGCACGATGATGCCGACGCGCACGACCGTATTGCCGCCGAGCAGCCAGTCGCGCGCGGCGCGGAACGCGCGTTCGACGATGTCGGGTTCGTATGCTTCCGGCGGTGCGGGTGGGGCGGGTGGGGCGGGCGGGGCAGATGGCGCAGTCGTCGCGGGCGGATTCGTCGACGCGCCGGCAGCGGCGGCCGCGTCGCTCGCCCGCGTGGCGACTGCCGGTGCGGGAGCCGGGACGGACGTCGACGGCGGCACGCCGTCGCGCGCGACGGCCGGCCGCGCGGCCGGCCGCGGCGGCATTGCGGCGGGTGTGGGCGTGACGGTGGCAGGCGTCGCCGGCGGCATTTGTGCGGCGCTGCCGCTCGCGGCGCCGGCCTTCGCGCCCGCGAGCTGACCGCGCAGCGCGTCGAGCTCGCGCGTGAGCGCGTCGACCGTCGCTTCGAGGCGCGCGACGCGATCGGCGAGCGGCACGGGAGCGGGTTGCAGTGTCGCGGGGGTGGTGTACATCGCGAACGCGTCGGGTATCGTGCCGCCGCTCTTGCGCGTGCGTTGCTGCAGCGCGTGACCGATGCAGAACCCGACCGCCGCGCCAAGCAGCGTGCCGTTGGCAGCGGAGAAATCCCCGAATAATGCGGCGATACCGCCCACGATGAAACCGATTGCGGCAAAAGCCCAATTCATCGCCTTGCTCCCTCTCTCATTTCGTTATCGTCCTTCGATCGTCGCACGGCCCGATCGAGGCTGTTTCAGTATGGCCGGCAGGCGAACCGGCATGCGCACACCTTGGCGCGGCGCCGCGCGCAAGGTGCGCGACATCGCGATCGGCGTGATTGCCGGCAATGTATCACAATGGCCATGGGGGATTTTCTGGGTTGCGGGCGCGCTGCGAAACGTGGCTATTGCACGTTCGCGATGCCAGGTTTCGTACGACCATTCCTTTTGCACGAGAGGGGCAGGCGACGCCGTCCGATCGGACGTGGAATTGTCGCAAAGCGACGCGCGGCCTGCGCGGGTGAGTGCAAATCGGCGCCGCTTGCGCATCGCGCTGCTGCGCACAAGCCGCGCCCGAGATGCCCGTCGTTATTGGTCGTGCGCGTATTGCATTGCCGCAATCACGTGCCGCCGGGCGCCGAGCCCCGCGTGGCGGGGCCGCCGGGTGTGTCGTATTTGCGCAAGCGTTTGTCGTAATTCGTCGGCAGGTCGGGGTTTTTTCTGGCAACTATGTAGGCACGCTATGACACGCGTGAGTCCCCGCTACACGAGGAGAAGGTTTCGATGGATGCCCCCAAGGTCGTGGTCGAAGGTCTGTGCAAGGTATTTGGAAGCAACCCGCAGCAGGCGCTCGACATGCTCGCTGCCGGCGCGACGAAAGACGACGTGCTCAAGCGTACCGGTCAGGTCGTCGGTGTGCACAACGTATCGTTCGACGTGCAGGAAGGCGAAATATTCGTGCTGATGGGCCTGTCCGGCTCCGGCAAATCCACGCTGATCCGCCTCGTGAACCGGCTGGTCGATCCGAGCGCCGGCAAGGTGCTGATCGACGGGCTCGACGTCGCGTCGGCACGCCGCTCCGCGCTGACCGCGCTGCGCCGCAAGGACATGAGCATGGTGTTTCAGTCGTTCGCGCTGATGCCGCATCGCACCGTGGTATCGAATGCCGCGTTCGGCCTCGAGGTCGCCGGCGTCGGCAAGAAGGAACGCGAACGCCGCGCGATGGAGGTGCTCGAGCAGGTCGGCCTCGCACCGTTCTCGCACAAGCTGCCGTCCGAGCTGTCGGGCGGCATGCAGCAGCGCGTCGGGCTGGCCCGCGCGCTGGCCGTGAACCCGTCGCTGATGATCATGGACGAGGCGTTCTCCGCACTCGATCCGCTCAAGCGCCGCGAAATGCAGGACGTGCTGCTGCAACTGCAGAAGGAGCAGCGCCGCACGATCATGTTCGTGTCGCACGATCTGGAAGAGGCGCTGCGCATCGGCAACCGCATCGCGATCATGGAAGGCGGCCGGCTCGTGCAGGTCGGCACGCCGCAGGACATCATCGCGAACCCGGCGGACGACTACGTGCGTGCGTTCTTCGACGGCATCGACACGAGCCGCTATCTGACGGCGGGCGACCTGATGCAGACGGGCGCCGTGCCGACCATGTCGAAGTGCGATGCGGCGAACGTCGCGGCGACGCTGAACGGCAGCGCCGAATACGCGTTCGTGCTCGACGCCGCCCGCAAGATCCGCGGCTTCGTCACGCGCGAGGCGATCGGTCAGGACGCGCCGTCCGTGCGGCCGATCGAAAGCATCCGGCGCGATGCGTCGCTCGAACATGTCGTCGCGCGTGTCGTCGCGAGCCCGAATGCGCTGCCCGTCGTCGACGACGACGGCTGCTACTGCGGCTCGGTCGATCGCGCACTTATCCTGAAGGCCATCACGCGTTCGCGAGGCTCCCATGTCTGAAATGATTCCGCTCGGCAGCTGGGTCGACCAGTCCGTTCACTACCTGCTAGACCATGATGCGGCGACGTTCGATACGATCGGCCGCGCGATCGAGGGCCTCGCCGCATTCGTCGAGCACAGCCTGCAGGCGATCCCGATGTGGCTGATGATGGCGATCTTCATCGGTATCGGTCTGTGGCGCGTGGGCTGGCGTTTCGCGCTGTTCACCACCGCGTCGCTGCTGCTGATCTTCGCGACGGGCTTCTGGGACCAGACGGTCATCACGCTCGGCCTCACGCTGTCGTCGACGATCATCAGCCTCGTGCTCGGCATTCCGCTCGGCATCTGGGCGGCGAAGAGCAAGTGGGTCGCCGCGATCGTGCGTCCGATCCTCGATCTGATGCAGACGATGCCCGCATTCGTCTACCTGATTCCGGCCGCGATGCTGTTCGGCCTCGGCCGCGTGCCGGGGATCCTGTCGACGGTGATCTTCGCGATGCCGCCGGCCGTGCGCCTGACGAGCCTCGGCATCCGCCACGTGAACCGCGAGATCGTCGAAGCCGGCCAGGCATTCGGTTGCACGCCGTGGCAGCTGCTGTACAAGGTTCAATTCCCGAACGCGCTGCCGTCGATCATGCAGGGTGTGAACCAGACGATCATGATGGCGCTGTCGATGGTGATCATTGCGTCGATGGTCGGCGCGGGCGGCCTCGGCAACGACGTGCTCGCGAGTATCCAGCGCCTCGACATCGGCCTCGGCTTCGAAAGCGGTCTGTCGGTCGTGCTGCTCGCGATCATTCTCGACCGCATCACCGAGAGCTTCGGCCGCGCGCCGGGCACCGTGAAGGCACCGCTGTTCTCGGGCCTGAAGCACCTGTTCCGCGCGAAGGCCACGCCCGCGCAAGCGTAAGCAACCGGCGGCCGGTTCGCCTTCCGGCCGCCTTCCCCGATTCGATACCGGCTTCCGTGGCGTTTGCCACGGGGCTGGCTGCGTGCAACCTGCTCAATTCGCCAGGAGCCCGATGTGACGTCCGCCGCCGTTGCCGCCGTGCCCGCCGCTTGCGTTTCACCGGTTTCGTCCCTTGCCCATTTCGGCTTCCTGACGCTGCCGAATTTCTCGATGATCGCGTTCTCGAGCGCCGTCGAAGTGCTTCGGATGGCGAACTACGTCGGGCGTTCCGACCACTACCAGTGGTCGATCTATTCGCTCGACGGTGCGCCCGTGCATGCCAGCAACGGCATCGCGGTGCGCCCGACCCAGGCGCTCGACTACACGAACCTGCCTGACGTGATGATCGTGTGTGGCGGGATCCGCATCCGCGACGTGGTCGACGACGGCGCGCGCGACACCCTTGCGGCGCTCGCCGAACGCGGGCTGCCGCTGGGCGGCATCTGCACCGGCGCGTACGCGCTGATGTCGAGCGGCCTGCTCGACGGCTATCGCTGCACCGTGCATTGGGAGAACCTGTCCGCGCTGCATGCGGAGTTTCCGCAGGTGGGGTTCGCCGACGAGCTGTTCGTCGTCGATCGCGACCGGCTTACCTGCACCGGCGGCACCGCGCCGCTCGACCTGATGCTGAACCTCGTCGGCATGCGCTTCGGCCAGCAGCTTGCCGCGCAGGTGTCCGAGCAGTTCATTCTCGAGCGCATCCGCAGCTCGACCGACACGCAGCCGATTCCCGTCGATGCGCGCGTCGGTTTCTCGCGCGCGGAGCTGATCGAGGTCGTGCGGCTGATGGAGGCGAACATCGAGGAGCCGCTGTCGCTCGAGGAACTCGCGCGGCTCGTGCGGCTGTCGCAACGGCACCTGCAGCGGATGTTCAAGGTGTACCTGAACGTGTCTCCGACCCACTATTACCTGACGCTGCGTCTGAAACGCGCGCGCGACCTGCTGCGCACGACCGACGCATCGATCGCGCGCGTGACGACGACGTGCGGATTCCATTCGCCGTGTCACTTCAGCAAGGCGTACCGCGCGCAGTTCGGTCACGCGCCGAGCTACGAGCGCCGGTTGCCGGGCCGCTAACGCGACCCGCGCGAACCATTCGGTCCGCGACGCCGCCGGGATCGCGGCGCGCGGTTTCAATACTCGATCCCGCACCCATGAAAAACGACGTCACTTTGAGGAGAAGACAGATGAAGCGCCTATTGATCGCAGCGGCATGCGGGATCGGAATTGCAGCGCCGATGTCGGCGGTTTATGCGGCCGACCCGCCCGTGTGCAAGAACGTGCGCTTCGCGGACGTCGGCTGGTCCGACATCGCGGCCACCACCGGTCTCGCATCGACGATGCTGCAAGGGCTCGGCTATGCGCCGACCAAGACGATCGCATCGGTGCCGATCACGTTCGCGGGCATCAAGAGCAAGCAGATCGACGTGTTCCTCGGCTACTGGTCGCCGACGATGGATCCGATCATCCAGCCGTTCACGAAGGCCGGCACGATCAAGGTGCTCGGCACGCCGAACCTGACCGGCGCGAAATACACGCTCGCGGTGCCCGACTACGTGTATCAGGGCGGCCTGAAGTCGTTCGCCGACATCCAGAAGTTCGCGGACAAGCTCAACGGCAAGATCTACGGGATCGAACCGGGCAACGACGGCAATCTGCTGATCAAGAAGATGATCGACGGCAACCAGTTCGGCCTCGGCAAGTTCAAGATGGTCGAGTCGAGCGAGGCCGGGATGCTGGTCGAGGTGAATCGCGCGATCCGCGAGAAGCAGTGGATCGTGTTCCTCGGCTGGGAACCGCATCCGATGAACGTGCAGATGAAGATCGACTACCTGAGCGGCGGCGACGACGTGTTCGGTCCGAACTACGGCGAAGCGAAGGTGCTGACGGCCACGCCGCCCGACTACGCGCAGCGCTGCCCGAACGTTGCGAAGTTCGTGTCGAACCTGCAGTTCACGACGACGATCGAGAACCACGTGATGGTGCCGATCATGAACAAGGAAGATCCGAACAAGGCGGCCGCCGAGTGGCTGAAGGCGAACCCGCAGGCCCTCGACAAGTGGCTGGCCGGCGTGACGACGCTCGACGGCAAGCCGGGCCTGCCGGCGGTGAAGGCGTATCTTGGCGTGCATTGAGCGACCGGACCAACGGCGCGCTCGCCGAAGGCGGCGCGCCGGCGTAATGAAACGCGGCCCTTCCGTATCGTGCGGGCGGGCCGCGTCGCTTTCGGACCCGGAGCCGATTGGCGAATTGCCGGTCGCGAACGAACGTCACGATTCCTTCGTTGCCGCCGGTACGTCGAACACGCGATCGAATGCCCACTGGAACACGAACGCGTAGCAGAAGAAGAACGCGAACAGCCCGATGTCGACGACGAACGCGTCGAACCACGAGATGTCGAGCCACCACGACACCACCGGCACGAGGATGAAGATCAGTCCGCCCTCGAACCCGGTCGCATGCAGGATCCGTCGCGCGAGCGTGCGCCTGGGCTGCCGGCGCGACGCTTCCCAGCGCTCGAACAGCGCGTTGAAAATCATGTTCCACAGCAGCGCGATCGCGGACATCGTCACGGACAGCGCGCCCGAATACACCAGGTTCTGCTTGAAGATCGACGCGATCGCGGGTGAGATGCAGGAAACGGCGATCGCTTCGTAAAGCGCCGCCTGCGTGATTCTGCGCCGTAGGCCTTGCACGTGGTTTCTCCGGTTCGACGGTGGCTCGACGGCCGCTTTCGCGGCGCCGGTGCCACGATGTCCCGCAAGGCTACGTGCGTTGCGCGAGCGCTTCAATTCACCTAATCTCACCCGGATTGAATCGAATTCAACCCGGCCGGACCCGGCCCGCGAGGCCCCGTGTTCTCGAAAATTCCCCTGACCGCATTGCGTGTATTCGAGTCGTCTGCACGGCTCGGCTCGTTCAAGGCCGCGGCGGACGAGTTGTCCGTGACGCCGGCGGCCGTTTCGCATCAGATCAAGTCGCTCGAAAGCCGGCTCGGCGTGCTGCTGTTCGAGCGCGGCGCGAGCGGCGTGCGGCTCACGGAAGACGGCGAACGGCTGTTTCGCGCGAGCCACGATGCGTTGCTTGCGCTGAGTCGCGGGCTCGATGCGGTGCGGCCCGACGCGGCCGACGCGCGCACGCTCGTGCTGACCACCACGCCCGCATTCGCCGCGATGTGGCTGATCCCGCGTCTCGGCCGGTTTCGGCAGGTCGATCCGCAATTGAACATCAAGGTCGAAACCGGCAACGCGCTCGCCGATCTCGATCGCGACGCGCGAATCGATCTCGCGATTCGCGCGACGTCGCGCACGTTTCCGGCGCTGCACGAGATTGCATTGATCGACGAATATTTCGGCGCGTATGCGGCCACCGGGTTCGACGCGCATCGTTCGGACGAGCGCCTCGATTTGATCGAGACCGTGTGGGATACGCCGCTGCCGGTGTCGATCGACTGGGTCTCGTGGTGCCGTGCGGCGGGCCGGGACATGTGGCTGGCACGCGCGGTGTTCCGGCATTACGACGACGAGCACTACGCGTTGCAGGCGGTGTTGCACGGGCAGGGCGTGGGTCTGCTCAGTTCCGTGCTGGTTGCAGAGCACGTCGAGCGCGGCGCGCTGATGCCGATCGAGCCGTCGGTGCGGCTCGCCGGCGCACGCTTCGTCGCGCTGTGCCGACCGGGAAGAGAGCGCGAGCCGCAAGTCAGGCGGTTTCTCGATTGGCTCGAAGCAGAAATCGCGCGCACACGCAGGGCAGTCGCACGGATCGCGCCGCATGCGTGACGCAACGGTCCGGCGCTTGCATTCCGCCGTGAGGCGCTCGGGTCGTTCGTTACGCGAAACGCACGCAATACACCGGCGGCAAATGCGCGGAGACCTGCCGCCAGTTTTCGCCGCCGTCGCCGGACGTCCATAACCCGCCCGTCGTCGACCCCATCGCGAGACGCGTGCCGGAGTCGTCCACCGCCAGCCCGTGTCGATACACGAGATCATAGGCCGGTACGGGCGGCAGCCCGTTGGACAGGCTCTCGAAGCTGCGGCCGCCGTCGCGCGTGCGCGTGACGACGAACCGGCCGTTTACGGGAATCCGGCACGCATCCTTCACCGCCGGCACGAACCATGCGGTGTCGGGATCTGCCGGATGCACGGCGACCGCGAAGCCGAAGCTCGACGGCTGCGCTTCGATCCGCCGCCAGTGCGCGGCGCCGTCGGTCGAGCGGAAGATCGCGCAGTGATGCTGGGTCCACAACACATCGGGAGCCGCCGCGCACTGGACGACGCGGTGCGGATCCTGCACATTGGGTTCGCCGCGCCGCTCGGGCGGCATGTAGTCGGCTTCCATGCCGTCGGCGCTGACGCGCCAGGTCGCGCCGCCGTCGAAGGTCTGCCAGACGCCGCCGCACGAAATCCCGATCGTCACGTGCCGGCTGTCGCGCGGATCGACCATCACCGAGTGGATGCCGGCTGCATCGTAGCCGCCGCCGAACCACTCGGCGCGCTCCGGGCGGTCCCATAGCGCGCGGTTGAGCACCCACGAATCGCCGCTGTCGTCGGAGCGGAACAGTCCGCCCGGTATCGTGCCGGCCCACAATACGCCCGGCTCGTCGGCGCCGCCGGCTTCGAGCGACCAGATCTGCTGAAGCGTCCACGGTGCGCGCGGCGGGGCAGGTGCTTCCTCCTCCGAATCGCCGGCGCCTGGGTGGGTGCTGGCGTTGCGACGCGCGTCGGCGGGCTGCGGCGGATAGACGGGCACCGCACATTCCTCCCATGCGGCGGCACCGGCGCGCCGGCGATGTAACTTGACACCAAAATGGCCGAGATTGAGCGCCGCATACAGCGTACCGTCGCGCGGGTCTGCCAGCGCCATGCTGACGGGTTCGCCGACGAAGTGCGGCTCGCCGAGCGACCAGCCGCCGTTGCCGTCGGCGTGCAGCACGAACAGGCCCTTGCGGGTCGCGACGAGCAATCGATCGTTCATGTCGGGTGTCTCCAGTAGGTCCGACCGTACGCTTGTTTCGATGGAGATGCGTCCCTTTATCCGCCGGACAGCGCCTGCACGACATAGACGCGGCTGGCATCGCCGAGCGCATCGGACAGGTGTTGCCGGTCGCGTACCGGCTGGCCGTCGATGAACACCGACAGGTGCTTTCTCAGCGCACCCTGGTCGTCGACGATATACCCGCGCAGCCGCGGCTGCTCGCCGAAGACGGCTTCAAGCGCTTCGCCGAGCGTTCGTGCGTCGATGTCACGCTCGGGCGTGTCGATATGGCGCTGGATCGACGCCGCGAAGAAGAGATGTGCCATGGCAGTGACTGGCAGGAGTCGCGCGGGAGGAACGGTCTGTAGTGTAGGCGATCGATCGGGCGAGCAGCGACATTTGCCATACGGCCGGCGGTGCGACGATGTTGCTGCGTCGCGCAATGATCCGGCTATGCGTATTTGTCGCCGACCGTGCTTCGCACGGGATGCGTGTCGTAGACGATGATCATGCGCTCGATGCGCGCGTCGTCGTCGAATTCGAATACGTCGACGCACTCGAACCGCACTTCGGAGCCGTCCTTCAGTCCCCAGTCGTAGACGAAATAGCCGGTGGCCCGACGCGCGCCCGTCGTGCTGACGCAGATGTCGATCGGCGTGATCCGGCTTTGTCCGGATGCCGCCACGACTTTTTCGAAAAAGGGTTGCGGCGCCATCCAGCCGAGAAACGGCGAATATATTTGCGCATCCGGCGCGAACAGTGCGCAGATCTCGGCGACGTTGCCGCGTTCGAGCGCTTTCAGGTAGGTATCGACCTGCCGCGTGTATAGTGCGTCGGACGACGATGCCATGGTATTTCTCCGCTGATTGTTGACGAACCGTGCGCGAGAGCCGTCGCGAACCGGTTCAACCACGATAGCGATGCCGCGATGACCGAGCAAACGAATAATCCGCAACCCGGGTATGCCGCTCGCGCATATCCGCTGGCGGATCTGACGCGCCCGCTGCCGCCGCTGACCGCGTTCCAGGCGTTCGTTGCCGCCGCCGAGCTCGGCAGCTTCAACCGGGCGGCCGAGCATCTGTGCCGGACCCAGGGCGCGGTGAGCCGTCAGGTGCAGCAACTCGAAGCGCACTACCGATGTGCGCTGTTCGTTCGTCATCCTTCGGGATTGACGTTGACTGCGGAAGGCGGCGCGTTGCTGACGGTGGCCGTCGACGTGCTCGCGAAACTGGCGCAACACGCGCACGCCCATGCGCATTCCGCGTCGACCCTGACGTTGCGCTTGCCTTCCACGTTTGCGATTCGATGGCTGCTGCCGCGGCTCCCGGCGCTCAATCACGCGTTGCCGCGAACCGAATTGCGTATTCACACGTCGGCGGACGACACGCCGGATTTCACCGACGCCGATTTCGATGCCATCGTGGTGCGCGGTACCGGAACCTGGGCGGGAATGGTTGCGGTGCCGCTGTTCGACGAGTGCCTCACGCCGATGTGCACGCGCGAAGCAGGCGCGTCGTTGAAGTCGATCGCTGATCTCGCGCATGCGACGCTGCTGCATCCCGCGCGCAATCGCGACGAATGGCGATGCTGGCTTGACGCTGTCGGCGCAACGCAAATCGACCCGGGTACCGGGCTCGTATTCGATACGCTCGAACTGACGTTGACGGCCGCGGCTCACGCGCACGGCGTCGCGATCGGCGATCCGCGCATGGCGGCGGATCGGCTGGCCGCCGGCGCGCTGGTCACGCCGTTTCCGGAGGTAGCGCGCAACGGTCTGGGTTACTACCTCGTGTACCCGGCGCAGCGCGCCGCTCAACCTGCGATTCAAGCGCTTGCGGACGTGCTGACGCGTCTCGCGCGCGAGGATTGACCGCGACGGGCGGGCGCCGTGCAGTTGGCTAGACCGGGATCGACCGCCCCCGCATCCGGATGCCGAGCCGCACGACGCCGATCACCGCATTCGACAGCCACGTCAACAAGCGCGGCATGCCGCGCCGCCGGATATCGAGCAGCAGCACGATCCGCACTTCGTCGCTGTCGTTCCACACCTCGTGCACGAACGTGTCGTCCCACAGCAGGAAGCAGCCTTCGTCGAGCCGGTATTCGCGGCCGTCGACCTTCAGCACCGCGGCCGGCGTGCCGTCGGCGCGCGTCGGCATCGACAGCACCAGATAGCCGCGCAGGATGCCGCGGAACGGTCCGCGATGCGGCGGGATGTGTTTGCCGGGCGCGAGGAACGACAGCGACGCGGACAACACGTCCGGCGACGCCGCGACGATCGATTCGACGGTCGGGCAACGCGACAGGTTGCGCGGGAACGGCTGGCCGTAAGCCTGCATGATGAACATCCGCCAGTCGCGCGCATCGTTGGCCGAGATGTCGTGCTGCTCGCGCATGATCTCGTGGAAGCGCGGGATGCGCGGCAGGTGGCGCGCGACCGCCAGCGCTTCCGCGCGAATGGCCGGCCACGCGCGGACGAATCGTTCGGCGTCGGGGAACACGGCCGAGTCGAGCACGGCGCCGCTGTCGATATGGCGATCGTACAGCGTGCGAAGCAAGCCGGCTGCATAGTCGTAAGCGACGGACATGATCGAGGTGCGATCCACAAGGTGTCGTCAGTCTGCCCCACGCGCGGTGGGGCCTGCGTTACGTCAGGTTACGCCGGCTGACGAAAGAATGACAGTTCGATGAACGTCAGGCGCAGCGGTTCGCCATTCCGGGAATAAACGTACGCCCCGCGTCGTCATACGGGTGTAGCACGTCGTTTCGTTGACTTCCGAAGGAGTGGAACATGAATACCCATTGGTTGGTGGCCGCCATGGTGGCGGCGATGTCCGTCGCGAGTGTCGCGACGCCTGCGTCGGCACAGGCGCTGACGCGTGCGCAGGTCAGGCAGCAACTGCTCGACGCCGAAAACAGCGGGCTGCGCTTCGTGACCGATGCGTCGTATCCCGAGATGAGTCCGCTGTTCCAGCAGCAGGCCGAACAGATGCCCCGGGATCAGGCCGAAACCGCGGTCGGCAGCGATCCGGCCGCGACTTCCGGTGCGGGGAGGCCGACGGAACTGCCGTCGCGTCCGCGTTCGGCCGCGTGCGTGGGCCCTGAAAGTTTCTGCACGCTGTATTTCGGAAGCTGAAGTAGAGGAGCGCCACGGCGAGCCCGAAATCCACGAAGGTCGACGGGCACGCAACATTGAAGGAGTTGATGATGAAAACATGTATCGCACTACTGATGATCGGCGTGATGTCCGGTCAATCCGTACTCGCGCAATCGAATGTGCCGCTCACGCGAGCACAGGTTCGCGAGGAGCTGATTCGTCTGGAAGCGGCGGGATACGATCCTTCGAAGGGAGACGACGGCGAATATCCGGCGGACATTCAGGCCGCGATGGCGAAGCTCGCCGAGCAGGATCGGGCGAGGATGGCGGCTTTGCCCGCCGCGCCTGCGGCGGCCTCCGTCATGCCGGCGCAGGCCGACAACTAGTCGCCGGCATGTACGTGTGTCTGCTCAGGCCGACGTGTTCGCGGTACGGCAATACGCATGCCGTTCGCGGCACGCGGCCGGGTCGAACGGCACGGACGGCGAGGCTGTCGATCGCGCGCCGCTTTGCGCGGCGTCGCGATCGGCTCGTTCCCCGATTCCGACGGTCGCGCAGGTGGATTGCCGGATGAGTCGCGACGCAGCCGGGATCGCGTCCGCCATTGCCGGACATCCGCCCGCGATGGCATGCAACGGGCCGCGCGTCGAGACTACCAGGGCATCATGCGTTGCATGACCCCGTCGCGCAGGACGAAACGATGCGCGACCGCGGCTGCGACGTGAACGCAGATGCCGCCGAACAGCACCCACGCGAGGATGCCGTGCACATCGCCCATCGCGTGCCCGAATCGCGATCCGGCCGCCGACAGCGCCGGGAGCGGGACGACGCCGAACAGCGTTACGGCCCATGCGCGCGACGACGCATTGATCCAGCCGAGCAGCGGCACCGCGATCAGCAGGGCATAGAGCCCGAAGTGCGTTGCGCCGGACACCGCGCGCATCGCAGGCGACAGTTCGTCGGCGGGCGGGCGATGCGTCACGCGCCAGAGCACTCGGCAAGCCATTGCCGCGAGCAGCGCGGTGCCCACGATCAGGTGCGCGGCGATCAGGCCGACCGGTTGCGTATCACGATGCACGTCAGGCATCGTCCAGCCGATTGCATACTGCGCGACGACCAGCGCCACGATCAGCCAGTGAAGAAGGCGTGCGACTGCGTCGTATCGGGCAGTTGTAGACATGAAAGCTCCTGGCAAGCGGATGAGGACTGTATATTCCGGCGGATTTTACGGCCGAATCCTTAACGAAACGTTAAGCGTGCTGCCGCACGCCGGCTTCGTCCGATAGCGCCTGCGTGCCATCGATCCGAGCGGATTCAGCCGACGGCAACGTGA
This sequence comes from Burkholderia diffusa, assembly GCF_001718315.1. Classification (NCBI taxonomy): domain Bacteria; kingdom Pseudomonadati; phylum Pseudomonadota; class Betaproteobacteria; order Burkholderiales; family Burkholderiaceae; genus Burkholderia; species Burkholderia diffusa. The sequence goes on along the minus strand of NZ_CP013363.1, from coordinate 2,135,487 downwards.
TGGTGATGCCGAGGCCGCGGCCGCCGATGCCGGGCCCGAACTGCACGGTGCCGCCGAAGTATTGCGCGATGCGCTGGACGATCGACAACCCCAGCCCGCTGCCGGGCAATTGCGTGCCGACGCCGCGATAGAAGCGATCACCGAGCCGCTCGTGCTCGCCGGGGGCGACGCCGGGCCCGTCGTCGCGCACGACGATGCGTTGCGTGGCACCGTCGTCGTGTACGTCGATCTCGATGCGGCCACCCTGCCGGCCGTACTTGAGCGCGTTGTCGAGCAGATTGTCGAGCAGGATGCCAAGCAGGATCGGATCGGCCTGGATCGTACGCCCGGCGGTGCCGGCGGCGACGATGTCGATGAAGTGATCCGACGCCTTCGCGAGATGCCGCTCGATGGCAGCGTCGACCAGTTCGCGGACGACGACGGCACGCACCGGAATGCGTTCGTATTCGTCGAGCCGCGCGAGCAGCAGCAACTGTTCGGCGAGACGCGCGCTGCGATCGACGCCTTGCACCACGCGCTGCATGGCGAGCTGCTTGCGCGCCGGATCGTCGGTCGCGAGCGCCACCTGGGCCTGAACCTTGATCGCGGCCAGCGGTGTCTTGAGTTCGTGCGCGGCGTCGGACGTGAATGCCCGTTCGCGCACGATGGATTGCCGTAGTCTGGCGAGCAGGCGATCGATCGCGTCGACCAGCGTGCGGACTTCTTCGGGGACGGTCGCGATGCCGAGCGGTTCGAGCGAGCGCGCATCGCGCGCGCCGATCAGCGTCGACAGCGTCTTCAGCGGCGCGAGACTGCGCCCGATCAGATACCAGAGCAGCAACGCGAGCACCGGGAGCGCGACGATCAGCGGCCAGACGATGCCGCGCGCGATGCCCGTCGCGAGATCGCTGCGCGTGTTGGCCGGCTCCATCACCCGTATCCATCGCCCCGACCCGTCGTCGCGCAGCGTGTGCGTGCGCCATTGCGCGCCGCGCACGACGATCGTCGCGGGCGTGTCGAGTCGGTCGGCAGCATCGGGCCGCCCGGCGGCGTCGACCGGCAGGCTCGACGCGACGACGTTGCCCCGCGCGTCGCGGACTTCGAACAGGACGTCACGCGGCAGACGATCGCCGTCGTTGTCACGGGCGGCGGCGGACGTGCCGTGAGCCAGTTCGATGCGTGCGTCGGGCGGGAAGCGGGCGAGGCGGTCGAGGTCGGCCGGCGCGAGATTGACCAGCAGCGACGCATATTCGACGAGACGGGCGTCTTCCCATTCGCCGATCTCGCGTGTCGCGTGCCGGAAGCTGCCGAACACGGCGACGATCCAGACGACGATCACGCAGCCAAGCGCCATCGACGAAACGCGGCGCCGTATCGAGCGCGAGATCATGGTTTGTCGACGACGTAACCGATGCCCCGCACCGTCCGGATCAGTTCCGCGCCGAGCTTTTTGCGCAGGTTCGAGATGTGAACCTCGATCGCGTTGCTTTCGATGCCTTCCTGCCACCCGTACAGGCCGTCCTCGAGGCGCGCCCGCGACTGGGGCATGCCCGCATGACTGACGAGCTGAACGAGGATGGTCCATTCGCGTGACGTCAGCGCGATGCGCGCAGCATCGCGTGTCACCGTTTGGGTCGTCAGGTCGATCGTGATGTCGCGCCATACGATCTCGTCGCCGGCGCGACCCTGTGAGCGCCGCACGAGCGCGCGACAGCGGGCGAGCACCTCGGACAGCTCGAACGGTTTCGCGAGATAGTCGTCGGCGCCGTCGTCGAGGCCGCGGACGCGGTCCGCCACGGTGCCGCGCGCGGTCAGTACGAGCACCGGCGTGGTATCGCCCGCGTCCCGCATCGCTCGCAGCAGTTCCGTTCCCGATTTGCCGGGCAGGCCGAGATCGAGGACGACGAGCGCGAAGCGTGTCGTCGCGAGCGCGACGGCGGCGGCATGACCGTCGCGCAGCCAGTCGACCTGGTAACCGGCCTGGCTCAGGCTGATTTCGAGGCCGCTGCCGATCAGGTCGTCGTCTTCGACAAGGAGGAGGCGCATGGTCGATTCGTGTGCAGATGCGTGCAATTGTACGAGCCCGACTGTGCGTGCCGTGCAACGGATTGTAATTGCGTTCCGTCAAATATCGCCCGATTCTGAAGAACGCTTAAGGTTCGGTAACGGCATTCCCGCTACCATCGGCCACAACATTTCTCGGGTCGAGTTCCGCTTCCCCTGATCCCGAACCGGGTTCGGTGCGTCCCCCCGCGCCCGCCCGTCCACCCGCGACCGTATTGATCGACGCAGGATCGATGCGGGTCGTCCGCACGGGAGGTTCATTCCTGATGGCATCCTCGACGATCGAGCGATGGCGCGCCTACCTGTTGATCGCCGCGCTCGCCGGCATGTTCATTCAGTGTTTCGTGCTGGTTTCGTTGTTTGCGCTGCGCGTACCCGAAGCGTTTTTCACGACGATGACATTTCGCCTCTGGACCGTCGTCGCGGTCGCGACCGCGATCCTGTCGGCCCGTAAGGTGGCCGACGCGGCGTTCAGGGCCGCGGACGTTTGCGGCTATGTGCGCGTGTCCGGAATCGATCGCCGCACGGTAGCCGTGTCATCTGATTGCGCGTACCGTCGGTTGGTCGTCCTGCATATCCGGCTCAACGGGAATCGATACGGCGGCGTGTACGGGTGAGCGCGCGTTCGCGCGTGCCTGCCCCGGGCGTCGCGGTCACCGGGCCACCACTGGGGAGAAGCATGGTCTTGCTGCATGTGCTGTACGCGCTGGCCGGCGTGATGTCGGTCGCCTGCGGGCTGGGCGCGTTGCTCGGCATTGTCTACACTGTCACGGCCAGCGTGCTGGTCGGCCGATTCTTTTCGCGCGCGCGGGCGGTGCCGCGTGACTATCCGGGCGTTACCGTCGCGAAACCGCTGCACGGCGACGAATGGAATCTCGTTCAGCATCTCGAAAGCTTCTTCGTCCAGGATTATCCGGGGCCGGTTCAGCATCTGTTCGGCGTGCACGATGCGGGCGACGCGGCGCTTGCGGCCGTCGAGACGCTGCGCGCACGCTATCCGGACGCGAACATCAAGGTCGTCGCCGATGCGCGGTTATACGGGCCGAACCGCAAGATCGCGAATCTCGTCAACATGCTCGAACACGCGGAGCATTCGGTGCTGTGCCTCGCCGACAGCGATGTCCTGGTCGAGCGCGATTATTTGCGCGCGGTCGTCGGCGCGCTACAGGAGCCGGATGTCGGCATCGTGACGAGCGTGTATCGCGGCGTTGCGTCGCCGGGCTTCTGGCCCGGTGTCGCCGTCGCGATGACGAACTACCATTTCCTGCCGGGCGTCATTACCGGGCTTGTCATCGGGCGCGCCCGTCCGTGCTTTGGCCAGACGATTGCAATCACGCGTGCGATGCTCGAACGCATCGGCGGGCTCGCGCGTTTCGCGCATCATCTGGCCGAGGATCACGCACTCGGCGAAGCGGTGCGGCAGGTCGGCGCGCAGGTCGTCGTCCCGTCGTTCGTCGTCGGGCATGCCTGCGTCGAAGAGACGTTCGCCAGGTTGTACGCGCACGAATTGCGCTGGAGCTGCACGATCCGCGCGGCGGACCGGCTCGGTCACGCCGGGTCGGTGCTGATGCATCCGTTGCCGTTGGCGTTGCTGGCCGTGCTGTTTTCCGGCGGCACGCCGGCCGCCTGGTGGCTGGCGCTCGCGGCGCTCGTCGCGCGGGCGGTGCTGATGTTGAAGACGAGCCGCGCCACCGGCGCGGGTCTGCGCGGCGCGCTCTGGATGCCGTTCGTCGATTTCCTGCAGTTCGTGGTCTTCGTGTCGAGCTTCTTCTCGTCGCACGTCGTCTGGCGCGGCACGCGCTTTCGCGTCGACCGTGAGGGCTTGCTGTCGCCGGCGGGAAAATCGTGATGCACGACACGCATTCCGATGTCGAAGGCGCGGACCGTCGGCGCGCGCGTCGCGACGCGCGGCTGCGCCATGCGGGGCGCGCGGCGGCGTTGGCCGGGCTGGTGTTCGCGGTGTGGCTGATCTGGCGCGAGCATCCGCTGGAGATCCTGCACCGGCTACGGATCGCCGGCGCCGGGTTGCTGGTCGCCGCGCTCGCCCACGTCCTGCCGATGCTCGCGAATGCATGGGACTGGCGGATGCTGATCCGCGGCCCGCGCCGGCCGTCGTTCGCGACGATGCTCAAGCTCGTGTGGATCCGCGAATCGATCAATGGGCTGTTGCCGGTCGCGCGGATCGGCGGCGAGATCGTGTCGTTCAGCCTGCTGCGGCAGGCGGGCGTGCGCCCGGCGACCGCCGTGGCGAGCCTCGTCGCCGACATGCAGCTGACGCTGATCAGCCAGCTGGTGTTCGCGCTGGTCGCGATCGGCTACGTGCTCGAACACGTGTCGTCCGACGCCGCACAGGTGGCCGCGCATCTCGCGATCGGCATGGCGGCGCTCGTGCCGGTGCTGCTGCTGTTTGCGCTGGTTCAGCACGCGCGGCCGTTCGAGCGCGCGATGCGTGTGGTCAACCGCGTCACGAGCGGCAAGGTGGTGGCACTCGTCGGCGAATCGGCACGCACCGATCAGTCGATCCGGATGATCTGGAGAAAGACGGGCATGGTCGTCCGCTATCTGACCGTCTGGCAGACGCTGCAATTCGCCGGCTATGCGCTGGAGATCTGGCTCGCGCTGCATTTTCTCGGCGCCGATCCGACGCTCGCGCAGGCGCTCGCGATCGAGGCGCTGATCCAGCTTCTGAGCAGCATCGCGTTCCTGATGCCGGGCGGTCTCGGCGTGCAGGAGGGCGGGTTCGTGCTGATCGGCGGGCTGCTCGGGTTCGACGCGCCGACCTGTCTGGCTCTCGCCGGCGCGCGGCGCGTGCGCGACTTGCTGTTCTATCTGCCGGGCTTGCTGGCGTGGCAGCATGCGGCCGGCGCGGCGCGCACGCCGTACGACGCGAGGCGCGCATCGATGCGCGTCGGGGAATCCGCCGGGCCGCGCTGATGCGGCCCGACGTCGCCTGCCCGCCGAGCGTCTAGCGGCTCGCCGACGAGGCTGCTTGCCACGTCGGGCGGCGCGGTCATCAACGCCGCTCGTCGGCGATGTAGCTGCGAATCACGTCCGCGAAGGACGTGTCGCCTTTCAGTCCGAGCACTTCGGCGCGCGTCGTGTCCCAGCGGCCCGGCCAGCTGCCGACGATCTGCTCGACGCGTTCGTCCGGCGCATGGCGGATCAGCTTCACGACGTCGTCGCCCGCGACTTCGCGCAGCGCCGCGATCATTTCGTCCACCGATACCGACAGGCCCGGCAGGTTGATCACGCGTTTGTTGCCGAGCTTCGCGCCGTCGATCTCGCAACCCGCGACGAGCGCGTCGATCGCGCCGCGCGGCGACAGCAGCCACAGCCGCGTCGAACCCGGCACCGGGCATACGCTCTCCTCGCCGTTCAGCGGTTCGCGGATGATGCCGCTCGCGAACGACGACGCGGCCGCGTTCGGGCGGCCCGGCCGCACGCTGATGGTCGGCAGCCGCAGCACGCGGCCGTCGACGAAGCCGCGCCGTGCGTAGTCGCACAGCAGCAGTTCGGCGATCGCCTTCTCCGCGCCGTACGACGATTGCGGATTCAGCGCGGAGTCGTCCTGCACGATGTCGGGCAACACGCCGCCGTAAACGGCCACCGAGCTCGTGAACACGACGCGCGGACGATGGCCGCGCGCGCGACACACTTCGAGCAGCGTGCGCGATGCGTCGAGGTTGATGCGCATGCCGAGATCGAAATCGGCTTCGGCCTGCCCGCTGACGATTGCCGCGAGGTGGAAGATCGCGCCCGTCTGTGTGTCGATCGCGCTTTCGAGCACAGTGCGATCGGCGATATCGCCGACGATCGACGTCACGCGCGCGTCGCCGAAATCGCTGCCCTTGACGACGTCGAGCAGCACCAGTTCGTCGATCTTGCTGGTCCGCCCGTCGGGGCCGGTCAGTTCGCCGCGCTCGAGCAGCTTGCGCGCGAGACGCTGGCCGAGAAAGCCGGCGCCGCCGGTGATCAGTACCTTCATGTTGTGAGCCCTCTTCGGAATGCCTGGATTACAGATACGGCTTGAGCCAGCCGAGGCCTTCGGACGTGCCGGCCTTCGGACGATACTCGCAGCCGATCCAGCCGTCGTAGCCGAGCGCGTCGATCAGCTCGAACAGATACGGGTAGTTGAGTTCGCCGATGTCCGGCTCGTGACGCTCGGGCACGCCGGCGATCTGGATGTGGCCGATGCCCGCGAAATCGCGTTTGAGTTTCATCGCGAGGTCGCCTTCGACGATCTGGCAGTGGTAGCAGTCGAACTGCACCTTCAGGTTCGGCGCGCCGACTTCCGCGCGGATTTCATGCGCATCGTCCTGGCGGCTCAGGAAATAGCCGGGCATGTCGCGCTGGTTGATCGGCTCGATCAGGATCGTGATGCCGTGCGCGGCGGCCGCCTGCGCCGCATGCCGCAGGTTCGCCACGTAGGTATCGCGATGGCGCGCGCGGTCGGCGCCCGGCGCGACCATCCCGGCCATCACGTGCAGCTTCTTGTTGCCGAGCACGCGCGCATAGTCGAGCGCCTGGTCGATGCCGCGCCGGAACTCGTCCTCGCGGCCCGGCAGCGACGCGATCCCGCGTTCGCCGGCAGCCCAGTCGCCCGGCGGCGCATTGAACAGCGCCTGCACGAGGCCGTGCGCGTCGAGGCGCGCGCGGATGTCCTCGGCGGCGAAATCGTACGGGAACAGGTATTCGACGGCCTTGAAGCCGTCGTACGAGGCAGCGGCGAAGCGCTCGAGGAACGCGTGCTCGGTGTACATCATCGAGAGGTTGGCAGCGAAGCGGGGCATGGCAGCGGGTCCTGTGAATGAATGGGGCAGGGCGCACGGCGCCCCGCGTCGAATACCGGATCAGCGGTTCACGAGTTTCGCGGGCGTGAGCCACACGGCGATCGCGCCGATCACGAGCATGCCGGCCAGCATGTACATCCCGGACGACGTGCTGTGCGTGACGTCCTTCAGGTAGCCGATCACGTACGGGCTCGCGAAACCGGCGAGGTTGCCGACCGAGTTGATGATCGCGATCCCGGCGGCCGCAGCGGATCCGGCGAGGAACGCAGTCGGCAACGACCAGAACAGCGGTGCGCAGGTCAGCACGCCGCCAGCCGCCAGCGACAGGAACACGATCGATACCGCCGTATTGTGCGAGTACGACGCGGCGACCGCAAAGCCGACCGCTCCCATCAGCGCCGGCACGATCAGGTGCCAGCGGCGTTCGCGGCGCTTGTCCGCGCTATGGCCGAACAGGTTCATCACGACGATCGCGACGACGAACGGGATCGCCGACAGCAGGCCGATCTGCAACGTATCGGTGATGCCGGTCGACTTGACGAGTGTCGGCATCCAGAACGTGAGGCCGTACTGGCCGGTGACGAACGCGAAGTAGATCAGCGACATCCACCACATGCGCGGGTCGGCGAACACGGCCTTCAGCGAATGGCCGTGCTGCTGCTGTTCCTGCGGCTGCGCGGCGATTTCATCCTCGAGCATCTGCTTCTCGCGCTCGTCGAGCCACTTCGCGCTGCGGATGCCGTTGTCGAGATACAGGATCGTCGCGATGCCGACGAGCACGGCCGGCACGGCCTCGATCATGAACATCCATTGCCAGCCGTGGAAGCCGGAGCCGCCGTGAAAGCGCTCCATGATCCAGCCCGACAGCGGGTTGCCGAAGATGCCCGACACCGGAATCGCCGACATGAACACCGCGATGATCTTCGCGCGGCGATGCGACGGGAACCAGTACGTGAGGTACAGGATCACGCCCGGATAGAAGCCGGCTTCCGCGAGGCCAAGCAGGAAGCGCAGGACGTAGAACTGCGTCGGCGTCTTCACGAACGCGAACAGCGCGGACAGCAGGCCCCACGTGATCATGATCCGCGCGATCCAGATGCGCGCGCCGATGCGGTGCATCAGCATGTTGCTCGGCAGCTCGAACAGAAAGTAGCCGAGGAAGAAGATGCCGGCGCCGAGGCCGAACACGGTTTCGCTGAACGCGAGGTCCTGCGACATCTGCAGCTTCGCGAAGCCGACGTTCACGCGGTCGAGATACGCGACCACGTAGCAGAGCATCAGGAACGGCACGATTCGCCAGAACACTTTCCTGTAGGTGTGGTCGAGCTCGGCCGATTGGGCGGGCGCGGCGGGCGAGCGGCCTGCGGCCGCGTCGAGAGCAGTCATCGTCGTCTCCTGGAATGTCATGTGCCGGCGGCGCGCACGCCGCCGGATTGTGTCGTGTGTGCTGATGGAAAGGCCCGCGCACACGGCGGGCTTGAAACCGGTTGGTAGTCCTTTGTGATATGGACGCGACGCTTTGCGTTACCAGCGTGCGCCGAACGTCTGTCGCAGCTCGTCGAGCGCGGCGTCGGACAGCGGCTCGGGCTTCGGGTTCGTCATCAGCCACAGTCGCGCGGTTTCCTCGAGCTCCTCGAGTGCATACGACGCGTGCGACACCGACTGCCCCCACATCACCGGGCCGAGGCGATCGAGCAGCACGCCGCGCACCTGATCGGCGAGTGCCGCGACTTCGGCCGCGACGGCCGGGTCGCCGGGGCGACGATAGCGGATCAGTGGAATGTGGCCCACCTTCATCACGTAGTAAGGCGTGATCGGCGGCAGCACGTCGGTGTCGCGCCATACGCCCGCGAGCGTCAGCGCGACCAGGTGCGTCGAGTGCGTATGGACGATCCCGTGTGCCTGCGCGTTGCGTGCGTAGATTCCACGATGCAGCGCGAGCGTCTTCGACGGCTTGCCGCCCGACACAGGCTCGCCGTCCAGGCCGACCTTCGCGATGTCGTTGGGATCGAGGCGGCCGAGGCAGGCGTCGGTCGGCGTGATCAGCCAGCCGTCATCCAGACGCGCGCTGATGTTGCCGGCGCTGCCGACTGCGTGGCCGCGCGCATACAGGCTCGCGCCGACGACGCAGATCTCTTCGCGCAGTTTCGCTTCGTGGCTCATCGTGCGGCTCCGTCGAGCGCGCGCAGCGCCTTGTCGAAAAAGTCCACCGTGCCGAAGTTGCCGGATTTCAGCGCGAGGCCGAGCGGCTGTGTGTCGATGGTGGCCGTCGCCGGCACGCCCGGATCGATCTGCGCGCCGATTTGCAGCGACTTCACGTCGAGCGCCTGCACGACCGCGCCGGAGGTCTCGCCGCCGGCGACGACGAACTTGCGCACGCCGAGGTCGCGCAAGCCCTTGGCGATCGCCGCGAGCGTGCTCTCGACGAGATGGCCGGCCGCCTCGACGCCGAGCGCCTGCTGGACGGCCTTCACTTCGTCGGGCGTCGCGGTCGCGTAGATCAGCACGGGTTGCGGCAGATGCGAGCGTGCGAATGCCAGTGCCGCGTCGACGACGGGGTCGCCGCGCGAGGCCGCGAGCGGATCGATCCGGAAGCTCGGTCGGCTTTCGCGCCACGCGGCAACCTGGGCGTTGGTGGCCTTCGACGCGCTGCCGGCGAGCACCGCCGACAACCCGTCGATGCGCGGCAGGGACGCGGCGTTGTCGCGCTCGGGGAGTTGATCCGCGCGACGGAAATTCGCGGGCAGGCCGAGGGCGACGCCCGAGCCGCCCGTGACGAGCGGCAGGCCCGCACACGCTTCGCCCAGCACGTAGAGGTCGCGGTCCGACAGCGCGTCGGCGATCGCGAAGCGTGCGCCTTCCGCGCGCAGCTGCTCGATCCGCGCACGCACGGCGGCTGCGCCCAGTGCGATCGTGTCGCAGCGGATCAGGCCGACTTGCGACTTCGTTTGCCGTTGCAGCACGCGTACGAGATTCGCGTCCTTCATCGGCGTGAGCGGGTGGCTCTCCATGCCGGATTCATTCAGCAGCACGTCGCCGACGAACAGGTGGCCGCGGAAGATCGTGCGCCCGTTCTCCGGGAATGCCGGGCATGCGATCGCGAAGCCGCCGCCGGCCGCATCGAGCAGTGCATCGGCGACGGGCCCGATGTTGCCCGCGTCGGTCGAATCGAACGTCGAGCAGTACTTGAAGAAGAACTGACGGCAGCCCTGCGCGCGCAGCCATTCGTAGGCCGCGAGCGATTGCGCGACGGCGTCGGCTGCGGGAATCGTGCGCGACTTCAGCGCGACGACGATCGCGTCGGCGTCGATCGCCGTATCGGCGGGGGCGCCGCCGACGGGCACGCCGATCGTCTGCACGGTACGCATGCCGCTCTTGACGAGCATGTTCGCGAGGTCGGTCGCGCCGGTGAAATCGTCGGCGATGCAGCCGAGCAGGGGACGGGAAGCGGAAGCGGTCATGGCGGAAACGTCGTTCGAATCAGCGGGCGGGCGGCAGCGTGATGCCGGGGAAAGTCTTGATCACGGCGGAATCGTCCTCGCCGCCGTGGCCGGCGCTCGACGCGCTCATGAACATCTGGTGCGCGGTGGCCGACAGCGGCAGCGGGAACTTGCTGCGGCGCGCGGTATCGAGCACGAGCCCCAGATCCTTCACGAAGATGTCGACGGCCGACAGCGGTGTGTAGTCGCCGTTCAGGATGTGCGGCACGCGGTTCTCGAACATCCACGAGTTGCCGGCGCTGTGCGTGATCACGTCGTAGAGCGCGTCGGCATCGACGCCTTCGCGCAGGCCCAGCGCCATCGCCTCGGCGGCGGCCGCGATATGCACGCCGGCCAGCAGCTGGTTGATGATCTTCACCTTCGAGCCGATGCCGTGCGCGTCGCCGAGGCGATACACCTTGCCGGCGATCGCGTCGAGCACGTCGTCGCAGCCCGCATACGCGGCCGCAGGGCCCGACGTCATCATCGTCATCTCGCCGGAGGCCGCGCGCGCCGCGCCGCCGGATACCGGCGCGTCGAGCATCTGCAGGCCCGCAGCCTCGATGCGTGCGCCGAGCGCGACCGCGAAGTCGGGCGCGACGGTCGCGCTCGCGATCACGACGCCGCCCGGCTTCATCGCCGCGACCGCGCCGTGCTCTCCGAACAGCACCGTTTCGGTCTGCGCGGCATTGACGACGAGCGTGACGACGACGTCGCAACGCGCGCCTAGTTCGGCCGGGCTCGCGCAGGCCACGCCGCCTTCGGCCGCGAACGCCTGCAGCACGGTGTCGCGCACGTCGCATGCGTGCACGCGGAACCCTGCGCGCAGCAGCGAGCGGGCGACGCCGAGGCCCATCGCGCCGAGGCCGATGACTCCAACATTTCGTGACATGGTCAACCTTGATCGATTCGGGAAAGGTTCGGGGCAACGACGGCCCGGGTTCGGCCCGGGCCGCCGCATTCAGCAATCGTTCATCAGCAGATGCCGGCTTCCGCCAGACGGCGGGCGGCGTTGTACATGTGCGTGCGCGCCGCATTGCGCGCTGCCATCGGGTCACGCGCGCGAATCGCGTCGGCGATCGCCGCGTGTTCCTCGCGCACCTGCCTCGAGAAATCCTCGCGCGTCGCTTCATTGCGCCGCGTGACCTTCACGCCGGCCTCGAGGTACTGGTTCAGGAACTGCAGCGTCTTCAGGAAATACGGGTTGCCGGTGACGGCCGCGATCGTGCGGTGGAACGCGACGTCTTCCGCGACGCCGTCACGCCCTTCGGCCACCGCGTCGTCGATCTTGCGCAATGCGTCGTCGATGTCGGCCATGTCGTCGGCCGTGTGGTGCAGCGCGGCTTCGGCCGCGACTTCAGCCTCGATCGCACGGCGTACCGCGAGCAGGTGCGGCAGCGAGCTCGCCTCGACAGCTTCCGCGTAGTCGATCCGCAGCGGCCGGATCGCGCCGTGCTGATTCACGTACACGCCGCTGCCCTGGCGCGGTTCGACCACGCCTTCGTTCTTCAGCCGCGAGATCGCTTCGCGGATTACGGTGCGGCTCACGCCGAATTCCTGCGCGAGCACGGCTTCCGTCGGCAGCTTGCCGGTGGCCGAGAAACTGCCGACTTCGATCTGCTTCAGCAGCTGCTGCGCGACGTGGTCGCTCATCGCACGGGCGGGAATTTTCTCGAACATGGCGCTCTGGTTTGTAAGGTGATGTGGTCATCATACAAATTTGCAGATGCACCAGCATCCGGGATAACCCTCGGCTAACGGGCCGTAACGTCGATTAATTTGATTGGAACCGGTTCCAATTCACGTGAAATGCGGCGATCGTGCGAGGGTCGGCGCGAGGCGGGAGAACGTAAGGGCGCGTCGGCAGCACGCGCGATGGTCAGTCGGCGATGTTTTCGACGGGGTCGAGGTCGGCCGGCATCGGGGCGGCTTCCGCGTCGTCCGCGCCGCGCTCGCGATAGGTCGCCGGTGGCACGCCGAACTGCTTGCGGAACTCGCGGCCGAGGTGCGACGCGTCGGCGAACCCGCAACTCGATGCGATATCGGCGACGGTGCGGTCGGAGCTGGTCAACAGCCACGCGGCCGTGCGCAATCGCACTTGCTTCGCGAACGCCTGCGGGCTCTTGCCCGTTTCCGCCTTGAACAGGCGCTCGAGCTGGCGCGTCGACATGTCGAGCTTGCAGGCGAGTTCCTCGAGCGGCAGCGCGCGGCCGACATGCTGTTCCATCAGGAGAATCGCGCGCTTGACCTTCGGGTGCGTGGCCGGCTCGAGGCCCGGCGGGTGCGGCTGCGGTGCATTGCCCTTCTGCATCTCGCCGACGAGCAGGATGCGCAGGGCCTTCTGCACGGTCGCATGATCGAAATGGCGCAGAAGGATCGCGGCGGCGACGTCGATCGACGCCCGTCCGCCCGAGCAGGTGATCCGGCGCCGGTCGATCACGAACAGGCGATCGGCGATCAGCATGTCGGGATCCGCGTTCGGGAAGCGCTCGATGAAATCCCAATAGTGGAACCAGCTCACGCAAGTGCGGTAGCCGTCGAGCACGTTCGCGCGCATCAGCGTGAACACGCCCGTGCAGATTCCGACGACCGTCGCGCCGCCCGTCGCCGCGCGGCGGATGAAGTCGAGCGTTTCGGGGCCGGCTTGCGGCCCCGAATGCAGCAGCCCGCCAACCACGACCACGTAGTCGAACGGCTCGGCACTCTCGAAAGTTTCCCACGGCGTGATCTGGATCCCGCAACTCGCGCGCACCGGCGCCAGCGTTTCGCCGATCACGCTCCACGCGCAGCGCACCGGCTTGCTGTAGTCGCCGTCGTCGGCCGACAGCCGCAGCATGTCGACGAAACCCGAGAAGGCCGTGAGCGTGAAGTTCGGCAGCAGCACGATGCCGAAACGGATGCGCCGCGGCGCGGGTTCGGCGAGGGGGGAAGCGGGTACGTCGGGTGTCATCGCGGTCAATCTCGTCACGCCGGGAAGGCGGGTCTCACTCGTTTCACTCACTCTGCTGCCACGGCTGGCTGCCGACTTGTGGTTTTTCGTCGCCGATCATCGTCAAAACGCACTTTCCGACCGTCTTGCGCGGGGCTTGGCGGCAGTGTCCCACGCCGATGCCGTTTTTGTTCTATCGGCCAATTTTACGCTTTGATGTACTGACGCCAACGACATTTCACGTACGCCCACCCTGAGGAAGCCAGATGAACGTCAGCGCGTTCGACCTGTTCAAGATCGGAATCGGCCCGTCCAGCTCGCATACGGTCGGCCCGATGATCGCCGCGTGCCGCTTCGCGTCGCACATCGAGGACGCGAACCTGCTCGGCTTCGTGCGCCGCGTGCGGGTCGAACTATACGGCTCGCTCGGTGCAACGGGCAAGGGCCACGGTACCGACAAGGCGGTCCTGCTCGGCCTCGAAGGCCATTTGCCCGACACGATCGATCCCGACCTGATCGAGCCCCGGCTCGCGGCGATCCGCGCGGAGAAGTCGCTGGCGCTGCTCGGCAAGCAGACGATTCGCTTCGACGAGAAGGAAAACATCGGCTTCTACCGCAAGCTGATGAGCGGCACCAGCATCGTGCATCCGAACGGGATGCGCTTCCAGGCGTTCGACGAGCACGGCCAGTTGCTCGTCGAGAAGGAGTATTACTCGATCGGCGGCGGCTTCGTCGTGAATCGCGACGGCGATCGCGTGAACGGCGTGCGCGCGGCGGCCGAAGTGCCGTATCCGTTCCGCACGGGCGACGACCTGATGCGCCAGTGCCGCGAACACGGGCTGTCGATCGCCGAAGTGATGCTGCGCAACGAATGCGCGCTGCGTTCCGAAGACGAGGTGCGCGCCGGGCTGCTGACGATCTGGCGCACGATGGCCGCATGTGTCGAGCGCGGCTGCAAGGTCGAGGGCGACCTGCCGGGCCCGATGCGCGTGAAGCGCCGCGCGGCCGAACTGAACGGGCGCCTGCGTGCGCGTTCGGAGGAGTCGCTGCGCGATCCGCTGTCGATGCTCGACTGGGTCAACCTGTATGCGATGGCCGTCAACGAGGAGAACGCGGCGGGCGGCCGGGTCGTCACCGCGCCCACGAACGGCGCGGCTGGCGTGATCCCCGCCGTGCTGCACTACTACGTGAAATTCGTGCCGGGCTCGAACGAAGCCGGCATCGTCGAATTCCTGCTGACGGCCGCGGCGATCGGGATCATCTACAAGGAAACGGCATCGATCTCGGGCGCGGAAGTCGGCTGCCAGGGCGAAGTGGGCGTCGCATGCTCGATGGCCGCGGCCGCGCTCGCCGCAGTGATGGGCGGCACGCCCGACCAGGTCGAGAACGCCGCCGAGATCGGGATGGAGCACAACCTCGGCATGACGTGCGACCCGGTCGGCGGGCTCGTGCAGATTCCGTGCATCGAACGCAACGCGATGGGCGCGATCAAGGCGCTGAACGCATCGCGGATGGCGCTCAAGGGTAACGGCCAGCACTACGTATCGCTCGATTCGGTGATCAAGACGATGCGCGAGACGGGTGCCGACATGAAGACGAAATACAAGGAAACGTCGCGCGGCGGTCTCGCCGTGAACGTCATCGAATGCTAACGAAGGATCACTAACATGAGCCGCTACTCGATATTCAGCCTGTTCCGCAACGGCCTCTCGTATCACGAGAACTGGGAAAAGCAGTGGAAGAGCCCGGAACCGAAGAAGGAATACGACGTCGTGATCGTCGGCGGCGGCGGCCACGGCCTCGCGACCGCGTACTACCTTGCGAAGGAGCACGGCATCACGAACGTCGCGATCCTCGAGAAGGGCTGGATCGGCGGCGGCAACACCGCGCGCAACACGACGATCGTGCGCTCGAACTACCTGTGGGACGAATCGGCCGCGCTGTACGAGAAGGCGATGAAGCTGTGGGAAGGGCTGTCGCAGGACCTCAACTACAACGTGATGTTCAGCCAGCGCGGCGTGATGAACCTCGCGCACACGCTGCAGGACGTGCGCGACACCGAGCGGCGCGTGAACGCGAACCGCCTGAACGGCGTCGACGCCGAATTCCTGACGCCTGCGCAGATCAAGGAAATCGAGCCGACGATCAACCTGAACAGCCGCTACCCGGTGCTCGGCGCCTCGATCCAGCGCCGTGCGGGCGTCGCGCGTCATGACGCGGTGGCCTGGGGCTTCGCCCGCGGCGCCGATCGCGCCGGCGTCGACATCATCCAGAACTGTCAGGTAACGGGCATTCGCCGCGAGGGCGGCGCTGTGGTCGGCGTCGACACGGTGAAGGGTTTCATCAAGGCGAAGAAGGTCGCGGTGGTCGCGGCCGGCAACACGACGACGCTCGCCGACATGGCCGGCGTGCGTTTGCCGATCGAGAGCCATCCGCTGCAGGCGCTCGTGTCCGAGCCGATCAAGCCGGTGGTCAACTCGGTGATCATGTCGAATGCGGTGCACGCGTACATCAGCCAGTCCGACAAGGGCGACCTCGTGATCGGCGCGGGTATCGACCAGTACACGGGCTTCGGCCAGCGCGGCAGCTTCCACATCATCGAAGGCACGTTGCAGGCGATCGTCGAGATGTTCCCGGTGTTCTCGCGCGTGCGGATGAACCGTCAGTGGGGCGGCATCGTCGACGTGTCGCCGGATGCGTGCCCGATCATCAGCAAGACCGACGTGAAGGGCCTTTACTTCAACTGCGGCTGGGGTACCGGCGGCTTCAAGGCGACGCCGGGCTCGGGCTGGGTGTTTGCACACACGATCGCTCGCGACGAACCGCATCCGCTGAACGCGCCCTTCGCGCTCGACCGCTTCTACACGGGCCACCTGATCGACGAGCACGGCGCTGCCGCCGTCGCGCACTGACCCCGCACTGAACGAGGAGAAAGAAACATGTTGCTGATCGAATGTCCGTGGTGCGGGCCGCGCGCCGAATCCGAGTTCACGTGCGGCGGTGAAGCCGACATCGTGCGCCCGGTTGCGAACGAGAACATGACCGACCGAGAATGGGGCGAATACGTGTTCATGCGCGAGAACAAGCGCGGTATCCACCGCGAGCAGTGGCTGCACACGCAGGGCTGCCGCCGCTGGTTCAAGGTCACGCGCGACACGGTGACCTACGATATCAAGGGCTACGAAAAGTTCGGTGGGGCTGCCGCCGGCAACGCACACGAAGAGGGCACGAGCAAATGAGCCAGAAAGACCGCCTCGGCACCGGTGGCCGCATCAATCGCGCGATTCCGCTGACGTTCACGTTCAACGGCCGCACGTATCAGGGCTTCCAGGGCGACACGCTCGCATCCGCGCTGCTCGCGAACGGCGTGCACTTCGTCGCGCGCAGCTTCAAGTACCACCGTCCTCGCGGGATCGTGACGGCGGACGTCGCGGAACCGAATGCCGTCGTGCAGCTCGAGACCGGCCCGTACACGGTGCCGAACGCGCGCGCGACCGAGATCGAGCTGTACCAGGGCCTCGTCGGGACGAGCGTGAACGCCGAACCGTCGCTCGAGAACGACAAGTACGCGATCAACCAGAAGTTCTCGCGCTTCATGCCGGCCGGCTTCTACTACAAGACTTTCATGTGGCCGCGCAACATGTGGCCGAAGTACGAAGAGAAGATCCGCGAGGCCGCCGGCCTCGGCAAGGCGCCCGAAGTGCTCGACGCCGATCGCTACGACAAATGCTACGCGCACTGCGACGTGCTCGTGGTCGGCGGTGGCCCGTCGGGTCTCGCCGCCGCGCATGCGGCCGCGACGGCCGGCGCACGCGTGATCCTCGTCGACGATCAGCGCGAACTCGGTGGCAGCCTGTTGTCGTGCCGCGCGGAAATCGACGCGAAGCCGGCGCTGCAATGGGTCGAGAAGATCGAGGCTGAACTGCGCAAGCTGCCCGACGTGACGATCCTGTCGCGCAGCACCGCGTTCGGTTATCAGGACCACAACCTCGTGACCGTCACGCAGCGCCTGACCGATCACCAGCCGGTGTCGATGCGCAAGGGCACGCGCGAGCTGCTGTGGAAGATTCGCGCGAAGCGCGTGATCCTCGCGACGGGCGCACACGAGCGTCCGATCGTGTTCGGCAACAACGACCTGCCGGGCGTGATGCTCGCCGGCGCGGTGTCGACCTACATTCATCGCTACGGCGTGCTGCCGGGCCGCAACGCAGTCGTGTTCACGAACAACGACCGTGCGTACCAGACCGCGCTCGACCTGAAGGCGTGCGGCGCGAAGGTGACGGTCGTCGATTCGCGAGCGTCGTCGAACGGCGCGTTGCCCGCCGCCGCGAAGCGGCAGGGCGTGACGGTGATGAGCGGCGCCGTCGTGACGGCTGCTTCGGGCAAGTGGCGCGTATCGTCGGTCGACGTCGCGTCCTACTCGAACGGCCAGACCGGCGGCAAGCTGCAGTCGCTGCCGTGCGACCTCGTCGCGATGTCGGGCGGTTTCAGCCCGGTGCTGCACCTGTTCGCGCAGTCGGGCGGCAAGGCGTGCTGGAACGACGAGAAAGCCTGCTTCCTGCCCGGCAAGCCCGTGCAGGCGGAAGCGAGCGTCGGTGCGGCCGCCGGCGAGTTCGGTCTCGCCCGTGCGCTGCGGCTCGCGCTCGACGCGGGCGCCGAAGCGGCGAAGGCAGCGGGCTTCACGACTGCGCAGCGCCCCGTCGCGCCGCAGGTCGCGGAAACCGTCGAAGGCGCACTGCAGCCGTTGTGGCTCGTCGGCAGCCGCGAGGCCGCCGCACGCGGGCCGAAGCAGTTCGTCGACTTCCAGAACGACGTGGCGGCCGCCGACATCCTGCTGGCCGCGCGCGAAGGTTTCGAATCGGTCGAGCACGTGAAGCGCTACACCGCGATGGGCTTCGGCACCGACCAGGGCAAGCTCGGCAACATCAACGGGATGGCGATCCTCGCGCAGGCGCTCGGCAAGACGATTCCGGAAACGGGCACGACGACGTTCCGCCCGAACTACACGCCCGTGTCGTTCGGTACGTTCGCGGGCCGCGAGACGGGCGACTTCCTGGACCCGATCCGCAAGACGGCCGTGCATGAATGGCACGTCGAGCACGGTGCGATGTTCGAAGACGTCGGCAACTGGAAGCGGCCCTGGTATTTCCCGAAGAGCGGCGAAGATCTCCATGCGGCCGTAAAGCGCGAATGCCTGGCGGTGCGCAACAGCGTCGGCATCCTTGACGCGTCGACGCTCGGCAAGATCGACATCCAGGGTCCGGACGCGGTGAAGCTGCTGAACTGGATGTACACGAACCCGTGGAACAAGCTCGAGGTCGGCAAGTGCCGCTACGGGCTGATGCTCGACGAAAACGGCATGGTGTTCGACGACGGCGTGACGGTGCGCCTCGCCGACCAGCATTTCATGATGACGACGACCACCGGCGGCGCGGCGCGCGTGCTCACGTGGCTCGAGCGCTGGCTTCAGACCGAATGGCCCGACATGAAGGTGCGGCTCGCGTCCGTCACCGATCACTGGGCGACGTTCGCGGTGGTCGGCCCGAAGAGCCGCAAGGTCGTGCAGAAGGTGTGCCAGGACATCGACTTCGGCAACGATGCGTTCCCGTTCATGAGCTACCGCAACGGCACCGTCGCGGGCGTGAAGGCGCGCGTGATGCGCATCAGCTTCTCGGGCGAACTGGCGTATGAAGTGAACGTGCCGGCCAACGCGGGCCGCGCGGTGTGGGAAGCGTTGATGGCGGCCGGCGCCGAGTTCGACATCACGCCGTACGGCACCGAAACGATGCACGTACTGCGCGCCGAGAAGGGCTACATCATCGTCGGTCAGGATACCGACGGCTCGATCACGCCGTACGACCTCGGGATGGGCGGGCTCGTCGCGAAGTCGAAGGACTTCCTCGGCAAGCGTTCGCTGTCGCGCTCGGATACCGCGAAGGAAGGCCGCAAGCAGTTCGTCGGCCTGCTGACCGAGGACGAGCAGTTCGTGCTGCCGGAAGGCGCGCAGATCATCGCGAAGGACACGCAGGTGTCGGCGGTCGATCCGACGCCGATGATCGGTCACGTGACGTCGAGCTATTACAGCCCGATCCTGAAGCGCTCGATTGCGCTGGCGGTGGTGAAGGGCGGTCTGAACAAGATGGGCGAGAGCGTCGTGATTCCGCTGGCCAACGGCAAGCGCGTCACCGCGAAGATCTCGAGCCCGGTTTTCTACGATACCGAAGGGGTGCGCCAGCATGTGGAATGAAACGAGAAACCAGTCTCAGGTGGCGGGCGCGGGCGTGACGCTTGAATCGCCGTTCGTCGGCGCGGCCGATGTGCTGAAGCCGCACCAGGCGCGCGCATCGAAGAAGTTCATGCTGCGCGAGCGGGCGTTCCTCGATCTCGTGAACGTGCGCGGCGAGCTGAGCGACCCGGCATTCGTCAGCGCGTTCGAGCGCGTGGTCGGCTGCCGGCCGCCGTCGGCGCCGAACACGGTCGCGCGCGGCGCCGAGTACGACGTGCTGTGGCTCGGTCCCGACGAGTGGCTCGTGCGCTCGAACGGGCCCGTGCAGGCGGGCGTGCTCGAAGCCCAGCTAGCGGAGGCCGTGCAGGGTTCGTATGCGGCGGCCGTCGACGTCGGCAGCGGCTACACGGTCGTCGAGGTCAGCGGCGAACGCGTGCGCGACGTGATCGCGCGCGGCTGCCCGCTCGATCTGCATCCGCGCGTGCTCAAGCCGGGCCAGTGCGCGCAGTCGCACTACTTCAAGTCGCCGATCACGCTGCTCCCGACCGGCGACGATACGTTCGAGATCGTCGTGCGTCGCAGTTTCGCCGACTATTTCGTGCGCATCATGCTCGACGCCGCGGCGCCGCTCGCATCATGAAGCCGTTCGACGAACCGTTCGTGGCGATCGACGCGCCGCGCCTGCGCGGGCGCGGCTGGAGCGTGTTCGTCGAGGAACTGAAAGTGCCCGCGCGGATCGGCATCCACGCGCACGAGCACGAGGCGCCGCAGCCGATCGTGATCGATGCGCGGCTCGGGTATCGCTGCGAGCCGAGCGAGCAGGGCGAGTGGATCGACTACGACGGCTACTGCGCACGTGTCGCGTCGTTCCTGTCGCACAAGCCGCATACGCGACTGCTCGAAACGCTCGTCGCCGATCTCGCGGTGCTGTCGTTCCGCGAATGGCCCGCGCTGGAGTCGCTAACGCTGTCGATGTACAAGCCGAAGATCCGGCCCGGGACGAAGCGCGTCGGCGTGTCGCTCGACTGGACGCGCGGGGATTACCTGCGGTGGACGGGGGCGGCGGGCCAGCTGTGACGGTCTGAGCAGCCCGTATCGTTCCAAAGCGGCGCGTGATGACGCGCCGTTTCTCTATGCAGCGCTTACTTCGCGTTGCGGCTTGCGGCGGGCGCCGCGGTCGACAGATCGCTGACCGGAATCATGCGCGCGTTCGTATCGTTCGCGATCTTCGCGCCGTCTTCGGGTTCGAGGACGAAACGGAACGTGTCGACCCGCTGCATCACTTTCGCCGCATATGCATTCGATCCACCATAGCTTTTCAGCCCGGCCTGCACGTTGCCGCCGGCTGCCCGCACATAGCCCGACAGGATCTTTGAACCGGCTTCGACGTTCGCATTCGGCTCGGTCAGGTCCTTCACGTCGCGCAGCATGCCGCGGTGCGCGGAAGGCACGACCTGCATCAGCCCGGTCGCGCCATGCTGGCCGCGCGCCTTTTCCTGGAAGCGCGATTCGATCGAGATGATGGCGTAAACGAGCGCCGGAGGCAGCGAATATTTCGCCGCAGTGATGTTCACGATATCGGCGAGCTTCGCGGCACGCTCTTTCGCGACGCCGAATTTCTTCGTCAGGTAGGACGTGATGCGGCGGTTTGCTTCGTTTGGCTGATCGTTCGCGAGCGGGGCGGAGGCCTCGGCCGGCGCGGATGCGGCCGCTTCGGGCGCGGAGGCAGGCAATGCGGGCGCCTGCTGCGCCGAGGCCTGGTGCGCGATGCCGAGCGAAAGCACGATCAGCCAGAGAAACCGTCGTCGCATGGTGGAGTGCGGGGAAATGGGAGGCGCATAGTATATCGGCCAATCATCGTACGTGTGCGAGCGCGGGCTCGAATGAAAGCGCGATGTAGGCTTTGGTCGGCGCGTGCCTCACGCAAAGCCGATCGTTGCACGAACACGTATCGGAGTCCGGATGAAGCACGGCCGGATTTTTTCTCGCGTCCCCTATTTCGTACGCAGGGTAGCGCGCCGCCGACGCATGCTACGCCCGCCTCGCGCTCGCCACCCGTGCAAGCGCGCCGATCGCATCGCTGAGCAGCACCGCGAGCAGCCCGACGATCACGCCGCCTTGCAGCACGAATGAGGTGTTCGACGTCTGCAGGCCCGCGATGATCACGTCGCCGAGCCCGCGTGCGGCAACCGTCGACCCGATCGTCGCGGTGCCGAGATTGATCACCACCGCGAGCCGGATGCCGTTCACGATCACCGGAAACGCGAGCGGCAGCTCGACCGACACCAGTTGCTGCCAGCCGCTCATTCCCATCCCGCGTGCGGCTTCGACGACTTCGCGCGGCACGTCTTCGAGCCCTGCGATCGTGCTCTCGAAAATCGGCAGGAGCCCGTACAGAACGAGCGCGATCAGCACGGGTTTCAACCCGAAACCGACGGCCGGAACCGCGAGTGCGAGCACCGCGACGGGAGGGAAGGTCTGGCCGATGTCGACGACGCTGCGCGCCACCGGCAGGAAATCCGCGCCGGACGGCCGCATGACCGCGATGCCGGCCGCGACCGCGACCACCGTGCCGATCAGGCTCGACAGCGCGACGGTGCCGAGATGCGCGAGCGTGAGGTCGAGCAGGCTCGCGCGATCGTAGATGACCGGCGCGCCGTTGTCGGCGAACGGCGCGAACATCCCCTGTAGCCACGCGGGGCGCAGCAGCAGCACGAGCAGCAGCGCGAGCGCGGCCGCGCGTGCGACATGCGCGGGCAGCCGCCGCGGCAGGGGCGAACGCGCGAGCGGCGTCGTCATGCGGGTTTTCTCGCGTGCGCGCGGATCGCATCGAGCGTGATGCGGCGCGTGGCGCGGGCGTCGCCGTCGTCGACCGGCAATGCGTCCGCTCCCCGCCACAGCAGCTCGGACACCGCATCGCGCAGCGTGCGCGTCGCGGCGATTGGTTCGCCATCGGCGTGACCGGGCTCGGCCACCGCGTCGATCGGCGTCAGCGCGAGCAGGCGCAGCGGCCGGTCGACGCCGGCGACGAGCTGCTCGACGACACCCGCTGCGGGCCTGCCGAGAATCTCGGCAGGCGACGCGACCTGCAGCAGCCGTCCGCCGTCCATCACCGCGATCGTGTCGCCGAGCTTCAGCGCTTCCTCGATGTCGTGCGTGACGATCACGACCGTGATGCCGAGCCGGCGTTGCAACGCGAACAGATCGTCCTGCGCCTTGTTGCGGATGATCGGATCGAGCGCGCCGAACGGCTCGTCCATCAGCAGCATCGCGGGCTCGGCCGCGAGCGCGCGCGCGACACCGACGCGCTGCTGCTGGCCGCCCGACAGTTCGTGCGGCAGCTTGTCCGCGAACTCGGCCGGTGCCAGATGAAACAGGTCGAGCAGTTCGCGCACGCGCGCGTCGATCCGCTCGGCCGACCAGCCGAGCAGACGCGGCACGGTCGCGATGTTGCGCGCGACGCTCCAGTGCGGAAACAGGCCGTGCCCCTGGATCACGTAGCCGATACGCCGCCGCAGTTGCTCGGGCGGCACGCTCGCGGTGTCGATGCCGTCGATGCGGATCGAGCCGGCGGTCGGCGCGATCAGCCGGTTGATCATCCGCAGCAGCGTCGACTTGCCGCTGCCCGATGCGCCGACGAGCGCGGTGATCGTGCCTTGCTTCATCGTCAGCGATACGTCGTCGACGGCCACGATGTCGCCGAAGCGTTTGCCGATGCGTTCGATTTCGATCATGCGGTACGTCCCTTCGCGAGCGTGGTCGCGGCTTCGAACACGACGGCGGCCGCCAGCGCGAGCGCGATCGTCGGGATCGCGCCGAGCAGCACGAGATCGGCGGCCGATTGCCCGATTCCCTGGAAGATGAAGGTGCCGAAGCCGCCGCCGCCGATCAGCGCGGCAACCGCCGTCAGCCCGATGTTCTGCACGAGCACGATGCGCACGCCGCTCAGGATCACCGGCAATGCGAGCACGAGATCGACGCGCAGCAACCGTTGCGCGCGCGTCATGCCCATCGCGCGCGCCGCTTCGGTCACGTGTGGCGGCACCTGCTCGAGCCCGACCACGACGCTCGACGCGATCGGCAGCAGCGAGTAGAGAAACAGCGCGAGCACGGCCGGCGCGACGCCGATCCCGCGGATGCCGAGCGCGGCCGCGATCGGCACGTGCGCGGCGAGCAGGCCGAGCGGCGCCATCATCAGCCCGTACATCGCGATGCTCGGGATCGTCTGCACGATATTGAGAACGGGCATCACGACGGTGCGCACCGGTGCGATCCGCGCGCATGCGACGCCGAGCGGCAGGCCGGCGACGAGCGCGGCGGCGACCGAGCCGCCCGCGAGCGCGATGTGCCGGATGGCCTCGCGCCAGAAGTCGTCGCTACGCACTGCGTATTCGCGCATCACGGACAGGCCGTCCCACCAGCCGCTCGCGAGCGGCACCGATATCGCCGCGATCGCGACGACGAGTGCGGCGAGGCGCCGCCACGGTCTGAAGGCGAGCCGCGCGAGCGCGTCGGCGACCAGCACGGCCCACGCGAACAGCAGCAGCCAGACGCCTGCCGCCGGCGACACGCGTGCGAGCACGTCGTCGGGTGCGACGACGTGCGTCGCCGCCGCGCCGACCGCGTAGGCCAACGTCGCGAGCCACGTGCAGCCGGCCGCGAGCCGCCACGCGGGACGGCTCGCCGTCATCGCCCACAACGCGCCGACAACCCACAACGCGGCGAGCGCGGCCCCCTGCGCGGCGGGCAGTGCGGCGAACGTCGACAGCCCCGTGCCGGCCGCGATGCGGTTCGGTCGAAGCACCATGAACGGCATGCCGAATACCGCGACGATCGTCAGGACACCGATCAGGATGCCGACCTTGTCGAGCGCGACGCGGCGCGCGGACGGCACCGCGCGACCCGTCACTTGACGAAGCCTTTCGATTTCAGGTAGCTCTTTGCCACGCCGGCGGCCGGTTCGCCGTTGATCTGGATGCGCGCGTTCAGCATCTGCAGCGTCTTCAGGTCGAGGCTTGCGAACACGGGCTTCAGGTACTCGGCGATTTGCGGATGCGCTTTGAGCACGACTTCACGAATCACCGGCGTCGGCGCGTAGACGGGCTGCACGTGCTTGTCGTCGTCGAGCACGACGAGGCCGCTCGATGCGATGCCGCCGTCGGTGCCGTACACCATCGCCGCGTTCACGCCGTCGGTCTGGTTCGCGGCGGCCTTGATCGTCGCGGCCGTGTCGCCGCCCGACAGCACGACGAGCTGGTCGGGTTTCAGCTTGAAGCCATACGCCTTCTCGAACGACGGCAGCGCGGACGCGCTGTTCACGAACTCCGCCGACGCCGCGAGCTTCAGCTTGCCGCCGCCCGCGATCCACTTGCCGAAATCGGAGAACGTCTTCAGGTGCTGCGCTTGCGCGACCGGCGCGAGCACGGCGACGCCCCACGTGTTGTTCGCGGGCGCCGGGGCGAGCCAGACGAGATGGTTCGCCGCATAGTCGAGCTTCTTCGCGGTGTCGTAGCCCTGGCTCGCGTCCTTCCACAGGGGATCGTCGGCCTTGTTGAAGAAGAACGCCGCGTTGCCCGTGTATTCGGGGTAGATGTCGATCTCGCCGCTCGTAAGCGCCTTGCGCACGATCGGCGTCGTGCCGAGCGCGATCTTTTCGGTGACGGGGATGCCATGGGCCTTCAGCACCTGTGCGATGACGTTGCCGAGCAGGTTGCCTTCAGTGTCGATCTTCGACGACACCACGACGGGCGCGTCGGCATGCGCGCCGGGGGCCACGACAGCGGCGGCGAACGCGAGGCCCAGGATTCGGGCGGGCAGGGCGAGCTTCATCGGGGCCAATCTCCAGAACGGGGACGTACGCCGAAAGTTACTTGACTGAGTCGGCTTTGGCAAACCATGTGCGGCGGCACGTCCACAGCGCGCGTGGGGGTAACCCGTGCGCGTCACGCGCCGTTGTTACACTGGAACGCATTCCCGCCTGCGGACATTTGCTGACATGAAGCCCGAGCTGCTGGTTCTTATCGCGCTGCGCGACGACGCGCACCGCCAGATCGCCGCGTCATACGACGTCCACCATGCACCGACCACCGACGAGCGCGCGCGTGCGATCGCCGAACATGGCGGCACGATCCGCGCGGTATTGACCAACGGCAGCACGGGCCTCACTGCCGCCGAAATCGATCGTCTGCCGCAGCTCACGTTCGTCAGCGCGCTCGGCGCCGGCTACGAGCACATCGACGTCGCGCATGCGAAGGCGCGCGGCATTACCGTGGTGACGGGCGCGGGCACCAACGACGATTGCGTCGCCGATCATGCATTCGCGCTGCTGCTGGCGGCGGTGCGCAACGTCGTGCAGCTCGATGCGAACACCCGCGCCGGCGTATGGCGCGACGCGCTGCAGATGCCGCCGAATGTGTCGGGCAAGAAGCTCGGCATCGTCGGGCTCGGCAAGATCGGCGAGAAATGCGCACGGCGCGCGGCCGGCTTCGACATCGAGATCGGTTATCACAACCGTTCCGCGAAGGATGTTCCGTATCGCTATTTCGATCGCGTCGATTCGCTCGCGCAATGGGCCGATTTCCTGATCGTCGCGACGCCGGGCGGTGCGGGCACCCGTCATCTGATCGATCGCACGGTGCTCGACGCGCTCGGCCCGGGCGGGTTTCTCGTCAACGTGTCGCGCGGCAGCGTTGTCGATACCGCTGCTTTGGCGGACGCGCTGTGCGAACGGCGCATCGCGGGCGCCGGGCTCGACGTATACGAAGGCGAGCCGGATCCGCCGCGCGCGCTCACGGTGCTCGACAATATCGTGCTGACGCCGCACATGGGCGGCTGGTCGCCGGAGGCGCTCGATCGTTCGGTCCAGCAGTTTCTCGACAACGCCGCACGGCATTTCGCGGGGGAGCCGGTGCTGACGCCGGTGTGAGCGGCACGGCGGAGCATGCGAAAGAGATGAAAGGCACGCCGGCACGAAGACGAACCGGCGCGCATTGATCCGGACCGGTCTGCCAGGACGAGAAAAAATTGCGTCCGGGCCGCGAATTCAGAGCCGAAATATCGATCGCGATGAAATAGCATTTCACTCCGTCAAGCCCGGCTATCGGCCGGACGCGTGCCGCTCATGGAGACGATCGATGAATACCCTCGCCGTACCGCTGCCGGCGCTCGAACTGGATGGAGCGCTTCTTCTCGACCAATTGCGACAACTCGGCGACATCGGTGCCGATCCCGACGCCGGCGGCCGGACCCGCATCGCGCTGACGGACGACGAGCGTGCAGGGCGCGATCTCGTCGTGGAGTGGATGCACGAGCTCGACCTCGACGTTCAGGTCGACCGGATCGGCAACATTTTCGGCACGTTGCGTTCCGCCTCCGACGACGGCGCCGAGCGGCCGCTGATGATCGGCTCGCACATCGACACCGTGACGAACGCCGGCGCACTCGACGGCTGCTACGGCGTGCTCGCCGGCCTCGCCGTCGCACGCGCGTTTCGTCGCGCAGGGCTCAAGCCGCGGCGCTCGATCACGATCGGCGCGTTCACGAACGAAGAGGGCATCCGCTATCAGCCGGACATGATGGGGTCGCTCGTCCATGCTGGCGGCCTGTCGGTCGATGCGGCGCTGGATACCGTCGGCGTCGACGGCACGCGCCTGGGCGACGAACTCGCGCGCATTGGGTATGCCGGCGAGCTCGAGCCCGGCGCGATCGTGCCGCACGAGTATCTTGAACTGCACATCGAGCAGGGGCCGATTCTCGAGGCCGAGCAGAACCGCATCGGAGCGGTCGAGAACCTGCAGGGCATTTCATGGCAGCAGATCACCGTGCTGGGGAACGCGAATCATGCCGGCACGACGCCAACGCATCTGCGGCACGACGCGGGCTGGGTGGCGGCGGCCGTCGCGACTTTCCTGCGCGAGCTGGCAGTGGCGAGCGGCACGACCCTCGCGACGATCGGCATGCTGCGCATCGAACCGAACGTGATCAACGTGATTCCGCGCAAGGCCGTATTCACGGTGGACCTCCGCGATCCCGACGAACGGCGCCTGCAGGACGCGGAGAAGCGCCTTGCCGGGTTCCTCGACAAGGTGGCGGCGCAAGAGGGTGTCCGGATCGCGACGGAACGACTCGTGCGTTTCGAGCCGGTCGTGTTCGATGCCGGCCTCGTCGACGAAATCGAGGCGTCGGCGCAGCGGATGGGATTCTCGCATCGCCGGATGACGTCGGGCGCCGGCCACGACGCACAGATGATCGCGCGCATCGCGCCGGCCGCGATGATCTTCGTGCCGAGCCGTGGCGGGATCAGCCACAACCCGCGCGAGCATACCGACGACGATCAGCTCGTCGACGGCGCGAACGTGTTGCTGGACGTCGTGCTCAGGCGTCTCGCGGCAGGGTGAGTTGCGCGTCGCATGGCTGACGCGATCGCGTTGCCGATGAAGAATGACGCCGTGCGATGGTGAAGCATCGTCGCACGGCGCCTTCGGTGCGTGTCACTCGGCGTCATGCGCATGCGATGGGGCGCGATCGCACGCGCATGGCGGTCAGTCATGCCGATCAACCTCGCCAGCTCAGGAAGAAGCCAGCGGCACCGTCACGGACGTGCCCGCCGGATCGAGCGCGAGACCCGTGCCCGGTGTCGGCCGCAGCGTTGCCTCGTTGTCGCTCGACAGCACGACGAGGCCGAGCTTGTGACCCGCTTCGAGCTTGTAGTCGCGCGGCATGAACGTCAGCTTCAGGTCATACGGCATTCCCGGCAGCACGGGCTGCGAGAACCAGTCCGACACGCGATTGCGAGGATCGGTCCATGCCCGCGTGACGATCGTTGCCGACCCGTCCGGTGCGCGGTCGACCAGTAGTGCCGTCACGTTCGCGACGCCGGTGAAGGTCAGCCGCACGCGGGCGGTCGCGGTGCCGGAGATGCGCGTCGCAGCCGCGAACGGCGCTGTCTCGAAGCGGCTGCGATGCTCGCCGGTCGAGGCGTTCGCCAGCGTGAGCGCGGGGATCGACGCATCGTCGGTGAAGCGCGCGAGCGGGCCGCCGCTCGGCAGCCGCAACAGTGTGCCGGTGCCCGTGCCGTCGCCGCCCGCGAAGTACGCGACCGGCGTGGCGTGCCGAGCGGCCCAGTCGGCTTCCTTCAGCAGCGTGCCGTCGGCCTGCTCGACCACAGCGCGCGGATCGCGTTCGACGCCGTTGTCGGCGCCGATCAGGTAGCGCGTGAACCAGCGGTTCACTTCGGCGGTCCACGCATCGGCCATCGCCGGCACGCGGGTCGGGTCGGTGTGCTTCAGGCGATGCAGCCACAGTTGCGTCGGCACGCCCTGGCGCCGCATCGCCATATACCACGATGTCGACTGGTCGACGCGCACGTTGTCGTCGGTCAGCCCCTGCGCGACGAGCGCCGGCGCGACCGCGTGCGTGGTCGGGATGTCGCGTGCGGCCCAGAACGGCGAATAGTCACCCGTCTTGCGGTCCTCCTGCTGCAATGCCTCGTCGATCAGGTGCGTGCAGCGCTCCGGATGCGCGTTCGTCAGCAGCGCCTTGATATAGACGTCGACGTCCTCGCCCTGATAGCCCTCCGGCGCGCGAACGAGGCCGCCCGAGCGGTAGTAGCCGTACATGTTCGACAGCCCGGCGACCGGCACGATCGCGTCGAGCCCGCGCGTGCGCAGGCTCGCGACCATCTTCGGCAGCGTGCCGTCGTACGACACGCCGTACATGCCGACGTGGCCCGTCGACCAGTTCGCGACGACGGGCTTGCCGCTCGCATCCTTCGCGGTGGCATCGCGGCCGAGCCAGCGGATCACCGACGCCATCGCGACGGATTCATCGCGCGTGAGGATCGTCGGGCAGCCGTCGGAACCGGCGGTGCCGAGCGAATCCGCATAGACGATCGTGAAGCCGCGCGGAATGAAGTAGCCCTCGATCCACGAACGGCCGGCCGCGGCCGCCTCGAGCTGCTGCAGCATGCGCGTCTGCGGCGCCGCGGCCATGATGCGCGCGGAGGCGCCGTTGGCCGTCGCGGCCGCCGTGGCGGCGGGATGCGGAGTGCCGTCGAGTTCGACGTCGACGTCGTGGTTCGGGCTGTCGGCGAGCCCTGCGTAGTACGGGCTTGCGAGCACGATGACCGGCGTGTGCGCGCCGTTGGCGGTTTCCGACGGACGCACGATGCGCACGTGAATGCGGTCGCGCGTACCGTCGCCGTCGGAGTCGACCGGCGTGTCGACCCACGCGTTTTCCTCGATCGTGCCGCCGGATAGCGACGGCTGTACCTGACCGTTGGTGATCACCGGCTTGTAGCGCCCACCGCTGGCCGGATTCGCGTACGGGACGCCGGACGGCGATACGCGTCCTTGCGTATCGTCACCCTGCTGATCCTGGTTTTGCCCTTGCCCTTGACCTTGCGCGAGCGCGGACACGCCCGCGACGCTGCCGCCGTCATCACCGCCGCAAGCGGCGAGCGTCGCGGCTGCAACGAGCGCGGGTAGCCATGCGCGCCGCGATCCTCTGAAATGAAATTGCATTGCCGACCTCGTTCTTTTGATTGTGTGGATACGACCGTTCCGCGATACGCCCCCTGCGGGCCGGGCCGATTACTGCATGCAACGAAAAGGAAGCCGCGCCATCGAGGCAACGCCGGGCGACATGCACGGGGCGGAAAGCAGCAGCTTCGTACTGCATGTCATGCAGGACTGCAAAGTAAATGTGCGCATGCCGCGCGTCCTTCCAGGTGAGACGGAACGACTCGTTCGATGAGACGGGGATGTTGCGAGCTGCGCTGCTGAAAAACACGACGCGACGCGCGTGCGGCGACGGAATGAAACGGATCGGCGGTTTCGGCCGCGCCGCGCATCGTGATGGCTTGCCGGTTCGCGTTTGCTTTCCGGAAGCTTGCGGAAAAGTTATCTCAGTGAAAACAGCGTGTCAAACTTTTTTAACTGCGAGCAAAAAATATTTGAAGTGTCGTCGATGCGGGGCATGTGGTGTGCATCCCGATGCGCGTGTTCGGCGACGCGGCCTGCCGCTGCGTTGTGCCTCATCGCCCGATGCAAGACGGGCGATGACGAATCGTCTTCGCCATCGCCCGCTCGCTGGATGCTTTCAGCCTTTCGCCATTCATGGATGCCTGTGGGGATCACCCGTCGTCGGCCTTCGCCTGCAGATCCTTCAACCCCTGAATTACGACCAGCAGCGCGCGCCCGTGCTCGTCGGAGCCGTCCCATGCGTCGACGATCGCGTCGCGCAGCAGGTCGTTGTACCGGCGGCGCGCCGGGCTGGTGTCGACGCCATAGAAACTGCATAGCTTGTTGAATGGCGCGCTGCGTCGCAGCCGATGCCCGTTCGACAGCCGAAGACGCGACACGGTCGGCTGGCTGACGCCTGAAAGTCGCGCGATTTCGCTGGACGAACGCGTATCCGCCATCAGGCGGCGTAGCAGGTCTTGTACAGGAAAATCGTGGTCCGGGGCTTCCATGCGATGCATTATACCTATACAGTTACGGTTGTTGAATGGGCTTGCTGTCACCGGCGAGGCTGTATCCCGAGAAAGTTGATGACACTGAAACACCTCCCTCCCACGTTCTGCTGGACGAAGATCGGTACCGAGTCCGGCGAGGAACTGCCGACCGTCGTGCTCCGCAAGGAATGGGAGCGCCGGCTCGGAGGCGGGCGTTTTCTGTGGGGAATCAACCAGCCGCTCGGCAACAGTGCGCAAGTCGCCGCGCATCGCACGGGCTCGCTGCTTGCGCTGTTTTCGCCAGTCGCGTCGCGCACGCGGCCGGGCGAGCGCAGGCGCGAGGACGCGTTGCTGTGGAATGCATGGGTCGACGCCAGCGGCCAGGTGCGGCCGCTGCCGCCGCACACGTTCATCGCGAGCCGCTCGACGCTGCCGTCGGGCCGGCGCCGCGAACAGCACTACGCACTCGTCTGCGCATCGTCCACCGCACTGACGGTCGGCACGCAACTGCGCGTGTTCCCCGATCACCTGCGCAGCGTGAGCACCGGCAAGCCGCTCGGCGTCGCGCAGGGCGCGGCTGTGGTCGATTGCATCGGGCGCGCGAAGGAGCAAACCGGCAAGAGCTATCCGCTTGCGCTGTCGGTCGAACTCGAAGCGCCGTATTTCGTGCGGCTCGCGCAGCCGTGCGTGCTGAAGGCGCGCGATCTCGCGGAAGTGAACAAGGCGACGCGCGCCGGCGATTTCGATCGCTTCGTCGAGCTGGTCGCGCGCTTGCGCGGCCGTTCGCCGACGGATGCCGTGCGCGGCGTCACGCGCGACCTGTTCGACGTGCCGCCGATCGAAACGGCGGCCGCCTACGTCGCACCCACCCATGTCGCGCGACTGCGCAGCCGGCCCGCGTCCGAGCATCCGCGCGAGCTCACTGGCGATCTGTTCGATCTGTCGCCCGGCGAGGCGGCTGCATTCGGCGGTCTCGCGCATCCGCGCATCGGGCGCGCATGATGTTCGGCCGCTCATGTGCGGCGCGTGATGCGGAACAGGAAAGCTGAATGCGCGTGCAACGACACGCATGCGTGCGGCCGCCGTCTCGGCGCGCGCAAGAATTTGTTGCAATCTCGCCGTGGCGGATCGGCAAGCGTCGCGCGACAATCGCCACGAAGCGCGCCGCGCGGTGGTCGCGCGTCGACAGGCTGCCAGCCGTCGTTCACGCCGCCGACATGCGCATCACGCATGCTGGGCGTCGGCTTGCTTCACACTGCAACCCCGAGGGAGAAGTGTCGATGTCGACCCACATCTGTTCGCGGGAAGCCCAAGCGGCGCAACGCTTCGTCGAAGCGACGCGCAACGTCGACCAGGCGTTTCGCGCCGTGCGCGGCGAAAGCGACGACGACATCTCGGCGGCCGAGTATGCACGCGCGATGTCGCGCCTCGATCGCGCGCTCGACGAACTGGCGCGTGCGCAGGAGTGCTTCGATCGCGTGGTGAGTGCCGACGCGGCGGCCGGCAACTGAACGCCATTCGCGGCTGCTGCTGGCGCTTGCGCCGCTGTGGTCTTTCGTTTTCGTTTTTTGCTGCGGCGCCCGACGCCCAGCGTGCCAATGGGCCGTCGCCCCGTCGCCCCGTCGCATCGAGCGGTCGGGCAGCGCCCGCCCGTTTTCAGCAGACGAACCTCACACCTTCCGCCCTTCGACCGGATAACCCGGATCCGTATAACCGTGCGTCGACGCATGTCCGGGCGGCACCAGCGAATCGACGAAGCGTTCGTCGTCGGGGCCGAGCTCGAGCGTCAGCGCATCGATGTAGCTGTCCCAGTGTGCTTCGGTGCGCGGCCCGGCGATCGTCGAGCTGACGAACCGGTTCTTCATCACCCATGCGAGCGCGAACGCGACCGACGTCGTGCCGCGCGCGGCCGCGTGTCCGGCCACCTGCTGCGCGATGTGCAGCGACTCGGGCCGCCATTCGGTCTGCTGGATGCGCCGGTCGCCGCGGCCCGCGCGCGAATCGGCGGGCGGCTGCGTGCCGGGCGCGTATTTGCCGGTCAGCACGCCGCGCGCGAGCGGGCTGTACGGCACGACGCCGATGCCGTAGTGTGCGGCCGCCGGCAACTGTTCGACTTCGGCCGTGCGATCGACGAGGTTGTACAGCGGTTCGCTCGCGACCGGGCGATCGATGCCGAGCTGGTCGGCGACGCGCACGATCTCGGCGATGCGCCAGCCCTTGAAGTTCGACAGCCCGACGTAGCGCACCTTGCCTTGCCGGATCAGGTCGGCCACCGCACGCATCCCTTCTTCGAGCGGTGCGTCGGTCAGCGTGCGATGGAAATACAGGATGTCGATGTAATCGGTGCCGAGCCGCTTCAGGCTCGCGTCGACCGATTCATGGATCCATTTGCGCGACTGCCCCTGACGGTTCGGCCCTGCGTCAGCGGTGGCCGGATAGCCGAACTTCGTCGCGACGACCCAGCTGTCGCGATGCCGCGCGATCGCACGGCCGACGATTTCTTCCGAGCGCCCGGCGTGATAGACGTCGGCCGTGTCGATGAAGTTGACGCCCTGGTCGAACGCCTTGTCGATGATGCGCGTTGCCGTTGCTTCGTCGGTCTCGCCGCCGAACATCATCGCGCCGAGACACAGCGGCGACACTTTCAGCGCGCTGCGCCCGAGATAGCGGTAATCCATGTTGAGGCTCCATGCGGGCGTGCGCCCGCGTCGGTTGAAGTCAGTTGAATGAAGGTGCTGGCACGGGATTGCGCGGCGCTTACACGCCCGCTTCGTCGAACACGCGCTTCGCGATCGGCAGCGCCGAGCTGGCGGTCGGCCAGCCCGAGTAGAACGCGAGATGCGTGATCGCTTCGATCAGCTCGTCGCGCGTGATGCCGTTGTCGAGCGCTTTCTTCAGATGGAACGGCAGTTCGTTCACGCGATACAGCGCGACGAGGCTCGCGACGGTAATCAGGCTGCGATCGCGCGGAGACAGGCCGGGGCGTTGCCACACGTCGCCGAATAGCACGTTGTCGGTGTAGTCGGCGAGGGCAGGCGCGATTGCGCCGAAGGCCTGGCGCGCGGCGGAAGTCGGTTCGGACATCGAAGGCTCCGGAGGACGTGGAAGACATCGACGATGGTAGTCACCGACGCGCTTATCGATAATCCCCAGGAGTGCGCATGCACTTATCGAACCTGTTCATGAATGGCCGGGGTGGCGCAGCGCGTCGACGATCAGCGCGAACGCGCGCGACGATTGCCGACGGCTCGCGTAGTACAGGTGGTGGCCGGGAAAGGTGGGACACCAGTCGTCGAGCACGCTGACGAGCCTGCCGGCGTCGACGTGGGGCGCGGCGAGTTCGGCCGGCACGTAGGCAAGGCCGTAGCCCGCGAGGGCCGCGTCGAGCATTTCATAGGTGCCGTTGAACGTGACCTGGCCGTCGACGCGCACCTGCAGCGTGTCGTCGCCGCGCGCGAGTTCCCACGCGTACAGTGCTCCGTGCGTCGGCAGGCGCAGGTTGATGCAGTCGTGCGTAACGAGATCCTGCGGTGTCGCGGGGGGCTCGCGTTCCGCAAAATACGCGGGCGCGCCGACGACCGCCATCTTCATGTCGGGCGAAATGCGGACCGCGATCATGTCCTTCGCGACCTGATCGCCGAGCCGCACGCCGATGTCGAAGCGTTCCGCGACGATGTCGGACAGTCCATAGTCGGTAACGAATTCCACTTTCAGGTCGGGATAGTCGCGCAACATCGGCGCGAGTCTTGGCCACAGCAGCGTGCGGATCACGTAGTCGGTCGCGTTGATGCGCACGGTGCCGGCCGGCTTGTCGCGCAGCTCGGCGAGCGCCGACAACTCGGCCTCGATTTCGTCGAAGCGCGGCGCGAGGTTGAGCAGCAGGCGCTCGCCGGCTTCGGTCGGCGCCACGCTGCGCGTCGTGCGTGTGAGCAGCCGCACGCCGAGGCGTGTCTCGAGCGAGCGGATCGTATGGCTGAGTGCGGATTGCGACACGCCGAGGCGGGCGGCCGCGCGCGTGAAGCTGCGCTCGCGCGCGACGGCGATGAAGGCGAGCAGGTCCGCGAAATTGTCGCGCGGCATGGGGGGAAGTCGGGTAGTCGATGCCTGCGCATCCTACCATCGGGCCCGTTGCGCGATGCGACGGCGCGAAGATTCGAAGAACGCGCAAGCGGGGGGCGCGAGCGTCGGCTGCTCCATGTCGCGCCGATCGGACGTTACGCGTAGCCGCCGTGCTGGAACGACGCCGCGAAGAACTGCATCTGATAGCGGATCGCGTGCGCCCAGTAGTCCCATGTATGTCCGCCCGGGCGCTCCGCATAGTCGTGCGGCACGCCGAGCGCGACGAGTCGTTGATGCAGCGTGCGGTTTGAACCGACGAACGAGTCGTCGCGGCCGCAGTCGATCGTGAGGTCCAGATGCGCACGGACGAAAGCGCGCGCGTTTTCGACAATTGCGTTGCGGTTCCAGAATGACGGATGGCGGCCGGGATCGCCGAATACGTGGTCGATGCCCGGTTCGTCCTCGCAGCAGCGCGGATCGACCGCGCCGCTGATGCTGCCGACCGCGCCAAACGTGTCGGACCGGTCGAGCGCGATACGCAGCGCGCCGAAGCCGCCCATGCTGAGCCCGGTGATGGCGCGCGCGCCCTTCGTCGCGATCGTTCTGAAATGCATGTCGACATACGACACGACTTCGTCGCCGACGAAGGTTTCGTAGCGGCTGCCCGAGTCGAACGGGCTGTCGATATACCAGCTTTCGTGCCCGCCGTCGGGCATCACGAGGATGACGCGGTAGCGATCGGCCAACGCGGCGATGTGCGTGTTCGCGGTCCAGTCGGTGTGGTCGCCGCCGGAGCCGTGCAGCAGGTAGACGACCGGAAAGCGCTCGACGCTGCGTTCCGGGCCGTGGCGCGGGCGTGCGTAGTCGTCGGGCAGCACGACGGTCGCCTTCAGCGTCTGGTTCATCGCGGCACTCGGAATCGCGACGATCCGCGTCTGAAAAGCGAGGGCCGGGCCCGCGGCGGCGAGCAGCAGCAGTAGCCAGAACGCGCGTACCAGATTCATGGAGCCTCGCATCGGGAAAACCCTGTGAGACGACTCTAGCAACCGTGCCTTTCAGCCATATTTCGGCGAAACCTACGGGTTGTCAGGTGGCGGGCGCGTCGGGCGGGTGGCCGCTCGCATTAGCCGAGACAGCGTGCGAGTGTCTCCCGGAATGCGGCAGGCCGCTCGGACGGCATCAGGTGCCCGCAGCCGGCGATCGTTTCGAAGCCGGCACACCGCGCGAGCGCCCAGTCCGGCACATGCCAGCCCGCACGCGAGCGTTCGCCCGCGACGAGCCATACCGGATGGCGCTCGAATACTTCGGCGAGCGTCCGCAGATAACAGGGTTCGCCCGTCGTCGCGACGACCGAGCGTCCCGTCGCGCGCAGCGTCGATGCCGGCTGATGCGCGAGCCAGCGGCGCGCGTCGTCGAGCTGGCGTGGCGACGGATCGTCGATCGAGCCGCGCAGCCAGCGGGACGGATCGCCGCGCAAGCCATCGAGCATCGCGTCGGCTTGCGCGGCCGACATGCGGCCGACCGACGCCGACCAGAACGCATCGTCGAGCGTGAAGTTGCCTTCGACGTTGACGATCCGGCGCACGCACGCTGGATGCGCATGGGCGACTAGCATCGCGATCGCGCCGCCGACGGAGTGACCGACGATATCGACCGGCTGTGCACCGAAGTGCGTGTCGATTGCCTGCCGGACGTGTTCGACTTGCGCGGCGAGCGTGATCGTATCGGCCGGCGCGCCGCGATGCGTGCCGTAGCCGAGCAGGTCGGGGGCGAGATGCGGGCCGGGCCATTCGGGTACGTCGAATGTGCCGATGAAACCGTGGACGAAGACGACGGGCGGAGTGGGCCGGTTCATTTGGCTTCCGATGACGGGAGGGGCGGCAATTCGAGTTCGGCGAGCAGTTCGTCGAGTTCGAGCACGTGCGTGCGATCGTGGTCGAGCAGTTCGCGCACGAGTTCCTCGAGCGACATCCGGCGGATACCGTCGCGCAGCCCGCAGCGCTGGCGTTCGGACGGTTGCAGCGCCGCAACCGACGCGCACAGCGCGGCGCGGCCGGTGCGGAACGCGGCGAGCGCGTCGTCGAGCGGCTGCGCGAGGTAGTCGCGCTGCGCGGCGAGTGCAGTGCCGTCGACGGACGCGATCACCGGCAGTTCGTGCGTGCGCACGACGTCGATGCGTTCGGCGAACACCGCATCGAGGTCGCGCAGGTGGCACGCATGTTCGACGAACGAGAAGCCGGTGCCGGCGGGGCGGCGCGTGAAGAGCGCGGCAGGAATGTGCATGGCATACGCGGTGACCCGGTCGGGCATCGCGGCCAGCGCGGCGACGACGTCGGCGAACGGCAGCGCCAGCGGGAACGCGCTGAATACCGCACCGTAGCTGAACAGCGCGCCGCCGATCCGGCCGCGCGCCTGCACGACGTCGTGCCCGTGGCGGCGCATCACGTCGGCGACCATCGCGCCGCAGAACTGCCGGGCCGTCGTATCGCCTTCGATTTCGGGGAATTTGTGCGCGATCTCGTGCTGGATCGCGCCAATCGCCGCGACGCCGACTCGCGACAGCGCCGCGAATTCGAGATAACGCTCGGGCTGCGCGATCAGCGCTTCGAGCTGCGCGCCAAGGGGCGTTGCGCGAAAACGGTCGAAACGGGAATGCATGACGACAAGGCCTCGCCTAGTAACGTATCAAAACGATACGTTACTAGGCGAGGCGCCGTCAATCCCGGTCGATGGATTTGTCCGGGAGTCGGCGGGCGCGGGGCGCCCGCGTCGATCCCGCAGCGCCCCTCGACCGCCCGGCCTACGCCCCGCGCTTGCCGTCCATCTCCGCGCGCAGCCGTGCTTCCTGTTCCTGCAGTTCCGGCGTGAAAGCCTCGCCGAAGTCCTCGGGCGAGAAGACCTGGCGGATCTCGATGTCCGATTCGGTGGGCATCGGATTTGGGCAGCGCTTGACCCATTCGACGGCTTCTTCGATCGAATTCACCTGCCACAGCCAGTAGCCGGCGATCAGTTCCTTGGTCTCGGCGAACGGGCCGTCGATGACGGTCCGGTCCTTGCCGGAGAAGTGCACGCGCTTGCCGCGCGAACTGGGGTGCAGCCCTTCGCCGGCCAGCATCACGCCGGCCTTCACGAGTGCCTCGTTGTACTGGCCCATCGCGGCCAGCAGTTCGGTATCGGGCATCGTGCCCGATTCGGAAAAGGCCGTGGCCTTGACGATCACCATGACGCGCATTGTCGCTGCTCCTTGAACGGGAAAGGGGGAATCCGCGATCGGCCGGCCGTGCGGACGGCAAAACGATCGGTTACGACACTACGACGCTTGACCTGCGCGCGAATCGACATCGAGCGCAAGAAATTCTGGCGACCGGTAGCGGCAGGCAACAGCCGTGGGCAGCATCGCGTAACGGGAAGCGCCCGGAATGGAAGATCCGCTCGCGCGTGACACGGGATGTGACGGCATGTGAATGGCGCCGGCAACGGCCAAGGTCGCGGCCTGACTCGTCGAGGCGTGCAAGCTGGCCGATTCGCGTGCAGGCCGATCGTGCTGCAGCGCGCCGGAGCCACCGGTCAAAACTGGTATGCTGGTCAGCATCACGTTCATGTGGAGGGCGCCATGGCAACGAAGGAAGTCTCGAAGAAAAAGTACCTGAAGATTCTGAACAAACGCCTGCGTGCCGAGCCGACCGCGCCGGCCGGCGCATCGTTCGTGTTTTTCCCGCTCGGCGCGAAGGCCAAGCATGCGACGGGCGTCATATCCGGCGAGCCGCGCAGCAAGCGCGAACTTGCGGTGATGGCCGCGATCCAGAGCAAGGCGGCCGCCGAATTCGTCGTGACCGGCACCTGACCGGCGACGCGCGGCCGGCGGCCACACGCGGCGGCGCGTGCGTTACGCCGCGGTCGCCTCGCAATGGGCAATCACACCGGCGATCACGCGCGCGATGTCGTGCGTGATCGCCGGGCCGTGCATCGGCAGGACGATGTCGAGATCGAGCGCCTGGATGCGGCGCAGCGCGTTCGCCAGGTGCGCGAGCGACGGCAGGTAGTCCGAGCGCGTGATCGCATCGAGGATCGCCGGCAGCGGGTCGTCGGTTTCTTCCCTGCCGAAGCGCATCAGGATGTCTGACGACAGCAGCGCCTTGTACGCCGGCAGATACACGACGAGCGCGTCCCACTGATGCACGTGCTTGGTGAAGATCGGCACGACGTCGATGCCCGACAGCGTTGTCGGCTCGCCGTCCTTCAACGGAATCGCGCGCACGCCGAACACGTCGGCAAGCCCCCATGTACACATCGGATGTCCGTACGCGACGAGCGCCGGGTTGGCCGCGAGGAAGTCGGGCAGCGCGCCCATTTCGTCGGCCTCGAAGTGCGGGACGATCACGTTGCTGACCATCGACGGCGCGATGCCGACGGTATCGAGCGCCGCGCTCAGTTGGGTGAAGTTGGAACGCGTGCCCGTTTCGATGCACAGCACATCGCCGTGCGGCGATCGTACGAAGAACTGGCTGAAGCTCAGGTTCAGCGTGTCGACGTAGGACGTGGCGCGAAACAGGCCGTCGCGGACGACGTCGATTCGGGAGGCGCTCATCGGGGATCCTCGCGCAGGGAAGGGGGCGGGAGCCGCGCCGCCCGCGCACCGCGGGTTGCGGTGCGGCAGACGGCGGCAGTCGATCTTCCGATTCAGTCTAGCAGCGCCGCTGCGGATCCGCGAACCGGGGCAACCCGCGGCGCGCCGAGTCAGTTCTTCAGCTTGTAGCCGGTGCGGAACATCCACGCGACGATCGCGAGCAGGATCGCGAGGAACAGCGAGGTCGCCGCGAGGCTGATTCCCACGTGCACGTCGGCCAGCCCGTAGAACGACCAGCGGAAGCCGCTGATCAGATAGACGATCGGGTTGAACAGCGTGACGATGCGCCACGCGGGCGGCAGCATGTCGACCGAATAGAAGCTGCCGCCGAGGAACGTGAGCGGCGTGATGATCAGGAGCGGCACGAGCTGCAGCTTCTCGAAGCTGTCGGCCCAGATGCC
Source organism: Burkholderia diffusa (assembly GCF_001718315.1). Classification (NCBI taxonomy): domain Bacteria; kingdom Pseudomonadati; phylum Pseudomonadota; class Betaproteobacteria; order Burkholderiales; family Burkholderiaceae; genus Burkholderia; species Burkholderia diffusa. The sequence continues at coordinate 2,095,481 of NZ_CP013363.1, read as the reverse complement.
GATCACGAAACCGAACAGGCTGAACGTGATTGACGTCAGCACGAGGAACAGCACCATCCAGAACGGATGCAGGATGTGCAGCGGCACGAACAGGCCGGCCGTCGCGAGGATGATCAATCCGAGCAGCAACGACTTCGACGCGGCCGCACCCACATACGCGATCACGATCTCCCAGTACGACACGGGCGCGGACAATATCTCGTAGATCGTGCCCGTGAAGCGCGGGAAGTAGATGCCGAACGATGCGTTCGAGATGCTCTGCGACAGCAGCGACAGCATCACGAGGCCCGGTACGATGAACGACCCGTAGCCGATCCCGTTCACGTCGCTGATGCGCGAGCCGATCGCCGAGCCGAACACGACGAAGTACAGCGACGTCGAGATCACCGGCGCGATGATGCTCTGCATCAGCGTGCGGCGCGTGCGGGCCATTTCGGCACGGTAGATCGCACGGATGCCTTGGAAATTCCAGTTCGCCATGTGCGTTACGCCCCTTGTGTGCCGTTGCGGCGGTTGTCGATCAGGCTGACGAAAATGTCCTCGAGCGAGCTCTGCGTCGTGTGCAGGTCACGAAAGCCGATGCCGGCCGAGCCGAGCGCGTTGATCAGCTTCGCGATGCTCGCGTCGTCGCGCTGCGAGTCGTAGGTGTAGACAAGCGCGGCGCCGTCGTCCGCGCGTTCGAGCCCGAATGCGGCGAGTTCGCCCGGCACGGTCGCGAGCGGATGCTCGAGCTGCACGGTCAGTTGCTTCTTGCCGAGCTTGCGCATCAGCTCGTGCTTCTCTTCGACGAGCACGAGTTCGCCGCCGAGGATGATGCCGATCCGGTCGGCCATTTCCTCGGCTTCCTCGATGTAGTGCGTGGTCAGCAGGATCGTCACGCCGCTTTCGCGCAGCGAGTCGACCAGTTTCCACATGTCGCGGCGCAGTTCGACGTCGACGCCGGCCGTCGGCTCGTCGAGGAACAGGATGCGCGGTTCGTGCGACAGCGCCTTCGCGATCATCACGCGGCGCTTCATGCCGCCCGACAGCGTCATCAACTTGTTGTCGCGCTTGTCCCACAGCGACAGCGCCTTCAGCGTCTTTTCGATGTAGGCGGGATCGGGCGCCTTGCCGAACAGGCCGCGGCTGAACGACACGGTCGCCCAGACGGTTTCGAACGCGTCGGTCGTCAGCTCCTGCGGCACGAGGCCGATCATTTCGCGGGCGGCGCGGTATTGATCGCGGATGTCGTGCCCGCCGACCGTCACGCGACCTTCGGTCGGCGTGACGATGCCGCATATCGAGCCGATCAGCGTGGTCTTGCCCGCGCCGTTCGGCCCGAGCAGCGCGAAGATCTCGCCGGGGCGGATGTCGAGGTTCACGTGCTTCAGCGCCTGGAAGCCGGACGCGTAAGTCTTGGAGAGGTCGGAGACGGAAAGGATCGGTTGCATGCTCACGGATGGCACGGCCGGTCGGTCCGACGCCGCGCGCCGCGCGTGCCCGGTGCCGCCGCTGCGAAGCGGCCGGTGTCGGGTGCGGCATGGCGAGCGGGCGTCATGTCGAACGGCGTTGTGGTGCGGGATCGCAGGACCGCCATATTAGCAACCGGAAGATGGAAATGCATTCCGATGCAAAGGACGTGTGACCCCCGTGTCGGATTTGCAACCAATGTGCGCGCGTCATTCAATAAAGCGATGCTTTATTCGAATCGGGCGAATAATGCGTGCGGTTTTCGGGCAACCGGACGCCGATCGCGTCTGCGCGTGACGGCGGGGCGGGCGGCGACTGTGCTGCCCGAACGGCGCTGCGCCGTATCGGGACGGCGCGCGCCGCGCTCGCGATAATGCGTTCCTCTCACGTCCCGGAGCGAAGCGCATGTCTTTGATCGATTTCAAGTCCGTCGCGGCCGCGCAGGCCGTTGCATGGAAATCCACGATCGTCGGCGAGGTCGGGCCGGCCCGGATCAAGGTGCTGCGCATGGACGCGCAGCCGTACGAAAAGGAAGTGCACGACTACAACGAAGGGCTGCTGGTGGTCGACGGCAGGCTGATGCTCGAGGTCGAAGGGGAGACGGTCGTCGTCGAGGCCGGCCAGATGTATCTCGCGGTCGCCGGCACGCATCACGCGGTGCTGCCCGGCAGCTCCGGAACCCTCGCGATCATCGACGTGTAAGGTTGCGCCGCAGCATGTGCGCGGGCCGCCGGAGGCCCGTACGCCGGGCCTCGCGCGGTCGCCCGCCGACATTCGAACGCGGGTTGTACGGCTTGGATATTTGTCTGAGCAAATAAATTGAAGGCTGTTTGAAAAAGTGTCAAAAACCGTGCGCCCACTAGGATCGCACGGTCCCGCACGTTTGGAACTCTGCATCCATTTACTTGTGCGTATCGTCCGATCATAGTCTCGACAAACGACGCATCACGATAACGAATCAAGCGTACGTACGGAGACCAATACATGAGACGCCTATCCGAGGGCCTTGCCGCACTGCCGTTTCCCTGCTTGTCGCCGGATGCGGGCGCGACGCGCATTGCGCGTCTGCGTCATCGCATCGCGATGTCGCTGTAGCGATCCACCCCATTCCATTTCGATTTTCCCGATGGCGCCGTGCCGCATGACGGCGGCGCCGGATAGCGCTTGCCTGCCGCGGCGGTCCTGATCGCATTTGCGTGGCCGGCAACGCGGCGCGCATTTGCGCGCATCGTCATGCGCCGCGCGTTGTCGCGGCGGCGCGATACCAACCGGCGGGCCACGCAGCCCGTTCGGGCGAGACCTGTCGTACCTCAAAAGGAGGGGTTGATGATTTGCATTCCTGATTGGCGGAAGGCGATCCTGTCGTGCGCCGTGCTGGCGCTGCCGTTCGTTGCCGGTTGCGGCGGCGGCGACGATCCGGGCCCGATCAATGTGCCGCAGTGCTCGGGCAGCGCATGCGGGCCGAGCGGCGCTGAAACGACGCCGCCCGTCGTGACGAAGCTGTGTCCGGATTCGCTCGACTACACGACGACCTATACGGGCGGCGCCGGCAGCGGCGAATACGTGAAGGTCAAGTTCGACACGACGAAGCTCACCTACCAGATGCAGTTCATCGAATCGTCGGTGCCGACGTCGGCTGGGCAGGTCAACAACACGCGCGCGGGCCTGACGATCAGCGGTGCGTTCCATCATCCGACCAATCTGCCGACCGCCGAGCAGAACCGCTGCGCGTTCGTGCTCGACAGCGGCGCGACGAGCGACGGTGCATATGCGGTGACGATCAATCGCGCGGATCCGCCGATGCTGTTCGTCGGCAACGGGGTGGTCGGCGGCGGGATTCCGGGCGCGACGATCGCGTTTGCCGGCCTCGAGCCGTTCCCCGGCATCGTGCTCGGCACAGTGCCGTCGCGCACCTTCGATTTCTATCCGTTCATCGGCTTCACCGATACCGAAACCGACTTCTCGAAGGTCGCGGGCAACTACAACGAACTCGGCATCCACCTGTCGCCGGTCGGCGGCAGCGCGCAGAGCAGCACAGGCGCCGTCGGCTGGCAGCCCGATGTCGTCAACTGGAACCAGACGTTCAATGCCGACGGCTCGTGCACCATCACGGCCGGTAGCGACTACTCGTGCCAGACCACCGGAACGCCGTGGGCGCTGCGCAAGAACGCGGACGGCTCGTCCGACAACGTGTTCGTGAGCCATCCGGTGGCGAGCGCCGGCGGCAACCTCGTCTATCCGTTCGCGGGGCAGGGCTCGGCAATCGTGATCGTCGCGCCGAGTCAGGCGAAGGGCATCATGATCGTCGGCAAGCTGAACGGCGTGCTGGTGCCGATCGTGATTCGCGTGGGCTACACGCATATCGACGCGAGCAACCTGCTGGCGTCGGTTGCCGATGCCGAGGTGGGAATCTCGATGCTGTCGCGGACCACGGCCGTCGCAGCCAATTCGTTGAAGGGCGGTTTCATTGGCGCGACGAGCGCATCCGCGTGCGGTGTCGTGGCGCCCAGCACCGCGACGTTCGCGATCGCGACGGCGGGCCCGAGCTTCAACAACAACATCCCGCATCCGGATCTGCCCGGCACGTTCGACGGCACCTTCTTCCTGGCACAGGCCGGCAGCTGCAACGACGGCACCGCCGTGTCGACGATGGCCGCGAACTATACGTCGACGCTGTTCCAGGGCGCCACCGCGGCGTTCATCGACCCGCAGACGTCGTCGGTCACGTCGCAGTTCGCGCTCGACTACACGCAGGCCACCCCCGGCAAGATCAAGATCACGGCCTCGCAGGACTTCAATGCGAAGGGCGCGAACGGCAACGTGGCGATCTTCGGCAAGGGCGACACCGGCTGGCTCGTGACGGCCGGGAACATCTACGCGATGGTCGTCAACAACAGCAAGGTCAACCCGTTCTTCACGGTCGGCGCGTTCGTCCAGTAACGGCGGACGGAACACGGAGCACCGGCGGCGCATGCGTCGCCGCCGGCGAATCGAAATTCAAGAGGAATCCTATGAGTATGAAGCATTGGATGGCCGCGGCATCGCTCGCGCCGGTGCTGGTCGCGTGTGGCGGCGACGGCGACCCGCCGCCCGCGCCGGTGGTCCGGCTGTGCCCGCAGACGATCGACTACAACACGGTGTTCATCGGCGGGTCCGGCTCGGGCGAACTCGTGAAGGTACAGCTCGACACGACGAAGATGACGTACCGGATGACCTACCTCGCATCGCCGGTGCCGACGGTCACCGGCACCGTGCAACCGACGCGCGACACCGCGCCGGCCAACGTCGTCGACGGCACGCTGGCCGACGAAACGGGCCTGCCGACCACAAAGCTGAACCAGTGCACGTTCCGGATGCAGAACGCGAGCCTCGACCCGAGCCGGCCGGCCCGCCTGTTCCTTGGTGAAGGTGTGCTGGGTGGTGCGATTCCCGGCGCGACGATCCAGTTCGACGGCGTGATCGGCGTGGGCAGGATCCCGAAGACGACCTTCCCGTACTACCCGTTCATCAGCTTTTCGTCTCTCGAAACCGATCTGTCGAAGATCGCCGGCACATACAACCAGCTCGGCTACCACCAAGTGCCGTCGCAGAACTTCCAGCCGGTGGCGCTTGACCAGCAGGTGACGATCAACGCGGACGGCAGCTACGTCGAGACCGACAACTTCGGCAAGAAGAACGGGGGCCAGCCGCTCGCATCGAACGCGACCGTGAACCAGCCGTTCACGCTTCGCGCGGATGCACCGGCGTTCCAGTCGCTGAACTACCAGCCGCAAGTTCCGCCGACGCTCGCCGCGCTCGATCCGGCGAAGGCCGGCAAGGGAATCCTGATCGTCGGCAAGCTGCGCAACCAGCTCGTGCCGGTCTTCATCCGTACGGGCGCCGCGAACGCGGACCTCACGCAGGGCCCGCCGAGCGCGGACGACGAGTCGGGTATCTCGTTCCTGAGCCCGCAGACGGCAATCGCCCAAGGCTCGCAAAACGGCGAGTACACAGGCGTCGACAGCGCGTTCAACTACCGCGCGACCGCGCTCGTCGGTGCGCAGGCGACGCTGCTCGATCCGTTCAACGCATCCCAGGCCGCGCTCACGCGCGCGCTGAACCTCGACTACACGCAGAAGGTGCCGGGCGTCGTGACGACCGTGCACGCGGACGCGGCATCGGGGCCGGCGACCGGCAAGTTCGTGTTCACGGGCGGCGTGTTCGGGTTCCTCGACATGGCCGATACCAGTAATCCGTACTTCACGGTCGGCGCGTTCGTGCAGTGATCGCGCGTGCATGGAGACACGGCGGCGTCGCGCATGGCTGCGCGGCGCGCCGGCAGAATGAGGGGGAGACTTCATGAAGAAGCTGATTGTCGCGGGTGTCGTCGCAGGCGTGTCGATGCTCGCATCGGCCCAGCAGGCGGGCGACAACGTCGCGACGCTGGGCTGGCTGCACATCATGCCGCAGGATTCGACCAACGGGCTGACGACGAATCTCGCGAGCATGCCGATCAACGGGCCGCTGCGGCTGCCCGGGTCGTTCACGTCGCCGGGCACGAGCCTGACCGTCAACAACGCCGATACGGTCGGCCTCACGCTCACGCACTTCTTCACCGACCATATCGCGGTGACGTCCGTGCTCGGCGTGCCGCCCGAGTTCACGCTGACCGGGCACGGCGTGATCCGGCCGCCGGGCCCGGCGGGCTCGCTCGGCAGCGTCAACATGGACAATCCGTCGAACCAGCCGGCCGTGAAGAATGCGCGGCAATGGAGCCCGACGATCATTCTGCAGTACTACTTCAATGCACCGACCGCGAAGTTTCGCCCGTTCGTCGGGATCGGCGTGGCCTACAGCTGGTTCAGCAACATCGAACTGAACGGCAACTTCGCGAGGGACATCAACGAGAACCTCGGCAGCGTGCTCGCGGCCGGCGCCGGCAAGCCGGGGCCGACGTCGGTGGAGGGCAAGGCGTCGTCGTCGTTCACGCCGGTCTACAACATCGGCGCGAGCTACGCAATCGACAAGCACTGGGGGCTGACGGCAACGCTCACGTACATGCCGTTGAAGACGTACTCGTCGCTCGTGATCAAGGCCGCGGACGGCTCGACACTTGCGACCACGCGCACGCGGCTGAAGGCCGATCCGCTGATCACGTTCGTCGGGATTTCCTACAAGTTCTGAGCCGTCCGGCGTGCATCGCGCGCGCCGGCGGCTTCCTGCGACCGAGCGGCCGGGCCGATCCGGCCGGGGCGTCGCGTTCCTGGCGGCATGCCGCCATTTGTGTAGAGAGAGGGGGCAGTTCAAATGAGCATTCGCAAAATCGTATCGCTTGTTGCTGCAGTGGCGTTCACCGCGGTGTCGGCCGCGCCTGCTTTCGCCGTGACCGTCTCGCGCGCCGACGGGCAGGCCATGAACCCGAACGGGGAGCCGTTCTCCGCGACGGGGCTCACGGTCCTGGCCAAGGGCTCGATCAACGCGACCTGCAACGCGACGTTCAACGGCACGATCTCGTCGACGGGCATCGTCAACATCACGTCGACGACGTTCACGGGCGCCGCGACGTGTGGCCTGATCAGCGGCAGCGCAACCAGCGCGGCGCCGTGGACGGGGCAGGCCGACAGCACGACGCAGCTGTCGATCAACAACGCGAAGGTGACCGTTTCGCTGCTCGGCACCTGCGGGCCGAGCAAGGTCGTGACGACGTGGAGCGATCCGAATTCGTCGCTGACGTTCAATAACGCGGTGTTGACGCCGGACTGCACGGTCAGCGGCACGGTCGCCACGTCGCCGAAGTTCCACGTGCAGTAAGCGTCGCACGAGCGGAACCGGGCGCCCGCCAGGGACGAGGGCCGTGCAACGATGCGCGGCGGGCGACCCGGTTTCGCGACGCATGCGCGTCGTCGCGCGTATCGGCGTGACGACCGGCCGGCCGCCTGCCTCGCGATCCGATGCGGACGGTCATGCAGGGGGGGGGGGGGCGACGCACCGTGCCGCCTGCGACGACGGATACAGAACAATTACTTCGACTTGCCAAAACCATTCCGGACCACCCATGCTCACCGACCCAGCGAAGTATGGCGATGCCCGCGCTGCGACGCCCGACCGGCTGCGCACGGCCGCGTGGCTGCAGTACCTGATCGAATACCTGAACGACGCGGCTTGCGTGACGACTGACGACGTCGGCGCGACGGCCGTCAAGCCGACGCACGCGGCTCGCGTGCGCGTCGGCGCGAACCTGTCGCATGACGCGATCGCTGTCCTGCGCGAATTCGCGCCGTGGATTGCAACGGACGGTGGCGGGTGTGCGTGCGATGCGACCGATGCGTGCATGCACGTTCCCGATGCGCGGCAGCTTGCGCACGCGGAGCGATGCTGCCCGGGATCGCGTGCGGCATTCGAAGCGGCGCATGGCTTCATCGATGCGTGGGCCTTCGACGATCCGAACGACGGCTGGGCAGCGCTCGAGCGGATTGCCGGCGGCGTCACGCCAGGCAGCGACGAAATCGACACGCACAAAATGCGGGAGCGACTCGCGAACGGTGAAGGGCCGCCGCTTGCGAAGAACCTGAGAGAACGACGTGCGGCCGTCGCGGCGGCCTGCGTGGAGCCGTCGGCCGGGCCGGGGGCCGTCATCGACGCGATCGTGCTGCGCGTCTGCGGGCCGCGCGACGATGCCGCGCGCATCGACGAGATGGCCGCGCTCGCGATGTTCTGCGCCCAGCTTGCGGCCGGCAACGGGATTTCCTTCGCCGCGTATGGCGGTCGACACAATCTGGTCGCACGGGCGATTCGCGAACGACGCACCGATCTCGCGTCGGTGGACGGGCTGCTCGCGGCGGTGTCCGTGTGCCGGCTTGACCGGCTCGTCGGCGCGGGCAGTTTCTGGGCGTATTACCTGCTGGCGGGCATCGTGATCGCGGCGCCGGGCATGGTGCGCGAGTTCGCGCGGTGTTTTCATGGCGACGCGTGGGAGGCTTGGCTCGATGACACGCTCGCGTGGCCGGCGATCGGCCGCTTCGGGAGGCAGGAGGATGTCGCGTTCGATCAGCTACGCGGCGCGATGAGCCTGACGTCGCGATCGAATCCGATCGTGCGCGCGAAACGCGTGCGGCCGAGGGTGGCTGCGATCACGCGCTTCAGTACGGGCGGCGAGCGCGCCCAATGAAATGAAAAACGGCTCGCGGCGAGAACGCCACGAGCCGTGGGTGTTGCTGATGCGCACCGGAGAGGGCGCTCGCGCGGTTACACCGTCTCCGGCTGCCGCACCGCCTTCGCGACATTGCGCGCCATCGCACCGTTCGCGACGAAGTAGGGCACGTCGACGCGCGCCAGCGGCTTGCGGCCGCGAATCTTGTCGGCGATCTTCTCCGCGATCATGATCGTCGGGGCGTTGAGGTTGCCGGTCGTGATGATCGGCATGATCGACGCATCGACCACACGCAGGCCTTCCAGCCCGTGCACACGGCCTTCTTCGTCGACGACGGCCATGTCGTCATAGCCCATCTTGCACGAGCACGACGGATGGAACGCGGTCTCCGCGCGGGCCCGCACGAAGGCGTCGAGTTCCTTGTCGGTCTTGCAGTCGGCGCCCGGGTTCAGTTCGCGGCCGCGATACCGGTCGAGCGCGGGCTGCCGCATGATCTCGCGCGTCGCACGGATCGCATCGCGGAACTCGCGCCAGTCGAGCGCTTCGGCCATGTAGTTGAACAGGATGCTCGGATGATCGTTCGGATCGCGCGAGCGCAGTTTCACGCGGCCGCGGCTCGGCGAACGCATCGAGCCGACGTGCGCCTGGAAGCCATGCATCTCGATCGCATTCGAGCCGTTGTAGTTGATCGCGACGGGCAGGAAGTGATACTGGATGTTCGGCCACAGGTCGTCGTCGCGCGTGCGGATGAAGCCGCCTGCTTCGAAGTGGTTGCTCGCGCCGAGACCGGTGCCGTTCAGCATCCATTCGAGGCCGATCTTCGGCTGGTTCCACCACTTGAGCGCCGGATACAGCGACACCGGCTCCTTGCACTCGTACTGGATATACATCTCCAGGTGATCCTGCAGGTTCTGGCCGACGCCGGGCAGGTCGAGCACGATCGGGATGTCGAGTTCCTTGAGCCACGCGCCGGGGCCGACGCCCGAGCGTTGCAGCAGTTGCGGCGACGCGATCGCGCCGCTGCACACGAGCACTTCGCGGCGCGCATGCGCGGTCGCGCGCTCGCTGCCGCGCAGATACGTGACGCCCGATGCGCGCTTGCCGTCGAACAGGATGCGGTCGGCGAGCGCATGCGTGACGATCTCGAGGTTGGGCCGCACCTTCGCCTGGTCGAGGTAGCCGCGCGCGGTGCTCGCGCGGCGGCCCTTCGGCGTGACGGTGCGGTCCATCGGGCCGAAGCCTTCCTGCTGATAGCCGTTCAGGTCGTCGGTGCGCGGATAGCCGGCCTGCACGCCCGCATCGACCATCGCCTCGAACAGCGGATTCACGCCGGGCTTGCTGGTCGTGACCGATACGGGGCCGTCGCCGCCGTGATAGTCGTTCGGGCCGACGTCGCGCGTCTCGGCCTTCTTGAAGTACGGCAGGCAATCGAGATACGTCCAGTTCTCGAGCCCCTTGTGCGTCGCCCAGTTGTCGTAGTCGAGCGCGTTGCCGCGGATGTAGCACATCCCGTTGATCAGCGACGAGCCGCCGAGCCCCTTGCCGCGGCCGCATTCCATCCGGCGGTTGTCCATGTGCGGCTCGGGATCGGTCTCGTAGGCCCAGTTGTAGCGACGGCCCTGCAGCGGATAGGCGAGTGCCGCCGGCATCTGCGTACGGAAGTCGAAGCGGTAGTCGGGGCCGCCCGCTTCGAGCAGCAGCACCGTGACGTTCGGATCTTCCGTCAGGCGCGTCGCGAGCACGTTGCCCGCGGAACCAGCGCCGCAGATGATGTAGTCGTATTCGCGTGTCGTCATGACGGGGAATCTCCTGTCGTTCTCAAAACACCGGGTTGTAGCGGCCGAGCTCGACCTGCACCGATTTGATTCGAGTGTAGTGCTCGAGCGTCGTGATGCCGTTCTCGCGTCCGACACCGGATTGCTTGTATCCGCCAACCGGCATCTCGGCCGGCGATTCGCCCCACGTGTTGATCCAGCAGATGCCGGCTTCGAGGCGGTGGATCGTGCGGTGCGCGCGCGACAGGTTCTCGGTCACGACGCCGGCCGCGAGGCCGTAGTGCGTGTCGTTCGCGCGGGCAATCACTTCGTCCTCCGATTCGAAATCGAGGATGCTCATCACCGGCCCGAAGATCTCTTCGCGGACGATCTTCATGTCGTCGCGGCAGTCGCCGAACACGGTCGGCGCGACGTACTGGCCGCTGCCGAAGTGGCCGTCGGTCAGGCGCGTGCCGCCCGCGAGCAGCTTCGCGCCTTCGGCCTTGCCGCTCTCGATGAAACCGAGCACCTTGTCGAGCTGCGCGGCCGATACGAGCGGGCCGAAGTTGGTGTCGGCGTCGGTCGGCTTGCCGACACGGATGCGCTTCACGCGTTCCAGCACCTTCTGCGTGAACGCGTCCTTGACCGAGCGGTGCACGAACACGCGCGTGCCGTTGGTGCAGACCTGGCCCGAGCTGAAGAAATTGGCGGTGACCGCGATGTCGGCGGCGCGGTCGAGGTCGGCATCGTCGAACACGATCAGCGGCGACTTGCCGCCGAGCTCCATCGTCACTTCCTTCAGCGACGATGCGCCGGCCAGCGACATCACCCTCTTGCCGGTCTCGACGCCGCCGGTGAACGACACCTTCGCGATGTCCGGATGACCCGTCAGCAGCGCGCCGACCGAACCGTCGCCCTGCACGACGTTGAACACGCCGGCCGGCACGCCGGCTTCCGTATAGATTTCCGCGAGCTTCAGTGCGGTGAGCGGCGTGACTTCGCTCGGCTTGAACACCATCGCGTTGCCGGCCGCGAGGGCGGGCGCCGTCTTCCAGCACGCGATCTGGATCGGGTAGTTCCATGCGCCGATGCCCGCACACACGCCGAGCGGCTCGCGTCGCGTATAGACGAACGACTCGGCGCGCAGCGGCACCTGCAGCCCCTCGATCGCGGTCGCGAGGCCCGCGTAGTACTCGATCACGTCCGCGCCGGTGACGATGTCGACGGCGAGCGTCTCGCCGATCGGCTTGCCGGTGTCGCGCGTCTCGATCGTCGCGAGTTCGTCGTTGCGTTCGCGCAGCAGGTCGACCGCGCGGCGCAGGATGCGCGAGCGCTGCATCGCGGTCATCGCGGCCCATTCGCGCTGGCCTTGCTGCGCCGATGCGACCGCGCGGTCGACGTCGGCCGCGCTCGCCTGCTGCACCTGCGCGAGCAGTTCGCCGGTGGCGGGATCGAAGGTGTCGAAAGTCTTGCCGCTGGTGGCGTCGACGTAACCGCCACCGATGTAGAGGCGCTGCAAACCGTATACGGACATGAGGATCTCCTTGAGGGCGACTGCGCGACGCGTCAGTCCGACGCGAGCAGCAGGTCGATGTAATCGTGGGCGAGCTTCAGTGCAGCCCGTGTGTCGATCGGGCCGCCGGCGAGCGCGCCGCGCAGCCACAGGCCGTCGATCAGCGCGGCGAGGCCGCTGGCGGCTTCCCGTGCCTTCGCGCGCGGCAGCGCCTTCGCGAATTCCGCGCACAGGTTCGAATGGAGGCGCCGGGTGTTGACGTGCTGCAGGCGCTTGAGCATCGCGTCGTGCATGCTCTGCGACCAGAACGCGAGCCAGGTCTTCATCACCGGTGCGCTGACCTGCGTGTCGTCGAAGTTCGCGGCGACGATCGCGCGCAGCCGGGAGCGCGGGTCCTTGCGTGCGGCGACGCGGCGGCGCGTGGTGGCGGCCCACAGGTCGCGCAGCACGTGGCGCATGGTGGCTTCGAGCAGGCCGTCCTTGTCGCCGAAGTAATGGCTGACGATGCCCGTCGAGATGTTCGCGCGCTGCGCGACCGACGCGAGTGTCGTGCCGGGCAGGCCGGCCTCGTCGATCGAGCGCAGCGTCGCGTCGATCAACTGCGCGCGACGAATCTCTCGCATTCCGACTTTCGGCATCGCGACTCCCTTCGCCCGGACGGGCCGTTCCTGGAAGCCGACAGCTTAGCGATTTTTTATTGAACGTTCAATCAACAAAAAATCGGGGTCCGATGGTGAGCGTAGAGGTCGGATTGAGCCCCGATACTGCGACCGCGATTGTGCAGGTGCGGAAAAACGAATCGAAAGACGGTTAAATAATTTGAAGTTTGTTTAAAACGGTTTTTGAAAAGACGGTGCAATGGCTGCGAAAATTTCCCGATTCGATTTATTACACACAGAAAGAGTGTGGAGCTCGGTGAAATTCCAGGGAATTCGAAAATTGGAGCCACGAGTGTCATCGTTCGTAATTTCCGGTAATTCGTTTCAATCGGTCGATTGAATCTTGGTATCGAATTGAATTTAAAGGAAATTTTGTGGATATTCGATTGTTGGTCGGATGGGGTGCAAACGATTGCTGTCGACCGGGGGGCGATTCCGTCTAACATAAAAAAGGTCGAAAATATTTTAATCGGTCGTATTTCCCGGTGGAGTAGAGGGGGTCGTTGGAATGACTTGAGTAAGTAATATTGCCCGTATTAGTATGTCGCCGCACCACAAGGAATGAATCGGCGCCGCGGTTTTTTTCGCGGTGCGTCGGCAATGGGCGCGGCCAACGACCTCGACGGGGCCGGCCCCCCGCCATTGTGCATTTGCAGCATGCCGCGACGCCGAGACGCCGCATCCACCGGAGAACGACGATGCCGACCGAAAAACACGTGGTCCCGCTACCGAATGGTCTGAAGGTCTACGTCGAACGGAACGTGTTCGATCCGTCGTTCGACACGGCGATGCTCGTCAACGGCGCGCTCGCGACGACCGCGTCGTTCGGGCAGACCGTCCAGTATCTCGGCGAGCGGATGAACACGATCTGCTTCGACCTGCCGTATGCGGGGCAGTCGCGCCAGCACAACCCGGGCTGCTTTATCCTGACCAAGGACGACGAAGCCGCGATCCTCCAGTATCTGGTCGAGCGCTTCGCGCCGGCGTTCCTCGTATCGGTGTCGTGGGGCGGCGTTGCGTCGCTGTTCGCGCTCGCGCGCGGGTGCCCGAGCGTGCGGCGCGCGGCGATCTGCTCGTTCTCGCCGTTCCTGAACGACGCGATGGTCGACTACGTGACGCGCGCCCGCGACCACATCGCGGCCGGCGAGAACCTGAAGGCCGCGCAGCTGCTGAACGATACGGTCGGCCGCTATTTGCCGCGCATCATGAAGCTGTACAACTACCGGTATCTGACGCGCCTGCCGCGCGACGAGCAGGACCAGGTCGCGTTCCACGTCGACCAGATCCTGTCGCTGCAGCCGGAGCGCTACCTGAGCGAGTTTTCGAACATCGGTTGCGAGTTGCTGTTCCTGAACGGCGAGCGCGACGAATACACGACGCCGGCCGACGTGCGCCAACTCGCCGCGCACGTGCCACGCGCGCGCTTCGCGACGATTCCCGACGCCGGCCATTTCCTCGACATCGAAGGCCGCGTGCAGCGCGAAACCACGCGCGCCGCGCTGCTCGACTTCTTCTGCGGCACGCCGCCCGTCGCCGCCGGCATCGCGCTTGGCGCCGCGCACGCATGCGTGCCCGCGCCGATGGTGGCGCTGTCGTCATGACGCGGCACGTCGCGCACCGGGCATTCCGGACGCATCCGAATTCTCTTCCACACGAGGCAGGCCAGCCGTGAATATCGTTCAGACCATCGCCATCGTCGTTCCCTGGGCCGCGTGGCTCGCCTACTGGATCGCGACGTCGCAGGCCGTGAAGACGACCGTGCGCAAGGAGGCGTCGCGCTCGCGCACGCTGCAGTCGATTCCGCTGATCGTCGGCGGCGCGCTGATCATCCTGCCCGATCCGTCGTGGCAGGCACTCGTGCCCGACTGGCAGCGCTTCGGCCTGCAGGCGCAATGCGGGCTCGCGGTGCTCGTCGCGGGGCTGCTGTTCTCCGTGTGGGCGCGGCTGCATCTCGGCACGAACTGGAGCGTGTCCGTCACGCTGAAGGAAAACCACGAACTCGTCCGTACCGGCCCGTATGGCCTCGTGCGCCATCCGATCTACACCGGCTGCCTGATCGCGCTGGTCGGCGCCGCGCTGATCGGCGGCGAATGGCGCGGCGCGCTCGGCGTCGCGCTCGTGTTCGCGTCGCTCGCATACAAGGTACGCGTCGAGGAGAGCTGGCTCACCGGCTATTTCGGGCCGGCGTACACGCAGTACCGCCGCGAAGTCGCGGCGCTGATCCCTGGCTTCTACTGACCCCGCGAGGCGCGCGATGGCGAAGGTGATCGTGACCGCGATCGGCTCGGCGGGCGACGTGCATCCGCTGCTCGGCGTCGCGCGTGCGCTCGCGATGCGCGGCCACGACGTCGTGTTCTGCACGCATCCGCCGTTCGAGGCGGCCGCGCGCCGCTGCGGCTTCACGTTCGTGCCGGTCGGCACGGCGGCCGAGTACGAGGCGGCGATGGAGAACCCGGCGCTGTGGAATCCGCGTACGTCGTTCCGCACGCTCTGGCAGGTGATCGCGCCGGTGCTGCGCCCGCACTACGACACGCTGCGCGCGCTGACCGATCGCGACACCGTGCTGGTCGGCACGTTGTGGGCCTTTTCCGCGCGCTTCATGCAGGAGTTGCACGGCACGCCGTACGTGTCGGTGCAGGTATCGCCGTCCACACTGCTGTCGGCACACGCGCCGCCGACGCATCCGCGCCTGACGATTCCCGCGCGCTGGCCGCTGCCGGTGAAGGCGGCGCTGATGACGCTGATCGAGCGACAGGTGCTCGACCGCGTGTGCGGGCCGGCGCTCAACGCGGTGCGCCGCGACCTCGGGCTCGCCCCCGCGCGGCGCGTGCTCGGACGCTGGCTGCATTCGACGGACGGCGTGCTGTGCCTGTTTCCCGACTGGTTCGCACCGGCGCAGCGCGACTGGCCTGCCCGCGTTCTGCAAAGCGGCTTTCCGTTGTTCAACGACATCGCGACACCCGACGACGATCGCGCGCTCGATGCGTTTCTCTCGGCTGGCGAGCCGCCCGTGGTCTTCACCGCCGGGTCGACGCTGATCGATCACGCGGCGTATGCGCGCGCGGTCGCGGACGCGCTGCGTGCCACCGGCGCGCGCGGCATCCTGCTGAGCCCGCACGATGCGGCACCGGACGGCGACCGGCTGCTGGTGCGCCGCTTCGTGCCGATGCGCACGCTGCTGCCGCGTTGCCGCGCGCTCGTGCATCACGGCGGGATCGGCACTGCGGCACTCGCGTTCGAAGCGGGAATTCCGCAGGTCGCGACGCCGTTCGCTCACGATCAGTTCGACAACGCGCAGCGCGTCGCGGCAAGCGGCGCCGGCGTGCGCGTCGACGGTGCGGTCGACGGCGTGCGTCTCGGTGCGGCGCTCGCGCGCGTGCTGGATGAACCCGAATTCGCCGTGCATGCGGAACGCACGCGTGCGCTGATCCACGCGGCACCGGACGGCTGCGAAACGGCTGCCGATTACATCGAGCGCTTCGCGCCGAGCCGCGGACGTGCGACCTTGCCGCGCGTTGTCGCGATGGCGGGCGCATGAGCACGGCATCGCCGCTTCAGGATACGCCCGCCGCCTTCGACGCGAGCGAACCCGCAGCCGTTGCGCCGCCGGTGCGCGGCGCCCGGCTCGCGCTGCTGACGTTCGCGCTGTCGCTCGCGACTTTCATCGAAGTACTCGACTCGACCGTCACCAACGTTGCGGTGCCCGCGATCTCGGGCAGTCTCGGCGTCTCGAACAGCCAGGGCACGTGGGTGATCAGCTCGTATTCGGTCGCAGCCGCGATCGCGGTGCCGCTGACCGGCTGGCTCGCGCGGCGCGTCGGCGAGCTGCGATTGTTCGTCGGTGCAGTGCTGCTGTTTACGTTGACGTCGCTGCTGTGCGGCCTCGCGCGCGACCTGCACGTGCTGGTGGTCTGCCGCGCGCTGCAGGGGCTGTGCTCGGGGCCGATGGTGCCGCTGTCGCAGACGATCCTGCTGCGCACGTTCCCGCCGGACAAGCGCACCGTCGCGCTCGCGCTGTGGGCGATGACGGTGCTGCTCGCGCCGATCTTCGGGCCGGTGGTCGGCGGCTGGATCGTCGACAGTTTCTCGTGGCCGTGGATCTTCCTGATCAATTTGCCGATCGGGCTGTTCTCGTTCGCGGTCTGCACGGCGATGCTGCGCCCCGACGCGCAACGCGGCGCGGCTGGCCCGATCGACGTGCCGGGCATCGTGCTGCTCGTGATCGGCGTCGGTTCGCTGCAGGCGATGCTCGATCTCGGTCACGACAAGGGCTGGTTCGATTCGCCGCTGATCGTCACGCTCGCGGTGGTCGCGGCGCTCGCGATCGTGTCGCTGCTGATCTGGGAGGCGGGCGAGGCCCATCCGGTCGTCGACCTGAGCCTGTTTCGCGACCGCACGTTCTCGTTCTGCGTGTTGATCATCTCGCTCGGGATGATGAGCTTCTCGGTGGTGGGCGTCGTGTTCCCGCTGTGGATGCAGGCGGTGATGGGCTACAACGCGTTCCACGCGGGGCTCGCCACCGCGTCGCTCGGCGTGCTCGCGCTCGTGTTCTCGATTCTTGTCGGTCTGCACGCGCATCGTTTCGACGCGCGCGTGCTCGCGACGTTCGGCTTCCTCGTGTTCGCGGCCGTGCTCGCATGGGACGCGCATTTCACGCTGAAGATGACGTTCGCGCAGATTGCCGCGCCCGGGCTGATCCAGGGAATCGGATTGCCGTGCTTCTTCATTCCGCTGACCGCCGCGACGCTGTCGCGCATTCCGGACGACCGGCTCGCGGCCGCGTCGAGCCTGTCGAACTTCCTGCGCACGCTGTCCGCCGCGTTCGGCACCGCGATGAGCGTGACGCTGTGGGACAACCGCGCGACCTATCACTACGACGTCGTGTCGCAATCGGTCACGCACGCGTCGGCGAACACGCAGCGCTTCGTGCACACGCTGAACGCGATGGGCGTGGACGGCGTGCGCGAGCTGTCGACGCTGCACCAGGTCGTGATGCAGCAGGCGTACATGATGGCGACAGGCGACATGTTCTGGATGGCCAGCATGACCTGCCTCGTGCTCGCCGCGATGATGTGGCTCACGCGGCCGAAGCGCGGCGCGGCAGCGTCGTTCGGACATTGAGGAGAGCGGCATGACGACACTCGGCGCACTCGTGATCCTGTATCACCCGACCGACGCGCAGCTCGCGGCGCTCGGCACGTGGCGGCGCGCGTGCGACGCGCTGCTCGTCGTCGACAACACGCCGCAGCCCGATTCGCGTGCAAGCGAACTGTGCGCGCGCGATGGTATCGCGCTGCTGCATCACGGTAATCGCGGCGGAATCGCGGGCGCGTACAACGCGGGACTCGCGGCGCTGTTTCGCGACAACGTCGATGCGGTCGCGCTGTTCGACCAGGATTCGTCGGTGCCGGCCGGTTACTTCGCGACGATGCGCGACGCCTGCGCGGGGCTTGCGGGGCGCGCATTCCTCGCGGGCCCGCGCATCTTCGACGAGAACGCGCGCAGCTTCCTGCCGGAGCTGGCGACCAACGGAATCGCGTTGCGACGACTGCGCGTCGATCCCGATGCGCGATTGCAGCGCTGTGCGTTCCTGATCTCGTCGGGCTGCGTCGTGTCGCGCGCCGCGTTCGACGTGCTCGGCCGCTTCGACGAGACGCTGTTCATCGATCACGTCGACACTGAGTACAGCTTCCGCGCCCTCGCGCGCAACGTGCCGCTCTACGTCGTGCCGTCTCTGGTGCTGCCGCACCGGATCGGCGCGAAGCAGCGTCACGCGTTCGGTCCTTTCGAAATGACGTCGATGAATCACTCGTGGCAACGGCGCTACTACAGCGCGCGCAATGCGGTGCAGCTCGGGATGCAGTACGGGTTGCGCTTTCCCGTGGCGATCGTGCCGAATCTGCTGACGGTGTGGCAGGTCGTGCAGATCGCACTCGTCGAGCGTGACAAGCGCGACAAGCTCGCCGGCATCCTGTTCGGCATCGCGGACGGCCTGTTCGGCCGGCTCGGTCCGCTCGAGCGCACGCGGCCGCGTCTGGCCGCACGGGCGCAGCGCGTCCAGCAGGGATGAGGGAAGCGATGCAGCGTGTGAAAGAAAATGCGGCGGAGCTGGCGCGCAGCGTGAAGGGCGGTGCATTGATCGGTGCGGCGGCCGTGGCGATGGCATTGAGCGGATGCGTGCCGACGGGCTTCCTGCCGTCGCTGTCGTTGCGCGCGCCGGCCGACGATGCGCTCGCCAACACGGCCGGCCCCGGCGTGAACGGCGCGTGGCCCGCGCCAGATTGGGTGAAGCAACTGCGGGATCCGCAGCTCGACGCGCTGGTCGCCGAGGCATCGCAAAACAACCCCGACCTGCAGGTTGCACAGGCGCGGCTGCGGATCGCGCAGGCGCAGCTTCAGCAATTCGATTCGTTGACGGGACTGACAGGCACGGCCGGCGCAACGGTCAGCCGCGCGCGGATGCCGAAACCGGGCGACGACGTCGCCAACGTGTCGGCCGGCGGCTATCGCGTGCCGGTCGAGATATTTGGCGATCCGAACGTATCGCCGTCGTCGGTATTCGTCGGGCTCAACTACCAGCTCGATCTGTGGGGCAAGAATCGCGCGGCGACGAAGAGCCTGATGTCGCTGCGTGAGGCGGCCCGGGTCGAGGCCGAGCAGGTGCGGCTGACGCTGGCGGTCGCCATCGTGACCGTGTACTGCCAGCTCGACCAGGCGTACGCGATGCAGGATCTGCTGCAGCAGAAGCTGAAGGTCAGTCAGCGCGTGACGACTGTGCTGCGCGAGCGTACCGCGCGCGGGCTCGACAACGCGTACGACGCGAGCGACGCATCGATCAAGCGCAGCAAGCTGCTCGCGCAGATCGCACTGAACGACGAGCAGATCAAGCTCGCGCAACTGCAGCTCGGTGTGTTGTCGGGCCGCGGCCCGGAACGCGGGCTCGCGTTGCAGCGGCCGCACGTCGGCGCATTGGCCGGCGGCGCGCTACCTGCACGGCTGCCCGCCGATCTGCTGGGCCGTCGGCCCGACATCGTCGCCGCGCGGCTGCGTGTCGAAGCCGCGTTCGCGAATGCGGATTCGACCCGCGCGCAATTCTATCCAGACGTGAATCTCGTCGCGCTCGGCGGCGTATTTGCGCTGACGCCCGCGTCGCTGTTCTCGCGCGACGCGCTTGGCGGTTCCGTCGGCCCGGCGCTCTCGCTGCCGGTGTTCGATCGCGGCCGGCTGAAGGCGAAGCTCGGCGCGGACGTCGCGCAGGCCGACGTCGCGATCGGGCTGTACAACAAGACGGTCGACGACGCGCTCGGCCAGGTCGCGCAGATTGTCACGTCTCTGCGCACGTCGCAGACGCTGGTCGCGCAGCAGCAGGACGCAGCCGCGGCCGCGCAAAAGATCGTGGAAATCGCGACCGACCGTCATCGGCGCGGCGTGCTGATGCAGAAGGACGTGGATGTCGCGGATCTCACGCTGATCGACGAGCGCGCACAGATGATCGCGCTGCTCGGCCGGCAGCGGACGCTGCGCGTCGGATTGATCGGCGCGCTGGGCGGCGGGTTCGACGCGGGCACGACGGTCGCGCAGGCGCCGGCCGTGCATCGGGCGCGCAATGGAGCGGCGAAACGCGGCGCTTCGATTGCCGCACCCGCGACGCCCGCCATGTCCGCACTGACCACCGCCGCGACCACGAGCCAATCGACGGCGGGGCCGGCCGATGCGCATGTGCAAGGCGTAACCATTCAGCAGGACGTCGCCGCATCGAATGCGGGGGCCGCACGACGCGACGATGCGGCACGCACGCCGGCCGCCGGCGCGACGCCCCGCGGCGCTCCCGTTTCCGCTCGCACGGCGGCGAATCCAGCGCCGATCCCCCTGTTCCAGCATGACCGCCTGATCGTTACGCAAAGCGACTGATGCACCACGACAACCTTCATACCGCCGCGCAGCCGGCCGCACTGAACGATCCCGCGCTCGACGCGCGCCGGGCGACGCGCCGCAAGCGCTTCACGCTGTTCTTCGCGGTCGTGCTGCTGGCCGCGCTCGTCTGGATCGCGTTCTGGCTGTTGCGCGACCGCTATTACGAGGACACCGACGACGCGTACGTCGCGGGCAGCATCGTGCAGGTCGCCGCGCAGGTTCCGGGCGCCGTGACCGACGTGCTGGTCGCCGATACGCAGGCCGTGCGCGCCGGGCAGACGCTGGTGCGCCTCGACGACACCGAGGCGTCCGTCGCGTTCGCACAGGCGAAGGCGCAACTCGTACAGGCCGTGCGGCAGGTCGCGAACGCGAAGATCTCGAACACGATGTACGTCGAAGCCGTGAACGCACGGCAAGCCGATCTGTCGCTCGCGCAGCGCGCGCTCGCCGCGCGTTCGGGCGCGTCGGTCGAGATCGTCGCGCCGGAGGAGCTGGCGCGCGCACGCGCGGCGGTCGCCGGCGCGCAGGCGAACCTGGCGGCCGCACAGGCGCAGCTCGATGCGGCGCGCGCGCTCGGCACCAGGTTGCCCGTCGACGAAAGCCCGGCCGTCGTGCAGGCGGCCGCGCAGTTCAAGCTCGCGTACCGGAACCTGAAGCGCACGACGATCGTCGCGCCGGTCGACGGCACGATCGGCCAGCGTTCGGTGCAGGTCGGCCAGCAAGTCGGGCCCGGCGTGCCGTTGATGTCGATCGTGCAGCTGAACCGGCTGTGGATCGAGGCGAATTTCAAGGAAGGGCAGATCCGCCACATGCGCGTTGGCCAGCCAGTCGAGATCGTGTCGGATCTCTACGGTTCGCGCGTGACCTATCGCGGCCGCGTGCAGGGCTTCTCGGCCGGCACGGGCAGCGCGTTCTCGATGCTGCCTTCTCAGAACGCGGCCGGCAACTGGATCAAGGTCGTGCAACGCGTGCCGGTCGTGATCGCGATCGATCCCCGCGATCTGGCCGCGCATCCGCTGCGGGTCGGACTGTCGACGCGTGCGACGGTCGATACGCGTAACCGCGACGGCCATGCGCTCGACAGCGAGCCGCCGACGCCGGCCGTCAGCACGCGCATGCACGACGGCGTCGCGAGCGACGCGGAAGCGGCCGCCGCCGCGATCATTCGCGAGAATCAGGGCGGATAACGCGCGCCCGGCCGATGGCGCCGACCGGTCGCGCCGATCGGCCGGCTCGCGCGCTCACGTGCGCCGTGCCTTCCGCGATCCCGCCCGCCGGGCGCTTCCCCTGGCCCGACTTTCGCATTTCCGCCATCGATGTCGGCACCGTTCAAACGCATGTCGCGTTTGAGACAACGGGGCCCCCACCTCCGGGACTACTCTCGAACAGCACGTTGCGTAGCGCCGCATCCGCCGGCGCGCGGCAGCGCGATCCAACGAGACATGGAGACAATACGATGAGCAGCAATCGAGGTGTCGTCTATCTTGGGCCGGGCAAGGTCGAAGTTCAGAAGATCGATTATCCGAAAATGGTCGATCCGACCGGCCGCGCGATCGGCCACGGCGTCATCCTGAAAGTGGTGAGCACGAACATCTGCGGCTCCGACCAGCACATGGTGCGGGGCCGCACCACCGCGCCGATCGGCCTCGTGCTCGGTCACGAGATCACGGGCGAAGTGGTCGAAGTGGGCCCGGACGTCGAGACGCTGAAGATCGGCGATCTCGTGTCGGTGCCGTTCAATGTCGCATGCGGCCGCTGCGCGATGTGCAAGGACACGCATACGGGCGTGTGCCTGAACGTCAACCCGTCGCGCGCCGGCGGTGCTTACGGCTACGTCGACATGGGCGGCTGGATCGGCGGCCAGGCCGAGTACGTGCTCGTGCCGTACGCCGACTTCAACCTGCTGAAATTCCCGGACCGCGACCAGGCGATGGCGAAGATTCGCGACCTGACCTGCCTGTCCGACATTCTGCCGACCGGTTATCACGGCGCGGTGAGCGCGGGCGTGAAGCCGGGCTCGACGGTCTACATCGCGGGCGCGGGCCCGGTCGGCATGGCGGCGGCCGCGTCGGCGCGCCTGCTCGGCGCGGCGGTGACGATCGTCGGCGACATGAACGCGGAGCGCCTCGCGCACGCGCGGGCAATGGGCTTCGAGACGGTCGACCTGTCGAAGGACGCGTCGCTCGGCGAGCAGATCGCGCAGATCCTCGGCGTGCCGGAGATCGACTGCGCGGTCGACTGCGTCGGCTTCGAGGCGCACGGCCACGGCTCGTCGGGCCATTCCGAGGAAGCGCCCGCGACGGTGCTGAACTCGCTGATGGAAATCACGCGGCCGGCCGGCGCGATCGGCATTCCGGGCCTGTACGTGACGGACGATCCGGGCGCGAAGGACAAGGCCGCGCAGCACGGCAGCCTGAGCATCCGCTTCGGCCTCGGCTGGGCAAAGTCGCACTCGTTCTTCACGGGCCAGACGCCGGTGCTCAAGTACAACCGCAACCTGATGCAGGCCATCCTGTTCGACCGTCTGCCGATCGCGAAGATCGTCAACGTCGAAGTGATCTCGCTCGACCAGGCGCCGGAAGGCTACAAGAAGTTCGACGGCGGCGCGCCGCGCAAATTCGTGATCGATCCGCACGGCTTGCTGGCCGCCTGACGCACGAACGACGGGCTGAAGCGGGCGGTACCGGAGACGGTGCCGCCCGTTTGTCGTTGCGGGCATGTCTCCGGTCGCGGTGTGCCGCGCGCTCAATGCCCGCGATAGACCATCGCCAATTCGGTGCGGCTCGCCATGGCTCGACGACCTTGATGCGTATGCAGGCTCACGCGGCGTATCGCCTGCCCGCGTCGCGTCGCGGCGGCGCCGCCTTTCCAGTCGGCGACGCGAATGCCGCCGCCGCGCGCGCTGTTCGGTCCGTGAACTGGCGGCGGCGTGTGCCGCGCGAGCATCGTCGTCGGGCGTCCTGCCGCATGTCGGGGCGTGCCGGCATTGCTGCGTCGAGCGGCCTTGCTCGGCCGATCGGCGTTGGTGTCGACGTCCGCGTCGGCGAGCCGAGCGGTGCCGACTGCCTCGGGCTCGGCCGGATGAAATGCCTGGACGGGCACGGGCCCGGCCGGCAACGTCGATGGGGCAGCCGTATACGGACTGGCATCGGCCGTCACCGTGCGCGACGCGCCCGATCCGCGACAGACGGGATCCGCCCGGCACGTCCGGTCATACGTCACATAGCCGCCGACCAGCATCACGAGGGTCAGGATGCTCAGCAGCGGCGCGCTCGACGCGCGCGGCCGCTGGACCGCCGCGCCGCGCACCGCAGCCGCGACGCGCGAGGACCACGTCGGGACGGGCTGCTGCTCGGGCGGCGGCGTGATGTCCGCGGTGGGCGCATCGTCGCGCGGCTGGCGCAGCGGCGCGAATGGCCAGCCGCCCAATCCGCAGACGGGGCACTGCTCGCTGGCGCGGAACGCCATGAAGCCGCACTGTCGGCAGCGTTGGCTGACGGTATCGCGCGGCTCGGCACGCAGGTTCAGTGCGCCGCGCAGCGTGTCGCGCGGGCGGACTTTCCGGTTGGGCAGGACTTGCATGATCGTTGCTACCTCGTTTGCTGTTGCCGCCCCGCGAGCGTTCCGATGGTCTGCATCGCGTCCTCGACGGCAGGGGTCCACGGCCGGCCATAGTTCAGCCGGACATAGCGGTGAAAGGCACCCGTCATCGAAAAGATCGGCCCGGGCGCGAGGCTGACCCCATTCTCCATCGCGTCGCCGAACAACCGCATCGCATCCACGTGCGGCGGCAATTCGATCCACAGGAAATATCCGCCACGCGGCGCATATACCTCCGTGTCGGCCGGGAAGTACGCGCGTACCGCCGCCAGCATCTGCGCCTGGTGAGCGGCCAGGTTGCGCCGGAGC
Organism: Burkholderia diffusa; assembly: GCF_001718315.1. Classification (NCBI taxonomy): domain Bacteria; kingdom Pseudomonadati; phylum Pseudomonadota; class Betaproteobacteria; order Burkholderiales; family Burkholderiaceae; genus Burkholderia; species Burkholderia diffusa. The sequence goes on along the minus strand of NZ_CP013363.1, from coordinate 2,071,154 downwards.
CTGCGCAGGAAGCGATCGTACGCGCCGTTGCGCAGATAACTGGACACGGCCATCTGCGCGGGCACGTCGGCCGCCGGCGCGCTCGCGTTCTTCACTTGCCTGATCTGCTTCACATAACGTCCGGCCGCGACCCAGCCGACCCGGAATCCCGGGGCGAGGCACTTCGAGAACGAACCGCAATGCAGCACGAGCCCGTCGTCGTCATACAGTTTCGCGGGGCGCGTGGGCGTCGGGCCGAAATGTAGTTCTCCGAACACGTCGTCCTCGATCAGCGGCACCTGGTGCGATGCGAGCAGTGCGATCAGCGCGCGCTTGCGCTCGTCGGGCAGCGTCGCGCCGGTCGGGTTGTGGAACGAGGTCATGAACCAGCACGCGCGCACCGGATGCGTGTCGAGTGCTTCGGCGAGCGCGTCGAGGTCGAGGCCGGTGCGCGGGTCGACTGGAATCTCGATGGCCTTCAGATGCAGTCGCTGCACGGCCTGCAACACCGCGGGGAACGCAGGGCGTTCGATCGCGACGATGTCGCCGGGGCGCGTGAGCGCCTGCAGGCTCAGCGTCAGCGCTTCCGCCGCGCCGGTCGTGATGACGATTTCTTCCATCGGCAACGACGCGCCCGCGTTCAGGTACCGCAACGCAATCTGGCGACGCAGCGCTTCATTGCCGGGCGGCAGGCCGGCCAGCAGTTTCGCGCGGTCCATGTTGCGGGCTGCCGTCGCCGCGTATCGCCACAGGCTGCTCATCGGAAACAATGAATAGCTGGCGAATGCGGAGCCCAGCGGCACGATGTCGTCGCGCTTGAGCGAGTCGATCAGCTGGAACAGTGCATCGTCGTCGCCGATCTGCGACGCAGCCGGCTTGCGCGGGGTGTCGTGACCCGCGCGCACACGTTTGTCATCGAGGTTCGCAACGAAATAACCGGAGCGCGCGCGCGCAACGATCAGGCCCTCGCTTTCGAGCGCGTAGTACGCGCGAAACACGGTGGAAGGACTTACACGATGGGCGCGGCACGCCGCGCGCACGGTCGGGATGCGCGCGCCTGCCGGCAGGTCGCCGCGCCGGATCGAATCGGCAATCGTCTGTGCGAGCACCGCATATCGCTTCATGCCTGGCCTCCGGCCGATCACGGCCGTCGCTGAAAAAAGAGTAGCACGGCGTCCGCCGCGTTCAATCCCGCCCCAATCGATCGTTCGCAATGTGCTGATACGCACGTTTTCGACCGACTCTGATCCTTTTCTTCAGACCAGCGAACCGGCATTCTTCGCAAGCTTTATTCCCGCCGCGTGATCGATACGGTGTTCACGCTCCCCGACGGCGGATCCGTGACGCTCGCGCACCGTGTGCGGGACCGGATCTGCTGCGTCCTTACCTTACCCGGAAGCAACCAGCGTGAAATCGAAGTTCCTCGTCGCGGGCCTCGTGGTCGGCCATGCGCTCAACCTGCTGCACGGCGGCGTCGCCGAAGCGGCCTGCATCAACAATCCCCCGACTCAGTCCAACGCATCGTTCCCGGCCGCACTGACCGGCAAGCTCGTCTATCACAGCTACGTCAAGTACGGCGACGGCACGAGTCAGCTGTTCCTGTATGACTTTTCGGCCCGCACGCTCACGCAGTTGAGCAAGAGCAGCTGGGGCATCACCGATCCGATGAACGGCGTGTTCAGCCCCGACGGCAAGTGGCTTGCGTTCATGGGCATCAGCAACGGCGCATGGAACGTGTTCATGCTGCAACTCGGCGCCGGCACGCCGCCGGTCAACCTGACGAACAGCACGGGCGCGACGCGCAACGAGGATCCGAAGTTCAGCGCCGACGGCAAGACGCTCGTATTCAAGCAGAACGGCGACGTGAAGCAGGGCACGCTGTCGTACACGAGCGCGGGCCCGGTGTTCACGTCGGTCGTGAGCCTGACCAACGCACCGGCCGGCGCCGAATACTCGATGCCGTTCCTCGCGCCGGACGCGAGCGCCGTCTACTACGCGACGGGCACCGGCTCGAACATGGGACTGATGAAGCGCACGATCGCGACGGGCGCGACGGCGGTGTTCGATCATCCGGCCGGGTTGCAGACCTACTATCCGATCGTGCGCGGCGACGGCATGGTGTTCTATGCGCGCTGGAAGGACTCGGGCGGCGCCGACCAGATCTATGCGAAGACTGCAGACCCGGCATCGACGCCGAACGCGCTGCCGATCAGCGACTGCATGAGCAACAACTCGGACCCGGCGCCGGTGACCGGTACGAACTACGTGTTCTTCTCGTCGACGACGGCGGGCGGCTACCAGCTCTATGTGGGCGACGTGACGACCGGCCAGCGCTGGAGCCTGTCGCAATTCGGCGTGAACGCCGACGCGACCAAGGCGAAGCTCGGCTCGAGCTACTACGGCGGCCCGGCCGCCGCGCAGCCGACGTTGCTGTCGCAAGGTCGTCCGGCTGCTGCGTCGGCGAGCTACAACGCGTCGTTGACGCCGGACAAGGCGTTCGACGGCAACACGACGAGTACGCGCTGGGATTCGCCGGAAGGCGCGGGCGTCGATCCGCAATGGATCTCCGTCGATCTCGGTGCAACAAAGAAGATCAGCAGAGTCGATCTCTACTGGGACGCGGGCGCGCTCGTCTACCAGATCCAGACGTCCAACGACAACGCGAACTGGACGACGGTCTATTCGACGAACAACGGCGTTTCGTATGGTCACGTCACGCTGCAGAACCTGAACGCGCAGGGCCGCTATGTGCGGATGCTGGGCACGAAGCGGGCGACGCAGTGGGGTTACTCGCTCGACGAGATGCAGGTGTGGGGATCGTAAGCGGGGAGGGAAGCGGTCTTCAAGGTCTCGATCGCGAGCGGCTGACCCAGTAGCGAAAGACGGCCCGCTTTGCGCGGGCCGATAAATGCACCGTGTAACGTCAGTGTGTCCTGGGTATCGGATTCAGGTTCGGGCAGCAGTGGTTGGGACATCGAGGGCTAACGTTCAGCTCGCCGGGCCGCCCTGATTGCCCGAATTCGTCCGGCTTGAAAACTGAGTATGGAAGACAAGGTCGATGTAATAGGCCAGCATGTTCGACGGACCGTCACACGCGAACGCTACAGGTGCGCAACTCAAGGTGAGCGCAGCGGCAGTCAGGAATTTGGTCGCCATCAACGATGGTCCCCAATTCGATTGGCGCTGAGACGTCAATTAACGGGTTTACTTCGAGGGCTCACGCGCGGGTCGTCACACATCCAGGCGCAGCTACCTTTGCATATCGGTGTCAGTTCCACGACCATCTGATGCGTGATGATTGTGCCGTCGGGCTGTCTTTCCGTCATTTCCTCAGTGAATGTCTTTTTGTCGATAAAAATATTTTCGGATTTGATGCCGAGCTGTTGCAAATACGATTTCGCAATTTTTGCGCGCGCATCCTTCAATTTGTCAACGTCATTTTCGGAAATATAGGCGCCGGCAATTACAACGGCTCGAATTTCCACATCGGGCCATTTCTTCGCTTCAATAGCGATATTCGCTATTGACACTCGGTCTGCGTTGGAAAACGCGGCTGTGTTCGGTGGAAATTTCACCTGTGTTTCTTCGCCAATGGTACATGCAGTGGCCCCGCCGGGCAGGAGTGACAGCATGGCGAAAAGGCAGGTTGCGACACTGAATTTGAGTGAATGTCCGATCATTGTTTGATTGTCCTGTCAAAGGTTGCGACATACCCGGTGATGCTGTCCGCGTTGGTGATGGCGCGATTGGGGTTCTGCATCGCGAATATTTTCATCCCAATTTCCGTGTCTCCATACATCACATCATCGGAATCGAATGTATCGGTGTAGTGCGTACATTCGTGAATCAGCACCTTTATTTTGCAGGCATGGTACAGCTCGCCGAAGGAATCGCTGCAAAATTTCGAATAGACAGCAATGAGTCGATTATGGGAGTCCGGCTTGCACACGGCGGCGTGGTTTCTACCGTCGTCCGGTACGATCGTGCAAGTCAGATTCCTGTTAACTTGACTATCCCATCGAACGATCTTTGCCGGAACAAGCTCCTGCATTGCCGCGAGCAATCGTGGCAAGCAGGAAGACAACGTGCTGCGAATCACTGCATCAGCGCGCCCGAAATAGGTCGTGGCACGCGCTTGTTCGCTGGCGTCCCATTGCGCTACCGCTGCAATGCGGTCCTTGATGAGCACGACGGCTGCGTCGCGTGCGCGCATGACGGTTTCGGCGAACTGCTCATTGCTCATGTTCGGGCATATCGGCGTAGTGTTGAGGTCGACATACACCTTGGAGCCGGGTGTCGTGTTCGTTGTAGCCGTGTCATGTACCAACACGTAGTCATCAGGAATCGGCATTACCGTCTCTCGCAATCTCGAATTTGAGTGATTCCGCATGTATGGATCTAACGCGCTGCGTATGGCCTGTTGCGTCTGTCGTGCCGGTAAATACCTTCCCGGATGACAGGCTGATCCGATAGCGGACATTCGCGAGCGGTCGCCCGCTGTCTATATCGCGCAACACGTATTGTTCGTCATGGGTGAACGACCCGTGCGCGTGGCGTGCTGGTGCGTATGGGGAATGTGTGGCCGGCGGTTTTGCCGCAGTGTGACCGCTGCCGCTCCCATAGAAAATCGTGCTGTCGCTACCGGCGACGAGCCGGTTTTTCCCGCATGGACAGAGCACTACGTCACCGTCCAGAGCAACACATCTTCCATGGTGGATCATGCGGTGAGCGCCACCCACTATCGGGAACGCGCCTTCGCAGTTTCCACACGTCGCCTTGTCGCCATCCACGGCTACCTGTTTGCCGTGATTGAACATCGTGGACGTAACCGCGATCACGACACCGCCCGTTGTTGTCGGGTCGCCGTGCCTGACTGCTCGTCGGCTCATGGTCGTTTCCTCAATCGAAGTTGGCAAAGACCCAATCACCGCACTCGGGGTCATAGATCGCGTATTGATCGATCGCCGTGCTTTCAGCAGCAATGGTCGACGGCATTCTTGCCAATGCTTCGGCCTGGGCCTCGGCAATCTGACCAGCGGTCCATTTATCCATCATGTCGAGTGTCCTGCTGAACCCGGACAGTCCGGCACGAAGATAGGCTGTTTCGATTTGGTCGACCACGCTGTCGGGAAACCGGATCGTGAAGTGATCGCGATGTTCGACCGGCACGTCGAAGGATGAAAAGGTGTAGGTCATCAACGGATGGCCGGCGTCGGAAACCGCCAATCGGCCGCCGGTCGCTCCGTAGGCATAGTTCACGGCGACCGAGAGTCGGCCGTGCTGCTCCATGAAATGACGGGTATCGACCTGCCGGAAATCGATTGGCCAGAAGTGGTCATCGTCGCGCGTGAGCGTTCGGGAGCCGATGATCGCGTCAAGCGGTGAAAGGTAGGTGCAAATGAACGGATCGGTCGTGCAGATCATTTGCATGTTGCCGCTATACGTCTGATCGGCTGCGTCGGACTTGAAGACCCGCGTGGTGTGTAGCTGCTTCACCATCGCGTAGAGCCGGATCGACGAATGAAGAAAATACGGACAATGGTCTGGTTCTTTTTCTGTCATTAGCCCGGATTTCACATGAGTGGACGAGCTATGAACGGTCGCCGGTAACGACCGGCTTGGATATCAGACGAGGATGATTTTTAGTTTTAACTTCGACTGAAAATGAAATGCCTTGACACTCAGCAATGACGAGGCGCTCGATGAGCGCGTGATCTCGACTCGTGTGACACGCCCCGTACGAGATGCGGCGACCTTAACCCGTAACGGACGCACTGCACGGATGCTCGCGCCGATCTTCGCGTGGGGCAACGGCGGACGAGGTCTCGCGAGGGACGCAGAATTTCTGTTCCAGGGAGTTGTCGGCATGGATGGGCGGCGCTGTCCCGGTGCGACGTCCCCAATTTCCGGTGGGCACGTTCTTGCAATTGGGGGGAGACCGCGGAGAGGGAACCCCGGCTACAGCAGCAATGCCGTCAGGAGACGTGGCGCGAATGCGTCGCGCCGAGAGGCCAGACCCGCTGCGTGGCGTTTGCGATCGCGCTTGCTTGGCCTCTCGGCATCAGGTTTCAAGACCGCAGAACTTTTATCGCACCACGCCCGCGTCACGCATGAATCAAATGAGCGGGAAACGCCGGCGCGCTTGCCGCCGTGCCCTGCGCGAGCGGTGCGACCTGCTTGCGGCGCTCGCGCGTCGGCGCGACGCCGAACGCATCGCGATAACTCTTGCTGAAGTGGCAGGCCGACTGGAAGCCGCACGCCATCGTGATGTGCATGATCGACATGTCGGTCTGCAGCAGCAACTCGCGCGCGCGGCGCAGCCGCAGCGTCAGGTAATAGTGCGTTGGCGTCATCCCGAGATGCTCGCGGAACAGGCGTTGCAGCTGGCGCTGCGACATGTTCGCGAGTCGTGCGAGTTCCTCGCGCGACAGCGGCTCCTCGATGTTGTTCTCCATCAGCGAGATCACTTCGAACAGCGACTTGTTCGCCGAGCCGAGCCGCGCGACGAGCGGCATCCGCTGTTGCGCGCTCGTGTCGCGCACGTGTTCGACGATGAACTGCTCGGCGATCTGCGTGACGCGCGCGGTGCCCACGCGCGCGGCGATCAGGTTCAGCATCATGTCGAGCGGCGCGACGCCGCCCGTGCACGTAATGCGGTCGCGGTCGATCACGAACAGTTCCTTCAGGAACCGCGTGTCAGGAAACTCTTCCTTCAGCGCCGACATGTTTTCCCAGTGGATCGCGCATGCGTAGCCCGCGAGCAGCCCCGACTTCGCGAGCGCATAGGTGCCCGTGCACAGGCTGCCGAGCGGTAGCCCCATGCGCGCGAAGCGGCGCAGCGTCGACAGATGGGCGGGCGTGGTCGCGCGTTGCACGTCGACACCGCCGCACACGAATACGATATCCGGCTGCCCCACGCATTCGGCCGGGCCCGTGTCGACCGTGAGGCCGTTGCTCGCCGTAACCGGGCCGCCGTCCGGGCTGATGATCGACCAGCGATAGAGCGGCTGGCCGCTCAGGTAGTTCGCCATCCGAAGCACCTCGATCGCATTGGTGAACGCGATCATCGTGAAGTTCGGCAAGGGCATGAACGCGAAGTGGGACAGCGACGCTGTGCGGTCGGGCGACATGGGGAGCGTTCCTTGAATCTCTAATAGCTTTTCGCCCGAGAGGCACGGGTCGGGCTGCCGTATTGTGTGAGCGAGCGCAACAAGCGTGCCATACGGCTAAACCCTAGCTCCATACGTTGTATGGGCGGAAAGCGGATGCTGCACTGCACCGTGAGCGGGCTGTGCTGCACCCTTGACGCGCAGCGCAGGCACCGGCGAAGTGCCTGTCCATGGATGAACGACTCACGCCGGTTCGCCAGGCCGTCTGAAAAAGTACGACCGGTCACTTGTACAAAACGGACGCGCATGGCGGAAAAGGCAAAGAACGCGTCTAAATTCATCAATCCGCCGAAAATCCGAACGACAAGAATAGAGCCGTCGGCAGCCTTGCACTGGATGCGCTGGAAACCCAGGTACGGCGGGCCTCGAGCTTCGGTTTCACGCCCTTTATTCTTCGTCACGGACGCACTATGTCGAACACCCAGCCTTTCTTCTCGCAGCCCCTTGCCGAGCGCGACGCGCCGGTGCGCAGCGCCATCCTGAAGGAGCTCGAGCGCCAGCAGTCGCAAGTCGAGCTGATCGCGTCGGAAAACATCGTGTCGCGCGCGGTGCTGGAGGCGCAGGGCTCGGTGCTGACCAACAAGTATGCGGAAGGCTATCCGGGCAAGCGCTACTACGGCGGCTGCGAATTCGCGGACGAAGTGGAGGCGCTGGCGATCGAGCGTGTGAAGCAGATCTTCAACGCCGGCTACGCGAACGTGCAGCCGCACTCGGGCGCGCAGGCGAACGGCTCGGTGATGCTCGCGCTGGCGAAGCCGGGCGACACCGTGCTCGGCATGTCGCTGGACGCCGGCGGCCATCTGACGCACGGCGCGAAGCCGGCGCTGTCGGGCAAGTGGTTCAACGCCGTGCAATACGGCGTGAACCGCGACACGATGCGGATTGACTACGACCAGGTTGAAGCGCTGGCACACGAGCACAAGCCGAGCCTGATCATTGCCGGCTTCTCGGCGTACCCGCGCGCGCTGGACTTCGCACGCATCCGCGCGATCGCCGACAGCGTCGGCGCGAAGCTGATGGTCGACATGGCGCACATCGCGGGCGTGATCGCCGCCGGCCGCCATGCGAACCCGGTCGAGCACGCGCACGTCGTCACGTCGACCACGCACAAGACACTGCGCGGCCCGCGCGGCGGCTTCGTGCTGACCAACGACGAAGAGATCGCGAAGAAGATCAACTCGGCCGTGTTCCCCGGCCTGCAAGGCGGCCCGCTGATGCACGTGATCGCCGGCAAGGCCGTCGCGTTCGGCGAAGTGCTGCACGCGGACTTCAAGACCTACATCGACAACGTGCTCGCGAACGCGCAGGCGCTCGGCGATGTGCTGAAGGCGGGCGGCGTGGACCTCGTCACCGGCGGCACCGACAACCATCTGCTGCTGGTCGACCTGCGTCCGAAGGGCCTGAAGGGCGCGCCGGTCGAGCAGGCGCTGGAGCGCGCTGGCATCACCTGCAACAAGAACGGCATTCCGTTCGACACGGAGAAGCCGACCGTCACGTCGGGCATCCGCCTCGGCACGCCGGCCGGTACGACGCGCGGCTTCGGCGTCCCCGAGTTCCGCGAGATCGGCCGCCTGATTCTCGAAGTGTTCGACGCGCTGCGCGCAAACCCGGAAGGCGACCACGCGACCGAACAGCGCGTGCGCCGCGAGATTTTCGCGCTCTGCGAGCGCTTCCCGATTTACTGATCGACGACCCCACAAAAGCAGAGACTGGAGCGAGAGGCAGATATGAGCACGCTGCATCAGGACAGCATCATCATCGACGGACTGAACATCTCGAAGTTCGAGAAGCCGGTGTTCGAAGACATGCGCCGTGGCGGCATCACGGCCGCGAACTGCACGGTGTCGGTGTGGGAGAACTTCACCAAGACCGTCGACAACATCGGCGTGATGAAGAAGAAGATCCGCGACAACGGCGAGCTGCTGACGCTGGTGCGCACGACCGACGACATCTTCCGCGCGAAGAAGGAAGGCAAGACGGGGATCATCCTCGGTTTCCAGAACGCGCACGCGTTCGAGGACAACCTCGGCTACATCGAGGCGTTCGCCGACATGGGCGTGCGCGTCGTGCAGCTTTGCTACAACACGCAGAACCTGGTCGGCACGGGCTGCTACGAGCGTGACGGCGGCCTGTCGGACTTCGGCCGCGAAGTGATTACGGAGATGAACCGCGTCGGCATCATGGTCGACCTGTCGCACGTGGGCGGCAACACGTCGTCGGAAGCGATTGCGTTCTCGAAGAAGCCGGTGTGCTACTCGCACTGCCTGCCGTCGGGTCTGAAGGAACATCCGCGCAACAAGAGCGATGCACAGCTGAAGGAAATCGCCGACGCCGGCGGCTTCGTCGGCGTGACGATGTTCGCGCCGTTCCTGAAGCGCGGTATCGAAGCGAACATCGACGACTACATCGAGGCGATCGACTACGTCGTGAACCTGATCGGTGAAGACGCGGTCGGCATCGGCACGGACTTCACGCAGGATTTCGCGAAGGAATTCTTCGACATGCTGACGCATGACAAGGGCCGCTATCGCCAGCTGACGAACTTCGGCAAGGTGATCAACCCGGACGGCATCCGCACGATCGGCGAATTCCCGAACCTGACTGCGGCGATGGAACGGCACGGCTGGAAGGAGTCGCGCATCCGCAAGATCATGGGCGAGAACTGGGTGCGCGTGTTCAAGGACGTGTGGGGCGCGTAAGCGCCGCCGCGCCGAACCGCTACCCGCGATTCAACACAACAACGATCGGGACGTGCCTGCGCAGGCCGCGCGGGCACGCGGACGATATCGCGCCTGCGCCCGAGCCGCGCGGCCAATTTTCCTCACGGAGTCACCACGATGCAACCGCAACTGCCGATCAACGTCGATCCCGATACCGGCGTCTGGACCACCGACGCGCTGCCGATGCTGTATGTGCCGCGCCACTTCTTCACGAACAACCACGTCGCCGTCGAGGAAGCGCTCGGTGTCGAGGCATACGCCGAGATTCTCTACAAAGCCGGCTACAAGTCCGCATACCACTGGTGCGACAAGGAGGCGAAGCTGCACGGGCTCACCGGCATGGCCGTGTTCGAGCACTACCTGAAGCGCCTGTCGCAACGCGGCTGGGGCCTGTTCTCGATCATCGAGGCCGATCCGGCCAGCGCGCGCGCGAAGATCGAGCTGCGCCACTCGTCGTTCGTGCTCCAGCAGCCTGGCAAGGAAGGCAAGCTCTGCTACATGTTCGCGGGCTGGTTCGCCGGCGCGATGGACTGGGTCAACGACACGACGCCGGAAGGCAAGGACGCGCCGCGCGCGCAGTCGAAGGAAGTGCAGTGTGCGGCCGAGCACCATGATCACTGCGTCTTCGAAGTGTCGCCGATCGCGCACTGACGCGCTGACATCACGACACAGCAACACAACAACACCCGCAACACGAGACATTCGAACGCCAGAGGTCGCCTGCGATGCGTTATCCCCACCTGTTCAAACCCATGCAGCTGAACCAGCTGACGCTGCGCAACCGGATCGTCAGCACCGCGCACGCGGAGGTGTATGCCGAGCCGGGCGGCCTGCCGGGCGACCGCTACATCCGCTATTACGAAGAGAAGGCGAAGGGTGGCGTCGGCCTCGCGATCTGCGGCGGCTCGAGCCCCGTGTCGATCGACAGCCCGCAGGGCTGGTGGAAGTCGGTGAACCTGTCGAACGACAAGATCATCGATCCGCTCACGCGCCTGGCCGACACGATGCACAAGCACGGCGCGAAGATCATGATCCAGGCGACGCACATGGGCCGCCGCTCGTCGTTCCACGGCGAGCACTGGCCGCATCTGATGTCGCCGTCGGGCGTGCGCGAACCGGTGCACCGCGGTAACGCGAAGATCATCGAGATCGAGGAGATTCGCCGCATCATCGGCGACTTCGCGGCGGCAGCGAAGCGCGTGAAGGCAGCCGGCATGGACGGCATCGAAATCTCCGCCGCGCACCAGCATTTGATCGACCAGTTCTGGAGCAAGCGTTCGAACCATCGCACCGACGAATGGGGTGGCAGCCTCGAGAACCGTCTGCGCTTCGGCATCGAGGTGCTGACGGCCGTGCGCGAGGCGGTCGGCAAGGACTTCTGCGTCGGCCTGCGGATGTGCGGCGACGAATTCCACGAGGATGGCCTCGATCACGAGGCGCTGAAGGAAATCGCGCAGGCGATGTCGGAGACGGGTCTGATCGATTACCTGAGCGTGGTCGGCTCGGGCGGCGACACGCACAACACGATCGCCAACTGCATGCCGCCGATGGCGCTGCCGCCGGAGCCGTTCGTGCACCTTGCGGCCGGCATCAAGTCGGTCGTGAAGATTCCGGTGATGCACGCGCAGAGCATCCGCGATGCGGGCCAGGCCGAGCGCCTGCTCGCGAACGGGATGATCGACCTGGTCGGCATGACGCGCGCGCAGATCGCCGATCCGCACATGGTGATCAAGATCCGCGACGGCCGGGAAGACGAAATCAAGCAGTGCGTCGGCGCGAACTACTGCATCGACCGCCAGTACAACGGCCTCGACGTGCTCTGCATACAGAACGCAGCGACGTCGCGCGAAGCGACGATGCCGCACATCATCGAGAAGTCGCGCGGTCCGAAGCGCAAGGTGGTGGTGGTCGGCGCGGGCCCCGCGGGGCTCGAGGCCGCACGCGTCGCGAAGCTGCGCGGCCACGACGTGGTGTTGTTCGAGAAGAACACCGAAGTGGGCGGCCAGGTCATGATCGCCGCGAAGGCGCCGCAGCGCGAACAGATGTCGGGGATCATCCGCTGGTTCGACATGGAAACGAAGCGCCTGGGCGTCGACCGCCGCCTCGGCGTCGCCGCCGACGAGAAGATGATCATGGCCGAGAAGCCGGACATCGTCGTGCTCGCCACGGGCGGTTCGAGCTTCACGTGGCAGGTGCCGGCGTGGGGCGTTGCCGACGGGCTGGCCGTCAGCTCGTGGGACATCCTGACCGGCAAGGTCGAGCCGAAGCAGAACGTGCTGCTGTTCGACGGCGTGAGCACGCATGCGGGCGCCGGCGTGGCCGACTTCATGGCGAGCCGCGGCTCGAAGGTCGAGGTGGTGACGCCCGACGTGAAGGTGGCCGACGATTGCGGCGGCACGACGTTCCCGATCTTTTATCGCCGCCTGTATGCGCTCGGCGTGATTCAGACGCCGAACACCATGCTCGATCGCGTGTACGAAGAGGACGGCAAGAAGATCGCCGTGCTGCGCAACGAATACACCGAGGAACTGGAAGAGCGCGCGGTCGACCAGGTGGTGATCGAGAACGGTTCGTCGCCGAATGACGAACTGTACTGGAAGCTCAAGCCGGAGTCGGTGAACCGCGGCCAGATCGATCCGCACACGCTGTTCGCGGCCGAGCCGCAGCCGTGCCTGTCGGAAGAGCTGGGCAACGGCCGCTTCCTGCTGTTCCGTGTAGGCGACTGCATCTCGATGCACAACGTCCACGGTGCGATCTACGACTCGCTGCGTCTCGTCAAGGATTTCTAAAGATGAATCCGGCTTTCCTCATTACCGCACTGCTGTGGCTGTCGGTGGCGGGGCTCGCGTTCGCGGTCGCGAAGCGCTCGTCCTACTGGCGTCTCGGGCGCGCGACGGCGCCCGGCTCATTCGGCGTCGCAAACCTGTTCGCGATCCCGAAGCGCTACTTCGTCGACCTGCACCACGTGGTCGCCCGCGATCCGTACATCGCGAAGACCCACGTCGCGACCGCCGGCGGCGCGATCGCCGCGCTCGCGCTGGTGTTCGTCAACTACGGCCTGGCGATCTACTCGCCGTGGCTCGACAAGCTGATCTTCCTCGCGGCGCTCGCGATGCTCGTCGGCGTGGTGTTCGTCTGGCGCCGCCGCGCGGCGAAGGACGTGCCCGCCCGCCTGTCGCGCGGCCCGTGGAATGCGCTGCCCTGGCTGCTCGGCTCGTTCGCGCTCGGCCTCGTGCTGTTCATGGTCGTGCCGGCCGGCGCGATGTCGGGTGCGTTCGCGGTGCTCTGCGCGCTGCTGATCGGCGCCGGCGCGTTCACGATGACCATCGGCGCCGCGAAGGGCGGCCCGATGAAGCATGCGATCGCCGGCCTGCTGCACCTCGCATTCCACCCGCGCCAGGAACGATTCGCGGCCACCCGTGAATCGTTCACGGGCAACGGCACGGCCACGCCGCCGACCGCGCTGAAGCTGCCGGACATCGAGCACGACGAGTATGGCGTCGCGAAGCCGGTCGAATTCCGCTGGAACCAGCTGCTGAGCTTCGACGCATGCGTGCAGTGCGGCAAGTGCGAAGCCGCTTGCCCCGCGTTTGCATCGGGCCAGCCGCTGAACCCGAAGAAACTGATCCAGGATCTCGTCGTCGGGATGGCGGGCGGCACCGACGCCGCATACGCCGGCAGCCCGACGCCGGGCCTCGCGGTCGGCCAGCATCGCGGCGAGCCGAACGGCCCGATCGTGTCCGGCCTGATCGAGGAAGAGACGCTCTGGTCGTGCACGACCTGCCGTGCGTGCGTGCAGGAGTGCCCGATGCTGATCGAGCACGTCGACGCGATCGTCGACATGCGCCGCAACCGCACGCTGGTGCACGGCACGGTGCCGGGCAAAGGCCAGGAAGTGCTCGCGAACCTGCGCGAGACCGGCACGATGGGCGGCTACGACACGGCTGCACGTTACGACTGGTCGGTCGACCTGAACGCACCCGTCGCGCAACCCGGCAAGCCGGTCGATGTGCTGTTCGTCGCGGGTGAAGGCGCGTTCGACATGCGTTACCAGCGCACGCTGCGCGCATTCGTGAAGGTGCTGAACAAGGCGGGCGTCGACTACGCGGTGCTCGGCGGGACCGAGACCGACACCGGCGACGTCGCACGCCGCCTCGGCGACGAAGCGACGTTTCAGCAGATGGCGAAGCGTCTGATCGGTACGCTCGGCTCGCTGTCGTACAAGCAGATCGTGACGGCCGACCCGCACGTGATGCACAGCCTGCGCAACGAATACCGCGCGCTCGGGCTGCGCGTGACGGTCAAGCATCACACGACCTACCTCGCGGAGCTGGCCGACAGCGGCAAGATCGCGCCGAAGGCCGTCGAAGCGCTGCGCGAGAAGCGCACCACGTATCACGACCCGTGCTACCTCGGCCGCTACAACGGCGAGACGGAATCGCCACGCAAGCTGCTGAAGACGATCGGCATCCAGGTCGTCGAGATGGAGCGCAACGGCATGCGCGGCCGCTGCTGCGGCGGTGGCGGCGGTGCGCCGCTGACCGACATCCCGGGCAAGCAGCGTATTCCCGACATCCGCATCGCCGACGCGCGCGCCATCGGCGCGGAGGTGGTCGCGGTCGGATGCCCGAACTGCACGGCGATGCTCGAAGGCGTCGTGGGCCCGCGCCCCGACGTGCTCGACGTAGCCGAACTCGTTGCCGCCTCGCTGGAGTGAGTCGATGAACACGATCAAACGAATCGATCCGCGCCGCCCGTTCATCATCACGGCCGCCGGCCTGAAGCGCATCACGCTCGGCGAGGAAGGCAGCGCCGACGCGAGCGTCGCGCAGTGGTCCGCGCACGGTCATGGCGCCGCGGCCGTGAAGCCGCGCCGCGCGGTGCAGGACCCGAAGCACGTGATGCTGGTGGTGGCGCACACCGAGCGCGGTGCGCTCGACGACCATGCGCGGCAGGCGATCGCCGCCGCCGCGGTGCTCGCCGACGCGCAGACGGAAGTGGCGCTGCTGGCGTTCGGCGAACTGAAGGATGACGCCGCGGCGCTCGGCGTCGACAAGCTGATCGAGCTGGTCGATTTCGATCGTCGCGCCTTTGCGCCCGAAAGCGAATTGCAGGCGTTGCAGGCGTGCGCCGCGGCGCTCGCGCCGAAGCACGTGTTCGTGCCCGACAACGCGACCGGCGACGGCGATCTCGGCCGGCGCTACGCGGCGGCCGCCGGCGCGAGCGTCGCGACCCACGTGGTCGAGATCGATGCGAAGCACGTCGGCGCGTATGCGCAGGCCGGCCGTGCGTTCGCGACGCGCGGATTGCCCGACGTGATCCTGCTCGCGCAGAACGCGGTCGAAGCGAAGCTGCCGTTCGTCGGCGCCGGCGAGCGCCTGGCCGCCGACTTCATTCGCCCGGCCGGCGACGCGGCGCAGCTGTACCGCGATCTCGGCCTCGAGGAAATCGACGCGGCGCAGGTCGCGCTGGAGGAAGCGGACTTCATCGTGTCGGCCGGCAACGGCGTGTCGGACATCGGCGCGTTCGAGCGGCTCGCAGGCGCGTTCGGCGCGGCGATCGGCGCGAGCCGTGTCGCCGTCGACAACGGTCACTTCACGCGCGACAAGCAGGTCGGCGCGACCGGCAAGACGGTCGAGGCCAGTGTGTACATTGCGTTCGGCATCTCGGGCGCGGTGCAGCACTTGCAGGGGATCAAGGACTGCCGTCACGTGATCGCGGTCAACCTCGACGGCAGCGCGCCGATCGCGAAGCGCGCGAACCTGACGGTGGTCGGCGACGCGCAGGCAACGATCGCCGCGCTGATCGAACAGGTGCAGGCCGCACGCGCGTCGCGTGGACAATCGCCGGCCGCGGTCGGCGCCCGTGAATCCGAAGGAGTCGCAGCATGAACGCCCCCCGCCAGTTGCAACGCATCGCGGTGCTCGTCTCCGTGGGCCGGCACCCCGTCAGCGGCACCGCGCGCTACAGCCGCAACGATGCTGCCGCGCTCGAGGTCGGACGCCAGCTCGCGGAGCGGCATCGCGCGCAGCTCGACGTGCTCCATGCAGGTGATCCCGCAAATGAAGCGCTTGCTGAATACCTCGCGCTCGGCGCACGGCAGGTCGAGGTGCTGGCCTGCCATGACGGCGACGATGCCGCGCACGCACTCGCCGCGCGCGTCGAAGGCTACGACCTGGTGCTGACCGGCACCCGCGCCGAGGGCGCGTACGACACCGGGATGCTGCCATATCGCGTCGCCGCGACCCTCGGCTATCCGCTCGTCGGCTCGGCTGTCGACGTGACGGTCGACGCCGGCCGTGCGGCGGTCCGGCAATTCTTGCCGAAAGGGTTGCGGCGGCGCGTCGACGCGGCGTTGCCTGCCGTCGTCGCCGTGCATCCGCTCGCCAACGTCGCGCCGCGCTACGCGTATGCGCGGCTGCGGGCCGGCACGATCCGCCCGGCGCTGACGTCGACCGGCGCGGATGCCGATGCCAGCGCGTGGAAGGTTGGCCCGATCGAGCGTAAACCCGTAAAACTGGTCGCCGCCGAGAAGCGCTCCGGGCATGCCCGGATGCTGTCGGCGACGACGACCGAAAGCCGTGGCGGCAACGTCGTAAATGAAGGGAGTTCAGTCGAAAAAGCACAAGTGATCCTCGCGTATTTGCGCGAGCATCAGCTCATCGACTACTGATTTTGATGCCTGTCGGCAACCACACTGGGACGCAAGGAATCCGGAGCAAACGATGAAAGTATCGGCAGACATTCGCGCACTGATCGAGCGACGCAAGGAAGGTTACAGCCTCGAGGCGCCGTTCTACACGAGCGAGGAAATCTTCGCCCTCGACATGGAGGCGATTTTCCGCCAGCACTGGATCCAGGTCGCGGTCGAACCGGACATTCCCGAGCCGGGCGACTACGTGACCGTGGAACTGGGCAGCGACTCGATCCTGATCGTGCGCGACGACGACATGGAAATCCGCGCGTTCCACAACGTGTGCCGTCACCGCGGCGCGCGCCTGTGCAACGAGGATAAAGGCTCGGTCGGCAACATCGTGTGCCCGTACCACAGCTGGACCTACAACCTGACGGGCCAGCTGATGTTCGCCGAGCACATGGGAGAGCAGTTCGACCGTTGCAAGCACAGCCTGAAGTCGGTGCACGTGCAGAACCTCGCGGGGCTGATCTTCGTTTGCCTCGCCGAGGAGCCGCCGGCCGATTTCGCGCAGCTGCGCGCCCAGATGGAGCCGTATCTGCTGCCGCACGATTTGCCGAACACGAAGATCGCCGCGCAGATCGACATCATCGAGGAAGGCAACTGGAAGCTCACGATGGAGAACAACCGCGAGTGCTATCACTGCGTCGCGAACCATCCGGAGCTGACAATCTCGCTGTATGAATACGGCTTCGGCTACCAGCGCTCCGACGCGAACGCCGAAGGCATGGACGCATTCGCGGAAACCTGCGTGCGCCGTGGCAAGGAGTGGGCCGAAATGGGCCTGCCGTCCGCGGAAATCGAAAAGCTGCTCGACGTGACGGGCTTCCGCACGCAGCGCCTGCCGCTGGACCGCAGCGGCGAATCGCAGACGCTCGACGCGAAGATCGCATCGAAGAAGCTCCTCGGCAAATTCGACCAGGCCGACCTTGGCGGCCTGTCGTTCTGGACGCAGCCGAACTCGTGGCACCACTTCATGAGCGATCACATCGTGACGTTCTCGGTGATTCCGCTGTCGGCCGGCAAGACGCTCGTGCGCACCAAGTGGCTCGTGCACAAGGATGCGAAGGAAGGCATCGACTACGACGTGAAGAACCTGACGGCCGTGTGGAACGCGACCAACGACCAGGACCGCGCACTCGTCGAATTCTCGCAGCGCGGCGCGACCAGCAGCGCGTACGAGCCGGGCCCGTATTCGCCGTACACGGAAGGTCTCGTCGAAAAATTCTCGGCCTGGTACATCGGCCGGCTCGCCGAAAAAACCGGCGCGTAGTACGTAGTAATCAGCGGAACAGCAAGCGGAGCTACAGATGAAACAACCCCCACGCTCACTTTGTTCGCTGCCCCCCGAGGGGGCGGTTAGCCTCCTTGGGGCGGCCCTGCGGAGGCTAACATGATGCGAGATGCGGCCAATTTCGAGCCGGCGGACAGCCGGGTTACGCACCCGGCGTTCTGGAGCGCGCTCCCCGAGCGCTGGACGAGCGACGTCGAGGAAACGCTGGTGTGCTGCCACGTGCGGCAGGAAACCCACGACGTGAAGAGCTTTTTCTTCCGTTCGCCGCAGGGCCGCACGTTCTCGTTCGAGCCCGGGCAGTTCATCACGCTTGAGCTCGACATCGAGGGCGAGACGATCAACCGGTGTTACACGATCTCGTCGTCGCCGGCGCGGCCGCACACGATCTCGATCACGGTCAAGCGCGTGCCGGGCGGCAAGGTGTCGAACTGGCTGCACGACAACCTGCAGCCGGGCGCGTCGGTCCGCGTGCTCGGCCCGGCCGGTGAATTCACGTGCGCGCGGCATCCGGCGCGCAAGTACCTGTTCCTGTCGGCCGGCTCGGGCGTCACGCCGCTGATGTCGATGAGCCGCGCACACCATGATCTCGCCGAGGATCGCGACATCCTGTTCGTGCACAGCGCGCGCACGCCGGACGACATCATCTTCGCGCGCGAACTCGATCTGATCGCGTCGAACCATACGAACTTCCGCACGTCGTTCGTCGTCGAGCGCGTCGGTGCGCGCACCAACTGGCCGGGCGTCACGGGCTTCCTGACGCTGCCGCTGCTGAAGCTGATCGCACCGGACTTCATGGAGCGCGAGATCTTCACGTGCGGCCCCGCGCCGTACATGAAGGCCGTGCGCGACCTCCTCGACGAAGCCGGCTTCGACCGCAAGCAGTATCACGAGGAAAGCTTCTCGTTCGAAACGCTCGCGCAGACGGCGAGCGACGACGTGCTCGCCGAGCTCGTGCCGGCCGCCGACGGCGCCGACGTCGCGACGAAGCAATACACGGTCAGCTTCGCGAAGAGCAACCGCGAGATTTCGTGCGGCTCGGAGCAGCACGTGCTCGATGCGGCGCGCCAGTCGGGCGTGCGGCTGCCGGCGTCGTGCACGCAGGGCATGTGCGGTACCTGCAAGGTGAAGCTCGTGTCGGGGCAAGTCGAGATGAAGCACAACGGCGGCATCCGCCAGCGGGAGATCGATCAGGGGATGGTGCTGCTGTGCTGCAGCAAGCCGCTGTCGGACCTCGTGATCGACAAGTAGTCGAGACAAGCCATCGCCGGTCCGGATGCGACGCGTCGCGTCGCCTTCGGACAAGCATCCGTCGTAAAACAACGATACCGCGGAATTGTGGTTGAAGAACCTAGAGAGACAACGCGCACGGTGCGCATTCCAAGGAGATCGACCATGAAGTTGTTCGGAAAGCTGTTGTGGACCGGCGCACTGTCGGCGATGGTGGCACTGAGCGCGTCGGCGCTCGCAGATACGAAGCCGACGCTGAAGATCGGTTACGTCGAAGGGTGGGACGACAGCGTCGCAACGTCGAACGTCGCGGCTCGCGTGATCGAGAAGAAGCTCGGCTACCAGGTCCAGCTCGTGCCGGTGGCTGCCGGGATCATGTGGCAGGGCGTAGCGCGCGGCGACCTCGACGCGACGCTCTCCGCATGGCTGCCGGTCACGCACGGCTCCTACTGGGGCGAATACAAGACGAAGGTCGTCGATCTCGGCGCGAACTTTCCTGACGCGAAGATCGGACTGATCGTCCCCGACTACGTGAAGGCGAAGAGCATCGACGATCTGAATGCCGAGAAAGGCAGCTTCGGCGGCCGGATCGTCGGCATCGACGCTGGCGCGGGCGTGATGCGCAAGACCGACGAAGCGATCAAGAGCTACGGCCTGAACTACACGCTGATGCCGAGCTCGGGCAGCGCGATGACGGCCGAACTGTCGCGATCCGTCGGCGCGAACAAGCCCGTGATCGTGACCGGCTGGGCGCCGCACTGGATGTTCGCGAAGTGGAAGCTGCGCTTCCTGGACGATCCGAAGAAGGTGTTCGGCGGCGCCGAGCACGTCGACAGCGTCGTGAACCCGCAGCTCGAAACGAAGGCGAAGCCGGTCGTCGCGTTCCTGAAGAAATTCCAGTGGAAGCCGGGCGAGATCGACAGCGTGATGCTCGCGATCCAGAACGGCTCGAAGCCGGAAGCCGCCGCCGATGCATGGATCGCGGCGCATGCCGATCGCGTGAATTCGTGGACTGAAGGCGCGCAGTAAAGACCGCGGCGATTCGTCGCGAGAATCATAAAAAAACAGACCGGGAATGTCTTGCAGGAATCCGAAATAATCCGGAATTCATGCGGGCATATCCCGGTTTTCTTTTACTGATTCTGCAAAAATGCGCGTAAGTTGTTACACTAGCGCCCTTGTGCGGAGTCATCTGCTTTGCATCGGACCAGAGTAAGCGCTGAAGCGCTAACTCTGATCGAGAGGAGGAATTGGATGAGTCAAGCAGGACTGCGTGCGAATCGCACCAGTGGTGTTGAGGCAACCATCTCACATGATTCGACGGGCCACACGCTGCATCGTGGCCTGACTTGGAAAGATGCCTTCTGGGTAACGAGCGGCGTGCCGGCAGGCGTGCTGTTCACGATCGGTGGCGTATGCGCGACGATCGGCCAGCCCGCGTGGGCGATTTGGATCGCCGCGATCACGATGGGGCTGATTCAAAGCGCGACTTATGCGGAAATATCGGGGCTATTTCCCCATAAATCGGGCGGTGCGTCGGTGTATGGCGCGATCGGCTGGGTTCGATACAGCAAACTGATTGCCCCGGTTTCCGTGTGGTGCAACTGGCTCGCGTGGTCGCCGATGCTTGCGCTCGGCTGCGGCCTCGCGGCGAGCTATGCGCTCACGAGTCTCTTTCCCGCCAATGCGGCGGTGCTGCACTGGCAGCTCAAGGTTGCGGATCTCGGCTTCATCAAGCCGGGTCTTTCCCTGCGAATCAACGCGACGTTCATCATCGCGACGATTCTGCTTCTCATCACGTTCAAACTGCAGCACAGCGGCGCGTCGAAGGCCGCACGCACGCAGCGCATTCTCGGCATCGCGTCGCTCACGCCGCTGTTGATCGTCGGCATCGTGCCCTTCGTCACCGGCGACGTGCCGATGTCGAATCTGCTCCCGTTGCTGCCGCTCGGTCATGATGCTCAAGGCAATCTCACGACCGCGACCTTCGGTTCGTGGAACGGGCAGGGCGTCACGATGGCGCTCGGTGCGATGTTCATGGCGGGCTGGGCGTCGTACGGTTTCGAGACGGCTGTCTGCTATACGCGTGAATTCCGCGATCCGCGTCGCGACACCGCGAAGGCGATCTTCTGGTCGGGCGCGCTGTGTCTCGTCGTGATGACGCTCGTGCCGATGGCGTTCCAGGGCGCGCTCGGCACGCAGGCGATGCTCGATCCGTCGATCGGCGACGGCACCGGCGTCGCGGCCGCGATGGCGAAGATCGTCGGCGGCGGCGCGTGGGTCGCGAACGCGGTCGTCGTGATGCTGATGCTGTCGATCCTGCTGATCGTGATGACGTCGATGATGGGCTCGTCGCGCACGCTGTACCAAGCGTCAGTCGACGGATGGCTGCCGAAGTATCTGTCGCACGTGAACGAGCACGGCTCGCCCACCCGAGCGATGTGGACCGATCTCGGCTTCAACCTCGTGTTGCTGATGATGTCGGACTACATGACGGTGCTGTCGATCTCGAACGTCTGCTACATGCTGTTCGTGTTCCTGAATCTTCAGTCGGGCTGGATTCACCGGATGGATCGCGGCAACTGGGATCGCCCGTTCCGCTGTCCGACCTGGCTGCTCGTCGCCGGTTCGATCTGCGGCTACGCGAACCTCGTCTATGTCGGCGCGGGTGCGAACCTGCAGGGCGAAGGCACGTTGCGCAACGGGCTGATCGCAATGCTGCTGATCGTGCCGGTGTTTCTCTATCGCCACTACTGGCAGGATCGCGGCCGTTTCCCCGCGCAGATGCAGCGCGACATGGAGCTCGAGGTGCCAAAGCGCGCGATGTGGCTGAACCTGATGCCGTATGCGGCGCTGGTCGGCGCGGCGCTCACGATCTGGCTGTCGTATTACTTCGCGTGGGTGAAGTAAGCCCGTAAGCGCGGCGAATCCGGACACCGCACCCGGAACCGTCGCGCGAGGCGCCGAACGCAATGCGATAAAAAACCCGACCGGCTGCTGCTGCCGGTCGGGTTTTTTGTTGGCCGCTCGCCGAAGCGATGCGTTTACGGAAACACCACCGTCCGGTCGCCGTTCAGGAACACGCGGCGCTCGATGAACGCCTTCACCGCGCGTGCGAGCGTGATGCATTCGACGTCGCGGCCGACCGCGAGCAGTTGCTCGGGACGCAGTGCATGATCGACGCGCTCCACCACCTGCTCGATGATCGGACCTTCGTCGAGATCGTCGGTCACGAAATGCGCGGTCGCGCCGATCAGCTTCACGCCGCGCGCGTGCGCCTGGTGATACGGTTTCGCGCCCTTGAAGCCGGGCAGGAACGAGTGATGGATGTTGATGGCGCGGTTCGCGAGCTTCGCGCTGGTTTCCTGCGACAGCACCTGCATGTAACGTGCGAGGATCACGAGCTCGGCGCCGCTCGATTCGAAGAAGTCGAGCCACTGCGCTTCCTGCTGCGCCTTGGTGTCGGCCGTGATCGGGAAATGGCGGAACGGCAGCCCGTGCTGTACGGCAAGCGGTTCGAAGTCCGGATGGTTCGACACGATGCCGACGATGTCCATCTTCAGCTCGCCCATCCGCCAGCGGAACAGCAGGTCGGCGAGGCAGTGCTCGAGCTTCGACACCATGATCAGCACCTTCGGGCGCGCGTTCACGTCGTGGATCGCCCATTGCGTGTCGCCTTCACCGCCGCCGCCGAGCGCGGTCGCGATCGGCCCGAACTCCTGGCGCAACGCGTCGATCTGTAGCGACTCATCCGTCGGATGAAACACGCAGCGCACGAAGAAGTGGTTGCTGAGATCGTCGTCGAACACGTTCAGCGCATCGACATAGCAGCGGTGGCGCTCGAGAAAGCCGACGACGGCGGCGACCTGGCCGGCCGCGCTCGGGCACGACAGCGTCAGGACGAATTGATCGGGGCGTGAGTCGGCGGTCATGTGATTCCTCGGATGTCTTGGGGGCGAACCCGCGCGGCGGCGCACCATGGCGTCGAGCTACGCGGGTAGCGGGAGACTCAAGTAAATCAGGACGTTTTTGGCGAGGATAGAACCAACCCGCCGTGTGGCTGGTATCGGCGCGTCAGTGCGGCCGAACGGAGCGGGGCTTCGGCGGGCCGGGCAGCGGGCGTCGGGCGGGACGGGCGCGGCGAGTCCAGCAAGTGTCAGGTGTGTATTCGCTTGCCGGAGCGCCGTTCACGCAGGTGCGCACGCATCCAGCAGCCAGCGACGGAACACGTGGGTCGCGTCCGGTTCGGGGCGCTGCGGCGGACGCACGAGGAAGTAGCCGCGCGACGTGACGACGGGTGCGTCGACGAGCTTCACGAGCTGCCCGGACGCAACGAGCTCGTCGACGAGCGGCGACCAGCCGAGCGCGACGCCCTCGCCGAGCAGCGCAGCATGGATCACGAGCGCATAGCTGTTGAAGGTCACGCCACGCGCGGCGGCGGGCGCGTCGAGGCCATGCGCGTCGAACCAGCCGGCCCACGACAGCCAGCGCTCGGGGCGCGTCGGCTGCACGTGCAGCAGCGGCAGCGCATGCAGATGGTCGGGCCGGGCGACGTGCGGGTGCGCGGCGCGGAACGCGGGCGAGCAGACGGGCGTGACTGATTCCGGAAAGAGCCGCGCGGCCGTGCACGACGGCCAGTGGCCGTCGCCGAACAGGATCGCGATGTCGGCGTGGTCGCGCTGCGCGTCGTAATCCTGTGACGTGACGACCCGCACGTCGACGTCCGGCATCACGCGTTTCAGGCCCGCGAGGCGCGGCATCAGCCAGTAGGTCGCGAAACCGAAATCCGTGACGATCGTGAGCGCGCCATGCTCGCGGCGCGCGCGCAGCGTCGCGGTGGCGCCGCGCAGCGTGTCGAGGCTTACCCGCACGGCTTCGTACAGGCACTGGCCGTCGCTCGTCAGCGTGACGCCGCGCGGGCTGCGCTCGAACAGCGGCACGCCGAGCTCCGCCTCGAGCTGGAACACCTGCTGGCTCACGGCCGGCTGCGTCGAGCCGAGCTCGCGCGCGGCGGCCGTGAAGCTCTGGAGACGGGCGGCCGATTCGAACGCGCGCAGCGCCTGCATCGACGGTAACGGTTCGGATTTCGACATAAGTCTCTCTAATGGCCTCATAAGGGCCGGACGCCTTCCCGCGCGAATTCGGGCGGGGGATAGTGATTCGGACGACACGGCACCGTGCCGGTCCTTCCGCGATTCTAGCCAGTCGCGGCCGGTGCGCGCGGCACTTTCTTCAGGCTGCGTCCGTCATGCTGGCTGCGTCGCTGCGCAAGCGTCGCGCCGTTCCGTTCGAACACCGATTTCCCCACGACCGCCGATGACGAACCCGACTCCCAACATCCTGATCCTGATGGCCGACCAGCTGACGCCGTTCGCGTTGCCAGCCTACGGCAATCGCGTCGCACGCACGCCGACGCTCGACCGGCTCGCGTCGCAAGGCGTGGTATTCGATGCCGCGTATTGCGCGAGCCCACTGTGCGCGCCGTCGCGTTTCTCGCTGCTGACCGGCAAGCTGCCGTCGGGTATCGGCGCCTACGATAACGCCGCCGAACTGCCGGCGCAAACGCTGACCTTCGCCCACTACCTGCGCGCGGGCGGCTACCGCACGATGCTGTCCGGCAAGATGCATTTCTGCGGGCCGGACCAACTGCACGGCTTCGAGGAGCGGCTGACGACCGACATCTATCCCGCCGACTTCGGCTGGGTGCCCGACTGGGATCGCCCGACCGAGCGGCCGAGCTGGTATCACAACATGAGCTCGGTGCTCGAGGCCGGCCCGTGCGTGCGCACGAACCAGCTCGACTTCGACGACGAGGTCACGTTCGCGGCGAAGCAGAAGCTGTACGACGTCGCGCGCGAGCGTGCCGCCGGGCATGACGAGCGACCGTTCTGCATGGTCGTCTCGCTGACGCATCCGCACGATCCGTACGCGATCACGCGCGAATACTGGGATCTGTACAACGACGACGAAATCGACATGCCGGCCGTGCGGCTCGATGCGGCCGACAGCGATCCGCATTCGCAGCGGCTGCGCTTCGTCTGCGAAAACGACCGCACGCCGCCCAGCGACACGCAGATCCGCGCCGCGCGCCGCGCGTACTATGGCGCGACGTCCTACGTCGACGCGCAATTCGGCAGCGTGCTGGCCGCGCTCGAGCAATGCGGGTTCGCCGACGACACGATCGTGATCGTCACGTCCGACCACGGCGACATGCTCGGCGAGCGCGGCCTCTGGTACAAGATGACGTTCTTCGAGGGCGGCTGCCGCGTGCCGTTGATCGTTCATGCGCCGGGCCGCTTCGATGCCGCGCGGGTACGCGGGCCCGTGTCGCACGTCGACCTGCTGCCGACGCTCGTCGAGCTGGCCGGCGCGGCGCCCGCCGGCGCTTGGCCGGACCCGGTCGACGGCGCGAGCCTCGTGCCGCATCTGCGTGGCGCACCGGCGCACGACGTCGCGCTGGGCGAGTATCTCGCTGAAGGGGCGGTCGCGCCGGTCGTGATGATCCGCCGCGGCGACTGGAAGTACGTGCATTGCCCGGCCGACCCCGACCAGCTCTACAACCTCGCCGACGATCCGCGCGAGCGTACGAACCTGGCCGGCCTGCCCGAAGCCGCCGACATGCTCGCCGCCTTCCGCGCGGAGGCCGCGCGGCGCTGGAACCTGCCGGAACTCGACGCCCAGGTGCGCGCGAGCCAGCGGCGGCGCCGGTTCCATTACGCGGCGACGACGCAGGGGCGCATCCAGGCATGGGACTGGCAGCCGTTTACCGATGCGAGCCAGCGCTACATGCGCAATCACATCGAACTCGACACGCTCGAAGCGATGGCGCGCTTTCCGCGCGTCGGGCGCTGAACGGTCCGCATCGCGGTCATTGACGAACGACGGAGGAAGCGAATCATGAAACGACAATGCAATGCAGCAATCCGGAGGCTCGGCGCGGCGCTCGCCGCGACCGCGTGCGTGGTGGCGATGCAGTCGGCGCACGCCGCCGATCCGCAAACGTGTCGCGACGTGAAGATGGCGGCGCCCGGCTGGACCGACATCGACGCGACGAATGCGATGGCCGGCGTCGTGCTGAAGGCGCTCGGCTACCGGCAGGACGTCGCGAACCTGTCGGTGCCGATCACGTACCAGGGCTTGAAGAAAGGGCAGGTCGACGTGTTCCTCGGCAACTGGATGCCCGCGCAGGCGCCGCTCGTGAAGCCGTTCGTCGACGAGAAGTCGATCGACGTGCTGCACGCGAACCTCAGCGGCGCGAAGTTCACGCTGGCCGTGCCCGACTACGTCGCGGCGGCCGGCGTGCATACATTCGCCGATCTCGCGCGCTACGCGGACCGCTTCGGCGGCAAGATCTACGGGATCGAGCCCGGCGCGCCCGCGAACCAGAACATCAAGCGGATGCTGTCCGACCACGCGCTCGGGTCCGCGAACTGGTCTCTCGTCGAATCGAGCGAGACGGGGATGCTCACGCAGGTCGAGCGCGCGGTGCGGGACAAGCGCTGGATTGTCTTCCTCGCGTGGGAGCCGCACCTGATGAACACGAAATTCCACCTGACCTACCTGTCGGGCGGCGATGCGTATTTCGGCCCGAACTATGGCGGCGCGACGGTCAACACGGTGACGCGCCCCGGCTTTGCCGGCCAGTGCGCGAATCTGGCGCGGCTGTTCCGGCAGATGACGTTCTCCGTGGACGTCGAGAACCGGATGATCGCCGACATGCTCGACAACAAGACGTCGCCCGCGCTGGCGGCGCAGCACGTGCTGAAAGCCGATCCGGCGCTCGTCGAGGGCTGGCTGGACGGCGTCACGACCGCATCCGGCACGCCGGCCCTGCCGGCCGTACGCGCCGCGCTCGATGCCCGCTGACCTGCCTTCGGGCGGCCGGCTTTTGCCGTGCCGCCCGTCTCCGTGTTTTCCCGACCAGTCGCATCAAGACCATTTGGTGTCGCCTTCAGACGGGTGACCTGAAATATGGGTTTGTATTTTTCGCCAATGGCTGCGTTATTGCGGAAAACGAAATGCCGAAGCCAGCGGATGTACCGAATTCGAATCAGCCGGCGTATTGCTGTGCGCGCCAGGCCACGGTTCTTTCCATCGAAGGGTTCAGGGAGGGTGGTCGACAATGAAGCAAAAGAAAGTTGCCGTAGCCGCCGCGCTGGCATGCGCGGCCTGTATTCCCGCCATCGGCCATGCGCAGAGCAGCGTGACGCTGTACGGGATTCTCGACGCGGGCATTACGTACGTGAACAACACGGGCGGTTCGCATGTGGTCAAGTTCGATGACGGCGTCGCCTACGGGAACCGTTTCGGCCTGAAAGGCACGGAAGATCTGGGCGGCGGCCTGAAGGCCGTGTTCGCGCTCGAGAGCGGCTTCCACTTGGGCAACGGGCAGCTCGGGTTCGGCGGGGCGGAGTTCGGGCGGCAGGCTTATGTCGGTCTCCAGAACGACTGGGGCACGCTGTCGTTCGGCAACCAGCTGGACATCACCAACGAGCTCGTGTCGATCTACAACATCTCGGCATGGGGCAGCGGCTACGCGATCCACCAGGGCGACTTCGACCGCTTCAACGGCGACCGCCTGCCGAACTCGGTCAAGTTCCTGTCGAACGACCTGAGCGGCTTCAAGTTCGGCGCGATGTACTCGTTCGGCAACGTCGCCGGCAACTTCCATCGCAACAGCGCATGGAGCGCGGGCGCAAGCTACACGAAGGGCGACTTCTCGATCGGCGCCGCGTACACGCGCCTGAACAACCCGAACGGCATCTATGCGTTCGACCCGTACGCGATGATCGGCACGCATACGTTCCTCGGCCAGCAGACCGTGACCGTCGATCCGGCGACCGGCGCGCGCACCGACCTGTTCGCGAACACCGCGATGGACGTCGACAGCCAGGGCACGTTCGGCATCGGCACGAGCTACACGATCGGCAAGCTGTCGCTCGACGCGAACTTCTCGTACACGACGATCAAGGGCTTCGGCCAGTCGTCGCACATGCAGGTTTATGAAGGCGGCGGCATGTACCAGTTCACGCCGGCACTGAGCTTCATCGCGGGCTACCAGCACACGCGTTTCGAAGGTCACCACTGGAACCAGGGCACGGCCGGCCTGCACTACCTGCTGTCGAAGCGCACCGATGTGTACATCTCCGGCGATTACCTGCGTGCTTCGCAAGGTGTCGATGCGGTGATCGGCTACAGCTTCACGCCGTCGACGACGCAGACGCAGGCCGACGTGCGGATCGGGATGCGGCATTCGTTCTGAGCGGGGCGGGTAATTCTTTCGACGTCTTCAGCGAGGTCTCTCTTTGGCGCGAACCGCGGTTCGCGCTTTTTTTTTTTGCGCGTTGTTCGGATGCGAATCGGTATCGGGCGGTGCGATATGCGCGGGCCCTGTGCCCAACGGGCAGGCATCGGGCGGGATTGGGGCGGTTGAAGCTATCATCGCGGTTTGGCCGCATTGCGCAACGCCGGCCCTTCTTCGATGACATCCGTCCGATGACCGCCCCGTTACCCGAATCCCGTTCGCCGTCGCCGTTACCCGCCAACCTGTTTCGCCACGCGCCGTTCCAGCGCTTCTGGGGCACGCGCGTAATGTCGTCGCTCGCGTTCCAGATCCTCTCGGTCGCGATCGGCTGGTACGTCTATGCGCTCACGCACAGCGCGTTCGCGCTCGGTCTCGTCGGGCTCGCGCAGTTCGTGCCGATGTTCGCGCTGACGCTCGTGGTCGGGCAGGTGGCCGACCGCTACGATCGCCGGCGCATCGCGACGATCTGCCAGGGCGTCGAGGCGCTGGCCGCCGGCGTGTTCCTGCTCGGCGCCGCGAAAGGGTGGCTCGTCGCACCGGGCGTGTATGCGCTCGCGGCGATCGTCGGCACCGCGCGCGCGTTCGAATCGCCGTCGGTGTCGTCGCTGCTGCCGGCCGTCGTGCCGCGCGGCGACCTGCCGCGTGCGACCGCGCTGTCGACGTCCGCGAACCAGGCCGCGCAGATTCTCGGGCCGGCGTTTGGCGGCCTCCTGTATGGCGTCGGCGCGCCCGCCGCGTTCGGTACGAGCGTCGTCGCGTTCGCAATCGCGGCGGTGCTGAGCGGTACGATTCCGCTGCGCAGCGCGCCGCCCGCGCGCGAGCCGGTCACATTGCGTTCGGTGTTTTCCGGTATCGCGTTCATCCGGCGCGAACCGGCGATCCTCGGTGCGTTGTCGCTCGACCTGTTCGCGGTGCTGTTCGGCGGCGCGACCGCGCTGTTGCCGATCTACGCGCGCGACATCCTGCAGGTCGGGCCGTGGGGGCTCGGCGCATTGCGCGCGGCGCCCGCGGTCGGTGCACTCGCGGGCACGCTGTGGCTCACGCGTTTTCCGTTGAAGGGGCGGCCGGGCCGCGCGATGTTCGGCGGCGTGATCGCGTTCGGTATCGCAACGATCGTGTTCGGGCTGTCGCGGCATTTCGCGGTGTCGCTCATTGCGCTGGCGGCATTGGGGGCGTCGGACGTGGTGAGCGTCGTCGTGCGCCTGTCGCTCGTGCAGCTGCGTACCCCCGACGACATGCTCGGCCGCGTGAGCGCGGTCAACTCGCTGTTCATCGGTACGTCGAACCAGCTCGGCGAATTCGAATCGGGCGTAACGGCGGCGTGGTGGGGCGCGCCGGCTGCGATCGTGATCGGCGGCGCAGCGACGATCGCCGTCGCGCTGACGTGGATGAAGCTGTTTCCTCAGCTCACCAACATGAAGTCGCTCGAACGCGACGTGTGATGCGCGTCACGCGTCCGGCGCCACGCGCACGGCCGTACCGTAGCAGATGACTTCCGTCACGCCCGACCCGATCTCGGTCGAGTCGTAGCGCATGGCGACGATCGCGTTCGCGCCGAGCTTGCGTGCGTCGGCGAGCATCTTGTCGAATGCCTGCTCGCGCGCCTTCTCGCACAGCGACGTATAGAGCGTGATGTTGCCGCCGAAGATGGTTTGCAGCGCCGCGCCGAACGAGCCGACGATCGAGCGCGAACGCACGACGATGCCCTGCGCGACGCCGAGCGAACGGACGGTCGTGTGGCCGGGCAGGTCGAACGCGGTCGTGACGCGTTCGGGCGAGAGATCGTCGGCAGAGCGGGAGAAGTCGGTCATGGCGGTGCGCCGTGTCGCGGAAGTGATCGAACGACGATTCTATCCGGAACGGGAAACGCGCTTCGACCGGACGCGCACGATGCGCGTCCGCCCGATGAATCTCGAGGCGGCGAGACCCGGTCAGCGCTTGACGGTCGTGCTGCCGTCACCGCCAAGATCGACCGCATAGGCGAGCGCCAGCTTGCCGAACTTCAGCGCGTGGTTCGCCTGCCGGTCCGAATTCTCCAGCGTGTCGTTCACGGTATGGATATACGGGCTGTCGTTCTGGTCGGCCTCGAACGGGAACGACGCCGGGTAGCCCTGCGCATTCCACGACGCGTGGTCCGAACATGCATACCCGCACTGCGACGTGCCGACCGCGAGTTCCGGTAAATAGGTCTTCGCCAGGTTCGTCAGGTAGGTGTTCTGCGCGGCGTTCGTGTAGTCGGTGATCAGGTAGATGTCTTTCGGATCGCCCTTGTAGTTGGTCATGTCCAGTTGCAGCACGCCGACCACGTTCGCATTCTGCGTGCGGAACTGCTTCGCGATCGCCTTCGATCCGAGCAGCCCGGCTTCCTCGGCCGCGTAACCGACGAACTTGATCGTCCGCTTCGGCCGGTAGCCGTTCGCGAGCAGCACGCGCAGCGCTTCGGTCAGGCTGGCGATGCCGGACGCATCGTCGTCGGCGCCGGGCGAGCGCGTGTTTTCCGTCGTGCGGGCGACCGTCGAATCGAGGTGGCCGCCCAGCACGACCGTGCCGGCGGCCGGATCGTTGCCGCGGATCGTCAGGATCACCGATTTCTGCGGAAAGCCCGTATGCGCGAACTGCTCGACGGCGATGTCGCTGCGCGAGCCGGCCAGTTGCTTCCACTGCAGCGCGAGCCAGTCCGAGGCAGCGACGCCGTGCGACGTCGTGTAGTAGCGATTCGTGAAACCCGACAACGACGTGATCGTGCCGGCGATGTTGCTGGCTTGCAGTTGCTGAATCCAGGTCTTGATCTGCGGCGCGTTCGACACCGCGTAGGCGGTCGCGGCGGCCTGTTTCGCGAGCGCGGCGGGTGCCGGCTGCAATGCCCGGCGCGCGTCGTCGAACGAGTCATGCACGATGTAGCCGGGCCCGTGGCCACGCGCATGGTGTACCGCATGGGCGAGTTCGCCGAGCCGCGCATCGTCGATCTCGACGACGTGCACGGTTTCGCGGCGCGTGGCGCCGTCGGGTGTTTTGCCGGCGTCCACCGTCGTGCTGTACTGCGCGGTCGCGCTCGCATCGATGCGTTGAAGCTGGCGGAAAGCGGTGTCGCCGAGCGTGATCCACACCGGCGTCGCGTGCGCGGCGGCGGTCAGCAGCATGCCGCTCAGCGCGGCGCTCAGGCGGGTCAATGTCAGAGTAGGCATGTTCGATCTCGTGAGGATGGCGATGTCGAGGAAGAGGGCGCGCCGCAGGTCGTGCGACGCCCCCCGCCTGCTGCGGAATTACGACTTCTGCGGCACGGTCACGCCGTACGTGCAGCTTTTGTTGTACGCGTTGCCGATCGCCGCGAGCTGCGCGCTGCTGTAGCCGAGCGCGGCGGCGGCCGTCAGCACCGCTTGCGCGGCGGCCTTCTGGTTCGTCGAGCTGTTGGTCATCGACAGCCCTTTCAGGAACGCCTTGTCCATCGCCTGCGCGCCGATCGCGTCGCGCGCGACAAGGTTGCACGATGCCCAGTACTGGCCGGCCGTGTGGATCTCGGCGCCGCGTGCCTGCGCATAGGTGCGCCCGACGTTCCAGTTCGTCACGCGGCCGCCCCAGTATTCGTTGTGGCCGTCCCAGTTGTAGACCCAGTGATACTGCGCGTCGGACGGGCTCCACTGGTTGAAGTCGCGGCTGTACGCGGCGGCGAGATAGTCGCCGGTGCCTTCCGACAGGCCTTCCTGCTGCGACAGGCCGCCATTGGTCACCCAGTCGTGGATGCCGTGCCCGAGCTCGTGGATCACGACGTCCGCATCTTCCGCATCGTCGACACCGCCCTGCCCGAAGGTTAGCCGGCCGCTGCTCGACGAGTACGACGAGTTGTCGTCGCCCGATTCGCCGTGCGGGTCGTACTGCACGCCGCCCGTGTACTGGTACGGCATCGCCTTGATACCGAGCGCCTGGTTCACGTAACGCAGGAACGTGTCGATGTGGTAGTACGCGTTCACCGCCTCGAAATAGAGGTTGCCGCGCGTGAACTCGAAGGCGGGCGTCGCCTGTGCCGGACACGCATTGTCGCGCGGCGCATCGAAATCGACGCACGATGCATACGGGCCCGACAGCACGTAGCGTGAATTCGACTGCGCGAGATCCTTCAGCGTTACGCGTACGCGCGAGGCCGTGAGCTGCGTGGAGTCCGCGTCGTTGTTGTCCTTGTAGCCCGTGCTGCCGTAGCTGCTCTTCGTCGACGAAAGGGGATCCGGCCGGAACACGAAACCCGTGCCGTCGGTCGCATAGAACGCCTTGTCCTCGGCACGCAGCACTTCGCCGCTGCCCGCGTCGATCAACAGTTCCCAGTCGCCTTTCGGGCCGTCCTGCGGACGGCCGCGCACCTTCCATGCGGTATGCGTGCCGGCCTTGTCGACGAACGCGACGAGTTGCGCGTCGAGGTTCGTGAAGCCGACGACGCCGAGATACGCGCGTGCGCGGTCGAGCGCCTGCTGCTGATCGACGGCCTGCGCCTTGCGCGCGGCGGCGACCACGCCGTTGATCGTGTTGCTCGCGACATACAGGATGCGGCCGTCCTTCGCGACCGTCACCGCGATGTCGCTTCCGTATACGGGCAGCCCGGCCGCCTGCTGCTGGAAGCGCACGACGGTGAAATCGGTGTCGTCGCGCTCCGACGTCACCGCGAGGCTCGCGAGCGCGGCCGCGTCGAGCCCGAGCTGCGTCGCCTGCGATGCGACGAAATCACGTGCGGTGGCGGCGGGCGTGGCGGCCGCCTTCTTCGCGCGATATGCGGGGTTGTACAGCGTGACGGCGACGCCGTCCGCGCGGAACTGGCCGGCGGCCGTATCGGCCTTGGCCGCGGCAGGTGCCACGCCGCGCGTCAGGCTTTCGCGCAGGCTCGACGCCTGCGGGTTCGCGACCTTGGTATCGGCCGCGCTGCCGCCGACGATGCCGAAAGCGAGCGCGAGACCCAGGGCGAGCGGCAATGCTTTGCGTGATGTCTGCATACGTGATCCTCATCTCAACGGTTGGACACGCCCGCGCGCTTGTGGCGAGCAGGCACGACACGGCCCGCGCGCCGGCTCGATGGAACCGGTGCGACAAAGCGGTGCAGGGAGATTCGACTGACTAAGGATGACTAAACGTCAGGTCGAAAAGAATCGGAGCGGAAAGGCGGCGGGGAGGCGAACGGCAGGCAGGTGCGGCGACGGCGAAGCGAGTATCGTCATGTCATACCCCTCGGATCGGCATTGATCGTAGTTTGGCAGCCTGCGTGGCACGACAAGCGTCGGGCCCGGGCTCTCATCTCCTTAGGGCTGCCTATCTAATTGCGAGGTATGTTACAGAATATTTTCGATGACATTGCAATTTATTTTCGAAGGCCGCTTCGGTCCTTCGATCAATCGGCGGCATTGTTCAGCGAACGGCGGCAAACGCTGCCGGAGCGCGCAATGGCGCGCCGGATTGTACGCAATAGCGGCGCTGCTCAGCGCGTCGCGCGGCGGTCGCTGCGCGGGCTCACGCCGAAGCGCGAGCGATACGTGCGCGAGAAATGCGATGGCGATTCGAAGCCGCATGCGACGCACACCGACGTGATGCTCATGTCGGTCTGCTGCAGCAGCTCGCGGGCGCGGTCGAGGCGCAGGTTCAGGTAGAAGCGCGTCGGCGTGTCGTTCAGCGTCGCGCTGAACAGTCGTTCGAGCTGGCGCCGCGTGATCGACACGTCCTGCGCGAGCGCGTCCGATCCGAGCGGGCTTTCCATGTGCCGCTGCATCGTGTCGATCACCTGGATCAGCTTGCGGTTGTGCACACCGTAGCGCGCTGCGATCTCGAGCCGCTGACTGTCCGAGCGTTGCCGGATGCGGCTGACGACGAACTGCTCGGAGATCGCCGCCGCGAGATCGGCGCCGTGCCGCCTGCCGATCAGGTCGAGCATCATGTCGATCGACGCGGTGCCGCCCGCACAGGTGATGCGCCGGTCGTCGATCTCGAACAGTTCCTGCGTCGCGTTCAGGCCCGGGTAGCGTTCGCGGAACGCCGCGAGCGCTTCCCAGTGCAGCGTGAGCGTTTGCGATGCATCGAACAGCCCGGCTTCCGCGAGCACGAAGCTGCCGGTGTCGATGCCGCCAAGCGTCGCGCCGTGCCGGTTCTGGCGGCGCAGCCAGTCGCCGAGCGCGCGGTCGTAGCACACGAGCGGATCGAAGCCGGCGACGACGAACACCGTCTCGACCCGCGCGACGTCCGCGTATGCTGCTTCGGCGGCGACCGGGATGCCGTTGCTCGCGGCGACGGGCGCGCCGTCCGCGCTGATCACGTGCCAGCGGTACAGTTCGGTGCGAAAGCGGTTCGCGACGCGCAGCGGCTCGACCGCCGACATGAAGCCGAGTGCGGAGAAGCCGGGCAGCAACAGGAAGTGGAAATCCTCTGGCATCGGGGCGTGGGGTGGAATCGGGTGGTCGTCACGCATGGCGCGGCGCGGCGAGCGGGCAGGTTCGTGCGAGCCGGGCGTTCAACGCCCGATTATCGCGGGTTTTGCCGGTGCTCAGCGCATTTTTGCACCGCGCACCGTCCGGCGTACCGTCATGTGTGAATCAGCACGACGCCGAGGATCAGGCAGGCCGCGCCGGCGATGCGCAATACGCTGACCGGATGCTGTGGTGTGCCGAACAGTCCGAACTGATCGAGAATCAGCGCGCCGACCATTTGCCCGACGACGACCAGCGCGAGCGTCGTGGCCGCACCCAGCCGCGGGACCATCAGGATCGCGACGCCGATAAATACCGCGCCGAAGAATCCGCCCGTCCAGCTGAACCACGATCCGGTTTCGGCGAGCGCGCCTGTCAGGCGCGGCTGCGGCGACAGGAATGC
Organism: Burkholderia diffusa; assembly: GCF_001718315.1. NCBI lineage: Bacteria > Pseudomonadati > Pseudomonadota > Betaproteobacteria > Burkholderiales > Burkholderiaceae > Burkholderia > Burkholderia diffusa. The sequence continues at coordinate 2,035,930 of NZ_CP013363.1, read as the reverse complement.
GACCGCCAGCATCGCGACGAGCCCGACGAAGTAGCTGACCGAGCCGGCCCACCACGGGGAAGCGAGTTGTGCGCGGAGGTTGGCGTTGAGCACCTGCTGCAGTGCGACACTCATGCCGGCGGCGACGACGAGGAGATACGACAGTAGGGTAGTCAGCGAAATCATCAAGATCGAACGCTCCTGGAAATACGGCCGAGACGGCGTTGGCGGACCCGCAGCTTTCATTCTGGAGAGCGCTCCGGTATAACGCAAATATCAAATCGGACGCTTATTCATCTCATTTCGGCATGCCATCCCTGAGGCAAATCCACTATTTCCTGACCGTGGCCGATCTCGGCGGATTCACGCCGGCGGCGAGCGCGCTCCATGTCGCGCAGTCGGCACTCAGCCGTCAGGTTGGTCAACTCGAGGACGAGTTGGGGTTCTTGCTGTTCGAGCGTGAGCCGCGCGGTGTCCGGCTCACGCCGGCCGGCGCGATTTATCGCGATCGCGTGGCGTCGATTCCGGCGACGCTGACGGCAGCGGCGGAGGAGGGCGCGCAGTTGGCGCACGGCGAGGCCGGTGTGTTGAGGCTGCTGCATTCGAGCACCATTCCCGTCAGTAGCCTGATGCCGGATCTCGACCGGTTCATGAGCGCGTGTCCCGGCGCGCGCATCGATGTCGATCGCGCGTCGTCAGAGGATCAGGTGCTGGAGATCGCGAATGGCCATGCCGATGTCGGGGTTGTCCGGTTGCCCGTGCTGCGGCGCGATGCGCGGGTTCGCTTCGTCGAGATGGCGGCGGAGCGGTTGTGCGTCGCGGTGCCCGCCGGTCATCCTCTCGCGCGGCAGAAGCGTACGACCATCGCGCGTTTGCGGCGCGAGCCGTTCGTATCGGCGGTGCATCGCGAGGGCGGCGGATTGGCGCGGGTCGTGATCGATCTGTGTCTGAAGCGCGGGTTCGTGCCGGTGACCGCGCGAATCGTTTCGCCGAAGACGTCGATGCTGATTCTCGTTGCCGCCGGACGGGGTATTGCGATCGTGCCGGAGCGGATGGCAGGCCTTTTGTTTGAAGGCGTTGTCTTCGTGCCGATCGCCGATGACGATGCGAAGTCGGTCTGTGCGCTGGTGGTGCCGGTCGAGCCGACGGTGTTGGCGAAGGCTTTCGTCGGGAGCGTGAGGGCGGGGCGCGGCGGCGTTTAGCGGCTTTCCGACAGCATCCAGGCAGCATCCTTCCCCCGCGAACGCGCCTTCGTGCGTGCACCGCACAAAACACCAAAGTCCCCGGCGTCGGACGGCTTTCGTTAGAATCGTTCGTCGTCGAAGCATTCACGCAGATTTGCATGGGCGCGGCGGTGTCGACTCACGAATACCGCTCGTGCCGATCCCATGGTTCATCCTTTACCGGAGGCGAACGTGCCAGGATTACTTCCCGATGTCGACCGCGACGGGCTTCTCGAATATTCGGTGGTGTACACCGACCGGTCGATCAATCACATGTCGCAGCGCTTTCAAGGCGTCATGCGCGATATTTCCGCGGCGCTGAAGAAGGTCTACAACGCGAAGGCCGTTGCGATCGTCCCGGGCAGCGGGACGTTCGGCATGGAAGCCGTTGCGCGCCAATTCGCGACGGACAAGAAGTGCCTGGTCATCCGCAATGGCTGGTTCAGTTTCCGCTGGTCGCAGATTTTCGACATGGGCAGTATTCCCGCCGAGTCGATCGTGTTGAAGGCGCGTCCGGTCGAATCGCGGAGGCAGGCTGCGTTTGCGCCGGCCCCGATCGACGAAGTCGTCGCCGCGATTCGTGAGCACAAGCCGGATCTGGTCTTTGCACCGCACGTCGAAACCGCCTCCGGGATGATGCTGCCCGATAGCTATCTGCGTGCGGTGGCCGACGCCGTGCATGCGGTCGGCGGCATGTTCGTGCTGGATTGCATCGCGTCCGGAACGATCTGGGTCGACATGGAGGCGAGCGGCGTCGACGTGCTGATCAGCGCGCCGCAAAAGGGCTGGAGCGCGTCGCCTGGCTGTGCGCTGGTGATGATGAGTCCGCTTGCGCGCGAGCGAATCGATGCGACCACCAGCACGAGTTTCGCGTGCGACCTGCGCAAGTGGCTGCAGATCATGGAAGCGTACGAGAACGGCGGGTTCGCGTACCACGCGACGATGCCGACCGACAGCCTCGCGACGTTGCGCGATGTCATCAAGGAAACGGAGGCGTATGGCTTCGCCAAGGTGAGGGCGGAACAGCTCGAGCTCGGCGCGCGGGTTCGTGCGTTGCTGGCGGAGAAGGGGTTTCGGAGCGTGGCGGCGGAAGGCTTCGAGGCGCCGGGGGTTGTCGTGTGCTACACGGACGATGACGATATCCGGTCGGGCAAGAAATTCGCCGATGTCGGAATGCAGATTGCGGCCGGCGTGCCGTTGCAGTGCGACGAGCCGGCAGATTTCAAGACCTTCCGCATCGGCTTGTTCGGTCTTGACAAGCTGCATGATGTCGACGCGGCGGTCGGGAGGTTTGCTGGTGCGTTGGAGCGGGTTCGGTAGGGCGCATTTTCGATCGACCGAGGTCGGAAGCCACCATACTTGACTGATGCTTCCGACCCACACCAGCCGACGTCCTGGTGGAGACTGGTCGGCGGATCGTCGAGTCGTATTCCCTCCGATTCACCGACCATCGCGCCTCGCGGACACTGCATCGTGTTGTTACCGACGACCAATCATCCCGCCGCGTTCCGATTCGCCTCGATCACCGTCAACGCCGTCATGTTCACGATCCGCCGCACGGTCGCGCTGGACGTGAGAATGTTCACCGGCCCGTTGACCCCGAGGAGGAACGGCCCCACCGCCACGTTGCTACCCGCTTCGGTCTTGAGCAGGTTATAGGCGATATTCCCCGCATCGACGTTCGGACACACGAGCAGGTTTGCCGCGCCCTTCAGCGGCGACATCGGCAGCAGTCGCGCGCGCAGCGCCTCGTCGAGCGCACAGTCGCCGTGCATTTCGCCATCCGCCTCGATATCCGGCGCGTGCGTGCGAATGATTTCCAGGGCCTTTCGCATTTTCACGCCCGAAGCTGCGCTCCCCGACCCGAAGTTCGACCGCGACAGCAACGCAACCTTTGGCGAGAGATTCAGCCACTCCATCTGCCGCGCGGCCGCGATCGTGAATTCCGCGATCTGCTCCGCATCCGGGTTGTCGTTGACGTGCGTATCGACCAGCGCGACCGTCCGCTGATTGAGCAGCAGGATGTTCATCGCCGCATAGGTCGACGCATCGGGCTTCTTGCCGATCACTTCATCGACGAACCTCAGGTGATTGTGATACTCGCCGACCGTCCCGCAGATCATCCCGTCCGCATCGCCGAGCCGCACCATCATCGCGCCGATCAGCGTGAGGCGGCGTCGCATTTCGACGCGTGCCATTTCCTTCGAGATGCCGTCGCGGCAGCGCAATTCCCAATACGTCGTCCAGTATTGCGGGAAGCGTTCGTCATATTCCGGATTGGTCACTTCGACATCCTGGCCGAGACGCAGGCGCAGGCCGAACCGCTCGATACGCGCGAGCAGCACCTCCGGACGCCCGACCAGGATCGGACGCGCGAGCTTCTCGTCGACGATCACCTGCACCGCGCGCAACACGCGCTCGTCTTCGCCCTCGGTGAACACGATGCGTGCCTTGCCGCCGTCACGCACGAGCTGACGCGCGGTCGCGAACAGCGGCTTCATGAACGCGCCCGAGTGGTAGACGAACTGCTGCAGCTGCTCGACATATGCGTCGAGATCCGCGATCGGGCGCGTCGCCACGCCGCCTTCGATCGCGGCCTTGGCCACGGCCGGCGCGATACGCACGATCAGGCGCGGATCGAACGGCTTCGGAATCAGGTATTGCGGGCCGAAGGACACTTCATCGCCGCCATAGGCCGCCGCGACGATGTCGTTCTGCTCTTCCTGTGCGAGGCCGGCGATCGCGTGAACCGCGGCGATTTCCATCTCGCGGGTGATCGTCGTTGCGCCCACATCCAGTGCGCCACGGAAAATGTACGGGAAGCACAGAACGTTGTTGACCTGGTTCGGGAAATCGGAGCGGCCCGTCGCGATCACGACGTCGTCACGCGTCGCATGCGCGAGTTCCGGGAAGATTTCCGGCGTCGGGTTGGCGAGCGCGAGAATCAGCGGACGCGCGGCCATCGCCTTCAGCATCTCCGGTTTCAGAATGCCGCCGACCGACAACCCGAGGAACACGTCGGCGCCTCCGATCACGTCGGACAGCGTGCGCGAGTCGGTTTCCTGCGCGAAGCGTTCCTTGGCCGGGTCCATCAACGTGGTGCGGCCGCGATAGACCACCCCTTCGATATCCGTTGCCCAGATGTTCGCGACCGGCAGCCCGAGGTCGACGAGCAGGTCCAGGCACGCGAGCGCCGCGGCGCCGGCGCCCGACGTCACGACCTTCACCTCGGAAATCGACTTTCCGACCACCTTCAGCCCGTTGATGAACGCGGCGGCGACCGTGATGGCGGTGCCGTGCTGGTCGTCGTGAAAGACGGGGATCTTCATGCGTTCGCGCAGCTTGCGCTCGACGGTGAAGCACTCCGGCGCCTTGATGTCCTCGAGGTTGATCCCGCCGAAGGTGGGCTCGAGGCCGGCGATGATGTCGACGAGCTTGTCCGGATCGGTCTCGTTGATCTCGATGTCGAATACGTCGATCCCGGCGAACTTCTTGAACAGCACGGCCTTGCCTTCCATGACCGGCTTCGACGCGAGCGCGCCGATGTTGCCCAGACCCAGCACGGCGGTGCCGTTGGTGATGACGCCCACCAGATTCCCGCGGCTCGTGAAGCGATGCGCGTTCAGCGGCTCGGCGGCGATCGACTCGCACACGCTGGCGACGCCGGGCGTGTAGGCGAGCGCGAGATCGCGCTGCGTCACGAGCGGCTTGCTGGCGACGACGGAGATCTTCCCCGGGGTCGGAAACTCGTGATAGTCGTATGCGGCCTGCTGCTGAGTCTCTGTCTGTTTCATGTTTTTTGGGTCCGGGCATGCGCGCCAGGCCAGTCCCGACGCGATCCATGAGGTGATTCTAGGGATCGGCCATAAGGAGATGATTCTGTTTTAATATCGGCCCATCACTTTTTCATGATGGTATGGCGGTCCGGCAATGACATTCGACGCGAACGACGTGGTCCGGCGGCTCGGCGCGCGGCTGAAGATGCGGCACCTGATGCTGTTGCTGCAGATCCAGCAGCACGGGTCGCTGACGCGCGTGGCGGAGCACATGGCCAGCAGCCAGCCCGCCGTGACGAACGCGCTGTCCGAGCTGGAAAGCATGTTCGGCACGCCGCTGTTCGAGCGCTCGTCGCGCGGGATGCGGCCGACCGCGCTCGGTTCGGTCGTGCTCGAGCGCGCCAGGGCGATGCTGAAGGACCTCGACCATCTCGCCCGCGAGATGGAAGCGGTCGCCGCCGGCCACGCGGCCCATCTGCATATCGGCGTGATCCCGTTTATTTCGGGCCAGATGCTATCGGCCGCGCTCAAGCGGCTGCAGTCGAGGATGGAAAGGCGCCTGACCGTGACGATTCACGAAGGCACCAGCGATCAGCTGCTGCTCCAGCTCAAGGATCACAGCGTGGATCTCGTGATCGGGCGGGCGTCGTCGGCGGTCGAGCTGGGGCCGGTCTCCTTCGAAGTCCTTTACCAGCAGCAGCCGCGGATGATCGCGAGCCGTCGCCTGGCCGCGAAACTGGCCCGCATGAAACTCGACTGGGAGAAGCTGCGCGCGCTCGACTGGATTCTCGGCGCGCCGCATACGCCGATGCGCGAGCAGGTAACCGATCTGTTCCTGTCGGCCGGCATCGCGCCGCCCGTGCCGATCGTCGAAAGCTACTCGTCGAAGCTGATCGGCGAAATGATCGCGTCGAGCGACGACGCGGTGTCGATCGTGCCGGCCGATATCGCGGAAGAGATGGTGCGCATCGCCGGCGTGGCGATCGTGCCTTACTCGCTGGTCTGGACGCTGCCGCCCATCGCGCTGTTTACCCGCGCCGGCGAATCGCATGCGCCGACGCGGGATCTGCTCGTTCAGGCGCTGCGCGAGATCTGCAGGGAAACCTACGTCGAAGTGCCGCGATAACGCGTCGGGCGCCGGCCCGCCACCGGTCCGGCCGGAATCGGCGCCACGCCTGTTGCGGCTGTTGCTTTCGATTAGATGCGGATACGACATTTGATTAGTTCGGGATATGTCGGTTACATCCTTATATATCAATGGGTTGCATCGGGTGCTGAGTCGGGCGATGAGGGACAACATCACAAGGAAAACGCTCGTCATCCCTTTGAAGTGGAATTTTGATTAGATGTGGATACAGGTGCTTCCCATGCGGCACCATGCCGATCAGAAATGCGACCCAATGCGAGCACCAGCGCTAGCAATGGCGTTCGCACGACTACAGATCGACCCCGGCCTTCTTCAAAGCCAGAAGGGCCGACGCCCGAAATGGCGTCTTGTTGGTGCCTCTTGATTGGCTATGCTTGAACGCTTCAATCATGTCGGGGTGTAGCGTTTCAAGCTCAACGACATGTCCGACGACGTGTCGGATCTTGGACAGCGTGTCACGAAGCCACTCATCGAAGTCCGTTTCCGGCGCCAGGACTGCAACTAGTCCTCGAAAGCGTTCGGCTTCCTCGTCAATCCTGTCCTTGCCAACCCGAGACTGCTTCACGCGGCGTTCGATTTCGAGCACATAGACCGTTTTGTTTTCCAGCGTCTTCGGGACAGTGGCGTCTATGCGCAGGACAAGTATTCCGCGGGGCGATTCGGTCTTGACGTCCCTCGTCACCCAACTACGTATGTCCGGCTTGACGTCTTCTTTTTCCGCAAAGGGCTTGAACGCAATGAGTTCGGGCGGACTGCTACTTATGAAACCGCGTTCGGCGTGCAGCCATTGAACACGACGCAGGTGTCTAGGGTGCTCAGATTGAAGGGTCTGCAGTGCCCTCCACATTTCCAACAATGTGCCATGAGCCATCACCATGCGATGTAGCTCGAGAACGTCGGGTACCTCTGGGGAAACAAGTTGAACGCCAGGCCCAACTGGACCGTCTGATGGCAAAACGATACTCGATTGCCGCTCAAAAACCGTTGTGATGTCGCGCGTCGATCGGACGGGGAAGCGGTCCCGTTTGGGATCGCGCTTTTCGGGCTGAGCATTACCGAAGCTATGCGCATCGCTTGGGACGTGGACCTTTAGCTTCGAATCGGGTGAAAGGGTAAAGCTCTGACGTCCCTCGTAAGCTTGGTCGCTGCTCAGGTCGTCCTCAGATCGGCTGATTTCGTCTTTTTTCGTCTTCACCGCGACGATCCCAGGACCAGAAGGCGCATCTAACAGGTCCATGCGTAACGCGAGGAACGTTTTTCCTTCACGGATCCATAGGCCTTGCGCAGCGACTGGAACGCTACCTGAAAACCAAGGAGTGACGCGGGGGAAGATTATCTTGTTGCTTTTGCTTTCGAACACACACTGGTCCGCTATCGACTTTGCTGCGTGCCGAGCATCGGCAGAGTGGACAATGTGCCCGAGGAACGCTCTGTCACCATCCTGCATTCGCTCGGTCGGGCGGATTACCCATTTCCCTTCTGCGTTGATTTCGGGCGTCATGTTAGCCAAAAACAACGCCGTGGCTGCGTCCCACGGTCTACTGGTCAGGGCGCGTGGTATCAGTTCCGATATGCCATAGCACCGGAGGAGGAACTCCATGCACGGGACGAGCAAGGTGCGGTTGTTTGAAAGGGTGAACTCGAGCAACCAGCTGCGCTCCACGCGTTCATCTTTGCTGGAGGCTCGGTATCGGCCATTCAATGGCGCTGGCCGTCCGTCCCGTGTCTCGGTGAGCGGGGAGAGAACGCGCCACTGGCCGGGCGAAAAGTCGACGTCGACTTTTCCGAACTCATCGTATCGGACGTCGCCCACGTGCCGCATGTTTTGCCAGACTGACCCGATGCGCAGTGCGCGCAGATGGCTGAACGACACCATTTTGTGGAATGGTTGCGCGCTTGGTTCATCCAGCTGTTGGAACGAAACAGCGACTTTTCGGGTGTTCTCACCAACGAATTTGGGCGATATCCCACCATAACCCAAAACAGCAATTGGGTACTTGGTATCAGGAATTCCCGGTATCAGGTCGGAGTGCCCGGTGTTCCGTGACCAATCAAAATGCATGCGCTACATCCTCAAGTAACGATTTGGACATCGTTGTGGCGATGGAAAACGTTTGCGAGCTTGTCCGCTAAATCAAATATCCGGTTAAACAGTCGATTCGAGCTAGGTCTCCGGCTCAAATCTCGGAGCGAGAGCCGCAATCCATGCTCCAGAGCAGCGTTGTCTGCTAACGCTGAAGCATTGCATGTTTTGCAAAGTTACTATATGTTGTGTTAAATCGTCAAAATTTCTTGAAATGGCACAACATGTTGATTCGGTGGGGCGGTCGCCGCAGCCGGAGGACGGGGTTGAGCGGAGTGGCGACATTTCTCGAGGGCTTCCGGACCCGGAACTTGCCGAGGCGCTACAGAAAGTTGTCTCGCAGTCCGATGTCATCGTATTGATGGCGGACAAGCTACGCGTGGCGGCTGCGATGAAGACCGGGCCGCAGGCTCCATGGCGGTTTGGCCCGAGCGGTGATTTCGCGGCGAACTCTCGCGCGGTAGTTGACGCTAATAGACGGAAGTTCAAGTGGCTTGAGGTGGATTCGTTGGAGGCGGGACTCGTATCTATTGAGGCTGCCGCAACCTATCGCAGGGTAGATGTTGACCGCTGGGCCGCACGGCGCGATGAGCTTACCGGGTTTGTCAAACCCAAGAGGCGCGAAGGCGGCAGAACGGGAGAGATTCCGCCAGAAGTGCGCAAGCTCGTTGGAGGACAGGCGGGATGGCACTGTCAATTTGAAGGGTGCGGCGAAAACCTGTCGATGCATGCTTCTACGAATACGGCAGGCAACTACAGCTACTTCGCTCACATTGTCGCGTCATCGAAGGATGGTCCGCGCGGCGATGAAACGCTCTCGGAGCGATTGGCCGAGAGCGCCGATAACGTGATGCTGCTGTGTGATAAATGTCACCGGCTCATTGATCGTGTTTCTCCTGAGGAGTATTCCGTGGAGAAACTGAAGGCGATGCGTGAGTCCAATATTGCGCAGGTCGCAAGATTATTCAGCAGTCTCCGCTATCCGGCTTCGGACATGATCGTCATTGGCGGCAACATTGCGGGTCAGACGGTTCAGTTTGATCAGCGACGTGCTGAAGATGCTATGCGTATCATGAAGGTGCGGCCGCTGGATCCGAGACCTCATTGGTTTGCGTACAACGGCAACGAGCAGGGGGATGGCACGGCGATTCATTATTGGGAATCGCTCTTCGATCAGCTCGCTCGGACGGAGATACCGCTGCTTCAGGCGCGCCTCGATGGATCGACCCATGGTGGGGCTCGCGCCGACGTGATTTCAGTCTTCCCGCTCCACACCATGTCCGTGTTAGCGCTCGGTGGACGTCTCATCGGGGAGGCCCGCACGGTCGAATTGTTCCAGTTTGAACGCAATGCAGTAGGGGGACAGTGGGTTTGGCCTGCTGACAGTGAACCGCCTCTAAGCGATAAGTATTCGGTGACGGTTCATCGCGCTCCCCGCCCTGATGAACGCGAGGCGGTACTGCTTGTCAGCTTGACGGACCGGGTGCCGCCCGAGGAACTACCTTCGACGTTTCATCAGGACGGGCGATGGAGGCTGCCAGTCGTCGAGGTCACGGTCCCGGCGCCTTCTCGTAGCGTTATTGGACATCGAGACGATCTCGTGCTGGTCGGCAAAGCGTTCGACCATGCGCTGCAGCGACTGCAGGACCAGTGGAGGGTTGACCGTATCCACTGCATTCCGATTGCGCCGGCGGCAGCTTGCGTCAGGTTGGGCCAGAAACTGCAGAGCCGACATCAAAGTCGAGTTGTGTTTTACGAAAGGGCGAGGACCTCAGATGGAAGCCGTGGTCAGTTCTTGCCAACAATCGAGATCGCCTCGTCCTATGTAAAGAACGTCAGGACAGGACGCGAAGTGTCGCTAATGTAGCAATGAGTGAGACCAATACATGAATAGCAAACGCACGCTTGCAAAGGCCTTCATGGAGAAGGCAGCTGCCGACCAGGAAGCTCGACAATGGGAAGAGTTGATGGTGCAACTGCTGTCGAAACTCGAGTTAAGTGAGGAGGAAAGGGACCGTGCCGTTGCTCACTATGGGCTGCTCGCGAAACAGGTCGCGCGGAAACTCGGTGTAGGCGAAACCGATGTGCATATCGTCGTCCAAGGTTCGATGCGCACGCAAACCACCGTTGCGCCGCGAGGAAACGAAAAGTTTGACCTCGACATTGTTGTGAAGCTGGGTGGCGAACACTTCATTGGAATCGATCCCGATCAGTTTTTTACTGACTTCGGTGACGCCCTGCGCGGCCTCAACGATGCTGCCGGCGACCCGAAACCGAAGCCTCGTTGCTGGCGTCTTCAGTATGTGAACGAGCCGTTTTACTTCGACGTCACCCCGGCTCTGCCGGATAGCTTCGGGATCACAGGCACTGACCTGCGTGTACGCGATCCAGAGACAGGCTGGAGCCCGTCAAACCCTGAAGAGTTCGCAGACTGGTTCTGTGAGGCTGCGAACCAGAAGTTCGTGTTCCAGAGGATGCTCAAGGCCGCAATGGACGCAGCACATCAAATTGATGATGTGCCTGAGAATCCCGTGGCAATCGACGACATACTGCGCCGAACTCTGCAGCTCATCAAACTACACCGCGATTTGATGTATCGGGGCGCCTCGGATGAGGTAAAGGAAGGCAAGCCCATCTCGGTTGTCCTCGTGACGCTCGCTACGTGGGCGTACAAGACAGTCTACCAGGATCGCCATATGTACTCGAATGCCATCGAAGTGCTTCTTGATGTGGTCGAGCGAATGCCTGACTTCATTGAGTTCGACGGCGAGCGCTACAGCGTGCGCAACCCGCGGCATGAAGATGAAAACTTCGCCGAGCGCTGGAACGAGGATGACGGCAAACGGGCGAGAGCCTTCTATAGTTGGCACAAGCAGCTTCAGGCTGATCTCGCTGCGCTGTTTTCGGATTCATACTCACGCAGCAATGAGGAGCGTGTCCGGAAGATCTTTGGGCAGCACGGCGTTGACGCCTGGAAAGCGAGCATCGCGCCGGCGGCCACGGGATTGCTCAATTCGCTGATGAAATCCGTCCCGGGCGGCGAACGTCGTGAACCGGTGACGCCGGTACCATCCGGTAGCAAAAAAGACACTCTCGCATGAGCGCAGAAGAACACGTGGCGCCATTCGCAGGCCAAGTGGCGGCAGTGGTGCAATGGTTGGATGGTGAAGGGGCAGCATTCCTAAGTCGTGTGGGGGCACGCCCTAGCGCGACTCACACGTGGGAATTCGACCTGCAGCATCCCGTTTTACGGGGTCACACACGCGTCAAGCTCATTTTGCCGCGAGGATTTCCCACGCGAGCACCTCGCATTATGGTCGACAAGGCACTATGCCTGGTCCTTCCGCATGTGGAAGAAACGGGAGCCGTATGCCTCGGAAAGCTCAACGAGTCCCTCGCATACACGCAACCGGAGTACGCCGTGCATGATGTCCTCAAGGCCTTTGACTCCTTCCTTGACAGGTGTACCGATATTGCATGGGTGACGGATGAGTTTGAGCGAGAGGCCGTGGCTTACTGGAATCGTTTCTGCGAGTTCAGCGCGAAACGAAAAATGCGTGGCCGCATTCGTCAGTTCCTCAACGCCTTAGGTCGCGTCGACTCGATTGTCGAAGGTCAGGTCGCCGTCTATCAGACGGGCCTTATAGGTGTAGCGACCGGGCCCAACGTTGACCCAAACTTTCTCGCGCGCAGGCATAAGCTTTCATGCGGCACTCTCGAGTTGGCTCGTGCGGCGTTCATCCCGCTGCCGGCATCCATATGCTGGACACCAGCAAATTGGCCTCGAACATTCGATGATCTAACTCGACTGGCATACAAGGCGACGGACGGCGAATTCGATCTGAGGGCTTGGTGCTCGACGGATCCCGGGCGCGCTCCGGCGGGATTTGTTGTCTTGACCGCCGCAAACGCAGCGTTTGCGTATCAACTCACACCTCCACTAGTGCCCAAGCTCGACTTGCCGGATGTTATGCCCCTTGAGGTGACGCGCATCGATCCGGACTGGGCGCTTGTGCGCGATCAGCGCCTCGAGCGGATCGAACGGCGCCGAACGAAGCGGCTTCTCGTTCTGGGCTGTGGGTCGCTTGGCGCGCCGCTCGCGATAGGGCTTGCGAAAGCGGGCATCCAGCGCGTGACGCTCGTCGATATGGATGACGTGATGCCGGAAAATGTTTCCAGACATCCGCTGGGAATGCGTGCTCTTTTCAAGCATAAGGCTGTCGAACTCGCAGATCAGTTGAACGCCGATATCCCCGGTGTCGTTGTCAAGGGCCATTACGCGATGGCAGCCGATTGGATTCTCGCTCAGTGCCGACCGGGTGACTTTGATTTGGTGGTTGATTGCACTGGAGAGGAGAGTGTCCGTCGGTTTCTTAGTGAGGTACGCAACACCACACTCGCCGGCACGCCCATCATTCATGCATGGATGGAGCCGTACTGCGCGGCGTCGCACGTCGTTCTCGTCGATAGAGACACAACCTGGCCCGTCGATGATCCTGTCCTTCGGATCCATGTAGCAGAATGGCATGAGGAAACGAAAATCGTGCTGCCGGCTTGCAACTCAGGTTTCCACGAATATGGTCCGGCCGATGTTTCCCAAGTTGCAGCAACCGCCTGCGAGTGCGTCCTCGGTGTCTTGGACGCAGAAGTACCACAGCAGTCGAAAATCTGGTCAGTTGTTCGCTCGAGCGCATATTTCGCATCGCTCGATGTCAAAGTCAATCCGGGTCCCCTGGTACCTCTATCCGACGACGCCTTTTGTTCCGTGCGGCTGACACGTGGTTTCAATGACGTTCTTGGCACACGAGGGACTGCGCAGTGATGCGTTTTGCACTGCCACGAGCCGAATGGGAACTGGTGCTGGAAGACGGTGTTCTGCGAACGCTATATTCGCGTGTTCAGAACGGCCGCCGTTGCACGGAAAGCGTTGGCCAACTGTATTCCCCTTCACTTTCGTCACCAGAGGTAGTTGTCCACATCGCAACAGTGCTGAAACCAAAGTCGGTATCTCGGGCGAACGTCGTCATAGATCGAGCTCGCGCCGATGCCGAGCGCTCGACGATGTTTGACGCCGGAATGCATTGCATAGGCCTGTGGCATACGCATCCTGAACCGCATCCGTACCCGTCCTCGGCCGATCTAAAACTGGCCGAGGACGATGCACAGGCCGCAGGGGCGGCGGGACTTGCAGGTATTGTATTTATCATTGTTGGTACGGCGCCTTTCCCTAAGGGGCTCTACGTGGGCGTCCACGACGGCACGACGATACATCGCGCGTTGCCGATTTCGCCGGCATCCGGTGAGTGACGACTCCTCTCATCGACGTGTTAGCGCGAGAAGGCGCGACTCGCATGAATCGATGGACCCTGAACCCCTCGCTTTTCAAACGGATACGCTTCGACACCGTCACTTCGTGCTGAGATAGGCCTCTTCTACACGCCGAGCAGCGGCCTCCAACGGGTCGTCCAAATCCTCCACGTTGTCCCATTGTGGTTGATTTGCCGGCGTTGGCTGCTTATCCGACGAGGGGAGGTAGATAGCGCGCTCGATCTCCGCGAATTCGCTGGCCCGAGATGCGCGCCCGTTCTGTTTCGCCTGCGTCTTTGTTATGCCAACAGCGCCGGCGTAGCTATTGCCCCGTCCTCTTTCGTATGAATCGACCTGCTCTTGCTGCGTCACCTTAATTTTGCCTGCTGACCGCGCGCGCCGTGGTTCGAGGTTGGCCTTTTCTTGTAGCATTTCGTCACGATTGGCAAGTTCCAATTTCTTCCAGCCGCCCGAGCCGAACCGACGTTTGTCCTCATCGAGCATCTCGATTTCGAAGACATTCTTATCTGGTCCTCGACAAAGCAGTGTCCACGAATCCTGGACGGTTCGCTTGATTTCGACCTTTAACTGCCGCTTTACTGGCAGCTTCGCATGGTTTGATGCAATCTCGATAAGTTCTGGCGAAGTGTATTGCGCCTTTTCATACTTGATGCGGCCCCTGATGCAAGGCACTTCTTTCCACGGCAAGAAGGTGTCGAACACTTCCGCTGGAGTCCAGGATCTTGCTGCTTTTCCGCGCCGCAACTGTTGGTAGTACTGGTGGATCTCGGCGGGCACTATACCGACCCCTGCGTTGGCCATCTCTTCGGTACGCAGACGCGCCTTGTTTGATGTGAGGTTGAGGTAATTGATTGACTTAAGGAGCAGCCGCTCGAAGTCGTCGATGGTGAGCGGTTCGCGTCGAGATCGTTCTTCACGTTTGAGCTTCTCGAGAATGTCGTTGTCCCGCGTGTAGCCGACATCGGTTTCATCGGCCATGAGACGTATGATGGTCCTGTTTACCCTCTCGCACATTGACTTCAAATCACCTCGTCCGCCAGGCGGGTTGAACATGGTGCCGTCCAATGTATCGACTGCGGACACCCGAACCGTCTTCTTCTTCCCCGGCCCATTGTCGACAAATAGACCGTCGAAGTTGCCGTGCAATAAGCCCGGAAGCGAGGGGAGGCCGAGAGCTTTCACTCGATCGTCCATTGGGAGAAGTGACCAGACGAGGCATCGGAGATAGCCCTCTGAGCGTTCACTCTCGAGCAATATTTCATATCCCCAAATTCCACCTGACAGGCGGGAAACAGCAAGAACAACGCAGACCTCTACCGGTTCCAACTTCCCCTTCACGAGGCCGCCGACCGGTATCTTCGGAACGAAGCCGTCAGCGTCCAGTATTTCAATCGCACCTTGCGTCAAATCGCTTGAATTTCCGGTGCGAGGAACAACGTATTGCGCCGCCGCTTTGCGCCCGTAGCGCTTCTCCATCAAATTATGGGCTGGCTCGATGTATTTAGATAGATGGTAGTAGAGAGCGCCATAGCTCGGCGTCTCGGCGATTCGGCAGTCCGAGTACTCCCGCCCGATCATTAGGCGATGAGTATCAGCCAAAGTACGTTGATTCACGGCCCAATCGTGAGTTGCCGCTTTCGTCATCGTGTCTCTGATTGTGCTATCGACGCGCATAGCACTTCTGACGTAGGTCCGTCCTCGAGCAATTGCGCGTGCCTTATCAAGTTTTTCCAGTGCAGATAGCGGACCGGGTTTGGTCGCGGGTTTCAGTCGGGGCTGGTTGGGGCCACCACGATCCGGTGTTCGCGCAAACAGTGCCTGTTGACCACCCCCATACCACATGAACTTCGTCAATAGCTTGACGAGGTATGCCTTGAAACCTGGGCCACCGTCGACAGCAATCCCGATCTCCTTGATTCGTTCGTTGCGACGTTGAGCGTCGCAAAGGACTAAGTCATTCACGATGTAGTCCGACTCTTGTCCCATGCCCGTCGGGTCAACCATGACCAGCGCATTGATAAGCATCATGCGCCTTGAGATCCCTGCAAGCGAACTGCTGGGTACCTCCGCCGCGGACAATCTCATGTATTCCGGTCGAAACGCGTTGCTCGCCAGAACTACTCTCGATTGCCAATCGTCCGCATCCACGTCCATGGGTTGCGGCATTCTGCTCGCGGGAGGCGGCGCTCCAATTGTGACTCTCTGCGCATATAGTCTTCGTGTGGCGGGGATCCATGCGATTGCAACGTACGCGGTTTTGTCGTCGTCTCCGGAAAGCGTGAACGGCGCGAATCGAAACAGGTCGGCTGGCCAGGGCGCGTGATGAATCTCGCGCAAGCAAGCAATTAACGACTCGTCTCCGACGATTGGGCGAACCGCATTCGGCTCAACAGCGTCAGTCATAGCGCGCACCTCTCAAGATGTAGCGGCTTGTCCACACGCAAGTCTTCACTGTGGTCGATGTAGAGAAACCCGAAGGAGACCGCCGTCGAGAATAGTTCGAACGCGTGATCACAGTTGATGCCCATGTATCTGGCATGCCGGTTCAATATGTCATCGAGTGTTCCGCGTTGGGAGCGCGTTTTGAGCCGAGTCGCAAGGATCGCTGCTTCCTCGTAGTGATTCCATACATCGACGTTTGCGATCCATGTTTTCATGAGCGCATGGTTTCCAAATGCGCGCTTGGTGAACCGATCGCCGCGCAGTAACTCCCAGGTCCAGCCTCGTTCGAGGAACCTGGCGTGCTCACGCTCTTGCCGGTTCCAGTCCTGTTGGGTAAGTTCGTCTCTGGCATCCTTGATGGATATGCCGTGGTAATGCAGCCGGTAATCAGGAGGGAGCACGAGCGTCAAGACGATGTCGTAAGTCATCACGCTGTTGATGGGCATCCTGATGCCGTTACGTTTCGCGCGGTTATAAGCCTCCTGATCGTAGACGGGATATTGGTCACGAATGTCAACTGCGTACGGGTTGAAGTTGAACGCTAACAAAGCACGCATTTCATTGAGTGACAGCGCTTCATGAACTCGGCGCACCTTGACCCCGCCAAAGGAAGCGCGAGTGGCGAGACTGATTTCTGCCGCCTTGCGAAATGGTGAATAATTTGTTCCATGAGGCACACCAAAGGCGTCGCGATGAGGAAGCGTGATGTGTCGAGGTGTTACGAATGGTAGCGGCAGTTCAAGAACCTTCATGACCGTCTCCGTCGTAAATCTGCGCAATGGCGGTTCCACAGCTTTTCAACCTCGTGGTCCGACATGTGATCGAGCTGATCTGCGGACTCAGGTTTACAGCATCGGACTACACCGTTAAGAATGTCGAGTCGCAAAATTCTGCGCGTGCGCATCGCAGGCGTTTCAGAATATTTTTCTAATGCGGCAATGGCTTGAGGGTAACGTTTACACATTCCAGGACGATAGAGGCCACTCAATTTCGATTGCCCATGAACGAGTTTGTTAACCGTGATTCGATACCGTACATTTGCATTTTTCATTTCCATCCAGCGCCTCTCTATATCCTTGGCCATTCTCGAGTCCTGTTCGGGCGGTGCGAATGCTTCGCGTCTCGATGGTACGGCGTTTACACCCAATTCGCGCAGGGCTTTAATGGTTACGCCAGAGGGGCTGCCCATTAAAAGTACTATGTTGCTATGCGATAAGCTTGGGTGTTTGTTTTTGAGTTTAGTGTAAGTTCTGCAAATTTCAGCCGTCAGCGGACGTCGCCTATTCGTATTGTTATTTCCCGTTTTGCCTTTGGATTTCTCGTGACGGCTGCCACGAATCGCCTCATCTTGGTTTGGAAAATACTGTGAAGATCTCACGTATGAATTAATTGCACTCTCTGCGCCATCCCAGCCATCGAATAACGTCGTAAGCATAAAGATGGCATGAATTGGATTGCGCAGAGTGGCTTTCCCTAGTAGCACGCGCAGAATCCTAGCGCTACGGAAAAGTAAGCCGATACTGTTGGAAAGTGAAAAATTTGTCGAAGTATCAAAAAATTTTCCAAATTTATCCCATTTTATTTTATGACCGTCGACTATGCCAAGGGTGATTGCTTGTTGATTTATGAGATCCAATATTTCATACCCCTGGATGTTTTGGCAGAATTTTGGATCCAATAGCTTCGACCAGCCGCGTGCGATATCTAACTCGAATCTCGCGACTGGCTTTGTCGTGATCTGTTTCCGTATGATGAGGTGGGCGCCGCACAGACACTTGCTGTCGGGAGCTGTCAAGCCGTATGAGGCACGATGTCCGTGAACGCACACATCACAGAAATCATAGATTGGTGTGCCATGTTTTGAGCAATAGCGAATATGTGAAAGCAGAAAATCTCGCCTCCAGTAGTTCTGCCCCGTTGGGCTGATATCTTCCTTAAGGCATTCCATGCATATTCCAGGGCTCCATACTTGCCCGAGTCCGCGATTGGCTGTTAGGCCAACGGTGGGCATAATCGACCGAATCGGCTTACCGATGTGATATTCGTGGACGCGCGTTGCGTCTTCCGGGGGTAAGAATCTACAAAATCCGGTTATTAGTGTGTGATAGGACAAAACCTTATCAAGTGTGCCAACGTGATTGCCGCAGATGCGTACATGTTCTGCTATTTGTCCGGAAAGAATCCACGGTGTTCTGCGACTGCCGTAAAGCTTCTCGAGCTGTGATCCAGTTGTGTTGTAGCGATGCCTCGCGAGGTATCCACCGAATGCCTCGCCTTCGCAAATGGACGAGAGCGAAAGGATGCCGTTGTTGAATTTATCGAAACTCATGCTATGAGGATGTCGCGGTGTTGGCGAATTGTCTGGTTAATTGACGGCCAATTTTTATGATCGATTGGTATGCGGCGATGTGTACTCTATATTTCGTAAGGCAGTATTGAGCAGTGCGATCTCTATCGGGTGAGGGTAGAGTGTGGGCTGCTTAATGCAGTTGAGTGCGTGAAAAACAACAGTGCCGCGTGCAATCAGTTCATTGAGTCGGCGATCATCAAACCCGTGTGAATAGTGCGATGCGAAATCCTGTGCCAACTCGATAGTTCTGACTTGGCCGCTTTCTTCTATGTATCCACGTGCGTAAAGTGTCGACATCATTTCTTTGACAGAATGTAGAGCAATTGATGTTTCGATGAGGCGAAAGAGTGTTGTGCTCAGCTCCTCGCTATTGTGCTTCTTGGCGGGTGTTTCAGTCGTGTAAGTCAGTATTTCCAATTCGCAGCGTGCGTTTGCGGAGCTATATCGACATCCATGCAGTGGACAGCGGCTCTGTAATGGAATGCAATGAAATGATAGCGAGCAACGGCGTCCCGTCTCCGAAATTGACAGTCGGTTGCATTCCCGACATTGAATGCCAAACCTATTTGCGGATCGGTTCGTCATAGGGAGATTGAGGCCACCGGATATTTTTCGTAGACCATAAATCACTTTGTTGGCTAAGCACGTGGCCTGTGGTTCAGTCATGCAACTCAGATACAAGGGGAATATGGTCCGCTGCATCAATACTTGATATGAGTTTCCATAGAAATCATCGGTTAACCTGCAGAATCGCGAAAGAGTACAGGGAGCGATCTGAACTTGTAGCGAATTACTGTGTTGTGCTTCAGAAACGAGGCGGACGATTGTTTTATCCATCGTCGTGAATGCGAGTGTGCAGAGGAGGCTTAACGGAGTCTCGTATTTTGCGGCCGGATAGAAGGTTCTAAACATGGAAATTTCTGGCTGCTCACTGGAGTTCGGGCATTAGGTGTGTCGGGGCCAGCTCCGCAAAGGAGAGCCAATCGCCATGTCGGATGATGCTGGTTTTGCGAAATGTCCCGCCTTTGCGAAGAATCCTCAGGGCATCGATATGTGGAAGATCTAGTGCGAGGGCTTGTTTCCCGTGTGTCATGAGGACATCCGAACTGAACTCCTTGAGATCGAACGCGAGAAGCTGTTGCGAAATCGCGACCAATGCCTTGGAAAGCAAACTTGGATACCCGAGTGTCAGCGCATGGCCTGCCGCAGGAAACCATGCTGGCATCGTGTCAATCCCGATTGTTCCGAGGGTTGCGGCGAAGAGTGCTTGGCAAACCGCAATCCAGTGTCGGTCAGTCGCGCTGTATGCGGGTTTGATTTCGCGGGCGCCGGTTGGCGTCAGGTCACCGATTGCTCCAGGTAGCTTCGAGAGAGAAGCCGCAGCAGCGCCAGGTGTCGGAAGACAGAGTACGGGAATGCCGGTCGTGCGCGTAAATTGCGCAAGAGCGTTCCATGTCACGTCTGCCGCTGCGCTACGGACATTCTCCATATTGATTTTCTCGACAAGAAGCAGGCCTAGATGCGATGCGACGCCAAGCGCACACATGGCGGGAACGGCTTCGCGATCCCGAAATAGGGGGCTGTGCGTCGCCTTCGCGTATTCAGTTTGGAAGGCCGAGTCAAATGCACCGACGAAGCCTTGGACGAAGCTGCCCAGTTTTCCGTCAATCGGCCACTGCATTCGCAACGTGCGAAGCTGAAGATATTCGGCGTATCCTTCAGCCGCCGGGACGCGCGTTACAACCGGACCTCGACCAATGGTCGCTTCCAGTGCGCCGGCAAATGATCTGCGTCCCATACGCACGGGCACTGCAAGGATATTTCCTCTGGGCCTCGCTCGCGGTGCGATGCCGAACAACGACGGGAATTCATGCCCGTATGAATTTCGTCGGCGATGTAAAAAGATGTTGGCATTCGACGTGTAAGTTCGATAGTCGGGCTTGCGCAAATCCCGGTCCTTGTACGAAGTCCGAACCTGAGCAACGACGTCCATAAGTACGCGTGCGTAAGCCGCGTTGGTGACAAACGTCCCCGCCGCTTGGTGGAGTAGGAATTCCTGGTTCGACAATCCGGTTCTATCAAAGTCCGCGGCTCTCACTTCCTCAGTTAATGCCATCGCTTCCCTGAGACTTGGTACGGTCGGCACGCTATCGAGGAGCGGATTGTCGGCGTCGCGGAGGTCCTCGGCGCCAGTTGTAAGCATGCGACTCAAGCGGCACCTCCTTGCGAGCTTCGCACGTGCGAGCGAGCACAAGAACATGCGGGCAGATCGTTGAGTGAAGTGCCACTTCCGCCGGCGATAGGAAAGCGACTGGCTCGGGGATAGTCAGGTGTATCGACGAACTCAGAAACAGCGAACGTGGTTGCGCCCCCACGCAGGTCTGTCTGGTGGCTTGGGGCGAAGGTTGCACTTAGCGCGGACGAACAGTGTGCGGAACGCCTTTCCGCGTCGCCGACGCGCGAAATGCGGATACGCGGCTGGGAATGCCGGTGGCAGGAGAGCCGGGCAGGCATATTTGCCATAGATCGAATTCGTATGGGCGTGCGTTGACATCGCGCCCCTATCTATGGCATCCTACGCGCGCGTGATTAGTGCGTAGGTGGGCCTTTTCGGGGGCGCACCGGATGAATGCCCGGAGCTGCAACTCTGGGCATTTTTCTTTGCGAGAAAAATTTGGATCGTCAGTAAATCGTAAGGCTATATTCCTCTATCCGCATATCGCTCCGGATGCACTTTCTGCAGCCTTCAATTCCTGTTTGACAAAAAAGTGCATAACCATATACTATATAGAACCGGACCCCGAAAGATCGGGAACGGCGATACTGCCATACCACTGATGTGGCCGTCAAGCACTCGTGCGCTTGTCGGCCTTTTTGCGCTTGCGCTGGTATGTCGCCATTCTGTGCCGATGCGTCTGTCACTATGGGGGTGTGTGCTAGTCTCACCGGCAATCTTGATCCCGAATTGTGTTTTCTTCTGATTGATTGACGGGCTTGCCCCTGATCTCGCAACATGACGTTATGCGGTCGCCGAGCGGACGGGCGGCCGACGGGACCATTTCCCAGTGCTCAAAACGAGGCTTTCGTCACAGTTTAATTTAGCCGGAAACATTTAAATTTCAAGGGTTCAGTGGGCGAGACGAATGTGTCCTGGTCAGGATTGGCTTCCCGTGTAATCCGGGTCGTGCTAGCCCGAGAAGATTGCAGCTACGGAGAACTAATCGAAGCCCTCGCTGCGATCGATGTTCACGAAGACGAGCGCCCGCTAATCGCGCGTGTCGCGCGCGGCTCTGTCAAGTTCACTTTGCTCCTTCAGATCATTCACGCAACAGGGGCACATCCTCCTGCCTTGTGGGCCGAGGCACTTGCATCGCAAGATACCTGGGAGGCCCGTGCGCAGGCCGTTCTAGCGGCTGAGCTAGCGCAGCAACCGTGGATTACCCCAACCGAATTGCTGCACCGACTTGCGGTTGTAGGCGCGAGCACCACGGTAAAGACGATGATCTCGCATCTGTCGGCTGGAGACTTCTCGCTCACGTTCTTTCTCCAGTGTATGGCCGTTCTCAGAAGCCAAAGCATGGACGCCTATGTTGATTCTCGCGCCCTCGTTTCGGCTGCGATGCAGGGTGTCCCCCCTACATCGGAGTAGTGGTCTCCCGCCGAAGTCGCCTTGCCAATAACGGGTCAGCGGCTAGAATGAAACCGTATATTGGTAACGGTTTTGGATTTCGGCTCAATCGAGTCCGGCGATTGAGCGGAGTCGCCTAGGGGGGGCAGAGCAATGACGACGCCGAGCGAGCGTACGGCCGCGGTGCTTAGGACGCGGGCGTTTCTCATGCAGCTGTCGAGGCCGTCGGCCGACGCCGTACCTCGAGACGTAGTCTTGGCCGCTCAAAACCTGCTACGCCACTATCCGTCGTTGGCCGACATCGAATTGACGTGCGCCATGTATCCGGGGTGCTGGGAAATGCCGTTGACACGCGCGAAGCCCCACCGGTGAAGAGGCTGCGTGCGCCCGGGCTCTTCGCCCAACCAGATTGCTCAACTGGACTTCGCGCGCTGAAAGCTCCATCAGCACGGGAGATTGTGATGCCAATCTGGAGACTGCCGTCCGCGGACGAAGCGCCTGATGTCACGCTTTCGAGCTGGCGTATCTTCGAGATCGACGCTGGTACGCGGCATTTCGTCGGCGCCGATACACTCGATTTCTCAGGCCGCGTCAGTTCAGCGATCACTGTTTTCGATCGAGTCACCTTGCGTGGTCAGACTCAGTCGGGCCGCGTGTATCAACTGGTCGGCCGAGATGGCTGGTCACTCGATGCGGAGTACGTGTGGAAACGGTGGTGCGCGCTGAACGACGTGAAGTCGTACTCTGACGTCACCTTGCAGCTACTCGTTGGCGCTGACGGTGAAGGCCACGCGAGGTAGCGAGCAAGCCACAACGAGTTGACCGACCGTCACGGACTGCAGCGGCTGAAGATGACCTGGACGGATTCCCAAACATTGCTGACCCGGGTGTTTCAGTGTGATCCGCAGAGATGGACTTACAGCCCAACCACCTCGGCGAATCTGGTCGGCCACCGACAACGATTGGGAACGGAGTTGCTTGTCGACGTAGGAAACGTGCCGGACCTCCCGAATCGTTCAGACTGTCCGGCACTTGGCGATTAGTTATACAACTTAACGAGCTGTACTAAACCGTTTTGCAGTCGGCGAACGCCGAAATCGTTGCCAACTGTTTGACTGAAGACGAAGCCGCCAAACTGAACGCCTCCCAAGCACGACTCCTAGCGTCATTTGCGTGCCGTTGACCTCAATCGGTACCTTCGGGTGAGGTTTCCATTGGCGTCAACAGCAAACAGCTCGTCGAAGTGCGCCCGCATTAAGCCTTCGGCGTTCGGTGTTGGTACCGAACGTACCATAAGGTATTGAACGCTCGCCTGCTGCGCCTGGCTGACCGACCCGCTGGCCGAGAACGCCTCGGATGCTGTCTGGCTCGGTGTTGGCTGAGCCGGCAGGCATCAGCGCTTCGCGTCCCAACTTGATCACAGTGAGATTACTCCTGACTCAAAAACCGATTGCGGTTCTTCGCGTCCTTGATCCATGCCGGCGCGCGGCCGCGGCCCGACCAAGTCGCGCCGGTCTTCGGATCGCGATACTTGGCTTCTACTGGGGCTTTCACTTGCTTAGCCGAGCGGCTGCGCCGTGCGCCAAAGATGTCCTTCGCGGTAATGCCATACTCAGCCACTTTGGCCCGGATATCGTCAACGGCCGCTTGGAACTCCGCTACGCGGGCGATTTCCGCTTTTTCAGCCAGCGCATCCATTTGGGCTTTCAACTCTTTGTAAGTTGCCATTCGTTTATCTCCCATATTTGAAATGCATGTACGCATGATACAGATTTGTTCGCAGGAGGTGCGAGATAAAGCTGGTCTATTCGAACTCGTAGAGGAGATCCGGATTTCGGGCATGGAGCCGTTCTTTCGAATCCGGCTGATAAAACAGAGTTTACTTAGGTATACTTGTCGATAGCAATGCTGCGACAGTCTCTTTTCCGATCCCGTCGATCAAGTTTGCCCCTGTGGCGGACAGGCCGCATGGACGAAACTGCTAGACAGTCTTCGTGAAAGGGGGGGCTCATTCGAGCGAAACCCTAGAGGAGCCGACACCGACCGTCGTGGTACGCGTTGCGCGCTTCGGCAAGAGGGGGATCGTCGTCACTTCCGAGATGAAGGCGCAGTTGCGCAAGCGTGCTAAGCATCGGCGCGAAGTGCATTTCCAGAGTTTCTGGAGTGGACGGCTCGAGCAGTAATCGGATAACGGATCGCTAGGTCCGTTTTTCCTTTTCTCGAATTGGATTTTGTCGGGGATCGGCCTCCGAGAGGCGAATCACCGGGCGGGCACTTCTAGCGCACAAACACGACGACCTCCTTAGCTAGGTTTGCGTTTGACGGTCTTGGCTTGCCAGTTCTCCTCGTTCAGAAGGCGCGCGAATAGTCGATTGCGCATGGCACCTGTTAGCGGTGTCAGGCCAAGCAGCACGTTGAACGCAATGCCGCTCGCTGCGAAGTAACGCAGTAGCGACAGCTCGAAATCATCGGACTCTTTGTCCATGATTTTTAGCTTGTCGGCGTCTGCGTTGTCTCGGCCCTCTAGCAGGTCCGGGCTTTCGATGATTGCCGCCAATACCGCGCGTGCGACCGAGTTCGGTTGATTGATGGCTTCCCGAAAAATCGCGATCTGGGCCGCGAGCGTTGGCTCGGCCTTCGACGCCCCCTCCTTCGCTAGGTAGTCGCGCCCGAACTGTTCGAATTGCTGTTGCTGAAATTCAAGCAGAGCCTGGAGCACGCCCTGCTTGGTACGGAACTGGTGCAGCAACCCTCCCTTACTGATGCCGCTTTCACGCGAGAGTGCGTCGAACGTTAAGCCGCCGACACCTTCGCGTGTGAGGATGCTGAGGGCTGCATCGATGGCTTTCTTGCGCGAAATTTCCGAGCGGGTCTGGTTGTCCATTTTGTCGTCGTGATAGCGGCGCGCTTGCGCGCGGTGATAGGGCGATAGGGTGAGGCGAGCTTGAGAGTGCGCTCAGCCGCAAGCCAGGCATTGTACCTTGGCGATTACTTTTCACAAAACAAACCGGGTAGACGGTTTACATGCGATGAGGGCAGTGTTACGCTTGCCTCGCGTCAACCCCCTTCGCAATTTCACTTCTGGTGCCGGCCGAGCGCCTTCCACGGAATCCAACATGCTCACATCCAAATTTGGTTCTTTCATTTTTTCCGGCGTCACGGTGCTGACGTTGACTGCATGCGCCGGTGTACAACCCGTTGCCTATTCGGGCATTGCCTCCTCGCGACAGCTGACAGAGAACCGCGACGGTGATGCCGCAAAGGTGCCGTACCGATATGCGGCACGAGTGGACTGGTCGCAATACCGGCAGGTGATCGTGGATCCCGTCGTCGTATATTCCGGCCAGGACAATCAATTCGGGGACCTGAAGGGCGAGGACAAGACCGCGCTTGCCGAGTACATGGGGAAGGTGTTCGTCGACAAACTCGGAAAGCGCTTTCAGATCGTGCCGAAGCCGTCCTCTGCGACACTGCGCGTTCGGCTTACGCTGACTGGCGCAGAGAAGACCAAGGCGGTCGTGGGGCAAGCCATGCATTTCGATATCGCCGGCAATCTTTATAACGGCGTGCAGGCAATTCGGGGGGGCAAGGGGGCATTCAGCGGTTCGGTTTCGTACGCTGTAGAAGTCTACGACAGCACAAGCGGTCAACTGCTGGCTGCATATGTGACAAAGCAATATCCGAACGCCATGAACCTGCCGGCTGCATTTGGGTCGCTCAGTGCGGCCCGCACGGGCATCGACAAGGGCGCAGACGCGCTCGTTGCCCAACTCCGGTGACGACAATGATGCCTCGCCTGCGGCGAAGCGGTGGGGCGGGGTCGAGACGTCCGGGATGAATTGACCGAAATTGACGAGGAGCCGGGAGCATGCGCGACATCGCCTATCTCATTCTTACCACGCCACCACCGCTCACGGTTTCGATCGTGTTCGTTGTCGCCTATGTGGCGATCGGGATTCCTGCTCAAGTGATCCGGGGCGCGCTTGCACGGGACATTTTCGGTACGATGGCCGGTGTCTTCGCGTCGCTCTTCTATCTGACCCTCGTGCTGGGCTTCCAGACGGACATCCAGGACCTCTCTCGATGATCTCGCGTGAGACCGCGTCGACGGCAGGCGACGCAGTGAGCTCGCCAAAGTCGCATTGATCGTTCGGTTGTCGCATAGCAAAGAGCGTCGACGGAGACGCGCGCCGTCCAGCGGGCATCGATGCCCGCTCATAACACGAGCGTGGTGCAACGCGCCTCCTCAGTTTTCATTGACCCGAGGTTGAATTCTTGAGATGGCTCTGTCCATCTCCGGCATGATTATGGTTCGACCTTTGCTAAGCCATGCCTGTCCAGCAGAACTCGTATAGAAATCGGTGACGCTATGGAGTTCGCCTACTGTGAAATTCCTCGCGCAGCTATCCGTCAACTGCTTGAGTACCGGATCTCTAAGATCGTTGACGGAGTCTTCGACCATCTCGCGATAGGTGCTGGCGTCCAACGATCCGGTCGACCCGCGCCTGAGACGGGAAGTGTCATACGATTTTCTGACTAGATCGCGGATGCGCTGGTCCATATCGTCTTCGATCCCTGATGACCCGAGCGCTTGACGGCAGAGGTCACGCTTTTCGCCGAATCGTTTCAGATCGTCGAGCCCGAGGAGCTGAGCGTGTACCGTCGAAATGAAACCGATCAATGCTATGCACGACGCGATCGGGATGAGGCGTGGGATTTTCATCTGGACCCCATCCTAGAAGCCGTTCGTTAGGTAAGGAACGTCGGTTGAAAATACCTTTACGATGATGAGGATGCTCCCGAGCGATACAACAAGTGGAGCTGCAAGCAACAGCACCGTGCTGAGTGAAAGTCCGTGGCGCGGGGTGGCAGTGGTTGGGTGGCGCATGGTCGCAATTCGATGAATGAGAGAAGAGAGTGCGGTCCGCTGTGGCTTGCTTAATGGATACCGTCATGTGAACCGCCGGTTAATGCTGAGACAACGGCGCATCGGCACGCGACGCGTCCGTTACGCCGTCGGGCGGTCGATCGAGCAGTGCAGGACGTCGCGTGTACGGGTTCGGCATGCGAGTCATACTAACATACAAACCGTCTAGACGGTTTGTATGTTAGTATGACTCTAAGCTAGGCCCTGGAAGTCGGGTCTATTCGGAAGATGTGTCGATCGCTACCAGGAGGGTTTTATATGAAGTGGTTCGTCCGGGCCGTTTGTGTTGCCAGCTGTATCGCGCTTGGTGGATGCGGCCTCGCGGCAGCGCCGTGTCGTATCGCGTCAGCAGGTATAAAGATTGTGCCGGTCGTCGGGCATGTGGCCGCTGCGCCGACGGACGCGTGCGCGACAGTAATCGACCCGTGAAGTTCGGAAGCGGCAATTACTGCACACGGAACGGAGGGGGGCGTGCAAGTGACCGAGGAGCGCAGTTGCGTTGCGGTGGCCGGGATCGAGGGGGCGCGTCCGTGTTTCGGTATTAAGCGTGCGCGCCAGTGTGGTGGTGGGCGTATGCGCGAAACTTTTTCGGCGAGAAACGATGGCTGTGCTGCGGTTAATCGCCTCCCGTGAACGCGTAAGGTAAGTTGGCCAAGTGGCTACTAAGTTGGTCGGCAAACTTCTCGGCGGCGATCGAAAGAGTCCTTCCTTTGAGCTGTCCAAGGACTACCCGCAGGTGATCGATGTCCTGCCTGCTAATCGGCAGAGCGCATATTCGGTCGTCGGCACGCGGCACACCACTCAGAGGGAGAAACGTGACCGCGGATTCTCGTACAACGAAGCTGCGGAGAAACTCGAGTGAGTCAGACTCGACTGCAATCTCGGCCTGAAGTTGTAGCCGATAGGTCGCTTCGTCCAGAAGCGTGCGTATCGCAAGTGCTTGGCTGGGCATTGCGATAGGGTGCTTGAGGCAGTCCCGAAGACGGACCGAATCAGTTTTGGCTAACGGATGGGACTTGCTCACAACCGCGCAGAGAGGCTGATGCTTAACGAACCATTCCCGTACGTCCGCGGAAGGCGGAGGATCAACAAGTAGCGCCAGATCTGCCTCGTAATTCGCCAAAGCGCTAACACCCTGGACGTTGTCACGGACATCGAGCGAGAACGTAACCTGCGGAAATTGTGCCCGGTACGCTGCAATCTCGTCTGGCAAGACGCTGTCAACAAAAGCCTGAGAGCACGCCAGCGCAACATGGCCGCGGCGGATGCCAGCAAGATCGGAGAGTTGAGTGTGCAGCCGCTCGAAATCGGCGCTTTGATCCCTGATGTGGCGGAGCAGAAGCTCTCCAGCCGCGTTCAAGCGCATACCTTGCGGCAGTCTTTCGAAGACGGGCGTTCCGAGTTCCTCTTCAAAATCCTGAATCTTCCGGGTCAGCGCTGACGGCGTGATGTGAAGATGATCGGCTGTCTTGCGAATAGATCCCCGGCGCGCGACTTCTGTGATGAAGCGGTAAATCTGCAGATGTCGCATCAAGCCCCCCGTTCTCACAAGCACGAATACGTTGCCTAGTATGCGTCAGGCTGGCAAAAAATTGTTGATAAATTGCATCGCTTTAGAAACTACGGAAAGCCTGTCCTGGTAGCCGTGCCGGAAGCGTGCTTCGAGGATGGGCCGAATGATCACGTATGCGTACGAGCGCGGATCGGCCGAAATGTCGTTTAGTGACGGTCGGGGAACAGGGTTGGAAAATTCGATCTAGCTGCGTACGAGCGTTGCAAAACTAGCAACGGGCCGGTGCTAACTGAGCACTGGACTGCAACACATCGGGCTCCTATATTCAGCTGGACCGGGCAGCCATTGCCTCCCGAACGCAATTAATTCGGCGAGCAGGCGCGCGCACGACGGCTGCAAAAAATGCAAATAGGAGACATATGAACAGTTCAGCACATAAGGCAAGCGCGCCTCAGGCGCGAAGCGCTCTGCGCATTGGGTTAGCGTGGCAAATTGTCATAGGAATGGTCGTCGGTATTCTGGTCGGCATCATCCTGAACAAATATCCGGACATTCGCAGCACGGCCATCGGTAGCTATATCCAGCCGGCGGGCGACCTGTTCATCAAGCTCATCAAGATGGTCGTCGTGCCGATCGTATTCACGAGCATGATCGTCGGTATCGCAGGCGTAGGGGACGGGAAGTCCCTGGGCCGCATCGGGTTCAAGACGATCGTGTACTTCGAGGTCGTCACGACGATCGCCATCGTAGTCGGCCTCGTCTTCGGCAACATCCTGCAGCCGGGCGTGGGAACCGACATTTCGCAACTTGGTCATGCCGATATCTCTGGCATCCAGCGCTCTGCGGCGGCGGCCGGCGAACATCACGGATTCATGCATTTGATTCTTGGCATCGTCCCCGAGAACATTCTTGCGTCCATGGCGCGAGGTGATCTGCTTCCGGTGCTGTTCTTTTCCGTGCTCTTCGGTCTCGCATTGCAGAGTGTTCCGAAGGAACTCCGGCAACCCGTCGTCGATTTGCTTCGAGGCGTCTCCGACGCCATGTTCAAAATCACCGGCATGGTGATGCGATATGCGCCTGTCGGCGTGGCCGCACTGATCGCGATCACGGTAGCCAATTTCGGGTTCGCGTCGCTGCTGCCCCTGCTGAAACTTCTCGGTGTCGCCTACGCGGCCATCATTGCTTTTACGGTCATTATCCTCGGCTTCACGGCTCGCGTCTTCGGCTTCAACATCTTCACGCTTTTGCGCGTAATCAAGAGCGAGTTGCTGATTGCGTTTACAACATGCAGTTCGGCGACCGTACTTCCTCAGCTTATGAAGAAGATGGAGGACTTTGGCTCGCCCAAAGCCATCACCACGTTCGTCATTCCGACGGGTTATGTCTTCAATCTCGACGGCGCCTCCGTCTACCTCGGCATCGGAACGCTCTTCGTAGCTCAGCTATACGGCATTCATCTTGGTCTACAAGAGCAGATCGTTCTAGTCCTGACGATGGTAGTGACGTCCAAAGGGGCAGCAGGCGTGCCCGGATTCATGTTCGTCATCCTCCTCGCAACATTGTCGAGTGCTGGGCTACCTCTCGAAGGACTTGCACTGATCGCCGGAATCGACCGTTTCATGGATATGGGGCGTACGGCCTTGAACGTCGTCGGCAATGCACTGGCAACGCTCGTCATCGCCAAGTGGGAGGGCCAATACGACCATGAGAAGGGACAGGCTTATCTGAAGCGAATTGAAAGCGTCGAACAGCTTTCCTGAATCGTCAGCGATTCATGCCGGTGCCGGAAGGATCGGACCGCTGAAATCAGCATATTCATCAATCAGGCTAACGGAGTACCGTATGCAACTCTCTGAACTGGAAGCTCTTCTCGACAAACTGCCGAGGAAGCGCATCGGCTTCTATCCGACCCCGTTCCACAAACTCGAAAATATGTCTCGCGCTCATGACATCAACCTCTTCATGAAGCGGGAGGATATGGCGGGGCCCGGGTCGCTTAGTGGCAGCAAAATGCGGGTGGCGGAACTCATCATCGGGCAGGCGCTCGAGGATGGTGTCGACACGATCATCACGCAGGGCGCCTACCTCACGAATTCGGGGATGCAGTTTGCGACGGCAGCACGGGTTGCGGGCCTCACGCCCATCCTGTTCCTGACGCGCGACGAGGAGCGGCACGGCAAGTTGAGCGAGTACCGTGGCAACCTGCTGCTCGACCAACTGATGGATGTAGAAACGCACTATCTTGTTGCTCCTGGTAGCGCATATGCGAACCGTCCGGACGACAAGCAACGAATGCTGGCCGCAATGAACGCGCGCAAGGCCGAACTTGAGGCACAGGGCCGCAAGGTGCTGATCGTCCCGACGGGTGGCGCCTATCCCACGGGATTTGCTGCGCACGTCCGCACATTCAAGGAAATGATCGAACAGGCTCGCGCCGCAGGCGCGGAACTCGACTACATCTACCACACCACCGGCACCGGAACGGCGTTGCCGGGCATGCTGGCGGCCAAGCTGTTGACAGGGCACCCGGTCAAGTTCCGATCGATATCGATCTCGCACTACCAGCCCGACTTCTGGATTAACGAGGCCATCATTGTCGAGCGGGTGAAACATATCTTCCGGACGTTCTCGATCGAGCCGCCTTCCGACCAAGCCATTCTCGACGAGATCGAAGTCGACAATCGATTCATCGGCGATAACTACGCAGTTCCTTCGCCGGAGAGTACCGCTGCAATCAAGGAGTTGGCCAAGGCAGAAGGTGTGTTCCTCGGACCGGTTTATACCGGCAAGGGCTTTGCAGGCCTGTTGGAACACATTGGCAGTGGGAAAGTCGCGCCCGGCAGCAACGTTGCCTTTCTGCATACGGGCGATACGGCTAACCTCTTCGAAGTGTCGGGCGTGGTTGGCGCGCTTCAGTAACGGACATCGCTTCGCGGTTCGGAAAAAATGGAGTGAACATTGAACAAGGTTTCTATCGTGGACACCGCTTCCCGCGAACGTCCCGAGGCCACGATGAGCGGCTCATCCGTTTCGTCCATGAGCCTGGGACTGACGTTGATCATGGCGATAACATGCGGAATGGCAGTCGCCAACATCTACTATAACCAGCCGATGCTTGGCATTATTGAAAGCACGTTCCCCCACCAGCGATCGCTGACGGGATTCGTGCCGACAACGACTCAACTCGGCTATGCGTTCGGTCTCCTGCTTCTGGTTCCGTTGGGCGATCGTATCGAGCGGCGTCGCCTCATCGTCATTCAGTTCGTAGCGCTTGCGCTGTCGCTTGCGGGAGTGGCCCTCGCTCCTGACGCGTGGTCACTCGTGTTTGCGTCCGCACTGGTTGGAATTTCATCGAGCGTGGCCCAGCAGATTCTGCCGTTCGCTGCAGCGTTGGCATCACCCGAACGCCGGGGGGCAACGATCGGGATCGTGATGAGTGGGCTTCTTTGCGGCATCCTGTTTGGCCGGGCGCTTGCCGGGGCCGTAGCCGTGCACTTCGGCTGGCGAGCAATGTTCTGGCTCGGTGTGGTGCTGGCCGTCGTAGCGGGTTTCGTGCTTGCCATCTCTCTGCCCAAGAGCCCGCCGAAGACGCAGGCGAGCTATGGCGAACTACTGCGGTCACTGGCCGCCCTATGGCGCGGGGAGCCGCAGTTGCGAACTGCAACGATGGTTCAGGCGTGCGTGTTCGCATCGTTCAGCGCACTGTGGACAACGCTCGCACTACAACTCGACAGCCAATATCATCTCGGCGCAGACGTAGCCGGTATGTTCGGCATCATCGGCGCAGTGGGAGTATTGTTTGCGCCGATTGCCGGTCGGATTGCGGATCGCAGAGGCCCTCATTTCGTTATCGGCCTCGCGAGCGTAACCATGATCGCATCTTGGGTCGTGTTTGGTGTCTGGGGCATGGTCGCTGGACTGGTCGCGGGTGTCGTACTGCTGGATTTCGGTGCACAGGGCTCGCAGGTCTCGAACCAGCACGTCATCCAGGCGCTTCGGCCAGAGGCCCGTAACCGCCTCAACGCCATTCTGATGGGTGGCATGTTTTTGGGCGGGGCAACTGGTTCTGCCGCAGCGAGCCTTGCGTGGAATCTAGCTGGCTGGACTGCCGTGTGCATGCTGGGCGCCGCGTTTGCCGGTATGGCTTTGTGTGTGCATACTAGCGGACGCAAATCAGTCACGCGAACACATTAGCCCCTTATGATAAATCTTCCGTTGCTGCTTGCTTTCGTTGGAACTGCGTCCATTCTTGTCGTTACACCGGGAGTAGACACAGCTATTGTATTGCGAGCGGCAACGGCGGGTGGGCGCTGGCCAGCCGCGGCGGCCGCAGTAGGCATCGCGCTAGGATGCCTGCTATGGGGAGGCGCTGTTTCGCTCGGGCTTGGCGCTCTCCTGCGAGCGTCTGAGACAGCGTACGCGATCGTCAAGCTTGTCGGAGCCGCTTATCTGGTGTCCATCGGCATCAAACTCTTGCTGAAGCCGCGTACTGCGTTGAGCGCTGGCGCTGGCCCGCAGACAGATCGGAGCGCCCCCGCTGATATGTTCTGGCGAGGCTTTCTGAGCAACCTCCTCAATCCGAAGGTTGGTGTTTTCTACGTTACCTTCCTTCCGCAGTTCGTGCCAGCCGGCACCAGTGTAGCGGCCTATTCTTTTTTCCTCGCATGCCTTCATGTCGCACTTACGTTGATTTGGTTCGGAATTCTGATTTCTGCCATGGTCCCGCTGAGCAAGTTCTTGCGCCGGCCATCTGCAATGAGGAAGCTTGACAAGATGACAGGTGGTATTTTTATTGCGTTCGGGATCAAGCTCGCCGCTTCGTCCTCGCACTAAAAGGCGGTATTGGAGCGTCTCGGGGTTTGTAGAGACCGGTCGGGTTTAAATGAATGCGGGCCCTCGGCCATCCGAGCTACGTCTCTCATGTCGTGAAGTCTCCGCGCCTGTCTGGGAATGGGCGGACCCGACCGATAGCTTTAGTAGTCTACGTTGACGGCAAAATGGGCGTCGTCGCGCGCCAGCGGCAATCGACTATTGCCATATCTGAATACTCACTGCAACGCGCTTCCTTCCGCTTATTAGCGGTGTCGTGACTGGCTCGGCGAGGCGGCCAGAATGGGCTGTCTGTCGGGCTGCGGCCTGCATCAAAGCCGAATTGGCGGGAAGGATGCGCCTCTGATATATCGAGCGCTTGTTAGGTGAGGACGATTGCGCTTTCGACGTAAGTGTGGGGCGCAAAAACACCCCAAAAGTTGGATTGACATCCGACCTTTGGGGTGCAGTTCATCGAGTTGGCTTTCCGTGCTTTGCCTCGGACGTTTCGTGCATGCTCGTCAGGCGACGGCCGTCAAACTGCCGTGGGGATCGATGACGAATTTCTTCGGCACACCCGAATCGAACTCCGCGTAGCCGCTCGGCGCGTTGTCGAGATCGATGACGGTTACGTTGACGATTTCGGCGATGTTCAGCCGATCCCACAGAATCGCCTGCATCAGGTTGCGGTTGTACTTCATCACCGGCGTCTGGCCCGTGAAGAACGAATGCGACTTCGCCCAGCCGAGACCGAAGCGAACCGACAGGCTACCGTGCTTCGCCGCGGCGTCGACTGCGCCGGGATCGTCGGTCACATACAGACCGGGGATGCCGATCTTGCCGGCGGCACGCGTGATTTCCATCAGCGAGTTCAGTACGGTGGCCGGTGCCTCTGCCTGTGAGCCGGCGTGACCGTGGCCGCGCGCTTCGAAGCCGACGCAGTCGATCGCGCAGTCGACTTCCGGTTCGCCGAGGAGGCCCGCGATCTGCTCGGCGAGCGACGCGTCTTCGGACAGATCGACGGTCTCGAAGCCGACGCGCCGCGCGTGCTCGAGCCGTTTCGGATTCACGTCGCCGATAATCGTGACGGCCGCACCAAGCAGTTTTGCGGACGCCGCCGCAGCAAGCCCAACCGGACCGGCGCCGGCGATATAGACCGTCGAGCCTGGCCCGACACCCGCGGTCACGGCGCCGTGATATCCGGTGGGCAGAATATCGGACAGGCACGTCAGGTCGCGGATCTTCTCCATCGCGCGGTCACGGTCCGGGAACTTGAGCAGGTTGAAGTCCGCATACGGCACCATCACGTACTCAGCCTGCCCACCGATCCAGCCGCCCATGTCGACGTAGCCGTATGCGCCGCCCGCGCGCGCCGGATTCACGTTCAGACATACGCCCGTGTTCTGCGCCTTGCACATCGGGCAGCGGCCGCACGCGACGTTGAACGGCACGGACACCAGGTCACCTTTCTTTAGCGTCGTCACGTCGGAGCCGACCTCGACGACTTCACCGGTGATTTCATGACCGAGCACGAGCCCGGACGGTGCCGTCGTCCGGCCGCGCACCATGTGCTGGTCCGAGCCACAGATGTTGGTGGCGACCACGCGGAGAATGACGCCGTGGTTCGCCTTGCGGCCTGAAGGATCGACGAGCTCCGGGAAGGCGATGCTGCGCACTTCGACCTTCCCCGGACCGACATAAACAACGCCACGATTGCCTGACATGGTGTCTCCTGATGTGATGGGTAATTGAACGGAAAGGCGATGCCTTCCCTGATGCATTAAAGCCAGTCGGTTTCGAAGCTGCAGTCGGTCAGCGGCACGCAACCGTGTTCGGTCAGCACGACCTGCTGTTCAAGCTTGACGCCCTCGCGGCCGCCTTCTTCGCCGATATAGCTTTCGACGCAAACCGTCATCCCGACCTCGAAGCGCCCGTCGTAGCCCGCGCTGTCCCAGTCGACCTGGTGCGCGATCGACGGATACTCGTCGACCATCCCGATGCCGTGTGCCAGGCAGCAGTAGCGGTTCTTCACGAACCGGTCGGGAATCTTCCATGCCTTTTCCGAAAACTCGCGGAACGTCATCCCGGGCCGCAGCAAGTCCATGTTGAAATGCACCTGCGCGTGGGCGTACGCATACAGCCGGCGTTGCTCGTCCGACGGACGTCCGTCGCCGACGAGCCAGGTGCGCGAGATATCCGAGCAGTAGCCGTTCGGCCCGACCATGTCGGTGTCGAACGCGAGCAGGTCACCAGCCTGCAGCACTCGCGACGAACACTCGTGCATCCACGGGTTAGTGCGGTCGCCAGACGCCAGCAGGCGCGTCTCGATCCATTCGCCGCCGTGCCGGATGTTTTCGTAATGCAGGTTCGCCCAGATGTCGTTCTCGGTGAGGCCCGGGCGCAGTTCGCGCCGCATCCGCTCGATCCCTTTCTCCGCCGTGCGCAGCGATTCGCCGATCAGCACGAGTTCGCCTGACGACTTGATGAGCCGTGCAGTTTCCATCAATGCCTGACCGTCGGTCAGCGTGAGTCCGCGCTTTTCCAGGAACGTGGTGCCGAACGGATCGAGGCGGTCGACGGCCAGGAAGCGTTCGCCCGGTGCGTGGCGGCGGAATACGTCGACGATTTCGGCGCCCCATGTTTCGGCGCGCTGCTCTGCATCGGGGCCGGCGTTGAAGTAGGTCCAGCTGACGGCGCCGCGAAACTCAACGTCGAGATCCAGTCCGTCCCAGACGTGCTCGCTGCTGTGGAACTCCCAAGCGACGATGCGGCCGTCCGCGAACACCATCACGTAGCGCGCGGGATTGCGCCCGGCCCACACCTGCATGTTTGATGTATCGGTCGCGTAGCGGATGTTGACCGGGTCGTACAAAAGGATCGCGGGAATCTTGTGCGCGAGAAGCTGTTCTTGAACCCGGCCTAATCGGTATGCGCGCACGTCCCGCAGCACGGAGTTCTTGTCATGTAAATCAATAGCACTGCTTATATCTAGGAGCTGATTGCCGGCCATGCCGTGCCTCCTGGAATGATGCCGATGGTGCGTTTAAGGAGAATCGGGCGTGAGCGAGACCGACTAGAGTTCCAGCACGAGGTCCGACGTCGGACGGCTGCAACACAGCAACCGGAAACCCTTCTGAACTTCCCGGTCGCGAATGCCGCCGTTGTGTTGCATATCGACGGTGCCCTCAAGCACTTTGGTCTTGCAGGTGCCGCAGATGCCCTGGCTGCAGGATGACGGAATCGCGACGCCGGCCTTTCTCGCCGCGGACAGCACGGTTTCCGTGGCGCTCATCGTGAACGTCTTCGACGAGCGTGACAGTTTGACCGTGAACGTCTCCGACGACAATTCCACCACGGGTGCGGCCGGCTCCGGTGCAACGCCTGCGCTGATGTCGAAGCTCTCCTGGTGATAGCGCGCGGGATCGTGTCCACCGCTGCGCAGCAGGTCGCGCACGGCATTCATGTAGCCCGCCGGGCCGCAGGTGAATGCTTCGCGCTCGGCGTAGTCAGGCACTTGTTCGGCAAGCAGTTGCAGGCTCAGCCGGCCGATCGATCCCGACCAGTGCGCTTCGTCGCCGACGCCTTCGCAGACGAAGAATGTACGAAGACGCGGCGACAGCGCCTCGAGCCGATGCAGCTCCTTGCGGAACACGATGTCGGCGGGCGTTCTCGCGCTGTGGACGAACACGATGTCCAGGTCGAGCCCGAGGTCGATGCTCGCGCGCGTCATCGACATCAGCGGCGTCACGCCCGATCCGGCGGAGAGGTAAAGCAGCTTGGCTGCGGGCGCCGCCGTCGGTGTGAAGCTTCCCGACGGGCCGTATGCCAGCAGTTGGCTGCCCGGCTTCATGTGGTCGTGCAGCCAGTTCGACATGATGCCGCCGGGTACGCGCTTCACCGTGATCGACAGCAGATAGGGACGGGTCGGCGGCGACGAGATGGTGTAGCAGCGCTCGACCGATTGGCCGTGCACGTTCGCCGACACCGTCATGAACTGGCCGGGTTCGAAGCGAACGGGCGAGCCGTCGCCCACGCGGAACGCGAAGCTTTTGACGTCGTGGGTCTCGTCGATGACGCGGCAACACGTCAGGACCTGCTGTTCACCGCTCGCCCAGGTTCTTCCTGTGCTGTCCCACGTGTCGGGCTGGGAGAGAAGGTCGTGTGCTTCGTGGGCGGGATCGAACATGGTGTTGACGGAGTTCATGGCATTCCTTGGGGCGCGTCGCACGCTCGGCGTGCACGCTGTCATTCGCGAAAGCAGGGCTTCGTGAGTGGGCTGCAGTGCGCCTCGCTCCGATGTCTCTCTTCATGCCCGGATTGCCTTCGCTGTGCCCCGAGTATTGGCGTGCACTAAAACAGCGTCAATGCGCTTTATTTTCCCGGCGTCATTACATTAGGTTATGCGTGACGCGTACCCGTGCGGGCATTGCCTCGGCGGGAACGAGGCGAACATCGCAGCGATGGATTTCGTTCGAAATGACGCAGCGCAAACAGGCAGCGGGCGGATGATGCTTCGCGTTGAGCGTCCGCGTTCGCTCCAGAATGGTCGCGCCACCATCGACTCCGGTTTGTAGGGCGACCGTCGACACCACCGGTTTCCAGTAGGTCGTGCTGACCGAACCGGGCGTCCGGCGATGATGGTTCCTCTAACATCGGTACTCGGAGCGCGTAAATTCTCGCCCGCTGGTCTCGACGACGATCAAGTTGCACGTCGAACGCGGCTCGCCAGACCGGTTTTGGGGCGGGACGAACGCTTGCAGCATCCGCAGTTTCCCCTATTAGACACATTGAAGTCTTGACGAATACAATTTGTATACCGACGATGCATGCAACAGGAGAGCACATGAAGGCCATTCTCGTGGAAGTCGAGCGTGAAGATGCGCAGTCGCCGGCGCTGGATCGCAAGGCGGTTCTGGCGCAGACGCTTCGACACCGGATCCTCAGCATGGAACTCCAGCCGGGCGCGACGCTAGACGAGGTGGCGCTCGGCGAGGAATTCGGACTGTCCCGTCCGCCGGTCCGTGAATTGATGCGGCAGATGGCGGCGGAGGGCTACATCGAGCTCGAGGCCAATCGCGCGGCACGCGTCGCGTCGATGAACTACGACTCGCTGCGCAACTATTTTCTGGCCGCACCGATGATTTACGTAGCGACGACCAAGCTGGCTGCGATGCATGCGACCCGACCGGAAATTGAGGGTCTTAAGCGCATCCAGGAGCGGTTTCGTGCGGCAGTGGAGGGCGGCAGCGTGGACGAACGGGTGTTGCAGAACGATGAGTTTCACCTCGCGATCGGCAAGATGGCCCACAACCCGTACTTATTGCCGAGCTTGTGCCGCTTGCTGATTGATCATGCGCGACTCGCGAAGACGTTTTACCAACCGCGCGACGAGAAGATGGAAGCCGAGCTCGTCGAGGCGATTCAGCAGCACGACGCGATCATCGATGCCATCGAGCGTCGCGACGCGCAGGCGGCCGGAGAGATCGTGAGCGCGCACGTCTATCTGGCGCGCAGAAACATGGCGTCGTACGTAGCGCCCGAAGGTGTCGACGTATCGATTGATTTTTAGCATCACGAACCGAGCGGCTGGTTCGGTTCCTCATGAAACCCCGTGTCGATGAGAGACTGATATGACTGATTTGTTGTCCAGGAGCGAGTATCAACGTATCGCTCGCGAATTGAGCCTGCCGTCCCGCGTCGTGATCGACGGCGAAGCCCGCGCGTCGCTATCGGGCGAAACGTTCGCCACGATCAACCCGGCAACCGGCGCGCATCTTGCCGACGTGCCCGCGTGCGCAAAGGAAGACGTCGATGTCGCGGTTGGCGCCGCGCGAGCAGCATTCGACGACGGCCGCTGGTCGAAGCTGCATCCGGCCGCCCGCAAGCATGCAATTCTCCGCCTGGCAGACCTGGTTGAACAGCACGCGCTTGAGCTGTCGGTGATGGAAAGCCTCGACAGCGGCAAGACGATCTTCGATTGTCAGACGGTCGACATTCCGGAAACGGTCAACGTGCTGCGCTGGCACGCGGAAGCGATCGACAAGATCTACGATCAGGTGTCGCCGGCCTCCGACGGTCATATCTCGATGATCGTGCGCGAGCCGGTCGGCGTCGTCGGCCTCGTGCTGCCGTGGAATTTTCCGCTGCTGATGCTCGCGTGGAAAATCGGCCCGTCGCTCGCAGCCGGCTGCACGCTGGTCGTGAAGCCCGCCGAGGAAACCTCGCTCACGACCATGCGGGTCGCGGAACTCGCGCTCGAAGCCGGTATTCCCGCCGGCGTGTTCAACGTCGTGACGGGAACGGGTCCGGCCGTGGGTGAGCCGATAGGTCGCCATCGCGACATCGACATGGTGTCCTTCACCGGGTCCACCGACACCGGCCGACGCTTCCTATCGTATTCGGCCGAAAGCAACATCAAGGAAGTCGTGCTCGAGATGGGCGGGAAGAACCCGTGCGTCGTGATGGCCGATGCGACCGACCTCGACGCTGTCGCGGGCCACATCGTCAACGGTGCGTTCTGGAACATGGGCGAGAACTGCTCAGCGATTTCGCGGCTGATCGTACATCGCGACATCAAGGCGGCGCTGCTCGAGAAGATTACGAAGCTCGCCGACGAATGGCGGGTAGGCGATCCGCTCGATCCCGCTCACCGGATCGGGCCGCTCGTATCGCAACAGCATTACGAGAAGGTGCAATCGTATCTGTCCGGCGACTACACCGTGCTTTACGGTGGCCAGACGAGTGAAGGACGCTACGTCCATCCGACCATCATCGACGTCGCGAACAACGACGCAAAGCACGCACGGGAGGAAATCTTCGGGCCGATCCTGTCGGTCATCACCGTGGACGGCATGCAGGAGGCAATCGATATCGCGAACGACACCGACTATGGTCTTGCCGCATCGGTATTCGCCGGCAACGGGAAGCGTGCGATGCGCGCGGCCCGGGCGATTCGCGCTGGCACGGTGACGGTGAATGCATTTGGCGAAGGCGACATCACGACCCCGTTCGGCGGCTTCAAGCAGTCGGGCTTTGGCGGACGCGACAACTCACTGCACGCGCATGACCAGTACACACAGCTCAAGACCCTCTGGATCGACCTGAACGTTAACGAAGCGGACGAGGCATAACGACATGAAAGACTTTGCTTTCCCTGGAATCAATTTGGCGATCAGTACTCCTTTTGATGAGAACGGTAAGCCAGATCATGCGAGACTGGAGCAACTGATCGAGCGCTATCTCGCGGTCGGAATCAAGGGTTTCGTGCTGAGTTCCGGCACCGGAATGCACGTGTACCTGTCGAAGGAGGAATCGAAGTCGCTGGTCGCGTTCGGTGCGAAAGTCATCAACGGTCGCGCCCGCATCATCGCGCAAACGTCGGCTCTGCTCGTCGACGATGTCGTCGAGCGCACGCGTCATGCGGCTGATTGCGGGGCGGGCGGCGTGATGGTGCTGCCGCCGTTCTTCGAAGGCCCGACCGACGACGATGGCGTGTTCGAGTTCTATTCCGCCGTCGCGCACGCCGGGCTGCCGATCATCGGCTACAACGTGCCGCAGGCGGTTGGCGTCGAGATCACACCGTCGCTGCTGCGCCGGCTGTGCACGATTCCCGAATTTCTCGCGGTCAAGGACAGCAGCGGCGATCTGGCAAAGCAGGCGGCATTGGTCCGCACGGGCCTGCCGATGATGAACGGTGCCGATCCGCTCGTGCCGTACGCGATGTATGCCGGTGTCGGTGGCCTGATCTGGGGCGGTGCGAACTTCGCGCCAAAGACTTGCCTGGAGCTCGTAACGGCCGCGCAGGAACATCGCTGGGACGACGCGCGGGAAATCTGGCGCCTGCTCGAGCCCGCGATGTCGCTGATCTGGGAAGGCGACTACGTGCAGTCGGTCTATGCCGCGGCCGAGATGACGGGCTACGGCGCGGGTAATCCGCGTCGCCCACTGTCCCGCTTGTCCGCCACGAAGGTCGATGCATTGCGGACTGCCGTCGGCGCGCTGGTCGAGCGTGAACGGCAGGCCGTATAACGGAGCGGGTGAGCCATCATGTTCGTAGCGAGCAAACTCCCGCAGCATCTCGGCAAGTCCGGCTGGGTCGAGATGCTGCCCCCGCGGACGGCGTGCGCGCCGCTCGTCGGTACGGTGAACGCCGATATTGCGATCATCGGCGGTGGTTTCGCCGGCCTGTCCGCGGCGCGGCGCCTGTCGCAACTCGACCCGACGCTCAAGGTCGTCGTGCTTGAGGCCAGTGAAGTCGCCGAGGGGGCTACGGGCCGCAATTCGGGCTTCATCATTGACCTGCCGCACGAAGTATCGTCTGAAGATTATGGCGGCTCGGGTAGCGATGAGCGTCGACACGACATCCAGGTGCATCGGATGGCGATCGCGCTAGCCCGCGATCTGGCGCTCGAGAAGGGTTGGGGTAAGAATATCTTCGACCCGTGCGGAAAGTACAACGTCGCAATGGGACCGCAAGGCGACAAGCATGTCACCTCTTATGCGGCCCAGCTTGATAAGGTTAACGAACCATATCGTCTGTTCAATGCAACGGAAATCGCGAAGGTAACGGGCACGAAGTCATTCACGTCGGCGATCTTTACGCCCGGTACCGTGATGATTCAGCCCGCCGCCTATATCCGGGGTCTCGCCGATTCGCTTCGTGATCCGGTTAGGCTTTTCGAGAATACGCCTGCGTTGTCGTTCGAGCGACAGGGTGCGGCGTGGCGCATCAAGACGCCGAACGGCGCCGTCAACGCCGGCAAGATCATCCTCGCCAACAACGGCCATGCGCAGAGTTTCGGCTTCTTCCCGGGCGTGCTGCTGCATGTCTACACGTACGCTTCGATGACGCATGCATTCGATCCGTCGAGGCTAAGCGGCGAGCGCTCATGGGCTGCGACGCCGGCATTTCCAATGGGTACCACGGTGCGTCGTGTGCGCGGCGACGATGGCGACCGAATACTGATCCGCTCGCGCTACACATACAACCCTCGGTTGCAGGTGACCGAAGGCGCAATCGCCCGCGCGGGCCGCGTGCACGATCGCAAGTTCGACGCGCGCTTCCCGAT
The DNA here is from genome assembly GCF_001718315.1 of Burkholderia diffusa. Classification (NCBI taxonomy): domain Bacteria; kingdom Pseudomonadati; phylum Pseudomonadota; class Betaproteobacteria; order Burkholderiales; family Burkholderiaceae; genus Burkholderia; species Burkholderia diffusa. The sequence goes on along the minus strand of NZ_CP013363.1, from coordinate 1,993,657 downwards.
GCTCAAGGGCCTGCCAATGGAGTACCGCTGGGCCGGCGCGATGGCACTGACGTGGAACGGCGTGCCGGCGTTCGGCGAAATCGAGCCGGGGATCTTCGCGGCGATCGCATGCAACGGCGTCGGCGCGACCAAGGCGACCGCGTCGGGCATCGCGGCGGCCGAGGCGGCACTCGGAATGGATTCGTGGCTCGTACAGGTTTTCCGTGGCTTCGCCGCGCCGAAGCGATTGCCGCCGCAACCGTTCCTGACAATCGGCGCGACGGCCAACTTGAGCGTCAAGGAATGGTCGGCTGGAATCGAATGAACGACAACCGTGGCACGCCGGCACATCGGCAGGCCGCCCGGCAGGCATCGGACTGATGGAGGATCAAATGGACTGGATACACACTTTCCCACACATGCAGGACGACGCGCTTCTGAATATGAAGCGCTCGATCGACGACGGCTTTCGTGCGTTCACGGCCGCATATGGCGACCCGATCGACGCGGCGTTCCAGCCGCTTCAGCAATTCCTGACAGCGGCCGAGCACTTCATGACGCGCACCCCGTGGCCCATCATCATGTTGTTGGTGCTCGCGGTTGCGTGGGTCGCGAGCCGGAACTGGAAAATCGTCGCAGGCTGCTTCGTCACGCTGGCCGCAATCGGCTATCTCGACATGTGGGAGGACACGATGCGAACCGTGTCCATGATTTTCGTCTGCACGTTCCTGTCGATCCTGATCGGTTTACCGATTGGGATCCTGATGGCGAAGTCGAATCGCATCCGCAAGCTAGTCGACCCCGTGCTTGACGTGATGCAGACCATGCCGAGCTTCGTGTACCTGATTCCGGTCGTGATGCTGCTTGGCATCGGGCGCGTGCCCGGTCTCATCGCGGTCGTTATCTATGCGATTCCGCCGATGATCCGGCTGACCAATCTCGGGATCCGTCTGGTCGACGTGGACATCATCGAAGCCGCCGACGCATTCGGTTCGTCGGGCTGGCAGCGGCTCGTGAAGGTGCAGCTGCCGCTCGCGCTGCCGACCATCATGGCGGGCGTCAACCAAACCATCATGATGGCGCTGGCGATGGTGGTGGTCGCCGCGATGATTGGCGTCCAGGGGCTCGGCCAGCCGGTACTGAAGGCCATCGCCAACCAGTACTTCACGCTCGGCATCTTCAACGGCCTCGCGATCGTCGGCATCGCCGTCATCTTCGACCGCGTCAGTCAGGCCTACGGCAAGCGGCTTCAAAAGCATCAGGAGGTGGTCCATGGCTGACATTCAATCCGGCGGCATCGCGATCCGCAATCTCTACAAGATCTTCGGGCCGAAAGCCGCGTCCCATGTCGAAGCCGTGAAGAACGGCCTGTCCAAGGCCGAACTGCTCGCGCAGACGGGCCACGTGCTGGGGCTCAGGAACATCAACGTCGACATTCCGGCCGGCTCCATCCAGGTGATCATGGGCCTGTCCGGCTCGGGCAAGTCAACGCTGATCCGGCACATCAACCGGCTGATCGACCCGACGGCCGGCGAGGTGCTGATCGGAGGAGTCGACGTGTGCCGCATGAAACTGAAGGAACTGCGTGAGTTCCGCCGACGCCAGACGGCGATGGTGTTCCAGAAGTTCGCGCTGCTGCCGCATCGCAACGTGCTCGAGAATGTGATCTACGGGCTCGAGGTGTGCGGCGTCGCACGCAACACATCGGTCGACACGGCGATGCGCTGGCTCGAACGCGTCGGCCTGAATGGCTTCGAACAGCGCTATCCGAACCAGTTGTCCGGCGGCATGCAACAGCGCGTAGGGCTCGCCCGCGCGCTGTCGATGGACGCGCCCGTCCTGCTGATGGACGAAGCGTACTCGGCACTCGACCCGCTGATTCGGATGGACATGCAGACGGTGCTGCTGGATCTCCAGAAGGAAATCCGCAAGACGATCGTATTCATCACGCACGACCTCGACGAGGCGCTGCGGCTCGGCGACCAGATTGCGATTTTGCGCGACGGCAACATCGTCCAGCAGGGCACGAAGCAGGACATCGTGCTGCGCCCGGCCGACGAGTACGTGACCAACTTCGTCAGGCAGGTGAATCGCGGGCGCGTGGTCTGCGTTGAGGACGTGATGGCGCCGCTTCACGCCGGCGTGTCGGCGGTTGGCGCACATGTTCCCGCCGGAACGACGCTTGAGAGTGCGCTGTCGATACTCACGCGCGATCCCGATATCGATCGCCTGACGGTCATCGGCGACGGCAACCAGCCGCTCGGCACGGTCGACCTGCGCCAGCTGGCATGTGCGCTGGCAACGCCGGAAGACGTAGCGGACGTGCAGCCCATCCGTCTGGACACGCAAGCGCGTGCGGATGTATCCGTGGCAGCGGTCCGCGGATGAGAATCATCGTGACGCGCGCGCATTGTCATCAGCCCGCATATCGCAATCAGGTCGGCGATTCGAAAAATCGTACGTGCCCGTAGTAATGCGCTCGACCATTTCCGATTCTGTTGGAAGCGGAAGAGCGTACAGACCAACGCAAACCGGGGAAGGTCCGGCAACTTTTAGGGAACTGCTATGAAACTGAAATATCTTGGCGCACTTGCCGCAGTTGGCGTTTTCTTCGGCGGCTCGCACGCCTACGCTGCCGGATGCGGGAACGTGACGATCGCCAACATGAACTGGCAAAGTGCCGAACTGGAAGCGTCCGTCGACAAGGCGATCCTCAGCGAGGGCTACGGCTGCCAGGTGAACACGGTGATCGGCGATACCGTGCCGACGATCACGTCTATGGTCGACAAGGGTAAGCCGGACATCGTTTCGGAAGGGGCCATTGCGTTGCTGCCGGCGATCGTGAAGCGCGGGATCGACGAGAAGAAGATCGTGATGGGCGCGAAGACCATCCAGGAGGGGGCAGTCTACGGCTGGTACATCCCGAAGTACATCGCGGATGCGCATCCCGACATCAAGACGATTCCGGATGCGCTGAAGCATCCGGAACTGTTCGCCGACCCGGAGAATCCCGGCAAGGGGGCGATCTACAATGGCCCGCAAGGCTGGGGGATCACAACCAATACGACGCAGCTCTTCAAGGCGTATAAGGCGGAGCAGGCCGGGTTCCGGTTGATCGATACGGGGTCCGCAGCGGGGCTCGACGGGTCGATTGCGAAGGCCTACGAACGCAAGAAGCCGTGGCTCGGCGTCTACTGGGCACCGACGTCGCTGCTCGGCAAATACCAGATGGTGAAGCTTGACGCAGGGGTGCCAGTCGATGAGGCAGAATGGAAGCGCTGCACGACGGTGGCGAACTGCCCCGATCCGAAGCCGACGGGCTGGCCGGTCGGTCAGCTGTATACGCTGGTGTCGAAGCCGTTCGCGGACAAGGCCAATCCGGACGTGATGAAGTATCTGAACACGCGCAGCTTCAAGACTGCTGACCTGCAACAGGTCATGCTCTGGATGACGACCAACCAGGCCACGGGCGACGACGGTGCGAAGCGCTTCCTGAAGGAAAAGCAGGACGTATGGACGAAGTGGGTGACGCCGGCCGCGGCGGAGAAGATCAAGGCGTCGCTCTAAGCGCGAACGCAACGCCGGGATCGTCGTTCGTTCCCGACGCGTCAAGCACCGGCGGGCGCGCGGCTACGATTGCCGTGCGCCCGCCGGTGGCGTATACGGAACATCGAAACGGGCTACGCATACAACGACAACTTCACGGTGAAGCACTCATGGACAGTGCAAAAGGTTATCGGCGTCTCATTCCTTCGTTGACGGCACTCGTGGAGTTCGAGGCCGTCGCACGGCTGCGCAGCTTCACTCAGGCCGCTTCCGAGCTGGGCGTCACGCAGGCTGCGGTCAGCCGCCAGATCCGTCTGCTGGAGGAACTGCTCGGCGTGCGCCTGCTCGATCGTCTACACCGGACGACGACGCTCACTGCCGAAGGCGCGGCGCTTTACGCGGTCGTTGCCGAGGCGATGGGCAAGATCGCCGGCGTGTTCGACAGGCTTTCGACCGGCATCGAGGACGAGGAAATCGTGCTTGCCACGACCGCGGCTTTCTCGCGCTTTCGGCTGATGCCGAGCATCGCGCGGCTCAAGGAATCGCACCCGAATCTGCGTATCCGTCTGACCACGACGATGTTCACCGCCGATCTGCGCCACACCGAGGTGGATGCGGTGGTGCGCTGGGGCAACGGCAAGTGGAGCGACGGCACCGCCCACCTGCTGTTCGACGAGCAGGTTTTTCCGGTCTGTTCACCCGCGTGGCGGGACCAGCACGGGGCGCCAGGTTCGCTGGACGAACTCGCGCAGATGACGTTCATCGAGGAAGACTCGACATCCGAAGGCTGGCTGAGCTGGGACAAGTGGTTCCGGGCCGTCGGCGCGCGTCCAACTAGGCTCAAGTATGGCGTGCGTACCTGCCTGTATCCGGACGCGGTGCAGGCCGCGCTGCTTGGACAGGGTGTCGCGCTGGGGTGGAGCCGGTTGCTCCACGAGCATCTGGAGTCGGGCGAACTCGTGCGCCTGACTGACGTATCGCTGCCGATGAGCGATGCGTATTACCTCGTCGTGCCGCAAGGACGGTCCATTACGCCGACGATTCAGGCGCTGATTGACCTGTTGAGGGCCGACGCCGGCGTAGCCTGAGATGAGCGGGAACGGGAGCGTGCCGACGCGATGTCGGAGACGCCATTGCGCATTCAGGGCCGCCGCATGCACAACCGCTGGTTTCGGTCGCGTAACCATCATTGTCACCGACGCAGTCTCGGTGCTTGGGTGAAATGCCTTGTCCCGTCAGCTTCGAGCGAATTCTCTCAATGCTGCGGAGCACTATTTTCGCGCATGACTGTCCCGGAATTGCGCCGGAAAGCCACGTCCCACCGTCCCCGACCGACCCATAAACTAATGTAATGAATCGGGGAAAATAAAGCGCATTGACGCCTGTTCACGGCAATCGAATACTGCGGCTAACGCGGGATCGTTCGAAGTCCCGCTTCCCCATCAACGTTGGAGAAAACGATGTCAGACGTTCAATTGAAGCCGCTCGGCGAACTCGTGCGCAGCCGCGAGCCTGGTTGTGGACTGCCGGGTGAAGTGTTTAGCCGGCCCGATGTATTCGAGACGGACGTCGACATCTTTTTCCACAAGCACTGGATTGTGGTCGGCGTGACCGCGGACGTGCCGGAACCGGGCGACGTGTCGGTCGTCGACATCGGCAAGGCGTCGGTCATGATCGTGCGTGATGACGACGAAGTGATCCGCGCGTATCGCAACGTGTGCCGCCATCGCGGCGCGCGTCTGAAGGAAGCGGGGAAGTCGACGGTCGGCATGCTCGTGTGTCCGTATCACCAATGGACCTACGATCTCGACGGCAGCTTGCGCCACACCAAGCACATGGGCAAGGACTTCGACCGCACCTGCCGCAATCTTCTGCCCGTGCACGTGAAGGTGGTCGGTACGCACGTGTTCGTGTGCTTCGCGGACGAGCCGCCGGCCGACATTGCGTACCTCGAGGAAACGATGGGGCCGCGGTTCGCTCCGTATGAATTGCAGAACACGAAGATCGCGTTCGAGTCGGAGATCGTCGAAGACGGTAACTGGAAGCTCGTGATGGAGAACAACCGCGAGTGCTACCACTGCGAGGCCGGGCATCCCGAGCTGACCCAGTCGTTCCTGCCGGAGTCGACCGGCTCCTGCGCGGACGACATGGACGAGGCGTCACTGAAGGCCCAGCAAGCCTACGAGAAGCTCAATGCCGACACGCAGCGCAACTGGGAAAACGAAGGGTGGCTGTGCAAGGCGGTCGAAGCGCTGTCTGGCGACGTCGCTACGCATTTCCGCACCGAGCGACTGCTGATCGCCGGTCACGGCGAGTCACAGACGATGGATACGAAAGTCGCATCGCAGAAGCTGCTGGGCAACATCGCGCGGCGCGATCTCGGCGACACGCACATGTGGACGCACAACTCGTGGACGCACGTAATGAGCGACCACGCAATGATTTCTTACATCATCCCGCTCACACCGGAAAAGACGCTGGTTCGTACGAAGTGGTTGGTGCATGCCGATGCTGTGGAAGGTGTCGACTATGACCTCACGAAGCTGACTGAAGTTTGGGTCGCAACGAACGCACAAGATGCGAGCCTGGTCGCAATCAATCATCGTGGCGCGCAAGACCCTGGCTATATACCGGGTCCGTATTCACCTGCAACGGAAAATTACGTCGACCAATTTGTTGACTGGTATGCCTCCCGCCTCAGCGCGCACGGAATCTAACCTTAGAAGATGCGGCGAATTCTTCCGAGAATCCAGGTGACAGATAAGCGATGACAAAAACGAAGGGCGGCTGAGCCGCCTTTCGTTTTCTCAGGTGGCAAACGCCTGGGAGACAGGGCGCTGTCGTCACGTCGAGGCAGGTGAAATCATGCCAGTGGTAGAGGGCAGTGCGTGAGGCAAGACGTACTGAAACTGCTCTTCGAAACAGGAATGAGATAACCGTAGCGATCGCGAGGCGCGTCGATCCGACCCCGACCGGAATCGACGCGCGCCGCCCAACACGCGTCGATCTGTTGTCCCTCCCACATTCCAATCGAGTGCGATACCGTGCCTTTGCTGACTTCACGACCTTGCCATTTCGGCTTTCTCACGCTGCAGTCGTATTCGATGATCGCGCTTACCCACGCGATCGAGGTGCTGCGCGTCGCCAATTACGTGGACCGAACCGAACATTATCGCTGGACGGCTTTCTCGATCGACGGCGAGCCGGTCGAGGCCAGCAATGGCATCGTGATGCGGCCGACGCAGGTACTCGACGTGTCCGGGCCGTTACCCGACGTGATGTTCGTATGTGGAGGTACGCATATCCGAGAGGCGGTCGACGCGCGCACGCAGCACGCATTGCGCGCGCTGGCGGACCGCCGGATCACGATGGGAGCGCTCTGCAGCGGCACCTATGCGTTGATGGTCGCGGGCCTGCTTGATCAGTATCGATGCGCAGCGCACTGGGCGGACCTGCATGCACTCCGTGGCGAGTTTCCCGACGTTGCGATCACGGACGAGATATTCGTAATCGACCGCGACCGCATCACGTGCACGGGTGGCATCGCGCCGATGGACATGATGCTTACGCTGATGTCGAAACAGATCGACCCGCATCTCGTCGTCGACGTGTCGAAGCATCTCGTCGTCGACCGCCTTCGCGGCGTGCACGAACCCCAGCGGATACCGGTGGGCGCGCGTCTTGAGGCGACGTGCGACGAGCTGGTCGAGGCGGTGAAGCTGATGGAAGCTAACGTTGAGGACCCGCTGTCGTGCGCCGAGATCGCGCGGCTCGTCGGACTGTCGGAACGGCAGTTGCAGCGCATGTTCAAGCAGTTTCTGAACGCGTCGCCGCGCGACTATTACCGCGGCGTCCGCCTCGGGCATGCACGCGATCTCCTGCGCCGCGGCAGTGATTTCGTCGGATACGTGTCGGCGCGGTGCGGCTTTCCTTCCGCGTGCAGCTTCAGCAAGGCGTATCGGCGAGAGTTCGGTCATGCGCCGATCTTCGAACGTCGCGTGCCGAGGTAAGCGCGAGAAACTGAAGCGTCCCGCGCCGCCGAGGAATGCAGCCGGCCTATGCCTTCCGATCGACGCCGGTGCGCCAGAATTCCGAGCGGTGGGGCCAGTTTTCATCGCGCCGGGTCAGCTTGCCGCGGCCTTTATCAAATACTCGGCTTCTTTCTGCACCACCGGCCATCCCTCGCGCAGCATCCGCACGGCTTCGTCGACCACTTCATAGCTCAGTTCGCAGTTTTCGATATCCGTGACGCCCATGTGCGCGAGGTCGGAGGGCGATGCCTCTCCATTGGAAATTCTGAGAAACAGGGTATCCGCCATGGCGGCCGTATCATCCGTCTCGCCGCTCAGGATGTCCTCGGCCAACAGGCCTGCCATGCCGACGAGCACCATCCAATTCTCAGGTAGCTCGGCAGCGGGAAACCCATGGTTCAACGCCGTTCTGCGCATCTCATCGGGGCAGGTGCGGGGACGGAACTGGCCAAGCCACGCCCTTTCCTCAGGATTACCACTCCCGTTTTTCCACACGACTGCGTCGCCAGCGCCGCCGAAGCGCTCGTAGAGCATTTTGTGGCCCGCTTCGTGGTATGCGGCGTTTCGGAGCTCTCTGGCAGCTATCTGCTCTTCCGTAAAATAAATCATGTTCGCCGCCACACCGACCATATTCAGTTATTCGAGCACGCACTCTCGGCAATGCTCAGCGCCTGCCAACATTTTTTGTGATGTAGCGCCAGATGGTCGAGCCATGCCTTTTTCAGGGGTTGCGAGTCCAGCCGGCTGGCGACTCGCACAAGCGTACGTCGCCTGCATATGAGTGTAGGTTTGCCGATGGGGCATGATGTGCTCAAACTTGAACACTTCGGCTGTTGTACCCGTTCGGGCGCCGGCGAGACCCAAAGCCCAAAAATGTGACTCGGCAGAAATTCAACGCAGGAGGGGCGAGATTTCGGCTGGGTCGCCAGGCTGTTCTTGGTGACAGACTATAGACGCGCAGGGGAACCACGAAGTTCGCCTTACCGCGAGTTGTTGCACATTAGCAGTAGCGGGTTCGCACGCTGACCCGTCTTGGGGCTGAACAAATCCCCATACGATAGCGGGCAACCGACGACGGGATTGCGCGCGGCTTGCAATGTAAGCACCTTCGATCGTTGGTATTCGCATGATATCGTGCAGCATCACAGGATGCATCCACCGTTCATTTCGTTATGTGGGGCGACATGCGACTAGCTGATTTCATCGTGCGGAACATGGAGTCGATCCTGGTGCAGTGGGAAGCGTTTGCCGCCACGCTGTTACCGGCCGCAAGGGGCATGGACTCGTTCGCGCTACGCGACCATTCACGGCAGATCCTGGAGGCCGTGGCCAAGGACATCGGCACCCCGCAAACACGGGACGAGCAACACGAAAAATCGCTCGGGCGCGCGCCCGAGCCGGTGAACGCCACGGAAACCGCCGCGCAGACGCATGCCGTGCTGCGCGCCCGAAGAGGTTTCAACATCAATCAGCTGGCGGCCGAGTATCGGGCGTTGCGTGCGAGTGTGCTGCGCCTGTGGATCGACGAGTGCCAGCCGGGGTTGCCTCACATGGACGACATGATTCGTTTCAACGAGGCGATCGATCAGGCGCTCGCGGAATCAGTCGCTTTCTTTACCGAGCAGGTCGAGCAGGCTCGCAACTTGTTGTTGGGCATGCTGGGTCACGACATGCGCACGCCGCTGCAGACCATTCAGATCACGGCGACTTATCTGGCGGCGCTCAATGCGGGAGAGGAGGTATCGGAGGCCGCCGCCCGGCTGATCAGAAGCGGGGGGCGCATGCAAGGCCTCCTTGACGATCTCTGCGATTTCAATCGAACCCAGCTCGGGCTGGGCATCAACGTTGTTCCGCGCGATGTCGATCTCGCACGTGTGCTCGCCAATGTGGTCGACGAACTGCGGGCGGCTCATCCGAATCGGGAAATCGAGGTCGACGTAAGCGGCGACCTCCGGGGGGACTGGGACGATCAGCGCATGCAGCAATTGCTGAGTAATTTGGTGAGCAACGCGATCAGGTATGGCACGCCCGATACGCCGGTGCGAGTGACGGCGGTATCGGCCGACAAGGAAGTGCTCGTCGAGGTCGGGAATAGAGGGCCGGCCATGGACGGACCGACTCTCGACCGCATCTTCGACCCGCTCCAGCGCGGCGCCGGCCAGTCGGCAAGTGCGGGTGACGACGCCGGATTGGGGCTCGGCTTGTATATCGCCAGCGAAATCGCGAAGGCACATCACGGCCGTATTGACGCGCGGTCCGATCCGACGGAAACAGTATTCGAGGTGCGCCTGCCAAGAGGCATGTGAACAGGTCTCCCGAGCGGCACTCGACGGACGAACTGGCGCCTGTCCGTCCGCATGTCGCTTCCCGAGGCGTTGAACTGAGTGTCCGGTTGCTCACTTAGCAACATGTTCTTTTACGACTGCATCGCGATACACGCGAGCGACGAGCGTCCCGGTCCTCTCGATGTGTCGCCCTCCTGCCGCTTCCTCGAGGCAGTGCAATACGTCGAGTGCACTGTCGCCGCAGACGTCGCCGTCGCGCCTTGCGAATTCGAGTTCCTCCGTCATTCCTTTCCTGGCCAACTGAGCAGAAATCCAGTCGAGCGCGGCGGCTCCGTCCGCGGGTCGCATGTGACCCGGTAGCGCGCGGAGCATTTCGGCATTCGCTTCGTCGAACGCGTTGGCGCGCACGTAATCCTCGACGTCCGCAAGCAGCCTTTTCGCACCTCCCGACACATGGCCGGCGCTATTGACGGCGGCGCGCCAATCAGCGACGCGGAGCGTGAGCGCCCGAACGAGGAATGCCATGTTGAAGTCCCGCCAGAAGCGCGGGTGAGGCTGATAGGCGTATTCGAGCGCGAGCGAGACAGTCGCGCCCGTTAGGTCTGATGCGCCGAATCGGCAATCGCTCATGAAGGAAACCAGTGCGTCGACGGTTCCAGCGTGGGCTTCTCGAGTTGCGTTGAATTGCATGGGGTACGTGAAGGAGTGGACTTGGCCCGTATAGCTGCGTAGTCAGGGCATGACGGTGCAAATATTCGCTTGCCCTTGAGTTGCTGGACCACGAAGGCCTCTCGCCGTTTTTCCCGGCCCACGTTTGTAGGCCATGAGCGGCGCGGGACCAGATGGTATTCCGCATTGGCCCAGACTCCGGGCCACGCTGCACCCGAAACCCTCCAGGTCGACGCGCAGCGGGTAATGTCTGAGCAGGCGTCTAGAGACGGATTGAACTTCGCCGTGGCAATCCACATGGCCGGCGGATGCAAGTATCGGCCCGGTACTTCGCGAGAGCACGCGGTCGTAACGCGGACACGTTTGCACGTGCACCGAGCATTCGGAGCGGCGGCGATTGCCTCCACCCTTCCGTGCGGACATTCTATATTTGTCGTTATGGGTCGCTTTGCGAGAGGAGAGGGGCCGTGAATCACATCCACATCGTCACCACCGCTTCGCGATGGGTGCTTCTGGTGCTTGGGCTTCAATCGGGCGTTGCGTTAAGTCAACAGTCAGTGGACCAGCAACTGGCCGGCGCATGGACATATGTCTCGGTCGACACAGTCCGCCCGGACGGAAGCCGCACACCCATGTACGGACCCAATCCGCACGGTCTCGTGATTTTTGACGGCCATGGTCACTACGCACTGATGAATTCGCGCAGCGACCTACCCAAGTATGTGTCCAACGATCGCATGAAAGGCAGTGCAGAGGAATACCGCGCCGTGGTGCAAGGTTCGATCGCCCACTTTGGTACGTACGTCGTCAACGAAGCAGACAAAACCATCACCTTTCGCATCGACACAAGCACATTTCCAAACTGGAACGGGGTTGAGCAGCGCAGGCCGTTTGTCCTCTCGGGAGACGAACTCAGGTGGACCACGCCTGCAGCATCGGGGGGAGGTTCGGGTGAGGTTGTGCTAAGGCGAGCCAAATGACTTCGAGTACAGGCCGAGTGAGTGTCGTCCCCCAGGAATGACCGCCCCGGGATTGAGCGCGGCTGTCGTAGCGTGCTGGATCGATGCCGGCACGCAAGGCGATCGGGAGGCGCTGGGCGGGCTGTGGCCTTATATGCCTCGTTCTTAGGCGACCTAGAGACAGGCGGACCCTGCTGGACAAGATGCTCCGCTCGCGCCGTTCGCGCCGGCCGCGGCGGGACCTTTCAAAGAGGCTATGCGAATTTTGCGAACGGGGCGTTCGGAATACCCGGTTCGATCTCCCATCGGGCCGCCTATTGACTTGTGGGCGGGAATGTGATGTAGCCTCCCGGGCGGGCTCAAAGCCGTTTTCGATTAGATGTGGATACGCCATGTACTGCGGGCGTACCGGGCCGGTGTTGGGTGTCCGCATCCGCATCTAATCGAAAGTCGTATCCACATCTAATCGAAGATCACAGCGGCATCGCCGTCGACGCGCGCTCCGCCGGCATCCGGAACGCCGCATCCGGACAAACCCCGCTCCGCGAGAATTCGCCTCAAACCCCCGCCGCACAAGCCATTGCCAGAGCGTAGTGGTTTCCACCGATAGTCGCAAATAGTCAAGAAAAGGTCGCCGCCGGTCGTCTTTCCACCAATATGGCTCGTTACTTTTACTCCCACGATGCAGGCCGGGACGCACTCCGCGAACCCGTCGGACATCGGTCCAATCGGGAGAGAAACCATGAAGTCGACAAAGATCGCCGCGTTCGTCGCGGCCGTGCTGGCGACCGGCGCATTCGCGACCGCGGCGCACGCCGAAACGGATGCCGCGACCTGCCGCAACGTGCGCTTCGCGGATATCGGCTGGACCGACATCACGTCCACCACGGCGCTCGCGTCGACGGTGTTCGAAGGGCTCGGCTACAAGCCGACGACGACGATCGCATCGGTGCCGATCTCGTTCGCCGGCCTGAAGAGCAAGCAGCTCGACATCTCGCTCGGCTACTGGTGGCCGGTGCAGCAAAAGCAGCTCCAGCCGTTCCTCGACAGCAAGTCGATCAACGTGGTCGAGCCGCCGAACCTGTCCGGTGCGAAGGCGACGCTCGCGGTGCCGAGCTATGAATACCAGGCCGGCCTGAAGACCTTCGACGACATCGCGAAACACCGCGCGGAGCTCGACGGCAAGATCTACGGGATCGAGCCGGGCAGCAGCGCGAACGCGACGATCCAGAAGATGATCGATACGAACCAGTACGGCCTCGGCGGCTTCAAGCTGGTCGAATCGAGCGAGGCCGGGATGCTCGTGACGGTCGAGCGCGCGATCCGCGAGAAGAAGTGGGTCGTGTTTCTCGGCTGGGAACCGCATCCGATGAACATCCAGATCAGCATGAACTACCTGTCCGGCGGCGATGCGGCGTTCGGCCCGAACTATGGCGAAGCGCGCGTGTACACGCTTACGGCGCCCGACTTCATCTCGCGCTGCCCGAACGCGGGCAAGCTCGTCGAGAACCTGCGCTTCACGACGCAGCTCGAGAACCAGCTGATGCAGTCGGTGATGAACAAGACGAAACCGTCGGACGCCGCGAAGGCGTACCTGAAGAAGAATCCGCAGGTGCTCGATGCGTGGCTTGCCGGCGTCAAGACGTTCGACGGCAAGGACGGGCTGCCTGCCGTGAAGGCGTATCTCGGCCTGTAACGGTCGGCCGCGCGCCGTCGCCGTGCGGCGGCGCGCAGCGAAAAATCATCTGTAGTACGACGGAAACCGAACGACACACATCGAATCAAGCGAGGGCTCACGGCATGAACAACGAAGTCATCATCACCTGCGCGGTCACCGGCGCGGGCGATACGGTCGGCAAGCATCCGGCGATTCCGGTCACGCCGAAGGAAATCGCGGCCGCCGCGATCGAAGCGGCGAAGGCCGGCGCGACGGTTGCGCACTGCCACGTGCGCGACCCGCAGACGGGCCGCGGCAGCCGCGACCCGAACCTGTACCGCGAAGTGGTCGACCGGATCCGCTCGGCCGACGTCGACGTGATCATCAACCTGACGGCCGGCATGGGCGGCGATCTGGAGATCGGCCCGGGCGAGGATCCGATGCGCTTCGGCAAGGGCACCGATCTCGTCGGCGGGCTCACGCGTCTCGCGCACGTCGAGGAACTGCTGCCGGAGATCTGCACACTCGACTGCGGCACGCTGAATTTCGGCGACGGCGACTACATCTACGTGTCGACGCCCGCGCAACTGCGCGCCGGCGCGAAGCGCATCCAGGAACTCGGCGTGAAGCCGGAGCTGGAAATCTTCGATACGGGCCATCTGTGGTTCGCGAAGCAGTTGCTGAAGGAAGGGTTGCTCGACGATCCGCCGCTGTTCCAGCTGTGTCTCGGCATTCCATGGGGCGCGCCGGCCGACACCGGCACGATGAAGGCGATGGTCGACAACCTGCCGCCGGGCGCGCACTGGGCCGGCTTCGGGATCGGCCGCATGCAGATGCCGATGGTCGCGCAGGCGATGCTGCTCGGCGGTCATGTGCGCGTCGGTCTCGAAGACAACATCTGGCTCGATCGCGGCGTGCACGCGACCAACGGCACGCTCGTCGAGCGCGCGCGCGAAATCGTCGAACGCCTTGGCGGCCGCGTGCTGACGCCGGCCGAAGGACGTCGCAAGCTCGGCCTGCCGGCGCGCGGCGAGCGTCCGCTCGAACGCCGCGCGGCGACCGAATTCGCGTGAGTTTTCACGGCGGATTCCGATTCAATATGGCGGCGCGCACGTGCGCGGCCGCCGTCCGATTTCCCTCGATTTGAAGGATGCGTTGACATGGCAGTGAAGACCGACATCAGGACGTTCGCCGCGATCGGCACCGGCGTGATCGGCAGCGGATGGATTTGCCGTGCGCTCGCGCACGGACTCGACGTGGTCGTGTGGGATCCGGCGCCGGGCGCGGAGGAGAGGTTGCGGGCGAACGTCGCGAACGCATGGCCCGCGCTCGAACGCGTCGGCCTCGCGACGGGCGCCGATCCCGCGCGGCTGCGCTTCGAGTCGACGATCGAGGCCTGCGTCGCCGACGCGGACTTCATCCAGGAGAGCGCTCCCGAGCGCGAGACGCTGAAGCTCGAGCTGCACGAACAGATCAGCCGCGCGGCGAAGCCCGACGCGATCATCGCGTCGTCGACGTCGGGGCTGCTGCCGACCGACTTCTACGCGCGTGCGACGCACCCGGAGCGCTGCGTGGTCGGCCATCCGTTCAATCCGGTCTACCTGCTGCCGCTCGTCGAGGTGCTCGGTGGCGCGCGCACGTCGCCGGAAGCGGTCGAGGCGGCGATGGCGATCTATCGCAAGCTCGGCATGCGGCCGCTGCACGTGCGCAAGGAGGTGCCGGGCTTCATCGCGGACCGGCTGCTCGAAGCGCTGTGGCGCGAGGCGCTGCATCTCGTCAACGAAGGCGTCGCGACGACCGGCGAGATCGACGATGCGATCCGCTTCGGCGCAGGCATCCGCTGGTCGTTCATGGGCACGTTCCTGACCTATACGCTGGCCGGCGGCGACGCCGGCATGCGACACTTCATGCAGCAGTTCGGCCCCGCGCTCGAACTGCCATGGACGAAGCTGGTCGCGCCGAAGCTAACCGACGAACTGATCGACAGCGTCGTCGAAGGCACGAGCGAGCAGCAGGGCACGCGCAGCATCAAGGAACTCGAACGCTATCGCGACGAGTGCATCACCGAGGTGCTGAAGGCGATCGCCGCGGTGAAGGCGCGGCACGGGATGCGATTCGAGGACTGAACGAACATGACCGGCGATACCCCGCTGACGATTTATCACGACGTCGTGCGGCCCGAGTGGGTCGACTACAACGGCCATTTGCGCGACGCGTTCTATCTGCTGATCTTCAGCTTCGCGACCGATGCGCTGCTCGACCGCATCGGTCTCGACGACGCCGCGCGTCGCGAGCGGGGCCGCTCGGTCTATACGCTCGAAGCGCACGTGAACTATCTGCAGGAGATCAAGGAGGGCACGCGCGTGCGCGTCGACGCGCGGGTATTCGCGCATGACGCGAAGCGGCTGCACCTGTACCTCGAGCTGTTTGCGGACGGCCATGAAGGCGCGGTGTCGGCGAGCGAGCAGATGCTGCTGCACGTCGATACGCGCGGCGGCGCGAAGTCGGCGCCGTTCGATGACGACGTCGCCGCGCGCGTGGCCGAACTGCACGCGTTGCAGCGCGACTGCGCGGCGCCTGCGTATGCGGGGCGCGTGATCGGACTGCCGCGTCGCTAGCAGCGACGTTCAACTTTCGACCTTCGACCGCGGAGCGCATACGATGCTCGAACCGGAAATCGCGGCGTTCGTTGCCGCTGTCGACGCGTGGTATCCGGCCGATGCGGCGGCGCGCTCGCCCGTCGAGCAACGCCGCGTCTACGATCGCTTCGCGGCCGCATGGACGCCCGCCGACCTGCCGGCCGGCATCGTGCAGCAGGACGCCGTGTGGCATGCACCGGACGGACGCGCGATCGCGCTACGGCGCTTCGCGCCCGCGCTGGGCGAGCCGCGCGGCACCGTGCTGTTCTTTCATGGCGGCGGTTTCGTCGTCGGCTCGCTCGACAGCCACGCGCTGATTACCGCGCAACTGGCGGCCGACACGCGGCTTGCCGTGATCGCGGTCGACTATCGGCTCGCGCCCGAACACCGCGCACCAGCCGCGCTCGAGGATTGCCTGGCCGTCACGCGTGCCGCGCGCGACGCGGCGGGCTGGCCATTCGGCTCGTGCGCACGACCGCTGACGCTCGCGGGTGACAGCGCGGGCGGCAATCTCGCGGCGGCCGTCGCGACCGCGTTGCGTGATGCGGGCGAAGGCGGCATCGACGGGATCGCACTCGTGTATCCGATGCTCGGCATCGAACCGCAATCGCCGGCGCGCGAGACGGAAGCGCACGCGCCGATGCTGACGCTCGACGACGTTCATCGCTATCGCGCGCTGTATTGGGGCGACGCGGACGAACCCGCATTGAACGACGATCCGCTGCTGCGCGCATCGGTGCCGCTCGCGGCGTCATGCTTCGACGGGTTGCCGCCCGTGCTCGCGATCGGCGCCGAACACGATCCGCTGCGCGACGACGCGCGCGTCTATGTCGAATGCATTCTTGCGGCCGGCGGCGCCGCGCGTTACTGGAGGGGACAGGGGCTGGTGCATGGCTGCTGGCGCGCGCTCGGAACGAGCCCGCAGGCGGCGCGGATGCACCGGATGATCGGCGGGTTTCTGCTCGCACCACACGCGTAGCGGGCGTTTCCGGGA
Source organism: Burkholderia diffusa (assembly GCF_001718315.1). Lineage (NCBI taxonomy): Bacteria > Pseudomonadati > Pseudomonadota > Betaproteobacteria > Burkholderiales > Burkholderiaceae > Burkholderia > Burkholderia diffusa. The sequence goes on along the minus strand of NZ_CP013363.1, from coordinate 1,976,898 downwards.
GGCAACGATGCAGGCAGCGCAACACCGTATCGAGGACTGGCGGACCTTTTCCGCCGACGTGTCCATTGCGGCGGCGACGATCGGCGATGGAGCGGTGGAGATCGAGTGGAGCGACACGCGACGATCGCCGTTTCACTTCGACTGGCTGCGCGACAACTGCACGTGTTCCGCGTGCGTGCATGCGCTTACGCGCGAACAGGTGTTCGAGATCGCCGATGCCCGCGAGGATCTGTCGGCGCTCGTCGTGCATGTCGAAACCGACGGCGCGCTGCACGTCGAGTGGAACGACGGGCATCGCAGTACCTGGTCGCCGGGATGGTTGCGCGCGCATGCATACGACGATGCGTCGCGCGCCGAACGCCAGGCCGCGCACGGGCGGCACGTGTGGGCTGGCGACGATGCGACGGCGATCGGCGTGTTCGCGTGGCGCGACGTGATGGAGGACGACGGTACGTTGCGCGGGTGGCTCGCCGCGTTGCAGCGCACTGGTTTGACGCTCGTCGAGGGTGTGCCGGCCGAACCTGGCCGGGTCGACGAGATCGCGCGCCGTGTTGGCCTGATCCGCGAAAGCAATTTCGGCGTGCTGTTCGATGTCGAGTCGAAGCCGCGACCGGACAGCAATGCCTATACGTCGCTCAACCTGCCGCCGCACACCGACCTGCCGACGCGTGAATTGCAGCCGGGCGTGCAGTTCCTGCATTGCCTCGCGAACGACGCAACGGGCGGAGACAGCATTTTCCTTGACGGCTTTGCGCTCGCGGATGCGCTGCGGCGCGACTATCCGGCCGATTTCGAACACCTTGCCTCGACGCCGTTCGAGTTCTGGAACAAGAGCGCGAACAGCGATTACCGGTGTTCGGCGCCGGTGATCGGGCTCGATGCACGCGGCAACGTGACGGAAGTGCGCGTCGCGAACTTCCTGCGCGGGCCGCTCGATGCGCCGGCCGGATCGGTCGCGGCCATCTATCGCGCGTACCGGCGGTTTCTCGCGCTCGCGCGCGAGCCGCGCTTCCGGGTGCAGCGCCGGCTGCGGGCGGGCGACATGTGGGCGTTCGACAACCGGCGCGTGCTGCACGCGCGCACCGAGTTCGATCCGTCGACGGGCCGCCGGCATCTGCAGGGCTGCTACGTCGATCGCGACGAATTGCTGTCGCGCTGGCGTGTGCTGTCGCGTGCGGCAGCCGACGGGCGTTGACCGGCGCATACGGCATCGCGACGCATACCTCGCCGCGGAAAAAGCGCCCGGACGCAACGCGCCCGGGCGAAGCCACCCGCTGCCGGGTGGCGGAGGTATGCGTTTCACAAAAAAGACGAGCCCGCATCAGGGGCTCGTCCGGGTACAGCTTCGTTGCGCGGTGCGCGTGCGCCCGCCGGGGCGCATCGGCTTACTGGCCGAAGAAGACCGAGTCGCGGGCGTTCGACGACGCTGCGGCAGCCGGGGCGCCCGAATGGACGACCGGAGCCGGTTGCGCGCCGTAGCCGCTGGCGTCGGCACCATGAACACGCGCTTCCGCCGACTGGATGTCGTTCGGGTAGTACGGGCTCGCCAGACCCGGCTTGTAGCCGGCTTGTTCGAGCTGAACCAGTTCGTTGCGGACCTGTGCGCGGGTCACGGTGCTTTGTGCGAAAGCGCCGAACGAAGCGGACAGGGCGACAGCGGCAACAACTGCGGAAACGAGCGATTTCATGATGACCTCCGGTGTTTTATTGAGTTCGCTTTCGACACCATGTCTGCAGCGATTGACTAAATCTTAGTCACCGGGTCGTTCAGGGTAAACGCTGATTTTGACGATAGATTGTTTCCGGACTGGTAACAGTGGGCGGTCGAATCGGGCTTTCGGCAAGCTTTCGTTTTTGTAAGTGTAATAAGCATCAAGATTGGGGAGGCGGGCGACGCGCGATTCAGCGCGCCTCGGCCGTTGTGTCGAACGATTTGGCGGCCGGGCGACTGGATCGACGCGAGATCGGCGAGGTCGAGCGGATCGGCTTCGACCCGTGCGGCGGGATGGAACCGGCGAATCGCATTGGCGGCCTGCGCGGCGCGCGCGGCATCGCGACAGCCCATCACGACGGTCGCGCCCTTCGCGGCCAGCGTTTCCGCGACGTGCCAGCCGAGGCCGCTGTTCGCGCCGGTCACGACGGCGACCTTGCCGCCTTGCACCGGGACGTGGCGCGCGCTCAATGCATGTCTGCCTCCATCGGCGTGGCAGTGCGCCACGATGCGTAATCGTTACATTGAGTGATGTAGCGATAATCCGCGCAGGCGGGGCAGACAAGCGGGGGAACCAGACCGGCGGTTCTAGGGCCGGCTTGGGCGTCGGCGTCGGCGTTGGCGTCGCGCGTTACCGGCTGCCGGCCAGCGCGAGCACTTCGGCGGCGGAGATCATCGCGGCCGCATTCGCCGGCGCGGGGCGCTCGGCCGGGCGGAAGACTTCGTCGCCGCGCTGGATGACCTGGCGCGACAGCGCGCAGGTGCCGGTGCGCTGCGCGAAGCGGCGGCGCCAGCGCTGTTCGCCGTAGTGACAGCGGCCGGGTTCGACCCAGCGGACGACGAGCAGCGTATCGGAGCGTTCCAGAATTTCGACGTGGACGTCGGCGGGATCGAGCACAGGCAGGGATTTGGAGGCCTTCATTTGCCGTTTCCTAAAGCTCGTGCGGTTTCGGCGGTGGCAGTGGATGTCACTACCCAACGGCGATTCCGTAGCGGTTTCCATGAGTGGTGCGCTAAATGTAAGCGTCTGTGACCGGAAAAAACATCCTGTCTGGCTCAAATTACCTTTTGCCGATTTAGAAACAATCGACGCGCATTTTCTTGAAAAACCAGCGACAAAAGCGCCCCGGACGCGAACGCCCGGGGCGGAAAATCGGCCCGCGCCACCGTGTCTGCTCGCTCAGTCACGTGGAACACCGCGGGGGACGGAGGTGCCCGTCAGGGATCGGCGACGGGCGGGGGCGGTGGTCCGGGAGGCGCGGTCCGGCAAGACCATGATCGCGCGCGCCCCCCGTTGACACCCTGACGGGAACATGACTTTTTTGTCAGTTTCGCTCTGCGGCGGCGCGACCTGCGCGTGCGAGGCCGGCGCAAAGCCCCGCCGGCATTGGCTTTGCGGGACAAGAGGTCGATCGCGGGAACCGGAAAAAAGACGACGAGCGAAGTCCGCGGCACGGCCGCTGGCCGATTCTGCTGCTCGGGAAAATACTGAATCACGCGATCGTGACAAATCGCGAACCAGTTCCTATGATTGGTTGGACCTTTAGTCCTTTGTGCCAATCAGCCGGTCCGGCCGGCTTCTACAGGAGTGGTGCTCATGAGATTGCAGGGCAAGCGCGCGCTGGTGACGGCGGCCGGCCAGGGGATCGGCCGCGCGACCGCGCTGCGGTTCGCAAGCGAGGGCGCCGACGTGCTGGCGACCGACATCAACGAAGCCGCGCTCGCGCAACTCGCGGCCGACGCTGAACATGCAGGCTGCAGGCTGGTCACGCGGCGGCTCGACGTCACCGATGCGGGCGACGTTTCGGCACTGGCCGCGCGGGAGCGCGCGTTCGACGTGCTCTTCAACTGCGCGGGGTTCGTGCACCACGGGTCGATCCTCGATTGCGACGAGGCCGCGTGGACGTTCTCGCTGAACCTCAACGTCACTTCGATGTACCGGCTGATCCGCGCGCTGCTGCCGGCGATGCTGGCAGCGGGCGGTGCGTCGATCATCAACATGGCGTCGGCCGCATCGAGCGTGAAGGGCGTGCCGAACCGCTTTGTCTACGGCACGACCAAGGCGGCCGTGATCGGCCTGACCAAGGCGGTCGCCGCCGATTTCGTCGAGCAGCGCATCCGTTGCAACGCGATCTGCCCGGGCACGATCGAGTCGCCGTCGCTGGAACAGCGGATCGCCGAGCAGGCGCGCACGCGCCAGGTGTCGACCGACACCGTGCGCCAGGCATTCGTTGCGCGCCAGCCGATGGGCCGCATCGGCACCGCGGACGAAGTGGCCGCACTCGCGCTGTATCTCGCGTCGGACGAATCTTCGTTCACCACTGGCGCGATTCACCTGATCGATGGCGGCTGGTCGAACTGACCGAGCGTTCCCATTCACTTTCCGTTTCCTCACACGACATGAAACTGCTGAGATTTGGCGACAAACACCACGAAAAGCCGGGCCTGCTCGATGCGCAGGGGAAAATTCGCGACCTGTCGGGCGTGATCGACGACATTGCCGGCGATGCGCTTGCTCCCGCGTCGCTCGCTCGGCTGCGCGACATCGACCCGTCGTCGCTGCCGCTCGTCGATGGCACGCCGCGACTCGGCGCGTGCGTCGGCCGCGTCGGCAAGTTCATCTGCATCGGGCTCAACTATTCCGACCACGCGGCCGAATCGGGGATGGAAGTCCCGAAGGAGCCGGTCGTGTTCGGCAAATGGACGAGCGCGATCTCGGGGCCGAACGATGACGTCGAGATTCCGCGCGGCTCGCAGAAGACCGACTGGGAAGTCGAGCTCGGCGTGGTGATCGGCCAGGGTGGCCGCTATATCGACGAGGCCGACGCGCTGTCGCACGTCGCCGGCTACTGCGTGGTGAACGACGTATCCGAGCGCGAATACCAGCTCGAGCGCGGCGGCACGTGGGACAAGGGCAAGGGCAATGACACGTTCGGCCCGCTCGGGCCCTGGCTCGTGACGGCGGACGAGGTGCCCGACCCGCACGCGTTGCGGCTGTGGCTGGAGGTGGACGGCCACCGCTACCAGAACGGCACGACCGCGACGATGGTGTTCCGCGTGCCGCACCTGATCAGCTACCTGAGCCGCTTCATGAGCCTGCAGCCGGGCGACGTGATCTCGACCGGCACGCCGCCGGGCGTCGGCCTCGGGCAGAAGCCGCCGGTCTATCTGCGCGCCGGGCAGGTGATCACGCTCGGCATCGACGGGCTCGGCGAGCAGCGCCAGCGCACCGTGCAGGCCTGATTTCCTTTTACGGACGGTTCGTCATGCCTATCATTCGATCGATGCGCGTCCTCGACGTGCGCTTCCCGACTTCGCGGCAGCTCGACGGCTCCGACGCGATGAATCCGGACCCCGACTATTCGGCCGCGTACGTCGTGCTCGAAACCGACCACGACGGGCTCCAGGGCCACGGGCTGACGTTCACGATCGGGCGCGGCAACGAAATCTGCTGCGCGGCGATCGACGCGATGCGTCACCTCGTCGTCGGCCTCGACCTCGACTGGATTCGCGAGGACATGGGCCGCTTCTGGCGGCACATAACGTCGGACAGCCAGTTGCGCTGGATCGGCCCCGACAAGGGCGCGATCCACCTGGCCACGGGCGCCGTCGTCAACGCGGTGTGGGACCTTTGGGCGAAGGCCGCGGCCAAACCGCTTTGGCGGCTCATCGCGGACATGAGCCCCGAGGAGATCGTGCGCGCGATCGATTTCCGCTACCTGACCGATTGCCTGACGCAGGACGAAGCGCTCGACCTGCTGCGCCGGCAGGCGCCGGGCAAGGCGGAGCGGATCGCGGCGCTCGAGCGCGACGGGTACCCGTGCTACACGACGTCGGCGGGCTGGCTTGGCTACAGCGACGACAAGCTGCGCCGGTTGTGTCGAGAAGCTGTGGACGCCGGCTTCGACCACGTGAAGCTGAAGGTCGGCGCGAACATGGAGGACGACATCCGCCGCGTGACGATCGCGCGCGAAGTGATCGGCCCGAACCGCAAGCTGATGATCGACGCGAACCAGGTGTGGGAGGTCGACGTCGCGATCGACTGGGTACGCGAGCTGGCATTCGCGAAACCGTGGTTCATCGAGGAGCCGACGAGCCCCGACGACGTCGAAGGGCATCGCAAGATCCGCGAGGCGATCGCGCCGGTGCAGGTCGCGACCGGCGAGATGTGCCAGAACCGCGTGCTGTTCAAGCAGTTCATCGCGCGCGGCGCGATCGACGTCGTGCAGATCGACGCGTGCCGGCTCGGCGGCGTGAACGAGATTCTCGCGGTGATGCTGCTGGCCGCGAAGTACGGGCTGCCGGTGTGTCCGCATGCGGGGGGCGTCGGACTGTGCGAATACGTGCAGCATCTGTCGATGATCGACTACGTATGCATTTCCGGCACGAAGGAAGGGCGCGTGACCGAATACGTCGATCATCTGCACGAGCATTTCGTCGAGCCGTGCGTCGTGCGCGGCGCGGCTTACATGCCGCCGACGGCGCCCGGTTTTTCGATCGAGATGAAGCCTGAATCGCTCGAGCAGTATCGGTTCCGCGGCTGACGCACGCGGTACGACGACGCACGATGCACCGCGCGCGGCCCGCGCGGCGACGACATGAACGACGGAGACGCGAAGTGGATTTGAATCTGCAAGACAAGGTCGTGATCGTGACCGGCGGCGCGTCGGGCATCGGCGCCGCGATCTCGATGCGGCTGGCCGGCGAAGGCGCGATTCCGGTGGTGTTCGCGCGCCACACGCCGGACGACGGTTTCTGGCGCGCACTCACGCAGAAGCAGCCACGCGCCGCGTGCGTGTCCGTCGAGCTGCAGGAAGACGCGCAATGCCGCGATGCGGTCGCGCAAACCGTCGCGCGTTTCGGCCGCATCGACGGCCTCGTCAACAATGCGGGCATCAACGACGGCATCGGGCTCGACGCCGGGCGCGACGCGTTCGTCGCATCGCTCGAGCGCAACCTGATCCACTACTACGTGATGGCGCATTACTGCGTGCCGCACCTGAAGGCGACGCGCGGCGCGATCGTCAATATCTCGTCGAAGACGGCGGTGACCGGGCAGGGCAACACGAGCGGCTATTGCGCGTCGAAGGGCGCGCAACTCGCGCTGACGCGCGAATGGGCCGTCGCGTTGCGCAACGACGGCGTGCGCGTGAACGCGGTGATTCCGGCCGAGGTGATGACGCCGCTCTACCAGACCTGGATCGCCGGTTTCGACGACCCCGACGCGAAGCTCGCGGAAATCGCCGGCAAGGTGCCGCTCGGCAAGCGCTTCACGACCGCCGACGAGATTGCCGACACGGCCGTGTTCCTGCTGTCGGAACGCGCATCGCACACGACGGGCCAATGGCTGTTCGTCGATGGCGGCTATACGCATCTCGATCGCGCGATCGACTGAGGGCATCGAGCCATGCAATCCGATCCGAACTTGACCGACGCACCCGCCGCGCTGATTGCGCTGACTGGTATCGGCAAGCGCTTTCCGGGCGTGCAGGCGCTCGACGATTGTCGGTTCGACCTGCATGCCGGCGAAGTCCACGCGCTGATGGGCGAGAACGGCGCCGGCAAGTCGACGCTGATGAAGATTCTTGCCGGCGTTTATCAGAAGGACGAAGGCGAGATCAGGATGGACGGCCGCACGGTGGAAATCGACGATCCGCGCGCCGCGCAGGCGCTCGGCATCGGCATCATCCATCAGGAACTGAACCTGATGAACCACCTGAGCGTCGCGCAGAACATCTTCATCGGGCGCGAACCGCGCGGCCGCTTCGGCGTGTTCGTCGACGAGGACAAGCTGAACCGCGACGCGGCCGCGATCTTCGCGCGGATGCGGCTCGATCTCGATCCGCGCACGCAGGTCGGCCGGCTGACGGTCGCGAAGCAACAGATGGTCGAGATCGCGAAGGCGCTGTCGTTCGACTCGCGCGTGCTCATCATGGACGAACCGACCGCCGCGCTGAACAACGCGGAGATCGCCGAACTGTTCCGCATCATCGGCGACCTGCGCGCGCATGGCGTCGGGATCGTCTACATCTCGCACAAGATGGACGAACTGCGCCAGATCGCCGATCGCGTGACGGTGATGCGCGACGGCAAGTACGTCGCGACCGTGCCGATGGCGGACACGTCGATGGACGCGATCATCGCGATGATGGTCGGCCGCCAGCTCGATACGACGTTCCGCACGCCGCCCGATACATCGGCCAACGAAGTCGCGCTCGAAGTGCGCGGGTTGTCGCGCGGCCGGGCGATCCGCGATGTCGGCTTCACGGTGCGGCGCGGCGAGATCCTGGGCTTCGCGGGGCTGATGGGCGCGGGCCGCACCGAGGTCGCGCGCGCGGTGTTCGGCGCTGACCCGGTCGACGCGGGCGAGATTCGCGTGCACGGCAAGGCCGTGACGATTCGCACGCCGGCCGACGCGGTCGCGCACGGCATCGGTTATCTGTCGGAGGACCGCAAGCACTTCGGGCTCGCGGTCGGCATGGACGTGCAGAACAACATCGCGCTGTCGAGCATGCAGCGCTTCGTGCGCCGCGGCATGTTCCTCGATGCGCGCGGGATACGCGACACCGCGCAGTCGTACGTGCGGCAGCTCGCGATCCGCACGCCGTCGGTCGCGCAGCCGGCGCGCCTGCTGTCAGGCGGCAACCAGCAGAAGATCGTGATCGCGAAGTGGCTGCTGCGCGACTGCGACATCCTGTTCTTCGACGAGCCGACGCGCGGTATCGACGTCGGCGCGAAAAGCGAGATCTACAAGCTGCTCGACGCGCTCGCCGCCGACGGCAAGGCGATCGTGATGATCTCGTCGGAGTTGCCCGAGGTGCTGCGCATGAGCCACCGGATTCTCGTGATGTGCGAAGGGCGCGTGACCGGCGAACTGCGCGCGGCCGACGCCACGCAGGAAAAGATCATGCAGCTCGCGACGCAGCGCGAGTCGACCGTATTGTCCTGATTCAGCCGCCGATCCAGACGCCTACCGACCATGTCCAACGATACGCATCCCGTTCCGCCCCTTGCTTCCGGCGACACGCCGGCCACCGCATCGAGCCTGAGGTCGCGCTTCTTCAATCCGGCCGCGCGGCAGAAGCTGCTCGCGTTCGCGAGCCTCGTGCTGCTGATCGTGTTCTTCAGCTTCGCGTCGTCGAACTTCCTCGAAGTCGACAACCTGGTCGCGATCCTGCAGGCCACCGCCGTGAATGGCGTGCTGGCGGTCGCGTGCACTTACGTGATCATCACGTCTGGCATCGACCTGTCGGTCGGCACGCTGATGACGTTCTGCGCGGTGATGGCCGGCGTCGTGCTGACGAACTGGGGCATGCCGCTGCCGCTCGGGATCCTGGCCGCGCTGTGCTTCGGCGCGTTGTCGGGCAGTGTGTCGGGCTTCGTGATCGCGAAGATGAAGGTGCCGCCGTTCATCGCGACGCTCGGGATGATGATGCTGCTCAAGGGGCTGTCGCTCGTGATCTCGGGCACGCGGCCGATCTACTTCAACGACACGCCGGGTTTCACGTCGATCGCGCAGGATTCGCTGATCGGCAGCCTGGTTCCCGCGCTGCCGATCCCGAACGCGGTGCTGATCCTGTTCCTCGTCGCGGTCGGCGCGTCGATCGTGCTGAACCGGACCATCTTCGGCCGCTACACGTTCGCGCTCGGCAGTAACGAGGAGGCGCTGCGGCTGTCCGGCGTGAACGTCGACGCGTGGAAGATCGCCGTCTATACGTTCAGCGGCGCGGTGTGCGGGATCGCCGGGCTCCTGATCGCGTCGCGGCTCAATTCCGCGCAGCCCGCGCTCGGGCAGGGCTACGAGCTCGACGCGATCGCGGCCGTCGTGATCGGCGGCACGTCGCTGTCGGGCGGCGCGGGCAGCATCGTCGGCACCATCATCGGCGCGTTCATCATGAGCGTGCTGACCAACGGCCTGCGCATCATGTCGGTCGCGCAGGAGTGGCAGACGGTCGTGACGGGCGTGATCATCATCCTCGCCGTCTACGTGGACATCCTGCGCCGGCGTCGCCGCTGACGCACGCACGAACACACATGCGCTTCACCGCCGGCCGGGCCGGCATTTCAGTCGATACCAACCAAGGAGACGCGAAGTGATCAGGAGCAAGGTGTTGAACGCGATCGTCGGGCTGACGTTCGCCGTCGGCGTCACGGCCGGCGCGCAGGCGCAGGAAGCCTACATTCCGCTGATTTCGAAAGGGTTCCAGCATCAGTTCTGGCAGGCCGTGAAGGCGGGCGCGATGCAGGCCGCGAAGGACTACAAGGTGAAGGTGACGTTCGAAGGCCCCGAAACCGAAGCGATGGTCGACAAGCAGATCGACATGCTGTCCGCCGCGATCGCGAAGAAGCCGGCCGCGCTCGGCTTCGCGGCGCTCGACAGCAAGGCCGCGCTGCCGCTCCTGAAGAAGGCGCAGGCCGAGAAGATCCCGGTCATCGCGTTCGACTCCGGCGTCGACAGCGACATCCCGGTGACGACCGCCGCGACCAACAACAAGGCCGCCGCCGCGCTCGCCGCCGACAAGCTCGCCGCGCTGATCGGCGACGAGGGCGAGGTGGCCGTGGTCGCGCACGACCAGACGAGCCGCACCGGCATCGACCGTCGCGACGGCTTTCTCGAACGGATGAAATCGGCGCACCCGAAGGTGCAGGTCGTGACCGTGCAGTACGGCGAAGGCGACCAGTTGAAGTCGACCGAGGTGACGAAGTCGATCCTGCAGGCGTATCCGAAGCTCAAGGGACTGTTCGGCACCAACGAAGGCTCGGCGATCGGCGTGGTGAACGGTGTGCGCGAGATGAAGCGCAAGGTCGTGATCGTCGGCTACGATTCCGGCAAGCAGCAGAAGGACGCGATCCGCAGCGGGCTGATGGCCGGCGCGATCACGCAGAACCCGGTCGGCATCGGCTACAAGACCGTCGAGGCGGCCGTGAAGGCGATCAAGGGCGAGAAGTTGCCGAAGGTCATCGATACCGGTTTCTACTGGTACGACAAGACCAACATCGACGACCCGAAAATCACGGCGGTGTTGTACGACTGAGCGTGACACCACGCGACGCACGACGATGAAACACGAGGGCACCATGGGCGCAGTGCGTATCGATTCCCACCAGCATTTCTGGCGTTACCGCGCGGCCGACTATCCGTGGATCGGCCCGGGGATGAGCGTGCTCGCCCGCGATTACCTGCCCGACGCGCTGTGGCCGCAGATGCATGCGCAGGCGCTCGGTGCATCGATCGCGGTGCAGGCGCGCGCCGGACGCGACGAGACGGCGTTCCTGCTCGATCTTGCCCGCAACGACGCGCGTATCGCGGCGGTGGTCGGCTGGGAGGATCTCGGTGCGCCGGAACTTGCCGAGCGCATCGCCGAATGGGCGAGCCCGAAGCTGCGCGGCTTCCGTCATCAGGTGCAAGACGAGCCCGACGTCGGTGCGTTCGTCGCGGATCCCGCGTTCAATCGCGGCGTCGCATGGCTGCAGGCGAACGGTTACGTGTACGACGTGCTCGTGTTCGAACGTCAGTTGCCCGATGTGCGCGCGTTCTGCGCGCGGCACGATGCGCACTGGCTCGTGCTCGATCATGCGGGCAAGCCCGCGCTCGCGGCGTTCGATCGCGACGACACCGCGCTTGCGCGCTGGCGTGCCCGGTTGCGGGAACTGGGCGCGCTGCCGCATGTCGTGTGCAAGCTGTCGGGGCTCGTGACCGAGACGGACTGGCGGCGCGGCCTGCGCGGGCAGGACATCCGCCACATCGAGCAATGCCTCGATGCGGCGCTCGATGCGTTCGGCCCGCAGCGGCTGATGTTCGGGTCGGACTGGCCCGTGTGCCTGCTCGCGGCGTCGTATGACGAAGTGGCGTCGCTGGTCGAGCGCTGGGCCGAAGCCCGGCTGTCGGCGGCCGAGCGCGATGCGTTGTGGGGCGGTACCGCCGCGCGGTGCTATGCGGTGCCGGGCGATACGAAGCCCGGCATATAGAATAGGCGCGAACGGCCTGATGCTGCATTCGTCGGACCGTCCGCAACGCAACCGCTTACCTGTATCAACGTATGTCCATCCAGCCGATTCAGAACCGCCGCCTCTACCAGCAGATCGCCGACAAGCTCAGCGCGATGATCGAGTCAGGCGACTTCCCGCCGGGCAGCTACCTGCCGCCGGAGCGCGAACTGGCCGAGCAGTTCGGCGTGTCCCGCACGTCGGTGCGCGAGGCGCTGATCGCGCTCGAGGTGAACGGTCTCGTCAGCGTGCGCGTCGGCGACGGCGTGAAGGTGCGGCAACCCGAAGCGGTCGCCGCACCGGAATCGCGGGTCCATACGACGGTCGCGCCGTTCTCGATCGTCGAGATCGATCCGGAGCTGGGGATCGCGATCGACCTCGATACCGAAATCCCGCCGTTCGCGCTGCTCCAGGCGCGCCGATTGATCGAGCCGGAGGCCGCGTCGCTTGCCGCGAAACACGGCTCGGACGCGCAGATCGAAGCGATTCACGAGGCGTTCCTGCGCAATCAGGAAGACAACCGCAGCGGCTCGCTCACGCATCCGGGCGACCGGCTGTTCCATATCCGTATCGCGGAAGCGAGCGACAACCCCGCGTATGCGCTGATGATCAAACAGCTGCTCGCGCACAAGTACGACCTGATGTTCCAGCGGCTGCAGTCGCTGTACATGCCGGACGACATGCCGCATCGGTCGGAACTCGAACACCGCGCGATCCTCGACGCAATCCGCGCGCGCGATCCGGAGGCCGCGCGCCGCGCGATGGCCGAGCATCTCGACGAAGTGATCCGGATCTTCGGCCGCGCGCTCGACTGAGCGCGCGAGGTCAGAACCGGTCGGCGCGGTAAGGCGTCGGATCGGTGAACGGCGTTTCCCCGGTCATCATCTCGGCCAGCAGGCGACCTGAGACCGGGCCGAGCGTCAGCCCGTGATGGTTGTGCCCGAACGAGAACCACAGCCCGCGATGCGCGGGCGCGGGGCCGATCACCGGCCGCATGTCGGGCGTGCATGGGCGGAAGCCGAGCCACGGGTGCGGGTCGAGCCGTTCGCCGAAGCCGAACACCGGGCGTGCGATGCGTTCCGCGCGATCGAGCTGCACGCCGGTTGGCGGCAGGCCGCGCCGCGCGATCTCGACGCCGGTGGTCAGCCGCAATCCGCGCCGCATCGGCGCGATCACGTAGCCGTATTCGCGATCGACGATCGGCGCCGACGGCGTGCCGCGTTCGGACGGCGCGTAGTGCATGTGATAGCCGCGCTTCTCGCGCAGCGGAATCTTGTAGCCGAACTTGCCGAACACCGTGTCGGACCACGGGCCGAGCGCGACGACGACGGCCGGCGCGGCGATCCCGCCTTCGTCCGTCGTGACCTGCCAGCCGGGCGACAGCGCGTCGAGGCTCGCGGCATCGCCGGTGAGCAGCGTGCCTCCGCCTTGCACGAAGAGTTGCGCATAGGTTTTGACGAGCGCGGACGGATCGACGACGCTTTTCGGATCGAGCCAGTGCAGCGCGCCGCAGAAGCCGGCGGCAAGGCTCGGTTCCCGGGCGCGAAGTGCCGCGGCATCGAGCGGCGTGATGCCGAGCCCGTGGCGGCGCGCAGTGAGCCCCGCATCGGCGACCGCGCGTTCGAACGCGGCCGGCGTGCGGAACGCTTCCATCCAGCCACTCGCGCGCACCAGTTCACCGGCGCCGGCGCGCGCGATCAGCGCATCGTGCTCGACGATGCAGCGTTCGATCAGCGGCAGCATGTCGCGCGAGGCCGCGGCGTGACGCAGCGGCGCCGATTCCCACCAGAAACGCGCGAGCCACGGCGCGAACGCGGGCAGCGACGCACTGTGCCAGTAGAGATCGGTGGAGCGGTTGAGCGCGTAGCGCATCAGCGTGAACGGGCTGCGCGGGAACGGATACGGTTCGATCGATGAGCGTTCGATCAGCCCCGCATTGCCGAAGCTTGTGCCTTCGCCGGGTGCGCCGCGGTCGACGAGGGCGACCTTGCGGCCGCGATCCTGCAGGTGCAGTGCGGCGGAGACGCCGATGATGCCCGCGCCTAGAACGATGACGTCGAAGTCCATGGAGGGAACGCGAAATAGACGGTTGATGATCGACACTCGAAGTCGGCGACGAGCGCGTCGGCCGGTGTCCGGAACTGCAATCGAATGAATCAGCAAGGATACTCGTGAACGCGGTGATGTGCGAATTGCGCTCCCTCGCCCGGAGCGATGGAGTATCTGGAGACCGGGTGACTTGATCGCATTCGAGCCCTTCGTCCGAACTCGCCATGTCCGTGGAGCACACGAACTGGCAGGTGTTCCGGACCGGATCGCGCAAGTCGATGTGCGCCGCTGCGGAACGTATGAAGTTTGACCCGCACGGTCGTACTGTCAGCTGATCAATTACCGGCGTCGCATCGGCGCGAACAGCACCGATTCCGCATACTTTCCGACGCGAGTCGCGGGTGTATCCCACTGGTTCGGGATGCAGATTTTTACCTAAGATGGAAGCATTCGTGCGCGCGACACGGTGCCTGCGCGCGCACGGCAGGCGGGAGGCAAGGCGGGGAACGACTGCAGCTGATGTTTCCATCATGGATGCGAGTGTTTGCGCGGCGGCCGCGAGTCATGCGGCCGCATCGACGCCAGCGGGCGCGGCGGCAATCGCCGCACGGATGGCGTCCGGCCGGTCGGGCCGAGTCGCCAGGTTGCGCCACGCGTTCATCGCAATCGTTTGCGTTCTGAGCGTTGCCCCGGCCGTCCCTGCCGGTGCGCCGGCCGATACCGGCGCACCGAACGACGCGGTGCAGCTCGCCGCCGCCGCGACGCCCGTCGGCCCGACCAGCCCCGCCTTTTCGTCACACGACTCCGCCGTGCGCCAGGTCGTGCTCGGCATCGTCAGTTTCACGCGCTGGCCGACGACGCCCGTCCGGCTGCATCTGTGCGTGACGGGCAGGCCCGACTACGCCGGCGACCTGACCGACACGATGCAGGCCGGCTCGACCGTGCTCGACGTGCAGCGCGTCCGCGTCGACGATCCCGCGCTCGGCCTCGCGTGCGACGTCGTGTATCTCGGCGCGCTCGGAAACGATGAGCGAAAGCGGGTGAGAACCGCGCTGGCCGGCCATCCGGTGCTGACCATCGCCGAACACGATCCGTCATGCACCGCGGGCAGCATGTTCTGTCTCACGGTCGAAGGCGAACACGTCACGTTCGACATCAATCTCGATGCCGTCGCGCGCAGCGGCGTGCGCGTGCATCCGAACGTGCTCAATCTCGCGCGGCGGACGCTGACGCCATGACACGTTCCGCGCCCTCCATTTCGCCTTCGCGTGTGTCGCGCCCGACGCTGCAGAGCGTGTTGCGCCGCGCCCATTTTCGTCTCGCGTTCGTCGCGGTCGCGATGGCCGCCGTGTCGCTGATCGTCGTCGCCGTGATTGCGTTGCGCGCGTACGCCGGCAACAACCTGAACCTGCTGGCGCGCTCGCTCGGTTACACGGTCGAGGCGGCCCTCGTGTTCGGCGACCGCGTCGCGGCGAACGAGGCGATCGCGATGATCGCCAACGACGAGGACGTCGCGCAGGTGGTGGTCACCGATGGCAGAGGCCAGTTGTTCGCGACGTGGAAACTGCCGGCCGAAGGCCGGATCGCCCGGCTCGAGCGCGACGTCGCCACGCTGGCGCTGCCCGGGCCCGTGAGCGCACCGGTGATGCACGACGGCATCGTCATTGGCCAGGTCATCGTACGCGGTCGCGGGCATCAGTTTTTTGGATTCCTGATCGGCAGCATCGGCGGCATTCTCGGTGGCCTCGCCGTCAGCGTGCTGGGCGCGTATGTCAGCTCGAAGCGTTTGCTGCGCAACATCGTTGCGCCGCTGCGCGCGCTGGCCGGCGTCGCGCACGCCGTGCGGCGCGAGCGCGCATTCGCGCGTCGCGTCGAGCCGGTGGCGATCGCCGAACTGAACGATCTTGGCGACGACTTCAACGCGTTGCTCGACGAATTCGAAGACTGGCAGAACACGCTGCGCGACGAGAACGCGTCGCTCGAACACAAGGCGACGCACGACGCGCTCACGGGGCTGCCCAACCGCGTGCAGTTCGAGTCGCGTCTGTCGGTTGCGCTCTGCGACGCCGTCGTGACGGGCCAGCGCGTCGCCATCCTGTATCTCGACTGCGATCGTTTCAAGGAAATCAACGACGGCCTTGGCCACGATGCGGGCGACGCGGTGCTGATCGGCGTCGCGGCGCGGTTGCGCACGCAGGTGCGCGAGACCGATCTCGTCGCCCGGCTGGGCGGCGATGAATTCGCGGTGATGCTGACGGCCGTGCGCGATACGGACAGCGCGTCCCGGATCGCCGACGAGATCTTGTCCGGCATGGTGCCGTCGATCGAACTGCCCGACGGACGCATGGTGGCCACCATGATGAGTGCCGGGATTGCGCTGTATCCCGAGCATGCGTCCGACGCGAGCGGCTTGCTGCGCGCGGCGGATGCCGCGATGTACCGCGCCAAGCGTGCGCGGCCGGGGTCGTGGCAGCTGGCGGAGGGCGTAGCGGGACGGGTTTGATGTCTATCGTTTCGCGTCGCGGGGCGAGGCCGCGGCGGCGGGATAATAAGCGCGCTCGAAGCGGGCGCGCACGAAGGGGACGATCATGGATGACGCGTTGCCTGTGAGCATTGGGAGGATGTGCGTCGCGAGCGCGGTGCTTCTATGCCTGCTGCTTGGCGGATGCAAGACGCCGCCGCTTCATCGGGGGCTCACGCAGACACAGGTTACGGCGCTGAAGTCGGCCGGCTTCCAGGAGACCGAGCAGGGGTTCGAGTTCGGGTCGACCGGGCCGATTCTGTTCGATTTCGACCGGTACAACCTCAAGCCGGATGTCAGGCGGATCGTCGAGCGAATCGGCAGGACGTTGAGGTCGGCGGGGATCAACGGGGTGCGGGTGTACGGCTACTCCGACGAGGAAGGGGACGCTGCCTACGATCTCGAGTTGTCCCGGCGGCGGGCGGAGGTGGTGGCGATCGAGCTTGCGGATGTCGGGCTGGACGGGAAGCGGATCGCGGTGGTGGCGAAGGGGAAGAATGATCCGGTGGGCGATAACCGGACGCCGGCCGGGCGCGCGCAGAATCGGCGGGCGGCGATTGTGGTTTCGCCGAGGTGAGGGCGCTCTAATGCGATGTCGCCCTTTGGCGGTGCGCATCGAGCGCGTTGTGTTCGTGACCGATCGCGTTCAGTTGCCTGCCAAGATCGGTCGCACGCCGTTTGGAAGGGAGCCAATGACGGAACTCCATGCGTCGACGGGGGCGTGGCTCGGTGCGGAACGGCAAGCCGCAGCAGGGCGCGGATGCACACTGAACGAGATTTCGCCGCATGCTGTGTGAGGCCGTTGCCGATCGCCCCATCCTCACCAAGCGATATGGAAAGACGAGCGCGATGCCCCTGCACCGCCTGTCGCCCTGCAATGCGAACCCGCGCCGTTGTCATGGAACGTCCGCGTCTCCGGCTGCGGCATTGACGGATCGTACGGATTCGGCGCACCGTGCAAACCGCGCGCGGCATCGAAAGGGCGCGTGGGCGCATACGAAATCCTGCCGCCAGGCGCTTGTGATCCGTTGGCCCTCAGATAATCGGTCCAGTTCTGCGCGCGCTGTTCGTATCGGGGCAATGCGCGACCGAAGCTATCGCTGCCGCCCGCGCCGAGCGCGACGCGATTCGAAGGCCATGCAGAATCGCCAGCCCCGTGTTCAACCGAAGGCCGCGGCTTGACGAGCGTATCGCCCGAAACCCGCAACGGCCGCGTATCCGGCGTATCGAACGGACTACGTTCAATCGGGGCTGCGAATTTCACACGCGGCGTCGTTTGCGCTGCTCGTGCACCATGTCCAACCACAGCCCGACGTTCCGCACGAAACACATTGGCACTGCCGGAGCGATCAACCAGCGGATCGTGGCCCGAAGCGTCGGCAATAGAAACAGAAAGCGCAGAGGCAAGCGCAGCGACGGAAGAAAATCGGAGAGGGCGATTCATCGGGATCCGAACCAGGTGATATGCACTGAGAAAAAACGGCAGATCACTGGCTGGCGGCTCGGCGACGACTGGGCGTCGAAGCGGCCCTGAAGCGACTGCGAAGCGCGGACGGTGCGACTCGCAGGAAGGCTGGCTGGATTGCTGAAGGGAGTCCGCATTATTTTACACAATTAACAACCAGCTTTCGTGTGCCGGATGAATGTCGGCAAACAGAAGGATTGTCCGCGCGGATGCATCGTCCGGCCCCGCTGCACGCCAACGCAATCATCAGTCGATTGAATTTCGATGATCAGACCCCAACCGCCCGAAAAAGCATGCAACGCGCGACAGCCATTCGCCGAAAACCCAAACCCATCAAGGCCTCACCTCACAGGCTCACCCGAAATCGCAACCGAATTGCACCCCTGGCAAACGTTCTCCGTCGGCCGTAGTTGCTCCCGAATCGCCACCTCGCACGCGCCAAGTTTCTCCGTGTTTTCCCTCATAGAAGCGGCATTTTTGACAGACGATTTAAAAACCCCCATATAATTTCGACTGCCTTGCCAACGGCTGTCGGACCATCCCTCCGAACGAGCAGTTGGCAAGCGGGGCAGGCGAAACGCTTGCGCAATGCAAGACGCATCACGATGTCTTTCCGAACCAGACGTCCCCCTTGGGGGACTGCAAGAGCCGGGCCCCGCTACGCAACATCCCTCCGCAGGTCCGTCTTCATGTGTCTCGGGCGTGTCCCATGTCCTCGCCCCGGGTGCTGTTCGATTGCGCAAGTCATGCCGCCTTTGCCCGTATGACTAAACAACATCGAGGAGCTCCCAGATGACGCTGTCCCGTCTTACGTCCATTTCCGTCGCCGCCGTGCTGTTCGCCGCCGGCGCCGCCGCCGCGCAAGCGGAAACCGTGAAGATCGCCATCGCTGGTCCGATGAGCGGCTCGGTCGCCCAATACGGCGACATGGTGAAGGCCGGCGCGCTGACCGCGATCGAACAGATCAACGCGGCCGGCGGTGCGGGCGGCAACAAGTTCGAAGTCGTGCAGATGGACGACGCATGCGAACCGAAGCAGGCCGTCGCCGTCGCGAACAAGATCGTCAGCCAGAAGATCAAGTACGTGATCGGCCACGTGTGCTCGGGTTCGACGATCCCCGCATCCGACATCTACGAAAACGAAGGCATCGTGATGGTCACGCCGTCGGCCACGGCGCCGCAGCTGACGGAAGGCAAGAAGCGCCACTTCATCTTCCGCACGATCGGCCGTGACGACCAGCAAGGCCCGGCCGCCGCGCACTACATCATCAACAACGTGAAGCCGAAGAAGGTCGCGGTCCTGCATGACAAGCAGTCGTACGGCCAGGGCATCGCGTCGTCGGTGAAGAAGGACCTCGAAGCCGCGAAAATCCCGGTCGTCCTGTTCGAAGGCATCAACGCCGGCGATTCGGACTACTCCGCGATCATCACGAAGCTGAAGTCGCAAGGCGTCGACTTCGTGTACTTCGGCGGCTATCACCCGGAAATGGGCCTGCTGATGCGCCAGGCGCGCGAGCAGGGCGTGAAGGCCACGTTCATGGGGCCTGAAGGCGTGGGCAACAAGGACGTGACGGCGATCGCCGGCCCGGCTTCGGAAGGCATGCTGGTCACGCTGCCGGCCGACTTCTCGGCCGATCCTGCCAACGCAGCGCTCGTGAAGGCATTCGCGGACAAGAAGCGCGACCCGAACGGCCCGTTCCAGATGCCGGCGTACGCGGCGGTGAAGATCATCGCCGACGCGATCGCGGGCGCGAAGACGACCGACCCGACGAAGGTTGCCGCGTACATGCACAAGACGACGTTCGACACGCCGATCGGCAAGGTCGCGTATGACGCACAGGGCGACCTGAAGGCGTTCAAGTTCGTCGTCTACACGTGGCACAAGGACGCGACGAAGACCGCCGCCAAGTAACAACGGAGTATCCGCCCGCGCACCCGCCCTGTCCGAGACCCGGACGGGGCGGGTGCGTATTGGTCGAGCATCGGCCCGTTGCTCGACCAACGGGCGGCCCGAGACGACACCGTGCGTTGCGCGCGGCCGAACGCCGTGATCCGGCGACGGCACGCGACCCAGCGCCAACGGGAGCTTCCCGCACATGACTGACTTCTTTCCTCAATTCGCCCAGCAGCTGGTCAACGGCCTGACGCTGGGTGCGATCTATGCGTTGATCGCCATCGGCTATTCGATGGTCTACGGCATCATCGGCATGATCAACTTCGCCCACGGCGAGATCTACATGATCGGCGCGTACGTGGGCCTCGTGACCCTCACGGCCATCGGCATCTCCGCCGGCTATCCGCTGCCGCTCGTGCTCGGCGCCGCACTGATCGTGTCGGTGATCGTCACCGGCCTGTACGGCTTCGCGGTCGAGCGCGTCGCGTATCGCCCGCTGCGCGGTGGCCCCCGCCTCGTGCCGCTGATTTCCGCGATCGGCATGTCGATCTTCCTGCAGAACTACGTGCAGATCGGCCAGGGTGCGCGCGACGTGTCCGTGCCGGTGCTGATCTCCGGCGCATTCGACATCCACCTCGGCGGCGACTACGACGTGACGATTCCGTATGCGCGTCTGCTGATCGTCTGCGTGACGCTCGTGCTGATGATCGCGCTCACGCTGTTCATCTCGCATTCGCGGATGGGCCGTGCGTGCCGCGCGTGCGCCGAGGACATGAAGATGGCGAACCTGCTCGGCATCGACACGAATCGCGTGATCTCGTTCACGTTCGTGCTCGGCGCGATGCTGGCGGCCGTCGGCGGCGTGCTGATCGGATTGACGATCGGCAAGCTGAATCCGTACATCGGCTTCGTCGCGGGCATCAAGGCGTTCACCGCCGCGGTGCTGGGCGGGATCGGCAGCATTCCGGGCGCGATGCTCGGCGGCGTGCTGCTGGGCCTCGCCGAAACCTTCGCCGCAGGCTACATGCCGGCCGAGTACAAGGACGTCGTCGCGTTCGGCCTGCTCGTGCTGATCCTGCTCTTCCGCCCGACCGGCCTGCTCGGCAAGTCGGACATCGAAAAGGTTTGAGGGAGACGCAGATGAGTCAAGTCATTTCCGTTCGCCGCCCGGCCGCCGACGCGTCGATCGGCCAGGCGTTGAAGAATGCCGCGGCCGCCGCGCTGCTGACGGCGATCCTCACGATTCCGGTGCTCGGCCTGCAGCTGAAGCTCGACGGCTATCAGGTGGTGCTCACGCCGCACTGGCGGCCGGTGTGGATCGCGGTCGCGGCCGTGTTCCTGTTCCAGCTGTTCAAGCCGTGGCTCGTGCGCGCGAAATCCGTGGTGAAGCTGCCGTCGATGCCCGCGATGGGCGCGCAGCAGCAGCGCGCGATCATCTGGGTGCTGCTCGCGGTCGGGCTCGTGTGGCCGTTCTTCGGCTCGCGCGGTGCCGTGGACGTCGCGACGCTCGCGCTGATCTACGTGATCCTCGGCCTCGGGCTGAACATCGTGGTCGGTTTCGCGGGGCTGCTCGATCTCGGCTACGTCGGGTTCTATGCGGTCGGCGGCTATACGTACGCGATGCTGAACCAGTATTTCGGGCTGTCGTTCTGGGAGTGTCTGCCGATCGCGGCGATTGCCTCCGCGACGTTCGGCTTCCTGCTCGGCTTCCCGGTGCTGCGCCTGCGCGGCGACTATCTCGCGATCGTCACGCTCGGCTTCGGCGAAATCATTCGCCTGCTCGCGAACAACCTGACGAGCCTCACCGGCGGCCCGGACGGCATCTCGAGCATTCCGAAGCCGACGGTGTTCGGCTTCGAGATGGCGCGCTCGGCGAGCGTCGAGGGCGCGAAGACGTTCCATGAACTGATCGGGCTGGAATACAGCGGCGAGCACATGGTGATCTTCCTGTACCTGATCGCGCTGGTGCTGGTCGGCTTCACGCTGTTCGTGACGAGCCGCCTGATCCGCATGCCGATGGGCCGCGCATGGGAAGCGCTGCGCGACGACGAGATCGCATGCCGTTCGCTGGGGCTGAACCCGACGCGCATCAAGCTGTCGGCGTTCACGCTTGGCGCGGCGTTCGCGGGCATTGGCGGCGCGTTCTTCGCGGCGCGTCAGGGCCTCGTGAATCCTGAATCGTTCACCTTCATCGAATCGGCGCTGATCCTTGCGATCGTCGTGCTCGGCGGGATGGGTTCGCAGCTTGGCGTGATTCTCGCGGCGATCCTGCTGACCGTGCTGCCGGAAGTCGCGCGCGGCTTCGCCGAGTACCGGATGCTGATCTTCGGCCTGGTGATGGTGTTGATGATGATGTGGCGTCCGCAGGGCTTGTTGCCCGCGAGCCGTCCTCACGTGGAGCTGCCGCAATGAGCGCGAATGCAGAATTGTTGAAGGTCGCCGGGCTGCAGATGCGCTTCGGCGGATTGCTCGCGGTCGACGGCATCGATTTCGACGTGCGCCGCAACGAGGTGTTTGCGATCATCGGGCCGAACGGCGCGGGCAAGACCACGGTGTTCAACTGCGTCGGCGGCTTCTACAAGCCGACCGGCGGCGACGTCGTGCTCGACGGTCACGCGATCGCGGGGCTGCCTAGCCACAAGATCGCGTTGAAGGGTCTCGTGCGCACGTTCCAGAACATCCGCCTGTTCAAGTCGCTGACGGTCGTCGAGAACCTGCTCGTCGCGCAGCATCGCAAGGTGAAGTCGGGGATGCTGCACGGCCTGTTCGCGACCCCCGCGTATCGTCGTGCGGAGAAGGAAGCACTCGAACGCGCGGCCGTATGGCTCGAACGGATGGGCCTGACGTCGGTCGCGAACCGGCCGGCCGGCACGCTGTCGTACGGGCACCAGCGGCGCCTGGAGATCGCGCGCTGCATGATCACCGAGCCGCGCCTGCTGATGCTGGACGAGCCGGCGGCCGGTCTCAACCCGCAGGAAAAGATCGAGCTGCAGCACCTGATCGACAAGCTGCGCCGCGAGTTCGGCGTATCGGTGCTGCTGATCGAACACGACATGAGCCTCGTGATGGGCGTGTCGGACCGCATCCTCGTGATGGAGCACGGCCGGCCGATCGTGATCGGCACGCCGGAAGCGGTCCGCAACGACCCGCGCGTGATCAAGGCGTATCTGGGGGAAGAGTGATGCTGAAGCTGGAACAGGTCCATACGCACTACGGCGCGGTCGAGGCGCTCGCGGGCGTGTCGATCGAGGTGAACAAGGGCGAGATCGTCACGCTGATCGGCAGCAACGGCGCCGGCAAGACGACGCTGATGATGACCGTGTGCGGCACGCCGCGCGCATCGTCGGGCCGCGTGCTGTTCGAGGGCACCGACATCACCGCGATGTCGACGCACCAGATCATGCGGCAGGGGATGGCGATCTCGCCGGAGGGGCGACGCGTATTCCCGAGCCTGACGGTGCTCGAGAACCTGAAGATGGGCGGGTTCTTCGCGAGCCGTCATGAGATCGACGACGGCATCGAGCACGTGTTCAAGCTGTTTCCGCGCCTGAAGGAGCGCGCGGCGCAGCGGGCCGGCACGATGTCGGGCGGCGAGCAGCAGATGCTGGCGATCGGCCGCGCGCTGATGAGCAAGCCGCGCCTGCTGCTGCTCGACGAGCCGACGCTCGGTCTCGCGCCGCTCGTGATCGCGCAGATCTTCGACATCATCCGCACGATTCGCGACGAGGGCGTCACGGTGTTCCTGGTCGAGCAGAATGCGAACAAGGCGCTGGGCGTGGCCGATCGCGGTTACGTGCTCGAAACGGGGCGTGTGGTGCTGGCGGACACGGGCGCGAACCTGCTCGCGAACGACCGGATCAAGCAGGCGTATCTCGGCGGTTGATTTCAGGCGCCGCCGATCCGGCGCGGATCGGCGGCGAGCCGTCCGACGGAAATCCATCGTCGATTCGGTTTCGATCGAAGCCGAATCGACGCCCGTCGAATCCTCCTCCCGCCGCGCTCATGCGTGCAGTGTCAATCCCTTCACAGCCTTGTCCACGGCTTTCTTCGGCCCGTGCAGCGCCAGGCCGACCAGATCCAGATTCGCCGCATCCTCGGCGCGAAACACTTCGCGATTGGCCGCGTCGTGCCCGGTCGAGAACATCGCGCGCACGTACGGCATGATCCTGACTTCGCGCGACAGCGCATGCCGATGCGCGGCCTGCAGGCCGTCGAGGTCGGCCGCGAACACCAGCATCGGCTGCCCGAACATGCGGCCGTAGCGATTCCCGGCCGCATCCTCGTAAGGCTCGCCGAGCGCTTCGGGCGCGCCGGCCGCGATGCCCGTCGCGAGAAACGCGACCACGTTGAGTTTCTGCCACGTCGCGAGATCGTCGCGCACGATCAATGCCACTTTCGTATCGAACATGAGTGCTCCTCGTTGAAGCGCTCATGATCGTGCGACGCGCGCGATCAGTCTGGAACGTTTGTGCACATCCGCCGGTACGCGGCCGGTGTGACCCGGTACGCGCGCCGGAACCAGCGACCCAGATGGCTCTGGTCGGCGAATCCGACGTCGGCGGCCGCCTGCGCGGGCGTGCGGCCGGCCGCCAGCAGCCGGCGCGCGGCGCGCAGCCGCAAGCGCACCAGGTACGCGTGCGGCGACGTGCCGAATGCGCGCTGGAACAGTCGCGTCAGCCGGAAGCGGTCGATGCCGGCGTGCGCGGCGAGTTCGTCGAGCCCGAGGTTGCCATCCATGTGCGCGTGCAGCAGGTCGCGTACGCTTGCGATCGCGGGCGGCACGGCAAGCTCGTGCGCCGCGAGCGGGGCGCGCAGCTCACCGCCGAGCCGCGTCAGCAGGCGGTCGAGCGTCTGATCGCGCGCAAGCCGGCCCTCATTGCCATGAATCGCGAGAAAGGCCTGCCGGATCGCGTGGACGAGGTCGCGGTCGTCGACGAGCGTATGGCCGAAGGAAGCTTCGACACTGCCGAGGCCCGGCAGGCCCAGCCGGCTCGCGGCCTGTTCGACCCACGGCAGCGGCAGGTACAGCATCCCGTAGGTAAAGCCGCCTTCGTCGGGCGCATGGCCGTCGTGCAGCGCGCCCGGCTCGATCAGGATCGCGCGGCCCGGCACGCTCGTATGCAGCGACCGGTGGCACCGGAAACGCTGCACGCCGTGTTCGGTATAGCCGATCAGCATGTCGTCGTGATCATGCGGATCGTACGCATGGCCGCTGAAATGCGCATGCAGGCTCTCGATTCCCGTTTCCGGATCGCGCCGCGCGTCGAGCCAGTTGCCGGGCTCGACCGCACCGTGAGTGGTTGTCGTCATGGCTTGCCTCGCGGGTCGTCGTCTGCGCCGTAGTGTACGCAAGCCGGGGGCGGCCCGCTGCGCGCATGGCCGACGATCGCGCGGTGCCGCGTCCGAAAACGGCGGCGCATGTCCGATGAGCCGTGTGGCGCCCGCGGTGGCCCGTCCGCGCGGTTCATTCGTCGAGTGCAGCCGCCCGTTCGTCGCGCGCGTATTGCGCGGGCGGCCGGCCGACATGCCGCGCGAACGCGACGCTGAAGGTGCTCGCGGAGCTGTAGCCGACGCGCGCGGCGATTTCGGCGATGCGTGCGTCATTGCGGCGGAGCAGGTTTTTGGCGAGCGCCATTCGCCACGTGAGCAGGTATTCCATCGGCGCGACGCCAACCGCGCGGCTGAAGCGCTCGAAGAAGGTCGAGCGCGACAACGCAGCCTCCTTCGCGAGCTCGGCGACCGTCCACGGGTGCGCGGGGCGCGCGTGCATGCCGCGGATCGCGGCCGCGAGGCGGCTGTCGGCGAGCGCGCGCACGAGGCCGGGCGATGCGTCCGTGCCGGTCGAGAATCGCAGGGCCTCGATCAGCAGCACTTCCACGAGGCGCGACAGCACGATCTCGCGCGCGGGCCGCTGCGCGCGAGATTCATCCCGCACGAGCTGCACGAGCGTGGTGAGGCGCGGTTCACCGCGCACGTGCACGCATTGCGGCAGCAGCGACACCAGCAGCGCGGCGTCGGGCGAAGCGAAGCTGCAGTTACCGGCCATCATCTGCATGTCGATCGGGTTGCCGGCGTCGCCGATCCGGTATTCGCCATTGTCGAGCGGGACCGGCGGCGCAGTTTCGACGCCGGGCGGCGGCGGTTCGAGGCTGGACATCGCGACGCCGTAGGCTGCCGGAATCAGCACGAAATCGCCGGGCTGCAGCTCGAGCGGCGCGTGCCCGTCGATCGCGATCCGACACCCGCCGTCGAGGATCGCGCAATAGAACGGCTCGCCCGCGACCGTGCGGTTGATCGCCCAGGGGCTTGCGCCGTGAACGAGCTTGGAGTGCTGTGCGCCCGGTTTCAGCAGCGTCACGACTTCGGTAAGCGGGTCGATCATCGCTGGACTTTCGCAAAAGAAAAGCGGATTTTCGATTGTAGCGAATACGGGTTTGGCCATCTATCGTACGCACACATGCCCAACACATCACAGGAGTTCGCATGAAAACCGTACTGATCACCGGCTGTTCCTCCGGCTTCGGCCTCGAGATCGCGCGTCATTTCCTGGCCCGCGACTGGCAGGTCGTCGCGACGATGCGCACGCCGCGAGAGGACGTGCTGCCGTCGTCGGAACGTCTGCGCGTGTTGGCGCTCGACGTGACGAAACCGGACAGCATCCGCGCCGCGATCGACGCCGCCGGACCGATCGACGTACTCGTGAACAACGCGGGCATCGGGGCGGCTGCGCCGGCGGAGCTGACGCCGGTCGACACGGTGCGCGCACTGTTCGAGACCAACACGTTCGGCACGATGGCCGTCACGCAGGCGGTGCTGCCGCAATTTCGGCAGCGCGGGGCCGGCGTGGTCGTGAACGTCACGTCGAGCGTCACGCTGAAGGTGTTGCCGCTCGTCAGCGCATACCGCGCGAGCAAGGCGGCGGTCAACGCGTATACCGAATCGATGGCCGGTGAACTCGAACCGTTCGGCGTGCGTGTGCATCTGGTGTTGCCGGGGCGCGCGCCCGATACGCGTTTCACCGACAACGCGCGCGGAAACATGCTGGGCTTCGAGCACGACGCGTATGCGGAATTTGTTCAGCAGGCTGTCGCGCGCATGCTCGATGCGTCCGCGCCGATTACCCATGCGCAAGACGTTGCCGACGCCGTGTGGCGTGCGGCGACCGATCCGTCGAGCCCGCTGCGCATCCCGGCCGGCGCCGACGCCGAAGCGTGGGCGGCCGAGGCGCGCTGATCGGGGGGGAACCCGGGCTGTGCTCCGTCACGCGGTTCGGTCGAATCGGGCGACGGCCCGCGTGACGAAGCGAAGCGCGTTGCCGAGCGCCGTTACAGCGCGCGCCCGATCGCCTGTTCCAGCAACGACAGCCCCAGATCGATTTCCGCTTCGCTGACGGTGAGCGGTGGTGCGATCCGGAATACGCCGCCCATGCCGGGCAACTGCACGATGTTCATGCTGAGCCCGAGCTTCATGCACTCGCGCGTGATCTTCGCACCGAGCCCGTCCGCCGGTTCCTTCGTCCGCCGATCCTTGACGATCTCGACACCGAGCAGCAACCCGCGTCCGCGCACGTCGCCGATGCAATCGAAGCGTTCCATCAGGTCGAGCAGTCCGCGCCGGAGCCGGTCGCCCATCACATTCGCCCGCCGGACGAGGCCGTCGCGCTGCACCACGTCGAGCACGCGCAGGCCGACCGCGGCCGGCAGCGGGTCCGACACGTGCGTCGTGTAGAACAGGTAGCCGAGTTCGTGCGCGCGCTCCTCGATCCGCGCGGACGTGACGACGGCCGCGAGCGGTAACCCCGCGCCGAGCGTTTTCGACAGCGTGAGGATGTCGGGCGTCACGCCGTCGCGCTGGCACGCGAACATCGTGCCGGTGCGCCCGACGCCGGTTTGCGCCTCGTCGAGGATCAGCAGCATCCCGCGCTCTTCGCACTTGCGCTTGAGCGCCGCCATGTAGCCTTCCGGCAGTTCGATGATGCCGCCCGAACTGAGGATCGGCTCCGCGATGAACGCGGCGAGGCTGCCGCTCGACTGGCGATCGATCAGGTCGAATGCGTAGTCGAGTTCGGCGAGCGGGTCGTAGGCGCCGTCGCGCTCGAAGCGCGGCCGGTACGTGAACGGCGCCGGAATCGCGAATGAACCGACGGCGGCGGGGCCGACACCCTTGCGCCCGGCGCTGTACGTGGCGGACGCCGCCGCGCCCGTCATCCCGTGCCACGACTGTGCGAAACCGACGATCTCGTACTTGCCGGTGACAAGCTTCGCCATCCTGATCGCCGCTTCGTTCGATTCCGCGCCGGTGCTCAGCAGCAGCGCGCGATCGAGCCCGGGCGGCGTGATGTCGGCGAGGCGAGTCGCGAGATCGACTACCGGGCGCGACAGCATCCCGCTGAACAGGTGATCGAGCTTGCCCGCGTAATCGCCGATGACGGAGACGATCTCCGGATGGCAGTGCCCGAGCACCGCGCTCATTTGCCCCGACGTGAAATCGAGGATCGCGCGGCCGTCGGCGTCGTAGACGAAGCTGCCTTGCGCGCGCTCGACGATCATCGGCTCGAACGTGCCGCCGTAGCGGATCAGGTGCTGCCTGGCGTTGTGCCAGAAGGTTGCGTCGTCGTTCAGGGACATCGGGCTTCTCCGGACAAGGGCGGCGAACGCTTGCAGTCTAGGCGCCGGTCTGGTTTTATGGAAACGAATAGTTCTTATGCAAGGTAGAAAAGGAGCTAATACCTTGGCGCGTTCGCTTGAAATCGACCTGTTGCGCTCGTTCGTCGTCATCGCCGAGATGCGCTCGCTCAGCCGCGCGGCGGCGCGCGTCGGCCGCACACAGTCCGCGCTGAGCCAGCAGATGCGGCGGCTCGAGGAAAGCGTCGACCAGCCACTGTTCCAGCGCACCGGCCGCGGCGTGGTGCTGACGCATCCCGGCGAGCGGCTGCTCGTGCATGCGCAGCGCATTCTGCGCCGGCACGACGAGGCGATGGCCGACCTGTGCGGCACCGGGTTGTCGGGCACGATCCGGTTCGGCTGCCCGGACGATTACGCGGCCGTGTTCCTGCCGTCGCTGCTGCGGCAGTTCTCGAGCCAGCATCCGCAGGCGATCGTCGAGGTCGTGTGCGGGCCGACGCCGCGGTTGCTTGAGCACCTGGACAAGCGGGCGGTGGACCTGGCGATGGTTTCCGTGCCGGACGACGATTCGGGAGAAGATTTCATCCGCCGCGAGCAACTGGTCTGGATCGGCTATCCGGGGCTCGATGCCGCGCAGTTCGAGCCGTTGCCGCTCGCGCTGTCCGATCCCGACACGCTCGATCACATCGCGGCTCGCGACGCGTTGGCGCGCGCAGGGCGCGACTATCGCGTCGCGTACGCGAGCAGCAGTCTCGCGGGGCTCATCGCGCTCGTGCGCTCCGGGCAGGCGTTCGCGGTGATGACGCAAACGGCGGTGCCGGCGGATCTGGCGATTCTCGCCGGGGATCGAGGGCTGCCGCCGTTGCCGGCGGTCGGCATCACGTTGCGATTCGACCGGAAGCGGCCGTCGCATCTGACGGCGGCGTTTGCGGAACATATTCGGGCGGTGTTGCCGGTGCTGTGACCCGAAGTCATCGCGCCGGCAACGCCGGCACCCATGCCGAGTGCTTCGTGACGGATCGCCGGCGCGATAAGAGGGTTCATCAAGGAGTACCGATGAACGCGAGCAAGCGCGTCGACGCTCTCCAGCGATCGGCCGGTCAGCCATCGACGGAAGCGGGTGCGGATGAAGCCGCCGCGTGCGCCAGCATCAGCGCCCGTTCGCGCGCAGCCGCTCGGCCCGCGTGATCAATATCCGGTCCAAACAGCGTTTTCTCGACGGTGATCGATTCGATGTCGATGATGCCGATGAAGCGCAGCCACGCTTCGAGTAACGGCTGCTGAAAGTCGAACGACTCGGCAGGCGTGCTCGATTGCCTTGAATAGTCGAGGCCTCTCGCATAGATCACGACTGCCTTCTTGCCCTTCAGCAATCCCGCCAACCCACGCTCGTCGAACGAGAACAGGATGCCGCGGTGAGACACTGCGTCGATGAAATGCTTGAGCTTGTACGGGATCGAAAAATTCCACAGCGGCACGGAGAACAGCAGCGTATCCGCGTCGTACATCCGCTGCGCCAGTTGCCGGAAACCTGCCCACGCCTGCTGCTGCCTTTCGCTGAGCGGCGTGCCGCTCAAGTCCGCGTATTTGGCATCGAGCGCATCGCCGTCGAGTTCCGGCAGCTGCGTGGCCCACAGGTCAAGCACGTCGACCCGATGCTCCGGATGTGCGTCGCGCCACGCTTGCAGATATGCGTGCGCAACGTCGAGTGACACGGACCGCGATTTGCGCGGGGAAGATTCGATATGCAGCAAGGTCGACATGGAATGGCTCCTGACGGGTTGACGGCCCTCATAAGAACATAGTTAGATTCAAAATATAAATGAAGTATCATCGCGGGATTCAGTAGAATCCGCACTGTATTGCTGGGCATCTCATGTTCGATACCGTTTTGCTGCGCTCTTTCGTGGCCGTCGTCCAGGAAGGCGGGTTCACGCATGCCGCGGCCCGTCTGAATCTCACGCAGTCCGCGGTCAGCGCGCATCTGCGACGCCTGGAAAAACAGGTCGGTCGCGACCTGCTCGTGCGCACCACGCGCTCGGTCACGCTGACAGTGGATGGCGAACTGCTGCTGGGTTACGCGCGCGCCATCCTCGCGCTCAATCAGGACGCGCGCGCGCAACTGATGCGCGAGCCGAGCGCGGGCACGATCCGCGTGGGTCTGTCGGAAGATCTCGCCAATGCCAGGCTGATGCATGTGATGCAGGCGTTTGCCGTGCGGTACCCGCGCATCGCATTCAGCATCAGGGTCGGTATCCCGGGCGAACTGCTCCAGGCGCTGGATCGCGGTGAACTGGATGTGGTGATCGGTGGACGCTGCCACGACGGGCCGACCGGGCGCGTGCTCTGGCGCGAACCGCTCGTGTGGGCGGGGGCGGAGCGGGCGCCGCTCACGCCTGGCGTACCGGTGCCGATTGCGCTGCTGCCGGAGCCCTGTCCGTATCGTGAGGCGTCGCTGGCAGCACTGGCCCGCGCCGGCGTGGATTACCGGATCGTGCTCGTGTGCCCGAGCGGCGCCGGCCTGCGCGCCGCGGCGCACGCGGGCTTTGCAGTGACACCGATCCTGCACACACAACTTGTGCACGGCTTGTGTGCCATTCCGTCGGATGCAGGCCTGCCCGCGCTGCCCGATGTCGAATTCACGATGTTCGCGGCGCCGGGCGCGCCGGCCCGGGTTATCGATGAACTGGGCAACGCGATCGTGCTGGCATTCGCACACAACGGATGACCACGTTCGTCGCGGCGGCAGAGGAGGGATTATCGCGGCCAGAGGTACGTGCATCGTCATCGGTTCGCGAAATGCCACGAGGAACCATAAAAAAACCCGCGAAGCCATGCGCTGTCGCGGGTTTTTACAGATGCACGAAACACGGAAGAACCGTGTCTGGTGCCGACGGCGAGACTCGAACTCGCACAGCTTTCGCCACTACCCCCTCAAGATAGCGTGTCTACCAATTTCACCACGTCGGCACTGCAAGGGGCCGAATTGTAGCGTTACATTGCGCGTTTGTGAAGAGGGTGTGACACATCGAGCGGATACGCGAAAGCGATCCCGGTAGAATTCGGGCGATTGGTCCGACGACCGTCGCCATGGCTACCCGATTTCCACCGTGACCACCACCCTCGAACAACTGCAGGCCGGCCAGCTGGCGGGCGCCCGGCAACTCAAGCTCGCGTGCGGGCTGACCGAATTTCCGCGCGAGATCTTCGATCTGGCCGACACGCTCGAAGTGCTCGACCTGTCCGGCAATGCGCTGTCGGCGCTGCCGGACGACCTGTCGCGGCTGCGACGCCTGCGCATCCTGTTCGCGTCCGGCAATCGCTTCACCGAATTTCCGGAAGTGCTCGGTACGTGCGCCGAACTCGACATGATCGGCTTCAAGGCGAACCGGATCCGCACGGTGCCGCCCCGTTCGCTGCCGCGCGCGCTGCGCTGGCTGATCCTGACCGACAACGAAATCGATGAACTGCCCGCCGGGATCGGCGATTGTGCGCGCTTGCAGAAGCTCATGCTCGCGGGCAACCGGCTGCGCGCATTGCCGCCAGAAATGGCTGCCTGCCGTGCGCTCGAACTGGTGCGGCTTTCGGCGAACCGGCTCGACGCGCTGCCGGACTGGCTGTTGCGCCTGCCGCGCCTCGCGTGGCTCGCGTCAGCGGGCAATCCGTTGGGCGCCGTGCCGGAAGCTGCGGCTTCGGCCGAGCCGGGCGTCGCGGACATCGACTGGAGCTCGCTTGCCTGCGATCAGAAGCTCGGCGAAGGCGCATCGGGCGTCATTTATCGCGCGCAATGGCGGGCGGACGGCCACGGGCCGCGCGAGGTCGCGGTCAAGCTGTTCAAGGGGGCCGTGACGAGCGACGGGCTGCCCGATTGTGAAATGGCCGCCTGCCTGCACGCCGGGCGTCACCCGAACATGATTCCGGTGATCGGCAAGGTGCACGGCCATCCGGACGGCACGCACGGCCTCGTGATGGAACTGGTCGATCCGGCGCTGACGAACCTGGCCGGGCCGCCGAGCTTCGCGTCCTGCACGCGCGACGTGTATGCGGCCGATGCGCGATTCGCGCCGGCCGAGGCATCGCGGATCGCGCTCGGCATCGCGTCGGTTGCGGCGCACCTGCACGCGCGCGGCATCATGCACGGCGACCTGTACGCGCACAATATCCTGCACGACGGCAAGGGCGGCGCGCTGCTCGGCGATTTCGGCGCGGCGTCGGTCTACGACGTGAACGACCGCGTGCGCGCGGCGCGGCTCGAACGGCTTGAAGTCAGGGCGTTCGGCTATCTGCTGGACGAGTTGCTGGCGCGATGCGAGCCGCGTGCGTGGGAACATCCGCATGCACTCGATGCGCTCGCGGCCGCCTGCCTGAACGCGGACATCGATGCGCGGCCGTCGTTCGGCGAGATCGCGGCGGCGCTGGCCGCATCGAAGGGCTGACGGCGCCGTCCGCGTCGCGACGCAGGCCGTCCGCGTGCCGGCGCCTATGCCTGCCGCGCGGCCAACAGCTTGATCCCGAGCCCGACGAACAGCAGCCCGCTCGCGCGTTTGGCCGCGCGTACCCACGGGCCGACGCCGATGCCGCGATGGAGCCGGCGCACGCCGAACGAATAGACGCTGTGCACGACGACGACGGTGCACGCGATCGTCACGTACATCACGACGAACTGCATTGCGACCGGGCGATCGTACGCGATGAACTGCGGCATGAACGCCGACAGGAAGATCATCGTCTTCGGATTGCTGCCCGACACGAACAGCGCTTCGCGGAACAGCTTCCTGTGGTCGGGTTCGACGATCGCGGCGCGGCTGTCGGGCGAGCGTGCGTTGCGGTCGCCGCGCAGTTGCCGGATGCCCAGAAAGATCAGGTACGCGGCGCCGATGACCTTCATCGCGACGAACAGCGGCGGCATCGCGGCCAGCACCGCGCCGACGCCGAGCGCGACGAGCATGACCACCACACCTTGCGCGACGAGGTTGCCCGCGATCGTCGCGGCGGTGCCGCGCGAGCCGTAGCGCACCGTGTTGCGGATGACGAGCAGCACGTTGGGGCCTGGCGACAGCGTCGTCGCGAGGTAGGCTGCGGCAAACAGCATCCAGGTCTGAATGGACATGCGTTGCTCCGAGAGGGGTTCCGGCGGCCGGGATGATGCGATGATGCCACGCCAAAATGGCGCGGAGCGCCGCCGGAACCGACGCGGTGCGTCAGCGTGCGTCGCGCACGCAGTATGCGGCGATCGACGACGGCGAATCGATCGCGGAAGGCCGCGTCATCCACGCGATCCACGCGGCCCACAACCCGCAGGCGATCAACACGGCGACGTTCAGCGGCGTCCGGTAGCGGACGATGAGGTTGGCCAGCGGCACGCGTTCCTTGCTCATGTGCATCTCCTTCGGCGGTTGCGTATGCGGCCTTACTGGCCGGTGTAGGAGGGCGCCTTCGCGTCGCAGGTCACGGACACCGTCGAGCCGTCGGCGAAATGCAGCCGCAGAGGCACCTTCGCGCCGGGCGCGACGGGCTGACGCGGTTCCTCCAGCATCACGTGATAGCCCTTCGGCCTGAACGTCACCGTGCCGTGCGCGGGCACGTCGACCGCCGCGACGTGAACCATCTTCGCGGTGCTGCCGGCCGTCTGCGTCTCGTGCATCATCGCCATCCCGAACGCGGGCGTATCGATGCCCGTGAGCGTGACGGGCTTGTCGCCGTCATTCTTCAGCGTGAAATAACCGGACGACGGCACCGTCGCGGGCATCGTGCGGATCCAGCATGCATCGGCCTGGACGGCCGACGCGGCGAACGTGGCGTGCGCCTGCAGCGTCAGCAGTGCAAACAGCAGGCCGGTCGGAATCGAGCGTTTCATCGAGTGGGTTCCTTAAAGGGGAGGGAAGAGCGCCGCGCGGGCATCGTGTGCGTTACGTGCATCACTTCAGCGTGAACGTGTAGCGGCCCTGCGTGCGATGCCCGTCGCTCGCCACCGCAACCCATGCGACCGTGTACGTATCGGGCGTCAGGTTCGCCAGCGCCACATGCATCCGCTTCCGGTTGCCGGCGTCGATGGCGGATTTCCCGTCGGCGACCGACTGTCCATGGCTGTCGGTGACGGCGATCGAACTGAATGCGGGTTCGAGCGTTTCGCTGAAGTCGATCGTGACCGCGTGCGGCGCGCTCGACAGCGTGGCGTCGGCGGCCGGTTCCATGTTTTTCGGGTGTGCGTGCGCGTGAGCGGCCTGTGCGACGACGAAGCCGAGTGCGACGAGTGCGCCGCGCAGGAAAGCAGTAGTTTTCATGACGAGATGATCCGGTTGAAAATGACAAGGAGAACGATGCATTCGACGCACGGCCGTGCGGTCGTGCCGTAACCGCTGGAGGCGGGCGAACGCGCGTACGGCGCGACGCGGCGCGCAATACGGTCGAACATGAGATCGTCCTTCGAAACGTGACACGGCATGCACGCGCAGCGCGCGTGCGGACGGCGCGATGCGCGACGGCATCAGGCGCGGTGACGACGAATCAGGACACGAACGGCGGGGCGCGCGGTTGCGCGGCCGTGTGCGGCAGCGTGCGGCGCAGGCTTTCGAAGCGCGTTGCTTCGCGATGCTGGAGCGGGTGGAGGTTGGCCGCGAACGTCAGTTCGGGCGTCGGCAGGGCCGGCGTATGGGCGAGCAGGCTGCAATAGCCGCAAGCCTGCAGATGGGCCTGCAGGCTTTTCGATGACGCATCGCCGGCATGGTTGCCGCCCGACGGCCCGGCCGTGCAGTAACCGGCAAGGAGCGAGTCGACGCGGTCTTGCGTCGTCAGTGCCTGCGAGATCGTCGGCGCGAGCGTCGTCATCAGGATGGCGAGCATCCCGATCAGACTGACGATCTTCCGGAAACGACGGCTCAGCATGCGATGCGAGGGGCGGCGTATGAACGACGATGGAGCGGATTATGCCACGCACCCGCCGCGAGGGCATGCGGGCACGCGGATACCGGGAATGATGCGTGGCGCGCTTACGCGTGCTTCGCGAGATATTTCGTGATCAGCGTGATCTGCGCGGCCCAGCCGTGATCGTTCATCTCGCGCGCCTTCGTGCGACGCGCTTCGATCAATTGGTCGAAACCCGTTTCGCTGATCGTCAGCAGCGTGCCACCGTTCCCCTCGGCGAGGTCGAACGTGACGAGTGTCATCGGCTCGGACGCGTAATCGAAGTTCGGATCGATCGCGAACGGGTGCCAGCGAAACGAGAACCGTTGCTTCGGCTCGATGCGATCGACGACGATTTCGAACACGGTGCCGGCATACGGCTCCTGTGCCTTGGCGACGTCGTCGTCGACGCGCGTCGGCGTGATGCGGCCGAACAGCGGCCGGCCGGCGACGAACGGCCCGTCGAACGTCACGCCGAACCAGGTGCCGAATTCCCCGGCATTGCTGACGGCTTCCCAGACGCGCGCCAGCGGCGCGGCGAGCAACGCTTGTTTCTCGATGCGATCGGTGGACTGAGTCATCACGTTCTCCAGTCGGGCATTCTCGATGCGGGACGGCGCACGGCCGCGCGCCGCGTTCAGTCGATCATCACCGCGTCGGGCACGTCGAGCACGACATCCGAGGTCGCGATGGCCACGCACGGCAACGTATAGCCGTCGGCCTTTTCCTCGCGGCTCAGGCCGGGCCATTCGATCGTATAGCGTACGCTGCCGCTGACGATCCTGCACAGGCAGCTTCGGCACGTGCCGTTGCGGCACGAGCGCGGCAGCCTGACATGCGCGAACGCGGCGGCCTCGAGCAGCGTCAGCGAATCGGGGGCGTCGAACGTCGCGCCGAGCGGCTCGATGCGTACGAGTGGCGGGTGATCGGGATCGGTCATGGGGCGAAGCGGATGCCGGCGCGGCGGCAAGACAGGGCAAGCGCCAAGCATACCCGAAGGCGGTGCGGCCGACGCCCGTCGGGCAGCCGGCCCGTGACGTCAGTGTCGGCGCAGGTAGCGGTACACGGTATTGCGCGCGAGCCCGAGCTCCCGCGCGGCCGCCGATACGTTGCCGCCGTGCCGCGCGAGCACCGCGTCGATCACCGCCGCCTGGTGGCTCTGCAGGGTCGTCGCTTCGCGCGTGTCGACCGGCGCGGCCTGCGCCGCCGGCGCGTCGTCGCAATCGAGCCAGAAATCGTCGGGCAGGTGCGCGAGCGTGATTTCGGCTTCGTCTTCGGCGAGCATGCCGGCCGTGCGCAGCACGTTGGTCATTTGCCGCAGGTTGCCGGGCCAGCGGTGCCGCATGAACGCGTCGAGGACGTCGGTCGCGAGGCGGCCCGGCATCGGCTCGCTGCGTCCGAGCCGCGCGAGGATCCGCTCAACCAGCGCAGGCAGGTCGGTGCGCGCGGCGAGCGGCGGCAGCGTGACCGCGAGCCCGTTGATCCGGTAGAACAGGTCTTCGCGGAACGTGCCTTCGGCGATCATCGCGCGCAGGTCGCGGTGGGTCGCGCAGACCACGCGCACGTCGACCGGCACCGCGCGTGCGCCGCCGAGCGGCATCACGGCGCGCTCCTGCAACACGCGCATCAGTCTGACTTGCTGCGCGAGCGGCATGTCGCCGATTTCGTCGAGAAACAGCGTACCGCCGTCGGCCTGCGCGATCTTGCCGGGGCTGCCGCGCTTGCGGGCGCCGGTGAAGGCGCCGTCCTCGTAGCCGAACAGTTCGGCCTCGATCAGCGAATCCGGCAGCGCGGCGCAGTTGACCGCGACGAACGGGCCGTCCGCGCGCGGCGATGCCTGGTGCAGCGCACGCGCGAGCCATTCCTTGCCGGTGCCGGTCTGGCCGAGGATCAGCAACGGCAGATCGCGTCCACGAATCTTCGCGACGCGTTCGAGCACCGCGGCCATCCGCGCATCGCCGGTGTCGAGCGTCGCGAACGTGATCGCGTCGGGGTCGGGCGCCCGCGTGCGCACGGCGGGCGCGGGTGGCGTGACGGCGACGGCCGTCTTGTGCGCTTCCGCGAATTCGCAGCGTGCGAGCACGCGCACGCCGGTCGACAGCGTGAGGCGAAACGGTGCGCCTGGAGCGCGGGCTGCCTGCTGCGCGAGCTGGCCGAAGTGCATGCCGAACAGCGCGTCGCAGCCTTGATGCTGCAATGCATCGAAGGTCGCGCCGAGCTGGAATTGCGCGCTGCGGTTCGCGGCGATCAGCCCGCCATCGGGGCCGAATGCGACGAGCCCGGCGAACAGCGAGTCGACGCAATCCTCGTGGGCGTGGAAGCGCAGCCGCAGTGCTTCCGCGCACTGGTTCGCGAACAGGTGGTTCTCGATCAGTTGCGCGGACATCCGCACGAGCGCGAGCGTATGGGGGCTGAAGCCGCGCGGATCGCCGCTCACGTCGAGCGTGCCGAGCGTGCGGCCGAACGGGTCGATGATTGGCGCGCACGAGCAGGTGAGGATATGGTTCGCGCGCAGGAAGTGCTCGGACCCGTGCACGGCGACCGCCTGGCCCGATGCGAGTGCGGTGCCGATCGCGTTGGTGCCGCGTGCGCCTTCGGCCCACGACACGCCGGTGCACAGTGCGACGCGGTTCGCCTTCTCGATGAAGTCCGCGTCGCCGATGCTGTGCAGGATCACGCCGTCGGCGTCGGTGAGCAGCACGAGGCTTTGCGTGTCGGCGATTTGCGCGTGGAGGTTTTCCATCACGGGGCGGGCGTGCGCGAACAAAGCGTGGTTCGTATCGAGCAGTTCG
Organism: Burkholderia diffusa; assembly: GCF_001718315.1. NCBI lineage: Bacteria > Pseudomonadati > Pseudomonadota > Betaproteobacteria > Burkholderiales > Burkholderiaceae > Burkholderia > Burkholderia diffusa. The sequence goes on along the minus strand of NZ_CP013363.1, from coordinate 1,938,953 downwards.
CGCAGTGCGAGCCGCGACAGCGGCGAGAAATCGGGGCGCTCGTTTGCGCGCAAGCCGACCGCGGTCGAACGGGCATGCGCCTGCGCGAGCAGGTCGTTGCGGCCCGCGGTGGCGGGTAGCACGAAAGATTGAGGCATGTCTTGTCTCCTGTCGGCCCCAGTTAGCGCTTTAGCGCTTACTGGGGCCCCATGCTTCGCGGTCGGCCCCAGTTAGCGCTTTAGCGCTTACTGGGGCCCCATGCTTCGCGGTCGGCCCCAGTTAGCGCTTTAGCGCTTACGGGAGCCCATGCTTCGCGGTCGGCCCCAGTTAGCGCTTCAGCGCTTACGGGAGCCCATGCTTCGCGGTCGGCCGTAGTTCGCGCTTCAGCGCTTACCGGAGCCCATGCTTCGCGGTTCGCCGGGAGCTCACCCTTTGCACCGCACCATCCGTCATCCGGGCCGCCGCTATCGATATCGCCTCATCATACAAGCGCCGCGCGCGTTCTGCGACTGCGTACAAAAAACCCTTGCTTTTAAGCGCCCGCCTGCAATGATGAAAGTGGAGCACGCACGCGCCGTGTTCCGCATCGCAACATGCATGCGACGTGACATGCATCCGTTCGGGAGACCCATCATGGTTCGGACGGAACTGAGAGTCGTGTTGGCGGCCATCGCCACTTTCATCATGCTGGGCGGTATCGCCGTCGCGATCCATGGTCTGCTGTTCGACCTGAGCGATGCGGTGCGATACGGGGCCGCCGCGATCGCGGCAGGTGCCACGACCGCCGCGATCGCGCTGAACGTCTGGCCCACCGATCCTCACTGACGCGGCTCGGCAAACGGTGCCGGATGCCGCGCTGGTCTGATGAAAATGCGCGTCGGAACGACGCACATCGCAAATTTTGCCTCCTGCGCGAAACCGTCTAAAGTGGAATGCAACCGGCACGCATTGTCCGCGCCATACCCCCGTGGATAGTGCCTCTGCCGGCGAGCCCGCGTTCATTTTCGTCCGGCCGGTAGCGGACGACGGACGCGGTCATTTGCGTTCTACCGGGCGAGGCGGCTCCCATGCAGATCCATTTCACGAATGAGAAGCCCGAATATTCGGGGCGCGACCTGATGCTTGGTTTCACGGCGCTGGTCAATGGCGAGCGCGTCCAATGTCAGATCACCGCTGAGGCGCTGGAGGATCATTTCGGTGCGGCATCGCCGCGCTTCGAGGACATGGTCGGTGCGTACGATCTGCACCGCGAGCGTATCGAGGCAGCCGCACGGAGGTTGCTGTCCGAGACGCGCGCGCAATGCGTGACGCTGCGCAGCGGCTACGTGCGCTTCTACGAAGCGAACTGGCGCTGAGCCGGACGACCGGACAGCGACGGAGCGGGCGCCGGATACCGGCGCCCGTGTCATATCGGCGCGCTCTTCCTGTCGCGCGCTCGCGCGGCGGCGGTGTTCGGCACGATTCGAGCGTGGTGCCGAACGCTGGTGTGCCCGAGATTCGTTTCGCTCAATCCGCCCCGATCAGCACATACGCGCCGCTGGCTGCAGCGTTCGTGCGCGCGATGCGTGCGAAGCCCGTATCGGCGAGGTGCATGCCCGCAATCAGCAAGTTATCCGAAGCAACGTCAGCGAGCGTGGCCGCGCGCGTCGATGCTGCCTGCGACGGATCGTGATCGAACGCGATCGACACATCGGGGCGAGCAACCTGAATCGGCGCGAAATGCACGAGATCGCCCCAGATCAGCAGGCGCTCGCCGCGCGATTCGACGCGATAGCCGGTGTGGCCCGGCGTATGCCCCGGAAGTGGGACCGAGACGATACCGGGCAGCACGTCGCCTGCCTCGATGGTGCGCAGATGCGCGTGATACACGTCGAACGTGCGCCGCGCGATCCGGAAATTGACGCGAGCGCGCTCGCTTGCCCGCTCGTACATGTCGTCGTCCAGCCAGAACGCACGTTCCCGTTCGTGAATGAGCACCTCCGCTTGCGCAAAGACCGGATGCCCGTCGGAGTCGAGCAGGCCGCCGATGTGGTCCGGATGCGCGTGCGTCAGCAGGACCGTGTCGATGTCGCGTGCGTCGATGCCGGCTTGCGACAGCGATGGACGCAGCAGGCCGCCCCAGCTCCGGATGCCGCCGGCGCCAGTGTCGACGAGCACGGTGCGCCCGTTCCCGCATATGACATAGCAGTTGATGTTGACGTCGGATGGCGCATTTACGCCGGCCCGATGCATGATGCCGGTCGCCTCGGCGACGTCGATGTTCGACAGCAGGTCGAGGCCGGCCGTCAGCGTGCCGTCGCTGATCGCGGTCACCGTGAAATCGCCGATCTGGCGACGCGGGAATGAAGGGCGGGAAACGGGGGCGCTCATGGGTCAATGTCGGGCGTGCAGGTGACGGGTGTCGTAGCCGAAGCAGCGGATGCGCGCGACGAATCCGGTGTGGCGAAGAATCTCGCGATCCAGCTCGGACATGAACCGGTCCATCAGTTCAGTGGTGCGAAATGACGACGTGCGCATGCGGATCTCGGCGCTGACCGGATGCCCGCAGCCGTGCCGGACCGGGACGTATGCGACGTGAACCGTGCCGGGCGCGGCGCTCAACACGTCGGTGCAGAGCCTCTCGCAGGCCGACGACAGCGCGTCGAGCGCCGTGCTGGCCGGCATGCTCGCCTCGGGGATCAAAATCGTGACGCTGGGCATGGTCGGGCTCCGGTCAGCGTACGGTTGCCGGCATCGGCGTGCTGACGAGACGGTCGCCCAGCGGCGCATAGAGCCGGATCGCGGCACCGGATCCGAGCCGAGCCTGATCGTGCGTGAGGACGGCCAGCCAGCGCGCGGCCGGCCGTCGATCCAGCGCGACCGCATGCATGGCCGTGGCTGCGATACCTGCTCGCGCGAACGGTGCGGGGTCGTCGCAAACGGCCAGCCATTGATGACCGGAGACGTCCGGCGCGGGTGCCGCGCAGTCATACACGTTGCGCCGCCACTCGACGATGTGCGGCTGCCAGCGCGCGAAATTGCCGCCGCCCTTGTCGCGATACTCGGCCGACGTCAGCACGTCCGGGCCGTCGATCGTATGCAGCGCGAGGTAGACGGGGCCGTCGCCGCCGAGCGCGCGAAAGCGTTGCGATGTGCGAAAGCCGGATACGGAGATCAGCGCCGGCAACTTGACCCGGCTGTAGAAGTCGTTCCACTCGGCTTCGACGGCGGGCTCGGCGATGCTGCATTCAACGGCATAGATCATGACTTCTCCACGAGGGCGAGCCGCCTTCTGGATCGATCGGCTGGCTCGACGGGTTGAGTTTTTGTCATGATAATGAGCGTCATGACTGGCGAAAAACGATGATTCGTCACCGTTCAGTGACATTTAATCAAGCCATGACCTACGGTGATCGAACCGGGAGCAATCGTGACGCGACGCAGGATTCCGAGTAATTCGGCATTGATGGCATTCGAGGCCGCGGCGCGGCACGGCAGCTTCGCGCGCGCCGCCGACGAACTGGCGTTGACCGAAGGCGCGATCAGCCGGCAGATCGGCCGGCTGGAGACGTTCCTCGGTGTCGCGCTGTTCGAACGGGTCGGCAACCGCGTGCGGTTGGCGCCGAACGGCGCGCGCTACGCGGCGCAGGTTCGCGAAGTGCTGGACCGGCTCGAGCGCGACAGCCAGTACATGATGGGGCAGCCGGGCGACGGCGGCAGCGTCGATATCGCCGTGACGCCGACCTTCGCGACGCGCTGGCTGATTCCGCGGCTCAAGGGATTCCAGACGCAGCATCCGAACATCACCGTGCATTTCGCCGATCGCGCGGAGCCGTTCGTGCTGGCAGGCAGCGGTTTCGATGCGGCGATTCACTTCGAGCATCCGGCGTGGGCCGGGATGCATACGTACCGGTTGTGCGAGGAGGTGCTGGTGCCGGTCTGCCATCCGTCGCTGCTCTCGGGCGGGCCGCCGGACATATTGCTGGGCACGCTGCCGCGCCTGCACAAGCGCCAGACGCCTGACGCGTGGTCGGCGTACGTGCAGGAGACGGGGTTGCCGGTCAACAACCCGGCTGCCGGCGCACGCTACGATCTTTACTCGATGCTGATCGCGGCGGCGCAGGCCGGGCTCGGCGTCGCGCTGGTGCCGCGCCTCTATGTCGATGCCGAGATCGCGCAAGGATTGCTCGCGGCGCCCTGGCCCGACGGGCGGGGTGTGGTCAAACGCTTCTGCCTGGTGTTGCCCGAGGCGCTGGAACTGAGCGAGGGGCCGTTGCAGACCTTCGCGCGCTGGGTGCTCCGGCAGTCGGACGCTTGACCGGAGCCCGCTCGCACCACGAGCATCGCCCAGACCAGCACAAAGCAAAAACGCCACCCTCAGGGTGGCGTTTTCGTTTCATCTTGCCGCGCACCGGGGCGCGCGTGCGTCACTCGCTGCCGAGATAGAAGAAGCGGAACAGGAACACGGCCGCGATGATCCACACGACCGGCTTGACCGTGCGGGCCTGGCCCGTCAGCAGCTTCAGGCCGCCGTATGCGATGAAGCCGAACGCGACGCCGTTCGCGATCGAGTAGGTGAACGGCATCAGCAACGCGGTCAGCGCGGCCGGCACGGCTTCGGTCGCGTCGTCCCACGGCACGTCGACCATCTCGCGCAGCATCAGGCACGACACGTACAACAACGCGGGTGCGGTCGCATAAGCCGGCACGACGCCGGCGAGCGGCGCGATGAACAGGCATGCGAGGAACAGCACGGCGACGGTGATTGCCGTCACGCCCGTGCGGCCGCCGGCCTGCACGCCGGACGCGCTTTCGATATACGCAGTGGTCGACGACGTGCCGAGCACCGAGCCCGCGACGATCGCGGTGCTGTCGGCGAGCAGCGCCTTGTTCAGGCGGTTCATCTTGCCTTCGACGAGCAGGCCCGCGCGGTTTGCGACGCCCATCAGCGTGCCGGTCGCGTCGAACAGTTCGACGAGGAAGAACACCAGGATCACATTGATGATGCCGGTCGACAGCGCGGCGCCGATGTCGAGCTTGAACAGCGTCGCGTCGATCGACGGCGGCGCGGAGAACACGCCGTGGAACTGGTTGTCGCCGAAGAAGAACGACAGGATCGTGACGCCGATGATGCCGATCAGGATCGCGCCGCGCACGCGCAGGTGGTCGAGCGTGACGATCGTGAAGAAGCCGATGATCGCGAGGATCGTGTCGTGCTTGTGCAGGTCGCCGAGCGTGACGAGCGTGGCCGGGTTGCCGACGATCACGCCCGAAGTCTTCAACGAGATGATGCCGAGGAACAGGCCGATGCCGGCGGTGATCGAGATGCGCAGCGATTTCGGAATGCCGTTGACGATTGCCTCGCGCACGCGGAACAGCGTGACGAGCAGGAACAGGCAGCCGGAGATGAACACCGCGCCGAGCGCGGCCTGCCACGTGAAGCCCATTCCCTTGACGACCGTGTACGCGAAATACGCGTTCAGGCCCATGCCGGGCGCGCAGGCGATCGGGTAGTTCGCGTACAGGCCCATGATGATCGACGCCAGCGCCGCGACGAGGCATGTCGCGACGAACACGGATTCCTTCGGCATGCCGGCATCGCCGAGGATCGCGGGGTTGACGAAGATGATGTAGGCCATCGTCAGGAACGTGGTGACGCCCGCGAGTATTTCGGTGCGGAAGTCGGTGCCGGCTTCGTCGAAGCCGAAATACCGCTTGATGGATTCCATGAAGGCGTTTCTCCGGTCGGGTTGTCGTGTTGCTTGTTGTTTATGCCGAATTGTTGTAAGGCAGCGCGAGGCCGGCCTACTGTAACCAGCCACTATTGCGACGCTATCGGCGGATTGTAATAGCGCGGATAGCTCGGACGATATAGTTGCGGGGCACGATCGGCTGCGTTCGCGCGAATGGTCGGACAGGCCGGCCGCGCGACGAAGGCGCGCATTTTACCGGTTCGCTCGACGCGGGCAGGCAGATACGATGGAAACGATCCGATGGCGGGCGGGCCGTGACGGCCGATGCGGACGCAACGGCATGATCGACATGCGGCGTGCGGCCGCCACGCGAGCACATGCGGCTGCAATGGCGCGCCCGGCATGCGGGGCGAACTCGGGAAGGACGGACGCAATGCGTGCGAGCGCGCGCACGACCGGCACGGGTGCGCGGCGGTATGCAGCGGCCATTCGTCAGTCCAGGCGGTTGCAGATATCGGGCTATCCTGCGCCGAAGCCGTCGCGTCCGCAACTGTCATTTCGCGGTGCGAGGCCGACTGTGGTTTCTGTGTAAAAGATTGCAAGACGTCATCGCGTTAACCGGCAAGTCTTTCTAGGATAGATACACCGCGCACACACGCCGGCCAGTCGTTGCCGACGCGGGGGAGTCGCAGTCCGTGCAGGCCGGACGGTGAAGCGCGGTGACGGTCGCGGCGCATTCGGGCAGGCGCGACCGGTTTGCGATTGCCCGATGCGGGTTCGTCCGTCATCACGGAGGTCAGCATGTTGAACTGGATCAGCCGTTGGGCGATGCGGCACGCCCCCACGCCGGAAAAAACCGCTGCGTCGATGCTCGTGACGGCGCGCATGGAACTGTTCGCAGCCGAACAGCGCGTCATCGACGCGAAATTACAGGCGGATTACTGGCGTACGCGGGTGTCATTTCTCGAGGAGGTGCAAAAGCAAGGCATCGACCCGTGGGTGACCTCGCAGGCGGCGCAACGCCCCGACCTCGATTCCACGCCTCGCAGCACGGGCCCGCGTCTCGCCGCCAGCACCTGATGCACGTGATGCATGCAAGCGTTGCGCACGGCGCGCGATCGCTCGCGGCACGCATCACGTGCCGCGACATTCGATGCGCACCTGCGGCGCGTTGCGCCGCGGGTGCGTCCGTTTCCGGATGCGGTGATTCCGCGCGCTCCGGCATCCCGTCGCGCGCGTGAACGCGCATCGTCAATCCCGTCTTCGCCATCGTCCGACGAGCAAACGTTGCATGCGCGCGAGCGTGCGTCTCAGCCGTTCGCCGCGCCTTACGTATGCCGTCGTGATCGACGCTTCGGCCGGCCGGTCGTCATCGGTGCCGAGCCAGATGCGATCGCCGCGTGCGATGCGCAGCACGTCGCCGGGTTGTACCCAGTAGTCGTCGACGCTCGGCGGCCGCGTGATCCACAACGGCGCGCCGTGCGCGCGGATTTCCGCATCGCTCGGCGCGCGCCAGGTGAGTGTCGTGCGCGGCGCGACCGCGAAACGGATCACGACGGTCGGTAACGCGATCGCACCGACGCGGCGCGTATCGGGACGGTCGAACAACGGGCTTGCCTGGTCCATCGTCTTCTCCATTCGTTGAGCCGGACGGATGACGCGCACCAGAACAAAAAGGCCTCATCCGTTTCCGGTGAGGCCTTGTGTGACATGCGGTACTGCTCGGATGCTAACGCACAAGCGCCTCCCGTGATCCATTCTTTCGAATGTTCAGCGGGCAATGATTCGCGATGGCGATGAGCTTGAACGTAGGCATGCGAACGAGTTTGTCGATGTCGTGCGGCGTTGTCAACGACTATTTTCGAGATACGTGGCGATCACGCGTCGCGCTGGGCGAGGCCGTTGACGAGCAGTTCGGACAGCAGGCCGGTCATCCCGTTCGGATGCGTGGCGGCGCGTGCCTTCAACTGTTCGACGAGTTCGGCGTTGAGCTTGCACGCGAACGGCACGAGGCCCTGCTCCTGGTCGAGCTTGCGCTGCGCGCGGCGATCGAGCTTCGCCGCGTCCTCGGCACCCTTGCCGAAGCGGGCGGAGCTGGACTGCTTCATCGCGTGCGTCAGCTTGAGCGCCTTGTTCTTTTCTAGATCGGTTTTCTTCATGGCCATCGCGGCACCTCCGGGAAATGAAGCCGCGATTGTACGCATTTCGGCGGGCGCGCCCGCCGAAACCGTCGCGAACCCGCTTGCGGGCCCCGTTACGCGCCTTTCGTCGTGCCCCAGTTGCCGCCGTGCGCGGCTGCCTGCGCGGCCGGGGAGCGCGCCAGATACGCGAGCGCCTGCTCGGTCGAGCCTTCGTGGTGCGGCGTATAGCCCGGCCTGAAATAGCGCAGCGCCGCGCCGATCACTTTCCAGAACGACGGCAGGTGCCCGCGCCGCGAGCCCTTCCACCACGACAGCACGAAACCCGGATAGCGGCCGGCGGCGGGATCTCGCCGGTACATGAACTTCGCGCCGCTCGTGATGAAGTAGAGCAGCAGCACGATCACGAACGCCATGTGCAAGCAGCGCTCCGGGTAGTTGCCGCCCATGTGGTTGTAAATGTCGAACGCGACGGTCCGGTGCTCGACTTCCTCCGCGCCGTGCCAGCGCAGCAGGTCGACCATCGTCGGGTCGGCACGGCCTTCGTCGAGCCCGTGCGCATTGAGCACCCAGTTGCCGAGATAGCCGAAGAAATGCTCGAGCGATGCGATCACCGCGAGCTGCTGACGCAGCCAGAAACGCGTGTGGCCGATCTTCAGCCCGAACGGTGCTTCGCCCAGCACGCGCGTGAACAGCCAGTTCAGCTTCTGCGTGAACGGCTTCGTGTCGATCCCGTGCCGGTCGTAGTAATGCTTGAGCACGCCGCCGTGCGAGCGCGAATGCACGGCTTCCTGGCGCAGGAAGCCTTCGGCTTCGTCGCGCAGGCGCGCATCGGTGATGTGCGGCAGTGCCTTGTTGTACACGCGGCAGAACCAGAGTTCGCCTTCCGGGAACAGCAGGTTCAGCGTGTTGATGATGTGCGTGCTGCCCGGGTCGTTCGGCACCCACGTGATCGGCGTGTCGCTGAAGTCGAACTTCACGTGCCGGGCCTTGATCTTGTGATAGTCGGCGGTAGCGGTCATCTGTGTCTCCGTTCCAGTGCGCCTCAATGCGATGCCATGCTGACGCGGGCGAGCATCCGGCCGAGCCATGGCATGAAGCGGCCGACGAAGCGCAGCGCGTGCGCCTCGGTGCCCACGGCCACGACCGGCCGGTTGCGCAGCACGCCGTCGACCATCGCCTGAGCGACGGTTTCCGGCTTCAGGCCGCGCATCTGGTACAGCTTCGTCGCGCGTTTGCGCAGCCGTGCCTCGTCCTGTGCGTTGGCGCCCGCGTATTGCGTCGACGCCATGATTCCGGTTTCCGCGAAGCCGGGGCAGACGGCCGTCACGCCGATGCCCTTTTCCGCGAGCTCCGCGCGCATGCATTCGCTGAGCATCAGCACGGCGGCCTTCGTCGTCGCGTACGCGGGCAGGTCGCGCGACGGCCCGAACGCGGCGGCCGACGCCGTGTTGACGATGTGGCCGCCGGTGCCGCGTGCGGCCATCTGCTGCGCGAACAGCCGCGAACCATGGATCACGCCCCACAGATTCACGTGCAGGATGCGCTCCCAGTGCCGCTCGCTCGTGTCGAGAATGCCGCCGGCCATGCCGATGCCCGCGTTGTTGATCACGATGTCGGCGCCGCCGAGTTCGCTGCCGACCCATGCCGCGAGCGCTTCCATCTCGTCGGCGGAGCCGACGTCCACGCGTTTCGCATGCGCGTGCGCGCCGGTGAGCCCGAGCAGCAGCGCGGTGCGCTCGGCGCTCGCGAGATCGATGTCGCATGCGACGACGGTTGCGCCTTCGCGCGCAAATGCGAGGGCCGCGCAGCGGCCGATGCCGCTGCCCGCGCCGGTGACGACCGCGACCTTGCCGCTGAAGCGGCCGCTGGTCGCGCGGCGACGCGCGTTCGCGAGCGCGGGCGGCTCGTCGCCCGATTCGACCGCGTCGATCAGTTGCTCGGCGAGGCCCGCGAAGCGCGCGGGATCGGCGAGCGGCAGCCAGTGGCCGGCCGCGACTTCGCGGCGGTAATACTGCGGCACCCAGCGAGACAGGTTCTCGGACAGCGCCGGGCTCACGTACTTGTCGCCGAGCGGCACGATCGTCTGCACCGGCGCATGCGCATAGCGCTCGCGCGGCGCGAACAGGCAGCGGATGAAGTTCGCGCGATAGAGGCGCACGCCGCGCGCGCCGTCGTCGGCCTGCGTCGCGCGCGGCGTGGCGGCGGTCTTCTCGACCCGGCGCAGCAGGCCCGGCCATGCGCGGCCGAGCCACAGACGCCAGCCGAGCTCGGGGATGAACGGCAGATGGAACAGATACACGTACCACGAGCGCACGAGCTGGCCGCCGAGCCTGGCCAACGACGCGGGCGTCGGATGCAGCACGCGTTCGCGCAGCCAGAAGCCGACGTGGTCGAGGCACGGCCCCGAGCACGACGTATACGACGCGATGCGGCCGGCAAGCCGCGGATCCGTAACGAATTCCCAGCCCTGGATCGAGCCCCAGTCGTGCGCGATCAGGTGCACCGCGCGGCCCGGGCAGAGCGCGTCGATCACCGCGATGAAGTCGTCCGTCAGCTTCGCGAGGTGGTAGTCGGCCGTGCGCTTCGGCGCGCCGGACAGGCCCGCGCCGCGCACGTCGTAGGCGATCACGTAGTGCTTGCGCGCAAGCAGCGGCGCGACCTGCTGCCAGACGCTGCTGTCGTCGGGGTAGCCGTGCACGAGCACGACCGGCGAGCGGGCCGGGTCGCCCCAGGTCCTGACCGCGAGCGTCAGGTCGCCGGAGGCGATGGCCGTCTCGTTGTGAACCGATTCGAACAGGGCCAGCGGCGCTTCATCGGAAAGAGGCTGCATCGTGAGTCCGTCGTTCAGGGATTCGGGAGGAAGGTGCGGCACGCACGCGTCAGGCGGCGGCCTGCACGTTCGCGACGGCCTGCGCGCGTTCGGCCTGGCGGCGGTGCCAGCGGCGCACGTGCGGCAGGTCGTCGTCGAGCCAGTACGCGTCGTCGTCGGTGATCACCAGCAGTTCCTCGAATTTCGCGCCGACGCCGGCGAAGCCGAGATGCGGCTCCACGGCCCACAGGCCCGGCACCGGCGCGTGTTCGGAGCGGCGGTCGATCGACCACAGCGGCGACCAGCCTTGCTGCTTCGCCGCGCGGCCCTGGTCGAGCAGCAGGTTGCGCGTCGCGTTCAGCCCGAAGCGCGCGACGAAGCGCGGTGTCGACAGCTTGTGGATCTTCGCGACGCGATGCGCGAGCACCTTGAACGGATACGCCTTGTGGCGCGGCTCGACGCCCTGGCGGCGGCACAGCGCGTCGACCGCCTGCGCGACCTCGGCCATCGGGCGGCGCTCCTTCACGAGCCGCACGATCATGTCGCGATGGTCCATCAGGTCGTCCTGAAGCTGTTCGAGGATGGGGTTGTGGCCGAGGCAGTGCGCGTAGCCGACGTCCGCGACGATCCCGTCGAGCACGGGCGCGACGTCGAGGATCACGGGCATGTCGGTTTCGAGCTGGCGATTGCTCGGGAAGAACGCGAGGTTGAAGCCGCCCAGGTGCTTCAGGCCGGAGAAGCCTTCGAACGCGGTGCGATCGCCGAACCATGCGAACGGCTTGTGCAGCCAGTCGCGCACGCCGTTGTCCTGCAGCCATTCGGTCAGCAGGCGCGCGGCCTCCTTCTCGGTGATGCCGGGATAGAGCATCGCGCCGACGGTCTCGACGCAGCGATAGGCAAGCTGCTGGACCGCGCGGAATTGCGGTAGCTCGTCGAGGTGGACTTCCGGCAGCAGATGGTCGGGCATGATGCGTCTCCATGTATCGGCCTGCGTTCGCCCCTCGGTAACGCGGGGGCTCGTGCAAGGCTGGGCGCTGATCCGGAATGCATCCGCCGGTGATCCTGGAGCGAATTATTCAGTCAGCATTTAATGTGTCATTGGTCGATGTAAAGATCATAGCCGGTTCGACGTGACGCGGAGGTGAGGACTTCTCCTAATGAAGGCCGAAATGGAGGAGACGCTCTAGGTTTTCGGCGGTCGGGGCCGGATGGCGCGTTGCCGCGCAGGTGGGCCGCGCGGGGGAGCAGGCCTGAGAGCGGCTCCCGAGGCTGGGGTGTCGGCCCGGCATGTCGCGCCGGATCAACTCCGCGTCGTGTGGCGGCGCGACGCTGTCAAATTGCCGAAATAATTTCGTCACATCATTCGCCCCCAATTCGAAGCCCTTCCGGCTTCGCGGGGCGGTGTGCCGCGCGTCGTGCGGGGCAGCGATCCAAGCCGATTCGACCATTCCACGGAGACAGACCATGCAACGCCGCCAGTTCATGAACACCCTTGTCGCGGCGACCGCCGCGACGCCGCTGATGCTCAAGGCCGGCATGGCCGACGCGAAGAGCGCGACCGCACCGGACGCGCTGGACCCGGGCCGCTGGTCGCCGTTCAACGCCGCGCGCCTGCAGGCGGTGCTCGACCGGCATGGCGTCGCGAGCGCGCACTACGACGCAAAGCGCCGCCCGTACGCGGTGTTCGACTGGGACAACACGTGCATCATGAACGACTGCGAAGAGGCGTTGCTGATGTACCAGATCAACCATCTGCAGTACAAGCTGACGCCCGACGAGTTCGTCGGCGTGATGTGGAAGGACGTGCCGAAGGGCGCGTTCATGAAGGACTACACGACCGTCGACGGCAAGCCGGTGACGATGGAGGATCTCGCCGCCGACGTCGAGTCCGACTACCGCTGGCTCCATGCGAACTACAAGGGTCTCGGCGGCGACAAGAGCCTCGACGAGATTCGCGAGACCGATCAGTTCAAGGATTTCCGCGCGAAGCTGTACTTCATGTACGACGCGATCTGCGACACGCATCCGCTCGAAGTCGGCTACAAGTGGATCATCTACTTCTACAAGAACATGACGACCGCCGAGCTGCAGGCGATGGCGGAAGCGTCGAACAACTACGGTATCGGCGACGCGCTGCGCAAGGTCCGTTACGAAAGCCCGAAGTCGTTGCCGGGCAAGGCCGGCGTGGTGGCCGACACGCATTTCCACGGCATCCGCATTCACGAGGAAATCCGCGCGGTGATGCACACGCTGCGCGCGAACGGCATCGACGTGTACGTGAGCACCGCGTCGCTCGACGACGTGGTGCGCGTATTTGCCGGTAATCCTAACTATGGCTACGGCGTGCCGCCCGAGAACGTGATCGGCCTGCGGCTCGACATGCAGGACGGCAAGTACACGAGCACGTACCCGGCCGGCTGGCATTTCAACTGGGGGCCCGGCAAGACGGTGGGCATCCGCAACGTCCTCGCGTCGAAGAAGGGCTACGGCCCGCTGCTCGTATTCGGCGACAGCGACGGCGATGCGTGGATGCTGCGCGACTTCAAGGACACCGCGGCCGGCGTGATCGTCAACCGGATGAAGAAGGGCGAGATCGGCGCGGACAGCAAGCTCGCGGCCGAACAGATCGGCAACCCGGACGCGCGCTTCCTGCTGCAGGGCCGCGACGAGCACACGGGCCTGATGATTCCGGACGAGAAGTCGATCAAGTACGGCAAGAGCGAGCGCAAGCTGCTGGCTTGACGGGGGGCCGGGCGCCGGGGCCGCGGTGGCCCCGCGCCCGGCGATATCGGTTGCGGCGTCGTGCGGGCCGGCGCCCGCGCGTCTCAATGCTCGCGCCGCGGCCCCAAACGATCCAGCAACGCGCCCAGCAGATCGACCGGCAGCGGAAACACGATCGTCGAATTCTTGTCGGCCGCGATCGTCGTCAGTGTCTGCAGGTAGCGCAGCTGCATCGCCTGCGGTTGCTGCGCAAGCCGCTGCGCCGCCTGCAGCAGCTTCTCCGACGCCTGCAATTCGCCTTCCGCGTGAATCACCTTCGCGCGCCGTTCGCGTTCGGCTTCGGCCTGCCGCGCGATCGCACGGATCATCGTTTCGTTCAGGTCGACGTGCTTGATCTCGACCGTCGACACCTTGATTCCCCACGCATCCGTCTGCGCGTCGAGCGTCTTCTGGATGTCGGCATTCAACTGCTCGCGTTCGGCGAGCAACGCGTCGAGCTCGTGCTTGCCGAGCACCGCGCGCAGCGTCGTCTGCGCGAGCTGGCTCGTCGCCTCGAAGAAGCGCGCGACCTGGATCACGGCCTTCTCCGGATCGACGACGCGGAAATACACCACCGCATTGACCTTCACCGACACGTTGTCGCGCGTGATCACGTCCTGCGCGGGCACGTCGAACACGACGGTGCGCAGGTCGATCCGCACGACCTGCTGGACGATCGGGATGATCAGCACGAGCCCCGGACCCTTCACCTTCCAGAACCGGCCAAGCATGAACACGACGCCGCGTTCGTACTCGCGGAAGATGCGGATCGATGATGCGACGAGCACCACGACGAAGACGATCAGGACGCCGCTGAAGCCAAACGTGTAGCCCATCATGACGGTGCTCCCTGGTGTTGTTGTTCGTGTACCGGCACGTCGTAGAGCGGCGCGACGGTGAGTGTCAGCCCGTGGCGGCCGGTGACGCGCACGCGGCAGCCGGCGGCCAGCGGCGTGCTGCTCGCGACGCGCCAGCGCTCGCCGTGCACGCGCGCCCAGCCCGCGGCCGACGGTGCGGGGCCGGCCGCGTCCTGCGGCTGGTCGGCGCGCAGGCCGTCGTCGAGCACTTCGCCGATGCTGCCGACCATCGCCTCGGCGCCCGTCACGACCGGTCGCCGCCGCGCGCGCAGCGCGACGCTCGACACGCCCGCGACGAGCAGTCCGCCGCCGAGCGCGAGGCCCGCGATCACCGGCCACGGAATGCCGTAGCCGGGCACGTCGGTGTCGATCAGCATCAGCGCGCCGATCGTGAACGACACGATTCCCCCGAACCCGAGCACGCCGAAGGTCGGCAGGAACGCCTCGGCGACGAGGCAGCCGAGACCGAGCAGCACGAGCCCGAGGCCCGCATAGCTGATCGGCAGCAGTTGCATCGCGAACAGCCCGATCAGCAGGCAGATGGTGCCGGCGACACCCGGCAGCACGAAGCCCGGGTTCGCGAATTCGAAGAACAGACCGTAGATGCCGATCGTCAGCAGGATCAGCGCGACGTTCGGATCGGCAATGATCGACAGGAAGCGGCTGCGCCAGTCGGGTGCGAGCACGACGAGCGGCGCATGCGCGGTCGCGACATGCAGCGTGCCGGCCGTCGTCGTCACGGTGCGGCCGTCGAGCTGGCGCGCGAGGTCGGCCGGATCCTGCGCGATCAGGTCGACGACATGTTGCGCGCGTGCCTCGGTCGCCGACAGGCTCAACGCCTCGCGCACCGCGCGCTCGGCCCATTCGGCATTGCGTCCGCGCAACTGCGCGAGGCCGCGGATGTACGCGGCGGCGTCCTGCGTCGCCTTGCGGATCTCCGTCGATTGCGTGTCGTTCGGCAGCTCGGCCGGCGACGCGGATGCACCGGACGCACCTGCAGCACCCGATGCCCCGGCCGGCGACGGCCGGGTTGCCCCCGGTGTTCCTGGCGTACCGGGTGTCCCCGGCGCGCCACCGCCGATACCGAACTGCACCGGCGACGCGGCGCCGAGGTTGGTGCCGGGCGCCATCGCGG
Source organism: Burkholderia diffusa (assembly GCF_001718315.1). NCBI lineage: Bacteria > Pseudomonadati > Pseudomonadota > Betaproteobacteria > Burkholderiales > Burkholderiaceae > Burkholderia > Burkholderia diffusa. The sequence continues at coordinate 1,923,600 of NZ_CP013363.1, read as the reverse complement.
CGATGTGGCTCGCGTAGACGATATAGGTACCGGCGCTCGCGGCCCGCGCACCGCCCGGCGCGACGAACGCGGCGACCGGCACCGGCGAGCCGAGGATCGCCTTGATGATCTGCCGCATCGATGTGTCGAGCCCGCCGGGCGTATCGAGTTGCAGGATCGCGAGCGGCGCGTGCTCGCGCGCCGCGCGGTCGAGCGAGCGGACGATGAAATCGGCGCTGGCCGGCCCGATCGCGCCGTTGACCGGAATCACGAACACCGGCGGCGCGGCCGCGGGTGCGGCGGCGGGAGGCGGGGCGGCCACCGCCGCGCACACGACGAGCAGCGCCGCGAACAGCGCGGCGCGCGCGACCCGCGCGGACAGCGGGTGACGGGGGCGGCCGCCGGACGATGCAGGCGGCGGCCCATGACGGTGAATGCGCATCGGGGCGTCCGGGCGGCGCGCGGCCGCACGCCGTCCGGCTCGCGGAAAGGGCGTTGGCCCGATGCTTGAAGATTAGGCGGTTTCGGCGGAAAGCGCGAAGGCGGGGCGGTGGGCCGCAGATTCAGCCGACGCCGCCGCCGCGCGCGAGCACCTCTTCCCGATATTCGGCGGGGCTGCGCCCGCTCCATTTGCGAAACGCGCGGTAGAACGCGCTCGGTTCCGCGAAACCGGTGGCCGCCGCGACATCGGCGATGGTCCGTGACGGATCGGCCAGCGCCTCGAATGCGAGGTCGCGCCGCAGCGTGTCCTTGATCGACTGGTACGCATGGCCTTCCTGGTGCAGCTTGCGGCGCAGCGTCGCCTCGGCCACGTGCAGCCGCGCGGCCATCCCGTCGGCGCCGGGCCACGCGGCGGGCGGCATGCCGCGCAGCACCGTGCGCACGCGTTGCGCGAGCGCGTTCGGGTTGCGGTACTTGACGATGAAGCTGGCCGGCGCATTGCGCAGAAACGTTTTCAGCGTCTTCGCGTTCTGCACCACCGGCAGCGTCGCGAATTCGGGATCGAAATCGACATACGAATCGGGCTGGTTGAACCGCATGTCGTCGCACAGCATCGACGGATATTCGTGGTCAGCGGGCGGGGTGTCGCAGCGGAAGCTCGCATGCAGCACCGGAATGCGCCGCCCGATCAGCCAGCAGGTGAGCCCGTACACGATGATGAAATAGGTCGCGTACGTGAACATCGCGGGCGCGGCGGTGCTGTTGCGGTGCACGAAACGCAGCCGCACGCGCTGCGGATTGGCGTCGAGCTCCGCGTGCAGGTCGTCGAGCACGCAGTGCATGAAGTTCACCGCCCGCGCCATCGCATGCAGCCCGTCGTGCGCGGACAGCGCCGCCTGGCTCATCGCGATGAAGCTGCCGCTGCGCATCGGGTGGCGATCCTGCCCGAAAAACTCGTCGTCGAGCGCGCGTGCAATGGCGTTCCACAGCGCGCCGTATTGCTGCGCGGACACCCGCGAACGCGGTTGCGCGAGCAGCGCGGGCGCGATGCCCGCCTGCGCGAGGAGCGGCTCGGCCGCGACGCCGCGCCGGGTGGCGAGCGCGAGGCTGTAGGCGACGAGGCTGATCGCGATGGTTCCCTTGTCTTCCTGCTTCATCGAAGCCGTCGGTATGGCAAAAACGCTCAGTGTAAATGAGCGGCGCGAGCATCGAACAGTCGCGCGCGCTTGCCTACACTTGTTGCATTGAAACGAAAGGACGGTCGCGGCACGCGGCCGCGGGAGACAGCAGCGCCATGGACGAGCTTTACACCGAAGACCAGCGGATGATCCGCGACGCCGCGCGCGCTTTTGCCACCGAAGTGCTGGCGCCGAACGCCGCGCAGTGGGACCACGACGCGCACCTGCCCGACGCCGTCGTCGCGCAGCTCGGCGAACTCGGCCTGCTCGGGATGATCGTGCCGCAGGAGCTGGGTGGCGCGTATACGGATTACGTCGCCTACGCGCTGGCGATGGAGGAGATCGCCGCCGGCGACGCCGCGTGCGCGACGATGATGAGCGTGCACAACTCGGTCGGCTGCGGGCCGATCCTCGGCTTCGGCACGCCCGCGCAGAAGGACCGCTGGCTCGCCGAGATGGCGGCGGGCCGCGTGATCGGCGCGTTCTGCCTGACCGAGCCGCAGGCCGGCTCCGAGGCGAACAACCTGCGCACGCGGGCGGAACTGCGCGACGGCAAGTGGGTGCTGAACGGCGCGAAGCAGTTCGTGACCAACGGCCAGCGTGCCGGGGTCGCGATCGTTTTTGCCATGACCGACCCGGAAGCCGGCAAGCGCGGCATTTCCGCGTTCCTGGTGCCGACCGACACGCCGGGCTTCATCGTCGGCAAGCCGGAAAAGAAGATGGGCATCCGCGCATCCGATACGTGCCCGATCACGTTCGAGAACTGCGCGATTCCGGAAGAAAACCTGCTCGGCAATCGCGGCGAAGGGCTGAAGATCGCGCTGTCGAACCTGGAAGGCGGGCGCATCGGCATTGCCGCGCAGGCGCTCGGTATCGCGCGCGCCGCGTTCGACAAGGCGCGCCGCTATGCGGGCGAGCGCGTGCAGTTCGGCAAGCCGATCGCCGAGCACCAGGCGATCCAGCAGAAGCTCGCCGACATGGCCACGCAGATCAACGCGGCGCGCCTGCTCGTGCATCACGCGGCGAAGCTGCGTACGGCCGGGCTTCCGTGCCTGTCCGAAGCATCGCAGGCGAAGCTGTTCGCGTCGGAGATGGCCGAGCGCGTGTGTTCGGACGCGATCCAGATCCACGGCGGCTACGGCTATCTCGCCGATTACGAAGTCGAGCGTCACTATCGCGACGCGCGCATCACGCAGATCTACGAAGGCACCAGCGAAGTGCAGCGGATGGTGATCGCGCGCCAGCTTTGAGCGGGGCGCTCTACCGGCAACCACGCAAACAACGAGACAGGCACGCAATCAGGCAGGGCACGAGGGCAGCGCGACAAGCACGGCATGCAACGACGTGACCGTGCGCCGCGTAACACGGAACCGGGCATGCGCTGCAGCGCGTGAGCCGGTTGACCGCTGGGCATGGAGACTGGACGGAGACGACACGATGACGGTACAGGCATTCCTGGACGCACGCGACTTTCTGCTGCGCCATCGCACCGACTACGAAACCGCTTGCCGCGATTTCGAATGGCCGGTGCTCGATGCGTTCAACTGGGCGCTCGACTATTTCGACCCGATGGCGCGCGGCAACGACAAGCCCGCGCTGTGGATCGTCGACGCGGCAACCGGCACGGGCGACCCGTATTCTTTCGCGCAGATGTCCGAGCGTTCGTCGCGAATCGCGAACTGGCTGCGCGGCATCGGCGTCGGCCGCGGCGACCGGATTCTGCTGATGCTGCCGAACCGTGTCGAGCTGTGGGACGCGATGCTCGCCGCGATGAAGCTCGGCGCGATCGTGCTGCCCGCGACCACGCAGCTGTCGGCCGACGACGTGCGCGATCGCGTGCAGATCGGCGGCGCGAAATACGCGATCGTCGACGAGAACGAAACCGCGAAGTTCGAGCAAGCCGATCTCGGCCTCGAGCGGAAGATCGTCGCCGGCGCGCCACGCGCGGGCTGGCTCTCGATGAACGACGGCTACGCCGCGAGCGCCGCATTCGAGCCGGACGCCGTCACGCACGCGAACGATCCGATGCTGCTGTATTTCACGTCGGGCACGACGTCGAAGCCGAAGCTCGTCGAGCATACGCACCGCACCTATCCGGTCGGGCACCTGTCGACGATGTACTGGGTCGGCCTGCAGCCGGGCGACATTCACTGGAACATCAGCTCGCCGGGGTGGGCGAAGCATGCGTGGAGCTGCTTCTTCGCGCCGTGGAATGCACAGGCGTGCGTGTTCGCGTTCAACTACGCGCGCTTCGAGCCGAAGGTCGTGCTCGATGCGCTCGTCAAATACCAGGTGACCACGCTGTGCGCGCCGCCGACGGTGTGGCGCATGCTCGTGCAGCAGCCGCTCGCGTCGTTCGACGTGAAGCTGCGCGAGATCGTCGGCGCGGGCGAGCCGCTGAATCCCGAGATCATCGAGCGCGTGAAGAAGGCGTGGGGCATCACGATTCGCGACGGCTACGGCCAGACCGAGACGACCTGCCTGATCGGCAACACGCCGGGCCAGCCCGTCGTCGCCGGATCGATGGGGCGGCCGCTGCCCGGCTACCGGATCGCGCTGCTCGACCCGGACGGCGCGCCCGTCAGCGAAGGCGAGGTCGCACTGCCGATCGGCGCGGGCGCGGCGCGCCCGGTCGGGCTGATGACCGGCTACGCGAACAATCCCGACGCGACGGCCCACGCGATGCGCGACGGCCATTACCGCACGTCGGACATCGCGCTGCGCCGCGATGACGGCTACTACGTCTACATCGGCCGCGCGGACGACGTGTTCAAGTCGTCCGACTACCGGCTGAGCCCGTTCGAACTGGAAAGCGTGCTGATCGAGCATCCGGCGATCGCGGAAGCGGCCGTCGTGCCGAGCCCGGACCCGGTGCGGCGGTCGGTGCCGAAGACCTTCATCACGCTGCGCCAGGGCTACGAGGAAAGCCCCGCGCTCGCACTGGAGATCTTCCGCTTCTCGCGCGAAAAGCTCGCGCCGTACAAGCGCATCCGCCGCCTGCAGTTCGCGGAGCTGCCGAAGACCATCTCGGGGAAGATTCGTCGTGTCGAGCTGCGCCGCCGCGAGATCGAGCGCGGCGACGATGCGACCACGCGGATGCCCGGCGAATACTGGGAAGAAGATTTCGCCGCGGAACTGAAATGACCTGCCGCGGGCCGCGCGTGCCGCACGTCGCGGCCGTCGCCCGCGGCGCCGATCGAACCGGCCGCGCGTTGCATGACGCTACGCGGCCCACTGCAAGGAGAGTGCTTCGATGAACGCGAATCCGACGCCCCGCACGGGGCAAGACGTGCCGACGGTCAAGCTGCTGATCGACGGCGCCTTCGTCGAGTCCACCACGAGCGAGTGGCGCGACATCGTCAACCCGGCGACGCAGCAGGTTCTCGCGCGCGTGCCGTTCGCGACCGTCGCGGAAGTCGACGCGGCCGTGCAGGCCGCGCACGCCGCGTATGCGACGTGGAAGAACACGCCGATTTCCGCGCGCATGCGGATCATGCTGAAGTTCCAGGATCTCGTGCGCGCGAACCAGCAGCGCATCGCGAAGACGCTGACGGCCGAGCAGGGCAAGACGCTGCCCGACGCCGAAGGCGACATCTTCCGCGGCCTCGAAGTGGTCGAGCACGCATGCTCGGTCGGCACGCTGCAACTCGGCGAATTCGCGGAGAACGTCGCCGGTGGCGTCGACACCTACACGCTGCGCCAGCCGCTCGGCGTATGCGCGGGCATCACGCCGTTCAACTTCCCCGCGATGATTCCGCTGTGGATGTTCCCGATGGCGATCGTGTGCGGCAACACGTTCGTGCTGAAGCCGTCGGAGCAGGATCCGATGTCGACGATGGAACTCGTCGAACTGGCGATCGAGGCCGGCATTCCGAAAGGCGTGCTGAACGTCGTGCACGGCGGCAAGGAAGTGGTCGACGCGATCTGCACGCATCCGCTCGTGAAGGCGATCTCGTTCGTCGGCTCGACCGCAGTCGGCACGCACGTGTACAACCTCGGCAGCCAGCACGGCAAGCGTGTGCAGTCGATGATGGGCGCGAAGAACCACGCGATCCTGCTGCCCGACGCGAACCGCGAACAGACGATCAACGCGCTGGTCGGCGCGGGCTTCGGCGCGGCCGGCCAGCGCTGCATGGCAACTTCCGTCGCGGTGCTCGTCGGCGCTGCGCGCGACTGGCTGCCCGACATCGTCGCGAAGGCGAAGCTGCTGAAGGTCAACGCGGGCTCGGAGGCGGGCACCGACGTCGGGCCGGTGGTGTCGCGCGGCGCGAAGGCACGCATCCTGTCGCTGATCGAAACGGGCATCAAGGAAGGCGCGAAGCTCGAACTCGACGGCCGCGGCGTGAAGGTGCCCGGCTTCGAGGAAGGCAACTTCATCGGGCCGACGATCTTCTCCGGCGTGAAGCCCGACATGACGATCTACACGCATGAAATCTTCGGGCCGGTGCTGGTCGTGATGGAAGCCGACACGCTCGACGACGCGATCGCGCTCGTCAATGCGAACCCGATGGGCAACGGCGTGGGCATCTTCACGCAGAGCGGCGCGGCCGCGCGCAAGTTCCAGAGCGAGATCGACGTCGGCCAGGTCGGCATCAACATCCCGATTCCGGTGCCGGTCCCGTACTTCAGCTTCACCGGCTCGCGCGGCTCGAAGCTCGGCGATCTCGGCCCGTACGGCAAGCAGGTCGTGCAGTTCTACACGCAGACGAAGACGGTCACCGCGCGCTGGTTCGACGACGACGCGACGGCCGGCCCGGTGAACACGACGATCCGGCTGCATTGAGCCGGGGAGGACACGAACATGAAAATCGGATTTATCGGGCTGGGCCACATGGGTGCGCCGATGGCGCTGAACCTGCTGAAGGCCGGCCATGAAGTGCATGCGTTCGACCTGAGCGCCGACGCATTGCGCGCGCTGCAGGACGCCGGCGCGCAGGTTGCCGCGTCGCCGCGCGACGCCGCATCGGGCGCGGCGTTCGTGATCACGATGCTGCCGGCCGCGCCGCACGTGCGCTCGGTGCTTGCCGGCGAGAACGGCGTGCTGGCCGGTCTCGACGCCGGCGCGACCGTGATCGATTCGAGCACGATCGACCCGGCGAGCGCGCAGGCGTTCGGCGCGCTTGTGCGCGAGCACGGCGGCGCGTTCGTCGATGCGCCCGTGTCGGGCGGCACCGGCGGCGCGGCAGCCGGCACCCTGACCTTCATGGTCGGCGGCAGCGACGCCGATTTCGAGCGCGTGAAGCCCGTGCTCGCCGGCATGGGCAAGAACATCGTCCATTGCGGCGCGACGGGGATGGGGCAGGTCGCGAAGGTCTGCAACAACCTCGTGCTCGGCATCTCGATGGCGGCCGTGTCGGAGGCGATGTCGCTCGGCGTCGCGCTCGGCATCGACCCGAAGGTGCTGGCCGGCATCGTCAACACGTCCACGGGCCGTTGCTGGAGCTCCGACACCTACAACCCGTATCCGGGCGTGATCGACACCGCGCCGTCGTCGCGCGGCTACAGCGGCGGCTTCGGCACCGACCTGATGCTGAAGGATCTTGGCCTGGCGAACGACGCCGCGAAGCAGGCGCGCCAGCCGGTCTATCTCGGCGCGCTCGCGCAGCAGCTGTATCAGACGATGAGCAGCCGCGGCGACGGGCAACTCGATTTCTCGGCGGTGATCCGCCTGTACCAACCGGCCACGAAGAAGGACGCCTCATGATCGAACTGGACTACGTCGACGACGGCGCGATCGCGTGCGCGACGCTCAAGCGTCCGCCCGCGAACGCCTTTACCGCCGACGGGCTGCTGCAACTGCAGGAAACCGTCGCCGAATTGAATGCGAACCCGCGCGTGCGCGCGCTGGTGATCACCGGCGACGGCCCGAAGTTCTTCAGCGCGGGCGCCGACCTGAACACGTTCGCCGATGGCGACCGCGCGGTCGCGCGCGCGATGGCCGCGCGCTTCGGCGCGGCGTTCGAGGCGCTGCATGACGCGCGCATCGTGACGATCGCGGCGATCAACGGCTATGCGATGGGCGGCGGCCTCGAATGCGCGCTCGCGTGCGACCTGCGAATCGCCGAGACGCACGCGCAGATGGCGCTACCCGAACCGTCGGTCGGCCTGCTGCCGTGCGGCCTCGGCACGCAGACGCTGCCGTGGCTCGTCGGCGAAGGCTGGGCGAAGAAGATCATCCTGGCCGGCACGCGCGTCGATGCGGCCACCGCGCTCAAAATCGGCCTCGTCGAGGACGTGGTCGAAAGCGGCGCGGCGCGCGATGCGGCGCTGGCGCTTGCGCGCAACGTCGCGCGGCAGAGCCCGCATGCGGTTGCCTACAGCAAGGAACTGATCGGCCTCGCGCGCGGCGGCGTGCCGCGCGGCGCGGCGCTCGCGGTCGAGCGCGAACGCTTCGTCGACCTGTTCGACACGAACGAGCCGCGCGAGGGCGTGGCCGCGTTTCTCGGCAAGCGCGCGCCGCAATGGCATACCGATGGAGAGCCGCAACGATGAGCACGCCCGTCACGACTCATGGCAGCGTCACGCAACCCGCGCCGGAGGTGCTGTTCCGCGTGGTGAACCGCGTGGCGCTCATTACGCTGAACCGGCCGGCCGCGCTCAATGCGTTGTCCTATCCGATGATCGGCGAGCTGGCCGCGCGCCTCGAGCGGTGCCGCACCGACGACCAGATCGTCGCGGTCGTGCTGCGTGGCGCGGGCGAGAAGGGCTTCTGCGCGGGCGGCGACGTGCGCGCGCTGCACCGGATGGTCGCGCAGCGCGAGACCTGGCTGCCGTTCTTCGTCGACGAATACCGGCTCGACTACGCGATCCATACGTTCCCGAAGCCCATTGTCGCGCTGATGGACGGCGTGACGATGGGCGGCGGAATGGGTCTTGCGCAAGGCGCGGCGCTGCGCGTCGCGACCGAGCGCAGCAAGATCGCGATGCCGGAGACGCGCATCGGCCTCGTACCCGACGTCGGCGCGACGCATTTCCTGTCGCGCATGCCGGTCGAACTCGAGTTGTACGTGGGGTTGACGGGCGCGATGCTGACGGGCGCCGATGCGCTGACCGCGAAGCTCGCGGACCTGTGCGTGCCGTCGTCGTGGCTCGATACGTTCGAGACGCGCATCGAGAGCGTCAAGTGGGACGGTGATGTGCTGCCGGCGTTGCGCAAGGTGTTCGAGCCGCCGTGCAACGTCGTGCCGCATTCGGCGCTCGACAGCCAGATGCCGTGGATCGTTCGTCACTTCGACAAGCGCTCGACCGTCGAGCGGATCGTCGCGACGCTGAAGCAGGATCTCGAACGCGACGAGTTGACGCGCGAGCATCGCCAATGGCTGCAGGCGACGCTCGACGCACTCACCGGGCATTCGCCGACGATGCTGTGCGTGACGCGCGAAGCGCTGCTGCGCGGCCGTCAGATGACGCTTGCCGAGTCGTTCCGGATGGAGCTCGGCATCGTGGCGCGCGCGATCGAGGAGGGCGACTTCTGCGAAGGTGTGCGCGCGCATCTCGTCGACAAGGATCGCAAGCCGCGCTGGGCGCCGGCGTCGCTCGTCGAGCTGCGCGCCGAGCGCGTGCGGCATTTCCTGACGTCGCCGTGGAAACTATTCGCGCATCCGCTCGCCGATCTCGGCGCGGCATGATGTGACGTCGTGCGCCGACGCGCCCGTGCGGCGCGTCGGCTTCAACGCTTTTCCTTGCTGCGCTGCCGCGTTCAGCGCTCGATCATTGGCGGCACCGCCTCCACGAGCGCATCGATCACGCAGCGCGTCTTGCGCGGCAGATAGCGCGTTTTCGGCCAGATCGCGTGGATGTCGCCTTCGCAGACGAAGCAGCGGTCGAGCACGACGACCATCTCGCCGCGCTTCACGTAATGATCGAGCAGCCAGCTCGGCAGCCACGCGATCCCGAATCCCGACGCGCCTGCCGCCGCGATTGCCTGCACGTCGTCGAAACTGAGCTGATGCGGCATGTCGATGCGCACCGTCGAGCCGTCCGGCGCGCGCAGGTCCCACGGCTGCGCGACGCCCGAGCGTGAATACGCGATCGTCCGGTGGTTTCTCAGATCCTCGAGCGATTGCGGCATCCCGTGGCGCGCGAGATACGACGGCGCCGCGCCGAGGCTGCCGTATTGCGTGCCGAGCCGCCGCACCGCGAGGCTCGTGCTGTCCGCGAGCGGGCCGATCCGCACGGCGAGGTCGATCCCTTCCTCGACCAGATCGACGAAACGGTCGGTGATCGATACGTCGATCCGCAGGTGCGGATAAGTGCGCGCGAGATCGAGCACGATCGGCGTCACGCAGTGATGCCCGAACGCGAGCGGCACGCTCAGCCGCAGCTTGCCGCGCGCTTCGTTGCGGCCGCAGTCGAGATCGGCTTCGGCCGCTTCCAGCTCCGCCAGCGCGCGCACGCAGCGGTCGTAGTACGCCTGGCCGTCGTCGGTCAGGCTCTGGCTGCGGGTCGTGCGCTGCAGGAGCCGCGCGCCGAGCCGCTTCTCGAGCCGCGCGATCGCCTTGCCGACCGCCGAGCGCGTCATGTCGAGCCGTTCCGCGGCGAGCGCGAAGCTGCCGGATTCCACGACCTGGACGAAGGTCGTTACGCCGTCGAGTTTGTCGGTCATGGCGGGATGGCTGATTGCGTCCTTTGATTCCCCAGTCTGGAGAAATAGACGCGTCAATGGGGAGTGAAATTCTCACTATAGTACCGATTCCCGTCCAGCGTGCGTTGCCGGCCGCACGCGGCGCATCCTTCTTATCTGGAGGCGCGCGGCCCTGTCGCGGGCCGCCGCGCAATACGCATGACGCTATCCGACTCCCGCAGGAATGCGGTCGCGCTCGCGGCCGTCTGTCTCACTTCGCTGATGTTCGGCCTCGAGATCTCGAGCGTGCCGGTGATCCTGCCGACGCTCGAACACGTGCTGCACGGCGATTTCAACGGCATGCAGTGGATCATGAACGCGTACACGATCGCGTGCACGACGGTGCTGATGGCGGCCGGCACGCTCGCGGACCGGTTCGGCCGCAAGCGCGTGTACGTGAGCGGCACCGTGCTGTTCGGCGCGACGTCGTTGCTATGCGGGCTCGCGCCGAACGTGCCGGTGCTGGTCGCCGGCCGGCTGCTGCAGGGCGCGAGCGGCGGCGCGATGCTGATCTGCCAGATCGCGGTGCTGTCGCACCAGTTCCGCGAAGGGCGCGAGCGCGGCCGCGCGTTCGGGATCTGGGGGATCGTGTTCGGGATCGGTCTCGGCTTCGGGCCGATTGTCGGCGGCGCGATCGTCGCGCTGGCGACCTGGCCGTGGGTGTTTCTCGTGCATGCACCGCTCGCGGCCGTGGCGCTGGTGCTGATCGGCGGCGCGGTGCAGGAGTCGCGCGATCCGCACGCGGGCACGCTCGACGTCGCGGGCATCGTCACCCTGTCGCTCGCGGTGTTCGGTCTCGCGTTCTATATCACGCAGAGCGCGGAGCTGGGGCTCACGAGCGCGGCCGGGCTCGGCGTGCTCGGTGCGACTGCGCTCGCGCTGACCGGCTTCCTCGTCGCGGAGCGCACGAGCGCGCGCCCGATGTTCGACTTCTCCGTGTTCCGGATTCGCGCGTTCACCGGTGCGATCTTCGGATCGATGGGAATGAACTTCAGCTTCTGGCCGTTCATGATCTATCTGCCGATCTGGTTCCAGGTCGCGCTCGGCTACGACAGCGTGACGGCCGGCGTCGCGCTGCTCGCGTACACGCTGCCGACGCTCGTCGTGCCGCCGTTCGGCGAGCGGCTCGCGCTGCGCTACGGGCCCGGTGTCGTGATTCCGGGCGGCCTGTTCACGATCGCGGCCGGCTTCGCGCTGATGCGGATCGGCAGCGGCGTGGAGCATGCGAGCTGGCTCACGATGCTGCCCGGCTGCGTGATAGCCGGCATCGGGCTCGGGCTCACCAACACGCCGGTCACGAACACGACGACGGGCGCGGTGCCGAGCGCGCGGGCCGGGATGGCGTCGGGCATCGACATGAGCGCGCGGATGATCTCGCTCGCGCTGAACATCGCGGCGATGGGCTTCGTGCTCGTCGCGGGGATCGTCGCGAGCCTGAAGGCACGCGTCGCGGGCGCGGTCGATGCGGGGATGCTGCGCATGCTGGCGCAGCAGATCGCGTCGGGCCGCACCGACGGGCTATCGGCGATCGCGCCCGCGCTCGCAAAGGCCGACCCGACCGGTGCGGCGCTGCACGCGGCGCTCGTGCACGGGTTCGGCTGGGTGATGGTGTACGGCGCGACCGGCGTGGCCGTGCTCGCGACCGCGAGCGCGGTGGCGTTCGCGCCGGCAAGGCGCCGGGCCGCCGTGTGTGAATGACGCGTGCGACGTTACCGCTGCGCGGCCACGATCGCCATCATCGGCCGGTCGCGTTCTTCTTCGAGCGCGGGCATCGCGGCGAGCTGTTCCGGTGTCGGCCCCCATTCGTTCAGGTGCGTGAGCGTGAAGCCGCTCTCGATCAGCAGATTCACGAGCGTGCCGAGCGTGCGATGTTGCTTGACGACGCCTGGCGCGAGCCAGTCGGTCACGCGTTTGCCTTCACGTTGATAACCGTCGATCGGCCAGGATCGCGCGCCGTGCGCATCGACGACGAAGCCGGGCCGGCGCGGCGCCGTGTAGATCGGATGCTCGATCGAGAACACGAGCCGCGCGCCCGGCACGAGCGCACGGTGGATCGTGCGCAGCAGCGTGTCGAGACGGGCGATGTAATGGAATGCGAGCGAGCTGTACGCGAGATCGAATGCGGCATCCGGCAGCGCGAGCGTTTCGAGATCCGCACGGCGGTAGGTGATGGCCGGATGCGCAGCCATCGATGCCGCGCGCGCGAGCATGCGTTCGGACACGTCGATGCCGAGCACGCTGGCCGCGCCCTGGTCGGCGGCCCAGCGGCTGAACCAGCCATAGCCGCAGCCGAGATCGAGCACGTTCAGGCCGCGCAGCGCCGGCAGCAGCGCGCGCAGCGCGGGCCATTCGGGTGCGCCGTCGAGCCCCTGCACCGAGCGGTTCAGGCGGCTGTAGCCTTCGAAGAAAGCGGGATCGTCGTAGATGTTCTGCGTCATGTTGCGTGCCTCGCGTGTCGTCCGACTGCGGCGCGTGCCGCTCGGCCGGTTCCGCGAGCTTACGCGTCGTTGCCGCGTGCGTCGATCCGGCGTTGGGTGTCCGCGTCGACGATCGCGCGGATCGCGCCGAACAGCGGCGCCGCGTCGGTGTAGCGCCGGCCGTAGCCGAGATTGAACGCGTAGTCGAAATCCGGCGGATTGCTGCCCTGGTTGTGCTGCAGGATCGTCTCGAGTTTGTCGAGTGCCTTCGCGGCGCGCGCTTCCGGTGACACCGCCGCCTCGTATTCGTCCCACAGCGCGACGATCTCGTCGCGCAGCGCGCGATCGAGCCCGGCTGTCAGCGTCAGCAGGTCGGCGCGTTCGTGTGTGCTCTTGTCCGGGTGTGCGGCCTGCTCGATCGCGGGGATGTCGCCGTGCAGCGCTTCGCCGAGATCGTGGACGACGCACAGCTTCAGCAGCTTCGTCGTGTCGACGTCGGGTAGTGCATCGGCAAACACGAGCGCCATCAGGCACAGCCGCCAGCTGTGTTCGGCAGTGCTTTCGGCGCGCCCGGTCGACGTATGGCCGCTGCGCAGCACGTCTTTCAGGCGTTCGGCGTCGCGCAGGAAATCCAGCCGCGCGTGGATCGTGTCGAGGTTCATGGCAGGGAAGTGCGTGAATCGAGCGCTCAAGCGTACGTCGCGCCGATGCGATCCGTCCACGCATGAAATATGCGCGCCGCGCTTGCGTTCAGCAGCTGGCGCAAGGGCTACAGAGTTTCGACGAGCCGCGCGGCCGAGCCGTCCGACAGCATCATCCGCGTCCATCGGCAGGTGCTGCCGCGGATCGGCACGACGCGCGACGCATTGGCGCCGGTCGCGAATTCGACGCTCGGCGGTCCCGCGCGATCGTGCCAGCCGAGTGGGTCGAGCGCGGCTTCCATGCGGACGATCTCCGGCGACGCGTACCGCCAGAGCGACGTGCCGAGCAATGTCGACAGCGGCCGCGAGAACTCGGCCGCGCGCGACGGCGAGCAGGCGAGCAGACGGTGCGTGAGGTCGCACACGAGATGCATGCGGGCCGTGCTGCCCGCGATCAGCCGGGCGAGCGCACGATCGCCCGCAGAATCGAGACGCGCGGCAAGCAGCTGTTCGGCCATCGCGCGCTCGTCGACAGACATCTGCTGGATGCCGGCTTCCCAACGCGAGATCGTCGATTGCGCAACGCCGAACAACTCGGCCGCGTGGCTCTGCTTCACGCGATGCAGCGTGCGCCAACGCTTGAGTTGCGGGCCGAGCGGCGGGGTGTGAAGCGGTGAGGCGCGCATGTTCGTGTTCCGTTCGGGACGCGGGCCGCGCGGGCGCCGCGTTGCGAAATCGGTGAATGGGACCGTCATTGCCGGGATGCCTGGATCACGGCGAGTTCGACCGGAACCAGCTTCGTGCCGTCGAAGGCAAGCGTGCCGTCGGCGCCAGCGGTGATCGGTGTGCGTTGCATCGCGAGATCCAGACCTACGATCGACATCGTGACATGCCGAGCGTAGATCGTGTACGGGCGGTCGAGCAAATGCCCGGTCATCGCGGATGGCATGTCGAAACCCTGGGTGGAATAGCGCATGCCAACGATATTGCCTTCGAGCGCAAGACCGTCCTGCACCTTGACGAACCCGTCAGCGATCGCGGCCAGCCGGTCGCTCGTCGAAGCATCGCGCGGCAGCACGACGCGGTAATGGCCTTTGACATGGCCGCCAACGGCCCGGAAGTCGACGAACATCCAGCGCAGCGTTTTCCGGTAGCCGGACGACAGGGCTGACCGCAGTGTGTCGGGGAGGTCGAGGGCGATGTGGACGGGACGGCCAAGTACGATCAGCTTCGTGCGATCTTCCGTGATCATGAAACCCGAGACCGCTTCGTCGTATGACTGTTCCCGGGTGAATGCTTTGAGCGCGTCATCCCCGTACGACGGGAGGCTCTCGTAGGCCTTCTGCTGTTGGCAGCCCGACAGCGAGACACCGCACGCGGCCAAAGCGGCAACGAGCCAGCGTCGACATGCGATCGAAGTGATCATTGATGTGTCCCGTCTCGTGCGGTTCGGTTTACGGCATCCTCGTTGCGGGATTCTGGCGCATCCACCGCATGTTGTCGAACGGGAAATTCTCCGCCGCAATGCCGCCATTTGCGCGGTCTCCGTTGGCACGCCGGGCAAGCGGCCCCGCCGGAATTGTTTTCGCCGAGCTTTCGACAAACTCCACCATATCTTATTATTCGGCGAAAGCGGCGCGCGCCGGCCGCCGTTGGTCATGTCGAAGGATGACGCGCCGGTCGGCATTACCGCCTTCCGACTTCCGCATCGCACGATGCGCGGTCGGCACGACAGGAGACGCGTGGCCAGCGCGTATCCCGAAAAACGATACGAGGGCGCCATGGTAAGACTGGTCTTGCTGCTGCTGGGCATCGAGTATTTGCGAACGCGCTGGCGCGGGCTGACCGCGCTCGGCTGGCTGTGGGTCGTCGCGGGCGTCGGCATCTTCGTCGACGCGCTCGATGGTGCGCTGCATTTTCCGATCGAACTGTTCGCGTGGCTGTTCCTGATCGAAGGGCTCGCTACGCTCGCGGTGGCCGGCAGCGGCGTCGGCGGGCAGCGCATCCTGCGCTACGTGAAAGGCGTGGCGGTCGTGCTCGCCGCCGGCCTCGTATTCGCGGGCCATCATCACGGGCACTTCCTGTTGTCGATGATCTTCGGCACGTTGTTCCTCGTCGACGGGCTGCTGCAGTGCACGTCCGCGTGGATGGTGCGCTACCGCCGCTGGAATGTCGCGTTCGCGTGGGGCGTCGTCGAGATCCTGCTCGCGATCTTCTTCTATCAGCCGTATCCGACCCACTATGCGGGCACCGTGCCGTACTGCCTCGGCCTGCTGCTGATGTTCGGCGGGATGCACATGCTGAGCCTGGCCGCGCGCGTGCGGCGGCTGACGCGCAACCCGGCATTCGTAACGTCGCCGGCGCCGTCGATCGTGCCCGACATCGACGCGGCGCCCGACATCCCGCGCTTCACGCAATCCGAGTGGGACGGGCCGCCGGCCGACCACGAGCATGCGCTGACCGTGCACGTTTGGACGCCGACCGGCACGTCGAAGGCCGAAGCACAGCGCTATCCGGTGATCGACCGCTACATCGCGGCGGTGGACGTCAACGGTGTGATCTCCACAGGCCATGCGGCGCTCGAGTCGCCCGAAGGCATCTACATCAGCCTCTATCCGGCCGTCGAGATCGATCGTTCTCCAGATGAATTCACGCGGATCCTGCGCGCAACGCGTGAGAACGACGTACCGGGCCTGTTCCAGCCCGACTATGCGACCGAGTCGAAAGCGTGGTGCCCGTCGACCGTGCGCGTGCGGATCCGAAACTACGATCCGGTGAAGCTGGCCGCATTCTGGTCGTCGTATCGGCAGAACGTCACGTACAACCTCACGCATCGCAACTGCTCCAGCACCGTGTCGAACGCGCTCGAAGCGGCACTCGACGGCGCGGTGTGGCGGCTCAAGGGTACGCGGGCCGGGTGGGGCGCATTCGTCCGGCTGCTGCTCACCCCCGAGCTGTGGGTTGCCGCGCAGATCCGCAAGCGTGCGGTGACGATGGCCTGGACGCCGGGCCTCACGCTCGACTATGCGCGCGCGCTCAGCATGCTCGCCGATCCGCGGCCGTTCGCGTGGTGGAAGGTCGCGCGCTCGGCCGTGAAGGCGATCATGGCATCGCGCCGCGCGTGGCGCGAGCAGGACAGCGCGGCGCTGTCGCCCGGTGGATCGGAAGCGGCGTCGGTGAAATAACCGCGTTGCCGGACGAGGACGAGGACGAGGACGAGGCGCGACAGCGGCTGCTGCCGGGCAATCCGGCGTCGCAGGCGCAGGAAGGCGAGCGTTGGTATCGGTACCGGTGATAACAGGTTCGGCGTTGCACTACGAATTCCTTCGTCCCCCTTCATATTGATGCCACGTTGCGCAGGCAACAATCGCGGGCAGACATTCGACAATCTTGCGGCGCATTCCGCGACCGCAAGCCTTTTCCGAGGAAACGCCATGCTCAAGACGCTCGCCCGCGCCGCGGCCGCACTCGCCGTCGCATCCGCCTCGCTGCACGCCGTCGCGCAGACCAGCTACGACTACCTGTTGCTCGCGGCTTCGTGGGAGCCCGGCTTCTGCGCGTCGCACGACACGCCGGAGTGCACGAACCTCGCCGGCACGTACGCGGCGACGAGCCTGTCGCTGCACGGCCTGTGGCCGAACAGGTATGACGGCAACCAGCCGTTCTACTGCGGCGTGCCGCAGAGCGACATCGATCTCGACAACGCGCACCAGTGGTGCAGCATGGATGCGTATCCGATCAGCAGCGCGACCCGCAACACGCTGTCGACCTACATGCCGGGCGTGGCGTCGTGCCTCGACAAGCACGAATGGTTCAAGCACGGCACCTGCTCGAATTCGGCGACGCCGGACGCATACTGGAACGAGGCGGCCGGCATGATCGGCCGGCTGGGCAACACGTCGTTCAATGCGTTCCTGCAGGCGAATGCGGGCAAGACGGTGACGCGCAACCAGCTGCTGTCAGCGTTCGAGGGTGCGTTCGGCAGCAATACGCGCAGCGCAGTGTCGCTGAAGTGCACGAAGACGAACGGCGTCAGCTATTTCACGGAAGCATGGATCGCGGTGAAGACGAATGCGACCACGCAGTTTCCGAGCGCGGCGTCGCTCGTGACGGACGGGAATACGCAGGGGACGTGCCCGACGTCGGGCGTGTATATCGCGAAGTAACGCGGAAGGCTTCGCGCGGGCGCCGGCCGGGAGCGTTCCGGCCGGCGTGGTGCGGACGTTGCGCGTCTATGCGAGAAGCCGCAGTGCATCCGCGAGCGACAGCACCGTCGTGCGCGTCTCGAACGCCGTCGCGAACAGATGCTCGTGCACGACCTCGTCCGGGTCGTAGCAGCAGTCCTTTACCGTGTACAGCCGGAAATCCGCGTCGCTTGCATGCGCAACCGACGACAGCACGACGCCGGTCGATGCAATTCCGACCAGGATCAGCGTGTCGATGCCCTGCGCGACGAGTCGCGCTTGAAGGTCGGTGCGGAAGAACACGCTCGCGCGATGCGCGATGGTCAGCGGTTCGTTGTCGAGTCGGCCGAGTTCCGGGCACGGGCCGTCGTCGATGAACAGGCCGAGCTGCTTGATGCCTTGCCCGTTCTTGTTGCGCGGGCTCACTTCCGGATAGCCGGGGCTGAAGCGGAGATTCGCGAAACAGACATGGATGCCGGCGGCACGGGCTGCATCGCATAGCTTGCGCGTGTTGGCGAGCAGGGTTGGGGCGGCTGAGGGGAAGAGGCCGAGGATGTCGGTCTGGTAGTGCATGACGATCAGCGCGGTCTTTGCTCGCACGATTGGGGGAATCGGTGCGTGTGTGCGGCTTTCCACATCGGCGTGGCGCGTTGTTGCGAGATCTGAAGCGCGTTCCGGTTGCATGACTGATGCTCTCCCATGAGTCATTTCGGTGGTTTCAGAGAGTCGAATCGCTCGTTGGACGGTATTGGTTATTCAAGCGTGAGCGTGTTGGAGCTCTCGCACTATAAACCGACTATCTCGTTTCGGTGCAACCGACGGGGCGAGCGCCGTGCTCGTCTTGGACGACCGGGTTCGGCCACTTCCGGACATCGACCGAGGCTGGTAGTGAGCCATTCGAAAGGCAAGATGTCATTTGGGAGCGGCCGCTCGTCAGCCATTTTGCGGTCCACGTCAGAGCACGGGTGAACCCGAATTTGAATAGCAATTTCGCGTTCAGGCCCTGTTCCATCGTCAAGCGTGCGACTGATACGCCTGGCTCGGAAGCGAGCGTTGCCAGTCGCGGCAGAACGGCGACTCGCTTACAGGGATTGCTCACTATTTTCCGAAAAGATTCCCGGCTATCATGCATATGCGGTGAATAATGCCGCTGCCTGACCGAGATCCATGAGCAGAAACACCACTGTTGCATCCAACACTCAAGCCGGGGGACCCAATCATGCCTACGCCAGTAGAGGAACAAATCCGCGCGCAAATTGACCTGCTGTTGCAATTGAAGTTGGATGGCATGGATCCTGTCGCCCGGGTAAATTTGGAAAACGATATACAAGAGATCGAAGAGCAATATGCACTGGCGGTGGAAAAGGGGAAAAAATCCGCCCGCTACAAGGACATCAGCGATTCCATCGCGAAGAATCTTCCGGCTCTCGTGAATGGCATTTACGCAGCCGACAAGGCGTTCAAAAAGGGTGACTATGTCTCGGGCTCCGCGGCGCTGATGAGCATCTGCGCGAGCGTCCTCCCGATATTGACTGCCGCGACAGCAACCAGTGGGCCTGTAGGCGTATTTATCGGTGCACTGCTCTCGGTTGTGGCACAGATTCTCAGTTTCTTCGCACCGCAACAACCCTCGCTCGAAAGCAAGATTCAGAAAATGCTGGATCAGCTCAAGACCGACGAGGAGATCGAGTCCATCAAGGGGTTCGGCCATGGCGTTAGCAGCTACGCATCGTCGTTGAGTTCGAAATGCAATGGCGAGCATAAGTGGGAGGCGGCTGTCGCGCTCCCCGGTAAAGTGTCCCTGACGCGAAATTCAAAGGATGTCGTTGGCACCGATACGAACTTCAGCACGACCACCGAGATCGGCCAGTGGCTCACGTTCGATTGCGATACGCCGCCAAGACCCTACAAGATCGAGAAAATTGACAGCGATACGAGTTTGACCCTGGCAACGGAATACACGGAGACATCGCGGTCGGGTAGCACGTGCAAGTACCATCTCCGGAAGACTGTAAAAAAAAGCATCAATGAAATTCTCGACATGCCCCTCACGAACGAAGACGAAGTGGACGCATTCTTGATGGCGTTGAAGGGGCTCGGTTGGGGGCTTGGGAGGGATCAGGAGAAGCTCGACACTCCGATTTTCTCGAACTGGAAAGTGGCGGGATATCTTGAGAAGGAGTCGAACCAGAGCAAGGATGGATGGCCCGAAGTGCTCGGCCTCTGGTGCCAGACCTATATCCAGTTGCTGACGGCAAACACAATGCTCTGTTGCGTGCCCAGCCGAAGAAAACTGGAAGCGGTGTTGGCGGCAACCAAGGAGTCGAACAAGACAAGTCCCCTTTCCGATCGCGTCAGAGCCCGGTGCCATGACGCTGTGCTCGATCTAGGGGCGCTAGTGAACGCATTTCCCGAGTCGTGGGATGCGGATAGAAAGGAAATGCTTAGGGTTGTGACGGCCGTACGGCCTGTTGCACGTGAGCGTGGACTCTATGTGCACGTTGGACATTGGATGGAAGATCTCGTGCTGTACGTCGCCCGGGGCAACGGCAAAGCCGCCCCCCTCGCGTGGGACTATAAAAGAAACACAGGTTGGCTTGTTAGCCTCTCCATCCATACCCCCAAGACCCAAGTTGACTCGTTCACTCCCAAATATGAACTTCTGGCGGTCGAGAAATATCCGTCCCGCGTTTCGCACTTTCTTCTCGATTCTGTTAGTGGCAACCTGTCCGACACCGGCCCCGTGATCGGCGACGATCTCCGGAATGGGAAGAACCCGGAAACGTACCTCGACGTCAGCGGACTTGCGTTCAACGATGGCACATTCGGTGTTGAAGGCAGCACGCACCCCAAGACGCTCGTTTCGCTTGCGATCGAGAACAGGGAGATGAACGATGCGCGCTATGTGAATTACTACACGATCGGGAAAGACGGGAAGAGCACCCGGCTGAACATCCAGCTTAATCGGGCCGACCTGGCGGAAATTCGCTCCGTGTATGTTCCTGCGAGTGCTTTATCGGATGACCCGGACGGCGACGCCCTGACCGGCCACAACCAGCGCAAACAGAACTCGGTGCTCACATATGGCGGGATCCGCAACAGCAATCGGTTGTATGTGGCGGAACAGGCTGAGCCGTTCACCGTGGAAGGCCCAGAAGGCTGGAAGAGCTACAACGGAATCGACGTCGATGCACACTATGTCTGGCTGTTCGGAAAGAGCGGTATTGCGTGCGCAACGCACGCCTCGATGCTCAAATGCAGGAGAGGCAAGATTGCGCATCCTTCATGGATCTATCTCGATTTCGACAAGCAGTTCGAGCGGCCCGAGGTCGCCAACTTATGCCCGTGTGTGGACGGGACGCTGATTGTGAGCATGCTGAGCGATATCTACACGGCCGACTACACGATCGATCGCAAGGCGTCGCGGGTTGTCACTAGTTCGTGGGTGAAACGAGGCGGCAAAGCAACCCAGGTCGTGAAGATGCCGATTCCTTGCTGGTCGACACTTGAGAGTTTGCATGCACGCTTGCTCGACAAGTAGCCATCGCGGAAATCCTGGGCTCGTCGTCGTGCGATGATGAGCCCGAGTTAAAGCCGGCAACGGACATGCCCGCAGTCCCGCTCATGAGCTTGCGCGCCTTTGGCGGGCGGCCATCAACTGAAGCAAGAATGGGGCGGCTCTGCTGGCTCCGAGTCGCTCACGCAGGCATTTTGGAATTTACCGAACGATCGCATGCGACTAAGCGAGTGCCCCCGTGGATGGCGCCGCTCTGGTAGTTACTCACCCGGCTAGGGATGTGGTGGCCGCTGCAGATAGAGGGATGACCGTTGTACCGCTCAACACGGTCGTACAGATAGCGCCGGGTTCTACGTCTCTTGAGGGTCGGCTCCGGCCGTCGCCTTCGCGCGAAGTCGCATCGTTCCATGCCCGTCACGGAGCAGGGCAGCATCGATATACGCAAGAATTCAATTCCGGTCCCACCCGAAACAGCGGCCGTCCATTCGTGGAGTAGTATTCCCCCATGCCCAAGTCATGGCCAGGCCTCTCCGGTACCCAGCCAACCCATCCGTGACGAGGGCGGCCAGCTCGCCAAGTGTTTGGAAACCGCTTCAACGATACGTGTGGCGACGTCCTCGCGACGACGGCATCGCCGGGAATGCACCATGTCAACCGAGTGGAAGCACCGCGTCAGACTGTTTATCCAGCGCTTCTGGCAGCCGACCAGTGCGTGCATGACCTGCATGCCGGGGAGCTGGGGAAACATCATGAGCCTTTCCCACTGGACCATTGCATTTCAAACAGGTCTGCTTACTGGATTCCTCGCGGTACTTTTGACTTTCACGATTGCGGCGAGGCTCTACGCGCATCGATACGGCAATGCACTGCTCGTTGGCATCCTGACAACATTGGGAGACGCCTACTCACACACGAGTCACTACCGTATCCCTTATGTCGAGCACATCGTGACGGGTGTAATTTCGGGTCTCTTGACGCTTGCGGCCTCATATCTCTTCGAAGACCGCGCGCGACGCCTTCGGGCGGTGTGGGCCCGGGTTTTCGGATAGACGTATCCGCTGACTTCCAGAACCCGTCGGGCCAAACGGCGCGACTGCCGATGATCGAATTGCTCGTTGAGCACGCCGGCGAGTGCCGATACGAATCAGCCATCGTTGCGCCAAACGGGGCGCGCCCAACGCCGACACCTCAGAAAATCGACCTCCCCGTATAAGTCGTCAACCACTCCAGCGCCAACGTCCCCGCCAGCGAGTTCCCGTTCGCATCGAGCCCCGGCGCCCACACGCACACGGCCATGTCGCCCGGCAGCACCGCGACGATCCCGCCGCCGACGCCGCTCTTGGCCGGCAAGCCCACGCGATAAACGAAGTCGCCCGCCGCGTCATACGTCCCGCACGTCAACATCAGCGCCGACAGCCGCTTCGCCGAACTCGCGTCGACGATCCGCTCGCCGGTGACGGGCGCGACGCCGCCGTTCGCGAGGAACAGCGCCGCTTGCGCGAGCTCGACGCAGTTCATCGTGATCGCACACTGGCGGCAATACGCTTCGACTACCGTGTCGGGCGGCATCTGCATGTTGCCGAAGCTCGCCATGAAATGCGCCATCGCGCGGTTGCGCTCCGCGTGCTGCAGCTCCGACAGCGCGACGCGCGAATCGTAGTCGAGGTCGTTCGCGCCGATCAGTCGCCGCACGAATTCGACGAGCGCCGTTTCGGCCTTGACGAAGCGGCGGCACAGCACGTCGGTGACGACCAGCGCGCCGGCGTTGATGAACGGGTTGCGCGGCTTGCCGCGCTCGCTTTCGAGCTGAACGAGCGAATTGAACGCGGTGCCGGAAGGCTCGCGGCCGACCCGTTCCCACAGCGCATCGCCGAGCAGCTGGAACGCGAGCGTGCACGCGAACAGCTTCGAGATGCTCTGGATCGAGAAGCGCTCCCGCGCGTCGCCGACCGTGTAAACGTTTCCGTCCAGCGTCACGACGGCCATGCCGAACTTGTCGGCGGGCACTTTGGCGAGTTCCGGAATGTAGTCGGCGACGCGTCCCTGGCCGATCCAGGGGGCGAGTTCGGCATGGATGCGTTCGAGGATCGGCTGATAGTTCATCGTGTGTGAGGCAGGGCAGGGGCGCGGCCCGGTTTTCAGAGAGCCCGTATGGAACCGTTTCGGCGCCGATTCGTCAAGCGCGGCGGCCATCGCACCCTTATTTCCCCAATCTTCAAACAGGCAATCGGCGGGCGCAGTATCATGCGGTACGTTTCGGCCGATGGCCGGCAGCCGGTGCAAGCCCGCCGCCGCCGCGGTCTCCCCGTATGATCCGACCGTTGCCCATGTCTTTTAGCATCCTGCTCGTCGAAGACGACACCCGCTTGTCCACGCTGATTGCCGGCTACCTGCGCAAGAACGACTATGAAGTCGACACTGTGCTGCACGGTGACGCCGCCGTGCCGGCGATCCTGTCCACGCGCCCGGATCTCGTCATTCTCGACGTGAACCTGCCGGGCAAGGACGGCTTCGAGATCTGTCGCGAGGCGCGCAAGCAGTATGACGGCGTGATCATCATGGTGACGGCGCGCGACGAGCCGTTCGACGAATTGTTGGGCCTGGAATTCGGCGCCGACGACTACGTGCACAAGCCGGTCGAGCCGCGCATCCTGCTCGCGCGGATCAAGGCGCAGCTGCGCCGCGTTCCCGCGCGAGGGGCCGACGGCGCCGCGCCGCAGCCGGAGCGCTACACGTTCGGCCAGTTCTCGATCGACCGCACCGACCGCTCGGTCGTGCTGCCGGGCGGCGACTCGCCCGACCTCACGTCGGCCGAGTTCGACCTGCTGTGGGTGCTGGTGTGCCACGCGGGGGAAGTCGTCAGCCGCGACGATCTGATGCTGCAACTGCGCGGCGTCGAGTTCGACGGGCTCGATCGTACGATCGACGGGCGCATCTCGAAGCTGCGACGCAAGCTCCACGACGACGCGGGCAACCCGCAGCGGATCAAGACGATCCGCAGCAAGGGTTACCAGTTCAGCAAGCATGCGTGGGAATGACGCCAGCGTGGCGCAACGCCGCCCGTCGCATTCCAGCATCGCACGATAGCCGGAAGCCGCGATGATCCGACACACCCGTTCGCACCCCGATGCACCGCCGCTTTCGACGCTGCGCTACGTCAAATGGCGCTGGCTGCATTTTCGCCGCGCGTGGACCGACACGCGCGCCGACCGCATTCCGAGCTGGTCGCGCCTGTACGTGCGCACCTATCTGCACCTGCTCGGCCTCGTATTGCTGACGGCGCTCGTGCCGGCGCTCGCGCTGTGCGTGGTGTTGTCGCCGCAAGTCGTGTGGCACGCGTTCGATGCGCTGCCGGGCGACATCTGGATCGTGCTCGCGTTCGTGTTCGCCGCGCCCGCGCTCGCCGCGTACCGGTGGATGCGGCCGGTCTGGTCGGATCTCGTGATGGTGCGCGAACGTGCGATCGACTTCACCGGCGGGCGCTTCAACACGCGCGCGCGGGAGTCGCACAGCGTGATCATCGGCCCGCTCGCGCGCACGTTGAACGCGCTCGCGATGCGCATGGAGCGATTGATCGCCGCGCAGCGGGATCTGACGAACGGGATCTCGCACGAACTGCGCACGCCGCTCGCGCGCGTGCGCTTCGCGCTCGAAATGCTTCGCGAACCGGGCTCCGCCGCCGAATACCACGGCGCGCTGGAGAGCATCGCGCAGGACGTGACGGAGCTCGAGGAGCTGATCGACATGAGCCTCACGTATGCGCGGCTCGAGTACAGCTCGCTGCAGTCGAGCCTCGAACTGACCGCGCCGGTCGCGTGGTTCGAGCACCAGATCAGCGACGCGCAGCTGCTGTATCCGGAGCGCGCGATCGAGTCGCGCATTGCGATTGAGTCGGACCTGCGCGTGAAGATGGACCGGCGGCTGATGTCGTACGCGATGCGCAACCTGCTGCGCAATGCGAGCAAGTATGCGGCGTCGCGGATCGTGGTCGGGCTCGCGATCGAGCACGGCAACATTGCGATCTTCGTCGAGGACGACGGCCCGGGCGTGCCGGAGAGCGAGCGCGAGCGGATCTTCGACGCGTTCGTGCGCCTGGACCGCCGCACCGGCGGCTACGGGCTCGGGCTCGCGATCACGCGGCAGGTGCTCCACGCGCACAACGGCCGGATCGCGGTCGTCGATCCGGCCGAACTCGGCGGTGCGCGCTTCGAAATCAGCTGGCCGGTCTGAGCGCCGTCAGTACGTGCGGCCGAGCTGCAGGTAGATGTTGCGCCGGCCGCCCGGCGCGAGCGCGACACCCATGTACAGCGGCCCGAACGCGGTCGACAGGCTCGTGAAGAACGTATAGCTCTGCTTGAGCGCGCCGCCGCCGACCTTCACGCCGCTCGACCATACGTTGCCGACTTCCGCACTGGCCCCGATCGACAGCGCCTTGATCGGCGACGCGTTGAACGTCATCAGCTGGTTCATGTAGGTCACGTTGCCGTACGCGAGTTCGTTGCCGGTCAGCTGGTCGGCCGCATACGCGGCCAGATGCTGGAATCCGCCGAGCGTGAAGTTGAACGCGTTGATCAGGTTGGTGCCGCCGATGCTCTTGCCGCCCTCGATCGTCGCACTGATGCTGTGCCGGCCGAACTGCTGCGCGATCATCGCCTTGCCGTACAGCTCGGTGTAGGGCGTGTTGGACGCATCGGCGAGGTCTTCGGCGGACTGGCTGTTGTGCGACCACAGCGACCGTTCGACCCGGAATTCGCTGTAGTAGCCGCGGCGCGGGAACATCGGATCGTCGAGCTGATCGATGACGAGCCGCGCACGCGCCGTCAGCGCCTGCGACGTGAAGCTCGGCCAGATCAGCGTCGAGCTGCCGTCGTCGAACGGGAACGGCAGGTTGTAGTTCGGCGAGCCATGCCCGGTCGCGTAACCGATACCCATCCGGAAGTCGCCCAGCCGCGCGATCGGCAGGCCGAAATCGAGACCGGTGCGCGCCGTCTGCATCAAATATTGATTCAGCTTCACCTCGCCGCTGTTGTCGTACAGGTTCACGTAGCGACGCTGATATTCCGCGTAGGGCGAAATGTACAAACCGTACGCGGCCGGCAACGGCTGGCGCAATTCGACGCGCGCCGACTGCAGGTCGCTGCCGATCGTCGTATCCGCGCGGAACTCGAGGCCCGATTCAGTCAGCCACGGCCGCCGGTAGCCGACGTGCAGGCGGAAGCCGCCTTCGTCGGTCGAGCTGCTCGACATCCCGACGCCGAACAGCAGGAAATTCGGCCCCCAGTATTTCTCCCGCGCATCGATCTCGAGCACGTTCTCGTCGCCGTGGCTCACGATCTGCTGCGTCACGCTCTCGAAATTGCCGCCTGTCGTCAGCCCGAGCAGGTCCTGGCTGACGGTCGCGGGATCGTAGATGTCGCCGGGCTTCACGTGCAGCGCGTCGCTGACGACCCGCTTGGGCACGCCGCCGGTCGTCTTGATCTCGACCCGCGTGATGCGGATCGGCGGCGGCAGCGGCTGCGCATGCGCGGCCCGGTAGGCCGCGTACTGTTCCGGCGTGAGCGCGAAGTGCCGCAGCCGCGGCAACGCCGCCGTTGCTGCGGCCGCGCCGGCGGCGATTGCCTGCTTCGCGTTCTGGAAATCGGTGAACGCGAGCGAGCCGAGGTCGGGCGTGAGCAGCACGTCCTGCGCGGCGAGCTGCTTGCGTTGCGACGTCACGTTCTGGCGGATCAGGATGCCGACCATCTGCTGCATCACGTCGGCCGGCGACGCGAGCGCGTCGAGCGGACGCAGCGGCGAGCCGATGTCGACGGCGATCACGACCTTCGCGCCCATCTGCCGCGCGGTGTCGACGGGCAGGTTGCTGACGAGCCCGCCGTCGACGAGCGCGCGGCCGTTGATTTCGGCCGGCGCGAACAGGCCTGGCATCGCCATGCTCGCGCGAATCGCGAGCGGCAGCGAGCCGTGGTCCAGCACGACCATCTGGCCGGTCTGCAGGTCGGTCGCGACCGCGCGATACGGGATCGGCAACTGGTCGAACGGCTGGTTGGTCGGCACGGCGGCCGTCCAGTTCGCGAGCAGCGCCTGCAGCCGGTTGCCCTGCACGAGGCCGACCGGCGCCTTCACGCCTTTCTTGCCGAAGCCGAGCGTCAGGCTGTTGATGTAGAGCCGCTCGTCCTCGCGGCTGCTTTGCGGCAGGTCGGCGCGGTCCGTCACGTCGAACGCGATGTCGGCCAGGTTCACTTCCGACAGCTGCTTCTGCATTTCGTCGGCGGCCATCCCGCTCGCATACAGGCCGCCGACCACGGCGCCCATGCTGGTGCCGGCGATGCAATCGATCGGAATGCGGTTTTCCTCGAGCACCTTCAGCACGCCCAGGTGTGCGTATCCGCGTGCGCCGCCGCCGGACAGCACGAGGCCGATCGCCGGCCGTCCGGCCGGACCGCCGTCGGCGTTGCAGGTCGGCGCGGGCTTGACGGCGCCGGGGGCGGTGGGCGTCGTGACGGGGGCGGCCGGCGCGGCGGCAGTGGCCGTCGTTGCGCCGCGGGTGGCGGTGTCGGCGGCCGGCAAGGGCTGCGCGGCAACGGTGCAGCACCAGAGCGCAACGAGCGTTGCGCCGAGTTGGCGCACCCCGAGCCAGCGGGGAAAAGCGGTCGCTGTCATGGAGGAATACCTGGCGTGATCGGGCGTCGGACGCCTGCCGGGAGCAGGCAAGACCGAGAGATTACCGTGTTTTACAAGCGCGACGCGAGAGGCCGATGCGTAGCCGCGAGCGGGGCGAAACGCGGATTCGGCAATTTCGTCGCGAAAAAATCATGGGAATTGTCTAAAGTACCGGAACGATTTGCCGCTAAGTCCGTGATGGAGCGGGAAAAGCGCGCCGCGGGGACGCGGTCTGGCCGTTTCGGCCGGTTTGTTCAAAAAAAGGCTTGATATGTCGACACCGCTGTTCGGAAAGTTGTTTGCGCAACCCGTTGCGATCGACCCTGGAACGGCGAGTACGCGGATTTACACGCACGAGCGCGGCGTGGTGCTGAACCAGCCGTCGGTCGTCTGCTTTCGCAAGGGTGGCGCGACCGACGCGCGACCGACGCTCGAAGCGGTCGGCGAGCTGGCGAAGGCGCTGCTCGGCCGTGAACCAGGGCATCTGGAGGCCGTGCGGCCCATGCGGCACGGCGTAATCGCCGATGCGCACGCCGCCGAGCAGATGATCCGCCGCTTCATCGACATGTCGCGCACGCGCTCGCGTTTCGGCCGCCGTGTCGAAGTCACGCTGTGCGTGCCGTCGGATGCGACGGCGGTCGAGCGCCGCGCGATCCGCGAGGCCGCGTTCGCGGCCGGTGTATCGGACGTCGAACTGATCGAGGAAGCGCTCGCCGCCGGGCTCGGCGCGGGTTTGCCGGTGACCGAGCCGGTCGGCTCGATGGTGATCGACATCGGTGGCGGGACGACCGAAGTCGCGGTGATCGCGCTCGGCGGCATCGTCTACCGCGAGGCGATCCGCGTGGGCGGCAACCAGTTCGATGCGGCGATCGTCAACCACGTGCGCAACCTGTACGGCGTGCTGCTCGGCGAGCAGACCGCCGAGCGTGTGAAGACGACGATCGGCTCGGCCACCAGCGCCGTGCCGCGCACGTCGACGCGCGCGATCGGGCGCGGCGTCGCGGACGGCCTGCCGCGCTCGATCGAGTTGACCAACCACGACGTGGCGGACGCGCTGGCCGCACCGCTCAAGCAGGTGATCGGCGCGGTGAAGTCGGTGCTGGAAAATGCGCCGGCCGAACTCCTGACCGACATCGCGCATCGCGGCGTGGTGCTCACGGGCGGCGGCGCGCTGCTCGCGGGCCTCGAACGCCTGCTGCGCGACGAGACCGGCCTGGCCGCGCGGGTCGCCGACGAGCCGGCTACCTGCGCAGTGCGCGGCGCGGGGGAGGCGATGGGGCGGCTCGCGACGTGTTCAGCGGATTGACGCGGGCCGGGCAGGCGCGTTGACGGTTCTTCAAGGTCGTTCGAACCTGCGCCTTCGTCGTCCTCACCGTCGTGTGGGCGTGCCGGGCACGCGCAATACGCGGTGCCGGCCCCGTCAGATGGACTCGCGCGCGGGCGCCGTGGCAGCATGTCGGGCCGCGTGCCGCCCGAGCCGGCGGCGCGCTTCTGCCGGAGCCTGACAATATTGAACCAGCGTTTCAAGCGGGGCCGTGCGGCCCGCATCGGCCGTGTGCTGGCCGCGTTCGCGTGTGTGTGGATCGTCGCGGCCGTCGTGCTCGTCGGAATCGGGTTGCGGATGCCGAGCGCGCCGGCCGACGTCGCGGTGATCTTCGGCAATGCGCTCGACGATGGCGGCGCGCCGAAACCGGTGCTCGCAGCGCGGCTCGATGTCGGCGTGCGCTGCTATCGCAGCGGGCAGTGTCCGGCGTTCCTCGTCAGCGGTGCGATCGACGGCCCCGGGCTGAACGAGGCGACCGCGATGCGCGATTATCTGGTCGCGCGCGGCGTGCCGGCCGACCGGATCGCCGTCGACGACCAGGGCGACAACACGCTCGCGACCGCGCAGCACACGCGCGCATACATGCAGGCGCACCGGATATCGCGCGTGCTGATCGTCAGCCAGTATTACCACCTCGCGCGAGCGCGCCTCGCGTTCGAGCGGGTCGGCATCGCGCCCGCCAACATCTTCGCCGCGTATCCGCACCACTTCCAGTGGCGCGATATTTACTCGAGCTGGCGGGAAGTGCCCGCATACGGGATCTACGCGCTGCGCCTGTGGCTCGATCCCGATGCGCGGCCGATGTCGTTCCGGCCGATGCTTTATTTGATCAGCCTGTTTTCGTAACCCCGCAGTCCGGCCGGGATTCGATTCATTTCATTCCTTTCGTTTGCATTTCAATGCGGCGACCCGAGACACGTCCGGTCAGAGCTTGCATTGTGGAACGTTGAAAAATTCGTCCGTCGATCAGGCCAATGAAATTGGTTCGGATTGTTTGTGACGATCGCCGCCGACGTCATTCATATTGCACTGCGAAAATCGAAGAGACGCCGAACGAAGCGTCGGGTTTTCACCGATCACGCGGCCCCCGGTGCTTGATCATCGATTCGGCCGCGAAATCCATGTGTGCCACGACGTTTTGCGCATTTCGACAAGTAAAAAATACGTATCTCATTGGTCGCACTCCGATAAATAAATATCGACTGGAAAACCCTGTTTTTTTGATATAGCCTTGTCTGACAAAAGCAGGGCGGTAATCAAATCAACCAGAAAATCGCTGCATAAAAATCAGGGGCCACGATCATGTCATCCGGCTAGTTTTGCCTTCGCAAACGCAGATCGAATAACCAGCAGTTCATCCACGAATAAACCGACGTCGTTCCGCGACCGCCGGAGGGCACGCTTGCACCCGATATTCCGCCGTCGCCGGTCCGATTCAGCGGTCATGCCGATGACGAGGGGAAGCATGAACATTCCGAATTCGAAGAAGAGCGCAGAGCCGTTTCCGAGATTCCTGTTGCCGACCGGCGTGTTGCTGGCATTGTCCGGCGCGGGAATCGTTCCCGCGTACGCGACGTGCAGCACGGCAGGCACCACGGTGACCTGTTCCGGCGTCGCGAATCCGCTGGCGCCGAGCTATGCAAACGGCGCCGACAACGTGAACGCCACGGTCAATCCCGGCGCAAGCCTCGGCGTGCTGCTCGGCGTCGGCGGCACCGCGATGTCGCTGACCGGCAGCGGCGTCACGCTGACCAACAACGGCACGATCGATCCTTCGTTGCTGGGTTCGGGGCTCGGCATCCTGTCGAGCGGCACGGTGGTCGGCAATGCATCGGCGAGTACCACGACCGTCACCAACAACGGCACGATGATGGGCACGACCGGTGTCGCGATCAGCGGCGTGACGGGCATGGCGCTGTCGGTTCAGAACGGCACGGGCGGGGTGTCCAACATCTCGAACACCGGCACGATCGGCTCGACCGCGCTGTCCGGTGCAACGCTCGCCGGCGCGGACGCGCCCGTGGTCGCCGCTTACGGCGGCGGTCAGGTCAACATGACGAACAGCGGCACGATCACCGGCCGCGTGTCGCTCGGTTCGAGCGGCACGGCCGGCGTCGGCAACACGTTCGTGAACTCCGGCACGATCAACGGCGGCGTGTCGATGGGCGCGAACAGCACGAATACGTTCACCGCCGTCACCGGCTCGTCGGTCAATACGGCGGGCGGCACGGGCGGCGCGTTCAACATCACGATCGGCCCCGTCACGCTCGGCGTCGCGGCGACCGGCGTCGTCGACGGCGGCGCGGGCGGCGACAACACGCTGGTGCTGCAGCAGGGCGCCACGGCGAACGGCACGATCGCGGTCAACAATTACATCAACTTCAATCACCTCGACCTCACGAGCGGCAGCTGGACGATCAACGGCGCGTCGACCGCGCAGGACGCAACGCTTGCGGGCGGCGTCGCGATCATCAACGACAGCGCGTCGCTCGGCACGGGCACCGTCGCGGCCACCGGCGGCGCGCTGCAGGCGGGCACGACCGGGTTGAATGTCGCCAACAGCGTGAATCTCAGCGTAGGCGGGCTGACGGTGCAGGGCGCGACCGGGCTCACGCTATCGGGCACGGTGGCGGGTGGCGGCACGCTCACCAAGAACGACAGCGGCACGCTGACGATGTCGGGCGCGAACACGTATACCGGGGGCACGAGCCTGAACGGCGGCGGCCTGGTGGTCGGCAACAATACGGCGCTCGGCATGGGCGCGCTGAACGTCAATGCGGCGGCGTCGCTCGACGCGAGCACGAACGTGACGCTCGGCAACGCGATCAATCTCGCCACCGGCACGACACTGACGGTCGGCGGCAGCAACGCGCTCGGGCTGTCCGGCACGATCGCGGGCGCTGGCGGCCTCGTGAAGAACGGCGCGGCGACGCTGACGCTGAGCGGCACGAACACGTACACCGGCGACACGACGATCAACGCCGGCACGCTCGCGCTCGGTACGGGCGGCAGCCTCGCGGCGACCGGCACGGTGAACCTGACCGGTGCGGGCGCGACATTCGACCTGAGCGGCGCGTCGGGCGCGCAGACGATCGGCGCGCTGGCGGGTGCGGCAGGCACGAACGTGAACCTCGGCAGCAATTCGCTGACGCTCGACGGCACCGTCAATGCGACCTACGCGGGCACGATCGGCGGCGCGGGCAGCGTGACGCTGTCCGGCACCGGGACGCAATCGCTGACCGGCACGAACGTCTACAGCGGCGGCACGAACCTGAACGGCGGCAGCCTCGTCGTCGGCAGCAACACCGCCCTCGGCACCGGCTCGGTGAACGTCAACGGCTCGTCGACGCTCGATGCGACCGCCAGCGTGTCGCTCGCGAACGGCATCAACGTCGCCACGGGCACGACGCTGACGGTGGGCGGCACCACCGATCTCGGGCTCGGCGGCACGATCTCCGGCGGCGGCGGGCTCGTGAAGAACGGCGCGGCGACGCTGACGCTGAGCGGTGCGAACAATTACACGGGCGGCACGACGCTGAACGCCGGCGTCCTCGCGCTCGGCAATGCCGCAGCCCTCGGTTCCGGCACGCTGACCGTCGGCGGCGCGGCGACGCTCGATGCGACCACGAACCTGTCGATCGGGAATGCGATCGACCTCGGCACGAGCACGGCGCTTACGCTGGGCGGCAGCAATGCATTCGGGCTGGGTGGCGCGATTTCGGGCGCCGGCGCGGTGGTGAAGAGTGGCGCGGCGACCGTGACGCTGACCGGCGCGAACACGTATACGGGTGGCACGACCATCAACGCCGGTACGCTGGCGATCGGCGCGGGCGGCAGCCTGGCGGCGACTGGCGCGATGAATCTCGCGAATGCGGGCGCGACGCTCGATCTGAGCGTTGCGACGGGGGCGCAGTCAATCGGCGCGCTGGACGGCGTAGCCGGCACGAATGTGAATCTCGGCGCCAACGCGCTGACGCTGGGCGGGACCGCCGGCGGCACGTTCAGCGGGGCGATCGGCGGGACCGGCAGCCTGACGCTGGCGGGCACCGGCACGCAGACGCTGAACGGCTCGAGCACGTATTCGGGCGGCACGAATCTCAATAGCGGCGGTCTGGTGCTCGGCAACGCGTCGGCACTCGGCACCGGCGCGCTGAATGTCGGCGGCGCGGCGACGCTCGATACGAATGCGAGCCTGTCGATCACCAACGCAGTCGATCTCGGCACGGGCGCGACGCTGACGCTCGGCGGCAGCAATGCACTTGGATTGGGCGGTGCGATCTCCGGCGCGGGCGCGCTCGTGAAGGACGGCGCGGCGACCGTGACGCTGACCGGCGCGAACACGTACACCGGCGGCACGACGATCAACGCGGGCACGCTGGCGATCGGCGCGGGCGGCAGCCTGGCGGCGACTGGCGCGATGAATCTCGCGAACGCGGGCGCGACGCTCGATCTGAGCAGCGCGTCGGGTGCGCAAACGCTCGGCGCGCTCTCGGGGGTGGCCGGCACGAACGTGAACCTTGGCGCCAACGCGCTGACGCTGGGCGGGACCGCCGGCGGCACGTTCAGCGGAGCGATCGGCGGGACTGGCAGCGTGACGCTGGCGGGCACCGGCACGCAGACGCTGAACGGCGCGAGCACCTATTCGGGCGGCACGAACCTCAATAGTGGTGGCCTCGTGCTCGGCAACGCGTCGGCACTCGGGGCCGGCGCGCTGAATGTCGGCGGCGCGGCGACGCTCGATACGAACGCGAGCCTGTCGATGACGAATGCGGTCGCTCTCGGCACGGGCGCGACGCTGACGCTCGGCGGCAGCAATGCGCTCGGATTGGGCGGCGCGATCTCCGGCACGGGCGCGCTCGTGAAGGACGGCGCGGCGACCACGACGCTCACGGGCGCGAACACGTACACCGGCGGCACGACGATCAACGCGGGCACGCTGGCGATCGGCGCGGGCGGCAGCCTGGCGGCGACCGGCACGGTGAACCTCGCGAACGCGGGCGCGACGCTCGACCTGAGCGGCGCGTCGGGTGGGCAAACGCTCGGCGCGCTGTCGGGCGTGGCGGGCAGCAACGTGAGCCTCGGCGGCAATGCATTGACGGTGGGCGGAACCGCCAGCGGCGCGTTCGGCGGGGTGATCGGCGGCACCGGCGGCCTGACGGTCGCGGGTACCGGCATCCAGACGCTGACCGGCAGCAACACGTACACGGGCGGCACGACGATCGCGGCGGGCGGCACGCTGCAGCTCGGCAACGGCGGCACGTCGGGCAGCGTGGTCGGCAATGTCGTCGACAACGGCGCGCTGATCGTCAACCAGTCCGCCAACGTGACGCTCGCGAACGTGCTGTCGGGCACCGGCTCGCTGACCCAGGCCGGCAGCGGACAACTGACGCTGACGGGCACGAGCACGTTGAGCGGCCCCACCACCGTCGCTGCGGGCACGCTAGCCGTCGACGGTTCGCTTGGCCAGTCGACCGTGACCGTGCAGAACGGCGCGACGCTGACGGGCACCGGCACGGTCGGGGGCCTCGTCGTGCAGAGCGGCGCGTTCGCGGCCGTGTCGCAGCCGGGCGCGGCGCTGAACGTCGCCGGCAACGTCACGTTCCAGCCCGGCTCGACGCTGCAGGTCGCGGTCACGCCGCAACAGGGCGGCAGCATCGCGGCGAGCGGCACGGCCACGCTGAACGGCGGCACCGTGCAGGTGCTCGCGAACCAGGCCAGCTACCAGCCGACCACGAAGTACACGATCCTCAGCGCGTCCTCGGGCGTGCAGGGCACGTTCAGCCAGGTGAATTCGAACTACGCGTTCCTGATGCCGACGCTCAGCTACGATCCGGACCACGTATACCTGCAGCTGGTCTCGAACGGCACGGCGCTGCCCGATGTCGCGACCACGCCGAACCAGCGCGCGGTCGCCACCGCGATCGGTGCGCTCGGCGCGGGCAACCCGCTGTACGACACGGTGCTCACGACCGATGCGGCCACCGCGCGCCGGGCCTACGGGATGCTCGACGGCGAACTGCAGGCGAGCTTGAAGAGCATGCTTCTGCTCGACAGCCGCTACGTGCGCGATGCCGTAACCGATCGCGTGCGCCAGGGCCTTGCGCCGGGATCGGGGCCGCTCGCCGCGCTGTCGTCGGGCGGCGCCGCGCTATGCGGCGACAACACGGCCGGGGCGGTCGACCCGACGCTGCTGCCGGAACGCCGGATCGGTTCGCGCGAAGGATGCCGTGGCGGCACGCCGTACCAGCCGGTGGTCTGGGGGCAGGCGTTCGGCGGCCGCAGCAGGCTCGCGGGCGACGGCAACACGTCAACGATCAATCGCAGCATGACGGGCTTCATCGCCGGTGCCGACATGGCGCTCAACGACAAGTGGCGTGCCGGCCTGGCCGCCGGCGTCACGCACGGCTCGCTGGACAACGATCAGAGCGCGTCGGCGTCGGTCAACAGCTACTACCTGTCGCTGTACGGCGGCGCGCAGTACGGTGCGCTCGGTGTGCGCGGCGGCGCGTCGTACACGTGGTATCGGATCAACAGCGACCGCTATCCGGGCTTCGCGGGCTTCTCCGATCACGATTCGGCCGGCTACAACGCGAATTCCGCGCAGGTGTTCGGCGAAGTCGGCTATGCGCTGCCGGTCGGGCCGGTCGCGCTCGAACCGTTCGCGGGGCTTGCCTACGTGAACCTGCATACCGACGGCTATACGGAAAGCGGCGGTGCGGCCGCGCTGCGGGCCGGCGGCGAGACGACCCACGTCGGGTTCTCGACACTCGGCGTGCGTGCTGCGTCGCAACTCGGGACCATCGCGAGCGGCACGTTCACGGCGCGCGGGACGGTCGGCTGGCGGCATGCGTTCGGCAACGTGCAGCCGTCGTCGGCGTTCACGTTCGCAAACGGCGGTACGTCGTTCCAGGTGTCGGGCGTGCCGATTGCTCGCGACAGCGCGGTGCTCGAAGCGGGCATCGACGCGACCATCACGAAGCGCCTGACGCTCGGCCTGACGTTCAGCGGCCAGTACGGCAGCGGCGTGCGCGACAACGCGGTGCTCGGCAACATCCTGTGGAAGTTCTGACCGCCGCCTGATGTCCTGGTGCGCGACCCCGCGCGGCGACGGCAACGCCGCGGGGGGCGCGTCCTTGTCGTCGCTGCGCGCGGCCCCCGTTCTGGCCTATCCTGTGCGAAACACGCGACGCGCACCGCGCGTTGCGCCTCGACACAGGAGCATCGATGCCGAATCACGCCGAAGCCACCACGACGCAGGCGCCGCAAGTCGCGCCGGTTCCACCGACCCAGGCGAAGGGCCCCGCGTTCATCGCGCCCGAAGCCGATCCGCAGGCGCTCGCACGCAACAACCAGTACGTTTTGAAATCCGGCGACGCATTCGTGGTCAGCGATGCGCTCGGCGACATCAGCGGCCATGACGACGGGCTGTTCGTCGATGACATGCGCGTGCTGTCGACGTGGCGCCTGACCTTCGGCGGCCGCGCGCCGTCGCTGCTGTCGGGGGCGACGAGCGCGGACAACGCGTCGTTCACCGCCCACCTGACGAACCGCCCGCTGCCGCCGCTCGGCGGCCGCGAAACGCCCGAGGGCGTGATCCACATCGAACGGATGCGCGTGCTCGCGGGCGACGTGCTGTACGAAGCGCTGACATTGACGAACTACGGCGCGAGCGAGGCGGAGGTGCCGCTGTCGCTGTCGTTCGCGGCGGATTTCAAGGACATGTTCGAAGTGCGCGGCACGCCGCGCCCGAAGCGTGGCACGGTGGTCGCGCCGAGCGTCGACGCCGGTGCGGTGCGGCTGCGCTACGACGGCCTCGACAAGGTCGAGCGCAACGTGACCGTGCATTTCTCGCCGGCGCCCGACGCGCTGTCGGTCGATCGCGCCGATTACACGCTCACGATCGCCGCGCAGGCGTGCGTGTCGATCTACCTGACCGTCGACGCGACGCTCGGCCCGGCGCACGACGGTGAAGGTCCGGGATGCGGGCGCGTCGCGCTGCGCACCGCACTCGTCGGCGTGCATCGCGAGATGCGTTCGCGGCGCGAGTCGATGGCGCGCGTGAACACCGGCAATCCGCTGTTCGACGCATGGCTCGACCGGTCGCTCGCGGATCTCGGGCTGCTCACGACGCAACTCGACACCGGGCCGTATCCGTATGCGGGCATTCCATGGTTCTCGACGCCGTTCGGCCGCGACGCGGTGATCACGTCGCTGCAGATGCTGTGGCTGCAGCCGTCGCTCGCGCGCGGCGTGCTGCGCTTTCTCGCGGAGCACCAGGCGCGCGAGACGTCCGCGTTTCGCGATGCGGAGCCCGGCAAGATCATGCACGAGTTCCGCCGCAGCGAGATGGCCGCGACGGGCGAGGTGCCGTTCGCGCTGTATTACGGCGGCGTCGACACGACCCCGTTGTTCATCGTGCTCGCGGGCGCGTACGTCGAACATACCGGTGACGATGCGCTGATCGACGAGCTGTGGCCCGCGCTCCAGCGCGCCGCGCAGTGGGTGATCGACAAGTGCGACCGCAATCCGTACGGGTTGCTCGATTACCAGCGCACGTCGGAGCGCGGCCTCGCGAACCAGGGCTGGAAGGACAGCCACGATTCGGTGTTCCACGCGGACGGCCACTTCCCCGACGGACCGATCGCGCTCGTCGAAGTGCAGGCGTATGCGTGCGCGGCGCTCGACGCGATGTCGATCTGCTCGCACCGGCGCGGCCACGCGGCCGACGCGACCCGCTACGCGCTGCGCGCGAAGGCGCTGCGCGACCAGGTCGAGGCGCTGTTCTGGATGCCGGAGGGCCAGTTCTACGGGATCGCGCTCGACGGTCACGGCGACCTGTGTCGGGTGCTCGCGTCGAACGCGGGTCATCTGCTCGCGTTCGGGCTGCCCGACGCCGAGCGCGGCGCGGCGGTCGCCGGCGTGCTGGGCTCGACGCTGTTCCAGACCGGCTGGGGCATTCGCACGCTCGCGGCCGGCCAGCCGCGCTTCAACCCGATGGCCTATCACAACGGCTCGGTGTGGCCGCACGACAATGCGCTGATCGCGCGCGGGCTCGCGCGCTACGGCGACAAGACGGCCGCGGTGAACCTGCTGCGCGCGCTGTTCGAAGCCGCGGTCAGCTTCGAGATGCGGCTGCCGGAGCTCTTCTGCGGGTTCCCGCGTCGACGCGGCGAGCCGCCGACGGCCTATCCGGTCGCATGCCTGCCGCAGGCATGGGCGGCCGGTGCGCCGTTCATGATGCTGCAGGCGTGCCTTGGCGTAAGCGTCGACGCTGCACGCCACGAGGTGCGCGTCGAGCGCCCGGCGCTGCCTGAAGGCGTCGACTGGTTGCGTATCGACGACCTGCGGGTCGGCGACGAAAGTGTTGCGCTGATGTTCCGCCGCGTCGACGGCCAGGTGATTGCATCGGCGGAGCAGCCGGGGCGTGTGAAGGTCGTTGCGGTGCTATAACGCGAGCAGGCGCACGGACGTTGCGCGATGTCGCGCCACGTCCGCGCGCAGCGGCATAGAATCGTGACATGACCCTTGAACGATGGCGGAGGCACCTACGATGACGACCGACAATCGGCCCGACGACGGCGAGCAGAAGCTCGAGAATCTGGAAGCGGCGGTCGACCACCTGCACAAGTCGATCGAGTCGCAGAGCATCGCGGCTGGCGCGGCGAAGGGCATCCTGTTCAGCCTGATCGAAACGCTCGGCGCGCTGATCGGCGATCCCGACCTGCCCGAACATGCTCGCTCCGGATACGAGGCGCTGCGCGACAAGGCGAGCGAATTGCGCGGCGGGCTCGACCGGCATTGACGAGCCGGCAGCGCCGGCGTTGGCTCACGGCCCGCGCCGGTGCTGCCCAATCCTGCGCGGCGCGTACAAAAGCCCGTGCGCTCAACGAGTTAGCCTGCCGATGCGCAGGATATCCACAAGCTTGCCAACACAATCTGTGGAGAACCCATTCGGCCCCGAACCGGACGCGTGATGGACGCCGTGAGGCCGCAAACGATGCCGCGTCCTTGACCTGTCTGGCCCGATCTACTGAATCCCCTTTTGTATCAGGATGTTACGCGTCACATTGGTGGAATATCCACAGGCTTGCCAACAAAATCTGTGGATAAGTCTGACGTGATTGCTTCCTGATGGTTGAGTATCCGATGCGCGGCGGCCGTTGCATTCAACCCGTTGCGCACCGGTTGCCCGAAGCGTGGATGGGCGCGGTAATTCGTGCGCGATCAACGAGTTAGACCCCGGGTACCCAGGATATCCACATCCTTGCCAACAAAATCTGTGGACAAGCAGGCCGCCGTTATTCGACCGGCGCCGCGTCGGCCGCTTCCGCAACGATCCAGTCGCGAAACAGCGTCATCGCCGGCGTGAGCGGCTTCGACTTCAGCGACGTGAGCCAGTAGCCGCCCGCGCGCACGTCGATGTCGAGCGGCCGCGCGAGCTGGCCGAGCTGCAGTTCGCGCGCGAACATGCAGGCCGGCGCGAGCGCGATGCCAGCGCCCTGCATCGCCGCCTCGACCATCAGCCGCGACGAATCGAACACGGGCCCGTTCACCGCCCACGGTTCGAGCTGCGCGGCGTCGAACCAGCCGAGCCATTCGTCGGTGCGGTACGAGCGCAGCAGCGTTTCGTTCGCGAGATCGGCTGGCCGCGCGAGACGCCGCGCG
Organism: Burkholderia diffusa; assembly: GCF_001718315.1. Lineage (NCBI taxonomy): Bacteria > Pseudomonadati > Pseudomonadota > Betaproteobacteria > Burkholderiales > Burkholderiaceae > Burkholderia > Burkholderia diffusa. The sequence goes on along the minus strand of NZ_CP013363.1, from coordinate 1,883,971 downwards.
ATCTCCGGCGCGCACAGTGCGGTGAGCGGCGCGTCGAGCAGCCGCTCGTTGCGCGTCGCCGGCCAGTTGCCTTCCCCGAAGCGGATCGCGAAATCGAGGCCCTCGGCCGCGAGGTCGACGACGTTGTTGTTGGTCCGCAGCCGCAGTTCGACGAACGGGTGCGTGTCGCCGAAGCGCTTCAGCCGTGGCATTAGCCAGCCTATGGCAAAGGTGCCGACCGCGCCGAGCGTCAGCACCTCGTGGAAGCGTCCGCCCTCGAACTGCTTGAGCACGGTCTCGATCCGGCTGAATGCATCGCTGAGCACCGGCAGCAGCGCGCGCCCTTCGTCGGTGAGCCCGAGGCCGCGCGGCAGCCGGGTGAACAGCGCGCAGCCGAGCCGCTCCTCGAGCGAGCGCACCTGCTGGCTCACGGCGGCCTGGGTCACGCTCAACTCGAGGCCGGCGCGCGTGAAGTTCAGGTGGCGTGCCGACGATTCGAACGCGCGCAATGCGTTCAGCGGAAGATGAGGGCGGAGCTTGGTCATAAGAATTTCTTGTATCAGCGCTCAATTATCGTTGCTTGTCAGACAACCGTAAAGTCACGATAGTGCTGTCTCGCCGGCCGGCCGTTCCGCATCCATTCCACCACGAGAGACACGACATGACTTACTCATCGCAACGTCGAACCCTGTTGCTGGCCGCCGCGACGGCGCCGCTCGTCCTGACCGTCGCCGCGTGCGCGTCGCCGCCGGCCGCGGGGCACGATGTTTCGTCCGCGACGTCGTTTGCCGCGCTCGAGCGCGCGGCCGGCGGCCGTCTCGGCGTGTGCGCGATCGACACCGCAAGCGGCCGGCAGGCGCGGCATCGCGCGGACGAGCGCTTTCCGTTCTGCAGCACGTTCAAGGCGATGCTGAGCGCGGCGGTGCTCGCGCAGAGCGTCGAGCATCCGGGGCTGCTGGAGCAGCGCGTGACGATCGCGCAGTCCGATCTCGTGAACTACTCGCCGGTGTCGGGCAAGCACGTCGGCGCCGGGATGACCGTCGCCGAGTTGTGCGAGGCGGCAATCCAGTACAGCGACAATTCGGCTGCGAACCTGGCGATGAAGCTGATTGGCGGCCCGGCGGCGGTGACCGCGTATGCACGCTCGATCGGCGACGACACGTTCCGGCTCGATCGCTGGGAGACCGAACTGAATACCGCGTTGCCGGGCGACCCGCGCGACACGACGACGCCCGCCGCGATGGCCGCGAGCATGCGCGTGCTCACGCTCGGCGACGCGCTGCCGCCGGCGCAGCGTGCGCAGCTCGTCGCATGGCTGCGCGGCAACAAGGTCGGCGACAAGCGGATTCGCGCGGGCGTGCCGGCCGGATGGCAGGTGGCCGACAAGACCGGCACCGGCGACTACGGAACGACGAACGACGCGGGCGTGATCTGGCCGCCGTCGCGCGCGCCGATCGTGCTTGCCGTGTACTACACGCAGGCGCGTGCCGATGCGAAGGCGAAGGACGACGTGATCGCGGCCGCCGCGCGTATCGCGGTCGCGACGTTCGCCTGAGCGGGCGGCGCGGCGTGCGTTCATCGACGGCCGGACGAAGTGATGGATGCACGCACTGCCGCGGTCGTGACCGACAGCTCGAAACGTTGTGCGATCAACGACTTAGGCCACGCATGCTCAGGATATCCACATCCTTGCCAACAAAAATTGTGGACAAGCCCGCGAGCAGGCGCGTTCATCGCGCGGCAGGCACGGCGGCGGCGTACCCCAGACCTGCCTGCACGGTTCGAAGCGGCACGGACAAAACCTTTCGGATCAAGCGCTTGTGCGTGGTATGCGCAGGCTATCCACACGCTTGCCAACAAAATCTGTGGACAAGCGGTATGGCGCGCGCGACATGCGGTCCGTCGCATCGCATGACGAGGCGCGAACGTCAGATTGCCTGCCGCGTGCCGCATTCGAAGCGATGCGGACAAAGTCTTTCGGATCAAGCGCTTGATCGCGGTATGCGCAGGCTATCCACATCCTTGCCAACAAAATCTGTGGACAAGCCCGCTCGATGGTCAGCCATGCCGATCGTCGACCGAGGGCCAGCGCGCGAACGCGAACACCCACAACATGATGAAGTTCACGACCGGGATGAACATCGTCAGGATCCACCAGCCTGAATGTCCGGTACGCCGAACGATCCGGACATACGGATAGACGACGATCGCGATGAGCACGAGCGAGACGATCAACTGCCCTGCGGTGAAGTGTTCCATGGTCTTCCTCGGATGATGTGTCGTTGTCCGACGCGGGGCCGAACGGCCCGCACGTGGTGTCGACGCATGCAATCGCGCGATGCGCGGCTGCGTGCGGCTCGTGTGATCCTGACGCGTGGTATGCACGAACGTCAAGCTGCGTTCAGGATGCCGCCGTTGCGCCGGATCGTCCGATTGCGCACGCGAGCGGACCGCGCTGCCGCAACGGCGGCGCGGCGCATGAATCATTGGCCGATCAACGGGTTAGGCAATGCGTGCGCAGGATATCCACAAGCTTGCCAACAAAATCTGTGGGCAAGTGGCGCGACGATCGCGTCGCATGCCGCACGTGCGTCGCACGCGGATCGGCGTGGCATCGTGATGCGAAGTGGGGTGAACCGTCGCGTGTGACGGTGCGGCGCGCAGCGCGTCTGCATCACGCGTGCCAAAGTCCGTCGGATCAAGGGCTTGGCGTCGCGATGCGCAGGATATCCACAAGCTTGCCAACATTTTCTGTGGAGAAGTCCGCGTGGCGATCGCGCGGCGCGGCACCGCGCGCAAATCGTGCGCCGTGCCGGCTCGCGACGGCGGACATTGGGTAAGCCGACGGTTTCGCGACGAACTTCGGATGCGTGAAGGGCCGCGCGAAACGCGTCGCTCGATTCCCGGATCGCGTAGTCGCATGAGCGGCGGACATCGTCGACAGCACGCGAATCGCCGCATCGAGATCGACCGAACCGGGCGTTGCACCGGTCCGGCGCGGCGTGGCGCATTCGCTGCGCACGAGCGCCAAATCCTTTCGGATCAGTCGCTTGCCGTCGTTGGCAGCCGGTTGTCCACAAGCTTGCCAACACAATCTGTGGAAAAGCCGGCCGTCACGCGCGTGTCAGGCCGGCACGGGAAAACGCACCGTCACGGTCAGCCCGCGCCCGCCTTGCGTCGTGGCGAGCGCGACCGTTGCGCGATGCTGCTCGGCGATCCGCTTGACGATCGACAGGCCGAGCCCGCTGCCCGACGACGTGGCCGCCTGCGCGCCTTCGCCGCGATAGAAGCGCTCCCATACGTCCGTGCGCTCGGCTTCCGGAATGCCGGGGCCGTCGTCGGCGACTTCGAGCACGGGCGTCGCGCCGTCGAGGCGCGCGGACACGTCGACGCGCGCGCCGTCGCCAGCGTAGCGGATCGCGTTGTCGACGAGGTTGTTCAGCAGCACGCGCAACGTGTCCATGTTGCCCGCGGCCATCACCGGCGACGACACGATCGCGCCGAGGTCGATATGGTGCGCATCCGCGACGCGCGTGCGGTCGGCGACCACCGAGCGGCACAGCGCGGCAAGATCGACGGGCGTGGATGCCGCGACGGACGCCTGCGCATCGGGTTCGAGGCGCGCGAGCGTCAGCAACTGTTCGGCAAGGTGGCCGAGGCGCGTCGTGCCGGCCTGGATCTGCGCGAGGATCTGCTCGCGTTCGTCGGCCGTCGACGCGCGCCGCAGCAATTGCGACTGGATCGACAGCCCCATGATCGGCGTGCGCAGCTCGTGCGCGGCATCGGCAATGAAGTGCCGCTGCAGCGTGAACGAGCGGTCGAGCCGCGCAAGCAGGTCGTTGATCGCTTCGGCGAGCGGGCGGACCTCGTTCGGCATCGACGCGATGTCGACCGGTTCGAGATTGTTCGCATTCCTGCGCTTCAGGCCAGATGCGATCGTGCGCAGCGGCCGAAGCCCCGCGCCGATGCCGAACCACAGCCCGATCGCGAGTACCGGCAGCATCGAGAACACCGGCCAGAGCAGATGCACCGCGATACCCGCGATCGCTTCCCAGCGCGCATGCCTCGCCTGCGCGAGCCGGATCGTCGTGCCGCCGCGTTCGGTCACGTAAGTGCGCCACGGCTGGCCGGCGACGTCGACACTTCCGATGCCGGTCTGCGTGGGCGGCGGCAACGCGGACTTGCGATCGGTCGAATAAACCAGCGTGCCGTTGCGCCAGACCTGCAGCAGCACGGCGTCGGGATCGCTGGCTTCGAAGTCATGCTTGCCGTCGCCATGGTTGCGGAACGACAGCTCGCCGTTCGGACCGACGACGATCTGCCGCGACATGCTGCGCATCTGGTCGTCGAGGAGATCGTCGAGCTCGCGCAACGCGCCCCAGTAGGTGCCCGCGCTCGCGACCAGCCCGATCACGCACGCGGCAGGCAACAGCCACATCAACAGGCGCCGGCGCAGCGATGCGCTGCGCCATCGCGCGATCGCATGTTGCAGACGCGTCATGCGCCGTCACCGATCCGGTAACCGACGCCGCGCACCGTGCGAATCATGTCGTGGCCGAGTTTCTTGCGCAGGTTGTGGATGTGTACCTGCACCGCGTTGCTTTCTATTTCCTCGCCCCAGCTGTACAGCCGTTCCTCGAACTGTTCGCGCGAAATTACCGCGCCGGGGTCGCGCATCAGCTCGTGCAGCAGCACGAATTCCTTCGGCGACAGCGTGACTTCGTCGTCGTTGAGCCAGACCAGGTGCTTGACCGGATCGAGCCGCAGCGGGCCGATCGTGAGCGTCGTCTGCGCGCGCCCCGCGTGGCGGCGGTTGACGGCGCGGATGCGCGCGAGCAGTTCCTCGAGCACGAATGGCTTGACCAGGTAGTCGTCGGCGCCGCTGTCGAGGCCGGCGATGCGGTCCGGCACGCCGTCGCGCGCGGTGATGATGATCGCGGGCAGGGTTTCGTCGCGGCGACGCAGCGACGCGAGCACCGACAGGCCGTCGCGGTTCGGCAGCCCGAGGTCGAGCAGCAGCAGGCCGTAGCCGGTCGAGCGCAGCGCGAGCGTTGCGGCGTCGCCGTCCTTGACCCAGTCGACCGCGAAGCCTTCCTGTTTGAGGCCCTGTTCGAGCCCGCTGCCGATCAGCGGATCGTCCTCGACGAGCAGTACGCGCATGGATTCGTGTCTGTTGGCGGGCGTGGCGCCCGGGGTTCCCATGATAAGCGCAGGTGTCTTAGGGAGACCTTAAACGGCGATGGCCGACGCGCCTGCGTGCGGGCCTGATGCGGCACCGTGTCGCTTCGGCACGGCCTTCAGGTTTGCTTAATCTTACGGTCCGTAATCTTGGGCCGCTGCGTTCAACCGGACGCGGCGCGTTATCGAGGAAGAGGAGAAACGCAATCATGAAACATCTGGCCAGAATCCTGACCGTCACGCTCGCGCTGCTGCCTGCCGCCGTTTACGCGGAATACACGGGGCCGTCCACGCTGACCACGACGACCGTGAAGGAACTGCTCGCGAATGGCAAGGACGACCAGCACGTGCAACTGCAGGGGCGCATCGTCAAGCATACCGGCGGCGAGGACTACGAGTTCGCCGATGCAACCGGCACGATCCGCGTCGAGATCGACAAGAAGCTGTGGGCGGCCGGCCAGCCCGTCAGCGACAAGAGCGAAGTGAAGCTGACGGGCGAGTTCGAACGCAAGTGGTCGGGCAAGGTGAAGGTCGACGCCGACCACGTCGAAGTGCTGCGCTGACCGGTGCGCGCGGGGCCGGTGATACCATGGACGACCGGTTCCCGTTCTCACCAAGATGGCTGCCAATTTCGATGAACTCGCGTCCCGGATCCGGGCGCAATTTTCCGAACTGAGCCCGCAATTCCAGGCGGGCGCTGCATTTCTGCTCGATCATCCCGACGAGGTCGCCACCTCGTCGATGCGCAAGGTCGCGCAGCGCGCGCAGGTTCAACCCGCGTCGCTCGTGCGGCTCGCGCAGCAATTCGGTTTCCCCGGCTGGAACGAATTGCGCGACCTGTGCGTCGCGCGCGTGCGCACGCGTCCCGAGCCGCTCACGCAGCGTGCGCGTTCGCTCGTGCGGCCCGACGCGAAGGCGTCGCTCGCGCACGACCTGCTTGCCGCCCAGCAACACAACCTCGCCGCCACCGCCGCACAGAACGAGCACGCGCTTGCCGACGCGGCGAAGCTGATCCGCAAGGCGTCGCACGTGCACGTCGCCGGGTTTCGGTCGTGCTATCCGGTCGCGTTCGGATTCGTGTACGGCTATCGGCTGTTCCGGCCAACCGTTTCGCTGCTCAACGGCGTCGCCGGCTCGCTCGAAATGGAACTGCGCACGATCGCGAAGCAGAGCGTAACGGTGATCATCAGTTTCGCGCCGTATTCCGCGGAAGCGACGCGCGTCGCGCAGGCGGCGAAGGCGCAGGGCAGCAGGATCGTCGCGATCACGGATAGCGCGGTGTCGCCGATCGCGCTGCATGCGGACGCGCAGCTGATCTTCACGCACGACAGCCCGTCGTTCTTTCCGTCGCTGGTCGCCGCGCATGCGATGACCGAGGCGCTGGTCGCGCAGTTGCTGGCACTCGAAGGCAGCGATGCGATCACGGCGCTCGAGCGCGCGGAAGCGGAACTGCATGCGAAGGGCGCTTACGTCGTGTAGATGCGCGCGGTTTTCGCCCGTCTTGCCATCTCCCGATTTCTTCCTGATCCGACGCAACCGATGACGTTCAGCTACGACGTGACCGATGCCGGCGACGCGAATATCCGCAAGCAGATCGCGGCGCCGCTCGTCCGGTTCAACGAAAGCCAGACCGGCCCGATCGATTTCCGGCCGCTGGCCGTGCGCGTGACCGACGCCGACGGCACGGTCGTGGGCGGCCTGTGGGGCAGCACGGCGTTCGGCTGGCTGCATGTCGACCTGCTCGTCGTGCCCGAGGCGGCGCGCGGCCAGGGGGCCGGCTCGCGCATCATGGATCTCGCCGAGGCGGAAGCCGTCGCGCGCGGCTGTCATGGCGCGTGGCTCGATACGTTCGACTTTCAGGCGCGGCCGTTCTACGAGAAGCGCGGCTATGTCCGTTTCGGCGAGCTGCCGGATTACCCGACCGGGCATGCGCGCATTTTCCTGCTGAAAAAGCTCGGTGCCCGCGCGGCCGCGTGATCGGCAGCGCACCGCGCCGCGCGCGAGATCCTGCCATCCACATCGATATTTCACTGCGCCGTGAACCGTCGCGGTACCGCGCGCGCGTATGCTGACGTCTCCATTCCGAGGAGATCGCGATGTCCGATTCCAACGTGCAGTTCCGCCAGGCCGAAACCTTCCGCGCGCTGCACGCGCGCCCCGGGGCCTTCATCATCCCGAACCCGTGGGATGCCGGTTCCGCCCGGCTGCTCGCGATGGCAGGCTTCGAATCGCTCGCCACCACGAGTGCCGGCTTCGCGTTTTCGAGAGGGCGGCCCGACAACGCGATCGACCGCGACGAAATGCTCGACCACATCGCCGAGATCGTCGCCGCGGGCGGCCTGCCGGTCAGCGCCGATCTCGAGAACGGTTTCGGCGACGCGCCCGACACGGTCGCCGAGACGATCCGCCTGGCGGCTGACGCCGGCGCGGTGGGCGGCTCGATCGAGGATGCGACCGGCCGTGCCGATGCGCCGATCTATCCGCACGACGCGGCGGTCGAGCGTATCGCGGCGGCGGTCGACGCGGCGCGTTCGCTGAGGTTTCCGTTCACGCTGACCGCGCGCTGCGAAAACTATCTGCACGGCCGCCCCGACCTTGCCGACACGATCGCGCGGCTGGTCGCGTACCGCGACGCGGGCGCCGACGTGCTGTACGCGCCCGGTGTGACCGATCCCGACGACATCGCGGCGATCACGCGCGCGGTCGGTGCGCCGGTCAACGTCGTGATGGGGCTGCAGGGCGGGTTGCTGAGCCTCGAAGCGCTCGCGGCGCTCGGCGTGAAGCGCGTCAGCGTCGGCGGCGCGCTGGCGCGGGCCGCATTCGGCGCGTTCCTGCGCGCCGCGATGGAAATGGCGCGCGACGGCACGTTCACGTTCACGCAGGCGGCGGTGCCGGGGCGCGACCTCAATCGCTGGTTTTCGGCGCCGGACAATTCGTCCGTCCGGTTTGAACAATGAGCGCCGATAAAACGCGAGAACGTTTTCAGCCGCAAACTGATTGACAGCAATCAATCGAAACCGCTGCCGATTTGAAGTTCGATGACGGCGCAAAATTCATCGTTTATTCTCCGCACTCCGGCCGTTTGACCATGATCGGCGCGCAAGCCGCGCCGCTTATGGTGCTGGAAACCCGCCACGCGAACCGGTGTCGCGTATCGTTGCGATTTTCCGGCCGATGTTTTTTGGTTTTCGGGAGTTGCCGGTTATTTGTCGGATTGGTAATCTGCGACAGATTCGAATGACCGGCCAGCGGGCCGCCGGAAAATGAATATATAAAAAATCGAGAGAGCGATGACAATCCGAGAAAATCGCAGCAACGGCTTTCGCGTCGGCGATGTCGTTACGCTGAAACCGGCGGGCCGCGCATGACCGTCACCTATGCCGGGCCGGTCGTGTTCGACGATGCCGACTGGCTCATCTGCCAGTGGTTCGACGACGGCGGCCATTTCCGCCAGGAAATGTTTCATCACGAAACGGTGGTGCCCGAACCGCGCGCAATTTCCGCCGGGCGCGTCCGCATGCGCATGCTGGCGCACCGCTACCGGTCGGCGGCTTGACGCCACGTCCGCCACGCCGCCGCGCCGCTTGCCGGCCGCGGGTTGTTGCGTCGCAGCAGCCCGCGGCGCCGGCATGCGCATGACCGCGACATCCGCGACATTTCACGTCAACCCGAAACATGCGGCGGCCCGACGCGCCGATACTGAACGCATGAACCCGACCAATCCGATTGCCGCGGTCACGCACCGCGATCCCTACCCTTACTACTCGACGCTCGTCGACGGGCCACCGCTCGCGTTTGACGCGTCGCTCGGCCTGTGGGTCGCGAGCCGGGCGACGAGCGTGACGGCCGTGCTCGGTCACCCGGCGTGCCGCGTGAGGCCGCTCGATGCGCCGGTGCCGCCCGCGTTGCGCGGGACGGCGGCGGGCGCGCTGTTCGGTGAACTCGTGCGCATGAACGACGGCGCATTGCGGCATGACATGCCGAAGCAGGCGCTGCGCGCGGCGTTCGCGCCGATCGACGCCGGCGCGTTGCGCGAGCGGGCCGCGCAACTCGCCGGCCGCCGGCTGCGCGCACCGCATGACGCCGATGCGCTGAACGCGTGGTGCCTGACGGTCCCCGTGTGCGCGGTCGCCGACCTGCTCGGCTTCGACGACGCGCAGCTCGACGATATCGCCGCGCTGGTCGTCGACTTCGTCGCCGCGCTGTCGCCGCTGTCGGACGACGCGGCGCTGGCCCGCGCGAGCGAGGCCGCGCGGCAACTGCTCGACCGGATGTCGGAGCGCGTCGCGCGCACGCGTGCGCAGGACGGCACATGGGTCGCGGCGATTCAGCAGGCGGCCGGCGCCGCGGGCTGGCACGCGAGCGGCGCGCTCGTCGCGAATCTCGTCGGGTTGCTGTCGCAGACGTGCGAGGCGACGGCCGCATGGCTCGGCAATGTGCTGGTCGCGTGGGACGGTACTGCCGCCGAAGGCACGCTGCCGGATGCGGCGGCGCTCGATGCATTCGTCGCCGAGGTCGGTCGGTTCGATTCGCCGGTGCAGAATACGCGCCGCTTCGTCGCGTCGCGCACGACGATCGAAGGCGTGACCGTCGATGCTGGTGCGGCCATTCTGGTCGTGCTTGCGGCGGCGAACCGCGATCCGGCCGTGCATCGCGATCCGAACCGATTGCTGCCGGGCCGCGCGCCGGGGCCGAACTTCGGGTTCGGCACGGGGCCGCACGGTTGCCCGGGCGAGCGGATTGCGCTGGCGGTGACGGCGGGGGCGTTCGGGGCGTGGCTGCGCGCGGGCGGTGACGCGCTGCGCGACAGGCTGATATGGGACTACCGGGCCTCGACCAACGTCAGGATGCCGAAGTTCGGCGCGGCGAGGTAAGGGGAATAGCCGGACCTATCGGCAACCTTGCTTCTCGGCCCATTGTTCCTGGGCAGCAACGCGGCGCTGCACGCGTTCGACGAGACCGGCCGAGAAGGTTCGCATGCTGATGCCGCGGCGCTTCGCGAGGATGGTTTGCGCGACGTCGGTTTGCGGGTTCGGCTGGCATGCCCAGTACAGCGTCATCAGCCAGCCGATGCCCGTCCACGCGAACAGGGCGTTGAACATCGCGATCGTCAGCTTGTCGTGCCGGGCGCGCCGGTCGGCGACGATCGCCGGAAGAAAATAGAGCGCGATCGCCGCGACCGAACCGGCCGTTTGAATCAGGACTTCGTGTTGCATGTTGCTTGCTCCGTCCGAACTGCAATGAGACCGATTGTCGCGCTTTTCCCGTTCGTGTGCCGGCAATTGATTGTTGCGTTTTTAATGACGATCAGCGCGTGGCGATATTCTCCGGCTGCACTTCGTTGCGCAACGTGAAACCTTCGTCGAGCCAGCCGGTGATGCCGCCGATCATCAGCTTCACCGGGCGGCCGAGGCGCGCGAGCCGGATCGCCGCGCGCGCGGCGCCGTTGCAGTGCGGGCCAGCGCAGTAGACGACGAACAGCGTGTCGGCCGGATGGTCGGCGAGCTTGCCGGCGACGATCTTGCGGTGCGGCAGGTTGCGCGCGCCGGGCACGTGGCCGGCGGCAAACTGCTCCGGACCCCGGACGTCGAGCAGCACGAAATCCGGCGCGCCGGACGCAAGCGCGTCGTGCACGTCCCAGCAATCGGTCTCGAAGCGCAACGATGCTTCGAAGTGCGCGAGGGCGGCGGCGCTGTCGGCGGCGGGGACGTCGGTGACGTAAGACATGAAAGGCGCTCCTGAAGGACGGCGCGGAATGCGCCGGGATGAAGGGCAGTATCGCGGTTCGGCGGCCGTCGCGGCAGTGGCGCGATCGACAAGTTCCGGTAACATCGCGCCATGCACAATCATCTCGTCGTCGCGCTCGCCTACGATCGCCTCTGCACCTTCGAATTCGGCTGCGTGGTCGAACTGTTCGCGCTCGAACGCCCGGAACTCGGCGTCGACTGGTATCGCTTCGCGGTCTGCGCGAGCGAGCCGGGGCCCGTGCGCGCGGCGGGCGGCATCACGGTCGCCGCGCCGTACCGGCTCGCAATGCTCGATCGCGCGGACACCATCGTGATTCCCGGCTGGCGCGATCCGGACGAGCCGCCGCCGGAACCGTTGCTGAAGAAGCTGCGTGCCGCGCATCGACGCGGCGCGCGGCTTTGTTCGATCTGCTCGGGGGTGTTCGTGCTCGCGGCGGCCGGTGTGCTCGACGGGCTCACCGTCACGACGCACTGGCGCTACGCCGAGCGCCTGCAGGCGCGCTATCCGGCGCTGCGCGTGAATCCCGACGCGCTGTACGTCGACGAAGGGCAGATCGTCACGTCGGCCGGCTCGGCGGCGGGGCTCGACATGCTGCTGCATCTCGTGCGCCGCGACCACGGCGGCGCGATCGCGAACCGGGTCGCGCAGCGCCTCGTGCTGCCGCCGCATCGCGACGGCGGCCAGGCGCAATTCGTGCCGCGACCGGTCGCGCCGGGCGGCAGCGACCGGCTCGCGAAGCTGATCGACTGGATGCGAGCGCATGCGGCCGAGCCGCACACGCTCGCGTCGCTGGCCGCGCAGGCGGCGATGAGCACCCGCACGTTGCAGCGGCAATTCGCGGACGCGACGGGGATGTCGCCGCTCGCGTGGCTGATCCGCGAACGCGTGAATGTCGCCAAGGACATGCTCGAAGCCCATCCCGGGCTCTCGCTCGCGCAGATTGCCGCGCGCGCGGGGTTCGGTTCCGAGGAGTCGTTGCGCCGGCATTTCCGGCGCATCGCGGCGACGAGCCCTGCCGCGTACCGGCGCGGGATGGATCGCGGCGTGAGGGCCACGGACGCGTGAGCGCCACGTCTTCCTTCGCCATGGACTTCCCCCGGTCGTCGCTTGTTTGTCGTTCGTTTCCTGCCGATTTCGGGCACGCGCAAGATCGCGGTCGCCGAAGGCCACGCAGCCGGCCGACGCGATCGTGTCGTGGTACGGCGAACCGAAGGGCAAGCTCGATGAGGAGGACGAAGCACAGCTTGCCGCGCGGGTCGGTCGGCTGCCTGCGTGACCGGCGAGTCGTCACGCATCGCGACGCCGGCCGCGTCCTGCCGGCGCGGCGTCGCGGCGCGCATGCTCAGCGCGTGTTGGTGTCGCGCGCGGTTTCCTTGATACACGCGATCCGGTACACGCCGTCCTCGACTTCGACGCCATGCGTGTCGTGCGTGAAGCCGGGGAAGCGCAGGTCGTACTGCTCGAGCGCCTTCAGGTAGCCGAGCAGCGGGCCGTCGGCCGGCCCCGCGTTCTCGCCGGGCATCAGCAGCGGAATGCCGGGCGGATAGGGCACGACACCCGTAGCAACCGTGCGGCCTTCCATCTCCGACAGCTCCAGCATCTCGATGTCGTTGTGCACGAGATGCTCGAATGCCTCGGCCGGGCTGAAGTCGGGCCGCGGCAGCGTCGAGAAGCCGCGCGACATCATCTCGGTCGTCTTCAGGTCGCTCATCGCGCTGAACATCAGGTCGCACAGATCGCGCAGGCCGAGCTTGCCGTAGCGGTCGGGATAGCGCGCGACGAGTTCCGGCAGCGCCTGTTCGAGCGGCGCGTTCGCGTCGTAGTCGCGCTTGAAGTCGAGCAGCGTGTTGACGAGCGTGCCCCACTTGCCCTTCGTCACGCCGAGCGAGAACAGGAACAGGATCGTGAAGTCGGTCGTCTTCTCGACGACGATTCCATGCCGGTCCAGATACGCGGTGACGACCGACGCCGGAATGCCGACCGGCATCAGGCCGCCGTGCGGCGCGACGCCCGGCGTGACGATCGATACCTTGATCGGATCGAGCATGCAGTAGTCGTCCTCGATCTCGCCGAAACCGTGCCACGTCTCGCCCGGATGCAGCACCCAGCATGACGGATCGGTGGCGAGCAGCGTTTCGTCCGCTTCATGGAAGCGCACGCGCCGGCCCGTCTTGCGATCGACCACGGTGTCCGGCTGCCAGCCGTTGAAGAACCAGTCGTCGTTCTCCTCGCATTCCGCATGCAGCCGCGCGAGCATCCGGCGGAACGACACGGCCTCGCGGATCGCGTCGGTCGTCAGCGCCTCGCCGCCGGGGCCGTCCATCATCGCGGCGCTCACGTCGTTCGATGCGATGATCGCGTAGTTCGGCGAAGTCGACGCATGCATCATGTACGCCTCGTTGAAGCGCGCATGCTCGATCGGGTTGCGGCCGTTGCGAACATGGATGAACGACGCCTGCGACAGCGCGGCGAGCAGCTTGTGCGTCGATTGCGTCGCGAACACGGTCGGCTTGCTCGCGTCGTGCTGCGCCGGATCGCCGTGCATCGCGTGACGATCGCGGTAGATCGGATTGAAGCGCGCATAGCCGTACCACGCTTCGTCGAAATGCAATCGGTCGACGCTCTGGCCGAGCAGTTCCTCGACGCGCGCGACGTTGTAGCAGAGGCCGTCGTACGTCGAGTTCGTGATCAGCGCATGCACGGGCGTCGGATCGATGCCGTCGCGGCCGCGCACCAGCGGGTTCGCGTCGGTCGCGAGACGCACGGCGGCGGCCGTGAGCCGTTCCGGCATGATCGGCCCGATGATCCCGTAATGGTTGCGCGACGGAATCAGGTAGGTCGGAATCGCGCCGGACATCGTCATCGCGTGCTCGGCCGACTTGTGGCAGTTGCGGTCGCACAGCGCGACCTGGTTGCGCGTGACGCTCGCCATCAGGATCACGCGGTTCGACATCGACGAGCCGTTCGTCACGTGATACGTGCGGTGCGCGCCGAACACGCGCGCCGCGTAGCGTTCGCTTTCGCCGATCGGGCCCGAGTGGTCGAGCAGCGAGCCGAGTTCGCCGACCGAGATCGACAGGTCCGAGCGGAACAGCGCCTCGCCGAAGAATTCGAAGTACGCGCGGCCGACCGGCGATTTCAGGAACGCGGTGCCGCCCGTGTGGCCCGGCGTGTGCCACGAGTATTCGTACACGCGCGAGAACTGCGCGAGCGCACGGAACATCGGCGGCAGCACGGTTTCGCGGTAGCGTTCGATCGCGGCGACGATGCGCCCGCCGATGAACGCGGTGGTGTCTTCCAGCATCCAGATGAAGTCGTCGGCCTTGCGCATCGCGTCGACGGGAATTGCCGCCGCGCTCGCGCGGCTCGCAAGCAGGAACACGGGCACCGTCGCATTGCGCGCGCGCATCGCGTCGAGCACGGCTTGTGCGGGCGCATGAGCGGGATCGTTGCCGAGTTCCCAGTTGAGCAGCAGGCACTGGATCGCGGGATCGGCGTCGACCACCGCGCGTGCGTCTTCGGCGGAGGTCGCGATCACGACGTCGACGAGGCGCGTGCGCAATTCTTCGACGAGCGCGGTGGCCGCGCGTCCGGTGGCCGTGCGTTCGTCGATGTCGTGCTGCACGAGCAGCGCCTTCATGCCGAGGCGGCGGAACGCAGGTTGGGTCAAGGAAGCGGTCATGAGTTATTCCCCCGTTTGCTGGGTTGCCTGGACGCCCGCGGCCGGCGAGCGTGCGTGAAGGATGTCGGCCTCGTGTCGGCCCACGGAGATCCAGAAGGTCGCGACGAGCGCGACGATGGTGACGCCGAGCGCGAGGTAGCGCACCCAGCGCGGCGAGCGGCCGCCCGGATGGACATGGGTTTCCTCGATTTCGCGCTGGCGGTTGATTGACAGCTCGTAGAACACGATCGTCGCGATCACGAAGATCAGCGACCAGCGCGTCTGCTGGCCGTCGGATCCGACCATCGCCCACAGCGCGTAGACGGCGCCGATCAGGCCGACGATCGTATAGAAGGTGAACTGGTGCGACGGCATCTTGCCGTAGCCGAGCACCTTGATCGCGATGCACGAGTAGATGTACGGCAGCAGTGTCATGATCACGGCGATCGATGCGATCTTGCCGAACTGCTCGCTCGCGCTCGGCGACATCGTCGCGAGCACCTGCACCGACATGATGATCGCGACGATCGCGAGGCCGGCCGACGGCACGTTCTTCGAATTGACGCGGGCGAACACGCCGGCGAACAGGCCGTCGTCGGCCGCCGCCTTCGCGGTCTGGCCGACCAGCAGCGTCCAGCCGGCGAGCGAGCCGAGGCAGCCGAGCGCCGCGCAGATCGCGACTGCGTTCGCGGCGGTGTCGCCGAGCGCGAGGCGCGCGGCATCCGCGAACGGCGCGCTCGACGCGAGCAGCGCCTTGTTCGGAATCATTCCCATGATGACGGTCGAGCTGAGCACGTAGCAGACGGCCGCGAGCACGACGCCGCCGACGGTCGCGATCGGCACGTTGCGCGACGGGTTCTCGACCACGCCGGCCGACACCGATGCGCTCTCGACGCCGATGAACGCCCACAGCGTGAAGTTCAGCGTCGCGCCGATCGCGCCGAAGCTGCTCGCGCCCGATACGTTCCAGCCGGCGAAGTACACGTCCTTGCTGAACCAGAACCAGCCGAACACGGCCATGCCGAGGATCGGCACGAGCGCGAAGATCGTCGTGACCGACTGCACACGGCCGACCACGTTCGGCCCGAGGATGTTCGCGTAGGTGAACAGCCAGATCACGAAGATCTGCGCGAGCGCGAATACCAGCGGGTCGCGCAGCATCGGGAAGAAGTGCGTGAGATAGCCGAGGCCGGCGACGGCGAGGCCGACGTTGCCGAGCACGTTCGCGAGCCAGTAGATCAGGTTGGTCTGGTAGCCGATATACGGGCCGAACGACTTGCGCGCATACGCGTATGGGCCGCCGGCGGCCGGGTCGATCGCCGCGAGCTTCGCGAACACCAACGCGAGCGACACGGCGCCGACGACGGTGATCAGCCAGCCGAAGATCGCGATGCCGCCGGTGGCGGCGAGGTTCGCGGGCAGCATGAAGACGCCGGAGCCCATCATGTTGCCCGCGACCATCAGCGTGGCGGGGATGACGCCGATTTTCGGCGCGGCGGTCGCGGCTGGCGCGGCGGTGGAGCGGGACGAGGACGAGCTGGCATCGGACATGCGAGGCTCCTTGAATGGACGTGATGCGGTTGAGGTGGCGCGGCCCGGCGCCGGTTCGACGTTTTCCGGAATGGATCGCCGTTTTATTGAACGACGCCATGTTATCTCGTTAATGATTTCAGGTAATGGTAAACGTTGAAATTTAATGAGTTAAATTTTGATGGATGTCATTGAAATCCGGAGCTCGAGGCGGCGGTATGGGATCGATTCCAGGCAGCATCAAGGCTGGCGGGGGTGTGGCGGGGTTCTGGAAAATCGAGAAAATGGTCGAATCGGCTTGTGGCGGATAATCGATTTTTTTACCGACCGGTTAAATCATGGTGTGATGTAAATAATGCGCTCGTTCATGATCGAATTTGTCGGTGATTATCGAGTGCGTTAAATGCGTGCTGTCGGCGAATCCTCGATCGGATCTTGCGCGGGAAGGGGATGGGCGGGTTGCGCGGCACGTTCGGGCAGGGTGGCGGAACGCGCCCCGGAATGGCCCGGAAACGGCCGGCGAAAGGGCCACGGGCGCGAACCATCGGCGTATCATCCGGTTTTTCGTCAGCCCTATCCAGGCACCCCACCATGACCTCCGTCGACACTACCCCCGTCCTCGACCATGACAAGCTCGTTACCTTCGTCGAGCGCAAGTGGAACGATGAAATTCTCCACGCACTGACCGACTACATCGCGATCCCCGCGAAGAGTCCCGCATTCGACCCCGACTGGGCGAAGCGCGGGTATCTCGAGCGCGTCGTCACCGATGCCGCGCAGTGGGCCGAACGCCAGCCGGTGAAGGGCTTGAAGCTCGAGATCGTGCGCTTGCCCGGCCGCACGCCGGTGATCTTCTTCGAAACGCCCGCGACGCGTTCGGGCAGCACCGACACGATCCTGCTGTACGGCCACCTCGACAAGCAGCCCGAATTCGACGGCTGGCGCGCGGATCTCGGCCCGTGGACGCCGAAATTCGAGAACGGCAAGCTGTACGGCCGCGGTGGCGCGGACGACGGCTATGCGATCTACGCAAGCCTCGCGGCGCTCGGCGCGCTCGACGAGCAGGGCGTCGAACGGCCGCGCTGCGTCGGCCTGATCGAGACCTGCGAGGAGTCGGGCAGCTACGACCTGCTGCCGTACGTCGACGCGCTTCGCGACCGGCTCGGCCAGGTGTCGCTCGTCGTGTGCCTCGATTCGGGTGCGGGCAACTACGACCAGATGTGGCTCACGACGTCGCTGCGCGGGCTCGTGTCCGGCGACTTGCAGGTCGAGGTGCTCGAGGAAGGCGTTCACTCCGGCGTCTTCGGGGGCATCGCGCCGTCGAGCTTCCGTGTGATGCGCCAGCTGTTCGAACGTCTCGAAGATGCGAAGAACGGCAACTTGCTGCCGGGCGTGTTCCATTGCGAGATTCCCGACAGCCGCGTGCGCGAAGCCGACGCGGCCGCCGCGATCCTCGGCGACGCCGTGTGGAAGGGGTTGCCGTGGGCATGCGGCGCGGACGGCAAGCCGGTGCTGCCGACCACGACCGATCCGCGCGAGGCGCTGCTGAATTCGACGTGGCGTCCGTCGCTGTCCGTAACGGGCGCGGCCGGCCTGCCGGCGCTCGCCGACGCGGGCAACGTGCTGCGTCCGCGCACCGCGTTCAAGCTGTCGCTGCGCCTGCCGCCGCTGGTCGACGCCGCGCAGGCCGTGCAGCAGCTGAAGGAATTGCTCGAACTCGATCCGCCGTACAACGCGAAGGTCACGTTCAAGCCGGACGCGGGCGCCGCGACCGGCTGGAGCGCGCCGGACCTCGCGCCGTGGCTCGCGTCGTCGCTCGACGCCGCGTCGCGCCGCCACTTCGGCGCCGACTGCGCGTACATGGGCCTCGGCGGCACGATCCCGCTGATGAATGTGCTGCAGGCCGGTTTCCCGTCCGCGCAGTTCATGGTGTGCGGCGTGCTCGGGCCGAAGTCGAATGCGCACGGCCCGAACGAGTTCCTGCACGTGCCGTACGCGAAGAAGCTGACCGCCGCGGTGGCGGACGTGATCGCGTCCGCGCGCTGAGCGTTCGCGCTGGCCGCCCCGAACGGATTCAACCGGATTCCCCCCGACCTCACGGAGCCTTGCCGATGACCGCACTGCCGATCTCCGATACCGATCCGCTGCGCATGCGCGCCGAACCGCTGCATGCATTCGTCGCGGCACTCTGGGAGCGGGCCGGCAGCAGTGCGCGCGAGGCACGGCTCGTTGCCGATCACCTGGTCGGCGCGAATCTGGCGGGTCACGATTCGCACGGGATCGGGATGATCCCGAACTACGTCGCGTCGTGGCGGGAGGGGCAGCTGCAATTGAACGGGCACGCGTCGATCGTCCGCGACGGCGGCGCGGTGCTGACGATCGATGGCGGGCGCGGCTTCGGCCAGGTGATCGCGTTCGAGGCGATGGTCGAAGGGATCGAGCGCGCGCGGCGCATGGGCATCTGCGCGATCGGGTTGCGCGACGTCCATCACCTGGGCCGCATCGGGCACTGGGCCGAACAGTGCGCGCGCTCCGGGCTTGCGTCGTTCCATTTCGTCAACGTGCCGGGCGACCTGCTCGTCGCGCCGCTGCACGGCACTGATCCGCGTTTCGGCACGAATCCGTTCTGCGCCGCGTATCCGCGCGTGGGCCGGCCGCCGCTGCTGCTCGATTTCGCGACGAGCGCGATCGCGTACGGCAAGACGCGAGTGGCGTACAACCAGGGCAAGCGCGTGCCGGCCGGGTCGCTGATCGATCATCGCGGCCAGCCGACCGACGATCCGGCCGTCATGCACGAGCAGCCGTTCGGTTCGCTGCTGCCGTTCGGACTGCACAAGGGTTATGCGCTGGCGACAATGTGCGAGATCTTCGGCGGCGCACTGGTCGGCGGGCACACGACCTACGGCGACACGCTGCAGAAGACGAGCGCGATCGTCAACGGGATGCTGTCGGTGCTGATCGATCCGAATGCATTCGACGCCGCCGATGCGAAGCGTGAAGCCGATGCGTTCGTCGAATGGGCGAAGGGGTCTCCGCAGGCAGGCGATGCGCCGGTGCGGATGCCCGGCGAGCCGGAGGAGGCGAGCCGTGCCGCGCGCGGCGCGGACGGCATTCCGGTCGATCGTGCGACGTGGCGGCAGATCGGCGAGAGCGCGGCGGCCGTCGGCTTCGACGACGCGGAGCTCGACGCGTGGACGCAGCGCTGCACGGAGGCCGCGTGAGCTGGCAATCGGAAAAGGTGCACGGCGAGGAGATCGCGTATCGGCTCGCGCCGCTTGGCAACGTGCAGGTCGTGCGGTTCTTCAGCGGCGCCGCGATGCGGCTCGACGGCGTGATGTTCGGTTTCATGTCGCGCGGGTCGCTGTTCCTGCGTGTCGACGACGTGAACCGTCCCGCGTTCGTCGCGGCGGGGATGGGGCCGTTCTCGTATGAGCGTCCCACGCGCACCGTTGCACTCGAGGGCTATTACGAAACGCCGGCCGACGTGCTCGAGGACGCGGGTGCGCTGTTCGACTGGTGTCGCGGTGCGTATCGTGCCGCGCTGCTCGCCGGTGCGCCGAAGCGCAAGGCGCGACCGAAGTCGAAGCCGGCACCGAAACCGGAAACCACGCGCAAGCGCACGTAGCGCCAGGCATACGACGGCATATTTTCTTTCCTTTCCTTCGATCCACATGAGGTGCGCGCAAGCGCCGGGGTTGACGCACCGCATGTTCCGCCTGCTTCACAACGGCAGCCCCGGCGTTTATGATCGGCGCGATTGCGTCCGTGCCCGGCGCAACCCGAGCCGGTCTCGCTACCAGCCTCGCGAACGGCGCATCGAAAGCCGCGCGAATGATTCCCCACTCATCGTTCCAGACGGAGATAGCCGATGCTCGTCCTGATTCTCGGTTTAGCGATCTTCCTCGGTGTGCATTCGATTCGGATCGTCGCGGACGGCTGGCGATCCGCGACCATCGAGCAGATCGGCGAGAAACGCTGGAAGGGCCCCTATGCGCTCCTGTCGATCGTCGGCTTCGTGCTGATCATCTGGGGTTACGGGATCGCACGCCAGGGCGGAACGCTGCTGTGGGTGTCGCCTGTCGGCGTTCGCCATCTCACCGGGATGCTGACCGCGATCGCATTCGTGCTGATCGCCGCGTCCTACGTGCCGCGCAACCGCATCAAGATGCTCGTCGGCCATCCGATGGTGGCGGGCGTGATGGTGTGGGCGGTCGCGCACCTGCTCGCGAACGGCACGCTGCACGCGGTCGTGCTGTTCGGTGCATTCTTCGTATGGTCGCTGGTCGATTTCGTCGTGTGGCGCGCTCGCGATCGCCGCAACGGCGTCCGCTATCCGGCCGGCAGGCTGTCGGGCGATGTCGTGACGATCGTCGCCGGGCTCGTCGTATGGGCCGTCTTCGCGCTGTTCCTGCATGGCCCGCTGATCGGCGTGCGGCCGTTCGGCTGAACGTTCGCGCCTGCAGGCATTGAAGCGCGGGGCGCGCAAGCCGCCGCAGGTGCGCGCGACATCGAGGCGGGCCGTGACGCCGCCATCGCGCAGCGCGCGCACGCTTGTCCATCCATTGCGAATTCGACGGGCCGACCGTGCGTGTGCGTCAGATCGGCTTGACGAACAGCCCGACGGTCAGCGCGGCGCCGATGCAGACGATCGCGATCCGCAGCACGCGCTCGTTCACGCGGTGCAGCGCCCACGCGCCGAGCAGACCGCCGACGATCGCGCCGCCGCCGAGCGCGATGGCTTCGCGCCAGTGCAGGTGCGGCGAGGTCAGGAACAGCACGACCGCCGACGCGTTCATCACGCCCGCGAGCGCATTCTTCGTCGACATCGCGTGACGCGGCGCCAGGCCGGCCATCGTCAGCGCAGCCATCATCAGGAACCCGATGCCGCCGCCGAAGTAGCCGCCGTAGATCGCGATCAGGAATTGCGAGATCGCGGCGGTGACGGGGCCGATATGTTGCGTGCCGGCGCCGGCCTTGCGGAAGAAACTGCCCCATGCGAACACGACCGTCGCGAACAGCACGAGCCACGGGACGAGGTGCGAGAAGATCGACGATGGGGTTTTCAGCAGCAGCAGGCCGCCGAGCGCGCCGCCGACCACGCTGATCGCGAACAGCGCGCGGAACGACAGCTTGCCCGCGCCGCGCACCATGTTCCGGCTCGCCCAGCCCGTCGTGACCTGGCCGGGAAACAGCGCGACCGTCGATGTGATGTTCGCCGCGAGCGGCGACATCCCCGACACGATCAGTGCGGGCAGCGTGACGAACGAGCCGCCGCCTGCGAGGGCGTTCTGCAGGCCGGCCCACAGGCCGGCGATGATGATGAGGGCGAGCATCGATGCGGGCGTGCGGAAGTGGCGGGGCGCGCGAGTACGCGCGGTGGACGCTCGATGGTAATGCAGGATCGCGACGACGCAAAGCGGGGCGCGCGTGCCGCGTCTCGGGTGCGCAGCGGGCGCGGCCGCTCGACGTCGACATTGCATCGGGCATGACGCGCCTTCGCGCGTTCATGCCGTGACAGCATCGCGCGCACGATCGATGTCGCGTCACGCGCCGGGCCGCACGCCGGCTTCTTATGCTGGCGCATCGCCATCGACGTCTGGATAGACGATCGTCCCGTCGTCCTGGATCACCGCGCCGGCCGTGAGATGCGCGGGCTCCAGCCGATTCGGGCCCATGATGTGCAGCACCGTTTCGCCGCGCGCGATCAGATAGTCGGAAACGATGCGCCGATGACAGCGCCACCACACGGCTTCCGAACACATGATCGCGCTGCGCTGCCGGCGCCCTTGTGCAATCAGCCGGTCGAGGCCCGTTCGAAACTCGGGCGACAGCGCGTAGTCGGCGTAGCGATGGAAGCTGCGGTTCGTCCAGAAGCCGTTGATCTCGTCGGGCACGCCGCGCGACTGGCCGCGCAGGCCGCCGAGCGCCGCGATGTGCTCGTACGCAATGTCGACCGCGGCCAGCGCGGCGGGAAGCGTCGCTTCGTTGAACTGCGGATTGGTGCGAGAGCGCGTCATTTTCCGGATATCGACGAGCAGCGTGATATCGGCCGCGCCGAGCATCCCGACGAACGCGTCGAGCGTGCGGTTCGAATGGCCGATCGTGTAGAACGGGAGCATCACGCGTCATCCTTGTCGGCAATGCGTTCGAGTACGCGGCCGCGATGCGCGGCGATGTGGTCGGTGCGGTCGCTCTTGATCTCGTACTGCGGATCGTCGGGCGACGCACGGTGGCGATGGCCCTTGTAGTCGAAATCCTGCGTGTGGATCGCGATGATCGTGCCGTTCACGTAACCGGCTTCGGAATTCCAGCGGACGTGATCGCCCGGTTTGAACGGTGTCGTCATGCGGGGTGCCTCCTTGCATCGGTGCGGTGTCGTCGGTCGTCGCCGTATGCATTGTCGGCTCCGGCCGCGCATGGGGAAAGATACCGATGACCGGCGCAATCGTCATGCCGGCACTCGGCAAGGCTTTCATTTATCCAACGATGCGCGCCCTCAATCTCCCGCTTGCCTCCGTGAAATTGCCATGCTAATTTTTCATGAAATTATCCGGCGAGAATTTCACGGGAGTCCGCATGTTTGTGCAGTCCGACCGTCACGTCGCAAGCTACTACGCCGGCACCTACCCGGCGCCGATTCCGCAGCGGCCCGAACTGGACGAACGCATCGACGCAGACGTGCTGGTCGTCGGCGCGGGCTTCAGCGGGCTGCATACGGCATTGCGCCTCGCGCTCGCGGGCAAGCGCGTGGTCGTGCTCGAGGCGAGCCGCGTCGCGTGGGCCGCATCGGGCCGCAACGGCGGGCAGGCGCTGCTCGGCTGGTCGTGCGACATGCAGCCGCTCGAGGAATCGCTCGGCCGCGACGGCGCGCGCGTGCTGTGGGACAGCATGCGCTGGGCCGCGGCCGAAGTGCGCGAGCTGCCCGCGCGGCACGGCTTCGACATAGACTACCGGCCCGGCAGCCTGTGGGCCGCGGTGCGGCCGCGTCGCGTCGCGATGCTCGCGCAGGCGCGCGACGAGGCGGCGCAGCGCTGGGGCTACGACCGCCTGCGCGTGATCGGGCAGGACGAGATGCCCGAGTGGATCGGCAGCGCGCGCTATCTGGCCGCGCTCCATGATCCCGAGGCCGGCCATCTGAATCCGCTGAAGCTCGCGCTCGGTCTGGCGCGGACGATCGAACGGGCGGGCGGCCGCATCTTCGAGCAAAGCCGCGTGCTCGACTGTCGCGAGACGGCCGGCGGCCACGTCGCCCGCACCGCGCACGGCGAAGTGCGCGCGGACGTGCTGGTGCTCGCATGCAACGCATATGTCGACCGGCTCGATTCCGAACTGTCGCGCCGGTTGCTGCCGGTCGGCACGTACCAGGTCGCGACCGTGCCGCTCGCGCTGGAGGTCGCCCGCTCGCTGCTGCCGCGCAACAGTTGCGTGATCGACAACCAGTTCGTGCCCGACTACTTCCGCCTGAGCCCCGACAACCGCCTGCTGTTCGGCGGCGGCTGCACGTATCTCGGCGGGATTCCGGCCGACATCGCGGCCGCGACGCGCCCGCACCTCGAGCGCGTGTTCCCGCAACTGGCCGGCGTGCCGCTCGACTACGCGTGGGGCGGTCACATCGACATCAGCATGCGACGCACGCCGGACATCGGCCGTCGCGGCCAGCGTTTCTGGCTGCAGGGCTTCTCGGGACACGGCGTGCTGCCGACGCTCGCCGGCGCGCGCGCGGTCGCCGATGCCGTGCTCGGCGACGATCGCCTGCTTGCGCAGTACCAGCGCATCCGCAACCCGCGCTTCCCCGGCGGCGGCCGCCTGGCCGCGCCGCTGGAAGCGATCGGCAAGGCCTGGTACCGTTTGCGCGATACCGTCTGACGCACCCGGAATCCATCATGAACGAACAGGAAGAGATAGAAAGTCTGGCGATCCTGATCCGCGATCTGCGCAAGCATCGCAAGGTCACGCTCAACGATCTCGCGGAACGGATCGGCCGCTCGGTCGGTTTTCTGTCGCAGGTCGAGCGCGGGCTGTCGCGCCCGACGGTCGCTGATCTCACCGCGATCGGCGAGGCGCTCGGCGTGCCGACCACGTATTTCTACAGTCTCAGCAAACCGCGCAGCGTGCCGTGGGTCACGCGGCCCGACGAGCGGCGCACCGTGTATTACGCGGCCGGCATCACGGACATCCTCGTGTCGCCGAACATGCGTTCGCGGTTCTCGATCCTGGAGAGCCATCTTGCGCCCGGCGCGAGTAGCGGCGAGCGCTCCGTCGACGACAGCGACGAGCAGGGTGGATTCGTGCTCGAAGGAGAACTGACGATCTGGATCGATGGCGACGACACACCCGTCACGCTCGGCCCGAACGACGCATTTCAGCTTCCCGCGCACAAGCGGTTTCGGTACGCGAACCTGGGCGATGCGCCCGCGCGCGTGATCTGGGTGTTTACCTGAGCTTTACGGCGGCGGCCCGAGGGGGCGTCGTGCCGTTCCGCCGGTTTGCAGTACTGATCGACAGCTGGCATGTGACGTGCCGCGTGCCGATGAGTCCGGTTCGCCGCGTCGCGGCACCGCCATACAAGACATGGAAAGGATGAGACATGGCTGACGTCGTTCCCGTGCTGGTCGATGAAATCCGCGCATTCCGGCAGGCGCATCCCGAGATTCGTTATGTCGACCTGATCTGTCTCGACCTGCCGGGCCATTTCTACGGCAAGCGTTATCCGATCGATGCGCTCGAGAAGGTCGCGTCGGGTTCGCTGCTGAAGCTGCCGCAGAACTGCGTGCTGCTCGGCACGCAGGGCGGCCTCTACAAGATCGGCGATTACTGCTTCAACGACGGCGATCCGGACGCGCCGCGACGCCTGATTCCCGGCACGCTGAAGCTGGTGCGCTGGGAGCGGCAGCCGCTCGCGCAGATGCTGATCAGCTCCGACGGCACGGATGCGCCGATCGAGTTCGAACCGCGCGAAGTGCTGGCGCGCGTGCTGCGGCGGTTCGCGGCGCGCGGCATCCGGCCGGTCGTCGCGTTCGAGCTCGAGTTCTACCTGTTCGCCGCGCAGCTCGCCAACGGGATGCCGCAGTATCCGCGCGATCGCCTGAGCGACGACCGCGACGACCAGCCGAACATGCACATCGAACGCCTGTCGCGGTTTTCCGACGTGCTGCACGAGATGGTCGAGGCCGCGTGCGAGCAGGGCGTCGACGCGACAGTGATCACGGCCGAGCTCGGGCCGGGCCAGTTCGAGATCAACTTCGGCCATACCGACGACGCGTTGCGCGCGGCCGACTGGTCGGCGCTGTTCTGCCGCAGCACGCGCGGCGTCGCGTTGCAGCATGGCTATCGCGCGAGCTTCATGGGCAAGCCGTATCTGCATGCGCCGGGCAGCGGGATGCACGTTCACGTGAGCCTGTACGACGACGCAGGCCGCAACCTGCTCGCGGCGGACGGGCAGCGGCCGCTGCGGCATGCGGTGGCTGGCTGCCTCGCGCTGCTGCCGCACTGCATGCCGGTGTTCGCGCCGAATCACAATGCGTTCCGGCGCTATGGATCGATGGTGAATGCGGCGAGTCGTGCAAGTTGGGGCTTCGAGGATCGCGATGCGTGCATCCGGATTCCGGAATCGGATGCGCGGAATCTGCGCATCGAGCATCGGCTCGCAAGCGCGGACGCGAATCCGTACCTCGTGCTCGCGGCGATCCTCAGCGGGATGGAGCACGGGCTCGACGCACGGCTCGAACCGATCGCGCCGCTCAATGACGATCGCGGCAGCGGAATCGATTTTCCGAAGGAGATGCTGTCGGCCGTCGCGGCGATGCAGGATCACGCGATCGTGCGTGAAGGGCTCGGCAGCGAGTTCGTGATGGTGTATTGCGAGAACAAGCGGCAGGAGGAGCTGGATTTTCGCAACGAGATCGGAGCGCGGGAGTATCGGTGGTTTCTGTGACGGCGTGACGCGTGACTTCGCCGCGAGGCGGCGGCAATCCGACGGGAAAGGAACTGAAGGCGTCGCTAAGGAAGCGCGCGCCAATAGCGGATTTCCTTGATCGGCACACCGTCGATCTCGAACGTCTTGGCATCGCGCTCGGCGACGAAACCTTCGCGTTCGTAGAACGCTTTCGCGCGCCGGTTTTCGACGAGCACCCACAGAGACACCCACTCATGCCCCGCGTCATGCAGCGATCGGCGCGCATGGGCGACCAGCGCGGCACCGATTCCCTGGCCGCAATGCGACGGATGCAGATAGATCGCTCCGATTTCGCCCCAGGTGGAATCCTTGTCGGTGTCGCGCGTCGGACCATAGGTGATCCAGCCCCTCGGTTCGCCTTCCGTGAACGCGAGTGCGACATGTGGCCGTCCGGCGTCGAACACGTCGCGCCAGACGGTGGTGCGCTGTTCGACCGACAGGCCGGCGAGGTACGAGGCAGGCACGATGCCTGGGTAGGTGGCGCGCCACGATGCGACGTGAATTTCGGCGATGGCCGGTGCGTCGACGGGCGTTGCGGCGCGGATGTCGATCGTCGTCATGTTCGATGTCGTCGATATGCCATCGGATTGCCGAATGACGGATAGTGCACGAAAGAAGGCGCCGTGCCGCGAATCGACTCGCGGCACGGTACCCGAGCAGCCGTTACTCGCCGAGCTTCGCCGTCACGCACCCGGTGCTCGAGCACTCGCGCTCGCGTTCGCGCAGGAACGACAGGCGGGACTGCGTCGCATCGATCGCGCATTGCAGGTTCACGAGGTAGCCATCGTCGCGCGTCTCGCTGCAGCGATCGTCGCGCTGCTTCATCCACGCGAGCTGCCCCGTCTTCAGCTTCGCCTGCTGGTCACCGCTCAGCTGTTTGCGCACGCGGCCGTATTCGTCGTTCAGCTCACGGTCGAGTTGCGAGAACTCGTTGCTGCTGCAGTACACCTGGTCGAACGCACTGCGCGGCTTGCCGCAGCCGGCCGCATGCGCGGCGAACGGAACGGCGAGCGCGAGCAGCGCGCACGATACGAGCAGATTCTTCTTCTTCATGGTGGTGCTCCTCACTGGGTGAAAACCGTTGAAACCGACCGGCATCGCGTTTACCGGACTGCCGTACACGCGTCGATCCCGCCCGCGATCGCGGTGGCGAGGCGCTGGATTGTCTCGCGCTGAGCGAGACGCTTTTCCTCGTCGGGATTGACGATCACGCCGGCCTCGACCAGCACGGCGGGAATCGGCGCGGTGCGCAGCACGACGAGATCGTCGAAGCGGTGGATGCCGAGTTGCGGATCGATCAGCGGACGGTTCTCGCCCTTGATCGGCTGCGCGTGATATAGCGACGGCCGTTCGCCGGCCGCGACCAGCCGCTCGGCGATCGCCTTCGCGCAACGCAGGCTTTCCGCGTAGTGCGGATTGCGCTCCGACACGAACACGGCGAAACCGCGGAATTCACGTTGCCGGCCCGCATCGATGAACTGCTGCTGCATCGAATCGTGATGGATCGACACGAACAGGTTAGCGTCGGGCGCCTGCGTCGAGCGTTGGTCGAGCGCGATCTCGCGGCCGTCGGCCGACGTGCGCAGTACGCGATCGCCGTGCGCGGCGAGCTTCTCCGCGACGGCACTGGACAGGTCGAGGTTGTACCGGTATTCGACGCGGCCGCTCGCGCCGGTGGCTCCCGGATGGGCCGGCGTATGGCCGGTGTCGACGACGACATAGCGGCCGGAGGCCGGCTGCGCATCCGGGCTCGCGGCATCGGCCGCATGCGGCGCCAGCGGCGCGCCCAGCAACGGGGCGCACGCGAGCAGGCGCGCGGCGGCGCGCACGAACGGGCGAAGGCGTCGAACGGTTCGGTTTGTCATTATTGTTGTTGAGGAGGATATGCGGCGCGTCGCATGGCGCGCGCCGTCGGCCTGCTCAATGCAGTCGGAATGTCGCGCGATTATAGCGGTTGCCGGCGGCGCCGCAATGACCGCTGCGGCTCGGAGTCGGGGACCGGCAATCAGCCGAGCATGCGTCGGGCGGCGAGCATGCCGCGTCCGGCGAGTGGTGCGCACCACCGCGCAGCCCGAGACGCTTCTCGCCAACGCCGCACGCGGCACGCATGCACGGGTCCGGCAACAGGTGACGCGCGGCCTCGCGTGAGCGACGCTCAGTGCGGCAACGCTTCCGCTTCGGCCCAGCGCTTGAACGAATCGAGACGCCGGCGCGTGTGCACGAGATAGAACGCGCCGATCAGCGGTTCGAGCAGCCAGCGCAGCCAGGACGGCTGCGCGCGGAAGTGGTACGTGAACTTCACTTCGGTCGTGCCTGGCGTGCGTTCGGTGAAATTCCAGCTGCCGCTGAAGCATTCGAGCACTTTCGGCCCGTCGACCATTTCGACGGCCGCGACCTGCGGCGGACGATACGACGTGTAGCGCGACACCATCGTCGCGCCCGACTGGCTGCGGCAGAACGCGTCGACGCCGACGTCGGCCGTCATCCCGTCGAGCAGATACGCGTCGGCGAGGAAGCTGTCCCACACGAGACGCCGCGCGTAGTCCTGCGACCACGTGAAGAGGCGTCTGCGATCGACACCGACGATCCGGCTGACAGAGATCCTCATGATGGGTGGCGGAGCGCAACGCGCGGATTGGGATGACATCGAGTGTACCGCGCCGGCGTCGCGCATTTCTTCAGACTTCGTCAAGTTGAGCACGTGCTCGATTGACCTTCTCCGGGAATTCACCTACGATCGATTCCATGCCTTCGGGACAGACCCGAAGCGTTTCAATCTCTTGAGGGAGCCTCATGAGTACGCAACAGAACCGGCGCTTCGACGCGCTCGTTTTCATTGGTCGTTTCCAGCCCCCGCATCGTGGTCACCTGAACGTGCTGAAGTCGGCACTGAGCCGGGCCGAGCGCGTGTGCGTGCTGATCGGGTCGACCGACAAGCCCCGCACCATCAAGGATCCGTTCTCGTTCGACGAGCGCTGCCAGATGCTGGCTTCGCTGCTCGAGCCGTCGGAGCGCGAGCGCGTGACGGTCGCGCCCGTGCAGGATTCGACGTACAACGATGGCGACTGGGTGCGCTGGGTGCAGGATGCCGTGGCCGCCGCGCTCGGCGACGTCGCGCAGCGCAAGGTCGGGCTGATCGGGCACGAGAAGGACGCTACATCGTATTACCTGCGGATGTTCCCGCAATGGGAGCTCGTCGACGTCGACGCGACCGAAGACATTTCCGCCACAGAAATCCGCGACCAGTATTTCGCCGAACGCACCAACAGCTTCGTGCAATGGGCCGTGCCGGAACCCGTGTTCGGCTGGCTCGAGCATTTCCGCACGCAACCGGAATTCGCGCAGCTGAAGGCCGAGGCCGAATTCATCGCCGCGTATCGCAAGGCATGGTCCGCCGCGCCGTATCCGGTCACGTTCGTGACGGTCGACGCGGTGGTCGTGCATTCGGGCCACATCCTGCTCGTGCGCCGGCGCAGCGAACCGGGCCGCGGCCTGTGGGCGCTGCCGGGCGGGTTCGTGAACCAGGACGAGCGGCTCGATGCGGCGTGCATCCGCGAACTGCGCGAGGAAACCGGCCTGAAGCTGCCGGAGCCCGTGCTGCGCGGCTCGATCAAGGATCGCCAGGTGTTCGATCATCCGTTCCGCTCGCTGCGCGGCCGCACGATCACGCACGCATGCCTGTTCAACTTCCCGACCGGCGAACTGCCGCGCGTGAAGGGCAGCGACGACGCCGACAAGGCGCGCTGGGTGCCGCTCAACGAATTCGCGCAGATGCGCAACGTGATGTTCGAGGATCACTTCGAGATCGCGTATCACTTCCTGGGGAAGCTGTGACACGCTGATTCCCCGGAATCCGGTCCGCCGCGACAGACGCGGCGGCACTTCAACGGCCTAGAGGAGCTCTAGCCATGCAAAACGATCCCGGCGGCTTTGCCGCGGTTCTCGCCAATCCGATCCTCAACACGGATTCGTACAAGGCTTCCCACTTTCTTCAATATCCGCCCGACGCGCAGGCGATGTTCTCGTACATCGAGTCGCGCGGCGGCCGCTACGACCGCACGCTGTTCTTCGGCCTGCAGATGCTGCTGAAGGAATATCTGTGCCGGCCCGTCACGCACGCGATGATCGACGACGCCCGTGGTTTCTTCGCGGTGCATGGCGAGCCGTTCAACGAGGACGGCTGGCGCCATATCGTCGAGCACTACGGCGGCTATCTGCCGGTGAAGATTCGCGCGGTGCCCGAGGGTTCGATCGTGCCGGTGCATAACGTGCTGATGACCGTCGAATGCGACGACCCGAAGGTGTTCTGGCTCGCGTCGTATCTGGAGACGATGCTGCTGCGCGTGTGGTATCCGGTGACGGTCGCGACGCGCAGCTGGCACCTTCGGCAGACGATCCGGCGCTTTCTCGAGAAGACCGACGACGATCTCGCGCAACTGCCGTTCAAGTTGCACGACTTCGGCGCGCGAGGCGTATCGAGCGCGGAATCGGCCGCGATCGGCGGCGCCGCGCATCTCGTGAGCTTCATGGGTTCGGACACGGTGCTCGGCGTGCTGGCCGCGAACCGCTTCTATCGCGAGCCGATGGCCGCGTATTCGGTGCCGGCGGCCGAGCACAGCACGATCACGTCGTGGGGGCGCGAGCACGAAGCCGACGCGTATCGCAACATGATTGCCCGCTTCGGCCTGCCCGGGGGAATCGTGTCGGTCGTGTCGGACTCCTACGATCTGTTCGCAGCGCTCGAGATGTGGGGCGGCGAGCTTCGGCAAGCCGTGCTCGGTTCGGGCGCGACGCTGGTCGTGCGTCCCGATTCGGGCGACCCAGTGGCGATCGTGCTGCAGACCGTGCGCGCGCTCGACGCATCGTTCGGTTCGTGCGTAAACGGCAAGGGACGGCGCGTGCTGAACAGTGTGCGCGTGATCCAGGGCGACGGCGTCGACGAGCTGTCGATCGAAGCGATTCTCTCCGCGCTCGACGATGCAGGCTATGCGGCCGGCAACGTCGTGTTCGGCATGGGCGGTGCGCTGCTTCAGCAGGTGAACCGCGACACGCAGCGCTTCGCGATGAAGTGCTCGGCGATCCGTCGCGGCGACGTGTGGCACGACGTCCGCAAGGATCCGGTCACCGATCGGGGCAAGCGTTCGAAGAAGGGAAGGCTCACATTGCTGCGCAATCGGCGCACGGGCGAGTATCGGACCGCGACACTGCCCGTTGCATGGGACGACCGCGCGCTGGAAGGCGAATGGGACGATGCGCTCGAAACGGTGTTCGATACCGGGCGAATGCCGGTCGATACCACGTTCGCCGAGGTGCGGGCGAGGGCGCACGCGGCGGAAGCGTGAGTGCGACGGCGGGGCGTTCGTGCGCCCCGCAGCCCAGGATGCTCATCGGTCGCCGGCTAGCGTGCGGTCGCCGCGTTCCGCCGTACGCGCCATGTCCATCGCCCGCGCCAGCGCATCGAACACGGCTGGCCCCTTGCAGCGCGACACGTTGAAGCGCATGAACGACGTCGCGCCATGCGATGCACTGAACACGTTGCCCGGTGCGAGCACCACATCGCGGTCGAGTGCATGGCGCGCCACGCGTGCGGCATCGAGCCCGTCGGGCAGTTCCGCCCAGACGAATAGGCCGCCGCGCGGTTCGGTCCAGATCCCGAGCCCGGCGCGCGTGAGCCGCCGGATCGTTTCGCCCATCGCATCGGCCAGTTGCGCACGCAGACCGTCGAGATGGCGCCGGTAGGTGCCGTCGACCAGCAGCCGGTGCACGACGTTCGCGCCGATCTGCGCATTGCCGAACGACGTTGCGAGCTTAAGGTCGACGAGCGCGTCGATCCATTCGGGGCGCGCGGCCACATAGCCGCAGCGGATCGCGGCCGATAGCGTCTTCGAGAAGCTGCCGATCGACACGACGCGCGACAGCCCGTCGAATGCCGCGAGGCGCGGCGCGGGCGTGCTCTCGAAATCCGCGAAGATGTCGTCCTCGACAATCAGCAGGCCATGCTCGGCCGCCAGCGTCAGCAGCCGGTGCGCGACCGGCGGCGCGAGCGTTGCGCCGGTCGGGTTGTGCAGCGCCGCGTTGGTGATGTACAGGCGCGGCCGATGCTCGGCGAGCACCTGCTCGAAGCGTGCGAGATCGGGGCCGTTGGGCGTGTACGGCACGCTGACGATACGCGCGCGATGCGCACGCAGCAGCGCCTGGAAGTTGAAGTAGCACGGATCGTCAAGCACGACGGTGTCGCCGGGCTCCAGCAGCAGCCTGCACACGAGATCGAGCGCGTGCGTGCCGCCGTCGGTCAGCATGATCTGCGCGGGCTCCGCATGGACGCCGTGCTGCGCGAGCCGCCACGCCAGCTGCTGGCGCAACGCGGGCAGACCGAGTGGTGTCGCGTAGTCGGTCAGCGCGTCGGGTTCGTCGCGCGACACCGCGCGCAGCGCGCGTCGCAGGCTCTCGTCCGGCAGCCACGACGACGGCAACCAGCCGCAGCCGGGCTTCACCGAGCTCGGCGCCGCCTCGAGGGCCTGGCGCGACAGCCACAGCGGATCGAGTTCGCGATCGAGGCGCGGGCCGAGTTCGGCGAGCGCGAGCGGCGGCGCGTGGCCCGACACGTAGAAGCCGGAGCCGCGCCGTGCGACGAGCACGCCTTCGCTCGCGAGCCGCTCGTATGCATCGACGACGGTCGATTTCGATACGTGCAGCGCGTCGGCCATCATCCGGATCGACGGCACGCGCGCGCCGGACATCAGCGCGCGGCTCGCGATCCGTGCGCGCAGCGTATCCATCACGGTTTCCACGCGCGTGCGCGACGGCGCGGGCGGAACAGGGGCTTGCACGGGACGGCTCATGGCGAGAGAGGGAACTGTACGGACGGTTGTCCAGTACAGTTTGTCCGAATTGTATTGGGCTGTAGCTTACGCGCTTTTCACGGGCGGCGGATCATCGGTCATCCACTTTTTCCGATCAGGATTTCCCGTGCAAAAGACGACCGACGGATGGCTCAGCGGCCTGCTGGGCGTGATCATCTTCAGTGGTTCGCTGCCCGCGACGCGCGTCGCCGTGCAGGGGCTCGACCCGCTGTTCCTCACGTTCGCGCGCGCGACGATCGCCGGCGTGCTCGGCCTGATCCTGCTCGTTGCGCTGAAGCAGAAGCGGCCCACGCGAGCCGAGACCGCGTCGCTCGGCGTCGTCGCGCTCGGGGTCGTGGTCGGTTTTCCGCTGCTGACGGCGCTCGCGCTCAAGCATGTGACGTCCGCACACGCGATCGTGTTCGTCGGGCTGCTGCCGCTCGCGACCGCGCTGTTCGGTGTCTGGCGTGGCGGCGAACGGCCGCGGCTGCCGTTCTGGATCTTCTCGCTAGTTGGCAGTGGTGCGGTGGCAGCATTCGCGCTGCGCAACGGCGCAAGCGCATCGGTGGTGGGCGATGCGTTGATGCTGGCCGCGATCGTCGCGTGCGGGCTCGGCTATGCGGAAGGCGCGCGCCTGTCGCGCCAGCTCGGCGGCTGGCAGGTGATTTCGTGGGCGCTCGTGCTGTCGCTGCCGGTGATGCTGCCGGCCGCGTGGTTCACGTGGCCCGCGACGTTCGACGGCGTCGACGCCGCGGCGCTGTGGGGGCTCGCGTATGTGTCCCTGTTCAGCATGCTGATCGGCTTCGTGTTCTGGTATCGCGGCCTAGCCCTCGGCGGGATCGCGGGCGTCGGCCAACTTCAGTTGCTGCAACCGTTCTTCGGTTTCCTTCTCGCGGCCGGGCTGCTGCACGAGACGGTGCCGCCGTCGATGCTTGCCGTGACGGTCGTGGTTGTCGGCTGCGTCGCGGGTGCGAAGTACTTCTCGAAGATGCCGCCCGTGCAGCGCGCGGGCTGACGCGCCGGCGCGCGACGACGTGACGGGGGGCTTACCCGTTCGCCGTCGCGCGTGCGCGGCCGCCGGCGTGCTTACGCGACGTGCGCGACGCCGTATTGCGAGGACAGGTAGCGCCGGATATCGGCCGGCGAATCGATGAAGCGGCGGCCGTTGTGTTCGCGAATTCCGATCGCGTCGTCCTTCGGCGCGTGCCCGTCGCCGAGCACGAGCACCGGCGCCGACTGATTGTCCTCGCCGATCAGCGCGACGATCGGCTGGCGCGGCCGTGGCGCGTCGACATACTCGACCGAGACGGCGTCGCGCAACTGCGGATAGAAACTCAGCAGCCCTTCGACGGCAACCGAGTCGCCGCAGTAGAACGGACCTTCGGAGTCCTTGAAAAAACCCGGACGGAGAATGAACAGCGTGTCTTTCATGATGGCCTCGCTATCAGTGGTGGTCGAACGTTGAAAAAAAGGGGCGTGCGGGGGCGAAGTATGCGATGCGCCCGACGTCAGACTTCCGCGAGCGCGGCCGCGGCGGCGCGCATTCTTGCGAACCCGGCGTCGAGGTCGGCGATCATGTCGTCCGGATGCTCGAGCCCTGCGTGGATGCGCAGCAGCGGTCCGGCCGGCAGCCATTGCGTCGCGGTGCGGTGGCGCGACGGATTCGACGGGATGATCAGGCTCTCGAAGCCGCCCCAGCTGTAGCCCATGCCGAAGCACGTCATGCCGTCGAGCAGCGCACGCACGGCATCGTCGGGCTGCGGATGCAGCACCAGGCCGAACAATCCGCATGCGCCCGTGAAGTCGCGCTGCCACAGCGCGTGGCCGGCATCGCCCGGCCGGGCCGGATACAGGATCTGCGCGACTTCCGGCCGCCGCGCGAGCCATTCGGTCAGCACGTGCGCGTTGCGCTGGTGGCGTTCGAGGCGTACCGACAGCGTACGCAGACCGCGCAGCGCGAGATACGCATCGTCGCCGCTGACGGTCATGCCAAGCTGCCGGTAGCAGCGTGTGACCTTCGGCGCGAGCGCGTCGGTCGTCAGGATCACGCCCATCAGCACGTCGGAGTGTCCGGCGATGTACTTGGTCGCCGCGTGAATCGACACGTCGACGCCATGCGAGAACGAGTGGAAATTCAGCGGCGTGCCCCATGTGTTGTCGAGCAGCACGACCGCATCGTGCTGGTGCGCGACGCGGCAGATCGCGGGAATATCCTGCACCTCGAACGTCAGCGAGCCCGGCGATTCGGTAAAGACCGCGCGCGTGTTCGGCCGCATCAGCGACGCGATGCCCGCGCCGATCGACGGATCGTAGTACGTCGTCTCGATGCCCAGGCGCGCGAGCGTCTCGTCGCAGAACGAACGGGTCGGGTCGTACACCGAGTCGGCCATCAGCAGATGGTCGCCGGGATCGAGCACCGCGAGCAGCGCGGTCGTGATCGCGCTCAGCCCGCTCGGCGTGAGCAGCGCGGTGTGCGCGCCTTCGAGGCGCGCGAGCGCCTTTTCGAGCGCCCGCGTGGTCGGGCTGCCATGGCGACCGTACGCGAGCGGCGTGCCGCGCACCGCGTCGAGCGCGTCGGTGCCGTGAAAGAGCAGCGTCGATTGGCGATACACGGGCGGGTTTACCGGCGAGCCGGGCTGACCGTGTGCGCGGCCTTCGTGAGCGAGCAGGGTGTCGGTCGAATGCGGTTGGTTCAAGATGTCGTCCTTTGAAAGTCGGTCAAGTCGGAGAGGCTGTCGCGCGGTCAGTGCAGGATCTTGTCGAGGAAGTCGCGCGCGCGTTCGGAGCGCGGCGCGGCGAAGAATGCCTCGCTCGCAGCATCCTCGACCACCGCACCCTGGTCCATGAAGATCACGCGATGCGCGACCTTCCTCGCGAAGCCCATCTCGTGCGTGACGCAAACCATCGTCATGCCGTCGCGCGCGAGCTCCACCATCACGTCGAGCACTTCGTTGATCATCTCGGGATCGAGCGCGGAGGTCGGCTCGTCGAACAGCATCGCGACGGGGTTCATCGACAGCGCGCGTGCAATCGCGACGCGTTGCTGCTGCCCGCCCGACAACTGCCCCGGATACTTGTGCGCGTGCGCCCTCAGGCCGACGCGATCGAGCAACTTCATCGCGTTCTCGATCGCTTCGTCCTTGCGGCGGCCGAGCACCTTCACCTGCGCGAGCGTCAGGTTGTCGGTGATCGACAAATGCGGGAACAGCTCGAAATGCTGGAACACCATGCCGACGCGCGCACGCAGTTGCGCGAGTTTCGCGGCGGGATCGCCGAGCCGCATGCCGTCGACGACGATGCTGCCCTTCTGGAACGGCTCGAGACCGTTGATCGTCTTGATCAGTGTCGACTTGCCGGAGCCGGACGGCCCGCAGACGACGACCACTTCGCCTTTCGATACCGCCGCGCTGCATTCGGAAAGGACCTGATGCTTGCCATACCACTTCGAAACGTTGTCGAGCGTAATCATGGTTGTCCGTGGTTGAGGTTCGGGTTGAACGGTGCACATGCTCAATGCGTGGACGGCAGCGAGAGGCGCGTCTCGACGCGGCCCTGCAGTCGCGTGAGCAGCGTGCTCAGCACCCAGTAGATCGCGGCCGCCGCGAGGTAAAGCGGCAGCGGCTGGAACGTCGCGGCGATCACTTCCTGCGTCGAGCGCAGCAACTCGGTGACGGTGATGACGGACACGAGCGACGTGTCCTTGATCAGGCTGATCAGCGTGTTGCCGAGGCTCGGCACCGCGAGGCGCAGCGCCTGCGGGCAGACGATGTAGCGCAGCGTCTGCACGTGCGTGAGGCCGAGGCTGTGCGCGGCTGCCCATTGTCCGCGGCCTATGCCGAGGATCGCGCCGCGCATGCTTTCCGACAGGTACGCACCGGCGTTGAGCGTGAGCGTGAAGATGCCGGCCGTCGTCGGGTCGAGCGTGATGCCGAGATCGGGCAGCCCGTAGTAGACGACGAACATCTGCACCAGCAGCGGCGTGCCGCGCATCAGGCTCACGTAGCCTTGCGCGAAACCGGACGCGAACCGATTGCTGCCGATCCGCATGATCGCGACCACGAGCCCGACGACGAGGCCGAGCGCCATCGACGCCACCGCGAATTTCAGCGTGAGCAGTGCGCCCTTCACCATTACGGGCAGGGTTTGAATGACCAGATCGAGTGCTTCCATCGCGTGTCTCCTGATTGTGTGTCGTATGCCGCCGATGCGGCGGCCGGCCCGCGCGTGCA
Source organism: Burkholderia diffusa (assembly GCF_001718315.1). Taxonomy (NCBI): domain Bacteria; kingdom Pseudomonadati; phylum Pseudomonadota; class Betaproteobacteria; order Burkholderiales; family Burkholderiaceae; genus Burkholderia; species Burkholderia diffusa. The sequence goes on along the minus strand of NZ_CP013363.1, from coordinate 1,846,849 downwards.
TGCGCGCGGACGCGTGACGGCTGCGTTACTGCGCGATCGGTTTCGTCGTGTCCGAGCCGAACCACTGCATCGAGATTTTTTTCAGCGTGCCGTCCTGTTGCAGCGACGCGACCGCGTCGTCGATCGCCTTTGCGAACTTCGGGTTGCCCTTGCGGAACGGGATTCCCATCCGGTCCTCGCCGCCGGCGAGTGTGGCGCCGGGGCGCAGCGGCAGGTGCGAGTTCTTGATCAGATAGCTCAGCATCAGGCGGTCGTTGACTGCCGCATCGATGCGACCCGCCGCGAGGTCGCGCAGGTTCTCCGGTGTGCCCGGATAGACCTGCAGGTCTATCGCGGGCACGGTCTTCACCAGATCGACGTAGTTGCTGCCCATCGTCACGCCGACCTTCTTGCCCTTCAGCTCGTCGAGCGACTTGAACGCGCGCGCGTCGTTCTGGCGCTGCAGCAGCTGCGCGGACGAATACACATAGGGCGTGCTGAAGTCGAGTGCCTGCTGGCGCGCCGGCGTGATCGCGACCTGGTTGACGATCACGTCGAACTTGCCGGCCTGCAGCCCCGCGAGAATCCCGCTCCATTCGGTCGTCACGAACTGCGGCTTCACGCCGAGCCGTGCGGCGACCGCCTTCGCGACGTCGACGTCGAATCCTTCGAGTTGTCCTTCGGCATTGCGGTAGTCGAACGGCGGGTAAGTGCCTTCGAGTGCGATCTTCAGCACGCCGGCCTGCTTGACGGTGTCGAGCAGGTCCGCCGCGTGCGATGCCGTGGCCGTCACGCAGAGAAGGGCGGCGACGAGGCCTTGCTTGAGCGTCGAGGTGAAGGGCTTCATGGTTGTCTCCGGTGTCGTTGTCGAAACGTCGTTGTCGAAAATTCAGGATGAGCGCGTCCGCGGCGACGCGGGCGTCGCCGTGGGCGGGAAGCGGGAAACAGTACGGCGAGAGACGGCGCGAGCCGTGTGCCGCGGGGCGTTACGGCATGCGTTCGCGCACGGTGGCGTAACGGTGCGCGGCGAAGAGTTCAAGCATCGTGTTCATGAGTGCCCGTGCGGCTTGCGAGTGGGGTAGGCCGGCTGCATCGTCGATGCGTGTCCGGTGACGCAAATGCTGAACGACTGAGGGCGATCTTAGTGTTGTCAAAAAGGAAAGTGCTTCCAAAAATGCGCGGACTTTCCACGTGCCGTGGAAAGTTTTTCTCCGTGCCGGGAAGGCGATGCAAGCGATCTGCTGCGGTTGCATGGAGTGCGCAGCATCGGGTGCTACGGCGTGGCGAAGCAGTTGCCCCCGAGAGCAACCGCCGAAAAGCAAAACGGCCAGGCATGCCGGTAGCGGCAAGCCTGGCCGTCGGCGTTCGCTTCGTCGAACGCGGCGCGAGCGCGGGTTATGCGAACGTTTCGAGCGCAAGCAGTTCGTCGATCGTCTGCCGGCGGCGAATCAGCCTCGGCGTGCCACGATCGACGAGCACTTCCGGCGCGAGCGGCCGGCTGTTGTAGTTCGAGGACATCGACGCGCCGTATGCGCCCGCATCGTGCAGGAACAGCAGATCGCCGATCTGCGGTTGCGGTAGCTTGCGGTGCGTGACCACGCCCCCCGCGTCCTGCGTGAACACGTCGCCGGACTCGCACAGCGGCCCCGCGATCGCGATGTCGACGAGCGGCCGGCCGGTGGGCAGCGCGCCGTCGTGCGCGTGCACCGACACCGCGTGGTAGCTGCCGTACATCGACGGACGCATCAGGTCGTTGAAGCCCGCATCGATCAGCACGAAGTCGTGCTTCGGCCGGCGGTTCACGGCCTGCACTTCGGTGACGAGCGTGCCGGCTTCCGCGACGAGGAAGCGGCCCGGTTCGATCTCGATGCGCACCGCATGGCCGAGATGCCGTTCGATCCGCTTGCGCGCGGCATCCCACTGGCTGAAGTAGTGACCGACGTCGACGCGCGGCTCGCCGTCGCGATACGGGATCGACAGCCCGCCGCCAGCGGAGATGGCTTCGATGTCGTGGCCGAGCGACGTGACGAGGTCGACCATCGCGTCGCACACCTGCGACAGGTGGCCGTAGTCGACGCCCGAGCCGATATGCATGTGGATGCCGACCAGCTTCAGCCCGTACTGGCGCACGATCTCGATCGCGCGCGGCACGTCGTCGATCCAGATCCCGTGCTTGCTCTGCGGGCCGCCGGTGTTGGTCTTGTTGCTGTGGCCGTGGCCGAAGCCCGGGTTCACGCGCAGCCATACGCGGTGGCCGGGCGCATGCTCGCCCACGCGCGCGAGCATGTCGAGCGAGCCGGCGTTCACGGTCACGCCGTGCTTGAGCACGGCCGCGAGCGTCGGGCGGTCGATCAGGTCGGCCGTGAACACGACGCCTTCCGGTTCGCCCGCGGGACTGAAGCCGGCCGCGAGGCTGCGCTCGATTTCGCCGAGCGACACGGCATCGACGCACGCGCCTTCGTCGCGCATCAGCTTCAGGATATGCAGGTTCGAGTTCGCCTTCTGCGCATAGCGGATCACGTCGAACTGGCGCAGTTGAGCGATGCGATCGCGGATGACGTCGGCGTCGTACACCCACAGCGGGGTGCCGTATTGCTGCGCAAGCGCCGCGAGCTGGCGGGAATCGAGAGACATGGCGGAGGAATCGGATCGAATGAACGGACAGGAAGAATGATGCGCCTGAATGTCTATACAGTAAAATGCCTGTTTTTTGATATTCGATTCATTTTTGATATAGGCGATCATGCTCACACATCGGCATATCGAGGTCTTCCGCGCGCTGATGGTCACCGGCAGCACGACGCGTGCGGCCGAGATGCTCTATACGTCGCAGCCGACGATCAGCCGCGAGCTTGCGCGCATGGAGCAGGTGATCGGTTTCGCGCTGTTCGAGCGCTCGCACGGCCGGCTGCGGCCGACGATGGCCGCGCTCACGCTGTTCGACGACGTGCGGCTCGCGTATGTGGGGCTCGAGCGCGTCGCGGCGACGGCCGCGCGGCTGCGCGAGTTTCGCGACGGGCAATTGTCGGTGATTGCGCTGCCGGCGTTTTCACACGCGATCCTGCCCGGCGCCTGCCGGCGTTTCCATGACGCGCATGCGGGCGTCAGCGTGTCGGTCGCGACGCAGGAGTCACCGGTGCTCGAGGAGTGGCTGACCGCGCAGCGCTACGATCTCGGGCTGACCGAACACGACATCGCGCCGGCCGGCACGGTTCTCACGCCGTTGCTCGAAGTCGATGAGGTGTGCGTGCTGCCCGACGGCCATCCCCTGCTCGCGCAACGCGCGATCGATCTCGCGGATCTCGCCGATCGCCCGTTCGTGAGCCTGTCGCTGAACGACCCGTACCGGATCCTGATCGACGAGGCGTTCGCGCAGCTCGGCGTCGCGCCGCGTTCGGTCGTCGAGACGCCGTCGGCCGTGTCGGTGTGCGCGTTCGTGCGGCAGGGGCTCGGCGCGGCAATCGTCAACCCGCTGACCGCACTCGATTTCGTCGGCCGCGACCTGCACGTGCGGCCGCTCACGCGCTCGTTTCCGTATCGCGTCAGCGTGATCGTGCCCGAGCACCGGCCGAAGAGCCTGCTCGTCGACGCATTCGCCGATGCGCTGCGCGGCGAAGCGCATGCGATTCGCGAGCGGCTCGCCGCGCTGCCCGGCTGACGCTGGCCGTATGATGGGCATTTCGCTGCGCGCTGGGTCATTCTCGTCGTCATCTTCATGGAAACGGAACCTGTCATGACCGACGCTTCATCTTCCGTCGAACAACCGACGCTTGCCGGCGAGCGCATCGTGCTGCGGCCGCTCGACGCATCCGACCGTCAGGCATTGCTCGACGCGGCGGCGGACGGCCGGTTATGGAACCTGACGGTCACGGTCGTGCCGGGCGAGGACACGGTCGACGCCTATATCGACGCGGCGCTGCAAGGCCGCGCGGCCGGCACCGTGATGCCGTTCGTGATCGTCGATCGCGCGTCGGGCCGCGCAATCGGCAGCACGCGTTTGTGGAAGATCGACCGCAAGAATCGCAAGCTCGAGATCGGTCATACGTGGCTGAGCGAATCGGCGCAGCGCACGCGCGCGAACACCGAGGCGAAATGGCTGCTGCTTTCGTACGCGTTCGACACGCTGCACTGCGTGCGCGTGCAGTTCACGACCGACGAACTGAACGAGAAGTCGCGCGCGGCGATTCTGCGGCTCGGCGCGAAGCAGGAAGGGATTGTGCGTCACGAGCGGATCATGCCCGATGGCCGCAAGCGCAATTCGGTGCGCTTCAGCATCATCGACGATGAATGGCCGGACGTCAGCGAGCGGTTGCGGGCGAAGCTCGCGACGTAATGCGAACCGGGTGTCGATGGCGTCGCGCCGCCGGAGGGGGGGGGCGGCGCGACGACGGGGAAGCGGGGCGCCGCGCGCAATGCGCGGCGAGGCATCGCGTTACTGCGTCGATGCGAGGTGGTGACGCTGCGCGAGCTTCTGCGCGTCCGCGTAGTGCGCCTGCAGGATCGGCAGCGCCTGGCGTGCGACTTCCTTCAGCTTCGTGTCGCGGCCGGAAGCGATTTCAGCCTGGAATACCGAGATCGTCTTTTGCTGGCCGGCGAGCGCGACCTGCTCGATGTATGCCTTGTCGAATTCCGCGCCACGCAGGTTCTTGATGCTGTCCAGCATGGCCGTGTCGGGGTCGTTGGCCGGCACGTCGACGCCGCGCGGGCTGGCCGCGCGCATCGCCTGGATGATCTTCTCGTCGTCGGTCGACACGCGCTGCGCGAACGCCTTCACCTGGCTGTCCGACGTGCGCGAATCGGCGATGCGTGCGGCGTCGTGCTGGGTCGACACGGTTTTCGTGCCGTCGGTGATGAAAGTCTGGTCGGCTTCATGGATGCGCGTTTGCGTGGCGGCGGCCGGTGCGGACGGCGCCGGTTGCGCGGTTTGCGCGGTCGCCGTCACGGCGACGAGAAGCAGGCCAGCGGCAGACAATGCAAGGCGCGAGACTTGGGGAAAGCGGTTCATGGGACCTCCTTTCTATCGGGGCTCTGATTAACGGGCGGATCGCGTGATCCGCGGCTGTGCGAGAGACCGGGCGCGCCCGGGCCGGACTCGATGGCCGCTCTGCCGCGGCGGCGTTCGAAGTGTTTCCCGGCCCGACTGATTCTAGGAGAGCGTCCAGGTAGCAGGTGCAACCGCGCTGTGGTTTGTGTAACGGTTGGTAAGACGAATCGATGTGTGTGCGGGCGGGCAGGTAGGGCGTACCTGTTGCGCGCGCCGCAGCGGAAATTTTTGCGTGGGCGGCGTGCAGGCAATGGCTGCGATGTGCGCGCGTGTCATCGGCGTTTCATCGTGTTGCGCATGGAGCGCATCGGCTGTTTCCGCGACGCGTCGAATTGAATGCGCGATGGGCGCGGCATCCTCACACGCGATCGAGCAACGCGTCGAGATGCGACAGCAACGGCGTCGCGCAATGCGCCTGCAACGCATCGGCGGCCGTGTAACCCCACGCGACGCCCTGGAACGCGATCCGCGCGCGTCGCGCCGCTTCGGCATCGCGGATTTCGTCGCCGACATACAGCACGTCGTCGGGCTGCATGCCCGCTTCGCGCACGAGCGCGCGCAGCCGGCGTGCCTTGCCGAACAGCGGAATGCCGCACGCGAACGTATCGACGCATCGGCTCGCATGCGGGCCGAGCCGGTCGCGCACGATGTCCTCGCTGTTCGACGTCGCGATCGCGATGCGGATGCCGCGTGCGGCAAGCGCGTCGAAGGTCGCGTCGATACCGGGGAACAGCTTCACGTGCGCGATGCGTGGCCGCATGAGCCTGCGCATGTCGAGCGTCACGCGCGGCACTTTCCACATCGGCACCTCGAGCGCGCGGATGATCTCGCGCGCCGACATGCCGCGCAGCGCCGGACGCAGTTCGGGCGTCGCGTCGCGAAAACCGTGCATGCGTGACGCTTCCGTCAGCGCCGCGAGAAAGCAGTCGAGCGAATCGGCGAGCGTGCCGTCGAAGTCGAACGCGATGAGTCGATAGGGCATGAAGCGATGGGGCAGTTCGTTGAGCCGGTGACGATATCACCGAATCGAGCGGTGTGGCCCGCGTGATCAGTCGTGCCGGTGGCGAGGCGGGTTGGTCGAGCCGCCGGAGGAGGTCGTCGCGCGGCGCCTGGTTGCATCGGCGTCGCTTGTCGCCCGCCGTGCGTCGCGCTATCGTTGCTGCTCCGCCCCAGCCCAGACCGGAGAGCCGACGTGCCCGCAGCCATACCCGCCACGCTGAGATTTTCCACCGACAAGCGCGAACTCGATATCGACGCGATCTTCGATTTCCTGCATCGCGATGCGTACTGGTCGCAGGGCATTCCGCGCGACGTCGTCGAGCGTGCGATCGAAGGTTCGCTGTGCTTCGGCGCATACGTCGGCGACCGGCTCGTCGGATTCGCGCGGCTCGTGACCGACCATGCGACGTTCGCATACCTGTGCGACGTCTTCGTCTTGCCGGCCGAACGCGGCAACGGCTATGGCCGCGCGCTGATCGACCACGTCTTCGCGCAGCCGATGGTGCAGGGCCTGCGCCGCATCATGCTCGTGACGACCGATGCGCACGAACTGTACCGGCCGGTCGGCTTCGGGCCGTCCGCGAATCCCGAGCGGCTGATGGAGATTCGCCGCCCGGACATCTACGCGAAACGCTGACGCGCGGCGAGCGCATACAATACGCGCTTTCGTTTTCGCCCAAGGGAAGCAGATCATGACCGAACAGGAAGCCGAACAGCTCGCCACGCATCGCCACTACAAGGGCGGCCTGTATCGCTACATCGGCGTCGCCCGCCATTCCGAAACCGAGGAATCGGTGGTGGTGTACGAGCATCTGTGGCCGCATGCGCGCGGCTTGTGGGTGAGGCCGGAAGCGATGTTCAACGAGAACCTGCCGGACGGCACGCCGCGTTTTCGCAAGCTGCGCGACTGAGTCGTGGCGGGTGGCGGCAGACGGGCGCGCCGCCGCGCAATCGCAAGCGGCACGCGTCGCCGTCGCCCGTCGCAGCTGCGCCTGCCTCACGCGCCGGACAGTGCCTTCACCAGTTCGGCAGGCGCATGCGCGACCGTCACCTCCGGCGTGCCATGCCACGCCGCCAGCCGTTTCACGGCCTTCGCGACGTCGGCCGCGAGCCCCGTGCCGAACCGCACGCCCGGCTCGACATGCACCGTCTTCAATTCGAACGTGCCGAGCGCGCGATGCGCTTTCGCGTCGACGCGCCCGATCAGCCGGCCGCGATGCAGCACCGGCAGGCAGAAATAGCCGTAGCGCCGCTTGTGCGCGGGCGTATAGCACTCGATCGTGTAGTCGAACCCGAATAGCGTCGACGCGCGCCGCCGGTCCCACACCACCGGATCGAACGGCGACAGCAGCGTCGTGACGGTCGAGCGCAGCGTGTCGGCCGCGGCGGCCGGCAGCAGCGCTTCGAGCGAGCGATGCACGTAGGCCGGTTCCTTCCAGCCGGCGATCTCCACCGGAATCAGCTCGCCCGCATCCGCGAGCCGCTCGAGCTCGGCGCGGTACGAACGGCGCGGCAGCCGATAGTAATCGGCCACCCAGTCCGCGCGCACGATGCCGAGCGCGCGGCATGTGTAGTCGAGCAGCGCCGGCAGCACCGCGTCGCGCGGCGGCAGGTCGCGTGCATCGTCCCAGCCGGGCAGCACGCGCTCGCGCACGTCGTAGATCCGCTGAAAGTTGCGACGTTCGGACACCATCAGGTCGCCGGTCGTGAACAGCACCTCCAGGTGCTTTTTCTCGGGCTTGCGGTCCCACCATCCGTTGCCCTTCGCGCCGTCTTCGCGAATGAAATCCGCCGACCGCACGGGGCCTTCGTCGCGAATCCGCGCGAGCATCCGTTCGATTTCCGCGCGATTCTGTTCGTGCCATTCGGCCGCATATTTCCAGCCCATTCCCGACGGATCGAGCATCTTGTAGCGCATCAGCCCGAATTGCTCGATCGGCAGGAAGCACGCCTCGTGCGACCAGTATTCGAACAGGCGTGCCTCGGCGAGATGTTCGTCGAGCCACTGCGGGGCGAAGTCGCCGAGGCGACTGAACAGCACGAGATACGGGCTGCGCGCGACGACATGAATGGTATCGATCTGCAACTGCGCCATCCGCCGGATCGTGTCGAGCACGTCGGCCTTGGTGGCCTTGCGGCGGGGCGGGGTCAGCAGGCCCTGCGCGGCGAGATGCAGCGCGCGGGCGGCGGCGGGCGAGAGCGTAAGCATCGGAACGGCGGGTGAGGGTGGCGGTCGGGCACCACTTTAGCGCGAAAGCGGCGCACGTGTGCGACGCATGCATGCAACGCGTCTGACAATGGTTGACAGATGCGCGGCGCGACTTTCCCTATAGTGCAGTCATGGCGCGACGACATGTGCGCGCAACGATTCGGCTTCCGACGCACATATGTCCATGGCACGCAGGAAGCAGATCCGGGATTCTCAACCCCCAACGAGAGACCCGGAGCCCTGAGCGGACATCCATGCGGCTGTGCACCGGCCCCGTGTGGATGTCCGCTGATTTTTTTGGTTTTGCGGTTTTTCCGCTGCCCGTCTTTCCCTCTTCAGCCAGCACGTTCATTGCCGCTTGCCGCGCGCGACTTCGTCGCCGGCGCCGGGCGGCAGCCGCCGCGTGATCGGAATCGACGCGAACGAACACAGCCCGACCACGACGAACGCGGGCCAGAAATCCGACCACACCATCGTCGAATGCCCCTGCAGCCAGTGCGACACGTGCAGCACGAGGCCGGCGACCGTCACGCCGAGCCCGAGCGACATCTGCTGCACGACGCTGCCGAGGCTCGTCGCACGGCCTGCATCGGCCTGCGAAATATCGGCGTAGATCATCGAATTCAGGCTGGTGAACTGCAGCGCGGGGAAGATGCCGCCGACCAGCACGATCGTCCAGATCGCCCAGGTCGCCATGCCGGGATGGAACACGCCGTAGGCGGCGATCGCGAGCCCGGCGAACGCGGCGTTATAGATCAGCACCGTGCGAAAGCCGAAGCGGCGCAGCGTATGGGTGGCCGTCGAGCGGCTTACCGCGCCGCCGAGTGCGGACGCGCAGGTGATCAGCCCGGAGTGGAACGCGCTCATCCCGAGGCCTTCCTGCAGCGCGAGCGGCAGCAGGAACGGCACCGCGCCGAGGCCGATGCGGAACAGCGACCCGCCGACCACGCTCGCGTGGTAGGTCGGGATCCTCAGGAAACTGAGGTCGAGCACCGGACGCGCCTTGCGGCGCGCGTACGGCACGTAGAGCGCGAGCATCGCCGCGCCGGCCACGCACATCAAGAGCGCGTTGCCGCGCGACGTGAGCGAGCCGTCGATCAGCGTGAGACCCATCAGCAGCAGCGCGGCGCCGCTCGCGGACAGCAGGAAGCCGAACCAGTCGAGCGGGCCGGGATCGGCTTCGTGCGTGTTCGCGATGTGCTTGCTCGCGAGGTAGATCCCGTAGATGCCGATCGGCACGTTGATGAAGAAGATCATCCGCCAGTGCAGGTAGGTCGTGATGAAGCCGCCGACGAGCGGCCCGAGCGTCGGCCCGAACAGCGCGGGAATCGCGAGGTAGTTCATCGCGCGCACGAGATCGGAGCGCGGCACCGCGCGGAAGATGATGATCCGGCCCACCGGCACCATCATCGCGCCGCCGACGCCCTGCACGAAGCGCGCGAACGTCAGCACGCCGAGCGAGTTGGAGGCCGCGCACATGAGCGAGCCGGCGACGAAGATGCCGATCGCGGTACGAAAGACGGAGCGTGCGCTGAACCGGTCGGCAAGCCATCCGCAGATCGGGATGAATACGCCGAGGCCGACCACGTAGGCCGTGATCGCAATGTTCAGTGTGACGGGATTGTGCCCGAAGTCCCTCGCCATCGCGGGCAGTGCGGTGACGATGATGTTCGCGTCGACGCTTTCCATGAACAACGCACAGGCAACGATGAGCGGTGCTAGAAAGACGGGCGACATGGGCAGGGCGCGCGGTAAAGGCGCCATTATGCCCACAATGTGGTCGTTGCGTCACGCGAGACAACGGTTGTTCCGCATGTTGCAACAGTCGTACCTGTTGCCGCGCATGAAAGAAGAGACGACCGGGGTGGCGAGCGCGGTTCATGACATGACACATGACGCACGCCCGCAGGGCGGCCGCGAAACTTGCGTGCGATGCGCGTTTCGTGCGACAGTCGCAACTCATCTGCGAAAGACAACGACGCGCATCGATCGACGGCCATCGAGACGAGCGCACGCGCGAACGAGACCCCTGCCGAACCATTCGTCATCGAAAGGAGGGGACACGTCATGACGTCACGCCGCGCCGCATCGACCGCATCGCATCCTGCCTCGCATCCGTCCGTTCCCGCGCCGCGTCTGCGCTGGGCCGCCATTCTCGCCGTCGCTTACCTCGCCGTCGCCGGTTGTGCGGCGCAGGCCGACAGCGCGAATCAAACTTCGATGCAGGTGGCCAGCCAGCCCGCCGCGCCCGCCGCCGCCACGCTCGCGAACCCGGCTTCCGGCACGCTGCTGCCGCCGCCGAGCCAGCTCTACGGCGACCTGTTCGTCGCGGTGCAGACGGCTCAAATCTATCCCGATCAGAAGACCTTCGTCGACGCGACGCCCAATACCGATCCTGCGACGATCGTACAGTTGTATCAGCAACAGAAGTCGCAGCCGGGTTTCTCGCTGAAGGCGTTCGTCGACCAGTACTTCACGCCGCCGCCGGAGGGCGGGGTCACGCCGCCCGCGAACCAGACGCTGCGCCAGCACATCGACTGGCTGTGGCCGCAGCTCACGCGCACCACCACGACGGTGCCGCCGTACAGCTCGCTGATCGCGATGCCGAAGCCGTACGTGGTGCCGGGCGGCCGCTTCCGCGAAGGCTACTACTGGGATACCTATTTCACGATGCTCGGGCTGCAAGTGTCGGGGCGCGAGGATCTCGTCGACGACATGCTCGACAACTTCGCGTATCTGATCGACACGGTCGGCCATATCCCGAACGGCAACCGCACGTACTACGCGAGCCGCTCGCAGCCGCCGTTCTTCGCATACATGGTCACGCTCGCCGCGCAGGCGGAAGGCGACAAGGTCTATCAGAAATACTTGCCGGCGCTGCGCAAGGAACATGCGTACTGGATGCAGGGCGAAGCCACGACGCCGCGCGGCCAAGCCGCGCGCAACGTGGTCGCGATGCCGGACGGCGCGGTGCTGAACCGCTACTGGGACGCGAGCGACACGCCGCGCGACGAGTCGTATCTCGAGGACGTGACGACCGCGAAGGCCGTACCGAATCGCCCCGCGAACGAGGTGTATCGCGACCTTCGCGCGGGCGCCGAAAGCGGTTGGGACTATAGCTCGCGCTGGTTCGGCGACGGCAAGACGCTCGCGACGATCCGCACGACGTCGATCGTGCCGGTCGACCTGAACAGCCTGATGTTCCATCTCGAGACGACGATCGTGAAGGGCTGCGCGGTCACGCGCGACATCGCGTGCGTGGCGGATTTTTCCGGACGGGCGGCGCGCCGCGCGGCGGCGATCAATCACTATCTGTGGAATCGCCGCGGTTATTACGGCGACTACGACTGGCAGTTGCGCAAGCCGCGCGACGGCGTGACGGCGGCTGCGCTGTATCCGCTGTTCGCAGGCGTCGCATGGCCCGAACGCGCGAAGGCGACCGCGCGCGAGGTGCGCAAGACGCTGTTGCAACCGGGCGGCCTTGCGACGACGACCGAGAACACCGGCCAGCAATGGGACGCGCCGAACGGCTGGGCGCCGCTGCAGTGGATCGCGATCGACGGGCTGCGCCGCTATGGCGAACCGGCGCTCGCAAAGGACATCGGCACGCGCTTCCTGGCCGACGTGAAGCATGTGTATGCAACCGAAGGCAAGCTCGTCGAGAAGTACGTGGTCGAGGGCGCCGGCGAGGGCGGCGGCGGTGGCGGCGAATATCCGCTGCAGGACGGCTTCGGCTGGACCAACGGCGTCACGCTGAAACTGCTCGGGCTGTATGGCGAGTGACGAGCCGCGTGCGTCGAGCGCAGGCACGTGAACGGACATGGCGGACACGGGCTGGACTGCCGCTCGCGCGGCGATCCGGCCCGTGTCGCATGCGCTGCTGTCAGAACGTGATCGTCGTGCGCACGCCGATCACCGTTTCGTCTCCGATGCGCGCGCCGGCCGCGTTCGGATTCGGGATGCCGCCGCCCGGCCGGAAGAAGTGCTGCAGGTCGGCCTGCAGCTGCCACCACGGTGCGACCTGATACTGGTAGGTCGCCTCGATCACCGTTTCCGCGCGGCGCACCGGATAGCCGGGCGTCGTATACGTGCCGGTGTCGCCGTCGAGCGCACGTGCATGCGAACCGATCTTCGCGTAACCGATCGCGATGCCGGCCGTATCGTCGTCGCGGCCCTTGAACGGCGCCTTGAGCGTCACGCCCGCATTCGCCGCGAAATCGACGACGTTGCGATCGCCCGGCGCGCCCATCACGCGCGCGAACACGCCGACCGAACGCGGGCTGTCCGCCGACGGCCGCCACACCATCTGATCCGCGACCGCATAGAAACCGTAGTTGCCGCGATGCGTGGCGGGGATTCCATTGCTGGCCGGATTCGCGAGCGACAGCCCGTCGGTGCCGAAGCGCGGATCGTTCGTGTGCTGCGACTGATACCAGAAGCCGAGCTTGTACGTGCCCGGCAGGCCGGCCGGTTGCGGCGCCTTCGGGTCGGCCGGCGGCGCGTTCAGCGCGTACTGGAGTTCGCCGATCACGAACGCGCCGCTGCGCAGGTTGAAGTTGGTGCCGTGCGCGTTCAGCACCTGTGCGTCGCCGTCGCTGCGGCCGGCCGGGTTGCCGTCGAACACGCCCACCATCGCGGTCCACGCGTCGGCCGGCTTCACGCGCAGCCGCACGCCGAGCGACGACAGCGGATACGCGGGGCCGCCGGACGGCAGGTCGGTGGACGGCAGCACGGGCCAGCCGAACGTCGCGTTCATGAACGTCGCCGCGTACTGGCTCACCATGAACTCCTGGTCGACGCTTTGCTGGCCGATCCTCACGTCGGCCTTGCCGGCGAGGAACGCCTGCTGGTACCAGAGTTCCCACAGCCGCGTGGTCGAATTCGCCTCGATGCCGGTCGCGGTCTGCAGCGTCTGCAAATTGCGCTGCGTGAGGTTGGTGCCGTGGATCTGCAGCGCCGACACGTTGAACGTGCCGCCCGGCAGCCCGATCGCTTTCTCCGTATCGACGTTGAAGCCGAATTGCGTGAGGCCCTGATAGGCGCCGCCGTGCTGCGTGCCGCCCGCCGTGTTGTACAGGTACTCGCTGGTTTCCTGCAGGTTCAGCGTGACGCCGTGATCGCCGAGCACGTCGCGCAGGCCGCCCATGTTGCCGAGCAGGTTCGAGCGCTCCCAGAAACCGGTGGGCGCGGGCGTGGCAGCATCGGCCGCCTGTGCGGGGGGGGCGTCGCTGACGTCGGCCGCCGGTTCGGCCACGGCGGCGCCGGTGGCCGGCGATGCCGATTGCGCGAACGCGGGCGCGGTGGCGAGCGACAGCAGCAGCGCGGCGAGCGCATCGAGGCGTTGTGTGCGCAGTGCGGATTCGAAGCGATTCTTCATGCGGGCTCCGTTGTTTGATTGATTAGCTTGACTGAAGAAATGGGAACTTGAAGCGATGGGGCAGGTGCGGGCGGGGGCGCGCAGGCATGCGCGCGTTCGGCACCGCCGGTCATGGCAGCCAGCCGCCGATCCGCCACACGTGCGCGAAGCCGAGGCGCGATCCGGCGGTGCAGAGCAGTGCGACGAGCGCGACGGCGGCCGCCATCGCACCGATCAGCACGCAGTCGAGCGCGCGCGGTGCCGCCGGCAGGTGTGCGAGTGCGCAGCCTCGCCAGCCGCCGACCGCGTGGGCGAGCGGCGAAAGGGCCGAAGCCGGCGAGCGGTCGGACGCGACGTGTACGAGTCGCTTGAGTCTGGCAGCGAACGATTGAAAGAACATGACGATCCTCCGTCCGGTCCGGCGCATGCCGGACGACGTGATCGAACGCGGGTGCATGGCGCGGCCTGCGATCGGCGGTTGGAACGTAACGGAGCGTGCGACGGACGAGCCGGCTATGCCGGCATCGGGGGAGGCGCGCTAACCCGACGAATGCGAGCGAGCGGCGAATGACATGCGTCTGGCTGCTATCTCGCGATGGCTTGGCCGGCCTGGACCGGCATCGAACTGCAACTGGAGCATGTGTCCACGAAGGGACTCCCTCAATGAATTGGGGCGGATTGTAGTCGCGAGCTTTGTTGCGGTGCAAGCAAAAAAGCAGCGGCGTTGCGCCTATCGCATCGACTGCGGCGCCACGCCGCGCGCCGGCCGCTGCCCGGCACGACCGCCCGCCGGCGTCGCGTGGCGACTGTTGCTCGCGCGCATCGGCGTCGCGCGCCCCGTGACGCGTTGAAAGGTTGCGGCGCGTCATTCCGGGCGCGAATCTTTCAGCGCGCAGGGGCTGGAAAAAATTTTCCCCGGACGGCGTGCCAGAGGGTTGACTTCCGTTTCGGCCGGTCCATAGAATCCGGCATCTTCACTCTTGGGGCCGCCGCCTTGGACGCCTGCAGTAGTCGATCTTCGAACGAAATTTCCGCCTGAGCGACCGACGTCCGCGCCTCATCGAAGCCGCCGTTTGTCATTCAGGCAAACGGTGCGCGCAGCAGTATTCCGCAGCAACTCCCTACGTGCACCCTGATTCGCGCCGGTTAGCGTGATGTGTTTTCGCGTGCGCCATCCGGTTTCGCCGCCGCCCGGCGCGCGGCCGCGTTCGCGCATGCGTTTCGCATGCACCCGAACGAGGTCCGCGCCAGACGGCGGTCAACCGTGTTCTCCGGAACACCGTACAGGAGCCGCCGTGAACGACAGTGACAGTTGTCCCTTATGCCCGTTGCACCAACAGACCCTTTTGAACCCGGGTCGCAGGGACATGCCGGCCGACTAGCCTGACACGTCGTTCAGGCCCCGGACTGGCCCCGCGCCCATCACGCGGCCGGCACGCATGCCGTTGCCGCCAGGAGCCAGACCATGAACTTCGGCCTTCTGCTGTCGAACCTCCCGCAACTCGCGGAATCGCGTCCGCATTACGACGCGATGCTGACGCTCGACGCCCGTCCGCGGGTGTTCTCCCGTTTGCTGAACCAGCTGAAGTCGTTGATCTGCTGAAGAAGCGCCGAGCGCGTCTCGGCATGCGCGCGCGGCCCCGTTCTGCGCGCGTATTCCAAGGCCACACGCTTGCCGGATAAAAAAACCAGCCGTACGGAATTCATCATGTCCACGCCATCGAACGTCTCTCCACCGATCGCCGTCGAACGCAGCGCCGTGCTCGACGAAGCCCACCTGGGCGATATCCGCGGCGCGCTCGGCACCATCGCGCATCACGACACCGCCGCGCGCCGCACGTGGTGGGCGCGCCTGCGCACGCTGCTCGCGATCATCGGCCCCGGCCTGATCGTGATGGTCGGCGACAACGACGCCGGCGCATTCGGCACCTATACGCAGGCCGGCCAGAACTACGGCACGACGCTGCTGTGGACGCTGCTGCTGCTCGTGCCGGTGCTGTACGTGAACCAGGAAATGGTGCTGCGCCTCGGCGCGGTCACCGGCGTCGGCCATGCGCGCCTGATCTTCGAGCGCTTCGGCAAGTTCTGGGGCGCATTCAGCGTGATCGACCTGTTCCTGCTCAATGCGCTGACGATCGTCACCGAGTTCATCGGCATCACGTTCGTGCTGGCTTTCTTCGGGCTCCCGAAGGTCGCGGGCGTTTGCGTGGCGGCCGCATTGACGATGGCGGCGGTGAGTACCGGCGACTTCAGGCGCTTCGAGCGGTTCGCGATCGTGCTGTGCGTGTTGAGCCTGTTGCTCGTGCCGGTGCTCGTGTCGATCCACCCGCCGGTGGCGCAGATGTCGCGCGACTTCTTCGTGCCGAACTGGCCCGCGCACGCGAAGCTGTCCGACGTGATGCTGCTCGTGATCGGCATCGTTGGCACCACGGTCGCGCCATGGCAGCTGTTCTTCCAGCAGAGCTACGTGATCGACAAGCGCATCACGCCGCGCTTCATGAAGTACGAGAAGGTCGACCTGTGGATCGGCATCGCGTTCGTGCTGATCGGCGCGGTCGCGATGATCGGCTTCAGCGCCGCGCTGTTCGGCGGTCATCCGGAAGCGGGCGGCTTCACCGACGCGGGCGGCGTGATCGCGGGCCTCGAGAAATATGCGGGCCGTACCAGCGCGACGCTGTTCGCGGTCGCGCTGCTCGACGCGTGCATCATCGGCGCGGCGGCGGTGTCGCTGTCGACCGCGTACGCGATCGGCGACGTGTTCAAGATCCGCCATTCGCTGCATCGCGGCGTGTCCGATGCGAAGGGCTTCTATCTCGTCTACTTCGGCATCGTCGCGGCCGCTGCCGCGCTCGTGCTGATTCCGGGCAGCCCGCTCGGCCTGCTGACCGAAGCGGTGCAGACGCTTGCCGGCGTGCTGCTGCCGAGCGCGACCGTGTTCCTGCTCGTGCTTTGCAACGATCGCCAGGTGCTCGGCCCGTGGGTCAACTCGACGAAGCTCAACGTGTTCACGGGCGCGGTGATCTGGGTGCTCGTGCTGCTGTCGATCATCCTGACCGCATCGGTGATGTACCCGGACATCAGCGGTGAAGCGATCGTCGACGTGCTGGTCGGCGGCACCGTGCTCGCGATTGCCGGCTATCTCGCGACGGTGTTGATTCGCCGCAACAAGCGCGTCGTCGAACCGGGAGTCGATCGCGCGCTGCGCGAAACATGGCGCATGCCGCCGCTCGATTCTCTCGAGCCGCAGAGCATGACGGTCGCGACCCGCGTCTGGATGGCCGTGCTGCGCGGCTATCTGGTGATCGCGGTCGGTCTCGTGATCGTCAAGGTCGTGCAGATGACGCTGCTGAAGTAACGCCGCACGGCGTCATCGCCAGATTTGAGCACATGCCGGCCCGCGAGGCCGGCATGTGCGTTTACGCGGGTTCGTCGCGCGCGTCAGATCAGTTCGAGCTTCGACGTCAGGTACGTGAGCTGGATCCGGTTCGCGACGCCGAAGCGCTTGCGCAGCTTGCGCAGGTGGTAGTCGACGTTGTGCGCGCTGGTGTCGAGGCGCCGGCCGATCTCCTTGTCCGACGCGCCTTCCGCGATGCCCAGCAACAGTTCCTGTTCGAACGGCGTGAGGCCGTTTACCGCGCGTTCGCGCGACGTCGCGATCAGTTGCGGCGACGCGAACTTGTGAACCGACAGCCCGATCGACAGCGCCTGCTCGATCGTCGATGGCGTGATCCACTCGCGCGTGCGGCGCGGCGCGGTGAAGCTCATGAACGCATGCAGCCGCGTGCCGGGCACGGCCATCGAATACATGATGCCGCTGCACATGCCGTCGTCCTGCATCGTCTGCAGGAAGCCATCGAGCGCCGCCGGCGTCACGCACGGGCCGTCGTCGCGTTCGCGATGCTCGCGGCGCAACTGCTGCAGGTCCCATACGATCGGCATGTTGCATACGCGCGCGCCGAGCGTGCGCGGATCGATGTCGTGATGGTTGTGCCGCACGTAGTCGCCGCGATAGGTGGTCGGCGTGAACGCCTCGTGCAGGTAGAGACTTTCGACGCGCTCCCGCGAGAATTCGAGCGCGAAGTATGCGAACGTCGAGAAGCCCGTCAGATGCAGCAGGCTTGTGACGATCCGGTTGCGTTCCGCGGTGCTCTGCGCGTGCGCGAGCGTATCGGCGACGCCGAGCTTCGGCGCGTGCGGCTGCGCGATGTCGCCGCGCTTGACGTCGTCACACCACACGACCTGCACCGGGCGCGCGCTCGACGCGTCGGCGCAGGCGGCCGTCCGCCGCGACGGACGGGACATAGTTGAGGCGACCGCTTCTTCTTGCATTGCAATATCGGACATGTGCCATCCCTCGGAATCGACGCGCATCGCGTGGCGGCCGCCGTGTCGTGCACGGCACTCGCGACGATGCGATCGAGCATCTTTATGATGTGCGCCGATCGTCATCCAGACGAAACGCGGGGGCATTGTACAAAAATGCCTGTGTGCGCGTAATATGCCGTAATACTAATTCGGGCGAAAGGTTCATATTCGCACCGGTATAGAGACGACCAGAAAAACATAAAGAAAAGACCAGATCGTGACGGGGCAGGTTCACATATTGGGAAAGGGTGGGCTCCTCATGACATACGCTGACGACGCGCCACGCGTCGAGTGGTTCTCGCAAGCCGATATTGCGGCCGCTGCCGCTTATTCGAAAGAAATTCATGCAATCGAGCGCGACGTTTTTACCGGCATTCAAGTCGCATCCGGTAAATCCGACCTCGCTTCTGTCGATTTCTCCCAATGCCATGCCCGATTGCGGCAAATCGGTTTCAGCACGCTCGGTTACGGCGCGTATGAAATGATCGGGCGGCGCATCCTGTGCGCGCATCTGCTGCGCGACCTCGCGCCCGCGACGTTCATGCAGCCGTATATCGAAGGCATGCTCTATGAGAGCGACCCGCGTTTCGCGCAGGTGCGGCAAAGCGGCTTCCCGGTCGCGTGGCGGCTCGACGAGATCGAGTCGGCCGCGCAGGGCAGCGGCGAGCGCAAGGTGCTCGCGCTGGCCGGCCATCTGCGTGCGCATGCCATGAACAGCGGCGTGATCTTCAGCCTGTCGGCACCGCGGCTCGACCTGCGCGTCGCGGTGAACGTCACGTCGGAAGCCCACGGTACCGAATGGATCGACGATCGCGTGATCGGCGGCGCGCTGTCCGTGAGCCTCGCCGTGCATCGCGTCGCGCTGCCGTTCCTCGAGGCGCGCATCGCGCGCATGCGCGGCTTCGCGCTCGGCGACGAGCAGCAGCAGGTGCTCGAGCGCCTCGTGCACGGGCTGTCCGACCAGGAGATCGCGAGCGCGTTGCGCACGTCGCTGCACAAGGTCGGCCACCATATCCGTTCGCTCGAAAAACTCTTCAACGTCCAGAATCGCGCGCAGCTCGCGTATCTCGCCGCACGCCGTCTGGAGTCCTGACCCTGTTCGCGCGCGGCGCCGCCACGCGATGGAAGCGGTTCCGCCGATGCGCGCGAGCAGGCGCCGCCGGGTTTCGTAGTCGGATCCGGTCGTCGCCGGAAAACCGCCACGCCGCTACGAGGCGCATCCGTTTTTGCGCGGTTTCGCGTCGCTACACTCGTCCCATTCAACGGTCCGCGCGACACGGGGCATGACGGCCCGTGCCCGCCGGCGACAACGACAGGACGACGGCACGATGGCAGAACCGAAGGCGCTCCCTCGCGACTGGCAGCGGATCTTCTCCGCCGGCCGCAGCGTGTCCGGGCGACGTCTCGGGGCATCGCCGCGCGCCGACCTGTTTCTCGCCGCGTTCATCGTGTCGGTGGTTGCGCTGTTCATCCTGCCGCTGCCGCAAGCCGCGCTCGACGGGATGATCTCGCTGAACCTCGCCGCGAGCGTCGTGCTGCTGACGGTGTCGACCTACGTGCCGTCGGCGGTCAGCTTCTCGTCGTTTCCCGCGCTGCTGCTGTTCACGACACTGTTCCGCCTCGCGCTGAACATCGCGTCGTGCAAGCTGATCCTGTTGCACGCGAACGCGGGCCACGTGATCGATGCGTTCGGCCGGCTCGTGGTCGGCAACAACGTCGTGGTGGGCGGGGTGGTGTTCCTCGTGATCGCGGTCGTGCAGTTCATCGTGATCGCGAAAGGCTCCGAGCGGGTTGCCGAAGTCGGCGCACGCTTCTCGCTCGACGCGATGCCGGGCAAGCAGATGAGCATCGACGCGGACCTGCGCGCAGGCATCATCAGCGCCGACGAAGCGCGCGAGCGCCGCGAGAAGCTCGAACAGGAATCGCAGATGCACGGCGCGATGGACGGCGCGATGAAGTTCGTGAAGGGCGACGCGATCGCGGGCCTCGTGATCGCGTTCATCAACATCGTCGCGGGTATCGCGGTCGGCACGCTGATGCACGGCATGGATATCGGCGAGGCGCTGCAACGTTACGCGATCCTGACGGTCGGCGACGGGATGGCGTCGCAGATTCCGTCGCTGCTGGTGTCGATCGCGGCCGGCATCGTGACGACGCGCGTCGCGACGCGCGACACGCGGCAGCGCCAGCTCGGCGAACAACTCGGCGAGCAGCTCGGCGCACATCCGCGCGCGCTGCTGATCGCGGCGCTGGTGCTGGCCGGCTTCCTTGTCGTGCCGGGTTTTCCGAAGTGGTCGTTCGCGCTGATCGCGTTCGGCCTCGGCGCGTTCGCATTCACGCAGCTGAAGCGCAAGACGACCGCGCCGAGCTTCAACCTGATTCATATCGCGGGCCGCATCGGCGCGACGGACGATGGCCAGCCCGCAAAGGTGTCGCATGCGGCGGGCGTCACGTCGCTGATCGCGGTGTCGCTGTCGGACGACCTGCGCACGACGCTGAACCTCGCGCAGTTGCAGGCTGCGTTGTCGAGCGCGAAGGCGCGCGTCGACGCGGACATCGGCACGGTGTTTCCGCGCATCACGCTGAACGACGACGAGGGGGCGCCAGCCGGCACGTACCGGATCTACCTGCAGGACGTGCTCGCCGCGCAGGGTGCGCTGAAGCCGGGCTGGCTGCTGTGGGACGGCGTCGCGCCGCTGCCGGAGCGCGCGGAGCGCCAGCCGGCCGAGGCGTTCGGTCCGTTCGCGACCGCGCTATGGATCAAGCCCGACGGTGCGGCGCCGGACGGCAAGTGGCTCACGAGCGAAGGCGCGCTCGCCGCGCACGTCGAACAAATCGTGCGCCAGCATGCGGACGAACTGCTCGGCATCCAGGAAACGCAGGCGCTCGTGCATCTGGTGCGCCGCGAGCATCCCGAACTCGTCGGCGAACTGACGCGGCTCGTGCCGCTGCAGCGCGTGACCGAGGTGCTGCGCCGGTTGCTTGCCGAACAGGTGCCGATCCGCAATCTGCGCGTGATTTTCGAAAGCCTGATCACATGGGCGCCGAACGAACCGGACGACGTGATCGCGCTGGTCGAGCTGGTGCGCGTCGACCTGCGCCGGATGATCACCGATCGTCATGCGGGCGCCACACGGCAGCTGCGCGTCGTGCTGTTCGAGCAGAACCTGCAGGAGCGGATCGAGAATGCGGTGATGCGCACGAAGCAGGGCAATTTCCTCGCGCTGTCGAGCGCGATCAAGCAGGACATCGGCGAGCAGGTGCGCGCGATCGTGCAGGCGGCGACGGCGGCGCAGGCGGCCGGCGCAGGCGGCCACGGCAACCCGCAAGGCGCCGCGCGGCTCGCCGTGATGGTCGCGCTCGGCGCGCGTCGCTACGTGAAGACGATTCTGCAGCCGGTGCTGCCCGAGCTCGCGGTGCTGTCGTACCAGGAGGTCGAGGAGGACGTGCAGCTGCATACGGTCGGCTGGGTGAAGAACCCGCCCGACGACGGCACGCTTGGCGCGGGCGCAGGCGTGCGCACGCCGGGAGCTGCGCAATGACGAGCTCGACGATCCTCGACCTGACGCGGCAGGCGCTGATGCTGGTGCTGTTGCTGTCGCTGCCGATCGTGCTGATCGCCACCGTCACCGGCCTCGTCGTCGCGATCCTGCAGGCCGTCACGCAGGTGCAGGACGCCAACATCGGCATCGCGGTGCGGCTGATCGCCGTGATGGTCGCGCTCGTGCTGCTGTCGGGCTGGCTCGGCAGCGAGGTGCTGCGCTTCGCGCAGCAGGCGCTGGAACGCATGTTCGTTTCTTCCACAGGAGTGCTTTGATGCGTCGACGCGTCGCCCCGATCCGGTTTCAACCGCGCCGCCTGCAACGGGCCGCGCTCGCCATGTGTGCGACCGCGCTGCTCGCGGCATCGCTGTGCATGACGGTCGCGCACCCGGCTCGCGCGGCGGACCTGCGCTGGCGCAACAAGCCGTTCACGATCGTCGCGAACGGCAAGAAGATCGGCGACTTCATTCGCGAGCTCGCATCGTCACAGGGCGTGACGGCCGTGGTCGACCCGAAGGTCGACGGCGTGATCAGCGGCCGTTTCTCGGGCACGCCGCAGCAGACGCTCGACACGATCTGCTCGACCTACGGGCTCACGTGGTACTACGACGGCTCGTTCCTGTACGTCGACCCGGCCGACCAGTCGCAGACGCAGATGATCCCGATCCCGCCGAACGCGGCCGGCGAGATCGGCCGCGCGCTGCAGGCGATGCAGATTCCCGACAAGCGCTACACGCTCGTGATCAACGATCGCGCGAACAGCGTGTACGTGGCCGGCCCGCGCCGCTACGTCGAGCTCGTGCGGCAGGCGGTCGGCTCGGTGGGCGATCCGTCGGCGAATGGCGCGCATGCGGACATCCGCGCGTTCCGGTTGAGGTACGGCTGGGCGTCCGACTTCACGATCAACCGCTCGGGCAAGGAAGTGACGGTGCCGGGCGTCGCGACGATCCTGCGCCGGCTGTTCGGCAAGGGCGGCGGTACGAACGAACTGCCGTCGAGCACGCCGCTCGGGCAGGCGGCGCGTCAGGTGAAGCTCGGATCGGGGTTGACGATCGCGGTGCCGCGGCTCGACTTCCCGGACATTTCCGGCGGCCCGCGCCAAGGCGGCTATGGCGGCGCGGACAGCAGCGCGGGCGGCTTCTCGCCGTTCTCGAATGGCGGCGGTGGCGACACGCTGCCGCAGATCGTCGCCGATCCGGCGATCAACGCGGTGATCGTGCGCGACCTGCCGGAGAACATGTACCGCTACCAGTCGCTGATCAATCAGCTCGATGAGCGGCCGCGCATCGTCGAGATCAACGTGACGATCATCGACATCAACGAGGATTCGCTCGACAGCCTCGGGATCGACTGGCGTCTGCACACGACGCACGGCGACGTGCAGATCGGCAACGGCCAGAATCCGCTGAACGGCAACACGCAGTTCAACGGCGCCGGCAATCCGCCGCTTACGTTCGGCATCGGCACGTCGGAAACCGGGCAGACCGGCACCTTCATGCCGACCGGCATCGCGTTGACCGCGTCGATCGGCGGCTCGTTGCGCAACTACCTGCTCACGCGCGTGAACGCGCTCGCGCAGAAGGGGCAGGCGCAGCTGCGCTCGAAGCCGAAGGTGCTGGCGCTCGACAACACCGAGGCCATTCTCGAGAACCTTACGCAGTTCTACGTGCAGGTGCAGGGCTACCAGGATTCGTCGCTGTACAGCGTGACGACCGGCACCAGCATCAAGGTGACGCCGATGATCGTCGACGAGGCGATCCGCAACGCGGCCGCCGTGTCCGGCAATCCGCAGAGCGTGATGATGTCGATCGACATCCAGGACGGCAACATCGTGCCGGGGCAGGCCGTGTCGAACGTGCCGGTGATCCAGCAGCGCAACATCGTCACGAAGACGATGATCGATGAAGGCAAGAGCCTGCTGATCGCGGGTTTCAACGACGACGAGGTGCGGCTGAACAAGAGCGGCGTGCCGTGGCTGTCGGACATCCCGCTGATCGGCAACCTGTTCAAGTACACCGACAAGTCGGGCAACCACATGGAGCGGTTCTACCTGCTGACGCCGCGCGTGGTGACGACCGCGTCGATGTACGCGCCGGACGGCTCGCCGGTGAATCCGGGCGTGGACGGGCCGGCCGGTTCGGACGGCACGTCGATGTATCGCCCGCCGGACAACGACATCGCGGTGCCGCTCACGCCCGCGCCGCTGCCCGGCACGAAGTTCGGCCCGCCCGCGCTGCCGCCGCCGAAGAATTCGGCCGAGCAGCCCGTGGCGACGACCGCAGGAGCGTCCACTCATGTCGACGACCATCATTGACCCGCACGGCGACGGCGCTTTGCCCGGTGCAGCCGCGGCCGGAGCGGCCGCGCTCGCGTCGCCGTGGAACCTGTGCTTCCTCAGCGGACCGATGTACGGCCGCACGATGTCGCTCGCGCGCGGCGCGAACTGGGTCGGCACCGCGGCCGACTGCGAAGTGATCCTGCCCGATCGCGAGATCGGCGCGAAACAGGTGTGCCTGCAGGTCGGCGCGCTCGCGGTGACGGTGCAGAACCACGGCGGCGACGGCGGCGCGCCCGTGCTGTTCAACGACGAGCCGCTCGGCGCGGGCCGCCGCTCGATGACGCCGCAGGACGTCGTGACGGTCGGCTCGATCAAGCTCGGCATCGCGCGTCACGCGCAGGCGAGCGTCGCGGTGCCCGACGAGGCCGACGCGCCGGACGCCGCGCGCGAAGCCGCGTGGCTCGGCTGGCTCACCGGCGGCCTGCGGCGTCTCGGCAGCCGCCGGCTCGTGATCGCGGTCGTCGCGTTGTGGATCGGCGTGCTGCTCGGCGCGCTCGGTTACGGTTTCGTCGCGTGGTCGGGGCGCCTGCCATGGCAGCACGAGTCGGTGCTTGCGCGCACGCACCGGCTGCAACAGCTGCTGCACGCGTATCCGGAGCTCGCCGTCGCGCCGCGCGACGACGGCGTGAT
The DNA here is from genome assembly GCF_001718315.1 of Burkholderia diffusa. Classification (NCBI taxonomy): domain Bacteria; kingdom Pseudomonadati; phylum Pseudomonadota; class Betaproteobacteria; order Burkholderiales; family Burkholderiaceae; genus Burkholderia; species Burkholderia diffusa. Next base: position 1,822,387 of record NZ_CP013363.1, on the reverse strand, counting down.
CGTGTCGGGTTACGTGAGCGACCCGGCCGCGCGGGAACGCGTCGCGCAGATCGTCGCGGGCGTCGACAACGCGGCGCTCGGCAACATCTACGTGGTCAGCGATCTCGTCGCGACCGCGCAGACGTATTTCAGCGACACGGCACTGACGGTCACCTATCTGGGCCGCGGGCGGATCGAATTGACGGGCGCGGCCGAGCGCGCGCAGATCGAGCCGCGCATTCGCAACTACATGAAGGATGCGCGCCCGGCGCTGGAGGTGGTCGACCACGTGCGCGACGCCGATGCCGCCGCGCCGCGTACCGCGACGACGCTTGGCGGCGTCGCGGGAATTCCGGAGATCACGACGGTGTTCGCCGGCGACGGCGACCAGCGTTACATCGAGACGGCCGACGGCAGTCGCTATTTCGAAGGCGCGCGGCTGAAGGAGGGGCCGACCGTCGTGTCGATCGGACCGGACGAAGTCGTGTTCGAGCGCAACGGCCAGCGCATCACGATGCCGCTCGGCGGCCCATCCGCGAGCGCGCCCGAGCGGGTGCCCGCGCCGCCCGTGCCGCCGCTCGCGAGCGGCGCGGCGGCCGGTGTCGCGCAGCCGGTGCCGGGCCCGACGCTGCTGCCGGACGCGCCGGCGACGCCGGCCGTCGCGGCCGCCGGTGCATCGAAGGAGGCGGCGCACTAGCGCCGCGACAGGGTTTGCGCATCGCGCGTCGCGCGGTGCGCGCAGCACGCGACACGCCGCGCAAGCGGCGCGTCACGTCGCCGGTGGGGCATGGGGCCGCCGCCGGAAGCGGGACGAAGTTCATCGACGTTTACGTAAAAGGAGCGAAACATGAGTACCCCCCCGACTGGTGCCAACAACACGAACCAGGTCCAGCAGCAGGCGGACGACCTGACCAAGACGCAGCTCGAGCTGACGAAGATCAACTTCCAGGTCCAGCAGTCGACCGCGACGTTCGAAACCAGCAACGCAGTGACCGCGCAGGAAGGGACGGCGAACGCCCAGGTTGCGCAACACCTGAGTTCCGCCGGCCGCGCATGACGCCGGTCGCCGGCCGCGCCGCGCGACGCCGCATGCCGGGGCCGCCCATGACGGGCGCCCGGCTGGGCGCGCGTGCGTGCCGGCCGGCTCGTTTCCGGCACTGCCGGTCAAGGAGGACACGATCATGTCGGTAACAGGCGTAGGTGCTGCACCGCCGGGCGCGGCCGCGCTCGCGGGCGCCGTGCAGCAGGCGGGCGCGACGTCAGATCCGGCGCAGGTGCGCCAGTTCGATGCATTGATGCAGCCGGGTGCGGCCACGGCGTCGCCTTCGGCGTCGGCCGTCGCGATGTCGCGCGCGCCGGCGGATGCAACGCCGGCGGTGCAGATGACGCCCGCGACACCCGCGCAGGCGAACCATTCGTCGCTGGTCGAGCGGTTGCGCACGTACGGCAACGATCTCGACACGCGGTACGCGAACATCGACAAGCATCGCACCGAGATGCTGACGTCGATGGCGGACAACCGCAGCGATCCGTTGATGACGATGGTGAAGGCGATGGATTTCCAGTGGACTGCGACCACGACGATTTCCGAATACCAGTTGAGCCTGTCGGTCGCGCAGGCGGCGAACGGCTTCACGCACACGGTGCTGAAGACGCAGGAGTGACGAAGGCCGGTGCGTGTGCCTGAAGCCGCCGCGCGCCCTGAAGCGGACAAACGATGACGACGATCGATTCGACGCCGCGCATGCATGCGTGGCGCAGCCGGGCGGCGCGTGCGCTGCTCGCGGGACTGCTCGCGCTGCTGGCCGGCTGCCAGAAGGAGCTGTACTCCGGCCTGTCGGAGCGCGACGCGAACCAGATGGTCGCCGTGCTCGGCGATGCGGGCATCAGCGCGTCGAAGGACAACGACGCGCGCGACACGTCGGATCGCAACGCATGGCAGGTGAGCGTCGCGGACGGCGACATGCAGTCGGCGCTCACCGTGCTGCAGGCGAACGGGCTGCCGAAGCCGAGCTATGCGAGCCTCGGCGAGCTGTTCCAGAAGCAGGGGCTCGTGTCGACGCCGGCCGAGGAGCGCGTGCGCTACCTGTACGGCGTATCGCAGGACCTGTCGCGCACGCTGCAGGACATCGAGGGCGTGGTGGTCGCGCGCGTGCAGGTCGTGATTCCGGAGAACGATCCGCTCGCGGACAAGATCAAGCCGTCGTCGGCGGCCGTGTACATCCGCTATCGGCCGGGCGTGGACCTGCGCGCGATGGCGCCGATGGTCAAGGATCTCGTCGCGCACAGCATCGAGGGGCTGCAGTACGACAACGTGTCGCTGTTCCTGCAGCCCGCCGCCGCGCGCACGACGCGCGTGGACGGCATCGGCAGCGCGGTGTCGGACATCCTGCGGCTGCGCTCGCCGCTCGGCTGGCTGGTGTTCGCGCTGATCCTGCTGACCTGCGCGGTGATCGCGCTGTCGGCTGCGCGGCGCGGGATGTTCGGCGCGCGTCTCGCCGCGCTGGTCGGCACGCCGCGCGGCGCGAACGCGGCCGGCGGTGCATCTGCGTCGTCGGGCGGCGGCCTGCGCACGCCGGACGGCGCGCGCGACGGCGCATGAGCGAGCACGCCGCGCTGCCGCCGGGCGCCACGCCCGATGCCGCGTCGCTGCCGTGGCTGCAACCGCTCGCGCCGCCGCCCCTCGCGCGGCGCGCGGCGTTTCACGCGCTCGTCTGCGAATTCAATCTGCGGCCCGACCGCTATCTGCACGTGACGCGCGTGCCGGCCGAGTGGCCGGCGCGCTACCGCTCGTTCGATGCGTTCGGCCCCGCCGGCCGCAAGCTGCTTGCGCGCCATCTGCTCGACCTGAACGGCGTGGCCGAGCAACACGACTTCGACGTCGCGAATCCATGTGCGCGGCTCGCGCTGCTGCCCGGCGCGGCGCTCGAGCAGCTTGCGTCGTATGCGGGATTGCTGCTGCATCGCGGCTGGTTGCGCGACGCGCTGACCGTGCGCCGCATTCGCGCGGAGATCGCCGCGAAGCTCGGCGGCGACGCGCTGGAGCTCGCGCTCGAGCGCGCACCGGAATTCGGCGCGCTCGCGGACACGCTCGAGCCGTGGCGTGCCGATCCGGCCGCGCTGCCGGGGGTGATCCGTGCGCGCGGCGCTCGGCTGCTCGCGGATTTCGTCGGCGTGGCTGGCGACGCGGTCGCGCGGCGCGCGCGCCTGAAATTCAACCGCGCGATCGACGACGAGGCGCCGTACTGGCTGAACCGCGCGCAGCGCGACCAGTTCGGCGAATTGCTGTTCCTGTTTCTGATTCCCGAGAGGCTTGCGTCATGGGACTGGCTTTTCTGATCACGAGCGACAACCTGCAGTTGCTGTCGGAGCGCAAGGTGCTCAAGGAGCGCGAATACGCGGCGCTGCTCGACGCCTCCGCGGTGATCGCGACCGCGCGCGACGAGGCCGCGCGCATCGTCGCCGATGCGCAGCGCGAATTCGACAAGCGCCAGGCGGCGGGCTACGACGAAGGAATGCGCCGTGCGCAGCGCGAGCATGCGGCGCAGGCGTATACGCAGGCGCTGGCCGCCGCGCGCACGATGGAGTCGATGAAGGATTCGATGGCCGAGATCGTGGTGAAGGCCGTGCGCGCTATCGTCGGCGAGATGGGCACGCAGAAGCTGTACGAGGCCGCGCTCGCGCGGATCGCGCCGCTCGTGCGCGACGAGGCGTTCCTGATCGTGCGGGTCGCGCCGGGCCGCGAGGACGAGATGCGCGATGCGCTCGATCGCGCGTTCGCCGGACAGTCGAACCGGCAACGGATCCGCATCGTCGCGGATGCGCAACTCGAACGTCACGCGTGCACGGTCGAGACACCGTCCGGGCGCATCGACGCGAGCCTCGACTTGCAGATCGACGCGCTGCGCCAGGCGATCCGCCGCGACGCGCTGAAGGGCACCACGCGATGAACGCGCCGCTCGACGATCCGCAGTCGACCGGCGGCGCCGACGACGACGATGCCGCGCCGTTCGATCGCGGGCGCCTCGTCGGCGATCTCGATGCCGGGCTCGCGTTCTTCTCGCCGGTGTCGGTGCAGGGCCGCGTCAATCACGCGGTCGGGCAGATCCTCAACGCGACGGGCATTCGTGCGCGGCTCGGGGAGATCTGCGAGCTGCGCACGCCGAACCAGCCGACGCTGCTCGCCGAAGTGGTCGGCTTCTCGCGGCAGACCACGCTGCTTACGCCGCTCGGCGACGTGGCCGGGCTGTCGCCGGAGACGACCGTCGTGCCGTCCGGGCGCGAGCACGTGTTTCCGGTCGGCGAAGCGCTGTTCGGCCGCGTGCTCGACGGGCTCGGCCGGCCGCTCGACGATCGCGGCCCCGTGACGGGCGCCGCGTGGGTGTCGACGCAGCAGGACCCGCCGAATCCGCTCGCGCGCAAGATGATCGACACGCCGTTCCCGACCGGCGTGCGCGTGATCGACGGGCTGATGACGCTCGGCATCGGCCAGCGCGTCGGCATCTTCGCACCGTCCGGCGTTGGCAAGAGCACACTGCTCGGAATGATCGCGCGCGGTGCGCAGGCCGACGTGAACGTGATCGCGCTGGTCGGCGAACGCGGCCGCGAAGTGCGCGAGTTCATCGAGCACAGCCTGTCGCCCGAGGTGCGCGCGCGCTCGATCGTCGTCGTGTCGACGTCCGATCGTCCCGCGATGGAGCGCGTGAAATCCGCGCTGGTTGCGACCGCGATCGCCGAGCATTTCCGCGATGCGGGCAAGCGTGTGCTGCTGCTGGTCGATTCGCTGACGCGTTTCGCGCGCGCGCAGCGCGAGGTCGGCCTCGCGAGCGGCGAGCCGCCGACGCGGCGCAGCTTCCCGCCGTCGACGTTCGCCGTGCTGCCGCGCCTGCTCGAACGCGCGGGGCAGGGCGCGACCGGCTCGATCACCGCGCTGTACACGGTGCTCGTCGAAGGCGATGAGGAATCCGATCCGATCGCCGAGGAAGTGCGATCGATTCTCGACGGCCACATCGTGCTGTCGCGCAAGATCGCGCTCGCGAACCGCTATCCGGCGATCGACGTGCTCGCGAGCCTGTCGCGCGTGATGCCGCTCGTCGCGAGCCGCGCGCATCTGCAGTCGGCCGCGCGCGTGCGCGAGTTGATCGCGAAGTACCAGGAGATCGAGCTGCTCGTGCAGATCGGCGAGTACCGCGAAGGCAGCGACCGGCTCGGCGATCTCGCGCTGCGGGCGCGCGATGCGATCGGCGCGTTCTGCGCGCAGGCGTCGCACGAGGACGTGCGTTTCGACGCGCTGCTCGCGAAGCTGACGAAACTCGCGAACGACCATGTCTGAAGCCGACGACCGTCTCGTGCTCGCGACGCTCGCGCGCCTGAAGCGCGTGCGCGAGATGCGCAGCCAGATCGCGCGGGTCGCGGCCGCGCGCCAGCAGGGCATCGCCGCGCAGAGCCGGCGCGCGCTCGATGCGGCGCATGCGCAGCTCGCGCAGCAGGTCGCCGCGAAGGCCGCGATCCAGACGCGTCTCGCAGACGACGTGCGCGAGGCGCGTGCGCTGCAGAACGCCGCGGCCGACACGCGCACGTTCGATCGCCACATCGGCGTCGCGAACGCGTCCGTCAGCGAAGCCGCGCACGTGCATCGCGATCACGAGGCGACGCTCGCGGACCTGCAGCGCGCCGCGCGCAAGGCGAAGGCCGCCGAGGACAAGCTCGACAAGGCAGGCGAGAAGGCATTGCAGGCGCGTGCCGCGCGGGTCGAGCGCGACGCTGACGAAGTCGCGGATGCGCATGCGGTGCGGCGTTTCGCGACAGCCGGCGTGTGGGCGGGCGACGCGCGGGAGCAGGCGTCGGGGCAGCCGGAGATGGCCGCCGCGTTCGATGCGGAGATGGTGTCGCGGCCGGCGGATGCCGACATGACGGAAGCGGCCGGCGCGATCGACACGCGCGACTCGACCGCTTGCGCCGATGCTCCGGCACACGCCGCGGCGGACCGCCGATGCTAGACCACGCAGCGAACTTCAACGACATCGCCGGCACGCTGCGGCCGTTGCTTTACGTGATGCCGCGCCTGCTGCCGATCATGTTCGTCGTGCCTGTGTTCAACGAGCAGATCGTCACGGGCCTCGTGCGCAATGGAATCGCGGTGGTGATCGCCGCGTTCGTCGCACCGGTGATCGACCCGGCGCAGGTCGCCGCGCTGCCGTTCCTGATGTGGTGCCTGCTCGTCGCGAAGGAGGCGGTGGTCGGCATGCTGCTCGCAGGGGCATTCAGCGCGGTGCTGTTCGCGATCCAGGGCGTTGGCTACCTGATCGATTTCCAGACCGGCAGCGGCAGCGCCGCGTTCTTCGATCCGATGGGCGGGCACGAGGGTGGCCCGACGTCAGGGTTCCTCAATTTCGTCGCGATCGCGCTGTTCGTCACCGCGGGCGGCCTGCAGGTGCTGGTGCAGCTGTTCGCGCAGTCGTATGCGTGGTGGCCGATCGGCTCGCTCGGCCCCGATTTTTCGTCGATGCTGGAGACCTTCGTCGTGCGGCAGACCGACACGATCTTCGAATGGATGGTGAAGCTCGTCGCGCCCGTCATCATCGTGCTGGTGCTCGTCGAGCTCGGCATCGGTCTCGTCGGACGCGCGGTGCCGCAGCTGAACATCTTCGTGTTCGCGCAGCCGGTGAAGAGCGCGCTCGCGGTGCTGATGATGGTGCTGTTCCTGCCGGTGGTCTACGCGTCGCTGCATGCGCTGCTGAGCCCCGACAGCGGGCTGATGGCGTTGTTGCGCGCGCTGTTCGCCGCGCACGGCGGCGCGTGACGGCGGGCCGGAGCCGCAGCGCCCATGTCCGAGAAGAATCAGCAGCCGACCGCGAAGCGCCTGCGCGAGGCGCGCCGGAAAGGCGACGTGCCGAAGAGCGCGGAGACGATCTCGTCGGCGTTCTTCGTCGGCGTGTGCGTCGCGCTCGCGGTCGGGCTCGGCACGCTGTTCGCGCGGCTGCAGGCGCTGTTCCGGCTCGTGTTCGATGCGGCCGGCGCGGCCGATCCGTCCGCTCGGCTCGCGGCGCTGATCGACGGCGCCGCGCGCGACTGGGCGCTGCTGTCCGCGCAGATCGTCGCGGCCGGGCTGCTGGCCGGACTGCTCGCGGGTTTCGTGCAGGTGGGCGGCGTGATGGCGTGGAGCCGACTCGTGCCGCAGCTGTCGCGGCTCAATCCGGCCGAGGGGCTGAAGAACATGTGGTCGATGCGCAACCTCGTGAACCTCGCGAAGATGCTGCTGAAGACCGTGCTGCTGGTCGCGACGCTCGGCTGGCTGATCGTCGAATCGCTCGACCCGTCGGTGCAGTCCGGTTTCACGCGGCCGATGTCGATTCTCGCGCTGATCGTGAAGCTGCTGATGCTGCTGTTCGGCTGGGCCGCGCTGATCTATATCGTGATGGCGCTGATCGACATCGTTCACCAGCGCCGCGAGTTCAGCCAGAAGATGAAGATGTCGATCGAGGAAGTGCGGCGCGAATACAAGGAGGACGAAGGCGATCCGCACATCGAGGCGAAGCGCCGGCAGCTCGCGCGCGAAGCACAGTTCTCGTCGCTGCCCGACCGGATCGGTTTCGCATCGGTGGTGGTTTATTCGTCGAGCGTCGCGGTCGCGCTCTATTACGGCGGCGCTGGCACGCTGCCGTGGGTGCTCGCGCGCGGCGAGGGCGAGGCGGCCGAGCGGATCGTGCGGCTCGCGCGCGACGCGCTGCGTCCGACCCTCGCGAACGCCGGCCTTGCGCAGGCGCTGTACGAGAGCACACCGGAAAAGGGCACGATCCAGCAGCAGCATTTCCGCGAGGTCGCGCAACTGCTGAAGTGGGCGACCGGCGCGGCATGACGCGTACGGCCCGCGTGGCGCGGAACGTCCGCATGCACGCGATTCGCCGATGCGCCGTGATGCGGACCCGTTTCCGCTTCGCCAGGCCGGTCGCACATCGGGCTTGACGCCGTTTTTTTTCCGGATTTGTCCGACATTCACCCATGAATTATTGCTGATTTATTTCTTCGTAATATGGCTCGACCGTCAGCCGGGCGGCGGACTGCGAGGTTGCGCCGCCGCTGACGGAACAGGTCAACAGGGGCAGACAAATCAATGTGCGGAATCGACGGCTTTCTGAATAGCGTCGCCTTCGATGAGGAGACAGCGCGCGGCACGCTCGCGCGAATGACGGCGAGCCTCGCGCATCGCGGGCCCGACGGGCAGGGCCTCTGGGTCGACCCGGAAGCCGGTATCGCGCTCGGTCACCGGCGGCTTGCTGTCGTCGATCTGTCGGTCCACGGCCGGCAGCCGATGGCGTCCGCGTGCGGCCGCTACGTCATGGTCTTCAACGGCGAAATCTATAACCATCGCGAGTTGCGCGCGGAGCTCGAGCGCGCGGGTCGCGCGCCGGCGTGGCGCGGCCACTCCGACAGCGAGGTGCTGATCGCGGCGATCGTCGCGTGGGGCGTCGAGGCGACGCTGCGGCGCGCGACCGGCATGTTCGCGTTCGCGCTGTGGAATCGCGCGTCGCGCGTGCTGACGCTTGCGCGCGACCGGATCGGCGAGAAGCCGCTCTACTACGGGCGGATCGGCGACGCATTGGTGTTCGCGTCGGAGCTGAAGGCGCTGCGCGGCTATCCGGGCTTCGACGGCACGATCGATCGCGACGCGCTGTGCCTGTACCTGCGCCAATCGAGTGTGCCCGCGCCGCATACGATCTATCGCGGCATCAGCAAGCTGCCGCCAGGCACCTACATCCAGTTCGAGCATGCGCGCGACACGCCGCGCGTGCGAGCGTACTGGACGCTCGAGCAGGCGATCGAAGCCGGCCGCGAGCGGCCGTTCGAGGGCAGCGCCGACGAGGCCGTCGGGCAGCTCGACGCGGTGCTGCGCCAGGCCGTCGCGCGGCAGATGGAAGCCGACGTGCCGCTTGGCGCGTTCCTGTCGGGCGGCATCGATTCGTCGGCGATCGTCGCGCTGATGCAGGCGCAGTCGGCGAACCCGGTCGATACGTTCACGATCGGCTTTCACGAGGCCGGCTACGACGAGGCCGGCTATGCGAAGGCGGTCGCGCGTCATCTCGGTACGCGCCATACCGAGCTCTACGTGACGGCCGATCATGCGCTCGGCGTCGTGCCGAAACTGCCGGCGATCTACGACGAGCCGTTCTCCGATGCATCGCAGATTCCGACCTTCCTCGTGTCGGAGCTGACGCGTCGGCACGTGAAGGTGAGCCTGTCCGGCGACGGCGGCGACGAACTGTTCGGCGGCTATACGCGCTACTTCCTGACGCCGCGCCTGTGGCGCAAGCTGCATCGCGTGCCGGCGGCGGTGCGTGCGCGGATCGCCGCCGCGCTGCACGCGCTGCGCCCCGATCACGCGGACCAGCTCGCGGCGGTCGCGCAGGGCGCATGGGGCGGCGTGGAAGCGCGCGACTCGGCGACCCGCATCGGCGACCGGCTGCACAAGCTCGGCCACGTAATGACGGCCGAGAGCCGCATCGGGCTGTACCGGCTGCTGATGTCGTCGGTGCATCATCCGGAGCGCATCGCGCTCGCCGGACAGGAGCCGCCCACGCTGCTCGATACGGTGTCCGCATGGCCCGCGCACCTGAGCTTCGCCGAGCAGGCGATGGCGATCGACACGCTCACGTACTTGCCGACCGACATCCTCGCGAAGGTCGATCGCGCAGCGATGGCGGTGAGTCTCGAGACGCGCATGCCGTTCCTCGATCATCACGTCGTCGAATTCGCATGGCGGCTGCCCGCGTCGGTGCGCTTGCCGGAAGGGCAGTCGAAAGCGCTGTTGCGCCGGCTGCTGGACCAGTACGTGCCGTCGGCGCTGATCGACCGGCCGAAGCAGGGCTTTTGTGCGCCCGTCGATCACTGGCTGCGCGGCGCGCTGCGCGACTGGGCCGACGCGCTGCTGCAGCCGTCGCGCTTGCGCGACGAGGGCTTCTTCGACGCGCAGGCCGTCGAGCGCTTGTGGCGGCAGCACCTGACGGGCCGGATGAACTGGCAGCATCAGCTGTGGACGGTGCTGATGTTCCAGGCGTGGCTGGAGCATCAGCGCGCGGCATGAAGCAGGATGGCCAGGCGAGCGGCGTCACGTCATGCGCCGCGTTCGTCGCTCGCTTACTGATCGAGACACCGCACGCACAGCCGCTTCGCCTGGCTCGCCGATAATCCGCGGCACATCATCACGACCGGTCGCGCATGGCACGACGGCGCGTCGCCGGAAGCCGCGGGCGACGCGAGCCTGCGCGCGCGTTCGGGCGGCGTGGTCGCGGCCGCGTCCATGCGCCGTTGTCGCGCGGGCGGCGGCATGTCGCGCACCACCGGAATCGGTTCGACGCCGCCTTCGCGCGCATTGCGCTGCGCGCTGGCGACGACGCGGCTCACATAGCCGCTTGAGAACCCGGTCGTGAAGTTGCCGCTGTAGTAGCACGACAGCGCCGCGCGTAGCGCGGCCTGCGCTGGGCGACCGGTGTTCGACGAGCGCGCGAAGCATTCAGTCAGGATCGCGCCGCCAGCCCGCAAGTTGCGGCACGGTTCGAACATCGTCGTGTCGTCGAGGCCGTATTTCGCAAAATTTCGTACGTTGACCTGAGCGAGGCCGACGCTGTAGCTGAACCCGCGCGCGGCCAGCTCGCCCACGGTCGCGCGCGCTTCGTCGAGCGACGCTGGCTGGCGCGTCAGGTGGCCGCCAACCACGCCGATCGCATAGGGATTGAAGCCGGATTCGGTGCGCACCAGCGCGGCGAGCGTGTCGGGATCGACGTTCGGCGCGCACGCGTGCGCAAGCTGCGCGAAGCCCGCGGCGCTACCTGCCGCGTGCGCGCCGCGCGGCTGCATGCCCGCGCATGCGAGCGCCAGCGCGAGCAGCGCGCACAGGCTCGCGGCGATGCCGCGGGGGCCGCGCGCGCTCATCCCGCCCCCGCCACGCGGTACGACAGCACGAGCCCGTGCACGAGCAGCGACCACCCATCGAGCGCGACGAACAGCAGCAGCTTGAACGGCACCGAGATCGTCGTCGGCGAGATCATTTGCATCCCCAATGCAAGCAGGATGTTCGCGACCAGCAGATCGACGACGATGAATACGATGTAGATCACGAAACCGATCTGGAACGCCTTGGTCAGCTCGGCGAGCGTGAAGCTCGGCACCAGCACGAGCAGGTCGTCGTCCTTGATGCCGTCGGCGCGGTTCTTCGGCCAGACCGACGTGGCCGTGCGCACGAAGAATTCGCGATCGCGCTGCCGCGTATGCGACACCAGGAAATCCTTGACCGGCGGCAGCGCCGCATCGGCGAGCGCGCCGATGTCGGCGGTCGACAGCTGCCCGGATGCATCGAAGTGGCGCGCCTGCAGCGCGTCGCGGATCGACATCCCGACCGGCGCCATGATGAACAGCGACAGGATCAGAGCGATGCCGTTGAGCACGAGATTCGGCGGCACTTGCTGGATGCCGAGCGCGGAGCGCAGCAGGCCGAGCACGACCACGAGCTTCGTGTAGCTCGTCACCATCAGCGCCGCGAACGGCGCGATGCCGAGAGCCGCGATCACCGCGATCAGCGCGACCGGATTCGGCAGGCTGCCCATCGGTCAGCGCTCGCGCGGCGCGGGCTGCGTCAGCGTGACGACGCGCACGCCGAGCTTCTGGCCGACCGCGATCAGATGGCCGGTGCCGATCAGCATCCCGTTCGCGACGAGATGGATCACGCTCTGGTTGATGCCTTGCTGCAGTTCGATTACCGCGCCCGGCTGCAGTGCGCCGAGTTCGCCGAGCGGGATCGACGTGGGCGGCAATTCGAAACGCAGGTCGACCGCGAGGCCGTCGAGCGAGCGCGGCGCATCGTCCGGCGGCGCATCCTGCGCGGTCGCGGGCGGGGTGTCGGTGCGGGTCGGTTCCAAAGGCATCTCCCTGATTCGTTCGACGGTCAGCCGGTTGCCCGATGGCCGTCCGGTGATCTCCCACGCCGGCGCGGCCGGCACCCGTGCGACGCACAGCAGGTTCTGCTCGTGCGCGCGCCAGCGCTCGATCGCGATGATGTCGCCGCCGACGACGTCGGCCAGCTCGGCCATCGTCAGCTCGGTCCGGCCGATCTCGAATACCAGCGGCACCGGCAGGCTGGCATACGCGGCGCGCGTGTCGGGCCGCGCGGCCGCCGGCGTCGCGAAGAACACCGCGAGCGCGTCCGGCGCGTCGAACAGCAGCGCGCCGTGGCAGCGCCAGGCGCCGTCGGCGCGACGCAGTTCGAAGCGTAGCGCGGCCGGCGCCGTGCGCCATGCGGGCACGCTCGCCGGCGGCGGCAGCAATTCCACGCGCTGCCGTGTCGCGGCCTGCAGCACGGCCGACAGCGGTGCGGCGAGATCGGCGAGCAACGCCGCGCGGATCACGGCCGGCACGGCCGGGTCGGCCGCGTCGCCGAGCCATGCCCCTTCCGCGACCGGATCGATCCATAGCGTGCCGGCGGCAGGGCCGATGACGAAGCGGTACGCGCGGGCGTCGGCGGCCGGTTCGGCATCGACGCGCCAGCGCACTTCGTACGCGTGTTCACCGAGCGTGACCGGGACCTCGGCCGTCGCGCCGTATGCATGCGACAGCCCGCGCGCGGCGGCGGCGGACACGCGTGGCAGCCAGGGCGACGCGTCGAGCGCGACGGCGGCCGGCGGCGGGATGGCGGGCGCGGCGGCGGCCGGGGCGGCCGGGGCGGCGGCGGGCGAGGCCCGGTTCGCGGCGTCGCCGGCGTCGGCATTCGTCAGGGACAGCGCAGGCACGGCGGGATCGGGGCGGATTCGGCGTTGGTTCGACGGGTGGTTGTGGCCGGCGGCGCCGGGGGCGCGCGGCTGATGCGTCGATTGTAGGGACGGCGCCGAGCGTGCGCCGCGCCGGAATCCGTAGTGGTGTGCGTCCGCCGGCCGCGCGGGCGGTGGCGAGCTACGAAGCCTGCTGCGCGGCGGCGTGGCCGCGTGCGCCGCGCCGCGCGCAGAAAATGCGGCCGCCGCCCGGAGACGGCGGTGATGGCGCGGCGGGAGGATGCGTGCCGGGCCGCGAGGCGCCGCACGTCGGCCGTGCGGCGCGGTAGGGAGCGTTGCAGGCGCGACGCGCAGGGGCGACGCGCGGATGAGCCGCTACGCGTTACGCGTAGTCGGCAGCCAGCGCCGGCTGCGGCGCGCCGCGCAGGATCGGCGCGGCGTCGTGGCGCTCGACGTGCGTCATGGCCGCGCCGAACAGCACCAGCCGATAGCCGACCGCATAGATCGGAATGATCCGCAGGTTCTTGTCGTGATCGAGCTGCAGCTTCGAACGGATGCGCGAGATATGGGTATCGAGCGTGCGCGACGACACGCCGAGCTCGCGGCCCCAGACCGCTTCCTGGATCGCTTGCCGCGGCACGATCTTGTTCATGTTGTCGAGCAGGAATTCGACGACGTCGAACTCCCGTGGCGTGACGTCGACGACTTTGTTGTCGATTTCGATCGTGCGGCGCACGAAGTTGATTTTTATATTGTCGATGTACAGGTATTTGCAATCCATGTTGGCCCTCGCATGTCCGTAAAGGAGTGTTTGCGAGTCATGTACCGCAACTTCCGGGCCAGGGAGGATTTGTCAGGCATCGGCGGGCGATGTGGGCGGGGCTGGCGGCGCGCCGGCCTTGAATCTAAAAGAATTTTTAACGCGGGACGCGCGACGCGCTTCGGAAGGGTCGGAGCAATATTGAAGGATTGTTACGTAGCATCCTGCGGGAACGTTACGGGCGTTACGGGGGTGTTACGGGGAGGGGCGGGCGATTTCCGCCGATCGTGCAGGGTTTCGGGCGGACGGCGAACCCGACATCGAACCCTCCCGAGCAGGACGGATTGCGGAGTCAAATCAATAGGTTGGTGCGGATTTTTGCCGACTTCGAACCCTACATCGGAGCCTGCCGCACACAGGGAAAAAACGGCCGCGGGCACTTCCGCCGCGCGGCCGGCGTTTCACCCACCCGTCAAGCCTTCGCCGTGTCGCCCGAATCGAACGGCAGCACATAATGCCGTTTGCCGGTTGCCGCGAAGATCGCGTTGGCGACCGCCGGTCCAACGGGCGCGACGCCCGGCTCGCCGACACCGGTCGGTGCCTCGGCCGATGGCACGATATGCACGTCGACCTTCGGCATTTCCGCCATCCGCAGCACGTGATAGCCGTCGAAATTGCGCTGCTCGACCTGGCCGTCCTTCAGCGTGATCGCGCTGTGCAGCGCCGCGCCGAGCCCGAAGCCGATGCCGCCTTCCATCTGCGCGGCAACGATGTCGGGGTTGATCGCGATCCCGCAGTCGACCGCGCACACCACGCGCTCGACCTTCACCTTGCCGTCGGCGTCGACCGACACTTCCGCGACCTGCGCGACATAGCTCTTGAACGCCTCGGCCACCGCGATCCCGCGCCCGCGGCCCTTCGGCAGCGGCTTCGCCGGATCCCAGCCGGCCTTCTGCGCGGCCAGCTCGAGCACCGCGCGCATCCGCGGCTCCTTCGCGAGCAGGTCGCGGCGGAACAGGTACGGGTCCTTGCCGGCCGCGTGCGCGGCTTCGTCGATGAACGCCTCGACCGCGTAGGCCGTGTGCGAGCTGCCGACCACGCGCCACCACAGCACGGGCAGGCCGACCTTGGTGGTCGTGAGTTCGACCGACACGTTCGGTACCGCGTAAGGCAGGTTCGCCGCGCCCTCGACCGACGTCGCGTCGATCCCGTTCTTGACCATGAACGCTTCGAACGGCGTGCCGGCGAGAATCGACTGGCCGACGATCCGGTGGCGCCAGCCGACCAGCTTCCCGTCGTCGGTCAACCCCGCGTCGAGCTTGTGGAAGTACATCGGGCGATAGAAGCCGCCCTGGATGTCGTCCTCGCGCGTCCACTGCAGCTTGACCGGTTTGCCGTCCGCACCGAGTGCCTTCGCGATCGACACGGCCTCGACCACGTAGTCCGACCATGCGTTCGCGCGGCGGCCGAAGCTGCCGCCCGCGTACAGCGTGTGGATCTGCACCTGCTCGGGCTTCAAGCCCGCGACTCTGGCGGCGTTGCCCTGGTCGACCGTCTGAAACTGGTCGCCGGCCCAGATCTCGCAGCTGTTCGCGGTCAGCTTGACGACCGCGTCGAGCGGCTCCATCGGCGCGTGCGCGAGATACGGGAATTCGTACGTCGCGCTGATCTTGCGCGCGGCGCCCGCGATCGCGGCGTCGGCGTCGCCGTCCTTGCGCGCCGACGCGCCGGGCTTCGCTGCGAGCTGCCGGTATTCGCGCATGATCTCGTCCGAACCGCGCTTTTCGGCGTTCGTTTCGTCCCAGTCGATCTTCAGCGCGTCGCGGCCCTGTTTCGCGGCCCAGAAGCCGGTCGCGACGACCGCCACGCCCCCCGGCACCTGCACGACCGACACCACGCCCGGCACGGCCTTCGCGGCCGTCGCGTCGAACGACTTGACCGTCGCGCCGAAGCGCGGCGGGCGCTGCAGCAGCGCGACGCGCATGCCGGGGAAGGTCGTATCCAGCGTGAAATGCGCGGTGCCGTTCGACTTGGCCGACCCGTCGACGCGCGGAATGCGATGGCCGATCAGCTTGAAGTCGGCCGGCTGCTTCAACGCGACCTTGTCGGGCACCGGCAGCTTCGCCGCGTCGGCAACCAGCGTGCCGTAGGCGGCCGTCTTGCCGCTCTTCGCATGCGCGACGACGCCGTTGGCGGTGGTCAGCTCGCCGGCCGGCACCTTCCAGCGTGCCGCCGCGGCCGACACGAGCATTGCGCGCGCCTTGCCGCCCGCTTCGCGCAGTTGCTGCCACGAGTTCGACATGGCCGAGCTGCCGCCCGTGCCCTGCATCGTGCCGAACGCGAGGTTCGCATAGCGTTTCGCATCGGCCGGCGCGCTTTCGACGCGCACGCTCGACCAGTCGGCGTCGAGCTCCTCGGCGACGATCGTCGCAATGCCCGTATATGCGCCCTGGCCCATTTCCACGTGTTTCGCGACGACGGTGACCGCGCCATCGGGTGTGATGCGCAGGAATGCGTTCGGCGCGAAGTCGGCGGCGGGCGCCGTCGCGGCGAGCGCGCGGCGGCCGAGGCCGGCCCATTCGAAGCCGATCGTCAGGCTGACGGCGGCCGCGGCGCTCGCGGCCTTCAGAAAGGTGCGGCGCGACGGGCGCACCGAATCGCGATTGTCGAGTTCGATCGTCATGGTCAGGCTCCCAGCGTCGCGGCCGCGTCGTGGATCGCGGCCCGGATGCGGGCGTAGGTCGCGCAGCGGCAGATGTTGCCGTTCATCGCGGCGTCGATGTCCGCGTCGGTCGGCTTCGGATTCTGTTCGAGCAAGGCGGTGGCCGACATGATCTGGCCGGACTGGCAATAGCCGCACTGCGGCACCTGCAGCTTCACCCAGGCGGCCTGCACGGCCTGTGCCGGCTTGCTCTGCAGCCCTTCGATCGTGGTGACGTGCTTGCCCGCGATACCGGCGAGCGGCAGCACGCACGAGCGCACGGCCTGGCCTTCGAGATGGACGGTGCACGCGCCGCACTGCGCCATGCCGCAGCCGAACTTCGTGCCGGTCAGCCCCGCGTGCTCGCGGATTGCCCAGAGGACGGGCATCGACGGATCGGCGTCGAGCGTAACGTTCTTGCCGTTGAGGACGAACGAGGTAGGCATTTTTGTATGTCTCCATGGGGAAAACCCGGCATGCGCCCGGTTAGCGGGCAGTGTGCGCGAGCGCGCGTTTTTTGCGTCTACCCATTCCTGCAAATTTATTGAACAATCCTGCAAATCCCCGGCGCGGCGGCGAGCGATTCGCTATGCTCGCGCGATTCAGGGAAACGAAGCGAGGAACCCGTCATGGACATGACCGATATCGCGACGTCGCGCGAGTCCGGGCGGCGCGAACTGGCATCGCTGATCGCCCGCTTCGCGCCGACGGACGGCTCCCACTCGACGGCCGTGCCGGCGCTGATGCTGCATCGGCATGGGCATCCGGTCGATCTCGGCTGCGGCGTGTCGCGCGCCGCGCTCGTGATCGCCGCACAGGGCGCGAAGCGCGTGATCGTGGCCGGCCAGGCTTACGAATACGACACGCGGAACTGCCTGATTACGTCGATCGACTTGCCGATTCTCTCGCGGGTCACGGAGGCGTCGCCGGACGCGCCTTACCTGTGCCTGTCGCTCACGCTCGATCCGCAGCGCATCGTCGAACTCGCGGCCGAGATGCGGCTGCCGGAGCCCGACGCCGGCCCCGAAGGCGAGGGCATCGCACTTGCCGAGCTGACGCCGCCGCTGCTCGATGCCGCGTTGCGGCTGTTGCGGCTGCTCGATACGCCGGCCGACATTCCGGTGGTCGCGCCGCTGATCGAAAAGGAGCTGCTGTACCGTCTGATGACGAGCGGGCAGGGCACGCGGCTGCGGCACATGGCCGTCGCCGGCAGCCAGACGCACCGGATCGCACGCGCGATCGAATGGATCCGCGATCACTACGCGGAGCCGATGCGCGTCGACACGCTCGCGCAGGCGGTCAACATGAGCGTGTCGTCACTGCACCATCACTTCAAGCACGTGACCACGCTGAGCCCGCTGCAGTATCAGAAGCAGCTGCGACTGCACGAAGCACGACGGCTATTGCTGCGGCAGGGCGGCGATGTCGGCTCCGTGGCCGCGACCGTCGGCTACGAAAGCGCGTCGCAGTTCAGCCGCGAATACAGCCGGCTGTTCGGTGCGCCGCCGATGCGCGACGTCGTGCACCTGCGCAAGAAGGAATTGCTCGGCACATAGCGGCAGCGCGGTTCATTGCGATTGCATCGCGCCTGGCTTCGTCGCGCGATGCGCGGTCGGCCGAATCGGGACGACATTCAATCGGCGTGCCAGGGTCGCCGGATGCGGGTGCGAGCGGGCCGCGAACAGCGTTGCCGCGCCGCGCGCGAACTTCTGTTTCACGCATGCATCTCCGGATTGCGCGAACCAGTGCGGCAGCTGCCAGGCGGCACACGAATCGGCCGGTCGAAACGGAAAAAAAGTTGTGCCGTCACGCATATTCCGCATGGATCGTGCTTTGCACGAACATGTTTCAGCGATGAGATTCTCGGCCGATATCGCATCGGAAATGTTTCTCGTGCGCATCGTGTGCCGCCATCCGGCGATTGGAGCACGACGGCTATTGACATTGAATGTCGTCGAATTGAATGACGGCAGTAAAAGTCGATAAAGGATGTTGAAGGGTTCGTGCGGCACATGCCGTCACTTTTTCCGATCGGCAGGCGGCGCGAAAGCCATGTCGATCCGCACTGCAATTGCCGTTTTCTTGCCGCACGTTCGCACTGTTAGCCGACACCTGATCCCGTCGGTATTTTCACGGATGAATCAATTGCATTGCGTGGCGGCTGGCATGCACATCCGGAAGCTTGCCCATATCCGCCGTGCGGGCTCCGCTGCACCGGGGGCCGCGCATTTCGGTTCGTCGTTTTCCCGGCGTGCGAATGCTGTCGAACGGGCGGCGGCAGGCGGTTTGGCGCGGCCGATGTGCAGATCGGCCGCAATGTGCGACCCCGTACTTCTCAAGTATGAAACGCCCGTTCGCCACCCCGTCGAGCGAGGCTCCATGGGCCGCATTCGTCCGTCTTTTCCGGCATTGCTTCGCCGTATTCAATGATCGGCGCAAGTTGCCCACCGTTGTCGCGATACATTCCTGAAACAAAAAATGCGATTCCAGGCGATACGGGCGGGCGTCGCGGACGGTATGCGTCATGCAACCGACGGCGGAATCACGCATGGCATGCCGCTTGCGACATTGAACGCACCGGCGAGCGGTCGACCTGATGCGACAAAGATGGGGGGCGACGCGTTCGTCAATAAGCGGTCGGGGAAACAGCGATGAAGATCAGAAGCAGTCATTCGTTCCGCGCATTCCTTGCGCATCCGTGGGGTAGCCGGACAGCTCGGAGTACGGCTCGCGATGCAGTGCCAGCCTCGCGGGCGCGTTGCCGGTTTCCCGGCATCCGCGTGTTGCACGTGCTGGAACGCCTGTCGTTCCGCATGACGACCGGCCGACAGCGGTGCTCCCCTTCATTCAGCGCATCCGGGCGGACCGGGCTGTACATGCCGGACAGCGTGACCCCGATCCGACTTCATCCGTGCAGGGCCGTATCGATTGCGCCGGGCAAATGCGGGCGCAGGCCCGATTGACCGGAAGATCGTTGATCGATAGCTCAGGGAGACGCGATGCCGACTGACCGTAATGCAGGCCCGTTATCGCCGCGATGACGTGCATTTTTTCGATGGCGCTGCATTTTCGGTAGTTAGCCATTTTCACGCATTTTCGATCGCCGAAGCGAATGCCGTGTGCTGGTATGTCGCGGGGTGCGAATTTCGAAAAAAAACAGTCCCGAATGGCGAATGCCTGTATTCGGGTGCGTGAGGCAATTTGTCTTCCGTTATTAAAAAATCGATATGCGATATCGAAATTTCAATAAAAACCGCGAAAAAATCAAAAAATTCGAACCTGAACTTCAACTGGCCAAACGTTACGTGGTCTCGATTCGAGATGAATCGTTTCTTTGTGATTGGATAGTGATCCTTATTTTTAGGGATTACTCGAGGCAGGGAAGTTGAAGGCGTGCAGCTTTCCTCGCTTGTTCCGTCCACGCCGTTATGGAGTCGACCATGAAGAAGCTTCTGATTGCAGCAGCAGTTATGGCGGTCTCGGGTGCAGCGTTTGCAGCGAGCGGCACGGTTTCGACCAGCAACTCGTCGAGCGGTGGCCAGACGATGGCCGGTGTCGTCGGGTTCGGCAGCTTTACCGCGACCGATTCGGGCGCAGCGCTCGGCGCGGCCGGTGCAACGGCCGGTGGCGGTGCGAGCAGCTCGATCTCGTACACGAACCACACCAACACGTCGACGGTGGGCGGCTTCGGCTTCGGCGGCGCACAAGCCGGCGGGTCGAGCGGCGCGAATGCCGGCTCGACCGGCTGGACGATGTATCACTACTAAGCCGCGGCGCATAGCGTTCGTCATGGGCAGGTGGCACGGATGCCGGGTTTCGTCCTGCTGGGGCGGACCCGGCGGTCTGGCCACCGAACTTCCTCACAGCAAGGAATTGCTATGAAAGCCAACGTCATTTTAGCGACAGCGCTCACTGTCCTCTCGTCTGCCGTGCTGGCGTCCGGACCGTCCACATTCAACCAGACGCAGTCCGTCGCGGCAGGCGTGTCGGGTTCGGTGCTGGTCGGTACCGGCAGCTACACGAGCAACTCGACTTCGGTAGCGGGCGCGAACGCCGGAAGTACCGTGACACCCGCCGGATCCACCGGCACGGCATCCGCCTATCACGACTCGACTTCGACGGCCAGCGGCTGGGGCACGAACGGGGGCGCATTCGCGGCAGGCGGCGGTATCGGTGCCGCAGGCTCGTTCGGTGGAAACGGCAACACGAGCGAGAACGCCAATGCGCTGTCGGGAGGGGTGACCGCCACGATCGTACTCGGCGCGAACCACTACACGGCAACCGGCGGGAACGACAACGGCATGGCCAATGCGGGTGCCGCCGGCATGGCGGGCAGTGGGTGGTCGGGAACGGTCGCGGGCTCGAACCACATCAACTCGTCGACGGTATGGGGCACCGGTCCGGCCGGATCGCCGTTCGCATCGGGCGGCAGCCAGGGCAGCTCCGGCGCGACCGCCGGCAGTCCCTGATTCGGGTGTCGGGGGGGCCAGCTTCCCAACGATGCTGGTCTCTTTCCTCGCCTTGTTGTCACCGTAAGGAGTTGGCATGAAGCCGAAACTGATTGCCGCCGCTCTGATGCTCGCGTCTCTGACGGCGTATGGCGCTGACCGTGCTGCCGACGACGTGCAATCGAATGTGCAGACGTCAAACAACCCTGACCAGACAACCAAACCGTCACAACAACACGCGCTTTCGTCGGGCAGTGCCATCGGCGCATCGGCGGCCCCGCAATGGCCGGGCATGTCGGGCGGTTCATGGTCCCAGCTGGGCAGTGGCTGGAAGCAGTTCGGGGAAGCAGGCAAAGCTGAAGGAATTCAGGGGAACTAATACGGTTGCCTGGGTGGGAGGTCAAACCTCGTCCGGAGATTGAAATGAACAGCAACAAGATCAGGGTGGCATGTGCGGCAATGTTCGCGATGGCCACGATCGGTGCCCAAGCGCAGACCGCCGACTCGACTTCAAGCGCGCAGTCCTCGACGTCGTCGACGGCAGTCAGCCTCGGCGGCGGCGCGAGCATGAACACGAATACCACGACCGGCGGCAATGCCACGAGCAGCAGCGGCATTCGCAGCAGCGGCAATTCGAGCGTGCAGGTGAACTTGAATCTGCCGTCTTCCACGAGTGGCGGCTCGAACGTGACGCCGCAGAGCACGAGCTCGCTCGCGGCCGGCGCGCCCGGCACCAGCCCGTACAACACCCAGACGGCGGAAAACGTCAACTACTCGGGTACCCAGACGATCAAGACGAATCCGGCGATCCAGGCGCCGGGCCTCACGACCACGCTGTCCGATACCTGCATGGGCTCGGTGAGCGTCGGCGTGTCGTTTCCGGGCTTCGGCGCGACGGGCGGCACGACCCTGGTCGACCAGGCATGCGTGCGTCGTCTCGACGCGCGCGAATTCCGTGCGATGGGGCTGACCGACGTCGCGCTCGCGCTGCTTTGCCAAAGCGATGCGAACCGGCGTGCGGTGGAAGCGACCGGTCACCTGTGCCCGGGCACGACCGCGCCGCTCGCGCGCTCGAACGTGGCGCCCGCCGCCGAAGCGACCGTCGCCGACGACGTGAAGTATCGCGATCCGCTGGTGCGCAGCCGCATGGGCCTGCCGCCGCTCGACGCCGCCGCGCCCGTCCAGACGCGCCCTGTGGCGACGACCGCGGTCCAGGCGGCGCCGATCCCGGTGCCCGCGCCGTCGATCGCCCCGCCCGCCGTCAGCACGGTGCCTGCTGCAGCGCAAGCGGCCGCCGTGAAGGCAACGCAAGCGGCCGCCCTCGCGCCTGCCGCCGTTGCCGCACCGGTTGCCGCGGCAGCACCGGCAGTGAGTGCGGCGCCTGCCGTTGCACCGGCTGCGGTGAGCGCGGTGCCGGCTGCCGCCGTCGTCGCAGCGCCGGCGGTCGCCGACAAGGCCCCGGAACCCGCGCCAGCCGCAACCGACGCCACGGCGAAAGCCGCGGCGGCGCCTGCGGTCGACACGAAGGCGAAGGAACCCGAGCCGGCGGTTGCCGACAAGGCCCCGGAACCCGCGCCGGCCGCAACCGACACCACGGCGCAGGCCGCGGCGGCGCCTGCGGTCGACACGAAGGCGCCGGAACAACCCGCGCCGGCCGTCGCCGACAAGGCCCCGGAACCTGCACCGGCTGCAACCGACAGTGCCGCGCAAGCCGCGGCAGCGCCGGCCGCCGACACGAAGACGCCGGACATCGTGCAATCCGAACCGGCCGCTGCCGACGCCGCACCGCAGGCCGCGAACGCCGCAACGTCCGCGCCGGCGGTCGATGCGAAGGCGGCCGAACCGGCAGCGCAGGCAGCAGCCGAAGCGCCTGTGCCGGAAGCCGCGCAGCCGGCCCCAGCGGCTGCTGCTGCCGACACGCCGGTCGCCGATGCGAAGGCGATGGACGCGGGCGAATCCGCTGCCGCGCCCGCGCCGTCCGCCGACACGCCGGCCGCGGTTGACCAGCAGGCCGCCCCGGCCGCGCCGTCGATGCCGGCGCCGACCGTCATCTCGACGAGCACGTCGTCGTAAGCATGCGGACAACGCTTCCGTGCGATCGGCACGCCGGTCGCATGGAAGCGGCCGGGGTCCGCGGCGCGACGCACGTCGCAAGTTTGACGGGTGTTGGTCCCATCCCCGAGGTCAACACCTCTTTTTGCCTGACGAGGGTACAAGGAGGCCTCAATCATGAGGATCTTTCTGATCGCGCTGCTGCTGTACGGCACACAAGCCGCCGCGCAGTCGGTTTTCCAGAACCCTGCGGTCTTCGTCATCCTGAGCGAGCAGACCCTCGCGAATGCCGCGAGCGTCCAGCAGGCGCTGACGACGCTCGGCCGCCCGGACAACACGGCATGCGTGCCGATGATGATGGTCGGCGATCCGCAGATGATCTACATGATGCCGGCGGAAGGTCACGCACCGTCGTGGCAATCGCCGGTGTACGGGCGTGGTGCGCCGTTCGAAGCGCAGAACGGACCGACGCCGACCGGCAAGACGATCGGCACGATGCAGCACGCACAGGACATGCAGACGCAGCCGTGGAGCGACAGCAGCACGATCACGCAGAAGATCGCCGGCGAATCGAGCTTGTCCGCGTCGGCGCGAGTCAGCGAGTGGCAGAGCAAAGGGCTGAACACGATCGAGACGGCGCCTGCGACGGAAGTGACGGTAAACGGCAAGACCTACCGTGCTTATCGCGAGGATCTCAACCAGGCCGCGCGGCCCGTCGTCGAACCGCAGATCTACATGCAGCGTGTCGTGTTCTGCCGATGAATTTTTCCCGAGCGGACATGCCGGCAGCGTCGCGCGCGGGCAGGGAGGCCTGCCGCCGCACCGTTTCGCGCCGCCCGTTCCGCCAGACAACCCCATGCGGCGAGGCCATCGTGAACCATTGCTGCCCGATCAGACTGTCAGACCCGCAGGAGAGCGAACGAGCCGCATGCACGCCACCGTTCGTTGCGGTCCGGCGTCACCATGGCGTGCCGTCACGCCCGCTCGTGTATCTGTCGCAGCGTCCCGATGCGGGGCTCGTCGATTCTCTCGCGTCGCGCGGCTGGGACGTGTGGCGCGCGAAATCCGTTGCGGACGCATCCAATCTCGTGAAGGCGAACCGCCTGCATGCGGGCATCGTGGATTTCGACGACTTCGCGTCGCCCGACGTCGCGTCGTTCGAGGCGCTGCTGCGCGATCCGAGGATCGGCTGGGTCGCGCTCGCCGACGACCCGCGACTGCGCGACGCCACCATCGCGCGCCTGATCCGCCAGTGCTGCTTCGGCTACGTGCGCAATGCGACGGCCTATACGACGATCGGTTATCTCGTCGGCCATGCGTACGGGATGCTGAAACTGGCGGAAAGCGATCCGGCCGTCGATGCCGTGCCGCCCGGCGGATCGATGATCGGCGCGTGCGACGCGATGCGCCGTCTGTTCGCGACGATCCGCAAGGTCGCGAACACCGACGCCACCGTGTTCATCGCCGGCGAATCCGGCACCGGCAAGGAGTTGACGGCGTCGGCGATCCACCTGCATTCGTCGCGCGCCGACGCGCCGTTCGTCGCCGTGAATTGCGCGGCGATTCCGACGACGCTGCTGCAGGCCGAACTGTTCGGGCATGAACGCGGCGCGTTCACCGGCGCGCATCAGCGCAAGATCGGCCGTATCGAGGCCGCGCACGGCGGTACGCTGTTCCTCGATGAAATCGGCGACATGCCGTTCGAGAGCCAGGCGAGCCTGCTGCGGTTCCTGCAGGAGGGCAAGGTCGAGCGGCTTGGCGGGCACGCGTCGATTCCGGTCGATGTGCGGATCGTGTCGGCGACCCACGTCGATCTCGAGGCCGCGATGCGGGCGGGACGGTTCCGCGCGGACCTGTACTACCGGCTCTGCGTGCTGCGTATCGACGAGCCGCCGCTGCGCGCGCGCGGCCGCGACATCATGCTGCTCGCCGACCACATATTGCAGCGCTATCGCGGCGACAGTGCGCACCGGATTCGCGGCTTCATGCCGTGCGCGATCGAGGCGATCCACAACTATGCATGGCCCGGCAACGTGCGCGAGCTGATCAACCGGATCCGCTTCGCGGTCGTGATGACGAATGGCCCGCTGATCTCGGCCGTCGATCTCGAACTGAACCAGTACACGTCGCACCGGCTGCCGACGCTCGCGGAATCGCGCCGCCAGGCGGAGCGGCGCACGATCGAGGAGACGTTGTTGCGGCATCGGCGCCAGCATGCCGACGTCGCGGCGGAACTCGGTGTCTCGCGCGCGACGCTGTACCGCCTGATGACCGCGCACGGCCTGCACGGCTGACGCCGGTTGCGCCCGCGCGGCATGCAGCCCGGCGTCGCGCGGGCGCCGGCCGGCGGCGTCAGGCCGGCCGTTCGAAGCCCGATTCGACCCAGCGTGCGGCACTGGCCTTGTTGAGCTTGAACCCGGCGGAGACCTTCGCGTCGGCCAGCAGCTCGCCGTACGGGTCGAACGCCTTCAGTTGCGCATACGGCTCGAACTCGTCCGGCACGATGTCGAGCGTGACCGACACATCCTGCCCGTCGTCGTCCTGCACCGTCACTTCCTTGTGCAGCATCGCACGGCGTTGCTGTTCGTGCCGCATCAGCACCTCGGTCACGGTCTTCACCAGCGTGCGGAACGCGTTCGCGTCCATCGGCTTCGGATTCTTCTTGTCGCGACCCATCGTCCACGGGCCGACGAGCGCGGGCTCGGCTTCGCCGTCCTTGATCATCTCGACGGCCCAGCCGTCGTCGTCCTCGTTCTTGATGATGCGGGCCGTCCAGCCGTTGTCGCGCCAGAGGCCGTCTTCGTGGATGGTGGTGTCGTCGGATTGCAGGTCGGATTCGGTCATGGGGAAGCGGGGAGTACGGGCAGCCGGCGAACGGGCGGGCGCGCGGCCGGAAAGGGCGCGCTGCCGCCGGCCGTTCGCCCGGGGTGGCATGCAAAGGCCGCAATTTTACCCCGCGTGACACCCGTACGGCCCGCGCGGCCCGCAACGTCGGCCGTTCGGCCGACCCCGGCCGCCGCCGAACGTTCCGACCGGCGCCGAGATCAAACTCGTATCACGCCTGCATCGATCAATTCAGACGCCGCCCCATATCCCGACCGTGCGTTGCTGCCTAGAATGATGTTCGGGATAAAAATATCCTGAATGTCGATTCAATGCCGATCCGGCCGCGCGCGCATTCCGCATCGTGCGGCCCGGCGAACCTTCTTGGACTGCGCATGGGGAAATTCAGAATTCGCACTGTTTTCGCGTACGACTCGCCGCTGACGCTCGCAGGTATGGAGCACATTGCCTGCGACGCGTGCGCAATCGATCTCGTCGGCGTCTCCCGAACCTCGGGCGATCTGATCGAGACGCTCGGCCGCGTCGAATGCGACATCGTGCTGGTCGACTATCCGATTCGCGGCGACGTGGAGATGGACGGTCTCGCACTGTTCGACTGGCTGCACAGCACGCGCCCGAACGTCGGGATCGTCGCGCTGGTCGGGAACGAGAATCCGGTGCTCTTCCGCTCGATTCTGGCGAAAGGCGGCGCGAGCCTCGTCAGCAAGTTCGACGAAGTCGGCCACATCGTCACCGCGATCCATTCGACCTACAGCGGCGGGCGTTATCAGTCGCCGCTCGTCCGGCGTGCGCTCGATGCCGTCGCCGGGCACGACCAGCCGCCGGTGAAACTGTCGACGCGCGAGATCGAGGTGATACGCCTTTATCTGGCCGGCCTGCCGATCAAGACGATCGCGCAGCGGTTGAACAAGGGGAAGCAGACGGTCAGCGCGCAGAAGATCAGCGCGATGAAGAAGCTCGGCGTGACCAACGACGTCGAGCTGGTGCAGCGGGCGGCCGGGATGGGGTTCGGCGGTGTCGAGGCCGTGAGCCGGCCGGGCGGAGCGGGCTAAGCTCGGAACAAGCGCGGAACAAGCGCGGAACAAGCGCGGGAGGGCCTGCGTCGTGCAGGGGCCGGCCCCGCCTTGCCGGCTCGTCAGGCGAAATCCGTCGGAATCGGGCGGGATGCCGACGGATGAGGCGACGTCAGGCCGGCAACGCGAATCGCGTGACGGCGTCGCGCAGCGCTTCGGCCTGATCGCGCAACGAATGCGCGGCGGCCGCGGCTTGCTCGACGAGGGCCGCGTTCTGCTGCGTGACCTGGTCCATCTCGCCCACCGCGCGGTTGACCTGCTCGATCCCCGCGCTCTGCTCGCGCGAGGCATGGCTGATCTCGTCGAGGATCTCGTTCACGCGCCGCACGGACTGCACGATCTCGGCCATCGTCTCGCCCGCGTGCGTGACGAGCGTCGCGCCGTGCTCGACCGTTTCGTTCGACGACACGATCAGCGACTTGATCTCCTTCGCGGCCGTGGCCGAGCGTTGCGCGAGCGAGCGCACCTCGGCCGCGACCACCGCGAAGCCGCGGCCCTGTTCGCCCGCGCGCGCCGCTTCGACGGCCGCGTTCAGCGCGAGGATGTTGGTCTGGAACGCGATCCCGTCGATCACGCCGATGATGTCGCCGATCTTGTGCGAGCGGCCGGTGATCTCGTTCATCGTGCGCACCACATCGTCGACCACGGCGCTGCCGCGCGTCGCGACTTGCGCGGCCTGGCCCGCGAGCGTCGCGGCCTGGGCGGCGCTGTCCGCGTTCTGCTTCACGTTCGCGGTCATCTGGTCCATGCTCGACGCGGTCTGCACGAGCGCGGCTGCCTGTTCCTCGGTGCGCTGCGACAGATCGGTGTTGCCCGACGCGATCTCGCTCGCGCCGACGTTGATGTTCTCCGTGCCCGTCCGCACGCGCGACACCATGTCGATCAGCCCGCTCTGCATCGTATGCAGCGCATGCAGCAGGCTCCCGCGATCGTCGTGCTTCACGCTCACGCGCGCGGTCAGGTCGCCCTGCGCGATACGCCGCGCGGCGTCGAGCGCCACTTCGAGCTCGCCGCCAAGGTTCGCGCGCACGCTTTTCAGCACGAGCACCATCACGACGGTCGAGATCGCGCCGAGCACGGCCGTCATCGCGAGCCAGCGGCCGACGCTCGCGAGCACGGCCGAGCGTACGTCGTTCATGTACATGCCCGTCACGAGATACCAGTCCCACGGCGCGAAGCGCTGCACCGCGCTGGTCTTGTCCTGCGGCTTGTCGGCGCCCGGCTTGGGCCACAGATATTCGACGAAACCCTTGCCGCCGTCCAGGTTGCCGGCCTTCACGATTTCGACGAACAGGTGCTTGCCGTTCGGATCGGTGAAATTCGACACGTCCTTGCCGTTCAGCTCGGTCTTGATCGGGTGCATCACGATCACCGGTTTCGAATCGTTGATCGAAATGTAGCCGTCGGCGCCGTAGCGCATCGCGGCGATCGCCTCGAGCGCCTTCTGCTTCGCGTCGGCTTCCGGCAAGGCGTTCTGTTGCGACAGCTTGTAGTAGTGGTCGGCGACGTTCGTCGCCTGCGCAACCAGCGACGCAAGCTGGTCGCGGCGGTCCGTGATCATCGACGCGCGTGTCTGCCACGCGCCGATGCCGGCGATCACGAGCAGGCCGAGCCACAGGATGACGATCATCGAGGCGAGTTTCTGGTTCAGGGAAAGGGTGCGCATGGGTAGTGAGGTCGGTCGGTCGAACAAGCGCGCCGGAACGGCGTGACGGGATAACTCTTTGACGGCGTGAAACCGACGTTGCCGTAGACGGGAAATCCCTTAGAAACGGCAGCGGCTCGATACCGCCGAGCGCGGTGCGGGTATCTATGCATATACATATGCGGCATCGCTATACTGTCGGGCGATGGCGATTGCGCGTCGTGCCCCGATGGTCGGGCGGACGGCGGCGTCGAACGAACCCGAAAGGAGGCAACGATGCGAATTCTGGTGGTGGGGGCCGGCGCGGTCGGCGGATACTTCGGCGGCCGGCTAGCGGCGGCGGGGCGCGACGTGACGTTCCTGGTGCGCGAGGGCCGCGCGGCCGCGCTCGCGCGCGACGGGCTCTTGATCCGCAGCCCGCGCGGCGACCTGACGCTCGCGAACGTGCAGACGCTGCGTGCGAGCGACGCGGCCGCGCCGTTCGACCTGGTGCTGCTGAGCTGCAAGGCTTACAGCCTCGACGATGCGATTGCATCGTTCGCGCCGTTCGTCGGGCCGTCGACGCTGATCCTGCCGATGCTCAACGGGATGCGCCATCTCGACGTGCTGCGCGGCCGGTTCGGCGCCGCGCAAGTGCTCGGCGGCCTGTGCGTGATCGCGGCGACGCTCGATCGCGAGCAGCGGATCGTGCACCTGAACGACACGGCGGGCCTGTCGTTTGGCGAACTTGCCGGCGGCGAATCGGCGCGTGTGCGCGCGGTGGCCGACGTGCTCGGCGGCGCGGGTTTCGACGCGACGCTCAGCGACGACATTGCCGCGCGGATGTGGGACAAGTGGGTGTTCCTCGCCACGCTCGCGGCGAGCACGTCGCTGTTTCGCGGTTCGGTCGGCGACATTCTTGCCGCGCCGGACGGTCGCCGCCTGCTCGAAACGATGCTCGACGAATGCAGTGCGATCGCCGCGCACAACGGTTACCGGCCCGATTCCGCCGCCGTCGAGCGGATGCGGCGGATGGTGCTGACGCCGTCGCCGCTGACCGCGTCGATGCTGCGCGACGTCGAAAACCGCGCACCGGTCGAAGCCGATCACGTGATCGGCGACCTCCTTGCGCGCCGTGACCCGCAGGCGGCGGATGCGTTGTCGTTGCTGCGAATCGCGTACAACCACCTGAAGGTGTACGAGGTGCGTGTCGCGCGGGAAAGCGGGGCGGCATAGCCGTGGCGACGGCCGTCGCCGACGCGCCCAGCGGCCGTTCTCCGGCCGCGCGCATGCTTCGCGCCGGCGCTCGGTCGACGGGTGCGGCACTGCACAATTTTGCGCTTCGTGTCCCTTTCTACCCGTAACGCGCAAAAAAGTATCGAAAATCAGGCGTAAAGTTGGTGGAGCCGCGCACGCGATCGACCTACATTGCTTCCCATGCGACCGGTCGCGTTGCCGCAAGACTCACGCGGCGAACGAGGCGAAACGCCGAACGGCCTGGTCAGCGAGACATGGGAATGGAGACGCCAGCATGATGCATCCCGATCTGGAAGTGGTCGACGTGCGACGCGACGAGTCGTTCAAGGTCTGGTCGCACGGCTATCCGTACCGCACGATTCGCTGGCATTTCCATCCCGAATTCGAACTGCACCTGATCGTCGCGACACGCGGCAAGTATTTCGTCGGCGACCATATCGGGTCGTTCGGCCCCGGCCATCTCGTGCTGCTCGGCCCGAACCTGCCGCACAACTGGGTCAGCGACATGGCCGAAGGCGAAACGGTCGAGCGTCGCAATCTGGTAATCCAGTTCGATCCGTCGTTCGTGCGCCGCTGCATGGACGCGTTTCCCGAATGCCGCGACGCGCAGGCACTGCTCGACGACGCGCGGCGCGGCGTCGGTTTCGATGACGACACGAGCGCGGCGATCGCGCCGCTGTTCGACGAATTGCTGGGCGCGCGCGGGATGCGCCGCATCGCGCTGTTCATGGCGATCCTCGAGCGGCTGTGCGGCGCGGCCGAACGCACGCTGCTCGCGAGCCCCGCGTACGACCAGGCGCACGTGACGCCGACGCGGCTCAGTCACGCACTGTCGTACATCGGCAAGAACCTCGCGTCCGAGCTGCGCGAATCCGATCTCGCGCAGCTGACCGGGCAGAGCGTCAGCGCATTCTCGCGCGCGTTCCATCGTCATACCGGGTTGCCGTTCGTCCAGTACGTAAACCGGCTGCGGATCGAATCCGCGTGCCAGATGCTGCTCGCCGAGGACGCGAACATCACCGACATCTGCTTCCAGGCCGGCTTCAACAACGTGTCCAACTTCAACCGCCAGTTCCGCGCGGTGAAGGGGATGGCACCGTCCGAGTTTCGCGCGCTGCAGCGGTTGAATGCACGCAGCCGCGAACTCGCGCTGCACGCGCCGCTTACCGGCAATCCGACGCCGCCGCGCGTGGTCGCGGCAGGCGCACGCGGGCTCGCGCCGCAACCCGGATGATCGCCGGGCGCTCGCCCACCTGACTTTTCCTGCCGTTTTACCAGGCCGATCGCGCCGTTCGCGTCGCGAGGGGCTCGCTCATCCACGAAAAAACCGCACATAACCGGAGACACCGTCATGACGCACGCATCGCCCGCTTCATCCCGCCGCCGCGCCGCCCGCCTCGCGGCCGTTGCCGCGGCCGCCGCCGCAACCTGGTTCCCGATGGTCACGCATGCGGCGCCGCTGCGGATCGGCATGACCTTCCAGGAGCTGAACAATCCGTATTTCGTGACGATGCAGAAGGCGTTGAACGACGCGGCCGCGTCGATCGGCGCGCAGGTCGTCGTGACGGACGCGCATCACGACGTCAGCAAGCAGGTGAGCGACGTCGAGGACATGCTGCAGAAGAAGATCGACATCCTGCTCGTGAATCCGACCGATTCGACCGGTATCCAGTCGGCGATCACGCAGGCGAAGAAGGCCGGCGCGGTGGTCGTGGCCGTCGACGCGAATGCGAACGGCCCGGTCGATTCGTTCGTCGGCTCGAAGAACTACGACGCGGGCGTGATGTCGTGCGAATACCTCGCGAAGGCGATCGGCGGCAGTGGCGAGGTGGCGATTCTCGACGGCATTCCGGTCGTGCCGATTCTCGAACGCGTGCGTGGCTGCAAGGCCGGCCTCGCGAAATTCCCGAACGTGAAGCTGGTCGACACGCAGAACGGCAAGCAGGAGCGCGCGACCGCGTTGTCGGTGACGGAGAACATGATCTCCGCGCATCCGAACCTGAAGGGCATCTTCAGCGTGAACGACGGCGGGTCGATGGGCGCGCTCGCGGCAATCGAGGGATCGGGCAAGGACATCAGGCTCACCAGCGTCGACGGCGCGCCCGAGGCGATCGCGGCGATCCAGAAGCCGAACTCGAAGTTCATCGAGACGACCGCGCAGTTTCCGGCCGACCAGGTGCGCATCGCGCTCGGCATCGCGATCGCGCGCAAGTGGGGCGCGACGGTGCCGAAGGCGATTCCAGTCGACGTGAAGGTCGTCGATCGCGGCAACGCGAAGGGATTCAGCTGGTGAGCGACGCGCAACGCGACGTGAAGGGCGGCGGCCGGGCCGGCGTCCTTCACACGGAGAAGCCGATGGACACGATACTGACGCTCAGTCACATCACGAAAAGCTTTCCGGGCGTGAAGGCGCTGTCGGACATTCACCTCGAGATCGCGCGCGGCGAGATTCATGCGCTGCTCGGCGAGAACGGGGCCGGCAAGTCGACGCTGATGAAGATTCTCTGCGGGATCCACCAGCCGGATACCGGCACGATCGAGATCGACGGCAGCGCGCGGCATTTCGCGAGTTATCACGACGCGGTCGCGGCCGGCATCGGCATCGTGTTTCAGGAATTCAGCCTGATCCCGCACCTCGATGCCGTCGATAACCTGTTCCTCGGTCGCGAGCTGCGCACCCGCTGGGGTGTGCGCGATCGCGCGCGGATGCGGCGCGTGGCGGCCGGCATCTTCGCACGGCTCGGCGTGACGATCGATCTCGACGCGCCGCTGCGTACGCTGTCGGTCGCGCAGCAGCAGTTCGTCGAGATCGGCAAGGCACTGTCGCTCGACGCGAGAATCCTGATCCTCGACGAGCCGACCGCAACCCTCACGCCGGCCGAGGCCGAACACCTGTTCTCGATCATGCGCGAGCTGAAGCGGCAGGGTGTCGCGATGATCTTCATCTCGCATCACCTCGACGAAATTTTCACGGTGTGCGATCGCATCACGGTGCTGCGCGACGGCCAGTATGTCGCGACCACCGACGTCGCGCGCACGGATGTCGAGCAACTGGTGCGGATGATGGTCGGCCGCCGGCTCGAAAGCAGCTTCCCGCCGAAGCCGGCGCGCGCCGCCGATGCGCCCGCCGTGCTCGAAGTCGACGCGCTGCAGATCGAGCGCGATGGCCCGGTCAACCGATTCGCGCTGCATGCGGGCGAGATTCTGGGCTTTGCGGGGCTCGTCGGTTCGGGCCGCACGGAGACCGCGCTCGCGGTGATCGGCGCGACGCGCGCGCACCGCAAGGACGTGCGCGTGCGCGGCGCGGCGGCGAAGCTTGCCGATCCGGCCGACGCGCTGCGCGCGGGCATCGGCCTGCTGCCGGAGAGCCGCAAGACGGAAGGGCTCGTGACGTCGTTCTCGATTCGCGACAACATTTCGCTGAACAATCTCGGCAAGTACCGGTCGATGCGCTGGCTGATCGATCGCCGCGGCGAAGCGCGCACGACGCACGACGTGATGCGGCGCGTCGGCGTGAAGGCGCCGTCGATCCACACCGAGGTCGCGACGCTGTCGGGTGGCAACCAACAGAAGGTCGTGATCGCGCGCTGGCTGAATCACCACGCGACGGTGCTGATCTTCGACGAGCCGACACGCGGTATCGATGTCGGCGCGAAAGCGGAAATCTACGGGCTGATGCGCGAACTCACCGCGCGCGGCTACGCCATCATCATGATCTCGTCCGAGCTGCCGGAGATCGTCGGCATGTGCGATCGCGTCGCCGTGTTCCGGCAGGGCCGCATCGAGGCGACGCTCGAAGGCGACGAGATCGATCCCGACACGGTCATGACCCATGCCACGGCCGGCACGCGAGGAGCGACCCATGAACCTGCCTGATTCTTCTTCCCCGTCTTCCCCGACACTCGCGGCCGCGCCCGGCGACGCGCCGCCGCCACGCGCGACGTGGACGCAATTTCGGCGTTCGACGCTGTTCTATCCGCTCGTCGGGCTGATCGTCGTGTGCGTCGCGATGATGATCGCGAGCCCCAGCTTCCTGTCCGCCGCGAACCTGGAGAACGTGCTGCGCCAGGTGTCGATCAACGCGATCATCGCGGTCGGCATGACCTGCGTGATCCTGACCGGCGGGATCGACCTGTCGGTCGGCTCGGTCATGGCGCTGTCCGGCACGCTCGCGGCCGGGCTGATGGTCGCCGGCATGAATGCGGTCGCCGCGCTCGCGATCGGCATCGCGGTGGGCTTCGGATTCGGCTTCCTGAACGGTGTGTTCGTCGCGTTCGCCGGGATGCCGCCGATCATCGTCACGCTTGCGACGATGGGCATCGCGCGCGGCCTCGCGCTGATCTATACGGGCGGTTATCCGATCGACGGGCTGCCCGACTGGGTCGCGTTCTTCGGCAGCGGCAAGGTGCTCGGCATCCAGGCGCCGGTGCTGATCATGCTGGTCGTCTATGCGATCGCGTGGCTGCTGCTCGATCGCATGCCGTTCGGCCGCTACGTGTATGCGATCGGCGGCAACGAGCAGGCGACGCGGCTCACCGGCGTGCGCGTCGCGCGCGTGAAGCTGATCGTTTACACGCTGGCCGGACTCACGTCGGCGCTTGCCGCGATCGTGCTGACCGGGCGTCTGATGAGCGGGCAGCCGAACGCCGGCGTCGGCTTCGAGCTCGACGCGATCGCGGCCGTCGTGATGGGCGGCACGTCGATCTCCGGCGGGCGCGGCGCGATTCTCGGCACGCTCGTCGGTGCGCTGCTGCTCGGCGTGCTCAACAACGGGCTGAACATGATCGGCGTGAACCCGTATGTGCAGAACGTGATCAAGGGCGGAATCATCCTGCTCGCGATCTACATCAGCCGCGAACGTTCGCGGTAACGATTCATTCATCAGCCATCCGAATCATCAACGGAAGAGACAACTCATGACGACACCCGAAACCCAGCCGCGCATGACCGCGGTGGTTTGCCACGGCCCCGAGGACTATCGCGTCGAGCAGGTCGCGAAGCCGCGCGCGGGCGCGAACGAGCTCGTGATCCGCATCGCCGCGTGCGGAATCTGCGCGAGCGATTGCAAGTGCTATACGGGCGCGAAGATGTTCTGGGGTGGCCCGAGCCCGTGGGTAAAGGCCCCCGTGATTCCCGGCCACGAATTCTTCGGCTACGTCGAGGCGCTCGGCGACGGCGCGGCCGAGCATTTCGGCGTCGCGTCGGGCGACCGCGTGATCGCCGAGCAGATCGTGCCGTGCGGCAAGTGCCGCTACTGCAAGTCGGGCCAATACTGGATGTGCGAGGTGCATAACATCTTCGGCTTCCAGCGCGAGGTTGCCGACGGCGGGATGGCCGAGTACATGCGCATTCCGCCGACCGCGATCGTGCACAAGATTCCGCTTGGCGTGTCGCTGGAGGATGCAGCGATCATCGAGCCGCTGTCGTGCGCGATCCA
Source organism: Burkholderia diffusa (assembly GCF_001718315.1). Classification (NCBI taxonomy): domain Bacteria; kingdom Pseudomonadati; phylum Pseudomonadota; class Betaproteobacteria; order Burkholderiales; family Burkholderiaceae; genus Burkholderia; species Burkholderia diffusa. Next base: position 1,787,454 of record NZ_CP013363.1, on the reverse strand, counting down.
TACCGTGAACCGTGGCGACCTTCAGCTCGACGACGTCGTCGTGATCGCGGGCGCGGGCCCGCTGGGCCTGATGATGACGCAGGTCGCGCACCTGAAGACGCCGAAGAAGCTCGTCGTGATCGACCTGATCGACGAGCGGCTCGAACTTGCGCGGCAATACGGCGCGGACGTGACGATCAATCCGACACGCGACGATGCGCGCGAGATCGTACGCGCGCTGACCGACGGCTACGGATGCGACGTGTACATCGAGACGACCGGCGCGCCGGTCGGCGTGAACCAGGGGCTGGAACTGATCCGCAAGCTCGGCCGTTTCGTCGAGTTCAGCGTGTTCGGCGAGGACACGACCGCCGACTGGTCGATCATCGGCGACCGCAAGGAGCTCGACGTGCGCGGCGCGCATCTGGGGCCGTACTGCTATCCGGTCGCGATCGACCTGCTCGCGCGCGGGCTCGTCACGTCGAAAGGCATCGTCACGCACGGCTTCGCGCTCGAGGACTGGGACGACGCGATCCGCGTCGCGAAGTCGCCCGAATCGATCAAGGTGCTGCTGAAGCCGGCGCGTTGAACGACGCGCGTGCGACTTCTCACCGGAGACATCATGGAATACGTGATAGGCGTCGACATCGGCACGCAGAGCACCAAGGCGCTGCTCGTCGACCGGCATGGCACGATCGTCGCGCGCCGTTCGGCCGGCTACCAGCCCGATACGCCGCGCCCGTTGTGGGCCGAGCAGTGGCCGCAGGTGTGGTTCGATGCGGTGCGCGACTGCGTCGCGGGCTGCGTGAGCGACGCGCGCGCGCAAGGCGTGCCGGCCGACTCGATCCGCGCCGTGTGCGTGAGCAGCCTGTACGGCGGCTCCGGCATTCCGGTCGACAGCGACATGCGTCCGCTGCACCCGTGCCTGATCTGGATGGACCGGCGCGCGACCGCGGAGGTCGACTGGGTGAACGAGAACGTGAACGTCGAGCGGCTGCGCGTGATCACGGGCAACGGCGTCGACAGCTATTACGGGTTCACGAAGATGCTGTGGCTGCGCGAGCAGCGCCCGGACGTATGGGCGAACGTGCGTTATTTCCTGCCGCCGAATGCGTACGTGATCTATCTGCTGACCGGCGAAGTCGCGGTCGACCACAGTTCGGCCGGCAACATCGGCGGCGTGTATGACATCGCGCGCCGCGAGTGGTCCGATGATGCACTCGACATGCTCGGCATCCCCGCGACGATGATGCCCGAGCGGCTCGTCGAATCGACCGACGTCGTCGGCGGGCTGCTGTCGCAATGGACGGAACAGCTCGGCCTGCCCGCCGGCACGTCGATCGTCGCGGGCGGTGTGGATGCGGCCGTCGCGACCTTCGCGGCTGGCGCGACGCGCACCGGCCAGCATGTCGCGATGATCGGCACCAGCATGTGCTGGGGCTACGTGAACCAGCACGTCGATGCGCGGCACGGGCTCGTCAGCATGCCGCACGTGTTCAATGGTCAGCGCGACCTGTACGTGTTCGGCGGCGCGATCACCGCCGGTGCATCGGTCGCGTGGTTCCGCGATCAGTTCTGTCATGCGGAGATCGACGCGGCGCGATTGCTGCCGCACGGCGATCCGCACGTGCTGCTCGAGGAAGCGGCCGAAAGCGTGCCGCCCGGCGCGGACGGCGTGCTGTTCCTCCCATACCTGATGGGCGAACGCAGCCCGGTGTGGGACGCGAAGGCGAGCGGCGCATTCGTCGGGCTGAGCCTCGCGCACACGCGCGCGCACCTGTATCGCGCGGTGCTCGAAGGCGTCGCGTTCGCGCTGCGGCACAACATCGAGGCCGGCCGGCGCGGTGCGGTGGCGCTGGACGACCGGTTGATCGTCGTCGGCGGTGCCGCGCATTCGGCGCTGTGGATGCAGATCATCGCGGACGTGACGGGCTTTCCGGTATGGACGATCGAGCAGGACGTCGAAGCCGCGATGGGCGCCGCGCTGCTCGCGGGCGTCGGCGCCGGGCTGGTGTCGCACGGCGACGCGCAGGGCGGCTGGGTCACGCTCGTCGAACGCGCGCGTCCCGATGCCGCGCGCGCGAATGCGTATGCGGCGCGCTTCGCGCTTTACACGGCGTTGTATCCGGCACTCAAGCCGATCATGCACCAACTGCGCGCGGCATCATGAAGACACGATTCGATTTCAGCAGTGCGCGGGTGCTCGTTACCGGTGCGTCGAGCGGGATCGGGCGCGCCTGCGCGGTTGCGCTGGCCCATGCAGGCGCGCGGGTCGTCGCGGCGGGGCGCGATACGGCCGCGCTCGATTCGCTGGCCAGCGAGATCGCATGCGAAACCTTGCGCATCGATATCGGCGGCGACGAACACGCGATCGATGCGGCGCTCGCCGTGCACGATGCGTTCGACGGGCTCATCAATTGCGCGGGAGTCGCGTCGCTCGAACCGGCGCTCGAGGTCAGTGCGGCGCACTTCGATCACGTGATGGCCGTCAATGCGCGCGGCGCGGCGCTGGTCGCGCGGGCCGTCGCGCGGAAGATGATCGAACGCGCGGGGCGAGGCGCGGCACACGCGCGGGGCAGCATCGTCAACGTGTCGAGCCAGGCCGCGCTCGTCGGCCTGCCCGCGCATCTGAGCTATTGCGCGTCGAAGGCGGCGCTCGACGCGATGACGCGTGTGCTCTGCATCGAACTCGGCGCGCACGGGATTCGCGTGAACAGCGTGAACCCGACCGTTACGCTCACGCCAATGGCGCAGTTCGCGTGGAGCGAGCCGGAGAAGCGCGCACCGATGCTCGCGGCGATTCCGCTCGGGCGCTTCGCGGAGCCGGACGAGGTGGTCGAGCCGATCCTGTTCCTGCTCAGCGACGCGGCATCGATGATCAGCGGCGTGTCGCTGGCAATCGATGGCGGGTATACGGCGCGGTAGCGGACGCTCGCGGCGCCACAGGCACGGCTGGCCGCAGGCGGCTGTCGGCCGAGTGCCGGCGCCGGCCAGATCGCGTGGGTCGATGCCGCCTAGACCGGGTCTTTGCTCGGCGGTCCGTCGGGTTGCTGTGGATTGTCGTGGGGATGCCCCGGCGGCGGTGGCGACAACGGATCGTCTTCCGGATCGCGGTTCGGATCGGCCGGGGGCTCGGGCATCGGGGTCGTGTGGTCCATGAGGAACTCGCGCAATGCGTGGTGGCGGTGGCGCGGCGGGTGCGCCTCGTCTCCGTTATAGGCAATCGGGCGGGTGTTTGCAGCGGGATTCTCGCGGCGGCATGCGGATTGCCGGCGACATGCGAGCCTGCGCAGGTATCGCGCCGGATCGCGCGAAGGCGGCATCCGCGATGCGCAGTGCGGCCTGCGCGTTCCGATGTCAGCGTAGATCCGCGGGCGTATCGACGTCGCGCAGGATGCCGGGATCGTCGACGGCGAGCAGGTTGACCGGTGCGCTCGCGAACAACGCGCGGGCGCCCGTATCGCCGTCGAGCGCGGCCAGCGCATCGTAATGGTGCGCGGCGAAGCCGACCGGATGACCGCGTACGCCGCGATGGACGGGGGCGACGATCGATGCGTCGTCGGCGTCGAGCGCGCGCGTGACCGCTTCGTAGGTGGATGCCGCGATCCAGGGCATATCGCCGAGCGCGACCAGCCAGCCGGTTGCTTCCGGCGTCGCGCGGACGCCGGCTGCAAGGCTTGCGCCCATGCCGCGCATCGCGTCGGGCGCATAGACGACCTGGCAGCCGGCTTCGTTGAGCAGAATCGCGAGTTTTTCCGCGCCGGGACGCACGACGGCGATCACGTCGGCCGTGGCCGCGGCGAGGCGACGGGCAGCCGCGACCGCAACCGGCGTGCCGTCGGGAAGCAGCGCGAGCAGTTTGCTGTGCAGACCGCTTGGGTCGAAGCGTTGACCGAGACCGCCGGCGAGCAGGACGCCGGTGGCGAGTGACGCATAGGACATCGGCGCGGGGGGAGGGAGGCAGGTGGCCCGATTGTGCGGGAGCGGGCGGAGATCGGCAAGTGCGGATGTTACCGATGAGGGCGTGTTGTCGTCGGAAAGAATGTCGGCGGGTGCGTTCGTCGGGGAAGGTTTCCTCGACGGGGGGCGTATGGCGGGCGATTCGCCCTGCATCGCGAGTCGATGGCGGTCGCCGAACGATCGATGCCGACCATTCCGACGGGCAATCGATGAAACCGGCGTCGGTGAGTGCGGTGCACCGCGCGTGGTTCGTCATGGGCGATTTCGTTAGATGAATGCCGGCGCGCGGGTAGGGGCGTTGGCCCACATGCTTGCGCATGGCTCATGCGTATCGGGCATGATTGCCGCGATTACGCATCCGCCCACTTCCTCAACAGGTTGTGATAAATCCCCGTCAGCGAAATGACCATGGGATCCTGCGCGCCTTTTTCCGCCGACAACGCCTGAATCTGCGTATCGAGCTGAAACAGCAGCGTGCGGTCGCCGTCGTCGCGCACCATGCTTTGAATCCAGAAGAACGACGCGACGCGCTCGCCTCGCGTGACCGGCGTCACATGATGCAGGCTCGACGCCGGATACAGCACGAGATCGCCCGCCGGCAGCTTCGCGCGATGCACGCCGTATGTATCTTCCACGCAAAGCTCGCCGCCGTCGTACGCGTGCGGTTCCTCGAGAAACAACGTCGCCGACAGGTCGCTGCGCACGCGAAAATCCGTGCCGCGCAGCAGCCGGATCGCGTTGTCGACGTGCGTGCCGAACGTCTCGCCGCCTTCGTAACGATTGAACAGCGGCGGAAACACCTTCAGCGGCAGCGCCGCCGAAAAGAACAGCGGATGCCGCGCGAGCGCATCCTGGATCGCATCGCCGACCGCGCGCGCGGCCGGCGAGCCTTCCGGCAACTGCCGGTTGCGTTTCGTGAGTGCGGACTGCGTGCCGGACGTCGCGTTGCCGTCGATCCACTCGGCGGCATCGAGCATCTCGCGGCATTGCGCGACCTGTGCGCAGGTCAGTACGCCGGGGATATGAAGCATCATGATTCGGATTCCATGCCATGAGACGGCAATTGCATCGCCGCCGCGCGCAACGCATCGAGCGGCGACGACGCGAGATACGCGCGCATCTTCGCGACGAACGCGGGGGTGGCGGTGGCCGGCACGCGCGCGAGCCAGACGAGGGCTTCGTCGACGCGCCCGCGATCGGCGAGCAGCCGCGCGTAGTTGAACTGGCCGCGAAAATCGCCTGCCTCGGCGGCGCGACGATAGTGGTCGAACGCGGCATCGACATCGACGGCCACGACCCAGCCGTCCTCGTAAAAGCCGCCGATCAGGTTGATCGATTTCGCATGGCCGAGCGCGGCGGCGCGGCGAAACCAGTCGAGCGCGGCGGTGCGATCCTCGTCGATGCCGTTGCCGAGTGCGAGCGCCGTCGCATAGTTGTACATGCCCCAATCAAGGCCGGCCTGCGCGGCGAGCCGGTACCAGTACACCGCTACCGCCGCGCACGCGGCTGTGCCCCAGCCGAACTCGTAGCATCGGCCGAGCATGTTCATCGCCATCGGGTGCCCGGCTCGCGCCGCATGCCGGAACCAGCCGAATGCGGCGGCCGGATCGCGCGCGACGCCGTGCCCGTCGAGCAGGTACTGGCCGTAGACGGCCTGCGCATCGACGATCCCGTTATCGGCGGCTGCCGCGACCCACGCGGCGGCGCGCGCGGGCGGCCCGGCGAGGATGTCGGCGAACGCGCGCGGCGACACCGACGCGAGCGCTTTCAGCGAGACGGTTTCCATCGATCAGTAGCGCGCGTTCAGCGTGACGAACGCCGAGCGGCCCGGCGCGATCGACGCGTAATGCGCCGGGTACGCCTGATCGAAGTACGTGCGGTTGAACAGGTTGTTCACGTTCAGTTGCAGGTCGAGCTTCTTGTTGATCCGGTATTGCGCCATCGCGTCGAAGCGCCAGTACGAAGGCACCGCACGCAGGTTCGCGGGATCGCCGAACACTTCCGACATGTAGAACGCGCCGCCGCCGACGGTGAATTTCGGCGTCACGTCGTAATTCGACCACATCGTCAGGCTGTGCTTCGGCGTATTGGGGAACCGGTGGCCGTTGTTCGCGGCATCCTTGCCGTTGTCGCGCAGTTCGCTCTTCATGTACGTATAGCCGCCGAATACCTGCCACTGCTTCGTGATCTGTCCGGCGACGCCCAACTCGAGACCCTGCAAGCGCTTGTTGCCGACCATCGCGTACTGGTTGTTCGGCAGCGTCACGCGTGCATTCGTCGTGTCGATCTGGAACAGCGCGGCGGTCAGCGACAGCTTGTCGTCGAGCACGTTCCACTTCGTGCCGAGCTCGATGCTGCGGTTCTTCTCGGGCGACAGCTGATCGGCGTTCGAGCCGACGCCGCCCCGGCCGGGCGTGAGCGATTGCGTTTCGCTGCCTTCGCCCAGCAGCATGCCGGCGGGCGTCGACGACGTCGCATACGACGCATAGATACTGCCGTTGCGCGCGGGCTTGAACACGAGGCCTGCCTGCCAGTTCACGAGCGTGTCGTCGCGCGTGTAGGTCTTGCCGCCGTTCGCCCGGGTGTCGGTGAAGCGGGTCGAGTAGTCGTCGACGCGCACGCCGGCGTTCACTTGCCAGCGCGGCGTGAGCTCGATCGTGTCGAAACCGTAGATCGACTTGGTGGTGGTGCGCGCATGCGCATAGTCGTTGTTGCGCGTGATGGCGCCGGCCCACGGATCGTTCGGGTTGGGTGACCACAGGCTCGTGCAGTTGTAGCCGGACGGCGCGCCGATGCCTTGCTGGCAGATCGTGCCCTTGTCGGTCGCAACGGTGTACGAATCGCGCTTTCCCCATTCGCGCGACAGCTCGATGCCCGTCGTGAAGCTATGTTTGAACGGGCCGGTGCGAAATTCGCCGAACAGTTCGGTCAGGTTCGCGAGGCTGTTGATCGAGCTGTTGCGGTTGTTGTTGCGACGCCAGACCTTGCCGTTGACCACGTTGCCCTGGCTGTCGTCGGGCTGCGTCCAGATGTAGTCCTGGGTCGATTCCGTGTAGCGCGTGGTGTTGCGCATTGTGAGGTTCGACGTGATGTCGTGCTCGATCCTGATCGTGCTGATGTCCGACGTGGTCTTGCGGAAGTCGCGGTCGATCAGGCCGTAGAAGTTGTGGCGATCGACGGGCGCCGGATAAATCGTGTCGACGTTCGCGGGCTTGTTCGACGTCGTGTAGAAGTACGGAATGCCGCCGTCGGGCATGTCGTCGGTCGACAGGTGGTAGTAGCTCGCGGTCACGCGCGTCGGCGTGCCGAGACCGAACGCGATCGACGGCGCGACGCCCCAGCGCTCGTTGTTGACGGCGTCGCGGCCGGCGACGTCGTTGTTGTGGCTCATCAGGTTCAGGCGGAACGCCGCGTGATCGGCGAACTGCCAGTTGCCGTCGGCGGTGAAGCGGCGGTAGCGGTCGGTGCCGAGGCCGGCGCTCGCGGCCGCGGTCGTGCCGAGGTGCGGCGCTTTCGTGATCAGGTTGATGCTGCCGCCCGCGCCGCCGCGGCCGCCGTATGCGCCGTCGGAGCCCTTGGTGATCTCGACGCGCTCGGTGTTGAAGATCTCGCGGGTGGTCGCGCCCGTGTCGCGCATCCCGTCGACGAACATGCTGCCTTGCGTGTCGTAGCCGCGGATGAACGGACGATCGCCGAGCGGGTTGCCGCCTTCGCCGGCGCCGAACGTGATGCCGGGCACGGTGCGCAGCGCCTCGGTCAGCGTTGCCGCGCCGCTGTTCTGGATCAGCTCCTGCGGGATCACGGTCACGGACTTCGGCGTGTCGACGAGCGGCGCGGTGAATTTCGTGGATGCGGAAAAGTCGGCCTTGTAGCTGTGCTCGGTCTTGCCCTGGACCTCGATCGGCGCGAGATGGCCTTCGGTGCCGACCGGGGCGGCCGGCGGCGTGCCGTCGGCGAACGCGGGGCTCGCGGCGAGCACGCTGCACAGGGTGGTGAATTTGCCGAGTTTCAGCTCTTCAGGACGGGACTTCATGGTGCGCTTCGACCTCGCGGTGTGGTCCCGGGAACGACTCGCAACGGAAATGTGCATGCCGCCGGGAATTATTACGATTTGTTTTCAGCCGGCATTCTATGTAATTTCTTGTTAAATGAGAAGCGTTCTTGTTCGCGTTTGTGATGGGAATGTTGACGAATGTTGCAGAGGGCTTGACGGCAAGCACGACGTCAAGCCGTTCGAAGCTGCGGGCCTGCGCGTGATCGATCCGTGGGCCGGCTGACGCGAGGTTGGCGGCTCCCTGCATCATCCGCGTCGAAATGAAAAACGCGCCGTGCAAGGCGGCGCGTTGTATGCGTTACGTCTGCGCGCGACACCGGATGCGCGTCAATCGATTCCGTGAAACACCGCATCCTCCGGCCCGAGGTACGCAGGCGGGCGCCACGTCGCGTCGCGCATCGAATGTTGAACCAGGTTCTCGACGCCGAGCAGTACCGCGAATATCGCCATCCGCACCGGAATGCCGTTGTCGGTCTGCCGGAAGATCGCGAGCCGCGGATCGCGGTTCAGGTCGACCGACAGGTCGTTCGCGCCGGGCCGGCTGTCGCGCGGCAGCGGGTGCATGATCAGCGTGTCGGGCTTGCACACGGAGTCGACGAGCGCCTGGTTGATCTGGAAATCCGGCGTGTAGCCCTCGAACGACTCGTCGGTGAAGCGCTCCTTCTGGATCCGCGTCGCATAGACGACGTCCGCGCCGCGCAGGCCGGCCGCGAGGTCGTTCGTTTGCTCGATCACATGCCCGTTCGTCGCGATCTGGTCGATGATGTATGCGGGCATTTCGAGCGTCGGCGGCGACACGAGCGTGAACTTCAGCCCGCGGTACAGCGCGAGCAGCTTGACGAGCGAGTGCACGGTGCGGCCGTATTTCAGGTCGCCGACGAGCGCGATATGCGCGCCGTCGACGATCTTGCCAAGCCGCGAGAACTCGCGCTGGATCGTATAGAGATCGAGGAGCGCCTGACTCGGGTGTTCGCCCGGGCCGTCGCCGCCGTTGATCACCGGCAGGTTGGTCGCGCGCGCGAACTCGGCGACCGAGCCTTTCTCCGGATGGCGGATCACGAGCGCGTCGACGTAGCCGGCCATCACGCGGCTCGTGTCGTAGATCGATTCGCCCTTGGCCATCGACGAGAATGTGAAGCCGGTCGTGTCGCACACCGAGCCGCCGAGCCGGCAGAAGGCCGCGCCGAACGACACGCGCGTGCGCGTGCTGGCCTCGAAGAACAGGTTGCCGAGCACGGCGCCCTCGAGTACGCGTGAGATCTTGTGGCGGCGCGCGATCGGCTGCATCACGTCGGCGACGCGGAACAGCGCCTCGACCGAATCCCGTGAGAACTGATCCACGGAAATCAGCTGCGGCTTGCCTTCGAACAGAAATTGCTTAGCGAGCCCCTGCTTTTCTACGCTTTGCGTATAGTCCATGCCTTCCGGTGCCGGGCGTTCGACGATTTCGGACACGAAGCGCTCGACGATCTCGGGCATGCCGCGAGATTCCTGCGAATCGTCGGGCAACAGCCACGTATCCAGTGCACGACGGCTTACACCGATACGGTTCGCGAACGCTTCGCGGGTCATGTTGAGGCGGCGCATCGCGTCGCGCAGGAAGGCTTGCTGGGGAACGGTCATCGGCGGCACCTGATGAAAAATATACGCGATGCGTATATTAGTTCGCGGCCGGCTGAAGTCAAGGAAAATCTGCGCGGCGGCGCGTGTGGCCTGCATCACGTCGGCTTGGCCGATACTGGCGCGCGGCGGTTGTCTCCGTATAATCAGGTCAGGCCCCGTGTCCTGCGCGCCGCAGGCCACCACGCCGCATACGATTCGCCCGGTCGGGCATGTTGACTCGAAGGAGAATGAGAATGACGCGTACGATTGCTGCAGTGCTACTGGTAGTGACCGCCGCGCTCGCCGGTTGCAATACCGTTGCAGGCATGGGGCAGGACATTTCGAAGGGTGGCCAGGCCATTAGCGATACGGCCGAGAAGGCCAAGTAAACCACCGGGTTCCGGAATGCAGAAGGCGCCGGGCCGTTCCGCGATCGCGGAACGGCCCGGCGCCTTTTTCATGGTACGCGGCGGCGTCAGGCGCTTTCCACGAACGCGTAGCGACCCTCGACCTTGCGCGGCGTCAACCAGACGAAGTCCGGAAACAGCCGGTTGCGGACGAACCAGACGTAGCCGACCAGGATGACCGTCACCGCGAGGGTCGGCAGCGCGGCCGACGGATCGCGGCCGAGATCGGCGATAGTTTTCGGCACTTGCAGCAGCGACAGAATGATGAACGCGTGATACGCACCGACGCGATGGGTTGCAAAGCCCCAGATGAACAGCAGCGACAGCGGTACCGTCAGGGCGAGGAACAGCATCACGGCGCCGGCGCTGAGCCCCTCCGTCCGGAGGAGATAGGCGAGCGCGAGACTGATCAACAACTGCGCGATGCCAAGCGCGATCAGGACCCGGGTATGCACTTTGTTCTTCCTGCACAGTTCCGGGTCGGGGCGTGACGCGATCAGGCGCGCGAGCACGCTCTCCTTGAGGCCCTGTCCGGCCAGTTCGGCCAGCACGTCGGCTTTCCTCGCGCCCGCGGACAGCAGCGCCGCGATTCTTGTTTTGGCTTCCTTCTTGTTCATGGCGATGCGAATTGTTGTTCGATGGTTGTCGTATATATGGCCCGGCCACGCGAATATTGCATCTTGCGCGACGGTACGCAACGATTTTGCCGCGAGCGGACACATTCCTACAGTCGTTGTTGATTGACGAACGGGCTAGCCATCGAGACAACCGGCTGACGTGACGCGTGCCGGCGGCGCGCGTCGCCGCGTCGCACCCACCAGCATCCCCGCGACGACGAGTGCGATGCCGAGCAGGCGCGTGCCGCCGAGCGTCTCGCCGAACAGCGCGACCGCGAACAGCACGGCCGAGACCGGCGCGACCGCCGTGAACAGCGCGGCTTCGGTGCCGCTCGTGCGAGCCGAACCCGCGTACCAGCACAGATAGCCGAGCACGGTCGGCACCAGCGCGTAGTACGCGATCGCCAACACCGCGCCGATGTTCCAGCCGGTCGTCAGCGCGTGCCATTCGAACGCGGCCGGCACCAGCGCGAGCACGAAGCCGAGGCCGGACATCGCCGTCGATAGCGCGAGCGGCGGCAACGGCGCCGACAGCCGCCGGTTGAGCAGGATGAACACGGCCTCGCAGGCGACGGCGGCCAGCACCAGCGCGTCGCCGGCGAGCGTCCGGAGCGACGGCATGGCCTGGCCGGGCGCGAACGTGACGAACAGGACGCCGGCGGTGGCGAGCGCGGCCGCGCCCCAGTCGCGCGGCGTTTGCCGCTCGCGCAGCACGACCGCCGCGATCAGCGTCGACATCGCCGGCAGCGTGCCCAGCATCACGCCTGCATCGACGGGCGACGACAGCTTCGTGCCGCTGATCAGCAGCACCGTATAGCCGACACCGCCCGCTGCAGCCTGCACGAGCAGCAGCACGGCGTCGCGTGTGGAGACCCGGGGCCATCGCATTCGCTGCGCGCGCATCAGCGCGAACAGCAGCGGGGTTGCGATCAGGAAGCGCAGCGCGGTGGCCGCGAACGGCGGCAGGCCGCCGGCCGCGAGGCGGCTCGCGATGACGGTGCTGCCGACGCCCGCCATTGCAGCGGCGAGATAGAGATAGCCGATCAGTCGTGTTTTCATGTGCCGCATCGTCTCGTGCGGCGGCGCGGGCGTCTTGAACGAAATTGCAGCGGCGTCGGCGGGTAAGCCGGGTGAGCGGAACGGCGATGTGTCCGGTGTCGCCGGCTGACCGGTCGCGCGCTCATCGGGAGCCGCTGCCGCCGAACGGCGACGAGCGACATCGTCGTGCGCCAGGTGCCACGACGCGACCGCGAGGCTCGTCAGCCGGCCTGCGTGAATCGTCCGGGCGTGATTCCGAACTGACGTGCGAATGCGCGCGTCAGGTGGCTCTGGTCGGCAAAACCGGCTTCGGCCGCGGCATCCGCGATCGGCCGGCCGTTTGCGAGCAGCGCGCGCGCCAGCCGCGTGCGCGACTGCATCAGATACGCGTGCGGCGTGATGCCGAGCTCGCGTGCGAATCCGCGCAGCAACTGGAAGCGGCTCACGCCGCTCAGGCCGGCGAGTTCGGCCAGCGAAACGGGTACGGCCGGTGCGGCATCGAGCCGCTCGCGGGCGACGCGGATCGCCGGTGCGACGCCGGCGGGCGGCAGCACGCGATTGGAGTGCCGCGCAAGCAGCCCGGCGACCAGTGTCACGAGCGCCTCGTCGCGGGCGAGCGGCAGCGTGTTGCTTGCGACGATCCGTGCGTGCAGCCGGCCGAACGCGGCTGCGAGCCGAGCATCACGCACGGCCGGATGCGCGAGCTCGACACCGCCGAGGCCTTCTTCCGCCGCGACGCCCGCGACCAGCGCGGGCGCGAGATACAGCATCCGCCAGCGCCGGCCGGTTCCCGTTTCGATTGGCATGCCGTCGTGCATCTCGCCAGGATTGACCATGATCGCGTCGCCGGCCAGTGCATCGACCTGCCCGCGGCCGCTCCAGGACCGGTGCGCGCCGCTGACGATCACGCCGACCCCGAATTCGTCGTGCGCATGCCGCGGAAACGCGCGGTCGGACTCGAGGCTGATCGCCTCGATGCCTTCATCGGTGCGTCGGTAATGGGTGACACGGTGCATGGGCGCTCCTCGCGCCGGCAGCGGCGCGGATCACGTGCACTTTAGCGCGTTCCGGCGCCGCGCGCCCTTCATCCTTTTGGCCGATACCGCGCGTCGCGCGCAGCCCGCACCATGTGCACACGAGCAGCGTACACGGCCCGCCGGGCATGAAGCTGCGCAGGAGACGGCAGGTGGAACAACTGGATCCGGTATTCATTCAGGTTGGCGCGCTCGCGGACGGCTTCGCGCCGGACGCGAACGTCCTCGCGCCCGTGGACGCGCTCGTCGGGCGGTCGCTGACCCTCGGCGACGCAGCGGGCGCATGGCGCATCTATACGTTCGAGGCGGGCGCGCTGAAATGGCGCGACGCGGCGACCGGCGCGGGCGGCCGTGCGCGTTGCCGTGTCACGCGGCTGCGCGACGACCTGTACTTCGTCGACTACATCGACCCGGCAGCACGCGCGACGTCGGTCAGTCTCGTGATCGATGTCGGCGACGGCGTGTGGACGTCGGTGATCGGCACGCTGCCGACCGAAACCGATACGCATGTCGACGCGTTCACGCGCGTCAAGCGCGGGCTGCCGCTGACAGGCGTCGATGCGACTTTCCGGCACGGCACGCTCGGTGGCCATGCGCAACCGGGCCCGCTGCACGGGCCCACGCGCGAACTGATCGGCAAGCGGACGATGTATCGCTACAGCCCGACCGAATGCTACGAGCACATCTACCTGAACGAGAACTTCTATGCATGGCAATGTCTGCAGGGCGTCGAAGGCGGGCTGGCCGACGTGGACCGCTGCCATTACTTCAGGCTCGCCGAGCAGCTGTATCTGTTCGTATGGCGCGAGAAGGTGGTGCCGACGCTCGGCGTCGTACTGATCGACCTCGCGCAATGCAAGACGGACGGCAAGATATTCGGATACCAGGGCACCGATTTCGGCACGCTGTCGAACTTCCCGATCGGCGCGCATGCGCAGGTGCTGAACGAAACCGTGCATCGGCTCGCTGGCGAGGCGCAGTGATGAACGCCGTGCTGGGCAGCGGCCGCCTGCGTGCGGATTTCAGCGGCCGAGTCGTGCTCGTCACGGGCGCCGCTCAGGGGATCGGCGCGGCAATCGCGCGCCGTTTCGCGCAATCCGGCGCACGCGTCGCGCTCGCCGATCTCAACATCGATGCCGCTGCCGCTCAGGCGGACGCGCTCGTCTGCGCGGGCGGCGATGCGCGCGCGTATCGCGTCGACGCCGCGAGCCGCGACGAACTCGTCGCGCTCGTCGCGGCGGTCGAGCGCGACAGCGAACGGCTCGACATCGTCGTTCACAACGCCGCGTACTTCCCGCTGACTCCGTTCGAGCAGATCGATGCACCGGTGCTCGAGCGCACGCTGTCGGTCAACCTGTCGGCGCTGTTCTGGCTCGCCCAGGCCGCGCTGCCGGCATTCGAGCGTGCGGGGGCGGGTCGGTTGCTCGTCACGTCGTCGGTGACCGGGCCGCGCGTGGCCTATCCGGGGCTCGCGCACTACGCGGCGTCGAAGGCAGGCGTGAACGGCTTCATTCGCGCAGCGGCGCTCGAACTCGCGCGCCGCAACGTGACGGTCAACGGTGTCGAGCCGGGGATGATCCGCACGCCGGCGGCCGGCAATCTCGGCGATGCGTCGGTCGCCGCGCAGATCGCGCGCGACATTCCGCTCGCGCGGATGGGCGAGCCGGAGGACATCGCGAACGCGATGCTGTTTCTCGCGTCGGCCGATGCGGCGTATATCACCGGGCAGACGATCGTCGTCGACGGCGGCGCGACGTTGCCGGAGAGCGGGGCCGTGCTGGGTGACGGGTAAGGGCGCGCATGCGCGATCGTGCGATCACGGCCGTCGAGCGTGTCGGCAGGGGCCGTCCGCGCGATCCGCGCACCGTCGCGCCTACAGCCAGCCGTTGTGAATGAACTCGACGATCGAATACCGGCGCGGTTCGAGTTCGTGCTGCCGGACGGCCTCGACGATCCGCGACACGCCGTCCGCGTAAGGCGACGCGCCGTACACGCGGGATTCGAATTGAAGGCTGCATGCGCCGTCCTCGATGCGGATCCGGTGGAACGCATGGCGGCCGAGCTGATCGTCGGGAATCTGCAATGCATCGCGCTGCTCGGCGGGGTCCCGCACGGAACGGATGTCCTGCGCCCGAACGCCGAGCGACTGACCGATGCCGACCGCGGTGCCGGGCACGGACGTCTTGCTGGCCTGGTGCGACTCCGTCACGCTGATGCGGCAGTCGCGAAACAGATGGCCGCTGGTTTCCAGCATGCTCATGAACTTGAGCATCAGGATGTTCGTATTCGGACAGAGCACGACGGGGAAGTCGTGCGATCCGGTTTCGAGGTCGGAGCCGGTGGACAGCTCGACGAGCGTCGAGCCGGTTGCGCGGCAGAATTCGATCGCGGCAGGCAGCTCGCGGCCGGATCCGGCGTGAACGACGATCGAACGGTCGTTGCCACGTGCGGGGGCCGACCAGGCCATCACGCGACAGGTTGCCGGGTCGAGCCGGTGCGAGCCGAGCAGCTCGGTTGCCAGCTTGCCGGTGCCAACGACGAGTACTTGCATGGGGTAGACGGATTCGAGGTTCGGGTTTCGATACGGAAACGGCGCGGGCCGTTCAAGGTTCCGACGCGATCACGGCGCATGGCGCGCCGCACCGTGATCGCGCATTATGCCCGGCCACATGCCGTCATGCGCGATGAGCACATGCAGGCCTGCGGCGGATCAACCGGGCGATTTCGTCGACGGTGACGCATCTGTCGCAGAACGCAGGGCAGCGCGAACGGCGCTACGCTGTCGAAACGCCGCCGGGCACGTCCGTGTCGCGGCCGGCCGCGCACCGAACCGCGTATCATCCACCTCCCTTCGATCCAGGAGAGCACTTCAATGGAACACGACCTGAAAGGCAAGGCAGTCGCGATTACCGGCGGATTCGGCCATCTCGGCGGCGCAACAGCCGCGTGGCTTGGCCAGCACGGCGCTCGCGTCGCGCTGATCGGCCGTGGCGCAGCGCCGGACGCGCAGGCGTTGCCCGGCGTGCCGGCCGATGCGCTGCGCATTGGCGGCATCGATCTCGTCGATCCGCAGGCAGCTGCGCGCGCGCTTGACACCGTGAATCGCGAATTCGGCCGGGTCGACGCGCTGCTGAACATTGCAGGCGCGTTCGTGTGGCAGACGATCGCCGACGGCGACGCGGCCACGTGGGACCGCATGTACGAACTGAACGTGAAGACGGCGCTGAACGCGTCGAAGGCCGCGCTGCCGTACCTGGTGGCGAGCCCGGCGGGCCGCATCGTCAACATCGGCGCGGGCGCGGCGTTCAAGGCCGGCGCGGGGATGGGCGCGTATGCGGCCGCGAAGGCGGGCGTCGCGCGACTCACCGAGGCGCTGGCGGCGGAACTGCTCGATCGCGGCGTGACCGTCAATGCGCTGTTGCCGAGCATCATCGACACGCCGCCAAACCGTGCGGACATGCCCGATGCGGATTTCACGCGCTGGGTCCGGCCCGAACAGATCGCCGCGACGATCGGATTCCTGCTGTCGACGGACGCGCAGGCGATCACCGGCGCATCGATTCCCGTGAGTGGTCGCGTGGCGTAGCGGTTGGCGGGCGATCGCACCCGAGTACGACGCGAGAGCGCGCGAAGTACACGCGGAATTGCCGCGATCGCCGCGCTTTCGATCGGCGGGTTGCTCCGCCGCGTATGGCCGGCATGCCTGCATGCCGCCGACCATCACCGTATACTGATCGTTCGACATCATGTGACTGAAGCCGTGACCAAGCCTGCCTCCGCGGATACGCTCGCCGACGATCCGCGTCCGACCCCGCCCGAACAACCCGAACTGGAAGACTGCTGCAACAGCGGCTGCTCGCCGTGCGTGTTCGATCTGTACGACGAAGCGCTCGCGCGCTATCGCGTCGAGCTGGCCGAATGGGAAGCGCGGCACGCGCAACGCAAGCACCACAAGTGAGTTTGATGCGGGCAAGCGGCCGCGCTTGCCCTGATTGGCTGCCGGCGATCCGTCATCGGGCCCGTGTCGTCACGCGCCGGCCCGCACCCGACGATGCAGCGGCCCGAGCGCTGCCGACAACGCGACGCACACGAGCAGCACGACCGTCAGCGCCCACATTGCCGTGCTGAACCCCCGCACATAGTCGGGCGCACCCGGCTGCGCGCCGAGCCGCGCGAAGAACAGCCCGCCGAGTGTCGCCGCCCCGACGGCCGCGCCGATCTGCAGCATCGTGCTGACCATGCCCGATGCGACCCCGGCGCGCGCCGCGTCGACTTCCGCGAGCACGATCCGCACGACCGACGGCAGCACGAGACCTTGCCCGATGCCGATCGCCGCGATGCCCGCGTAAAAGCCCGGGCCGGGCGCGCGTTCGCCGGCCAGTGCGGCGGCGGTCGCGACGCCGGCCGCGAGCATCGTGAAGCCGAGTGTGAGCACGCGGTGGCCGCCGAACCGGTCGACGAGGCGCGGCATCAGCAGCGGGCTCGCGAGGAAGCCGATGCCGAGCGGCAGGATCGCCAGCCCCGACGCGAGCGGCGACCAGTTCAGGCAGCCCTGCAGATAGATTCCGTAGCTCAGGAAGAATGCGCTCAGCATGTAGAACAGGAACGCGAGCGCGAGCCCGAGCGCGACGACCGGGTTGCGCAACAGGCGCACGTCGAGCAGCGGCTCCCCGCCGGCGGCGAGCCGGCGCGCTTCGACCGCCAGCAGCGCGCCGAGCATCGGCAGCGCGCCGGCGACGCACGCGACCATCCACAGCGGCCAGCCCGCCTCGCGTCCGTGCGTGAGCGGATAGACGAGCATCAGCAGGAACAGCGACATCAGCGCCATGCCGGGCGCGTCGATGCGCTGGCCGCGCGGCGGCCGGCTTTCCGGGATGAAGCGCCAGCTGCCGAGCAGCGCGAGGATGCCGATCGGCACGTTGACCAGGAAGATCGCGCGCCAGCCAAGCCCGAACGGGTGCAGGCTGATCAATGCGCCGCCGCCCAGCTGGCCGATCACGGCCGCGAGGCCGAACACGAAACCGTAGAAACCCATCACGCGCACCTGCTCCTGCGGGCTGAACACGCTGCGGATCGTCGCGAGCACTTGCGGCGCGAGGATCGCTGCGAAGAGGCCCTGCAGCACGCGGCCGCCGACCAGCACCGCGCCGCTGCCGGCGAGCCCGCACAGCGTCGATGCGACGACGAAACCGGCCATCCCGATCATGAACATCCGCTTGCGGCCGTACAGGTCGCCCAGACGCCCGCCGGTAATCTGAACGACCGCGTTCGCGCACGCATAGGCCGACACGACGAGCTGCAGCTCGGCCGGTCGTGCGCCGATGCCGTCGCGGATGGCCGGCAGCGCGAGATTCACGATGAAGTAGTCGAGCGGCGGCAGAATGGCGCCGACCAGCAGGACCACGAGCGCCCAGCCATGATGGCTGCGCGGCGGTGCCGCGGCGGCCGTGCCGGCCGGCGCGCAAGGGGCGAGGGTGTTGTCGGTCATGAACGGAAGTCCGGAAGGATGAGGGCTGCAACGCAGGTCGAAACCGTTGGATCGGGCGCGCGCGGGCCGTTGAACCAACATTCTGCGGATTGCCGATGAATCGGAAAAGCGGGAATTGGTGGTAGCATCCATCGGATTACTCGATGGATGGAGAGGGCGATGCGTGGTTTCGACCTGGATCAGTTGCGCACTTTCGCGGCGGTGGCGGATGCGGGCAGCCTTACGGCGGCCGCGCCGCTGCTGCATCTGTCACAGTCGACGGTGAGCGAGCAGGTGCGCAAGCTCGAATCGCGCGCCGGCGTGCCGCTGTTCGTGCGCAGCAAGCGCGGCGTGGAGCCGACACCGGCCGGCGCACGTTTGTTGCAGCATGCGCGGCGCATCGTTGCATTGAACGAGGCAGCGTTCGACGAAGTTCGCGGACAGGCGATCAAGGGCGAGTTGCGCGTCGCGATCACCGATTACTACCGGACGCATGAAGTCGCGGGCCTGCTCGCGCGGTTGCGGGAGTGCTACCCGCAACTGAGCCTGCACGTGAGCGCGATGAAGAGCGCGGAAATCGAAGCCGCGCATGCGCGCGGACAGATCGATCTCGGCGTCGTCATGAACCTGTCGAGCGGCCCGTTCCGGCCCGCGTCGGCCGATACGCGCTGGGTGTTGCGACGCGAGCCGCTGTCGTGGGTCGCATCGCCCGCGCTCGCCGAGCAGTTGCCCGAGCCGTTGCCGCTCGTGCTGCTGCCGGACGACTGCATGATGCATCAGATCGCCGTGCGCTCGCTTGACGAGCAGCATGCGCCGTACGTGCTCGTGCACAGCGCGTCGGGCGTCGCGGGGCTGCAGTCGATGCTGGCGGCGGGGCTCGGTGTCGGCTGCCTGTGCGCGTCGGCGATCGGCGAGGGCCTCGTGCGGCTCGGCGCGAAATACCGGCTGCCGGCGCTGCCCGACGCCGTGTTCTCGCTGACGCCGCCGATGCCGGGTGAACGCGAGACGGTCACGCAGGCGCGCGAGGTGCTGTCGCGGCAATTGCTGATGTGAAGCAGGCATGCGCGTCGGCGCGCAAGAACGTATTCGACGGGAGTCGGTGCCGATGAAAATATCGAGAGATTTCGGAATCGTCGCTCGGCGCGCGGCGCTGGCCGAGAAAGCGGTCGACCTGTCCGCGGTCATGCGCGAATTCAATTTCGCCGACTGTTTCGACGAGTCGGACCGGCTGGTGTCGCTCGGCCCGTTCTTCGGCGGCGATGCTGCGGATGCGTGCATGAGGTCGCTCGAGCGCCTCGGGCACGTCTGCTTCGACGATTGCTTCATCGTCGAGCAAACGTATCCCGGCTGGTGCGAGGTGGAAGCTTTCTGAACGTTGCGTAGCAGGGGCGATACGCATGAACGACGAACTGAAAGGCGAGATGGCCGCGCGGCTGCAGCACGCGCTCGAGCGGGTGATCGACGAACGCACGCTGATTCATTTCCTGCGCGTGCTCGGCCATGACTGGCACAAGGAGCGCCAGCTCGACGCCGACGTGCCGCCGTCGCCGTTCGCGGCAGCCGCGCTCGGCTGGGAAAACCGCTCGATCGGCGAGTACCTGGAGGCGATGGTCGACTGGGCCGAGGCGTCCGAGGACGGGCTGCGCGGCTACGACGTGCCCGACAACCCGTGGCGACGCATGGCCGACATCCTGTTCGCCGGCAAGATTTACGAATAGCGCGCGTCGCGACGATGCCCGTGCGCGGCGAGTGCGAACGGCCTAGTCGGCCGTCCCTTCGGCATACGCGCGCAGCCCGTTCGCCAGCGCGTCGAACACGGCCCTGCAACGCGGGCTCGCCCGCAGATCCTCGTGCATGACCACCCAGGTTTCCAGTTTCATCGCGGGTCCGTCCGGCAGCACGCGCACGAGCCGCGCATCGCGCTGCGCGAGCCGGTTCTGGCAGAAGCCGATCCCGCAGCCCGCGCGAATCATCGCGAGCTGCGCGAGATTGCTGTCGGTGCGCAGCGCGAACGCATCGCGCTTCCACAGCGGCATCGCGCGCCCCGCCGAGCGGATGAACGGCGTCACCGTATCGAAGCCGATCAGCGCGTGATGCGCGAGTTCGTCCGCCGACGACGGCGTTCCGTTGCGCGCCAGGTAGTCGTCGCGGGCATGCAGCGCGACGTCGATCTCGCCGATGCGCCGTGCGACGAGCGCTTCCTGCGCGGGCGGCGCCATCCGCACCGCGATGTCGGCCTCGCGGTTCAGGATGTCCTGGATGCGATCGGTCGGCACCAGTTCGATGACGAGCCCAGGATGGTCGCGCCGCAACTGCGCAAGCATCGACGGCAGCACCTCGACCGCGATCACGTCGCTGGCCGAGATCCGCACGGTGCCGCGCACGCCCGCGCCGTGGCTCGCGGCCGCGCGCTCGAACGCGGCGGCCGCGCTGCGCAGCGCCTCGGCGTGACCGCGCAGCGCGAGCGCCGCCTCGGTCGGCAGCAGCCCCGACGGCGAGCGCGTGAACAGCGTCTGGCCGAACGCGGCCTCGAGCGCCGCGACGTGCCGGCCGGCCGTCGGCTGCGTGATGCCGAGCGCCCGCGCCGCGCCCGACAGCGAGCCTTCCGTCAGCACGGCGAGGAAGGTGCGGTAGCGTTCCCAGTTCAGATCGGTGGTCATGCATAAATGTATAGCCGATCCATTGGGTTCGGCAATTCCTTGTCAGGCCGGCCCACGCCAGAATGCGTGCAGACAACGGTTCATTCACGGAGAACGGCCATGGCGGTGAACGCAGGCGGAACGCAACGACAGGCACTCGTGCTCGGCGCGAGCGGAGGCATCGGCGGCGAGGTCGCGCGCCAGTTGCGCGATGCCGGCTGGCAGGTGCGCGCGCTCAAGCGCGGGCTCGCCGCCGAGACGGCGGAGCGCGACGGGATCGCATGGATGCGCGGCGACGCGCTCGACCGCGGCGCGGTGGTCCGCGCGGCGCGCGGCTGCACTGTGATCGTGCACGCGGTGAACCCGCCCGGCTACCGGAACTGGTCGACGCAGGTGTTGCCGATGCTCGACAACACGATCGCGGCGGCGACGGCGGCTCAGGCGACCATCGTGCTGCCGGGGACGATCTACAACTACGGTCCCGACGCGTTTCCCGTGTTGCGCGAAGAGGCGCCGCAGCATCCGGTGACGCGCAAGGGCGCGATCCGCGTCGAGATGGAGCGGCGGTTGCAGGCGGCGACCGCGCACGGCGTCCGCACGATCATCGTGCGGGCCGGCGATTTCTTCGGGGCGCACGCGGGCAACAACTGGTTCGGGCAGGGGCTCGTCAAGGCCGGCCGGCCCGTCGCGGCCATCAGCGTGCCGGGCCGGCCCGGCGTCGGCCATCAATGGGCGTACCTGCCTGACGTCGCGCGCACGATGGTTGAACTGCTCGAGCGACGCGACACGCTGGAGCCGTTCGCGCGCTTCCATCTCGGCGGGCACTGGGATGCCGATGGCACGCAGATGGCGCAGGCCGTGCGCCGCGTCGCGCAGCGGTACGGGATGCGGCCGACGGTGCGGCGGTTCCCTTGGTGGCTCGTGTGGGCCGCGGCACCGTTCGTCACGACGATGCGCGAGATGCTCGAAATGCGCTATCTGTGGCGCGAGCCGCTCCGGATGGACAACGCGCGGGTAACGGCGGTGCTGGGCCACGAGCCGATGACGCCGCTCGATACCGCGGTGGAGGCGACGCTGGCCGGGCTGGGCTGCTTGCGATGACATCGAGCCGCGCAGGCGGATGGCGCGCGTGCATGCGGTTCATGTCGTTGATCGCAGGCGCACCGGCCACCGTTCGTCACGCGACGACCGGCAACACCTCGACCGCATATCGATGCCGAAGACTGCGCCCGAGCACCGGATCGTGCAGCTCCATCTCGAACGCATCACCGTCGCCCATCGCCGCGATCGCGCCGTGCACGGCGACCGTGCCGCCGAACATCGCGCAGCGCGCGGGCATCGTGCGCCGGTCGTCGAAGCGCTGCCACAGCGAATCGGGCGCAAGCAGCCCGCTGACGGCGCCGTGCTGATACACGACGCGTTCGCCACCGGGCTTGACCAGCCATGAGCGCATTTCGATCGCGTCCCAGTGCTCGGCGACGTCCGCATGGCGCCACGCATCGCGGCCGAGCGGTTTCGCGCATACCTGCTTCGACACCGCGACGCCGTAGGCCTCGACTTCCCGATCCGTATGATCGGAACCGACGGTCACCAGCGTACCGACCGGGCTGTCGACCAGCACGCACTCGATCTCGCCGCCCGAGCGCGCGCCGAGCACGCCGATCGACGGCGCCTGCGTGAGCAGCGCGGACGACACGCGGTAGAAGCACGGCGTGGTCGACGGCGGCGCGACGCCGAGCGCCGCGAGTTCGTCGATGTGCGCGCGGATCGCGTCCGGATCGCGGCCGGCCCAGCCGGCGATCACGGCGCGTTCGATCTCGACGTCCACCTGGGCCGGTGCGCCGTGCGCGGACATTACGTTGAACGACAGGGCTTGCATGCGGGTATCCGTTTGAAGTGCGAATGAACGAGACGATCGGCAGGAGGGTCAATCCGCGAGCGGCCGGTGCGCGGTCTCGCGCGCGGCCAGCAGTGCGATCGACGTGACGACGAGCGCCGCGGTGACGTACAGCGACACGGCCGTCGTCGTGCCCGTCTGGCGGAACAGGGTCGCGATCACGAGCGGCGCGAAGCCGCCGCCGACGATGCCCGCGAGCGTGTAGGCCAGCGACGAGCCCGCGTAACGCACGCGCGTCGGGAACTGTTCGGTGACGAACGCGCCTTGCGGGCCGTACATCACCGCATGGATCACGAGGCCGATCGCCACCGCCGCGACGATCGCGCCGGGCCGCGCCGAATCGAGCATCGTGAAGAACACGAACGCCCACACGATCCCGGCGATCGCGCCGGCGAGGTACACCGGGCGGCGTCCGAAGCGGTCCGACAGTGCGCCGAAGAACGGCACCGCGAGCGCGTTGCAGGCCGTGCCGACCATCACGGCCGTCAGCGCGACCGGGCGCGACAGGTGCAGCACGGTCGTCACGTAGGTCAGCGTGAACACGACGATCAGCGCGTACAGCACGTCGGAACCGATCCGCGAGCCGCCGGCGATCAGCAGGCGCCGCCAGTGACACTTCAGCACTTCGGCGACGGGCACCTCGGCGGTCGCGTGCGATTGCGCGAGTTGCTCGAACTGAGGCGTTTCGTCGACGCCGCGCCGCAGCCAGAAACCGAACACGACGAGCAGCGCGCTGGCCGCGAACGGCACGCGCCAGCCCCACGACAGGAAAGTGTCGGACGTGGTGGAAAGCGTGACGAGCGCGATGCAGCCGGTGCCGAGCAGCGTGCCGAACGACGGGCCGATCTGCGTCCACGACGCGGACAGCCCGCGGCGCTTCTGGTCGCCGTGCTCGACCGACAGCAGCACCGCGCCGGCCCATTCGCCGCCGAGCGCGACGCCCTGCACGAAGCGCAGCGCGACGAGCAGGATCGGGCTCAGGATGCCGGCCTGCGCATAGGTCGGCAGCGCGCCCATCAGCGCGGTCGTCACGCCCATCAGCACGAGCGTGAGCATCAGCACCGCGCGGCGGCCGATGCGGTCACCGAGGTTGCCGAACACGAAGCCGCCGAGCGGACGCGACACGTAGCCCACCGCATAGGTCGAGAACGCGAGGATCGTGCCGGCCAGCGGATCGACCGACGGAAAGAAAAGATGGTTGAACACGAGCGCGGCGAGCGTGTTGTAGATCGTGAAGTCGTACCACTCGAGCGACGTGCCGATCATGCTCGCGGTCGCGAGTCGGCTGT
The DNA here is from genome assembly GCF_001718315.1 of Burkholderia diffusa. Classification (NCBI taxonomy): domain Bacteria; kingdom Pseudomonadati; phylum Pseudomonadota; class Betaproteobacteria; order Burkholderiales; family Burkholderiaceae; genus Burkholderia; species Burkholderia diffusa. The sequence continues at coordinate 1,763,471 of NZ_CP013363.1, read as the reverse complement.
TGCGGACGCGGCGGGGTGCGTGAGCGGCGGGCTGGGCGAGAGTGCTCATGATGTCGGGCATGTCGTGAAGGATGACGGGATGGCGCGCGTGCCGATGACCGACGACGCGGCCGGTGGCGAAATCGGCGTTCAGGCGGGCAGCGCGGTGGCCGCCGGCTTCGTTGCGGCATCGCGGCCGGCAGCCGGCAGCGGCGCGGCGGCGCGCCACAGCAGGTCGAAGCTGCGCACCTCGTCGTGACCGGCGATGGCGGTGGCGACGCGGCGCGCGGCCGCCGCATCGCTGCCCTCGATCAGCACGAGCGCGTCGGCCGCCGGACGCGCGGCCGCATCGGCGCCGATCGGCGCGGACAGGTCGGGCACGGTGCGGAACAGCCGTGCCGCATGGATGCCGGTTTCTGTCAGCACCGCATCGAAGCGCTCGCGCAGGTGCGGCACGTCGATGCGCTCGGGCGGCAGCACGAACAGCGCGAGATGCGTGCCTTCGCCGTCGCCGGCCTCGATCGTCAGGTCGCCGACGCGCCGCTGCGTGCCCGTCATCCGTTCGAAATTCGCGAGCGACCACGCGGTTTGCTGGGTGAATGCGCGCCGATACGCGTCGCTGCGGAACACGTCGAGCGTGTCCGTCACGTACAGCGCCAGATACTTGCGCGGGCCGCCGTCGGTCGCGCGAAACCGCCGCGCATGCGTGAAGCCGGGAATCGCGACACGCTCCTGCATGTGCTCGCGGTCGTACCACGCGTTGAAATCGGCTTCGTGCGCGGGGTCGATGTCCGTCCAGACGCAGAGCTGGCCGTGTGGAAGGGAAAGGCGGGTCATTGCGGGTTCTTCGTGACGGGGTGTGTCTGGAACCGCAGTGTCCCGAAGACGGGCCGCACCCGTCCAACAAGAAAACAAATTCGCGGTGAACAGGTTTTCTTATGAGCGGGGCGGACGGCGTTTCGCCGGGGTGGCGGGCGGTGCGGATTTCGGCGTGCGTTTTGCCGCCTCGGTCCCGGTTTTTCTTGCCGAGCGGGCCGGAGCGTTGGCGACATCGACATCGGCTCTTGCCTTTGCCGATGCGCCCGTCTTCGCATGACCCGATGCGGCCGGCATCGCGCGCGCCACTTCGCTCGCCAGTTCGGCGATGCGCGCGGCGACCGGCAGGCCCTGCGTGCGATACGACGCGACGAGCGGCAGCGCCGGGAACTCGGGTTCGACGTCGAGCAGTTCGAGCGCGCCTTCCTGCAGTTCGCGCCCGATGATCGCGGGCGGCAGCGCAGCCACGCCGAAGCCGTCGGCGACGAGCCGGATCATCGCGGCGACCGACGTGATGCAATTGATGCTGGCCGGCCGTTCGACGGCCGCGAACAGCCGTTCGATCGTTGCGTGAGGCCCCGAATGACGTGAGAAGCTGATGATCGGGTACGCGGCAAGCCGCGCGACGTCGAGCCGTTGGCCGCCGAGCCCGAGGCGCGGGCTCGCCGCCCAGCGCACCGGGAATTCGCACAGCGGCAGATTCGTGAAGTCGGGGCCCGGCACCGGGTCGGTCTGCAGGATCAGGTCGACGCCGTCGGTGCTGAGCAGGCGGATCAGGTGCAGCGTCGTGTCGCTCGTGATTTCGACGTCGAGGCGCGGATAGCGCTCGCGCAAGTGCGCCATCAACGCCGGAAACCAGCTGTGCACGATCGACTCGATCACGCCGATCCGGATCAGGCCCGCGTCGCTCGCCGCGTCGATGTCGCGCCGCATCTCGCTGTCGAGCCGCACGATCCGCTCCGCGTACGCGAGCATGCGCCGGCCCGCGGGCGTGAGCGTGGCCGAGCGCGTGTTGCGGTCGAACAGACGCACGTCGAACGCCTCTTCCAGCGACGCGATGCGGCTCGATACGGCCGCCTGCGTCGTGTGCAGTTTCTCGGCCGTGAGCCGGAAATTCTCCAGCTTCGCGAGCCAGACGAAGGTTTCAAGAAACCGGATGTTCATCGCATTCCGAGCGGTGAGGCAGGGCCGCGCGGGGGCGGCGGGATCGGCCGATGTTAGCGGATTTCCGGGGCGGGAGACGTGCGCGGCGTGTGTCGGAGCAGGGGAGCGGGCATTCGAGTGCAGGAATGCACGCGCCCAACGTCGCGCGGCCGCCTGCAACGAGGTGTCACGCGGGCTTCGTGTCTCCAGGCGTCACGGCTTGTCGAACGCGAGCGTCGGCACATCGACGACCATCGCGCCGCCGTCGGCCACGAGCGTCGCGCCGGTCACGAACGATGCGTCGGGCGAGGCCAGGAACGCGCACACGGCCGCGATCTCGTCCGGATCGGCCGCGCGCCGCAACGGCACGTCGGCACTGACGCGCGCATAAGCGCCGTCGAGCGTGTCGCCGTACGCGGACATCAGCGGTTCCATTTCCGCATCGGCCATCGGCGTGCGAACCCAGCCCGGGCACACCGCGTTCGCGCGCACACCATGCGGGCCGTAGTCGCGTGCAAGCGAACGCGTGAGCCCGAGCAGCGCATGCTTGCCGACCGTATAGCCGCATACGCCGGGCCCGGCCGCCAGCGCGGCGATCGATGCGACGAGCACGATGCTGCCGCGCCGCGCGATCAGGTCGGGCAGGCACGCGCGCGCGCTGACGAACGCGGTGTCGAGGTTCGCATGCATCGCGTCGCGCCATTGCGCGTCGCCGGTTTCGTCCGCGCGGCCGAGACCGTGGCCGCCCGCGCATGCGACGAGCGCATCGACGGGGCCGAACCGTGCGGCGATCTCGGGCAGGAAACGGGCCCAGTCGGCCGTGCTCGCGGCGTCGCCGGCGAGCGCGAGGCCGCCCGTCTCGGCGGCGAGCGCGTCGAGCGGCGCCCGACGCCGCCCGATCAGCACGACGCGATCGCCGCAGGCGGAGAAGCGGCGCGCGCACGCGGCGCCGATGCCGGTGCCTGCGCCGGTGATCGCGATCGTACGGGGTTGCGGGTGCGTCATGTCGTTCTCCGGAAGAGCATCGTTTCCGGTCACTTTAGGCCGCGCCGCCGCACGCCGGTATCCGCCGAAAGGATGAACGCGAACCGGCCGAACGGTCGAGGGCGGTATCCCGCACGGGGCCGATTCGCCAGGTCGCGATCATTTTGCAAAGGCTGACGATGTTCGGCGCCGAATCGCTCTATCCTCCGTATTTTTGCGATAAGTCGCAAAAGCCCGGCAAAATGGCGCGGGCGCGCCCGCGCATCGGTGCGTGGCGCGACGGCCGGCCGATTCCGTCGTGCAAGCGGAGCGGCGGGCGGCAAGATCGGCGTGCGAACGCGCCCGATCCGGATGCATCGCGTCTGCCGGTGGCGCAGGGCGCGGTGGCTGATCGCCCGGTCGCGCATCGCGCGGCCGGACCATCGACAAGAACAGGGAGGGGCCGGCAATGAGGCTGGACGACGAAAGAGAAAGCGTGAACGTCGAAGATCGACGCGGCGGCGGCGGGTTCGGCGGCGGGCGCGCGACGATCGGCATCGGCACGATCGTGGTCGCGCTGGCCGCATCGTATTTCTTCGGGATCGACCCGCGCGTCGTGCTGGAGGGCGCCTCCGCGCTGCAGGGCCGGCAGCAGCAGGCCCAGCCCGCGCCCACGCAGCGCCAGGGTGCACCGGCGAACGATCCCGGCGCGGTGTTCACGCGCAAGGTGCTCGGCAACATCGAGCGCACGTGGACGGACGTCTTCAACACCCAGTTGCATGCGCAGTACCAACCGCCGAAGCTCGTGATGTTCACGAACTCGACGCCGACCGCATGCGGCACCGGTCAGACCGCGATGGGGCCGTTCTACTGTCCGGGCGACCGCAATGTCTACATCGATCTCGGCTTCTACGACGAACTGCGCAAGCGATTCGGCGCGGGCGGCGATTTCGCGCAGGCCTACGTGATCGCGCACGAAGTCGGCCATCATGTGCAGAACCTGCTCGGCATTTCGGACAAGGTCGATGCCGCGCGCCGCCGTTCGAGCGAAGCGCGCTCGAACGCGCTGTCGGTGCGGATGGAACTGCAGGCCGACTGCTTCGCCGGCGTGTGGGCGAACAACGCGCAGCGCGCGAACCAGCGGCTGATGGAGCCCGGCGATTTCGAACAGGGGCTGAAGGCGGCCGCCGCGATCGGCGACGATCGGCTGCAGCAGCAAGGGCAGGGCTACGTCGTGCCGGAAAGCTTCACGCACGGCACCAGCGAGCAGCGCGTGTACTGGCTGCGGCGCGGGATGGAATCGGGCGAACTGAGCGCCTGCGACACGTTCGCCGCGAACGCGCACTGACGCGGACAGGGCGGGCGCGTTCGCCGCGCTTGCGTCGCGAGGCGGCGAGTGCAGGCGCTTGCGCGCAATTCGCCGATCGTTCTGATCGCGCGCGGTTCGCGTGCGCGATGTGTCACACGGCACGATTGCCGTCCCGACCCGCTGACCCGCTGACCCGCTGACCCGCTGACCCGCCGAACCGCCGAACCGCCGAAGCGCCGAACCGCCGAAGCGCCGAACCGCCGAAGCGCCGAACCGCCGAAGCGCCGAAGCGCCGAAGCGCCGAAGCGCCGACCCGCCGAGCATGCGGCTGCCGGCGGGGCGATCGCTGATTTTCGGCGTCGTCGCGATACGGCGGGGATCCTTCCGCCACGCACGGATGAATTGCCGATTTGTGCTCACCGGCCCATTTCGGCGCCGGTAGGCTGGCCGGAACTTCGACGCGTTCGGCCGCCGGCCGCTGCCATCATGCCGACCTCACCCGTTTCCGCCGATCAAGAAGCCGCCGACTGGCAGCGTGCGCTGCGCGCGTGCGTCGACGCGTTCGACGCGTTCGCGAGCCCGTCGGCGATCGTGTTCTACCGGCTCGACCTGAGCGGAGAGCCGGCCGATTTCGAGCTGTTCGGCATGCCCGAGTCGATGCATCGCACCTACATCGCGCGCTACCGGATGCTCGATCCGCTGCATCCGTCGCGCTGCGCGGCAGGCGCTCACGCCGTCGTGACGCTTGCTTCCCAATTGCCTGACGAAAGACGCGATGCGTCCGCGTACTGGACCCGTTTCCTGCGGCGGCACGATGTCGCCGACGTTGTCGAGATCTGGCTGCGCGACGACGCGGGCCGGACGGTCGGCGCGTTTTCGCTGCTGCGCTTCGGGAAGATCAATGCGGGCGGCGGCCCCGGCAACGGCACGGCGGGCCGGTTCGCGCCGGGCGAGATCGATGCGCTGGCGCGGTTGCAGCCAGTCGCCGAAGCCGCGCTGGCCCCGTTGCTGCGCGCGCGGCGCGGGATTCACCGGATCGGTTGCGACGAGCGGTTGACCTATCGCGAGGAGCAGATCGCCCGCCTCGTGCGCGACGGCCGCTCGAACAAGGAGATCGCGCGCGATCTCGCGCTCGGTCAGCCGACCATCAAGACGCATCTCATGCGCATGTACCGGAAGCTCGGCGTGTCGAACCGCACCGAGCTCGTCGGCGCGTTGTTCCTGTAGTTCTTTCCGCGCCGCACCCGCATGCCCCCCGCGCGATTCATCCGACGATAGCGCGGCGCTCGCACGCCGCCATTCCACGTTCCTGGCTCACCTGCTTTTCGATCCTCACGCGCTTGCCAATTTGCGCTCACCGGGCGCGATCCCTCGTCGATACAGTGGTTCGACACCCGCATGCCGAAGCGCACGCGGCCCAGCCATGACAATCATCGAGACGCCCATGAGCACCACGAACTTCGTCGCGGTCAGCGACACCGTGCGCACCTTTGTCGCACGCGACTTCGGCCTCTTCATCGACGGTCAAATGCAGCCCGCGCACGCGGCCGCGCGGCTCGACGTGCATGACCCGGCGACGGGCGAGCGGCTCGCGACGGTCGCGGACGCCGACGCGCACGACGTCGAACGCGCGGTCGCCAGCGCGAAGCATGCATTCGACACGCGCGTGTGGAGCGGGCTGCGTCCGGCCGACCGCGAGCGCATCCTGCTGAAGCTCGCCGACCTGATCGAAGCCGACGCCGAAACGCTCGCGCAGCTCGAAACGCTGAACCAGGGCAAGTCGATCCACGTGTCGCGCGCGATCGAGGTCGGCGCGAGCGTCGAATACGTGCGCTACATGGCCGGCTGGGCGACCAAGATCACGGGCCAGACGCTCGACGTGTCGATCCCGTTCCCGCCCGGCGCGCGCTATACGGCCTATACGCGCAAGGAGCCGGTCGGCGTGGTCGCCGCGATCGTGCCGTGGAATTTTCCGCTGATGATCGCCGTGTGGAAGCTGATTCCAGCCCTCGCGGCCGGCTGCACGATCGTGCTGAAGCCGTCGCCGGAAACGCCGCTCACCGCGCTGCGCCTGGCCGAACTCGCCCGCGACGCCGGCGTGCCGCCCGGCGTGTTCAACGTCGTCACCGGCGGGCGCACGTGTGGCGCCGCGCTGTCGAGCCACCCGTCGATCGCGAAGATCTCGTTCACGGGTTCGACCGCGACCGGCAAGCTGGTCGGCGCGGCGGCCGTGCAGAACATGACGCGCTTCTCGCTCGAGCTCGGCGGCAAGAACCCGATCGTGATGCTCGACGACGTCGACGTCGGGCAGGCGCTCGACGGCGTCGCCGCTGGCGCGTTCTTCAACCAGGGGCAGGTGTGCGCGGCCGCGTCGCGCATCTATGTGCACCGCAGCAAGTTCGCGCAGCTCGCGGACGGCCTCGCGAGCGTCGCGCAGTCGATGAAGCTCGGCGCGGGCCTCGACACCACCGCGCAGATCAACCCGCTCGTCTCCGCGCACCACCGCGACAAGGTCGTCCAGCACATCGAGGGCGCGCGCCGCGCGGGCCTCACGTTTCTCGCGGGCGGCACGCCGGCCGACGACCTGCCCGGCTACTACGTGAAGCCGGCCGTGATCGCCGATCCGCATCCCGACAGCGCGATCGTGCGCGACGAGGTGTTCGGCCCGGTGATCGTCGTCGTGCCGTTCGACGATGCGGCCGACGCCGTGCGTCTCGCGAACGCGTCGCCGTACGGCCTCGCCGCGAGCATCTGGAGCAACGACCTGAAACGCGTGATGAACCTCGTGCCGCAGATCGAAGCCGGCACCGTATGGGTGAACTGCCACATTCCGCTCGACCCGTCGATGCCGTTCGGCGGCTACAAGCAGTCGGGCATCGGCCGCGAATTCGGCCAGTACGCGATCGACGGTTTCACCGAAACCAAATCCGTGTGCATCGCGCACTGACGCGCGGCGCCCGTTCCGAACATCCCGGCAACCTCGAACTTCAATCCTCGATCGCTCGATCGGGGCTCGAACTATCCGAAAGTGGAGACTGCAATGAGCTACAACGAAGCAAAATTCTGGCACCCGATGCTGCACCCGAACGAAATGAAACGGCGCAAGCCGATCCGCATCGTGCGCGGCGACGGCTGCTATGTGTTCGACGAAACCGGCAAGCAGCTGGTCGATGGCGTCGCGGGGCTGTGGAACGTGAACGTCGGCCACAACCGCCAGGAAGTGAAGGACGCGATCGTGCGCCAGCTCGACGAGCTCGAATACTTCCAGCTGTTCGACGGCATCTCGCATCCGCGCGCGGAAGAGCTGTCGAAGAAGCTGATCGACATGCTGGAGCCGGAAGGGATGCGGCGCGTGCTGTACAGCTCGGGCGGCTCCGATTCGATCGAGACGGCACTGAAGATCGCGCGCCAGTACTGGAAGGTGCGCGGCCAGGCCGATCGCACGAAGTTCATCTCGCTGAAGCAGGGGTATCACGGCACGCACTTTGGCGGCGCGTCGGTGAACGGCAATACCGTGTTCCGCCGCAATTACGAACCGAACCTGCCCGGCTGCTTCCACGTCGAGACGCCGTGGCTGTACCGCAATCCGTTCACGCAGGATCCGGAGGAACTCGGCCGGATCTGCGCAGAAATGCTGGAGCGCGAAATCCAGTTCCAGAGCCCGGACACGGTCGCCGCGTTCATTGCCGAGCCGGTGCAGGGCGCGGGCGGCGTGATCGTGCCGCCGGCCAACTACTGGCCGCTCGTGCGCGAGGTGTGCGACCGCTACGGCGTGCTGCTGATCGCCGACGAAGTCGTGACGGGCTTCGGCCGCAGCGGCAGCCTGTTCGGCAGCCGCGGCTGGGGCGTGCGCCCGGACATCATGTGTCTCGCGAAGGGAATCTCGTCCGGTTACGTGCCGCTCGGCGCGACGGCCGTGAACGCGCGGATCGAGGATGCGTTCGCCGCGAATGCCGACTTCGGCGGCGCGATCATGCACGGTTACACGTACGCCGGGCACCCGGTCGCATGTGCGGCCGCGATCGCAAGCCTCGACATCGTCGTGAAGGAAGACCTGCCGGCGAATGCGGCGAAGCAGGGCGCGTATCTGCTCGAAGCGCTGCGATCGTTCCCCGAACGCTTCGCGGCGGTCGGCGAGGTGCGTGGCAAGGGGCTGATGCTCGCGCTCGATCTCGTCGCGAACAAGCAGACCCGCGAGCCGATCGACCCGCTTTCCGGCTATGCGAACGCGGTCGCGGAAGTGGCGCGCGAGCACGGCGTACTGGTGCGCCCGGTCGGCACGAAGATCATCCTGTCGCCGCCGCTCGTGATCCAGCGCGAGCAGCTCGACAGGATCGTCGATGCGCTCGCGGCAGGCTTCGAGGCCGTGCCGTTCGCGTGAGGCCGTGACGCGGAAATCGCATGACGCCGAACCGGCGGTGGGGGCGGGATAACCCGTGCGCCATCGCCGGTTTGCCGATTTGCGCTATGAACGGATTATTTTGCCTGCGTATTTTTTCGACATCGGATCAGGATTGGATCGACAGGGGCCGGGTGGTGACGCGCTGAAGCGCCACCCCGGGCCAATCGCGAAGCATGGAACGGAGCGGGCGCCGTGGCGCGCGCTCCGGCCTGAAAAAGGAAGGAGACGAAGATGTCGGGATGGTCTGGAGTGACCGGCGCCGCAGGCGATACGCCCGCCGGTGCGTCGGCTGAAGCAGGCGGCGGCACGGTGCTGAAGGCGGGCGCGGTCGGTTTTCCGACCGCGCTGGCGAGCGCCGTCGGCCTCATCATGGCGAGCCCGGTGATTCTCACCGCGACGTCGGGCTTCGGAATGGGCGGCTGGGCGTTCGCGGTCGCGATGATCATCGCGTTCGTGATGATGCAGGCGCAGGCGACGACGTTCTCCGAAGCCGCCGCGATGCTGCCGACCGCCGGCTCGGTTTACGATTACCTGTCGTGCGGGCTCGGCCGCTTCTGGGCGATCACCGGCACGATTTCCGCGTATTTCCTTGTGCACGTGTTCGCCGGCACGGCGGAGACGATCCTCAGCGGCATCATGGCGCTCGTGAACTTCGAGTCGCTGAACGCCGCGTTCGAGAAGCACAACAGCTCGTGGCTGGTCGGCGTCGGGCTCGTCGTCACGTTCGCGATCACCAACATCATCGGCATCAAGGTGTTCAGCAAGCTCGAGATCGTGCTGACGGCCGGCATGTGGCTTTCGTTGATGATCTTCGGCATCCTCGGGCTCGCCGCGGCGCCGGCCGTGCATCTCGACGGCTGGTTCGGCGGCTCGGAAGTCGGCACGTCGGTGCCGGCCGTGCTGTCGCTGGTCGGGATGGCGATGTTCATGTTCGTCGGCTGCGAATTCGTCACACCGCTCGCGCCGGAAATGAAGGCGCCCGGCCGCACGATCCCGCGCGCGATGGCGCTCGGCCTCGTCGGCGTCGCGATCTGCATGTTCCTGTACGGCGCGGCGATCCGCCGCCAGGTCGCGAACGTGCCGGTGAGCGCCGACGGCCTCACGCATCTGCTCGATACGCCCGGCGCGATTCCCGCATTCGCGCTGCAGGTGCTCGGGCCCTTCGGCCGCGTGTGGTTCGGCATCGCGTTCCTGTGCGCGGGCGCCGCGACGATCAACACGCTGATGGCCGGGCTGCCGCGCATCCTGTACGGGATGGCGATCGACGGCGCGCTGCCGCGCTGCTTCGCGTATCTGCATCCGCGCTTCAAGACGCCGGTGGTCGGCATCGTCGCGTCGGCGATCGTGCCGATCTTCCATGCGTGGCTGATCAACGGCAACCTCGACAGCATCCTGCACCTCGTGCTCGCCGCGACCTGCGCGTGGGGCACCGCGTATCTGCTCGTCACCGCGTCGGTCGTGATGCTGCGCATTCGTCGCCCGGACTTGCCGCGCCCGTATCGCTCGCCGCTGTTTCCGCTGCCGCAGATCGTGTCGAGCGTCGGCATCGTGCTCGCGATCTGGTACATCACGCCGCCCGGCATGAACGCGCGCGACATCTACGTGCCGTTCGGCGCGATGCTCGGGCTCACCGCGCTGTATGCGCTGTTCTGGACGGTCGTCGTGCAGCGCCGGCATCCGTTCAAACCGGTGCCGGTCGAGGAAGTGCTGCGCAACGAGCACGTCGCGTCGTGAGGCTCGCCTTCGCCCGGTGGCGCAGGGCGCCCGACTCCCCGCCGCCCGGCCATCGGCCAGGCGCGGTCGCCGCGCGCGTGCTGGCGGACCTCGGTGCGGTACGCGATGCGAACGGAGGCACTGCGGAAGCGCTGGCCCGGCTGCCGAACGGCGTGCGCGTGCGTATCGACGAATGCGTCGACCGTCAGTTCCTGATGCATACGGTCGCGGTACGGGTGTCGATCGACGCAGATGGCCCGGCCGGGCACGGCCATGCGCGCGTGCTGCAGACCGGCTGGCTGCGGCGCACCGGCATCGCGGCCGAGACCGCGCCGGGATGCGACCCCGGCTTCATGCGGGCAGTGGCCGCGCTCGTCGCCGATTCGTCACTTGCCGACGCGCTGCGTCCGCTGCACCTGACCGACTGCACGATCGCCGCGCGCGATGGGCGCTGGACGCTCGCCGTCGTGCCGTTCGGCGGCAGCGAGGTCGTGAACCGGATGCCGTCGTTTCGCCGTTATGTTCGGCTGACCGGCGACCAGGCCGCCGCGCTGTCGGCGGCTTGCGTTGCATTCGAAACTGCGCTGCACGGAATTTTGCAAGGGTAAGCTGTGCCGTTGCGCGCCGTGCGGGCGCAACGTGGATTCAGGGTTTCACCGGAGATGCCGATGCTGTTCCAGTCACGCTCACACGAAGACGTGCACGACCACGGGCTCGCGATCGCGGGTTGGCATCAGGTCTACCGCCAGATGACGCCGGGCCGGTTCAGGGGCACCGTCACGCAGGTGCTGTACGACGAGTTCCATTTCTTCCGCGAGACGACCAATCGGCGGGTCGCGCAAACCGGTGTCGCGCCGGCCGGACGCACGTCGCTCGCGGTGCCGCTGTCGATGCCGCTCGCCGGCACGTTCCAGAGCCAGCCGGTCGACGGCTATGCGCTGCTCGCGCTGCGCGCCGGCGAGGATTTCGAATTCCACACGCCGGAAGGGATGGGGCTGGTCGGGATCAGCGCCGCGTCGGACATGATCGAAGAGCTCTGCGAAGCCGAGTTCGGCGCGGCCGGCGCGCGCAAGCTGCGGCACGTCACGCGGCTGTCGGATGCGCAAGGCGTCGCGCTCGGCGTGCGGCTGTCGTCGCTGATCGACGATGCGCAGCGCAATCCCGACTGCCTCGAATACGCGGCCACCCGCAAGATGTTCCGCGACGCGATGCTCGGCATGTTCCTCGATGCCCTCGATCAGGGCATCGGCGCCGAGCGCCGCGACATCACGCACGCGACCTACAGCGATATCGTCAGCCGTTGCGAGAAACACCTCCGCGAGCGACCCGAGGAACCCGTCACCGTGCTCGAACTGTGCCGCGCACTGCGCTGCAGCCGCCGCACGCTGCAGACGAGCTTTCAGCGCGTCGCCGACGTCACGCCCGTCGGCTATCTGCGCACGATCCGGCTGAATGCGGTGCGGCGCCTGCTGCGCACGACCTCGGCGCGGCAACTCGGCGTCGGCGAGGCCGCCGCCCGCTGGGGCTTCACCCATCTCGGCTATTTCGCACGCGAGTATCGCGACCTGTTCGGCGAGCTGCCGTCGCAAACCTTGCGTCCGGAATGACGTCCGCGTATCGCGACGGTGCGGCCGCCGCCGCATGGCGTCCGTTCGCTGCACCGTTTGCTGATTTGGGATAGAGGTCCGGAATTTTCGCTGGATAGAGTCCTGTCACCCATATCGACAACTCCATCGGTCTGCACTGCGAATCGATGACATCAGAGGGGCGGGACATGAAGATCGGACGAAGCCTGGCGGCGGCCGCGGCCACGCTGGGTTGCATGCACGCACAGGCGCAGACTTCCGGCAGCGTGACGCTGTACGGCACCGTGGACACCGGCATCATCTATTCGACCAACCAGCAGTTCACGCGGGCCGACGGCAGCACGGGCAGCGGTCATGCGTGGCAGATGGGCGGCGGCAACCTCGTGCCGTCCCGTTTCGGCTTTCAGGGCGCCGAGCCGCTCGGCGGCGGGCTCGACGCGGTGTTTTCGCTCGAGCAGCAATTCCTGTCCGCGAACGGGCAGGCGCTGCAGGGCGGCACCGCGTTCAGCCGGCAGGCGTGGGTCGGGCTGCGCCAGGATTCGATCGGCACGCTCGGCTTCGGCCGGCAATACGACTCGTACACGGACATGCTCGGCGCGTACGTGTCGAGCAACAACTGGGCGACGCCGTACGGCTCGCATCTCGGCGACGTCGACAACCTGAACGCCGCATTCAACTTCAACAACGCGGTCAAGTTCACCAGCGCGGACTTCAACGGCCTCACGTTCGGCGGCACGTTCAGCTTCGGCGGGCAGGCCGGCGATTTTTCCGCGAAGCGCGGCTATGCGGTCGCCGCGACCTACACGCGTGCGCCGGTCGCGTTCTCGGTCGGCTATCTCGACCTGCACCAGCCGCTCGACGCGGCGCTCGGCGGCGCGAGCGGCTACATTGGCGACTTCGCGTGCAGCAACCCGGGCGCGATGTACTGCCTGTTGCAGGACGCCGGCTCGATGCGCGCGTTCGGCGCCGGTGGCTCGGTGACGCTCGGCGCGGCGACGATCGCGCTGACTTACACGCACACACGCCTGGGCGACAGCCGCTATTTCTCGACCGACGCGCAGCCACGCAGGCAAGCATTCACGTTCGACATCGGCGAGCTGAATGTCACGTACATGTTCACGCCCGCGCTGCAGGGCGGCGTCGCGTACATCTTCAATGCCGCGCACACCGACGGGCGCGGCGCGACGCGCTTCCATCAGGTCAACGTCGGCACGAACTACAGCCTGTCGAAGCGCACCGCGCTGTATGCGGTCGCGATCGGCCAGATCGCGAGCGGCACGGGGCTCGGCAGCGACGCAAACGGCAATGCCGTGAATTACGCGCAGATTCCGGTGCTCGCGAACAGCAATTCGAGCCGGCAGCTCGCGGTGATGGCCGGGATTCGCGTGAATTTCTGACGGCGCGCATGTGGCGAAGCGGGCGCAGCGGCCGGCTGCGATGGCCGGCCAGTGGCGCCGCGTGCCACAAATTCTTAACGATCGACGTGAACAATGGCGTTCGCTTCGGGGCGCCCGAAGCGACGCCTCGCGTTGCACACGTGTGCAACGCGAGGCCGACCCGCCACCACGCCGATCGAGAGAGACCACATGACCCTGCTGAGCCGCCTGCGCGCGCTGTCCGCCGCCGTTGCGCTGTCCCTTGCCGCCTCGCACGCCTTCGCGGCGGATCTCGTCATCGCGGGCCGCGACGACATCTATGGCAAGGGGCTCGCCGACGCCGTCGCAGGCTTCATCAAGCTGCATCCGGGCACCGACGTCGAGCTGCTCAAGCTGCCGAACGCGAACCTGTACCAGAAGCTGAAACTGTCGATGCGCGAAGGCACCGGCACGTACGACCTCGTGATGATGGACGACACGTGGGCGCCCGAATTCATCGGCAACGGCTGGCTGAAGCCGCTGCCGGCATCGCTCGCGGACGCCGATCTCGTGCCGTCGGCGGTCGCGCTCGGCCGCAACGCGGCGGGCGCGTTGTACGCGCTGCCGATCGTCGGCAACGTCGAGATGTTCGCGTACCGGAAGGATTTGCTCGCGAAATACAAGCTGCAGCCGCCGCGCAACTGGGACGACGTGCTGAAGATCGCGCAGACCGTCGGTGGCGCGGACAAGAGCATGTCGGGCGTCGTGTTCCGCGGTACCAAGGGCAATCCGGTCGTGACAGGCTTCCTGCCGATCCTGTGGGCGTATAGCGGCGACGTGTTCGACCGTGCCGGCAACGTGACGATCGATTCGCGCGAGTCGCAGGCTGCGCTGAAGACCTTTCTCGCACTGAAGGCCTCCGCACCGAAGGATGTCGACGTGTACGGCGCCGCCGAAGTGCGCGATGCGCTGCAGCGCGGCACGGCCGCGCAGTCGATCGAGGTGTGGCCGGCGTGGATTCCGGCGCTCGACGATCCGAAGCAGTCGCGCGTGGTCGGGCAGATCGCGTTGCAGCCGCCGCCCGGACAGACGGCCGGGCCGGCACCGATGCTTGGCATCTGGCAGATGGGCATTCCGAAGGATGCGCCGCACGCGAAGCTCGCACAGGACTTCCTGGCCTACCTGAGCTCGCGCGACACGCAAACGCGCCTCGCCGGAATCGGCATTCCGCCGACGCGCCGCAGCGTGTTCGCCGATCCTGCGCTGGTGCGCCAGTACCGCTGGTATCCCGATCAGCTGAAGGCGCTCGAGGCCGGCCGTGCGCGGCCGCGCGTGAAGGACTGGCAGCAGGTCGAGAGCATTCTCGGCGACGAGCTGCAGCTCGCGCTGACCGGGCAGGCCGCGCCTGATGCCGCGCTGCGCCAGGCGCAGCAGAAGATCGCGCAGGCGATGGCCACGGCCGGCAAGTGACGGCTCGCCGCCGCGTATCGTCAGGAATCCGCGCATGAAAGCCCTCGGCCGAAGCATGCCGTTCGTCGCGCTGCTCGGGCCAGCACTCCTGGTGCTGGCCGCGCTCGCGCTGTACCCCGTCGCGCAGGTGCTGATCGACTCGTTCTGCCAGGTCGACTACACGGCCGGCCGACGCGCGTTCGCAGGGTTCGCGAACTATCGCGCGGTACTCGGCGACGACGCATTCGCGGCCGGCTTCGGCAACACGCTGCGCTTCACGATCGCGGCGTCGCTCGTCGAAGTCGCACTCGGCTTCGGGCTCGCGCTGCTGTTCGTGCGCGCTTTTCCGGGGCGGCGCATTGCGTTGCCGCTCGCGATCCTGCCGATGATGCTGTCCACGCTCGTGTGCTCGGCGATCTGGCGCAACTGGCTCAATTTCGACGGGTTTCTCAACGCGCTGCTCGCCGCGTGCGGCGTCGAAGGCGTGCGCTGGCTGTCCGATCCGCATCTCGCGCTGTGGTCGCTCGCGCTCGTCGACGTGTGGCAGTGGACGCCGATGGCGTTCCTGATCGTGCTGGCCGGATTGCAGTCGATCCCGCAGGAGCTGTACGAAGCCGCGCGCACCGACGGCGCGAGCGAGTGGCAGTGTCTGCGCGACATCACGTTGCCGCTCGCGGCGCCGCAGATCGGCCTTGCGCTGCTGCTGCGCTCGATCGACACGTTCAAGCTGTTCGATAAGGTCTATGCGCTGACGGGGGGCGGCCCCGGCAACGCGACGCAGACGCTGTCGACCTACATCTACGACACGGGCTTCCGCTTCTTCAACGTCGGGCCGGCGAGTGCCGCGTCGGTGCTGATGCTCGCGGCGTCCGCGCTGCTTGTTTCGGGGTACGTATGGCAGACGGTTCGCAAGCGGCGCGCATGACGGCGCGATCCGCAGGCATCGTGCACGCGCGAGCGGGGGCCGCATTCGGCCGTGCGATGCCTTGGATTCTGCGCGCCATCGCACTCGCGCTGTTGCTGTTGCCGTGCCTGTGGATGGCCGGCGCGGCGTTCATGCCGACGCTCGAACGCCTCGATCATCCGCTGCGGATCTTGCCGACCGCGCCGACGCTCGAGCATTTCGCGTCGGTCTGGTCGAACGGCATCGGCGCGCCGCTCGCCAATTCGCTGCTGGTTGGGTTCGGCACGACGCTGCTCGCGCTGACGCTCGCGTTTCCGGCCGCGTATGCGCTCGTTCGGCTGCGGTTTCCGGCGCGGCTGGACGTGCTGTTCCTGATGCTCGTGCTGGCATTGAAGCTGATGCCGCCGATCACGATCGCGGTGCCGCTGTTCGCGCTCGCGAAGCGGCTGCATCTGCTCGATTCGACGCTCGGGCTGATGCTCGCTTACCAGATCTACGCGTTGCCGATGGCGATCTGGATGCTGCTCGCGTTCGTGCGCGACGTGCCGCTCGAATACGAGGAGGCGGCGTGCATCGACGGGGCTGGGCTCGCGCGGCGGCTTGTGCAGATCGTGCTGCCGCTGTGCGCGCCGGGGTTGATCGCGACCGCGATCTTCGTGTTCATCGTCGCCTGGAACGAGTTCCTGATTGCGCTGCTGTTCATGTCGACGCCGAGCCGCTTCACGCTGCCGCTCGCGATTGCCGGCTACGTGACGGAGAACGGCATCGACTGGGGCGACCTGATGAGCGCGGGGTTGCTGGCGTCGCTGCCAACGCTTGCCGTGGCCGGCTACGTTCAGCGCTACCTGCTGCGCGGCTTCGCGGGCGGGCTGAAGTGACGCGTCGCGTTACGTGCAGCTGTGCCGGACCACATGCGTAACGGGCACGACGCGCATGCGCGATGCGCCGTCGAACGTCTGGATCCGGTCGGCGAGCAGATCGACGGCCGCATGCGCGAGGCCTTGCGTGTCCTGGCGCAACGTCGTGAGTCGATACGCGCCGTATTCGGCGGCGGGGATGTCGTCGAAGCCGATCACGCGCAGGTCGCCGGGCACGCGCAGGCCGAATGCGTCGCGGGCGGCGTCGATCACGCCGAGCGCGAGCAGGTCGGACGAGCAGAACACGCCGTCCGGGCGCTCGCCGGATGCGAACAGTTGCCGCGCGGCGTCGATGCCGCACGCATGCGTGTCGGAGCGCGTATCGATCATGCGTGCGAGCGTCGCATCGAACACGTCGCCGCGATGAAGTGCCTGCTCGAACGCGTCCGACCGGGCGCGCGCGCTATAGCTCGTACTACGCGGCCCGACGAACGCGAGCCGGCGCGCGCCGGCGCGCACGAGCCGTTGCGCGGCATGGGCCGCGCCCGCCGCGTTGTCGCTGATGACGACATCCGCACCCGGCAGGTTCGCTTCGCGATTGATCATCACGACGGGAATCCGGTGATCGAGATACTGCCGCGCGACCGACAGCGGCGGCGACGCGGACGTCATCACGAGGCCCGCGATCCGATAGCTGAGCAGGCGTTCGAGCGATTGCCGGACCTGGTGCGGATCGTCCGCATTGGTGACGAGCGGCGTGAACGCGCGCTGACCGAGCGCGGCCATCAGGTCCGACAGCAGCCGCGCGCGGAACGGATTCTCGAACCCGGCCGTCACGACGCCGATCATGCTGCTGCGCTGCGTGATCATGTCGCGCGCGATCAGGTTGACCTGGTAGCCCAGCGCACGCGCGGCCACCATCACACGTTCGCGCGTTTCGGGTGCGATGCTCGCCGTGGGCGAGAACGCGCGCGACACCGCGGAGCGCGACACGCCGGCCCGCGCGGCGACATCCGATGCGGTCACCCACGTTTTTCTTTCCTTGTCAGTCATCGATTCATGATCCCTTCGCGACACGAAGCTTCCACGCCGCTGGCCGACTGGATGTCGGCGCTCGACGACGCGCGGCCGCTGCATACGCTGACCCTACCGGGCAGCCATGACACCTGTGCGTATACGGTCGACGATCCCCTCGTGCGCACGCAGCGCGCGCCGCTTGCCGCGCAGCTCGCGCACGGCGTGCGGCTGCTCGACATCCGCTGCCGGCACCGGTGCGATGCGTTCGACATCCATCACGGTGGAATCGCGCTCGGCGTGTCGTTCGACGATGTGCTCGCGGACTGTACGCGCTTTCTCGATGCGCATCCGGGCGAGTGCATCGTGATGTCGGTGAAGGACGAATGGCCCGGCCAGGCGTGCACGCGCAGTTTCGATGCAACGTTCGATGCGCATCGTGCGCGGCATCCGCGATTGCGCTGGCATGGAGGTGGCGCGCTGCCGGCGCTCGGCGACGTGCGCGGCGCGGTGGTGCTGTTGCGGCGGTTCCGCAGCAGCCGGCCGCTGGGCATCGACCTGACCGCGTGGCCCGACAACGCGACGTTCACGATCGATCATCCTGATGCGGCGTTCGTGATCCAGGACGAATACCGCGTGCCTGTTGCCGGGTCGATCAACTACAAGTGGCGCGTGATCGATGCGCTGCTGACCGGCATGCCGTCGCCGGAAAGCAGCCGTTGGGCGATCAATTTCTGCAGCGGTACGGGGATGGGCGCGAATCCGTCGGTGGTCGCGCGTGGCGACGGCAGGGTGCACGGGATTCACGCGCGGCTCGCGCAGCGGTTGCGCGCGCAACCTGGTTCGTATGGCGCGATGCTGCTCGACTTCTGCGACGACGATGACTGGGCGTTGGTGCGGGCGTTGGTCGAGTGCAACGATCACGTGCCCGAGCCGGGTAACGGGTGCAGGCCAGCGGGGTGTGGGTGAGGGACTGGCAGGGCGGGCGGGCCGATTGTGTCGAGTAGCGTAGCTTCTTGATGGACGTTAGACAAAGACCCGAATTCGGAAGTCGCGAATGCATGCCCGTTAGCGACTGCACCGGCGCCATCGTCACGCTTCGAACACTTTCAGGTGTAGGGCACCCTGTCCCCATCCGCGATGCTGATGTCAGAGAATCGCAAGCAGCCGCAGTTGGTGCAGGGTCTCGGTCCCGTTTACGAGTGCGTAAAACCGTGCCTCGCGACGCTCAAGCAATGAAAGATTCTGCGTCTCGGAAAACATGTTCCATTCGTCACCGTCGATACGCTCGAGTTTTCCGCGGGTGCGCGCAAAGGCAAGCAACAACCGGCTTGCGTCGCGTCGGATAACGATACGGTCCATATCCAACACATAGGGCCGCCAGCCGCCCAACACAACTACGTAGTGGGGTATGGAACTTTGGTCGATTGTCATCACCGGCGTTACCTTTTCTCGAGATGGCGTTAGCAAGTCAGATCCCTTCCGATACGGCCATCGATATAGGGTTGCGATGCGGAAGAAGAAGGAGGTATGCCGTTTTTTTTCCGTTCGTGGGCCGACATTGCGGTTCTTCAACCAAACTGTGACGTCAGCCACCCCTCCGCCCATTTCGTTGCGTACTCAACTGCATCGTCGCGACGATTGAAGGCGGCCAGATCGCCACTAGCATGTACTTCCCATTCGGATCCGTCTACAAGTATCGTGGTAATTCTCGCGTGTGCGACGTACTGCCCGTCAGCCCTGCGTGGCGCCGGATCGATGCGGAATCGTGTCGAATTGAAGAGCATACGCCTCCAGATTGCGTTGTCGCGGCGAACTACGCGTCGACGGAACAGTCGGAAATAGAACCCGGCATAACGAGCTGTTGTCCTATGCGCGACGATCGAGCCGGCGATGAGGACGGCATCTCGCTGGCTGGCTGCTGTTGCCCGGAAGTTTGGCCCCGTGCAAGTGCGGTCACGATCAGACGTGTTCCCGAAGGTAGTGGATACACTTCGACCGCAGGCTCAGCCGATTCGCGAACGCGCTTCGCGGGCGGATTGGCGAGCCATCTTCCATGCCGAGAAACTGTTCCGCGCACGCGGTTTTGTCCACGGAGCTGACTGACTTCGCGATCTGAAGAGAGGCGTGACCTATCCAGACACGATCACGCCACTCGCATTTCGCGCGATGGACGACAAGCCATGCCTGCAACGATTCAACAAGCTGAAACGGCGACAGCCACTCACGAGTTTTCCTTTTGGTGACGAGTTGCATTGCAACAAGGAAACAGAGCAAATCCACGTACCTGGTCGCAAAGCGCATGATGGTCTTCTTGTTTCGATATTCGTGAATGCGCCCGTACCCGTATCATCCGTGCGTACTGAGCGCCTTCTCTATTGCCGCGATCAATTTGAATGCGTCGTCGCGGCCGATCAGGAGGCCGCGGCTGGTGTACTCACATCCGAACGCATAGAAGCTCGGCAGTAGCGTCACCATGTCCTTCTTTCGATCGAAATCCACTTCGCATTTCGTCAGCGGGAAAAACGGAGGGACGTCGGCCGGCAAGTTGAACACGATGTTCTCCTAGTACATTTTGCGGGGCGGTAACATGCGCTTCGCCAGCAGGCGCTGCCTGGACACGGCACTGGCCTTCTTGCGCTTGCGTTCCGTCGTGGGCTTCTCGTAGCTGGTCCGACTGCGCAATTCGCGAATCAAGCCGATTTTCTCGATGCTGCGGCGGAATCGTCGCAGCGCGACGTCGATGGGTTCGTTGACTTTCAAGGTAACGGTCGTCATGGATTCCTGTGTACAAATGTTCCAATGAAAAATTGGTCGAGTCGTGTCGTGACGACGGCACTCGCTATCTCGTCCGCTTTGAACTCCGAAGATCGGGCGCCAATCGGCACGCATGAACCGCTACGTCCATGTGCGGTTCTTGCCGACGACACGGCGTCGAAGCCGACATCCCCGTGAGCGAGGCCGCGTCGGTCCACGCGATTTCGTGCCGTCTTACCAAGTCGCACAATTCATCGACTAGCGTTTCGACATCCCACGATGTCGGTATGTCGGACCGACATCGCGAGCCGCTTCAGGCCGCATTTGGGAAGAACTCGTGTGTTTCACGATTGTCGTCGATAAGGTTCTCGGCATAGCGCAGCGATGCACGGCGTGCGTCCCCGGCGGTATTGAAGGGCGCGTTGGCACGAAGCCTGAAAGTCTGGCTTTGCGTTAGCGTATCCGTGGCGTCTCGAAGAAAAATCTTGACTGCCGCGTCGAAGCCGGCGTCGTAGTTGTGCGGGGCGCCATTCAATGCAGGCACATGCGGGTAAATCAGTGGATGGATTTCGAATCCACGGTAGAAGTGAATGCTCATGAAAACTCCTGACGTTCGACCAGGCGAATGGCATGGCCGAACTGGTCCGGCCGGTATTCGTCCGTCATCGGGCGAACCGGGAGGTGAAGAGGATAACGTGGTAATGCAGGGCGCGGCGATGCCGCATGCGGATGGCGGTGGGGGAGCGCTCGGAATGCTTGTGATCGCTCGGATGAGTCCATCATACGCGCATCGTTTGTTGGGCGTCCAACATATTCTGTGCTGCCTCCAAGGACGCGCGAGCGTTATGCCATCGCACATGAAGTCAGACTGAGAAGCCGGCTTCGCGCCACGTTGAAGCCGCATTGCACGAAGCCCGCCGCTGCTTGTGCGGCAGTGATCTCGATTGCTATCGCACAGACGTCGTGCGCTTCTTTTGATGGACTTTCGCGTTCGACGGCTGTTTGGGCGGCACCCATTTCAACGCCGTTCCGAGCCTGGGCAACATCATCAGCTGTTTGGCGCGTGGAGGCACCTTCTTGCCACTAGACCGATTTCCGGTCATGGAAGTTCTCCTGTTGCGTCGCGTGCGCGACCCACTGAGCATGATTCATCGAACCGCGCATGGTTGGTTGAACATACTCACTACGAGGGGCCTTGTGCACGGGCAGTGCCTGATACAAAGACAAAGGAGCGGCAGTATCGCGCCGCTCCGTCAGTGGCGTCGGCGCCTGAAACCGTTACAGCGGGGTAATGTTCGACGCCTGCAGGCCTTTGGGCCCGCTCTTGGTTTCGTAGCTGACTTTCTGTCCTTCGGCTAGCGTCTTGAAACCGTCGCCGCGAATCTCGGAGAAGTGAGCGAACAAATCGTCTCCACCGCTGTCGGGTGTGATGAAGCCGAAGCCCTTGCCATCGTTGAACCACTTAACGGTACCGGTATCCATGTTAGATCTCCTGAAAATGGACGAGCGTACGCGTCGCGAATCGACGCGAAAAAATAATCAAGGAGGGAAAGAGCAACGAATACCGCAGGCTGCGGTCGAGGATGGGTGGCAGTCGCGCTTCTTGAGTACTTCGTGGCCGACAGTACGCGCCGTCAAGGATGGTGTCAAGCGTTTTCGGTCGAGTCGAACATGCTTCGTGTCCGTTCATGCCGGGTTCCGTGTCTGCTTGCGCCATTCCAGTTTAGTCAAGGAGCGTGCTCTTGGAGGAGGGTAAAACATGATCGTATGGAGTGCTTTGTTTTCTCGTCTGCTATCGCGCTAGTCGTTGTTTGCTGGCCGAAACAGCGTCCATGGCTTCGTCGATCGATGCCAGTGCATACGCGCGAGCCGATTTCGTTTCTTCAACGGTAGGCTTTGGGTCGTCATCGTCGCAAGGCGGAGGAGAGGTATGTCGCGAAGCATCATCGAAGCGCCCGTCTCCGATTTCTGCGTGCGTGACAGGCTATTTCTGAAAGACTGCTAACAAATATGGCGCGACACTCGGACGAAAATGAGCGAGCCTGACCCGCGACGACCCGTTGCGGAAATGGGGCGATATAGTGCGCGGGCTGCTCGGCGATGACAGGGCGCGGAAAGTCTTAGGCGATCTGGATGTACGTGGCACATCGAGGTCGACGGAGCGGCATGTCAGCTCGATAACCTCGATTGCTGCTGCTTGCAGGCGCCGACGATCGCCGATCTGACTCCATGCGTATGGGGCAGCGCTGGCTGATGGCTGGCGTCATCTGTGATGGCCCCCGCTTGCAGACTGGGCGATCGCGATACGCGCGAGGGCATCTTCCGTCAATCCAATTCAGAAAATCCACCCGCCCTACGTTACCTGTTCCCATGTATAGTGAGCTTCCCCCCTGTGGAGTGACCGCCATGCCGACATATCCGTTTCTTCTCTACAAGGGGTACGAACTTCACCCTCTCGTCTTCCCCCGTACATTCAAGCGCTTTGACAGGCATTCTCGTTACGTGGAAGGGTACGACATTGCGGTGCGAATATGCCGCCCGGCCTCGATCACAGGCTCGTCCGCAAGCCGCGTTTTCCGGCTGAACCAAGCCGACACATTCTCCGATTTTGGAGTCGCGAGGCGTGCCGCCCGGCAGCAGGGAAAGGACATCATCGACGGAAAGGTAACCGGAGCTTCGGTCGTCGATTTTTGAAAACCCTGCCAGGGTGCCAAGGCAATTGAGTGAACCGCGCCGTTGCGCGCCTGATTTACCATCGGTTTTTCGGAAAGAAGCGCGTCACGGTGAAGAGGGGCGGACCGCACTGAGGAGGGATGCTCCGGATGATAGTGAACGGTCGGTAGCGATCGAGACGTGGGGTCGGAGCGGTTGTCCTCTCGACGACGCGTTGGCGATGCGTAGTGCCATATCGCCTCGTCCTCGATGCGTGCTGGCTAGCGACACAGTTACAAGATAGTTATTGACTCTGCCGTCATCGGCAGTTAGTGTTCGTTTCGAAGTTCCAAGAAGTCCGATTGCTGCTCATCAATTTCTCGCTCCTCCTCAGCGGTATTCGTTGTCCTTTCCCTCCTTGACGCTTCATGTGCTCTTCACCCGAGCAAATTTTCTTATATCTAACTCAAGGATTCATCATGGATACCGGTATCGTTAAGTGGTTCAACGACAGCAAAGGCTTTGGCTTCATCGCTCCGGACAACGGCGGCGACGATCTTTTCGCACACTTCTCCGAAATTCGTGCCGACGGCTTCAAGACGCTCGCTGAAAATCAAAAAGTGAGCTTCGAAACGAAGCAAGGCCCGAAGGGGTTGCAAGCGGCCAATATCAAGCCGCTGTAAGTTTGAAGCGCCCGGCCTCCCACGACGGACGCCGGGCCGCAGCGACACCCTCACGGAGCATCGACTCCTAAAGTTGGCGCAATCGCTTTCAGCTGCTTCAGCTTATTCCGCAGCTTTCCACGCGCCACATACCTCGCTGCACGTCACACTCCGCTCTGGCAGCAGCGTCTCTTTTGCGCTCCCCGACTGCTTCGGATTCAGCTCGCAATGGCTCTGAACCGGTGCACATTTCATCGGGCACGCGCGCACTCGACAATCATTAAAATTACAATGCAACACAAACGAATTCAACAGTACAACGGCTATGCCGTCCAACCCTCGGCACATCGCTTGCCGGACGGTAGTTTTTCATCCAACTTGCTGCTCGAACGCACTGGCAGCGCGTGCGGTGAAGACCGCTACCAATTCTATTCGCTCGATTATTTCTCGAGTGAGAAGCAGGCGTTGCAGCACTCGGCACGCTGGGCACGTAACTGGGTTGACGCGCGCGGTTAAAGGCAACACTTGTTCGCTTGGAGGGCCGCCCGACCCTCCACAGCCCCATCGCCAGGCGCTATGCGTCGCGGCGACGCACCGGTCTCGTCACCTCCTCGCGGTCTACTTCCAACTCGTCATTCAGCGAGATCACCGAGCGTATGTGATTCGCGACCTCGCTCGATTCTTTGCTTTTTGGACTTTCCGTCCGTCGGAAGATACGTGGCACGGATCATCTTCTCATCGGCTATCGTCTGTGTCGCAACACTGGTGCGCACGAAAACCAGGAGGCAAACCAGAATCGGTTTGCGAGCCCGGGGGAATATTTGCGTTCCTAACTATTGATGTGGATCATGAAGATGATTCTTCGTGTCGACGACCGCAAACCAACGCTGCAAATGCTTCCGCTGCTCTTGGCTGATGACAACCATCGAGTCATTCGGCGCTGCTGCCCCGCAGCCTGCTTCGCGTCAGAAAAAACGGAGGCGGCTGTAGACCTTGCACTTCGGTTGCTTCGCCGTGGTGGATTACCGCGTGGCGATGGAAACGGCGGCACCCGCCATTGCGGCGGCGCTGGTGCGGTTTGCGATCTTGATCGCACGCCGCGTGATGATGAATTTGCGCACGCGCGTCGCGACGAACGCCCACGCGCAATCCGCGGTGATCAGCACGGCGAGCATCGTGGCGACGAGTTCGGCCCAACCAATGATGCTGACGCGCGTCACGTCGATGATGGTCGGCAGCAGCGCAAGATAGAAGAGACCGATCTTCGGATTGCCGAGCGTGACCAGCGTGCCCGCGACGAACATGCGCGACGGCGACTGGCCGCGCGGCAGGTCGCCCGCCGGCGTGTCGGTCGGCGCGGTCCACATCTTCCACGCGAGGAACAGCAGGTATGCGACGCCGAGCAGCTTGAGCACGAGCAGGCCGGTCTCGAACGTGCGCGCGAACGCGGAAAGCCCCGTGACGGCCAGCGTGAGCCACAGCGCCTCGCCGATCCACATCGCGGCGAGGAACGGCAGCACGTCTCGCACGCCGTTCGTCAACACGCGCGCGACGAGCGCGGCGACGCTTGGGCCGGGCGTGCCGGCGGTGACGAGCAGGGCGATGGCGAACACGGCGAGCGCGGACAGCGTCATGACGAACCTCGTGGGCAGGGCGTTCGAAACGTATGAGCTTTCGATTATAGTGACGGCCGTTCCTGCCTGCCTACCTCGTCGTGATGACAATATCGATCCGGATTCGTCCCGCCACGCGGGAAGACGCGGCCGCGATGGCCGTCGTGGAAGTGGCCGCCGCCCAGCGCTTTCGCGACATCGGCATGCCCGACATCGCAGAAGGCGAGCCGACCGACGCGGCCGACGTGCGGATGCGCATTGACGACGGTCGTGCGTATGTCGCGACGGACGAAGCGGGGGCGTGCGTGGGCTTTGCGTTCTACCGGCTGCTCGATGCGCGGCGGCTTTATCTGGAGGAGGTGGATGTCGCGCCGTCGCACGCCGGGCAGCGGATCGGCGCGCGCCTGATCGAACGGGTCATGACGCGCGCCGCGCAAGACGGCATCGCCGAAGTCGTGCTGTCGACGTTCCGCGCCGCGCCTTGGAATGCGCCGTACTACGTGCGCCTCGGCTTCGACATCATCGATGACGCGTCGCTCGACGACACGCTGCGCGCCATTCGCGCGCATCACGTTGCACGCGGGCTCGACGAGACGCAGCGCGTGTTCATGCGCGCGGACGTGCGCGCATGAACGTGTCGCCGGCCGTCAGGCCGCGTCGCTGAGCGCCGGGTAGTCGGTGTAACCCGTTTCGCCTTCGGCGTAGAACGTCTCCGGCACCGGCTTGTTCAGCGGCGCGCCGAGCTCGAGGCGACGCGGCAGGTCCGGGTTCGCGATGAACAGCTTGCCCCACGCGATCGCGTCGGCTTGGCCGCTCGCGAGCGTTTCCTGCGCCGAGTCGAGCGTGAACTGCTCGTTCGCGATCAGCGGGCCGCCGAACGCTTCCTTCAGACGCGGGCTCAACTGGTCGCCCGAATACGATTCGCGCGTGAAGATGAACGCGATCTTGCGGCGGCCGAGTTCGCGCGCGACGTAACCGAACGTCGCGGCCGGATCGGAATCGCCCATCGTATGCGCGTCGCCGCGCGGCGCGAGATGCACGCCGACCCGGCCCGCGCCCCACACGTCGATCGCCGCGTCGACCACCTCGAGCAGCAGGCGCGCGCGGTTCTCGATCGGGCCGCCGTATGCGTCCGTGCGGTGGTTGGTGCTGTCCTGCAGGAACTGGTCGAGCAGGTAGCCGTTCGCGCCGTGGATCTCGACGCCGTCGAACCCGGCCTTCTTCGCATTCTCGGCACCGTTGCGGTACGCGGCGACGATGCCCGGAATTTCATCAAGTTCGAGCGCGCGCGGGGTCACGAACGGGCGCGGCGGCCGCACGAGGCTCACATGGCCGCCGGCGGCGATCGCGCTCGGCGCGACCGGCAGGTCGCCGTTCAGGAACATCGGGTCGGAAATCCGGCCGACGTGCCAGAGCTGCAGCACGATGCGGCCGCCGGCCGCGTGCACGGCCTGCGTCACGCGCTTCCAGCCTTCCACCTGCTCGTCGGACCAGATGCCCGGCGTGTCCGCGTATCCGACGCCTTGCGGCGTGACCGAGGTCGCTTCGCTGATGATCAGGCCGGCCGACGCGCGCTCGGCGTAATAGCGGGCCATCAGGTCGTTGGGCACGCGCGCGCTGCCGGCGCGGGCACGGGTGAGCGGCGCCATCACGACGCGGTTCGGCAGGGTCAGGTCGCCGAGGGTAACGGGATCGAACAGGGTGGGCATGGCAGATAACCTCTTCAGAAAGGCGGGATGACCGCCGCGTCGTGCGCGGCGTGCGGCCCGCATGGCCTGGGTCAGAGTTCGCGGCGCAGAGCGTCGAGAAATGCGTCGATGACGGCCTCGTTGCGCTTGAAGAACGCCCACTGGCCGATCCGCGTCGACGTCACGAGCCCGGCGCGCTGCAGCGTCGCCAGATGCGCGGAGACGGTCGACTGCGACAGCCCGCAGCGCGCGTCGATCTGTCCGGCACAGACGCCGTGGTCGTACGGCAGCGTCTGCTCCGGGAAATGCGCGCCCGGCGTTTTCAGCCAGACGAGGATTTCCCGGCGCACGGGGTTCGAAAGCGCTTTCAGGATCGCGTCGATGTCGAGTTCGGTCGGCATGGAAGGGTATGGCGTTCGGGGCGTTCTGCTGGAAAACCGGTGCAAACGGGTATCGTCGATGGGCGAATCATATATCGGAAAAATGCGATATGCGCGAAGGCACTGACGCGAGTGGGGTTGTTGATCGGTCGGGGCATCAGCGCGTCACGCGTCCGCGTATTGCGCGAACAGCCAGCGGCGCATGGCCTCGAGCGCTTCCGAATGGGCGCTGGCCTGCGGAAAGACGACGTAAAACCCGAGCGACATCGGAAACGAAAAATCGAACACGCGGCGCAGCCGGCCTTCCGCGATATCGCGTTCGACGAGCGGCTCGCTGGTCAGCGCGATGCCTTGACCCGCGATGGCGGCGTCGATGGCGAGCAGCGACTGGCTGAACCGCGGCCCTTTCGTCGGATCGGTCTGCCCCTTTCCGCCGAGCTTCTCGATGAACTCCGGCCACAGGTCGTGCGCGTCGTGCAACAGCGCATGCTTCGACAAATCAACGGGTGTTCGGATCGGCGGGGCGCTGTCCAGCAGTGTCGGGCTGGCGACGGCGAAGATGTCGAGCGGAAACAGCAATTGCGCGACGAGGCTGGCCGGGAACGGCGGCTTGCCGAGCCGGATCGCGATGTCGACGCCGTCGGCCCGGAACGACGCAAGGCGTTCGTCGGCGATGACGCGAACCTCGATGTCGGGGTGCAGGCGGCCGAAGTCCGACAGGCGCGGGATCAGCCACTTCGACGCGAACGATGGCGTCGTGCTGACCGTCAGGACCATGGGACGCTGGCCCAGGGCGTCCGTCGCATCGGCGATGATCTGAAGCGCGCGCTGGACCGACGAAAAGTACTCGAGCCCTTCGCGCGTCAGCGCCAGCCCCCTGGGCAGCCGCCGGAACAGCTGAATCTCCACGACGTCCTCCAGATGCCTGACCTGCTGCGCCACCGCGCCCTGGGTCACGCCGAGTTCGTCGGCGGCCAGCCGGAAATTGAGGTGACGCGCGGCGGCCTCGAACGCGCGAAGTGCATTGAGCGGCGGGAACCGACGGGTACGCGACAGAACCTTCATGCAGTAGAAAATCTACAGTGTGTGTGGAGAAATCATCGTTCGACAGGGCGATTATAGAGTCCTAGAGTAGCGCTTCATGACGAACATCGCGGCGCTGAGCCGACCTATCCGGGAGAACAGCATGACTGTAGAGAAAGTGGCATTGGTGACGGCGGCGGGCAAGGGCATGGGCGCTGCAATCGCGCGGGATCTTGCGAGCAGCGGTTATCGCGTGGCGCTGATGTCGCCGTCCGGCAGCGCGGTAGAGCTTGCCGGGGAACTCGGCGGTTTCGGCATGGCTGGCTCCGTCACGGAAGATGCCGACATCGAGCGTTTCGTGAACGGGACGCTCGCGAAGTACGGCCGCATCGACGCGGTCGTCAACAACACCGGGCATCCGCCAAAGGGCGACCTGCTCGCGATCGAGGACGACAAATGGCACGCGGGGCTCGACCTGATCGTGCTCAACGTCGTTCGCGTGCTGCGCCGGGTGACGCCCGTCTTCCTGAAGCAGGGCGGCGGCGCGGTGGTCAACATCTCGAGCTTCGCGGCCGATGCACCCGAGCAGGCGATGCCGGTGTCGTCCGCGCTGCGCGCGGCGCTGAGTTCCGTCACGCGCCTGTACGCCGATCGATATGCGAAGGACAACATCCGCATCAATTCGGTGCTGCCCGGCTTCATCGACAGCTGGCCGGAGACGCCCGAGATCGTCGCGCGCATTCCGGTCGGCCGCTTCGGCAGAACGCAGGAGATCGCGCAGACGGTGACGTTTCTGCTGTCGGAAGGCGCCGGCTACATCACCGGCCAGAACATTCGGGTCGACGGCGGGATCGTGCGCGCACTGTAAGCGCAACGCGCGGCACGGCGCCCGCGGCGTCAGTTATGCCGCTCGCCGATCCGGTTTTCTTCCGGACTCCAGACGCTGAGCCCTTCCGTCGGGTCCATCGGCAGATCCCAGGGCCGCGCGGCGATCGCCTGCATGGTCGCGTCGAACCCGGCCTGCCGGCGCGCCGCGATACCGGCGGGTGTGAAATCGATGTCCTTCCACTGATCGTCGCCGTCGAGTCGCGGCGCCGCGAGCTTGATCACGTGCATCGTGGTCTGGCATCCCCACGCGGCGAGTGCTTTCACATCGGCCGTCGTGCGCTCCGCCTCCGGCAGCCGCATCACCAGTTCACGGATCACGTGGCGCAGCCGGTGAATCTGCTGCTGCCGCGCGATGTTGCTGTCCGTGCGGCTCGCATACTGGATGTCCTTCTGCCGCTCCGACACCTGCCAGATGCTTTGCGGCTCCGGCCCGACCGGATTCCACATCTGCACCGAGAAAATCACCGAGCTGCGACGCGGGGCGTCGTCCAGAACGACCTCGACCGGCGTATTCGAGTAGATGCCGCCGTCCCAGTAGGGCGTGCCGTCGACCCGCACGGCGGGGAACGCGGGCGGCAGCGCGCCCGAACTCATCACGTGCTCGATGCCGAGCGGCCGCTCGCGCGAATCGAAATAGCGCATCGTGCCCGTGCACGCGTTGACCGCGCCGACGGTCAGTCGTGGCCGGCCCGCGTTCATCAGGTCAAGGTCGACGAGCGACGCAAGCGTGTCGCGCAGCGGCTCGACCACGTAGTAAGACGCGCGCTCGACGCCGACCCGCGCGAGCGGCCCGAGCCATGCAGCGGGATTCGGCCGGAAGAATCCCGGCAGGCCCGCGCCGATGACCGCGAGTTCCGAGCCGATCTTGTCCCAGCTCGTGGGAAAGCCCGGCACGTTCACGGCGGGCCGTTCGGTGACGTGACGCCAGAATTCGCCCATCCGTTGCGCGCGGTGTCCAGGCGCGTTGCCGGCGATCAGCGCCGCGTTGATCGCGCCGATCGACGTGCCGATGACCCAGTCGGGCTGAATGCCCGCCGCGTCCATCGCCTCGAATACGCCGAGCTGGTATGCGCCCAGCGCGCCGCCGCCCTGGAGCACGAGCACGACCTGGCCCGGCAGTGCCGGATGTGCGGGTTGACTTGCCGTCATCGCTTGCCTCGTGGTCGGTGACGGCCGGCGGGGGGCCGGCCGGATGGAACCAGTGTAGGCGATCGTCGGGCGGCGTCCGCGCGGTTGGACGTTCGCGGGCCATGCGGCGCGCCGCGTCATTCCACGGTGATGGTCTCCTTCATGTACGGATGAATCCCGCAGAACACCTTGTAGACGCCCGGCTTGTCGAAACGAAACGAGTAGGTCTCGTCCTGGTCGAGCGCTTTCGAGTGGAAGATGCCCGCGTCGTTGACGACGGTATGCGGTTCGGCGTCGAGGTTTTTCCACGTGACCGTCGTGCCGGCCTTGATCGTGGTCGACATCGGCGAAAACATGAAATTGCGAATCGTCACGAGCGGGCCGGCCGGGGTTTGCGCGAGGGCGGCGAGCGGCGTGCCGGCCGCGGCCGCGCACAGGAGCGCGGCGGCCAGCGTCGAGCGCTTGAGGATGGTCATGTCGGTCTCCTTGCGTATCAGGATCAGGCGAGCGTCGTGTCGTGCAGCGACGCGGCGACGGGATGGCCGGCGAAATCGACGGTCGTCACGCCGAGCATCGCGGGCAGCCGGTCGTGCGGCACCGTGAGCGGCACCGGACCCGGGCCGTTGCCGGCGGTCGGCTGCGGGAACGCGGTGGAGCGCGCGGTGTGGAACGTCACGTTGCCCTCGACCTTCGACACGATCTGGTGGATGTGCCCGTTCAGCACGGTGACGGAGCCGAAGCGGCGCAGCAGCGCCATCGTTTGCGGCGCGTCGCCGGTGCCCCAGCCCCACGGCTCGTAGATAGTCCACATCGGCATGTGCGAGAACACGACGATCGGCGTGCTCGACGATTGCCCCTTCAGATCCTGCGCGAGCCACGCGAGTTGCTCGTCGCCGAAGCTGCCGAGCCCGTTGGGCTTGAAATGCATCACGTTGACGAGCGCGACGAAATGCACGCCCGCATGATCGAAGCTGTAGTAGCCGCGGTTGTCGGACGCCTTGCCGAATCGGCTGAAATATTCCGCGCCCGAGCCGTCGGTCACGTCGTGTTCGCCGGGCACCGTATGCAGCTCGGGCACGCGCAGCGCGGACAGCAGTTGCGACGCGTGGTCGAATTCTTCCGCCTTGGACAGGTGTGTGATGTCGCCGGTGTGAATCGCGAGCGCGGGCGCGGCAGGCATCCCGTTGACCAGATCGATCGTCTGCCGCAACGTGGCCGCGACGTCGGGATTCGCGTCCTTGTTGAAGCCGATGTGCGTGTCGCTGATCTGCACGAACAGCGGCCGGCCCGCGTTCGCGGGGAGTGCGGCGCCGCTTTGCGCCAGCGCGAGATCGAACGGCGTGAGGATGCCGCCCGACAGCGTAAACAGCGTGCCGAGGCCGCCGAATGCCATGCATTGCAGGGCCTTGCGGCGCGACGG
Organism: Burkholderia diffusa; assembly: GCF_001718315.1. Classification (NCBI taxonomy): domain Bacteria; kingdom Pseudomonadati; phylum Pseudomonadota; class Betaproteobacteria; order Burkholderiales; family Burkholderiaceae; genus Burkholderia; species Burkholderia diffusa. Next base: position 1,731,770 of record NZ_CP013363.1, on the reverse strand, counting down.
GCGGGTGGGAGTCGATGAAGACATGTGAGCCTCGCATTCGTATGACGGAACCGGACGGCCGGATCGTCCTGGAATTAGCCGGCGCTTTCGCATGCCATACCGATGCGGTGACGGGTTTATTCCCGCTTGCTTGCGCGGAAGGCGGCCGTTCGAGTCTTGCGAGCAATGACGGATCGTTCGCGGATGACTTGTCAATGTCCTGTAAGTGACACGTCACGTTTGCGTCATGTCCGCCCGATAGCCTGCGACACCGAATCACTTCTCCGGAGCCCCTCATGCCGAATCTCGCGGCAACGGAAATCAGTCGTGCGGGCGGTCGAAGCACGCGCACCCTCAGCCTCGCGTTGTTCTTTCTGATCGTTGCCAGCGGCATCGTCCACGTCGGCGCTCAGCCGAGCGTGGATCACGGTTCGGTCCGGGCAAGCTTGGTCCTGCCGTTCGTGCTGCTCGCCGTCGCGCCGTCGGCGGCACGGTATCGGGCGCTGCACACGCTGTTCTGAGCCGCGCCGGCCGATGTCATACGCGGTCGCGCGGCACGCGGCCGGCCCCATCGATTTTCAATTCGACCAAGACGCTACCGATGGATATCAGTTTCTTCGATCCGAATCGCACCGCCAACGCGTCCGCGTGGCGCGTGCTCCCCAACCGCTGGGATGCGGTCGCGTTTCCGCTGATCATCGGCATACTCGCGATGGCGATCGTCGGCTTCCACGAGACGATGGCGCCGATCGCCACCCTGCAGACGCAGAAGATCTCGCTCGATCCGTCGAACCTGCCCGAATACGCATTGCGCACCACGCTGCGAATGCTCGCCGCGATGGTCGCGTCGCTCGCGTTCACGCTCGTCTACGGCACGCTCGCCGCGAAGAGCCGTCGCGCCGGCATGGTGCTGATCCCGATCCTCGACATCCTGCAGTCGGTGCCGGTGCTCGGCTATATCTCGTTTACGGTCACGTTCTTCCTTGCACTGTTTCCGGGCCGCGTGCTCGGCGCTGAACTGGCCGCGATCTTCGCGATCTTCACGAGCCAGGCGTGGAACATGACGTTCAGCTTCTACCAGTCGCTGCGCACGGTGCCGCGCGATCTGAGCGAAGTGTCGCGCGGCTTTCACCTGACGTCGTGGCAGCGCTTCTGGAAGCTCGAGGTGCCGTTCTCGATGCCGGGGCTGATCTGGAACATGATGATGTCGATGTCGGGCGGCTGGTTCTTCGTCGTCGCGTCGGAGGCCATCACCGTCGGCAACCAGACCATCACGCTGCCCGGCATCGGCGCGTATCTCGCGCAGGCGATCGCCGACAAGAACCTCGGCGCGGTGGGCTGGGTGATCGTCGCGATGTCGGTCGTGATCCTTGCGTACGACCAGTTCCTGTTCCGTCCGCTCGTCGCATGGGCCGACAAGTTCCGGATGGAGAACACCGCGTCAGGCGACGCGCCGCAATCCTGGCTGCTCGACATGCTGCGCCGCACGCACCTGATCCATCAGTTGCTGGTGCCGGCCGGCTGGCTGCTGTCGCAGGCCGCGCGGATTCCGCTGCGCGTGCCGTCGTTCGGCGGTGTCGGCGTCCGCGGCGTATCGAGCCGCCGCCCGTCGCGGATCGGCGACATCGTATGGGGCGCGTTCGTGATCCTGCTGACCGTGTACGTTGCGTGGCGCGTCGTCAGTTTCGTCGCGACCGGCGTGACGATGAGCGAGGTCGGCCACGTGCTGACGCTCGGGCTGATCACGCTGCTGCGCGTGATCGTGCTGATCGCGATCGCGTCGGTGGTGTGGGTGCCGCTCGGCGTACTGATCGGGCTGCGCCCCGCGCTGGCCGAGAAGATCCAGCCGCTCGCGCAGTTCCTCGCCGCGTTCCCGGCGAACCTGCTGTTCCCGGTGTTCGTGATCGTGATCGTCCACTTCCATCTGAATGCCGACATCTGGCTGTCGCCGCTGATCGTGCTCGGCACGCAGTGGTACATCCTGTTCAACGTGATCGCCGGCGCGATGTCCTATCCGAACGACTACAAGGAAGCGACGAAGAATTTCCGCATTCGCGGCTGGCAGTGGTGGCGGCAGGCGATGCTGCCCGGCATCTTCCCGTATTACGTGACCGGTGCGATCACCGCGTCGGGTGGCGCGTGGAACGCGAGCATCGTGTCCGAGTTCGTGCAGTGGGGCGACACGAAGGTCGTCGCGCATGGTCTCGGCTCGTATATTGCACAGACGACGGCCGCCGGCGACTTTCCGAAGATCATCCTGGGCATCGCCGTGATGTCCTTGTTCGTTACCTTGTTCAACCGTCTGCTGTGGCGTCCGATGTACGCCTATGCGGAATCCCGGCTCCGTCTCGATTGAGAGTAAGCGCGATGCAAAATTCGACCGTAATCAACGCCCCCGCCCAGACGTCCCAGCCGCTTCATCCGCCGCGACTCGGCGAGGAGATCCTGCGCGTCGATCACGTCTGCCGCGGCTTCAACAAGTCGCAGGGCGAACTGCTGGTGCTCGACGACGCGAACCTGTCGCTGCGCGAAGGCGAGATCGTCGGGCTGCTCGGCCGTTCGGGCTCGGGCAAATCCACGCTGCTGCGAATCATCGCCGGGCTGATCGAACCGACCGGCGGTGAAGTGACCTACCTCGGCAAGCCGCTGACCGGGCCGGCCGAAGGCGTCGCGATGGTGTTCCAGACCTTCGCGCTGTTCCCGTGGCTGACCGTGCTGCAGAACGTGGAAGCCGGTCTGGAAGCGCTCGGCGTCGGTGCGCGCGAGCGTCGCGAGCGCGCGCTCGCCGCGATCGACCTGATCGGTCTGGACGGCTTCGAGAACGCGTATCCGCGCGAGCTGTCGGGCGGCATGCGCCAGCGCGTGGGCTTTGCGCGCGCGCTCGTCGTCGACCCGACGATCCTGCTGATGGACGAGCCGTTCTCGGCGCTCGACGTGCTGACGGCCGAAACGCTGCGCACCGACCTGCTCGACCTTTGGACGCAAGGCCGCATGCCGATCAAGTCGGTGCTGATCGTCACGCACAACATCGAGGAAGCGGTGTTCATGTGTGACCGCATTCTGGTGCTGTCGTCGAATCCGGGCCGCGTGATCGCCGAGATCAAGGTGCCGTTCAAGCATCCGCGCAACCGGCTGGATCCGGATTTCCGCAAGCTCGTCGACGACATCTACGCGAAGATGACCGCACGCCAGACCGGCGAGGCGACGAAGAAGGGGCTCGAGCTCGGCAGCTGGATGCCGCGCGTGTCGACCAACCTGATGGCCGGCCTGATCGAGACGCTCGCGATGGCACCGTATCACGGCCGCGCCGACATGCCGGAAATCGCGCGTACGCTGCATCTGGAAGTGGACGAACTGTTCCCGATCGCCGAAGTGCTGCAGTACCTCGGCTTTGCCGACGTGCGCGAAGGTGACGTGTTTCTCACGCCGCCCGCGCGCGTGTTTGCGGAATTCGGCACGCAGGAGCGCAAGCTGATGTTCGCGGATCATCTGTTGAAGCACGTGCCGCTCGCGGCGCGAATCAGGAAGGTGCTGAACGAGCGCCCCGGCCATCGCGCGCCGCGCGTGCGCTTCGAGCAGGAACTCGAGGATTTCCTGTCGGACGAGGCAGCCGAGGAAACGCTCGACGCGGTGATCGACTGGGGGCGTTACGGCGAAGTCTTTTCGTACAACGACAAGACGGAAGTGTTCAGCCTCGAGGACGTCGAGAACTGATTCGGATGCAGACGATTGGGGCATGCGTCCGGTTCCGGTTCGGACGCGTGCCACGGTTCGAAGCAGGAAGCCGGGACATTTGCAGCGCGTCCGTCCCTGCTTTTTTCAGAAATCCATGGTTCTCGTTTCTCTGAATCGCAACCTGACGTCGATGCGATGTTGCAAATTGGACACGCCATTTTTGAGATGGACGGGCGCAGCGGTTGCGAGGCAAATCGAGAATCGATGGTGAAGTGAAATGTCAATTGCCGCTTCTGGAAGGTGCGAGGCAGAGGCGGCGAAAGAAACGGGAATATCGTTGCCGACGCCACGATTATTCTTTTGAAGATGTATTCAAAGTGTCAATCGCTCCGGCTGTTTGAGCGCGAGATATTGAGTGGACTGTTTGATTTGCCGATTTCAGTTGAGTGATGGCCTGAAATCGTCGTGACAATAGTTAAGAAATTTTCCGTAATACTTCAGTTTCGGATACTGTGCGCGTAGGTGTTTCGATAAATTCCGGCGTGAAAGACCAACCATCACGCCGCTAACCAGTGAAGAATCGAGAAACCTCGGCAGCGTTGATTTCGGCGTTGGCGAGTGTTTCCGGCGAACAACGAGATCCTGCAGATCGTCGTGTTCTCGATGTTCTTCGGCGTGGCGCTCGCCGCGCTCGGCGAGCGCGGCAAGATCCTCGTCGCCGCAATCGACCAGCTGGCGCACGTGATGCTGAAGATCACCGGCTACGTGATGAAGCTCGCGCCGCTCGCGGTGCTGGCGGCGATGGCCGCGACCGTCGCGGTTAACGGGCTGTCGGTGTTGCTGAAGTTCGCGGTGTTCATGGGCGACTTCTACGTGAGCCTGTTCCTGTTGTGGAGCACGCTCGTGCTCGCCGGCCTGCTGTTCCTCGGCCGGCGCGTATTCAAGCTGCTGGTGCTGATCAAGGAAGCGTTCATGCTGTCGTTCGCGACGGCCAGCTCGGAAGCCGCGTACCCGAAGATCCTCGACGCGCTCGACCGGTTCGGCGTGCGGCGCAAGATCTCGAGCTTCGTGATGCCGATGGGTTATTCGTTCAACCTCGACGGCTCGATGATGTACTGCACGTTCGCGTCGCTGTTCATCGCGCAGGCGTACAACATCCACCTGTCGCTCGGCACGCAGATCACGATGCTGCTGGTGCTGATGCTGACGTCGAAGGGGATGGCCGGCGTGCCGCGCGCATCGCTCGTCGTGATCGCGGCGACGCTGCACCAGTTCGATATCCCGGAAGCGGGGCTGTTGCTGATCCTCGGCGTCGACACGTTCCTCGACATGGGCCGCTCGGCCACCAATGCGGTGGGCAATTCGATTGCGAGCGCAGTGGTCGCGAAGTGGGAGGGCGAACTGATGTCGGAGTCCGAAGCGCTCGCGCATGCCGCGCATCTCGACGCGGAACTGGATCGGCAGAACTGCGATCCGGCCTATGGTGCCGGTCAGGCGACGTCCGCTTAAGCGGCACACGCCTCGTCGATGGACGCCGCCAGCACCATCGCGGCGGCGTTGCCCGGCGCCGAGCCCAGCAATTGCGGCGCATACACGCTGTCGCCTGGCGCGATCGGCTGCCCCGACAGCGCACAGACGCCGCGCTTGCGCGTCGTGAACAGCCGCCACTTCTGGTAACCATAGTGGCCGGTGCATGCGTCGCACCACGAAATCATCACGGTGTCGGCCGTGGGGCGCTCGAGCACGCTGATCGTCGGCTGGCTCGTCGCGTCCCACGACGGCAGGCGATCGCGTGTGACGGTACGCCGACGCGGCGCGGCCAATGAAACAGACGGCATGTCGAAGCTGCCGATCGCGGCGACCGTCTTGAGCCAGGCAATTGCACTGTTGCTCATCCTTATTTCCCTCGAAACGTTACGTGATGACGCGACATGCGGCATCACGACAAGCGGATGCGCGGCTGCACGCAGCCGTTGATCCGTTCGGCGATCCACAGCAGCGTCGCCTTGGAAAATCCGTGCAGCGCCTGCTGGTGGCGCCGGTACAGCATCAGGTGGCTGAATTGTGCGAAACGCCCCTGAATGAAGCCGCCGCGAAAGAAGCCGAATTGCCCGAGCGTGCCGAACGCGTCGTAGTCGCTGATCGACACGAGTGCGCCGAAATCGTGGAACGCGAACGGCGGCAGCGGTTTGCCGTCGAGCCATGCAGGCAAGTGCTTCGCGAGATGCTCGGCCTGCTGGGCCGCGACCTGCCCGGTGGGCGGCAGCGGCCGCTCGTGGCCGTCGGGCTGCAGGCTCGCGCAATCGCCGATCGCGAACACGTGCTCGTCGGCCGTGGCCTGCAATGTGGGCCCGACCAGGATCTGGTTCGCGCGGTTCGTGTCGAGCCCGCCCAGTGCCTGCATGAAATCCGGCGCCTTCACGCCGGCCGCCCATACCATCAGATCTGCTTCCGCGAACGAGCCGTCGCCATAGTGAAACCCGTTCGCATCGGCCGCCGTCACGCGCGTCGACGTCAGTACGCGAAAGCCGATCTGCTCGAGCCGCCGCTGCGCCGACGCGGAAATCCTCGGCGGAAACGCGGCGAGGATGCGCGGGCCGCTTTCGAGCAGCGTGAGCTGCAGCCGTTCACGCACCGTCTCGTCGCCGTACGCCTGCGCCACTTCCAGCAGCCGGCTCAATTCCGCTGCGAGCTCCACGCCCGTTGCGCCCGCACCGACGATCGCGACGCGAAACGGCTCGTCGTGCGCGACGCTGCGAAACACGCGCATCCGCAATGCTTCGTTGAAGGTCTCGGCCTGTTGCTGGCTGTCGATGAAGTAGCAGTGCTCGCGCACGCCCGGCACGCCGAAATCGTTGGCCTGGCTGCCGAGCGCGAGGATCAGCACGTCGTATTCGAGTTCGCGCGCGTCGATCACCCGTTCGCCGCTCTGCGAGCGAATCTCGCCGAGCTGCACGCGACGGCGAGCGCGATCGAGCCCTTTCAATTCGCCAGGCTGGTACGTGTAGCCGTGATCGCGCGCATGGGCAAGGAAGATCACCTGCTGTTGCTGCACGTCGCGGGTACCGGCCGCGAGCGTGTGCAGCATCGGCTTCCAGACATGGGTCGGGCTGCGGTCGACGACGGTGACCTGGGCGTGCCCGGTGCGGCCGAGACGCTCGCCAAGGCGGGTCGCGAGCTGCAACCCGGCGATGCCGCCGCCGACGATCACGATGCGAGTACGGGTTGTCATGGATAAATCATCACGTGATGAATAAGGTATGATCCTAGCGCTTCCCGGCTTCGCGTGTCAACGGAGCGGGCAGGCAGCCCGGTTCGGCGATGTGGAAGCGGGGCCGGAACACGGGCATTCGATTCATTCAACGGGAGCAGGAAAACGTGGCTGAAGTCACTGAGCGCGCGCCGTCGAAGCGGCGTACGCGCGGGCGGCCGCTGGCGGAGGCGTCCGTCGGTCCGGACGTGATATTGCGTGCCGCGCGCCGCACGTTCGCGAAGCGCGGCTACGATGCGACGAGCGTGCGCGAGGTCGCGCGCGAGCTGGGCATCGACGCGGCGCTGATCGCCCATCATTTCGGCACGAAGGAAACGCTGTGGCTGGCCGTCGTCGAGCAGATCGTTGATCTCGCGGAGCCGATGTTCGACGCATTGCGCGCGCTGCGTACGTCGTCATTGCCGCATCGCGAGCGCGTGCGGCGTGCGATCGAGCTGTGCGTCGATCACGAGTTCGACGAGCCCGACATGGGCATGTTCTTCTCGACCGCGGCGACCGAGGAGGGAGCGCGGCTCGACCGGCTTCAGGAGCGCCTCGTGCGGCCGTATCACGATGTGATGTTCCCGCTGCTGTCCGACGCCGTCGAGGCCGGCGCGATCCGCGCGGTCGATCCGAACGTGCTGTTCTTCATGATCGCAAGCGCGATCGGCATGACGGTGTCGTACAGTCACATGATGCTGGCGTTCACGTCGCTGCCCACGCAGCGGGACGCGTTCCGGCGGGCCGTGGTCGACGTCGTGTTCAATCTCGTCGGCGACTGAGTGCCGCGTGCAACGCGCGACGGCTTCGCGGCAACCCGCTCCAGTTCGCTCACTGCGTGCCGCGCGTCATTTGCGGTCCGTGAGCGGTTTATCACCGAGCCAGCGCCGTGCGCCTGGCCCGTTGCGGCCCGCGCGGTCATCGGGATTGGCCAGTTTGCAGCGCTTCAGCGACAGGCAGCCGCAACCGATGCACTCGTCGAGGTTGATGTAAAGCCGCTGCAATTCCTCGATCCGGTTCGCGACGCGCTGCTTCCAGCCGCGCGATAGCCGCTGCCAGTCCTTGTTGGTCGGCGCTGTGTCTTCCGGCAGGCTCGCGAGTTGTTCGGCGATCTCGTCGAGCGAATAGCCGATCTTCTGCGCGAACACGATGAACGCAATCAGTCGCAGCACCGCACGCGAATAGTGGCGATGGCTCGAGCCGTTGCGATGCGACCTGATGAGCCCGCGCTTCTCGTAGAAGCGCAACGTCGATGCCGGCACGCCGCTGCGCGCGGCCACTTCGCGGATCGACATCAGCGGCCATTGCGGCGTTTCGTCGGTACCCATGACGCCCTCCGGGAATGCTTGATTTGAAGTTAACTTCAACTTTTATGCTGCGCGGCAGTTTAACCCGTCGCAAGGCATCATGCTGTTCTCATCCCCGCGCCGGAAGTTGCATTTGGGCGCGGCCAGCGCATTGCCGAGCACCGAACCGAGGTCCGCCGGCTGCAGTTCCACGCTTCGCCATCGCACTTGCCTTGCATTGCCCGCACCGCATGCGCGGTGCGGCAACCGGCCGATTCCCCGCTGCGAAACATTGTTCCCCTTCGTCGTAAACGTCTCGAATGCGTGATATTTGCGCCGCCCGATCAGGGTTAGAGTGGCCGCAAATTGATGACGATGTGTCGTATGGCCGAAGTCGCGTGCCGTACCGATGCACCAGAGGAGTCGGAGACAAATGGCTGAAGGCAGGATTACGCAAGTTGAATCGTTCGGTTTCGAGCGGATTCCAGACGCATCGCGCTATGCGCGTCCGATCGATCTGTTTCGGTTGCTGTTCGGCGGCTGCAATACATTTTCCACGTCGGTGCTCGGCAGCTTCCCCGTGCTGGTCGGGCTGTCGTTCAAGGCGGGGGTGTGCGCGATCGTGCTCGGCGTGCTCGCCGGCACCTGCATCCTCGCGCCGATGAGCCTGTTCGGTCCGCGCAATGGTACGAGCGACCCCGTGTCGTCCGGCGCGCATTTCGGCATCCACGGCCGGATCGTCGGTTCCTTCCTCGCGCTGCTCACGTCGATCGCGTTCTTCTCGCTCGCGGTGTGGAGTTCCGGCGATGCGCTCGTCGGCGGCGCGCACAACATGGTCGGCGTGCCGGTCAACGGCTTCACGCTCGGCGCCGCGTACATGGTGTTCGCGGTGCTCGTGCTGATCGTCTGCATCTACGGTTTCCGCTTCATGTTGTGGGTCAACAAGATAGCCGTGTGGGCGGCGAGCTTGTTGTTCGTCGCCGGCCTGCTTGCGTTCGCGGGGATGTTCGACATGAACTATGCGGGCACGCTGAGCCGGGGCAGTGCCGGTTTCTGGGCCGCGTTCGTCGGCGCGGTGCTGGTCGCGTTGAGCAACCCGGTGTCGTTCGCGTCGACGCTCGGCGACTGGGCGCGCTACATCCCGCAACAGACGCCGAAGCGGCGCGTGATGGGCGCCGTGTTCGCCGCGCAGATCGCGACCTTCGTGCCGTTCTTCTTCGGCCTGGCGACCGCGACGATCATCGCGTCGAAGGCGCCCGCGTTCATCGCGTCGAACGACTACGTCGGCGGGCTGCTCGCCGTGTCGCCGCGCTGGTTCCTGCTGCCGATGTGCCTGATCGCGATCATCGGCGGGATGTCGACCGGCACGACCGCGCTATACGGCACGGGCCTCGACGTGTCGAGCATGTTTCCGCACGTCCTGAACCGCGTGCGTGCGACGCTGCTGATCGGCACGATCGCGATCGCGTTCATCTTCGTCGGCCGTTTCTGGTTCAACCTCGTCGAAAGCGTCGCGACGTTCTCGACGCTGATCGACACGTTCAGCTGCCCGTGGATGGCGATCATGGTGATCGGCTACGTGACGCGCCGCGGCTTCTATCTCGCCGACGACCTGCAGGTGTTCAACCGCGGGCTGCGCGGCGGCCACTACTGGTTCACGCACGGCTGGAACCTGCGCGCGATGGGCGCGTGGTTGCCGGCGGCGTTCATCGGGCTGTCGTTCGTGAACCTGCCGGGCCAGTTCGTCGGGCCGCTCGGCAATCTGGCGGGCGGGCTCGATCTCAGCGTGCCGGTGTCGCTGCTGGTTGGCGGATTGCTGTATTTAGTCTTGCTGATGGTGCATCCGGAAGCGGAAGGTGTGTACGGCCCGCACGGCCGCTTCCTCGTGCGCGGCTGCAGGCAGGCGGCGCGCGGTGTCGGCGCGCCGGCTATCCAGCCGAAGGGGTATTGAGCGTCGCATCGCTTGCCGCTTCCGTTCGGAAGCCATCGTGCCGCTGCGAGGGAATGCCGGCGGCGGCATGATCGTTCCCGGATGCGTGATGACGGGGGCGGATGAGAGGCCGGACCAGTTCGTTGATGCCGCTGCGGATCAGTGGAACGTGCTGCCCGCGAGCATCCCGCCGTCGACGATGAATTCCGAGCCCGTGCAATACGCGGATTCGTCGGACGCGAGAAACAGCACTAGGCTCGCCACTTCGTCGGGTTTGCCGATGCGCGCGATCGGCAGCCCGCTGTAGATCGACGATGGGTCGAAATCGGCGTATTCCGGCGGGCGTGCCATCACGGTGTCGATGCCGCCGGGATGAACCGAGTTCACGCGGATTCCATGGCGGCCGAATTCGAGCGCGGCGGCCTTCGTCATCCCGCGCACCGCGAACTTGCTCGACACATACGCGGTGCCGCCGGCCACGCCTTCCATTCCGGCCGTCGACGACACGTTGACGATCGAGCCGCCGCCCGCGTCCTTCAGCGCGGCCAGTGCAGACTTCATGCCGAGCCAGCAGCCGACCTGGTTGACGTCGATTACCTTGCGATAGTCGTCGAGCGAGCAGGACTCGATCGGCACGAGTTTCAGGATCGCTGCGTTGTTCACGAGGATGTCCAGCCGGCCGAAGTGTGCGAGCGTGGCATGAACGGCGGTGTGCCAGTCGTCTTCGCTCGTCACGTCGAGATGCTGGTAGCGCGCGGCGCTGCCGAGTTCGGCGGCGACGCGTTGGCCGGCGTCGTCCAGCACGTCGGCAATCACCACGCGTGCGCCTTCGGCGACGAACCGGCGCGCCTCCGCCTCGCCCTGGCCGCGAGCACCGCCCGTGATCAGCGCCACTTTGCCTTCGAGTCGTTTCATCGTGTTTGCTCCAATGGAGTGAAAGGGACGCACGAGCTCGCTCGTGCGGTGGCCGACGCGTCGACGATGCGGACCGGATCGGCGCGATCCCATGCGCGTGTTTCGGCAATGGCATGCGCGAGCGTGCGCTGCGCCGTTCGATAGGGCATGCGGCGAATGATGGCCATGATGGCAATAAACCTGGCGCTTCGTGCCATCCAAACGGACTAGCGGCGGGCCCGGCGCGATGGACGAGACGCGAGTGGGCGCGTCCGGCCGCTTGGCCGCCATTCGGGACGCCGCGCGCCGGCGCAACATCGCGTTGCCGGCAGTGGTGTGCTTTCTGATGCAGGTTGGCCCGATCCTGTCGGACGTTGTCCTGCGGGCCGCTGTCGCGCGGGGTCGCATGGCCCGACACTGACGCCTCGCGGTCAAGGCAGGATCCAACGCCCAGCGGGCCGCATGCGGCAGCGCCGGCCTGCTGGGCGCCGTTCCGTTCGATGTGCCAACCTGGAGCAGAGAGCGACCTATGCAACATCCGACCATCCGTACCCTGGCCGGCGCGAGCGCGCCGACGTCGATCGACGTCGGCCGCACCGCGCTGCTGGTGATCGATTTCCAGAATGAATATTTCAGCGGCCGCCTGCCGATTCCCGACGGGCCGCGCGCGCTCGGCAATGCGCAGCGTGTGATTGCGTTCGCCGATCGCGCGGGCATCCCGGTATTCCACATCCAGCACGTGGGCGCGGCCGACGGCCCGCTCTTTGCAGATGGCAGCGACGGCTTCCGCTTTCACCCGGACCTGCAGCCTGCGCCGCATCACGCGGTCGTGAAGAAGACGTCGGTGAGCGTGTTCCCGACGACGGACATCGACGCGCGCCTGCGGGAGGCCGGCGTCGACACGCTGATCGTCACCGGGCTGATGACGCATGCGTGCGTCGCCGGCGCGGCCCGCGATGCCGTGCCGCTGGGCTACGCGGTGATCGTTGTCGACGACGCGTGTGCAACACGCGACCTCGATGTCGCGGACGGCGGCACGGTGCCGCACCGCGACCTCCATCGCGCCACGCTCGGCGCGCTGTCGGACACGTTCGGCGACGTGCTGACGACCGAGCAGGTGCTCGCGCTCGACGTCGCCTGATACGCGCGCCCGGGTTCGAGCATCGCTCGAGCTCGGGTTGGCGTGGGGCGACCGGCGCGATGCCCGCGTGCGATGCGGCACGTGATGGCGAGTCCGCCACGGCTTTGTCAGCCGCACGCTGTATGCCGAGGTGCCGCCGCGCGTCGATTAAGCGTTGACGGATCTCACGTGTTCGTTCCCGACGCCGATGGGCGCGATTATCGGCTCGGCCGACGCACATCATCGTGCGATATGCGCCGCACGTCGCCGTGCGCGCGGGCTGGAGAGCAGCGGGCCTTGAGCGGAGTGCGTCGTGCGGGCGTGTGGCGATCCGCAACTGTGTGCGCGTGTTGCGGCAGCATCGAACGATTTCGTTATCCAAACGTTTTGAGCGCGTTGCTTACGTGTGCGGCGTCGCGAAGAAGGGCGTGACACACGCGCGGCAATCGGCGTTTGAAGAACATGAACTGTCGCGGCTGCGGCCGGCGCAATCCGTATTCACCCGGCCGGCCAGTTCATGTGCCGGACGGGGCGGCGTGTCGAGTGACAAGGGCTTGGAAGCGACGGCTCCGCGCCGACCGGCGGCCGGCGCGGGGCGACTCATCGCCAGGTACCGTCGACGTAGACCCACACTTGCCCCTGGCGCCGCCAGTATCCGGGCACCCATCCATGCCCGGGGCGGCGGGCAACCCAGCGTCCAGGCACCCATATATAGCGGCCGCGCTGCCAACGCCAGTAGCCGTCGGTCCAAACATAGCCGTGCGGCCGCGGCGGCGGTGGCCGGCGATCATGCCGCAGTGCAGGCGGCGCGAAGCGCGGGCGATCCGAATAAGGCGGCCTGCCGGGGTCCGGCGGCGGTCCGGGAGGGCGGTATCCGGGCGGTGCGGATTGGGCCGAGGCGGTGCGCAGCCAACCGCCGGCGGCGGCGAGGGCGACGGCCAGTCCGATGGCGTGCAGCAGCGAGCGTCGATGCATGGCAGGTCCTCTATCTGATCTGTAATCGGGGCTGCCTTACATTAGCTTGCTGATTCCGCTGCCGGGTTACGCGGGCCGTTAAGGCTGTTACTGCATGTCACGACGACCTGCTCCCCTGGCAGCCGGGGCGCCCACACCGGTCCCACGCTGCAGTCGCTGCCGGGCCAATAGGGTCGGCTACGGCCGCCCGCCCCAAGTGTTTACAGCTCGATCGCAGCGTTTTAGGTCAGCAGGCCCAATATTTGAGATCGATTTGAGTAAAAATTGCCGTTTTTGCGTGGTTCCATCGATTCCGCTTGTTGTTTCTATGCAACCGTCAAGACGATGACACGAAAGAATGGTGGGATGAAAGGCACCAAAAAGCATCCGTCAATCGGTCAAAAAAACACGTTAAAACAAATACTTATAACGAATCACCACTTTCATTATTTCTAGTTCTGGAAAAGCTTATTTCTTTATTTGCAGATCGCGCCCCTAGGGTACACCCCTAAACTCACGGTTCCCAAACGGGCAACTATCCGGGCGCGGCCAGAAGGACCGATGGCGTTCCCGGGCGGTTGCAGACCGTTTATGAACAAGGTCGCGAGACCTGCCTCTTTTTAGAAGGGAGCTCCACGAATGAACAAGACTCTGATCGTTGCAGCAGCTGCAGCATCGTTCGCTACCGTCGCTCACGCGCAAAGCAGCGTCACGCTGTACGGCGTGCTGGACGCAGGCATCACCTACCAAAGCAACGTCGCCGGCAAGTCGCTGTGGTCGATGGGCTCGGGTATCGACCAGAGCCGTTTCGGCCTGCGTGGTTCGGAAGACCTCGGTGGCGGCCTGAAGGCAATCTTCACGTTGGAAAGCGGCTTCGGCATCGGTAACGGCAAGCTGGGCAACAACGGCGGCATGTTCAACCGTCAAGCATTCGTTGGCCTGTCGAGCCAGTACGGCACGGTCACGCTGGGCAAGCAGTACGACGCAACGCAAGACTACCTCGCGCCGCTGACGGCAACGGGCACGTGGGGCGGCACGTACTTCGCGCACCCGGGCAACAACGACCGCCTGAGCACGAACGGCGACGTCGCACTGAACAACTCGGTCAAGTTCACGAGCGCTAACTACGCTGGCCTGCAGTTCGGCGGCACGTACTCGTTCTCGAACAACCAGAACTTCGGCAACAACCGCGCTTACAGCGGCGGTCTGTCGTATCAGTTCCAAGGCCTGAAGCTGGGTGCAGCGTACTCGCAAGCAAACCTCGGTGACGGTACCAACGCCAATGGCGCGACGAACATCGCTTCGCAAGGCCGTATCCGCACGTACGGTGCAGGTGCTGGCTACGCATTCGGCCCGGCACAAGTCGGTGCTGCATGGACGCAATCGCGTATCGATAACGTCCCGGGTCTGACCGGCGCGTTCCGCACGGACAACTACGAAGTCAACGCAAAGTACAACCTGACGCCGGCTCTCGGCCTGGGCGCAGCTTACACGTACACGAACACGAAGGTCGACGGTGGCAGCTCGCACTGGAACCAGTTCGGCGTGCAAGCTGACTACTCGCTGTCGAAGCGCACGGACGTGTACGCACAAGCTGTGTACCAGCGTGGTGCGAAGGGCAACGCGATCGGCACGTCGATCTACAACGGCGACAACACGACGCCGGCAAGCTCGTCGATCAACCAAACCGCAGCAACGGTTGGTCTGCGTCACCGCTTCTAAGCGTGACGGCTGGGTAACCAGCTTCGCAGCATCGAAAAAGGCGCCTTCGGGCGCCTTTTTTTCGACTCCGTGAAATGCGATGACGACCATCCGGATGGTTGCGATAAAAAAGCGAGGCACAGACCTCGCTTTTTTGCTTTCCGCGCAGATTGCGGCTGCCCGATGGGTCAGCGCGTATATTCGCCGTTGGCTTCCGGCTGGAACACGATCGCCGCGACCTTCATCAGTTTTTCGGCGCCACTCGGCTGCAGCACCTTCACCAATTGACCGCGTTGCGTGCCCAGTAGCGCCATACCGACGGGCGAAAACACATTCAGGCGTCCGAGTTCCAGATTGGCGGCATCCGGATAAACAATCGTCCAGGTGGTCTGTTCCTGGGACGCTTCGTCGAGCAGCGTGATCTGCGAGTTCATCGTGACGACGTTCGCCTTGATGGCGTCGGGCCGCACGATATCTGCGCGCTCGAGCAGCGTGTCGAGCATCGTCTGGAAACGCGGGTTGTGTTCGGCGTGCTTCTCGAGACGAGCGACGTCGAGTTCGGTCAACTGGTAAAGGCGTTGTTTCATGGCAGTTCTCCAAATGATCGGCAAGGGGCAGGCGTGGCGTGCCTATGGGGATCGCCCGGAGCCTGTCTGACCTGGCTCCGGAAGGAGGCCGTGCCGTCAGATCAGGCGCCGGGCAGGGGCGAGCGGAGCCTGGGCCGTGCGTCGAAGGCGGGGGTGCGCCGGATGGCCGGCGCGCGCGCGCACGCCGGCGGGGCCGGACGGCGAAACCGAGGGAGGCGTGGGCGCGTGCATGGTGGACAGGGTATCGACAGGCGAATAAAACCTTACGATTTTACAACACAACCTTCCGGATCGGTGATCGGGGTGTCGGCCTTTCGTCAGGTATTGTTGTGGAAATGATTTAAGTAATAGTGATCCTGCATGATGGTAGTGGCCAATTTTTTCCGAAAATGCAACGCTGTATGTTCAAACCAAGGGTTTCCCCTTGGTATTGCGAGCACTACACTTGATCCATCGCTTCAGACAGTCCCGCCGGAAGCGACGCCAAAAGAGAACATATTTCGGAGGTCCATCATGAAGTCGATCATCTACGCAGCGATCGCTGCATCCGTCCTTGCCGCCCCGATCGCATCGTTCGCGCAGTCCGAGCAGGGCTTGACCCGCGATCAGGTACGGGCCGAACTCGTGCAACTCGAACAGAACGGCTACAAGCCGCTCGCAAGCGATGCGCAATATCCGCAGAACATCCAGGCCGCAGAACAACGGATCCAGCCGAACCAGCCGATGCTCGCCCAAGCCGACACGAGCGGCTATGGTGCGGTGGCGACGGGCGCAGGCCAGTCGGGCCGCCGCATGACGCGTGAAGCGCCGAACCCCGTGAACTCCGTCTACTTCGGCAACTGAACATTCCCGGGTCTGCCCGAGCACAGCATGTGACCGACCGGACGCGCGCTAGTCGCGCGCGTCTGCGTCAGCCGAGCAGAACCTCCGTCGCCGCATTCCGGCGGCTTTTCCGCCCAGACGCTCGCGCGTTTGGGCCTTTTTTGCTGAGACGGGTCAGGCGGACGTGACCGTCGGGGTGCCGTGGATATAGTGTTCGAGCTGGCTGATCGTGAATTGCTGGTCGGCGATCACACTCTTGACGAGGTCGCCGATCGAGATCAGGCCGATGAGCTTGCCGTCCTGGAGGACGGGCAGGTGGCGCATCCGGTGTTCGGTCATCAGCGCCATGCACTCGTCGGTGGATTGCGACGGTTCTACGTAGCGCACCTTTGCCGTCATGATTTCCTCAACGCGGGTGGCTTTCGACGAACGGTCCTGCAGCACGACCTTGCGCGCGTAGTCGCGCTCGGTAACGATGCCCGCGATGTCGTCGCCATCCATGACCAGCAATGCGCCGATTCCCTTTTCCGCCATCAGCTTGATGGCGTCATAGACGAAATCGGCTTTCGTGACGGTGTAGATCGTGCGGCCGGAATCCGGCTTGGCTTTGAGAATTTGCGCGACAGTCGTGCTCATTTGCTTTCTCCGTGTGCAAGACGATGCAGGGAAGGCAGGGCGTGATGCGCGGCACCCGACGGGCCCAGTATAGCCGGGCCTGCTGCGGCAGTCGCGTGACGTTTCCAGATTAGCGGTAAACTCCGGTCACGCACTATCCACACAACTCCTACATTCCTGATCGTTTCGATTGAATTCATGATGTCTTCGCGTCCCCAATCGCCCACGCAGGGCAATGGCCAGGCCGACGAGTGCGTGACACTCGTCGCCACCGCGTCGCTGCCCACGCGCTACGGTACGTTCACGTCATACGCGTTCCGCGTATCGGGCAGCGATGCCGAACATCTCGCGCTCGTGATGGGTGACGTCACTGGCGAGCAGTCCGTGTTGACGCGGCTTCATTCCGAATGCCTGACCGGCGACGTGTTCGGCTCCTACCGCTGCGATTGCGGAGAGCAACTCGATCTCGCGCTGCGTTACATCGCGGCGGAAGACCGCGGCGTGCTGCTGTATCTGCGCGGTCACGAAGGGCGCGGCATCGGCCTGAGCAACAAGATTCGTGCATATGCGTTGCAGGAGCAGGGGCGCGACACCGTCGAGGCGAATCTCGACCTCGGCTTGCCCGATGACGCCCGCGAATACGACTCGGCCGCAGCCATCCTTCGGATCCTTGGCGTGACGTCGGTGCGACTGATGAGCAACAATCCGAAGAAGTTCGACACGCTCGTGAAACACGGCATTCCCGTCTGCGAACGCGTGGCGCTTGCGGTGCCTGTACGCGAGGAAAACGAACGTTACATCCGGACCAAGCAGGCGAAGTTCGGGCATTACTTCGAGGAAAACGAGTAACGAAACCAAGGGGCTCTGCGGAGCCCCTTGCTCCATCTGGCTCTTGCACACCAGAGCCTTTCTGGCAAAGGGTTTGAGCCGAAAGTTGCGTTTGTCAGGTGGCTTGTCTGCACTTGACGAAATAGGCGAAAACTTGGCACTCTGGCGTAACATTTTCCTACGCCAGACCGAAAAGCTACGCTGCGGTCTCGGCCTCCAACAAAAACCTACGCCGACCGCTGATGAGATTCGACGCACGAACCGCGAGCAAGCTGCCTGCGGGCCAGCACATGACCTTTGACGGATTCCCGGGGCTCCGCTTCCAGGCCAGCGAGAGCCGTCGTTCCTGGATCTACCGATACAAATCCCCCATTGATGACCGAATGCGCCAGGTGAAGCTCGGCGAATGGCCGGCCATGGGGTTCCCCGCGGCGATTTCCGAATGGGAGCAAAAGCGAGCGGAGCGTGATGCTGGGGCCGATCCTGCTGCTGCAAAGCGCGAGAAGCGCGCTGCGGTTGCCTGTTCGCGCGCCGTCGACGCATACACCGTCAAGCAGGTGTGCTTCGACTATATGGGCGGCTATCTGGAGCCGAACCGCAAGGACAAGGGCGTGATCGAGGTTAGGCGGATGTTCAAGGCGATGCTCGGCCCGATCGAGAACATTCCGGCCGCGTCGATAACCCGTGCGCAGGCGTTCGAATTCTTGAATTCCTATCGTCCCACACCAGCGCTCGCTGCGCGCCTCCGCATGGAGCTGGGCGGAGCGTGGGACTATGCGATGGACGCTGGGAGACTGCCTGATGGCACGCCGAACTGGTGGCGAATGATCCTGCGCGGCAAGCTTCGCAGCAAGGGGCGCACGATCGACGGCGTCACCATGGGCACAAAAAAGCGGGTATTGAGCGAGGATGAGGTCGGCACGCTGCTCCGCTGGCTGCCGAATATGAGCCTAACGGTTTCGGACGCGATCACGTTGTACCTGTGGACGGGCGCCCGCGGCGGCGAAATCATTTCGATGGAGTCGCACGAAATCGCCGACGAGGCGGACGGCCTATGGTGGACCGTGCCGAAGGAAAAAACCAAGAACTCGTGGCGAGCGAAGGCAGGGGATTTGCGGGTGCCGCTCGTCGGTCGAGCCGAAGCCGTTGTCCGTCGACGCAAGGATCAAGCCGTGAACGGCTTTCTGTTCCCGACGTCGACCGGCGAGATGATGAAGCAGACCGTCATTTCGCACGGCATTTACTATCATCAGCCGTACTGTAAGCAGGCGCCGAACCATAATCGGCCGCGGCTACCTGTCACGCACTGGTCGCCTCACGATTTGCGGAGGACCGCCCGAACTATGCTTGCCGCACTTGGGTGCCCGCATGATGTCGCGGAGGCGGTACTTGGCCATATTCAACCCGGTGTCGCCGGCGTGTATAACCGGCACCACTATGATCGCGAGCGCCGAGAGTGGCTCTCGCGTCTGTCCCAGTTTCTTGAAGAACTCGCGCTCCGATATCCGGCGAAGTAATCTTGCGTATAAGGCGAAACTAGACCAAACAGAACGCGTCAGATGAACTGACTCAATTCGGCCAGGAGCCGACGTTCGCTCCCACCGAAACCGTGTCATTCAGCTGACCTCTTCGCCGAGAAAGCGGTCTCCTGCCAGCAATTGTTCTCGCCTGACTTATTTCTGCTTGCTCGCGGCACTCCAAAAATTTTCGGCTGCCTGTGATAGTTGATGATCGAGCGAATCCCATGCGAAGCCAGCATTGCGAACGATAAAACCGATGAGCTCAACAAGTCTTTGCATGCTTTCGATTGTTTCGCGCAGCTGTCCCCATTTTATTCCTAAAGCCGAGATGTCGAGAAGCTGGTATTTGTCTGCGACACAACGCACTTCGGTGTGAGCCGACAATTTGTCGCGCACGGTAAGAAAGCCATTCATCGATTCACTGGTCGAAAGCGTGGTCCATCCAGATCGCAGTTCCGTGTAATGTTCGGAGAACTGGTCCCGCCGCTCCAACCGCTCTTGTTTTTCCATGCGCCTCAGTGCGGCGACAATCTCGGGGTCGGTCTCCTCCTCAACCAACGGGAGTACCCATATCGAATACTGGTCCTCGAGCTTTTTTCGCAAATACTCGTCTTCGAGTTTTGCCACGATGTTTCGTATGCTTGGCGTGCGTTGGTCGTTGTCCAAAGTGAGCTTTGCAATGTCCTGCGCGCACGACAAAAACAGCGAGTGTCGAAGGATAAGGAACCCGCGCCCGCGTTCTCGTGTGCCGCGAAGCTCGATCGTGCCATGATCGAACAGCATAGGTTCGAGCATTGCATACCGCTCTTTTAGACCAATGAAGGCGTCGAGCAAGTGGGCAGCGTAGGCTTGTAATTTTTCAATCTGCGTTGGCATTGGGTTGCGAGGAAAGTACAAAGGAACACGTAGATGATCGCAACAATCGGGGACGCTTGCATAGAGTGAACATGGAAGTACGGACTCAAGTGTTGAATACTGTTGCTTCAGATCTGGATGTTCCCAACCCACCGCTCCCTTGCAGCCGGGCATGCTGGCACTCCATCGTGCTACGATCCACCCGGATCAGAGGACAAGATGAAATCATTTCGCACGATTGCCGAGGGATCTTTTTTCGTCACCGCGACATTTCTCGTTACGCTTGCCGTCGTGGTCGTGACCATCCATGCTTGGGGTTGGAATTCGGGGAATGTTGCTTCGTGGGTGCAGGCGGTGGGCTCAATCGCCGCGATCGTCGGCTCCTACTTCATCGGGGAGCGCCAGGCGAAAGCCTCGCTGGCTGCAACGCAGAAGGCACACCAGCTTGCCGAAGAGACTCGGCAAGCAGTGGAGGCGTTAGAAGAACGCGAACGGCGACAAGGAATGTATGCGGTAATTCTTGCGGCGCACACCCACACCGTGCAAATCAAAGAGGCGTTAAGCGACGAGTTCAACATCAAGATGTACTCGATTTACCACCCCTCGATCATTGACTCGATGATCGAGCTACTGTCGAGGCTCCCGATTCACACACTCGGCTCTGAGCGAGCGATTTCTGCGTTTGTCATCTACAGCGGCCAGTTCACATTCTTGAAAGGCGCAATGGCCGAATATCTGGCCGGCCCGTACACAGACGAGATCAACAAGAAGATTGCGGAACTGAAGAAGTACGCCTACGACGAAAAGTACAGCGACGATCTGATCTCAACTAAACGCGCCGTGTTGCGGAAGAATGTTGAGACACATATTGACCGCATCCAACTGGAGTTTCAGGTTCTTGACCAAGAAATCAGCCTGCTCAACCGTCGAAACTTTCTTGGCACACACCAGCAGCAAGCTTAGAACATGAGAGATTCCAAGATGCGGAGAGTAAGCGTTGCGGATTTGGTCGGTGCTTTCGCGATGTTTTCGGTGTCGGTGCTATTCGTGGCGTGGGCGCTCAAGGTTCTCGCTGAGACTGGCAACAGAGATGCGTGGAGCTGGAGCGCAATTGAGGCCATAGGCACATGGTTCGCCGGCGTTGGCACGTTAATGGCCGTCGTTGTCTCGCTGTACCTTGCCAGGCGCTCTGACCGAAAGGCAGATAGCAAGGACTATCTGCGCGGCCGAATGACCGCGCTGCGTTATATTGGAAAACTTGTCGAGGTCAAGTCTGAGCTGATCTTCTTTAAGACTTGGGCCGCAACCAAGTGTGCGGGCCTACGGCTCGTCGTTGATAGAGTAAGCGACGGTACGGTGATCCACCGCCTCGCGGCTTTGCAACTCGACGTACCGTTCGATGATCTGGTGATGCTTGCACCAATCGAACAAAATTTCGCCGAACGACTGCATCTACTGTCGTTGCAACTGAAAATATGCAGCGGCGACGCTGTGCCGCTCAAAAGCGTTATTGATCTCATCGACAGCCCGGACGGAGCCAAGGGTTCGGAAATCGAACAAGAATATCTGAAGCATCTCGAACAGCTTTCGGCAACATTGATATTACACACCGACGACGCGCTAGCGCTACTTGATCCGCTGCTCGAGAGGTGCGGGAAATTCGCCTACACACCTAAGCACTCGCCTTACAGATAGCGCCACTTCGCACCGTCGTGCAAAAGAAAAGCTCGCCCGAGTGGCTGTTGCATCGACCGGTTGAATCCACCGTCGATCTACGCCGGTCGCGCGTCGCAGGGCGGCGGCCGGCCGCGTTCGGCCAGAAACGATAGCTCGACATCGCGCTCACATTGTCAGTCCGGTGGCGGCCACGCATCAAACTGCGGACTTTCGGGCTGAAAGCTATCTACTCAGGGCGGAGGCTAGTCACGCAGGCGGTATCAAGGCATTCCGACGTGATCCTGCATGACGTGCGTGCAAGTGCACACGGTGTCGTTCCAACTCGAGGCACAGAAATCTTGGCAGTTGCATTGCGTGCATGGATGCGCTCCCAGACGCGTCTCTTCCTCAGCCTTCTCATCGTCGTAAATCGTATCGTTCGTTTTACTCTCCGGTAGTAGTGCAAACATGGCGATTTCCTCCATATCATGAGTTGTGGCGGCTGGAGTGGCACCTATGACCTAGCTTAGGCGATCGTCACTTCTTTAATCGTTCAGAGAAATACGGAGTGCGGCCTGGTACACGTATGACCTTGAAACTTGGTGGAAAATCGCATTCACTTGGCCAAAGAGCCAGAAAAGAGGAGGCGAATGTGATCTCTCCGTCAAAACTTCTCAGATGCTGCATTGCCGCATTGGTCTTTTTGGAGTTGCAGCCGACCTTCGCGCAGGACGTATCTAACCTCCCCTCAATATCGGGCGGTGACATCAATGCCACTACGCATGGCATCTGGAGCGTTCAGGCGAGAATTCCTAACTATAAATCAGCTGTTATTCGTTTCTTTGGGGTGTGGTACATCTACGGCCCTAGCGATAATCGTCCGAGCGGTGCTGGCGGTCAGATCGGCGTGCCGGCGGCAGGCGACTGGCCTGCTCCTCACGCTGCTGAGGGCTGCGTTATTGTGCGTGTGGATAGCAAAAACTTCGGGTGTCCTACTGCAAAGGACCAGCTCGCTGATTCAGTCTCCCGTCACCCATGGGAGAAACCACCGATCTTCCAGATGGTTGTGCCAGGGCCCGGGAATATCACCTTTCAAGTAAATGACAACAACGTCGACGACAATCGCGGAGCTATCCACTTTGAGGTCTTTCTCGCGGATTGCAGCACTTGCCGGCCGCCTCCACCTCCACCTCCACCTCCACCTCCACAAAAGGCCAACCCAAGCAATGGTGTGGTCAACAACAATTGTCAAGTTGGAACGCCCGGCTTGACCGGTGCCTGTGATCTGGGGGGGGCCTGGGTGACCGACAGGAAGGCCTACTGCAAAACCAATTGTCCCGCTGGGCAGCACGGTTTCTGCTCACCGTTCAAATGCGAGAGCGGCCATGAGCAGGATGCTATATGTGGATGCGCGGCTCCCGCTGGCCCAGGGGTTATCGTATCGATCCCGCTTGGGCAATAATGGTTAACCGACGCAAGTCAGACTGCGCCTTGGAACGGACGCGATAACCTACGTCCGCCGACGAAACTAACATACGAACGACTGCTGTGCCCTTGGAAACGGACATCGTGTGAGGTCGTAGACAATCGACCGTAGTGGGTCGGCATCCGCCGGCCGCCCCCGGCGGTTGGCGGCCAGCAAGCGACATTCGCTTGAGCCGCAGGTCCGACAATCGGACGTCGGCTTCGCTCCAGTTAACTAACCCTGTATTCCAGCGGATGCCTCGCGGCGCTGCCAATTTTGAGCGTTGAGCGACCGCTTCTCGAATCACAATTCGTAGCGTTGACGGGTTGAATCCGCAGTTCGATGACGGCCCTTGATAAAGTGACGGTGACGCCACCTCAGGCCTGATCTGACGCTGGCTGACAGATCAGGTCTTAGCTTACGCAAATCTTGCGACGTCTGTTGCCGTGACCGGTATTGGGCGGAGGTGGCAGATCTGACACCGGACACGCCTCCGCCCATGTTTCGATCTCGCGCGTCAACCACGCGACGCGCCGATCGGACAGGAGGCGCGGCTTTGGGAATTTGTGCTCGCGCACGAGTTTCTGGATAGTGGCTTCGGATAACGACACTGCGGTGGCAACGGCAGGCAGGTCGAGATAAATCGGTTTCATTGATCCTCCTGGCTGGTGCACCGCTCAGTCAAGTATCGGCATAACGCGATCAGCCGCCTCGCGGTCGCTTTCAATGCCAAGAACCCAGCGAAGGGCGGCAGCACGTTCGCCGGTACTGTTCTGCAGCTCGGTACTGATCTGTTTGCGGGTTTTCATTCGCGGCCCTTCGTGTCCCATCAATTCGCGCTGAGCGCGAGACTTTTCGTGCCCCTTCTTCGTGTCGGCTACGTTGACGAGCTCGCGTACCTTTTCTCGCTGTGCATCCGGCTTGAGGCGCGCCAATTTGACCGCGTGCGTCACGGGAACCTTGCCGCAATCGACGGCTTTCTGTACGTCCGCGCAGCACTCGAGTAAGGCGAGTGTCGAGCGCACGGTTGCAACTTTGCAGTTGAAAATCATCGCGACCTGATCTTCACCACGGCCGAGTGCCATCAGCTGCCGCATCTTCTCGGCGCGGCCGAGCGGCGTGTCTGCGCGGCGGTGTTCGTTTTCGCTGACGATTGCATCGAGGGCATGCTCGCGCTTGCCTTTGAAAACGACCGCCGGAACCTGGCGAGGCGGGGCGCCACGCTCTTTGCGCCATGTATTCGCGAGTCGACAGGCTTTGACACGCTGCCGGCCGAGTACGACTTCAACTTCGCCGGTCTCGGGATTCTTCGAAATCTCGATCGGGGTTGTGATGCCTTGATAATCGATGTTGTGCGCCATCATTTCGTCGGCAGGCAGATGAACTCGATCGTCGTAAAGCGGGGACGTCTTGTCCGTTACCAGTACCAAGTTTTCCGGATCGAAATACAGCAGATTCGTTTTGCCGGCAGCGCCATAGGCATCGAGTGAATTTTTCGCCATGGTTATTTATCGATTCTAGGATTGGTGGAATTCGTGGTGTTCGGGACCGGTGCTGCCGCGACTATTGAGAACCAGTAGCCGGCGCAGTCACTGAGCATGAGTGTCGTGTTCCCGCGATTGATCTAGTGGCTCACGAGGTATCGGCGTCAGTCGCGCGCGCGACGACCAGGCAAGCGCTCGTAACGGTCGGGGTGTCGCCGTAGGCATTGGCATGTCGCGCAATGCGTGCAGAGGACGTGGCAGTGGGGCATCGATCAGTCCTCAGCGTCGCCGGCTCGCAGGCGCTTAATGTCCACGCGAGCAACTGCGCGGCGTTGCTCTCGTGACTCGCGGGCTCGCGCCGACGACTCCAGCATCTTGCGGACGCTTTCGAGTCGGATCGCGGTGTCGAAATCGCCGCGCATGTGAAGCAATTGCCATTCGACACGGAGCAAGTGCGCAGGCAGGTGAGCTTTCCGCATGATTGGCTCACGTTTGATAGGTGCCCGTGCTCGGTGCGTCGGTCGGTTCGCCGGCGTAGGTCCACGCAACACAACCGATGCCGACAGCGAGCCAGAGCAGCACGATTTTCCAGAGGGGCATGGGGTTATTCATGCTCACCTCAAAGACGGGAATCCGGGGCGATAGCGCTGGCTATCAGATAGAGCGCTGCGAGCGCAACCAATGGGTGCCAGTCCCGTTTGTGGATCAGGATGCGTTGACCGAGAGCGGTGAGCGTCGTCATGGCGTCAGTCCTGGACGCGCTGCACGTCTGTGACGCATGCGCAGCCGGTGATGTGCCGCGCAAGTTGCGCAGCAGATGCAGCGTTGGCTGCAAAGAGTTGAACGAACGGCGCGAGAGGCGACGGTTCGTCGCCTTTCATCAGGTAGTAGCAGCGATAAGTGCGCATAACGCCTCCGGCAAATCCATCGGGTGGTGCAGTCAATCCAACTGCGATGGAATGGACTTTAGCGAAACGCAAAATGAATGTCTATAGCGTAACGCGAAAATTCGCGGCGAATTTGTAACGCGCTCGACGCCGCTTCATGTCAATCCTCGGGGCGACGCAAAAGGGTGCGTCGTCGTTGGAGAGTTCCTGACAAAACTGACAGTTGTTGAAAGGCGTCGGTATTGTTGGCTAAACTACTGTATGAACATACAGTATTTCGATGCTGGTGCAGATGAGGGCGGCTGATGAATGACGAATCGACGAAGTGCCTGCGGTGCAGGCCGGGGGATGTGGCGCGAGTCGTGCGCTCGCCGAACGAGGCCTTGGTCGGGCGTATCGTTGAGGTGGTGCGGTTATATCGCGATGGGAGGTGGGAGTGCGAGCTCGTGGGGGCGCCGGTAATTGGTTTTGCCGACGATGGTGCTGGCTTGATTCTTACCCGTGACTGGCTGTTTCCCGACTGTTGCCTTGAGCCGCGGCCCAAATATCAGCGCGAGGCGCTATCCGCCCTTACCGAAGCGTTTGTTGCCTGAGGGAACGGCGGAGGCGGCAACCGGTTGCGTCAGGAGCCATCCAATAAATGACTCAACCTGCGTACGCTGGCTCTGATTCAGTTGATCCCATCCGGCAGGGGCCGCGGTCGACGAGTTTGCTGATGCTGTTGCCGCGTGGTCTGTATCTAGCCAGCCAGTCGGCTTTCCAACGTTTTTCTCGATTTTGCGCGCGGTCTGCGCACGCATGCCGCGAGCCTTGCCAGTCTTCGAGTCTTTGGCGCCGTCTCGGAGGTTGGTGAATTGAGAGTGGGACATGCCGATCGCGGCAGCGGCGGCAGCTGGTCCACCGTGCTCAGCCTCGATGAGCTTCAGGTTGTCGCGGCGAATTTGGTCTATGTCCTTCATGTGCTCAATTCAATAGCAAAACGCTAAAGGCGTATATGCGCGAAACGCTATAGACAAGTCTTTTGCGTTTCGCTAAAGTCATGCCATGGACCTCAGAACCTATCTCGATGCCGAGCGCGGCCGGCTCGTCAAATTGGCCACCGCCATTGACGCACATGCGTCGGACGTCAGCGCGTGGGCGAACAAGAAGAGGCCGGTGCCGATTCCTTTTGGGTGGCCGATTGAGCGAGAAACCGCTGGACTCGTCCGGAGGGTCGATCTGTTCCCAGCGGAGGTGATTCCCGACATCTGGCCGGAGCTCGCTCAACAGGCCGATGTGACATTAATCGGTTGAAAAAATGAATAAATGGTCTCTGCTTCGGTACGTGCTCATGCATTGCCGTAGCCCGATCGCGCGACTGGCGTACCGGCATAACGTGCGATGGGTTGATTGGCTGCAAGAGGCGTACATGCGCCGGCTGGTTCACACTGACCGCGAACCCGACTGGGAAATCGGTCCAGACGGGCGCGTTAATCCCCGTCATCAAGAGGTAGCAATCCCACCTTCTTGGCTTGCTTATCGACGTCGTAATAGTCAAGTTTCATCGGCCGACGGCACTCCGGGCACCAAACAGGAGGATCCAGGCGACCGCTGAGCGCTCTTTCAATAGTCTCCTGCCGCACGAATCCGCATTTTTTGCAGCGGAAGTCGTAGGGGTGGTTCGTTTCCATAATTTTCGACTTCGTTGATTGAGTGACGGGAATGGTATTCGATCCGTCGTGTGGTTAACAGCATGAAAAACGGTGAAATTCAAGGGAAAAAATGGCTCACCAATACAGTCAAACCGCATGGATCGACGTGCTGTACACATCGGTGCTGAATACGCCGGGTAAGGTCGAAGATGCCGCACGGTACTTGACCGAGCGGCGTGGTGTGCGAATCACGGGAGAGGCGCTCCGATTGAAATTGCGCGAAGTCGAGGGTGCACGGCTGTCGGGCGAAATGTTCGAGCTGCTCGTCGAATGGATGCTCGAAAAGAACCAGCCGCACGCGATGGATGCTGTCCACGCATTTAACGGTCGGTTCGGTTTGGTGGCGGTGAGCGCAGACCGTGGTGAAGTGCCGAGCTGCATCAATGCACTGGTCGAATCGGTGCTCTCCGTAAATACAAAGGCTGGCGGACTGGCCGATGAGGTCCGGCGCGCGGTCAGTGATGGCGTGATTGAGCGGCGAGAAGCGGAGTCAATCGAAAAGGTTGGGCGCGCAGCGCAGCGCCGTATCGAAGAAACGATTCAGATTGCGCGGCGGGCAGGCCAATTTCGCGCCAGGCGGCGTCGTGACTGATCAGTGCCGCCTGATTGCTCGATCGCGCGGCCCGCCGCGTTACTGGATTGCATCACCTGCACTTTGGGCGCGCGCTCGATACACGTCGAGTGCCTGAGCAAATTGACGGGCTTCTTCTTCGTTATCGAATGCCCCGAGTATTTGACCGTTCCCGAAGAGGCGGTTGTTTGCAAACGCCGACTGCGTGTATGCGATCGTGCGCGAAAGACGGTCGACGGAGATAGTGAATTCCGCGCGAGATTTGAAGTTGTCAATCGCAACTACCCAAATACCGCGCAACTTCTCCGGGACGCCATCCCTTTCCTCGAAATCTTGAGAAGAGAAAACATCATCAACATCGAAATCGATGTCGGTGAGGGGCTCGCTTTTTCCCCGGAATTCAGACATGGGTAATCAAACTCCTTCCGAAAACGTTGCCTCAATCAGCTCGATCGAAGCCGAGCAATCCGTGCTCGGCGCGATTCTGCTGGATAGCGAGGCCTATGACATCGCGGCATCGATTATATCGCCGGATGATTTTACGACGCGCGAAAACCGTCTGATTTTCGAGGCGTTCGGCGCGATGCTGTCCGCAGGCATTGCCGTCGACGTCGTTACGGTCTTCGATCATTTGCAGACGGCTGGCGCGAAGATCAAAGAGCCGCTTCGATACCTTAACGAGTTGGCGCAGTCTACGCCGGGCGCGTCAAACGTAGCTCGGTACGCGGAGATTGTGCGCGGCCGATCGATTCGACGCGCATTGTCGAGGGTAGGTGCCAAGCTGATCGATCTCGCCCATAACACCGGTGGCCGTGATATCGCGACACTGGTCGACGAAGCTCAGCAGTCAATCCTCGCGCTGTCGGACAACGCGAGGCGAAACGATGCCGGGTTTGTTCCGCTAAATTCGGTGCTGTTTCGCGTAATGGAGCGAGTCGACGAATTGAGTCAACGCGAGGACAGCTCCGAAGTCACGGGAATCCCGACCGGATTCACGGATCTCGACGCGCGCACGACTGGAATGCAGCCTGGTGAACTGTGGATTGTCGGCGGACGCCCGTCGATGGGGAAAACCTCGCTGGCGATGAACATTGCGGAGAATGCGGCACGTTTGTCCGAGAAGCCTGCAATGGTCGTCTCGCTCGAAATGCCGAACGAACAACTCGGCGTCCGCCTGGTCGCGTCGACGGGGCGATTGAACCAGCATCGCTTCCGCGTCGGAAAGATTTCGGACGAAGAGTGGCCGCGAGTCACCCATGCAGTGACGCAGCTGTCGAGCACGCCAATCTATTTGCTCGAGGAGTCGATGCTCACGCCGAGTGCCTTGCGCACGCATTTGCGGCGGGCGCAGCGTGAGGTCGGTGGGGAGTTTGGCTTGATAGTGGTCGATTACCTTCAGTTGATGTACTCGGACCGAGCTGGAAATGAAGTGCGCGCCGTTGAGGTAGCCGAAATATCCCGAGCGCTGAAAAATATCGCGACGGATTTTAAGGTGCCTGTCCTCGCGCTCTCGCAGCTCAATCGAGGCCTCGAAAACCGTCCGAACAAGCGCCCCGTCATGGCCGATTTGCGCGAGTCCGGCTCGATCGAGCAGGACGCGGACGTGATCATGTTTGTCTACCGCGATGAGGTCTATAACCCCGACACCGCAGATCGCGGTACGGCCGAGGCAATCATCGCGAAGCAGCGCAACGGCCCGCTTGGCACTATCCGACTGACTTTCAATGCGAGCGCGACTCGCTTCGAAAACTTCATTGCAGAGCATTAATCATGTCGACAGCAGTCACGATGTACCAGTGGCGCCGCGCAATGGCAAAAAGCGAATTGCCGGGCCTGACCAAGCTTGTGCTGCACACCCTGGCTGATTTCACGAACGAGTTCGGCCAAGCGTGCTGGCCAGCGTTGGACACAATCGCCGAACGTGCCGGCATCGCGGTTCGGACCGCGAGCAAGCACCTCCAAATCGCGCGGCTTGAAGGCTGGCTGGATAGCTGGAAGTCTCGCCGGCCGGATCGGCGTTGGGCACACAGCCATTATCGGCTGATGGTGCCAGAGAATTGCCTTGGCGAATCGCACGGCAACGCGGACGAGTTGATGGCACGTAATGCCACTGATGTTCCGGCATCGTCGGCACCGGGTGCCGATGTAAGCGCCGGCGTCCAGGCCGAAAGCGGGTACCGAGACGAGTCGGAAAGTTACTGGCACGAGACGCCAACTAATAACCCAATGAATGGAGAAACAAAAGATACATCTCTCTCTCATACCTCGGAGGTATACCCGGGAGCAGCGAGCGAGAGAGGTGAGGATTTGCAGGAGAGCGATGCAGCAGAGTTGGCTGCCTGGATGCGCGATCGCGTGAAGGCGATCGATCCGGAGTGCGACGAGCCGAACCTGCGCAGCTGGGTCTGCGAGATTAAGCGCATGCGCGCGGACGACGGGCGTGACGAACGGGCGATGGTTCGGTTGTTTGCGTGGGCGCTCCGGGACAAGTTTTGGAAGCGGATCATCACGTCGCCGCATCGGCTGCGCAAGCATTGGGCCGAGGTGCGGCGACGTCGCAACGCGGCGCTCGAGCAGACTGCGTCGACGACCAGCGTCGGCTCTGCGACGCCTGCAGTTGATGATCGGCTTTGCGCACACGTCGATGCGAACGGCAGTCGCTGCATTCATGTCGCGACGATTCTCGGTATCGGCGCGGCACGCCGAGGATATTGCCGGCACCACGTCGGCTACTACGAAGATTGAGGCGGGGAAACCATGGCGATCGAAAAGAGATTGGAGAATTGGGCTCGGGCGCAGCGCAATGGTGCGGGTGGGGACGGAGGTCGGGATTCACTCATCGCGACCATCTACTTTCCAACGGTACCGGGCCGCTCGGTGGACACGACGATTGATCTCGAAGATGCGAACCGTGTTGAGGCTGCGGTGCGCAAGCTCATGCCGCTCGACCGCAAGGTGCTGCAGATGCACTACGTCTGGCGTAAGCCGCCGTTCGTGATCTGCCGGCGGCTCGGGCTCAAGGTGCGGCCGACGACTATCTTCGATTTCGCTCTGGCTCATGCGAAACGTGCAGTCGAGGAAAAGCTGGTGCAGCCGCCTCCGCGCTACGTTTCCGTTCAGACGATCATCGATACGATTGCGGAAGGTATTGCGGAATCGAAATAGCTGCTCTACACTTCGTTCCACAATTTGATCCGGTGAGTTTTACCGAGTGCGTGCGGCCTTTGCCGGACCGCTGCTCGCCCGGAAGAATCACGAAGCCCTGAGCGCGAAAGCCCTCGGGGCTTTTTGCTTGCTGAACAATCACGAAACTTCGACAGTACAGCCAGTCTTGTCCACCGTGAGTTCGATGACGGAGTCCGTTGCCGCGATATCGATGGTGTCGGTGGCCGATGCACCTTGGTATTTTGTGATGGTGATGGTGTGCGTGCCGACCGGTACGTCCAGTTCGGTGCCAAGTGCATCACCGTTGTCACCCCATCGGCGAGTGGCGACGGTTGCTGATTTGAAGTTCTCTTTGTCATCGCCGCCCGCGAGAACGAGTTTGATCTGTGGCATAGCAGCTCCTTAAATTGGTTGCGAATCAGTAAGCCGGAATACGCATCGATTGCGTATCCGACTAGTAGCAAGTTAATCGAGCGACGACGAACCGCGAATATGCCGTTCGTCCTCCATCGCGCAATATGACAGTCGGCACGGGCAACCGTGGTCACCGGCGCGGTCTATGTACGAATCCAAAGCCCTGAGTGCGAAAGCCCTCGGGGCTTTTTGCTTTGAGGCGCTGAAATGCGAATCGAGTCGACGAGCGCTGGGCCGAGCGAAGTCTGGTCAACGTGGGATGAAGATCGAAGCATGGGGCGCGTTACCGCGCGGTGCTTCGTGTTTGACGATGCGATGGACCGTGTCGTGTGGGCGATGGACCGGGCCGGTGACAGGGCTATCGCGGATGTCGCGACGGGCGCGGGCCTGCCCATTTTTTGAGCAGACGGGGACCCTGTAGGCGACCCGACATGCGGGGGCTCAGACCCGCGCTTTTTCTCTACTGTCGAATCTCCATAGGGGGTCATATTCATGCCGACCCAACAACAGATCGCCGAGCATCTCGACCTCGACCAGTCGGCCGTTTCGCGGTTCGTCGACAAGGTCCAGCTCGACTATCGCGAGGCGACGCTCGATGCGATCCGCATCGCGTATATCCGGCACCTGCGGGAGATGGCTGCGGGCCGCGCGAGCGGCACCGGCATCGATCTGGTTGCTGAACGCGCGAAGACCGAGATCGTCGAGCGCGAGATCAAGCTGCTGACGCTGGCCGAGAAGAAAGGCCAGCTCGTGAACGTCGCGCAGCTGGAACAGGCGTTCGGCCAGATGGTCGGCGCATTTCAAACGGAACTGCTGGCGCTGCCCGACAAGCTGGTGCAGGAGCTGCGCGCACTCTACGACGTCGAGGTCGACGTCGAGTGGTTGAACGAGCATATGTATGGATGCCTTGAGCAGCTATCTCAATACGATCCAGACCGTCCACGCGGTGATCCGACGGATCGCGCAGCTGCTGCGCCCGCCGGAGAGGATTGGCACGACGGATTGGGCGCGTCAGTACCGGCGCATGAGTGCGAAGGCGACCGCGAGTCCCGGCCGCTATAACCCGAACATCACGCCGTGGGTGTTCGGCATGCATGCTGCGCTCGACGATCCTCGCGTGCAGAAGGTCGTCTGCATGAAGTCGGCGCAGGTCGCGTGGACCGACGGCGTACTGTTGAACTACATCGGCCGGCGCATCGACGTCGATCCATGCCCGATGATTGTGATGTTCGCGAAAGAGAAGTCCGCGAAGAAGTTCAACCTGGAGAAGTTCGAGCCGATGGTCGAGGTTACACCGCGCCTCGCTTCGAAGGTGCCGGTGCACGCCGGCCGCGACAAGAACAACCTGTGGGATCACAAGACATTCCCACGCGGCTTTCTGAAGTTCATCACGTCGAACGCGCCGGACGATGTGAAGTCGACACCGGCCCCGGTCGTCGCGGTCGAGGAGCCGGACGACGCGAACACCAACGTGCGCGATCAGGGCGATTCGATCACGCTGCTCGAGGAGCGCAACAAGAGTTATTCGGACAGCCGCCGCAAGGTGATTTTCGGCGGCACGCCGACAGTCGACGGCTTCTCGCGGATCCAGCAGGCGTTCGAGTCGTCGGATCAGCGCGTCTATCTGGTGCCGTGTCCGGACTGCGGTGAAGAGCATGAGCTTGCGTGGGAGAACGTGACCTGGTCGGAGGGGGCCGAGGTCGAGCACGAGGTGTTCGGCCGGGCGCAGCCCGAGACCGCGCGTTACACGTGTCCGCACTGCGGCAGCCTATGGGACGACAACGCCCGTATTCGCGCAGTGCGACGCGGCCGGTGGGTCGCGACCGCGCCGTTCTACGGTGTGGCCGGCTTCCGGCTGAACGAGCTGGTGTCGCCGTTTCCCGGATCGCGCATGGGCGAACTGGTCAAGAAGTGGCTGACCGCAGAGCGGGCGCTGCGTGCGGGTGACGACACGAAGATGCGCTCGTTCGTGAACAACACGCAGGGCCGACCGTACAAGTACAAGTCGGATCTGCCGGAGCTGGACCTGCTGGCCGAGCGGGCGCTGCCGTATGCGCCGTTCAGCGTGCCATCGCGTGGCCTGCTGCTCACGATCGGCGTCGACGTCCAGCACGATCGCATCGCGGTCGTCATCCGTGCGTGGGGCCGGGGCGAGGAAAGCTGGCTGGTGTTGTGGGACGAGTTGCACGGCAACGTACTGGAGCAGGGCGAGAATCCGCTGACCGGCGGCGTATGGGGCGCTCTGACCGAACTGCTGACGCAGGCATACCGACACGAATCCGGCGGGCTTGCCCGGATTCGTGCGGCATCGATCGACTCGTCGGACGGCTCGACGTCGGACGCCGTGTACAAATATGTGCGGGCCGCTCAGCGGGCCGGACTGAACGTGATGGCGATCAAGGGCAGTACCGATGTCGGTGCGGAGATTTTCAGCGTGCCGAAGGCGTCGATCGACTCGACGCGCAACAACAGCAAGGCCGCGAAATACGGCCTGCGTCCATTCATGGTTGGTGTCAGCAAGGCGAAAGACCTGATTCTCGACAACCGGCTGAAGCTGGACGGCGACGGGCCGGGGCGGATGCACTGGTACGTCGGCGTACGTTCCGACTACCTCACGCAGGTCACGGCCGAAGTGAAGGTGCCGGGGCGCGTCGGCGGCAAGCGCGTCTGGCAGAAGAAGGCCGGCGCACGTAACGAAGCGCTCGACTGCGAAGCGTACGCGCTGCATGCGGCGCGTAGCCTCAAGACGCACCTCCTCACCGAGCAGCACTGGTTGCTGGAACAGCACCGCATATCGCAGGTGACGTTGTTCGACGCGGCACCGGTGATCGAGGCGTTGCCGCTCGCACGACCGTTCGAGCAGCCGCCGGATCCACCGGACGAATCGCCCGCCGAGCCGACCTCGGTCGTCACGACGGCACCGAAACCAATCGAAACCCCGCCACCGAGCGGGGTTTCGCGCATTCAGGGCCGGCGTGTCGGTCGCTCGACGTACCTGAAACGCCGATAGGAGAAACACATGGCATACACGATGGCGGACCTGCAACGCATCCAGTCGGCGATCGCGAAGGGCGAGCTGGAGGTCCAGTACGCAGATCGCAAGGTGCGTTACCGGTCGATTGCGGAGCTGCGCGATGCACAAACCGAGATCATCCGGGCGCTGGACGGCGCGACCGGCCGCTCGCGGCTCATTCGCCTGCGCCACGCCGGCAAGGGGGTGCGATGAGTCGCGCGTATCCGGTTCTCGCGCAGCGCGGCTTTGTCGTCCCCACGCGGCTGAAAGCAGCGGCGTACGAATCGGCCGGCACGCGCGGGGCGCGGGCAAAGTCGTGGCAGGCATCGAGCGCGGGGCCGAACGCTTCGGTCGTGCAGAACCTGCCGCTGATGCGTCACCGTGCACGGGACGCGATCCGTAACGACCCGTGGGCGAAGACGGCGATCGCGCGCCTGGTGTCGAACACCATCGGTACCGGTATTCAGGCGCATCCGCAGCATCCAGACGCGGACGTGCGTCGCGCGCAAAAGCAACTTTGGGACGACAGCTCGGGCGAGCTGGACCCGAACGGCGACCATGATTTGTACGGCTTGCAGACGCTCGCAGCGCGGGCGTTCTTCAGCGACGGCGAGGTGCTGGTGCGTCGCCGTCTACTCCCGCTGCATACCGGGCTGGCGGTGCCGATGCAGATCCAGCTCTTCGAGGGCGACATGCTGCCGGTCACGAAGAACGAGCCGATTCCAGGCGGCGAGATCATCAACGGTGTCGAGTTCAACGAAGACGGCGAGCGCGTCGCGTATCACCTGCTGCGCCGGCATCCGGGTGAGTACAACCGGTTCGCTGGCGATGCGGTGCAGACGGTGCGCGTGCCGGCCGACGAGATCGCGCACGTCTTCCACGCGCTGCGGCCCGGTCAGGTGCGTGGCGTGCCGGAGCTGTCGACGGTGCTGCTGCGGCTGCATTCGCTCGACAACTTCGACGACGCGGTGCTGTTCCGGCAGGAGGTGAGCAACCTTTTTGCCGGCTTCATCGTGAAGCCGCAGGCGGAGGTCGGCCCGCTCGGCGATCCGGTCTCCGGGGCGACGATCGAATTCGACGTCGACGGGTTCTCACCGGTGGTGTCGCTGGAACCGGGCGCAATGCAGGAACTGGCGCCCGGTGAGGACGTGAAGTTCGCAACGCCGCCCGGCGCGGGAGCCGATTACGCGCCGTTCATGCGACAGCAGCTGATGGCCGCAGCCGCGTCGGTCGGCATGCCCTATGAGGTGCTGACGGGCGATCTGCGCGATGTCAGCGACCGTGTCCTGCGCGTACTGCTGAACGAGTTCCGGCGCTCGATCGAGCAGCTGCAGCAGAACGTGTTCATCCATCAGTTCTGTCGGCGGATCTGGTCCTGGTGGGTCGACGCCTGTGCGCTGTCCGGTGCGATGCCGATGCCGAACTATCACCGCGCCCGGCGCGAGTACGTGCGCGTGCGGTGGGTGCCGCAGGGCTGGCCGTATATCCATCCGGTGCAGGACGTGTCGGCCAAGCGCGCGGAGATTCGGGCGGGGCTGACCAGTCGCACCGGCGCGATTCTCGCGAAGGGCGAGGATCCGGAGCAGGTCGACGACGAGAACGCGGCCGATCAGCAGCGCGCGCAACGGCTCGGGTTGCAGTACGACACGCACGCGACGGACGACACCGATCCGCTCGCGCACACGAATGGGGAGTGAGATGAAACGCAATCGTAAGTGGTGGGATATCCGGGCGCAGGCGAACGCGGCCGGCGAGGTCGAGATCCGGATCTACAACGAGATCGGCTTCTGGGGCACCGACGCACAGACGTTCGTGACGCAGCTCGATGCCGCAGCGGCCAACGCATCGGCGATCGTGGTCGCGATCAACTCGATGGGCGGTGATGTGTTCGATGCGTTCGCGATCTACAACGCGTTGCGTCGGCATGCGGGCAAGGTGAAGGTGCGGGTCGACGGCATTGCGGCATCGGCCGCATCGCTGATCGCGATGGCCGGCGACGAGATCGTGATGCCGGAAAACGCGATGTTGATGATCCACAACGCGCAAACGGTGACGGCGGGCGAGGCGAAAGACCTGCGGCGCATTGCCGATTTGCTCGACAACGCAGGCGACGGGATTCTCGCCGCGTACGCGGCGAAGAGTGGCCAGTCGGTCGACGAGATCCGGGCATTGATGGACGCCGAGACGTGGCTGACGGCCGCGCAGGCGAAGGAAAAGGGTTTCTGCGACACGATCGAGGCAGCAGTGAAGCTGTCCGCGTCGGCCAGCTCGACGGCGCTGCTCGCGCGCTTCTCGGCGGTACCCGACGTTGTGCGGGCGCTGGTCGACGAAACGGAGCCGACCGACCCGCCGCAGCCCGACACGCCACCGGATACACCGCCCGAGCCGCGGCCCGATCCCGAACCGGAAACCAAACCCGACCCGCAGCTGGTGCCGCCAGCCCCGGATGTCTCGGCGCTGGCGTCGCACGTATTCGCGGCCTGCCGTGACGCGCGCCTGTCGCACTGCGCGGAGGCGATCGTGACGGCGACCGGCCTAAAGGACCGGGCAACGGTCGATGCGGCGATCCGGCAAGCCGCCGACATCGCCGGGATTTGCCTTGCGGCGAACGTGCCGGAGCTGACCGCGCAATTCGTCGCTGACGGTCTGACGCCGGATCACGTACGCGCGCGACTGTTCGAGCGCGTGACGGCGTCGCAATCGCGCATCAATCCGCGTGCGCAGCCGGTAGTGCAAAACGAGCCGCCGGTGGTGGCGAATGCGCCGCGCGCGGCGTCCATCTACGCGGCTCGCAAGAGCGGCAAGTAACTTTGACGATACCCGAGGAGGGGAAAACTCATGTCGAACGTGAAGGTACAGGGCAGCCAGACGGCGGAATTTCTGGTGTCGGAAGGCAACGGGCAGATCTCGCGCGAGCACATCATCGTGAAGGCCGGGCCGGCGCTGTCGGCCGGCCAGGTGCTCGGGGTGACGAGCACCGGCGAGTATGCGCCGTACGACAACGCGGCGAACGACGGGGCCGAAGTCGCTGCGGCGGTGCTGTATGCACCGCTGGCAGCGTCCGAGGCACCGCGCTCGGCGACCGGCATTGTGCGACTCGCCGAGGTCGCCGCCGCACGCCTGACTGGTCTGAATGCCGCAGCGCGCACCGATCTCGCGGAACGCCATGTGATCGTCCGCTGATCGCAGCAACACCGAATCCGAAGGCCACGCATCGCGCGTGGCCTTTTTTGTATCCATTTCCCTGTTGGAGGTTGTATGGCGGACATCGCCCTGTTTCAAGATGACGCGTTCTCGCTGTCGTCGCTCACCGCAGCGATCAACGACCAGCCGCACGTGCCGGGCCGCGTCGGTGCGCTCGGCCTGTTCGAAGAGGACGGCATCACCACGACGACGATCCAGATCGAGCGCGACGGCGACACACTGTCCCTCGTCTCGGCCGGTGAGCGCGGCTCGCCGTCGGCGATCGTGGTCGGCAGCAAGCGCAGCATGATTCCGTTCAATACGGTGCACTTGCCGCAGCGTGCATTCGTGAAGGCCGACGAGATCCAGAACCTGCGCGCGTTCGGCTCCGAAACGGAGCTGGAAGCGTTGCAGACGGTCGTGAACCGGCGGCTCGCGAAACTGCGTCGCCAGCTCGACGCGACGCACGAGTTTCACCGCATCGGCGCGATCAAGGGCGCGGTGCTCGACGCAGACGGCAAGACGGTGCTGATCGATCTTCTGCAGTACTTCGGCATCGAGCAGACCGTGATTCCGTTCGAGCTGGGCAAGGCTGACACGGAGATCCGCGTGAAGTGCGTCGACGTGCAGGACGCGATCGAAGATGCGCTGGGCGCGACGACGTACACGGGCGTGCGCGTGCTTTGCGGCCGGGCATTCTGGAACAAGCTGATCGTCGCGAAGACAGTGAAGGAGACGTATCTCGCGACCGCGATGGCGGCGTCTCTCCGGGGCGACGCGCGCGATGCATTCGACTTCGGCGGTTGCACGTTCGAGCGCTATCGCGGTCGCGTCGGCGACATCGGCTATGTGGCGGACGACGAAGCGTATGCGGTGCCCGAAGGCGTGCCGGAGCTGTTCATTACGCGCTTCGCGCCGGCTGACTACGTCGAAGCAGTGAACACGACGGGCCTGCCGTACTACGCGAAGCAGGAACTGGCGCAGTTCGGCAAGGGCGTTGACCTCGAGGCGCAATCGAACCCGGTGCACCTGTGCACGCGCCCGAAGGCGATCGTCAAGCTGAAGGCGTGATATGGCGTTCCGGGATCTGATCGCGGACGTCGATGCGGCAGTGCTGCGCGATCTCGGTGACGCGGACATCACGATCGACGGCCGGCCCGTCGACGGGATGTTCACGTCGCCGTGGCTCGGTCCGGATCTCGGAACGCAGCGCACGCAGCTCGTGGCGCCCGTCCTGCATATCACCGATGCCGATGCGGTCGACGTGACCGAGGGCAGCATCGTCGTGACGCCGAGCGGGCGTTACCGCGTGTTCGAGCTGCACCCCGATGGGACGGGCTGGACGATCCTGATTCTGAGGTGACGATGGATTTGCTGAAGGTCGAGATCGACGTGAAGGGGGCGCTCGAAGCGCTCGCGGGCCTGCCGCCTGCCGCGATGCAGGCGGCATGGCGGCGCACGCTTCGCAAGACGGGCGCGTGGATCCGGAGCCAGACGGCGAAGGAGGTCGGTAATGCGACGGGCATCCAGCAGAAGCTGCTGCGGCAGCGGATGTACTTCTTCCTACGCTCGGCCGATACCGGGAAAGTGTGGCTCGGTTTGAATCCGATCGAGGCGCACCGCCTAGGTTCGGTGCGACGCACGAAGAAGGGCATGCGGGCCGGCAAATCGCTGTTCGAGAGCGCGTGGCGCAAAACGAATCGACATCCGGACGGGCCGATCTACCGACGTATCGGGAAAGAGCGGACGCCGTTCGAGGTGGTGAAGGTCGAATGGTCGCAGACGGGCGATCCGGCGTTTCGCCGGGCCGCGCAGGCATGTGAGGCCCGGCTGATGAGGGTGCTGCGGCAGGAGGTCAACTATGAACTGCAGAAGGCGATGAATCGTGCTCGATAACCTGAAGCAACTGCATGACGGGATCGAGGCCGGGCTGCGGGAACGCCTCCCGGACCTCGAACGCATTCATGCGTATCCGAAGATCGGCAAGGCG
The DNA here is from genome assembly GCF_001718315.1 of Burkholderia diffusa. Taxonomy (NCBI): domain Bacteria; kingdom Pseudomonadati; phylum Pseudomonadota; class Betaproteobacteria; order Burkholderiales; family Burkholderiaceae; genus Burkholderia; species Burkholderia diffusa. The sequence goes on along the minus strand of NZ_CP013363.1, from coordinate 1,692,235 downwards.
ATCGAAACGCCGTTCGTCGCGATCGAGCTGGGGGAGCTGGAGCCGGGACACGACGACGGCACGGGCCGCGTGCCGCTAATCGCGCGTATGCAGGCCCGCGTGATCGTCGACCCTCTGGTGCCTGATGCCGAGCTGCAGGTGCGCGAGCTGTCCGCTCGCGTGCTGCAAACGGTGCACGGGGCGACGTGGGGGCTGCCCGTGACGCCGGGTAAGCAGGTCGGGTCGGCGGGCGTTGATCCGTTTCGCCCGGAGCTGGACACGTATCTCGTCTGGCTCGTTGAATGGGTGCACGAATTCGACCTGGGCGACGTGTTCGAGCCGCCGACGAAAGGCCGCTCGGTGCTGTGGGGTCTCGATCCGGAGACGGGTCCGGGACACGAAGACCAGTACTGGAGTGCGGCCCATCAGGATGCGAGGTGACCGGTGAGCGCCTTCGAGCTTGGCGAGATGGATCGGCGCATGGCCTGCCTGACGCAGTCCGCGGTCGTCGAGGCGGTCACGTACGATCCGCCGCGCGTGAAGGTGCGCATCGGCGATTGGGTGAGCGACTGGCTCAAATGGCAGGCGGGTGCCGCTGGCAAGGTTCGACAGTGGCGTCCGCCGTCCGTCGACGAAGAGGTCGCGCTGTGGGCACCGTCCGGTGATCTCGCGGGCGCATTCGTCGCGCCCGGTTACTACACCGAGCAGCATGGCGGGTCTGGCCGGTCGAATCCCGACGAGACTGCAACCGACTTCCCTGATGGCGCATTCGAACAGTACAACCATGCGAGCCATGAATACGTGCTGTCGGTGCCGGCCGGTGGCCGGATCGTGTTCCGTATCGGCGAAACCGAGTTCGAGCTGAAGGCGGACGGCGCGATGCTGCGCAGCGCGAAGCTGCTCGCCGATGTGCCGGACTCGACGTTCACCGGCAACACGACGACCGAGCAACTGTTGACGTTCAACGGCGGCATGCAGGGCAGGCCGGGTAAGGGCGGCGGTGTCGCGATGAAAATCGCGGGCGGTGCTGAATATACCGACGACGTCGTTGCGGACGGTAAGTCGCTTATTAGACACCGGCACCGCGAGCAAGGCGACGGCGAGCTGGTCGGGCCGCCGGTTTGATCAATTCAAAGTGACTTTGGACCCCGCGCGTGCGGGGTCTTTCGTTTGTGGAGGTGGTTATGGCGAAAGACGCACGGCAAGGTAGCGGCACGGTCCCCGTGACGTTCATCGATACCGAGTTTCACAGCCGAATCGTTGTGTTTCCCGATGGTTCGCACATCGCCGTGCTGGCGGGCAAGGCAACTGTAACGGAGCCGCAGCACATCAAATATCTCGACTCTCGCGCGGACTTCAAGCGCGTTGATGTGCAGGTGCAGTGATGGTCGCGCTGGTCGGTATGTGTCGCCGCACAGGCCGATTGATCGGCGGCATCGAGCATCTTGTGCAGAGCGTTGCGGACATTCTCGGCACGCGCAAAGGAACGCGGCGCGAGCGTCCCGAGTACGGTTCGGATCTCCCGGCGATGGTCGACATGCCTATCACGCGCGGCTGGATCTCGGCGGCGCAGGCTGAATCTGCGCGCGCAATCGTCCGCTGGGAGCCGCGCCTCGAGCTGGATCGCGTGAACGTGCTGTCTGTCGTGGACGGCAAAGTAACTTTTCGAATCGCCGGGCAGTACAACGGCGACGACGTTGTATTCGAGGTGACGACATGACAGTAATCGATCTGTCGGCGCTTGATCCGCCTGATCTCGTCGAAACGCTGGATTTCGAGGAAGCGTATCAGCGCAAGCTCGCGCACTTCAAGCGCATCTATCCGGATTGGTCGGCTGCGCTTGAATCCGATCCGGTCGTGAAACTGCTGGAATTGGCCGCGTACGAAGAAATGCGGTTTCAGGCGCGCGTGAATGACGCCGGTAGAGCGGTGTTGCTGGCCTACGCAACGGGTGCTGATCTGGAACACCTCGCGGTGCTCTGGAATTTGCAGCGCGAAGTCATCGATCCCGGCGACCCGGAAGCACATCCGCCGGTTCCAGCGACGCGCGAGCGCGACGATCGCCTGCGATTGCGCACCCAGATGGGGATCGAGCGATCGTCGACGGCCGGCCCGTTTGGCGCGTATCGATCGCTCGCGATGGACGCGTCGCCGGACGTTGCCGACGTGCGCGTCGATCGCCCTGAGGGCGGTGTGGTGCGCGTGGTCGTGAAATCGTATTCGAACGGTGGCGTGGCGAGTGCGGCATTGCTCGACACGGTGCGCCGCGCACTCTCGCCGGAAGACCGTCGACCGCTGAACGACACGCTGCTGGTCGTCGCGGCCCGCCCCGTCAATTACTCGATCGTCGCCGACGTGTATGTCGGGCGGGGACCGGATCCGGGTGTCGTGATCGCCGCACGTCGGCAGGATCTGGATATCGCGGTCGCCGCAGGCGAAGCGTTGCGCGTCGGCATGCCCCGATCGGCGGTGACGGGAGCGCTGCATCCCAAAGCGTCGGGTGTCGTGCGCGTCGATTTGAAGGCACCTGCCGCCGACGTCGTATGCGCGATCGACCAGTTCGCGCGTTGCACGTCGATCGTACTCAATCCAAAGGTGGCCGATGACGATTGAAGCGTTGTTGCCAACAAACCAGACGAGTCTCGAAGCCGCGCTCGCGCAGGTAATGCGCCCGAGCGTCGACCCGGACGTGATCAGGACGCTCTGGGATGCGGATCGCTGCCCGGCTGCGTTCCTGCCGTGGCTCGCATGGTCGCTCGCGGTCGACGGGTGGGAACTGGCCGAGTCCGAAGACGCACGCCGAGCGCTGATCAAATCGTCGCTGGCGATCTACCAGAAGAAGGGCACGCCGTGGGCAATCCGCGAGATCGTGCGGCGGCTCGGCTTCGGCGAGATCGATATTCAGGAGGGGCGGCAGGTCAAGCGCCGCGACGGATCGGTGAAGCGCAATGGTCGATATCTGTATGGCGGGTCCGCCGCCTGGGCCGAATACATCGTCACATTGAAGCAGCCGGTGACGCGCGATCAAGGCGAAAACCTGAAGCGCGCGATTGAGCGCTACGCGCCGGCGCGCAGCTTGCTCGCATGGCTCGATTTTTCTGAGGTTGCGATCCGGCACAACGGCGTCGCGACGCGCAACGGTCAATATACGCGAGGGGTAATCGGAACATGGCCGATTTGAAGGAAGAGAGTAAGTGGGAGCCGGGAATTCGACAGTTCGAGACGTCGGATCAAGTGCTGGGTGGCCCGGACGGGGTCGACAACATCGCAATCAGGCAGCTTGGAAACCGCACGCGCTACCTCAAGGACCGAGCGGATGCGGCCGACAAAGTTGCTTTGGGACTTGGGACGCGGGCGGACGCGACGGACAGGAAGGTCGCCGACCTCGGGACGCGTGCGGATGCGACGGACAAGAAGGTCGCCGATCTCGGGACGCGCGCCGATGTGGCCGACAAGAAGGTCGCAGACCTCGGCACGCGCGCTGATGCGGCTGACAAGAAGATCGGTGATCTCGGCAACGACAAGGTTTCCAAGGCCGGCGATGCACTGAAGGGTAAGCTGCTCGGGAAGGTCGGTGCAATCACACCGCACAACACCAACAATGCAGGCTTCGCGTTTGACGGAGATCCCGACACGGGGATGTTTTCGCCGGCAGACGGACACCTGCAGCTCGGTGCGCAGGGCGTACCGTACGTCGTGATGCTGTCCAACAATCTGACGCTCGGCGCGGCCGGGTGGCTGTCGTTCATCGCCGGCAAGACCGAGCGCGGCCGCATCACGGCGGAGGGGCGATGGTTGATCGGCGAAGCGGCGGATGACGGTTCCAGCACAATGCTCGTCCAGAATCCCGCGACAGGCTATGCCATCGCCGCGAGGCGGCCTGATATCGGTGCGCAGTATCTGGCGCTCGGTGCGGCTGCGGGTGTCGGCAACAACCCGAAAGACAACACGCTCGCGAGCTATTCCGATCCGGGGGCGGCCAAGTCGCTGATCATTGCTGCGTCGACAGACGCCGCAAACACGGCTCCGACGAACGGTGCGCTCGGTATTCGGTTCACGATTCTCGACATCACGCGAGCGCAGATCGGGCAAACGGGGAACATGATCGTCGGCACGTCGGCGGCAGATCGGGAGACGGGACGGCTTCAGGTGGTCGCGGATGCGACCGGTTACGCCGTTGTGGCGTATCGAACCGGAAATGCAGCTCAGTACATCGGTATCGGCGCTGCACCGGATGGACCCGGTGGCGTGATCGACAACTACATCGATGCGTACTCGCAGACGGCGGCCGGCAAGATCTTGTATTTGAACTCGACGACCGACGCGAATAACACCGCGCCGACCGGCGGACGACTCGGGATCGGATTCAACATCCTCGGTAAGACGAAGATGATGCTGAATCAGGCTGGGCGGTTGCTGATCGGTGAGGTCGCTGACGACGGCTCGTCGATGCTTCGGGTCGGTGGCACGGTGACGGCGACTGCACCTCCCGCTGGCGACAACTCGGACAAGCTGATCACGTCGGCGTGGTTTGCGGCGGCCGTCGCCAATGTCCAGATCGGGCAGATCGTGTGGGAGGCCCGAACTGCGCCGCGTGCGGGATTCCTGAAGCTGAACGGCACCGAGCTGAAGCGGACGGACTACCCGCTGCTGTGGGCGTACGCGCAGGCGAGCGGAGCAATCGTCGCAGATGCGGACTGGGGCAAGGGGCGGCACGGTTGCTTTTCAACCGGAGACGGCAATACAACGTTCCGACTGCCGGATCTTCGCGGCGAGTTTATCCGCTGCTGGGATGACGCGCGCGGTGCCGATGCGCAGCGCCAGATCGGGAGCTGGCAGGACAGCTTGAACCGCTCGCATGCGCACGGCGCATCTGCCGCCGCCGTGGGCGATCACTCCCACAGCGCATGGACCGATTCACAGGGTTGGCACGGTCACAACGTCAGTCAGCAGCCGCACGCGCACGGCTTCGGTCTTGGATCGAACGGAGCGTATTCGACCTCGACCGGCCGTGGCTACGGGATGGATAACGGTCGCGCCAACAATCTCGGCACCGATGGCGCGACGATCGCGATTGGCATTGAAGGGTCCGGTGCGCACGGCCACAACGTCGGAATCGGCGGGGCCGGCGCCCACTCGCACACGATCAGCGTCGCGGCTGACGGTGGCAACGAAAGCCGTCCGCGCAACATCGCGCTACTCGCGATGATTCGGGCTTACTAAGAATTCGAGGACAAACATGCTTTGCAATCAATACGACAATCAAACCGGGCGCTACATCGCGAGCTTTCTCGCGGAACGCGACCCGATGGACGCGAGTCGCTATCTCGTGCCGGCATTCTGCACGCTCACGCCTCTGCCGGAAGTGCCGACGCGTTCCTGGCCGTTCTGGCAGGACGGCAAATGGAAGATGCAGCCGGACTATCGCGGTGTCCGACTGTATCGAACCGATACGGGTGAGCCGGGTGAGATCACGGTCGCGGGTGTTACGCCCGACGACGCGGGATTGACGGATGTACCGCGTCCGTCCGACGAATACTTCTGGAAAGATGGCGCTTGGGTGCTCGACGAGGAAGTCGTCGCGGAACGCGTACGTGAAGCAGCGATGGCGGACTTCTACGCGCGCATGGAAAAAGCGCGTCAGCAGAATCTCGGGAAGTCGGACGCGCGTGTGACGGGTTTGCTGTCGGATCTCGAGTCGGCGACGTTCGACGCGTGGGCCGCGTATCAGGTGGCCCTTGTCGGCGTGGTCGATTCGCCGACTTTTCCGAACGACGTTGTATGGCCGGCCGAGCCGGACCCTGCAGCGTTGCTCGCCAAGGTCGAGGCGCAGCGGGCGGAGAAGGCTGCACGTGAGGCCGAGGAAGCCGCTCGGCGCGAGGAGGAGGCCGCGCATCGCAATGAGGCGGGCGAGACACCTCCTGAGGCGGAATCCGCGGTGCCCGCTGACGGTGACAGCGCGAGCGATAGCGAGCCGCCCACCGAGGTCGACGCAAAGTAACTTTCCCGGCGCGTGCGTGCGCCGTCCTGTTTCGTAAGCCGCTCACTCGAGCGGCTTTTTTCATTTCTGGAGATCCGCATGGCAGCGACTTCGTTTTTTCACGGTATCACGACGACCATCGTCGACAGCGGCCCGCGCACGATTGCGGTGCCGTCGTCGTCGGTCGTCGGCCTGACCGACACCTACACGCCTGGCGCGGGTCTGGCGCAGCCGAATGTGCCGGTTCAACTGACGAGCTACGGCGACGCGGTGCGGGCGTTCGGCGAAAAGAGCGCGATCGCCCGCTCGGCGCGTGCGATCTACGCGCAGAGCAGTGCGGTCGTCGTTGCGGTCGGCGTCGCATCCGTCACCGACGCGGCGCAGCTCACGTCCGCGATTGTGGGCGGTGTCACCGCTGGCGGTGCCCGCACCGGCATGCAAGCGCTGCTCGACGCAAAGTCGCTTTTCAACACGCAGCCGCGTCTGCTGATCGCGCCGGGTCATACGTCGAAGCAACCGGTCGCAACAGCCGCTGATTCGCTGGCCGGCAAGCTGCGCGCGGTCGCGGTGATCGATGGCCCGAACAGCGACGATGCTGCGGCGATTGCGTACGCGAAGAATTTCGGCAGCAAGCGCCTGTACATGGTTGACCCCGGCGCGAAGGCGTGGGACAACGCGACGAACGGCGAGATCTCGCTGCCGGCGTCGACGTACGCAGCGGGGCTGTTCTGCCAGACCGACGCGAAGATCGGTTTCTGGGCGTCGCCGTCGAACAAGGAGGTCGTCGAGATCACGGGCACGGGCCGGCCGATCGAATATCTCGACGGCGACGAGACGTGCCGCGCGAACCTGCTCAACAACGCGAACATCGCGACGATCATTCGTGACGGCGGCTTTCGCCTGTGGGGCAACCGCACGCTGTCGGCCGATCCGAAATGGAAGTTCGTCACGCGCGTGCGCACGCTCGACATCGTCATGGATGCGGTGCAGGCCGGCCACAAGTGGGCGGTCGACCGTGGCATCACGGCGACGTACGTCAGTGACGTGACCGAGGGTCTGCAGGCATTCATGCGTGACCTGAAACGTCAGGGCGCAGTGATCAATTTCGAGGTCTACCCGGACCCGCAGCTGAACACGGCGAGCCAGCTCGAAGACGGCAAGGTGTACTGGAACATCCGATTCACGGATGTCCCGCCGGCCGAGAACCCGATTTTCCGCTTCGAGGTCACGAACCAGTGGCTGACCGAAGTGCTCGATAACCAGATCTAAGGGGGAGCGATGATTCCGGAAACTCTGTACAACTGCAATACGTTCGTCGACGGGCGTAGCTATGCCGGTCGTGCGACGAGCATGACGCCGCCGAAGCTGAAACTCAAGACGGACGACTTCCGCGCGGCCGGCATGGATGCGGCGGTCAAGGTCGATCAAGGCATGGAAGCACTCGAAGCGTCGTTCGCGATGGCGACGATGGAGTACGACGTGCTGAAGTTCTTCGGGCTGGTGGATCAGGGCGCGTTCAACGGCGTGTTTCGCGCGGTGTTCAAGGATCGCAGCGGCAACTCGAAGAGTGTCGTTGTGTATCTGCGCGGCATGCTCTACGAAGTCGATCCGGGCGAGTGGAAGCCGGGCGACAAGGTCGACGCGAAGTTCAACGTATCGTGCGACTACTACAAGCTGGAGATCGACGGCGCGATCGTGCACGAGATCGACATCTTCGCGTGCAAGCGCGTGATCAACGGCGTGGATCAGCTCGCTGACATTCGCAAGAAGCTCGGCATGGCGTAACCGTCATTCGACGCTCACGTTGCACATCAAGCAGCAAAGTTACTTTATTCAATCAATGGCGAGCCGGCGGCTCGCCATTTTTCATTTCAGGAACCGCAATGGACAAGGTTACGGTCAAGCTCGACTATCCGATCAAGCTCAACGGTGTCGAATGCGACACCTTCACGATGCGCCGGCCGAAGGTGCGCGACATGCGTGGCGCGCAGAAGCTCGCGCCGAACGATGCCGAAGAACAGGAGCTGATCCTGTTCGCGTCGCTCGCCGAGATCGCGCCGAGCGATCTCGATGCGATGGATATGGCTGACTACGAGCGCGTGCAGGACGCCTACTACTCCTTTCGATCCGTACGCAAAGCTGGACCGAAAGACCCTCAAGGCGCTGGCGAATCGGCTGGTGCATGAATACGGCATGTCGCCGACGTCGATCGACGAGATGACGATCGACGACATGCTCTGGTGGCTCACCGACTGAAGGGACTGAAGGGGCCGATATGGCGAAAGACCTGGCACTTGGCATCGTGATCGGCGGGGCGGTGTCGGCGACGTTCGGCAAGGCGATCACCGACACGTCGTCGAAGATCGACGCGATGAAGAAGCGGGCGAACGATTCGCGGCTCTGGCAGCGCCAGATCGGCGAGACGATGCGCCTGCAGGATGAGTTCCGCCGGCTGCAACTGGCTGGCGACAGCGCGGCGGACGGCATCCGCCGCAAGCTCGATAGCAATCTGAAGTCGCTGCGGGATGCCGGCATCGAGGTCGACCGGCTCGATCGCGCGTATGCGCGGCTCGGCCGGACGACGCGGGGGCTGGATCTGAAGGTCGCGGGACACGAGCGGCTGGCAGCCGGTCAGGAGGCCGGGCGCGGCGTGATCGGTGACGCAGTGAAGCTGACGGCGGCGGTCGCGGTGCCTGCGACGATTGCTGCGAACTATCAGGCGATCATTCGCGACATCGCGATCAAGGCCGGCATCGCGCGCACGCAGGAAGAGGCCGCGATGGGCTCGCGTATCCGGCGCGACGCTGCGGCGAACGGCATCGGCCGCAATGAGCTGGCCGACGCCGTCAACCAGATGGTTGCGGGCGGGATGGATCTGAATCGGGCGCTGGATTTTGCTCCGCTGGTTGCGCAGTTCGCGATCGGACAGGGCGCGACCTCGGTTGAGACTGCGAAGATGATTCAGGCGCTGCAGCAGAACGCGGATATCGTCGACCGGAAGGAGATGGGGAAGGCGCTCGAATCGATTGCGTATCTTGGCAAGGAGGGGTCGTTCGAGTCCGTCGACATGGCGCGATGGTTCCCGGTGTTGCTCGCCGAGATGAAGAAGCTCGGCATCACGGGGCAGGACTCGGTGAACCAGCTCGGCGCGATGCTCCAGGTGCAGATGAAGACGGCGGGCAGCTCCGACGAAGCGGCGAACAACCTCAAGAACTGGTTTTCGAAGATCGGCTCCGGGGAGACCGAGCGCAATTACGCGAAGGCCGGCGTCGACTATCAGGCGAAGATGCGCGAGGCGATCAACAAGGGATGGTCGCCGCTGGAAGCGTCGTTCGTGCTCGCCAAGGCATATATCGAGCGCGTCGATCCGGCCAAGGCGAAGCAGCTCGCAACGGCGGCGAAGCAGTTCAATTCGGAGATGGACCCCGCCAAGCGTCAGGCGCAGATGGCCGCGTTCGCCGAGACGATGAAGACCGGCGACCTGTTCAACGACATGCAGGTCAAGGCGGCGCTGACGGCATACATGCAGAACGATGAGCTGTATGCGCAGTTGAAGCGTAATGCGGCGCAGGCGAGCGGCGAGATCCAGAAGGATCTGGAGGCGCGTCGCGAGACGTCCAAGCAGATCTGGAGCGAGGTCGGGCAGCGCTGGGACGACGCGATGCGCAGCATCGGCGACGCGCTGCGTCCGATCACGGATCGCGTCGGCGAGGGCGCGAAGGGACTCGGGAGGGGTATCCAGTCCGTTGCGGATGCTGCACCGAAGGCGACAGCCGCCGTCGTTGGCATCGCAGGCGCGGCGCTTGCGTTCCGTGGTGCAAAGGCACTTTGGAATATCGGCCGGGGCGCAGTCGATATCGCGCGCGGCACGGTGCTCGCGCGAGGCGGTCGCGCTGCGGCGGGACGTGCTGCCGGTGCCGGCGGTATCGTGGGCCGCGCGCTCGATGCACTCGGCGGGGCTGCTGGTGCTGCCGGCGGGGTGCAGCGGGTGTTCGTCGTCAACTTGCCCGGCGGTGGAGTGGCAGGGGGCGGGGGCGGCCTTGGCGATCTGCTCGGCGGTGGGCGGGCCGGTCGTGCTGCTCGCGGCGCGGCGCGGGCAGGCCGGATCGGGCGAGTCTTCAGTGCCGGCAGGGCGCTGTTCGGTCGGGTCGCCCCGTATGCCGGCAAGCTCGCCGTGGCCGGCACGGTGCTGAAGCTCGGATTCGCGGCGCGTGACGCGTATGCCGTCGCGTCGAGTACCGATACGAACACGCAGAAAGCGAACCGCTTTGCGGGCATCGCGGGCAGTCTTGCCGGTGGTGCGGCGGGAGCGAAGCTCGGCGCGATGGCTGGTGCGTTTGTCGGGCCAATCGGTGCTGCGGTGCTGGGCGTGATCGGTGGCGCTGTCGGTACGTTTGCAGGCGACAAGCTGTTCAGCGCTGTATCGCGCAGGGTATTGGGGCGCAAGACGGACGAGACGCCGCCGAACGTCGCGGCGCTCGTGAAAGCGAAGACGATCGCGTCCGACGGCGCGGGTGTCGGCGCTCGACCAGGGCCGCGCATCGAGCAGCAGAACACGTTCGCGCCGGTCTTTCACGTGAAGATCGAAGCGAGCGATGCCGACATGGCGAACAAGTTCCTCGCGCAGGTCAGTCCGGCGCTGACCCGGATGATGGACGAGCATCAACGCAAGGCGAACGCGCGAACGGCCATGTTCGATTCACCACACATGTAAGGGAGGTGCAATGGATGTGATTCGACAGATCACAGGCGCGGCGACGCAGGCGGGGATTGCGACCGAACGCGTGCGCCAGATGGTCCGCATTTTCGACCGGAATCGCGCGGCGAGCATGTCGACGGTCGACGCGCTGCAGCGACTCGCGACCGGCAATCTGAGCAGCGCGGCCGAGCTGCTGACCGGCGCGAGCGGTGCGATCTCGCTGGCCGGCGATCTGTTTCCGCAGGTCGGCACGGTGCTGCGCAGCTTCAACGCGACGCAGGCGTCGATCGGCTCGATTCTGAAGGCCGTCGACGGGTCGAATTTCCCCCTTGTGCGGGCTGCCGCCGACAGCGTGAAGTCGGCGCTCGGCGGGGCGTGGAATCAGTTCAACGCGGCGGTCGGTATCAAGGACTCGGCGGTGCTCAATGTGATTCAGTCGACGGGCGTCGGTTCGATGCTGTCCGGGTTGGTCGGCGGGGCGACGTCGAGCACGCCGCACCTGATGTCGATGACGAGCGAAGCGGGTGATGCGTTCCACTTCAACTTGTCGACGGCCGCATACGACAAGCTCCGGCGGGCGACGCGTTATCGCGTTGCGTCGCAGGAGCGTCTGAATCGGCAGGAGGCGCTGCAGCCAGTCAGCGAAGGCGGCGAGACGATCACGCTGTCGGGCGTCGTGTTTCCGGCGCTCGGGGCCGGCACGAAGCAGATCCACCGCCTGCGCGAGATTGGCGGGCGCATGAAGCCCGTGCAGCTCACGACGGGCGACGGCGACGTGCTCGGCCGGTGGCTGCTGCAGTCGATTGAGGAGGAGCAGGATGCGCTGCTCGTGGACGGCTTGCCGCGCAAGCAAACATTCTCGGTGGAGTTCGGCCGCTATGGCGAAGACTTTAAGAACGTCTGACGGCGACGTGCTCGACACGCTCTGCTTTCGGTACTACGGGACGTTGCAGGGCACGGTCGAGGCCGTGTACGACGCGAATCCGGGGCTGGCGGCTCGGCCGCAGCCGTTCCCGGCCGGCGTCGAGATCTTGCTGCCGGATCTCGATGCGCCGCGTGTTGAATCGGTCCAGCTCTGGACATAGCGAGGTGCGATGGAAGCGATTTTTCAGGTGGTCGCGAACGGCTCGGACGTGACCAAGGTGATACAGGATCGCGTGCTGGAGATCCGGGCGGTCGACAAACCCGGTCTAGACGCCGACGAGTGCACGATCACGCTCGACGATCGCGACGGCCGCATCGAATTTCCGCCGAAGGGCGCGACGTTGAAGGTGTCGATCGGATGGGACGAGCAGGGACTATCGATGCTCGGCGAGTACGCCGTCGACGAGGTCGGCGTGCGCGGCCCGCCGGCCAGCGTCGTGATCCGTGGGAAGCCAGCGAACATGCGTGCGACGTCGAAGACGCAGCGCTACGGCAGTTGGTCGAATGCGAAGCTGGCCGACATCGTCGGCGACGTCGCGCGTCGCAACAAATGGTCGGCCGCGTGCGACGTCGACGTCGTCGTGCCGCGTATCGACCAGTTCGGCGAAAGCGACCTGCATTTCATCACGCGCGTGGCTCGCCAGTATGGTGCGACGGCGACGGTCAAAGCAGGGAAGCTGATCGTGTTGCCGCGTGGCGGCGGCAAGAGCGCGAGCGGCAAGCCGCTGCCGGTCGTCACGCTCACGCCGGGCGATCTGCTCGATTACGACATCAATTTCCCGGATCGCGCGAGCTTTGCGGCCGTGCGCACGAAGGTGCACGACCGCAAGACCGGGAAGAAGATCGACCTGACGATTCCGAATCCGGATGCTCCGCCAGGTGCGTCCGCGGTGCATACGGAACGGCATGCATTCGCGAGTCCGGAGGCCGCGAAAGCGGGTGCGACGTCGCGACTGACGACGCTCAATCGGCACACGTCGACGAGCCGGCTCACGATGCGCGGCCGGGCAGATCTGTCGGCGGAGAAGACAATCGCGCTCAAGGGTTTCAAGGCCGGCGTAGACGGTGAGTTTCTGATTGAGTCGGTCGAGCACACATACGCATCACGCGGATGGATCACGGTGGTCACTTTGAACGGAGGGAACAAGGGGAAAGCGAAGGTCGGGCATGGGAAGAAGAAGGGCAAGAAGATCGATCTGGTGGTGCCGGCGCCGAAGTAGAACGTCGCGCATCGTATTGAAGGCCGCTCACGGGCAACCGGAGCGGCCTTTCTTTTTATCGGGACAAGGGGAACCGATGCAAGAGCATGAAAAGACGATTCTGGAGCTGATCGTTATGGGCGGATTGATCGGGATCGCGAAGGTGTTGGTGGGTAGCGAGCATTTGACGTTTCGGCTCGTCGCTGGCCGGGCCGTGCTGGGATCGGCGACGTCGATGGTCGCGGGCATCGCGCTGTTGCAGATCCCGGACCTCCCGCCGATTGCGCTGCTCGGAATCGGGAGCACGCTCGGCATCGTCGGATCGCAGTACCTGGAGGTACTGCTGCGTAAGAAGGCAAAGCAACTTTTTGGAGGAAGCAAGAATGGCTAAGTACGACGGGTTGAAGCTGAAGGCCGAACTGACGCACGATGAGGACCGGCGGTATCGGATCTATACCGACACGGTCGGCAAGGTGTCGGGCGGGATCGGCCGCAATCTGACGGACAAGGGGTTTCGCGATAACGAGATCGACCTGATGTACCAGAACGACATCGCCGAAACCGAGGCATGGCTCGATCGCCATCTGTCGTGGTGGTCGTCGCTCGATCCAGTGCGTCAGCGCGTGATGATGAATATGGCGTTCAACATGCAGGGCAAGTTGCTCGGGTTCCGCAAGTTTCTCGCGGCGACGCAGCGGGGCGACTGGAACGCAGCGGCAGCCGAGATGCTCGACAGCCTGTGGGCGCGACAGGTCGGCGATCGCGCGAAGCGCCTCGCATCGATGATGCGGAGCGGCGCATGACGTGGTTCGATCCTCGACTCTGGCTCGCGCTTATCGCGGCCGTCGTGGTCGGCGCTGCTGCTGGCTATTCGAAAGGGCACCGGGATGCGGATCAGTCCACGACGGTCGCCGATCAGGCACGGCAGATCGACCATCTCCGCGATGAACGGGATGAATATGGCCGCCGATTGGCGGCGCAACAGGAGGTTGCAACCGATGCTGCAAAAGAACGTGATCAGGCACGCGCTGATGCTGCTGTTGCCGATGGTGTTGCTGATGGGCTGCGCAAGCAGGTCGCCGCGCTCGTTGCCGACGCTCGACGTGCCGGCGCTGCGGCCGGAAGCCCGGCAACCGGCGACGCCCTCAATCTGCTTGCCGACTTGTTCGGCCGGGCTGACGAGCGCGCGGGAGAGCTGGCGAAGATCGCTGACGAGCGGGGCATCGCCGGCCAGCAGTGCGAGCGTAGTTACGACGCGTTGATCGGCGACGCGCAATCCAATTTGCCGCAGTAGCGCGGCGATCGAGGCCGGGCGGTCTCGAAAGAAACAGGGCGACCGGGAAGCGTGCAGCAACACGCCCCCGGTCGCCTTTCCACTGAGCATGCCAGTGAATCGGCCAAGGCCCTGCTACCTACCGGTAGGCGGGCCGGATTCTACACCAAGTTTAAAAACGGCTTTCACAATGGCAAATCCCATCATTCCTTGGATCGGCGGCAAACGTCGTCTGGCAGACCACATCATTCCGCGTTTCCCTGCGCACGACTGCTATGTCGAGGTATTCGCGGGTGGAGCGGCGCTGTATTTCCTGCGTCCGCCGGCCAAGGTCGAGGTCATCAACGATGTGAACGGCGAACTGATCAACCTGTATCGCGTTGTGCAGCATCACCTGGAGGAGTTCGTGCGGCAGTTCAAATGGGCGTTGACGAGCCGGCAGGTGTTCGAATGGTTGAAGCAGACGGTCCCGGAAACGCTCACTGATATCCAGCGGGCGGCTCGGTTCTACTACCTGCAGAAAAGTTGCTTTGGGGCGAAGCTGGAAGGGCAGACGTTCGGAACGGCGACGACGACGCCGCCCGGCCTGAATCTGTTGCGGATCGAGGAGGAACTGTCGGCGGCCCACCTTCGGCTCGCGAATACGTTCGTGGAGCGGCTGGATTGGGCTGCATGTATCGATCGTTACGATCGGCCGCATACGCTCTTCTACCTCGATCCTCCGTATTACGAGACGGAGGGGTACGGCGTGGCATTCCCGTTCGGCGAGTACGAGAAGATGGCGCAGCGTCTGCGATCGCTGAAGGGCCGGGCGATCGTCAGCCTGAATGATCATCCGGATATTCGGCGTGCGTTCGACGGGTTTCATATCGAGACCGTGCCGATCCAGTACACGGTCGGGGGCGGGAAGGGCGTCGAGCGGAACGAGCTGATCATCTTTAGTTGGGATGATGCGGCGCAGCCTGTCGGACTTTTCTAACCGGACGTTGCCGGCGCGGTGACGCGCCGGCATAGGGCCTATAGATCAGCGAAGGCGGGAAGGAGATCTTGGTCGACTAACCTAATCTCGATGCGATTTGCCGTCTCGATGTGTTCGGGATTCTTCATCGAGAAAGGGGCGTCGGTTGTGCTGACGACGATCGTGCCGGTCTGTGCCTTTCCTGCATCCGGGATCGGCACAATCTCACGCGCCTCCGGAACCTGCTGTTGCGTGATCACCTTTGGCAAGTAAATCATCCAGCCAACCCCGGGCTTGTCGTCGAATACCTGCTTTGCCGCGTAACTCCGTGGAGAGACCGTAACGTAGGCGGGTCGAAATGCGGTCACGGTCGCGTTCACAATTCGTTGAACTGATTCGAGGTTCCCCAGCACCGCCGAACTCGAAATTTTGATCTCGAAGGAATGCGGGACGGAGTTTTCGCCTACGTGACATACGATCGTCGCACCTTCCCCCTTGTTCTGATTCCCGTTCCACAGTGCAACGTAGGATCGCGATGGATCGTCCGAAAACTGATGCTGTAGGACGGCGAGTAGTGCCGTCGATGGCTGGCCATCTTCGAACGCTGGGTACAGGAGCGCTTCGTCCAAGGTGTCACCTTGAGCGAACCAAGTGCTTAGCGTCGAATCGATTGCACCCATCGTCGACACGACGATGTGAATGCGTGACAGTATCTTCTCGAAGTCTGTAGGGGCAAGTGTCTCGTCCCTGAACTGAAGGCTGAAGTCCATCTTGTTCTCGGTTTACGGTTGTACGACGGAAAGAACCGCATTGCGTCGCAGATCTTTGAGCAGGTACTCACGCACCTCCGCTTCTTCAAAGTACCACGTCAAACGTGCCGGGGGAAACAGCTTCACTTTGCCGCCTTGCCGCTCAATATCGGAGACCATTCCGGGGAAGCCTTTGAACCAAGAGACTGGTTCCAGTTCGCCATCGTCGTCTCGCTGAAGGAACTGCGCATAGCGGGACTTTGCCTCTTGCAGCATGCACGCGGCCGGCAGGAAGCCGTCGAATGCGATGCCTTGCCACACCCATTCCTCATTCCATTTTCCCGCGTTACTGTACGGCCGGCCCGTGATGCGGCCTTGATACTCGCGCGAGTGGTCGGACATATGGTGCGTCTTATTTTCCGCCCGGCCACTTTCCTCTGGCGGGCACTTCTTACAGCTCTCGCCCGTGCGCGGAATCGCGCGGACGTCTGGTTTTGCCTTGCTTTCTTCCTTCGGCGTGTCACCCGACAGACTCCCCGTTCCCGCTACTGCCGCCCCGCCCAACAAGGCTACGCCAGCGCGCGCCAATAGCGGCCCAAGCTCCACTGCCGCCGCTTCGATTATCGGTACCACCAATCCCGCCATCTCGAGATCCCCCGTTATATTGCGGATGTTCGATGCGCCACTTGATGACGCGAAGGTAATCGTGAAAACGTTCGTCGGCCGAGCGGCCGGGCCGAGTAAGCCACGTGCGTGTTGCGGGCTTCTCGTAGAAGTTCGGAGCGTATGCCTCGATACGAAGAAACGCAGCGACATTCTCGTCGGACTGGATGCCAAGTCGCCGAGCGGCGACGTACGCGTTCCAAAGCCGCGTCGGCAGCGTGCCGTCATCGGCCAGCTTCGGATCCGCTTTGATGAGATCGAGCCGGGTGCGTTCGACATATCCGCGTGCATCGATCTCGGCAAGGCCGGCGACCTGTTCGCCTGTCAACTCAAGCATGCGGGTGCACTCCCTTCAGTTTTCCATTCACTTCGATAAGCCAATTGAATGTCGGGACAAAGAACTGCATGCGCTGCGTGAACTCCATCAGCGATGCAATGTCGGCCATGACACGGGCATCGTAGAACCGGAGGAGGGCTGTTCGGCCATCAGGCAAGCGCGCGTCGAGCCGGCCACGCAGCTCGTCGGCGAGCGATTCAATTGGATATGCGCTGATCAGCCAGGACACACCCGCCGAGCCGCCCGCCATCACGGATAGCGAGCGTCGCACGTTGCCGGTCGCACGCTCGTAGTCGAGCAGCCACGGACCCGCATCGGCCAGCGATGCGTCCGGTGTGCCGTCGAATAGCGCTACGGCTGCCTGCGATCGCTGGGGGGGCGATCCGCCGGCAGCGTCCTCGAACAGGAGGCCGTCGACGAGGGCGTACAAGTGCGCCTGCATGGTCAACTGTTGTTGCCGCATTAAGTAGAACGCTTCGATCGAATTGCCGGTCATGGTTCTACCCGCGAGCGATCATCGTTGCGGCATTCTCGGCTGCCGACTTCAGGCATTCGAGGCAGAGCGTCGGCGAAGGGGCCAACGCGGAAGCGGCAGTTGCCACTGCGCTGCCGGTCGATGCCTCGCCTGCTCCGACGTCGTCGAGCGTCGCAGACGACTGCGAGGCAATCAGCGTTGCGCCGCATGCGGTTTTCATGCCTTCGATCGCCGTTTCCCGGCCTGCGATTTGATGCGGGTAGCGTCGTCCGGTGGCGGGCAGGATTGGGAAGACGCCCTTGCATTGCGGGCAAAGTACCTTGTGGCCGACGCCTGCAATGGGCTTTCCGTCAATCGTCGCGTTCGCGCTGCCCTCCAGCACGCGACCGCCGTGCGTCGTCGTGTCGCCGACGCAGATCATGGCTCGGGCCATATGTTCTCTCGTAGGTGTGGTTTTCGTATGAATTTACCATTTCCGGGAGCTCAGCCGTCGCGCTGGCGATTGTGCAGTCGGTCAACTATTGTCAATCGAGCTGGAGATGGCGCGGTTCATGGCCGATCGCGGCCGGCCGCCGGCCCTGCGACGCGGGACCGGCGCAGATCGACCCACACCCGCCGTTGGCACCGCACTAACTTAACGGCTGCTTCTTGGATACCAGCGGTTGTTCGCATCGGCCATCGAAGCGTTCCACCGGTCGTCGCTAGGAGCTGTGTATTTGGTTCCACGACGTGGTCGCATCAAGCACCTCGGGTAGAATCGGCCCAACACGCCAATCGCTAATTCGGCGCCGCTACTGCCGACCACCGCAACACACGCTACGAAACTCACGTAAAACCATGCCTTCGTCGAGCACAATGACACCAGAGAAGTTCATCGAGACTTGGAAGGACAATTCCCTGAGCGAGAAGGGAGGCGCACAACCTCACTTTGAAGACCTTTGTCGGCTGCTGTCGGTCGATCCGCCACGGGAATATGGAGAATACTGCTACGAGCAGGACCTTGAAAAAATGCTC
Organism: Burkholderia diffusa; assembly: GCF_001718315.1. Taxonomy (NCBI): domain Bacteria; kingdom Pseudomonadati; phylum Pseudomonadota; class Betaproteobacteria; order Burkholderiales; family Burkholderiaceae; genus Burkholderia; species Burkholderia diffusa. The sequence goes on along the minus strand of NZ_CP013363.1, from coordinate 1,673,985 downwards.
GGTGGCAAGGGTTTCGCTGACGTTTGGAAACGCGGCTGTTTTGCGTGGGAAAATAAGGGCCCGCGGAAGGACCTCGGCCCCGCGCTAATGCAACTTAAGAACTATTCTGGGGCGCTTGACAACCCACCGGTTCTAATTGTCTGCAACCGGGAGCGAATCGAGATTCACCCTTGCTTTACGGGATACCCAAGCACGCCTCGCGTCATTCAGCTTGAGGACATCGGCAATCCCGCAAACATGCAGGCCTTGCGCTGGCTGTTTTCCCCGACGGACGTTTACAAGCTACGCCCACTGAAGTCCAACGCTGCAATCACCGCCGACGCAGCAGCGGAGTTTGCGAAGGTAGCAGCATCAATGCGCCGGCGCGGTCTGGATAACCAGCAGGTCGCACACTTTCTGATTCAATGCATTTTCTGCATGTACGCAGAAGATGAATGGCTACTGCATAGGGGAGAGAGCGACAACCCGAAGATCTTTGCCGGACTTCTAAAGAGCGCACACGGCAACACGGATCGCGCACGCACGCGAATCGCATCGCTGTTCACGGCCATGCAGAAGCCGAACGGGCAGTACGGAAACGACGACATCGCCTGGTTCAACGGCGGCCTTTTCAAGGTCATTGATGTCCCCGAGCTGCAGCCGGAGGACCTGACTGCGCTGCTCAAAGCCTCGGAAGACCTGGACTGGCGCGCCATTGACCCGACGATTTTTGGCACGCTGTTTGAACGTGGCCTCGACCCGTCCTCACGGGCTCCGCTGGGTGCCCATTACACAGACGTCGCAACTATTGAAAAGCTCGTCCGTCCGTTGGTGACCAAACCGCTGACAGACGAGTGGGAAGCCGCGAAAGTCACCCTTGCGAAAGGAAAAGGGAAGGGAAAGCGAAGCGAATCCTACAAGGCTGCCGTCGCTACATATCAAGGCTACCTTGAACGGCTTCGGAACTTCCGTGTGCTTGATCCAGCGTGTGGCTCGGGAAACTTCCTGTATCTAGCCATGAGGGCGCTCAAAGATCTTGAGCACACCGCGCAGATCGACGCCGAACTCATGGGATTTGGTCGTCAGATCGCGATTGAGGCTGGGCCTGCGAACGTACTGGGATTCGAAATCAATGAGTACGCCGCCGAACTGGCGAGGGTAACCGTGTGGATCGGCGATATCCAGTGGTGCAAGGCCAACGGCCGTCCAATCGCAGAAAACCCGATCCTTCGCTCTCTCGATGGGATCCAGCATCGCGACGCGCTCATGACGAGCACCGGTCAGCGGGCTGAATGGCCCGAGGCGGATGTCATCCTAGGGAATCCGCCCTTCCTAGGCGACCGGAAGATGATCCGGGAGCTTGGGGAGAAGTACACATTAGCACTTCGGGAGCTTTATGCGGGCGACGTGCCCGGTGGCGCGGACCTCGTGTGTTACTGGTTCTACAAAGGTCGAGAGCAGATTGAAACAGGGCGCGCCAAACTCGCTGGGTTTGTTGCAACCAATTCGATCCGAGGCGGGGCCAATCGCAAGGTTGTGGATGCAATAGCTACCAACCTGACCATTTTCAATGCGTGGAGTGACGAGCCTTGGGTTAATGAGGGCGCCGCGGTGCGAGTGTCGCTGGTCGTCTTCGCGAAAAACCCGCCCCAAGGCGGCTCAGTGTTGAATGGGGAAGCTGTTTCAGGCATTAATTCGGATCTCACTGCTGGCGGCGCAGATTCTGAGACGTTCGACCTCACGCGGGTCAAGCGACTGCCAGAAAATCAAGGTGCCTCCTTCATAGGAACGCAGAAGAATGGCCCGTTCGATGTTGCGGGCGAACTCGCGCGTGAGTGGATGATATTGCCCAATCCAAACGGCAAACCCAACACTGATGTGATCCGGCCATGGGCGAATGGTTTGGACATTACCCGACGCCCCTCGGATACGTGGGTCATCGACTTTGACAAAATGTCGTTTGAGGACGCAAGTCTCTACGAAAAGCCGTTCGAATATGTCGAGGAGCACGTCAAACCGACTCGCGTGAATTTGCGGCGCGACTGGCACCGAACACACTGGTGGTGTCACGGGGACCCTCGGCCCGCGATGAAGCGCAAGATTGCTCAATTGTCGCGCTGCATATTGACGCCTCGGGTTTCTAAGCACCGCGTCTTTGCCTGGTTCTCTTCGATTGTGCTTCCGGACTCAGCAGTCGTCGCGATCGCTCGATCTGATGACACCATGTTCGGGATTCTGCATTCCCGCTTTCATGAGCTATGGTCGTTACGACTTGGCACTGCCTTGGAAGATCGACCACGGTACACACCGAGCAGTACCTTCGAGACTTTTCCATTTCCCGCTGGCCTGTCTCCTTCCGATACAGAGGGAGAAGACACTGTTGAAGGCGATCTGCGGCTTCCACCGGTCTCAGCGGACGCTCTGCCGGTTGCCCGGACGATTGCGCTTGCCGCGCAACGCTTGAACTCCTTGCGCGAAAACTGGCTCAATCCGACCGATTGGGTTGTCCGCGAGCCTGAGATTTTGAAAGGCTATCCTGAGCGGGTGGTAGCTGCGCCGAATCGTGCCACGGAGCTCGCAAAGAGGACATTGACAAATCTGTACAACCTGAACCCGCCTTGGCTCAGGAGCGCGCACGAAGCGTTGGACAAAGCTGTCGCTTCGGCCTATGGGTGGATGGATTATGGCCCGGAAATGAATGAGGGCGAGATCTTGCGACGCCTTGCGGGCTTGAATGCCAGTCGTTCGAAAAGCAGCGGATCAGTCAGTGCCACAGCCGCTACGCTAGTTGAAAATGAAGAGGACTGAAGGACGGCGGGATACCGCCATCCATCCGCCAATCGATTCGCGAAGCTGACCTTAGGGGGCCAAATCTGTGGCGGCAGCAAAGGGACGTCGACTGAATGGCTAGTCTAGCCGAGCGACCAGTATCGAGAGCGCAGCCGCCGTTGCAGTGTCTCCACCGTCGGGCAAATGAGGGTCTCTTAGTAGCCGATAGCAGTCCACTGCGATCTGCGGCCTTGCATTGCTACATCAGCCCGGCACGTCGCATTTCATCGCGCAGCAAGAAGTAGAGCCTGCGGAAGGGGCCGAACGGACCGCCGAGGTCACCATAATCCGTGGAGTCACGATTTGCGCCTTCCCACCAGTCCATGACCTTCTGAAGTGACTTCCGGAGCGTCACAATTTCGAGGATGAGGCGTCGGATTTCCTGGTCGTGGTTGGCCCGCCAGAGTTCGCGCAGTTCAGTCTCGGTCGGCGCTACGAACTCCGGCATCGCCGGTACGTGGTTTCGGTACGGATCCGTAAGCGGCACGACGTTACGATCGACTTTCGTTTCCTCGATCGGACGTGCGTCCGACTCATCGAGAAACTGTCCGGCGAGGCACTGGAACTCGCTAGCGGTGACCGGGACATACGTGCGACGGCGCTCCCCTGACTCGAGGTGTGTGTACTCCCACGTGTATGCCCAGCGCGGTTTCATGACGTGATGTAATGCTGTATGGATATACAGTATATCTCGCGGTAGGATAGGCTCGTCAAGTCTCAAAAAGTGGGGATGGGGCAATGTGTACGAACGACCGGGCACCGCATGAGGACTTCGAGATTCGCGAACTCCATATCGAACCATTCAGCGACCTGTATCGTCGCTTTCCGTGGAAGCCCGAGATCTACCAAGACTATGACGCGCCGATCGTCGGCTACGTCGGCGGGCAATTCAAGCCGCTGATCGCGGGCTTCGGCTTTTGGCCGCGCGCGCTGCAGAAGGCCAATGTCGAGAAGGCGAAGGAGCAGGGCAAGAAGCCCCCAATCATCCGCAGCACGATGAACGTGCGCGACGACAACCTCGGCAAGTCGCCGCTATACGGTCCGGCGTGGCGCGCCGGCCGACGCTGCCTGATTCCGGCTGACTGGATCTATGAGCCTTGTTACGAGACAGGGGCGAACGTGTGGCATCGGATCGGCCTAGCCGGTTGGCGCCAGCTGTGCGTCGCCGGTATTTGGCGAACTCTACAGGGCCCAGACGGCACCGAGCATCACACAATGTCTATGATCACGGTTAGCGGGGAAGGGCATCGGATCTTTTCCCGAATGCACAAACCCGGCGACGAGAAGCGGGCCGTTGTGATCTTGCGGCCAGGCGACTGGGAGGAATGGCTGACGACGCCGAACGTCGAGGCCGCACGGTCGATGCTGCAGCTGTACTCGGCGGACGACATGGCTGCGGAGCCGGCGGGTTTAGAGTAGCCGACCGTAAATGTTACTTTCGATACATGCGTGTTATGATCCGTCGGGTATATTCCCTTGACGGAATGCGCTTCCCACTCCTACCATCAAATGACCACCGAGGTTGAGTTCACCGATGAGTTTGAGGCATGGTGGCTTGGCCTCGATGAGGACGAGCAAGAGTCCGTGGCCGCCTACGTAAAGTTGCTGGAGCAACAGGGGACAGATCTGAAGTTTCCGTACTGCTCTGGGATTAAGACGTCTAGGCACGGGCACATGCGAGAGCTGCGAGTGCAACATCAGGGGCGGCCGCTGCGAATCTTATATGCCTTCGATACGCGACGAGCGGCAATTTTGCTTATCGGCGGTGATAAGACCGGCCAGGATGATTGGTATAACAAATTTGTGCCGTTGGCTGACAAACTGTACGACACTCATATGGCCGAGATTGCCCCTGAAATGAAACAAGGACGTATGAAACATGGCTCGTAAATTTGATGAATTGCGCGCCAAGATGTCGCCCGCTGCAAGGGCGCGCGCTGATAAGCGGGCGGGTGAGATGCTGCGCGAAATCAGGCTTGCAGAAGCACGGCAGCTAGTCGGCCTTTCTCAAAAAGACGTTGCCGCCGCGCTGAGCGTCAATCAGCCAGCTGTTGCGAAACTTGAGAAGCGGGGAGACATGCTTGTTTCGACCGCTCGTGAGTATGTTGCAGCACTAGGAGGATCGTTACGGCTTGTCGCCCAGTTGCCGCAATCGACGGGTGAGCCGCAATCGACAGTTGAACCGCAACCTTGGGTCGAAATCGTACTCGCCGGAAACACAAGCCCCAGAGTTCCTGAGGCACTGGCCGCGTCCCTCCAATGTTCGCGCTGGCTAGCTTCGCACGAGCACTCAAATGATCGTCATACGGTCAATATCGTGATTGCTCGACCGGAAGCGAAGTTTGTTCGTTGTGGAGTCGGCACTGTCCGCGGGACGGCGAGCGCCACGGCTACAAATTCGACGTGGGCGGCGTCTGCCGCCCCTTCGAGCTTTCGCTCCAATGTTTACATGCATCCTGCCCGTCCTGAGCAGACATGTCACGCATAACTGCAATACCTGAGGACAATTCATGACGCGTAAAGTGGAAGTTCGCACTCCTGCTGCCACCTTTGACTTGCTGATCGAGGAGACTCTGACTGAGACTTATGTGGATGGCATTTCCAATGTCTCGATGGGGTATCCGCTAAGCAAGGTCATGCTCCATACGAACAGGCCGCCAGAAGTGCAAGAGCAGCCCGCAGTTGAGGTCCGGGAGGCAGTGGTTCGCTTAGTGATTCCGACAGGCAGTCTTCTTGAGTTCGCCCTCAATATACTGAAGGGTGCTGCGGAATCGAGGGACGCTCTTGTGTCGGGCTCCAACCAAATGTCTGCCCAATTTCAGGCTTTCTTGGATCAGTTCCCAGAATTCAAGGTTACGGCTGATGAGCCAAATCCTCAGAACGAGAAGAAGTAGGGAGCGTGCACTTTGACCGGAATTTCTCTGGAACATGAGGCGCGGCTTGGCTGTACACAAGGCTCGGAAAGCACACAATCTTCCAATGTTTTCGTGCATCTCCTTGATTTTTCGGTCTAATGTGTAAGGATTGTGATTCCTGTCGTCGTGGGTTCGAATCACATCACCCGATCGTTTCTCGAATGCACAAGTCTGGCGACGAGAAGCGGTCGGACGACTAAGAGGAATGGCTGATGACGCCGAATGTCGAGGTGGCGCACGCGATGCTCCAGCTTTATCCAGTCGGCTAGATGGTGGCCGAGCCGAAGTGATTCGGCGCTACGCAAAACTTGGCGCAGAGGCTTGCTGGATAGGGCGGGATTGGGTGTCGCTGGTCCTCCCGACAGGAAACGTCACTCGATCGGGGGAGGCGCGCTCCACTTCTACGCCTCCAGTTCTAATATTTCCTTTAATTCGGCAATGAAAAGCGTGGTGTCGCCGAAATAGTTGGGATACGCGATTTTCAGGGCGTGAACGGAATCTGCCATGACCAAGACGGCATCAACCCCCGGTTTATTTTCTTCCTCGATTTTCTTATAATCGGAAGTCGCCGCTGCGAATTGGTCTTGAGAATATGAAACAACAAGTGTTTCTTTGTTGGCGAGATCTAGTTTCATTAAGAAGTAGGCAGACTTCCGCCGGTCAGGGTCAGCAATGACTTCTTTCATCATGGCTTGAAAGGCGGTTAGTCGTTCCACTACATGAAGCTCTATCTCGAATATTTTGAGTCTTTCGCGAATTACTTCAAAATCTCCATCGCCTGGAACTCCTTCCCGATGTGCGAACGCGGCGGAAATTAACGAGAAGTATTCCAGCCATGCTTGTTCCCCTTGATCTGCTTTCAGCTTTTGATTGATCAGGGATCCCACCGTCTCCACAGCTGTCGCCCAGGCATGCTGACGCTTAGTTCGGATCTAAATTTCAATCGAATGATTGTTGTATGTCTCCTTCTTGTCGCTGACATAGCGATAAATCAAATGTATTCCGCGATATCCGTCTTCTTTTGGTGTGATTATGTAGTCTTTTTCATTCACCAGTCGATGCTTAATTCGGCTTCCTTTTATCGATGCGCGCAGTTGATTGACTTGTTCCAGTGATGATAAAACGGCTCTGCACCCACCGATGTCCTGCATTTGAGAGAGTCGCATGCGAGGAAATCGTTTCAATTTATCTATAATCGACGTTGCACGCTTAAGGCGCTGTGCGACAAATGCTGCGTCGTCGATCCTAATTGCGCGATCTCGCAGATTTATCTTGAATGTATTGAGGGGGAACTGGTGCGAGGCGCGCCAGTTGGACATGATCATGGTTGCATCAAGGTATTCATTGAGATCCGCGAATTGGATGTGTTCGCGATCTTCGCGAAATACAACACCTTCGACGAGCCGACGACCTGCAGCATTGACTCGCTCACGTGAAAATTCCGGCTCGACCCACGCCATTTCGCACCCCGTCAAATTGTGTTCGCCTTGTATCGTACCTAGCCGACTATCATCACGTTAACCTGACGATCGCAGGTGACGTTTCGATTGTGCCACGAGAACTGGGCCGAAGCTCAATAGTGGGGCGCCGGTCGACTGACTGGGCGTAAGTTTTGGCGTAGCTTTTTCTCAATGGCTATATGTGGTGGGGAAATCTCCTACTTCGAGGAAAACGAGTAATCGCATTTGACGCGCGGCGCCCGAGTCCGGGCACCGTGCGCTCCTTTGGAGAGCGGCGGGCGGGCCGACGCGTCACGCCGTGTTCAATTTCTGTCGTCGGTTCTTGCGACCATCGACGCCTCTCGGCAGCGCAGTTGGCGATCGCGATCGACTCGTCTCTGCGCGCCGCTTTCGGGCTTGTTCCTTCGCTGCGAGATTGCGTGCGCATGGCCCGGCGTATCCCGTGCCCCTGCGCGTCATGGTCACGGTTGCCCCCCATTGAAGATCGAAACTGAACGTTCGACGTTGCGTCGCTGGCGAGCGGATGCTGACGGTATGCTGCCCGGCCACGTCAGCACGTAACGGCGTGGCCACGCTTGCCAAGTCAACGCCACTCCGGATGCATCCCATACGAATTGATCGACGTCACACGCAAGAAGCCGTGTGCGGCGGCGCGTGCGCATGCGGTTTTCGATGCCAGGCGGTCGGATAGATAGCAGACGATCAGATCTTCAGCCGGCGACGGGGCGACCGGACCCGCCAGACAGTGCGTGCATTCGAAGTGACGGTCGGGTCCTTCGGGTTCCAGCCTCGCGCCGGAGAAACCGTCGTGATCGTGGAAGCGTGTGAGTAGCGAAAGCTCGAATGCGTCTTGGTAGATACGTTCGGCTCTGGCGAGGCTGGCGAAGGGGCGCGCGATGCGCAGGCCGGGCATTGACGCCATCGGCTACGCGTGAGCGGTGCGTCGATGATGAGCCACCGAGACAGGCCGCGCGTGCTGTGAACGGATGGCAGGGGCCTTGATGCGGCCCTTACAAATCACGCAGGCAAGAAAAAGCCCGCTACTGGAGCGGGCTGAATCCATGTTTGGAGACATGGAGGAGACGGATGTAACTTTAAGGGAAAACCCGAGGGCTGGCAAGCCCTAGTTGTAATTGTGCAACGCAGCGCAACCGGCGCTTTCCTGACAAAAGTGAAGCACCGTGCCATCCAGCGCTCGCAGGCGCCTCACAGTGTCCTGCCAAAAAAGCGGCGTTCCCCGGGGCGGCGGCCGTCGCGTGACCGGGGAGCCGCCGGCGCTTTCACATTCCACCCGCCCGCGCGTGCGCGGCAAGCGCGCCGAACCGCTCCTGCGCAACGGGTACTGCGTACTTGTCGCGCATTTCCGTCTCGATCCACGCGCAGGCCTCGCGCGCGCAGTCGGTCAGCGCGTGCCGCGTCGCGTGTCCGTCGATGGCGTAGACGAAGCGCACACCCACCTCGTCGTCAGCGACTAGCCGCTGCAACTGGTTGAGCTGCAATTGCGGCCCGTGCCGTTGCGACAGCGCGCGCAGCTCGTCGAAGTGATATTCGAGCCAATCGGCGAAGAACAGCGCGTCGCTGTGGCAGCGCAGACGGAACGCCGCACTGCGCGACGGACGCGGCACGGCGCCGCCGACGGCCTGCGGCTCGCCGGTCGGCGCCAGGGCCGCATCGACGGGGGCAAGCGGCTGCCCGATCTGCCGGTATGGTTCGCGCTCGCGCAGCGCGTGCCACAGCAGTTCGTCGCCGGCGGCTCCGGACGGCTGCATCGTCAGGTCATGCCGGCCGTCGCCGACAGCGGCGACCTCGCGTACCACGAGGCGCAACGAGCAGAGCGGCTCGTCCGCAACCAGCAGCGTCGCCGCGCGCGGCAACCCGCACACGAGCGGTGCGGCGCCGGCCGCCCGGAACACGAGCCCGTGGCGATCGAGCCGCACGAGCGGCAGCGGCCGCGGAAACGACGGGTAGGTAACTGTAATGCGGGCGCTGCCGTCACCCGTCAACCCGGGCATCATCGCGCGAAAGACCTGAGACTGGTCCACGGTGGTTCTCCTTCGTTACGATGCCGCCCGGCCGGACTACGCGCGTTCCGGCTCAGGCGGCGATGGCCTGCCGGGCGGCCCGTCCCGGCTCAATTCCAAGTGAAGCAAACGTTTGCGGATCGATGTCGATCCAGCACGCGACAACCAGACGGCCATCCACCTGTTTCGGGGGGCCTGCCCGGTGCGCGTGCACGCCGATCCGGCGGAACAGCCTCTCCATGCTCGCGAACGTCACGCCGATCAACTGCCGCGCGCCCAGCTGCGCCGCGCATTCGACGACCGCAGCGAGCATCGGGCGGACGGCCCACTCGGCATTGCCTGCGCCGCTTTCGTCGCCGGTCGCCGCGAACCGCGACAGCTCCCAGACAGCTGCCGATTGCGGCAGCGCGACGTCCTCGGCGAGCAGGTCGGCGAACAGCGACTTCAGCAGATACGGGCGTGTGGTCGGCAACAGGCGCGCACATCCGCACACTTCGCCGCCAGTGTTTCTCGCGAACACGTAGACGGTGTCGTCGCGATCGAACTGGTCGCGCTCGAAACTTTCGTTCGCCGACGGGAGCGCCCAACCGAGCTGTTCGACGAAAACGCGGCGCCGATAGCGCCCGAGATCCGCTGCAAGTTCGTGTGGCAACCGCCCTTCCTCGTGAACGAAGGTCCGCATGGTGTCCTCGGATCGGTACTTTGGTATGCACGCATTACATCGCGCGTCCCGAGGGGGCGGTAACTAGTAACTCTTACAGGGTGAGGGCGGCCCGATTCCATTTGACCGGTGGTATCGGTTTCTTGATCGGCGGGATTGAAATGTGGGCGGCTTTTGCTTATAAAGAGCGCCAGTCTTGCGGAAATGTCAGAGGAAAGCGCGGCCGGTTGTCACTGGAGCGTGGGACCGGCATGATAGGCGTCGTTGCGATCGAGCAGCGACGACGCGACCGCGGCCGGCCAGTCGATATGTGCGAGCCGCGCAGCGAGCGTGGCAGCAGTGCGGAACATGCCGAGATCGGCGCCGGCGGCGTCGACGGCCATGATGTTGCTGCGAACGTCGCCGCCCGCGATCACGAACGTGCCCGTCGCGCGCTCGAGATACCAGTCCCAGCCGACCGTCAGGTATGCGACGCCGGCACTGGCCGGGCGATGCCATTCGGTGTAGCCGGCCAGACGCGCGTCGATGGCGCTGTCGCGGAGTTCAGCGAGCAGCGAAGCATCGAGGCCGCTCGCGACGTGGTCGAGCACGAGCGCGGCCAGTGCGCTTTCGGACAGGCGCACGTAGCCGTCCGGAGACGGGCCGCGGACCGGATGCAACAAAGGTGAAGTCATGCGCGGAATGTATCAGCCCCGAACCGGTGCTGGCACCTGACAGGTATGACAGCGTAACGTTGTCGGAGAACGAATGGAACTGCGCTGGCAGGATGCCTACCAACAATTCAGCGCCGCGGAAGACGAGCAGCAGCTCTTCCAGCGGATCGCCGCTTATTCTAAACGCCTCGGCTTCGAATATTGCTGTTACGGCATTCGCGTGCCGCTGCCGGTGTCGAAGCCGGCCGTCGCGATCTTCAATACTTATCCGGACGGCTGGATGGCGCACTATCAGGCGCAGAACTACATCGAGATCGACTCGACGGTTCGCGACGGCGCGCTCAGCACCAACATGATCGTCTGGCCGGACGTCGACCGGATCGATCCATGCCCGTTGTGGCAGGACGCGCGCGACTACGGGCTGTCGGTGGGTGTCGCGCAGTCGAGCTGGGCGGCACGCGGCGCGTTCGGGCTGTTGAGCATCGCGCGTCACGCGGACCGGCTCACGCCGGCCGAGATCAACATGCTGACGCTGCAGACCAACTGGCTCGCGAATCTCTCGCATTCGTTGATGAGCCGTTTCATGGTGCCGAAGCTGTCGCCCGAGTCGAGCGTCACGCTGACCGCGCGCGAGCGCGAGGTGATGTGCTGGACGGCCGAAGGCAAGACCGCGTGCGAGATCGGCCAGATTCTCAGCATCTCGGAGCGCACGGTCAACTTCCACGTGAACAACATCCTCGAGAAGCTCGGCGCGACCAACAAGGTCCAGGCGGTCGTGAAGGCGATCGCGGCGGGACTCATCGATACACCCTGATCCGGCGCTGACGGCGGGGCGATCGTGCCGCGCCGGCCGCCGTCGCTCATTCCATCATCGGCTCGGCTTCCCGGGCGGTCCAGCTCACGCTGGAAATGCTTTTCTCCATGCTCATCCGGCTCGCGATCTGCTCGAGCTTCTGCTGATCCTTCGGGTGCAGCTTCAGCGTCGCGGTCACCTTCAGGCGGTCCGGCTGCTCGGGCACGTCCTCGCTCGTCAGGCTCTGGAACGACAGCGGTTTCGCGTACATCGAGTTCGACAGGAGCGTGCGGATGTGTACTTCATCCGCGGCCAGGCAGATCACGGTGATCTGGTATTCGCGCACGAGGTCGGCATTCGACACGGGGGTCGCGTTGATCGCCTGGCTGACGCCGCGCAGCACCGTGTTGGTGAGCAACACGACGCCCGTGCCGGCGAGCGCCGGCACGTAATGGCCGGAGCCGGCCAGCACGCCGACGGCGGCCGAGCACCACAGCGTCGCGGCCGTGTTGATGCCCTGGATCGAGCCCTTGTCGCGCATGATCACGCCGCCGCCGAGAAAGCCGACGCCCGACACGACGTAAGCGGCGATCTGCGTGACACCGGCCACGCCGTTGCCGGTCAGCACGCCGAGCGTGACGAACAGGCAGGCGCCGCTCGCGACGAGCGTGATCGTGCGCAGGCCCGCCGTGCGTTGCCGCATCTGGCGTTCGAGGCCGATCGCGACGCCGCAGGCGAACGCAGTGAAAAGACGGAGTGCGAAATCGAGAGTCATGGTTGTCCTGCCGTGCCAAGGGCGCATGCTGGCCCGCGTCGCGGCGGCGCGAGGCCGAACGCTGCACGATGGCCGTCATCGCGCGGTACTGTACCGCGCGAATGCGTCATTCAGTGTGAAACGGGGGGCGTGCGGGCTCGCGGAACGCGAGCCTCGGCAGGAGAACTGCGTCGGACAGGCGTTCAGGCGGCAAGCGGCGCACGCAACGGAGTGCTGCAACTGTCCACGATGGTTCCTGAAGGAAGAATGGGCGGCATTCTAGTGGGCCGCCCGCGCAGGCGTCAACCCGTCCGGTTGCCGGCCGCGAACGGTCGGTGCGCGACGCCGCGACGGTTACTGCGACGCGCCGATCGTCCCTGTCGCGAGCGCGAGCGCAGCGGCGGCCGACAGCGCGCCCGCGTAGCTGTCGACTTCCGCGTTGCGGGCCGCGAGCAGCTGGCTTTGCGCGATCGTCGCATCGGTGACCGAGCCGACGCCGTTGCGGTATGCGGTGAGCGCCGCGTCGTAGCTCGTCTGTGCGGCATCGACGAGCGCCGTCGCCGCGTCGTGCGACGCGAGGCTCGTCTGCACCGCGTTCTGCGCGGCCACGACCTGGCGGACGGCTTCCTCCTTGGTCCGCGTGAGGCGTGCGGATGCGCTTTGCGCATCGTTGCGCGCCTGCATCAGCACCGCCGAGCGCAAGCCGCCGTCGTACAACGGGATCGTCACGCCGACGAACACGCCGCCGCCGTAGCGGCTGCCGTTCAGGTTCACGGTCGCCGCCTGGTCGCCGATCGCGGGCAGCGCGGTGATCGCCGTGCCGCCGCTGGCATAGGACGTCGACGCCGACAGGAAAATTTTCGGCATGAACGCGGCTTCCGCGGCCTTGATCTTCGCGCGGTTGGCTTGCTCGAGCGCATACGCGCCCTGCAGGTCGGGGCGGCGCGCGATCGCGTCCGACACGATCGCGTCCACCGACGAAGCGAGCGCGGGCGGCAGCGGGCGCTTGGGCAGCGGGGCGATCGACGGCTTCGACAGCGGCGAGATGCCCAGTGCGGAGACGAGCGCGAGGTAGCCGTCGCTTTCCGCGCCGTTCGCCTGCACGAGTGCAAGATTCGCCTGCGCGCGATTCTGCGTCGCCTGCGCGAGTTCGACGACGGTGCCGACGCCTTGCCTGAGCCGCGCGCGCGACGCCGCGAGGATCGCGTCGGCGTTCGCCAGGCCCTGCCGCGCGCTGGCCGCGCGCGAGCGGGCGGCTTCGTACCGGTAGTACGCGACGGTCACGTCGTGAATCACCTGCTGGTGCACGGCCGTGAACGCGACATTCGACGCGACGGACGCCTGCTCGGCCGCCTCGACACGCGCCGCACGGCCACCGAAATCGAACAGCAACCATTGCAGCGACAGCGCCGAGATCGTGCCGTGCGCGGTCGTGTTGCTCGACGAGTCGCCGAGGATCGTCGACGTCGAGCCGTGCTTCGCCTGATATGCGCCCATCGCGGTCGCAGACAGGTTCGGCAGGTACGCGGCCTTCGCGATGCCGACCACGAGCGCCGCGTTGCGCGCGTCGTTCCAGGCGATGCGGGTCAGCGGATTCGTCGATTCGGCGAGATCGATCAACTCGGGCAGCGTGTACGGATGCGTGGCATCGAGCGCGGCGGGCGGCGACACCGACGCGAGCGCGGGCGAGGCCGGCAACGTGTAGTCGTGCGGCGCGCGCTGCGCGGACGCAAGCGGCGGGGCCGGCACGATGTCGCCGGCGGCCGACGTTTGCGGCTGCCACGGACGATCGGGCGCCTCTGGCGCGAGGTCGACCGAGGACGTGGCGCAACCGGTCAGCGCGATCGCGGTCGCGAGCGCGGCGGCGGCGATCGACGCGGCCGGCGGTTCAGGGACGCGCATGAGGGGCAGGCTCCTTCGGTGTGGCTTGACGCGCGGCTTCGGCAATGTGCGCGAGCCGCGTGTCGATCAGGTTCAGCAGCGCGTCGCGTGCAGGATCGGTGGGGGTGACGGCCGGTACGGTCGCTGCGCCTGCAGTCGACGATGGTGGCGTCGAAGCGGCGTCGGCAACCGGCTCGCCATCGTGCGGCTCGACCACGCGGGCGAGCCGCGCATCGATCGCCGCATCGCCCGGCGTGCGTTCGGCGAGCAGGAACAGCGGGCCTTCGAGCGCGCCGAATTCCGCAAGTGCGCGCCGCCGGGTCGCGAGCCACGTGGCGGCCGGGCGGACCCAGGACGGTTCGTAATGGATCAGCCCGAGCTCCTGCGCGATCGCGCCGTGGCGCGCAAAGGCTTCTGCGGCGAGCGTGCGGCGTTCGGCCGGCTGCGCGACCTGCGCGATACGGCGCCACTGGTCGCGCAGCGCGGCGAGCGCGACGTCGATCTGCTTGCCGATGCTGACCGGCCAGATGCGCGTGAACACGAGATACACGACGATGTTGCCGAGCAGGATGCCGATCGCGCGGTCGCGCGCGAGCGTCAGGTCGAAGCCCGGGCCTGCGCCCTGGATCACGCACAGGAAGAACGCGAACGCGACCTGGAAGCCCGCGTACGCGATGCGCGGCGAACCGAATGCGACCCACGCGGACAGCCATGCGCCGGCGAACACGAGCGCCATCAGCTCGCCGATCGACGACAGCGCCGGCACGACGAACACGAGCGCCGCGGTGCCGATCAGCGCGCCGACGATGCAGCCGGCGATCCGCAGCGTGAGTTTTTCGACCGTCTCGGCCGTGGAGCCGAGCGACACCATGTAGCAGGTGATGAAGCAGGTGTGGATGCCCGACCAGTCGAGCTGCGAATACAGCAGGTAACAGAACATCGCCGCGACGGTCGTCTTCAGCGCGTAGCGGATGTGGTCTGGATTGGTGCGGGCATCCGGCAGGAAGAAGCCGCTGCTTGGCGCGGGCGGTGCGGCGTGCGTCTTCGTCGGCGAAGCGGCTGCGTCGGTCGGTGCCGCGGCCGGTGCAGCTGGTGTAGCCGGTGTCGCCAGCGGTGGCGGCTCCGCGAAATACGTGATGGCCGCGTGCAGGTCGGTAGCGACGACGCGCGCGAGCGGCGCCAGCGTATCGGTCGGCGGCAGTGCAAGCGCCACGTCGACCGGATAGCCGCCTTGCTCGAGGATGCCGGCCATCTCGTCGAGCGTCGCCGCGGCCGGTTCCGCAAATGCGGCGGGCAGGCGTGCGTCGGGCTCGCGGTCGGCGAGCGCAACCGCGACGAGCAGCGCGGTGCTCGATGCGATGGCTTGTCGCAGCGCGGGCGTGTCGGTGGCCCGAGTCGATCCTTCGAGCGTCGACAGCTTGAGCCACGTGAGCATCTGCTTGTCGCCTTCACGCAGGCTCGCGTCGAAGGCCGCGCGTGCGTTTTCGTCGCCGCGCAGCCGCCGCGCGGCGAGCCGCAGCCGTTTCGCGAGCTGCGCGAGTGCGAGCTTGCGCGGCGACGGCGCGATCAACAGGTTGACGACGATCGCGACGCCGACGGGAATCGCGACCATCAGCCATGCGTAGAGCAGCGCGCGCGTCGCGGCTTCGCCGACCGGTGCGAGGCCGAGCTCGTCGAGGCCGAAGCCGACGATCATCGCGAGGATCGCGCCGATCGGACGCAGCTTGCTGGCCGACGTGAGATACAGCAGCCCGACCGACAGCACGGCCATGCACGCGACGCGCAGCACCGAATACTCGATGCTGAAGATCGCGACGCCGACCACGAGCGCGATCACGAGCGTGACGAGCAGCAGCATCGCGGCCGCCAGCACGACGCTCGTCGCGCGATCGGCGCGGTTCAGGAAGAACACGACGTAGGCGGAGATCGCGGCTTCCGGCGTGCCGTAGCCGCTCGTCACAAGCACGACGAGCGCGCAGATCAGCGCGACCCGCACGGCCATCGCGGCTCGGCCAGGAAACGGCGCGAGCAGTCGCAGGACTTCGCGCGGGCCGGGCGCGCGGACTTCAGCGGCAGGCTGAGCCATGCCGGACCTCGACGATCGCGCTCGCGCCGACTCGCACGAGCTTGCCGTCGGGTTCGTCGAGCTTCACGCGCACCGGAAAGCGCTGCGCGACGTGCACCCAGTTCACCGAGCGCTGCACGATCGGCAGCGCACGCGGCAGGTTGATGCGATCGCTGTCCGCGATGCCGGCACCGATGCCGACGACCTTGCCCGTCAGCGGGCGGCTGCGGTCGATCATCGAATAGACCGTCGCGCAGTCGCCGACCGCGATGCGGTTCAAGGACGTCTCGCGGAAATTGCCGACGGCGAACCATTCGCTCGCATCGATCAGCGTGAAGATCGACTGGTTCGGCGTGAGCGTTTCGCCCGCGAGCACGGTCAGGCCCGTCACGAGCCCGTCGTGCGGCGCGCGCACGACCGTATCGTCGAGCGCGTGCTGCGCGCGTGCCAGCGCGGCTTCGCGCGCATGGAGCGTGGCGATCGCGTCGGCGTCGTCGCCGATCGTCTGCGCTGACGCGCGCTGCTGTTCCTGCGCCTGCGCGAGCGACACGGCCGCGTCGCGCTGCCGAACCTTCGCCTGGTCGAACTGCTGCGCGCTGACGTAGCCTTGCGCCGCGAGCGGCGCGAGCCGGTTCACGTCGCGCGTGGCGAGATCGTAGTTCTGCGAGGCACGCTTGACCTGCTCGGCGGCCACGGCCGCATTCGAGCGCTCGCCGATCAGCGACCGGCGCCGCGTGTCGAGCGACGCGCGCGCGAGCTCGAGATCGGCCTGCGCTTGCGCGACGGTCAGCCGGTACGGCACCG
The DNA here is from genome assembly GCF_001718315.1 of Burkholderia diffusa. Classification (NCBI taxonomy): domain Bacteria; kingdom Pseudomonadati; phylum Pseudomonadota; class Betaproteobacteria; order Burkholderiales; family Burkholderiaceae; genus Burkholderia; species Burkholderia diffusa. Next base: position 1,657,170 of record NZ_CP013363.1, on the reverse strand, counting down.
GATCGATTTCATACAGCAGGTCGCCTTTCGCGACGCGCTGGTTTTCGTGGACCGCGAGCCGCACGATGCGTCCGCCGACGGGCGACGCGACGTGCACGACGTCGGCGTCGATCGACGCGTCGTCGGTGGACGGGTAGGCCGTCGTGCGGTGGTACGCGTACGCGAGCGCCGCGATGCCGAGCGCGACGATCGCCAGCGCGATCACGCGGCCTTTCGTGGAGGGGCGGGCGATGCCGGCGGCCTTCATGCGAATGGCCCCGTGCCGGCGAGCCACACGATCACGGCCACCACGAGCCCGATCGCGGTGCAGACCGCGAGCTGGTAGGGGACGGTGGCGGCCCAGCCGGTCGCGACGAACACGCGGTGCGCGACGATCGCGCCGACGATGCCGACGATCGCGCTGACGAGCCAGAGCGGGAAATACGCGCCGAACAGGACGTACGACGGTGCGCCGCGCGACGTGCAGCCCGCGAGCGGCAGGGCTGGCGCTAGTGTGGCGGCGGCACGCAGGGGCGCGCGCGACGTTGTTTTTCTCATGTGTGACGAGCTCGACGTTGGAGGTGAATGCCGGGCGCGGCGCAATGCGGTCCGTCGCCGCGACGACGATTCCGCGATACGGAGCCGATCATAAAACAGCGTGATGCGGACCGCCAGCGATGCCCCGCGTGCGGGCGGCTCGTACCGGGCGCGCGGCCGGCGCTTCGGGATGGTCGATGACGATCGCGATTCTGCCAGCGCCTGCGCTCGCAGGGTGGTCGACCGACTGCAAAACATCGTCAGATGAATCCGGGGCGATGCCGTTTGCACGCCGATGCAACGCGAATCGCCGAGTCGAATGCCGGATTGCAGCGGAAACGTGGATGAATCCGCATTCCGGTCGCGCCGTGCGTTTGCCGTGGCCGCGATCCATCGCGCCGACCGGTATCTGTGTACCATCGTGCGAATAACGCGACGCGTGACGAGACCCGACGGCCGGTTTCGTCCGCTGCGCGGTGCGCAAGCGGTACCGCAACGAGGATGAATGTTCCATGCGAAGTTTCTTTGTCCGGTTCATTGCGATCGGCGTGCTGTTCCACTTGTACGTCGGGCTGCGAATCATTCCCGACGCCTTCGCGTCGCCGCTCGCGCGCACGATCGCGGCCCTCGTGCTGGCGAGCTTCGTCGTGCTGATTCCGGTCGGCATGTTCTCGCGCCGCTTCGACGAAGGCTGGGCCGCGACGCTGGCCGGCTGGGCCGGCTCGCTCGCGATGGGTTTCTTTTCGTCGTTGCTGGTGCTGACGTTCCTGCGCGAGCCGGTACTGCTCGGCGTCGTTGCATGGCGGCATCTGGGGCATGACGGCGCCTGGAGCGGCGCGGCATCCGACACGGCGCTCGGCGTGCTGGCGGGCGCCGTGCTGATCAGCGCGATCGGATTCGTCGGCGCGCGCCGCACGGCGGCGGTCAAGCGCGTGTCGATTCCGGTCGACGGGCTCCCGGCCGCGCTCGACGGGCTGACGATCGTGCAACTGTCGGATATTCACGTCGGGCCGACGATCAAGCGGCCTTATATCGAACGGATCGTGCGCGCGGTCAATGCGCTCGAGGCCGACCTCGTCGTCGTGACGGGCGACGTGGTCGACGGCTCGGTCAAGCGGCTGCGCGAGCACACGGCGCCGCTCGGCCGCATGCAGTCGCGGCACGGCAGCTTCCTCGTGACGGGCAACCACGAGTACTACGCCGGCGCGCACGCATGGATCGACGAGTTCCGGCGGATCGGATTGACGGTGCTGCTCAACGAGCACGTGCTGATCGAGCACGACGGCGCGCGCGCGGTGCTCGCGGGCGTCACCGATTTCACGGCGGGCGGGTTCGATCCCGCGCATCGCAGCGACCCCGAGCAGGCGCTGGCGGGTGCGCCGCCCGACGTCGCCACGAAGATCCTGCTCGCGCACCAGCCGCGCAGTGCGGAAGCGGCGAGCCGCGCCGGTTTCACGGTGCAGTTGTCCGGCCATACGCACGGCGGCCAGTTCCTGCCGTGGCCGCCATTCGTGCGCCTGCAGCAGCCGGTGATCGGCGGGCTGAACCGGTTCGGCGCGATGTGGCTCTACACCAGCCGCGGCACCGGCTACTGGGGGCCGCCGAACCGTTTCGGCGTGCCGTCCGAAATCACGCTGATCCGGCTGGCACGCGGCCGCTAGCGCGCGTCAGACGATGCGCGCGATATCGTCGAAATCGAAGCGCGGGCTGCGCGGGAACAGGCCTGCCGGATCACCGTAGCCGAGATTCACGAGGAAGTTCGCACGGATCGTGGTGCCCGCGAAGAATTCGGCATCGACCTTGGCGGCATCGAAGCCCGACATCGGGCCCGCGTCGAGGCCGAGCGCGCGCGCGGCGAGGATCAGGTATGCGCCCTGCAGCGACGAGTTGCGGAACGCCGTGGCTTCGATCAGCGCGTCGTTGCCGGCGAACCAGCTGCGCGCGTCGGCGTGCGGGAACAGGCGTGGCAGGTGCTCGTGGAACGCGAAGTCCATGCCGACGATCACGGTGACGGGCGCGGCCATCGTCTTCGCGAGATTGCCTTCGGACAGCGCCGGTTTCAGGCGCGCCTTCGCTTCGGGCGACTTGACGAACACGAAGCGCGCGGGGCTCGAATTGGCCGACGTCGGGCCGAATTTCGCCAGGTCGATCAGCCGGTGCAACAGCGCGTCGTCGACGGGTTTGTCCTGCCATGCGTTGTGGGTGCGCGCGGTGAGGAACAGCTGGTCGAGGGCGGAATCGGAGAGCGTCATGGTGGGTCCGGGAAGAAAGCGGCCGGGTCGCGCCGGCCGGCATTGCGGAAGAACGCCGCGCCCTGGATAAGGGCGCGCTGCGCCACGCCGCGATGATAGCGTGGCGCGCGAAAACGCACCGGCCTCGCGACCGGCGATTCGGGCGCGCGGGCGTGTGACGCGCCGGAATGACAGCGCATGGCGGCGCGCGTCGCCGTTGGCTACCATGCAGACATGGTTCGCCCGCATCGTTCACCCATGCCTGATTCCGACATGTCGACGCCCGATCTTTTCGCCGATACGCCCGCGCCCGACGTGGACTGGTACCCGGACTGGCTCGCGCCGGCCGAGGCCGATCGTGTGCTGGCCGCGCTGATCGACGAGGTTGCGTGGCGGCAAGACACGATCCGCACGCCACGCGGGCGCATTCCGCTGCCGCGGCTCACCGCATGGCAGGGCGAGCCCGACGCCGTCTATGTGTATTCGGGAATCCGCAACGTGCCCGCACCGTGGACGCCGGCCGTGCTCGGCCTGAAGCGTGCGGTCGAGGCGACCTGCGGCGCGCGTTTCAACAGCGTGCTGCTCAATCGTTATCGCAACGGGCAGGACAGTCTCGGCTGGCATGCGGACAACGAGCCGGAGCTCGGCGACGCGCCGGTGATCGCGTCCGTGAGCCTGGGCGCGATGCGCGTGTTCGACTTGCGTCATCGTGCCACCGGGGTCGTGCATGCGTACCGGCTGACGCACGGCAGCCTGCTTGTGATGCGCGGCCGCACGCAAGCCGAATGGCAGCACCGCGTGCCCAAGGCGCCGGCGGTGCAGGGCGAGCGGATCAATCTGACGTTCCGGCGGGTGATGACGGCGGAGGCGGCCGCGTAGCCGCTCCGGTCGGATGGTTCGCCATTCCGGGGTCGCGCCCCGATTTCTGACCCGATCCAGTCGTTCGGTCGTCCATGCGGCACGTTGCCGCACATGCGGTGTGCGTGCTGCGGGAATGGCCCCGCGAGGCCCGCGCCATCAGGGTTTCAGGTGGATTTCATCGACCACCCGGTTCTGATAGGCAGGTGTAAGCCCTGATGGTGCGTCGCAACATTCATTGACTAGACTGTCGAATGGCTGAAACGCGCCGTGAAACGGCGCATCTTTTCGACATGCCCGACGCGTTGCCGATGCGACGCGTAGCGCAGGAGCATAACCCTTGACCGTACTGGACTCATCCCTCGAACCCTCGCTGCACGTCTTCGAACAAGACGGCGCATGGCAATGGGCGCTGACGGTGAAGCGGGCATCCGGCGTCGGTGTGAAAGTCGTCGCATTCAGCACGGACGGCTTCCCCGGCGAAGCCGACGCGTATGCCGCCGGCCAGCTTGCCCGCGCCGAGTATGACGACGCCGTGACGGCCTGACGTCGCGTCGCGCCGATTCCGTGCGCGGATCGGCGCGGTCGTCCGTTCCCTATCGCTTTTCCTCTTCCTTCCCGTTTTCCTCCGTTTCCCCCGCCTCGCTGTCGCGCATCGCGTGACGCACCGGCGTGGCCGCGCCATGCGTCGATCGCGACGAATGGTCCGTACCTTTCGACACGCACCTGCCATACGCGCCGCTTAACGTGCATGCGCGGCGTCCGCCGTGGGCGATGCGCAATGGCGTCGCGCGGCCGGCGCACGACGAACGGCGCCGATTCATCGACAAGAACGCAGCTCATGTGCGACGACAGAACCGACACTCACCGCGCCGCACGGGCGCCGCTACGGGGATTCACGCTGATCGAGGTGCTGATCGCGCTGGCGATCGTCGCGGTGGCGCTCGGCGCGGTGATGCGTGCGATCGGCGCGCTCGCGTCGGACACCGATACGGCCCGCATGCGCCTGCTCGCGCTCTGGAGCGCCGACAACGCGCTCGGCGAGATCCGCATCGCGTCGAGCTGGCCGGACGCCGGCACGCAGACGTTCGCGTGCCCGCAGGGGCGTTACCGGTTCGTGTGCCGGCAGTCCGTGGCCGCGCTGCCGAGCCCGCTCGTGCGGCGCGTGACGGTCAGCGTCTACCCGTCGGCATCGAGCCGCAACGTGCTCGCCGAAGTCGTGACGGTGATCCAGAATGAAGCGCGGCGCTGACCGGCGCGCGCCGCCGCGCGCGCGGGGCTTCACGCTGATCGAGATGCTGGTCGCGATCACGCTGCTGGCCGTGATCGCGCTGCTGTCTTGGCGCGGCCTCGATGCGACGATCCGCGGCCGCGACGATATCGCGTCGAATCTGGCGCAAACGCGTCTGCTCGGCCGCTATTTTTCCCAGCTGCAGTTCGACCTGATGAACCTGGTGACGGCCGACGAAGTGTTCGGGCCGCCGCTGCGGATCCGGCCGAACGATCTCGTGATGGTGCGGCATCTGGGCGTCGGCGGCGGCCCGGCGCACGTGCAGGTCGTGCGTTACCGGCTGAAGGGGCGCGAGCTCGAACGCAGCGCGTCGCAGCCGCTCGCGTCGCTGGCCGAGGTCGAGGCGGCGCTGCAGCAGATGGACGCGTTCCCGCGCGTGGTCGTCAGCAACGATGCACGGTCGATGCAGCTTGCCGTATGGATTGCGCCGGGAGGCTGGACGAGCAGCCAGACGGCGATCGAGCAGGCCTATGCGCAGTTTCTCGCGCAGCACGGCATCAGCAATTCGACGTCGCTCGGGATGCCGCTGCCGCGCGGGGTACGGTTCGCGGTGACGCTCGGCGCACCGCCGGTCGAATACGTGCGGACGATCCCGATCGGCCAGTGACGGCGGCGGCCCGCGCAGGCGCCGGCGAGCCGGCCCGGTCTCGCCGAGACAAGCGCTTTGCCGCCCGGCACAAAATGGTCCGTAACTTTCGTCATACGTCTGTTATTGGGCGTCCGTTAGTCTCGTGCCGAGCATGAGTGCCGCGATGGGCCGCTTCGGCCTGCTCAGCGGCGCATCGGCAAACGGGAAGGGGGCGAACGTGACGGTCGAGCACCGGCATGATGCACACGCGGGCGCATCGGGGAACGGCGCGCCCGGGCAATGGCAATCGGCGGCGATCCTCGGCCGTGCGCAGCAATCGCATGGCGCCGGGCGCTTCGACGACGCGGCGCGCGACTATCTCGCCGTGCTCGCGAACGAGCCCGATCACCCGCAGGCGCTGCATCTGTACGGCGTGCTGCAGTTCCAGCGCGGCGCGGCCGGTGAGGCCGAGGCGCTGCTGCGTCGTTCGATCTCGATCGACGCGAGCGTGCGGGCGTTGTCTGATCTCGGTGCAGTCGTCGGCGAGCGCGGGCGCGTCGACGAGGCGCTCGACCATTTCGGGGCGGCGCTGCGTGCGGCGCCCGACGACGTGCAGACGCTCGTGCGTCGCGGTAACACGCTGATCGCGCTGCACCGCTACGACGACGCGCTGGCGTCGTTCGACCGCGCGCTCGCGGTGTCGCCGCTCGTGCTCGATGCACTGTGCAATCGCGGCGGTGCGCTGCGGGCGCTCGGCCGCCTCGACGAAGCGCTCGACACCTACGATCGCGCGCTGATGGTCGATCCGCAATCGTGCGAATCGTGGTTCAACCGCGGTCTCGTGCTGCGCACGCTTCAGCGGCCGACCGATGCGCTGCACTGCTTCGACCGCGCGAACGGCCTTCGGCCCGGCGTGGCCACGATCCAGGCCGAGCGCGGCCGCGCGCTCGCCGATCTCGACCGCGTGAACGAAGCGCTCGCGGCCTTCAACGACGCGATCGCGGCCGATCCCGCACGGCTCGACGTGCTTCACGACAGCGCGGTCGCACTCGACCGGCTCGGCCGCGCGGACGAAGCGCTGCTTCGCTGCGAACGCGTGCTGGCGCTCGACGCGAACCACGTGCCCGCGCTGGCGAGCCGCGGCAACGCGTTGCTGCAGTTGCGCCGCTACGACGACGCGCTCGACAGCTACGCGCGTGCGCTCGCCATCGAGCCTCGGTCCACCGACATCCTGTGCAATCGCGGCACCGCGCTCCGGCACCTGAAGCGCTTCGACGAAGCGCTGTCCTCGTACGATGCGGCGCTTGCGCTCGACCCGCATTTCGCCGAAGCCTGGACGAATCGCAGCAGCGTGCTGCAGGACCTGCACCGCCGCGACGAAGCGGCCGCATCGCTCGATCGCGCGCTCGCACTGCGTCCGGAGCATGCGACGAACTGGCTCAATCGCGGCAACCTGCATGCCGACCAGGCTCAGGCGGACGACGCGCTCGCCGCTTACGAGCGTGCGCTCGCGCTGCGTCCCGACTATGTCGACGCACACGTCGCCTGCGCATCGCTGCATCTGATGGAAGGCGATTTCGAGCGCGGCTGGCCCGCGTACGAATGGCGGCTGCGCGACGCGCAACTCGCGCGGCAGGTGCGTCAGTTCACGCAGCCGGCCTGGCGTGGCGACGAACCGCTCGACGGCAGGACGATCCTGATTCACGCGGAGCAGGGTTTCGGCGACACGCTGCAGTTCTGCCGCTACGTACCGCTCGTCGCCGCGCGCGGCGCACGCGTCGTGCTGGAGGTGCAGCCGTCGTTGCGCGCGCTGATGGCATCGCTCGACGGCACCGCCGCGGTGGTCTCGCGCGGCGAGCCGCTACCCGCGTTCGACTGTCACGTGCCGCTGCCGAGCCTGCCGTATGCGTTTCGCACCGATGCGCGGACGATTCCGTCTGCTGCCGCCTATCTGCATGCGGACCCGCACCGCGTGCGCGAATGGGAAGCGCTGCTCGGCACACGAGGCCGCCCGCGCATCGGGCTCGCGTGGGCCGGCAATCCGGAACACCGCAACGACCACCATCGGTCGATCGATCTGGCGCGGTTCGCGCCGCTGTTCGATCTCGACGTCGACTGGGTCAGCCTGCAGAAGCCGGTTCGTGAACGCGACCTCGGCCAACTGGCGGATTCGCCGCTGCGCCGCGTGGACGACGCGCTCGGCGATTTCTCGGATACGGCCGCGTTGATGGGCACACTGGATGTCGTGATCGCGGTCGATTCCGCGGTCGCGCATCTCGCGGGCGCGCTTGGCTTCCCGGTCTGGGTATTGTTGCCCGACCCGCCGGAATGGCGCTGGATGCGGGCGCGCGGCGACAGCCCCTGGTATCCGTCCGCGCGGCTGTTTCGCCAGTCGTCGCCGGGGCACTGGGCCCCCGTGATCGACGCGGTGCGCGATGCGATCGCGGCGATGACGCGTTAGACGCGACGAAACGAATCAGAACGACCAACCAGGGGCCACACGATGACATTGAACGGGGAAGGGACGACGCTCGCGAGCACGCCGGCCGCATCAAGATCGCCGGATCGCCGTCCGCCCGACGCCGCGCAGCTCGAGCGGCTGCTCGCGCGTGCGCGCATCGCACATCGCGACGGCGCGCTGCAGGATGCGGAACACGCGTACGCGGAACTGCTCGCACTCGATCCCGACCATCCGGAAGCGCTGCACCTGCTCGGCGCATTGCGATTCCAGCAGGGCCGTCTCGACGATGCCGAGCCGCTGATGCGGCGCTCGATCGAGCGCCAGCCGGTACCGCTCGCGCTGGCGAACTACTCGGCGGTGCTCGCCGGACTCGGCCGCACGCACGACGCGCTCGCTCGACTCGACGATGCGCTCGCGATCAACCCCGCACATCAGCGCGCGCTGTTCCAGCGGGCCGGCCTGCTCGCGCAACTCGGGCGGCACGACGAAGCGTGCGCGTCCTACGACCGGCTGCTCGAACTGACGCCGGGTTTCGCCGACGGCTACGTGAAGCGCAGCGACACGCAGCGCGCGCTCGGTCGCCACGACGCGGCGCTCGCCGATTGCGACAGGGCGGTCGCGCTCGCGGGCCGCTCGTTCGATGCGATGCGCGCTCGCGGTCTCGCGCTGCGCGAGCTCGGCCGCTTCCGCGACGCGGCACTCAGTTACGACCATGCGCTCGCGCTCGCGCCCGGCAGCGCCGAAGTGCTGTTCCTGCGCGGCGTCGCGTATCTCGATCTGCACGAGCCCGAGCGCGCGCTCGCGGATTTCAATGCGGCGATCGCCGCAAGCCCGGCGTTCGTCGATGCGATCGTCAACAGCTCTATCGCGCTCGAGCAGCTTGGGCGGCACGACGAAGCGCTGGTGCGCTGCGATCGTGCGATCGCGCTCGATTCGCGTCATGCGCGCGCGCTCGCGAATCGCGGCAACGCGGCGAGCCACGTCGGGCGCTACGCGGAGGCGGTGGACAGCTATGCGCGCGCGCTCGACGTCGAGCCGGACAACACCGCCGTGCTGTGCAACTTCGCAAGTGCGCTGATGCACGTCGGTCGCCACGACGACGCGCACGCGATGTGCGACCGGGCGCTTGCGGTCGATGCGCACTGCACCGCGGCGTCGTTCACGCGTGCCGTTGTCAGGCTCGAAACGCATCGTTACGACGACGCGCTCGCCGATCTTGCGCGCGTGATCGACACAACGCCGCGCGACAAGCTTGCGCACTTTCATCGGGGGAACGCGTTGCGCGCGCTGCGCCGCCACGACGAAGCGCTGGATGCCTATGCGCGCGTGCTCGACATCGACCCGGACGACGCGCCCGCGCACTGCATGCGCGCCTTCCTGTGCCTGTCGACCGGCGATTTTGAAGCCGGCTGGGCCGAGTACGAATGGCGCTGGCGCGACAGCCAGCTCGACGGCAGCCGGCGCGATTTCGCGCAGCCGCGCTGGACGCATGGCACGCCGCTCGACGGTCGCACGATCCTGCTGTATCCGGAGCAGGGGCTTGGCGACACGCTGCAGTTCTGCCGCTACGTGCCGCTGGTCAAGGCGCTCGGCGCACGCGTCGTGCTGGAGGCGCCCGTCGAATTGAAGTCGCTGTTCGCGACGCTCGACGGCGTGGACGTGCTCGTCGCGCGCGGCGATCCGCTGCCGCCGTTCGACCTGCATTGCCCGCTGCTGAGCCTGCCGCTGGAATTCCGCACGGACCTGTCGTCGATTCCGGCGGGCGCGCCGTACCTGCGTGCCGATCCCGAGCGGGTCGAACGCTGGCGCGCGCGTCTCGGCGCGACGGGCCGGCCGCGCATCGGCCTCGTCTGGACGGGCAATCCGCTGCACCTGAACGACCGCAACCGTTCGATGACGCTGACCGACCTGTTGCCGCTGCTCGACGATCGCTACGAGTGGATCAGCGTGCAGAAGGTGATCCGCGACGACGATCGTGCGGCGCTCCAGGCGAGCCCGATCCGCTTCGTCGGCGACGACCTGACCGATTTCGCGGAGACGGCCGCGTTGATCGGCGCACTGGACGCGGTGATCAGCGTCGATACGTCGGTCGCGCACCTGGCCGGTGCGCTCGGTTGTCCGCTCGCGGTGCTGCTGCCGCACACGCCGGATTTCCGCTGGCTGCTCGATCGCGACGACAGCCCGTGGTATCCGCGGGCGACGCTGTTCCGCCAGCCGCAGGGCGGCCAGTGGGCGCCGGTGGTCGAGCGCGTGCGCGACGCGCTGCCGGCGCTCGTGGCGAGCGCGTCGCGATGAGCACGGTGCATGCGCTGCCGCTGCGGGCGGCCGTCGACGATGCGCTGCGCCAGGCGCGTGCGAAGCTCGAGCAGCGCGATTTTGCCGGCGCGGCGCGGCTCTACGAAGGCGTGCTGGCGATGATGCCCGATCACGTCGAAGCACTGCACCTGCTTGGCGTCGTGCATCTGGCGCGCGGCGACGCGTCGCGCGCGGAGCCGCTGATCGCGCGATCGATGCGGTTCGGACTCGATCAGCCGTGGAATTTCGCCAACCATGCGGCGGCGCTGACCGGCACGGGCCGCCATCGCGAGGCGCTCGACGCGGCGGCGCAGGCGCTCGCACGCGATTCCGGCCATGCGCCCGCGCATGCGGCGCGCGGCGACGCGCTGCATGCGCTCGGTCGGCACGGCGAGGCGGTCGGCGCGTACGATCTCGCGCTCGCGCGCGAGCCAGGGCGCGCCGCGACGTGGGCGCGTCGCGGCGCTGCGCTGCGCGCGATGGGCCGGCCAGCCGACGCGTTGATCAGCATCGAGCGCGCACTGCGGATCGATTCGAACGATGCGCTCGCGCTCACGGAACGCGGCCATGCGCTGCGCGCGCTGGGGCGCGGCGACGAGGCCGTGCATTGTTTCCGGCTCGCGATGGTGGTGCGCGGCAAGACTCCCGAGCTCGTCTATGCGTGCGGCTATGCGTTGATCGAGCTGGGCCGCCCGGCCGAAGCGCTCGCGTGCATCGACGAAGCGCTGGCGCGCACGCCGGACGATGCGCAACTGTTGTTCGTCAGTTGCGTCGCGCTCGACCTGCTGCATCTGCGCGACGAATTGCTGAAGCGCGCCGATCGCCTGCTCGCGCTCGACCGCGACAACGTCGGCGCATGGATCGGTCGCGGCAACGCGCTGCTGGGGCTGAGGCGTCACGACGAAGCCGTGCGCGCCTATGGCGAAGCGCTGGCGCGCGCGCCGGCCGATTTCGATGCGCTGCGCAATCGCGCCGGCGCGCTGCGGGCGCTCGGCGCCTGCGACGACGCCGTTGCGGATTACGACCGGGCACTCGCCGCGCGCGGCTCGCATGCGGAAGTGCTGTGCAACCGCGCGATCGCGCAGCAACTGCTCGGCCGTTACGACGACGCGCTCGCGAGCTACGCGGCCGCCACCGTCGCGCCGTGCGGTACCGCGCAGGAGATCTACGCGCGTGCGGTCGCGCGCCAGCAGGTCGGCGATTACGCGGGCGCGCTCGCCGATTTCGCGCTGGCCTGCCGGCACGACGCGAATCACGGCATCGCGCGCCGCTCCGAGGCGTTCTGCCGCCTGTTGACGGGCGACTTCGGCACTGGCTGGCGGCAGCACGAGGCGCGCTGGGATGCCGCCGACGTGATGCTGCACCGCCGTCATGCGGACCGCCCGCAATGGACCGGCGACGAACCGCTGGCGGGCCGCACGCTGCTGCTGCATGCGGAGCAGGGTTTCGGCGACACGCTGCAGTTCTGCCGCTACGCGAGCCTGGCGCACGATCGCGGCGCGATCGTGACGATCGACGCGCCTGCTCCGCTGGCCGAACTGCTCGGCACATTGCGCGGTGTGAGCCGGGTCGTCGCCGACGGCCAGGCGTTGCCGGCGTTCGATCTGCATTGCCCGATGATGAGCCTGCCGTTCGCGTTCCGCACGACGCTCGATACGGTGCCGGCCGACGTGCCGTACCTGCATGCCGACGCGCGGCGGCGCGCGGCATGGCTCGAACGGCTCGATGCGGCTGCGCCGCCGGGGCGCCTGCGCGTGGGCGTCGTGTGGTCCGGCAACCCGCATCACGCGAACGACGAGAACCGGTCGATGACGTTTGCCGCGCTCGCGCCGCTCGTCGCGCTCGACGCGACGTTCGTCAGCCTGCAAGTCGGCGTGCGTGCGCGCGACGCCGACGCGTTCGCGGCCAGCGGCGTGCTGTCGTTCGAGGCAGCGCTGACCGATTTCGCGGAGACGGCCGCGCTCGTCGACACGCTGGATCTGGTGATCGCCGTCGATACGTCGGTCGTGCATCTGGCCGGCGCGCTCGGCCGGCCGGTGTGGGTGCTGCTGCCGCGCGTGCCGGACTGGCGCTGGCTGCTCGAGCGCGACGACAGCCCGTGGTATCCGACGGCGACGCTGTTCCGGCAAGGGCGGCCGGGCGACTGGCCGGCGTTGGTCGAACGCGTCGCGCAGGCGCTCGCGGCTCGCATCCGCGCGCACCGCGAGACGGCGTGAGCCGCCGACTGTGACAAAAGCTACGGACCATTCGCACGCGCCCGGAATGGTCCGTAACACTCGCCACGTCGCTGCCATCGGGCCTTCGTATGTTCTCGAGATTCCCGTGGCCGGGTTTCGGCCAACGCGCAACGATCAGGCGCGGCAACGGATCGGCGTCGCTTGCGGCGCGATCGTCGCCGAACGCCATTTCATAGGATTCGGGGTGAAGAATGGCAGCACGCGCACGCATCGCACGACAACCTGACGCGACGGGGTCGCGCTCGGTCCTGAAATCGGAACTGCGGCCGCTGGTGCGTGCCGTCGCGCTGATGTTGCTCGCGGCGGCGTCCGCGCATGCGCATGCGGCCGGCATCATGAACCTCGGTGCGGCCACCGCGCGCGCGTCCGGCGGCGGCGCGGGCGGTGCCGGTGTGCCGGGCATGCCGAATCTCGGCGTGTCGCCGCAGCAGGCGGCGCAGGCGAGCCAGCCGTCGATCCGCAACCTCGGCTACGCCGCCCATGCGATCGCCGCGCAGATCGCCGCGCAGCAGAACGCGGCCGCGGCGGCGGCGAAGCTGCCTTCGACCGTGCCGAACGGGATCGCGCCGGGCGGGCTGGAGGTGGCGCCGGGCATCACCTTCGCGAAGGACGGCAACGGTAATCTCGTCAGCCAGAATACCGACACGGGCAATCCGCTGCTGTGGGTCAACGCGAATGCGCCGCAGCAGACGGTCGACAACAGCGGCCGCGTGAACGTCGACGTCAAGCAGACCGGCCAGAACGCGGTGCTCACGTGGCAGACGATGAACGTCGGCCGGCAGACGACGCTGAACTTCGATCAGTCGGCCGGCACGCAGACGAACGGCGCGAACAACTGGGCCGTGCTGAACCGGATCAACGATCCAAGCGGGCGGCCGAGCCAGATACTCGGCAACGTCACCGCGCAGGGCGCGGTGTACGTGATCAACCGCAACGGCGTGCTGTTCGGCGCGGGGTCGCAGGTCAACGTGCATTCGCTGGTCGCGTCGTCGCTGAACCTGCTCGACATGAAGAACCAGCTCGTGCCGACGGCGGACGGCATCGTCGCGAGCAACCAGCAGTTCCTGAGCCTGCGGGCGGGGACGACAGGCGGGCTGGCTTATCCGGAGTCGGGGAGTTCGGGCGGCGTGGCGGGCGCGGTCGGGCGCCCGAACGAGGTGCTCGGGCTAGGGAGCCCGGCGCTGCTGACTGGTTCGTACCAGGCGCCGGGCGACGTCACGATCGAGCAAGGCGCATCGATCACGACGCACACGAACGGCACGGCGAGCGACGGCGGATTCGTGCTGGTCGCGGCGCCGAACGTGACGAACGCGGGCAGCATTTCGGCGACGGCGGGGCAGGTGGTGCTTGCGGCGGGCGTGGGCGTGAGCCTGCGACCCAACGGAAACGGGGCGACGGGCAATCCGCAGGTGCTGTTGCCGGAGCTGAGCGGGCAGATCGTCACGACGGATCTGCAGACCGGCAAAACGATCGACGTCACGCCGGCCGGCACCCTGACCAATACCGGCATCGTCCAGGCTGCGCGCGGCAACGTGAACCTGCTCGGCAGCCGCGTCGCGCAGAACGGCGTGGTGGGCGTCACGACGAGCGTGAACACGCCGGGCACGATCACGATTTCGACGGCCGACGAGTATGCGTCGAACAATCCGCTGGGCAATCCGTATACCGGCTCGACGCCGGTCACGGGCAACGGCGGCGGAGGCGACAACGTCAATCGTGCCGGCCTGCTGAGCTTTGGCCCGGGATCGGTCACGATGGTGCTGCCCGACAACAACGGCCAGACCGCGACCTCCACGCCCGGTACGACCTTCACGCCGGGCGGCATCACGATGACGGCCGGCTCCGTCTGGTTCCAGGGCGGCTCGCTGATCGAGGCGCCGGGCTCGAACGTGTCGGTGACGGCCTACGTGCCGTCGGTGGTGACGAACCAGGCAGCCGGCCAGACCGCGGTGCCGGGCCGGATCTACGTGGATGACGGCGCGACGATCGACGTGTCGGGGCTCGCGGATGTCCAGACGCCGATCTCGCAGACGCTCGTGACGATCGACCGGATCGGCCAGAACGAACTGGCCGATTCGCCGCTGCTGCGCAACAGTTTCCTGTTCGGGCTGAAGGGCGTCGTCGTCGACAGCACGCTGACGGGCACGCGCAGCGACGGCGTGCAGTGGGTCGGCAGCCCGATCCTGAACCTGTCGGGCTACGTGAACCTGATCCCGCGCACGGTCGACCAGTTGCTGACCAACGGCGGCACGATCACGCTGTCGGGCAACGAGGTGATGACCGCGGCCGGTTCGTCGATGAACCTGAACGGCGGGTACGTGCATTACAACGGCGGGATGGTCAACACGACGCGGCTCGTCGATGCCAACGGCGCGATCGTGCCGATCGGGCAGGCGAGCCCGTACAACAACTATGTCGGCATCGCCGGCCAGTTCGTCGAGAGCCATCCGCGCTGGAACGTGACGAAGTCCTGGTACAACCCGCTGCAAACGGGCGGCACCTACCAGTCCGATTACATCGTCGGCGGCAATGCGGGCACGCTCGACCTGTTCGCGTCGCAGGCGCTGGTGCTCGATGGCGATATCAGTGCGCAGGCGTTTGGCGGCGCGAAGCAGATGCAGGGCAACAGCCTGCCGTCGGGCGGCGCGTTCAACCTGGGCGCGGACCCGAAGCTGGCCGGCGGCACGCTGGCCGGGATGGCCTGGAATGCCGCCGCCAATCCGCTGCTTCCGATCAGCGCGATCTCGGGACTGACGATTCTGCAGGACGACGCACCGCAGCTAGGCGCGTTGATGCCGGGCTTCTCGATCGATACGCCGCTGGACAAGAACGCTTCGGCGACGCTTGCCGCCAACGATCCGAACAATCTGCTGACGACGCGGGTCGTGCCGGTCGCGACGCTGAACAACGGCGGCTTCGCGAAGCTGAACGTGACCGAGGACAAGAACGCGGGCAAGGGCATCGTGGTCGCGCAGGGCACGCAGCTGAACCTTCAGCCGGGCGGTGCGATCTCGCTGAACAGCCCGGCCGTCGGCGCCGACGTGAATGTCGCGGGGCGGTTGTCCGCACCGTCGGGTTCGATTTCGATCACGAGCGGCGGCAATGTCGTCGTCGGGCCGCAGGGCGCGCTGAGCGCGGCCGGCCAGTGGGTGAACAACGACGTGCAGGCCGCGCCGGGCACGGCGCCCGGCAACAGCCAGTTCATCAACGGCGGCAGCATTTCGCTGTCTGCGACGCAGGGATCGACGTTCGTCGACGGCAGCGCCGTGGACGCGACGGGTTCGATCCTGCTGCAACCGGGAAGCGTGCTCGATGTATCGAGCGGCGGCGAAATGCTCGCGAACGGCCAGTTGCTGATGCAGAACGGCGTGCCGGCAGGGCGCGCGGGCAACGTGGCGTTGCAGACCTATGCGGTACCTGCGGGCGGTGCGCAATTCGGTCATACGACCGACGGTGGTGCGAACCTGCCCGGCACTCAGCCGACCGCCGGCACGATTGCAATGGGCGGCACGATCCTGAGCGAAGGCTTCTCGGGCGGCGGCACGCTGACGCTGAATGCGCTCGGCTTCCGGATCGGGGGAGATCGCGCGGCGGCGGCACCGTGGGATGTGTATCTGCCTGAAAGCTTCTTCTCGCAGCAGGGCTTCGGCAAATACGTGTTGAACGCGTACTACGATTCGACCATCGCGCCGGGCGCAACGGTTGCGCTCACGCAGAAGAACCTGCTTCCCGATGTGCTGGCACTTCAGCGGACGAGCTCGGGTGCGAACCTGTCTGCCGGCGGTCTGACGATGGTTGGCCAGCTCGATGCATATCACCGGCAACCCGCAGGGCTCGAGCTGACCGGCGGTAACGCCGTATCGTGGCTGACGGCGGCGAGTAACGGCGTGATTCCGTCGTATCCGGGCGTGACCGGCGCGGTCACGCTTTCGGCCGGTGCGTCGATCGATGCGGACGCCGGTGCAAGTATCGTGCTCGCGTCGCCGAAACAGGTGACCGTGCTCGGCTCGGTGGTCGCGCCGGGCGGGTCGATCGTGCTGAGTGCGGATACCGGAGCCACGACCGCCCAGCCGGGGCAATTCAATGTGTTCACGCCGAGCAACAGCCGCTCGGTATGGCTCGGGGCCGACGCGACGCTCGACGTATCGGGCGTCGCGCTTGCCAACCCGCTTGCCGCACCGGTGAAGATCGGCGCAACGACCGCCATGCCGAATACCGGCAAGGTGCTGCCGGGCGGTTCGGTGACGCTGTCGAGCGATACGGGCTACGTGGTCGCGCAAGCCGGCTCGAAGATCGACGTATCGGGCGCATCGGCGAACTTCGATCGATTGCAGGCGAACGGCACGTATGCATCGCACCCGGTATGGAGCGACGCCGGTTCGATCACGCTGTCGGCCGCGTACGGGCTTTTCGCGGACGGGACGCTCAGCGGCCATGGCGGTGCATCGCAGGCGCGCGGCGGCACGCTGACGGTTCTGCCGCATCAGAACGGCAGTGCGTCCGGCGCGACCGCGCTCGTCGTCCGGCAGAGCGGTGCGCTCGTGCCCGCCGGCCTTGCGCCGGGCGAGGATTTCCCGACGCCGGTCGATCCGGCCACCGGGTTGCCGAGCGGTCAGCCGACCGGCGTGATCCAGTTCTCCGCCGATCGCCTGAATGGTTCGGGGATCGCGAATCTCGTGCTCGGCGACAGCACGCCATCCCCGATTCCGGCGCCGGTACCGACGATCGCATTCGCCGGTAACGTGAACCTCGCGCTGCCCGAGTCGGTAACGCTGAATACCGGACGCATCGCCGCGATCGGCATGGACCAGTTGGCGACGCTCCTGTCGACGCCCGCCCAGCCGAGCGGCGGCCCTTCCGCGCTCGACACCCTTCTGTCGCAGCCGCCGGCCCATCCGCTCGGCACGAAGGTGACGATCAACGCGCCATATGTCGCGCTGGCGGGACCGGTTGCAACGACGTTGACGCCCGCGTTCGCGCCGGTGGCGACGCGCTCGGACGCGACGCTGAACGTGAATGCGTCGTTCCTTGATCTGCGCAATCAGTTCCAGCTCAACAACTTCGGTCAAGCAAACCTGAACAGTCGAGGCGATATCCGCCTGAGTTCGACGAGTGTGTCGCCGACGAGCAATGTGCTGTCGCCGGGCGTGCTGTATACGCCCGGCAACGTCACGTTCAACGCGGCCAGCTTGTACCCTGCCACCGGCAGCACGTTCATCATCGACGCGGTCGGCCCCGCCGATGCGGTGACGGGCAAACTCGCTCCGACCACCGTCACGTTCGGTTCGACCGGGTCGTCCGGCACGCCGCTGTCGGCCGGCGGCGCGCTGCTCGTCGATGCGACGAACATCGTGCAGGGCGGCAACGTGCGTGCGCCGTCCGGCTCGCTCGTGTTCGGCGTCGGCGATCCGGCGAACAGCGCGACGCAGAAGCAGTTCGGCAACCTGCCGCTCGTCGCGACCGACTCGGTGACGTTCGCGAACGGCAGCGTGACGTCGGTTTCGAACGGCGGCTCGATCATTCCATACGGCACGACGGTCGATGGCGTCCAATGGCAGTTCAATCCGCTCGCGGGCGCGACGGCTTCCAACCTCAATGCGCCGCCGGCGAAATACATTGGCGTGAACGGCACGCGCGTCGCGCTGAACCCGGGCGCGACGATCGACCTGTCCGGCGGCGGCGACCTGCAGGCGGCCGAATGGGTGCCGGGCACGGGCGGCACGCGCGACGTGCTGTCGCAATACAACGTGAGCTACGCGAACGGCAAGGGTGCGACGGCGGTGCCGGTCAATGCGGGGGCCGGCAGCGTCTACGCGATCGTGCCGGGCAAGCAATCGCCGGTCGCCGCTTACGACCCGTCGTTCGCGCAGACGGTGCAGCCGGCCGTCGCGGGCAACGGCACGGCAACCACCACGACCGCGACGCTCGGCGTCGGCCAGGCCGGGATGATCGACGCGATCGGCAAGGCCGTCTACCTGTCCGGCGTGCCCGGCCTCGCGGCCGGCTACTACACGCTGCTGCCCGGCAAATACGCGACGCTGCCGGGCGCGTATCGCGTGACGGTGTCGAGCACGGGCGGCAACGTCGTGCCGGGCGCGTCGCAGGTGCTGCCGGACGGCACGGTGATGACGGCCGGCTACTTCGCCGACGCGGTGACGGGTGGCCGCAGCGCGACGCCGACGCTCTTCAACGTGCAGTCGGGCAAGGTGTGGCAGCAATACTCGCAATACACGCTGAAGGGCGCGAACGACTTCTTCACCGCGCAGGCCGCGAAGCAGGGCGCCGTGACGCCGCCGCTGCCGGTGGACGGCGGTCAGCTCGTGCTGGCCGCGACGAAGGCGCTCACGCTGGGCGCGACGCTGAACGCGGCGGCGGGTGCGGGCGGCGCGCCGGCCGAAGTCGACATCGCGTCGCAGGACATCCAGATCACCGGAAACGGTAGCGCGGCACTGCCCGGCTATCTGCAGATCGGCGGCGATGCACTCGATTCGCTGAACGCGGGCAGCCTGCTGATCGGCGGCACGCGCGCGGCGACGGCGAAGGGCGTGACGATCACGCCCATCGCAAACAGTGTGGTGGTGTCGAACGACGCGAACACGTCGCTCAAGGGGCCCGAGATCCTGCTCGTGACGAAGACCGACGCGAGCGGCACCGATCCGAATGCGGCGAACGGCCTGCGCGTGGACGCAGGCGCGTCGATCGCGGCGGCGGGCGATTATCCGGCCGCGAAAGACCAGCCGATCGCGATCGCCGGCGATGGCGCGCTGCTGCGCGTGTCGAACGGCGCGGTGGCGCCGCTCGCGCGCACGGGCGGCACCGGTACCGGGTTGCTGACGGTCGGCGCCGGTGCGACGCTCACGGGCGGCCAGGCGCTGATGCTTGATTCGTCGGGCGACCTGAAGGTCGACCCGAGTGCGGTGCTGTCGGGCAAGGCGGTCACGGCCGACGGTTCGGCGATCACGTTCACCAATGCGAGCGGCGCCGCCGCGGCGAACCTGCCGGGCTTCGTGATCGATCCTGCCGGCCTCGCGCAGTTTGCCAATGCGGACCTCGTCACGCTGCGCAGCTACGGCGCGATCGGCTTCGTCGGCGACGTGAATGCGACGTTCGGCAAGCGCGTCGATCTGAGCGCGGGCACGTTCACGAGCGATGGCGGCCACGTCGTGCTGAGCGGTCAGCAGATTGCGTTGACGAACGAGACGGGCGCGCCCAGCAGCCCGTCCGCATCGGGCAACGGCACGCTGACGGTCAACGCGCAGGAGATCGACTTCGGCACTGGCACGAAGACGCTGAACGGATTCTCGTCGGTGAACCTGACCGCGAGCGGCGGCATCGTCGGACAGGGTACGGGGACGTTCGATTTCGGCGCGCTGCCGGTGACGCTGAGTGCGCCCGTGTATCTCGCCGATACGAGTTCCGCATCGACCGTGAAGACGACCGGCACGCTGACGCTGAACGGCGCAGCGGGCACCGCATTGACGAAAACGGCGGTCGGCGGCGCGTGGAAATTCGTCGGCGGCACGCTGGCCGACAACGGCGCGACGATCGCCGCACCGGCCGGCAACGTGAGCCTCGACGCGAAGGGAGGCAACCTGACGATCGGCAGCGGCTCGACGGTGAGCTCGGCCGGCGTGTCGAAGCAGTTCTTCGACGTGACGGAGTACGCGCCGGCCGGCTCGATCGTCCTGACCGCCGATGCGGGGACGGTCGATGTGCAGCCGGGCACGACGCTCGACTTCTCGGGCGCGAGCGGTGGCGGTGCGGCAGGCAGCCTGACGTTGTCGGCGCCGAAGCAGGTCGTGAATCTGAACGGCACGATCAAGGGCGGTGCGGCGAACGGCTACGCGGGCGGTTCGCTGTCGCTCGACACGGCCGGCGCGACCGATCTGGATTCGCTCGCGAAGACGCTCGCATCGAGCGGCGTCAACCAGTCGATTGCGGTTCATACGAAGTCGGGCAACCTGACGCTGTCGGCCGGCAATGCGCTGACCGCACGCTCGGTATCGCTGACCGCCGACGGCGGCGCGGGCAATGCGCGGGATACGGCGAACGGCAACGTGAACGTGCTGGGGACGATCGACGCGTCGGGCAAGGCGGGCGGCGAGATCGACCTGTATGGCCGCAGCGGCGTCGACGTGGAGGGCACGCTGCTCGCGCGCGGCTCCGATACGACGCAGCGCGGCGGCAAGGTGAACATCGGCACGAGCGCGGTGTTCGATCCGACCGTCGCGAATCCGTACAACGCGACCTACGGCTACGAGAACATCGATCCGTCGCGTTCGGGCGCGATCCGGGTCGGCGCGAATGCGCTGATCGACGTATCGGGCGGCACGGCAGGCGGATTGTCGGGCGGCACGGTGAATTTCCGTGCGCCGCTGCTTGCGGACGGCAGCGTCGACGTCCAGTTCCCGACTGCATTCAACAACGGCAAGGGCATCGTCGGTTCGCGCGCGACGATGCTCGAAGCGTATGCGGTGTGGAGCACGACCGACGCGTCACCGGGCGGGCAGCATTTCGACGGCATCGTCGATCCGGCCGGCTGGTACGACGGCAACGGGCATTTGCTGGCCGGCACGTTCACCGCGCAAGGCACCAATCCGCCGACCTTCACGTTCGCGCCGGATGCAAACGGCGACGGCGGCGGTACGCTGACGAACAATGCGACCGGCGAGCAGGCGACGCTGACGGGCAGTCAGAGCGATCTTGCTTCGCTGTACACGGGGATTTCATCGATCGGCTTCCCGGGCATGGACAGCGCGTACTTCGTGCCGACCACGGCGAACGCCGATCACCAGACGTTCTACGGCGGCCAGGTCGTCAAGGCGAGCGACGGCACGCTGTCGATGACGCCGGGCACGCTGATGGGATTCATCCAGAGCGGCCTCGGCGCAAACGGGCCGACGCTGCAGGGATCGACGGCGAACATCGCGAATTTCCGCGTCGCGCCCGGTGTGGAATTCGACAACCCGAGCGCGGCGATCAACGGCGGCAATATCTCGATCCTGTCGAACTGGAATCTCGGCGCGGGGCTGCCGAACAACAGCGGGACGATCGTGCCTTCGTATCGGTACAACGGCACGGTCGCGCCGATGCTGACGTTCAGGTCGACGAACAATTTCGATGCGGAAGCGAGTATTACCGACGGATTTTTCCAGAATCAGGTCGCGACGATTCTGGGGGCGGCGGGGAGTGCGACGGCTACGGGGACGTATGCGGGCGCGCTGGCGTTGTATAACAACCTGATGTCGCTTGA
Organism: Burkholderia diffusa; assembly: GCF_001718315.1. NCBI lineage: Bacteria > Pseudomonadati > Pseudomonadota > Betaproteobacteria > Burkholderiales > Burkholderiaceae > Burkholderia > Burkholderia diffusa. The sequence goes on along the minus strand of NZ_CP013363.1, from coordinate 1,635,460 downwards.
TGATCCTGCATCGGTAACCGTGCAGTTCTACAACGGGACGAGTCGGCCGCTGGCCTCATCCGCCGGCGATCAAAACGATCCGCTGTATGACCCCAACGTCTCGTTGAGTGCGCCGTTGACGAATCAGGCGGCTCAGTATTATTCCAACTATATTCAGTATGCGAATTCGTGGGGGACGTATTACGGAGATTGGGCGAGTGGAACCTACACGTCTCATGTCTTGCCTTACAGTCCGTTAAATAAGTCTGCGCCAGTTGTTTCGGACTATTCGTCGTATCAGCAATATCTTGATGCATATCTGACGCCTCTTCCTTTTTCTGGGTGGTTGGCTGGCTATACCAAACTTTCTATCGTTGGATTCGTCAAAAATGGTGTGACGGTTATTCCAAAATTTGGAACGCCGACGCCGCCAATTGCATCGACACATGCGGAAGACTACAGCGCCTATATAAGCATATATAACGGCTACCTTGATCGGGTAGCTCATACGACGACCATGACTTCTCCTCTCTTGCAACCACAGGGAGTTTACAGTTTCTTCTTTGCACCCACGGCACCGTTGTCGATTCCATTTTCCGGGGTGAATATTGGGGTGTTGCCCGGTAATCTGCCCGCTAACATTGCCATGGTAAATAATCCATTGCCGATCAGCTTTGCGGCACTGTTGGGTGGCCAGAGTTCGTCGTATCGCATCGTCGGCGGCGCCGATCTCGCCAGCGCGAATCCGCTTGCCGTGCAGCCTGTCGCTGCATTCGCCGCCGGCAGTGCGCCGGCCGGCAACGTGACGTTGAACCAGCACACCGCTTACGTCGATTCGAACGGATTGACGTTGTTGCAACCGACAACGATCCGAACCGGCACCGGGTCGATCGATATCGCGGCCGGCAATAACTTCACGCTGGCGGATACGACTGCACCGGGCGTCGTGTATACGGCGGGTGCGCCCACGCGGGGAAATCCTGTGTTGGGTCTTGCCACGGCGGTCATGGGGGGCGGGTCGGGACGGCAAGACATTCTGGTTACGCCGACCGTGAATCCTGATTCGGCCGGCGATATTTCGCTCCACGTGCAGGGCGATATCAACGGTGTCCAGAGTGTGACCGATGCGACGGGCGTCGTGACGGGAGGGGCAGGCAACAGCATCAGCCAGTATTGGTGGCAGTGGATGCAGATCACGCCGGGAATAACTGCCGACGTTGGTGGTACTGGCACCATCGTTGCTCCGTTGACCCAGTCTTCGATTGATTTCGGCGCGTTTGACCAAGGTGTGATGAGCGTCGGCGGCAACGTGTCGATCAGTGCCGGCGGCAATATCTCGGATCTGGCCGTGTCGTTGCCGACCACGTGGTACCTGGACGGAAACAACAAACCCGTCACCGTCGGCGGCGGAAATCTGACGGTGCACGCCGGCGGCGATATTCTGAGCGGCGACTACTTCGTCGCCAAGGGAACGGGGACCATATCGGCAGGCGGGAGCATCGGGTCGGATATTGCCGTGCCGTCTCCACAGAATGGGATGGCTCCGATTTCCGTATCGACGGTGCTTGCGACGCAGAATGGAATATTCGATGTCACGGCGCGTCAAGGCGCGGACATCGGCGCAGTGTTGAATCCGTCTTATGCAAGCAGTTTCGCGCCGCCCGGCGGGCAACCTACCACCTCTGTCAACCTGTTTAATTACGGACAGTACGCCGACAGTCAGGGCTACTCATCGACTTCCGCAGTGAATGTGCTATCCACAACTGGAGACATCCGAATTGGCACGCTCGGCGGCATGTTGATCGGCGCGAACGGCGTGCTTCCCGCCAGCATCAATTTGACCGCGTTCAACGGCGCAATTGATGTTTCATCCGGAGGCGTGCTCTATCCGTCGGCCGTCGGCCAGTTGAATCTGGTTGCGGATCAGTCGGTGTCCCTTTCCAATGTATCGTCCAATGGGACCAACGTCACATTGCCAAAAACATTTGGCCTGTCCGACGCCGATCCGTCGCAGATGCCTTCGCCGACGAATCCGCAAGCCACGATTCCGTCGTTGACGGACACGACGCTCGCGGCACATGCGCTAACTGCGCTCCATGATGGTGACGTGCAGCCCGCGCGCATCTACAGCCTGAACGGAAGCATCGTCAACGGCGCCGTCGATAGTGACGGCTTTTACCAGAGCCTTGTCACGCTGTCGATCGACAAGCCGGCGTTCATGCAAGCCGGGCAGGACATCGTCAACCTGGCGTTCTGGGGGCAGAACCTGCGCAGCTCGGACGCAACGCGTATCGTGGCGGGGCGAGACATTTATGACACGCCGATTCCCCACGCCGCAGGTGGTGCAGTGCCGGTGTTGTCGGTCGGCGGCCCAGGCTGGTTCGACGTGCAGGCGGGACGCAACATTGGCCCGCTGACGAGCCAGGCCGAGTTGTACAACCAGCAAGCCAATACCGGCGGTATCGCACACGTTTTCACGGGCATCGACGCAGTTGGCAACGCAAACAATCCGAACCTGCCGCACGAGAGCGCGAACGTCAATGTGCTGTTCGGTGTCGGGCCGGGTGTCGATCTGCCGCGATTCATCGCGACTTATATCGCGCCGGGCAGTGCGGTTGCCGGCGTGCCGAGCGCGGCGCCTGCATTGATCGCGTTCATGGAGCAGTACGACGCGGGGCTTGGCGTCGATACCGGATTGCAAGTGGACAAGGACAGCGCTCTGGCGAAGGTCGGCCCGTTGACGGCCGATGAAGCATGGAAGCAATTCCAGGCGTTGCCGTCCTACGTCCAGCAACGCTTTGCGGAAAAGGTTCTGTTCGGCGTACTGGCACAAGTGGGCGCGGACTTCAACGATGCATCGAGCCCGTACCGCGGCCAGTACGCAAGAGGCTATCAGGCACTCGATACGCTGTTCCCCGCGTCCTACGGCTATACCGCGAACAATCTCGGTGGCGGTTCAAACGGCGCGAACAAGTCGGTCAGCACGGGTGATCTCGACATCCGCAGCACGACGATTCAGACGCAGCAGGGCGGCGATGTCACGATCCTCGGGCCGGGCGGGCAGGCGCTCGTGGGCAGCACGACGGCGCCGCCGCAGATCGTGGACAGCAGCGGCAATGTTGTAGCAGGCCCGGGCACGATGGGGATTCTGACGCTCGAAAAAGGCAATGTCGACATATTCACGGATCAAAGCGTGCTGCTCGCGCAAAGCCGGATCTTCACCGAGCAGGGCGGCGACATGACGATCTGGAGTTCGAACGGCGACATCAACGCCGGCAAGGGCGCAAAGACGTCGGCCGATACGCCGGCGCCGCAGTATGTTTGCGATGCCAACCATTACTGTACGGTCGATTCGCGTGGTCAAGTGACGGGGGCGGGCATCGCGACGCTGCAGAGCATACCGGGCGCGCCGAAAGGCACGGTCAATTTGATCGCGCCGCGTGGTACCGTCGATGCGGGGGACGCCGGCATTCGTGCCGGCAACCTCAACGTTGCCGCGTTGCGTGTCGTGAACGCGGACAATATCCAGGTGACGGGCAAGGCAACCGGCATTCCGCTCGTGCAGGCGGTGAACACCGGCGCGCTGACGGCCGCGAGCTCGGCGGCATCGGCGGCGAGCCAGGTCGCGCAGGATATCGCGAAGAACAACGCATCGGGCGTCGCGCCACGTCGCTGGACGATCAGCGTGCAGGTCGAGGGTTTCGGGGATAGCGGCCCGGACGGTGGATCGAAGCGGCGCAAGTCGGAACAGGTCGGCTACGACTCGTCGAATTCGGTGTCGCTACTGGGGTTCGGCGCGGCGGGGCCGACCCAGCGGACGTTGCTCAGCAAGGAGGAGCTTGGGAAGTTGAACAGGTTCTGAAAGCGGCTGATTCGATTGCGTCGAATGGAAATCCCTCGCTTTCTTGTGTACGAAGCGGGGGATTTTCGTTTCAGGTTTCCGGATCGAACAGGTTCTGGATAGTGTTGCGATTGTCGGCGACGGGCCGCGCGATGGTGGCGCTGCATAAAAACCGGCCTCGATTGCTCGAGGCCGGTGGGCGGTATTGCTGCGAGTCAGAGAGTTTGTTGCTGACTATCGGCCGGTGACGACGGCACAGGTCGACGCGTCGTTGATATCGAGCCCATACCCGCTGCTGTTGCTCAGGAAATCGGCAACAATCGCGGTCTTGAAGCCCGACGGGACGGTGTCGAAACCATTGCCGTGCACGACCGATGCGTAGCTGGCGTTCGTGTAGTGATTATTCAGGAAGCTCTGGACGTTCGATGCCACCGTGGCGTTCGCATAGCACTGGCTCAGGATGATCTGGCTCGTGCCCGAAACCGGGTAGCCGGCAGACGGGTTGGCCAGGGCGGTGTAAGCAGTGCCGGAAACCGGTACCCACTGCGTCGGATCTGCTGCAGCGGTCGAGGTCGACGGTGCCGAGATCGTGCCGATTGCCGTCGTCGCGTTCGCGTACGTCGGAGCGTAGTACGCGTTGGCCTTCGTGTTGTAAAGGCTTGCGAGCGGAAGCTGCAGCGCGCCCGACGACGTCACGACCGCGCTTTGCGATGCGATGTACGTGTTCGTGTAATCCGGGCTCAGGTACGCGACGGCGGCCGTGCCGGCCGACGACAGCGACGTGAGCGAACCGCGGACGCCGCCGCTGCCCGATGCCGCGATGAAGTTCGACGGCACACCGGTCGGGAATGCCGACGTGTTCGCGAAGGTCAGCGAATCGATGAACTTGACACCCGAAGCCGTGTTGGTGGTCGTGCAGACTGCGGCGAGGTGGCGGGTCAGCAGTTCGGTCGTGCCGCTGCCGTCTGCGCGATAGACGACCTTGATCGGCGCATTTGCCGTATAGAAGCTCTTCGTTTCGGGGTTGGTCACCTGGTTCCAGTTCGTCAGCTTGCCCGAGAAGATGCCGCACAGATCGTCGTCGTTCAGCGCGATGCTGTGTGCCTGCCCCGGCGTCGTTTGCGGCGTGGTCGTGCTCGTCACGGCCGGGCCGTTGACGACCGGCACCGTGATCGCGGTCACGATGTACGGGATCTGGATCAGCGGGCCGCTGTTCGAGCCGACCGTGCTTGCGTTATACGACGTGACTTGCGCGGTCGTGAGCGCGGCATCGCTGTTCGCGAAGTGGACCGTGCCCGTGACACCCGAGCCGAAGTACGTCGGCTGGTTGTTCAGGAACGCGTTCTGGCCGGCGCCCGAGCCGACCGAGTAGTACGTGAACGTGCCGTTCGCGGTGCCATACAGGCCGATTTCGCCGGAAGCCGGCGAAGCAGCACCGATCGTCGGCGCGACGAGCGACGAACCGCCACCTTGAATCACCGGGCCTGCGGCCATCGCGAGCGATGCGCCCATGCCCGAAACGACGAGAGCCAGGACCTGACAGATCTTGCGCTTGCTGGATTTCATGAGAAATTTCCTTGGACGAAGATAAACGGGAACCCCTGCTACTGCGGTTGGAATACTTTTGGACCGCCGGGTAAATGTAGGTGGAATTCCGAATGACGCGTGTGAATTTTTCATAACGAATGGTGCGTAACATTTCGATCGGAACGGTCATTGCGTTATTGAAATTAGCAAATCCGATATTCGGGGAATATTCAACGCTCATCGGGCATCCCGGATATTGGGATGGTGCTTGGGTGCAGCGGGAGCCATGGGTGGTGCCTGGAGCAGGCCGGCCGTGCGAGGCGAATCGTCCTAGCCCAACTCCAAGTCAGTTTCGTGGCGGATGCTACGGAACATTCGCACGTTATTCATTGGATGATGTTTTTGTCGCCTTGTTGAAATGGGTCGTGTATTCGCATCGGGTAATCAAGGAAATGTTTATCGAACGGTTAATGTTTGAACGGATGCAAATGTCATCAACGATGAAATCGTTTCGGCGTCGTATGAGAAATATCCGTGAGTAATAAAGCCCGCGCAAAAAGGTAGCCCAACATCCGTCACAAATTTGCGCCGGTTCGATCCTTAGTCTTTCCCGGGCGACTCCATCCGCCACGCCGCGCGCAGTCATCGAAGGAAGCAGTCACGCACGTGACAGGAGAATTCCGGCATGTCGGCATTCCGCTACGAAGCGATCGATCCCACCGGCCGCACGCTGAAAGGCGTGCTCGAAGCCGACAGCGCGCGCTCCGGCCGCAGTCAGTTGCGTACGCAAGGACTCACGCCGCTCGTCGTCGAGCTGGCCGCGCAGCGGCTGCACGGCGAGCGCCATCAGCGCCTGTCGCTCGGCCGCAATCTGTCGCAGCGCGAGCAGGCGATCATCACGCGCCAGCTCGCGAGCCTGCTCGTCGCGGGGCTGCCGCTCGACGAATCGCTGTCGGTGCTGAGCGAACAGGCAGAACGCGAATACGTGCGCGAACTGATGGCGTCGATCCGTGCGGAAGTCGTCGGCGGCCATTCGTTCGCGAACGCGCTGACCCAGCATCCGCGCGATTTCCCCGACATCTATCGCGCGCTCGTCGCGGCCGGCGAGCACACGGGCAAGCTCGGCGTCGTGCTGTCGCGCCTCGCCGATTACATCGAGCAGAGCAACGCGCTGAAGCAGAAGATCCTGCTCGCGTTCACGTACCCGGGCATCGTCACGCTGATCGCATTCGGCATCGTCACGTTCCTGCTGAGCTACGTGGTGCCGCAGGTGGCGAACGTGTTCACCAGCACGAAGCAGCAGTTGCCGACGCTGACGGTCGTGATGATGGCGCTGTCGGATTTCGTGCGTCACTGGTGGTGGGCGTCGCTCGCGGCGACGATCGCGATCGGCTATGCGATCGGCAAGGTGCTGTCGCGCGACGGGCCGCGCATGCGCTTCGACCAATGGCTGCTGGGCGCGCCGCTCGCGGGCAAGCTGGTGCGCGGCTACAACACGGTGCGCTTCGCGAGCACGCTCGGCATTCTCACTGCCGCCGGCGTGCCGATCCTGCGCGCGTTGCAGGCGGCCGGCGAGACGCTGTCGAACCGCGCAATGCGCGCGAACGTCGACGATGCGATCGTGCGCGTGCGGGAAGGCTCCGCGCTGTCGCGCGCGCTCGCCCATACGAAGACGTTCCCGCCGGTGCTCGTGCACCTGATCCGCTCTGGCGAGGCCACCGGCGACGTGACGACGATGCTGGATCGTGCATCGGACGGCGAGTCGCGCGAGCTGGAGCGGCGCACGATGTTTCTGACGAGCCTGCTCGAACCGCTGCTGATCCTCGCGATGGGCGGCATGGTGCTCGTGATCGTGCTGGCTGTGATGATGCCGATCATCGAGCTGAACAACATGGTGCAGTGATGCGCGCTTCAGCGCACGAACGCGTTGGCCTTCTCGGTGGCGGGCAGCGCGATTTCGCGTTGCAGCCCGTTGCGGTCGACGACGATCGAGCGCGCGCGCACCTCGGCGAGCTTCGCGGCTTCGCCGATCGCGGCGCCAAGCGATACCACGCGCGACGCATCGCCGCCGACGCTGACGATCGCGGCCGCGCGACGCGCGTCGAACGCGAGCACGCCGAGCAGCTGGATCGCGTCGTGGCCGTTGTCGGGTTTCGCGCCGAAAAGTCGCGTGCCAGCGGTGACGTCGATCGGCACGGGTGATGCGGGTGTCGCAACGGGCGTATCGGCCGCGGTCAGCACGCGCACGGCCCACAGCGACACGGCAACGAGCGCGCCCGCGGCGGCGAGCGTCTCGGCGAGCGGCACGAGATCGGCGCGGGACGCCACGGTGCGGAGCAGGGCGGGCAGTTTCATGACGATCGATCGGTTCGGATGACGGAAGACGCTTTCCATTCTTCGACGCAAGGGTGAATGCATGATGACGGGGCATGAGGAAACACGAACATCGGATGCGGCACGCGTGCGGGAAAACGTGCATCGTCGCCCGCAACGCGGCTTCACGCTGCTCGAGATGCTGGTCGTGCTCGTGATCGTCGGGTTGCTGGTCGCGGTCGTCACGCTCGCGCCGTCGCGCAATCGCCGCACCGATCTCGCCGAGGAAGCGCAGCGTCTCGCGAACCTGCTCGAATCGGCCGGCGACGAGGCGCAGGTGCGCTCGATGCCGGTCGCATGGCAGCCGGTCGGCGGCGGCTACCGGTTCGTGCAGCGCACCGCGAACGGCGCGTGGGCGCCGATGACCGACGACCTGTATCGCGCGCGCCGCTGGGGCGCCGAAGTGACGGCCGTGTCGGTGCGCTACACCGGCGGCGGCGACGCACCGTCGCGCGTCGTGCTCGGCAATGAAAGCATCGACGTGCCGGTGACGATCACGCTATGGTCGGGCGACGTGCGGATGGCGGTCGTCGGCACGGGCATCGGCAACTTCGTCGTGCGCCGGCCGTGAGCGATGCGATGCCTCGGCCGTGCATTGATTCGTAGCGCTGCATGCTTCACCTGACTGTCACAGTGCCCGCTCACAATCTGACGTTCGCTTGCGACCGAACCGCTCACGGGGGTGCGCGTTCCGGCACGCAGCGTGCAACTCCACTTCCGATCAGGGATTCATGACTCGTTCACGGGCGCCGACTGGTGTCCTGGCGCTCGTCGCGTGGCTCGTATTCGTCGTGCTCTGCATGCGCGACGCATACGCGCAGGAGACCAGTTCCACCGGCCGCTCGCCGGGCAGCGTCGTGCATTTCGATCTGCCCGCGCAGCCGCTCGCGAAGGCCTTGCAGGACTTCGCGCGGCTCACCGAGCTGATCGTGCTGGCGCCGGCGCCGCTGCTCGACGCGCGCACGAGCGCGCCCGTGCAGGGCGACTACGTGCCGCGCGACGCGCTCGAGCACATGTTGGCCGGAACGGGGTTGCGTGCGGAATTCTCGCGGCCGGACGAAGCGATCATCGTCGCGCAGCCGGCCGCCGACGCGGCACCCGCCACGGCCGACACGCCGGCGGACGCCGCGCTGCCGATCGACGGGATCGGCGATTCCGGCGAGCGGCGCACGTTCGCGGGCGTGCTGCAGGCGCATCTGATCGATGCGCTGTGCGCGCAGCCGGTGGCGGTGCCGGGCAGCTATCGACTCGTCGCGCAGGTGCGCATCGACAACAGGGGGGCGGTGGTGGCGGTCAACATGGTGGCATCGAGCGGTTCGGCCGCCCGCGACGCGGCGGTGATGCGCGCGCTGCGCGCGCTGAAGCTGGACGATGCGCCGCCGGCGGACCTGCCGCAGCCGGTCACGATCCTGTTGCGGCCGGCCGGCAGCGGCGTGCACTTCCGCTGTCCGCCGACGGCGTCGCGAGGCTAGCCCGCCATGTCCGACACCAACCGCACCGGGCTCAGGAAGCTGCTGGCGACGCGCTATGCGTATCTGGTCAGGCGTCTCGAACGCGTGACGGGGTCGAAGGACGGCGCGGCCGATGCGCTGCACGAGACCTGGCTGCGCCTCGAGAACGCGAACGTGTCCACGCAGGTGACGAATGCGGACGCCTATATACTCGGGATGGCGAACAATGTCGCGATCGACCAGCATCGCCGCGAGCGCCGCCATCTGCACGACGACGATGTCGAGACGCTGCTCGAGACGCCCGACGAACTGGCTGATCCCGAGCGGATCGTCGCGGCGCGCCGCAAGGTCGATACGCTGAAGGACGTGCTGCGCGGCCTGCCGCCGCGGCGCCGCGCGATCCTGCTGGCCGCGCGCGTGGACGGCCTGCTGAACCGCGAGATCGCCGAGCAGTTCGGCATTTCGCTGCGGCTCGTCGAAAGCGAGCTGAGCGCGGCGATGAAGTACTGTCTGCAGCGCATGCAGGAAGATGGCGATGCGTACACGGGCTCGCGAGGCGGGCCGCGTAAATTTTGAGTACCCGGACGATGACGAAAGCCCAGGCAGAACCCGCCCACGACGCACTCGACGAAGCGAGCGCGTGGCTGCTGCGTCTGCGCTCGGGCGAGGCAAGCCAGGCCGAGGCCGACGCATTCGCGCGCTGGTGCGCCGACCGTCCGCAGGCGGCCGCGCTGTTGCGCGACACCTGGGGCTCGCTGCGCACGGCGGCAACCGAACTCGCGCACGAAGAGCGCACGGCCGCTGCCTGGGCAGACGTGGCAAGGCGCGAGCGCAGGATGCGCACGGGCCGCCGCGCGTTCATCGGCTTCGCGGTGGCGGCCGGCGCGTCGTGGCTCGCGGTGCGTCCGCCGCTGCAGCTGTGGCCGTCGCTCGGCGACCTGGCCGCCGATTACCACACGGGCACCGGCGAGCAGCGCAGCGTCGCGCTGTCGTCGCGCGTGACGGTGGCGATGAACACGCAGACACGCGTCGACGTGCTGCCCGCGAGCGATGCGGCGCACGGCATCGAAGTCGTCGCCGGCGAGGCGGAAATCGACGCGGCCACGCCGCCGGCCGGCCGCGCGACGCCGATCCAGCCCGTTACCGTCGTGGCGGGCGACGGCCGCATGCAGGCGACGGTCGCGCGCTTCAACGTGCGGCGTACCGGCTCGCAGGTGTGCGTGACCTGCTTGTCCGGCACGGTCGCGCTCGCGCATCCGCGCGGCGCACGCACGCTGAAGGCCGACGATCAGGTCGTCTACGACGATCGCGGCGTGCAGCCGGTGACGCGAACCGATCCCGCCGCGATCAGCGCATGGCGGCGCGGGATGCTGGTATTCAACGGCGTGCCGCTGTCGGACGTCATCGACGAGATCAACCGCTATCGTCCGGGCCGGGTCGTGCTGCGGCGTGCCGCGCTCGGCGCGAACCGGATGCAGGCGCAGTTTCCGATCACGCGGCTCGACGACGTGATCGACATGGTCGGCCGCCTGTACGGCGCGCACATCACGCGCCTGCCCGGCAATATCGTGCTGCTGAGCTGACCGGTTTTTTCCTCTCTTTCTTCTCCCTTTTCCCGCCGGCGATCCGTTCGCGCGGCCGCGGGCTGCTCGCGCGCTGCGGGTTACGCCCCTCCGATACGACCTGATCAATGAGGGCCGGCAAACACCGGGCTGCCGTTCGCGGCGGCCCGGTGGAGCGTCGTCGGATCCGAGGCGTGGGTGGCAAGCGCCCCGGCCGCGCAGCGGTGCGGGGGATGGGTGTCGAGGGAGCTTCGGGCGGTGGCGTGACATGAACGAATCGCAACGGGATGCGGATTCCGGCGACGCGAACACGCGCGCCGACGCGATCCGCGAAGGCGCGGTGCGCTGGTTGTTGTGGCTGCGCGCCGGCGATACGACGGAGCGCGAACTCGACGCGTTCCGGTGCTGGCGCGCGCAGAGCGACGAGCATGCGCGCACCGTCCGCGAGCTGATGTGGATGTGGGCGGTGCTGGAGACGGTCGGGCGCCAGGAACCGGGCGGGCCGCCGCGCACGCATTGAGCGGCCGAACGACGCGGGCGTCGCGGCGCGCGACGAAATCGTTTTCATCCGCGCGCATCCGGTGTCGCAAGAAATTCTGCGGGTTACGCGCGCCCGCTTCGACCTTGTATACGAGAGAGCGAGGGGGCCGTGTAGCGGAACCGGGGGCCGAAGCCGGCCTCCGGATTGCCGCCGGCGTGCGGCGACGGCCGGCGATCAGGGCGTCGCGTCGCTGTCGCGGCCGGCACGCGCGCCGCGCCAGGCGGCGTCGAGCGGGTCGTCGGCGTCGCGCAGCGGTTCACGCAGAAACGGAAAGCGTTCGTAGAACGGTGCGGATTCTTGCAAGGCCACGATATGGTTGATCATCCATTGCAGCAGCTCGCCGCCGTGCCGGACCTGTTCCGGGCGCCAGTCCGGCATCGTTGCGAAGAGGGCCGCGAAGCCGCTCCAGCGCGACGGGCGATCGTTGTCGCCGGGCCGGAAATAGGTGTTCATCGCGACGTCGTTCGCGTCGGTGAGCGTGCCGACGAACAGCCCGCGGGGTGTCGGTACGCCGATCTGCTGCCAGTGTTCGGCGATCGCGAGCGAGCGCATCACGCGCGCCGTGACGAACGCGATGCGGGTCTCGTGCTCGATGTCCGCCAGCGTCATCACGCCGTTGCGCTGCATGCAGCGCGCGACCGCATGCGGCCGGATCGCGTTCGATGCGAAGCTGCGCAGCACGAGGTCGGGAACCGTCAGCTGCAACTGGAATTCACGCAGCCCGTGCTCGGCGCTCATCGTCGAGAAGTTGACGAACAGGCCTTCGGCACGGCCGAGCACGCCGACGAACGGATCGAGGCCGAGGCGTGCGAGCCTGGGCGCGATCTGGCGCGCAAGCAGCCGCATCAGATTGCGGCGGTTGCGCATGCCGGTGAAATCGTCGAGGCTGCGCGTGACGAGGTCGCTGATCTCCCAGCGGCGTTCGTCGGCGAGCAGGCGCGGCGAACGGCTCAGATCGAACCGGGCGCGGCCATGCGCCACGCGTGGATCTACATACATGCCGGGGCCTCGTGCATCGATTGCGGACGGAGCGCCGCGACGGCATGCCGCCGTGCGCGCCCGGTTGCCCACGATGCTGCGGCGTCAACCGTGGCGCGTCAAGTGCGATCGCGCGGTGACGGCCGATTGCAGACGGGTCGTTGCAAGCAGTACGGGGTGTCCCGATGATGCGCGCGGTGGTGGAACGCTTCGTCGAGCGGAGTCCGATGGCGATCATGACGCGACTCGTGCTGCAATGCGCGCTGCACGACGACTGGCTCGACACGGCCGTCGACACCGACGGCGAACCTGGCGACGAGCCGATCCGCGAGGCGCTGTTCGCGCTCGCGGTCGATGCGCTCGCGGCGATTGCCGCACGCGCGCGCACACGATCCGACACGTCGGGCGTCGCGCCGACGGGCGTCGGGGCCGCCGTCGCCGCGCTGCACGACGGGATGAGCCGGCTTCGCGCCGGCTGGGGGCGTGCGCTCGTGAGGGACAGCGCGGAACTGCTGCTGCCGATCGCGACGGTGCGTGCCGACGAACGCGGGCTCGGCGAGATGCGGTTGCGCGTGCTCGACGGCGCGGTCGATGCATGCGCGCCCGGGCTGGCGGCTTGCGATTGCGGGCGGGATTGCGACGATCCGGTGCGCGATGGGGGCGTCGGTGCCGTCGGTGCCGGCACACGCGTGTTGCCGGTCTTCGATCCCGATCTCGGCTTGATCGTCGACCTGCTGCCGGTCGAGCGCGGCCGGCAACATGCGCGCGCACTCGTTGCTGCACTGCTCGAAACGGTGCGGCCCGGCGAGCTGTGGATCATCGACGGGCGCTTCGATACGGATGCGATGCTGTCGAGCTGGCCGCGTCGCGGCGGTGCGTTGATCCTGCGCGAGTACGCTCGCGCGAGCGTGTACCGGCCGCTCGGTGAATGGCATCGCGCAGGCATGTTCGACGGCGGGGTCGTGCGTGAACAACCGGTTGGCATGACCGGCGACGGCGGAACGCACGACGTGTTGCGGCGGATCGAATGGCGCCGCGCGGCGATTGACGGCGAACCGGGTGACACGGTGACGCTGCTGACCGACTTGCCGCCCGCGCAGTTCGACGCGGTGCGGATCGTGCAGCTGTCGTGCCGCCGCTGGCGCGACGCATTGTCGTTGCCGCTCGAACCGGTGCTGGAAGGCGCGCCATTCGGCGACGCGCCGGCGCGTGCGTCGCTGCTCGCGTGCGGAATCGCGGCACTCGCGTATAACGCGTTCAGCGTGATGATGCAGGTGGTCGGCGCGGCGCTCGATCTCGATGTGCGCGACGCCGAGCGTCTTCCTTCGCATATCGCCGATGGCGTCGCGTCGATCTACGCCGGGATGATGATCGCGCTGCCGCCCGACTGGTGGCGACGCTACGATCAGTTGCCCGCAACCACCCTCGGACAGATCGTGCGGCTCTTGGCCGTTCATGTCGATCCGCGCAGCGAGCGGCGCAGGCGCCGCGACAACCGGCTGTCCGCGAAATCACAGGCGCTGTTGCGCGCGGCGACGCTCGAGCGGCTGCTGCACGACGACGGTGACGATGCGGCCACGAACGTGTTCAGCCTGCGCACGATCGCGATGGCAACGCGCGACTTCAGCAGCAATCCGTCGAAGGCGCTGCGGCACGCTGGCGAGGCGCTGGTGATGGTCACGAAATACAACCGGCCGATCGCGCTGCTCGTGTCGATCGACGACTGGAACCGGCTGCTCGGTGAAGTGCGCGAGACGAGCCTCACGCGGCTGACGTTCGATTGCGCGATGACGCCGCAGAGTACGCGCGCGGTCGGGTTGAGCGAGTCATCGTTGGCCTAGATTGCCTATGCGCACGGCGCTGCATCGACGTGAACGCGCAGGCGCCGCGCGTACCAGTCTTCAACTCGTCGGCCGCCGCGCCCAGATCACCGACGTCCACGTGAAGTTGCCGCTGCCGTAGCGCGCGATGAGCGTGTCGACGCGCGCGTTGATTCGAGCCGAATGCACGCGGCAATGCACGATGAAATAGCCGCTGCTGACGCCCACCGCCGAGCCGTCCGGCAGCGTCGGATTGCCGCCCTGCGCGGGCAGCAGATACTCGGCGATGTCTCCCGTGCTGACGAAATACGCGGCGCCGCGCCGATCGACGAGCCGCTTCGCCTGGCTCTTCGACAGTGTCGGAATCGCGGCGACCAGCACGGGCTCGGCCGCCGTGTTCGCGTTCACCACCGTGAGGTCGGGCAGCACCGTCACGTATGGCGCGAGTGCTTCGATTGCGCGCGTGTCGTAGCCGGGAATACGCGCGAGATCGTCGACTGTCACGAGCTGCAGCGGCCAGCCGTCGGGGCCGTTCGTCTCGCGTAGCGAGCGCAGCATGTAGTCGGCCGTCTGTTGAGCGAGCGCCGGGTCCAGCGCGAGTTCGCCGAGCAGGCGCCGGTAGGCGAGCACGCCTTCCGCGTTCGCCTGCCAGGGCTTGCCCGGCGCGATGCGCGACACGAGGTTCGTCAGGTTGAAGCGCGCTTGCGCGTCCTCGACGTTTCCGGAGATCGATGCGCGTGCAAGCTCCGCGTTGACCGCGACCGCATCCGGCGGCAGCAGGTCGGATAGCGGCACGTCGGCGAACGGCGCCGACCACGGCTGGCCCACGAAGGTGACGTTGGACGTCGCGTTCTGCGCGCGCAGCGTCGCCCGCGCCCATTCGACCGCGGCGCGCTCGACCCACATCGTCTGCGTTGCGAGCCGCTGGTTCTCGACGTCGCGCGTCGCGACCTGCTGGCGCCACAGCACGCTGGCCGCAAGCGTGGCCGCCAGCGCGACGACGAGCAGCACCGTCACGATCGCGATGCCGCGTGCGCGTGGCGCCCGTGTCGCGCCGGATCTTCCGTATCGATGCATTCGTGTGCCCCCGCTGTGTGGGCGCAGCCGCATTCAGGCCTCGAACGCCAGCCACGCATGCGCGATGCTCGCATGCGCGGATGACGTGACGCCGAACATCGCGGCGAGCCCCGCGACCCAGAACGCGAGCATCGCAGGGCGTGCGTCGTCGCCGTCGACCGCGAGCGGGCCGACCAGCGCGGCGATCGAATGCGAGCGCCACAGCAGCAGCACGAACAGCGTGCAGCCCATCGCCATCGCAACGAAGAACATGAACAGCGCGACCGTCGAGCGTCGCGTGAACGGTACGCGGTGATGACGCTGGTTCGTCGCGACGATCGCCACGCCGTTCGCGACCGGCACGATTGCCATCGCGAGCGTCCAGAACAGTGGCTGATCGCTCGACGCATTGATCATCAGCAGCGTGCCGATCATCCAGATCGGCGGCGCCAGCAGCGTGAGCACGCACCACGACAGCAGTTGCCACCCGAGCCATGGCGCGCGCCAGCGCAACGGGCGGCGCGGCACGGCGTGACCGGCGGCGGCGTGCAGCGGGTTCGGCGGCACGGTGGCGCCGGACAGTCTTCCAGCGAGCCAGCGTACGAGCATCGTGGCGAATGACATGGATCGGACCCCGTCGTCGACGTGTTTTTCTCATTAGTTAGGACGGATCGGGCCGCGCGAAACCGCAGATTTTCGTGGTGTCCGTGCGCGTGCCGTGCGGCCAAGGTGTCGGTGGTCCCGCGTAAACGATATCGGGCGCGCGGTCGCGCTCGGTTTCGTGAATATCTTCAGCGGAATGTCACAAAAACTTCCCGGTAGAAACCCGACGATTGTCGGGCCGCACGCAAGTGCATCGCGATTCGCGCGATACCCGTCCGGAGGCGAACTCGTTTGCCGGCGACGCACGCAAGCGCAACGTCGTAGAGCCGTTATGGCCGGGCAGGCGAGATCCATACGAAACGGGGGCCACGCACATTCCTGTACGGCATCCCGCGCGAGCGCGCGCGGGTTTCCGCCGTGCGCGCATTGCAGGCCGTACGCGGTCGGCGTCGCCGACCGCGTGTACACGCGAGCCGACCGGCCGGGTGCACGCCCTTGGCGTCGCGCCGGACGGTCCGCGTAAAAAGTTTGCGGCAATGCGTGCTTCGTTCCGTCTAGGTAGGTGAGAGCGGCAAGCTGGTGTGCCGCGCGATTTGCCGCGTGTTTGCGTCCGACACGGCCGCGTCGGCAGTTGCGGGTTTTCCGACGACGTTTCGTCCTTTCCGGTAGGCACGGTCAGGCCCGTTCGAACAGGGCTCCTGCTCTCGCGGGATGACGGCGAACACGCGAACGGTGCATCGATCGTATCGACGGATGCCGGTGATGCAAATTCGAACAATGCATCACGCGGATCATGATAAGGATGGCGAATAAATAGTCATCAAAGTGAAACAGGCATTTGATAGCGGGGCGGGCGGCTTGGGCAGCGCGGCCGTTCGGCGATCCGGAACAACAAAGGGGAATGGCGCATGCCGCCGAGAGTAGACCGCAAGTCACGCGAACGATGGCGGCTGAAATGCCGATGCCTGGCCGGTGCCGTGCTGGCCGGAGGGCTGTGTATCGCATCGGGCGTTCGCGCGCAGGGAGCCTCCGCGACGCCGGCCGCAAATACCGCGGCGTCGGGATCGTCGGCGCCGCAGACGTTCGACTTGAACGCTTTCGTCGTGCGCGGCAACACGACGCTGCCGACGCTCGAGATCGAAAAGGCCGTCTATCCGTTCGAAGGGCCGGGCCGCACGCTCGCCGACGTAAATGCCGCGCGCGATGCACTGCAAAAGGCCTATCAGGAGCGCGGCTACCAGTCGGTCGTCGTCGAGCTGCCGCAGCAACAGGTGAAGAACGGCGTGATCCTGCTGCAGGTGACCGAGGCGAAGGTGGGCCGGCTGCGCGTCGAGGGCGCGCAATACAACTCGCCGCAAAACATCCGCGACGCGGTGCCCGCGCTCGCCGAAGGCAAGGTGCCCGACTTCAACCAGGCGCAGCAGCAGCTTACCGACCTGAACCGCTCGGCGGACCGGCAGGTGATTCCGGTGCTCAAGCCGGGCGCGATGCCGCAGACGGTCGACGTCGATCTCAAGGTCGACGATCACAGCCCGCTGCACGGCACGCTCGAACTGAACAACGACAACAGCCCCGGCACGTCGACGCTGCGCACGAGCGCAAGCCTCAGCTATTCGAATCTCTGGCAGCTCGGTCACGTGATTTCCGGCACCTATGTGATTGCGCCGCAGCATCCGAACGATGCGCGCGTGTACGCGTTCTCGTATCTCGCGCCGATCAAGGACACGCGCTGGAGCTTCCTCGCCACCGTCGTGCACTCGGACAGCAACGTCGCGTCGGTCGGCGGCACCAACGTGCTCGGCAAGGGCACGACCTACGGCTTCACCGCGATCTACGCGCTGCCCGCGTCGGACACCTACGCGCACTCGGTCAGCATCGAGATCGACCGCAAGCATTACGACGAGAACGTGAGCCTGGTGGGCCAGACGTCCACCGCGCCGCTGACCTACGTGCCGGTGACGTTCTCGTACAACGGCCAGCTGAGCCTGAAAAACTCGCAGACGTCGTTCTCCGCGTCGCTGACCACCAACATCCGCGGCCTCGGCAGCGACTGGGGCGCCTGGGACAACAAGCGCTACAACGCGACGCCGGATTTCGTGTACGGCAAGTTCGACGTGAACCATACGCAGCGTTTCGCGAACGACATGCAGGCCAACGCGCACGTGAGCGCTCAGATCTCGAACTCGCCGCTCGTGTCGAGCGAGCAGTTCGCCGCTGGCGGGATGAACAGCGTGCGCGGCTACATGCAGGCGGAAGACACGGCCGACAGCGGCGTGATCGCGTCGCTCGAGCTGCGCAGCCCGTCGCTGTCGAAGTGGCTCGGCGGCGCGGTCGGCAGCCGCGTGAACGAGTGGCGCTTCCACGCGTTCTTCGATGCAGCACACCTGTGGCTGCTGAGCCCGCTGCCGGAGCAGACGTCGCGCTTCAACCTGATGAGCGTCGGCGTCGGCACGCGGTTGCAGCTGATGAAGTACGCCAGCGCGGATTTCGAGGCCGGCTGGCCACTGAAGGCGGGTGTCTATACGCGGCAGTACAGCCCGCGTTTCGATTTCTACGTACGGCTGGGGTTCTGACGGATTTTTTTTGACCGTGCCGGGGCGATGCGACGAGCGGCGCGCCCGCACATTCGGGGAGTGGATCGTGAAGCGAGTCTTGTTTTTCCTGTTGGCGGTGATGCTGGGCGTGTTGCCCGGCATTGCGAACGCATGGTGGCAGAACGACTGGTCGTACCGAAAGGCGATCACGATCGACGCGAGCCCGAAAGGCGCGAACCTCGCGGATTCGGCTGGCCGCGTGCCGCTGCTGATCCGCCTGCATTCGGGCAACTTCCAGTTCGACGGGCTGGCCGACAACGGCGCCGATATCCGCTTCGTCGCGGCGGATGACAAAACGCCGCTGAACTACCACGTCGAACAGTACGACCCGGTGCTCGGCGTCGCGCTGATCTGGGTCGACGTGCCGAAGATGCCGGGGGGCGCAGCGGAATCGATCTGGATGTATTACGGCAACAAGAAGGCGCCGGACGGCGGCAAGCCGGCCGAAACGTTCGATCCAGACTACACGCTCGTCTATCACTTCAACGGCGCGTCGGGCGCGCCGCCGAAGGACGTGACCGCGTATGCGAACAACGCTCAGAACGCGACGTTCCGCACGGTCGAGGACGGCATCGTCGGCAAGGGCGCGCGCTTCGATGGCAATGCATCGCTGACGCTGCCCGCGAGCCCGTCGCTGAACCTGCCGGCGGGCGGCGGCTTCACGTTCAGCGCGTGGGTCAAACCTGCGGTGCTCGCACCGAATGCGCTGCTCTACAGCCGCCGCGACGGCGCGAACGCGCTGCTGATCGGCCTCGACAACGGCGTACCGTTCGCGCAAGTCGACGGCGCGGCCGGCAGCGCGGCGCCGGTGCGCACGCCGGCCACGTCACCGGTCGCGGCGAACCAGTGGACGTACGTCGCGGTGACGGCCGACGGCAAGAACCTGACCGTCTACATAAACGGCAAGCAGGCCGCGCAGGTCGCGGCGGCACTGCCCGCGCTGAATGGCGTGGCGACGGTCGGCGCGGATGCGGCCGGCGCACCGGCGGGCTTCGCCGCGTACACGGGCACGCTCGACGAGTTGCGGCTGTCGAAGATCGCGCGTTCGCCCGCCGCGCTCGCGGTCGATGCGCTGGCCCAGGGCTCGGAATCGAAGCTGGTCGCGTACGGCGCCGACGAAAAGCAATCGGGCTTCGGCTTCGGTTACTTCGGCGTGATCGTGCAGTCGGTGACCGTCGACGCGTGGGTCGTGATCACGATCCTGCTCGGCATGGCGCTCGTGTCGTGGATCGTGATGTGGACCAAGGCCCGCTACGTCGGCACGGTCGACAAGGCGAACCAGTATTTCGTGCAGCGCTTTCGCGAAGTGGCGGGGCGCCACCTGGTCGGGCTCGCGCACGTCGACGAGGCCAGCACCGAAGGGCGCCGGCTTTACGAGTCGTCGCTTTACCGGCTCTACAAGGCCGGCGTGCATGAAATCCACAGCCGCGTGGACGGAAACGGCCGCACCGTGATCACGAGCGAGTCGATCGAGGCGATCCGCGCGTCGATGGACGCGACGCTCGTGCGCGAGAACCAGCGCCTGTCGAAATCGATGGTGCTGCTGACCATCGCGATCTCGGGCGGCCCGTTCCTCGGCCTGCTCGGCACCGTGGTCGGCGTGATGATCACGTTCGCGGCGATCGCCGCGGCCGGCGACGTGAACGTGAACGCGATCGCGCCGGGTATCGCGGCCGCGCTGCTTGCGACCGTCACCGGCCTGTTCGTCGCGATTCCCGCGCTGTTCGGCTACAACTACCTGCTGATCCGCAACAAGAACGTGACCGCGAACATGCAGGTGTTCGTCGACGAATTCGTCACGCGCCTCGCCGAAGCGCATCGCACGCCGGATCACGCGGTGCTGGCCGACTGAACGCACGCAGGAGACCACCATGCAGGTTCAGGACGACGACAAGCCGTACGACGACATCAACATCACGCCAATGCTCGACCTCGCGTACGTGTTGCTGATCATCTTCATCATCATGACGACCGCGTCGGTGCAGGGCATCAAGGTCGATCTGCCGAAGGCGAGCTCGTCCGCGAGCCTCGCGAAGCCGAAGACGAAGGCGATCACCGTGGCCGATTCGGGCCAGGTGTTCCTCGACGCGTACCCGGTGACGATGGACGAACTCGAGAGCCGGCTGCGCACCGAGAAGGCGACCAACCCGGAATTCCCGATCGTGCTGAAGGGCGACGCGGCCGTGCAGTACCAGAAGGTCATGGACGTGCTCGACCTGCTGCGCCGCCTCGATCTGTCGCAAGTCGGCCTCGTGACCGGCAAGGCGAAGCAGGGCGGCTAGCGCGATGGAAATGACCTACAACGGCGGCCCGCCGGACAAGGGGCCCGGCCGCTACGTGAAACCCGTCGCGATCGCGCTCGTGCTGGCGGCGCTCGCCGCGCTGATCTGGCATTTCGCGGGCGATACGGCGGGCGTGAAGCGCGCGAGCGCGCCGCAGGTGACGACGGTGATTCCGCTGCCGCCGCCGCCTCCGCCGCCGCCGCGGAAGCCGCCGCCCGAGAAGGTGAAGGAAGAGGTCAAGACGCCGGTCGAGCGGCCGACGATCGCACCGAAGCCGTCCGAAGCGCCGAAACCGTCGGACAACCAGCCGAAGCAGATGACGATGAACGCGCCGGCGCAGGCCGGCACCGACAGCTTCAACATCGGCGCGGGCGACGGCTCGGGGATGGTCGGCAGCGGCGGAGGCGGCAAGTTCGGCAATGCGAGCTACGCGCAGTACATGGTGTACGTGCTGCAGCGCGCGATCGAGCAGGACAAGGGCGTGCAGGAAGCCGGCGGCGCGCGTTTCGTGGGCAGCCTGAACCTGTGGATGGACGCGTCCGGACGCATCACGAGGGTGACGGTTGCGCAATCGACCGGCGACGCGAAGATCGATGCGGCGGTGATCGCGGCGGTCGAGTCGCTCGGCCGGGTCGACGAGGCGCCGCCGCCCGCGACCGCGTACCCGGTGCTCGTCAGGCTTCAGGGTCGCAAGCCGGCATGACGCACCGCGCGCGAATGGCGAATGAATCCACGGGGCAGGTCCGTCGCACGGATGCTGCCGGAAAAGAAACGGAAATTGTTCGGAGTGCTTCGATGATTCACAAGATGAACGGACGGGGGGCGCTGCCCCGCAGCGGGGCGCTGCCCGCGCGCCTGTCGCGCGTCGGCGCGGCGGTGCTGACGCTCGGGCTCGCGTGCGCGTCCGCCGCGCACGCCCAGTCGCTCGAGGCGCAGGCCGCGTCGGGCAAGGCCGCGCCGACGGAGAGCGTGGTGATCAACCTGATCAACCTGCTCGTCAAGCGTGGCGTGCTCACGCAGCAGAACGCGAACGAGCTGATCAGCGAGGCGCGCACCGAAGCCGTGCAGGCGCGCGCCGCGCGCGGCTCGGGCGCGGCGGTCGTGGCCGGCGCGGGCGTGGTCAATCCGCCGACGCAGCCGGGCGACGTCGCGGTGCCGTACGTGCCGCAGCTCGTGCGCGACCAGATTCGCGACCAGGTGAAGCAGGAGGTGATCGCGCAGGCGAAGGCCGAGAACTGGGCGCAGCCGAACACGTTCCCCGACTGGGTGTCGCGCATCAAGCTCGACGGCGACATGCGCGTGCGCGACGAATACCACTTCTATGGCAGCCGCAACGCGAACAACGTGACGAACTTCGCGGCGATCAACCAGGGCGGCGGATTCGACATCAATCCGAACACCAACACGACGCAGCTGCCGACGCAGAACACCACGCAGAACCGCAACAACCTGCTGCGCTATCGCGCGCGGCTCGGCGTGACGGCGACGCTGTCGGACGACATGATCGCCGGTCTCCAGCTCGCGAGCGGCAACGACAATGGCCCGGTTTCCACCACGGGTACGGCCGGTGGCGGCTGGGGCAAGAAGAACATCTGGCTGAACAAGGCGTTCTTCGCGTATCGGGCGACGCCGTGGCTGAACCTGACGGCAGGCCGCTTCGACAACCCGTTCTTCAAATCGGACCTGGTGTTTTCCGACGACCTGATGATGGACGGCCTGGCCGCGAACCTGCGTCACGCGCTGCCGTGGAATCCGGACGTCACGCTGTTCGGCACGCTCGGCGTGTTTCCGATCCAGTACACGAGCGAGAACTTCCCGTCCAACAGCACCGACAAGGCCGGCAGCGACACGAAATGGATGTTCGGCGCGCAGTTCGGCGCCGACTGGAAGATCGACGCGAAGAACCGGCTGCGCGGCGCGGTCGCGTATTACGACTTCCAGAACATGCGCGGCACGCTGTCGTCGCCGTGCGCGCTGTACCTCGGCGCGACCAGCTGCAGCACGGACAACGAGGCGCCGGCGTTCATGCAGGGCGGCAACACGCTGATCGCGCTGCGCAACATCGTGCAGAACCCGAATCTCGCCCCGGGGATGACGCCGCAGCCGCAACTGTTCGGCCTCGCGTACAACTACCGGCTGCTCGACCTGAAGGCGCAGTGGGACACCATCGTCGCCGATCGCATCAAGCTGCGTCTGGACGGCGAATACGTGCGCAACCTTGCGTACAACGACAACAAGGCGTTCGCGGCCGCGTCGCTGCCGGTCAACAATTACGAATCGACGTCGGTGAATGCGACGCGCGCCGATTACCGCAGCGGTCCGAACGGCTTCCTCGCGAAGGCGACGATCGGCGAGCCGGAGCCGCGCGAGAAGGGCCAGTGGAATTTCTCGATCGCCTACAAGTACCTGCAGCCGGACGCCGTGCTCGACGCGTTCAACGATCCGGACTTCCACCTCGGCGGCACCAACGCGCGCGGCTACGTGATCGGCGCCGCGTATGCGGTCGCGCGCGACACGTGGGTATCGGCCCGCTACCTGAGCTCGAAGGAAGTGTACGGGCCGCCGGTTTCGATCGACGTGCTGCAGCTCGAGCTCAACGCTCGCTTCTGACCGGAGCCGCGGATGAACACGACCTATCGCACGATGCTCGCGGCTGCGCTGCTGCTCGCGGCCGGCGGCGCGCACGCGCAGAGCATCGAGGAAAAGTTGCGCAGCCAGTTGCGCTCGACCGTGCAGGAGCTGCGCCAGCTGCAGGACAACCAGGCGCAATTGCAGGCCGACAAGACCACCGCGGAGAAGCAGCGCGACGACGCGCTCGCACAGCTCAAGACGGCGCAGGCGCAGCTCGCGTCGGCGCGCGGCGATTCCGGCGCCGGAGCGGCCGCGAAACGCGCGCTCGCGGCGGAGCGGGCGGGCCGCGAGCAGGATGCGCGCGCGCTGGCGAAATACAAGGCGTCGTACGAGGACCTGCTTGCCGTGTCGCATGCGCGCGATGCGCAGCATGCACAGGCGCAGAAGGACATCGCCGCGCGTGACACGCAACTGAAAACCTGCCAGGCACACAATGCGGAGCTGTATCGCGTCGGCCACGAGATCCTCGACGCATACGAGCATGTCGGGATCGGCACGTTCTTCGCGTCGCGGCAGCCGTTCGCG
The DNA here is from genome assembly GCF_001718315.1 of Burkholderia diffusa. Classification (NCBI taxonomy): domain Bacteria; kingdom Pseudomonadati; phylum Pseudomonadota; class Betaproteobacteria; order Burkholderiales; family Burkholderiaceae; genus Burkholderia; species Burkholderia diffusa. Next base: position 1,611,697 of record NZ_CP013363.1, on the reverse strand, counting down.
CAGTCGGCGCGCGTGAAGTACGACGATATCGCGCAACGCTACGGCGATGCGCTGTATGCGGGCAAGTACGATCCGGCCGCACGCGTGCCGGCCGCGACGCCCGCATCGGCGGCCGCCGCATCGGCCGCATCCGTCAGTGCGCAGTGACCTGGCCGCAGCAAGGCCTTGAACCGATCGATTCGTTGAACACCGGGAAGACAGACATGCAAGACACGCAATCGAATACCGCCGACGCGCGCGCCGCACATGATGCGCCGATCGAGGCGATCAGCGCGGAACACCTCGCCGACATCCTGCGCCGCGCGGGCTACCGCGTGACCATCGCCGAACAGAACGGCGCGATGCAGTTGATGAGCGCGAGCCAGGGTGTCGGCTTTGCGGTGCGCTTCGGCAATCCGGCCGTCGCGCTCGCGCCGCAGGGCGCCGATGCCGCGGCGATCCCGTACATCGACTACACGCTGTCATGCGTGCTGCAGGTGCAGGGCGACTTGCCGGCGGAACTCGTCGCGAACTGGAACCGCACCAAGCGCTTCGCGCGCCTCGCGAGCCACGGCGCGTTTCTCGCGCTGGAGATGGACGTGGTGGTCGCGGGCGGCGTGTCGGAGCGCCACCTGCGCTCGACGGTCGAGCTGTGGGACCGGTTGATCCAGGAATTCCTGCTGCACCTGCGCAACCGTCCGGCGATGGCCGAGCAGGAAGCGGCGGCCCGCGAGACGACGGGCGGCGACACGGCTGTACCGGCCGCGGTCGCGGCACCGCCCGAGGTCGCGGCGCAGTCATGATCGCAGCGAGCCGGCGCGCCGGCCATTGGATCGGCGCCGCGCTGCGCGCGCTGCTGCGGGAGCGCGCGCAACCCGCCGCGCGCACGACGGCCGCCGCCGACGCGCCGGCCGCATGGCTCGCGTATGCGGACGGTGTCGCGCGGCGGTTGCAGGCTGCGATCGACGGCGACGACGCGGCCGCATGCCGGTTGCGCGCGGACGTCGTGCGCTGGGCCGACCGGCTGGCGGATACCGGTGACGACCGGCTGATGCTGCCGGTGCGCGCGTGGCTCGACCGGCGCGGTCACGTGATGCGCGTGGACAGCGCGCCAGCCGGCGATCCTGCGGTCGATGCGGCGCTGCGCGACGCGCTCGTCGGCTGCGCGGTCGGCACGGCACCGCCGCACGGGATGACCCAGCCGATCGTGCTGCGCATGGCGCTGTCGAGCCTGCGCTAGCAGATGCGGCGACGAACGTAACGACGCGTAGGTCGCGCGAGCTGCGGCGTGCGCGATTCAACGCAATCGAGAGGGCAGTCGAACCATGATGACGAAGATGAAGACGCTGGCGCTGATGGTCGGCGGTCTGATGCTGGCCGCGCCGCTCGCCGCGCACGCGCAGGACGACGTGATTGCAAACGCCGCGCAGGCGTCGGTCACGCAGTCCGATATCGCGAGCCTGCTGAAGGCGGTGAGCCCCGAAGGGCGGGAGCGGCTCGCCGCCGATCCGGCGGCGCTGGACCAGATCGTGCGCTCGACGCTCGCGCAGAAGGCGGTGCTCGCCGAGGCGAAATCGAAGGGCTGGGAGAAAGACGCGCAGGTGCAGACGGCGATCGAGCAGGCGCGGCGCGACATCGTCGCGCGCAGCTATCTCGCGTCGGTGAGCGCACCGCCGGCCGACTATCCGTCGGACGCCGAGATTCAGTCGGCTTACGAGCGCAATCGTGCCGCATTCACCGCACCGCGCGCGCTGCACGTCGCGCAGATCTACATTGCCGTGCCGCCCGATGCCGATGCCGCGACGCTCGATGCCGCACGCAAGCAGGCGACCGATCTCGCGAACCGCGCACGCACCGGCGATTTCGCGGCGCTCGCGAAGGCGAATTCGCAGGACAAGACGAGTGCGGCGAACGGCGGCGATCTCGGCTTCGTGCCGGATTCGGTGATGCTGCCGGCCGTGCGGCAGGCGGCCGATGCGCTGAAACCGGGCCAGGTGTCGGCGCCTGTCCGCACCCCGTCGGGTTTCCATGTCGTGAAGCTGCTCGAGGTGCGCGCGGCCGCGCCGCGCCCGCTCGCCGACGTGAAGGAACAGGTGCGCACGATGCTGCGCGCGCAGCGCACGCAACAGAACGCACGGGCGTATCTCGCGAAGCTCGCCGCGAATGCGCCGATCAACGAAGACGCGCTGAAGAAAGCGCTCGCGGCTGCGCGGTAGGCGCCCATGGCACCTGTCCATTCGACGCCGCGCGCCATGGCGCCCGATGCACGCAAGCCGGGGCGGCGGCGCGCGGCTGCCGCGCCCGATCGTCCGCGTCTGCCGAAGGCGAACCCGTGGCCGGGGCGGCCCGGCGAATGGCCGACGCATTGCCCGCTGTGCTTCGGCGCGCTCGAACCGCTGCCCGGCGCGGGCGGCCACGCACGGCACCGCAGCGCGCGCTGTTCGGCCCAGTGCGTGCTGACGACGCGGCAATACCAGCCGGACGAGCTCACGATCCGCGGCTCGCGCGACGCGCGGGTGGCGGCACGTCATCGCGAGGGGTTCGTCGTGCAATGGGCACGTCATTACGCGTTGATGCGACATGCGTGGCCGTCGCTGACGATCGAGCGTTTCATCGCGGTGATCGCGTGCATGGACGTCGCGGATCTCTGGTCGTACCGGACGCTGCGCGACGCCGATCTCGCGGCCGTGCTGCTTGTGCTGGCCGGCTTCCTGCGCGTGCCGGATGCACCCGTCGGCGACGAGCCGGCCGCTGTCGCGTCCGGGGTTGCGGTGCTCGCGCCGACGGTGCGCTGGGTGCGGTTCTGGTTCGATGCGAGCGTGCGCGACGTCGGCGACCTGTGGAAGGCGGGCAGCGATGCGCCGCGACTCTTTCGCGTCGACTATCGGGAACCGGTCATCACGCCGTATCCGACCGGCGCGCAGGTGCAGGCGTGGCAACCGGTCGACGGGATGCGCGACGCATGGGCGCGGAGCGCCGACGTGCTCGCGCCTGCGGTCGAAGCGGCCGAGCGCGCTGCGTTCGAGCGCTTTCTCGCGCGGCCGAGGGCGCACGGCGCGCTCGCATGAACGGACGAACGCACGGGGATCAACAGACCGTGTTCGAGGGGAAGCGTGGATGAAGATGCGACTGAAGATGCTGGTGACGATCGCCTGCGTGCTGCCGGTTGCCGGCGCGCTTGCACAGGGCGGTCGCACGGCGGCAGCCGAGCCCGGTTCCGCTGCGAAGCCCGTGTGCGTCGACGCGGAAGTCGACGGCAAGCGCGCGCTGTCGTACGACTGCCTGAGCCAGCAACTGAAACCGACCGCCGATGCGCAACCCGGCGCGGCGTCCCAGACGGATTCGGAGCGGTTGTCGAAGCAGCCGTCGAATCGTCTCGGCACGTTCAACTTGTCGACAGAGCGGAACCGCTTCGGCTCGAACTGGGGCCGCTCGGTGACGCCGCAACGGCCTGACGCACCGGTCGCGGTGCCGCCGAAGCCATGATGGCGCGCGGCATCGGGAACAGACGAGGAGCCACGACGTGAACGTCTGCATGAACATCGGGCGGACAGTGCTGCCGCGAATGACGATAAGCGCGTTGGTCATCGCATGCGCGTGCATCGCGACGACGGCCGCGATGGCGGCCACATCGGCCGCGACATCGGCCGCCGAACGGGCCGCATCGGCAGCGGACCGTCCCGTTGCCGCAACCGTCGCGCTGCCGAACTTTGCGGCGCTCGTGCGGCGTGTGGGCCCGGCCGTCGTCAACATCAGCGTCACGCGCGAAGTCACGCAGATGGGCATCCAGCTGCCGCCGGGCATTGCCCCCGATCATCCGCTCGCGCCGTTTCTCGCGCGGCGCGTGATCGGCAACCGCGAGGAGGTGAGCCTCGGCTCGGGCTTCATCGTGAGCGAGGACGGCGTGATCCTGACGAACCGGCACGTGGTCGGCGGCGCGGCCGCCGTCGACGTGAAGCTCACCGACAAGCGCGAGTTCAGGGGGCGCGTGATCGGCAGCGATCCGGTGTCCGACGTCGCGGTGATCCGCATCGACGCGCGCAACCTCCCGGTCGTCGCGACGGGCGACGCCGCGCGCACCGAGGTCGGGGACTGGGTGATGGCGATCGGTTCGCCGTACGGGTTCGCGAACACCGTCACGCAAGGCATCGTCAGCGCGAAATCGCGTTCGTTGCCCGGCGAGCGTGCGATTCCGTTCATCCAGACCGACGTGCCGATCAATCCCGGCAACTCGGGCGGGCCGCTGTTCGATCTCGACGGCCGCGTGATCGCGATCAACTCGATGATCTTCTCCAAGACGGGCGGCTATCAGGGGCTTGCGTTCGCGATTCCGATCGACATCGCGCTCGACGTGAAGGATCAGCTGCTGCGCACCGGCAAGGTCACGCGCGGCCGGCTCGGCGTGGCCGTGCAGGAAGTGAGCCAGGCGCTCGCGCGTTCGTTCGGTCTCCAGAACGCCGACGGCGCGCTGATCACGATGGTCGAACCCGATGGCCCGGCCGCGCATGCGGGGCTTCGGGCAGGCGACGTCGTGCTTGCGGTCGATGGCAAGCCGGTCGCCGAATCGGCGGACCTGCTCGGCACGATCGCGGGCATGCGTGCGGGGCGGCAGGCCGACCTGCTCGTGTGGCGCGCGGGACGGACGATGCACGTCAACGCGACGGTCGGCGCGTTCGACAGCGGGGTGGTGTCGGCTGGCGGCGCGCAAGGGCCGGCGCGATTCGGGCTCGCGCTGCGCGCCGCGACCGAGCAGGAACGGCAGCGGCTTGGCGTGAACCACGCGCTCGTCGTCGAACAGGCGAGCGGTCAGGCGGCGCGTGCGGGCCTGCAGCCCGGCGACATCGTGCTGTCGGTCAACGGCACGCCGGTCGCGAACATCGGTGCGCTGATGGCCGAGATCGACGCCGCGCACGGCAACGTCGCGCTGCTCGTGCAACGCGGCGGCTCGCGGCTGTATGTGCCGATCGAAATCGGATGAGCGATGGCGGGCGATCGGGCGCGATGCGCGACGGTGCGGCACGCGTGGTTTGTTCGGGAGCGTGGGCGACACACGGGAAACGGGAGGCATGATGGCGCGAAGGTGGGAAGGGGCAGTATCCGGGTGGCTGCGCGTCTGCCTTTGCGCATGCGTGCTGGCCGTATGCGTGCCGGTTGCCGCACAGACAGCCGACGTGCCGCAGCCGTGGATCAGCTATGCGCAGCTCGTCGGCCGCCAGTTCCAGGCGTGGCTCGAAGCGGACGGCGACGCGGCCGACCGGCTGCATCGGTATCTGGAAGAGCGCGTGCTGAGCGCGCGTGCCGATGCGCCGCCGCCGGCGATCGTCGTGCGCGCGTGGATCGGGGCAAACGGTGCGGTGACACGTGTCGAATTCGCGTCGCTCGGCTCGGCCGATGCCGATGCGACGCTGCGACAGTTGCTGACCGAGAGTCCGATCAACGAAGCCCCGCCGCCGGACATGCTGCAGCCGTTGCGGGTGCGGTTGAGGTTGATGCCGAATCCGGACGCGGCGGCCGGTGCGCCGGCGTCGGACGTGGCGGCGCGCACGCCGTGACGGCACGAATGCGACGGCTCCACGCGCCGGTCGAGCGCGGGCACGCATCGACGACGGACGATAGTGCCGCAGGTTTCGTACTCTAAGCGGATACAAACGTCAGTTTCACGTATGACCGCGCGAATATCCGGGCTCACCAGTCGCACTGCCAGCGCCCGAGCGCATGATGCGCATTCGCTACCGTCTCAGGCCCGCTGAGCGTTCGGCGCATGGATGCGGGTATTCAACTGGAAGGAACATCGCACCGCCATCACGCGTCGTCTGTTTCTTCCCATTGCACGAGCAAGTCGTGAGGAATTGCTTTGACGATTTCGGCGTAACGTTTGCCCGCGAACCGTTCCGCGCGATTGAGCAACACGGGAATCGGGCTGCTCGGTTCATGCGCGTCGAACCAGGTCCGGGCCATGCGGATCAACGCAAGCGCTGCCTCGCGGTCGACAGGTTCTGACGTGGGCCGGGCCGGAGCGGCGTCGAACACGCTGGCCGGGTCGGGGCTTGCAGCGGCTGGCGTCTCCGTCGCATCGTGTTTCGTTGCCGTTTCCATTGGCGGGGCGGCTTCGACGGGTTCGCCAATGGGTTCGGGCGCTGCTGTCTCTGCCCGCACGCCCAGCTTGGCGAGCAACCCGGTCAGCAGCGACAGATCGGGACGGTACGCTTCGAGATGTCTGGCGCTCCACGCGTCGATCGCATCGAGGCTGGCGATTGCGTTGTCGAATCCCGACATGACAGCCGGTTGCCGGGCACGCAGATCCCGCAACTGCTGCGCAACGGACTCGAGCGCAAGCGCGTCGACCGACCGCGGAACGGCAAATGCGCGTTCGACATCGCGAACCTGCAGCCGGGCCAGTGTCGATTTCGCGAGGACGATTTCCCGTACATCGGCGAGCAGCCCATCGGGATCGGCCAGCGCCTGCAGCGCATTCATTCGCATGTCGAGCGCAGCGTCGCGTTCGTTCCCGGTATCGGACTGCGGATGGATATGTTCCGCGAACGCCAGCAGCCAGGCGGCCAGCAATCCGACACCCTCCGCGAGGCCGGCCGCGCCGCCGAGCCGCGTACGGCACCGCGTGTAAAGCACGGCCACGCGAATATCCTTCGTGCGCGCCATCAGTCGCAGGCAGTCGCGCTCGATCTCACTCCAGTTGACCGGATCGGGGGAGCCGACGAATGCCCCGTACTGCACGTCCTGCTTCGGCGCGGCGCTGGCAAATATCACGACGAAATCGTGGTCGTATTCGAGATCGGGGCCGCAGGGCGCGCCGTCGCTGATCGGCGCGAGCCAGTCGTGGGGCGCGGCACCCTTGGCGGAAGCATGGTCGGGTGCGGTCTGTTTTGCGTTCTGTTTCTTGCTCATGGTCAATTTCGGGAGTCGGTGGGCTGGCGCGTGGCACGCCGTGCGTGCCGCTCCGGTTCGAACCGCATGCCGGTAATCGGTTCGTGCGGACCCGGGCAGCCGAGCCATCCCGACCACCCGATGCGCTGGGCACCGCCCATCACGGCCGGTGGCGCACTGTCGGGCCTGATGCGCAGTTCGAGTTCCCATTCGAGTTCATGACCGACGAAGGCGCGCACCCATTCGATCAGTTGCGGCAAATCCTCGCCCTGTGGCGTAAAGCGTAGATAAGCCTCGAGATCGACAGGTCCGATCACGATGCGGAAACGGTGCTGGCGGTCCGGCGCGACGCGGCCGAGGATCGCGCCGTGACCCATCGTCGCGGCCGGCCCCGGCTGTCCCATTCTTCCCCGATCGGCTGAATCAATTTCGATCCAGTGGAATACGTTCTCCTCGATCGCGACCGGCACGCCGAAGTAGTGTTCGAGCGTGGCGCGCAATCCGTCCGGATTGCGCGATTCGCGTACGAGGTGCGCCGAGGCTGCGAGTCGCGCATGCGACGGTAGCGGGCGTCGGCCGATTTCCGCGGTGTCCCGCCCCGCGAGGGTCGCGACGTAGAAAGAGAAGTGTTCGTCGTCCCGGCGGTCGAGCCCTGCCGTCGCCTGTGCCGACGCCCACGCGCGGTAGAACAGCGCCAGGAAACGGTGATGAAAAAGATCGAGGAAATCGACAGTCGTTGTGTCGCGACGACTGTCTTCGCGATCCTTTGCCATCTCGGTGACGTGGATCGGCAACGGTCCGTTCGGCCCGAGCATGCCCAGTCCGAACAGGCGCACCTTGAGACGACCCGCGGTTTCATTCACGCTCGCGATTTCACGCGGTGCGAAGGCGAGGGTCGGCTGTTGTCCGAGCCGGAATGGTTCCGCCCGCGGCCTGCGCGCGGTGCCCACCCGATCGATTTCCGCGTCCGCGCCGATGCGCCGCAGCAGCGACAGGAATCCGAAGCGCCACGGTTCGGTATGCAGACGGTCGAGCAGTTCAGGCGACAGCGTGTGGTCGCGCACACGTGCGTCAAGCGTTGCGTGCTTCATCACAGCACTCCGCGTGTGCCGGTGCGCACGGGCCACCGCGCGATGCGCCCGCGCTGCATCGAGTGCAGTTCGGTCTGCGTAAAGCTATTGAGCGACACATGTCGGGCCAGCCAGTGTTCGAGGATTGCGCCGAACAGATAGGGGCTGACGCCGGAGAAGCCAGTCTCGTCGATCGTCAATGCGCATTCGATGCCGCGCCCGAATGTCATCGGGCCGGTGCCGGGCAGCTTGCGCGTCACGGGGCGCGTCTGCACGCCGACGAGGCTTTCAACCTGTCGGCCGTGTTCGGTGTTGCCGTTCGCCACATACAAGCGCAGCAGATCGCGCAGGCCCTGGCCGCCCTCGCGATGATCGAGTTCCTCGAGAGGCAGGTAGTTGAAATTGAGCTGGCGGATCAGGCGCCACGCCATCTCACGCTCGGCATAGGGGGCAACGGTGGGCTCGGCGGCCGGATCAGACCGATGCTCTCGACGGGTGCGGATCGCGCGGTGTCGAGGTCGCGCACGCCGTCGCGCGGCACGAGCGTCGCGAGATCCCTGTTCGTCAGCAGCGCATCGACCGACAGGAAGCGCATGTCCTCGCCGTAAGGTGCGTCGTTCTGGTCGACCAGCGACAGGAACACTTCGGTGCCGACGTAGGGCGTGCGCGTGCCATAGCGCCGCGCCGAATTGGACACGAGCCGCCGTTCGCGGCGTGCCGAGAAATAGCGACCGTGATTGCCTTCGTCGTTGTTCAGCGTTTGATAGAGCGGGCGAAATTCCAGTTCGGCCGACGTGGCCGCCACTTGTCCGTAGACCGTCTCGACGGAGAACACTTCGTAATCGAGCGGTGCGAGACGCGCCGGCACCAGATGGAATTCGGTTTCGCGCGGCGAGATCTCGATGCGGTCAGTGTGCTTCCTGAAGAGATTGACGACGGGCGTGCAGAACAATGCGAAGCGCGACGCGTCGACCAGGGTGGCGAGCGAGCCCGGCGCCCGGTCGAGCAGCACGACGATCTCGACTTCGCGACCGGGTATGCGGGAGAAGCCTTCGGCCAGGCCGTTCAGTGCAAAGAACCAGAACCGCGCGGGGCATGCAAAGTATTCGTGCAGCAGGTTGTGTCCGTGGAATTTCGTCCAGTTGAGCGGCAGCAGGTTCTGGTCGGGCCGCAACCCCTCGTGTTCGACCGCGTTGCGGGTGACGGCCGCGCATGGGCGGCCCGGCGCGCCGAACTCGCCTGGCGCCGCGATCACCGTAGCGATGTTCGACGCGTGCAGCAGTTCGAACAGGTGCGACGCGACTTGCTCGTCGCCCGGCAAATAGACCGGTAATCGGTCGAGCCCTTTCAGATCGGCGACCCGTATCTCGCCGTTGGTCGCCAGCCGCAAGCGCAGCGCGCCGCGCACCTGAGTATCGGGCGGGACATGGCGATCGAGTGCCGGGATGTCCGGAGGAACGCCCGTCAGGCGCGCGTCGGTGATCGTGAGTGGCCACAGCGTCACGTCCTGGCCGCTCGTAAACCGACACGCGGTTTGCTCGCCATCGGGAACGCGTGCCGTGAATGCCGTGCCGCGCGGGATGCAATGCCCTTCGGCAAGATTGCCCTCCGAGCGTCCCGGATACAGACGCGCGATGGATATCGACGGCGTCGGCGCGACATAGTTCGGATAGGTCACTTCGAGCAGCCGCCCGGTGAAGCGCGGAAACTCCGCGTCGAGTTTGAGCTGCATGCGCGCGGCCATGAAACAGAACGATTCGATCAGTCGTTCGACGTACGGGTCGGCCACGTCGCCCGCTTGCATGCCGAGCCGGCGCGCGATCTTCGGGTGGATATGCGCGAACTCGGTGGCGAGTTCGCGCATGTAGACGAGTTCCTGGTTGTAGTAGTCGAGCAGTCGCGGATCCATCGAAAAGTCTCGTTGTCGTTGTCGTCGGGAGGCTCAGTTGCGCCGCATGCCGGTAATGTGTATCTCGCTCGTTTCGAGGTCGAGTGAGCTCTGAACCATGAATTCGAGCGGATATGGATCCATGTGGATCATCCCGCGTACTTCGAACGCGAGGATGTTGTGATGCTCGCCCGCGTCGATCGACTGGCGCGGCGACACCGTCAGCGTATCGGGCATAAGTCGCGGCTCGAAATCGGTAATGGCGCGGCGAATCATCCGCTCGATGTCATTCCACTGGCGCGATGCGAGAAACGTGCCGGCAAGCGGCGGCACGCCGAAATTGACCGTCGAGGCGGCCGCCTGCGGGTAGCGTTCGCGGTCGATCCGGTCGGCGATGCTCGTCGTGTTGAGCAGATAGGCCAGATCGCGCTGCACGATATCGCGCATCTGCTTGCGCGTCACCGTGTATTCCTCGGGTGCCTCGGTTTGACGATGCGGCGCGTCGTCGCGCAGGCGGTCCAGCAGAGTCGGCATCAGATGTGCGCTGGCGCGTCGGGGCGTGCGTCGGCCCGGTGCGCCAGCGGATCGCGGAGGTGTCTTGCGGTCAGTCATCGAGCTGCTTCCTGTCGGTCGCGTGTCGTGCGACATGCGAGCCGAATGTGGCATCGGCCAACTCGAACAGGCTGAAGTCGCCTTGTTCCGTCATCCAGGTCTTTTGCCCGAGCGCGATGGCGGCGGTACGGCCTTCGTGCCGCCAGACGGTTTCGCGGCCGACGCGCACGGCGTCGCTGCCGGCTTCCGAGCCGGGGTACCGCGCCGGCATGAAACCGTGGAGGGTATTGCCGTCGACGAGTGTGAGCGTGCATGGCGCCCAAACCAGGTCGACGAGCGTCGTCGGTGTCGACACACGCCAACCCGCCAAGTCGGCAATCGGCACCCAGCGATAGTGGCCGGCACTGATGAATTCGCAGACGGGACCGAGCCGCGAGTCGCTGTCGACGATCCACGCGGCTGTCCCGTCGGGAATGCTGGTGGCGACATCGGGCGCGGCGTCGAATGCGGCCGAGCGCAGCCCGTCGGCTACCTCGAGCTGTCCCTCAGCGGCGGCACGTAGCGCGCCGAGCAGGCCGTCGATCCACGGCGGCGGGTCGAACACGAACCCCGGCCGCGCGCGTCCGTGGACCACCCGTGCGCGATGACGCTCCGCGCGGATCAGATCGCGAAAGACCTGTGCGGTCTGCGCCTGGTCCGGCACGAGTCTGCCCCAGACCTGCAATTGCTGGATGGCCCTGGCCCATTGCCCGGTCACGCACATCGACTGGAACAGCGCCCACCGGTGTGGCGGAGTGGTTGGCTGCGCACGTACGCGCGCTTCCGTTCGCGCAATCTGTTCGTCGAGTGGTGCCTGGCTCAGGCGATGGGCCGGGAGCACTTCCGCGGCGGTCGATCGGGTCATCATTGATCCGTGCGCGATGGGGTGGGCAGCGGGCTGTCCATGGACAGCATGTGATGTTCGCGGCGGGTGAGCGCGGGAGGCTGCGCCGGGGGCCGTTGCGCGGTGACCGCATGAAACTCGGGCGGCGCGAAAAGGCGCAGGATTTCCGGAACCGGCTCTTCTCCGAACTCGGGTTCGCCGCCGTCGAGACGATCGAACAGATCCTCGAGCGAGCGCTCTCCGGAAAGCAGGACTTCGATCGAATCGGACGCGTCGTGATCTGTGTCGGCGTGCCGCTCACCGAGCATCTCGAGTGTGGGCGGCTGCTGCGACGCCTCGTCCGTTTGTGTCGCACACGCGTCGGCGAGGGATGTCTCGGGATCGGCGAGCGCGCGCCAGTATTGGGCGTGGAGCACGCCTATGATGTCGCGTTCGTGTTCGACACTGCCCATTGTAATTACGGCATCCGTCGACTCGCCGCCGCGGTTCGTCGCCGAGGCAAGACGCCCGTGAAGGCCGTCATCACCGATCAGGTCGAGTATCGGCGAGATTCCATCCGGACTGCTGATCGATGTGGGACGAAGCAATTCGTCGATCGTCGATTCGCGGTCGGCGGCCCGCTTCGGCGGACCACGCAGCGCGGGCTCGTTGTCGGGCTTATTGGTCTGGCGATGCCATGGCAGGGAAATTGAGCGCATGGAAAAGAAATCGGGCGATAAAGACGCATTTTAACCATGAGTTTGAGTGGTTCGTCCATTGTTAGTGAAAAGGGGGTGTGCGGAGTGGTCTGTTTTGAGATAAATACGAAGTGTTAAATTGTTTAATTTTATTTGTAGTAAGTCGTTGTATTTCATTGTTATCAATGGCTTATCTTTTTGAGATTGTGCGGTGACGAGGTGTGCATCCTATTTTTGCAAATAAAAACAACATGTTGCGTGGAGGGTGCGCGAGTGTCTGGTGATGAACTCCTCCGATGTGGTGGCCGCGCGGTGGCGCGCGGACGGCAATGGTGATGCGTATCGAGCGCCGATTAATTTGAGATAGTCGATTGCTGTCTTTTGTTATTGACGATTGCTGGTATTCGTGCTGATAATTCGGCTCCAATTCGAATTTGCCGAATAAATTGAATTGGCGAGAGAATGATGCGGGGAAATTTTCGATCGATTCAGGCGCTGTCGCGTGATAGGAGTCCTGAAAAGGTATCGCATTCCATGCATCGCCGAAACGAAGAAGAACCAAGACCATCATGACCATTTCACGCCAGAAGCTGTTCGGCAAGCTCGGGGTTCACCTTTACCGCGGCATCGAATCGGCGACAAGCTATTGCAAGTTGCGCGGCAATCCGTTCGTCGAGCTTGTCCACTGGCTGCACCAATTGCTGCAGCAACCCGACGGCGATTTTCACCGGATCTTGCGGCACGCGGGCATCGAGCGCGAAGCGCTCGAACGCGATTTCGCGCGTGCACTTGCCGAGCTGCCGGCAGGCGCAAGTTCGATCAACGATTTTTCCTGGCACATCGAAGCCGCGATCAAGCGCGCGTGGGTGCTCGCCACGCTCGGTCACGGCGAGCAGCGGGTGCGCGGCGCGTGGCTCGTCGCGGCGCTCGCGTCCACCCCTGAATTGCGTCGCGTGTTGCTCTCGATCTCTCCTGCATTCGGCAAGCTTCCAGTCGATGGCCTCGACGACGCGCTTCCCGCGTGGATCGAGGGCTCACCGGAAGCGAGCGATGCCCCTTACGACCAAAGCGACTTTGCCCCCGCGACGCCGGGCGAAGCATCCGGCGCGATGTCGGTCGCAACGAAAGGTGCGCCGCTCGATCAATACTGCGCGGATCTGACCGCGCAGGCTCGCGCCGGCGACATTGATCCGGTGATCGGCCGCGAGCTCGAGATCCGCACGATGATCGACGTCCTGCTGCGTCGCCGGCAGAACAATCCGCTTGTGACGGGCGAAGCGGGCGTCGGCAAGACGGCGGTCGTTGAAGGGCTTGCACGGGCGATTGCGTCAGGCAATGTGCCGCCTAAACTGGCCGACGTGCGGCTGCTGTTCCTCGATGTTGGCGCACTGCTTGCCGGAGCGAGCATGAAGGGCGAATTCGAGGCGCGTCTGAAGGGCGTGCTCGAAGTGGCTGCGAAATCGCCGACGCCCGTGATCCTGTTCGTCGACGAAATCCACACATTGATCGGCGCGGGTGGTCAAGCCGGTACAGGCGACGCCGCCAATCTGCTGAAACCGGCGCTGGCGCGCGGCACGATTCGCATGATCGGGGCGACGACCTGGGCCGAGTACAAGCGGCACATCGAGAAAGACCCGGCGCTGACCCGCCGCTTTCAGGTTCTGCAGGTGGCCGAGCCGGAGGAACCTGCCGCGATCGACATGGTGCGCGGTCTGGCACAGACGTTTTCGACACATCACGGCGTCGTGGTGCGCGATGAAGCGATTCGCGCGGCGGTCGCGTTGTCGCACCGTTATATCCCTTCGCGCCAGTTGCCGGACAAGGCGATCAGCCTGCTCGACACGGCATGTGCGCGGGTTGCGCTATCGCAGCATGCGGCGCCGCGCGAGCTCGACGACGCGCGGCAGCGGCTCGCGGCCGCGCACGCGGAAGAGGCGTTGCTGGTGCAGGAAGCTTGCATCGGTCTGGACGCGGACAAGGCGCTGACCGATGTGCGTGCCCGCATCGAAGGGCTGGCGGCGGAAGCGGTGGCGGTCGACCGCCGATGGCGGGAGCAGATTGCGGCGGCCCAAGCGCTGCTTGCGGCACGCGAGGCTGCCGTTCCGGATGCCGATGGCGTGTCCGAAGACCCCGCTGCATCGGTCGCGACCTTGCATGAACTGGAGCGAACGCTGTCCACCCTGCAAGGCGACGGGCCGCTGGTGTTTCCGGAAGTCGACGCATCGATCGTCGCGCAGATCGTTTCCGACTGGACCGGAATCCCGGCGGGCCGCATGTTGACGGATGAAGTCGCGGCCGTGCGCACGTTGCCCGATACGCTCGAGGCGCGCGTCATCGGCCAGTTCGACGCACTGCGTCAGATCGGCGAGCGCGTGCAGACGGCTCGCGCAGGTCTGGCCGATCCGAAGAAGCCGCTGGGCGTGTTCCTGCTTGCCGGTCCATCGGGCGTCGGCAAGACTGAAACCGCGCTTGCCCTCGCCGAAGCGTTGTACGGCGGCGAACAGAACCTGATCACGATCAACATGAGTGAGTATCAGGAACCGCACACCGTTTCGGGGCTGAAGGGGGCGCCGCCCGGCTACGTCGGTTACGGCGAGGGCGGCGTGCTGACGGAGGCCGTGCGCCGACGCCCATACTCGGTCGTGCTGCTCGACGAGATCGAAAAGGCACACCGCGATGTGCACGAGATGTTCTTCCAGGTGTTCGACAAGGGCTACATGGAAGACGGCGACGGGCGCTACATCGATTTCCGCAACACGACCGTCCTGCTCACCAGCAACGTCGGCGCTGAGTTGACCGCGAGCCTATGCGTCGATCCGGCGCTTGCACCTGGCAACGACGCGTTGCGGGATGCGCTGGCACCTGAATTGCTGAAAGTTTTCCCGGCGGCATTCCTCGGGCGCGTGACCGTGGTGCCGTACCGGCCGCTCGCGGAGCATGCGCTCGCCAGTATCGTGCACCTGCATCTGCGCCGCGTCGTGGCGCGCATGGCGAACAGCCACGATATCGCGCTCACCTATGGCGACGAAGTCGTCGAGTACGTCGTCGCGCGGTGCCTCGTCCAGGAGACCGGCGCGCGCGTGCTCATCGGCTTCATCGAACAGTACGTATTGCCGCGCTTATCCGCCCTGTGGCTCGATGCGTTCGCGTCGAAGCGAACGCTTGCCCGTATAGCGATCGGCATCGCGGATCCGGACGCCGCGCCGGCCGACGCGCTCGTCTTCGAGGCGACTCCTTTCCTTTCCGAAGAGCCGGTTCGCTGAGCTCGCATTTCATCCAACACCGTCCAGGAGCCCGTGCATGTCCGCTTCCAACAGTTCGCAGAAATTTATCGCGCGCAATCGTGCGCCGCGCGTACAAATCGAGTACGACGTCGAAGTCTACGGTTCGGAGAAAAAGGTCGAACTGCCATTCGTGATGGGCGTGCTGGCCGACCTGTCGGGCAAGCACCCAGCCGAGCCGCTGCCGGCGGTGTCGGAGCGCAGCTTCCTCGACATCGACGTCGACAACTTCGACGAGCGCATGAAGGCGATCAAGCCGCGCGTCGCGTTCGCCGTGCCGAACACATTGACGGGTGAAGGCCAGATGATGGTCGACATGACCTTCGAGCGCATGGAGGATTTTTCGCCCGCGGCGATCGCGCGCCAGGTCGAACCGTTGCGCCGGCTGCTCGAGGCCCGCACGCAACTGGCGAACCTGCAGACCTACATGGACGGCAAGTCGGGCGCCGAAGCGCTGGTGACGCAGCTGCTGCAGGATTCCGCGCTGCTCAAGTCGCTGGCCGCCGAGCCGAAGCCGGGGCGCCACGAGCCTGCCGCCGACGAAGCCGGCTCGAACTGACCCACGAACAGATAGAGGATGACCACCATGGCAAGAAAGGAAGCCCAAGCCGTCGCCGTGCAGGAGACCAGCCAGTCCGAATTCGCGCAACTGCTCGAACGGGAATTCCGGACCAAGTCCGAACAGGCCCGCGAATCGGTCGAGATCGCGGTTCGAACGCTTGCGGAGCAGGCGCTGGCGCAAACCGCCACGATCAGCGACGACGCGTACAAGAGCATTGCGGCGATCATCGCGCAAATCGATCACAAGCTGTCGGAGCAGATCAATCTGATTCTGCATCACGACGATTACCAGGCGCTCGAATCCGCGTGGCGCGGCCTGCATCATCTCGTGTCGAACACGGAGACCGACGAGCATCTGAAGATCCGCGTGATCGATGTCTCGAAGAGCGAATTGCATCGGACGATGCGCCGCTACAAGGGGCTCGCGTGGGACCAGAGTCCGTTGTTCAAGCAGATCTACGAGGAAGGTTATGGCCAGCTCGGCGGAGAGCCGTATGGCTGCCTGGTGGCCGATTACTACTTCGACCATACGCCCCCGGACGTCGACTTGCTGGGGTCGATCGCGAAGGTTGCCGCGGCCGCGCATACGCCGTTCATTGCCGGCGCCGCGCCGTCGGTGCTGCAGATGGAATCGTGGCAGGAGCTCGCCAATCCGCGCGACCTCACGAAGATCTTCACGCAGAACCTCGAATACACCGCATGGAACTCGATGCGCCACACCGAGGATGCGCGTTACGTCGGTCTCGCGATGCCGCGTTTTCTCGCGCGCTTGCCGTATGGCGCGAAAACCAATCCGGTCGACGAATTCGATTTCGAGGAAGACACGAACGGGTCGGACCATAGCCGCTACGGCTGGGCAAATGCCGCATACGCGATGGGCGTCAACATCAATCGCTCGTTCAAGCAATACGGCTGGTGCTCGCTGATCCGCGGCGTCGAATCGGGCGGGACGGTCGAGAACCTGCCGTGCCACACGTTCCCGACCGACGACGGTGGCGTCGACATTAAATGCCCGACCGAGATCGCGATCTCGGATCGGCGCGAGGCCGAGCTGTCGAAGAACGGCTTCATTCCCCTCGTGCACCGCAAGAACACCGATCACGCCACGTTCATCGGCGCGCAGTCGTTGCAGAAGCCGGCCGAGTATCACGACCCGGACGCGACCGCCAATGCGAATCTGTCAGCGCGCCTGCCGTACCTGTTCGCGTGCTCGCGCTTCGCGCACTACCTGAAGTGCATCGTGCGCGACAAGATCGGCGCGTTCAAGGAGCGCGAGGACATGCAGCGCTGGCTCAACGAATGGATCATGCACTACGTCGACGCCGATCCGGTCAACTCGTCGCAGGAGACGAAGGCGCGCCGCCCGTTGGCCGCCGCCGAAGTTGTCGTGGAAGAGGTCGAGGGCAACCCGGGCTACTACACGTCGAAATTCTTCCTGCGCCCGCACTTCCAGCTCGAAGGACTGACCGTCTCGCTGCGGCTCGTGACGAAACTGCCGTCGATCAAGGAAGCCGCCTGATTCACGGTGTGCGCGTTTTTTGTTTTGCCGGCAACCGTTCGCGTTGCGCTGACGGTACCGGCTTTCTTTTCATCAACCACAAGGAGTCACCACATGGCGCAGGACATCTTCCTGAAAATCGACGGCATCACCGGCGAGTCGCTGGACGACAAGCACAAGGACGAAATCGAGGTCCTGAACTGGGACTGGGAAATCCAGCAGGAGTCGACCATGCACGCCGGCAGCGGCGGCGGCGCGGGGAAGGCCACCGTCAAGGATCTCAGCTTCGAGCACAACATCGACCGCGCGAGCCCGAACCTGATGAAGTATGCGCTGACGGGCAAGCACATCGACCAGGCCGTGCTGGTGATGCGCAAGGCTGGCGGCAATCCGCTCGAATACCTGAAGCTCACGATGAGCGACGTGATCGTCACGCGCGTGAAGCCGTCGGGCAGCAAGAACGACGCCGAGAAGAGCCGCGAATCGGTGTCGCTGTCGTTCGCGAAGGTCAAGCAGGAGTACGTCGTGCAGAACGCCCAGGGCGGCAGCGGCGGCGCGGTGACCGCGAGCTTCGACATCAAGGGCAACAAGGAAGCGTAAGCGCGTTGCTCGTTCGCCCGGCGAAGGCCATGCCTTTGCCGGGCCTTTTCCCAATCCTGACGTGTTCCGCATGCGCCCGATCCCGATTGCCGTTTCGCTTGCCTGCGCCATTCTGCTCGCCGCCTGTGCGAGCAGTGCGCCAAAACCGAAGGAGCCGATTCGGCTTACCTTGACCGTTAACGCATTGCCCGGTGTCAATCCGGATGGCCGTGGGCAGGCGGCGCCGATCGTCGTGCGCGTTTATGAACTGAAGGACGACGGCGCTTTCGTCGCAGCCGACTTCTTCTCGCTCCAGACGCAGGACAAGACGATGCTGGCCGACGATATCGTCAGGCGCGACGAATTCCTGTTGCGCCCCGGCGAACGCAAGAAGATATCCCGGCGCGCCGATCCCGCGACCACGACGATTGGCGTACTGGCCGCATATCGCGACTTGCCGAATTCGGTTTGGCGCGAGATCCATGCGCTGCCGAGTGCGCCGGATGCAGCGTGGTACCGCATCTTTTCGCCGAAGCTGACATTGAACATCGATCTCGACGCGAATGCCGTCAAGATCAACGAAGCAAAAAAGTGAACTTCGTCGCGCAACAAAACGGAAGAGATACATGAGCTGGTACGCCAAGGTCGCCTGGCAGGAAGGACTGTTTTTCCGTCCGCAATTGTTCCAGCAGCAGGAGCGCTATTTCGAGAAGTACGCGCATTTACGCGCGGCCCCATTGTCGCCGTTCTTTTTCGGGTTCTCGGATGTCGCGCTCGACATCGAGGCGCTCGCGCTCGGCAAGGTCGTCGTCAAGTCGGCTGCTGGCTTGTTTGCCGACGGCACGCCGTTCGATGCACCGGGCAATACGCCGCTACCGCCGCCGCTGACGATCCGCCAGGAGCATCTCGACCAGGTAATTTACCTGGCCGTTCCGGTGAGGCTGCCGAACTGCGAGGAGACGACGTTCGAAAATTCCGCGGATTCGCTTGCGCGCTATCTGGTGTTCGATACCGAGCTGCGCGACACGAATTCGATCGGCCTCGCACCGGAGTCGGTGCAGTTGTCCAATCTGAGGTTGCGCCTGTTGCCGGAGAAGGAGCTTGGCGATGCATGGATCGGGCTGGCGCTCACGCGTGTGAAGACGATCCGCGCGGACGGCAGCATCGAGCTGGACGATACGCTGGTGCCGCCCGTGTCGGGATACGGCGCGAGCGATCTGCTCTCGAGTTGGGTGACGAAGATTCATGACCTGACAAGGCTGCGCGCCAACGCGCTGGCGCGGCGGCTTGCCGGCGGCGACGACGCGACGGCGAGCGCCGCGACCGTCACCGACTATCTGTTACTGCAGATCCTGAACCGGTACGAGCCGCTGCTGCAGCACCTGTTGAGCGTGCCGGCCACGTCGCCGGCCGACGTCTACGCGCTGCTGATCGGGATGGCGGGCGAACTGTCGACCCATTTACGTACCGATACGCGCCGACCGCTCGATACGCATCCGCCTTATCGGCATACGACGCCGCATCTCTGCCTGAAGCCCATCGTCGACGATACGCACAAGCTGCTCAACGCGGTTCTCGTGCGCAGCGCGCAGCACATCAAGCTCGAGGATCGCGGCCACGGGATGCGCAATGCGGCGATCGACCCCGCCGAGATGCGCGGGTTCGCAGCCGTGGTGCTGGCCGTGCATGCAGCGATGCCCGGCGATGTGCTGCAGCAGCAGTTCCTCGCACAGGCAAAGGTGGGGCCGTCGGACAAGCTGCCGAGCCTCGTGCGCAGCCATTTGCCGGGGATCGGCTTGCAGGCGCTGCCGGTGCCGCCGCGGCAGATTCCGTTCAATGCCGGCTACATCTATTACGAGCTGACTCAGGGCGGGCCACTTTGGGAGGAGGTCGTGCGGCATGGCGGGCTTGCATTGCATGTGGCAGGGGATTTTCCGTCGCTGAAGCTGGAGCTGTGGGGTGTTCGCACATAAGCGAGCATCCGTCGATCACGTTGGGAGATGCAAATGGCCTTGTTTGATGTGCCACGAACCTTGTCGATTACCGGCGCGGCTCTGCCGACCTTCGGCGGCGAGCCGTTCCTCACGCCGGTCAAGCTGAGCGGACGGGAAGCGATCGGGGAACTGTTCGAGTACACGCTGGAGCTGAAGACACCCGACGCGCTCGCGTTTTCGCCAAGCATTGCCGCGAACGTCGAGCTCGACAAGTTGATCGGCACGGAAGTGACCGTGGCGATCCAGCTGGAAGGCAAAGGGCGTTTCATCCCCGGATTGGCCGGCGATGCCGGCATGGCCAATATCGGCGCTGGCGTGCGGGAGATCACGGGCGTCGTCGTTGGCGCGACGATCTTGCGCGAAGACGGTCGTTCGATCGGATATGTGCTGACCTTGCGCCCGTGGCTGTGGCTTGCAACGAAGAACTGCGATAGCCGCATCTACCAGGATATGTCGGTGATCGAGATCACCGATGCGGTGCTGTCGGCCTATCCGTTCCCGGTCGATAAACGGCTGACGACACCGCGCCCGAACCGGGCGTGGCCCAAGCGGGACATCCAGCGCCAGCATGCCGAAAGCGACTGGGCGTTCCTGCAGCGCCTGTGGGAAGAGTGGGGCATCTTCTACTTCTTCGAGCACAGCGACGGCAAGCATCGGCTGGTGCTGGTCGATTCGATGGGCGCGCTCAAGCCGCTCGGCGACGCGTACGCGACGATTCGCTATGCCGCGCCGAACGGGCGGCGCATCGACGAGGAGCATATCCACGACCTGTCCGTCTCGCATGCGTTGACGACCGGCGCGGTAACGCGTGTCGACTACGACTATACGTGGCCGCGCGCGGATATGACGGTCAAGCGAGAGGATCCGCGCGATACGGCACTCGCCAATCAGGAACACTACGCATGGGGCGATTACGCGCAGCCGCAGGCCGGCGCGGGCGGTCTCTCCGGCGATCACAACGATCCGCAGACCGAGGCGGAATATCTGACGCTCGTGCAGATGCAGGCGTACCGCTGCCAGGGGCTGCGTGCTTCCGGAAGCGGGAATGTGCGCGGCCTCGTCGCGGGCCAGACATTCGTGCTGTCGCACTATCCGCAGGATGCGGCCAACCGGGAGCACGCGGTCATCGCATGCTCGCTGACGATCGAGGAAGTCGGTGAAGCGTCGGGTGCCGGCCAGCAGTATCGATGCGAAGCGGATTTCACGCTGCAGCCGACTAATGAGCCATTTCGGTTGCTGCGCTCGATCGAGAAGCCGCGGATTCATGGTGTCGAGTATGCGGTCGTCACCTGCCCGGAGAACCAGGAAATCTGGACCGATGCGTATGGCCGGGTGAAGCTGCAGTTCATCTGGGACCGGCTGGGCAGGAACGACGAACGCTCAAGCTGCTGGGTGCGCGTGGCCGGCGCGTGGCGCGGCGATCAGTTCGGCTCGGTCTTTCTGCCGAGGCGTGGGCAGGAGGTCGAGGTCGCATTCGTCAACGGCGATCCGGATTTGCCGATCGTCGTGGGCAGTGCGGCGAATGCGTTCAATATGCCGCCGTTCGCTTTGCCGAGCAATCAGGCGCTCGCGGGCTTTCGCAGTCGAGAGCTTGACGGGCGGCGCGCGAACACGCTGGCCTTCGACGATACGAACGGGAAGATCCAGGCGCATCTGTCGAGCGACGAGGGCAGTTCGCAGCTGAATCTCGGGTACATCACGCGGATCGCGGGGAATGCGGGGCGGCAGGATGAGCGGGGGCGGGGCTTCGAACTCGCAACCGGGTTATGGGGGGTGATCCGTTCCGCGTTGGGGATGTTGATTACGACGCAGTCGCTATCGGGATCTCAGGGACATGCCAAGAACATGTCGGAAACGCTCGATCAACTCGACAGCGCACAACGATTGCACGACGCATTGAGTGGTGTGGCGCAGGAGGCCGGTGCGCAAGACGTCGACGGGCATCAGTCCGATCTCGCAGAAACGATCGCAGCGCAGAACGAACAGATTCAGGGTAGATCCGGCGAGGGCAACCCATTCCCGGAATTGACCGAGCCGCATCTCGTGATCGCAGGTCATGCTGGCGTTGAGATGGTCACGCCGAAAACGGCTCATATCGCAGCGCGCCAGATCGCGCTAACGAGCGAAGGTCATGTCGGTGTCGCGAGCGGACGTAGCCTCTTTGCGAGCGTGCGCGACACGATTCGCATGGTCGCGCAGAAGGGGATGATGAAGTTCGTTTCGGCGGCAGGAGACATCGTGCTGCATGCGTTGACGCAGTCCATCGTTGCTCGTGCACAGAAACGGATTTTGCTCGAAGCCGACGAAATCGTGCTGCGCGGCAAACAGAAAATTCGTTTCGAAGTCAATGGCAGTTTCACGAATATGAATTCTTCCGGGATCGTGCACGGTACGACAGGAAAGTTTCTGGCTCATGCGTCGTTGCATCAGTTGCCCGGCCCGCTCGATCAATCCGTCAATCTTGCGCCGAAGAAGATCTGTATCGAATGTTTGATGAAAGCAGCGCGAGGCGGCGCTGCGCTCGTGCCGCGCTAATGCTGGGAGTGGGGCGATGAATATCGTTTCCCGTCGGGCGACAAGTTATTGCAGGGTGGTTGAACCGAGAGCGTTGTGCCAGCAGACCTTGCATATCTCGATGTTCGTCGATGGCGCGAGCAACAGCGGAACAGGTGAGAAATGAGCATGAATCGATGGGTTGGACTCGTCGCAGTATTGTTGGGACTGCTTTCTGGATGCGCCGGATTGCGCACGGATGTGCCGTCTCCGGTTGAGATACCCAAGCGTGTGGAATTGAACAGCGGTGATGCTAGCTCGCTGAATTACACGTTGTGGTACATCCACACGTTTTCCATTTCTGGGCCAAAGGGTTCAAGAATTGGAGGTGGTGGGGGGAACATGTTGCCAATAGCTGAAGATGGTCGTCCTGGTCGGTCTGGGGGGAGATGCTGCATGAGCTATCCAAGTGAATGGCAGTCGGACCTGAGGGTGACGGTGCGGTGGCTGGTAGACAAGAAGCAAGACGGAAAGACCCGTGGAAGCTGGTACAAGGCCGAGAACGTCCGGATCGAGCCCTATACGAGGCCCACCGCGGGAGTATGGGCGATCTTCTTGCCTGGCGATCGGGTAAAGATCGTGGTTGGAAACCCCAACGCGCGTGAGCTGAGCTATGGCGCGGGACCTCCCGCTGCTAACGATCCGTATGTGGTACAAGGCGCGACCGACGAAGAATGGAATTATAAATATCCGGACGGCAAGGTAAGAGGGTTGAGATGACGAACTTGAAATGGCCGGAAAGGATGCCAGAAGGCGGGCGTCTGTTGTCGCGAGAAGCTGACGACGCGTGGGCGACAGGTTCTTGCAGTGTGGTTGAGTCGAGAGCGTTGTGCCAGCAGACCTTGCATATCGCAACGTTAGTCGATGGCATGAACAACAACGAGACAGGTGGCGAATGAGCATGAATAGATGGGTTGGGCTCGTCGCAGCATTGTCGTTGGTGCTTTCTGGATGCGCTGGATTGCGCACGGATGTGCCGTGCCCAGTCGAGATACCCAAGCGTGTGGAATTAAGTAGCGGCGGCACCAAGACGCTGAATTACACGCCGTGGTACATCCATACGTTTTCTATCTCTGGACCGAAGGGATCCGGGATTGGTGGAGGCGGACCGAACGTCATGCCGATGCGTGAAAACGGGCGTCCTGCTGGAGGCGGGAAGGAAAGCTGCTGCACGAGCTACCCGCGCGAATGGCAACCGGACTTGAGGGTGACGGTGCGGTGGTTGATTAATAAGAAGAATAGCGAGACGTCTGGTTGGTACAAGGCCGAGAATGTTCGAATTCCCCAGTACGACAGCAATCAGACTTTTGGTGTATGGGCGATCTTTCTACCAGGGGACCGGGTCAAGATCATGGTGGCCGATGGCAACGCGAATGGTCACAACTCCGTGGCTGCACGTCCAACGAATGAAGATCCGGATGTTGCCCAAGGTAAGCCGGATGAGGAATGGAATTACAAGTACCCGAACGGTGTAATCCGAGGTCTGGAATGACGAACGTGAAATGGCCGGATGGGATGCCGGAAGGCGGGCGTCTGTTGTCGCGAGAAGCTGATGACGCATGGGCGGTAGGTTATAGCAGCGTGGTTGAGCCGAGAGCGTTGTGCCAGCAGACCTTGCATATCTCGATGTTCGTCGATGGCGTGAGCAACAGCGGAACAGGTGAAAAATGAGCATGAATCGATGGGTTGGAATCGTCGCAGTATTGTCGGGGCTGCTTTCTGGATGCGCTGGATTGCGCACGGATGTGCCGTCCGCAGTCGAGATGCCCAAGCGTGTGGAATTAAGTAGCGGCGGCACAAAGACGCTGAATTACACGCCGTGGTACATCCATACGTTTTCCATTTCTGGACCGAAGGGATCCGGGATTGGTGGAGGCGGGCCGAATGTCATGCCGGCGCGCGATGACGGACGCCCTTCCGGCGGAGGGGCGGAAACATGTTGCACGAGCTACCCGCGCGAATGGCAACCGGACTTGAGGGTGACGGTGCGGTGGTTGATTAATAAGAAGAATAGTAAGACGTCGGGTTGGTACAAGGCCGAGAACGTCCGGATCGAGCCGTATACCACGCGGACCGCTGGTGTTTGGGCGATTTTTCTGCCTGGCGATCGAGTAAAGATCGTCGTTGGAAACCCCAACGCGCGTGACCTTGCTCGTGGCGCTGGGCCTCCCGCCGCTGACGACCCGTATGTCGTGCAAGGCGGCCCCGACGACGAGTGGAACTACAAATACCCGAAAGGTGTGAAGCGTGGAGTGGAATAATGAATGTGAAATGGCCGGAACGGATGTCGGAAAGCGGGCGTTTGTTGTCGCGAGAAGCTTACGACGCATGGGCGGCAGGTTATTGCGGCGTGGTTGAGCCAAGGGTGACGTGTCAGCGGACGGTACATATCTCGTTGTTTTTCGATGGCACCAACAACAACGATGACGATGATAATCCAACGTGGCGGGATTCTAAGACAAAACACCATACGAACGTTGCACGCTTGCACAACGCGGCGTTGGATGACTACGAAAACGGTTTATATAAATACTACATCCCGGGTGTCGGTACTCCTTTCAAAAAAATTGGTGAGAAGACGTACTCGCAGGATGGAAAAGCTTTAGCGAAAGGATTCAATCAACGATGTGTGTGGGCGTACACGCGTGTGATTAATGCGGTATACGACGCGATTCGGAAAGATAATCAATGGGAGTTGATCGAAGACGACGACGCAAAGCGGCTTAGTAATGATGGCGCGTTCTGTGACGAACCAACCTTCAAGCGATGTTTCGCACCATATGTGAATCGGCTGCAGGTCGCGCATACCCAAGCCACAACCGAAAATTCGATCAAAAAAATCTGGATCAATGTGATCGGATTTTCTCGAGGTGCAGCATCGGCGCGCGCATTCGTGCACAAGCTCGTGAATGAATGGGCACCGAACGGCAGGCTGAGCGAAGAGGCTGGCCCGCGCGCGTTGCAGTATCAGGTCAATTTCATGGGACTGTTCGACACGGTGGCATCCGTGGGCTTGCCGGACTCGTTTCGTACCGCGCTGAACCTGGACGTCCTCGACGGGCACGCGCATTTCGCGAGCAACGGCGGACTCGCGATTCCCGACTCCGTTCGCCACTGCGTACACGCCTTCTCGATCCACGAACAACGCATGAGCTTTCCGCTCGACTCTATTCGCCAGGGAGACAGTTACGCCGGCGGAGAAGTGCGGCGCGAGATTGCCTATCCGGGTGTGCATTCGGACGTGGGGGGCGGGTACGGGCCTGGCGAGCAGGGCAAGGGCTGCGATGCCAGCGGGAAGGGAATGGATGAACGCAAGCTCAGCCAGATTGCCCTGCACGATATGTACATCGCCGCACTTCGGTGCGGTGTACCGCTGTTGAAAGCGGAGATAATTCTAGGGGACGAATATTTGGCGCGGGATTTCAAACTACACCCCGACACCATCACCGCCTTCAATGCCTGGCTCGAGACAACAAGCCCTGTCACCCGCCTGGAAGATGCAATGCATTTCGGCATGGCCCAGTTGTTGAGCTGGCGCGCATTGCGCGCACAGGTGTCGGACCGTAGTTATGTCACGAACCAGAACTTCTTCAAATGGGCGAGGGAGGACGGGCTGACACCTCGCAAGGTCACGCAGGCGCTCGAGAAAGCGAAATCGGATGATTCGCGCTTGCGTGAACTGAATGCCCGGCGCGACAAAGCGCTCGGCGCCCTATCGTGGGCCAGAAGCGGCAAGCCGTATCCGGAAAATGTACCAGCGGTCAATGCGGCACAGGCAGAACTCGATGCCGTGGATGAGGCGATTCGGGTTCGAACCGAAGAGCTATGCGCGGAAGTCGCTTTCCCCGACGCCGTACCGGCGGAGCGGCCCGAGTCCAGCCGTCCGGGGGAAGGAGCGGGCGACATCACGACCAACGACCAGACCGATTTGCGTCAGGGGGCGGAGGAAATGCGTCTGTTGATGGCGCACCTTCATCCCGATCAGCGCGTGAAATTGTCTGTCGATGAGCGAGATGCGGCGGTGCAGCCGCCGGAGCATCTCGCAGCGATCAATCGTGCGAAGACGCTGTCGGTGCCGCATGCGCAACGCGGCTCCGATTCACCTTGTATGTCACTGGTAGACGTCGGCGCGATCAAATTTCACGCAACGCGTACGTCGCTCGCGCAGACGTACAACTACGACGACGACGTGTTACCGAAGCCGGTCGACGAGATCGGTTCGTTTCTGCGGCAGCACTCGTCCGAACACGCATTCAACACGCTGCCCGAAGCGGCAACGAACCTGTACGACAACTACGTGCACGACAGCCGTTGCTGGTTTCGCGTGCCGTATTTCCACGAGTACGCGCCGGGCGGATATGGCTGGCCGCGCGTGGTGTTCGTCGGCATGAAGCGCCTGCCATGGCTCGGGCAAGATCCGCTTGCCGTCGCATTCCACATGTTCGATTCGGTTGAGACTGCCGTGGCTTGATGCGGGCATGTCCGCTTTGTCGAACACGGTTATCCGATGCAACGATCCTGGCAAGAGACATGGAATCAAATTTCAACCAAGGGCATACCCGCTTGTTCGCGCTGATCGACGGTGCGGCAGCCCCCGAGCGGCTGCGAGCGCTGCGAGAGCAAGCCGGCATTGAATTCAAAAACGTCTATGAAGGGCTGCCCGAAGCCGAGTCCGGTCTGGCTTCACTGTTTCTGGCGCCCGTGCCGGACCCGGATGCCGCGTGGGTAGCGGAACTCGATCGCATCGATCGTCACACGCCTTGTTTGTCGCTTGTGTGGGGGCGTGTCGCGATAGATCAGCTGGCCATGCATCTTCGCGCTTTCCTGTTCGCGGATATCGGCGACGGCGTGCTGGCAATGGTGCGGTTCTTCGATCCCCGCAATACCGGTGCGGTGTTTCGTGTATGGGGCGATCGGATTCTCGACATTTTCATGGGCCCGATCGATCGATGGATGTACCGCGGCCGTCATTCGAATTGGCAACGTGTGGAAAACGATGCATTGCAAGGCGCCAAGGTGTGTCGATCGATTCTGATCGAACTCGAGCAGAAGGATGTTGACGCTTTGACCGCGCACACCGAACCCGACGAATTGCTGGCCGTGCTGGTTGACGCAGGGTTGATCGATGGCGCACGCCCGTATCTGGACAGGCTGGCCGATTTCATGCCGCGTTACGAGCGTGCCTTGCATTGGGGATTGAGCGAGCCTGCCGATCGATTGGGATTCTGCCAGCAGACCTTTATGCATGGCATCGGCTTCGACAGCCACCCCGCGATTGCGGATGCACTGCAAGCGCGCAGGAGATCGGGGGGGGGCTCCGTTCGGCGCTTGACGCGGTGCCTCTCCACGTCTGGACCGAGCTAGACCGTAAGCGTGGTGCTTCGCCCGGGCCTTCCGATGGTGCCCGTTACTGAGAGAAAAACGATATGGCATTGCAAATCATTGTCGTCGGTGACGGCACTTCGCACGGCGGCCGAGTCATCACGGGTTCCGAAATCCACATGATTGGCGACAAGGGAATCGCGCGTTTGTTCGATCTGGTCGATTGTCCGCAAACGTATCCCGACGGACGTCCGCATGGCATCAACAGAATCATCGAAGCCCACCCGACTTTCACGATCGGAGGCCAGCGCGTCGCGCTGCATGGGCATCGCACCGAATGCGGCTGCACGCTGATCGGTAGCGGTACGGCAAGTATTGGAGATTAAGGCATGGCAAAAGCAGGCGAAAGCCTGACGTTCGATGTGTCGGATCCGGCTGTCGACAAGGCAACGGAATCGACGACATCAAACACGATCAGGGCGGCGGTCGAGACTGCGGCAGGTGGCTCGGAGCCGCGGCGGGAGATACCGCCGTCAGAACCGTTCGCACAGCGGCTGGCTGCCGTGAACGCGGCGCGAAACCCATTGCTCGAAGCGGCTCGCGTGTTGTTGCGCGCACAGGCTGATATGCCGAAAGAGCTCGCGTCGAAAGACGCTATCGCCATGCTGCGCTCGCTCCTCGAACAGGAGATGCGGATTTTCCAGAAACTGTGCGAGCAGGCCAACATTCGCCGCGATCACATGATCGGCGCTCGCTACTGCCTCTGTACCGCACTCGATGAGGCTGCGATGCAGACGGAATGGGGTATGAGCGAAGCCTCAGGCATCGAATGGATCAAAGGCGGTCTTGCGAGCACTTTCCATGAGGATCGTCACGGCGGCGACAAGATCTATTTGCTGATCGGCCGGTTGCTGGAGGATGCTCGGGATCATCTGAATCTGCTGGAAGTCATTTACCGGATTCTCAGTCTGGGCTTCGAAGGGCGCTACCGGGGCGGAAGCGACGGAAAGCGCAAACACGATGCGATTCGCCAGCGGCTCTACAACGAGATCACGTCGCAACGCGATCCGGTGCCACTGACGCTCTCGCCGCATTGGCAATCGAATGCGAAGGGCAAGCGCCTGTCCTTCTACGATTTCCCCGTGTGGATCACGGTAGCCGTTTTGTCGACGATCCTGCTCGGTCTGTTCGGCTGGTTCAAATACGAACTGTCGACCCGTGGCGCGGCGCTTCAGAAGCAGATCGCAGCGATCGGAAACCTGACCCCGCCGCCCCCACCGCCCGCGCCGCAACTCCATCTGAAACAACTGCTCAAAAACGAGATCGCCGCAGGCACGGTGAGCGTAAGCGAAGACGCAAAACACAGCACCGTAACGTTCCGCGGCGACGCGATGTTCAAGCCCGGCGGCGCAGCGGTTCAAGATTCGATGAATCCGTTGATCGAGAAGATCGCCGCTGAAATCGCCAAGGTGCCGGGCAAGGTTACCGTCCTCGGCTACACCGACAGCGTGCCGATCCGAAGCCGCCACTTTGCATCGAATCAGGCGCTTTCAGAAGAGCGGGCCACCCAGGTCATGCAATCGCTCCAGACAGCAGGCGTGCCGGCGAATCGTCTCGAAGCGACCGGTAAGGGCGATGCCGACCCGGTTGGCGACAACCGCACCGCGCAGGGGCGCGCGCAGAACCGCCGCGTCGAGATCGTCGTCGCGCGTTAAGCCAGATCCGTTTCCGGGATAACAAATGAAGAAGTTCCTGTCGTTTCTGGCCTCGCGCCAGTTCCTCGCATTCGTTGCGCTGATCGTCGTCGCGCTGGTGATCTGGTTCGTCGGGCCGTTCGTCGCGTTCGGCGGGCTCAGGCCACTGGCCGGAGCCGGCATGCGCGTTCTTCTGATTGCGCTGCTGCTCGCTGGCGTGTTGCTCTGGCTTGCTGCGAAACCGACGAGCGTCGTGTTCGTCGCGCTGCTTTGCCTGCTGATCTGGTACGCCACGCCGCTGTTGACTTTCGGACATGCGACGCCCTTCGAGCCCGAGGCGCCCAGATGGATCGCGATTGCGCTGGTGTTGACTGTGTTCGTCGGCTACGGGTTGTTCCGGCTGTTGCGGAAAATGCGCGACGACGACGACTTCCTGAAAAAGATGCTGCACTTCGGCAGCAAGAAGGAGGCATCGCCTGCGGCTCCCCGTCTGCGGATCGTCGAAGGGATCGTGACGAGTGCGCTGACGCGCCTGAAATCGATGCGCACCGGCGCGCGCGGGCCGGGCAGACTGTTCCAGGGCAAGCGCCATCTGTACGAGTTACCGTGGTACATCACGCTCGGTTCTACCGGAGCAGGGAAGACAAGTGCATTGCTCAACGGCGGCCTGTCATTCCCGGTCGCGGAGCAGATGCAGCGTGCAGCCGGAGCCCGGGCGACCGACGCGGCGCCGGTGGACTGGTGGCTGACCAACGATGCGGTGCTGATCGATACGGCTGGGTATTACACGCTGCATGGATCGTCCACGACCGCGGATATCGAAATTCCGGCCGTGGCGCAAATGGAGAAGACCCCAACCAGTGAAGCGACCAAGGATGCCGCAAGCGATGGACCGAAGGGCGACGCGCCAGCCGACGAGGCGAAAGCCGTTGCCGCAGAATCCGCGCCGACGTCGTCCTCAAATGCGGCGGCGACGATGGCCTTGCTCCGGAAAACCGTCGACCAGGCCGAATGGCTCGGCTTTCTCGGCATGCTGCGCCGGCATCGTCCGCGTGCGCCGATCAACGGTGCGCTCCTGGCGGTCGATCTCGCCACGCTGGCGAGCGCCGACGAACAGGTTCGCCTTGCGGAAGCGGCCGCGCTGAGGGCGCGCCTTGCCGAATTGCGGAAAGAACTGGGTATCCGATTCCCCGTCTACGTGCTCGTCACGAAGCTGGATCGTCTGACGGGATTTACCGAGTATTTCGGTGCGCTGACGGCGGAGGGGCGTTCACAGGCGTGGGGCTTCACGCTTCCGTTCGGCAAGGAGACGGTCGCGAAGGAAGGACTGCGCGCACGTTGCCATGGCGAGCTTTCGCGGCTTGCGCAACGGCTCGCCGGATCGATCGATACGCGCCTGCAGGACGAATACGATATCCGCAAGCGACAGCAGCTTGCCGCATTGCCCGACGAGTTCGCCGCTTTGATCGCACCGCTTGTCGACCTGATCGACCGCGTCTTTCTCGATTCGCGCTTCGACGACACGCAATTGCACTCGACGTTGCGAGGCATCTACTTCACGAGCGCACAGCAACGCGGCAGCGAGATCGTGGCCGAGCGCAGCACGATTGTGCAACGTCTGGCATCGGCGCAGGCACGCACATCTGTTGCGTCCGAACGCCCGGAGAGCAACCAGAGTTTCTTCCTGCACGACGTCCTGACGCGCGTCATATTCCCGGAAGCGCATCTCGTCAGCCCCAACCTGCGCTGGGAATACCGCTATCGCCTGCTGCGCCTGATCGGTCATGCGCTTGCGTTGCTGCTGTTCGCGTGGCTCGCACTGGGCTTGCGCTTGAGCTTCGGCCACAACAGCGACTACCTGGAAGCGATCGGCGGCAAGGTGCAGGCGCTCACGACCCGCATCGCCGCGCTGTACAAGGCGCCGAAGCCGGAAGCCGTGCCCGATGCGCTGACGGAGGCACGCGACCTGCCGACTTTCCCGAACCTGGATCTGTCTCGCCCCGACGGTGCCTGGCGCTATGGTCTGTACGCGGCGCCGGCTATCGCGGCGGAGAGTCGCCGGGCCTACGATGTACTGGAAGACAACCTGCTCCTGCCGCAGATCGTGCACCGGATGGAGGAGGTCATGTCAGGCGCGATTGCGCAGAAGGATTCGAAAGCGGCTTACGACGCGCTGCGCGTCTACCTGATGCTGTACGACAAGGCGAAATTCGATGCGTCCGACGTGAAATCATGGGTGCTGGACGACTGGGCGAAGACCGACAGTGCGGCCATCTTCGGCGGCCGCGCGTCGATGATCGGTCACGTGGAGCAACTGTTCTCCGGGGAGCGTGTCGTGCAATCGACGCTGATTCGCAACGATGCGCTGATCCAGCAGGCGCGTGAGTTTCTCGACGGGAGCAACGCAACCGATCGGCTCTATCAGCGCGCGAAAGTCGCGATGCTGAAGGCGGCGCCAGACGAGTTCACGCTGCTGCGCGCGGTCGGTCCGCAGGCCGGCACGGTGTTCACGCGGGCGAGTGGTGCCCCGTTGTCGCGCGGCGTGCCGGGTCTCTTCACGTTCGACGGTTACCGCGACTTGTTCGACAAGCGTCTGCCGGAGTTCGTGCAGATCGCGCGTGACGACGATGCGTGGGTGATGGGGCGCTCGTATCTAGGCGAGGCTCAAAAAAAAACGGCTGAAATCGTGACGACCGTAGTCGGGGCAGACGATGCACTGACCGATGCCGTGCGCCGGGAGTACCTGATGGAATACGCGCAGCAGTGGGAGGCGTTTCTCGGCGATATCCGCACGGTGAGCGGCACGAGCCTCGCGTTCACGCTCCAGGTGCTGCGCAGTTTCGCGGCGCCGGACTCGCCGCTCGCGCGCCTGACGCGTGCGGCGATTCGCGAGACGACGTTGACGCAGCCGCTCGCCGGTGCGGACGGCTCGTTCCTTCAGAAGGCGGCCGACCAGATCAACCAGAAGGCTGACAAGGCGCTCGGCATCCGGGCGTCGGAGCGCGTCGAGCGCGAACTGGTCGACAGCCGCTTCGCGGCGCTGCGCGAGGTCGTGACCGGGAGCGCCGATGCGCAGGGCAGCACGCGGGCGACGGCCGGCCAGGTGGGCAAGACGGGACTCGATGGCATCGCCAATCTGCTCAACGATTACTACACGGCGCTCACGGTTTCCGACAACGCGCTGTCGAACAACAGCATGCCGCCGGCGAGCGACACGGCGGCAAAGGTGAAGATGGCGGCCGACACGATGCCGGCGCCGTTTCGAGCCGTGCTGTTGCAACTTGCCGCGGACGGTTCGCGCGAAGTCAACCAGGGCATCGGTCAGTTGCTGTCGCGTCAGATGCAGGCGGTGGTCGGTGATACGTGCCGGCTCGCAATCGAAGGCAATTATCCGTTCGCACCCGACAGCACCCGCGACGTCGGCATCGACGACTTCACGCGTGTGTTCGCGCAGGGTGGCACGATCGACGACTTCTTTGTGAAGACGCTGGCGCCGTTCGTCGACACATCTGCGAAGCCGTGGCGCTACAGGACGCTGCCGGGCGCGACCGAACCCGTGCAGGGGCCGGATCTCGAGCCGTTCGAACGGGCGAAGGCAATTCGTGACATCTTCTTCGACGATCCGGGCCACAAGCAGATGAACTGGAAAGCCGAGATCAGGATTCCGGAACTCGATCCGACGATCACGGGCCTGTCGCTGGACATCGACGGGCAGACGTCGCTCTATCGGCACGGCCCGGTGGCGCCTTTCACGGTGACGTGGCCCGGGCCGCGCGGCGGCGTTCACGCCGAGATCACGGCGAGCCCGCGAATCCGGCCCGATACGTCGACGGTTGCGACCGACGGGCCGTGGGCGCTGATGCGCCTGCTTTCGAAGGGGCGCGTAGCGGAAACGGCCACACCGGGACGCACCCGCGTGGCGTTCGAGTTCGACGGCCGCAAGGCCGTGCTCGACATTGCAAGAGCGGGAAGCGTGGCGAACCCGCTGACGAGCGACTTGATGAGAACGTTCCGCTGCCCGTCGTCGATGCCGGTCTTCAACCTGGCCGATAGCGGCCCGCCACCGGGATTGCCGCGCGGCATGCTGCCGGATATGCCGCGCAACACTGCTCGTTGAGACGGGAGGACGGATCGACGTGACGAATTCGACCATGCATTCACAAAACCGCATCGGCGCGCCGGTGTCGCCGCCGTTCGCCGCGCGCGTCAAGGCGGCGGAGCAGGCGGTCAATCCATTGCTCGAGGCCGCGCGTGTCCTGTTGAGCGCGCTGGCCGAAACGCCCGACACGCTTGACGCGGCGGCCGTCGCTCGGCGGCGTCAGTGGCTGGAGCAGGAGCTCCGGCTGTTCATGCGCGTCTGCAGCGAGCTTCGACTGCGGGCCGACCACGTCAAGCATGCGGGGTACAGCCTGTGCTCCGCGCTCGACGAAGCTGCGATGCAGACGAAATGGGGGCGAGGCGATGCAGCCGGCGTCGAGTGGCAGACGAATGGCTTGGCAGCGGCATTCGGACACGATCGGCAGGGCGGCGACCGTGTCTTCCGGCTGATTGACGAAGCGATGCGCAGCCCGCGCGAGCATCTCGATCTGATCGAGGTGTTCCAGAATATCCTCGATCTCGGTTTCTGCGGCCGATACCGCCATGAAAGCGGCGGCCGGCAGCGCTTGCAGCACATTCGCGAGTGCGTGCATGACGCGGTGGTGACGGGCGGCTTATGCTTCGATCCAGTCGCCGACACGGTTCGCACGCGGGCGCGGGCGGTCGATCCGTGGGTGCGGCCGGTACGTGTGCGTCGGTCGCGACTGCGAATCGTCGGAGGACTCGTCGCCGCGTTGCTGGCGGGGGCCGGCGGCTATGCCGCGGTGGATCATTGGGTCCGCGCGAAGCGTGCACGTCCGCCGGTGTCGTCGCTCGATC
This sequence comes from Burkholderia diffusa, assembly GCF_001718315.1. Taxonomy (NCBI): domain Bacteria; kingdom Pseudomonadati; phylum Pseudomonadota; class Betaproteobacteria; order Burkholderiales; family Burkholderiaceae; genus Burkholderia; species Burkholderia diffusa. Next base: position 1,577,364 of record NZ_CP013363.1, on the reverse strand, counting down.
TGCGGGCCGGCAGTCTGTCCGCGCGCCTTCGCGATGAAATCGCCGCCGGCAACGTCGAGTTGATCGCCGGTACCGGGCGACGCGCGTTGACGCTTCGGCTCGGCGGCATGTTCGGGCCCGGCGATGCGGCGGTGGCGCCGTGGGCCGCGTCCATCGTGGCAGCCGTCGGCAGGGAAATCGTGGCGTCGGGCGAGGGCTCGAACATACTCGTGACCGGATACACGGATAGTGTGAAGGCCAGCCAGGCGCGTTCCGGTTTCAATCAGGCGCTTTCCGAAGCGCGAGCCCGGCAAGTTGCGCAAATCCTCGTCGCAGCCGGGGTGCCTGCGCAGCATATCGGTGTGGTCGGAAAGGGCGACACCGATCCGCTGGCGGATAACGGTACGCCAGACGGCCGCGCCAGGAACCGCCGAGTCGAAGTGACCCTCTCGGACTGATACACGGCGTCCGATGCCCGATGCGCGGCGGCGCGGCATGATGGGGGCCGCGCCGCAGATGTCGCGACCGGGCATGTTCCGGTGGGCAGCCCTGTCTATCGCTGCTATCCTTCCAATCGCGCCAGGCTATTCAGTCGGTGCATTGTGCCGGCCACATCCGCCGGATCCTGTTGATCCTGCCCGGTCGAAATTCGATAATCAGTCATCGCTGGTACCTCGTGAACGATTCCTTTCCGTCCATGCGCACATGGCCAAGACAACGATGAGCGGCGCATCGAAACCACCGGCGAAGCCGGCAAGCGTGCCGCGCGCGACAGCGGGCGACGACGCCGGCCACGACGCGTCGAAGCACGGCGCGGGCGACGACGAATCGTCCGGCGGCGCGTCGTCGTATCTGGTCCCGGGCCTCGAACGCGGGCTGCGGATTCTCGCCGAATTCTCCGCGCGCGAGCCGGTGCTCGGCGCGCCCGAGCTGTCGAAGCGCATCGGCATCCCGCGCACGACCACCTTCCGCCTGCTGCAGACGCTCGAGGCGCTCGGCTTTCTCGAGCGCGTGAACGGCGACCGTTATTTCCGGCTCGGCGTCGGCGTGCTGCGGCTTGGCTTCGAATACCTGAATTCGCTCGAACTGACCGATCTCGGCACGCCCGTGCTCGAACGGCTGCGCGACGCGACGGGCCTGTCGACACACCTGTTGATCCGCGACCAGCGCGATGTCGTGTTCGTCGCGAAGGCGCAGAGCAACACGTCGATGTTCGGCTCGGTGAAGGTGCATGTCGGCACGCGGCTGCCCGCGCACGCGACCGTGCACGGGCACGTGCTGATGGGTGACCTCACGCGCGACGCGTTGCGTCAGCTTTATCCGGAAAAACGGCTCGAACAGTTCACCGAACGCACGCCGGGCACCGTCGACGAGCTGTACGAGCGCGTGCGTCACTACGCGCGGCTCGGCTACGCGGTCAGCGAGGCCGCGTTCGAGAGCGGCATCTCGGCCGTGACCGCGCCCGTGCGGGATCATTCGGGCGCGATCGTCGCGGCGGTCACCGCGACGGTGCCGCGCTCCGAGATCGGCGAGGCCGGCGAAAAGGAGCGGCTCGTCGAAGCAGTGTGCGGTGCGGCGGTCGATCTGTCGCAACGCCTGAATTACCGGCCGCTCGAAAGCGATCCGACGTTCGCGCACGCGCGTCATCGGGTCGCGATGTTCTGATTCGTCGCACAAGCCGCATCGTGCGGCTTCATTCATCCAGCGCCAATGAAAAAGAGCAGCCCGCGGGCTGCTCTTGTCGTTTCCGGCCCCGGGCGCATGCGCCCGTCGCCGCTCAGAACGAATGGTGGATGCCGGCCAGCACGACCACCTGGTTCGCGGTGCTCGACACACCGGCCGTGAAGAACGCGGCCTTCGCGCCGCCCGAACCATGCTCGTACAGCACGTTCGCGTACAGCTGCGTGCGCTTGGACAGCGAATAGATGTCGCCGAGCTCGACCTGCGTCCAGCGGCGGCCGGCCAGCGTCGTGGTCGCCGCGCCGCCCGCGATCGTGTTGAACGCGCTGCTGCGGTAGTTCACACCCGCGTCGTAGCTCTGGAACGTGTCGGAAAACCCGTTCGACTGCATCTTCACGCGCGTGTAGAGGCCGTGCACGAGGAAGTCGCCGAACTGGTACGACGCGCCCGCGCCGATGTTCTCGACCTTGTTCGCGAGGTAGCCGTTGGCGGTGTTTTGCCCCTGGAACGACGTGATGCCCGTCTGGCCGATCAGGATCGCGCGGTCGTGCTCGTTCGAGTAGACGGCCGATGCCTTGAACGGCCCGTTCGCATAGTTCAGCGCGACACCGACGGACTTGCCGGTCGAGAAGTTCGTCGTGTTGCCGAGCGCCATCGTCGCCGCGGCCGAGAAGCCGGCGAAGCTCGGCGAACGGTACTTGACCGCGTTGTTGTACGGCACGTTGCCGGTCGCGGCGAGCCCGTCGATGTTGCCCGGATGGAACGCATACCAGCTCATCGCGAGATACGCGGTGCTGAGCGGATCGAGATAGTCGAACGTCAGCGGCGTTTGCCGGCCGAGCGTCAGCGTGCCGTAGCGGTCGGAACTGAGGCCGACGAACGCCGCGCGATTCCAGATCGTGTTCGCGGTCGCGAATTGCCCGTTGTTCGTATAGAAGCCGTTTTCGAGCTGGAAGATCGCCGACAGGCCGCCGCCGAGGTCTTCCTTGCCTTTCAGGCCCCACCGGTCGGGCTGCGTGTTGCCCTGGATCATCGCCCATTTCGCATGACCGCCGACGTTGTTCACATAGGCGACGCCGGCATCCATGCTGCCGTACAGCGTCACGCTGCTCTGCGCCCAGGCGCCCGACGCCGCGCCCATTCCGATGATTGCTGCTGCTACCGCGTGCTTGACCATTTGATCTCCTGACTCTCCAAACCTGATGAGAAACGTGCCGTGGCGGCGGGCACGAGGACGGCCGGCCGTCGCGCGCTTTCTTCACCACCGGGCGGGCATCTTTTGTGTTCCATATAAGGAACAATGTGCCTCTGATGGAATGGAGTATAGAGGGGGCGCGCAAAGTATCAAAAATAAATTTATCGGGCCGGATGAGCTTGAGGACGATCCGCAACACGGCTTCGAGCGTTCTGAAAAACAGACTTAAATCCCCGCCGTGAAACAAGAAATCACATTCGACACGGGGTGCGGCGCCGGCCGTCGACCTGGCGGTCGGTGTTTTCCCTATGACATGCAGCTTTTTGTTTTACTCATGGAAAGTCGCTCCTATAATCACCATCCATAAACTGCTGTTCCGGATATGGAACAAATCCGGAGCGAACCGAGAGTCGATCAGAAGGAAGGGTGTGAGATGTCTGAACAATGGGTTTGCGCCGGGCACGCCGGCGCGCTGTCGGAAGACACGCCGATCGAGTTCAAGCGGACCGACGGCGTCGAAATCGGGATCTACCGCGTCGGCGACGAGGTGTATGCGCTCGAGAACGTGTGTCCGCATGCGTACGCGCTGCTGACGCAGGGGTTCGTCGACGAAGGCACCGTCGAATGCCCGCTGCACGAGGCCGTGTTCGACATCAAGACGGGCGAATGCCTGAAGGGCCCGGGCGGGCGCGCGCTGAAGCAGTACGCGGTGCGGCTGGCCGGCGAGGAAATCCAGATCAAGGTGGAATGACATGAAAGAAGCGACCGTCAACTTCAATCCCTTCCTGAAGCCGTGGGTGGCGCCGCAGCCGAACAACGTCGCCGGCAAGGGGCAGATCGAGATCCCGGGCCAGGTCGAGAACCGGATCTGGCAGAACCGCAAGGCCGAGCCGACCCAATATGAAAACGACCTTGGCGATGCGCTCGAACGCGTGTTCGAGAGCGGCGCGACCGAGCTGGACGATGTCGTCGCGGGTCTGAACCGCATCGGCTTCCGCGCGCCGGACGGCACCGCGTGGACGGCCGAGCGCTTCCGCGCCGAAATGGCCTCGCTGGCGGAATGAGCGCGCGCGCCGCGTGACCGCCGACCCGACGACAACCGCATCCGGAGCACACTGATGACGTCCCCCGCACAACACGAAGCCCAACACGACCCGGTCCGCGAGTACCTCGATCGCGGCATCAAGAACTACTGGTATCCCGTAGCCCCGAGCTGGCAGGTGTCCAACGCGCCCGTCGGCCTGACGCGCCTGTCCGAGCAGATCGTGCTGTGGCGCGATCACGAGGGGAAGGTCCACGCGCTGGAGGATCGTTGTCCGCACCGCGGCGCGCGCCTGTCGCTCGGCTGGAACCTCGGCGGCAACATCGCCTGCTGGTATCACGGCATCGAGGTCGACGGCGGCGGCACCGTCGCCCGCGTGCCGGCCGTCTCGAACTGTCCGCTCGAAGGCATGAAGTGCGTGAAGTCGTATCCGGTCGAAGAGAAGGCCGGCGCGATCTTCCTGTGGTTCGGCGATGAAGCGCATGGCGAACCGGCGCCGCTGAACCTGCCGGAAGAACTGGTCGCCGACGAATACGGCCACTTCCTGTGCGTATCGAACTGGAAGTGCAATTACCAGTACGCGATCGACAACGTGATGGACCCGATGCACGGCGCGTACCTGCACGCGACGTCGCACTCGATGGCCGAAGGCGACAAGCAGGCCGAGATGCGCGTGCGCAAGACGGAAACCGGCCTGATGTTCGAGAAGATCGGCCAGCGCGACGTGAACTTCGACTGGGTCGAGCTCGGCGAAACGGGCTGCCTGTGGATGCGTCTCGCGATTCCGTACAAGCAGAAGTTCGGTCCGGGCGGCAACTTCGGGATCATCGGCTTCGCGACGCCGGTCGACGGCGACAACTGCCAGGTCTATTTCTGGCGCACCCGCAAGGTCAGCGGCTGGCAGCGCGACGTGTGGCGCTTCATGTACCGCAACCGCCTCGAAGGCCTGCACTGGGACGTGCTCGAGCAGGACCGCTACGTCCTCGAAAGCCTCGCGCCGCACGCGCGCGATCACGAATACCTGTACCAGCACGACGTCGGCATCACGCGCGTGCGCCGGATGCTGCGCCAGCGCGCGCAGGAACATCTGTCCGCGCTCGACGCTCACCGTGCGGCGCAAGCCGCGGCGGAGTCCACGAATGGCTGAGTTCGCGCCGGTGGTGTCGCTGACGGGGCGCCGTGTGCTCGTGACGGGCGGCGCGCGCGGTCTCGGCGAGGCGTTCGTGAAGGCGCTGGTCGCCGCCGGGGCGCAGGTCGCGTTCGGCGACGTGCTCGTCGAGGAGGGCCGAGCGCTGGCCGCGCAACTCGCGCAAGCCGGCCACACCGCGCACTTCTTCGCGCTCGACCTGGCCGATCCGGCGAGCATCGACGCATTCGTCGCGCAAGGCGCGGCGGCGCTCGGCGGCATCGACGCGCTGATCAACAACGCGGCCATCACGAACTCGGGCGGCAAGTTGTCGACGGAACTCGACGTGTCGACCTGGGATGCCGTGATGAACGTGAACGTGCGCGGCGTGTGGCTCGTCAGCAACGCGGCACTGCCGCATCTCGCGCAATCGGGCCGCGGCGCGATCGTCAACCTCGCATCGGACACCGCGCTCTGGGGCGCGCCGAAGCTGCTCGCATACGTCGCCAGCAAGGGCGCCGTGATCGCGATGACGCATGCGCAGGCGCGCGAGTTCGGCGCGCACGGCGTGACGGTCAATGCGATCGCGCCGGGTCTCACCGAAGTCGAGGCGACGGCCTACGTGCCGGCGGAACGGCACGCGTTCTACATGCAGGGCCGCGCGCTGACGCGCGCGCAGGTGCCCGACGACGTGACGGGCCCCGTGCTGTTCCTGCTGTCGGACGGCGCGCGCTTCGTGACGGGTCAACTGCTGCCGGTCAACGGCGGCTTCGTAATGAATTGAATTGAAGTTTTCACTCTGAATGAAGGAGAGGACGATGGCGGACGCAGATCTCGAACGCAAGTCGTGGGACCAGCCGGAAGGCGCAAGCTTCGGCGACTGGATGGAAGGGCGTGTCGCGCGCTACGCGACGCGCCGCTACGACTGGGACGCGCTGAAGTTCCAGGCCGACTACGACCCGAAGTATCGCCGTGCGCAAATGCGTTACGTCGGCACGGGCGGCACGGGCGTCGCGAAGGACGTCAACACGGTGCCGGCCGGCAACTTCACGTTTTCGACGATGGTCATCCCGGCCGGCAACATCGGCCCGAGCCACATCCACATCGACGTCGAGGAAATCTTCTTCGTGTTGCGCGGCAAGATGAAGGTGATCTGCGAGCGCGACGGCGAGACCTGGGAAGCGATCCTCGGCGAGCGCGACCTGATCTCGGTGCCGCCCGGCGTGTACCGCACGGAAATCAATATCGGCGAGGAAGACGCGCTGATGTGCGTGATGCTCGGTTCGCCGAAGCCCATCACGCCGACGTATCCGCCGGATTCGCCGCTCGCGAAGATCAAGCGCTGAGACGGGGCGGAGCAAGCAATGAGTGTCATCGACAAACGTGAACGCGATCGCACCGCGGCGTTCGCCGCGCTGCTCGGGCAGTTTCCCGAACAGCGCTGCGCGGCCGGCGCGGCGGGCACGATCGGCTATCGCGAGGCCGGCGCGCAGCATGCGGGCCGCGCGCTGCCCGTCGTGCTGCTGCACGGGATCGGCTCGGGCGCCGCATCGTGGGTGCGCCAGCTCGACACGCTCGGTGCGTCGCGACGCGTGCTGGCGTGGGACGCGCCCGGCTATGGCGCGTCGACCCCCGTGCACGGCGCGTCGCCGACGGCCGCCGATTACGCGGCGTCGCTGAACGCGTGGCTCGAGGCACTCGGCATCGAACGCTGCGTACTGGTCGGGCATTCGCTCGGTGCGATCGTCGCGGGCGGGTTGGCCCGCGTGATGCCCGCGCGGATCGCCGGCCTGCTGCTGATCTCGCCCGCGGGCGGTTACGGCAGTGCGCCTGCGGAAACGCGCGACACGCGCCGCGATGCACGCCTCGCCATGCTCGAGGAACTCGGCCCGGCCGGGCTTGCAGAGCAGCGCAGCGGCAACATGCTGTCGGGTTTCGCGAGCGAGGATGCGCGTGCGTGGGTGCGCTGGAACATGGCACGCATCGTGCCGGCCGGCTATGCGCAGGCCACGCACCTGCTCGCGAATGCCGATCTCGCGTCCGATCTCGCCGGCTTTCGCGGTCGCACGGCGGTCGCGGTCGGCGCGAACGACGCGATCACGCCGCCCGCGGCGTGCGAGCGGATCGCCGCGGCCGCGCACGTCCGGCTGCAGGTGATTCCGCAGGCCGGTCATGCAGGTTACGTGGAAGCACCGGCGGTGTATTCCGCGCTGATCGACGCGTTCTGTCGTCAATGCGATCGTCAGCGGGGGCTGGAATGAGCGAACCGTTGCAACAGCAGCAGGACGCGGAAGCCGCGAAGTCCGACGCCAACTACGTGGTGCCGGGCCTCGAACGCGGTTTGCGGATCCTCGCCGAATTCTCGCCGCGCGAGCCGGTACTGGGCGCGCCGGAGTTGTCCAAGCGGCTCGGCATTCCGCGCACGACGGTGTTCCGTCTGCTGCAGACGCTCGAATCGCTCGGCTTTCTCGAGCGCGCGGACAAGGATCGCAACTACAAGCTCGGCATCGCCGTGCTGCGGCTCGGCTTCGAATACCTGAGCTCGCTCGAGCTGACCGATCTCGGCCTGCCGGTGATCGAGAGCCTGCGCGACGCGACCGGCTTCACGACGCACATCGTGATCCGCGACGGCCGGGACGTTGTGTTCGTCGCGAAGGCGCAGAGCCAGTCGCCGGTGTTCAGCTCGATTCGCGTGAACGTCGGCACGCGGCTGCCCGCGCATGCAACGACGCACGGCCACGTGCTGATGGGCGACCTGTCGCTGAAGGAATTGCGCGAGCTGTATCCGGAAAGCACGCTGAACCGGATGACGAGCGCGACGCCGGAGACGGTCGATGCGTTGTACGAAGTGATCCGCGAGGACGCATTGCGCGGCTACGGCGTCAGCAATTCGTCGTTCGAACGCGGCATTTCAGTGGTCACGGCGCCGGTGCGCAACGACACGCAGAAGATCGTCGCGTGCATCACGGTGACTGTGCCTCGGCCGGAGATCGACGCGGCGCTGATCGCCGACGGCCTGATCGACAAGGTGCAGCGCGCGGCGGCGGAGCTGTCGCGGCGGCTCAATTACCGCTCGGATGACGAGCACACGTTTATGAAGGCTTTGGGATTGAAATGAGACCCGCACGCATGCTTCGCACGCTGCCCTCCAAGGGGGCGGTCAATCCTCTTGGGGCGGCCTTGCAAGAGGCGACGACATGATCAACATCGATCTGACCGGGCAGGTGGCGGTGGTGACGGGCGGTTCGTCCGGCATCGGCCTCGCGACTGCCGAAAAATTCCTGCAGGCCGGTGCGTCGGTCGCGATTTGCGGCCGCGACGGTGAACGCCTCGCACGCGCGCAAGCGCTGCTCGGCGAGCAATACCCGGGTGCGCAATTGCTCGCCGTGCGCTGCAACGTGCTCGACGAAGCCGATGTGGCCGCGTTCGCGCAGGCCGTGTCCGACCGCTTCGGCCGCGCCGACATGCTGGTCAACAACGCGGGCCAGGGCCGCGTGTCGACCTTTGCCGACACGACCGACGACGCATGGCGCGAAGAGCTCGAACTGAAGTATTTCAGCATCATCCGCCCGACGCGCGCGTTCCTGCCGCTGCTGCGCGACGCGCAGGCGCCGACGATCACCTGCGTGAACTCGCTGCTCGCGCTGCAGCCGGAGCCGCACATGGTCGCGACGTCGTCGGCGCGCGCTGGCGTGCTGAGCCTCGTGAAGTCGCTCGCGACCGAACTCGCGCCGCAGCGCATCCGTGTGAACTCGATCCTGATCGGCATCGTCGAGTCGGGTCAGTGGCGCCGCCGCTACGAAGCGCAGGCGCAGGCCGGCGAAAGCTGGGAAGACTGGACGGGCGCGCTCGCCCGCAAGAAGAACATTCCGCTGAACCGCTTCGGCAAGCCTGACGAGGCAGCCTGGGCGCTCTTTTATCTCGCAACGCATCTGTCGTCCTACACGACGGGCAGCCATATCGACGTTTCTGGAGGCTTTGCACGCCATGTCTAAAAAAACCACGGTTGGCGAGCTGATTGCCGCCTTTCTCGAGCAGTGCGACGTCAAAACCGCATTCGGTGTCATCTCGATCCACAACATGCCGATCCTCGACGCGATCAACTCGCGCGGCAACATCCGGTATGTCGGCGCGCGCGGTGAAGCAGGCGCGGTGAACATGGCCGATGGCCTCGCCCGCGTATCGGGCGGCCTCGGCGTCGCGTTCACGAGCACGGGCACGGCGGCGGGCAACGCGGCGGGCGCGATGGTCGAGGCGCTGACGGCCGGCACGGCGCTGCTGCACATCACGGGGCAGATCGAGACGCCGTATCTCGATCAGGATCTTGCCTACATCCACGAAGCGCCGGACCAGCTCACGATGCTCAATGCGATCTCGAAGGCCGCATTCCGCGTGCGCACGGTCGAGACGGTGCTGCCGACGATCCGCGAAGCGGTGCGCGTCGCGCAGACCGCACCGACCGGCCCCGTGTCGGTCGAGATTCCGATCGACATCCAGGCCGCCGAAATCGAATGGCCGGAAGATCTCGCACCGGCGCACGTCGCGGTGCGCGAGCACGACGAAGCGCGCGTCGCGAAGCTCGCCGACGCGCTGGCGGCCAAGCGCCGTCCGTTGTTGTGGATCGGCGGCGGTGCGCGCCACGCGCGTGCGGAAGTCGAACGCCTGGTGAAGCTCGGCTTCGGCGTCGTGACGAGCGTGCAGGGCCGCGGCGTGTTGCCGGAAGATCATCCGGCGACCCTCGGCGCATTCAACGTGCATGCATCCGTCGAAGCGTTCTACAGGACCTGCGACGCGCTCGTCGTGGTTGGCTCGCGCCTGCGCGGCAACGAGACGCTGAAGTACAAGCTTGCGTTGCCGCAGCCGCTGTTCCGCATCGATGCCGACGCGCTCGCCGACAACCGCGGCTACCGCAACGAGTTGTTCGTGCACGGCGATTCGAAGCGCGTGCTCGCCGAGCTGGCCGATCTTCTCGAAGGCCGCCTGTCCGTCGATCCGCGGTTCGCGACCGATCTCGCGGCGGCGCGCGAGCAGGCCGTCGCCAGCGTGTCGGAAGGCCTCGGGCCGTACAAGAAGCTGGTCGACACGCTGCAGGGTGCAGTGGGCCGCGACTACAACTGGGTGCGCGACGTGACGATCTCGAACAGCACGTGGGGCAACCGGCTGCTGAAGATCTTCGAGCCGCGCGCGGGCGTGCATGCGCTCGGCGGCGGTATCGGCCAGGGCATCCAGATGGGCATCGGCGCGGCCCTGGCCGGCGCGGCGGCGAAGACGGTCTGCCTGGTCGGCGACGGCGGCCTGATGGTCAACGTCGGCGAGCTCGTGACGGCCGTGCAGGAAAACGCGAACGTGATGATCGTGCTGATGAACGACCAGTGCTACGGCGTGATCCGCAACATCCAGGATGCGCACTACGGCGGCCGCCGCTGCTTCGTGCAACTGCACCAGCCGGATTTCGCGCAGTTCTGCGCGAGTTTCGGCCTCACGCACTACCGGATCTCGTCGCTCGACCAGGCAGAGGCGATCGTGCGCGAAGGGATGGCGAAGGAAGGGCCGGTGATGGTCGAGGTCGACATGCTGTCGGTCGGCTCGTTCGCATCGGCATTCGCGGGCCCGCCGGTGAAGAAGGAAGAAACGCCGTCGGAGCGGCAGTATGCGTAACGCCCACGCTCACGGGCATGCGCCCGTCGACATCGCGATGATCGGCTTCGGCGCGATCGGTGCGGCCGTGTATCGCGCGGTCGAGCACGATGCGTCGTTGCGCGTCGCGCACGTGATCGTGCCCGAGCACCAGCGCGACGCGGTGCAGCGCGAGCTCGGCGGCGCGGTGGAGGTCGTGTCGTCGGTCGACGCGCTGGCCCGCCGCCCCGAGTTCGCGCTCGAATGCGCGGGTCACAGCGCGCTCGTCGATCACGTCGTGCCGCTCTTGAAGGCCGGCACCGATTGCGCGGTCGCATCGATCGGCGCGCTGTCCGACCTCGCGCTGCTCGACGCGCTGTCACAGGCAGCCGACGAAGGCGATGCGACGCTGACGCTGCTGTCCGGCGCGATCGGCGGAATCGACGCGTTGGCGTCGGCGAAGCAGGGCGGCCTCGACGAAGTGTTGTACGTCGGCCGCAAGCCGCCGCTCGGCTGGCTCGGCACGCCCGCCGAGGAACTGTGCGACCTGCGTTCGATGACGGAAGAGAAGGTGATCTTCGAAGGCACGGCGCGCGACGCCGCACGGTTGTATCCGAAGAACGCGAACGTCGCGGCGACGGTCGCGCTCGCGGGCCTCGGCCTCGACGCGACGCGCGTGCGGCTGATTGCCGATCCGGCCGTTGCGCGCAACGTGCATCGCATTACCGCGCGCGGCGCGTTCGGCGAGATGTCGCTCGAGATGAGCGGCAAGCCGTTGCCCGACAACCCGAAGACCTCCGCGTTGACCGCGTACAGCGCGATTCGCGCGCTGCGCAACCGCGCGGCCCGCTGTGTGATCTGAGCGGGCGACGCAGCCTTTCGGGCCATTGAACGGCCGCCGGCGCCACGGCGCGGGCGGCTGCGCAGAGACAGATTTGTGGGACTTGTGACATGACTCCATTCGATACGAGCCTCGTACCCAACGGCGACATCCTGATCGGCGGCGAGTGGCGGCGCGGCCGTGGCGCGCCTTACGCGAGCATCTATCCGGCCGACCAGTCGCTGAACATGGAAGTATCGACGGCGAACGCGGAAGACGCCGCGGAAGCCGTCGTGGCCGCCGACGCCGCATGGCGCCGCGCCGACTGGGCCGGCCTGAAGCCGCACCAGCGCGCGCTCGTGCTGTACCGGATCGCCGATTTGATCATGCAGCGTCACGAAGCGCTCGCGAACCTGCAGCGCCGCGACAACGGAAAGCCGATCGGCGAGACGCGCGTGCTGGTGGCGAGCGCCGCCAACACGTTCCGCTATTTCGCGGCGTGCCTGGAAACACTCGACGAAGAACTGACGCCGTCGCGCGGCGACTACCTGACGATGAGCGTGTACGAGCCGATCGGCGTGATCGCGGCCATCACGCCATGGAATTCGCCGATCGCATCCGATGCGCAGAAGCTCGCGCCGGCGCTCGCCGGCGGTAACGCGGTGGTGCTCAAGCCGGCCGAAGTCACGCCGCTCGTGTCGCTCGCGCTGGCGCGCATCTGCGAGGAGGCCGGTGTGCCGAAGGGTGTGCTGAGCGTGCTGCCGGGCAAGGGCTCGGTGATCGGCGACGTGCTCGTGCGCCACCCGCTCGTGAAGAAGGTGTCGTTTACCGGCGGCACGGAAGTGGGCCGCGGCATCGCGCGCATCGCGGCGGAAAAGCTGATGCCCGTGTCGCTGGAACTCGGCGGAAAGTCGCCGACGATCGTGTTCGACGACGCCGATCTCGACCATGCGGTCAACGGCGTGCTGTACGGCATCTTCAGTTCGTCGGGCGAGGCGTGCATCGCAGGTTCGCGCCTGTTCGTGCAGCGCTCGGTGTACGACGAATTCATGCAGCGTCTGGTGGCGGGCGCGCGCAAGCTGCGCGTGGGCGATCCGACGCGGCCCGACACGCAGATGGGTCCGCTGATCACCGCGAAGCATCGCGAATCGGTGGAGCGCTACGTCGCGCTCGGGCTGGAGGAAGGCGGCCGCCTGCTGTGCGGCGGCGAGCGGCCGTCGGGCGACGGGCGCGACGATGGCTTCTTCTACCAGCCGACGATTCTCGAAGGCTTGCTGAACAGCGCGCGCATCTGCCAGGAAGAGATCTTCGGGCCGGTGCTGGTCGCAATGCCGTTCGACGATGAAGCATCGCTGATCGCGCAGGCGAACGACAGCGTGTTCGGCCTTGCCGCCGGCATCTGGACGCGCGACTACAAGCGCGCATGGCGCATCGCGCGCGCACTCGAGACGGGCACCGTCTGGATCAACACGTACAAGCTGTTTTCGATCTCCACGCCGTTCTCGGGCTGGAAGGAGAGCGGGATGGGCCGCGAGAAGGGGCGTCTCGGCATCCGCGAATACATGCAGCAGAAGAGCCTCTACTGGGGCTTGAACGACGCGCCGCTGCCGTGGGCGAACTGAGCGAAGGGGAATGACGCAATGAGTATCTTGGGTATCGAGCAGATCACGTACGGTGTCGACGACCTCGCGACGTGCCGGCGCTTTTTCGCCGACTGGGGGCTGAAGGAAGTCGCGCACGACGACACGCGCGCGTGCTTCGAAACGCTGAACGGCTGCACCGTGCTGATCGTCAAGGCCGACGATCCGTCGTTGCCGCCCGCGTTCGAGGCTGGCCCGACGCTGCGCGAAGTCACGTGGGGCGTCGCGACGCGGCAGGAAGTCGATGCGCTGCGCACGAAACTGGCCGGCCAGCCCGGCTATTACGCGCAGGACGATGCGGTCGGCTGCATCGACCCGAACGGGATGGCGATCCGCATCGAGGTGACGCGCAAGCGCGCGCTCGACATCACTGGCTCGCCGTCGAACGCGTGGGGCCACACGGCGCGCATCGACCAGCCGAGCCCGATCTATGCGCGCGCCGAGCCGGTCGAAGTGGGCCACGTGGTGTTCTTCACGAACTGCCTCGATGCGCAAGAAGCGTTCTACCACGAGTTGCTCGGCTTCGAGACGTCGGATCGGTATCCGGGCCGTGGCGCGTTCATGCGTTGCGCGCCGCATGGCGGACACCACGACCTGTTCCTGCTCGCGTTGCCGAACGGAAAGCGCGGCCTGAACCACGTCGCGTTCACCGTGCGCGACATCCATGAAGTGTTCGGCGGCGGCATGCACATCGACCGCTGCGGCTGGGAAACGCAACTCGGCCCGGGGCGTCATCCGGTGTCCTCCGCGTACTTCTGGTACTTCCAGAATCCGGCCGGTGCGTTGATCGAGTACTACGCGGACGAGGATGTGCTGACGCCCGAATGGCAGCCGCGCGAATTCGAACCGGGCCCGACCGTGTTCGCCGAATGGGCCGTCGACGGCGGCCTCGACGGCAACACGCGCCGGCAGAAGAACGCGAAGGCGCCGGAAGGCAAGTTCATGACGGAGCGTAAATCATGATCGAAGGGAACACGCAGGCGCCCGCCGCGCCGGGCACCGTTGTCGTGATCGGCGGCGGGCAGGCTGCCGGCTGGGTGCTGAAGACGCTGCGGGCGGAAGGGTTCGCGGGCCGCCTCGTGATGATTGCCGACGAGCCGCATCTGCCGTACGAGCGTCCGCCGCTGTCGAAAGCCGTGCTGGCCGGCGACGCCGACATCGAAACGGTGCGCGTCGTGCGTCCCGACGAATTCGACGCGCTGAACGTCGAGGCATGGCAGCCGGAACGCGCGTCGTCGATCGACCGCGCGCGCCGCGTGGTGAAGACCGAAAGCGGCCGCGAGATCGAATACGACCGTCTCGTGATCGCGACCGGCGGCACTTCGCGCCGCTTGCCAGACACAATCGTCAGGACATCGAACCTGCACTACCTGCGCACGCTCGACGAAGCGGCCGCGCTCGGCGAGAAGCTGCGTGCGAGCCGGCGCGTGATCGTGATCGGCGGCGGCTGGATCGGTCTTGAAGTCGCAGCGACCGCGCGCAAGCTCGGCGTTGACGCAGTCGTCGTCGAAGGCGCGCCGCGTCTGTGCGGGCGTTCGGTGCCGCAGGTCGTGTCGGACTTCCTGCTCGACCTGCATCGCGCGAACGGTGTCGACGTGCGCCTTGGCGCGGCGCTCGCGTCGCTCGACGCACAGCCGGACGATACGTCGAAGGTGCGCGCGACGCTCGCCGACGGTACGACGATCGACGCGGATTTCGCGGTGGCCGGCATCGGCCTCGCGCTGAATGCGACGTTGGCGAGCGACGCGGGCCTGGCGATCGACGACGGCATCGTGGTCGACGAATTCGGCGCGACCAGCGACCCGGCGATCTTCGCGTGTGGCGACGTCGCGAACCATCACAACGGCTGGCTGAAACGGCGCGTGCGGCTCGAATCGTGGGCGAACGCGCAGAACCAGGCGATCGCGGCCGCGAAAGCCGTGCTCGGCGTGCGCGCGCCGTACGCGGAGATTCCGTGGTTCTGGTCCGATCAGTACGACGTGAACCTGCAGATCCTCGGCGATCTGCCGGCCGATGCGCAGCTCGTCGTGCGCGGCGATCTCGCCGCGCGCCGCGCGACGCTGTTTTTCGTAGGCGATGGACATGTGAGAGGTGTCGTCGCCATCAACAACGCACGCGAGCTCAAGCTCGCGCGCAAGTGGATGAACCAGGGCCGGGCAGTGGATACGGAAGCCCTGGCGGACACGACCAAAGCGCTTGCCTGACCGGCGAACGATCCAGGAGACACCCCGCATGAGCACTTTCGACAACGTCGTGGCCGGCAGAGCCACGATGGAAGCTGCCGCCTCCACGCCCGGCGCGATCATCGCGCGGCTCGAGCGGCTTCCGGCCAACGCGATGCAGATCCGCGCGCGCGTGCTGATCGGCACCGCCACGTTCTTCGACGGCTTCGACGTGATCACGATCGCGGCGACGCTGCCGCTGCTGATTCACAAGTGGGGGTTGTCGCCGACGCAGATCGGCATGCTGATCGCGTCCGGCGCGATCGGCCAGCTGATCGGCGCGTTCCTGTTTCCCGCGCTCGCGGAGAAGCATGGTCGTGTGAAAGCGATCGCGTGGAGTTCTGCCGTGATCGGCATCACGAGCATCGCGTGCGGCTTCGCGCCGACGTTCGAGGTGTTCGTGCTGCTGCGGATCTTGCAGGGGCTCGGTCTCGGCGGCGAACTGCCGGTCGCGGCCACGTACATCAACGAAATCACGCGGGCGCACGGTCGTGGCCGCTTCGTGCTGTTGTACGAAATCGTGTTTCCGATCGGTTTGCTGGTGTCGATGGCGCTGGGCGCATGGCTCGTGCCGCGGTTCGGCTGGGAGATCATGTACTTCGTCGGCGGGCTGCCGCTGATCCTCGCGCTGGTGCTCACGCATCTCGTGCCCGAGTCGCCGCGCTGGCTCGCATCGCGCGGACGCCTCGCGGAAGCGGGGCGCGCGGTCGGCGTGTTCGAATCGTCGGTGCGCGGCGAACTGCCGCCGGTCACGCAGGTGGCCGCGTACGACGAGATGGTCCGTCAGCACCCGAAGCGCCGGATGAGCGACCTGTTCAGCGCCGCGTATCGCAAACGCACGCTCGCGGTGGCGACGCTGTGGGCGACCTGCGGGTTCATCCAGTACGGTCTGTCGACATGGCTGCCGACGATCTACAAGAACTTCTATCACGCGCCGCTGCAGCTCGCTCTGAATCTCGCGGTGATCGGCTCGGTGATGGGTGTGCTCGGTTCGCTCGCGTCCGCGCTGCTGGTCGACAAGCTCGGCCGCAAGCCCGTGATCGTGTGGTCGTTCGTGCTTTGCGCGCTGTCGCTGGCACTCGCGGGCTTCTATCATGCGGCGTCGGTGTATGTCGTCGCGACCTTCTGCTCGCTGTCGCTGGGGCTGATGGCATCGGGCTTCATCACCGCGTACGTCTATACGCCGGAGCAGTATCCGACGAGCATCCGTGCGTCGGGCTGCGGGCTCGGCAGCGCGTGGCTGAAGATCGCGTCGTTCGCGGCGCCGATGATCGTGCCGCACGCGATCATCGGCGGCAACCTCGCGCCGGCGTTCTACCTGATCGGCGTCGTGCCGCTGATCGCCGCCGTGACGGTTCATCTGGTCGGGATCGAGACGAAGGGGAAGGTGCTCGAGGCCCTGGAGGCGTAAGCGCGGCTGGCAACAATGGCTGACGTGGAAAGCCCGGACATCGTCCGGGCTTTTTTGTTTTCGGCGATCGTGTTCGCCGCTCGCGAACGATCGTCGCGGGTAGCGCGGTGCGTCCGGTGCGAACGAATGTCGCATCGGCATCGTTTCGCGGTGGACTTAGAGTCGAACGGTAGCGGACGCAACGATACCGGGAGGACGACGAACGATGGCCAGGAAATTTCCGCTGCATCCCGCACATCCCGAGCGGATCTGTTGGGGATGCGACAACTACTGCCACACGCATGCGATGCGGTGCGGCAACGGCTCCAGCCGGACCCAGCACCCGTGCGAACTGCTCGGCGACGACTGGTATCGATACGGCGACTGGGGCTTCGACTGCGCGGACGACGAAAACGACAAGGCAGCCGACGCGCCGGCGGGCGGGCAATCGTAGCGACAAGTTGTCCCACCGCGGGCGCGCGATTTCTTGATCTGCATCACGGTAGCCGACGGTGTGCCGAAACATCATAAAAAAGATGCATAAAAGACGCATCTTGAAGCGGGCGAGACGCCCGGCGGCCAGCAACATGCTTCCCGCCGCCGTTCGCGCCGACCCGCGCCCCCATGATCGAGAAAGGAGAACACCGTGTTTTGCTATCAATGCGAACAGACCGACCGGACCGGCGCACGGCCCGGCTGTGCATCGGCGAAGGGCAACTGCGGCAAGGACGAGACGACGGCCGACCTGCAGGACCTGCTGATTCATGCGGTGAAGGGCATCGCACAGTACGGCGCGATCGCGCGCAAGATGGGCGAGCCTGATCGCGATGCCGACCGGTTCGTGCTGTACGCGATGTTCACCACGCTGACCAACGTGAACTTTCATTCGGCGCGTTTCGTCGCGCTGCTGCGTGAAGCGGCGCAAACGCGCGATCGCGTGAAGGCTGCGTGCGAAGCACATGCACGGGCCACGGGTACGGCCGTGCCGGTGCTGACGGGGCCTGCCGCATGGCAGCCGGCGGACGATCTGGCCGGCTTGCTGAAGCAGGCGAAGACCGTCGGCATCGAGGCGGGCCTCGACACGGTGGGCGCCGATATCGTCGGGCTGCGTGCGCTGGTGCTGTACGGGCTGAAGGGCGTGTGCGCGTATGCGCATCATGCGAAGGTGCTCGGCTACGAACGCGACGATGTTTACGAGGGCATCGAGGCGGCACTCGCGTTTCTCGCCGGCGATCCCGACGACGTCAACGCGTTGCTCGCGCAGGCGCTCGATCTCGGCCGGCTGAACCTGACGGTGATGGAATTGCTCGACAGCGCGAACACCGGCCGCTTCGGTGCGCAACAGCCGGGCGCCGTGCGCGTGTCGCCGGTGGCCGGCAAGGCGATCCTCGTATCGGGCCACGATCTGGGCGATCTGCACGCACTGCTCGAACAGACGGCGGGCACCGGCATCCAGGTCTATACGCACGGCGAAATGCTGCCGGCTCACGCGTATCCGACGCTGAAGGCATTCCCGCATCTGGCCGGCAACTATGGCGGCGCGTGGCAGGACCAGCAGAGCGACTTCGCGCATTTCCCCGGGCCGATCCTGATGACGTCCAACTGCATCATCGAGCCGTTGCCGCAATACCGGCAGCGGATCTTCACCACCGGGCCGGTCGGCTGGCCGGGCGTGCGCCATCTCGAGCATCACGATTTCTCGATGCTGATTCGGGCTGCGCAGGCACTGCCCGGGTTTGTTGCCACCGCGCCGGAGGAGACGATCACGGTCGGGTTTGGCCGGCATGCGGTGCTGGGCGTCGCGGACAAGGTGATCGACGCGGTGAAGGCAGGGCAGATCCGTCACTTCTTCCTGATCGGCGGCTGCGACGGTGCAGCGCCGGGCCGCAACTACTACACCGAGTTCGCGGAACAGGCGCCCGACGATACGGTCGTGATGACGCTCGGCTGCAACAAGTACCGGTTCAACCGGCACGCGTTCGGCGACATCGGCGGCATTCCGCGCCTGCTCGACATCGGGCAGTGCAACGACAGCTATTCAGCGATCCGGATCGCGACCGCGCTCGCCGATGCGTTCGAATGCGGCGTGAACGACCTGCCGTTGTCGCTCGTGATCTCATGGTTCGAGCAGAAGGCGGCTGCCGTCCTGCTGACGCTGCTCTCGCTCGGGATTCGCAATATCCGTCTCGGGCCGTCTCTGCCGGCGTTCATCACGCCGGGCGTGCTCGCGGTGCTGGTCGATCAGTTCGGGATCCGTCCGATCGGAGACGCGGGAACGGACCTGGCCGAAGCGCTCGCGCGCAAGGCCGCATGATCGGGATCGTTCGATGAGCTACCGGATCGAGATCACGACGCGCGACGGCACGCCGTTCGGCTTCGACTGCGAGCCCGGCCAGGATCTGCTCGCGGCGGCGTCGCAGGCAGACATCACGCTGCCGTCGCAATGCCGGCGCGGCAGCTGTGGTGCATGCCAGGCGACCGTCGTCGACGGCCCGTACGACATGCTGGAGCACAGCGCCGACGCACTGCCGGCCGGCCAGCGCGGCGCGGTGTTGCTGTGCCGGACGACGCCGCGCGGCGACCTGCGTGTCGCCGCGCCGTACGATCATTCCAAGGTTCTGCTGCAGCCGGTGCCCGTGCGTACCGCGCGGATCGAGGCGCTCGACACGATCGCGCGCGACACGATGCGCGTCGCGCTGCGGATCGAGCCCGACGATGCATTCGGCGCGGCAGCGGAATTCGAAGCCGGCCAGTTCGCGGAACTGGAGGTGCCGGGCAGCGGTTTGCGCCGCCCATATTCGCTCTCGAACACGAGCAACTGGGACGGCCGGCTGGAATTCCTGATCCGGCTGCGGCCGGGCGGCTGGTTCTCGACGTATCTGCGCGAGCGCGCGCGGCACGGCGATCCGCTGACCGTGCGCGTGCCGATGGGCGGGTTCGGCCTGTTCGCCGACAGCCTTCGGCCGCGCTGGTTCGTCGCGGGCGGCACCGGGCTCGCGCCGATCCTGTCGATGCTGAGGCGCATGGCCGAGTATCAGGAGATGGGCGACGCGCGGCTGTTCTTCGGTGTCAATGAGGAACGCGAACTGTTCATGCTCGAGGAGCTGGAGCGGTTGCGGGCCGAGTTGCCGCAACTGCTCGTCGAATTGTGCGTATGGCGACCGGACGCCGAATGGGCCGGGTTCCGCGGGACGCCGGTCGATGCGTTGCGAGCGGCGCTTGCACAGGCCGAAGTGCTGCCCGATGTATATGTATGCGGGCCGCCACCGCTCGTCGAGGGCGCACGGGAAGTTGCCGTTGCGGCCGGCGTGCCGGATGCGCAATTCGCGAGCGAGCGATTCACCGTGTGATGCATGTGCCGCGCGTGGCGGCGACGCACGCGCGGCGTTCCTTCCGGCGGGCGGCTTGCCGGATGGTCGGGTCGAAAGTACTCTTTGTCGATACCCCGGCCCCACCAGCAGGTTATCGATCATGCAAGCCCATCCTTTGCGTCTTTCCCCCGGCGACGATCTGCGCGCGTCGATCGAGCGGGCGTTGCGTCGGCTCGACGCGCACGCGGCATTCGTGATCCAGGGCATCGGCAGCCTGAACGTCGCGCAGTTGCGCTTTGCCGGCGTCGATGCGCCGACCGAACTGCGCGGCGACCTCGAGATCCTGACGCTGGCCGGTTCTGTCTCGCCGGACGGCGCGCATCTGCATATGTCGGTGTCCGACGCACACGGGCGCGTGTCGGGCGGACACGTCGCGAGCGGTTGCGTGGTGCGAACGACCGCCGAGATCCTGCTCGCGCTGTTGCCCGCACATCGGTTCTCCCGTGAACCCGATGCGGACACCGGTTTCAACGAGCTGGTGATCCGCCCGGCGCAACGGAGATCGTGAGCGGCGCTCGCCGTGCATCGCCGGTGAGCCCGTCGCGACGGCCGAGCACGGCAGGAGGGCTCAATGGGCCGTCTCGGCGAGCACATGGCGGCGGCAATGTTCGAGATACGCCTGCTCATGCGCGGCCATCAGTTCGATGATGCTGCGCCACAGCCATGAAGGTGCGTCGACGGTTTTCGGGCGTTGACGATGCAGCTCGGTACGCCATGCACGTTGCGTCGCGTCGTCCATCTGCGCTGCATGCGCGCGGCCGATCACGCGTGCAAGATACCGCGCGACTTCGACCGCATCGGCTTCCGACAGTCGTTCAGCTTCCAGTTTCAGGTCCTGCGGCATCAATTCGCGCATGACGACGGAGCGCCCGTCGAGCCGCGCCGCGCACATCCGGCTTCCGAGCATCGGCGACACGTGACGGGCGCCTTCGAGCACCCGTTGAGCGGGGTCGCGCGGCATGCGCACGCCGGGATGCTTGGGCGCCTTGGCGGTCGTGGCTTCCTTGATGTCGATCAGATACGGCGGATGTCCGTCGGCGCACGCGCCGTCGATGTCGAGCATCACCGCGAAGCGGCGCCGCCCGAGCGAGCTGCAGCCCTTCACCCAGTAGGCGGCATCGAGGACCTTCATCCTGGCGTCGCTGTATGTCTCGCGGCTGAGCGCCGCGTTGACCGGGGAAACCGGTGCGGATTCGAACAGGGTGTGGATGGCGTTTCGCTCCTGTTCCGACAGCGGCCAGAAGCGCTTTCCCAGTGGAATGTGCGGCGTGATGTTGCGGATCGTCTGCCGCTCGAGTTTGCGCCATGATCGATGCAGGGCCGCTTTCATCGCGATTTGCACGGCGGTCGGGCGCTGCATGCGCTCGGTCGTGTCGCGGCGGCGGCAGTCGAACGCGCGCTCGTATCCGTCGATGAGCGCCTCGATCATCCGCCACGTGATGACACCGGGCAGATCCGAGCTGCGAGCCGCGGTCGCGAGCGAGAAGCCGAGCCGCAGCACGTCGTGAACGGGATTGCCGATCACGCTCTGGTCGAGGTCGCGAATCTGCACGGCGACTTCGCCGGTCTTCGCCGCGACCGGCCCCAGATTGCCGAGGTGGCAGTCGCCGCCGATCCATACCGCGGGACCGTCGGGTAGCGTTCCGCAGCGATGGTCCGCCAGCCACGCGTAGAAGCGGTCTGCGCTGCCACGCGTATAGGTGTGTATCGAGCGCGCCATCTTGCGGCTGCGCAGGCGCGCGAGGATTTGCGCACGTTGGTCGCTGGAAGGCAGCCGTGAGGATTTCGATGCCTTTCTTGCCACGATTCATTCTCCTTGCGACCTGCGTGACACGCACCCGATGCGCACGCCGGCCGGGCGACGCGGGCGTATCCGGCGCCGCGCCGCGCCGGTACGGCGGTGCGGCGCGCCAGCCACGCACGTTCCTTAACCCGGCACGAACACGCCCATCGCCGCGATCGCCATCGCGAACGTCGCGAGCCATCCACCCCATGCCAGCGGGCCGGTGATCGCGAACTTGCCCATGATGCGCCGGCTGCCGGCCATCAGCATCATCACGACCATGATCGGCACGGCGGTTACGCCGTTGATGACCGCGCTCCAGTACAGCGCGCGGATCGGGTCGAAATGCATGAACGTGATCGCGACGCCGCCGATGATCGCCAGCGCGATGACCGCATAGAATTCCGGCGCGACGCCAAGCTTCAGCGCGAGACTGTTGCGCCAGCGGAAGGTGCCCGCAGCCGCATAGGCAGCCGACCCCGCAAGCACCGGCAGCGCCAGCAGGCCGGTGCCGATGATCCCGAGCGCGAACAGCACGTACGCGAAGTGGCCGCCGATCGGCTCCAGCGCCCGCGCGGCATCCGCCGACGTCTTCACGTCGATGTGGTGGAGGTGGAGCGTGGCCGCTGCGGTCAGCGTGATGAAGAACCCGATGATGTTCGATACGCCCATCCCGACCCAGGTATCGAAGCTGATCCGCTGCAGCTGCGCGGGTGCCTGGTGCGGCGCGCGCCGCAGCGAGCGCTGGTTCGGTACCGCGCGCAGTTCCTCGACTTCCTGCGACGCCTGCCAGAAGAACAGATACGGGCTGATCGTGGTGCCGAGCACGGCGATGACCGTGGTCAGGTAAGCGGCGGACCACTGGATGCGCGGCCGCACGATCGCACGGCCGACCTCGCCCCACGGGACGGGCACGATGAGCGCCACCGCGACGTACGCGAGCAGGATCAGCGCGGTCCATTTGAGCAGCCGCGCATAGCGGTCGTACGGCACGAAGATCTGCAGCACGGCCGACACGGCGCCGAGGCAAACGACATAGCCCTCTTGCGGCCCGTGCAGGAGCAGGTTGACCGCTGCACCCATCGCCGAAAGGTCGGCCGCGATGTTGATCACGTTCGCGACGATCAGCAGCACGACCGTGACATAGAGCAGCCAGCGCGGATAGTGCGTGCGCATGTTCGACGCGAGGCCCTTGCCCGTCACGCGGCCGATGCGCGCGCTGACCAGCTGGATGGCCGTCATCAGCGGATAGGTCAGCAAGAGCGCCCACAGCAGCTCGAAGCCGAATTGCGCACCGGCCTGCGAGTACGTGCCGATGCCGGACGGATCGTCGTCGGCGGCGCCGGTGACGAGTCCCGGCCCGAGGCGGCGCAGCCACGTTGCGGGGCGCGGACGATGCTGCGCGGAATCGAGGGACTCGTTGTCGTTCATGATCGCGACCCGTGGGGAGGGGGCAATCGACCCGCAAGTAGCGTACCCGGCCGGTGCAGGGGGCGGCCTTGGCCGCGTCCCGGATGCCCGGCGCGACATGATGCAACGGAAAGCCGGATTGGCCGATGCGCGGGAACGCAGGATACGGGAAGAGGGGCGCGCAGTGCGCGCGAGTGGGCCGGATCGGGCCGGGGGAAATCGACGGATCTGGCGCTCGACGCAAGCCAGCCGCTATCGCTGCGGCATGCCCGACGGGGAACCGCTACCGCTCGTTGGTGCGACGCCTGTTCGACGTCAACGGGCTGCCATCGCCACGTCCTGATTGCCGCGCCCGCTCACCAGGCACGCAGACATGAACGCTTCACTCTGGCTGTCGGCGGCCGCGCTGCCGAAGCCCTTGCCGAGCGCGTCATGTTTCACCTGCCGGGCGCCCTGCGAGCAGGCCGCCGGGCTGGCATCGCGGCCTTGCGCGTGCAGCAACGCGCGGTCGCCGATCAGATAGGCCAGCAGCGCGAAAAATGCGATGTGTACGACTCGTCTCATGGATCGTCTCCTCCGTCGCTGAAGCGTAACGCGGACAGGTTTCGCCAGGCACTTGGGGCTTCCCCCGGTAAACGTCTGCGGAAATGGCGACGAGCGGGGCGATCGCGTTCTTTTTTACAGCGCGCATGGGAAAAGCGGCATTGGCCGGCCACCCCCGGCGCACGATCGACGTGAGTTTGACGAATATCAGGTTACGCGCAGGGCGAGACGGTCGGGCCGGCAGTCAAAGCGATAGCATGAATGCATGTTTCAACGGAACGCGATGCGCGGCAAGCAACGAGCGCAATGGTTTCGAACGCAACCGTCCGACGCCGGGCATCGCTATCGAATTAGTGAGGAATCCAAATGCTGAACGTATCTTCCGTGCTGATCAGTCTGGCGCCGATGTGGGCCATTTTGCTGGTTGCATCGTCCGCTGCGGCGTATCTCGTGTTTTGGCGCAAGGTCATCAAGTAAGCGCTCGCGCCGTGCCGTCTATCTGACTGCCGTCACCGGCACATTGGAAATTCGCACGAGCCGTGCCATCACGCTGTCGCGGAAAATCGACAGCATCTGATGAAACGGATCGTGCCGCCGTGCGACGACGACGATTTCGTCGCAACCCGTCTCGGCCGCAACGGCCGCGATCGTGTCGGCCACCGGCCCGACCTTCTTCACGACGCTGTATCGAACGTCGGCTTCCCGCAGAACCCGCTCGGCCGCCGCCAGATCGGCGCATGCGAACTTGTCCTCGATCGAGCGCAGTCGCGACAGCGGGTGAAACGCCTCGAGCCGCGTCGCTTCGAGCGGCGGCTGGACGTTGATCAGTACGATCTCCGATGCGCAGCGTTCGCGATACAGGAAGGTAGCGTGGCGGACCGCCTGCAGCGAGCGGGGCGAATGACCGACCGGAACCAGCAGCTTGAGCATGGAAGATGCCCCGTAGTCGAGATGTTCCCAGCGTAGTGCGCCGCCGGATCGCGCGACCTAAAGATATCGGGCGGTCGCGTAAAAATGTCGTCAACGTCTGTCGCGTCGTGTTGTGCCTATTAGAAATATAAGAAATTTAAGTTTATGCGCATAAACGTTTACACCGATCGGTCGGGCGGCAGCCCGACGTCGGCCGGCGAGCGGCGTACCACGCCGATTTAGTCGAATCCTCAATGAATCGCGGCGGAAAATATCGGAGGTCGGCCATCCGGCGTCGCGTAGAGTAGAGCGTCGACCGCCGTGTGGCCTCCTCCCGGCGCGCCCCGGCCGTTCGGGGACAGATCGCCGCCACGACGCGGCCCGCCATTCCATTCCGATTCCAGGAGACCTCGCATGCCGCACGGCGCCCCGCAGCTTCTCGCCCCCGCATCCATCACCGTCGATCCGATCGTGGGCCTGTCGGCCGGCGAACTCGCGTCGGCGATCCGCGGCAGGGAGGTTTCCTGCGTCGAAACGATGCGGGCGTATCTCGATCACATCGAGCGCGTGAACGGCGCCGTGAACGCGCTGGTATCGCTGCGCGATCGCGCGACGCTGCTCGCCGAAGCCGCGGAAAAGGATGCCGCGCTGGCACGCGGCGAGTATCACGGCTGGCTGCACGGGATGCCGCAGGCGCCGAAGGATCTGGCGATGACCAAAGGGCTGCGCACGACCTACGGCTCGCCGATCTTCCGCGATAACGTGCCGCAGGCCGATTCGGTCGGCGTCGGCCGAATGCGTGCGGCGGGCGCGATTTTCATCGGCAAGACCAACACGCCGGAGTTCGGCCTCGGCTCGCATACGTTCAACGAAGTCCACGGCGCGACGCGCAATCCATACGACCTGACGAAGAGCGCGGGCGGCAGCAGCGGCGGCACGGCCGCGGCGCTCGCGTCGCGCATGCTGCCGGTCGCGGACGGCAGCGATTTCGGCGGCTCGCTGCGCAATCCGGCCGCGTTCTGCAACATCTACGGGTTCCGTCCGTCGCAGGGGCGCGTGCCGCGCTGGCCGGGCGTCGACGTGTTCATGCAGCAGCTCGGCATCGAAGGGCCGATGGGCCGCACCGTCGGCGACGTCGCGCGCTTGCTTGCGATCCAGGCCGGCTATGACCCGAACGATCCGCTGTCGCTCGCGGAGGATCCCGCTGTCTTCGCGAAACCGCTCGACAAGGACCTGCGCGGCGAGCGCATCGCGTGGGTCGGCGACTGGAACGGCTACCTCGCGACCGAGCCGGGTGTGCTCGCGCAGTGCGAAAAAGGCCTCGCGACGCTGCGCGAGATCGGCTGCGACGTCGATGCGGCGCTGCCGGCGTTCGCGCCCGAGCGGATCTGGCGCCTGTGGCTCGCGCATCGGCATCTGCTGTCCGGCGGCGGGCTGCTCGCGCACTATCGCGACCCCGCACGGCGCGCGCTGCTCAAGCCCGAGGCGATCTACGAAGTCGAAGGGCTGCTCGCGATGCAGGGCGCCGACGTGTTCGACGCGAGCATCGAGCGCACCGCGTGGCACCAGGCCGTGCTGAGCTTCTTCGACCGTTACGACTTCATCGCGGCACCGACCGCGCAGGTGTTCCCGTTCGACGTCGACCAGCGCTGGCCGAAGGAAATCGCGGGCCGCGCGATGGATACCTACCACCGCTGGATGGAAACGGTCGTGCCGTGGACGCTGGCCGGCTGTCCGGTGATCAGCGTGCCGGTCGGGTTCAACGACGCCGGATTGCCGATGGGCATGCAGTTGATCGGCCGGCCGCGTGCGGATCTCGCGGTGCTGCAGCTCGCGCGCGGCTACGAGCAGGCGGCCGACTGGGTCGGTCAGCGTCTGCCGGCGTGGATGGCTGCGTGATGCGTGCCGCGGCGTCGATCCCGGATGCCCGGAACAAGCGATATTGATGCGGAGCAGGAACGAATCCGTGCGCGTGCCCGACATCGCGAGGCATACGCGGACGAATGCGCGCGCCGAGTCGGGACGGCCACGGAATTGCAAGCGGCCGCGGCGCGCGATTTCGTTTCGATGTGTTTCAGTCGTTGCGGCGGCACGCGACGCGCTTCGACAATATCGGCCTCAATCATTCGGGCACGAGGCAAACAGATGAAGCATATTCGCGCGACGGGCAAGCACCTGGCATCGGCAGGCATCGCATTCGGCATCCTGCTGGGCGCGAACGGCTCCGCGCATGCGCAGCTCGACCTGCAGTCGATCGGCTCGGCGCTGCTCGGCGGCGGGCAGCAACAGGCCGCACCCGCGCAAGGCGGCGTCGCGCAGCTGATGCAGGCGTACGTCGGCGCGAACCAGCAGGTGCTGGCCGGCCAGTCCTCGCTCGCGTCGGCGATGGGGCTCACCGGCGCGGCCGGGCAGGCGCAGCAGGCCGCCAGCCTGCTCGGTGGCGGCAACGCGTTGACGCCGGCCGCGCTGTCGCAGATGGGCGGCGCGCAGCAGTCGGTGTCGCAGGCGCTCGGCCAGGCGTTCGCGAGCGGCGGCGCGACCCACGGCCCGATCGACAAGCAGGCGTTCAGCAACGGCCTCGCGTCGCTCGGCCAGGGCCTCACGCAGTATTCGCAGCTGCAGTCGGGGCTCGGCAGTCTCGGTTCGACCAGCGCCGCATCGTTGCTGCAGTCGGGCCTGAATCCGCAGAACATGCAGGCTGCGTCGTATATCGCGCAAAGCGCGCCGGGCCAGTTGCAGTCGCTTGCGTCGACGCTCAGCCAGGCCGTGCAGTTCGCGACGAGCCAGGGGATTTCGGTGCCGTCGGTTGCGTCGTCCGCGCTGAAGCTGCTGCCGTAACGTTGGCGCCTCCGCGCGCCGCGGCGCCGGCGGCGCGCGGCGATCCGGGATGGCCCCGCGCACCATGGGGATTTCGCTCGATGCTATCGTTGCACGTTCCTTCGTTCCCGGTGCCGGTTCATGACTGACTCGTTCGACCTCTCGCGCTACTTCGCCCGCATCGGCTACGACGGCCCCGCCGAGCCGACGCTCGACGTGCTGCGCCGGCTGCATCTGCTGCACCCGCAGGCGATTCCGTTCGAAAACCTCAATCCGCTGACCGGCGCGCGCGTCGCGCTCGACCTGCCCGCGATCGTCGACAAGGTGATCGGGCGCCGTCGCGGCGGCTACTGCTTCGAACTCAACAAGCTCTTCTACACGGCGCTCACGACGATCGGTTTTCGCGTGACGCCGCTGATCGCACGCGTGCGCTGGATGCGTCCGCCCGAGATCGTCACCGCGCAGACGCACATGCTGCTGCGCATCGATCTCGACGGCGCGGCTTGGCTCGCGGACATCGGCTTCGGCAGCGCGACGCTGACCGCGCCGCTGCGCTTCGTGCCGGGCGAGCGGCAACTGACGCCGCACGGCGCGTTTCGCGTCGTGGGTGCGCCGGTCGACGGCGAGTTCGACATGCAGTTCGAGATCCCCGACGGCTGGCAGACGACCTACCGCTTCTCGCTGAAGCCGGCCGAGTGGATCGATTACGACGCCGCGAACTGGTTCACGTCGACCTATCCCGATTCGATCTTCGTGAACGACCTGATTGCCTGCCGCGTGCTGCCGGACGGCCGCGCGGCGCTGTTCAACACCGTGCTGACGTTGCGCGACGCGGCGGGCGCGGGGCGCACCGTCACCTTCGACGACGCGGCCGCATGGGGCGCGTGCCTGCGCGACACGATCGGCATCGATATGACCGGCTTCGATATCGACGCGCTGTTCGCGCGAGTGGCAGCGCGCGTGAACCCGAAATAAGCGGGCGGTGAGCGGTGGGGGGGGCGGCGGCGTGGCCAGGTGCCGACGTCCGCCGCGCCACAGGTTACGGAGTTCCGATTGACATTTGCTAGATTGCTAGCATACTAGCCCCATGACCGACGAAGAAGTGAAGCAATTCAACGTGTACCTGCCGCTGAGCCTGATCCGGCAGGTCAAGCATCGCGCCATCGAAACGGAGCAATCGCTGTCCGCGCTGGTGGCTGATGCATTGCGCGCATATCTGGCCGCTCCGCAGCCGGGGGCCGGGTCGTCCACCAAGGAGGAGTGACATGTCATCCGAGCGAATCGAAGCCGTGTACCTGACGACGCACAACTGGGGCAAGTCCGCGAAGTTCTTCCAGGCGCTGGGTTTTACGCTGGAGTTCGAGACCGATCACAACTCGGGCCAGTTGAGAAATGGCGACGGCCCGTTCCTGTTCATCGCCGAAGTGCCGGCCAGCGAGACGCCGGACATGCAGGTCGTGCTGAAGGTGCCCGACGAGCAGGCGGTCCGGCCGCAGCCGATCGTCGACGTCGTCACGCCGTTCGAGGACACGCACTGGGGCACGCGCGACATGACCGTGCGCGATCCCGACGGCCGCGTGTGGCGCCTGCAGGCACCCGGCAAGCCGCACGCGTGAGGACGCGATCATGACCGATCTCCGCCAGGACGGCCCCGACAGCACCGCCGCGCGCGTCGCGCTGTGGCGCGCGCTGCACGTCGAATTCGATGCACCGCCGCATGTGCTCGCCGACGAAGTCGGCCTGCGCCTGCTCGCGCCGGCATCGGGCTGGCAGCAGCGCGGCGACATGGATCCGCGGTTCACGCGACCGTTTCGCGCATCGATCGTCGCGCGGGCGCGCTTCATCGAGGATCTGGTGGTCGAGCAAGCCGCGCGCGGCGTGAGCCAGTACGTGATCCTTGGCGCGGGCCTCGACAGCTTCGTGCAGCGCCGGCCCGAGATGGCGTCGCGCCTGACCGTTTTCGAAGTCGATCAGCCCGCGCCGCAGGCGTGGAAGCGCCGCCGGCTGACCGAGCTGGGTTTTGGCGTGCCGGACTGGCTGCGGTTCGTGCCGGTCGATTTCGAGGCGAAGCAGTCGTGGCGCGACGCGCTCGTGCGCGCGGGCTTCGATCCGGGCAAGCCGGCGGTCGTCGTGTCCACCGGCGTCAGCATGTACCTGACGCGCGACGCGAACGCGGCGGCCTTGCGCGAAGTCGCGTCGCTCGCGCCGGGTTCGACGTTCGCGATGACGTTCCTGCTGCCGCTCGAGCTTGCGGGTCCGGACGTGCGTCCGGGGCTCGAAATGGCGGCGAAAGGCGCGCGCGAGAGCGGCACGCCGTTCATCAGCTTCTTCACGCCGGCGGAGATTTGCGCGCTCGCGACGCAGGCAGGCTTCGCGCGGGCCGGGCACGTGTCGGCGGCGGAGCTTGCGCGTCGCTACTTCGCCGATCGCACAGACGGACTGCGCCCGCCGGACAACGCCGAAGAGCTGCTCGTCGCGACGGTGTGATCCCGGCGCGACCTGGCGGCAATCGTCACGCCCGTTCGAGCACGGCCATCTCGCGCACGACCACGAGCAGCACCGCGAGACTCGCGCCGCCCGATGCGCGCAGGTCGGCGAGCAGGTGCTCGTAGCGCTGCAGCGCGGCTTCGCGGCGTTCGCGCCACGCATGGACGATCGTCTCGGGCGCCGTCGAGTCGGCGGATTCCGCGAGCGCGCTGGTGGCTAGCGTGCGCTTGAGCCGCGCGACTTCCGCGAGCGCGGCCGCGCGTGCGAGCATGTCCCAGTGCGTCGGAGTCGGCAGCGTGGCCGCGCGTTCGCCGATCCACCCGTAGTTCAGCAGCGTGCCGAGCGAGAAGTAGACGCCCGCGACCAGTTCCAGGCTGCGGTCGCAGGTCGCGGCCACTTCGGCGATGTCGAGCAGCGCGGCGGAGATGTCGCCGCTCGCGACGCGCACCGCGAGCGCGCTGTCGACACCGGCCTCGACCAGCACGCGCTGCCGCTCGGACAGCGCCGCCAGATCGTCGGCCGGCAGCAGCGACGGCAGCTGCGGCGCGATGCGCTGCACCGCGTCGCGGCAGCGCGCGATCAAGCCGGCGACGCCGTCGGCCGCCGTGCCCGACTGCAGCTGCCGCAGGAACCACAGCGCCGCGCGCTCCAGCAGCCGCGCGACGTCGACGAACATGCGCGCCTGCACGTCGTCGGCGACGCGGTTGTCGAGCGCGTCGATGTCGCGCCATACCGCATCGAGATCGAACACGTCGCGCGCCATGATGCAGGCGCGCACGATGTCGCCCGGTTTCGCGTCGGTTTCCTCCATCAGCCGGTGCACGAATGCGCAGCCGACCCGATTGACGAGCGCGTTGGTCAGGTGCGTCGCGAGGATCTCGCGGCGCAGCGGGTGGCGATGCATCGGTTCGCTGAAGCGCTGTTGCAGCGGCTTCGGGAAATAGTCGACGAGCATCGCGGCGACGAGCGGATCCTCGGGCACGTCGGACTCGAGCAGCGCGTCGTACAGCCACATCTTGCTGTACGCGAGGAGCACCGCGCGCTCCGGCGACGTGAGGCCGTGCTTCGCGGCCTGGCGCTCGGCGATCTCGTCGTCGGTCGGCAGGAATTCGATCACGCGGTTCAAGCGGCCCGCGCGTTCGAGCCAGCGCATCAGGCGCGCCTCGGCGTCGAGCAGCTCGACGCCGTAGCGGCCCGCGATCGACAGCGCCTGCGTCTGGTAGTAGTTGTCGCGCAGCACGAGCAGCCCGACTTCGTCGGTCATTTCCGCAAGCAGCGCGTTACGCTGCTTTTCGGTCATCTCGCCGTCGCCGACGACGAGCCCGAGCAGGATCTTGATGTTGACTTCGTGATCCGAACAATCGACGCCGGCGGAGTTGTCGATCGCATCGGTGTTGATGCGCCCGCCGCGTTGTGCGAACTCGATGCGGCCGAACTGCGTGAAGCCGAGGTTGCCGCCTTCGCCGACCACCTTGCAGCGCAGGTCCGCGCCGTTCACGCGTACCGCGTCGTTCGCGCGATCGCCGACCTGCTGGTGGGTTTCATGCGTCGCCTTCACGTAGGTGCCGATGCCGCCGTTGTACAGCAGATCGACCGGCGCCTGCAGGATCGCGCGGATCAGCTCCGTCGGCGGCAGTGCATGCGCGTCGATGCCGAGCGCGGCCTGCACGGCCGGCGACAGCGGGATCGTCTTCGCGGTACGCGGATAGACGCCGCCGCCCGCCGAGATCACGGACGTGTCGTAGTCGGCCCAGCTCGAGCGTTCGAGCGCGAACATCCGCTGGCGCTCCGCGAAGCTCTTCGCCGGATCGGGGTTCGGGTCGAGGAACACGTGCCGGTGATCGAACGCCGCGACGAGCCGTATATGGGGCGACAGCAGCATTCCGTTGCCGAACACGTCGCCCGACATGTCGCCGACACCGACCACCGTGAAGTCGGTCGTCTGCGTGTCGATGCCCATTTCGCGGAAGTGCCGTTTCACCGATTCCCATGCGCCGCGCGCGGTGATCGCCATCTTCTTGTGGTCGTAGCCGACCGAGCCGCCGGAGGCGAACGCGTCGTCGAGCCAGAAGCCGTATTCGTGCGAGATCGCGTTCGCGTAATCGGAGAAGGTGGCCGTGCCCTTGTCGGCGGCGACGACGAGATACGGATCGTCGGGGTCGTGCCGCACCACGTCGGGCGGCGGCACGATTGCGTTGCCGGCGAGATTGTCGGTCAGGTCGAGCAGGCCGCGCAGGAACGTCTGGTAGCATGCGACGCCCTCGCGCATCCACGCTTCGCGATCGCTCGGCGGCGGCGGATTCTTCACGACGAAGCCGCCTTTCGAGCCGACCGGCACGATCACGACGTTCTTCACCATCTGCGCCTTCATCAGCCCGAGCACTTCGGTGCGGAAGTCCTCGCGACGGTCGGACCAGCGCAGCCCGCCGCGCGCGACGCGCCCGCCGCGCAGGTGCACGCCCTCGACGCGCGGCGAGTACACCCAGATCTCGAACATCGGCTTCGGTTCGGGCAGGCCCGGTACTTTCGCCGGATTGAACTTGAACGACAGATACGGCTTCGATTCGCCGTTCGTATCGTGCAGGAAATAGTTGGTGCGCACGGTCGCGTTGATCACGCCGAGGAACTGGCGCAGGATCCGGTCCTCGTCGAGGTTCGGCACCTGGTCGAGCGCCGTCTCGATCGCCTTCAACAGGTGTTCGACCCGCACGTCGCGCGTGCCGCCGGTGGCCGGATCGAAGCGCAGCAGGAACAGTTCGACGAGTTGCCTCGCAATCGCCGGGTTGCCGGTCAGCGCGCGCTCGATGTATGCGTCGCTGAACGTCGAGCCGACCTGCCGCAGGTATTTCGCATACGCGCGCAGGATCGTGACCTCGCGCGCGCTCAGATGCGCGCGCAACACGAGGCGGTTGAAGTCGTCGTTCTCGATCCGGCCGCTCCAGATGCGGTCGAACGCGTCCTCGAACAGGCCCTTCACGCGCTCGATGTCGAATTCGGTATCGTCCGCGAGTTCCAGGCCGAAGTCGTGCACCCACGCATGTGCGCCATCCTGCGTCTGGATCCGGTATGGCCGCTCCTCGTCGACGCGCACGCCGAGATGCTCGAGCATCGGCAGGCTGCGCGACAGCGCGATCGGGTCGCCCGCGCGATACACCTTGAAGCGGAACGCGCGCGCCTCGGCCTCGATCGGGCGGTACAGGTTCATCGCGAGCTGGCCCGACTCCTTCACGCGTTCGATCAACTCGATGTCGCGCACGGCCGTGCGCGCCGGATAGTCGTCGCGATAGCCGGCGGGGAACGACTCCGCATAGCGCTGCAGCAGGCGGTTGCCCTGTTCTTCTCCGAACGCGTCGAGCAGCGCGTCCGCGAGATCGTCCTGCCAGCGGCGCGTGACCTGCACGAGCCGCGTTTCGAGCTCGCGCGTGTCGACGTCGGGCATCGTGCCGGGTTCGGCATGGACGACGAAATGAATCCGCGCGATCGCCGATTCCGACAGCAGCGGCGTGAACTCGACGTTCACGCCGTTGTACGCGTCGACGAGCAGCTTCGCGATGCGGCGGCGCAGGTCGGTGTTGTACTTGTCGCGCGGCACGAACGCGAGGCACGACACGAAGCGGTCGAAGCGGTCGCGCCGCACGAACAGGCGCGTGCGCTGGTGTTCCTGCAGGCGCAGGATGCCGAGCGCGATGTCGTAGAGCTGGTCTTCGTCGGCCTGGAACAATTCGTCGCGCGGATACGTTTCGAGCACCGTCACCAGCGACTTGCCGAGATGCCCCTTCGGCAGGAAGCCCGCACGCTTCACGATGTTCGCGCATTTGCGGCGCACGATCGGAATGTCGGTGTACGAACCGAAATAGGACGTCGACGTATACAGCCCGATGAAGCGGCGTTCGCCGGTCACCTTGCCGTCGGCGCCGACGAGCTTGACGCCGACATAGTCGAGATAGCCGGGCCGGTGCACGGTCGCGCGCGAGTTCGCCTTGGTCAGGAAGATCGGCCAGGGGCCGGTGATGATCTCGGCGGCGGCGGGCGGCAGCGGCGTCACGTCGGGCGCGCCGGGCGCGCGCAGCGATTCGCGCAGCAGGCCGAAGCCGGAGCCTTCGACGCCTCGCAAGCCGAAGCCCGCGTCGTCCGACACGAGCGCGTAGTCGCGCTGACCCAGGAACGTGAAGTGATCGGCGACCATCCACTCGAGGAACGCGCGCGCCTCGATGTCTTCCGCGGTGGATTCGCGGGCCTTCATGTCCTTGATCGTCGCGCGCGCGATGTCGACGATCTTCGGCCAGTCCTCGACCGATGCGCGCACGTCGCCGAGCACGCGCGCGATGTCGTTGCGCAGCGTGTCGAGCAGCGCGGCGTCGCCGCAGCGGTCGACTTCGAAATGAATGAACGACGCGAGTTGCGAGTGGCCGTCGCCGGGCGTCGCGCCACCGGCGTCGACGCGCTCGATGCCGCCGTTGCCGCCGCGCCAGATGCGGAACACCGGGTGCAGCGCGGAGTGCAGCGCGAGCCCGAGGCGATTGACGGCCATCGTCACCGAGTCGACCAGGAACGGCATGTCGTCGTTGACGATCTCGATGACCGTGTGGTCCGAGTGCCAGCCGTGCTGTTCGAGAATCGGGTTGTAGACGCGCAGCCGCTCGCTGCCGGGCACGAATTTCTGGGCGGTCTGCCAGTGCGCCATCGCGGCGCCGTAGAGGTCGGCGATGCTGCGATTCTGCAGATCATCGGCGTCGACGAAATCGTAGTAATGACGCAGGAACGGTTCGACGATCCGGAACGTGGCTTCGGGCAGGCGCCCGCGCGCGAATTCGACGACATCGGAGAGCAGGTGTGCGACGACTTCCTCGTTCTTCGCTTCCATGGCGGTCTCCCGGGTGGCCAATGGCTGCTGCGTGTGTTCGGCATTATGCGCCGATTGAGGTGCTGGTTGCGTGACGGAGCGATGTGCGGGCGCACAACGCGGAGCGGGGAAGGGAGGGCGCATGCAACGCCGGTTGCCGGCGTTGCATCGGAGGTCAGGGCAGCGGCATGTCACCGCAATTCGGACGCACGGGGCCGCGGCCCGGCAGATTCCATCGGCGCCGAACTTGCCGGTGTCAGCGCTCGTCGCTCCACAGCTTGCCGGCCGTCGCCCAGTTTTCCTTCTTCACGTCGGCGAGAATGATGTCGACCGAGCCCGGGTCGCAACCGAGCGTCTCGCACGTGACGCGCGTGATCGCTTCGACGAACGCGCGCTTCTGCTCGACCGTGCGGCCTTCGAACAACTGGATATTGAAAGTCGGCATGACTGGATACTCCGATGATTTGGGGGTGAACGATTCGTCGGGAGTGTGGCGAGGGCGGGCGGTCAGTCGCGATACGACGGATCGACCCGGTCGAGGCGGCGCAGCAGCGCCGGCCATTCCAGTTCGCCCTCGATCGCGCCGCCATCGCGCAACTGCTCCGCGGTGCGCTCGGCGACGGCCGGTTCCGGCAGCACGAGCGGCCCGCCGCCTGCTTGCGCGCGTATCTGGATATCGCAGGCCTTGATCAGCGTATCCATCAATACATACGCCTCGGCAACGGTCCGGCCGACTGTCAGCGTGCCGTGGTTGCGCAACAGCATTGCGGATTTTGCGCCGAGGCTGGCGGTCAGCCGCGCGCCTTCGGCAGGCGAGAACGCAAGCGCCTCGTAGTCGTGATACGCGAGATCGCCGTGAAACCGCAGCGCGTGCTGCGACGCGGGCAGCAGCCCGTCGCGCTGGATCGACACGGCGATGCCGGCCGTATTGTGCAGATGCATCACGCAGACGGCGTCCGGTCGCGCCGCATGCACGGCCGCGTGGAGCGCGAAGCCGGTCACGTTGACCGCGTGCTCGCCGTCGCCGATCCGGTTGCCGGCCAGATCGATCTTCACGAGATTCGATGCGCGAACCTCGTCGAACGTGAGGCCGAACGGGTTGATCAGGAAATGCCCGGGTTCGCCCGGCACCGTCGCGGACAGATGCGTGTAGATCAGGTCGTCCCAGCCGTTCAGCGCGACGAGGCGATAGGCGGCGGCGAGATCGACGCGCAACCGGCGCTCGGCGTCGGAGATCGGCCCGCCGGGCTTCACGGTGTCAGGACGGTGTGCGAATGACGACATCGGGTTCTCCGAGGGTGAAGCGGCGCGCGACGATCACCGTGATCCACGACGCGAGTGCGAACGGCGCCGTGAACGCGGAAAGGCCCGCGCGCGTCGCGAGCCACTGGATCAGCGCGGCGAGTGCGGCGGCCGCGAACGCCGCGCGCGGGCCGCGCGGCATCAGTGCGAGCGCGGCGAGCGCACCGTTGAAGCCGAGCAGGCCATCCGCGAACGACGCGCCGCTCGCGCCGGACGCGACCAGCAGCACGGTCGACACGAGCGTGCCGCCGAGCGCGAATGCGGCCGCGCGGCGCGACGCCACGACGAGGCCGGCGACGATCAGCATGCCAGCCCACGGGCCCTGCGCGAAGGTGGTCTGTGCGAGGCCCGACAGCAGCGCATCGGCGACGGAAGGCAGTGTAAGAGGCGCGCTCGCCGTCGCATCGCTCGCATGCTGCGATGCGACAAACGGCAGCCACAGCGCGGTGATGACGAGGCACGGGCTCGAATACGGGCACTGGCGCCAGCGGGCGAGCGGCACGCGCATCGCGCGCTGCGCGAGCGCCGCGCCGATCGAGCCCCCCGGCACCAGCGCGATGGCGGCGAGCGAAGACGGCGCGAACAGCACGGCGATCAGTGCGGCGAGCGCGCCGTTGAAGCCGTGCAGCCCTTGTTCGACGTCGTGGGGCTCGCTGCCCGTGAGCACGGCGGTCATGCTGGCGGCGGCCGAACCGACCAGCGCCGCGGACGCGAGCCGCATGTCGGTGATCGCCAGCGCGGCGAGCAGCAGCGCGCCGGTGACTGCATTCGCCTGCAGGACGATCTGCCCGACGCCGCGCAGCAGGGTGCGCAGGTCGATCGACGGCGAGGCAGGGCGGGCGGTAGGCATGGCGGCGGTGGAGCAGGACGAGCCGCGAGCATAGGACACAATTCCGTGCACCGGAATAGGGAATTCTGGATAGTCAGGATTTGTGACGGGCGCCCCGAATTGGGGAATGGCGATGGCCGGAGGACGCTGCATCGGCATTGTCGGGGCGAATCGCCGGCTTCGGTGCCGAATTCGGGCAATGGCCAGTTCTCTTGACCGAAGTATGCGTCGTGGTTCGCCTCTTCGATCGGGATTCGTGCGACGATGCCCGGCATCGGACCAACCGGGAAGGCGAAAGAATGCGCGAAGTGCGTTGGGCGTCGCTCGAGGGCGACGGAGTCGAACATCTGACATTCGACCGGAGCGGCGGTGGCATCGTCGTCGAAAGCGCGGTGGTCGGCCAGCGGTACGGCCGCGCATACGGGCTCGCGTATCGGGTCGAGTGCGATCCCAACTGGCGCGTGACGTACGCGGTGCTCAAGGTAATGGGCGGCGGCACGCTGGCGTTGCACGGCGACGGCGCCGGACACTGGCACGACGGTTCTGGCCGTGCACTGCCGGAACTGGACGGCTGCGTCGACATCGACATCGCGGCGACGCCGTTCACGAATTCGCTGCCGATCGGCCGCCTCGGTCTTGTGCGCGGCGAGCGGCGGCCGATCGACGTCGCATACATTTCGACGCCTGACTTGAAGGTGACGCCGGTCAAGCAGGCGTACACGTGCATCGAGCCGGGTCGGCGCTACCGCTACGAAGGCATTTTCCGGAATTTCACGGCGGAAATGGACATCGACGCCGACGGGCTCGTGATCGACTACGAAACGCTGTTCAAGCGCCTGCCGGCATTGCGCTGAACCGCCGCCGCTCGCGCGGCTGCCGCCGGTGCTGCCGCTGCCGCCGGCCTTTCATGCGCGGCCGCGAACCGGTCGATCCGCGCCGCGATCAGGTCCGGATTGCGCATGACGATCCAGTGCGCGCCGTCGATTTCCTCGCGCACGTGCTCGCCGAGCCAGCGATCGAGATCGACCGACATCTCGGGCGTCACGTAGCGGTCGCGCATCGGCACGAGGATCTGCACCGGCGCCTGCGCATACCGCTCGCGCGGCTTTCTCGCCCGCGCGAGGAAATTCGCGCGGTAAAGCTGCAACCCGTTCAGCGCGTTCTTCAACTGCGCGGGATCGCGCTCCGGCCGCACGCGCTCGGTCAGTTGCAGCCAGCGCGGCCACAGCGCGGCGCCGCCGAGACGCCAGACCAGCGACGGCACGACCGGCAGGTGGAAGAACGCGATGTACCACGACTTCAGGCTCTGCCTGAGCCGCATCTTCGCGCGGAACACGTGGTCGAGGCACGGGCCGGAGATCGACGTGTACGACGCGATCCGGCCGCGGAACGCGGGATCGGTCACGGCCTCCCAGCACTGGATCGACCCCCAGTCGTGACCGACCAGATGGAACGGCCGGTCGCCGCACGTCGCATCGGCCACTGCCTTCAGGTCCTCCGCGAGCCGCGCGAGCGCGTAGTCGGCGCGGTGGCGCGGCGCATCGGACGCGCCGGCGCCCCGCACGTCGTACGCGATCACGCGATAGCGCTTCGCGAGCCGCGCACGGACCGGCGCCCACACGGCCGCCGAATCGGGATAACCGTGCACGAGGATCAGCGGCGGCGCGCGCCGCGGGCCGCTGACGTAGACGGCGAGTTTCACGTCGCCGGAGCGGACGGTCAGCATCTCGTGCGTGCGCGCCATGACGTCATGCCTGTGCAACCGGATGCAGCGGCACGCGGCGCGGGGCGGCCTGCGCGGCATGGCGCGCGTTGGTCGCGTCGATGTTCGCGAGCAGCGTGTCGAGCCCCTGCAGGTACTGATGATTGTCGTGGTCCCACGGATGGAAGCCCGGGCGGAAGTAGTCGAGCCATTCGCGCGCGATGCTCGGGAACACGCCGTGCCTCGGGCTGTACAGGTACTTCACGAGGCGCCACATGCCGCCGAACGTGCCGTGCTCGCGACGGTGCGCGCGCATCAGGCGAACGTGGAAGTCGAACACGATCGCCCAGAACAACACCGTCGTCGTCAGCATCGTGCCCGTGCGCAGCAGGTAGCTGCCGAGGCCCGGCTTCATCACGGCGTTCCATACGTCGTACGACACGGCCTTGTGCTCGGTTTCCTCCATCGCGTGCCACATCCACATCTGCTGATAGCCTTCGACCGACCCGTCGATCCGGTGTTCGTGGCCCGACAGCAGCTGGTTCGCAAGGATCGCCGTGTAGTGTTCGAGCGCGATCGTGATCGCGAGCTGCATCGAATGCGGCAGCACTTTCTTGAAGAAGCCGAGGATCGCCCACAGCCGCTTGTCGAGCTTGTGCGCGGGCAGGCCGGACGACTGCAGCAGGTCGTTGTACTCGATGTGCTCGCGCGTGTGCATCGCTTCCTGGCCGATGAAGCCGAGCACCTGCTTCTTCAGTTCGGGATCCTCGATGCGGTCGCGGTAGTTGCGCACCGAATCCATGAAGAAGCGCTCGCCGGCCGGGAACAGCAGCGACAGTGCGTTCATGAAGTGCGTGACGGGCACGCCCTGGACGTGCCAGTCCTTCGCGCGTTCGGGCGGCAGCGCGAAGCGGATGTCGCGCCGTACCGGCATCATGTGCGGGGTCGTCATGATTGTTCTCCTCCCTGATTGCCTGCGTTGTTGTAGGTGGCGTGAAGCGGCGCGGCTGCCGGCGCGCCGTAGCGCGAGGCCGCGCGGCGGGCCTTCGCGGCCTCGCGGCGCGTCGCGAGCACGACGAGCGCCTGGTATGCGGCCGGCAGCGTACGCGCCATCCAGTCCGCCGCTTTCGCGTCGCGGCCGATCAGCACGCGGCGCTTGTTCTTGCGCACGCCGGCGAGGATCGTGCGCGCGGCATCATCGGCGGTCGTGATGAAGAACTTCTCGAAGCTGTCCTTGCCTTGCTGCTCGCTCTCGACGATGAAACCGACCATGTTCTTCGCGACGCGGCTCGATTGCGCGATGTTGGTGCGGATGCCGCCCGGATGCACGCAGGTGGCCGACACGCCGCACTTCATCATGTCGAGTTCCTGCCGCAGCGATTCGGTGAAGCCGCGCACCGCGAACTTGGTCGCGTTGTAGCCGCTCATCCCCGGCTGCGAGAAGATCCCGAAGATGCTCGACGTGTTGATTACGTGACCGTCGCCCGATGCCTTCAGGTGCGGCAGGAACGCCTTCGTGCCATGCACGACGCCCCAGAAGTTGATGTTCACGATCCACTCGAGATCGCCGTATTCCATGCCTTCGATCGTGCTCGACAGCGCGACGCCCGCGTTGTTGAAGATCAGGTTGACCTTGCCGTGTTCCTTCGCGGTGTCGTCGGCCCACGCGAACATCGCGTCGCGGTCGCCGACGTCGAGCACGCGCGTCGACACGCGCACGTTCGGCGCGATCGCGCGGACGATCCGCTCGGTTTCGGCGAGGCCGACGCCGTTCTTGTCGGCGAGCGACACATGGCAGCCGGCCTGTGCGAGCTGCACGGCGAGCGAGCGGCCCATGCCCGAGCCTGCGCCCGTGATCGCGGCGACCTTGTTGGCGAAATCTCTCATGTCGGTGGCTCCTTGTCTGACTCAGGCCGCTTCGGCGGAAGTGGAAGCGGAAGCGGCGGGCGCGGCGACGGGCCGCGCGGTCGTGTCGTGGCTCGGCGCGCGATACGCGTGGTAATCGGCGATCGAGAAGTGCGCGGTCGCCTGGCGGAAGCGCCAGGTGAAGCCCGGCCACAGGGTCGTGTTCTTGCCGGTGCGCGGATCGAGGTACCAGCTCTTGCAGCCGCCCGTCGACCAGATCGCCTTCTTCAGCCTGCCCTGCAAGTCGCTGTTGAATTGCGCCTCGACGAGCGGGCGCACCTCGATCGCATCCGCGCGTTCGCGGCGCATCGCATTCAGCGCGCCGAGGATGTATTCGA
The DNA here is from genome assembly GCF_001718315.1 of Burkholderia diffusa. Lineage (NCBI taxonomy): Bacteria > Pseudomonadati > Pseudomonadota > Betaproteobacteria > Burkholderiales > Burkholderiaceae > Burkholderia > Burkholderia diffusa. The sequence goes on along the minus strand of NZ_CP013363.1, from coordinate 1,536,415 downwards.
TCTGCGACTCGATCATGAACACCATCGAGTTGTGACCGAGGCCGGTGTTCGGGCCGACGATCATGAAGAAGTTCGGGTAGCCCGGCAGCGTCGTGCCGAGATACGCATGCGCGCCGTCGCGCCACGCGTCGACGATGTCGAGGCCGCCGCGGCCGATGATCGCGCCGCGCGGATACGGATCGGCCACCTGGAAGCCCGTGCCGTAGATCAGGCAATCGACTTCATGACGCTTGCCGTCGGTCGTCACGACCGCGTCGGCTTCGATATGGTCGATGCCGGTCGTGATCACGTCGACGTTCTTGCGCGACAGCGCCGGATAGTAGTCGTTGGAGATCAGCACGCGCTTGCAGCCGAGCGTGTAGTTCGGCGTGACGGCCTTGCGCAGTTCCGGATCGGGAATCTGCTTGCGGATATGGCGCAGTGCGAGCTTCTGCACGTTCTTCATCAGCGACGGATGGATCGCGAAGCCGAGCACGCGCGATTCGAGCATCCAGTAGATGCCGCTGCGCACCACTTTCTGCGTGAACGGCAGCGTGCGGAACAGCCATTTCTCGAGGCCGGTCAGGTTGCGGTCGGGCTTCGGCATGATCCACGGCGGCGTGCGCTGGAACAGCGCGAGTTCCTTCACGCGCGGCGCGATCTGCGGCACGAACTGGATCGCGCTCGCGCCGGTGCCGATCACCGCGACGCGCTTGCCTTCGAGCGCGTAATCGTGATCCCACTGCTGCGAATGGAACGCGCGCCCCTTGAAGTCCTCGACGCCGGGAATCGCCGGCAGCGCAGCGCGCGACAGCCCGCCCATCCCCGACACCAGCACGCGCGCAGACAGCCGTTTGCCATTCGCGAACGTGAGGCGCCAGCGTTGCGCGGCTTCGTCGTATTCGGCGCGCTGCAATTCGTGGTTCAGGCGCAGATGCGGGCCGACGCCGAAGCGCTGCACGCAATCTTCCAGATACGCGCGGATCTCCGGCTGCGGCGCGAACATGCGCGTCCAGCGCGGGTTCGGCGCGAACGAGAACGAATAGACGTGCGATTGCACGTCGCACGCACACCCGGGGTAATGATTGTCGCGCCACGTGCCGCCGACCGACGCGGCCTTCTCGAGAACGACGAAGTCGGTCACGCCGGTCTGCCGCAGGCGAATGGCCATCCCGAGACCGGCGAAGCCGGTGCCGATGATGGCGATGTCGATGGTTTCGTCCAGGCCGTCGTGGCCGGGCGGGCCGAAAGGCAACGTGCGAGCATTCATCCGGGTGTCTCCGATTTGGCTCATTTTCGAATGTTACATTGTTTGATGTAACGATAGTGGGTGAACCCGGAAACCGCAAGAGGCTAGAAGCGGCGCTCTAAGGGCCGGAAGCCGCGCGGGAAAAGGCTGAGCGAGGTTTGGAACGGCCTGGTTTCCGCATTGCGGAATGCGCGGAAACGGCCGTCGGCAGGGGCGGGAGAAGCGCGAGGCGAGGCCGCCGGCATGCGGCGGCCTGTTTGAAACACTATCGGGGACGGATCGAGCGGGCGGCCGTCTCATGGAAAACCCCGGCGACGATCGTGACCTGCGCGAGCGCATAGAGGCCCCAGATCAGGTAGTCGATGCCGGGAAAGCCGCCGAGGAAGCGCCCGACGCCGATCAGCGTATCCGAGCCGACGAAGACCAGGCTGCCGACGGCGACCAGCGGGCCGCGAGTGCGGGCCGCGAGCGCGAAGCTCGCCATCGCGCACAGCACGAGCATGTAGACGGCGACCGGCGCGAGCAGGTCGCCGAGGTGCGGAAGGAATGCCGCATAGAACGCCGGTGCGGCAATCCACAGCCCGATCAGCGCAGCGGTGCGCCAGCCGTGCGGCCGTGCGCGCCAGCGCACGAAGATCGCGCAATAGCACAGGTGCGTGAGCAGGAACGCGCCGAGTCCGAGGACGAACGACAGCGGCCAGTCGGGCAGCGCGAGCAGCACGTCGCCGAGCACGGCCGTGGCGAGCGCGGCGCACAGCCATGCACGCTCGAGCGGTGCCGCGCAGGTGCTGCCGGCCGCCAGCAGCAGGATGCCCATCGCGGCTTTCGCGGCGGCCTGGCCGGGATAGGGGGCGGCCGCGAGCGACAGTCCGTACAGCAGCGCGGCGGCGACGGCGAGCGGCCAGAGCCGGCGATAGGTGGCGGGAAGCGTGGCGATCAAGGCGGGTGTCTCCGGATTGTTGTTGTCTGCGGTGGACGGCGCGCCGTCGTGGGCGCGGCTGCAGGCCATTATCCGGAAGAACGGTTGGGGGGAAACCGGAGAATCCTTCTAGGAAGCGGTTTCGGCCGCACATGTCGCGTGCGGGTCGTCATGTTCGTGGCGGCGGAAGGGTGGGTGGTGCGCTGAAGCTGGCGGGTGCGTACGGCTGCGGGACGAGAAAGGCCGACGGGCACGATGTCCGCCGGCCTTTCTCGCATGAGTGCGCGCCGCGCTGCGCGTTACTTCGCCGCGAGCGCGCTCGCCACGCGCTTGTCGCTCCACGCGTTATCCGCGACGCTGAGCTTCTGCGGAATCAGCTTCGCCGCATAAAACGCATCGGCCACCCCCTGCTGAACCGCGACGATCTTCTCGTCGACCGGCACCGCGCCGAACGGCACGCGCTTGATCCACGTTTCCACGAGCGGCAGCGGCAGGCCGACCTTCGGCGCGATCAGCGCGGCCGTTTCTGCCGGATGCCCGTTGACCCACAGGCCCGTCTCGCGCAATTGCTTCAGGATCGTGCCGACCACGTCGGCATGCTGCTCCGCGAAGTCGCGCGTTGCCTCGTAGAAGTTGTTCGCGGGCGTGAGGCCCGTGTAGTCGGACAGCGTGCGGATCTTCAGCGAATTCTGAGCGGCCGCGTAGTACGGATCCCAGACGGCCCATGCGTCGACGTTGCCGCTCTCGAACGCGGCGCGCGCATCGGCGGGCGGCAGGTAAACAGGGCGGATCTCGTCATAGCGCACGCCCGCCTTCTTCAGCGCTTCGAGCAGCAGGTAGTTCGCGCTCGAACCTTTCTGCAGCGCGACCTTCTTGCCGCGCAGGTCGGCGAGCGAGCGGACCGGCGAATCGGCTTTGACGAACACGGCTTCATTGTGCGGCGACGGCGGTTCCGCGCCGACGTACACGAAGCGCACGCCGGCGGCTTGCGCGAACACCGGCGGCGGCGCGCCCGTGTAGCCGAAGTCGATGCTGTTCGCGTTCAGCGCCTCGAGCAACTGCGGGCCGGCCGGGAATTCGAACCACTGGACGTTGTAGCCGAGCGTCTTGAGCCGCGCCTCGAGCGCGCCCTGCGTCTTGACGACGGACAGCAGGCCGGCCTTCTGGTAGCCGATGCGCACGACCTTGTCGGCGCTGCCCTGCGCGAACGCGGCGGTGGCGGTGAGGGCGACGAGCGCCGTGGCGGCGGCGCGGGTGATCCAGCGGGTGAAACGAATCATCGAACGGACTCCATGCGAAACGTCTTCGGGGAGCGGCGCGTGCCGCTCGGTTGGAAGAATCGTCGCACGGGCGATCGGGCCCGCAAACGAAGCATTGCCGATATGAATATGACGCCGGTGCGCCTATGCTTTGTCGCCGTCGCCTTGCGGATCGGGTGTGCCGGCCTGCCGCGCCGCTTCGTCGCTCAGCTTCTTGTCGAGGATCGTCGCGACACGGCCGCCGAGATAGGCGCTCGCCGCCGCCTCGAGCGCGCGGTTCGTCTCGCCTTCGACGAACACGGCCGCGAGCGGGCGCAGCCGCCAGATGGCGTCGACGAGCGCGGGCACGTCGTTGACCGGCGGCAGCGTGCCGGCGTCGTAGCGGTCCAGCCGCTTCACGACGAGATCGACGAGCAGCCGCGCGATCGCGTCGAAGTGCGGCCGCGCGAGGCTGATCACGTCGAGCAGCTCGCGCGGCGGGATGCCTTCCTTCGTCATCGCGGCCGCCGCCTCGAGCAGCGCGGGGCTCTTTGCGACGAACGACAGGCCGCGCCGTTCGAGCAGACCGAGTTCGGTCACGCGCGACAATTGCGACGCCGTCTGCGGACCGAACATCTGCGCGAGCGTGGCGAGCGAATAGGTTTTCGGCAGTTCGTGCGACCAGCGGCCGCCGATCGCGTTTTCCAGGCCGAGGATCGAACGCAGGTCGTGACCTTCGTCGATCGCCATGATCAGGTCCTGGATATTCGACAGCGTGTAGCCGCGCGCGAGCAGGTGGTTGATCAGCTTCAGGCGTGCGACGTGCGTGTCGTCGTAGATGCCGACGCGCCCGCGCTTCTCGGGTGGCGCGAGCAGGCCGCGATCCTGGTATGCACGGACGTTGCGCACGGTCGTGTCGGACACGCGCGCGAGTTCGTCGACCGTGTACTCGTTGCGGGAATCCGCCGCGGCCTCGTCGGGCATGGTTGGAGTCTGTTTTGGCATGCGGTCATTCTAGCGCGACGCGACTGGCTCGGGCGAGGCGGGGAGCGTGCGTGCGCCGTCGCCGAGCGCGCGCTGCATCAGCGCGGTATCGATCCAGCGGCCGTGCTTGAAACCGACCGCCTTCAGCACGCCCGCCGGCTCGAAACCGAATGCGCGGTGCAGCGACGTCGAGCCGCCGGTGCCGCCGTCGGCGATCACCGCGATCATCTGCCGCCACGGGCCGGCCTCGCAACGCGCGATCAGCGCCGCGAGGAGTGCGCGGCCGATGCCGCGGCCGCGCTGTGCGTCGTCGATGTAGATCGAATCCTCGATCGTATGGCGGTACGCGCTGCGCGTGCGATACGGCGTTGCGTACGCGTAGCCGGCGATGCGGCCGTCGCATTCCGCAACGAGATAGGGCAGCCCGTGGCGCAGCACCGCGTCGCGGCGAGCGCGCAGCTCGTCGACGTCGGGCGGCGTCTCCTCGAACGACGCGACGCTGTGGCGCACGTGGTGTGCGTAGATCGCGTGAATGGCGGCGAGATCGGGATCGGTCGCGTCGCGGACGACAACGCAGGCGGGGGCGGCGGACATGGTGGCGGAGCGGGCGGACGAAACCGCTACTATGCCCGCCGCGAGGCGGCACCGTAAAGGCATGGATCGCGTCGCCCGGTGGGGACGAGCCGAGCCTACAAATGCCCGTGAGCGTCGCGAACCGCGTCGGCGATGGCATCGGCGACGCGCTGCACGCGCGGCGAGCGCCGCACGTCCGGGTGGACGACGAGCCAGATCTCGCGCTCGACATCGCAACGGGGCATGGACGTCAACTCGACGAGCGCGGCGGTGCTCGGCAGCGACGGATCGGCCAAAGCCGGCGCGCTCGCGCTTTCGTCCGCGTCCGCATCCGTCGCCGACGTGTCGACGAGAAACCGCGGCAGCAACGCGACCCCTGCGCCGGCCACGCACGCACGATGCAGCGCGGCCAGGTCGTTGGCGATGAACGCGAAGCGGCGTCCGGCCGCGAAGCGTTCGAGCCATTGCTGCTGCGGCATTTGTGCGAGTGCGTCGTCGTAGCCGAGGAACGCCCAGGTGTCGGGCGGCGCGGCGGCCCAGTCGGGCGACGCGCACAGCGCGAAGCGCATCGTGCCGAGCCGGCGCGCGGCCAGCCCCGGCTCGTTTGGCCGCGACAGCCGTACCGCGAGGTCGGCTTCGCGCGCGTACAAATTGGACGCGTGCATCTCGCCCATCAGATCGATGCGCAGCGCCGGCCACGCGCGCTGCGCGCGGGCAAGTCGCGGCGCGAGGAAATGGCTCGCGAACACCGGCGACGCCGACACGCGCACGACGCCGTCGAGCGCCGCCGCTCCCTGCGCGGCGCGCGCGAATGCATGCACATCGGCTTCGACGCGGGCTGCATGCTCGGCAAGGTGCAGGCCTTCGTCGGTCGGCGGCCAGCCGCGCGGCAGCCGGTCGAACAGCCGGATGCCGAGCGCGGACTCCAGCGCATCGATGCGCCGGGCGACCGTCGAATGCTGGACCTGCAGTGCCCGCGCGGCGGCCGACAGGCTGCCGCCGCGCATCACCGCCAGGAAATAGCGGAGGTCGTCCCAGCTCATCGGCGGCGCGGGGGTCTGTGTCAGCTCGGTCGAATTTTGCACAGTAGATGGGTGAGAATCGGGGATTCCGATCGATTATGCACGATGAGATGATCGTGTCACATCATTCGATTGCGAGGAACGTCATGACCCAAACTGCAACCGCCACCCGAATCGGCATCGACCGCTACGGCGACGCCGGCGTGCTGCGCCGCGTCGATGCGCCCGTCGCACCGCCCGGCGCCGGCGAGGTGCGGATTCGCCAGACCGCCGTCGGCGTGAATTTCGTCGACATCTATTTCAGGACCGGCGCACATCCGTTGCCGGCACTGCCGGACGCGCTCGGTGTCGAGGCGGCCGGCGTGGTCGATGCGGTGGGGGCCGGCGTGACGGGGCTGGACCCGGGCCAGCGCGTCGCATATGCGGGGCTGCCGACCGGCAGCTACGCGAGCCTGCGCACGCTGCCCGCCGAGCGCGTGGTGCCCGTGCCCGATGGCGTGAGCGACGACGCAGTCGCGGCCGGGCTGCTGAAAGGCATTACCGTCTACATGCTGATGCATCGCGTGCGGCAGGTGAGCGCCGGCGACGCCGTGCTCGTGCACGCGGCGGCCGGCGGCGTCGGCTTGCTGGCGACGCAGTGGGCGTGCGCGCTCGGCGCGCGGGTGATCGGCACGGTCGGGTCGGCCGCGAAGGCGGAACTGGCGCGCGCGCGCGGGGCGGAGGCGGTGGTCGACTATCGCGAGGAGGACTTCGTCGCGGCGGCCCGCGCGTTCGGCGGGGGCGCGGGCGTCGACTATGCGATCGACGGGATCGGCGGCGACGTGCTCACGCGTACGCTCGGCGCGGTCCGGCCGTTCGGGATGGCCGCGAGCATCGGGCAGGTCGCCGCGATCGGCGCCCGGCAGACGATCGACCTCGACGAACTGGGCCCGGCCCGCTCGATCGCGCTGGCGCGGCCGAGCGTGTTGGGTTTCATCGCGCGCGACGTGGCGGGGTACCGGGAGGCGGCGCGCGCGACGCTCGAACGGCTCGCAGGCGGGATGCACGTGGAGATCGGCGCGCGGCTGCCGCTCGAGCAGGCGGCGGACGCGCATCGGTTGCTGGAATCGCGACAGACGACGGGCGGGGTGGTGCTGGTGCCGTAACGGCGGACCGCGCGTCGTGAACGGCCGTGTCGCGGCGTCGATCCGCGGGCAGGCGCGGCGGCCACGGTGCCGCCGCCCGCCGATCAGTGATGCTTGCGCAGCGGCGTGCTCTCGACGAACCACGCAAGCACGAAGGCGATCGCGATCACGCCCGCGGCCGCGAGATATACGACATGTAGAGACCCGGCGAACGCATGCAGGTACGCATCGCGCACCGCATCCGGCAACTGGTGGACGGCCGCCGGACCGAGCGCGGGCGGCAGCTCCGTGTCGGCCGGCAGCGCCTGCGTGAGCCGCGACTGCAGCCCGTGCGAGAACAGCGCGCCGAACGCGGCGACGCCGAGCGAGCCGCCGATCGAGCGGAACAACGTCACGCCCGACGTCGCGACGCCCATGTGCCGGAATTCGACCGTGTTCTGCACCGCGAGCGTGAGCACCGGCATCACCATGCCGAGCCCGATCCCGAGCAGCGCCATGTACGCGTACATCGTTCGCAGCGGCGTGTCGAGCGACAGCGTCGACAGCAGCGCCATCGCGACGCCGCCGATCAGCGTCCCCGCGATCGGAAACGGCCGATACGTGCCGAGCCGCGAGATCAGCCGGCCGCTCGCGACCGACATCGCGAGCATCCCGCCCATCATCGGCAGCAGCTGCATGCCGGCCTGCGACGGCGTCGAGCCTTTCACGACCTGCAGATAGAGCGGAATGAACGTGACCGAACCGAACAGCGCAATGCCGACGACGAAGCCGATCAGGCTCATCAGCATGAAGGTGCGCTGGCGGAACAGCTCGAGCGGCATGATCGGCTCGGCCGCGAGCCGTTCCTCGTAGATGAAGCCGCCGACCGCGACCACGCCGAGCACCAGCGTCATCCACAGCTGCGGCGACGACCACGGCAGCAGCGAACCGCCTTCGCTCGTGAACAGGATCACGCACGTGAGGGCCGTTGCGAGGAACGCGGCGCCCATGTAGTCGATCCGGTGCTTTACGTGCGCGGTGTGCGGCCGGAATGCGATGCCGATCACCGCGAGCGCGACAACACCGAGCGGCAGGTTGATCGTGAAGATCCAGCGCCACGACAGATGTTCGACCAGGAAGCCGCCGAGCAGCGGCCCGATGATCGTCGCGAGGCCGTACACGCCGCCGAACATCCCCTGATAGCGCGCCCGGCGATCGGGCGGCACGAGATCGCCGATCGCGGCCATCGTGACGACCATCAGCCCGCCGCCGCCGAGTCCTTGCAGCGCGCGCAGCACGATCAGTTGCGTCATGTCCTGCGCGACGCCGCACAGCGCGGAGCCGGCGAGAAACAGCACGATCGCGACCTGCAGCACGATCTTGCGGCCGTACAGGTCGCCGAGCTTGCCATACAGCGGCAGCACGACCGTCGAGGACAGCAGGTACGCGGTGACGACCCACGACAGCTGGTCGAGGCCGCCGAGCTCGCCGACGATGGTCGGCAGCGCGGTCGACACGATGGTCTGGTCAAGCGCGGACAACAGCATGACGAGCAGCAGCGCGGCGACGATCAGCCCGGTCGGCGCGTCGCGGCGGGCCGCCTCGGCGGCCGGTGGGGTAACGAGGGTGTCGGTTCTCATCGAGATGTCTGCCATGGCAGGAAACTGACCGAAATATAGAGTCGATTTATTGCCTGGTCAATTTCTGCCGCATCTGGATTTGTTGCATCGGTAACAGAAGATTGCCGACCGGAAAATTGATCGCGATCAGCCTGCCAAACGGCAGGGCTCAAGTTTTTTGCAGGCAAACCGTAATCCAGAGTGCCGCGGACCGATTGCCGCGGCACTTTTTACCGCTCACGTCCCGTCATGAACCTGAACGCCCTGTTTTCCCGCTTCTCGATCCGTACGCGGATTTTTTCCACGCTGGGCCTCGTTGCCGCGCTGCTCGTCGTATCGGGCCTGATTGGCCTGACCGGCATGCAGCGCTCGAACCGTGCGCTCGACGAAGCCTATACGCGCCAGCTGGCCGCGAAGACCGCGCTGTCCGCCGCCAGCCTGAACCTGACGATCGTGCGCACGACACTCGACCGCGCGCTGCTGCATCCCGAGGCGCCGGAAGTGCCCGATCTCGTCGGCAAGGCCGAAAACTATCTCGCGAAGGCCGACGCCGCGTGGCGCACCTACGCGACGATGCCGCACGACGGCGACGAGGGCCCGCTCGCGACGCGGCTCGACGCCGCGCGCCAGGCGCTGATCGGACAGGCGTTGAAGCCGTTGATCGACGCGATCCGCGCGGGACATCGCGACGATGCCGACCGGCTGCTGATGACGGTTGCGCCGCCGCTGTCGGTCGCGCTCACGCAGGCGACCGATGCGCTCGACGCGTACCAGGCCGCGCGCGGCAAGGACGTCTACGACACCGCGCAGACCTATTACGGCTGGATGCGCGCGGGCGCGATCGCCGGCATTGCGTTCGGTCTCGCCGCTTGCCTCGGCTGCGCGATCGGCCTGCATTTCGCGATCACGCAACCGGTTAACCGTCTGCTGTCGCATTTCCGCCGCCTGTCGGACGGCGACCTGACGTCGGAAGTGCGCTGGTCGTCGCGTGACGAGATGGCCGAACTGGTCAAGGGCGTGACGGGCATGCAGCGCAGCCTTGCCGACACGGTGCGCCAGGTCACCCAGGGCTCTGAAGCGATCTCGACCGCCACGCACCAGATCGCGGCCGGCAACACCGACTTGTCGCAGCGTACCGAGGAGCAGGCGTCCGCGCTGCAGGAGACGGCCGCGAGCATGGAACAGCTGACGGCGACGGTGAAGCAGAACGCCGATCACGCGGTCGAAGCGCAGGCGTGCGCGGATAACGCGAGCGAGATCGCGACGCGCGGCGCAACCGTCGTCGGCGAAGTGATCGGCACGATGAACGAGATCGACCAGAGTTCGCAGAAGGTGGCCGACATCATCGGCACGATCGAAGGCATCGCGTTCCAGACCAACATCCTTGCGCTGAATGCGGCGGTCGAAGCCGCGCGCGCGGGCGAGCAGGGCCGCGGCTTCGCCGTGGTCGCGGGCGAAGTGCGCACGCTCGCGCAGCGCTCGGCGTCGGCCGCGAAGGAGATTCGCACGTTGATCGGCGAATCGGTCGAGCGCGTCGCGACGGGTTCGCGGCTGGTCGGCGTGGCCGGCGCGACGATGCAGGACATCCAGCAGGCGATCGGCCGCGTGACGGGCATCATGACCGAGATCGCGGCCGCGTCGAACGAGCAGCGCGACGGGATCGAGCAGGTGAACCGCGCGGTGTCGCAGATGGACCAGGTGTCGCAGCAGAACGCGGCGCTGGTCGAGCAGGCGGCGGCCGCCGCCGCTTCGCTCGAGGAGCAGGCCGACGGCTTGCGCCGGGCCGTGGGGGCGTTTCGCGTCGCGTGACGTGCGGCGGGCGGGGCGCCCGATTCCGCGCCCCCCGCCGGCCGTTGCGTCAGCCGCCCGTGAGGTGCGCGGCCGAGCGCGCCGACGCGACGAGCAGCAGCTTCATCGTCGCGCGCGTCGCGCCGACGAACAGCTTGCGGGCCGCGCGCGCATCGAGCGCGTCGAAGTCGATCTCGGTGAGGATCACGCACGGTGCGGACTGCCCCTTGAAGCGATAGATCGAATCGAGCAGCACGTCGCCTTCGCGATATTCAGGGTTGCCGAACAGATCGTATTTGCCCGTGAAGCGCTTGACCCGATGCGGGCCGAGCTGATCGAGCCGTGCGAGCACCGAGCTCTCGCGTCCGCGATACGACAGCACCGCGATGTCCTGCTTGCGGAAGCCGAGCGACAGCGCGTGCGTGATCGCGCGCTTGGTTGCGTCGATGCACGCGTCGGCGAGCGCGTCGCCCGTTGCGCCGTCGTCCCCGTATGACGACACAGACGGATCGGAGCCGTCGAACGGGCTGCCCGAACGCAGTTCGGCCGCGAGCGGCTCGACGCGGCCGACGACGTCGCGCACGAATTCGAGCAGGTCGCGCGGGCTGCGGTAGTTCGTCAGCGCCTTCAGCGTGACCCAGCCGGGCAGCGCGACGGACTCGCGCAGATAAAGGTTCTGCAGCGGATCTTCCAGCCACCACCATGCGCCGTCCGGCGCCAGCAGGCGTTCCAGTGCGGCCGCCCACGGCGCGTGGAAATCCTGTCCCTCGTCGACGATCAGCACATCGAAGCGCCAGCGTTCCGGAACCGCCGTTTCCGCGAAACGCGCCTCGAGCCGCTCGAACGCGCCGGGCGCGTCGAAGTCGGGCGTATAGCCGCCGTCGCGGGCCACCCAGTCGCACAGCTGATGGTAGTTCGCGATCTTCGCGCCGGGCGGCGCGATGCGCGCGATGTAGTCGGCGAGCGGCCGGTTGAAGCATACGTAAAGCACGCGCTTGCCGGCCGCGACCGCGTCGCGCATCGCCTGCACGGCAAGCTGGGTCTTGCCCGAACCCGCGGTGCCCGTCACGCGCAAGCGGAACGGCGCGAACTCGAGCTGGCGCGCCCACGCGGCGAGCCCGCCCGACAGCCGCGTGACGAGCGTGCCGGCCTGCCCGACGAGTGCGCTCGTGTCGGGCGTGAGCGCGAGCTCGTCCGCGAGGAAATGATGCAGCTTCGCTGCGTTCGGCAACGGTTCGTCGTGTTCGGGCAGGATCTGCAGGATCACCTGCGCGAGCTGCGCCTTGCGCGACGCATCGACGATGCGGTCGGCCGCGACGCCGGCGATCGCCGTCTCGCGGATCGAGTAGTCGGGGCAGTACAGCAGCGCCTCGACGCCGTAGACGCCCGCGCCGAGCGCGGCGGTCAGGCGCCGGTGCAGCGTCTCCTGCGTGCGCGCGAGCTGGATCGGGACGTTGCGCTCCTTCTGCAGGTAGACCTTCACGAGCCCCTTCGGCGTTTCGCGCAGGAAGCCGGCCTTCTGCTCGATCAGCAGCACGCGGCCGGCCGGGCTCACGACGACGAATGCCGCTTCGCCGAACACGGAGAAGCCCTGGTCGGCGCGCGTCCAGTGCACGCCGTGATAGACGGTGTAGCCGTCCGGCAGCGCGTGTTCGAGGGCGGCAAGCGTCTCGCGCTCGCGTTCGGCCGCACCGGTGGCGGCGAGGCTTTTCCAGTCGTCGGGAATGAGGCGGGCCATGAAGTCGGGCGGCGCAGGCCGGTCGTGAACGAGGTCCGGCTATTGTACTGAGGAACCTGTTCACGGCCGCCGCGCCGCGCGGGCGCCGGCCATGCGAAAGACGGCGCGTGCGTGCGGAATTACCCGCGTGCAAGCCGCTTCGCGAGATCGGCGCTGAGGATCGCCATGCGTGCGGGTTTTTCGTAGCAGACGACGTCGAACGCGCGGATCACTTCGCTGATGTCCGCTTCGCTCGCGCGGCCCGTGAGCAGGTCGCCCGTCAGCACGAAGATCGGCGCGCCCGGATTGTCGGACGTGCGCACCGCCTTGATCGCGGTGGCGGCCGTGCTGTCGTCGAACAGCCATTCGGTGACGACTGCGTCGAATGCCTGGCCCTGCAGCGCGTCGACGAACGGCGCGAGGCCGTCGAATGCGGCCGTCGCGAAACCCTGCCGCTCGAGATAGCGGCACAGCTCGGTCGCGCTGACGCGATCGGGATCGATCACCGCGACGACCAGCTTGTCGCTCTCCGCGCGGCGCGGATAGATCTCGATCTTGTGCACGTCGTACGCGTTCTGGTACAGCACGCCGGTATGGCGCAGCACGCGCCAGCGGCCGTTCTGTTCGTACGCGACGAACTCGGGGCGCGCGCCGGCTTCGAGCGGCGCGCCGATCCATGCGGTGCACGGAATTTCGGCGACGCCGGCGTACAGGACGGCCTCCTGCGAATAGGCGCCGACCATGCCGGGGTCGAGCGTCTGCGCGCCGAACAATTGAGCGGCGGGCTCGCCGTACGCTTCGGCGACTTTCTTGATTTGCGCGAGCGTCCAGGGGCTGCTGCCGCGCAGTTTGCGGTGACCCTGCGAAAAGCTCAGGTCGAGGATGCGGCACAGCTCGGTGGTTTGCTGGCGCTTGCCGATGCCGTTTCGGGTCATCAGCTCGCGCACGCGCTCGGCAACCGCGAGGGAATCCGTGGTGATTGCTTCAGTGGTCATGCTACGGGAACGGATCGTGACGTTCAGAACGACGCCTTGCGGCAGTCTCGGCGGACAGTCTCGACGACGTCCAGGGGGCGAGCCGACCGGCCACGCGCGGAAAAGATAACTTTACCGCAAAACGACGGTCATTCCATGTCGCGAAAGGTGCGTTTCTGTGAAAGGTGTGTCATGGCGTTACGCGCGCGCCGGTGCCGTGCGCGGCGCGCCGCTGGCCCGTTCGCAACCTTCAGGCGCGGATTGCGTGGGGCGGGGACACGATTGCTCGTCGGGCGGCACGTAATTGCGCCGCGGCGCCGACGAAATGCACCACGGCAGGGCGCATTCGTGCGCCGCGGCCGCGGCATCGTGTCGCCTTGGGGGCGACAAATTTTTACAGGACATCATGGGCCGGGCCGACGGAGCCGCATCTTGTAGTGGATCGTTTTGACGGTTTACTCTAATAAAACCGATGCTGCCCCATTTCGGGAGCGGGTGTGAATGCGGCGTGACCACATGCTACGATTCCCCCGTCTCAAAATAGTATTGAAGCGATGCAGAAGAAATTTGTGATGCGCGGGTACGAGATGAACTGCGAACCGCGCGTGACGGAGGATGGCAAGTACGCCGCTCAGGTCGAGGTCACGAAGCTGGGTTTCAGCCGCGAGGCGGCATTTCGCAAGCTGGGCGAATTCGATACCGAAGCGGATGCCGTCGCCTATGCGAAGAAGTTCTCCGAAGAGTGGCTGAGCCGCTACGCGTAGCGCGCCGCCCGCCCGCGCAGGACGGGCATGCTCGTTCAAGTCGAACGACACGAAGGACGTTCCGGATGCGCGGCGTGGATGGCGCGTGTTGTCGAGTCGTCGCGCCCGACATTCGGTTGGCGAGCCGAACGGCGGTGACCGCATGCTCATCGGTTGGAGGAGCAGAGCGGGATGACGATTGACGGCGATCCGCCGTTTTCCATTTCTTGAGAAGTGCGAACCGACAGGTCGACGCGCGCGCCAGCGCGGTCAGCCGGTCAGCAATCGATGGCGGGCGAATGCAATCGACCTACGCCGGCATGTACGTGAACGGTTCGCCATCCTCCCGCTCGACCGACAGCAGCCGCTTGAGTTGATCGAGTGCGAACAACTGCTTTCCTTCCGCCGCCGCTTCGGCGATCGCGGCATCGACGAGTTTCCTCGTGCGCGCGAGGATCACGGTTCGCTGGCGCACGATCTCGAGCACCATTCGCTGCTCGATGTTCTGGCGGGTCGATTGCTTGTCGCTCAGATGGCGCCAGCGATCGCGAAGCTCCGCCCACGTGACGCGCTGAAATTCCGGAATCGCGCGCGGGAGCGTGCCGGCTTCCGTGGGCTCCGGCTGCGCACGCAATGCACAACGCAGCGCTTCGCGGGCGCGCCACTGGTCCGAAAACGGCGCATACACGTCGCGCGTGCGGCCGATCGGATTCGCGCGTTCGATCTCCTTGTCGAGCAGGTAGCCGAGCCGCCGCAGCGCGGAGCCATGCGCGAGCATGGCCGGATCGAGCATGCGGATCCGGCGCGATGCATCCGCGACGTGCGCCTTCAGTTCCCACAGCGTCAGGCGAAGGTGCTGCACTTCGAGTATCAGGCGCTGTACGTCTGCGTAAGTGCACTTCGTCCACCATTCGGTGAGGTCGTTCAGCTTCGGAGGATCGAATGGGGGGAGGATCATTTTTACTGCCGGGATACTGTATGGATGTACAGTTTATCGCGCGGTAACATAGCGCCGTCAAGGCGAAAAAATGGGGACGGCCGATGAGCAAGAATGACCGGCGGCGGGGCCGCTGCCGGACGGTTCATCGACCGTCCCGCCTGTTTGCCAGCTCCGTCCGGAGCCCGACCGCATGATCCCGTGCATGCCATCGCGAACGTCGATGGATGCGCCCGACGTATCGACGTCACCAGAGAACAATGACGACAACCTATCCGCTGCATGACGCATTGACGCGCGCCGACACGGCGTTTCCGGCCGAAGCCGACATCGTGATCGCCGGCGCCGGCATCATGGGCTGCGCGGCCGCCTATTACCTCGGCCTGCGCGGCCTGAAGGCCGTCGTGCTCGACAAGTCGCGCATCGCCGGCCAGCAATCGACGCGCGCCTGGGGCTTCGTGCGGCAGCAGGGCCGCGAGTCCGCCGAAGTGCCGCTGATGATGGCCGGCATGCGGATCTGGGAAGGGCTCGAGCAGGCGCTCGGCTTCGATCTCGAATGGCGGCAGGGCGGTTGCCTGTATATGGCGGACAACGAAGAAGACTGGGCGTCGTTCCAGGCATGGCTCGCCGTCGCACGCGAACACGGGCTCGACACGCGCACGCTGACCCGCGCGGAAATCGACGCACGCGTGACCGGCCTGTCAGCGCAGGCGCGCACGCTCGGCGGGCTGTATACGGCGACCGACGGGCAGGCCGAGCCGCGCCGCGTGGCCGCCGCGTTCGCGGCGCGCGCGGCCGAAGCCGGCGCGCGTTTCTTCGAGGGCTGCGGCGTGACGGCGATCGAGACGGCCGGCGGCGCGGTCGTCGGCGTCGTGACCGAGCGCGGCACGATCCGCACGCGGCGCGTGATCTGCGCGGCCGGCGCGACCAGCTTCCGGCTGCTCGACGGCGTCGGCATCAGGCTGCCGCAGCAGGCCGTGCGCGGCACCTGCATGCGCACCAACGTGCTGCCCGACGTGTCCGCGTCGACGATCTGGGGGCACGGCCTCGGCATCCGGCAACGCAGGAACGGCGCGATCAATCTCGCCGACGACATGCAGGTCGACGTCGATCTGACGCTCGGCCACCTGCGCGGCTTGAGCCTGTTCTGGCCGGAGTTCTGGTCGCAGCGCGAGAAGTTCCGGCTGCATCTGAATGCGGCGGCGTGGCGCGATGCCTGCGTGCGCATCGGCGGTGGAGGCGGCGCGATCGAGCCGCGCGATCCGCAGCCGCAGCCGAATCGCGCGCATGCACCGCGCGCGCTCGCGAAGCTGAAGGCGATCTTCCCCGCGCTGAAGGACGCGCAGATCGTCGAAGCCTGGGCCGGCCTGATCGACGTGCTGCCCGACGGGATTCCGGTGATCGACGCGCCTGGAACGCCGTCCGGCCTTGCGATCGCGACTGGCTTCTGCGGGCACGGCTTCGCGATGGGCCCAATCGTCGGGCGGCTGCTGGCCGAATGGGGCGATACGGGCGAGCCGTCGCTCGACCTGTCGGCGTTCCGCGCACGGCGTTTCGCCGACGGAACGATGGTCCGGCCGCGCAGCATGCTGTAGCGGCCGCGCCCGCTTCCCGTCGTAGAATCGAGGCCGCAATCTTCAGGAGATTCCCCGTTGGCAACGCCCTCCGACAAGCGCCGCTCGTTGCGCTCACGCCTGCGCCGCGCCCGCGATCCGTGGCGCGCGCCGCGTGCGCGCACGCTGTTCACGCGTCCGGCCACGTCGCCGCGTCGCACGTTGCTGTTCCGTCTCGGCGCGGTCGTGGTGCTGTGCATGCTCGCGTTTCTCGTGCTGTATCTCGATCGCGACGGACTGCGCGATTCGACCAAGAGCACGCCGATGAACGTCGCGGACCTCGTGTACTTCACGATGGTCACGGTCGCGACGGTCGGGTACGGCGACATCGTGCCGGTCACCGCGCGCGCGCGTCTGATCGATGCGTTCTTCATCGTGCCGATCCGCATCGGCATCTGGTTCATCTTCCTGGGCACGGCATATCAGTTCGTGATCCAGCGCGTCATCGAGGAATTCCGCATGAAACGCCTGCAGAAGCAACTGTCCGATCACATCGTCGTATGCGGCTATGGCCTGTCGGGGTCGATCGCCGTGCGCGAGCTGCTCGAAAGCGGCGTCGACCCGTCGACGATCATCGTGATCGATGCGCAGCAGCAGGCGCTCGAGGCCGCGACGTCGCTCGGCGTGACCGGGCTGCTCGGCGATCCCGCGCACGAGGATCTGCTGCAACAGGCGCAGGTGCGCGCGGCGAAGGCCGTGATCATCTCGGTGACCGACGACCCGACCGCGATCCTGTTGACGCTGTCGGTGCGCAGCATCGCGCCGGAGACGAAGATCGTCGTGCGGATCCAGGAGAACCTGTATCAGCGGCAACTGCGGCAGGCGGGCGCGGACGTGATCGTGTCGTCGACGAAGATCGGCGCGCTGTTGCTCGCGGACGCGGTACATAGCCGTTACATCGTGCCGTTCGTGAACGACATGCTGTCGACGCGCGGGCGGGCGACGCTGCTGGAGCGCGAGGCGTTGCCGCACGAGATCGGCTGCATGACGAACGTTGTGCCGGGCGCGATTGTCGTCGGCCTGGATCGCTGCGGGAAGATTCATTCGTTCTACGAGGATCCGCCGTGCCGGATCGAGGCGGGCGATACGCTGGTCGTGATCCAGTCGGCGAGGATTCCGGACCCGGACGTATGAGGGCCGGTCGGACGACAACCGGCATCGCGTCCCGTTGCCGCGCCGTGACTGGAGCATCACGGCTTGATATGCCACTGCGCGTTATTTAGTATGAAGTAATCGCGTCGTGCGCCGCGCACGAGCGTGATCATCGAGGAGACACATGCAATTCAGGTCGGCGGCTCCCCAGACCATTGTCGCGATCGGTATCGTGATTGCCTGCGCGCTCATGGGTCTGTGCGTGCTGCAGCTGTTCCAGAGCCGCAACGACGCGCTCGAGCGGGCGAGCGAAACTTCCCGCAATCTGGGACTGATCGCCGAGCGCGACATCGAACGCAATTTCGAACTCTACGACCTGTCGCTGCAGGCGGTCATCGAAGGCCTGCGGCGTCACGACATGATGACCGCACCGGCAAGCTTGCGGCGCGCCGTGCTGTTTGACAATGCGATGACGGCGCAATTTCTCGGCTCGGTGCTGGTACTCGATGCCGACGGCAACATCATCCTCGATTCAGCCAACGACGTGCCACGCCGCGGCAATTTCGCCGATCGCAAGTATTTCGCCGTTCACCGCGACAATCCGAATGTCGGCCTTTATGTCAGCGACCCATTCTCGTCGCGCTTGCGCGGCGGCTCGCCGAGCATCGGGCTCACGCGGCGGATCTCGAATCCGGACGGTTCGTTTGCCGGCGTCGTGCTCATCGCGGTCAACCTCGAGTATTTCCATCATCTGTTCGCCGGCCTGTCGCTCGGACAGCATGGTTCGATCTCGCTGATCGGCAACGACGGCGTGATGGTGATGCGTCAGCCGTACGACGTCCGCACCATCGGTCGGGACATCAGCCAGGCTGCGACCTTCAAGCGGTTCCACGCCGCGCGGGAGGGCGTGTTCTCGGAAACCGCGTCGCTCGACGGCGTGCGTCGCCTCTATTACTTCAGGCATCTGCCGAAGCTGCCGCTGATCATCATGGTCGCGGAAGCGGAGCAGGACATCTACGCGGCATGGCGGCACCGGGCCGTGACGATCGGCGCGCTGGTGGCGACGTTCGGCGCCGCGTTCATCGCGGTGTCGTTCATGCTCGGCACGCAGCTCCGGCGCCGGATGCGCGCCGAGTCGGAACTCGTGCTGCTCGCCCGCACCGACGGTCTCACCGGCCTGAACAATCGCCGCAGCTTCGCGGAAGTGCTGGATCGCGAGTGGCGTCGCGCGCGGCGGGCACGATCGGTATTCTCGTTGCTGTTCGTCGATGTCGATCGTTTCAAGGCCTATAACGATACCTACGGCCATCAGGCGGGCGACGACGCGCTGGCCGCGGTTGCGCGCTGCATCGGCGAGAACATCCGCCGGCCGGTCGATACCGCTGCCCGCTATGGCGGGGAGGAGTTCGTCGTGTTGCTCCCCGATACACCCGAGACGGGCGCTGCCCAGATTGCCGAGCGGATTCGCGCGGCGATCGACGAGTTGCTGCTCGAGCACGCGGGCAGCGAATACGGGCATGTCACGGCCAGCATCGGCCTGGCGAGCTGGACGCCCGAGCACGATGCCGAGGCCGACGCCGTGATCAAGGCAGCCGACGAGGCGTTGTACTACGCGAAGGCGACCGGGCGGAACAAGGTCGCCGCCTTTCAGCAGCTGGCATGACGCGGGTCACGACATGCGGCCGCGAGACTTTATGACGGATACCGAATAGTTCGCCGCGATGCCGGCCTTCGCGCTACAGTGGTCGTCATCCGCCTTCAGCCGAAGGCCGATCCGAGGTCGAACCATGCAGCTTCAAACCGGCAACCTGTTCAATGTCGAAGGAACGCGCGGCGACGACGAACGGGTCGATGTGCTCGTCGCCGGCGCGCGCCTGAACGTCGAGCGGATCGTGTCGATGGGGCACACGAGCCCCGACGGGTTCTGGTATGACGATTCGCGCGCCGAATGGGTGGTGCTGCTGTCGGGCGCCGCGGTGCTCGAGTTCGAAGCGGACGCGACGCTGCACGACATGCGTCCCGGCGACTACGTGCTGATCGAACCGCATTGCCGGCATCGCGTCGCGTGGACGCATCCCGACGAGGCGAGCGTCTGGCTCGCGATCTATCACGAACGCTGAATCGCGCGGGGCGCCGCGGCGTTATCCACGCCCGACGAACGGCATCGTGGTCGCCATGATCGTCATGTTCAGGATGTTCGTATCCAGCGGAAGGTTCGCCATCTGAACGACCGCGTTCGCGACGTGCATGACGTCCATCCGCGCCTCGGGCGCCATGCGCCCATCGGCCTGCAGCACGCCTTCCGTCATGCGATCCGTCAGCGACGTCGCCGCGTTGCCGATGTCGATCTGACTGCACGCGATGTTGTACGCGCGGCCGTCGAGCGCGAGCGACTTGGTGATGCCGGCCACCGCGTGCTTGGTGGCCGTGTACGCGATCGTGTTCGGGCGCGGCGTGTAGGCCGAGATCGAGCCGTTGTTGATGATCCGGCCTCCCTGCGGCGTTTGCGCCTTCATCACGCGCCACGCGGCCCGCGCGCACAGAAAGACGCCCGTCAGGTTGGTCGCGACGACGTCGTTCCATACGCTCAACTCGTATTCGTCGAGCGGAACGGCCGGTGCGTTGCGGCCGGCATTGTTGAAGAGGACGTCCAGCCGCCCGAACTGCCGCGCGATCTGCGCGAACGCGTGTTCGACCGACGCTTCGTCGGCGACGTCGGCCGGAAATGCGTGTGCGTCGCCCTGGGCGGCGACGATCGCTTCCTTCGTGTCACGCAGCGATGCTTCCTTGCGTCCGATGAGCGCGACGGCATATCCGGCGTTCGCGAGTGCGATTGCCGCGGCACGGCCGATACCGGATCCGGCGCCCGTGACGGCGGCGAACTTCTTCGAGACAGACATGGCTTGATCCCCTGCGGGTTGGGTGAGGAAAGCGGCGGCGGGCGCGCGATGCATGCGCCGGTCGACGCGTCATCGGCGTCGTTACTTCACGCACTCCAGCGCATACTTCAGCCCGAGTCCGAGCAGCCCGCGCCATACTTCCCACGTGTGTCCACCGTCGACGATACGCAGTTCCGCCGGATTCTGCGCGCGGCGCAGCTGCGTGTACAGCACGCTCGATTCGGCCTGGATCGTCAGGTCGTCGTCGCCCGCCGCGATGAACATCGGCACGCGCCAGGTGCGCGCGAAATAGCCGCGCATCAGCGCCGGGTAGTTCAGCTCGTGCCACACGCGCGAGTCGAACTGCCGGTCGCCGAACACGCCGACATAACGCGCGGCGGAATTGAGCGGCGGCTCGTTCGCGTAGATCGCGGGGCTCAGCAGCATCGCGCCGCAGAACAGGCCCGGCTCGAGCAGCGAGAAACGCAGCGCGCCGAAGCCGCCCATGGACACGCCCCCGATCGCGCGGCCCGCGCGCTGGTTCGACACCGCGAAGTGCGCTTCGACCTCAGGCAGCAGGTCGTTGAGGAACGCGCTTTGCATCTTCTCCTTGCGATCGACGTACCAGTCGGTGCCGCCTTGCGGCATCACGATCACGACGGGCGGAATCTCGCGGCGCTCGATCAGCGTGTCGGCGGTGGCCTGCAGCCGGCCCTGGGTGATCCAGTCGTTCGCGTTGCCGGCGTTGCCGTGCAGCAGATACAGCACCGGATAGCGCGCGCCTTCCGGGTTGTAGCCGGGCGGCAGATAGACCGTGTAAGACCAGTCGCGCTTCAGCGACGCCGACCGGAACGCGCGCATCACGATGCTGCTGCCCGGATTGACCGACGGTTCCTGGGCGGCCGGCGCGATCGTTGCGGGCGGGACGGTTGCGACCGCGGGTGCGGATGACGCCGGCGAAACCGCAGGCCCGACCGGCGTGGCGTGGGCGGTGGCGATGGCGCCGGCGATCAGGGCGGCGGAGAACGGAAGGGCGAGTCGGCGCATGGCGATCGTTTCAGGAGAGGCGCCCGCTATCGTAGCAGCGGCGCATGACGGCGCGGCGCATCATCACCGCGAACGGAACGGGAACGGCAGCCGCGACACCAGCGGGGCGTAGAGCTTCGCGACGAGATACAGCAGGCCCATCGCGACGACGTCGGCGGTCAGGCCGAGCGGCACGTTCAGATAGCCTTCGGTCGCCTGGTAAAGCAGCGAGTCGACCGCGAGCGAGATGCCGGTGCCGGCGACGAAACACAACAGCCCCTGGCGGCCGATCGTGCCGATCCACGGCATCGCGTGCGCGACCTTCTTCATCCAACCGAGGTGCACGAGCTTGGCCGCGAGCCACGCGATCGCGAGGAAGTTCGCGAGCCGCAGCGCGCCGAGATTCTGCTTGATCGACGGATCGGTCGGGAACGGCTCGACGCGCAGCCGATAGTACGCGCCGGCCGCGACGATCGCGAGCGACACGGCCGTCAGCAGCCAGCCCTGCGGTTTCGGCGCGAGCGTCTGGTAGACGGGCTGGCAGCGTGCGATCACGCCGAGCACGAACAGGAACTGCCACGCGAACGGATTGAAGTCCCACGGCGCGCCTTCGACGGTCGGCAAGAAGCGCGCGATGTGCGGCGCCGCGTACCACAGAGAGCCGCTGAACGCGAGCATCAGCCACGGCTGCGTGCGCGCGAGCGGCAGCGCGAGCGGGACGAGCAGCGCGAAGAACGCATACATCGGCAGCACCGACGCGAGATACGGCTGGCGGCGAAACAGCAGGATGTCGCGCAGCGCGGCGAGCGGCTTGTGGAGCAGGCCGTCGAGATCGTTGGTCGGCATGTTCGGGCCATCGATCGAGAATGCGTTCAGCACGGCGGTGATGAGCAGCATCAACCCGGCCGTCACGAGGAAGGCACGGTAGATCTCGAAGGCGCGGCGGATGAAACGCTGGCGCGCGGCTGCCTCGTCGTGCCGCTCGGCGAGCGAGTTGTACGCGATGGCGGTCGCGAAACCGCCGAGGAACACGAACACCTCGGCCGCATCGCACAGCGCGTACGCATGCAGCGTCACGCGCGACAGGATGCTGCCGCCGATGTGGTCCACGACGATCACCAGCAGCACGAGGCCGCGGAAGAAATCGAGCTCGGCGTAGCGGCCGGCCCGGGCGGCGGCGGTCATCGGGCCGCCTCCCGGCGCGCGCCGCGTGCACGACCGGCACCCGCCGCGCATGAATCGGGGTGAAGCATGACTTCGTGAAGAAATGACGAACGGATGCGCATTGTGCCACCGATGTGACGCTGTCCGGGTTTACGCGGATGGAGGGCCTGCCAGCCGGTGCCGACAAGCCTGATCGGGGCGTGGCGGGAACAGGGGAGTTGGACGAGCGCAACGCTTTGCGTGCCCGGCCCACGCCCCGATGGACGGGCGGTTTGCGACGTGACACCATTTTGTCCTCGCGGCCGCACACCGCGCAGTCCGCCCTGCGGGCCACCTCTATAAAACAGACCAAACAACCGCCGGGCGCATGGCCTGCCCGGCACCCGGCTCCGGAGATCCGTCATGAAGAAGCACGTCATTTTTGCCGCCGCGCTGGCCGCCTTCGCCGCGCCGGCCTTCGCGCAGGACAGCGTGACGCTGTACGGCCTGATCGACGAGGGCTTCAACTACACGAACAACGTCAACGTAAACGGGGTCGGAAAAACGAATTACCAGCTCGCGAGCGGCTATGCGCAGGGCAGCCGCTGGGGCCTGAAGGGCAGTGAGGATCTGGGCGGCGGGCTGAAGGCGGTCTTCACGCTGGAAAACGGCTTTGACGTGAACAACGGCCGGCTCAACCAGGGCGGCCGGATGTTCGGTCGCCAGGCGTTCGTCGGGCTGAGCGCGTCGCGCTTCGGCACGCTGACGTTCGGCCGTCAGTACGATTCCGTCGTCGACTATCTCGCGCCGCTGACCGCGAACGGCAACTGGGGCGGCACGCTGTTCTCGCACCCGTTCGACAACGACAACACGGACAACTCGTTCCGCGTCAACAACACGGTCAAGTACGCGAGCCCCGACTGGAACGGGCTGTCGTTCGGCGGCACCTACAGCTTCAGCAACAGCACGGGCTTCTCGACCAACCGCCAGTACAGCATCGGCGCGCAGTATTCGCTGGCCGGGCTGCAGGTCGCGGCTGCATACCTGCAGGCGAACAGCCCGGGTGTCGGCAGCGCGGGCGCAATCGCGGCCGACGATGCGAACTTCGTCGCCGATCGCCTGCGCATCTTCGGCGGTGGCGTCAACTACTCGTTCGGTCCGGCGACGGTCGGCTTCGTCTATACGAAGACCGACGTGAAGAATCCGGTGTCGACCGTCTACTTGCCAGCGTCGACGTTCTCCGGTCTCGGACTGACCGCGACCAAGTTCCAGAACTTCGAGATCAACGGCAAGTACCAGCTCACGCCCGATTTCTATCTCGGCGCGCAGTACGTGTACACGGACGGCAAGTTCGACGCGGCGGCCGGTTCGTTCAAGCCGAAATACCACACGGTCGGGCTGATGGCCGACTACAGCCTGTCCAAGCGCACCGACGTGTACCTGCAGGGCGCATGGCAGAAGGTCGCCGGCGACAAGACCGGCACCGCGGCCGACGGCGGCTACGTGGTCGGGACGGACGGCCCGTCGTCGTCTGCGAACCAGTTCGCGGTGCGCGCCGCGATCCGCCACAAGTTCTGAGGTTGACCTGCCGGCGCCCGGGGCGGGTTGCTCCGGTGCCGGCTTTCGTCATGCTGCGCGGTGCGCGTCGTCGAGCGTTTGCGCGAGCCAGTCGACGAAGATCCGCACGCGCGGCGCCAGATGCCGGCCGTTCGGAAACACGACCGACACCGGTAGCGGCGCGGCATGCCACTCCGGCAGCACCTCGACCAGCGAGCCGTCCTCGAGCAGCGACGCGAGCCCGTCGCGCGGCGCCTGGATCAGCCCGAGGCCTGCCAGGCAGCACGCGAGATACGCCTGCGAGCTGTTCACCGCCACCACGCTGCGCATCTTCACGGTCTGCAGCGTGCCCGAATCCATGTCCGCATATTCCCAGTCCAGCTCGCGGCCCGTGCGGCTCGAGAAGTAGCCGACCGCGACGTGGTCGGGCAAATCGTCCGGCGAGCGCGGCGTGCCGTATCGCGCGAGATACGCGGGCGACGCGCAGTTGATCTGCGCCATCTCGCCGACGCGGCGCGCGACCAGCGATGTGTCGGACAGTACGCCGACCCGCACCGCGCAGTCGATGCCGTCGGCGACGAGATCGACGAATCGGTCGGTCGTGCTGAGCACGACGCGCAAGTCGGGATAGCGCGCGTGGAAATCCGGCAGCGCCGGAATCACCTTGTTCAGCGCGAAACGCTCGGGCAGGTCGACGCGGATCACGCCGCGCGGCGCGGCGCCGGCGTCGTCGAACAGCGTCTCGGCGTCGTCCAGATCGGCCAGCAGCCGCGTGCAGCGCTCGTAGTAGGTGGCGCCCTCGGCGGTGAGCGCGACGCGCCGGGTGGTTCGTTGCAGCAGGCGCACGCTCAGGTGTTTTTCCAGATACTGGACGGCATTGCTGACCGTCGGGCGCGGCAATTGCAGCTGCTCGGCCGCTTTCGTGAAGCTGCCGAGGTGGGCGACGCGCGCAAAGATGCGCATTGCTTGCAGATGGTCCATGCGGAGCGGAAGCGTGGCGGATTGGAACAGGCTCCATTGTTAATCAGCGTCGAATGATTTGGTTGGACGTTTCGCGTTTATCGCGCGCCGCAATGCGGCCAGAATCCGGTTCATTCACTCACCACCGCAAGGAAACGGACATGGACAAGCGCCAACTGGGCCGCACGGGCCCGCAGGTATCGGCGGTCGGGCTCGGCTGCATGGGGATGTCGGATCTCTATGGGCCGGCCGATAGAGACGAAAGCATCGCGACGCTGCACGCGGCGCTCGACAGCGGGATCACGCTGCTCGACACGGGCGACTTCTACGGGATGGGCGACAACGAGATGCTGATTCGCGACGCGCTGCGCGGCCGCACGCGCGACCAGGTGCTGATCAGCGTGAAATTCGGCGCGCTGCGCGATCCGGCCGGCGCGTTCGTGGGCTACGACGCGCGGCCGCAAGCGATCCGCAATTTCGTCGCGTATTCGCTGAAGCGGCTCGGCACCGACCACATCGACATCTACCGGCCGGCGCGCGTCGATCCGGCGGTGCCGATCGAGGAGACGGTCGGCGCGATCGCCGATCTCGTGAAGGCCGGTCATGTGCGCCATATCGGCCTGTCGGAGGTGGGTGCCGACACGATCCGCCGCGCGGCGTCCGTCGCGCCGATCGCCGACCTGCAGATCGAATACTCGCTGCTGTCGCGCGGGATCGAGGCTGACATCCTGCCGGTGTGCCGCGAGCTCGGGATCGGCGTGACGGCCTACGGCGTGCTGTCGCGCGGGCTGCTCGGCGGCGGCTGGAGCGCGGCGCGGCAGGGCGAGCGCGACTTCCGCGCGGCCAGCCCGCGCTTCCAGGGCGAGAACCTCGCGCACAATCTCGCGCTCGTGGATGCGCTGCGCGCGATCGCCGACGAGAAGGGCAGCAACCCGGCGCAAATCGCGATCGCATGGGCGCTGTCGCGCGGCGACGACATCGTGCCGCTGATCGGCGCGCGCAAGCGCACGCAACTCCAGGACGCGTGGCAGGCGGTTAAGTTGCAACTAACGGTCGATGATCTCAGTCACATCGAAACGGCGATTCCCGCCGGGGCGGCTGCCGGCGAGCGTTATCCGGCGCCCCAGATGGCGCACCTGGACAGCGAGCAGGGCCAGGGGCCGGCGCACGAGGGATGAACGGCGGGCATGGCGGGATGACGAGGCGACGAGGCCCACCGGGCGGGCCCGAGCCAGCGTCAGGCAAAGCCAGATGGCCGGCGGCGTGACGGTGATTCATCATCGGCGCCGTGTTCACCCGGACGGAACGCCTCCATGCAAACCCATACGCTGACGATCGTCGTGCTGGTCTTTCTGCTGGCCGGCGCGGTCAAGGGCATGATCGGCCTCGGGCTGCCGACGATCGCGATGGGGCTGTTGACGCTTGCGATGCCGCCGTCGGCCGCCGCGAGCCTGTTGCTCGTGCCGTCGTTCATCACCAATGTGTGGCAGCTGTGGCTCGGCCCGTCGTTCGGCTCATTGCTGCGGCGTCTGTGGCCGCTGCTCGCCGGGCTGACGATCGGCACGCTGACGGGCGGGCTGCCCGCGCTCGCGGCCGGCAGCGCGTGGACCCACGCGGCACTCGGCGTCGTGCTGGTCGCATACGGCTGCTGGGGGCTCGCCGCCGCGCGACTGCCCGCGCCGGGTCGATACGAAAAGTGGCTGTCGGCCGCGGTCGGCTATCTGACGGGCGTCGTGACGGCCGCGACCGGTGTGTTCGTCGTGCCCGCGGTGCCGTACCTGCAAGCGCTGTGCCTGCCGAAGGACGACCTGATCCAGGCGCTCGGGTTGTCGTTTACCGCGTCAACGGTCGCGCTCGGGCTGCAGTTGCGCGTGACGGGCGCGCTGCAGACGGTCGATCTCGGCGTATCGGTGCTGGCGCTCGTGCCGGCACTCGCGGGGATGATCGGCGGGCAATATGCGCGGCGCGTGATGAGCGAGAACGCGTTCAAGCGCTGCTTCTTCGTCGGGATGATCGCGCTCGGCGCCTACATGGCGGTTGCGGCGCGGCTGTGAGCGCGTATCGCCGACACGCGCACTGCGCGTTCATCCATGCCCCGAAGCCGGCTTCGAGGGCCGGCTTCGGGGATGCTCACTGAGCGGCAGTCATGCCGCTCAGGCCGGGTCGGCGTACATCAGCGTCCATCCGAACGTGCGGGTGGCGCCCGCACCGAGTGCGAACGGACCGGTCTTGCACGCGAAGTTCGAATGCAGCTGGCCGATCGGCGTCGTCGACAGCGGGTTCGTCGCACCGTTGACCGTGTCGAAGGCGGACAGCGCGCAGGTGTCGAACCCGGACGCCACATAGCCGGTCGCGGTGCTGTTCGCGTACGTCACCGACGCGCTGTCGCCGTTGGCTTGCGTGGATGCGAAGTCCGCGAACGACGCGAAGTCCGTCTCGACCGACAGGTTGCCGGCGAGCGTGCCCGTGCCAAGCGTGTCGCTGCGCGAGATCGTGCCGTGCGCGAACGTCAGCACGGTATGCACCTGCAGGTCGAGGTCCGTCGTGTACGCTGCGTTCTTCGACGCGAGACGGAACTTCGTCGTGTCGAACGACACGATCACCTGCCCATTGGCCTGCTGCACGTTGAGGTTCTTGTAGTACGTGACGGGAACGTAGATCTTCCCGTTGTACGACACCTGCGGCACCAGCAGTGCATAACCCAGATCGGTCGTGCCGTAGATCAGCTTGTCGGAGAACGGCACCGGGTAGTACGGCGTGAACGAGTTGTAGTCGGGCGCCTGGCTGAGATTCAGGTTGATCACGCGGCGCCCGTCGCGCACGGTGAGCAGCGCCGCGTTGTATGGATGCGCGGTATCGCCGGGCTGGTTGTACCAGGTGAGCGTGTAGCGCGGCAACGCGTCGAGCCACTGGTCGTAGCTCGCATCGTCCATCGGCGCCTTGCCGCCGAAGCCGAGCTTGTTCCACCACGCGTTCACGTACAGATACTGGTGCAGCAGGCTGAAGTTCTCGCCCATCACGCGCGGCTTGCCGCGATAGGCGTCCGTGCCGCGACCCTTGACCCACATGTTCACCGACGGTGTCGGCAGCGACGGGTCGTACCAGTACGTGTCGAAGCGACGCGCTGCCCGGTAGATGAACGCATACGCAACCTGCTTTTCCTGGTCGGTCAGCACGCCCGCATTGGCCGCCGCCGTCAGGACTTCCATGAACGCGGAATCGCCGTACGGGCCGATCGAACGGCCGTAGTTGAAGCCCTGGCCGTCGGCATTCAGTTGCGGCAGGATCAGATCGACCGATTTGCGCAGGTAGCCCTTCAGTTCCGGCGTGAGATTGGCCTCGTTGCCCATCTCGAACGTGCGCTCGACCACTTCGCCGATCAGCAGCGTGCTGTAGCGATCGTAGCGCGCCTGGTCGTAATAGGTGGTGTGCGTGTTCGACGCTTCGTCGGAGAACCCGCCCGACGAATCCTTGCGAATGTGGTTCGTCACCGTATAGAGCAGCGCATCGCGCGCGCCCATCGTCGCGACGGCCGGATCGGTCGCAGACGAGAACGACGGATTGCTCCAGCCGAGTTTCTGCCGCAGGCCGGCGATTCCGTAGGACACCGCATAGTAATTCTGCGCGGTGTTGAGCGACGCGATGTCGATCGGTGTGCCGGCGGTCGGGCAGGTGCTGGTCTTGCCGCTTGCATCGGGGCCGAACATGTCGCAGAAGGTGAGCCGTTGCTGCAGCGTCGCGAGCATCGCGTCGCTGAAGACTTCGTTGAGCATGCCGTGCGCCTTCAGGTTGTTCAGCGCGACGAGATAGTAGTACTCGCCCCAGGAGGTGTTTGCATACGTGTAGTTGGTCCCCGACTGCGCCATCATCGCGGTCGTGATTGTCTGGTACGTCGCGAGGTAGCTCGCGTATTGCGGGTCGCCCTTGGACTTCATGTCGATCAGGATGTACGACAGGCCGAGCGCGAGCTTGCCGGGCAGGAATTTGTCGCCGGTGTTCGTGTCGAGCACGTGAACCGGCGAACCGTCGCCGAGATCCATGACGACCTGCGTGAAGTCGGGCGACTTCCGGATCAGGTCGAACAGCGCGCGCATCTGGCCCATCATCGTGACCGGAATGTTCGTGCCCGCCGGCACGCTGGTGTCGGGGGCGCCGTAGACGAGCGCCTGCAGCGAGTTCGGCGCGAGCGCCGGGGTCGATGGCGGAGGTGACGACGGCGGCGGGGCCGACACGTCGTTGCCGCCGCATGCGCTGACGAACAGGACGGAAAGGGCGCTGAGCGCGGCGCCGAGCGCGAATCTGCTGCGCGTATGCATTGTGTCTCCAGGTTCGAATAGTGATGAAAGACAAGCGGGTGCAGCCGTTGCCGCGCTCGACCCTGGGCGTCCACCTTGAACCCTGATCCCTGCAGGCGGACGGCTTCGGTCACAACTCGAGCAGGCGCGCGTTCCCCCCTGAGCGGGCGATGGCCACCGTGCGCCGGCCCATTGGAAAACGTTTTCCAAATGTAGGCATCGATTGCTTCTGTGTCAATGTGCTTTCACGCCGGATGCGCCAGTGAAAACCCGAATGATCGAAGCGGGAGGTGTGATGGAGATTGCGTGTTAAGGGGGAATTTCCGCGATTTATTGTTATTTTCGCTGCGGTGCAGCGTGACGTATCGGCAATGGCGGACGCATCGGAAAGGAATTCGAGCGACGCGTTTCCGTTGGAATGTCGTGGAAAACGTTACCCATAAGGCTCGAATTCAGCCGCATATCGGCCGTCGATGCCGTCCGGCGGCCGTCCCGCAGCGATGCTAAAGCTGCGCTTCGATCGCGGCCTTGTCGATCACCGACCAGACCTGCCGGATCTTGCCGTCGTGAAATTCGTAGAACACGTTCTCGGCGAACGTGATGCGCGTGCCGTCGACGGCGAGCCCCATGAACCTGCCGCTCGGCGCGCAGGCGAAGCGAAGCCGGCATGCGATGCGCGGCGGTTCGCACACCAGCAGCCGGATCTCGAAATGGAGATCGGGAATGTCGCGGAAATCCTGCTCCAGCATCGCGCGGTAGCCGGCCAGGCCGAGCGGCCGGTCGTTGTGGATCACGTTGTCGGCGACGTACTGGCCGAGCGCCGGCCAGTCCTGGCGGTTCAGGCAGTCGATGTAGGCGCGATAGTGCAGGGCGAGATCGGATTTCGTCATGTCGGCGGTGCCTCCTCGTGTCTCGACCGGCTGTTGCGAATGGCGCGCGGCGTTCAGTGCGATGACGTTTCGCCCGACAGATACGACACGAACGCCTGCGTATATTTGGGCAGCGCATCGAACGATCTCGCGCAGAGCGTGAGCTTGCGGTGGCTCCATGTGTCGGACAGCTCGACGAGCCGCACGTCCATCGTCTGCATCGCGCGCTCGGCTGCATGGCGCGACACGATGCCGATTCCCACGCCGCTTTCGATCACGCGGCAGATCGCATCGAAACTCTTCAGCTGCACACGGTAGCGGATCCGCTTGCCGAGCGCACGCGCCTGGTCGCCGAGATGGACTTGCAGCGCGCTGCCGTCGGTCAGCCCGATGAAATCCGCGTCGGCGATCTCGTCGAACGCGACCTTGCCGCGCGCGGCGAGCGGATGCCCGGCCGGCACGACCGCGATCAGCCAGTCCTCGCGGAACGGCTTCTGCTCGAGTCCGGTGAGTCCGACCGAATCGGCGACGATGCCGACCTCGGCCGTCTTGTTGCGGATCGCGTGCACGATTTCCTGGCTCGAGCGCTCCTCGACGCTGATCGACAGTTTCGGATGATGCGGCAGATATGCGGCGAGCGCGTCGGGCAGGTATTCGCTCAGTGACGCCGTGTTGCACAGCAGCCGGATATGCCCGCGCAACCCCTGGCCGTATTGCTGCAGTTCTCCGCGCATGTGGTCGATCTGCTGCAGCACCGTGCGTGCGTGGTGCTCGAGCGCGCGGCCGGCGTCGGTCACCTGCGCGCCGGACTTGGTCCGG
The DNA here is from genome assembly GCF_001718315.1 of Burkholderia diffusa. Lineage (NCBI taxonomy): Bacteria > Pseudomonadati > Pseudomonadota > Betaproteobacteria > Burkholderiales > Burkholderiaceae > Burkholderia > Burkholderia diffusa. Next base: position 1,505,317 of record NZ_CP013363.1, on the reverse strand, counting down.
TGCAGCAGCGGCACGCCGAGTTCGTTCTCCATCCCGCGAATGCGTTCGCTTGCTGCCTGCAGCGTGATGTGGGTGCGCTCGGCGCCGCCCGTGATCGTGCCGGCCTCGCAGATGTTCAGGAAGAGCCGCAGGTCGGTCAGGTCGAAGCGCATGGCGGGGTGGGCGTGTGAGGATTGGTATGGCCGATAAGTTAGCAGGAACCGTCGCGCCGGTCTCAGGCTGCGCCTGAGACGCCGTTCGCCGGTTCCGCATTTTCGGGGCGGGATCGATGCCGGATCATGGCCGCATATCAACCGGGGGAGACTGTCATGCGGGTCGATTCGTCGTGGGGCGTGTCGTTCAAGATTGCGTTGCACGTGCTGTTCCTGTGCATCGGCGTCGCGTGGGCCTGCGCGGAACTGGTCGACTGGCTGCGATGAACGAGCGGCCGTCAGAGGCCGCAGCGGCTGTCCGACGCGACCTTGCGCGCATTGAAAGCCATTCGAAATATCGGCGCATTGCGAAATTTCTTCCGCATCGCACACCAAACCCCGTCAAGTTTTTCCGAAATCGACCGTATTACCGGTAACGAGTGTCCGCCGGCGCCCCGTTCGTGATCGTTTGTCATCATTGTTTGCATCCGGTTACACGTCGGCCGTTCCGTTTTTGAGATGCTTGAAAGATTGTCAAACCGGAGTCGATCGTCCATGAAACAGCGCGAGATTTGCCGCAAGTCGGCGTGGCTGCCCGGCCTGGCCGCGGTGCTCGTCATGGCCGGTTGTGCCAGCTCGCAGTCCGTCCCGCCGAGCGACACGCTGGCGGGCTCGGCATCGGGCCAGCCTGTCGCCACGCAGGCGGCCGCGCCTGCGACGCCGCCTGCGCCCATTCTCGTCGCGCAGAAGTACGTGGTGAAACGCGGCGACACGCTGTCGGGCATCGCGTCCGCGAACGACTGCAGCGTCGCCGATCTGCGCACCTGGAACAAACTCGATGGGCGAGGCCGGCTGCGCATGGGCCAGGTGCTGCGCATCGTCCGCCAGCAGCCGTTGCAGGCATCGGGCGCGACTGGCGGCGCACCGGCTGCCGCGCCGGCCGCCGCGAGCACTGCGGCGGGCGACGCGCAGGCGAGCGCGTCGGCGGCGAGTGATCGGCAGGTCGTGAAGGAAATCAGGCGGCATGCGGGTGCGGTGGCGCTCACGTGGCCTGCGCGCGGCAAGATCGTCGACGCGTTCCGGCCCGGGCAGAACCGCGGCATCCAGATCGCCGGCCGGCCGGGCGATCCGGTGCGCGCGGCGGCCGACGGCCGCGTGATGTACGCGGGTAGCGGCCTGAACGATTACGGCACCCTGATCATCGTCCAGCACAACGCGGATTTCCTCACGGCCTATGCGCACAACCGCAAGCTGCTCGTGAAGACCGGCGACATCGTGCGCCGGGGCGACGAGATCGCCGAGATGGGCGACCTCGACAACTCGCGTGTCGCGCTGCTGTTCGAAGTGCGGCGCGACGGCAAGCCGGTCAATCCGATGCCATACCTGCCTTCGTCGCAAGGCTGACGCGGGCCGCGCTCGCTGCTACGCTAGGGCCTGTTCACTGCGTCCCGCCGCATGCGGGCCGACGGGCGTCTTCGGGGATGCGCGGCGCAAGCCGTCGCGAGCCGGCCGTCGGCGTGAATGCGTGTGCATCGTCGATGCGCACGCGCGTTGCTCCGTGCCACCGTTTCCGACCGAACACCCTTCATCCATGGAACACTCACCGACCCGCCGCTCGCTGTTGCTCGCCGCCGTCGCCGCGCCGTTCGTCGCCGCGTGCTCGTCCGCGCCCGTCGCCGACCAGGGGCGCGCACATGCCGCCCAGGCTGAACTCGCCGCGCTCGAAAAAGCGTCGAACGGCCGGCTCGGCGTTGCCGCACTCGATACGTCGAACGGCACGCGCATCGCGCATCACGCGCGCGAGCGCTTCCCGCTGTGCGGCACCTATGCGGTCGTCGCCGCCGCAGCGATACTCGCGCGCGGCTCGCTCGACGCGTCGCTGCTGCCGCGTCGCATCCTGTATCGCCGCTATGAAGTCGTGGCTGGCTCGCCGGTGACGGAAAGCCACGTCGACACGGGGATGACGATCGCACAGCTCTGCACGGCGATGCTGCAGTCGGGCGACAAGGGCGCCGGTAACCTGCTGATGGGCGTGCTCGGCGGCCCGCAGGCGGTCACGGCGTTCGCGCACGAAAGCGGCGACACCGTGTTCCGGCTCGACCGCTGGGAACCCGAACTGAACCAGGCGGCGCCCCGCGACGAGCGCGATACGTCGACACCGGTCGCGATGGTCGACACGCTGCAGCGGTTGCTGCTCGGCGATACGCTGCGCGAACCGGAGCGTGCGCAGCTCACGGAATGGATGACCGGCGGCGCGCGGAGTGCGACCGGGATCGCGGCCGGCGTGCCGCCCGGCTGGCGCATCGCGGACAAAATCGGCACCGGCGGTTACGGCACGACGACCGACGTCGCGGTGCTGTGGCCGCCGTCGCGCGCGCCGATCGTGCTGGCCGTGTCGTTCACGCAGCCGCGTGCCGACGCGGCGGCACGTGCGGACGTCGTCGCATCGGCGGCGCGCATCGCGACGAGCGCGTTCGCCGCCACGGCCTGAGCGCCCGACGCACCTCGCGTAAAGCCGGCGTTTGGCTTATCGTGTCGATCAGCGCGCGCCGGTGTGGGCGCGCGGTCTTGCCGCGCCGTCGACCGGTGCGGTCGATCCGTCTACCCCTTCGTCATGCGCCGACTTCCGCCCCTGCACGCGTTGCAGATCTTCTCGACGGTGGCCCGCCACCGCAGCTTCACGCGCGCGGCCGAGCAGCTGTGCCTCACGCAAGGCGCGGTGAGCCGGCAGATCCAGACGCTCGAGACGCACTACGGCTTTCCGTTGTTCAAGCGGCACGCGAAGGGCCTCACGCTGACGGCGGAGGGCGAGCAATTGCTGCCGGTGGTCAACGAGAGCTTCGCGCGGATCGAGGACATCTCGATGAAGCTCACGCGGCAACGCACCGATCTCGCGCTGAAGGTGCCGACCTGCGTGATGCGCTGGATGCTGCCGCGCATCATGCGCTTCCAGGGCGAGCATCCCGAGCTCCACGTGCAGATCACGACCGCGTGGCAGCACGTCGTCGACTTCTCGACCGAGCCGTTCGATGCGGCGATCGTTTACGGTACGTCGCCGGGCGCCGGCGTGTTCGCGCTGCCGCTGTTCGACGAGCGGTTGACGCCGGTGTGCGCGCCCGAGCTGCGGCGGGCCGCGCCGCTCGACGCGGTCGGCGATCTCGCGCAGCATACGCTGCTGCATCCGACGCGCGACCATCGCGACTGGCGCGCGTGGCTCGATCATGCGGGCGAGCGTGCCGTCGACGCAGAACGCGGGCCGACCTTCGACACGCTCGATCTGGCAACGAACGCGGCGATGCAGGGTTTCGGCGTCGCGATCGGCGACGTGACGCTCGTCGACGACGACGTCAGTGCGCGCCGGCTCGAACGGCCATTCGACATCGTGCTCGAGACCGGCGCCCGCTATTTCTTCGTCTATCCGGAAAGCATCGGCAGCCAGCAGAAGATCCGCGCGTTCAGCGACTGGATCGCCTGCCATCGCGACTGACGCGCGACGTCTGCGGCAGCGGGTGCTACTGATACGTCACGATGGCGATCATCGGCGCATGCGCGTCGCCCGCACGGTCAGGTAAAACGATTGCGCGCGAGGCCTGCGTAAAGGTGGTGGTCTTGATCGTGCGCAGGCTGGCCGCGTCGACGAACGCGACTTGCCCGTTTGCCGGACGCGGGCAGTCGGGGCGCACGTGCGCGTGAGCTGCGTCGGCCGTGTCGAGCGCGAACGAGCACGGCGGCTCGACGATCATGCCGGTGAAGTGGATGACGCCGGACGCGCCGGCGGCAAAAGACGAGGACGACGCCAGAAGCGAGGCAGCCAGGGCAAACGAGGCGGCAAACAGGCGATGCTTCATGACAGGCTCCAGAGAGGAAGCGCGTCGCAGCGGGGCCGCTCGAATGGCAGTCCGTCAACGCTGCGATGCTGTATGCGTAAACGGCAATTCCATCGGACCTCTTGAATGAAAAACGCGAAATAACGGTAATAAGCAAATGACGCCGTATTCCTCCAATCAATTTATCCCAAATTTGTGCGCCCGCAAGTCAGGGTATTGCCGATGGCGTAGGCTCGCGGCAATCTCGCCAATGGACACGGGCTTTGCAGGTGAATCGTTGAGGACTCAACGATTCGAGGAGCGTGCGAATTGCAGTGTGCGGAAAAGAAAACGGCCGCTCGTGTGACGAGCGGCCGTTCCGTATCGACGCGGAGATGTGGCGGTCAGCCCGCGCGCTTGCGCACCGCGCCGACGATCACGAGCAGCACGATCGCGCCGATGATCGACGCGATCCAGCCGGCGCCCTGGCCCGGCGCATACCAGCCGGCAGCGCGGCCGACGTAGCCCGCGACGAGCGAGCCGACGACACCGAGCACGACGGTCATCAGGATGCCCATCTTGTCGTCGCCGGGCTTGAGCGCACGGGCGAGGAGGCCGACGATGAGCCCGACCACCAGGGTTTCGATGAATTGCAGCATGAACGCCTCCCTATAGCTGTTGAGTTGTTGACGAAAGGAAATGGACCCGCGCGGCGCGCGAGGGTTCCATTCGACGGTGCGCCGGTGCACTGGCGCACCGACGCGCGGGGTGCCGAGTATCGCACGCCCGCGCGTCGCGCACGTGTCAGGCGACCGGATCGAGGCGACGGTAACCTTCGGTCGCGCGCAGCAGCGTGCGCGTGTAGTCGCGTGCGACCTGTCCGGCGCGTACGTCCTCGATCCGCAACTGCTCGACGATCTCGCCATGCTGCATCACCGCGACGCGCTGGCACAGGAAGCCGATCACCGCCAGGTTGTGACTCACGAGGATCATCGTCAGGTTGCGTTCGCGATGCAGGCGGCGCAGCAGGTTCAGAATTTCGGCCTGCACCGACACGTCGAGCGCGGAGGTCGGCTCGTCGAGCAGCAGCACGCGCGGCTCGACGATCAGCGCGCGTGCAATCGCGACACGCTGGCGCTGGCCGCCCGACAACTGGTGCGGATAGCGGAAGCGGAACGCCGGGCCGAGGCCGACTTCGGACAGCGCGCGGGCGATGCGCGCGTCGGCGTCGTCGATCCGATGGATCGACAGCGGCTCGCGCAGTGTCTGGTCGACCGTGAAGCGCGGATGCAGCGATGCGTACGGATCCTGGAACACCATCTGCACGTGGCGGCGGAATGCGCGATCGGGTGTGTCGCCCACGGGCCGGCCATCGATCGACAGGCTGCCGCCTGCGAGCGGCACGAGGCCGGTCAGCGCACGCAGCAGTGTCGACTTGCCGGAGCCCGATTCGCCGACGAGCCCGAAGACTTCGCCGTCGCGCACCGCGAAACTCGCATCGCGCACGGCATCGACGTGACCCGTGCGGGTCGGAAAGCGGATCGAGGCGTGATCGACGTCGATCATCGTGCGGTCTCCTGAGGTTCGAGCGACGACGGCGCGGGCGAAGCGGCGTCGAGCCACGCCGGATCGCGCCGCAGCACGGGCAGTTCGTCGGGCGGGTTCGCGAGCGGCGGATTCGCCGCGAGCAACCCGCGCGTGTAGGGATGCGTCGCGTTGCGCAGGTCGCGCGCGGCGCAGGTTTCGACCACGCGCCCCGCATACATCACCGCGACGCGATCGCAGAACGACATCACGAGCGGCAAGTCGTGGCTGATCAACATCAGGCCCGTGTTGTGCCGCGCGATCATCGCGTCGAGCACCGCGAGCACCTGCATCGATACCGCAACGTCGAGCGCGGAGGTCGGCTCGTCGGCGATCAGCAGGCGCGGGCCCGTCGACACCATCATCGCGATCATCACGCGCTGACCCATGCCGCCCGACAGCTCGTGCGGATACGCATCGGCGACGCGCGCCGGATCGCGGATCTGCACGGCCGCGAGCGCATCGACGATCCGCTCGCGCAGCGCGCGGCCGCGCAAGCCCGGCTCGTGCAGCCGGAATGCTTCGCCCATCTGCTTCGCGACGGTCATTACCGGGTTCAGCGAATATTTCGGATCCTGCAGGATCATCCCCATCTGGCTGCCGCACAGGCGCCGGCGCTCGCTCGCGGACATCGCGAGCAGGTCGCGACCGCCGATGCGCATCGTGCGGGCCGACCAGCGCGCGGCTTCCGGCAGCAGGCCGAGCAGTGCGCGGCCCGTCAGCGACTTGCCGGAGCCCGATTCGCCGACGATGCCGAGCCGTTCGCCGGGCGCGAGCGTGAGCGACAGGTCGCGCACGGCGTCGGACACGACGCCGTCGTGTCCGCGGAAACCGATCTTCAGGCCGTCGATCTCGCAGAGCGGCGGGGATGCGTTGATGGAAGTCTGTGGCATGTCACGCTCCATGACGCGGATCGAAGACGTCGCGCAACCCGTCGCCGAGCAGGTTGAACGCGAGGCTGACGAGGAGGATCGCCGCGCCGGGCAGCGTCGCGACCCACCACGCGTCGAGCAGCACGTTGCGGCCCGATGCGACCATGAAGCCCCATTCGGGGCTCGGCGGCTGCGCGCCGAGGCCGAGGAAGCCGAGGCCGGCGACGGTCAGGATGATGCCGGCCATGTCGAGCGTCGCGCGCACGATTACCGACGACATGCACAGCGGCACGATGTAGCGCAGCAGGATCCGCGGGCCCGATGCACCTTGCAGGCGCGCCGCGTGGATGTAATCGGCCTGCGCGATGCGGATCGTCTCCGCGCGTGCGAGCCGCGCATACGCGGGCCACGCGGTGATCGAGATCGCGACGACCGCGTTGATCACGCCCGGCCCGAGCGCGGCCGCGAATGCGAGCGCGAGCACGATCTTCGGGAACGCGAGCGCGATGTCGGTGATGCGCATCAGCACGCTGTCGACGAAACCGCCGCAATAGCCGGCCGTCGTACCGATCAGGAGTCCGATCGGCACGACGATCACGACGACGAGCAGCGCGATGCCGAGCGTGAGTCGCGAGCCGTCGATCAGCCGCGAGAGGATGTCGCGGCCGAGCTGGTCGGTGCCGAGCCAGTGCGACGGCGAGCCGGGCGGCAGCAGTCGGTCGGACAGCACCTGGCGCAGCGGATCGTGCGGCATGATCAGCGGGCCGACGATGGCGACGACGATCAGCGCGACCAGGATCGCGAGCCCGAACAGGTTGAGCGGATTGGTGGCGAAGCGGCGCCAGCGGCGATATGCGAGGCCGAATGCGGCCTGCGAGCGCGACGCAGGCGCATCGGAAAGCAGCCACGCGCGCAGTGTGAGACGTTCGGCATTCATGGTCGGGTGGCCTTCGGCATGGATGGGACGAGAAGCAGAATGGAAACGGTCATGTCGAAGCCGCCCTCAGCGCGCACGCGGATCGAACACGCGGTACAGCGCGTCGGTCATCAGGTTGACGGTGATGAACATCGCGCCGATCACGAGCGTCGCGCCGAGCACCGCATTCATGTCGGCGTTCAGCAGCGCGCCGGTCAGGTACGAGCCGAGCCCCGGCCACGCGAACACGATCTCGGTCAGCACCGAGCCCTCGAGCAGGTTGCTGTACGTAAGCGCGATCACGGTCAGGAGCGGCACCGCGATGTTGCCGAACGCATGCCGCCAGATCACGCGCCGCTCCGACAGACCCTTCGCGCGCGCGGTGACGATGTATTCCTGGCTCAGCTGGTCGAGCATGAAGGAGCGCGTCATCCGGCTCAGGTACGCGACCGAGTAGTAGCCGAGGATCGCGGCCGGCAGCGCGATGTGCGACACCGCGTTGCGGAACACGTCCCACTCGCCCGCGAGCGCCGAGTCGATCAGCAGGCTACCCGTGCGCGGGTCGACCATCCCGTCGTACACGGGATCGAGCCGGCCGGGGCCGGCGACCCAGTGCAGCCGCGCGTAGAACAGCAGCAGCCCCATCAGCCCGAGCCAGAACACCGGCACCGAATTGCCGATCAGGCCGATGAAGCGCGCGATGTGGTCGATCGGCCGGTTGTGCTTCACCGCGGCCGCGACGCCGAGCGGCACGCCGATCGCGATGCCGATCAATGTCGCGATCGTCGCGAGTTCGAGCGTGGCGGGGAACACGCGCCTGATGTCGTCGAGCACCGGGTTCGACGTCAGCAGCGACATGCCGAGATTGCCGTGCAGCACGTCGCGCGCGTAGATCATGAATTGCGCGACGAGCGGCTTGTCGAGGCCGAGCGCGATGCGTTCGGCCGCGTACGCCTCGGCCGACGCGCGATCGCCGAGGATCGCGAGCACGGGATCGATCGGCACCTTGCGGCCGATCACGAACGTCAGCGCGAGCAGCCCCGCGAACGTGATGGCGAGCGTGAGCGCCCAGCGCAGCACGCGAAGCGCCCAGCGTATGGCCGGGCGCCGCGCGGGCAGCGTGCGCAGCGCTTCGAGGGAGGAGGCGGGAGTCGACATGCGGCGGATCTTATTGCTTCTTCAGGTTACGGTACGACACGAGATCGTTGATCGGTCCGACTTCGAGCCCGCTCACGCCGGGCCGCGTCGCGACCTGCGCAACTTTCTCGAACATGATCACGAACGGCGAACGCGCGAGCATGTCTTTCTGCATCGCCTGATACCGTTTCGCGCGTTGCGCGGCGGTCGGCTCGGCGAGCGCGGCGTCGGTCTCCTTCGTCAGTTGCGGAATGTCCCAGCTGTTGCGCCAGGCCAGCATTTTATAGCTCGACTTGTCGGAGTTGTCGGGGTTCCATGCAAAGCCCTGCGCGTTGCTGTGCGGGTCGATGTAGTCGGCCGACCATTCGCCGATGTAGATGTCGTGCTGGCGTGCGCGGTATTTCGCGAGCGTCTGCTTGTTGTCGCCGGGGATCAACTGCACCTTGACGCCGGCTTGCGCGAAGTTCGCCTGCACGGCCTGCGCGATTTCCGTGTACGGGTAGTCGTTGCGCACGTCCATCGTCACCGCGAAACCGTTCGGCACGCCGGCCTTCGCGAGCAGCGCCTTCGCCTTCGCGACGTCGAGCTTGTACGGGTTCGAATTCAGCGTGCCGAGGAAGCCTTCGGGCAGGAAGGTCTGGTGCACCTTGTAGGTCGTCTTCACGACGTTGGCCTGGATCCCGGAATAGTCGACCAGCCACTTCAGCGCTTCCTGCACGTCGGGCTTCGCGAGCGTCGGGTTCTTCGTGTTCAGGCCGAGATACAGCAGCGTCGCCTGCGGCGAGGACGTGACTTTGGCCTTGCCCGATTTCATGACCGACGCGAGATCGTCGGGGCTCAGGTCGCGCGCCGCGTCGACGTCGCCGTTTTCCAGCAGCAGCCGCTGGCTCGCCGCTTCGGGCACATGCCGCAGCACGATGCGCTTCATCGCGAGCGGCAGCCGGTAGCCGTCGAAGCGCTGCAGCACGATGCTGTCGCTGGGCGACCACTTGACGAGCTTGTACGCGCCGGAGCCTGCTTCGTTGGTCTTCAGCCATGCGTTGCCGAAGTCGTTGCCTTGCTGGTGCGACAGCAGCAATTTCTTGTCGACCACCGACGCGGGCCACGAGCCGAGCACGTTCAACACGAAGGTCGGCGCGTACTTGTGGTCGGTCGTGATCGAGACCGTCTGATCGTCGAGCTTCTTCACGTTCGCGGCGACATTCGCCTTCGTGAGGCCGATGCCGGTCAGCACCGCGGCCGGGCCCTTGTCGAGCAGCACCGCGCGCTGGATCGACCACGCGACGTCGTCGGCCGTCAGCGGGTTGCCCGAGTGGAACTTGAGGCCCGAGCGCAGCTTGAACGTATAGGTCAGCCCATCGGCGCTCACCGTCCACGACTGCGCGACGTCGCCGTTGAATTTCGACGGGTCGCGCAGGTCGACTCGCACGAGCCGGTCGTACGTGTTCGCGACGTATTCCTCCGGCACCAGCTCATAGATCTCGCCCGGATCGAGCGTCGTGAATTCGTCGAGCAGCGTGGCCATCACGAACATGTCCTTCGGCGTTTCCGCGCGGGCGGCGGAAAGCGGAACGGCGGCGAGCACGGATGCGGCGGCCAGCGCCGCGATGAGCCGGGAGGTCGGGAATTTCATGGGCGCTTCTCCATCTGTCGTTTGAGTCGTTGAACGTGAACGTGCATGAAAAAGGGTGGGCGGCGTCGTTACATCAGGCGCCACGGGCCGCTTGCCGTGTTGTCGATCTGCGGTAACGCATGCGAACCGGGCAGTTCGTAGTGCCACCATTCGCTGTCGATGTGCGCGAAGCCGGCCGCATGCATCACGCCGAGCAGCAACAGCCGGTTGCGCTGCACGGCTTCGGGCAGCCCCGCGTGGAAGTGGCCAGACGCGGCCACCATCTCGTCGAAGCCGGTGCCCATGTCGAGCGGCTCGCCGTTCGCGCCGACGAGCGTCAGATCGAGCGCGGTGCCGCGGCTGTGGTTCGAGCCGCGGCCGAGATCGGCGACGAAGTTCGGATCGGGCAGGAAATCCCACAGCACCTGTTGCGCCTGCGGCGGCCGGTACGCGTCGTAGATGCGCAGCGTGAAGCCAGCCTGCGCGGCGACGTCGACCGCGCGGCGCAGCGCGGCTTCGGCTGGCTCGAGCAGCAGACAGTGCGCGTTGCGGTAGATCGGCTTGCCGGTCAGGTTGCGCTCGGTCGCGTAGACGAGATCGATCTCGACGCGATGCGTGGCGGGCGTGATTTCGACGAGGCGGTGACGGTTCATCGGCGGTCCGGTTCTCTCAGGATTCGAATTGATCGAAAGTGCGCTGCAGTTCGCGGTTGCGCGCGACGCGCCGGTCGATCGCGGGACCGAGGCGGTCGACCACGGCGGTGATCAGCAGGTTGAACAGGCAGGTGAGCGGCGCGAGCGAATCCCAGAACTGGCCTACATCGGTCTTCACCTGCAGCAGGTCGGCCGGCCATTCGCGCGCCCACGGGCAATACAGATCGGTGACGAGCGCGAAGGGCTGGCCGCGTTCAGCAGCGGCCTGGCAATAGCGGCGTGCGCTGCGCGAGTAGGCGCGCGTGTCGGTGACGATGCAGTACGGCCGTTCAAACTCGGAATTCAGCGAATCGACGTACGAGCCCGACTGGCCGTCGGAATAGAACACGCGCGGACGCAGGTATTCGAGATAACTGCTGAATGCATTGCTGATGCCTCGGGTCGACTGGATGCCGAGGATGAATACGGCGTCGGCATGCGCGATCCGGTCCGCGACTTGCGCGAACACGGGTTCTTCGGCGAGCCGGTACACGTGGCGGATCGCGTCGAGTTCGCGGTCGAGCGAAGACGCAAGCGTGCTGCTGCCGCGATCGCTGTCGCGCTCGCCGGCGGTCGTTTGCGTGGCGGCTGCGCGGCGGTATTCGTCGAGGCGGTCGGTGATCATCCACGGGCGATCGCCGCCTCCGCGCAGTTCGCGTTTCAGGTCGTCGAGATTGCGGTAACCGACGCTGCGCAGGAACCGCCCGACCGAAATGCCGCTGGTGCCGGTCTGCTGCGCGATCTGGTCGGCGGTTTCGAGGCCGAGCCGATCGAGGTTCGCGAGCATGTAGCTCGCGATGCGCTTTGCAGTCGGCGTGAGCTCGGCAAAGCGGGATTCGACGGTGTGGGCGAATGCGCAGGTCATCGGAGTGTTAGATCGTTGTCATTCGATGATTTGTTGTCATCTATCTAACAAAGCCAAAATCACGGGCGCCAGCGAATAAAAACTATGGGATTGTGCGCGACGATAGGGGATGGGGCGTCTGGCGGAGGTGATTCGATCAACACACACCGAACCGCCGCACTCATATGGTGTGCTCTTGCCGCCGGCGAAGCGTGCGCTGCTGCGTTGCAATAATTACAGAATGCCGACCGAATCAGATCAACTCATTAATTCAGGTTAATAATTCATTTAATTTTTAAGCCGACTTGTATTTAACTTGCGTCACGGCGCGCTGCTTTCCGATAAACGAGAAGGTGGTGAATGTCCGGAATGAATATTCGATTTTCCAAAATGATGAAGAGGGAATCATGACGAATCTTTCTCGACGCAGGATGTTGACGAGTACGGCCGGCGCGCTTGCTGCCGCGGGCATTGCGGTAACGGCAAAGGCTGCTTCGTTCGGTAATCCGGACAGCCCGCCGGAAGGCGCGATAAACGCGCGCAACAAGCAGGGATTGACCGACCCGGGCCCGCAAAATCCCGCATTGTCGAATCAGTTTCCGTCTTTTCAGAATCCGCCGGCCACCGATATAAACGGCATGCCGTTATTCTGGGCGTCGTTCAATAACGCGCATAAACGCATTCAAAACGGTGGGTGGGCGCGAGAAGTCACGCAGGACGATTTCGCGATTTCGGAAACCATTTCCGGCGTGAACATGCGGCTCACGCGCGGCGGCATTCGCGAGATGCACTGGCACCAGCAGGCCGAGTGGGCGATCATGCTCGACGGCCGCTGCCGCATCACCGTGCTTGACGAGCTGGGGCGGCCGTCGGTGCAGGACGTGAAAACGGGCGATCTCTGGTATTTCCCGCCCGGCCTGCCGCATTCGCTGCAGGGCATCGGCACCAACGGCGCCGAATTCCTGCTCGCATTCGACAACGGTCGCGCCTCGGAATTCAACACGCTGCTGCTGACCGACTGGGTCGCGCATACGCCGCCCGACGTGCTCGCGCTCAACTTCGGCATGCCGGCCGACACATTCAGGAACATTCCGCTCGACAACCTGTGGATCTTCCAGGGCGACGAGCCGGGGCCGCTCGCGGACGCGCAGCGGGCGTCCGCTTCGTCGGCCGGTACGCCGCCGCAGCCGTTCATCTTTTCGCTGGGCGACATGAAGCCGTTCAAGAAGACGCGCGGCGGCGAAGTGCGGATTGCCGACAGCACGAACTTCGACGTGTCGAAGACGGTCGCGGCGGCGCTCGTCACCGTGCATCCGGGCGGCATGCGCGAACTGCACTGGCATCCGAATGCGGACGAATGGCAGTACTACCTGCAGGGCGAGGCGCGGATGACCGTGTTCGACACGGGGCCGAAGGCGCAGACGGCAGATTTTCGCGCGGGCGACGTCGGTTACGTGAAGAAGAGCCTCGGGCACTACGTGCAGAACACCGGCCACACCGATCTCGTGTTTCTTGAGATCTTCAAGACGGACCGCTACGCGGAGGTGTCGCTGTCAGACTGGCTCGCGCATACGCCGCCGAAGCTCGTCGAGGCGCACCTGAACATCGCGCCCGACCTGCTTGCGCAGTTTCCGCGCAACCGTCCCGACGTCGTGCCGCTGTAACGCCGCCGCCGCGGCCCGGGTCGGCCGCGGCGATCAATCTTCAGGAATCCTTCATCATTCGAACGTAACCCGATCATGATTCCCGTCCCGAGCAAATCTGCTGGCGGTCTCGCGCTGCCCCGCCTGTCCACCGAGCATACCGACGGCGCGGCACGCGCCGCGCTGGAAGGGCGCCGCACCGGCATCGCCGCGCTGCTGCCGTTCGTCGGCCCGGCCGTGATCGCATCGATCGGCTACATGGATCCAGGCAACTTCGCGACCAACATCCAGGCTGGCGCCGCGTACGGCTACCGGCTTCTGTGGGTGGTCCTTGCCGCGAATGCGATCGCGATGTTGTTCCAGGCGATGTCGGCGAAGCTCGGGATCGTGACCGGCCGCAACCTGGCGCAGCTTTGCCGCGACCATTTCCCCGTGCCGCTGGTATGGGGCATGTGGATCGCATCCGAGATCGCCGCGATGGCGACCGATCTTGCCGAATTTCTCGGCGGCGCGCTCGCGTTCGGACTGCTGTGCCACCTGCCGCTGTTCGCGGGGATGATTGCGACGGCGCTTGCGACCTGCGCGATCCTCGCACTCGAGAAGCGTGGCTTCCGGCCGCTGGAAGCCGCGATCGCAGCGCTGGTCGGCGTGATCGGCGCATGCTATCTCGGTGAACTGATGATCGCGCCGCAGGACTGGCACGCGGCTGCATTCCATCTGGTGGTCCCGCAGATTCCCGATCATGCGGCGCTGACGATCGCGGTCGGGATCATCGGCGCGACGATCATGCCGCACACGCTATATCTGCACTCGGGCCTCACGCAGGATCGCAACGCAACGCGCGATGAACTCGAGCGGCGCCGGCTCATGCAGTTCTCGAACCGCGAGGTCGTCGTTGCGCTGGGTCTCGCCGGGTTCGTGAACATCGCGATGGTAATGATGGCGTCGTCGGCGTTCCATGCGAGCGCGCCGGGAACGACCGATATCGGCGATGCCTATCACACGCTGCTTCCCGTACTCGGACCGGCGGCCGGCGTGCTGTTTCTCGTCGCGTTGCTGACGTCGGGCGTGTCGAGCTCCGTCGTCGGCACGATGGCAGGGCAGGTCGTGATGCAAGGATTCATCCGACGCCGTCTGTCGGTCTGGGTACGGCGGGCAGTGACGATCGCGCCCGCGTTCGTGGTGGTCGCGTGCGGGTGCGACATCACGCGCGCGATGGTCGCGAGCCAGGTGGTGCTGAGCTTCGTTCTGCCGATGCCGATGATCGCGCTGCTCGTTCTGTCGGCGCGGGCGGACGTGATGGGACGCTACGCGATGCGGGTGCCGCTGCGGATCGTCGCCGGCGCGGCCACCGTCGTGATCGTCGGGCTGAACGCGTATCTGGTATGGGCTGCGTTCAACTGAACGGCAGGTGCGGCGTAGGTGGGACGACACTGCCCGCGGCAAGCCGGAGTGGCCGCGCGGGCAGTGTCGTGAGCTTACTTTTTCAGCGTCCGGTACGACACGAGATCGTTGATCGGCCCGATCTCCGGCCCGGTCGTGCCGGGGCGCGTCGCGACCTGCACGACCTTCTCGAACATGATGACGAACGGCGAGTTCGCGAGCACGGCCTTCTGCAGTGCCTCGTAACGCTGCGCGCGTTTCGCGGGCGACGGCTCGACGAGCGCGGCTTCGGTGTCTTTCGTCAGTTGCGGGATGTCCCAGCTGTTGCGCCATGCGAGCATCTTCGTCTTCGACTGGTCTGAATTGTCAGGATTCCATGCGAAGCCGCGCGCGTTGCTGTTCGGGTCCATGTAGTCGGGCGACCATTCGCCGATGAAGATGTCGTGCTGGCGCGCGCGGTATTTGCCGATCGCCTGCTTGGCATCGCCCGGAATCAGCTTTACGCGGATGCCGCCCTGCGCGAAGTTCGCCTGTAGTGCCTGTGCGATCTCGAGGTACGGATAATCGTTCGGCATGTCCATCGTCACGTCGAAGCCGTTCGGCAAGCCGGCCTTCGCAAGCAGCGCCTTCGCCTTCGCGACGTTCAGCTTGTACGGATTCGAATTCAGCGTGCCGAGGAAGCCTTCGGGCAGGAAGGTCTCGTGCACTTTGTATGTGGTGCTGACGATGTTGCGCTGGATGCCGTCATAGTCGACCAGCCACTTCATCGCCTGTTGCACCTCGGGCTTCGCGAGATTCGGGTTCTTCGTGTTCAGGCTCAGGTACAGCAGCGCGGAGACCGGCCAGGACGCAACCTTGATCTTGCCCGCTTTGGTCAGCGCGGCGAGGCTGTCGGGGCTCAGGTTGCGCGCGGCGTCGACGTCGCCGTTTTCCAGCAGCAACCGCTGCGCGGATGCTTCCGGCACGTGGCGCAGCACGACGCGCTTCATCGGGTACGGTGCGCGGTACTTGTCGAAACGCTGCAGCACGATGCTTTCGTTCGGCGTCCACTTGACGAGCTGGTACGGGCCCGAGCCCGCGTCGTTGGTCCTCAGCCACGCGCTGCCGAAATCGCTGCCCTGCTGGTGCGACATCAGCAGCTTCTTGTCGAGCACCGACGCCGGACACGCACTCAGCACGTTGAGCACGAAGCTCGGCGCGTACTTGTGGTCCGTTTCGAGCACGAAGGTCTGCGAGTCGACCGCGCGCACCTTCTGCATCACGTTCGCCTTCGTGAGGCCGAGATCGGCGAGCACGCCGGCCGGGCCCTTGTCGAGTAGGATGGTGCGTTGCAGTGACCACGCGACGTCGTCGGCGGTGACCGGGTTGCCGGAGTGGAACGTGACGCCGGGGCGCAGCTTGAACGTGTAGGTGACGCCGTCGGCGCCGACCGACCAGGATTGCGCGATCTGTCCGTCGAAGCGCGTCGGGTCCTTCAGGTCGACCCGCACGAGCCGTTCGTAAGTGTTCGCGACGTACTCGGACGGCACGAGCTCGTAGATTTCGCTCGGGTCGAGGGTCGTGAATTCGCCGAGCTGGGTGGCGACGACGAAGATGCCGGACGGCGTCGCGGCCTGCGCCGGCAGCGCCGGAACAAGTGCGACGAGCGCGGCGCTGACGAACAGCCGGGACAGCAGATGCTTCATGCGGGCTCCGTGGAAAGGGAATCGTGGTGCGATTCTCTCATCGACGGCGGCCCGGATGAAAAAATTCGACGGGCGCGCATGTCGGCGCCCGGGTGACGCGGCTGGCAGGACGGGCGGGGCGCCCGGCGCCGGCGACGGTCAGATCACGCAGCGAGCGATCGCGAAGCGCATCGCTTCCTCGGCCGGCTCGTTGCCCGAGCCGCGCACGACCTTGACGACCGAACCGCTGCCCGACGGCGTGAGCGTGACGAAATACGAGCGCGATCCGACGGTGATGTCGGTCACGCCGTTGTGCTGCGACTGCTCGGTGCCGGACAGGCGGCTGTCGAGGCAGTTGGCGATCGCGTGGGCCGGGCGCGCGGACGACACGTAGATCATCGGTGCCGAGCCTGACGCGGCCGAATCGGACGAGGGCGCCGAGCCGCAGGCGGCGAGCAGGGCGGCGGGAAGGAGCAGCAGGAATCGTTTCATGATCGGGATCGTCGTGTGTCTCGTGTCGAGGCTGGGGCGCGGGGTACGCGAAACGCGGAGCTTCGCGACGAAACCGCCGGAATCGTGCCGTTCCTGACGGTCGATGCGGGTGGCGGCTGACGTCGGAGTATACCCGCCACACTTGACGCGAACGGCTTGCTGAAACGATTCGATACAACAACAAGCGCCCGCTGCCGCATGGCGGCAGCAGGCGTTTCAAGCGATGGCGAATCGACGCTTGCCGGCGTTACTGGCCGATCTTGTGGCTGACCGCGTTTTCCTGCTGGTTCAGCACGTGCTTTTCGCTCTGCGTAATGTGGCCGCGATCCTGCGCGGCCATGTCCCGCTCTTCCTGGCGGATCTTGCGGTCGTCACGATGCAGGCGCGCGGCCTGGGCGTGCGACATCTCGCCTTCCTTCACTTCGTGACGGATCCGGCGATTCTGGTTGGCGAGGCGCTGGTTGACCTCTTCGCGGCGCGGGTGCGCTTGCTGCCACGGCGTTTCGGCGAATGCGGTGCCGGTCAGCACCGACATCAGGGTGGCGGCGATCGCGAGATGGCGGGTAAGGGCTCGCATGACGTTTTCTCCTGTCGTTGCGCGTCACGAAACGTGTGCGCTTGTCGAAAAAACGTTGTGCGGGCCGCGGCTGTTGACGTTTCCGGCTGTATCGATTGCAAGTCTTCATTACAGCGGCCAGGCCGGCCGAGCGTGCGTCGCGCGTCGGCAGTCGAGCCCGTCAGGTGAGCCGATACGCGGGGCCCGGTGTCAGTTCCGCCGGCAACGGTTCGCGGTTCAGTTCGAGCAGCGTGCGCTCGATCGTCCGCGTCATCGCATCGAGTGCGAGGTGGTTTGGTCCGTCGCCGAACGGCTCGGCGATCGCATGCGCGATCGCATCGAGCGCGATCAGCGTATAGGCCACGAACACGGTGACGAACGGCGTCGCCGCGCCGATCGAATCGACGAGGCCGAACGGCAGCAGCACGCAGTATGCGTAGATGGTCCGGTGCAGCAGCACGTCGTACGAGAACGGGATCGGTGTCGACGCGATGCGCTCGCAGCCGCTCACCATCGACACGAGATCGTCGAGGCGCGCGTCGAGCATCCACAGCCGGGTATCGGCGAGATGGCCCGCGTCGGCACGTGCGGTGAATCTTTGTCGCAGCTCATGGACGATCGCGATCGGTGCAAACCGGGCGGCGGCGATGCGTGTACAGGTAGCGTCGTCGAGCAGCGTGCGCAGGTCCACTGAGGGATCGGTGCCGCGCAGCTGATGCTTCAACGCATGGACGAATGCGACGACCTTGCGTACGAACGCCTGCCTTGCGTCGGCGTCGCCGTCGATCGCGCCGTAGCAGAGCGCCTGCGATACCAGCGTGCGCGTGGCGGTCAGCACGCCGCCCCACAGCTGCCGACCCTCGCGATAGCGTTCGTAGCTTGCGTTGTTGCGAAACCCCGCGAAGATCGCGAGCGTGAGGCCGATCAGCGTGAACGGCGTCGGGTTCAGCGGCACTTTCTCGCCGAGCACGCGGCCGCCGCCCCATACCGCGACCAGACTGATCGCAAGCGTCAGCACGAGCTGCGGCAGGATGGTCGGCAGCACCGATCCGTTCCAGACGAGCAGCATCCGCAGCCAGTGCTCGCGCGGCCGAACGATCATCGCGGCGCTCCGTCAGGCGGCGGCCGATGCCGGCGCGGCCGCGCGATGCAGCAGCACGGGCACCGACTTCGACGTCGGCGTGTTGCATACGTCCCCGACGCTGTCGAGCGGCACCAGCGGGTTCGTTTCCGGGTAGTACGCGCCGATGCATCCGCGCGGAATGTCGTATTCGACGAGCAGGAAGCCGTCCGCGCGCCGCTCGATGCCGTCGTGCCAGACCGTTTCCATGTCGACCCATTCGCCGGCGTTCAGGCCGAGCATCGCGAGGTCGTCGCGATTGACGAACACCACGCGGCGCTGGCCGAATACGCCGCGATAGCGGTCGTCGAGCCCGTAGACGGTCGTGTTGTACTGGTCGTGCGAACGCGTCGTCATCAGCGTCATCAGGCGCTCGCCGTGCAGTGCGCGAGCGCGCTGGATCGGCGTGTCGGTCGGCAGCGCATGCGCGATGAAGTTCGCCTTGCCCGTCGGCGTCAGCCATTCGCGGTCGCGCGACGCGACGCGCAGGTGGAAGCCGCCCGGCCGCGCGATGCGCGTGTTGTATTCGTGGAAGCCGTCGACGGTCGCCTCGATCGCGTCGCGGATCTTCGTATAGTCGTCCTTGTAGGCGAGCCAGTCGATCTTGCCGCTGCCGAACAGCGCATGGCCGATGTGCGCGACGATCGCGGGCTCCGACATCAGGTTCGGCGACGCCGGCTTGTTCATCCCGTACGACACGTGGACCATGCTCATCGAATCCTCGACCGTCACGCCCTGCGCGACGTTGTCCTGCAGGTCGATCTCGGTGCGGCCGAGCGTCGGCAGGATCAGCGCATCGCGGCCGTGGATCAGGTGGCTGCGGTTCAGCTTCGTCGTGATGTGCACGGAGAGATCGCAGCGGCGCATGCCTTCCCACGTGCGCGGCGTGTCGGGCGTCGCCATCGCGAAGTTTCCGCCGAGACCGATCAGTACCTTCACGCGGCCTTCGAGCATGCCTTCGATGGTTTCGACGACGTCGTAGCCGTGGTGGCGCGGCGGCGCGAAGTCGAACACCTGGCCGAGCCGGTCGAGAAACGCCTGCGACGGTTTTTCCTCGATGCCGACCGTGCGGTTGCCCTGCACGTTCGAGTGGCCGCGCACCGGGCACAGGCCCGCACCGGGGCGGCCGATGTTGCCGCGCATCAGCATCAGGTTCGTCAGCATCTGCACGGTCGCGACCGAATGCTTGTGCTGCGTGATGCCCATCCCCCAGGTCGCGATCACGCGCTCGCTGCGTGCATAGAGCTGCGCGAGGCCGTCGATCTGCTCGTACGGCACGCCGCTCTCGGCCGTCAGCGCGGACCAGCTTTCGTTGCGCAGATCGTCGGCGAACGCATCGAAGCCGGCCGTGTGCTCGTCGATGAACGCGGTGTCGACGACGCGTGGCGCGCCGGCGGCGCGCGCGGCATCGTCGAGTTCGAGCACGCGCTTCGCCATTCCCTTGATGAGCGCGAAATCGCCGCCGATCGTCGGCTGGATGAAGGTCGACGCGATGTTGGTGCCTGACATCGTCAGCATCTCGAGCGGGCTTTGCGGATCGGCGAAACGCTCGAGCCCGCGTTCCTTCAACGGGTTGATCGACACGATCGTCGCGCCGCGCTTCGCGCATTCGCGCAGCTCGCCCATCATCCGCGGATGGTTGGTTGCCGGGTTCTGGCCGAAGATCAGCAGCGTGTCCGCGTGCTCGAAATCGTCGAGCGTGACGGTGCCCTTGCCGACGCCGACCGACGCCGGCAGCCCGCGGCTCGTCGCTTCGTGGCACATGTTCGAGCAGTCTGGGAAGTTGTTCGTGCCGTACATCCGCACCAGCAACTGATACAGGAACGCCGCCTCGTTGCTCGCGCGGCCGGACGTGTAGAACGCCGCCTGATTCGGATCCGGCAACGCGCGCAGGTGGCGTGCGATCAGCTTGAACGCGTCGTCCCACGCGATCGGCACGTAGCGATCGGTCCGCGCGTCGTACACCATCGGGTCGGTCAGGCGGCCGTGCTGTTCGAGTTCGAAATCCGTCTGTTCGAGCAGCTCGGTGACGGTGTGCGCGGCGAAGAATTCGGGCGTCACGCGCTTGCTCGTCGCCTCGGCGGCCACGGCCTTCACGCCGTTCTCGCAGAATTCGAACGTCGATGCATGCTGGCGGTCGGGCCACGCGCAGCCCGGGCAGTCGAAGCCGTCGGGCTGGTTCTGGCGCAGCAGCGTGCGGTAGTTGCCGCCGGCGACCTTTTCCTTGATCAGATTGATCGTGACGGCTTTCAGCGCGCCCCAGCCGGCGGCGGGGTGGGTGTACGGTTCGATGCGCGCGGCGGCGGATTTCTTTTTCATGATGCGTGTGTCGGGGTCGATGCACGGAGAGTACGCGCGGGGCACCGGCCGCTGTGTGTACACCTTTCATCTTCAAAAAAGAGTACAGTTGCGCCCAGTCAGGCAGTGCGGAGCCCAACTGTGTTGTTGAAGGAAAGCTGAAAGGGAGGCGCGTGAAGCGTTACGAACAACTGGCCGACGATCTGCAGGCGCAGATCGAGCGCGGCGTGTACCGGCCCGGCGAGCGGATTCCGTCGGTGCGCCAGGCGAGCCGGCAGCAGCAGCTCAGCGTCACGACCGTGCTGCGCGCGTATCTCGTGCTGGAGAGCCGCGGGCTGATCGAGAGCCGGCCGCAGTCGGGTTACTTCGTGCGGGCGCGGGCCACGGCGCCGGCGGAGGCCGAGCTGCACGTGTCGGCGCCGGCCGCCGAGCCGTCGGCGGTGGACGTGAGCCAGCTCGTGCTGTCGACGCTGCGCTCGATTGCGCGCGACGACGCGGTGCCGCTCGGTTCGCCGTATCCCGATGCGTCGCAGTTCCCGGTGCAGCGTCTTGCGCGCTACGCGCAAGCGATCGGCCGGCGCCGCACGCGCTGGGGCGTGATCGACGACCTGCCGCCCGGCAACCAGGAACTGATCCGCCAGATCGCGCGGCGCTACGCGGAGCGCGGGATCCCGGTCGAGCCGGGCGAGATCGTGATGACGATCGGCGCGACGGAGGCGATCAACCTGTGTCTGCAGGCCGTCGCAAAACCCGGCGACACGATCGCCGTGGAGTCGCCGACGTTCTACGCGATGCTGCACGCGATCGAGCGGATGGGCATGCGTGCGCTCGAAGTGGCGACCCATCCTGGCGACGGCATCGATCTCGACGCGCTCGAACGGATCCTCGCGCGCGAGCGCATCGCCGCATGCATGGTGATGCCGAATTTCCACAATCCGCTCGGCTTCCAGATGCCCGATGCGCGCAAGCGCGCGCTCGTCGAGCTGCTCGCGAAGCACGACGTGCCCGCGATCGAGAGCGACGTCTATCACGAGCTGCACTACGGCGACACGACGCCGAGCGCGCTGAAGTCGTACGACCGCGACGGGCTCGTGCTGCATTGCGCGTCGTTCACGAAGAGCCTGTCGCCACGCTACCGGATCGGCTGGGCGATGCCCGGCCGGTACCGCGACCAGGTCGAGAAGCTTAAATTCCTGAACACGCTCGCGACGCCCGCGATCGAGCAGCTTGCGATCGCCGAATACCTGAAGTACGACGGCTACGATTTCCATTTGCGGCGGATGCGCAAGCAGTATGCGCAGCAGGCGAGCCTGATGAGCGCGATGGTGCGACGCTTCTTCCCGGAAGGGACGCGATTGTCGCAGCCGCAGGGCGGGTATGTGCTGTGGGTCGAGCTGCCGCCGCAGGTCGACGCGATGAAGCTGTATGCACTCGCGCTTGCGCAGGGAATCACCATCGGGCCCGGCCACATGTTCTCGGCGACCGCCGATTACCGGCACTTCATCCGGCTCAACTACAGCTATCCGTGGTCGCGGCAGATCGAGGACGCGCTGAAGGTGGTGGGACGGCTCGCGTCCGAGTGCGCGGGGCGGTGAGCGGCGCCACGCGCGCCGCGATGCCGCGTTACCGGCGGCGACCCGTTGCAGGCCGCCGCGGCGAGCATTACAGCGCGTGCGGCGCCGTCATGTCGGCTTGCACCGCGCCGGCCATCCGGCGCATGTCGAAGCCTGACGGATGCTGGTACACGCGCAGCCCGAACTCCGGCAGCACCGCGATCAGGTGATCGAACAGGTCGGACTGGATCGCCTCGTAGTCGACCCAGGTCGTCGTGTCGGTGAAGCAGTACAGTTCGAGCGGAATGCCCTCGGCCGTCAGCGGCAACTGGCGCGCCATGCACGTCATGTCGCGGCGGATCCGCGGATGGCCCTTCAGGTAGTTCGCGACGTACGCGCGGAACGTGCCGAGGTTCGTCAGCTGGCGGCGGTTCGCCGGGCATTCGCCGGCCGCGCCGAGCGTGCCGTTCCATTGCGCGATCGCGTCGACCTTGTCTTCGAGGTAGTCCTTAAGAAGCGTCAGGCGTTCGAGCCGTTCGATCTCGTCGTTGTCGAGAAAGCGCACGCTCGTCGCGTCGATGAACAATGCGCGCTTGATGCGGCGCCCGCCGGCCTCGGTCATCCCGCGCCAGTTCTGGTAGCTCTCGGTGATCAGCTTCCATGTCGGCACCGTGATGATCGTGTGATCGAAGTTCGCGACCTTGACCGTGTTCAGCGTGATGTCGATCACGGTGCCGTCCGCGCCGGCCGATGGCATCGTGATCCAGTCGCCGATCCGCAGCATGTCGTTCGACGACAGCTGCACGCCGGCAACCAGGCCGAGCAGCGTGTCCTTGAAGATCAGCATCAGCACTGCCGACATCGCGCCGATGCCCGACAGCAGCAGGCCGATCTGCTTGCCGGTCGCGTCGCCGATCACGACGAGCGCGGCCGTGATGAACATCACGAGCTTGACGAGCTGCATCGCGCCCTTCAGCGACAGGCGCGGCTGGTCCCGCCGGCTCGTGCGATGCGTGTGCTCGAGCGCGGACAGCGTCGTGCTGATCGTCATCGACACCAGGAACACGATCAGCGCGAACAACACCTTGTCGGCGGCCTGCGCGGCCATGGCGGGGATGCCGGGCACCGCGCCGAGTCCGAGCTTGATCACGACGAACGGCACGATGCGATTCAGCCATTTGAACGCGCCGAACTCGAACAGCGCGTCGTCGATGCGGGTGGCCGACAGCCGCGCAAGACGCGCGACGACGCGGAACAGCAGGAAATGGACGGTGGCCGTGATCGCGCCGGCGGCGGCGAGCAGGATGAGGATACCGACGAGCGGCGCAAACCAGGATTCGTTCAGGGTCATAGGGGCAGGCAGGGTCCTTCTTGTGCGTTGAATCAGCGTCGCGATGCGGCGCGCGCCCGGTGAAGGGCACATGAAAGGGACCGTGATTGTGCCATCGGGTTCCGGCCGTATGTCGCGGATGCATGACGCAGGGCTCCGGAACAATTCCGCGGTTGCGTGGCACCGCCCGATTTTCGTGCTTCGCAACACGCTGCGCGCATTGCGGCAATGCCCGCTCGGAGTACGTGTCGCATAGCGGCAAGCGGGGGGAAGAAGGTGCTCGGCTCGCTGTATCTGTCGTGGCTTGCCACGCGCATCGCGCGCGGCGGCAAGCCCGGCATCGACGAGGCCGGGCATCGGCCGTCTGGGTCCGTCAGCGGCGTCTGGACGCTGTGGCACAACCCGAACGGTCGGGCGATGACGCTCGGCGCGGCGCCGGCATTCAGCGCGAACCGGAACGCGCGTCCGTCGCCGGCCGTCCTCCCGCGCCGCTCGACCATCGAGGCAGTCGCAACGTCGTCGCGAAACTCGCCGCATGCAGCGCGCAAAGCAGGCCGAACGCGCACGCATAGGCGACACCGTGCGTGCCGCCCGTCGTCGACACGGATTCCGCCTGCAGCCGCCATGCGAGAAACAGCGTGCACATCGTCGTGAACGTCGGGCCGCCGAGGCGCTGGACGATATTGAGCGACGTCGTCGCCATCGGCAGGTTGCGCCGTTCGACCGACGCATACGCGGCGGAAATCGACGGGGCGCCGATCGCGCTCTGGCCCATTCCGCGCAGAAACAGCGCGGGCACCAGCACGTACGGATCGTAGCCGGCGAGCGCGAGATACACGAACGGCAGCGTCGCGGCCAGCGCGAGGAGCGCGCCGGCGGAGGCCAGCCGGCGCACGCCGAACCGGCTGGTCAGCGCGCCCATCGACGGAAAGGTGACGAGCATGCCGAGCCCGAGCGGCGCCAGCAGCCAGCCCATCTCGCCGGGCGAGCGGCCGCACGCCCGGATCAGGAATACCGGAATCAGCATCTGGCCCGCGTAGATCGCGCCGTTCGACAGGAATTGCGTGGCGGCGGCCGCGCCGAACACGCGCGAGCGAAACAGCGCGAGGTCGATCAGCGCATGCGCGCCCTTGCGTCGCTCGACGCGCAGGAACGCGGCGAGCAGCAGCACGGAAGCCGCGATCGCGGTGACGCCGGGCACCGCGTCGATGCGCTCGGCGCCATACAGGAACAGCACGAGCGCTGGCGACAGCAGCGCGAGGCCGATCCAGTCGAGCTCGCGCCGCTGCGTTTCCTCGCGGTCGCCGGGCAGGAACCATACGGCCAATGCAAGCGCCAGTGCACCGACCGGCAGATTCACGAGAAACAGCCAGCGCCACGATGCGTGCTGCAGGATCGCGCCGGCGACGACCGGCCCGAGGATCGGCGCGATCAGTACGGGCACCGCGGCATAACCGATCACGCGCGCCATCTGCTGGCCGGCCACGCGCGCGATCATCATCTGCGCCATCGGCGCGAGCAGCCCGCCGCTCACGCCCTGCAACACGCGAAATGCGATCAGCGACGGTGCGGACCACGCGAGCCCGCACAGCGCCGACGTCAGCGTGAATGCGGAGAAACACCACAGGTACAGCGCTTTCGCGCCGATGCGGTCGACCAGCCAGCCGTTCAGCGGCAACACCAGCGTGAGCGCGAGCAGGTAGCCGCTCGTCACCCACTGGATCGTCGACAGGCTCGCGTGCAGGTCGGTCGCGAGGCTCGCCAGCGATACGTTGACGATCGTCGCGTCGAGTTGCGACAGCAGCGAGCCGAGGGTCGCCACCGCGCTGACTTTCCAGATCGACGGATCGAGCCGGTCGGCCGCATGGCCCGGGGCCGGCCGAGCGCGTTTGTCGTTCACGCGCCGCGCCGGTCGATCAGCGCGAGGATTTCCTGCGTCGAGCCCGTCTCGCCCAGGCGCGGGAACAGCCGCTCGACGCTGTTCGCATGTGCGTCGGCGTTGAGGTCGGTCATCGCGTCGACCGCGAGCGTCACGTTGTAGCCGAGCTCGTGCGCCTGGCGGGCAGTCGATTCGACGCCGATGCTGGTCGCGATGCCGGCCAGCACGATCTGCGTGACGCCGGCCGCTTTCAGGTGCGCGTCGAGACCGGTGCCCGTAAATGCGCCCCAGGTCTTCTTCGTCACGACATGGTCGCTTGGCTGGCGGTTCAGTTCGGGCAGAAGATCGGTCCAGTCGGCGGGAAGGGCATCCAGACGCACCTGCTGTTGCGTGCGGCCCGGCGCGCCGCCGGCGACGTTCACGAGCACGACCGGCAGGCCGCGGCTACGGAACGCGTTGAGCAGTTCGCGCGTACGCTCGATCACCGGTGCAACCGGGTGGGCGGTGGGCAGCGCGACGATGCCCTTCTGCAGGTCGATGACGACGAGCGCCGTTTGCGTGTCGAGACGGGTTGTGCTCATGACGTGAAGGCTCCGTGAATTGGGCGAGGGAAAACGTGCGCGCGAATGCCGCGCCGCACGCGCGCGGGGTCATTGCTCGCCGATGCGCCGGATCAGCGGAATCGCGGCGGCGAGCGTGCGGATGTCTTCGGGGGCGAGCTTCCCGATCGCGGCGCCGAGCCACTTGTGCTTCGCGGTGTCGCGCTTGCGACGTGCCGCGAGGCCGGCCGCGGTCAGTTGGAACAGGATCTGGCGGCCGTCGGTCGGGTGAGGCTCGCGTTCGACGAGCCCGTCTTCCTCAAGGCTCGCGAGAATTGCCTTCATCGACTGCGGCTTCATCGCCTCGGCGCGAGCGAGATCGGCGGTCGTCATCGGCCCCTGTCGTTCGAGCCGCGCGAGCGCGCTCGTCTGCGACATGCCGAGCCCTTCGGACTCGATCTCGGAACGCAGCCGGCGGATCAACTGGCCCACCGCGAGGGTCAGATCGGCGGCAACGGCATCGGTGCGAACGCCAGGTGTGCGTGGTGGTGTCATGCGGCGGATCATAGAACACGACAGTTTAGCTTGCAAGTTTGGCTGTCGAATTTGGCGGACGCGCACGATGCGCGATGCAGCGGGCGTGGCGGGTCGTTGCGCGGCAAACCACCGGTGGGCAGCACGTCGGCGATAGGCGGCGGCGCGTTATGCGCGGCGCGGCGACGGGACCGGCACGACGTCGTTGTACTTCGGCGACGCATGCTCGTGCAGCAGGTCGCCGAGATATTGCGCGAGTTCGTCGGCGGCGAGCGCGGGCGGGATATGCAGGTTGGCCGGCCGTCGCTTGCCTTCGGTACCGAGATCGAACACTTGCCAGCGGCCGTTCGAACGCACGACGGCGAGCAGGCGTCCGAACGCGTTGAAACGGTATTCGTGCTGCATGGCATCGCTCCTTCGTGGATGAATGCGGCGGCCGCGCGCGTCGTGCTTACTGGATCGAGCAGGCTAGCCAGCGATGGATCTTCATTGCATCGCTCGACACGCCGGCGCGCGTCGGCGCACCGAGCAGCACGACCGTTTCGCGGCGGCCCTTCACGTGCATGCGCATCACGACACCGTGCCCCGATTCGTTGATGAAGCCGGTTTTCTGCAGCCGGATCGGCAGGCGGCCGTAGCGGACGAGCGGATCGGAGTTCACGTACAGCAGCTCGCCGTCGCCGGCCTGCACGGTGGTCGACGTGTCCGTCGAGAAATAGCGGATCAGCGGATCCTGCGCGGCGGCGCCGACAAGCCGCGCCAGATCCTCGGCGGTCGACACGTTGTGCGGCGACAGGCCGGTCGGTTCGCGGAAATGCGTATGTCGCATTCCGAGCCGGCGCGCCTCGCGGTTCATCGCCTTCACGAACGCGGCGCGGCCGCCCGGATAGTCGCGGCTCAGCGCGGCGGCCGCGCGATTTTCCGACGACATCAGCGCGATATGGAACATCTGGCGGCGCGACAGTTCGGCGCCGATCGGCAGCCGCGAACCGGTGAACTTGATCGTGTCGCGATCGCGCGCGGTGACGCGCAGCACGCCGTTCAGCGGCCGGTCCGCATCGCGCGCGACGACGGCCGTCATCAGCTTCGAGATCGACGCGATCGGCCGCACCGTGCGTGCGTTGCGGGCCAGCAGCGGCGTGCCGGAATCGACGTCGAGCACGTAGGCCGCGCGCGAGTGCAGCGAGCGTACCGCGCGCGGGCTGTAGCCGCAGCTCGCGAGCAGGCGCGGTTTCGCGGCGGCGCGTGGACGAACCGCATTCGTGCGTTTCGCGCGCCGGTGCGGCGCGGGCGCCGCGTGACGCTTGACCGCATGATGCTTCACGCGCGGGCGACGGTGCTTGACGGCCTTGTGCTTGCGGGGCGCGGGCTTCTTCTTGACGACTTTCGCATGCGGGTGCGGCGACGCGGTGCGATGCGGCTGCGCGGACGCGTTCGTCGCGAACGCGAGTGTCAGGAACGAGAGGGCGATGATCAGGGTAGTCCGGGCGCGAGGCAGGCGCGCAATGAGGCCGGTCAAACGAAAGTCTCCTTTTCACGCGCGTTGCGGCGGCGCGAAATGCGTGGGCGGTCAGCGGGTGCGGGAAATTATAAGGTCGATCGCGTGGCGATGACGATGGATGCGCGCGCAATGATGCGCGATGCGCGCGGTTTCTTGCTGTTTTTTTGCTGACGGTCGAACGCGTGCGTTCGTCGGCGGGGCCTGGCGTGTCGATTCAACGCGGCCAGTTCCGTCGCGACACGACCGCGAAGCTGATCGCGATCGAACCTGTGGCGGCGCGCGGCGGCGCGTCATCCAGCGAATCGCCGAAGCGGAAGCGGCGGCGGCTGTCGGTGCGTGCGGTGCGCCGCTCGGACGCTGGCGCATCGGGCTCGGCATCGCTTGCGTCGGCGACGACCGTGTCGCACGACACGTCGGTCAGGCACTCGGCCGCATGATCGAGAGGCATGGTGATGAATTCCGAAAGGGATGTGCCCGTATTGAACGCCACGCCATTCGATCAGTAAAATGAATGTTTCGATCGATACGATTCCTTTCAAGAATGGAATTGAAACTGCTGCGCACTTTCCTGACGGTCACCGAGCTCAGCCATTTCAGCCGTGCGGCCGACACGCTGCACATGAGCCAGCCGGCGCTGAGCAAGCAGATCGGCGCGCTCGAGGCCAGCCTCGGCGGCAAGCTGTTCGAGCGCGGGCGGCACGGCGCGGAACTGACGCCGTTCGGTGAACGCTTCCTGCCTGACGCGCAGGCGCTCGTGCGCGATGCCGACGAGATTCTCGCGCGTGCGCGGGAGGCGACCAGCGGGCAACGCGGGCATTTGCGGCTCGGCATCTGCCTGTCCGTGCTGACGCTCGTGCCGAAACTCGTCGCCGAATTCCGGCGCCGCAATCCGGGCATCGCGGTCACGCTGAGCGACCTGTCTTCGTCCGAGCAAACGCGGCGGCTGCGCGCGGGCAAGCTCGACGCGGGGTTCCTGCGATTGCCGTCGGATGAAGGATTGTCGTCGTTCAAGGTGATCGACGAGGGGCTCGCGCTCGCGGTGCCGCCGCACCTCGGCTTCAAGCGCGTGCCGGCGGATCTCGATGTGCTCAACGAGATCGGCTTCATCGCACTGCAGCGCGCACGCGGCCCCGGCCTCGCCGCGCAGATCGACCGGTGGTGCGTCGAGCGGCGCTTCGTGCCGCAGGTGATGCAGCAGGCGGAGGACGTGCAATCGGTGCTCACGTCGGTCGCGGCCGGCGTCGGCGTCGCATTCATTCCGTCGCGTGCGCAGTACCTGTTGCGCGACGCGACGGTATTGCCGCTCGCCGGCAGGAACGCGAAATGGCGCGTCGGGCTGGCGTGGCTGTCCGATCGCGACGATCCCGTGACCACGCGTTTCGTGTCGTTCATGCGCGCCGCGATCAAGGGTGCGTGACCGGGCGTATAGTGTCCGCGATTGCCTCCTTCCTGAAGGCCGGTCCTGCGCCGGCTCGTGAGCCCGAACCGATGACTTCAGAATCCGACGACGCCCCGCTCGATCCCGCACTCGTTGCGACGCTCGCGACGCTGCACGAAGCCGCAACCGATCCGTCCGGCAAAACGTGGTCGCTGCCGAAGATCGCGAAGCGCACGCACTTGCCGATGAGCACGCTGCGCCGCGCACTGACGCAGCTCGATGCCGCCGGCCTGAGCGCGACGACGTCGAACGACGACGGCACCGGCAGCGCCGCGTTGACCGAAGAGGGGCGCGCCGTGTGCGCGCAACTGTTCGGCGCGAACGACGGCAAATGAGAAAACGGGCCGCCCGAAGGCGGCCCGTCGCCGTGCGAATGGACATGCGGCGTCGGCCGCATCACCACGGCATCACCATCGCGCCGTTACCCCGCCCATGACGGAATGACGGTAGGTCTGGACGTTCAGCCCGTGCCGGTAGCCGATGTCGAGGTCGAGCCAGCGTTTCGGCGAGTAGATCGCGCCCGCGATCACGAATGCCGGATTCGCGCCGGCCGAGCTTTCGGTGTTGCGCGACAGGCCGATGTCCGCTACGAACTGCAGCGTGTCGATCGCCTTGTAGAGCGCCGCGGCCGACACGGCCCAGACCGAGCGCGGATCGCCCCGGCGATTCGGCTGGTAGGCGAGGCCCGCATCCAGCGGCGCGAGGAGGGCGCTCGCGGTCGCAAGCGGAAGCATTTCTCTTTTCATCACGTCACCTGTCGTGCGTCGTGGGCGGCCGGCCCATGCGGGCCGGCGCGCCGTCGTTCGGAGGAAATCAGAACCACTGCTTGTAGCGACGCACATAGATCGTCTTGACCATCTGCGCGAGCAGGATGTAGCCGACCATCGTTGCGGCGAGCCACAGCCAGTAGGTGCCCGGCAGGTGCATGAAGCCGAGCGAATCCGCGAACGGCGAGAACGGCAGCCAGCAGCCGATCGCGATCGCGGTGAACGTCGACAGCAGCACCGGCAGCGCGGCCGTGCTCCGCAGGAACGGAATCTTCTGCGTGCGCAGCAGGTGCACGACGAGCGTCTGCGACACGAGGCTCTCGATGAACCAGCCCGAGTTCATCACGATCTGGCCGCCCGATCCGCCGTGCAGGTGGTACATCGCTCCCGCGCCGAACACGGTCCACATCAGCACGTAGGTCGTGATGTCGAACACCGACGACGTCGGCCCGACCCACAGCATGAAGCGGCCGATGTTGCCGGCTTCCCACTTGCGCGGCTTCTTCAGGAACTCCGGATCCATCTTGTCCCACGGCAGCAGCATCTGCGACGTGTCGTAGATCAGGTTCAGCACGAGCAGTTGGGTCGCGAGCATCGGCTCCCATGGCAGGAACGCGCTGGCGACGAGCACCGAGAACACGTTGCCGAAGTTCGAGCTGGCAGTCATGTTCAGGTACTTGAGGATGTTGCCGAACGTCTCGCGGCCCTTGATCACGCCTTCCTCGAGCACCATCAGGCTCTTTTCGAGCAGGATGATGTCGGCGGTTTCCTTCGCGATGTCGGCCCCGCTGTCGACCGAAATGCCGACGTCGGCGTCGCGCAGCGCGGGCGCGTCGTTGATTCCGTCTCCGAGAAAGCCGACGGTGTGGCCGTTCGCCTGTAGCGCCTTCACGATGCGCGCCTTCTGCAGCGGTGTGAGCTTCGCGAACACCGTCGTGCGTTCGACGACCTTCGCGAGCGTCGCATCGTCGAGCGCTTCGATTTCGGAGCCGAGCATCGGCTTGCCCGGTTCGAGGCCGACCTGGCGGCACACTTTCATCGTCACGGTCGGATTGTCGCCCGTCAGCACCTTCACCGACACGCCGTTCTCGCGCAGCGCGGCGAGCGCCGGTGCGGCCGATTCCTTCGGCGGATCGAGGAAGGTCAGGAAGCCGCGCACGACGAGGTCGCGCTCGTCGGCGGTGCGGTATTGTTCGCGTTCGTCGCCGCGCGGGATCGCACGTGTGGCGAGCACCAGCACGCGGAAGCCGTCCTCGTTGTAAGCGTTTGCCTGTTCGAGCAGCCGTTTGCGCGCGACGAAGTCGAGCGGACGCACGCCGTGCTCGTCCTGCACGTGGGTCGATACCGCGAGCATTTCCTCGACCGCGCCCTTGCAGATCAGCAGGTGCGCACCGCGCGTGTCCTCGACGACAACCGACAGGCGGCGGCGCACGAAGTCGAACGGCAGCTCCTCGATCTTCCTGTAGCCCTGCGGTTTCACGCGCTCGCCGATCTCGTTGGCGCGCGCGACCACCGCGATATCGATCAGGTTCTTCTGGCCGCTCTGATGAAAGCTGTTCAGCCAGCCAAGCCGCAGGATGTCCTCGTTCCTGTGGCCGGACAGGTCGAGATGGTGTTCGAGGATGATCTTGTCCTGCGTGAGCGTGCCGGTCTTGTCGGTGCACAGCACGTCCATCGCGCCGAAGTTCTGCACGGAGTTCAACCGCTTCACGACGACCTTGCGGCGTGCCATCGCGATCGCGCCGCGTGCGAGGTTCGCACTGACGATCATCGGCAGCATCTCGGGCGTGAGGCCGACGGCCACCGCGAGCGCGAAGGTGAGCGCGCTCAGCCAGTCGCCCTTGGTCAGGCCGTTGATCAAGAATACGATCGGCACCATCACGAACATGAACCGGATCAGCAGCCAGCTCACGCTCGCCACGCCGCGGTCGAAACTCGTCTCGATGCGCTTGTGGCTCACCACGTTGCGCGCGAGCGATCCGAAATAGGTGTCCTCACCGGTCGCGACGACCACTGCCGTCGCGGTGCCGCTCACCACGTTGGTGCCCATGAAGCACACATTCTCGAGATCGAGCAGCGACGTCGACGCGTCGTTCGCCCCGCCCGGTGTGCTCGCCATGCCCGCATGGGCCGACTTGCCCGCGACCGCGCCGAGCGTGTCGTACTTCTCGACCGGCAGCGCTTCGCCGGTCAGCACGGCCTGGCTGATGAACAGGTCGCGCGATGCGAGCAGACGCACGTCGGCGGGAATCATGTCGCCGGCAGACAGGTGCACGATGTCGCCGACCACCACTTCGCGCATCGGCACCTCGCGGCGCGCAGGCTCGGACGTGTCGGTCACCGCGCGCTGCACGGTCGCCGTCGTGCGGACCATCGCCTTGAGCTTTTCGGCCGCGCGCAGCGACCGGAATTCCTGCACGAAGCGCAGCAGCGCGCTGATCGTGACCATCGTCAGCAGGATCGTCATGCCGACGTAATCGCGATCGTCGGGGGCCGAGAAATAGACGTCGGTGAAGAAGCTGATCGCGGCCAACACCAGGAGCACGTAGACGAACGGATTGTGGAACGCATGCAGCAGCTGGCGCGTCCAGTGCGGCGGCTTGTCGTGCGCGATTTCGTTCGGGCCGTGGTGCTGCAGGCGGTCGGCAGCCTGCGCGCAGGTGAGGCCGCGCAGGCTGGTATGCAGCGACTTGAAGGTTTCGTCGAGCGGCCGGGCCGCTTCCTGCGCGGCGCGCATCACGCGAGGTTCGCTCTGCTGACCGGGTCCGGAGTTGATGAAGCCGCGCTGTTTCTTCTGAGAGTTGTTTCGTTGAGTCATGAATCGCTCCTTGCGCATGAGGCGGCGGGCGGGGAGCGACCGTGACGTTATCGATGCACGAACGGCCCCCGCCGCGTCGCGTCCGGCGCGATCGGCTGTGGATCGGTGAAGGGGGGAACGCTCGCCGGCGCGCGGAGTGCGGCCGGATGGGCGATGCGCAGCGTCGCACCGGCGAGCGGTAATCGACTACTGTCGTCTGAGTTCATCTGCACTCCTGTCGGTTGCGGGTAGATGGCGCGAGCGATCGGCAGCCGCGCATGCACAACGGCGCGCGGCCGGACGGCACGCGAACGGAACACGCGCGCAGCGTGCGCTGCGCGCGGCACGAACGTATGCGCGCGGCAACGCAAGGTTGCGCAGCGCGGACATTCGGCGATATCGAAAAAATCGGCGGGGGATTCTGGCCGGTCAGGCCGGAAGGGCGCCGCATCCTGCTTCCCGGGATGCGGCAGAAGACGAGGCTCTGCGCGGTTTCCTCAGGCAGCAGTCAAGTTGGTCGAGGACCAACTACAACTCGCATCGGTGTTCACAGAACACTCCATGTAATCAGACGGGGGCGATGGTAATGGGGCGCCGTGCGAAGCGTCAACCCTTTTCCGCCCTTTTTTCAGGCGGTTTTTTTGCAATACGTTGGTTCGACGCCTTCGGCTCCTCGGTCAAAAAAACCGCGCGCACGCCCGACAGGCGTGCGCGCGGTTGGGTCGAGGCGACGTGCCGGTTACTGCGTGGCCGCCGTGACGGCAGCGCCTGCATCGGCGATACCGGAACCTGCCGGCAGCGCAGTGCACGACGTGCTGGCCGGCAGCATTTCTGCACGCGCGCCGCCTTGCAGCTTCTGCTGGATCTGCGCGGGAGTGAGGTTGCCGTTCACCGACAGCATCAGCCCGACGATGCCCGTCACCTGCGGTGTCGCGAGGCTCGTGCCGCTCGCGGTTCCGTATGTGTCCGTGCCCGGCGTCGTCGTGCCGCTGTTGGCCGTCGACAGGATGTCGACGCCCGGTGCGCTCAGCGCGACGTCGGAGCCGAAGTTGCTGAACGATGCGCGGCGCCCCGTCGCGTCGGTCGCGCCGACGCTGATCACGCCGCGGCAGTTTGCCGGCTGGTCAAGCCCGGTTGACAGGCCGTCGTTGCCGGCGGCGACGACGACCGTCACGCCTTTCGCGTTCACGTCGTCGATCGCCTGCTGGAACGTCGCGCTGCATGCGCCGACGCCACCCAGGCTCAGGTTGATGACCTTCGCCGGCGTCGGGTTCGTCGGCACGCCGGCGACCGGAATGCCGGCCGCCCAGCGCATCGCGTCGGCGATATCGCTCGTCGTGCCGCCGCACTTGCCGAGTACGCGTACGGGCAGGATGCGGCCGAGCCACGACACGCCGGCGACGCCGATGCCGTTGTTGGCGCCGGCGCCGATCACGCCCATCACGCGCGTGCCGTGCCAGCTGCTGGTGCTCGGTTCGCTCGCGCAGTGATAGTACGGGCCGCTGGCGTCGTCGAGTTCCTGCTGCGTGACCCAGTCGCCCGGATCGGTTGCATCGGTGCCGCGCGTTTGGCCGTTGTTGCTGGTGTTGACGTTCGAGATGAAGCTGTAGCCGGGCAGCAGGTTGCCGACGAGGTCGGGGTGCGGCCGGTAGCCCGTGTCGAGCACCGCGGTAACGACGGTCGGCGAGCCCTTGGTTCGCGTCCACGCGGGCGGCGCGTTGATGCCGACGCTCGCGTCGGACAGATACCACTGCTGGCCGTATGCGGGATCGCTCGGTGTGTCGCGGATCCGCATCGGGTGATCCGGTTCCGCGTAGTCGACGTCGCCGTCGGCCGCGAATGCCTGCGCGAGCGCTGCGGCGTCGCCGGACGCGATGCGCTGGCCGATCGACAGCACGGCCGCGCCGTCCGACAGCGTTCGCTCGACCTGCACGTTCAGCGGTGCCTGCGACGTTGTCGCGGCGGCATACGTCCGGGCGGCGCCGGTCGTCGTCGGTGCCGTCCAGCGCGTCATCGAGCGCTGGATCACCGCGTCGAGCCGTGTGCCGGTGTCGAGGGCCGCCATCGCGCGCGTGGCCGTCAGCGTCTTCAGCTTGACGATCAGGTGATCGACCGGCGGTTCGGCCGGTGCGGTCGTCTGGGCGGCCATCTGCACGGCGGCCTGTTGCGTCGCGCATGCATTGCTGCCGTTGGTGGCGGGCGGGGTCGTCGGGGCCGGCGAGGGCGAAGGGGCCGGCGCTGCATTGGAAGACGACGGGTTGCTGCCGTCGCCGCCACCGCCGCCGCAGCCGGCAAGGGGAAGCAGGGCGGCGGCAGACAGCATGCCGGCGAGCATGCGCGCATGAGCCGAGCGGGCCAGCGCGAAATTGAAACGTTTGGCTCTCATGTGAGACTCGATCCTCGTAGATAACCGTCGTGCCGGCGGTCGTGCCTGGGCCGGAGGAACACCGGACCTTGTCGTTTTTGTCTGACGATCGCGGCATGGTTGCTGCGACGCGCCATGCACTGGGTAACGGCTGTTGCAGGGGCTTCTTGAGCGCGTTTCACGAGAAAAAATCGAGTAGTCGCAAACGATTACGTTGCTGCAACGCGGAACGATTACCGGTAGGGAGCAGGCGTCGTGGCGGGTGACGCGCAACTGAGTGTGGCCGGCCGGGCGCGACGCGTGTCGCCCCCCCGTTTGCGCGCCACGGAAAAACGGCTGTCCGCGTGCGGCCGAGATCGACGGTTGCTTGCGCTTTCCCCGATGCGACGCGAATTTTGTCGGGCGTACGATCGCGATTCGATCAACGATTCATCAGGAGAAAAGCATGGATCGCCGCTTCCGTTGGCTGGCCGTCGCGCTGACCTGCGCGCTGGCGGGCGCCGCGCACGCGCAGGCGCTCACCGGCACGCTGAAGAAGATCAAGGACACAGGCATCGTGTCGCTGGGTATCCGCGAATCGTCGGTGCCGTTCTCCTATTCGGACAACCAGCAAAAGAACATCGGTTACTCGCGCGAAATCGCGGCGCGCATCATCGACGCGCTCAAGATCGAACTGAAGGCGCCGAACCTGACGGTGAAGGAAATCCCGATCACGTCGCAGAACCGGATTCCGCTGCTGCAGAACGGCACCATCGACTTCGAGTGCGGATCGACGACCAACACGCTGGAGCGGCAGAAGCAGGCCGCGTTCTCGAACAGCATTTTCTTGTATGGAATTCGCTTCAGCACGCGCAAGGATTCGGGCGTGAAGGACTTTCCGGACCTGGCCGGCAAGACCGTCGCGACGACGGCCGGTACGTCGGACGAGCGCCTGCTGCGCAAGCTCAACGAGGAGAAGGGGATGAACATGACGATCATCAGCGCGAAGGACCACGCTGAAGCGTTCATGAACGTCACGACGGGGCGCGCGGTCGCGTTCGTGATGGACGAGCCGCTCCTGTACGGCGAGATCGCGAAGGACCGCAATCCGGGTGCGTACACGGTGACGGGCACGCCGCTCGTCCACGAAAACTACGCGTGCATGATGCGCAAGGACGACCCGGCGTTCAAGCACGTGGTCGACGGCGTGATCGCGAAGATGCAGACCTCGGGGGCCGCCGAGAAGCTCTACGATCAGTGGTTCATGCAGCCGATTCCGCCGAAGGGCGTGAGCCTCAACTATCCGCTGTCGCCGGAGATGAAGCAGCTGTTCAGGAATCCGACGGATCAGGCGCAGTACTGATCGCGGCGGCGCCGTTTTATCGCGTCGCAAATAAAAAACCGCCGGCATGTGCCGGCGGTTTTGCTTTGCCACCCGGTCGCTCGCGCGCCGGAATCGCGCGTCAGGCCTTGATTTCGGGGCCGCGCGCGGCCGGCCGGGCCGGTGCCGACGGTGCCGGCGCCACCGCCCGCATCGGCGGCTGGGCCGGCACGAGCACGACGACCGGTTCCGGCATCGCCCACAGGGGCATCGTGAGTGCGACGGGTTGCGGCATCGGCATCGCGAACGCGTTGGCGAGCGCGACGCGCTGCAGCGCCATCATCTGCTGCAGCATCGCGACCATCTGCGCCTGGGCCGCCTGCATCCGATACTGCGCGGCCTGCAGCTGCCGCAGCGCGTCTGCAGGCGGGGCGCCGTCCGACGACGACGTCTGCATCTCGAAGCTCGCACCGCCTTGCGGGCTGTGCCAGCTCCACGTGCTGACCTTCATCGGGCCGAGAGCCGTCTGGACGACACGCGTTTCGGCTTTGACAGGCACGGCGTGACCGTTGACGTTGACGAACATCGGTTGGGCGGCGAGGGCCGCGTCGGCCTGCCCGGCCATCGCGAGCACGGGCAACAGTGCCAGCGCGCCCGCCGCCATGGATGAACGGAATCGCATATTCGTATCTCCATCAAACGAAGACTGATCGAATCGACAATGAATAAAGCGTGCGGCTCACGGATGGAGCCACCAGCGACTATGCGGGCGCTGGCTTAAAGCACGATTAAAACCGCGGCCGGCTCTACAGGAGTGGGACTGCGGCGACATGTCGAAACCGGCCGGTGGAGGGCGGTCCTCCTCTCCTGGCGTGTTTCCGAAGGTCGGGCGATAGGCATTCAACCTCGTCCGCGCCAGGGAATTCCTGTGGGATGTCGCAACAAGAGGCACAATACGGCTTCGCTGCGCACAGCTGTTCGCTATTCGAACACGCTGGCGCGTACTGCCGCCGTCTGATTCCTTCCCGGTCGTCATGAACGCCTCGCTCACACCCGCGCGCGAATCGAACTCGCCGCGCTTCCTGTTGTTTCTGATCTGCCTGTTCGCGTCCGCTGGCCAGCTCGCGATCGACATCTACGTGCCCGCGCTGCCCGACATGGCGCGCTCGTTCGCGACCACGCCGCAGGCGATCCAGTCGAGCGTGTCCGGCTACATGGCCGCCTATGCGCTCGGCCAGCTGATCTTCGGTCCGATCGCCGATGCGTACGGGCGCAAGCGCGTACTTGCGTTCGGGCTCGTCATCTATACGATCGGCTGCCTGTTGTCGCTCGGCGCGCCGAACCTGGAGACGTTCGTGCTCGCGCGCTGCCTGCAGGGTTTCGGGATCGCGACCACGAACCTGCTCGCGAAGGCGATCATCACCGACTCGTTCTCGGGTCAGGCGCTGATGCATGCGTTCACGTACATGTCGATCGCGTGGGGGCTCGCACCGATCATCGCGCCGGTGATCGGCGCGCACCTGCAGGAATGGTTCGGCTGGCGCGCGTGCCTTGTGTTTCTGCTGGTGTATTCGCTGGTGATGTGGGCGCTGCTGTGGCGTTATCGCGAAACCTTGCCGAAGCCGGTCCATCTCGAGCCGCGCACGCTGATGGCGAACGCGGGCAAGGTGCTCGCGAGCCCGGTGTTCCAGAGCTGCTTCCTCGCGCAGGGACTGTGCTACAGCATCCTGCTGGTGTTCAACATCGTCGGGCCGTTCATGGTGCAGACCACGTTGCACAAGCCGCCGACCTACTTCGGTTATCTTGCGCTCGGGATCGGGCTGATGTATTTCCTCGGCGGGCTGTCGAACCGGATTCACGGGCGCGGGCTGCCGAGTGCCGAGCAGCGGCTGCGCATCGGCGCGCGCGTGATGGCGGGTGCGGCGATTGCGATGCTGGTGCTGGCGCTGACCATCGGCCTGCGCGTGTGGACGCTCGCGACGCCGGTGCTCGTGATGGGCTTCTGCGCGGGCGCGATGTATCCGACGCTGATGGCCAAGGGCAATTCGCTGTTTCCGCATATCGCGGGGCTGACGAGCGCGATCCTCGGGTGCGCGCTGCTGCTGGTTTCGTCCGCGATGATGGGCCTCGCCGGCTTCGTGTCGGTGCAGGTGCTGACGCCGCTCGCGGTGTTCTTCGTCGCGCTGTCGTTCATCGTCGTGTGGATGGTGACGAAGCTGCTGCGCTACCTGACGCAGCAGCAGGCCGCGAGCGTTGCTTGCGGGAGCAGGGAGGCCGCGTAAGCGTGTCGGCGGCGTGAGCGCGTGCCGCAACGGCACGCCGGCCATTCACAGCGGGTGTCCCGCGCCCGCCTGTGCCAGCAGCGAAATCGCGGCCGGATCCGGCATTCCGTTCGAATCGATCGCGCCGGCCTTGGCCAGCGCGTCGAGATCGCTGTCGACGCCCGGTTGGCCGACCACGAACGGCGTCGTCAGGAAAGCCGGCGTCGACAGCGTGACCGAATAGCGCTGCTGCAGATTCGTCACGACCGCCGATTGCGCGGCCTGCACCGTATTCGGGTTGCCCATCACCTGCTGGAAGTGCGCATTCCCCTGAAAATTGCCGATCAGCCCGGCCGTGTTCGTACCGAGTTGCGCGGCGAGATAGACGAGCATCAGCTCGGTCTCGGGCGTCGTGTTGAAGGTGCCGCCCGCGTACGCGAGCGAATGCAGGCTCGCGCCGCCCGATGCGACGGTGATCACGCATGGCAGCACGGCGTTGACCGTCACGCGGTAGTTGCCGCCGCCGTCGGTCAGCGTCGTCGCCGATCCTTGCGTGCAACTCACCGTCACCGACGCGCTCGCGAGCGCGGCGCCGGTGGCGGCCGTGCCGGACAGCGCGACGGTCTGCGTGTTGTCGCTGTTGAAGCAGACATCGACGCCGAAGCAGGCATCGCCGTTGCAGCCTGCCAGGGCCGCAACGGCTGCGACGCAGGCGATGCCCAGCGCGGGGCGGAGAAAGCGCGGATGGCGATGGTTCATGGTCGCGGACGATCGGGAGAGGGGGAACACGCGGCAAGGCAACCGGAATGCGCCAAAGCAACAGCGCATGGCTCATATTCTATGTCTCCGATCCGGGTAACGCGTGCCCGTTCGCTCGTTTGTGGCTGCGGTGCGGTTGCGGCGCCCTAGGGCTTGCGCGCGGCCGGCTTCGCGAACGCGCCGCGCACCTCGAAGCCGATCGTATCCGCCACGTTGCCGCGCGCGTCGACGAGTTCCAGCCGGTGCCTTCCCGGCCACGGCATCCACGCGATGCGGTCGGCGTGGCCGATCACCTTGTCGTCGAGCCGCCACGCGAATCGCGCGGCATGCCCGGCCGACCGCTCGAACCAGATCCGCTGGTTCTTCGGCGGAATGTCCGGATCGATCGCGAAGATCGTGCCGTCGGTCGGCGCGCCGATCGTCAGCGGCGCGCGCGCGCCGTCCTTGCCTGGCGTGACGGGCGCCGCGAGCCGGATCGTGTCAAGCGCGGTGCCCGCGACGAACCACTCGTCGCGCGACGGTTCGACGTCACGCTCGAACGTGATGCGGCGCGTTTCGACACCGGCCGGCGGACGTGGCGCGCGGCTCGGCAGGTCGCGGTGCAGGTAGCCGACGACGGCCGACCACACCGGCGACGCGCCCGTCACCCCCGACACGTCCCACATCGGCGAGCCGTCCGCATTGCCGACCCACACACCGACCGTATAGCGCGACGTGAAGCCGACCGTCCAGTTGTCGCGCATGTCCTTGCTCGTGCCGGTCTTCACCGCCGAGAAAAAGCGCGTCGCGAGCGGGTTATCGAAGCCGAACGTGCGCACGCGCGCGTTGTTGTCGGAGAGGATGTCGGTGACGACGAAGCTGGCCGCTTCGCTGAACACGCGCGTGCCGTTGTCCGCGCGGCCCGATGCCGATGCGCCGGAAGCGGGCGACGGCGCGGGCAGGTCGACGACCTTGCGCGCGACGCCGCCGTTCGCGAGCGCGCGATACGCATTGGTCAGCGACAGCAGCGTGACGTCCGCGCTGCCGAGCGCAAGGCTGAAGCCGTAGTAATCGCCTTCCTGCGCGAGCGGCAGGCCGAGCGCGGTCAGCGTGCGCGCGAAGCGGTGCGGCGTGACGAGCACGAGCGTGCGCACGGCCGGCACGTTCAGCGAGCCCCCGAGCGCGCTGCGCACGCTCACCCAGCCCTTGAAATCCTTGTCGTAGTTCTGCGGAATGTAGAGCCCGCCGCCGGCCGCAAGGTTGATCGGCGCGTCGTCGAGCAGCGACGCGGCGGTGAGCCGCTTCTCGTCGATCGCCTGCGCATAGAGGAACGGCTTGAGCGTCGAGCCGGCCTGGCGCGGCGCGAGCACGGCATCTACGTCGCGCGCGCTCGACAACGCCCCCGACGAACCGACCCACGCGCGAATCTCGCCGGTCGCGTTGTCGATTACGACGACCGCGCCGTCCTGCACGTTGCGCCGGTGCGCGGGCGCGTTGAGCTCGGTCAGCGCGCGCGTGAGCGCGTCGCGCGCGAAGCGCTGCAGCGGCGCATCGAGTGTCGTGCGCACCTGCGCGCCGGCCATCGGCCTGACCTCGGCCGCGATGCGGCGCGCGAAGTGCGGGGCGAGGGCGGCGCCGTCGTCGCGCACGGCGCTGGCCGGGCGGGCGATCACGAGCTGCACGTAGCTGTCCAGCGACGCGCAGCCCTGTTCCGCACGCATGTCGCGCAGGATCCGGCACGCACGCTCGGCGATTTTCGCCGGCGCCGCGTTGGGGGCGCGCACCAGCGCCGCGGTGATCGCGGCCTCGCGTGCATCGAGGCCGGACGGCGCCTTGCCGAACAGCACCTGCGACAGCGCGGCGAGGCCTACCGTCTCGCCGCGCAACGGCACGAGATTCAGGTAGGCCTCGAGGATCTGGTCCTTGCGCCAGCCCCGCTCGAGCAGCAGCGCGTTCATTGCCTGCGTGGCCTTCTGCGGCAGCGAGCGCTGGCCCGAGCGGCGCGGCGAATCGCTGAGCAGCCCGGCGAGCTGCATCGTCACCGTCGACGCGCCGCGCGTGCGCTCGTTCCACAGATTGCCCCACGCCGCGCCGGCGATCCCGCGCCAGTCGACGCCGCTGTGTTCGTAGAAACGCTTGTCCTCCGACACGACGATCGCCTCGCGAAACGCGGGCGACACGTCGGCGAGCGATACCCAGTCGCCGCGGCGTTCGGTGAGGTCGACGCGCGTGCGCTGCAGCGGCGTGCCGTCGCGCGCGAGCAGCACCCAGTCGGAGCTGCGCCAGTTGCGGCGCACGTCGTCGTAGCCGGGCAGCGCGTGCGCGACCAGCGGCGCTGCGAGCATGACGGCGACGAATACGCGGCCGGCGAAACGCACCGGCCGCGGCAATACAGGATCGATCATCACGTACTCGTCACTTGCCCGCGTCGGCCGGCTTCACCGTCATCGGCGGGTTCGGCCACAGGCCGTACACGGACGGCGCGTACAGCGCTTCGACGCGTGTCGGCGGCAGCCCGAAGGTACCGACGTTGTTCAGCCGCACCGTGTATTCGACCGAGAGTTTGCCCTTCGGCAGATAGTCGTAATACGCGCGGTAGCCGTCGAAGTCGCGTTCGATGAACGCCGGCCATGCGCCGTCCGGCGATTTCTCGCCTTGCGTCGCGGCTTCGGAATCGCGGCCGAGGCCGGAGCCGAGGATCGTCGCGCCGGAGGGGATCGGATCGTTGACGACGACCCACGTCATGTCGCTCTGCGCATCGATGTCGAGATGCACGCGCACGACGTCGCCGCGCGTCAGCACGCCCTTGACCGCGGGCGACACGGGCGTGACGGTCTTCGTGATCCGGTAGCCGGCCGCGAACGGCGCGCGCAGCGGCACGGCCGCGAGGCTTTCGACGGTCGCCCACGGGCGGCCCGTGCCGTCCTGCGTGACGGACAGCGTGGCCGGTGCCTGGGCCGCACGCGGCCACGGCATCAGCACGCTGCGCGCGGCGGCGGCGCGCGTCGCGGCGGTGGCCGACGCGGGGGCATCCGCGGGCGCCGGCGCCTGCGACCAGGAAATCGCGCGCTCGTTGCCGCCGAGCGCGACCTTCGTCGTGCCT
Source organism: Burkholderia diffusa (assembly GCF_001718315.1). Taxonomy (NCBI): domain Bacteria; kingdom Pseudomonadati; phylum Pseudomonadota; class Betaproteobacteria; order Burkholderiales; family Burkholderiaceae; genus Burkholderia; species Burkholderia diffusa. The sequence goes on along the minus strand of NZ_CP013363.1, from coordinate 1,462,462 downwards.
GCCACGGGCGTGCTCTCGTAGGTGCGCGAGAAGCGCTCGATCGCGAGCTGACCAAGCGCATTCGACGTTGTCGTCTGCCATGCGCCCTGGCGTTGCAGCGCGAGCAGGCCGGTCGCGACGCGCGGCATCTCGTCCTTCCACGCCGGATCGCCCGCGAATTCCAGCGCGAGACGCGCGGCGTTGGTCTCGTTGCTCGTCATCAGCCACCACAGGTCGTCGTCGCGCGCGGTCGAGAATACGAGCTGCGTGCCCTGGTACGTGAGGCGCGCGCGCAGGATCTGCTCGACCTGCGCACGTTTCTCGTCGCGCTGCGGGATGTCCTTCACGCGCGTGAGGATCGCGTGATAGTCGATCACCGCCGACGTCGGCCACTGGTTCGGCGCGATCTCGATCGAACCGAGCATGCGGCCTTGCGCGGCGCCATAGCGCGACAATGCCTCGATCGCGGCAAGCTTGCGCAGATCGCGATCCTGGCGCGGCGCCCACGCGTTGCGCTCGATGCGGCCGTCGACGAAGCGCGCGAGCCCGGCCTCGAGCTGCGTGCGCAAGTCTTCCGGCAGCGCGAAGCGCGGGTCGAGGCGGCTGGCCTCGTCGGCGACCACGAGCAGGTACGACGACAGCGTCGGGCTCCCGTAGTGCGCGTCGTCGGACGACGGAGGGAAGTAGCTCGCGAGGCCGTCGCTGTCGAGGTAGACCGGCATGCGCGCGACCAGCGCCTGCCATTGCGCGGCGTCGTGCAGGCCGATCGCGCGCGACGTCTGTTGCTCGAGGCAGCGATACGGGTAGCGCTCGAACCAGCGTCGCACGCCGGGCAGGCCGTCGGCGAGTTTCGATTGCAGCGACACGGCAATGCCGCCGCGCGGCGCGCCCTGTGCGTTGTTGACGGCGCCGGCCGGCGCCGACACGGGCAGCGTCAGCGTGCCGTCGACCTGCGCGAGCGTGGCTTGCTGCACGGTCACCGGCAGCGCGGGCACGACCTTCTGCGCGACGGCCAGCGCGTCGGACGCGCGCTTGCCGCCTTGCTCGGCCGCCTCGATGCGCCAGTTCAGCGCGCCGGCCGCGTCGAGCGCCTGCTCGGGCACGGTGATCGTCCATGCGACCTCCGTCGCCGCATTGGCCGCGAGCGACACGGTTTGCGGCGCGACGTCGAGGCCGGTCACGCGCGGCGTCACGACGACCTGCATCGCGCGATCGGTTGTGTTGCGCAGCGTGACCTGCGCACGGAACGCATCGCCTTCGCGCACGAGCGGCGGCAGCCCGGAGATCAGCTGCAGATCCTGCGTGCTGCGAATCGACGTGCTGCCGGTGCCGAAGCGATCGGGGCCGACCGCCGCGATCGCGACGATCCGGAAGCGCGTGAGCGCGTCGTTCAGCGGCACGTCGACGGTTGCGCTGCCGTTCGCGTCGAGCGCCACGCGCGGATTCCACAGCAGCAGCGTGTCGAACAGCTCGCGCGTCGGCGCGCTGCCGCCGCCGCCGCCGGCCGGCACGGCCTTGCGGCCGAAGTGGCGGCGGCCGACGATTTCCATCTGCGCGGTGGCCGTCTCGACGCCATACGCGCGTCGCTGCAGCATCGCGTCGAGCAGGTCCCAGCTGTTGTTCGGCATCAGTTCGAGCAGCGCCTCGTCGACGGCCGCGACCGCGATCTGCGTGCCGGCAGGTGCCGGCTGCCCGTTGGGCAGCGTGACTTTCACGTGTACTTGCGCCTTGCTGCGCACCGTGTAGCGTGTTGCGTCGGTCGTCACGCTCACGCCGAGGCGATGCGCGCCCGTGCCGACCTTGATCTCGCCGAGCCCGTAGCGGAACGCGGGCTTCGACAGGTCGACGAATGCGGTCGGCGCTTCATAGTGACGGCCCTCGCGCCAGAACGCGCGCGCCCATTCGACCGGCGCCTTCCAGCCCCACGTGAAGAACGAATACCACGGTACTTCGCGAATGCGGCCGCGCAGCGCGAGCACCGACACGTATATGTTCGGCCCCCACGATTCGTCGACCTTCAGGTCGACGGTCGGGTTCTTGCCGTTCAACTGGACGACATGCGTTTCCATCACGCCGCCGCGCTCGACCGCGACGAGGGCGGTTGCGTAGCGGAACGGCATGCGAACCTGGAAGCGGGCCGTTTCGCCCGGCTCGTAGGACGTTTTCTCCGGGATCACGTCGATCCGGTCGGTGTTGTCGCCGCCGAACCAGAGTTCGTCCTCGCGCGTGACCCACACGGACGTCGACGCATTCGACGTGCGGCCGTCGCCGTCCTTCGCGACCGCGATCAACTGGATGTTGCCGGCCTGTTCGAGCGTCGCGTCGCAGGCCATGCGGCCCTTGTCGTCGGTCTTGCCCGAGCACAGCACGCCGAGCTCGCGCGTGTCGCTCTTGTTGTCGTACGCATAGAAGCCGCCGACCATCCGCTTGCGCGACGACGTCGTGATGTGCGCGACGCCCTTGATCTCGATCGGCACCGAGGCGCGCGGCTTGCCCTGCAGGTCGAGCGCGAGCGCCTGCACCGGCACGCGCTGGCCGACCGACACCCAGCGGCCGGCCTTGATGCCGGCCACTACCGCGGCGGGCCACAGGATCGTGTCGCCGCGAATCGTCTGCACTTCGCCGTTCGGGTCCGCGAACGTCGCCTCGAGCGCGATGCGCTTCGGCGCGTCGACGTCGGGCAAGCCCTTGAGCGTGACGGAACCCGCACCGTTGCGGTCGAGCGTGACCGGCAGCTTGTCTGCGATCAGCCGGGTCGCGTCGGGATCGTTGTTCGCGGCCGATGCGCTGTCGCCGTCCTGCGCATCGTCGTCGGCATTGCCGTCGCTGCGTTCCGCGCGGTACGGCGCGAAGCTGAAGTCCTCGAAACGATCCGCGAACGGCGGCGACGCCCATTTCATCAGCGCGGACACCTGCACGGGCAGGTTCGATGCGCCGCCGCCCGACACGTAGTCGATCTGCACGGCGAGCGGCGCTTCCTTGACGGCGACGAGCGGGCTCTTCTGCGCGTCGCGCGCGCCGATCGTCCCCTTGAGCACCGGCAGGCGGAACGCCTCGACGCGGAAGCTGCCGCTGTAGTAGCTGGCGGTCGGCGCGTCGTCGGGGCCGCCTTCGAGCGACACGCTGTACTCGCCGAGCTTTGCCGCGGGTGGCAACGTGAACTGCGTGTCGGCGCTGTGGTCGGCCGACCACGTCAGCGGCAGCTTGTAGGTCTGGTCGGAGCCGAGATGGCGGATCGTCACGCGCGACGGGTATTGCGCGGGGAACGCGAGACTCTGCAGCGTCTCGGTGCGCAGGAAGTGCTTCATCGATACGGTTTCGCCGGCCCGCAGCAGCGTGCGGTCGAACACGGTATGCGCGCGCACGGTCGGCGCGCTGTCGGTGTCGGTCGGCACGTTGAAGCGCCACGATTCGATCCCGCGGTTCCAGTTCGAGCTGACGAACGCCATGTCCGGGCCCGTCTTCGGATCGTCGACGCGCGCCGACACGAAGTAGTCGTCGAAGCGTTCCGACTGGCTGCATTCGTGCTTCGGCTCGAATGCACCGTCGATCTTCAGCAGGCCTTGCGCATCGGTCTTGCCGGACGCGATTTCGTCACCGTTGCAATCCGACACGCGGATTCGCGCGTTCGGCACGGGCTTGCCCTTGTCGAGCGTCGTGACCCATACGAGGTTGTTCTCGCGGCCCTGTTTCAGATGCACGCCGAGGTTCGTGACGAGCACGGTGGTGCGCACGTACATGCTCGACGGCTTCGCGAGCAGCGAGCGGCCGAGCGCGGGCGACGCGAGTTCGAGCACGTAGAAGCCGGGTTTTTCGATCGGCACGCCGACGACCTCGAACGGACGCAGCGCCTTCGGATCGGCCTTCGGCAGCGTCAGTGCCTGCGCACCCGGTTCGCCGGTGAGCAGCGACAGCGAGCGCACGTCGATGCGGCGGTTCTGCGGCGCGGGCATCTTCTCGCCGGCCGCGAGCGGCACGTAGACAGGGTGCTGGCCCTTGCGCCGGAGCAGGCCCGGGATGCGCTCGTCGATCATGTCGGCCGTCATCGACCAGTTGTCGAAGCGCTCGACGGTGCGCATCCATTGACGAATCGCGGTGTCGTCGTCGACCTTCAGGTTCGAGAATTGCGCGCCACTCGTGTTGAGGCCCGCGATATGCAGGTCGGCCTCGACATTGCGCAGCGTGACGGGCACGAGCGCGGGCGTATCCGGTTCGGCGAAACGCTCGACGATCCCGAAGGTGCCCGACGAGAATTTCGCGAGCGGCGGCATCGGCGCGGTGCGCGTCGCGAGCGGGAACAGGTCGGCGTTCGCGAGCGAGCGGTCGGTCACGTCGCGCAGCCCGGACGGCAGCTCGACGGTCAGGTTCGCCTGCGCGGGCAGCGGCGGATTGAACGTGACGGTCGTCACTTCGTCGCTGTGATCGTCGGCCGCGAAGGTCGGTGAAAGCGAACCGTCAGGACCGCGCAGCCTGATCGCCTCGGCATTCTTGCGCGAGATCGGCGCATTGAACGACAGCGTGAGCGGACGCAGCGGCGTGCAGGGCGCCTTCGCGTTCTCCCGCTCGCACGAGAAGCTCGCGGCGAACGGCGCGCGCACGGTGAAGTCGAAGCGGCGCTCGGTATCGTTCGCGATGCCGCTCGGGCTCGCGACGCCCTTGCCGTAGACGAGCTGCATCTTTGCGCTCGCGGGCAGCGCCTGCGCGCACGACAGCGTCAGCACGCGCGCGGCGTCCTTCTTCAGCCCGAAGTGATCGAGCAGCGCGTTGCGGGTATCGTCGTCGGCGGCCGTGACGGGGATGCGGTTGCCGATGCCGACCGCTTCGCACCAGATGTTCGCGAGTGCGGAGCGCGGCTCGGCCGGGCCGTTCAGCTTCAGCACGAACACCTGGCGTTCCTCGATCTCGCGCGAGCCGGGGCGCACCGTCACGGGGAACGGGCCGCCGGTCTGAAACGTGAAGCGGCGCGGGCCGCTGACCGCATTGCCGGCGACCGAGCGCAGCGTGTCGTTGAGCGCGACGGAGCAGCGCACGCCGGGCGGCAGGTCGTTCTCGAAATCGTAGACCCACGTCTTGTCGTCGAGCCAGTGTCCCTGGCCGCGTGCGGCGGTGGAATCGTTGCAGGTCATGCGTGCGGGATTCGGCGCGGATGCCGAACCGAACGCGACCATCGGTTCGTCGAACTTGACGACGCTCTGCCGGACTTCGGTGACCGTGCCTTGCGGCGACACGCTCACCGTGCGTGCGGCGCCCGCATGCAGCGACAGTGCGGCGGCGGCGAGCACCGCGACCGCGCCGATGCGCCAGGGTAGCCGTGTGGTGTGACGGGTTGAATTCGTGTTGTTGTGTTTGTCGTGCTGCTTCATCGCTCGATGCCCTCGGAGGGAAGCTTTCTGTTTGATTGCACGCGATTCTAACCGACGCGCATATGAGCGGATGACGGGAGACGGTTTTGCGACACGAGGGCATCCCGACGCAGAATTGTCGCGTCGACGACACAAAAATGCAGCGAAATGTCGATTGTCTCGGATTGCGGAACATTTAATGGACTATAAAAGCATTGTCCAATCCGAATTGTGCGCGTACATTTCAGGGCCGCGCGAAAGTTTGAGAAATATCAAGCGTGGTTTTCCCGAATCCGGTGTTCGAGAGAAGGAAACATGCACAACGACAACACCCCCCACTCGCGTCGCGATCGCGACGCAGCCGCATCCGGCATCACGCGGCGTCAATGGCTGCAGGGCGCACTGGCGCTGACGGCGGCAAGCCTCACGGGCTCGCTGGCGTTGCGGGCCCTGGCCGATAACCCCGGCTCCGCGCCGCTCGATACGTTCATGACGCTCTCCGAAGCACTGACAGGCAAGAAAGGGCTGAGCCGCGTGCTCGGCGACCGCTTCTTGCAGGCGTTGCAGAAAGGCTCGTTCAAGACTGCCGACGGCCTGTCGCAACTCGCCGGCGCGCTCGCGTCGGGCTCATTGAATCCCGATCAGCAGGCCTCCGCGCTGTCGATTCTCGAAGCGTGGTATCTCGGTATCGTCGACAACGTCGTGATTACGTACGAGGAAGCATTAATGTTCAGCGTCGTGTCCGATACGCTCGTGATTCCTTCGTATTGCCCCAACAAACCCGGCTTCTGGGCCGAAAAACCGATCGAGAGGCAAGCCTGATGGCCGATACCGATACGCAAAAAGCCGATGTCGTGGTCGTCGGGTCCGGTGTCGCAGGCGCGATCGTCGCGCACCAGCTCGCGATGGCCGGCAAGTCGGTGATCCTGCTCGAGGCAGGCCCGCGCATGCCGCGCTGGGAAATCGTCGAGCGCTTCCGCAACCAGCCCGACAAGACGGACTTCATGGCGCCGTACCCGTCGAGCCCGTGGGCGCCGCATCCGGAATACGGCCCGCCGAACGACTACCTGATCCTGAAGGGCGAGCACAAGTTCAACTCGCAATACATCCGCGCGGTGGGCGGCACGACGTGGCACTGGGCCGCGTCGGCGTGGCGCTTCATCCCGAACGACTTCAAGATGAAGACCGTGTACGGCGTCGGCCGCGACTGGCCGATCCAGTACGACGACCTCGAGCATTACTATCAGCGCGCGGAGGAAGAGCTCGGCGTGTGGGGCCCCGGCCCCGAGGAAGACCTTTACTCGCCGCGCAAACAGGCGTATCCGATGCCGCCGCTGCCGTTGTCGTTCAACGAGCAGACCATCAAGAGCGCGCTCAACGGCCATGACCCGAAGTTCCACGTGGTGACCGAGCCGGTCGCGCGCAACAGCCGTCCGTACGACGGCCGGCCAACCTGTTGCGGGAACAACAATTGCATGCCGATCTGCCCGATCGGCGCGATGTACAACGGCATCGTGCACGTCGAGAAGGCCGAGCAGGCCGGCGCGAAGCTGATCGACAGCGCAGTCGTCTACAAGCTCGAGACGGGCCCGGACAAGCGCATCGTCGCCGCGATCTACAAGGACAAGACGGGCGCCGATCATCGCGTCGAGGGCAAGTGCTTCGTGGTGGCCGCGAACGGCATCGAGACGCCGAAGATCCTGCTGATGTCGGCGAACCGCGATTTCCCGAACGGCGTCGCGAACAGCTCCGACATGGTCGGGCGCAACCTGATGGACCACCCGGGCACGGGCGTGTCGTTCTACGCGAGCGAGAAGCTGTGGCCGGGCCGCGGCCCGCAGGAAATGACGTCGCTGATCGGTTTCCGCGACGGCCCGTTCCGCGCGACCGAAGCCGCGAAGAAGATCCACCTGTCGAACATGTCGCGCATCAACCAGGAGACGCAGAAGATCTTCAAGGCCGGCAAGCTGATGAAGCCGGAAGAGCTCGACGCACAGATCCGCGATCGTTCGGCCCGCTACGTGCAGTTCGACTGCTTCCACGAAATCCTGCCGCAGCCGGAGAACCGCATCGTGCCGAGCAAGACGGCGACCGACGCGATCGGCATTCCGCGCCCGGAAATCACGTACGCGATCGACGACTACGTGAAGCGCGGCGCCGTGCATACGCGCGAGGTCTATGCGACCGCCGCGCAGGTGCTCGGCGGCACGGACGTGGTATTCAACGACGAGTTCGCGCCGAACAACCACATCACGGGCTCGACGATCATGGGCGCGGATGCGCGCGACTCGGTCGTCGACAAGGACTGCCGCACGTTCGACCATCCGAACCTGTTCATCTCGAGCAGCTCGACGATGCCGACCGTCGGTACGGTGAACGTGACGCTGACGATCGCGGCGCTGGCGCTGCGGATGTCGGACACGCTGAAGAAGGAAGTCTGACCGTGCGGAAATCTACTCTCACCTTCCTCCTCGCCGGCTGCCTCGCGTTGCCGGGCCTCGTGCGCGCGGCCGACTCGGCCGATCCCGCGCAGATCAAGCGCGGCGAATATCTCGCGGTCGCCGGCGACTGCATGGCCTGCCACACCGCGAAAGGCGGCAAGCCGTTCGCCGGCGGCCTCGGGATGCCGGTGCCGATGCTCGGCAAGATCTATACGAGCAACATCACGCCCGATCCAGACACCGGCATCGGCAACTGGACCTTCGACGACTTCGAGCGCGCGGTGCGTCATGGCGTCTCGAAGAACGGCGACAACCTGTATCCGGCAATGCCGTACGTGTCGTACGCGAAGATCAACGACGACGACGTTCAGGCGTTGTACGCGTACTTCATGCACGGTGTCGAGCCGGTCAGGCAGACGCCGCCGAAGAACGAGATTCCCGCGCTGCTGAGCATGCGCTGGCCGCTGAAGATCTGGAACTGGCTGTTCCTGAAGGACGGCGTGTACCAGCCGAAACCGGCGCAGAGCGCCGAGTGGAACCGCGGCGCGTATCTGGTGCAGGGCCTCGCGCACTGCAGCACGTGCCACACGCCGCGCGGCATCGCGATGCAGGAGAAGTCGCTCGACGAGACGGGCGGCAGCTTCCTGTCGGGTTCGGTCCTCGCAGGCTGGGACGGCTACAACATCACGTCCGACCCGAACGCGGGGATCGGCGGCTGGACGCAGCAGCAACTCGTCCAGTATCTGCGTACCGGCAGCGTGCCGGGTGTCGCGCAGGCGGCCGGCCCGATGGCCGAGGCGGTCGAGCACAGCTTCTCGAAGATGACCGACGCCGACATCGGCGCGATCGCGACGTATATCCGCACGGTGCCGGCCGTCGCCAGCGGCGACGCGAAGCAGTCGCGCTCGTCGTGGGGCAAGCCGGCGGAAGACGGCCTGAGGCTGCGCGGCGTGGCGCTCGCATCGTCGGGCATCGATCCGGCGCGGCTGTATCTCGGCAACTGCGCGACGTGTCACCAGATGCAGGGCAAGGGCACGCCGGACGGCTATTACCCGTCGCTGTTCCACAACTCGACGGTGGGTGCGTCGAATCCGGCGAACCTGGTGCAGGTAATCCTGAATGGCGTGCAGCGCAAGGCCGGCAGCGAGGACGTCGGCATGCCCGCGTTCCGCAACGAGCTGTCGGATGCGCAGATCGCCGCGCTGGCGAACTACCTGACCGGCCAGTTCGGCAATCCGGCCGCGAAAGTGACCGAGCAGGACGTCGCGAAGGCGCGTTGACGCCGCGCGACGCGGCACGAAGCAGGGCAACACTGACAAGAGGAGGAGCACAGCACATCGGGCGGGCCCCGATGCCGGTTGTTGCAGAGCGGGGCGGGCGGCCGGCAGTCACCCGTCCCGGTTCACAGGCAATCCGGTGCGCTTGGTTCGCGCACCGCTTTCGTTGATCACACCATGACACCGAATCAACCGTTTCTCGCGTCCCAGCGCGATGTGCTGCTGCTGCTGTCCCGAATCCTGCTCGTGATCCTGTTCGTGATGTTCGGCTGGAAGAAGATCACCGACTTCTCCGGTACGATCGCGTTCATGGGAAGCGAGGGCGCGCCCGCGCCGATCGTTTCGGCGGCGATCTCCGTCGTGATGGAGCTGTTCGCCGGCATCGCGATCCTCGTCGGTTTCCAGACGCGGCCGCTCGCGCTGCTGCTTGCGCTGTATACGATCGGCACCGGCTTCATCGGCCACCACTACTGGACGATGTCGGGCGGCGAGCAGATCGACAACATGATTCATTTCTACAAGAACATCGCGATCTCGGGCGGCCTGTTCGCGCTTTGCGCGGCGGGTCCAGGGCGTTTTTCGATCGATCGCGGGTGAACGGACCGCCGGCTCGCGCATGGGGCGCGTGTCGGACGGTCGAGACTCCGAGGGGGCATCATTTTGCGACTCAAACATTTCGCATGGCTGATCGCGGCCGCCACGCCGGCGGCCGCGTTCGCACAGACAAGCGTGACGCTGTACGGCCGTATCGACGGCGGCGTCGAATACCTGAACCACATCGCGACACCCAACGGCAGCTCGACGCGCTGGAGCGCGGAAGGCGGCGACTGGGGCACCAGCATGTTCGGCCTGAAGGGTGTCGAGGATCTCGGCGGCGGGATGTCGACGGTCTTCAACCTGGAAACCGCGTTCCAGGTGATGAATGGCACGACGGGCGGCGGACGCATGTGGTCGCGCCGCGCGTATGTCGGGTTGAAGAGCGACACGTGGGGCCAATTGCAGGCTGGTCGCAACCTGTTCATCGACAGCGATGGCGTGTGGGAATTCGATCCGTTCGTGCAGCAGGCGTTTTCGTCCGCATCGCTCGTGCGCGGCCGCAACTGGCAGCAAAGCAGCAACAACATCGAATATCACAGCCCGGTGATCGGCGGTTTCGACGTGCAGGCGCAATATGCGTTCGGCAATCAGTCGCGCGGCTTCAACTACGGCGCCGCCGACGACTTCGGCCGCTCGGACGGGATCATGATCTCGTACCACTCGCCGGTGCTCGACGTGCGCGGCATCTACGACGAGCTGCGCGACAACAACGGCAAGTTCAGCAACATCTTCACCGCGTCGCGTGAGTATTTCGTCGGCGCGAACGTGAAGGTGTCGAAGTTCAAGATCCAGGGCGCCTATACGCACTACCAGGCGCCGGACAGCCCGGCGGGCGTCGCCGATCGCGCCGATCACTACTGGCTCGGCGCGACCTACACGGCCACGCCGCAGTGGGCCGTGACGGGCGGCGGGTACTACGTGAAGGTCGGCGACGGCGGCGGCGATGCATCGCACGATCCGTCGGGGCACGCGATCATGTACGTGCTTGGAACCACGTACAACCTGTCGAAGCGCACATTCCTGTACGGGACGGTCGCGTATGTGCGCAACGGCGGCAACTCGAACTTCTCGCTGCTCGCGTCGCCGCGCGACGCGACGTCGGGTACGAGCCCGATGACCGGCGAGTCGCAGACGGGTGCATATGTGGGGATGATGCATACGTTCTGAGCGGGGCGTCGCGAACGCAAGGCACGGGTGAGGATGGCCCGTGCCTTGTCGCGTTTACGGCGACGGACGGACCTCCGGCGCTGTAGGCCATGTAAGCGGTATCGATCACGCAAAAGGAAAGACCCCGCCGAAACCGGCGGGGTCAGTGGATCGACGATGTTGCGGCCGCCTACGTGCCGCGCGTCACCCGTCAGTCAATCGAGTGCCTTGCCGGCTTTCTCGTCCATGCAACGAATGGCAAGCAGTGTCAACACGCCGCAGCCGATCGCGTACCACGCGGGCGCATTCGGATTGCCGGTCGCCGCGATCAGCCAGGTCACGAAGAACTGCGCGAAGCCGCCGAAGATCGCGACGCCGACGCTGTAGACGAGCGCGCCGCCGGTCGCCCGCACCGCACGCGGGAACAGCTCGCCGAGCATCGCACCGGTCGCGCCGATGTTGATCGCATGCACGACCGACAGCACGGCGATGATCGACAGCAGCGACGCGGCGCCGGGCCATCGGTTCAGCGCGATGAACGCGGGATAGATCGCGGCCATCAGCACGATGCGCGTCCACCAGACGATCCGGTTGCGCCCGTAGACGTCGGACAGGTGACCGCCGATCGGCGTCACGAGCATCAGGATCGCGCCCGCGACGCAGCCGGCCGTCATCGACAGCCAGGTCGGCAGGTGCAGCACCTGCACGCCGTAGATCGCCATGTAGAACACGATGATGTAGTGGATCGAAGTGCCGCCGATCGTTACGCCGAGGCCCGCGAACACGGCCTTGCCGTGGTGGCGCAGCACGTCGGCGAGCGGCAGCGACGCGACCGGCTCGGCGTGCTCGGCGGCCGGCGTGGCGCTCGGCACTTCCTCGACGGTGCGGCGCAGCCAGTAACCGAGCGGCACGAACAGCGTGCCGATGATGAACGGCACGCGCCAACCCCAGCTTTCGAGCTGCGCGGCATTGAGCGTCGACGTCAGCGCGACGCCGGTGAGCGCCCCGGCAAGCGCGGCGAGCCCCTGGCTCGAGAACTGGAACGATGCGTAGAAGCCGCGGCGGTGCTGCGGCGCCTGTTCGAGCAGCAGCGTCGTCGACGCGCCGACTTCGCCGCCCGATGCGAACCCCTGCAGCAGGCGCGCGAGCACGAGCAGCAGCGGCGCGGCGATGCCGATCTGTGCGAAGGTCGGCGCGACCGCGATCATCGCTGTGCCGAGCGCCATCAGCAAGAGCGTCAGGATCATCGCCTTCTTGCGGCCGGCGCGGTCGGCATACATGCCGATCACGAGCCCGCCGAGCGGGCGTGTGACGAAGCCGACGCCGAAGCTTGCAACCGCGAGCATCAGCTGGCCGAACGACGAGTGCACCGGGAAGAACAGCTTGCCGATCAGGATCGCGAAGAAACTGTAGACCGTGAAGTCGTAGAACTCGAGCGCGTTGCCGACCGCGGCGGCCGCGATCAGGCGGCGTTTTTTCGCGGCGGCGCGGGCATCGGCCGGTGAGCCGGCGAACGAAAGGGCAGACGTTTCCATGGGGTTCCCTTGCTTGAGCGCGGAACTGCGTGATGAAAGGCCGTCAGGCGGCGAGCCAGGCTTCGGCGATGCGAACCCAGTAGCTCGCGCCGATCGCGAGGATGTCGTCGTTGAAGTCGTAGCCGGGGTTGTGCACCATGCAGCCGCCCTTGCTGCCGATCCCGTTGCCGATGAACGCATAGCAGCCGGGGCGCGCTTCGAGCATGAACGCGAAGTCCTCGCTGCCCATCAGCGGCGCGGACTCCGTTTCGACACGATCGGCGCCGAGCATCTGGCGGGCGATATCGGCCGCGAACGCGGTGGGTTCGGGATGGTTGACGAGCACCGGATAACCGTAGGCGTAATCCACTTCCGCGGTGACGCCGAAGCTTTCCGCCTGGCCCTTCGCGAGTGCTTCGATGCGGCGCGCGAGCAACGCACGCACGTCGGCGTTCAGCGCGCGCACCGACAGCTTCATCACGACGGTTTCCGGGATGATGTTGAAGGTCTCGCCGGCCTGCACGCTGCCGACCGTGATCACGGCCGCATGCTGCGCATCGACCTCGCGCGCGACGATCGTCTGCAACGCGACCATGATGCTGCCCGCGGCCGACATCGGATCGCGCGCGAAGTGCGGCAGCGCGCCGTGCCCGCCGACGCCGCGCAGCGTGATCGTCACGCGGTCGGCCGACGCCATCGCGGCGCCGGTGCGGAACGCCATGTCGCCGGCGGCGCGACCCGGCATGTTGTGGATCGCGAAGATCGCATCGCACGGGAAGCGGTCGAACAGGCCGTCGTCCATCATCGCCTTCGCACCGCCGAAATTTTCCTCGGCGGGCTGGAAGATCAGGTTCAGCGTGCCGGAGAACCGGCGCGTCGCGGCGAGATGCCGCGCCGCGCAGAGCAGCATCGCGGTGTGGCCGTCGTGGCCGCACGCATGCATCTTGTTGGCGTGGCGGCTCGCATACGGCAAGCCCGTTTCTTCCGCGAGCGGCAGCGCGTCCATGTCGGCGCGCAACCCGATCGTTCGCGTGCCTTGCCCTTCGCGCATCACGCCGACGAGGCCCGTCTTGCCGATCCCGCGATGCACGTCGTAGCCCCAGCCGGTCAGCAACTCGGCGACGAGGTCGCTGGTCAGCGTTTCCTCGAATGCGAGCTCCGGGTGCGCATGAATGCGGCGGCGCACCTCGATCAGGTCGGGAGCGATCTCGGCGATACCTGGGATGACGGGGTTCACGGCTTGCAGCATGGTGTCTCCTGTGGGGCAGTGGGGCGTTTGACGCGCATATGACGAGCAAGCATATAAATTTCTTTTGCGTACCAGAAGCTGCTAAATTGCTTTGGTGCACACCATTGGTTGCCGCTCGGGAATACCCTGAGTCAATGCGCGTGGCGGAGCACGGGTTTTCCACGAATCACGCATGCCGCCATGAAATACCATCAGCTGAAAGCGTTCGTCACCGTCGCGGACGAAGGGAGCATCCGCGCGGCCGCCCGGCGCTTGAACGTGTCGCCGGCGGCGTTGACGAAGGCGGTCAAGGAACTGGAGATCGCGCTCGGGGTATCGCTCGTCGTGCGCACCGCACGCGGCGTGCAGCTCACCGCGTTCGGCCAGCAGCTGCAGGTGCGCGCGCGATTGATCGTCGCCGAGATGCAGCGTGCGCGTGACGACATCGAGCAGGCGCAGGGCGCGATGACGGGCTCGGTCGCGGCGGCGATCACGCCGGCCGCCGCGGTGACGATCCTGCCCGACGCGTTTCGCGCGTTCCGGCGGCGCTTTCCGATGGCGCGCGTCAATCTGATCGAAGGGTTTCCAGGCGTCGCGCTGCCGCGGCTGCACGACGGCTCGCTCGATTTCGCGGTGGCCGTCGTCGTGCCCGAACTGCTGGCGGCCGAGTTCGATCACGCGGAACTCTATGCGAGCCGCTCGTTGATCGTCGCGCGCAAGGGGCATCCGCTCGCGTCGGCGACGTCGCTCGCCGATCTCGTCGAGGCCGACTGGCTGATGAATCCGTCGCCGGAAAGCTCGACGCAGGTGCTGTTCAATTTGTTCATCGCATACGGGCTGCCGGTGCCGCAGCGGGTCGTCGAATGCCCGAGCTTCGGCCTCGCGCACAGCCTGATGACGGGCTGTGACCTGATCGCGTCGATGCCCGAACAACTGCTGCAGGGCGAGTGGGCGCGCGACCAGCTCGCGGTGCTGCCGATCCGCGAGCGGCTGCCGGGCGTGTCCGTGCAGGTCGTCACGCGTCGCGATAGCCCGCTCACGCCGGCCGCGGCAATGCTGCTCGACTGTCTGCGCGATTCCGCGCGACGCAAGGGGCTCGGGTGAGCTGTTCCGTGCGGGCCATGCAACGCATCGGGTAGTGCTCCTGACTATCGATCGCACGCCTTCGGCCAGCCTCGCTCGCGGCACGCCCGCCGCGAGCCGGTATCATAGCGGCCGGCCTGCCGCCCCGGCCGGCTTCCGACAACACGCCATCCGGCATCCAGCAATCAGAGGCATCACATGACCAGTGCAACCCAATTCGACAACGTATCGGTCGTCAAGCGCGCGAACGTCTATTTCGACGGCAAGTGCGTGTCGCATACCGTGCTCTTCCCGGACGGCACGCGCAAGACGCTCGGCGTGATCCTGCCGTGCGCGCTCAACTTCGGCACGGACGCGCCCGAATTGATGGAAGTGCAGGCCGGCAAGTGCCGCGTGAAGCTCGACGGCAGCAGCGAATGGCAAACCTACGGCGCAGGCGAATCGTTCTCGGTCCCGGGCAAGAGCCGCTTCGACATCGAAGTGCTCGAGACGCTCGACTACGTCTGCAGCTACCTGTAAGCGCGCAAGCACCGGCTGCGGCGCATGCGCGCGGCAGTGCGCTGAAACGACAAGCCCCGCCGAAGCGGGGCTTGTCGCATGCGAACGGCGCGATGCCGTCCCGCGCGGTGCTTACAGGCAGGCGCTGATGTCGCCGGCGGCAGCCGCGTCGCCACGCACGCCGACCCACGTCTTTGCGCCCGGCTTCCACGACGGACGAACCATCGCGGCCGCGCCGTTCGGCGGTTGCTGGCCCGGCGCGTACACATCGGTCGCGAGGCCGTTGGCGAGAACGTTCTGCGAGATCACCTGTTGCTGCGACTTGTCGGCCCAGGTCTTGGCGATGCACGCCGAGACGTCCGGGGCGGCCTTCTGGCTTTGTCCCACATTCTGCACGGCCGGATCGGCCGCGTGAGCAGAAATTGCCACGGTCAATGCGATGAGCGGTAAGTATTTCACGTTCACGTTTTATCTCCCTCGAGTCGTGATTGATTGAGTGGGATGCGCAGCAGAACTGCGTGCCTGTGAGATTGCATCGGACAAATGCGGTTCCGGCGATTCCGAAACAAGTTGTTAACGCGCTTGCCAAACGGCAATCCGGATGCTGTGCGTTCTGTCGCGCGGCGGCATGCGTCGTGCACGTCCGTATGGAGACGCGGTGGCGACGTCATGCGTCGTGAGGTCGGCTCGCTGCCCCGAGGTGTGGCGGATTGATGGCCGCGACGGCCTGCATGTGTCGGCAGGTCGCGCCGCGACGCTTCTTTATTGGATGACGAGTGGAATGGCTGAACGGTGGCCCCGTCGCATGAGCACCATGATGACAAACTTTCGTCCGATCAATTGTCAACGAAGTTAAAACGCCGGACGCGAAGCAAAGCGAGCGGCGGCGCGCGTGGTGCGCGCCGTTTCGCGATCTCGAGCGATGCGAGGGAGAACGTGGTGCGCGGCCGCCGCGCCGTACACGCGGTATGGGTCAGCCGGCCTTGCGCACACTCGCGTCGCGCAGGTTGACGGGTACGACCGGGCGGAAGCGTTCGCGCTTCTGTTCGTCGTCGAAGTGCTGAAGCGCGGGCTTGATCAAGTCGCTGCGCGACACGATGCCGACGAGGCGCAGCGATTGCGGATTGTCGACGACGGGCAGGCGTTCAAGGCCCAGCATCGCAAGGCGCGATGCAACCACGCGGCACGTTTCGTGCGCCTGCGCGACGGCCGGCGCACGATCGGCGAACGCGCTCGCGAGCACGGCGCCGGGGCCGGCCTGTGCGCGCTGCGTGTCGAGCATTGCCCGATCGACGACACCGAGCAGGCGCCCGTTCTGCACGACCGGGTATGCACGGTGCGTCTGCTTCACGCCGAAGTACTGCGACTCGACGGCGTCGAGCGTTGTGGCGCCGTCGATCGCGACAAGCGCGTCGGCCGAGGTCATCACTTCGGCCACGTCATGCCGTTCGAGCGGATCGACGCCGTATTCGCGGTAGATGTGATACCCGCGGCGTGCGATCTTTTCCGTCATGATCGAACGCTTCATCACGACGGTTGCGAGGCCGTGCGCGACGAGCGTCGCCGCGAGCAGCGGCAGCAGCGCGTTCGCGTCGTGCGTGAGGCCGAACGCGAACACGATCGCGGTCAGCGGCGCGCCGAGCGTGGCGCCGAGCGTCGCGGCCATGCACACGAGCGGCCACAGCGCCGGATCGCCGCCGGGCAGCACCGGCGACAGCACGGTGCCGAGGCCGGCGCCGAGCATGAGCAGCGGGGCCAGCACGCCTCCCGACGTGCCGGAGCCGAGCGCGATCACCCACATCACGGCCTTCACGATCAGCAGTGCGAGCGCGATCTTCAGCGCGATGTGCTGGTGCAGCAGGTCGCCGATCACGTCGTAGCCGACGCCGAGCGCGCGCGGCTCGAGCCAGCCGCCGATGCCGATCACGATCGCGCCGAGCGCCGGCCACCACATCCAGTGCACCGGCAGCTTTGCGAAGGCGTCCTCGACGCGGTACAGCGCGGCCGACAGGCCGCACGCGAGCACGCCCGACAGCAGGCCCGCGACGATGCACGACAGCAGCGCGACGGGCGTCGGCGACGCGGTGGTCAGCGGAAACAGCGGGCCGGCACCAAAGAACACGGCGCGGGCGAAACCGGCCACCGCGCATGCGAGCGCGACCGGCAGGAAACTGCGCGGACGCCATTCGAACAGCAGCAGCTCGACCGCGAGCAGCACGGCGGCGACCGGCGTGCCGAACACGGCGGTCATGCCGGCGGCCGCGCCCGCGACGAGCAGCGTCTTGCGCTCGGCCGCGGTTACGTGCACGCATTGCGCGATCAGCGACCCGAGCGCGCCGCCCGTCATGATGATCGGGCCTTCGGCGCCGAACGGGCCGCCGCTGCCGATCACGACGCCGGACGACAGCGGCTTGAGGATCGCAACCTTCGGCGACATGCGGCTCTTGCCGAACAGGATCGCCTCGATCGCTTCCGGAATGCCGTGCCCGCGGATCTTTTCCGAACCGAAGCGGGCCATCAGCCCGACGATCAGCCCGCCGATCACCGGCACGACGATCACCCCCGCGCCGAGCGTGTTGAGGGCGGGCGAATGGTCGGCGAACGAGAACTGCTGGAAGAAGAACAGATTCGTGAACAGGTGGATCAGGCTCAACAGCACGAACGCCGCCAGCGTGCTGAGCACGCCGATTCCGGCAGCCAGCAATGCGATCCTGGGCAAGCGTTCGTTGGTCGAGAAATCGCGTTTGTGTGGTGCGTTCATCGGAGTAGGGAAAGGTCGGTAATGCCTGGGTCAGTAATCGATCTGCGGAACCTGGAACGTGCCCTTGAGCGATTTCAGTTCCGCGCGGTGCATGGCCGCGAGGCGGGCGAGCAGCGTCTCGCCGGCTTCCTCGAGGTGGACCTCGACCTGCCGTCGGTCCGCCTCGCTCGTCTTGCGCTTCACGAGCCCGAGCGCCTCGCAGCGCGTCACCAGCGCGACGACGCCGTGATGCTGCGCCTGCAGGCGTTCGGCGAGTTCCCCGACGGTGGCCCATTCGCGATGCGGGTAGCCTTTGATATGCAGCAGCAGCAGATATTGCAGCGGCGTCACGCCTTCGCTTTGCGCGGCGCGCTCCGAGAAGCGCTCGAAGCGGCGCATCTGGTAGCGGAACTCGGATAGTTGCTGGAAATCACTTTTGGTCAGCGCGCGTCGTGTATCGGTCATTGCGGTCGGTCGGGCAGCAGTTTCGGTAACGGCAAATATATCATAATGTGATATATTTGCTCGATTTTCAGCGGAAAAGCCTGAATTTTTCGGTTTGTCGGCGTTAAGCGGCCTCGAGCATCCGCGTCTGCTGGTACAGGCCCGTGACGAGATCCGTCTGCGTGATGATGCCGACGAGCCGGCGCGATGCGTCGACGACCGGGATGTGGTGGTGGCCCGAATGCGTAAACAGCGGCACCAGCGCGGTAATCGGCATGGTCTGCGGCACGGACGCGACGTCGCGGGTCATGACGGTGGCGACGCTGGGCGGCTGGCCGCCGAACGACTGCGGCAGCCGCGCAGCCAGCCGCTGCCACAGCGGGGTCGGGCGGTGCAGCTGGCGCGTGAGGTCGGCGCGCGTGACGATGCCGATCAGGCGATCGTCGCCGTCCACGACCGGCAGCGCCTTCACGCGATGACGGTCGAGCAGCGTCAGCGCCGCCGTCACCGACGTCGACGGCGCGACTTCGATCGCGTTCTTCGTCATCAGGTCGGCGCACGTGAGCTGGCCGAACGTGCGTGCATACGCCTGCATCTCGGTTTCGCGCAGGAGCATTTCGAGGTCGTCCGGATCGACGTCGAGCCATTCGCCGCGGCGCTTCAGCACCGCGTCGAGATCGGCGCGCGTGAAGCCGCCACGTGCCGGCGCGGCGCTGCCGCCTTGCGGCTTCGCGTCGGGACGCACGCCGCCGTGCGGATAGCGGTGGCCCGTCAGCGCGTGGTACGCGAGCGCGGCCGACAGCAGGATCGCCGATTGCAGCGCGATCGGCTCGACGACGAAGCCGAAGCCGAGCGAGTGGATCGCGGGGCCGCCGAGCACGGCCGTCAGCGCGACCGCGCCCGACGGCGGGTGCACGCAGCGCAGTACGAACATGCCGCCGATCGCGAGGGCAACCGCAACCGCGGCGGCCGTGATCGGATCGGCGATCGACTGCGCGCAGGCGACGCCAACGGTCGCCGCCACCAGGTTGCCGCCGATGATCGACCACGGCTGCGCGAGCGGACTCGCGGGCACCGCGAACAGCAGCACCGCCGATGCCCCCATCGGCGCGACGAGCAGCGGCACGAGGCCCGGCACGCCGGGCAGCAGCCGCATCGTGACGCCGACCGTCGCGATGCCGACGAGCGCGCCCATGCACGAGCGCATGCGCTCGCGCCAGCCGAGCGTCATCGGATGGGGAATGAAGCTGTGCAGCCATTGGCGGAACGTTCGGCGCGACGGGGAGGAGCCTGACGACATGGACGATAAGCGATGAAAATGACGACGCGGATGACGCAGCGCAAGGAAGGCGCAGATTATATCGCGTTGTGATACAAATTGTCGCGCTGCATCAATACGTTGCACGCGCGCGACGCGTCCGTCTTGCGAAAACCTTTCATCAGATGAAAGGTTGGTGGCGTCACGATCGCGCAAATTTGTCTGCGGCGGCGTACAATTCGGGCCACTCAATCCCCCGATATGCCACAACCACGCACGCGATGCCCGCTCTCCCGCCCGTTCCCCGGCATGGTGATCGCTCGCGCGTGGTTCGGGCGCACGCCCCAATTTTCGTCTGACGCGAGCGCCGCCGACGTTTCCCCACCGACACTCCCCAAGCCAATTCAATGGACATGCTCGAAAACATGCGCCTGTTCGTGCGCGTTGTCGAAGCCGGCAGTTTCACCGCGGTCGCCAAAGAAATCGATGCGACCACCGCGCAGGTGTCGCGCGCGGTGTCGAATCTCGAAGCGCACGTACAGACGCGGCTGCTGCATCGCACGACGCGTCATCTCGGCCTAACCGAAAGCGGCGAGCGCTACTTCGAGCGTGCGAAGTCGATCCTCGCCGAATTCGACTACGCGAATGCCGAGGCGCGCAACGCGCTGCTGCGACCGAGCGGCAAGATGCGCATCCATGCGATGACGGGGCTCGGGCAGAGCCATGTCGTATCGTCGATCGTGCGCTACCAGGAAGACAACCCGGACGTGTCGGTCGAGCTGACGCTCGCGCAGCGGATGCCGAACCTCGTCGAGGAAGGCTACGACGTGTCGATCGTGACCGCGTCGCAGCTGCCCGATTCCGGCTACGTCGCTCAGACTTGCGGAACGAGTTGCAGCGTGCTCGTCGCGTCGCGTGAATACCTGGCGCGGCACGGCACGCCGACGACGCCCGACGACCTGCCGAACCACGTGTGCCTGCGCCTCGATACGCCCGCATCGCCGGCCAGCGAGTGGCGGCTCGAGCGCGGCGACGACGAGGAGACGGTGTACGAGCTGCAGCCGGCGCCGTTCCAGGTCAACGTGCCGGATGCGTTGTGCGTCGCGGTGCGGGCAGGGCGCGGCATCGCGTGCGTCGCGCTGTACACCGTGCTCGACGACCTTCGCGCAGGGCGGCTGATTCGCGTGCTGCCCGAATACCGGCTGCAGACGGTCAGCGTGTATGCCGTCTATGCGACGCGCCGCTATCTCGACGCGAAGATCCGCACCTTTCTCGACCATCTGCGCACGACGCTCACGCCCGCGCTGGAGAACGACCTGCGCGAACTCGACCGGCTGGCGGTCGAGGCGACGCCGGGCAGCCGCCAGCGCGCGTGACGTCGCGATTCGCTCGGCCGGCGGCGCCGGACGTCATGCGTGCGGCGTGATCCGAATCCGTTCGAAGCGGCCGGCAAGTAACGCGTAGGCAGCGATGCCGATCAGCCCGTGTGCGGCGACGAACCACAGCGCGCCCGCGAACGAGCCCGTATGCGCGACGAAGTAGCCGATCACGAGCGGCGTGACGATTCCCGCGATGTTGCCGAGGCCGTTGAACATGCCGCCGCTCAGGCCGACCATGCGTTCCGGTGCGGTGTCGGCGAGCACGGCCCAGCCGACCGCCGCGAGCCCCTTGCCGAAGAACGCGATCGTCATCAGCGCGATCACGACCGCGTTCGACGATGCGCCATTCGCGAACACGAGCAGCGTCGCCATCGCCATCCCGACGACGAACGGCGTCTTGCGCGCGCGCGACGGATGCACGCCGCGCCGGATCAGCCAGTCCGACAGCACCCCGCCGAGCACGCCGCCGGTGAAGCCGCAGAGCGCCGGCAGCGCGGCGACCCAGCCGGCCTCCATGATCGTCATGCCGCGTCCCTTGATCAGGTAGATCGGGAACCACGTGATGAAGAAATAGGTGAGCGCCGTGATGCAGTACTGGCCGATATAGATGGCCCACAGGTTCCGGTGGCGGAGCAGCTGCGATGCGTCGCGCCACGATACGCGCTGCCGGTGCCGCACGCGATTCGCCTCCAGATCGACGAGCGCACCGTGCGCGCGCAGGTGATCGCGCTCGGCGTCGCTCATGCGCGGATGGTGATGCGGCTCGCGATACCACGCGAACCAGAACGCCGACAGCGCGATGCCGAGCAGTCCCATCCAAAGGAAGACGTGTTCCCAGCCGAGCGCGTGCGTCAGCCACGCCATCGCGGGCGCGAACAGCACGACGGCCATGTACTGCGCGGAATTGAACAGCGCCGATGCGGTGCCGCGCTCGGCCGTCGGGAACCAGCACGCGACGATCCGCGAATTGGCCGGGAACGCCGGCGATTCGACCAGGCCGAGCATGAAGCGCATCGCGAACAGCGCGAGCGTTGCGGCCGCCCCCTGCACGGCAAACCAGCCGACGGTGCCCTGCAGCATCGTGAAGACCGACCACAGCAGCAGGCTCAGGCCGTACACGCGGCGCGCGCCGAAGCGGTCGAGCAGCCAGCCGCCCGGAATCTGGCCGATCGCATAGGCCCACGCGAACGCGGAAAAGACGATGCCGAGGTGCACGGGCGTGAGCCCGAGGTCGTGCGCGACGCCGGTGCCGGCGATCGACATCGTCGCGCGATCCGCATAGTTGACGACGGTCACGGCGAAGATCAGCGCGAGGACCGAAAAACGGACGCGGCCGAGCGCGCGCGATGTGGTGGATGAACCGGGCGAGGTGGACGCCGTGGCGACGGTGGCGCTGCCGCTTGACCGATGGGGCATGCGAGTCTCCTGGCCTCCGTCGTGCGGAGGCGTGTCGTTTGATGTCGTGGTGAGGGGCGCGGCGCTCAGCCGGTAATCGTGGTCGGCGGGCGCTGGCCTGCGAAGCATGCGGCAAGGTTGGTGAGCACGATCCGGCCCATGGCGTCGCGCGTCTCGTGCGTGGCGCTTGCGCGGTGCGGCTGCACGACGACGCGCTCGAGTTCAAGCAGCGCGGCCGGCACGTGCGGTTCGTCCGCGAACACGTCGAGGCCCGCGCCGGCGATCGTGCCATCCGCGAGCGCGCGCACGAGCGCGGCTTCGTCCACGAGCTTGCCGCGCGCGACGTTGATCAGGAATCCTCTTCTGCCGAGCGCCGCCAGCACGTCGGCCGTCACGAGCACGTTGCCGTGGTCGGCCGATGCAGCTAGCACGAGCACGTCGCTGTCGCGCGCGAGCGTGACCAGGTCGGGCACGTAGCGATAGCCGCTGTCGCGATGTTCGCGCGGCCCGAAGTAGCTGACCGGCATCCGGAACGCCTGCGCGCGCTGCGCAATCGCGCGCCCGACGCGGCCGAGGCCGACGATGCCGAGCCGCTTGCCCGTCACCTGCGTCGCGAGCGGCTGCGCAGTCTTGCCCCAGCGGCCGGCGCGCACGATCCGCTCGCCGGCGCCGAGATCGCGCAACGTCATCAGGATCAGTCCCATCGCCATGTCGGCGACGTCGTCGGTCAGCACGTCGGGCGTCGTCGTCACGTGGATGCCGCGTGCGCGCGCGCGGTCGAGATCGACGGCGTCGGTGCCGATGCCGTTGATCGCGACGATTTCGAGCGCGCGCAGCCGGTCCATCAACGCGGCCGACAACCCGTTCGCACCGCCCGTGACGACGCCGCGAACGCGCGAGGCGACGCGATCGAGCAGCGCGTCGGGCTGGCCGGTTGCATACAGTCGATGCACCGCGTAGCGGGCGGACAGTTCGGCGTCGATGGCTTCGGGCAGCGGTTGGGTGAGCAGGATGTCGATGGTCATGAAAGTCTCGGTGGGCGTGCGCGGCGCGGGCCGCGCATCAGGGTGCAACCGAGTATAGGAATCGTATCGATATCGGTCTAACATCAAGAGGCTATCGATTGATTCAAGATTTGAATGATTGAACTGAACCAGCTTCGCTGCTTCGTCGCCGTCGCCGAGGAACTGCATTTCGGCCGTGCGGCCAAGCGGCTCTTCATGACGCAACCGCCGCTCAGCCGACAGATCCAGCTGCTCGAACATGCGCTTGGCATCGCGCTGCTCGAACGCAGCAGCCGGCAGGTCAGGCTGACTGCGGCCGGCGAGCGCTTCTTGCGCGATGCACGGCACATCCTCGAATTTTCCGCGCGCGCCGAGCAGGCCGCGCAGCGCGTCGCGCACGGCGGGGCCGGCCGCATTACGCTCGGCTTCACGGCCGTCAGCGCGTACCGGATGATTCCGGAACTGCTCGCGCATGCGGCGCACGCGCTGCCGGACGTCGACGTCGAACTGCGCGAAATGGTATCGACCGTGCAGATCGACGCGCTGGCGTCGCGCATGCTCGATGCGGGCTTCGTGCGTCAGCGCGCGGCGCGCCATCCGCTCGAATATCGGCTCGTGCAGCGCGAGCCGATGCTCGTCGCGGTCGCGCAGGGCACGCCGCTGGCCGCGTACGAGCGGATCGGCCCGGACGAGCTGGACCGGCAGCCGTTCATCGCGTATTCGCCGAACGAGGGCAAGTACTTCCACGACATGATCTCCGGGATGTTCGCCAGCGCGGGTCGCTTGCCGAACTACCTGCATTACGTCGGGCAGACGCATACGATCCTCGGCCTGGTGCGCGCCGGGCTCGGTGCCGCGCTGGTGCCGGCTTCGGCGCGCGAGCTGCATGTCGACGGCGTGGTGTTCCGTCCGCTCGCGGGCGTGGACGTCGCGGCAGAGCTGTATCTCGCGTGGCGCGCGGACAACGACAATCCGGCATTGCCGGTTTTCAACGCGATGGTCGGGCAGTTTCTGACGGAAGGGGCGGACGGCTGCGTCGCCCAGTAAAAGTCAGTTGTCTGATGATATGCGCCGGCGTGCTTCGGCGCACACCGCGGGCGCGAACGATCAAAGCTGATCGTCGAAGCACCCCTTTTCAACGCGAAATCACGCCCGTTATTCCCTGTTTTTGCTCCCGTCGCGGGAAAACCCTCATTTTTCACTCATCGGTCGTCGTATTACTGTATCGATACACTAAATCGATACAGTCGTGCCGGAGCGCACGATTGGAAAGGAGACGGCCATGACTACCTTCACCCGGCGGCGCTTTCTTCAAACGGCGTCCGCCGCCACGCTCGCGGTCGCGGGCGGCTTGCCGGAGATCGGGCGCGCGGCGCAGACCGTGACGCTGCGCTGCTCGTCGTCGATGCCGGCCGACCAGAACGCCGCGCACTACGTGTGGTACGAGCGCCTCGCGGCGAACCTGAAGGCGAGCGTCGGCGACGCGATTCGGGTCGACTACTTTCCGAACAGCCAGCTCGGCAAGGAGAGCGACGTCGCGCAGCAGGTGAAGATCGGCGCGATCGACATGATGATCGCGGGCTCGTCGATCTGGGCCACGGTCGCGCCGGAACTCGGCATGCTCGATCTCGGCTACCTGTTCGACAGCTACGCGCACGTCGCGAAGGTGCTCGACGGCCAGGTCGGCACCAGCCTGAACGCACTGCTGCAAAAGCGCGCGGGCTGCTCCGTGCTGACGTGGGGCTCGCACTTCGGCGGGCGCTGCGTGTTCACGAAGCAGCCGGTGACGGCGCTGCAGGGCGTGAAGGGCACGAAGCTGCGCGTGTTGCCGACGCCGGCATTCATGGACACCTTCAAGGTGATGGGCGCGGTGCCGACGCCGATTCCGTTCGGCGAGCTCTACATGGCCGTGCAGACGGGCGTGGTCGACGGACTCGAGCACGATCCGGCCACTGTGCTCGCCAGCCGCTTCGACGAGATCGTCAAGTCGTGCTGGCAATCGCATCACGTATTCGCGGCGATGACCGTCGTGATGGGGCGGCGCGCGCTCGAGCGGATTCCGGCGAACCTGCGCCCGGCGTTCGACCGCGCGGTGGCCGACGCGACCGCGCAGCAGCGCGCGATCGCGACAGAGAAGGCCGCGCAGGCGGAGGCGGCGCTGAAGCAGCGCGGGATGGCGTTTCATCCGATGGCGGATGCCGAGCGCGCGGCGCTGCGGCAAGCGATGCACGACCGCCTGTACACGGCGTTCGCGAAGCAGTATCCGGCTACCGCGCCGCTGTTTCCGGCGATCGCCGCCGCGCGGGGCTGAGCGATGGAAACCGGTTCCGTTTCGAGCGCCGTGCCCGCCGTCGCCGCAGGCCGTCCCGTGCGCGCCATCGCCCGCGCGCTGGATGCGACGATGCGCTGGATCGAATACGTGTCGGCCGCCGTGCTGGCCGTCGACGTGCTGGTCGTATTCGTGTCGGTCGTCTTCCGCTATTTCCTGCACGATCCGGTCGACTGGGCCGAGGAGGTCGCGAGCGCGCTGATGATCGTGCTCGTGTTCTTCGGCGCGGCGACGGTGCTCGGCCGCAGCCAGCACGTCGGCATCGATCTGTTCCGCGGCTGGCTGCCGGCACGCTGGCAGGGCGCGCTGGTGCAGACCGGGCACTGGATCGTCGCGGCGGTGTCGCTGAACCTGCTGGCATCGTCGTGGCAGTTGCTCGGCGACTCGTACGATCAGTTGACGACGGACGGCCTGCCGGGCTGGATCAACGTGTATCCGATGATGTTCGGCGCGCTGTTCATGAGCGTGTTCGCGCTCGCGAACGCGCTGAACGCGCCGCGCCGCCGCGTGCTCGGCACGCTCGCCTGCTGCGCGGTGCTCGCGGGCGCCGTGTATGGCTGGAACGCGCTGCGGCCCGAGCACGCGATCGCACCGGGGGCGCTGCTGATCGCCGGCTTCGTCGGCGGACTCGTGCTGGGCGTGCCGATCGGCTTCGTGCTCGCGTTCTCGGCGCTGCTGTATTTCCTCGCCGATCCGACGCTGCCGTTGCTCGTCTACTCGCAGCAGGTGATGGCCGGCGCCGATCACTTCGTGCTGCTCGCCGTGCCGTTCTTCGTGCTGGCCGGCTTGCTGATGGAGTCGAACGGGATGTCCGCGCGGCTCGTCGAATTGTTGCTGCGGATCTTCGGGCGCGTGCGCGGCGGGCTCGGACTGATCGTGATCTTCGCGACGGCGTGTTTTTCCGGCGTGTCGGGTTCGAAGCTGGCCGACATCGCGGCGGTGGGCGGCGTCGTGATGCCTGCCGTGCGCCGCGCGCGGCAGGATCCCGACGAAACCGCGGCGCTGCTCGCGTGCAGCGCGGTGATGGCCGAGACGATCCCGCCGTGCGTGAACATGATCATCATGGGCTTCGTCGCGAACATTTCGATCGCGGGGCTGTTCGTCGCGGGGATCGTGCCGGCGGCCGTGCTCGCCGCGTCGCTGGCGGTCGTGACCGTGATCTGCGGGCGCCGGATCGACGTCGACGCGGTGTTCGTCGAGCGCCGCGCGTGGCTGCCGCTCGCGGGCGGGGCGCTCGTCGCGCTGATCATGGTCGCGATGATCGGCAAGGGCGTGACCTCGGGCATCGCGACGTCGACGGAAGTGTCGGCATTCGCGGTGATCTATGCGCTCGTGGTCGGCTGGATGGTGTTCCGCGAGCTGACCTGGCGCTCGGTCGGCCGCGTATTCGTCCGTGCGGCGTCGATGGCGAGCGGCATCCTGTTCATCGTCGCGGCGGCATCGAGCGTGTCGTTCGCGCTGTCGATCGAACAGATTCCCGCGCTCGTCTCGGGCACAATGACCGCGTTTGCCCATCAGTACGGCTCGACGGCGTTCCTGTTGCTGGCGGCGCTCCTGATGATCGTGTTCGGCGCCGTGCTCGAAGGCGCGCCCGCGCTGATCATCTTCGGGCCGCTGCTCGCGCCGATCGCGCTGCAGCTCGGCATCAACCCGCTGCATTTCGGCACGGTCGTGGTCGTGGCGATGGGGCTCGGATTGTTCGCGCCGCCCGTCGGGCTGGGGCTGTTCACGACTTGCGCGATCACGGGGACCGAGGTCACGCGCGTGGCCCGGCCGATGGTGAAATACCTGCTGGTGCTGTCGGTCGCCCTCGTGGCGCTGATCTTCGCACCTGCGTTTTCGTTGTGGCTGCCGGCCCATTTCGGCCTGTAGCCCGTTCAATGCAAGACGACATGAGTACGATTCAGGACGTGGCCCGTCATGCGGCCGTTTCGGTCAGCACGGTTTCGAACGTGCTCAACGGCCGCACCGATCAGATGAAGCCGGAGACGCTCGAACGCGTGAAGGCGTCGATGGATGCGCTTCAGTACCGGCCGAGCACGCTCGCGCGCCAGCTCAAGACGGGGCAGACGCCGCTCGTCGGGCTGCTGGTGCCGTCGATGGCGAATCCGATGTACGGCTACATCGCGCGCGAGATCGAGGCTTGCGCGCAGGAGCAGTACGGCCATCGCGTGCTGATCGGCAATACGTACCGCGACGCGGGCAAGGAGGCGTCGTTCTTCGACGACCTGTTCGCGCACGGTGTACGGCGTGTGATCGTGATCTCGTCGCTTGCCGACGAAAGCCACCTCGAACGCGCGGCCGAACGCGGGATGACGGTCGTCAGCTACGACCGCCGCGCGACGCCCGGCGCGCAATCGAAGGTCGATCACGTGACGGCCGACAACGAGGCGGCCGCGCGGCTCGCCACGGGCTGCCTTGTCGCCGCGGGTCATACGCGACTCGCGTTCGCGACGGTGGCCGGCGTCACCGTAAGCCGCAGCGACAAGATTCGCGGCTTTCTCGCGGCAGCGCGCGATGCGGGCGCCGATGCGCAAGTGCTGGACGGCGGTCCGGCGAACGAATATGGCGATGCGGTCATCGTCGAGGTCGGGCGCGCGCTGGGCGCTGCGCTCGCGACCGATCCCGCGCGGCCGACCGGTATCGTCGCGGTCAACGACCTGTTCGCGCTGGGCCTGATGGCCGGGCTGCGCGACGGCGGACTGCGCGTGCCGGACGATGTGTCGGTCGTCGGGATGGATGGTCACTTCCTGTCGGCGATTTCGTGGCCGGCGCTGACCACGGTGCAGCTGCCCGTCACCGACATGGCCGCGGAGATGGTGCGGCGTGTGATGCGGCACGACGGCGAACCGTCGGAGCCCGGGCAGTGCGTATTCCCGGGCGTCACGCTCGTCGAGCGCGCGTCGGTCGCGCCGCCGCCGCCACGTGCGGTCGAATCGAATGGAGCCCCGGCATGACGCGCGTCTACGTGACCCATCCGTCCGGGATGCTCGATTACTACTTCGGTGCGAAGGCGCTGCATGCGCTGCGGGCGATCGCGGACGTCACGTGCAATCCGCTCGACCGTGAACTCGGCACGGACGAGCTGATCGCCGCCGCTCAAGGATGCGACGCGATGATCGCGTACCGGCAGACGCCGGCGCCGCGCGCGCTGTTCGCGGGGCTGCCCGCGCTCGCCGCGTTCCTGCGCTGCGCGGTCGACATTCGCACCGTCGACGTCGACGCGGCGAGCGAATTCGGCGTGCTGGTCACGCAGGCCAGCCCCGGTTTCGGGCCGGCCGTCGCGGAGTGGGTGATCGGCGCGATGATCGAACTCGCGCGCGGTATCGGCGCCTATGCCGGTGCGTACCACCGTGGCACGCCGCCGCTGCCGCGAATGGGGCGCGAATTGCGCGGCAGCACGCTGGGCGTGGTCGGCTACGGACAGATCGCGCGCCATCTCGCGCCGATCGCGACGACGTTCGGGATGCGCGTGCTCGCGTGCGATCCTTATGTGCGGATCAACACGCCGTTGATCGAGCAGGTCGACCGCGCGACCTTGTTGCGCGATGCGGACTTCGTCGTATGCCTCGCGCCGGCGACGCCTGCCACCGCGAACCTGTTCGATGCTGGCGCGTTTGCCGCGATGAAGCCGGGTGCGTGCTTCATCAATGCGTCGCGCGGCGAACTCGTCGACGAGCAGGCGCTGGCCGACGCGCTCGACGGCGGCCGGCTGGCCGGTTGCGCGCTCGATGTCGGACGCGCGACGGACCAGATGCCGACGCCCGAACTCGCCGCGCATCCGTGCGTGATCGCCACGCCGCACATCGGCGGACTGACGCGGCCGGCGGTCGAGCACCAGGCGCTGGAGACGGTCGAACAACTCGCCGCGCTGCTCGATGCATGCGTGCCGAACGGTGCGGTCAACGCCGCGCACGCGACGCGGCTTGCACGCTGGCGGTCGGCCGATGCATCGGCCGCACCGGACGCACGATGACGCACGATCGGGCCGGTAGACGCGCGTCGCCCGCGTGCGATTGCCATATTCATGTTTACGACGATGCGTATCCGCTCGCGCCGACGGCGACGTTCCGTCCGCCGCATGCGCCGGTGGACGCGTATCGCCGCGTGCAACGGGCGCTCCACCTCGCGCGCGTGATCGTCGTGCAGCCGACCGGTTACGGGTTCGACAACCGCTGCACGCTCGATGCGCTGGCCGCGCTCGGCCCGCAGGCGCGTGGCGTCGCGACGCTGCCGGTCGACGTGGCGGACGCCGAACTCGAGCGACTGCACGCAGCGGGCATCCGCGGTGTGCGCTTCATGACGTTGTCGGGCGGCGTCGCTCGATGGGACGAGCTCGAGCGGATGGCCGCGCGCATCGCGCCGCTCGGCTGGCACATCGACCTGCAGCTCGATGGCCGGACGTTGTCCGATGTCGAATCGATGCTGACGTCGTTGCCGGCGCGTGTCGTCATCGACCACACGGGCAAGTTCCTGACGCCGGTTGCGCCGGACGCGCCGGCGTTCGTCGCATTGCGGCGCCTGCTCGATCGCGGCCACGTCTGGGTGAAGCTGTCCGCGCCTTACGAGACTTCGCGATCCGGTGCGCCCGGTTACGACGACGTCGCACGCCTTGCCACCGTGCTCGCGCGCGAGCATTCGACACGCTGCGTGTGGGGCAGCAACTGGCCGCATCCGAACGCGTCGCCGGTGCCTGACGATGCGCACCTGCTTGGCTGGTTGCACGCCTGCGCGGGTGACGAGGCGGTAAGCCGCACGATGCTGGTCGACAATCCGGCCGTGCTGTACGGGTTCGATGCGGAGACGTAACGCCCTGTCCGCCGGCCGGCCGCGCGCCGCGTTTCGACGACAAGCAATCCTGACCGAGCGCGACGAGTCGCTGCGTCGGCAACATCCTTACTGTTCGGAAAGCTGACGCACCGCGCACGCTTTCGATCGCGCAACGGCAACGCATCGCTTCGACCGCTTGACGCTGCATGCCGGTCGGCGCACGATACGTGCGTGCATTTGGAGCGGGACGCGCTGGCCGCGCGTTCCCGCATCGGCGACGCGCACAAGAACAACGATGAGCCTTCACGCACTCGTACCGGAATCCCGGCGCCGCAGCCACCGGCCCGCCGGAATCACGATCTTCCCGACGCTCGTCGCGTCACGTATCCGTCATCCCGTTTCGTACCGTGCATCGGTACACTTTCCCGTCCGCGCGCCGTCCGCGACGACGAGCTGTGCCGATCGGCGCCGCCGCGTCGCGGGCCAGCCTGCCGCGCCAGAATACCGTATCGTGCATGACGCTTACACCGGCGCCTCGTGACGCCGCCGCCACGCGATCGAGCATCGCGCCGTCGCCCGTCCCGCGCGCGCGACGGCACCGGAGTCCGAAGCATTTCGATTGAGCATGACGCAGCTTACGCACGCAGTTCAGTTCGAGGTTCAAGGAGAAAAACTCATGTCGCAGCTTTCGAATGAAGCAAACGGCAGTTCGGGGAGTGGCAAGGCAAAGCTGATCAAATGGGCGATCATCATCGCCGGCGTCGCGGTCGCGGCACCGGCCGCGCTGTTCATCCTGAAGGGGATGATCGCGCTGATCACGGCGGCCGTGATCGGCGTCGGGGCGATCTATTTCGCGCCGGTCGTCGCGATGAAGTTCGCGAACCAGAAGGTGAAGATGATCGTCGAGGAAGCGCAGTCGAATCCGGTCGAGACGCTCATCAACCAGCTCGCGGAAAAGCGCCAGGCGGCGCAGAAATTCGCGGACAGCATCACCGCGTTTCGCACCGAAGTGAAGAACTTCGGGGACAAGACCGAACTGTTCGAGAAGCAGTATCCGGATGATGCGCCACGCTTTCGCGCGCAGCTCGATACGATGAAGCAGCTGCTCGCGTTTCGCGAAAGCCGCTACAAGCAGGTCCAGGCGGAACTGAAGAATTTCGCGTCCGCGATCGACCGCGCGAAGGCGATGTGGGACATGTCGCAGGCGGCGCAGCACATGAATAAGCTCGCCGGCCGGCAGACGGCCGATACGTTCGAGCAGATCAAGACCGACGTGGCCGTCGATTCGGTGATGCGCTCGGTGAACAAGGCATTCTCCGAAATGGAAACGTCGCTGCTGGACAACCCCGAGGTCAAGCAGGCGCAACAGCAGGCGGTCATGAATGGCACCCCCGTTCCCGGCCCCGATGCGGCACAGGCCGCTGCATTGCCGTCGAAACAACAATAACTTCCTGCAGGCACGCAACCATGAAAAAACTTCTCGGTGCAGTCGTGTTTCTTGCGGTGCTCGTCGGTGTATGGATCGTCCACCAGGGTGGCCTGTCGACACTGATTCCCGCGCACGATGCGTCGCCCGGCGCGACGTCCGCGCAGGCGGGCGACGCGGGCCAGCCCCCGCAGCCGTCGACGTCGGGCAATGTGCTGCCGGCCGGCTTCACGCCGCAAGCGAGCACGCTGAAGTCGATCGCCGAAAACGGCGTCGTGCGCGTCTCGGTGCAGAACCCGAGCGAGCCGTTCTTCGGCGAGGACAAGGGCGCGCCGCACGGCTTCAACGTCGAATTCGCGCGGCTGCTGTTCTCGGATCCGTCGTTCTCGCACGGCGGCAAGCCGGTCGTGGTCGATACGCGCCACGAAGTCGATACGTATCCGGGCGTGCCGAAGCAGCTGCTCGACACCGATGCGAAGGGAAACCATGTCGTCGACGTCGCGATGGACGGGCTGACGTTCCCGGACAACACGCCGGCGGGCGTCGTCTACTCGGTGCCGTACGTCGATGATTTCGGTTACTCGCTGATCGTGCGGCAAGGCTCCGCGATTCGCTCGGCCGACGATCTGGCAGGCAAGACGATCGGCATCCTGAAAGGCGACCCGGACGTGCGCGCGTTCGTCACGCGCCAGTATCCGAACGTGCGGTTCGTCGAGATCGACGATTCCGACCCGGCGTTCATCGCGAAGAGCCTCGACGGCCATGCGGTCGACGCGTTCGTCTACGACTATCCGTTCGCGGTCAGCTCGATCAAGGGCACCGACCTGAAGTTCGCGGTGACCAAGCTCGAAGGCTCGAACATCGCGTACAAGATCGGCGTGCGTGCCGACGACCAGGACCTGCTGATCTACCTGAACGCCGCGATCGCGAAGCTCAAGCAGTCGCCGCAGTATCTGGACCTGCTGCGCAAGTACTTCGTCAGCGACCAGACGATGACGACCGCGGCCGCGTCGGGCGAAAAGACGTATGTGGTGAAGGCGGGCGACACACTGAACATGATCGCGGCGAGCAAGCTCGGCAGCGGGCAGCGCTATCGCGAGATCCAGCGCCGCAACAATCTCGCGAATCCGAATCTGATCCTGGCCGGCCAGCATCTCGTGATTCCGGTCCGGTAGGCGCGGCGTGAAGTGAAGAAGGTGAAGCGAAGAAGTTGACGCGGGGAAGGTGAAGCATGGCGCGCGGCACGGCGGATCGTTTTCGCCGTGCCGCGCGCCGCTTTGCATCAGTGGGTGATCGACAGGAACAGGTAAGCCGCGAACAGCGACAGGTGCACGACACCGTGCAGCACCGTCGTGCGTCCCTGGCTGAGCGTCAGCGTGCTGACCAGCAGCGTCAGCGACAGCAGCACGGTTTCCATCGCGCCGATGCCGAGCGTGAGCGGCTGGCCGACCCAGATGAACACGGCCGCGACGGTCGGAATCGTGAGCCCGATGCTCGCGAGCGCCGAACCGAGCGCGAGGTTCATGCTGGTCTGCAGGCGATTCGCGCGCGCGGCGGTGACGGCCGCGAGCCCTTCGGGCAGCAGCACGAGCGCGGCGATCACGATGCCGACCGCGGCTTCGGGCGCGCCGAGTTTCATTACCGCATGCTCGACGGCCGGCGACAGCAGCTTCGCGAGCAGCACGACCGCGACGAGGCTCGCGAAGAGCAGCACCAGGCTGATCAGCGCGGTGCGGCCGCTCGGCGGCGCCGCGTGCACCGATTCGTTCGCGCTGTCATGTTCGGTGAGGAAGTAGTCGCGGTGGCGCACGGTCTGCACGAATACGAATGCGCCGTACAGCACGAGCGACGATACGCCGGCGAACGCAAGCTGCGATTTCGAAAAGAACGGGCCCGGCGCTGCGTTCAGGTAATTCGGCATCACGAGCGACAGCACCGACAGCGACGCGAGCACCGCAAGCGCCTTGCTCGCGCCGCGCCCCTGGAAATCCTGCTCGCCGTGCCTCCACGCACCGACCAGCAGGCAGAGGCCGACGATGCCGTTGCAGATGATCATGACGGCGGCGAACACGGTGTCGCGCGCGAGGCCCGATTTCTCGGGGCCTGCGCCGAGCATCACCGACACGATCAGCGCGACTTCGATGACGGTCACGGCGACCGCGAGCACGAGCGTGCCGAACGGCTCGCCGACGCGATGCGCGACGACTTCGGCATGGTGGACGGCGGCGAACACGGCGCCGGCGAGCGCGGCGGCGAACAGGGCGATGACGAGGCCTTCGGCCGGCACGACGCGCGACAGCGCGAGTACCAGCCATGCGGCAAGCGGGGCCCAGAGGGTCCAGCGCGGGAGCTGGTTGGACGAGAGCGGCATGGACGGTTTCCTATGCGAGTGGCGGCGCGCGACGCGCCGTCACGGGTTGACGAAGCCCGGCCGGATGATCCGCCGAACGTGGACGATAAAGCTGATGCACGGCAGCACGGAACTGTGCTGCCCCGGGTTCGCCGCCGTGAGGCGGCGAGGGGCGCGGGCGGGCCGGGGGCCCGTCGCTGGATGAAACGGTTCGATGCGACCGAATGCCGAAGGCGAGGCGCTTGCACGTGATGACAGGCGTGCCGGCAGTGCTGAACCGACCCCGAAAGGGCGCGGACGATGGACGGCGACGGCGTGACACGCGGTTTCCCCTGAAATCCGGCGAATTGTCGAATTTTATCAGGCGTTCGGGGGACACTATCTCATATTCGAACGCTTTCATTGACCTTTCGGTTTACAAAAAGTGCCCCAATTCTTGGATTTTTTGCTTTTACAGTTTCTGCAACGGTCTCTTGCACGATAAATTCGGGCTCGCCCTGACATAAATCTACCGACCGGTCGGTTTATAATCGCTCGCACTTCCATTTCATGACGGATCGCAAGCGATGGCTGTTTCTTCTGCACATTCGGTGAATTCGGGCGCGCTGGCGCCGTCGGCGGTCGTCGGCGTGATTGGTGCCGGCGCGATGGGCGCGGGCATCGCGCAGGTAGCGGCGGCGGCCGGCCATGCGGTGCTGCTGTACGACCTGAACGAAGCCGCGTGCGACAAGGCGCTTGCCGGCATCCGCGCGCAGTTCGCGCGGCTCGCCGAGAAGGGCCGTCTTGAGCCGGCGCAGGCCGACGCGGCCGGCAGCCGGATTCGTGCGGTGCGCGCGCTGGCCGAGTTCGCCGGTGCGGCGCTGATCGTCGAGGCGGCGGCCGAGCGGCTCGACGTGAAGCGCGAGATTTTCGCGACGCTCGAGCGCCATGTCGACGATCGCTGCATGCTGGCGACCAACACGTCGTCGATCTCGATCACGTCCATCGCGGCCGGGCTGCGCGCGCCGCAGCGCGTGGCCGGCCTGCATTTCTTCAATCCGGCGCCGCTGATGGCGCTCGTCGAAGTGGTCAGCGGGCTCGCGACCGCGCCGGAAGTCGCGCAAGCGCTGTACGACACGGCCGTCGCGTGGGGCAAGCTGCCGGTGCTGGCGAAATCGACGCCCGGCTTCATCGTGAACCGCGTCGCGCGGCCGTATTACGCGGAGGCGCTGCGCGTGCTCAACGAGCAGGGCGGCACGCCGGCCTCGATCGATGCGGTGATGCGCGAAGCCGGCGGCTTCCGGATGGGGCCGTTCGAGCTGATGGACCTGATCGGCCACGACGTGAACTTCGCGGTGACCGAGTCGGTGTTTCGCGCGTACTTCAATGATCCGCGCTACACGCCGTCGCTGATCCAGCAGGAACTCGTGAACGCAGGCTTCCTCGGACGCAAGTCGGGGCGCGGCTTCTATTCCTATGCCGACGGCGCGGCGCCGCCCGCGCCCGAGCTTGAAGCGCCACGAGAGACGCCGGCCGACGTGGCGCTGTTCACGCAGGACGGCCCGGCCGCCGCGCTGCATGCGCGTGTCGCGGAACGCGTCGCGGGCGCGCGGCAGAAGGGTGCGCATGTCGACGAACTGCTGGCCGTGGCCGGCCGCGCGTCGATCGCGCTGACCGACGGCCGCACCGCGACCGCGCGCGCGGCGCAAACGGGCGTGGCCGACCTCGTGCTCGTCGACCTCGCGCGCGACTACGCGCAGGCCGGGCTCGTCGCGCTCACGCGCGCGTTGCAGTGCAGCGATGCCGCCTATGCGGACGCGGTCGGCCTGTTCCAGCAGGCGGGTTTCCGCGTCGTCGGCCTGGCCGACGTGCCGGGCATGATCGCGATGCGCACCGTCGCGATGCTCGCGAACGAAGCGGCCGACACGGTGAACCAGGGCGTCTGCTCGCCCGCCGATCTCGATCTCGCGATGGAGAAGGGCGTGAACTACCCATGCGGCCCGCTCGCGTGGGCCGATGCGATCGGCATCGGTCGCGTGCATCGCGTGCTGACGAATCTTGCGGCGAGCTACGGCGAGGACCGCTATCGCGTGTCGCCGCGCATCGCCGCGCTGCACGCGGCCGGCCGCACGTTCCGCTAGCCGCCGGCGCCCTTACCCCGATCACGATAACGACATCACTCCATTGGAGGAGCACCCCGATGACTCACCCGACGCATCCCGCGGCCGCTCTCGAGCCGATCGAGACCGCCAGCCGCGACGAACTGCAGGCGCTGCAGCTCGAGCGCCTGAAGTGGTCGCTGCGCCACGCGTACGACAACGTCCCGCACTATCGCCGCACGTTCGACGCGGCGGGCGTGCATCCCGACGACCTGAAGACGCTCGCCGACCTCGCGAAATTCCCGTTCTCGACCAAGAACGACCTGCGCGACAACTATCCGTTCGGGTTGTTCGCGGTACCGCGCGAGCAGGTTGTGCGCGTGCATGCGTCGAGCGGCACGACCGGCAAGCCGACGGTGGTCGGCTACACCGCGCGCGACATCGATACCTGGGCGAACGTGACCGCGCGCTCGATCCGCGCGGCCGGCGGCCGCCCGGGCGACACGCTGCACAACGCGTTCGGCTACGGGCTCTTCACGGGCGGCCTCGGGATTCACTACGGCGCGGAGCGCCTCGGCTGCATGGTCGTGCCGATGTCGGGCGGCCAGACCGAGAAGCAGGTGCAACTGATTCGCGATTTCGAGCCGAAGATCATCCTCGTCACGCCGTCGTACATGCTGAACCTGATCGACGAGATGGTGCGGCAGGGCATGGATCCGGCGGAGTCGTCGCTGAAGATCGGCATCTTCGGCGCGGAGCCGTGGACGCAGGCGTTGCGCGAGGAAGTGGAAACGCGCGTGGGCATCGATGCGCTCGACATCTACGGGCTGTCGGAAGTGATGGGGCCGGGCGTCGCGTGCGAATGCGTGGAGACGAAGGACGGCCCGGTGATCTGGGAAGACCATTTCTATCCGGAGATCATCGATCCCGCGACCGGCGAGGTGCTGCCGGACGGCAGCGAGGGCGAGCTCGTGTTCACGTCGCTGACGAAGGAAGCGATGCCGGTGATCCGCTATCGCACGCGCGACCTCACCGCGCTGCTGCCGCCGACCGCGCGCGCGATGCGCCGGCTCGCGAAGATCACGGGCCGCTCCGACGACATGCTGATCGTGCGCGGCGTGAACGTGTTTCCGAGCCAGGTCGAGGAAATCGTCGTCGCGCAGCCGAAGCTGTCGGGGCAGTTCCAGATCACGATCTCGCGCGACGGCCATATGGACCGGCTCGACCTCGCGGTCGAGCTGCGCTCCGAGGCCGCCGCGAGCGTGACCGACGGCGATCGCGCGGCGATCGCGCGCGAGCTGCAGCACCGGATCAAGACGATGATCGGCGTGTCGGCCGGCGTGACGGTGCTCGCCGCGGGCGGCATTCCCGCGAGTGCGACCGGCAAGGCCCGGCGGGTCATCGACCGCCGGCAGGCCGCCTGAGTTTCACCGTTCCCTGTTCTACTCCGAGGAAACCTGTTCGATGGATGGATTGAAGACCCTGGCCGTCGCCGTCGATGCGCGCGGCATCGCGACCGTCGCGCTGCAGCGCGGCGACGTGCTCAACGCATTCGACGAGACGATGATCGCCGAGCTGACCGACGCGTTCACGACGCTCGGCGGGCGCGACGACGTGCGCGCGATCGTGCTGCGCTCGGACGGCCGCGCGTTCTGCGCGGGCGCCGACCTGCAGTGGATGCAGCGCGCGAGCGCGAACGAC
Source organism: Burkholderia diffusa (assembly GCF_001718315.1). NCBI lineage: Bacteria > Pseudomonadati > Pseudomonadota > Betaproteobacteria > Burkholderiales > Burkholderiaceae > Burkholderia > Burkholderia diffusa. Next base: position 1,424,483 of record NZ_CP013363.1, on the reverse strand, counting down.
GCGGCCGCGAACCTGCGCGACGCCGAGCGGTTCGCCGCGATGATGCGGGCAATCCGGCAGTGCCCGAAGCCGACGGTCGCGCGCGTGCAGGGCCACGCGTTCGGCGGCGGCGTCGGCCTGTGCGCGGCCTGCGACATCGTGATCGCGAGCGATCACGCGCGCTTCTCGGTCAGCGAGGCCCGCTTCGGGATCCTGCCGTCGGTGATTGGCCCGTATCTGGTCGAGGTGGTCGGACAGCGCCAGGCGCGCCGGCTCGCGCTGACCGCGACGCAGCTCGCCGCCAGCGAAGCCGTCGCGATCGGGCTGATCCACCAGGCCGTGCCGGCCGACGGACTCGACGCGGCGCTCGACAAGACGCTCGCCGAGCTGAGCCGCAATGGCCCGAATGCACTGATGGAGATCAAGCGCTTTTTCGACGCGATCGGCGAGTATCCGCCGTCGGACGAACGCGCGGCATTCACCGCGCAGACGATCTCCCGCGTGCGCGCGACGCCGGAAGCGAAGGAGGGCTTCGCCGCGTTCTTCGCGAAGCGGCCGCCGGCTTGGGAACCGGCCGCCGAATAAGGGTGTGGCATGGCCCGCCGGGCCCGGGGCGCGATTTGCGTCGCGGGCGCGGACGCTTGCTCTACAATGCGTGACCCCCGGTGCGCCGCCGGCCCAGCCCTGACCGTTTCTTCGCTTCCGATGATCGTCAACCGCCTTATCTCCGAGATCCTGTTCGGCTTCACCGGCCTGATCGGCATCATCAATCCGATCGGCATCGCGTTCCTGTTTCTCGAGCGCACCGAGGCACTGACCGAGCACGAGCGGAACCTGCTCGCGAAGAAGGTGGCGTTCAACGCGTTCGTCGTGTTGCTGGTCGCGTTCTTCGCCGGCACGCCGGTGCTGCATTTCTTCGGGATTTCGATGGAAGCGCTGCGGATCGGCGGCGGCTTCGCGGTCGCCGTCGCGGGCTGGCAGATGCTGAACGAGCCCGACGGGCCCGCGGGCGGCGGCGATACGCCGATCCAGCCGATCAATGCGAACGCGATCATGACGCGCGCGTTCTTTCCGCTGACCGTGCCGCTGACGGTCGGCCCCGGCTCGATCGCCACCGCGATCGCGCTGAATGCGAACCGCACGCACAAGCTGTCGGAGTTCATGCTGTCGAGCATCGTGTCGATCGCGGTTTCCGCGCTCGTCGCGGTCGTAATCTGGCTGACCTACAGCCGTGCCGCGCTGCTCTCCCGCTATCTCGGCACCGAAGGCACCAAGGTCGCGAAGCGCGTGTCCGCGTTCCTGCTGCTGTGCATCGGCGTGCAGATCATGCTGACGGGCTTCTCCGAATTCCTGCAGCCGCTCGCCGACCAGATCAAGTAAGCGGCTCGGGCGCCGCATGCGTTGACCGGCTTCAATCGAGTTCGAACAAGCGGGACCGGCCGGATGCTGGCGCCGCGCACGGCATTCAGCGCGCGGCGGCGAGCATCGGGTACGTGAACAGCCCGAAATGGATCGCGTTCAACCCCGCATGCGCGAGCGCGGACGCGAGCAGCCCGCCGCGCCGCCAGGCGAGTCCGTAGCCGATGCCGGCCACCGTGCCGAGCACGATCCAGGGCCAGCCGGCGGCCGCGTGCGCGGCGCCGAACAGCACCGCGCCGACCGCAAGCGCGGCCCATGGCCCCCAGCCGAACCGGCCGAGCACGCGCGTGAGCCCACCCTGCACGTAACCGCGGAACAGCGCTTCCTCGGCGAGCGTGACGAGCAGCACGTTGTTGACGAGCCACATCCAGCCCGATGCCGGCCATTTCGGCGCCCAGCCGACCATCCCGAACGCGAGCGCGCCGGCCAGGCAGGCCGCCGCCGTCGCGACGGCCGCCACCGCGCCGGTGCGCAGCGCGCGCATTGGCGGGACGTCCGGCGCGACCCACGGCAGCGCCCACACCAGCCACAGGCCGACCAACGGCTTGTCGAAATTCAGGTACATCGTGAACGGCACGGCATCCGGCGTGAAACGCGTCGGCTCGATCACGCGCGGATTGTGGAAGCCGGGGATCAGGTGCAGGCTTAGCGCGATCGCGAGCGCGGCAAATACGACGTGCGCGACGATCCGCACCGCGAACGGACGGCCCGGCGCGACGCCCCAGGCGGCGGCCACGAGCAGCGCGAGCGGTGCGAGCACGCTCGGTTCGAGCTTGCCGAACGCCAGCGCAGCGGCATAGCCGAGCGCGGCAACGGCGATGCTCAAGCCGTGCAGCGGGCGCTGCCACGCGAATGCGGCGGCCGCGAACAGTGCGAGCCAGATCGTGGCACACGGGAGAAGCGAAAGAGACATGGGGCGATGCAGGGTCGGACGAAACGCCGCGCATCATACCCCAGCGGCCGTGACATGCTGCGGTGCGGCGGTCAGCGGCCGGCGATTTCGGTGACGCCGTCGCGGCCAGGGATGTCGACGCTGTTGCGCTCGCGCATGCGCCGCCGGTACCAGAAGGTCCACAGCAGCAGCGTGCCGAACACCGTGTAGCCCATGATCGGTGACACGACGAGCACGCGCTCGACGGGCCACGTGACGACCATCCACAGGCGCAGCAGCATCTCGAGCGTCATGCACGCGCCCCACACGAATGTCATCAGCCGCAGCATCTGGCGCAGCCCCGGCTGCTCGGCCCAGACCGTCTCGAAACGCGCGGCGCCGCCGGCTGTCTCGCGAGCCACCGTCGCGCGTGCGAGATAGAAGATCAGCGGACGGTCGCGGAACAACGACAGCAGGAACACGACGCCGATCGTGCCGGACGCGAGCGATTCGCGCATCAGCAGCGTGCGCGGGCTGCCGCCGAGCGCCATGCCGGCGATCGACAGCGCGATGCCGAGCAGCACGATCGCGGCCAACGCGTCGATGCGGCGAGAGCGGATGAATTCGACGACAGACCAGACGATGGGTGGAATCGCCGACGCATACAGCGCGCCGGTTTCGCCGAAATACGGATGTGCGACCCGATATGCGAACCAGGGCAGCAACAGGTTCACGACGAGTTCGAGGATCAGGCCGGCTCGTGGTTTCACGGTAGCGGACGCGCGGGCGGCGCGCGGGGCGGTGATGTCGCTTCGAGTATATCGAAGTCCGACCCTGCGCGCCGCGCCCGGTGCGGTTGTGCGCGCACCGAAAACGAGCGGGAACATGTACCGGCCGGGCGTCGCGGCCGCGACCGGGCTGCCCCGGCGCCGTTCGGCGGCGCGTCCGTCAGGAGCGCGGCGGTCGTTGGCTGGTCCTCGGCTCGTCAGGCGGTCGCGGGCTGGACGATGATCTTCACGTTCCGGTCCTTGTGGTTGACCAATTCTTCGAAGCCGTGCGTGACGATGTCGTCCAGGCTGATGCGTCCGGTGATCAGCGGACGCACGTCGATGCGGCCGTCCGCGATGAAGCGGATCACGTCCGCGAATTCGCCGTTGTACGCGAGCGAGCCGATCACTTCCTTTTCGGTCGACACGATGTCGAAGAAGTTGAACGACGTCGGCTCCTCGAAGATGCCGACCATCACCGACTTGCCGGCCTTGCGGATCACGTCGATCGCGAGTTGCGCGGTGGCCGTGTGCCCGATGCACTCGAACGACACGTCGGCGCCGTAGCCGTCCGTCAGCGCCTTGACTTCCGCGATCGCGTCGGACGCCTTCGGGTCGATCACGACCGTCGCGCCGACTTCCAGCGCCTTCTGCTTGCGCGCGGCCGACATTTCCAGCGCGATCACGCGTCCGGCGCCCGCGGCCTTCGCGCACATGATCGTGCACAGGCCGATCGTGCCGGCGCCGACCACGACGACCGTCTGGCCGACGATGTTGCCGGCCTTCTTCACCGCATGCAGCCCGACCGCGAGCGGCTCGATCAGCGCGCCGGCCTCGGTCGGGAAGTCGTCGGGCAGCTTGTACAGCAGCTCGGCCGGCACGTTGACGAATTCGGCGAACGCGCCGTTGTTCATCAGTCCGGTGAACGCGAGGTTCTCGCAGATGTTGTATAGCCCATGCCGGCAATACCAGCAGGCGCCGCAATGCTGGCACGCGTCGGCCGTCACGCGCTCGCCGACCGCGAAGCCCGTCACGCCGGCGCCGAGCGCTGCGATTTCGCCGCTGAACTCGTGGCCGAGGATGCACTGGCCCTTCAGGCCCGTCAGCGGGTGCGGCGCGTCGACCGGGATGAACACCGGGCCGGCGACGTACTCGTGCAGGTCGGACCCACAGATCCCGCACCAGTGCACGCGGATCTGGACCCAACCGGCCGGCGGATGCGCCGGAACGGGTACCTCCTCGACGCGGATGTCGTTGCGGCCGTGCCAGACGGCGGCCTTCATGCTGGGAGCGGTGTTCGGTGCCGGTGTACTCACGTTGCTGTCTCCGTCAGGTTGTCGTCGGACGCGGCGAGGGCCGATGCGTCCGTCGCGCGATTGCGCGAGCGACCGATATGCAGGAACGGGGCCAGCCTGAATGGGCGGTGAGATGGCGACGGAGCGGGAGGAGGCGGTGTGCGGTGCGGAAGCGGGCACTTGCGCCGGTATCAGGGCGTGTCGAGCGAATCGCGCGTGAAATTTGCTGCGTTTGCGACGGGTCTGGGCGGGTGAGACGGCGCGACATTCGTCTCAGCCGTTTGAGACGAAACGCGAGATGCGTGGCTGGGCGGGTGTTGCCGCCGCCGACGTCTTGCCAGCTCATTGTGCCGACGAGTGAAACGCATTGTTGCGTGCGCTACATCTTTACTTGAAGTTAACTTCAATTTGTATCATCTGCGGCAATGTCCGGTCGCGTGCGGTGCGCGGCGATGGCGCCGGAGATAGCGCCTGACCGAATCGTCCTGCGTTGATGCACGAACGGCCGAGCGCGGCGGTGCCCGTTTCAATCTTCATGGAATGTCGTCAAGCATGCCGAACTTCATCGAAAGCCTGATATGCGAGTACGTCAAGTACCACATGCTGGTAGCCGACGAGCACGACGCGAAGCCGTTGCCGGCAGACGTCAGGATGGCCCGGCCGTCGGAACGCGCGAATCTCGTGCCGGCTTCGGAGCCTGTCGCACCGGGTGTTTCACCGTTGCGGCCGCAACTGTTCGTTTCGGTTCTGGAAGCGGGCGACGACGGCTTGCTGGTGCGCTGGAGCGAAAGCGGGCGTTGCCATTACGGCGAGCAGCGCTGGCGCTTGCGCGTCGCGTTGCAGGCGGGCCGCTGCGCGATCTCCGGACAGGCGATCGAACCCGGCGAACCGGTGTACCGGCCGGTGCGGCGGCCGGTGCCCGTCAACGGCGACGAGATGATCCACCCCGCGTCGGTGCCGCCGGCGGCCGGCGCCGCGCGCCACGTTGCACCATTCTGCGGCGACGCGACGGAGCCGGTCGGCGCCCTGGGTTGAGCGCGACCGGTTGTCCGCGCGCGTTCGCGCGTTACTTGAGATCTTTCCGGTACTGAATGAATCCCGCGTTGGTCGCGAGTTTGTCGTACAGCGCGCGCGCGGTCGTATTGGTTTCGTGCGTGAGCCAGTACACGCGGCTCGCGCCGGCTTCGCGGGCCCGCGCGTACACGGCCTCGATCAGCGCACCGCCCGCGCCTTGTCCGCGTGTGTCGGCCGCCGTGAACAGGTCCTGCAGATAGCAATACGGCCCTTCGGTCCAGCATGAGCGGTGATAGATCGCGTGCACGATGCCGACCAGCGTGCCCGACTTGTCGAACGCGCCGAGCGCGAACATCGGTTCGGCGGGATCCATCAGGCGCGCCCACGTCGTCGCGATCACGGCGTCGCTCAGCGCGGTCTCGTAGAACTTCTGATAACCCTGCCACAGTGGACGCCACGCGGCTTCGTCGGCGGCGACGAGCGGTCGGACCGTGACGCGCGTCGCGTCGTTCGCGCGGCCGGCTGCATCGCGTGCACGAGCCCGCGCGTGGCGGATCGCGACAAGCGACTCGCGCTGCATGCCGCTGGCGTCGAAGTTTTCCGGCGCGAGCCAGGCTTCGAATGCGGCGCGCACGTCCGGCCATTCGCCGTCGATGATCGAGAACCACGCCGTGTCCCGATTTCGGCCCTTGTAGACGATCGCCTGCCGGAACGTGCCCTCATAACGGAAGCCAAGCCGTGCGGCGGCCTTGCGCGACGGCTCGTTGAGATCGTCGCACTTCCATTCGTAGCGCCGGTAGCCGAGCGTGTCGAACGCGTATTTCATCAGCAGGTACTGCGCTTCCGTCGAAATCGGCGTGCGCTTGAGCAGCGGCGAGAACGTGACGGAGCCGACCTCGATCACGCCGTTGGCCGGGTCGATGCGCATCAGCGCGAGCGTGCCGACCGCGCGGTTCGTCGCGCGGTCGATCACCGTGTAGTGCAGAGGATCGGTGCTCGCCGCCGCGCCGCGCGCGTAGTCGCGGTAGCTCGACTCGTCGGCGTACGGCCCGTGTGCGAGATAGGTCCAGTCGCTGCCGTCGGGCGCTTGCGCATATGCGGCGTACAGGTCGGCGGCATGGCGGTCGGCGTCGAGCGGTTCGAGGCGGCAGTAGCGCCCGTCGAGCACGATGCGCTCCGGGCGCTGGCGTGCGGACCAGTCGGGAACAGGGTGGCCGATGGGCTGCTGGAAGTCGTTGGTGAGCGTGGACAAGGTCGATCTCGCTTCGGTTGGCGGCCGGCGACATGCCGGCACGCAGACAATCGTAGTCCCGGCGAGGTACCATGAGAAGCGCCAGACGATGGCAAATTTATGGTGCCACGAACGCGCGACGATGACGCCATGCACCGAAACTTCCACGCCGCGATATCCCGATGACGACTGCCATTCCTTTCGGCGCCGCGCCGCTGCTGCCGCTCGACGCGCCGCTTGCGCGCACGGCCGGCGCGCCTTCCTTGCAGCGGCAGTTGCTGCGGCGCGTGCGCGATGCAATTCTCGGCGGCGCGATGCCGGCCGGCACGCGGCTGCCCGGAACGCGCGCGCTGGCCGAGACGCTCGGCGTGTCGCGCAACACCACGGCGGCCGTCTACGAGCAACTCGTCGCCGAAGGCTTCCTGCAATCCGATCGTCGCGGCACGCGCGTGGTTGGCCTGTCGCGGCCGGCCGCGCCGCGCCGGCGGGCCGCACCGCCGGCTGTCGCGCAACGGCTCGGCCGGATACGTCCGAGCCTGATCGGCACCGGCGAGTCGGAAGGTTTTCGACCGGGCGTGCCCGCGCTGTCGCATTTCCCGGTCGATGCGTGGCGGCATGCGATCGATCGCGCGCTGCGCCGCGACGGCCGCGACCTGCTCGCTTACGGCGACCCGCTCGGCGAGCGCGCGCTGCGCGAGTCGATCGCGCGCCATCTGGCCGTGACGCGCGGCGTGCGCTGCGATCCCGAGCAAATCGTGATCACCGAGGGCGCGCAGGGCGCGATCGCGTTGTGCGCGCAACTGCTGACGAACCCGGGTGACACCGTCTGGGTCGAGGAGCCCGGCTATCGCGGCGCGCGCACCGCGATGCAGGCGGCCGATCTCGACGTCGTGCCGATGCCGGTGGACGCGGAAGGGCTGCGCGCGGACGACGCGAACTGGCGCGAGCGGCCGCCCCGGCTCGTGTACTCCACGCCGTCGAACCAGTTCCCGACCGGCGCGGTGCTGTCGATCTCGCGCCGGCTCGCGCTGATCGACGCTGCACGCCGGCATCGCGCGTGGATCATCGAGGACGATTACGACAGCGAGTTCCGTCACACCGGCGAGCCGATCGGCGCGTTGCACGGGCTCGCGCCCGATTCACCGGTCGTCTATCTCGGCTCGTTCAGCAAGACGATGTTCCCGGCGTTGCGGATCGGCTTTCTCGTGCTGCCCGACGCGCTGCTGGCCGCGGTGCGACCGGCGCTGCCGGAGATGCTCCGCGGCGGGACGCGCCACGTGCAGCTCGCGCTCGCCGATTTCATCGAGTCAGGGGAATACGGGCGGCATCTTGGGCGGATGCGCCGGCTGTATCGCGACCGGCGGCGCTTGCTGCTCGCCGCGCTGGACGATGCGTTCACCTTGCCGCATCAGGTGGAGGGTGGGCCGTGCGGGCTCCATCTGGCGCTGCGGCTGCCGGCCCGTTACCGCGACCGCGCGATCGTCGAGGCGGCGCGCACGCACGGGATCGGGCCGTTTCCACTGTCGGGGTTCTCGATCCACGCGACGTCGGCGGCCAACGGGCTCGTGCTCGGGTTCGGCAATACGTCGGCCGACGCGTTTGCGCCGATGCTGCGGACGTTGTCGACGATCGCGCATCGGATCGCGCGCGAGTGAATTGCAGTCGCTGCGCCGCGAACCACCGCGAATCGCCGCGACGGGAAGCGCGCCGGCCGGTGCTTACCGCACGCGTTCGGTGCGCATGATCTGGCGGGCAGCCATCAGGCCGAGCACGAGCAGCGCCGCGACGTAAGCGGCAACCGCGCCCCACGCACCGTGTTGCCAGAACGTGCCGCCGACCGAACCCAGCACGCTCGATCCGAGGTAATAGGCCAGCAGGTAGAGCGACGCGGCGTGCCCCTTGGCGGAACCGGCGAGATGCCCGACCCAGCCGCTCGCAACCGCATGCGCGACGAAGAAGCCGATGGTGATCAGCACGATCCCGACGATGATCGCGACGAGCGAATGCGACAGCGTCAGCGCGAGGCCGGCCGCGAACACGAGAATGCCGCTGACGAGGACGGGCGCGCGCCCGAGACGATCGGCGAGTGCGCCGGCGCTCGACGAAGACACCATCCCGAACAGGTAGGCGCCGAAGATCAGCCCGCATGCGGTCGCGCTCAGGTTGAACGGCGCGGCCGTCAGCCGGAACCCGACGTAGTTGTATACGGTCACGAACGCGCCCATCACGAGGAAGCCGATCGCGAATACGAACGGCAGGCGCGCATGATGCAGCTGCGCGCTCCACAGCCGGAGGTGGTGACGCAGCGTCAGGTCGGTTCGCTTCACGAAGCGCCGCGACTGCGGCAGCAGCATCACGAACGCGATCGCCGCGACCAGGTCGACGATGCCGATCGTCAGCATCGCGGTGCGCCACGAGAAATACTCTTCGAGCGCGCTCATCCCGATCCGCCCGATCATGCCGCCGAACGCGGTGCCGCCGACATAGAGCCCCATCGACAGGCCCAGCCCGTCGGCGGCGATTTCCTCGGCGAGATAGGCCATCGCCACTGCCGGGACGCCGCCGAGCGCGAAACCTTCGAGCGCGCGCCAGATCAGCAGCAGGTTCCAGTTCGGCGCGATCGCGGCGAGCACGTTGAACAGCGCCGCGAGCGTCATCGACGCGAACATCAGCCCGCGTCGGCCGAAGCGTTCGGACAGCGCGCCGGCGCACAGGATGGAGCCCGCCAGCATCCCCGTCGACAGCGACAGGGATAGCGAGCTCGACGCCGCGCCCAGCTTGAATTCACGCGCGAACGCAGGCAGCAACGGCTGCACGCAGTACAACAGCGAGAAGGTGGAAAAGCCGGCCAGAAAGAGTGCCAGTGCGATGCGCTTGTAGGCCGCCGAGCGCGGCGACACGCCGGCGGGTAGCGTATCCGGCGCGGTGCTCGCGGTGCGAGCCTTGGCGCGCGAGATCGCGGAATTCGACATGGTATGTACCCGATGGGCTGGGGAATACCAGAATTCTTGCGCACGATCATATATATGTCCAATATATGAAAAGAACCGTAGCGATACCTTTTGCGACTGGCTTGATAGCCAGTTCGTCTACCCGAGATCACATGGAACTTCGCCATCTCCGATACTTCCTGGCCGTGGCGGCCACGTCGAACTTCACGAAGGCCGCGGAAGCGCTCGGCATGGGGCAGCCGCCGCTGAGCCAGCAGATCAAGGCGCTCGAGAACGAACTCGGCGTGGAACTGTTCAAGCGGACCGCGCGCGGTGCGGAGCTGACTGTTGCGGGAGAGGTATTCGCCGAAGAGGCTCGGCGCGTGCTCGACGACGCGGAGCGCGCGGCGCGGGCGGCAAAACGGGCCGCGCGCGGGGAAATCGGGCAACTGCGGGTCGGTTTCACCGGGACGGCGGCCTTCAATTCGAAAGTGGCCGACCTGATTCGCCGCTTTCGCGAAGCGTTTCCGGATACGGACCTGACGTTGCAGGAGGCGACCTCCGGCGTGCTGCTCGAGGCGCTGGAAGCCGGGCGGCTCGATGTCGCGATCGTGCGTCCGGAGCGTCGCATCGCGGACACGCTGCTGGCCGCGAATTGGGACGAGGAGCCGATGTTCGTCGCGATGCCGGTCGCGCATCGGCTTGCGCAGCGGCGTCGGATCGATCTGGCGGAACTGGCCGACGAGGCGTTCGTCCAGGTGCCGCGCGAAGCGGGCAGTGCGCTGTTCGACGACATCGTCGCGGCATGCAATGCAGCGGGCTTCCAGCCGCGCATGGCGCAGCCCGCGCCGCAAATCGCGTCGGCGGTAACGCTCGTCGCGGCCGGGCTCGGCGTGTCGATCGTGCCGAAGGCGATCACGCAGGTGCAGGTCGCCGGTGTCGTCTATCGGCAGGTCGCGGGCAACGGGCTGCGCGCGAGGCTCGCGATTGCGTCGCGACGCGACGATCCGTCGGCGGTCGTGCGCAATTTTCTGCTGCTCGCATGATGGCGCTGCGCGCACTTCGACGCGCAGCGCTGCCGTGTCGGGTGAATGTTCCGATTGACGAATCGTGAACTTTGTCCGGAACGAACGCTGTGGCGGCTCCGACGCCGCGCGACGGCCCGGGGTGCGGGTTTCGATTCGTATGTTCCGGATGCTGCGTGGACTATAAATGGAGGGGTGTACCGGTGCTTGTCGGGCGCCCGCGCGTCGCGCGCAGGGCGGAGCCGCGACCGCCGGGGGAGGTGCACCGTGGTTCGCCAGACGCTTGCTCGCGCCGTGCTTCGCACTGCGTTGATCGGGGGCGTATTCGCCTCGTTGCTGTCGCCACCGCCAGCCGGTGCCGGAACCGCCGCACCGCCTGTCATGAAGAACCGGCTCGCCGCATCGCCTCGCTCGATGCCGGTCGATTTTCCGGCGATCGTCGACCGTTATGGCCCGGCGGTCGTGACCATCATGACCACCGCGCCCGACCAGCAGGCCGGTGGTCCGTCCTTCGTGTACCTCGATCCCGACGATCCGTTGTCCGCGTACTTCCGCCGGGGCGCGCCGCTGCCGCCCGCGCAGGGCGCACAGGCGCCTGCGCCCGAGATGTCGCCGCGCGCGATCGCGGGTGTCGGCTCGGGCTTCATCGTCAGCGCCGACGGGGTGATCCTGACTTCCGCGCATGTCGTCGGCGATGCGACCGACGTGACGGTGCGACTGGCCGATCGTCGAGAATTGAAGGCGACGGTGCTGGCCGTCGATCCGCAGAGCGACGTCGCCGTGCTGCATGTCGACGCGGCGAAGCTGCCGATCGTGCGCATCGGCGATTCGTCGCGCGTGCGTGCGGGCGAACCGGTGATGACGATGGGGGCACCTGAAGGCTCCGGCAACACGGTCACGGCCGGCATCGTCAGCGCGACGTCGCATGCGCTGCCCGACGGCAGCGCGTTTCCGTTCTTCCAGACCGACATCGCGGTGAATCCCGACAACTCGGGCGGCCCCGTGTTCAACCGCGCGGGCGACGTGATCGGCATCGCGGTGCAGGTCTATACCGGCGGCGATCGCTACGCGAGCACGACGTTCGCGATTCCGATCGCGCTTGCCCTGAAGGTGCGTGCGCAGGTGCAGGCGCAGATGCGGGCCAGCGCGCAGGCGCAGCCGGCATCGTCCGGCAACGCGCTGGGCGTCGACGTGCAGGACGTCGGTGTCGGGCTGGCCGCTGCGTTCGGCCTGCCGCGTCCGGCGGGCGCGCTCGTCAACGGCGTGGATCCCGGCTCGCCGGCTGCGGCGGCAGGCGTGCGGCCCGGCGACGTGATCGTGAAGTTTGGCGACAAGCCGATTGGCCGGTCCGCCGAACTGAACGACCTCGCCGCCGCGTTGCCGACGGGTGCAAAGGCGCCGCTGCGGCTGATCCGCAACCGGGCGCCGATGATGCTGACTGTCACGGGAGCCGGGGCGGGCGACGCGATCGACAACGCGGCAGCGACGGGCAGCGCGGGCACGCTTGGCGCGGGCGGCGCCGCCGGCGTGGCGATGGCGGCCGCGCGGCCGGCTGACGGCGGCGATCGGCTCGGGCTGACGATGCATCCGCTGAGCGACGCCGAGCGGCGTTCGACCGGGCTCGCGGTCGGAATGATGGTGGATGCAGTGCACGGGCCGGCCGCGAATGCGGGCATTCGGCCTGGAGATGTCGTGCTCGAACTGAACGACACGCTGCTCGAAACGCCGGATGACGTGCAGTCGCTCGAGGCGAAAGGCGGGGTGATTGCGGTGTTGATTCAGCGCGAGAATGCGCGGAAGTTTGTGTCGGTGCGGGCGCGGTAGGGGTGTTGATGGTCGGGCGGCGGAAGAGCCTTGGCGTGCGGGCAAAGCCCCCGTTCGATGCATGCTGGTGGAGTTTTTGTTACACCCTTTTGGGGAGCAAGGCTATCTGCTCCGACTATTCGCGAACTTCCACAACCGGTGTTTGGCTTGGGCAAAATCGTGAGTCTTGCGGCATCATGCTCGCTCAAGAATCGGCCCAGCTTGGGGCGGGGGAAAGACGCGATTCCGCTTGGTCGCAGAGATTCGCGGGCGCGCGCATTTTTGAATTCCGTCTCGAAGAGTTTCATGAGCTTGCTCCGCATGGACCTGACTAGAACACTCATTATCGGAAACTCCGGTTCGGGGAAAAGCTGGCTGGCAGAACGCGTCGCCGACCGTTCGGGTGCCGCTTATGTCGATCTCGACCTGATTCATTGGCTTCCTGGCGGATACGGCGTACCTCGAGAGCGTGCCGACGCGATTCGACTCGCTCAACTTGCTGCGGAGGCCGAACGCTGGGTCATCGAAGGTATCTACGGGTGGCTCGCCAACGAGGTCCTGGCAAACGCGAGTGCGCTGGTCTGGTTGTGCATCGACGAAGGCGAATGCGTAGCGAATATTCGTCGGCGAGGCATTCGCCGCGATGGGTCTCCAGAGGCTTTCGACGCGCTGCAGGAATGGGCCGCGACTTATCGATCCCGGACTGGATCAAGCTCGTATGGTGCTCACCGGACTATTTTCGAGCAGTTCCACGGAGATAAGGAAACTCTCGGGTCGCGTGATGCGATAGGGGAGTTTGTGGGGCGGGTGCCGCCCTTACGAATGTCGAATCCGTGATGTTATTGCGGCCTGTTTCGGTGTGGACAGCTCCACCTTTCACGGAGTGGACGGCTCAGAGCCATCTCCCAGCGAGGTCCGCTGACGGCCAGTTTCGGACACTCGACCTCGGCACATAGATCGCCGACAATCGTGGCGACTCGTTCACTCAAGCTCCACATCGATGAAAGTATCCCGGGATTTCGGAATTGTTGTCCGGCGGGCCGCGCTTTCGGCCAAGAACGTCGACCTGTCAACGGTCATGACCGAATTCAATCTTGGTAGATACTTTGACGAATCTGACAATCTGGTATCGCTTGGTCCTTTTTTTGGAGGTGATGCAGCCGACGAATGCATGAGATCTCTGGAAAAGCTTGGCCTCACGTATATCGAAGACTTTTTTATCTTCGAGGGGTTTGTGCCAGACTGGTGCTCGTTCGAGGTATTCTGAACGCGGCCACAGCGAGATGCGCCGGGCTTCGGCCACTTGCAGCCGTTCGACATGGCATCTCAGATCGTCCACAATCGATCTCGAGGATGCGCGCGACGTCGACTTCTTTGATCTTTCTCGGATTTGAGGAATACGCTGAAGCGTGCTTCCGAAAGCAAATCGAAATTTTGATCTAATTCGGTCTCCACTAATGAATAATCAATTGATCGTTGTTGCACCGGACGAGGTGGTAAAGGCAGCTGAGGAAGCAGAAGCCGCTGCGCTCCAACCCAAAAAGGGAATTGACTTTGCAAAGATTGGCGAAAACGCGCTGAGGGCGCTCTACGGCGCAAATCTAGCAGGCGTCTTGGTTGCTGGTGCGGAAGCTTTGATCGCATGGAGCAAAGCGCGCCAAAGCGGGCTCGACATCACCCAGATAAGCCGGACGCAAGCTAACTCACTGACCTTCCCACCAGGCCACCCACGCGACGGCGTACTGTATGTGGCCCACCCGGCGGTAAATGGGGTTTATTTCACCGTTGCCTCGTTTCATCGCCTTGCTTTTGAGCACAAATTCTCGGAAGCGATTGATCTACTGATGTCTTTGGGAGCGAGTGAAATTAAGGTGGAGCATGTAAGAGGCTGGTCGCGAGAATTCGCAGCCACCCTCTCTGTTCCAATGCCGGACGCTAATGCTGGCACCGAAATTTCCAGCAAGCAGTCGGGCGTGTCCGCACTTTTGTATGAAGCTCACCTCTGTGGAACCACTCAACCCTCTCTACCAGAACCGCTCGTATGGTACCCACACGAGCCCACGTGGCAATCAATTGCGAAAGGCAGAATCAAATTCGGATTGACTGAATTTTCACTAACTGTGAACTACGAAGACGACTTCGGGATCAATGCAGGACTGAAGCTGACTGCCGGCAAGTCGGGTTTGGACCTCGGCGGGTCGTTTGAGGATCATTGCGCTACCACTTGGAAGATCCACGGAAAGTTTCGCGAAAAAGAATCGGTGACGAGTTAATAAGATAGCGTCGCCTGCCCGGGCCGAACAGGTGGGCGACTGACTGCTATCATCGGATTCATTTGATCGTTATGAGCCGGCTACGGAGGTTGACGGCTGACGCAGATGCGCGTGGCGGTGTTTGGCTGATCTCGTTCTAGATTTGTAAGGCCACTCAAATATCACACTGGCCGATGGTGATAGCATAACCTCATCCATTTCTTTAATTCCAAAGTATTGCTCGTAAAACGTCAGTTTCTTGTGTATGAGAACAAACTCTGCGTTTATCCACGAAATCATTCGCTTTGCTTCTTTTTTCTTGATCGACGAGGGAAGTGAAATGCGATCTTTTACGAATACAGTTTTTCGATCGCGATCCAGTCCGACGTAGGCAGCTTGCTGCTTTCGCCGCTCCAAGCCGCCATTTTTTATAAATTCGACAAGGGATGGGGGATATTCAAACATGTCGCGCGCAACAAAGGCATATTGCTTCTCTAAATGTATGTAAAGAAGCTTCAACCACTGCTGCTCAAACCCCGCCTCTTCGAACCCGCAATTCGTAATCGAACTGTAATAATAGTGCTCGATCCACTTGGCTTTCGCAAATTCTTCCAATGACAGAACCGACAACTGGAACGCAGACGGAAAGGAGTTGGCTTCAAAGAGAAGAATCGCATCTCGGTGAAGCCTAAGCGCATTTAGAAGCGACTCCTTTCCCAATTCCACTTGTACACCGACAGGTTGTGAGTATCGGTTATGCTGTTCGTGCTCATTGGTTCCCCCGTTTGCGAACATAAAGTAAGAGAGGGCGCTATCGAGCGTAATTTTGGCATACACAACGACTGGCCGTTTTCGAGAGCGTTGAGCGGCCGGAACGGGTCGACAAGCGACACCCACGAAAATCCACGAAGAACGCTCATTTCCCATTGAGCACAACCACGCGACGGCGTGTCCGGAGGGCATGTCCTTGCAACCGAACCTGCGAATCATTTCCAAACGCACCCCGCGACGAAACACGACGCTAATCCTGCTATGCGCGTTCTCCGTGCTGCCGTTGAGCCGCTTCCTGCCATCTCTACCCGCAATCGCGCGCGACCTGCGCGCCGACTACGCGCTAGTCGCACTGTCACTAGGCGGCTACGCAGCAGTCGCCTCATCGTTCGAATTCGTAATGGGGCCGCTATCTGACCGCTTCGGACGGCGGCCGATCATGTTGACGAGCCTCGGCGTCTTCACGCTCGGGTCGCTGGGCTGCGCGATGGCGACCGATATCCGCGTATTCCTCGCATGCAGGCTGATGCAGGCGGCGATCACGTCCGTCTATCCGGTGTCCATGGCGACGTTGCGCGACACGGCTGGCGGCGGTGCACGCGCGGCGACCCGGATCGGCTATGCGGCGATGGCGGCCGCGTTCGCGCCGATGATCGGACCGACGCTCGGCGGCGTGCTCGATCAGACGCTCGGGTGGCGCGCGAGCTTCTGGTTGCTCGGTGCGACAGGCATCGCGCTGCTCGGCTGGTGTATGTTCGATCTCGCGGAAACCCATCCGACCCGCGCCACGACACTTGCACAGCAGCTTCGCGCGTATCCCGCGCTGCTGCGCGCGTGCCGCTTCTGGGCTTATGCGCTTTGCATGGCGTTTTCGACCGGTGCCTTCTACGCGTTCCTGGCCGGCGCGCCGCTCGCCGCGCAAGCGGTGTTTCGCATCCCGCCCACGGAAATCGGCTTCTACATGGGAACGATCACGGCCGGCTTCGTCTGCGGCAGCTTTCTGGCTGCGCGTCATGCGCATCGCTATCCGCTGGCCACGACGATTCTCTGCGGACGCGTGGTCGCATGCGCGGGGCCTGCGATCGGTCTCGTGCTGTTTTTCGGCGGGGCGACGCACGCGATCGCATGGTTCGGGCCGTGCGTGCTGATCGGCATCGGCAACGGGCTGTCGAATCCGGGCGCGCATGCAGGCGCGATGTCGGTGCGGCCGGAACTGGCTGGCAGCGCATCGGGGCTGGTCGGGGCGATGACAATCGCGGGCGGGGCCGCGCTGTCGTCGCTGACGGGGATGGTGCTGACTGTTGGTAACGCCGGTCGTGCGCCGCTGGTCATGATGCTGCTGTCCGCGGCGATCGCGCTGGCGGCCGCCGTATGCATCCGAATCTTCGACGCACGCGAACGGGATGCGTGCTCGACGTAAAAGGATTGGCATGCCGATCCGGCGCGATGCGGTCGCTGCCCGAACCGGCAACGAGCGGCACGATGCGACGCCCCGGCCGTCGAACGGCCGGCACGTCGCCTACACCCGCACGATGCCTTACGGCTTCGCCCCCATCACGAACTCGAACGTCGCGACGCCGTCGACCCCGCCTGTCACGCGGTCGCCCGGCTCCAGCGCGCCGACGCCGGCCGGCGTGCCGGTGAAGATCAGGTCGCCGGCCTTCAGCTCGACCGAGCGCGACACGTACGCGATCACGTCCGGCACGGCCCAGATCATGTCGGCGAGATCGCCTTGCTGGCGCGTTTCGCCGTTGACCGCGAGCCAGATCCGGCCGCTTGCCGGATGGCCGGTCGCGGTTGCCGCGCGCAGCGCGGTCACGGGGCCGGACGCATCGAAGCCCTTCGCCCAGTCCCACGGCCGGCTCAGCTTCTTCGCCTCGGCCTGCAGGTCGCGGCGCGTGAGATCGACGCCGACGCCGTAGCCCCACACGTGCGACAGCGCATCGGCCGGGTCGATCGACCGGCCGTCCTTGCCGATCGCGACGACCAGCTCGATTTCATGATGGAGGTCGCTTGTCAGCGGCGGATAGGGGACGGTGCCGCTGGCCGGGACGATCGCGTCGGCCGGCTTCGTGAAGAAGAACGGCGGTTCGCGATCGGGATCGGCGCCCATTTCGCGCGCGTGGTCGGCGTAGTTGCGGCCGACGCAGAACACACGGCGCACCGGAAAGCGCGCGGAAGACTGTTCGACTTCGACGGAAGGACGCTCGGAAGCGTCGATGACGTATTCGGACATCGGATGGCCTCGTTCGATGAAAAGACGCATGCCGTCGCCCGCGCAACGCGGCGCGGGCCGGCATGCATGGAACGATACCCGACGCGTCCACGCCCGGATGCGACGAAACTGCGCTTTAACCGGACAAAACTACGCGTCGCCGGCCGCCGCCGCTTCATCGCCGTCCGGCAGCGCGGCATTCGCGTCGCGATACGCCTTCGGCGACACGCCGACTCGCGCACGAAAGCGCCGCGCGAAATAACCTTCATCGCGGAAGCCGACGGAGCGCGCGATGTCGGCGATGCGCCGGCTCGTATGCGCGAGCAGCGATTGCGCGAGCGCGATCCGGCGCTCGGTCACGAGATCGGTGAAGGTGCTGCCGGTTTCCTTGCGCACCAGGTGCGCGAGGTAATTCGGCGACAGGAACGCGGCCTCGGCGGTGGCCGCGAGCGTCAGGTCCTCGCGGGTCAGGTTCGCGCGCACGTGGCGCAGCACGCGCGCAAGCGCGTCGCGCCGGCCCGCGCGCTGGGCGCCGCGCTGCGCAAGTTTGTCGAGCGCACCGGCGTACTGCGTGCAGACGAGCCCGATCAGCTGGAGCAGGTAGCCGCGCAGCAACGTGGTGGAACCGAAACTGCGCACGCGGTCGGCATCGAGCATGCAGAGCGCGAGGCGGCGCGCCTCGTCGAACGCGTCACCGGTCAGGATGAAGTCGAGGTGTTCCTGGAAACGGAACGGCGTCAACTCGGGAAAGCGGTGCGCGGGGACATCCTCGAGATCGAGCGGATCGACGTCGAGATCGGCGCGCAGGAACGCCTGGCTGAAGTTGATCACGATGAAGTGCGCGCCTTCCGGATGCGGAATCAGGTGCTCGCGGTGCGGCAGCACGAACGCGAGCGCGCCGCGCGGAAACGGCCGTGTGACGCCGCCAATCCGCTGCTCGGTGTCGCCGCCGAGGTTGAACTGGATCTGGAAATACGCGTGCCGGTGCGGCTCGGTGATCGCCTGGCGCGACGCCTGGTCGCGGATGTAGAAATCGAGCCGGTCGCTGCGTTCGGGCATCCCGTACAGGCGCGGCGGGGCGGTGGAGGGCATGAAGGATTCTGCTGTTCGTGACGCGGTTGAGCCGCGATGGTACAGCGAACCGGGCGCGGCCGGAATCCGCGGGCGGGATCCGGGCAGCCGGCCGGGCGGCGCGCAGTCGCCCGGCGACAAGGTAATCAGTCGGCCGGATGAAAGGCCAGGTAGCGGCAGCGCGCGCCGGCCTCGCCGGTTGCCGCAAGCTCGCTGAAGGCGCCGACCGAACGGAGTGTGGCGGCGGTCGCGCTGCGATTCGTGAGCAGCGTCCATGCGGTCGGCACGGGCTCGGCGGGCACCGCCGCGCGCGCATTGGCGAGCATGCTGAGCGCGGCCAGCAGCGTGTCGGCGGGCGGTGCATGAATCGCGAAGCCTTCGTTCGCAACGGCTGCCGTATCGATGCCGAGCGCCGCGCACAGCCGCGCGCGCAACGGCGTCTCGGCCGCGCTGGCTTCCCGTGCGCGCACGATGTTCTCGCGCGTGAGCGCGTCGACGATCGTGCCGCCGCGAGTGAGCGGCGCGTGCTGCCATGCGTCGGGCGGGCACTGCTTGCCGTCCGGCATCAGCGGCACGAACGGATTGACCTCGGCCGGGTAGATCCGGCACACGAGCGGCCGTTCGTCGTAGATGCCGCAGCGCAAATCATCGAGCAGGTTCGGGCATGGGCCGGCATGGGACGCGGTGAGCAAGGTGGTCACGCGTACCGGCAGCGTGCCGCTGAGCGCGGGCGACGAACGGGCGCGCTTGTACGCGGCGAACGCGTCGTCGGGGGCCGGTTCGACGGGCCATGGCATGGCGTCGCACAACAGCTCCACATGGCCGCCGCGCCGCAGCCAGGCAGCGGCCTCGGCGACGGTCAGCGGAATGCGCAGGTCGTGGCAGCAACGGCCGCAGCCGGTGCACGAAAAGTCGATGTCGTTCTGATTCATTTCGGTAGGGAGCGTGGCGCGGCGCGGCTTGGGTCAGCGGGCGATCAGCGGCGCGACGCGCCGGCGCAGTTCGGGCACGATCTCGGCGTTGAACCACGGATGGTGCTTGAACCACGCCTGGTTGCGCGGCGACGGATGCGGCAGCGGCAGCACGCCGGGGCCATAGTCGCGCCACGCGTGCACGGTGTCGGTCAGCGTCGCCTTGCGCGTGTCGCGCAGGAAATGCCGCTGCGCATACTGGCCGATCAGCAGCGTCAGCCGGATCGACGGCAATCCTGCGAGCAGCCGGTCGAGCCACAGTCGCGCGCATTCGGGGCGCGGCGGGTTGTCGCCGCTCGCACCTCGGCCCGGGTAGCAGAAGCCCATCGGCACGATGGCGAAGCGGGTCTCGTCGTAGAACGTGTCGGTGTCGACGCCGAGCCAGTCACGCAGCCGCTTGCCGCTCGCATCGTCCCACGGGATGCCGCTCGCGTGGACGCGGGCGCCGGGCGCCTGCCCGACGATCAGGATGCGGGCGTCACGATGGGCGCGCACGACGGGGCGCGGGCCGAGCGGCAGCTCGGCTTCGCAGACGCGGCACGCGCGGATTTCGGTGAGCAGCACGTCGAGCGGCGTGCGCGTTTGTTTCGACATCGATTCTGAACGGGGACGGAGTGGCGGCACGGATGCCAACGTGTCCGTGCGGCGCGGAGGCCCGGCACGGACCGGCGCGGAAACCGGCGCATCGCGTCAGGCGTTCCGCCAGTGTCGCACGGCACCGCGCGGCGGCCGTGGCATCCCGGGACGGGATTACTGGCCTGCCGCACCGCCTTCGGCGACCGCAGCATCATACAACGCCGTCTGCGCGATCGCCGCGGCGATCTCCGCGTCGTCGTGCGTGCCGTCGAGCATGCCCCAGCGCCGGTATTGGAGCAGGAACCACCGGCCTTCCTGCGGATCCGGGCGGTTCACGGCACCGCCGTCGTGGAAGCGGATCGGCAGCGGCGGCTGCGCGAACGGCCCCGCGCCGTAGTCGCCGAGCAGGCGCGGGGCGATCAATCGGGCCGGCACGCCGAGCGCGGCGGGCGACGCGAGCCAGTCGGCCGCGTCGCGACGGTGCGCTGCGTTGTCGAGCCATGCGCACGCATCGACGAGCGTGCGGATCAGCGCGCGCGCGGTCGCCGGATACAGCGCGACGAAATCGCGCCGGGTCGCGAGCACTTTCTCCGGATGATCGGGCCAGATCTCGCTGGTGACGGCGACGGTTCGGCCCGCGCCGCAGGCTTCGGCCACCGCGTGCCATGGCTCGCCCGCGCAGAAGCCGTCGAGCTCGCCGCTCGCGAGCGCCGCGACCATCTCGGGCGGTGGAATCACGACGCTGCGCACGTCGCGCAGCGGATCGACGCCGTGCGACGCGAGCCAGTGGTTCAGCCACATCGCATGCGTGCCGGTCGGGAAGGTCTGCGCGAGCAGCGGCTTGCGGCCGAGCGTGGCGAGCGCCGCGCGGACGTCGCCGCTTGCGCGGTACGCGTCGGCGAGGCCGCGGGCGAACGTGATCGCCTGGCCGTTGCGGTTCAGCACCATCAGCGCGGCCATGTCGGCCTGCGGGCCGCCGATGCCGACCTGCAGCCCGCACACGAGCCCGTACAGCGTGTGCGCGGCGTCGAGTTCGCCGCTGAGCAGCTTGTCGCGCACGGCGGCCCACGATGGCTGACGGCACAGCTCGAGCGTCAGGCCGTGGCGCGCGCCGAGATTCAGGTGCTGCGCGACGATCAGCGGGGCCGCGTCGCTCAGCGCGACGAACCCGAGACGAAGATGCGCGCGTTCCGGCGCGGCGGGAGACGAAGGTTTCATGGCATTCATGACGAGTGGGCCGCATCGAGCAATTGCCGCGCGATGTCGACGATGCGCT
This sequence comes from Burkholderia diffusa, assembly GCF_001718315.1. NCBI lineage: Bacteria > Pseudomonadati > Pseudomonadota > Betaproteobacteria > Burkholderiales > Burkholderiaceae > Burkholderia > Burkholderia diffusa. Next base: position 1,403,017 of record NZ_CP013363.1, on the reverse strand, counting down.
GGCCCTGATCCATCGCGCGCTTGCGCAGCAACGCGTACGCATCGTGCTCGGACAGCCTGCGCTGATCCATCAGCAGGCGCTTCGCGCGGTCGATCAGCTTGCGTTCGGCGAGCTCGCGCTCGACGTCGGCGAGCCGGCGGCGCAATGCATCGTCGTGCGAGAAGCGCGCGAGCGCGACTTCGAGTATCGGTGCGAGGCGCTCGGCCGACAGGCCCTCGACGAGATACGCGCTGACGCCGGCGCCGACCGCCGCATGAATCAGCGCCTGGTCGGCATCGTGGCTGAACATCAGCACGGGGCGCGGCGCGGTCGCGTGCATCACGGCCAGTTGTTCGAGCGTGTCGCGTGACGGCGAATCGGTATCGATGATCACGACGTCGGGGCGCTGCTCCTCGACGGCGGCGGGCAGGCGCGCGGGCGTCGCGACGTCGTTGAGCATCTCGTAGCCGAGGCGCGCGAGCGCGTCGCCGAGTTCGCCGATCGGCTTGTCGGTGTCGGTGACGAGCAGCACGCGCAGGCGTGCGGGCGGGACGGACGAACTCATGACGCGAGCGGGGACGGACGAACTTCGGTGCAAGGGTTGAATTTCAGATGCGGGGTGCGGGCGCATGACGACGAATTGCGGATCTCGCGGCCGCATCCCGGACAGCCGGCGCGAACGCCGCTGCGGTGACCGGAATGGTTATGCGGACCGCGCATGCTATGCCGCCCGGAACCGCATCGCTTCGCCGGCGGCATCGGTGCATTGCACGGCGGCTTCGCCGATCGCCGCGCCGACAAGCATCACGGCCGGGCTGCCGAGCCCGGCTGCCGCCACGCCGCGTGCGAGGCCGCCGAGCGTGCCGGTCCAGCGGCGCTCGTGCGGCGTGCCGGCCCACTGCACGGCGGCGGCCGGCGTCGACGCGGGCAATGCGGCGAGCAGGCCCGCCGCGATGCTGTCCACGCGGCTCATGCCCATATAGATCGCGAGCGTGGTGCCGGTCGCCGCGAGCGTCGCCCAATCGGGTTCGCCGTGGTCCTGGCGGTGCGCGGTGACGAACGTGACGCCCTGGCAGTGCTCGCGGTGCGTGAGCGAGATGCCGAGGCTCGCGGCGGCCGCGAAGCCCGACGAGATGCCGTTGACGATGTCCACCGGAATTCCTGCGGCGCGCAGCGTCGCGAGTTCTTCGCCGGCGCGGCCGAACAGCAGCGCGTCGCCGCCCTTGACGCGCACGACGTGCGCGCCGCGCAACGCGTAGCGGCGCATCAGTTTCTCGATGAATGCCTGCGGCGTGGAGCGGCAGCCGCCGCGCTTGCCGACGCGGATCACGCGCGCGTGCGGCGCGAGTTCGACGATGCCGGGTGCGACGAGATCGTCGAGCAGCAGCACGTCGGCGGCCGCCAGCGCCTTCACGGCCTTCAGCGTGAGGAGATCGGGATCGCCGGGGCCGGCACCCAGCAGCGTGACTTTTCCAGTCGTCATGTCGTGTTCCATTGCCGCGTGCGTGCGGCGGTCGATAGTGCGTTGTTGCTCGCGGCGGCGGCGGGCGGTCGAAGCGACCACGGCGTCCGGCCGTGCCGAGCACGGAGGGACGTCGTTGTCCTGGTCTGCTGCGCCCGCCTGTGATGGCGGGCCTGACTTGCGGGGACTGCCCACCGGCGCCGTTGCCGGTGTATGGCCAGGATTCAGCAATATCCGGGCCAACCTGCGTGAACGCGGCGGCAAGCGCGGCGACATGCGTGGAGACATGCGTGGAGACATGCGTGGCGCCACGGCCGCGACGGAGGCCGGCATGCACGCAGCGGCGGGGCCGCGGCGCACGCGATGCCGCATCGGCGTGCATCGCGCCCCGTCATCGCGCACCGCGATGTCGCACGTCGACAGTGCTGCAGCGCACCACATCTGTGCCTCGCTGCATCGCGACGCATCGCGCGCCGTGCACGTCGGCCATGCGCGCATCGGCCGGCGAGCCTTGCGTGGCGCGGCTGCACGTGCGATTCGGGCCGACATGGCACGGCGTTTGCGTAAGCTCGTTCGGGCGGATCAACGGCGATTCGTCCGCAGTACCGATTACTGACGCGCCCGGAAACGGGCTTCATGGGCAACGGCGTCCTACGCATCGGGTCTCGACGAGACCGGGTGTGCAGGACGCCGTTTTTCGTTTGGCGGATGACATGACCGACAAAGCTACCCGTATCGATCTCTTCAGCTTCCGCACCGCGCCGATGCGCGCGTTCCACATGACGTGGATGGCGTTCTTCGTCTGTTTCTTCGCGTGGTTCGCGTGCGCGCCGCTGATGCCGCTGATCGCGCGCGAATTCCACCTCACCGCGGCACAGGTCGCGAACATCAACATCGCCGCGGTAGCCGCGACGATTGCCGTGCGGCTGCTGGTCGGCCCGCTGTGCGACCGCTTCGGCCCGCGTCGCGTCTATGTCGGGCTGCTCGTGCTCGGCGCGATTCCGGTGTTCGCGGTGTCGTTCTCGCACGACTATCTGACGTTCCTGATCTGCCGGCTCGGCATCGGCGCGATCGGCGCGGGCTTCGTGATCACGCAGTACCACACGTCGGTGATGTTCGCGCCGAACGTGGTCGGCACGGCCAACGCGACGACGGCCGGCTGGGGCAACGCGGGCGCGGGCGCGACGCAGGCGATGATGCCGCTGCTCGTCGCCGCCGGCATGATGCTCGGCTTCGGCGACGACGCATCGTGGCGCATCGCGCTCGTCGTGCCGGGCATCGCGATGCTCGCGATGGCGTGGGCGTACTGGCGCTTCACGCAGGACTGCCCGCAAGGCGACTTCGTCGCGCTGCGCAAACAGGGCGTGACGGTCGACAGCGGCAAGAAAGGCGGCTGGGCGAGCTTCTTCACCGCATGCGGCAACTATCGCGTGTGGATGCTGTTCGTCACTTACGGCGCGTGCTTCGGTGTCGAGGTGTTCATCCACAACATCGCCGCGCTGTACTACGTCGATCATTTCAAGCTGTCGCTGAAGGACGCCGGCTTCGCGGTCGGGATGTTCGGGCTGCTCGCGCTGTTCGCCCGTGCGCTCGGCGGCTGGCTGTCGGACAAGATCGCCGCGCGCCGCAGCCTCGACGTGCGCGCGACGCTGCTGTGCGCGCTGATCGTCGGTGAAGGGCTCGGGCTGGTCTGGTTCTCGCATGCGCAAGGCGTCGGCATGGCGCTCGTCGCGATGCTGACCTTCGGCCTCTTCACGCACATGGCCTGCGGCGCGACCTATGCGCTCGTGCCGTTCATCGACCGCAAGGCGCTCGGCGGCGTCGCGGGAATCGTCGGCGCGGGCGGCAACGTCGGCGCGGTGGCCGCTGCGTTCCTGCTGAAGGGCGTCGGCGACGTGCAGCACACGCTGAGCCTCCTCGGGCTCGCCGTCACCGCGACCGCGCTGTGCGCGATGGCCGTGCGCTTCAGCGAAGAACACAAGGCACGCGAGGCCGAACTGCGCGATCGCGCACTGGCCGCCGCCAGCGCCGCGAACTGATCGACCGAAGGAAACGTCATCATGAAACTCATCGTCATCGGCCACGGGATGGTCGGCCACAAGCTCCTCGAGTGCGTCGCCGCGCAAGCCGGCGCGGCGGACACGCTGCACGTCACGGTGCTCGGCGAGGAACCGCGCCCGGCGTACGACCGCGTGCATCTGTCGGAATTCTTCGCCGGCAAGTCGGCGGACGATCTGTCGCTCGTCGAGCCCGGTTTCTTCGAGCGTCATCCGCAGTTCGACCTGCGCCTGAACGCGCAGGTCGCGTCGATCGACCGCGTCGCGCACACGGTCACGCTCGCGTCCGGCGAAACGCTCGCGTACGACAAGCTGGTGCTCGCGACGGGCTCGCGCCCGTTCGTGCCGCCGGTGCCGGGCCGCGATCGCGCGGGCTGCTTCGTGTACCGGACGATCGAGGATCTCGAGGCGATGCAGGCATGCGGCACGCACGCGAAGCGCGGCGTGGTGGTCGGCGGCGGGCTGCTCGGCCTCGAATGCGCGAAGGCGTTGCGCGACATGGGGCTCGACACGCACGTCGTCGAATTCGCGCCGCGGCTGATGGCGGTGCAGGTCGACGACGGTGGCGGCCGGATGCTGCGCGCGAAGATCGAGGCGCTCGGCGTGACCGTGCATACGGGGAAGAACACGCTCGAGATCGTCGACGGCGAAGAAGGCACGCACCGGATGGCGTTCGCCGACGGCTCGCATCTCGACGCCGACATGATCGTGTTCTCGGCCGGTATCCGCGCGCGCGACGAACTGGCGCGTGCGTGCGGCCTGGAAATCGGCCCGCGCGGCGGCGTCGCGATCGACGACGCGTGCCGCACGAGCGACGCCGACATCTACGCGATCGGCGAATGCGCGGCATGGAACGGCACTGTGTACGGCCTCGTCGCACCGGGCTACGACATGGCGCGCGTGGTGGCGAAGCAGCTCGCCGGCGACCGGGAAGAAGCGGCCGAAGTCGCGTTCGCCGGTGCCGACATGAGCACCAAGCTGAAGCTGATGGGCGTCGACGTCGCGAGCATCGGCGACGCGCACGGCGCGACGGCCGGCAGCCGCACCTACCAGTACGCGGACGAGCGCCGCCAGGTCTACAAGAAGCTGGTGGTGTCGGACTGCGGCAAGTTCCTGCACGGCGCGGTGATGGTCGGCGACGCGGCCGAATATGGCACGCTGCTGCAGATGATGTTGAACCGCATCGAGCTGCCGGAGTCGCCGGAATTCCTGATCCTGCCGTCGTCGGACGGCGCGGCGAAGCCGGCGATCGGCGTCGACGCGCTGCCCGAGGGCGCGCAGATCTGCTCGTGCAACAACGTGTCGAAGTCGCAGATCTGCGCGGCGGTGGCGGATGGCGCGACGAGCCTCGGCGCACTGAAGTCGTGCACGGGCGCAGGCACGTCGTGCGGCGGCTGCGTGCCGCTCGTCACGCAGATCATGAAGGCCGAGATGAAGAAGCAGGGCCTCGCGGTCAACAACCATCTGTGCGAGCACTTCCCGCATTCGCGCCAGGAGCTGTTCCATCTGATCCGCGTCGAGCGCATCACGACGTTCGACGAACTGCTCGCGAAGCACGGCCACGGGCTGGGCTGCGACGTGTGCAAGCCGGCCGTGGCGGGCATCCTCGCATCGTGCTTCAACGAGTTCGTGCTGAAGAAGGAGCATGCGGGGCTGCAGGATTCGAACGACTACTACCTCGCGAACATCCAGCGCGACGGCACGTACTCGGTCGTGCCGCGCATGCCGGGCGGCGAGGTGACGCCTGAAGGGCTGATCGCGGTCGGCCAGGTCGCGAAGAAGTACGGGCTCTACACGAAGATCACCGGCGGCCAGCGCGTCGACCTGTTCGGCGCGCGTGTCGAGCAGTTGCCGTCGATCTGGGAAGAGCTGATCGCGGCCGGCTTCGAATCCGGCCACGCATACGGCAAGTCGGTGCGCACCGTGAAGTCGTGCGTCGGTTCGACGTGGTGCCGCTACGGCGTCGACGATTCGGTCGGCCTCGCGATCGATATCGAGAACCGCTACAAGGGCTTGCGCGCGCCGCACAAGATCAAGTTCGGCGTGTCGGGCTGCACGCGCGAGTGCGCGGAAGCGCAGGGCAAGGACATCGGGATCATCGCGACCGAGAAGGGCTGGAACCTGTACGTGTGCGGCAACGGCGGGATGAAACCGCGCCATGCGGAGCTGCTCGCGTCCGATCTCGACCGCGACACGCTGATCCGCTACATCGACCGCTTCCTGATGTTCTACGTGCGCACCGCCGACCGGCTGCAGCGCACCAGCGTCTGGCGCGACAACCTCGAAGGCGGGCTCGACTACCTGACCGACGTCGTCGTGCACGACAAGCTCGGGATCGCGGCCGAACTCGAGGCCGACATGCAGCACGTGGTCGACACCTACGAATGCGAGTGGAAGAAGGCTGTCACCGATCCGGAAACGCGCAAGCGCTTCCGTCACTTCGTGAACAGCGACGCGCCGGACGCGACCATTGCGTTCGTCGAGACGCGCGGGCAGATTCGGCCTGCCACGCCCGGCGAGCGCGCGGGCGGCAAGCCCGTTTCGATTCCGGTCGTCGCCGAGCCCGCAGCCGAACCCGCAACCGTTTGACACCGACCGACACCAGCGTCTTTTCCAAGGAGCCCATCATGAACGATCGTCTTCCCCTGTCCTGGATCCGTGTGTGCCCGCTCGACGACATCGTGCCGAACACCGGCGTGTGCGCGCTGGTCAACGGCGAGCAGGTCGCGGTGTTCCATGTCGCGCATGCCGAAGAAGGCGGCGTGTTCGCGATCGACAACGTCGATCCGGTGTCGCAGGCGGCCGTGATGTCGCGCGGGCTGATCGGCAGCCTCGGCGAGCGCGTGGTCGTCGCGTCGCCGCTGTACAAGCAGCATTTCGACCTGCGAACCGGCGAATGCCTCGAATCGCCCGAGAAATCGGTGAGCGCGTATCCGTCGCGGGTCGAGGACGGATACGTGTGGATCGCCGCCTGAGCGCCCGGGAGCACGCATGAGCGCCACCCCCGTCAAGAGCGTGTGCCCGTATTGCGGCGTCGGCTGCGGGATGGTGCTGCACGTCGAGGATGGCGAAGTCGTCAAGGTGTCCGGCGACTCCGATCATCCGACCAACTTCGGGCGGCTGTGCACGAAGGGCTCGTCGGCGCACGTCGCGTTGCGCCGCTCCGGGCGGCTCGACCGCGCGTTCGTGCGGCGTGCGCGCGAGGACGACCTCGTGCCGCTGCCGGTCCGCGACGCGATAGCCGAGACCGCACGGCGGCTGCGCGCCGTGCTCGACGCGCACGGGCCCGATGCGTTGTCGTTTTACGTGTCGGGGCAGATGTCGATCGAGGCGCAATACCTCGTGAACAAGCTCGCGAAGGGCTTCGTCGGCACCAACAACATCGAGTCGAACTCGCGCCTGTGCATGGCGAGCGCGAGCACCGGCTACAAGCAGTCACTCGGCGCGGACGGCCCGCCCGGGTCGTACCAGGACTTCGATCGCGCGAACCTGTTCTTCGTGATCGGCGCAAACATGGCCGACTGCCATCCGATCCTGTTCCTGCGCATGATGGATCGCGTGAAGGCTGGCGCGAAGCTGATCGTCGTCGATCCGCGCCGCACCGGGACCGCCGACAAGGCCGACCTGTTCCTGCAGATCCGGCCGGGCACCGATCTGGCGCTGACCAACGGATTGCTGCATCTGCTGCACGTGAACGGCCGCACCGATGCCGCGTTCATCGATGCGTATACCGAAGGATGGGACGCGATGCCCGCGTTCCTCGCCGATTACACGCCCGATCGCGTCGCGGCAATCACCGGCCTCGCGGAAGCCGACATCCGCACGGCCGCGCAATGGATCGGCGAAGCACGGGAATGGATGAGCTGCTGGACGATGGGGCTCAACCAGAGCACGCACGGCGTGTGGAATACCAACGCGATCTGCAACCTGCATCTGGCGACGGGCGCGATCTGCCGCCCGGGCAGCGGGCCGTTCTCGCTGACCGGCCAGCCGAACGCGATGGGCGGGCGCGAGATGGGCTACATGGGCCCCGGCCTGCCGGGCCAGCGCTCGGTGCTGTCCGACGACGACCGGCGCTTCGTCGAGAACCTGTGGCGCGTGCCGGCCGGCACGCTGCGCAAGGACGCCGGCGGCGGCACGGTCGATCTGTTCGAACGGATGGCGGCCGGCGACATCAAGGCGTGCTGGATCGTCTGCACGAATCCGGTCGCGACCGTGCCGAACCGGCAGAACGTGATCGCGGGGCTGCAGGCCGCCGAGCTCGTGATCGCGCAGGACGCGTTCCTCGACACCGAGACCAACCGCTACGCGGACATCCTGTTGCCCGGTGCGCTGTGGGCCGAAGGCGACGGCGTGATGGTCAACTCGGAGCGCAACATGACGCTGATGCGCGCCGCGATCGCGCCGCCAGGCGATGCGCTGCCGGACTGGCGCATCGTCGCGGAAGTCGCGCGCGCGATGGGCTTCGGCGATGCGTTCGACTACGCGTCGGCGGCCGACGTGTTCGACGAGATCGTGCGCTTTTCGAATCCGGCGACCGGCTACGACCTGCGTGGAGCGAGCCATGCGGCGCTGCGCGACGGCCCCGTGCAATGGCCGGTCGCGCCGGGCACCGCGCGCGAGCGACACCCGATCCGCTACCTGAACGACGGCGTGAGCCAGACGCCGCGACCGGCGGCCGACGGGCACGACGCGCCGCGCATTGCGTTCCCGACGGTGTCGGGCAAGGCGCGCTTCTTTGCGCGAGCGCACGTCGCGCCGGCCGAACTGCCCGACGACACGTTCCCGATCGTGCTGAACACCGGCCGGCTGCAGCATCAATGGCACACGATGACGAAGACGGGCAAGGTCGCGATGCTGAACAAGCTCAATCCGCGCCCGTTCGTCGAGCTGCATCCGGACGACGCGAACGCGCTCGGCATCGCGACGAAGGACAGCGTCGAGGTTCGCTCGGCCCGCGGTCGCGCGGTGCTGCCGGCCGTTGTCACCGAGCGCGTGCGGCGCGGCAACTGCTTCGCGCCGATGCACTGGAACGACGTGTACGGCGACGACCTGTGCATCAATGCGGTGACGAACGACGCGATCGATCCGGAATCTCAGCAGCCCGAACTGAAATATTGCGCGGTCGCGCTGACGCGCGTCGACACGGACGCGTTCGCGTCCACCGACGACGACGACGCGGCGCGGCCCGATGCCTGCGCTGCCGACGCGCGGCCCGCGCCGGCGCAGATCACGGCTTCACAGGAATCCGACATGGCAGACCTCGACACTTTTGCGGCCGCGCTCGGCGTGGCCGACCTCGCGCCGCCGCCGCTCTCCGATGCGGAGCGCCTGTACGTGGCCGGCCTCGTCAGCGGGCTGAAGGCGAGCGCCGGCCGGCGCGAAGGTGGCGTGCCGGTGCTGCCGGCCGGTGCGCCGCTCGCGCAGCCGGTGCGCTTCTGGCTCGACGGGATGCTCGCGGGGCTGTTCAGCCGCTCGGCGCCCGCCCGCGCATCGGAAGGCGCCGTGCCTGCGCTGCCGGCGGAAGCCGCCGCCCCCGGCGGCGTGCGGATCGTGCGCACGCGCCCGAAGGTCGTGCTGCTGTGGGCGTCGCAGACGGGCAACATCGAATCGCTGACCGAGGACTACGCGACGCAACTGATGAACGCCGGCTTCGAGATCCGAACCTCGTGCATGTCCGACTATCCGGTCGCGTCGCTGGCCGGCGCGCAATACGTGCTGCTGATGACGAGCACGTTCGGCGATGGCGACGCGCCCGACAACGGCAGCGAGTTCTGGGACGCGCTGCAGGCCGGCAGCGCCGCGCGCCTCGACGGCGTGCACTTCGCGGTGCTTGCGTTCGGCGATCGCAACTACGACCAGTTCTGCGGGCACGGCCGCCGGCTCGATGCACGTCTCGCGGAACTCGGCGCGGCGCGCCTGTGCGCGCGCGTCGACTGCGACGTCGAATTCCAGCGCGATGCCGACCAGTGGCTCGAACGCGTGGTCGCCCGGATCAAGGAAGCGGATGCCGCGCTGCATGCGGTGCCGACCGCCGGAATCAGCGCGTCGGGGTTGCTGCCGACCAAGGCGCATCCGGCTCCGTCGAAGCTCGTCGCGAACCTGCGGCTGAACCGGCCGGGCGCCGCGAAGGACACGCGCTACGTGTCGCTGTCGACCGAAGGCGCGAATCTCGAATACGAAACCGGCGACGCGCTCGGCGTGTGGCCGACCAACTGCCCGGAGCTGGTCGACGAGCTGTTGTCGGTCACCGCGCTGAAGGCCGATGCACCCGTGTCGGTCGCGGGAATCGGCGACATGCGTCTCGGCGATGCGCTCGCGCGTCACTTCGACATCACGCGTCCGCATCCCGACACGCTGGCATTCATCGCGTCGCGCAGTGCGAACGGCGCGCTTAAGGCGCTGCTCGGCGACGATCGCAAGGCCGATCTGAAGCAATGGTTGTGGGGGCAACAACTTGCGGACGTGCTGCACGAGTTCCCGGTCGATCTGTCGGGCACGGAGCTGGTCGGGATGCTGAAGCGGCTGCAGCCGCGCCTGTATTCGATCGCATCGAGCCCGAGCGCGCATCCCGGCGAGATTCACCTGACCGTGTCGGCCGTGCGCTATCACAACGGCCGACGCGCGCGCAAAGGCGTCGCGTCGACGTTCCTCGCCGATCGCGCGGACGACGGCCGCGTGCCGGTGTTCGTGCAGAAGTCCGCCCATTTCCGGCCGCCGGTAAACGGCGACGTGCCGGTCGTGATGGTGGGGCCCGGCACCGGCGTCGCGCCGTTCCGCGGCTTCCTGCACGAACGGCAGGCGCGCGGCGCGAGGGGACGCAACTGGCTGTTCTTCGGCGAGCAGCATGCGCAAACCGACTTCTACTACGGCGACGAACTGAGCGCGATGCGCGACAGCGGTTTCCTGACGCGGCTCGATCTCGCGTTCTCGCGCGACCAGGCCGACAAGATCTACGTGCAGGACCGGATGCGCGAGCAGGGCGCCGAGCTGTACAAGTGGCTGGAGGAGGGCGCGCACTTCTACGTGTGCGGCGACGCCGCGCGCATGGCCAAGGATGTCGATACCGCGCTGAAGGCGGTCGTCGCCGAGCATGGCGGGATGTCGGACGAAGCCGCGACCGACTACGTCGCGCGGCTCGCGAAGGCGCGGCGCTACATGCGGGACGTGTACTGAGCGCAGGCCGCCCAAGTCGACGCGGCCGTGCAGGCTTGCCGGCCCGCGTCGATCGCCAGGCTGGAGCGGCATGCGTGCATCCGTTTCCGGTTGTCGGAGAGCGGGCGCCTGCACAAGTGGCTGCTGCACGACGGGCGCCGCGATGTCGATCTCGAATCGCAAGCACGTGCCGGCGAAGCTGCGCGCTTTCATCGACGTGCTGCGCGAGCGGGCCTGCACCGACTCGCGCGCACGCTGCAGCGATGCGGGGGACGGCGCATGATGGGGGCTTCATCCACGCAGCCACGGAGTCGCGTCATGACGGCACGCCGGAATTACCCGCTTCGAACCCTTGCGATCGTTGCATCGATGGCCGCTGCCGCACTCTGCGGCACGCCGGCGCTCGCGCAGACCTCGACGGTGCCGGCCGGCACGGCCGTCGCGACGCCCGACAACGCGGTGCTGCTGACGGTCTTCCTGAAGCACGACCAGTCGCGCCCGCTCGCCGAACTGAACGCGCAGCTCGCGAAACAGGGGTTCTACAAGGCGTTTCCGCCGCCGGGCGTCGAAGTGGTGAGCTGGACCGTGGCGATGGGAATCGGGCAGATCGTCGTGCTGCGCTTGCCGGCATCGCGGGTGCGGGAGGTCAATCGCGTGCTCGAGGACACGGCGTGGGGCGCATACCGGACGGAGTTCTACCCGACATACGACTACAAGGCGATCGGGCTCGCCTCTCACGAGCGCGCGAAGTGACGAAGGGGGCGGCGCGACGATCCGTCCCTGTTCCGTGAAACCCTCGCCCGGTCGCGGTTTTGCCCTCGCTCGCCCGGCCGGGCCGGAGAATTTCTCCCAAATGCATCACAAGTCATTCATCTGATGAAAAATCCCGGCCGGTTACCGGTATGATGCGCACCTTGCGTTCGTCGGACGCACGATTTTGATGCGATGTCGACGCGCCCCGCGTGCCACAAAACCGCACAATCCGAAGTTGAAAGATTCTGTAATATAAATTCCGTATACTCGTAAGTTCTGATCCAGGCGCCGCCTGCCTCCGTCTTCGGCCGACCGCCCACGCAGAACAACCAGATATGTCGCCGCCGGGCCAGCCCGCGCCGCGACTCGCTATGCACCACCACTGAACAACCTATGTCTTCCCGCCACTCTGGTTCGCCCGGCCGCGCCGCGGCGGTGATCACCCGTGTCCGGGCGCTGATCCGCAACGAGCGCGTGTTGTCGCCGCTGCTTGCGCTTGGCATCGGCCTGCTGCTGATCGTGGTTTTCCAGCACCTGTCGGAATCCGTCGACTACCGGTCGGTGATCCGCCAGTTGCGTCAGATGTCCGCCGGCGAGTGGGGCGCGTCGCTGGCCGCGACGGCCCTCAGCTATCTCGCGCTCGTCGCCCGCGACGCGGTCGGCCTGCGCTATGTCGCCGCGAAGGTGCCGCGCGTCGCGTTGTGGATCGGCGCGATCGCCGGGTCCGCGCTCGGTAACGCGACCGGCTTCGGCGCGCTGACGGGCGGCGCGGTGCGCGCGCGCGTGTACGGCGTGTCGGGCGTCACGCCCGCGCAGATCGGCCGCATGACGGTATTCACGAGCGGCACGCTCGCGCTCGTGCTGGTGCTGATGACGGCGGTCGGGATGGTCTGCGTGCCGCAGACGCTCGCCGCGATGCTGCATGTCGCGCCCGGCGTGCTCACGTGGAGCGGCGCCGCGCTGCTCGTCGTGCTGGCCGTGATGACGATGATGTGCGGCAACACCGCGCGCCCGGTCGTCACACGCTTCAAATGGCTCGCGTTCGACGTGCCGGCACGGCGCGACCTGGTCGCGCAGGTCGTCTACGCGGTGCTCGACGTCGTGGCCGCCGGCCTGACGCTGTGGGTGCTGCTGCCGGTCGCGCCGGTCGGGTTCCCGACCTTCATCACCGTGTATGCGGCCGCGCTGCTGCTCGGGATGATCGGTCATACGCCGGGCGGGATCGGTGTGTTCGAGGCGGCGATGGTCTTCACGCTGGGCCGTGAAGTGCCCGCGCACGCGATGGTCGCCGCGCTGATCGCCTATCGCGCGATCTACTTCGGTGTGCCGCTCGTGCTGTCGGCCGGCCTGCTGGCCGGGTTCGAGGGCCGTGCGCTGCGCCGCCGGCTCGTGTCGCGGCAGGCCGCGCGGGTGTCGCACCTGGCGCCGCTGTTCCTGAGCCTCGTGACGTTCGCGGTCGGCGGGATGCTGGTGATCTCGAGCGCGACGCCCGCGTTCTGGCACCGGATCGCGATCCTGCGCAACATCGTGCCGCTGTGGGTGCTCGAGGGCTCGCAGGTGATCTGCAGCGTGCTGGGCGTCGCGTTGCTGTTCGTCGCGCGCGGGCTGCTGCGCCGGCTCGACGGCGCATGGTGGATGACCTTCGCGCTGACGCTCGCGAGCCTCGCGCTGTCGCTGGCGAAGGGGCTCGCGTTCGTCGAGGCCGGCGTGCTCGGCACGCTGCTGGTGCTGCTGCTCGTCAGCCGCCGCCGCTTCAACCGTCATTCGTCGCTGCTCGCCGAGCGCTTCACGGTGAGCTGGTTCGTGTCGGTGACGATGGTGCTGATCCTCGCGGTGTGGGTGCTCTGCTTCGCGTTCCGCGACGTGCCTTATACGCGCGATCTGTGGTCGCATTTCTCGTTCGACGCACGCGCGCCGCGCGCGCTGCGCGCGACGCTCGCGGCCGGCGTGTTCGTCGCGATGTTCGCGCTGTGGCAACTGCTGCGGCCGGCGCCCGGGCGTTTCGTGAAGCCCGCCGAGCAGGACCTGGTCGACGCGGAGCAGATCATCCGCGCGCAGGAATGCAGCGATGCGGGCCTCGCGCTGATGGGCGACAAGTCGTTCCTGTTCTCCGAATCGCGCCGCGCGTTCCTGATGTACGCGAAGAACGGCCGCACGTGGGCCGCGCTGCACGACCCCGTCGGGCCGCGCGAGGAATGGCCGGCGCTGATCAGCAAGTTCATCGCGCTGGCGCACGCGCACAGCGGGCGCGCGGCGTTCTACCAGGTGCGCGCGAACGCGCTGCCGTTGTATCTCGACGCCGGGTTGACGCTGATGAAGCTTGGCGAGGAAGCCCACATCGCGCTCGACCAGTTCGACCTGAAGGGCTCGAACCGCTCGCACCTGCGCTATGCGCTGCGTCGCGGCGACAAGGACGCGCTGTCGATCGAGGTGATCGCGCCGAGCGACGTGCCGGCCGCGCTGCCGTCGCTGCGCGACATCTCCGACGGCTGGCTCGACAGCCGCGACGCGCGCGAGAAGAGCTTCTCGGTGGCCGCGTTCCACGACGGCTATCTCGCGACGCAGTCGGTGATGCTCGTGCGCCAGGCCGACAAGCCGATCGCGTTCGTCACGTTCATGACGACCGACCTCAACACCGAGGCGACCGTCGGCGTGATGCGCCATCTGCCGGACGCATCGCCGTATGCGATGGAGTATCTGTTTACGCAGCTCGCGCTGCATCTGAAGGAAGCGGGGTTCCGCAAGCTGAGCCTGGGCATCGCACCGTTCTCGGGGATGGGGGCGGCGAAGATGCCGTCGCCGTGGCACCGGTTCGGGCTGATGGTCTGGCGCTTCGGCGGCCGCTTCTACAACTTCCGTGGCTTGCGTGCATTCAAGAGCAAGTTCGAGCCCCACTGGGAGCCGCGTTATCTCGCGGCCTCGGGCTCGGTCGGCGTGTTCGTCACGCTCGCGGATCTGTCCCTGCTGGCTGGAGGTCGGCGTTCATGATGTTGAAGAAGGGTATCGCGCAGGCGGCGCTCGCCTGCGCGGGAATAATGCTGGCCGGCGCCGCGTTCGCCGCGCAGCCGGCGGCGCAACCGGAAACCGTGTCGGGCGGCCGCTACGGCCCCGTGACCGTGACGAAGCCGGGCGGACCGCTGCGCGGTTTCGTCGTGCTGTTCTCGCGTGAGCGGGGCTGGGGCGCCGCCGACCAGCAGGCGGCAGACGCACTCGCGAAAGCGGGCGCGATGACGGTCGGCGTGGATTCCGAACGCTACGCGGCGAACCTCGCCGCGAAGCAGGAAACCTGTCACCACCTCGACGGCGACGCCGAGGCGGTCAGCCACCAGCTTGAACGTCTCGCGCAATCGGCGCGCTATTACACGCCGATCGTCGCAGGCGTGGGTCAGGGCGGCGCGATCGCGAAGCAGATCCTGTCGATGGCGCCGGAGAACACCATCGCCGGCGTCGTGTCGGTCGCGCCGGCGGCGAAGCTCGATGCGCGCTTCAAGCCGTGCCCGCCCGATCCGACGATCGTGCGTCGCGCGATGCCGGGCTTCGTCGAAACGGCCGCGGCCGGCGACACCGCGAAGCTCGTGTCGCTCGTCACCTCGCATCTGCACGACACCAGCAGCAGCGACGAGCTCGACGTGTCGGACCTGCCGCTCGTCGAGCTGCCGGCCAAGGGCGGCAGCGACCGCCTCGCGATCGTGATCTCGGGCGACGGCGGCTGGCGCGATCTCGACAAGACGATCGCCGAGGCGCTGCAGCGCGACGGTGTATCCGTGGTCGGCATCGACAGCCTGCGCTACTTCTGGAGCGAGAAGCCGCCCGCGCAGGTGAGCCGCGATCTGGCGCGCGTGATGCGCACGTACATGGCACGCTGGCATGCGAGCCGCGTGGCGCTGGTCGGCTACTCGTTCGGCGCGGACGTGATGCCGTTCGCATACAACCGGCTGCCGGCCGACCTGCGCGACAAGGTCGCGGTGATGTCGCTGCTCGGCTTCGCGCCGGCGGCGGACTTCCAGATCCGCGTGACGGGCTGGCTCGGCATGCCGGCGAGCGACAAGGCGATGAAGGTCGGGCCGGAAATCGCGAAGGTGCCGCCGCAGCTCGTGCAGTGCTTCTACGGCGCCGAAGAGAAGGACACGATGTGTCCGGCGCTTGCGAATACCGGTGCCGACGTGATCAAGACTGGGGGCGACCACCACTTCGGCCACGACTACATCGCGCTCGAGAAGAAGATCCTCGGCGCGTTCGGCAAGCCGATGGCGGGGCGCTGAACGCCGGCGCCCGCTTCGCGGCGTTCGTGCTTCATCGGACGGGCGGCCTGTTGGCCGCCCGTTTTTCATTGCTCCGTCTGCATCGCCGCATCCTGTCGCGGAGACGGCGTGCCCGCGTCGCGCTGGTAGAAGCCGGGAAACCGGTCGAGCTGCCGGCGCGCGGCCGCGAGATCGGTGTCGGCGCCGAGCACCGCGCTCGAAAACCCGGTGCGCGCCATCAGCAGCAGCTGGTCGATCAGCACGTCGCCCGTCGCGCGCAGGTCGCCGGCAAAGCCGAAGCGCTTGCGCAGCAGATACGCCTGGCTGTACGCGCGGCCGTCGGTGAAGGACGGGAAGTGCAGGTCGATGCGCGCGGCCTGCGCGATCCGTGCGGCGAGCGGCGCCAGTTCCTCGTCGTTGCCGATCGTCAGGGTCGCGAGCGTCGCTGTATCGGGCGAATTCGTGTCGTCGGCGTGTTCGGCCGGTGTCAGCAGCCGGATGCGTGCGTTCGCGCTCGCGTTCGCTTTTTCATCGGTCGGGTTCATGCGTGCTCCGCTTGATGACGTGCGTCGTTCGCCGCGGCCTTGAAGGGCTCGGTGCCGATGCGGCGCACCGTGTCGATGAATCGTTCGCCGCGGCCGCCGGCGTCGAGCCGCGCGTCGAGATATACGTTGACGAGCGCGTCCACGACATCGACGATCTCGTCCGCCGAGAACGACGGGCCGATCACCTTGCCCGGCCGGGCGGGGCCGCTCGCGTGGGAGCCGTCCGAGCCGCCGAGCGTCACCTGGTACCACTCGGCGCCGTCCTTGTCGACGCCGAGGATGCCGATGTGCCCGCTGTGATGGTGGCCGCACGAGTTGATGCAGCCGCTGATATGCAGGTCGATGTCGCCGATGTCGTGCAGCATGTCGAGATCCTGGAACCGTTCGGCGATCGCGTCGGTGATCGGGATCGAGCGCGCGTTTGCAAGCGCACAGAAATCGCCGCCCGGGCACGCGATCATGTCGGTCAGGAGTCCGACGTTCGCGCTGGCGAGACCGATCGTGCGCGCGTGCTCCCATAGCAGGAACAGGTCGTCGACGTGCACCCACGGCAGTACCACGTTCTGCGAATGCGTGACGCGCGCCTCGCCGGCAGAAAAGCGCTCGGCAAGTTCGGCGAGCGCATCGAGCTGCTCGGGCGATGCATCGCCGGGCGCCTGCAGGCGGCGCTTGAACGACAGCGTGACGATCCTCAGTGCCGGGTCGCGGTGCGCGGCGACGTTGCGCGCGAGCCAGCGGGCGAAGGCCGGATGACGACTGGCGTGCGCGGCCACGCGCGCTTCGGTCTCGTGCAGGTCGAGCGCGCGCGGCGCGACGCGCGGCGGCACGAACGATGCCGCGATGCGGTCGAACTCGGCCTGCGGGATCGTATGCGGGCCGCCGTCATGTTCGACGATCTGGCGGAACTCTTCCTCGACGTCGTCGACGTAGCGCTCGCCCTCGCTCTTCACGAGGATCTTGATGCGTGCCTTGTACTTGTTGTCGCGCCGTCCGTAGCGGTTGTAGACGCGGACGATCGCCTCGATGTAGTTCATCACGTGCTGCCACGGGAGAAACGCGCGCAGCTGCGTCGCGATCATCGGCGTGCGACCCATGCCGCCGCCGACGCTTACGCGAAAGCCGAGTTCGCCCGCGTCGTTGCGCACGAGCTTCAGCCCGACGTCGTGCCAGTCGGTCGCCGCGCGGTCCTCGGCCGCGCCGGTGATCGCGATCTTGAACTTGCGCGGCAGGAACGCGAATTCCGGATGCAGCGTCGTCCACTGGCGCATCACCTCGGCGAACGGACGCGGATCGGCGATCTCGTCCGGCGCGACGCCCGCGCGCTCGTCGCACGAAATGTTGCGGATGCAATTGCCGCTCGTCTGGATTCCGTGCATGTCGACGGTCGCGAGCAGGTCCATCACGTCGGCCGCCTTCGCGAGCGGAATCCAGTTGAACTGCACGTTGGTGCGGGTCGTGAAGTGCGCGTTGCGGGTCGGCAGGCGCAGCGTGCCGAGCAGCGCCTGCGCGTCGCAGGCAGCGCGATAGGTGGCGTCGTCGGGCACGTCGTAGTCGCGTGCGATCCGGGCGAGCACGCGAAGCTGCGCGCTCGACAGTTCGCCGTACGGCACGGCCACGCGCAGCATCGGCGCATGGCGTTGCACGTACCAGCCGTTCTGCAGGCGCAACGGCCGGAACGCGTCCTCGCTCAGCGTGCCGTGCTGCCAGCGTTCGAGCTGGTCGCGGAACTGGGCGGCGCGGCTGTGCACGAGCGCCTGGTCGAAATCGGTATATCGGTACATGACGTGATACGCGAGAAGAGCGACGGCGCAGGGGCGCGTGCCGCTCGGGAGGGAGCGTTGCGACGGGTGTCGGGCAACCGGAGACAGCGTAGGGAACGCGTGGCGCCGCGACAAGCAGCAGATCGGCACGAAAACGGCGCAGCAGATCAGCGATGCGCCAGCGGCCGTCGGGCATGCATTGCGCATGCCCGCGTCGGTTTCAGGCTTGCGCGTCGACGATCAACGCCGGATCGAGCGCGCGGATGCGCTGGTCGATGAAGTAGCCGCCGCCTTCCTGGTAGCGCAGGAACAGCCGGCCGCACGACATGCAGCGGCTGACGTTGCAGCGGTTGTACGGAAAGTGGCGCGGCGCGATCGGCGCGTCGTCGGACCAGTAGCGCGTGCCGGCCGGATGGAATTCATCGTAGCTCGGCTCGGGGTCGCCGGGCGGCGCGAGCGTCGCCACTTCGACGAGTTGCGTGTCCCGCAGCGACAGCGGCAGGCTCGTCCAGCCGGCGAGCGGGGTCTTCATGCAGATGCACGGCTGCGTGACACCGGCGGCTTCGGCGGCGAGCGTCAGCAGCGCGGCGTGATCGAGGTAGGGCAATGCGCTCATGGGAGGGGGCGACGGGGCGAAGGAAGGTGCAATGTAACCCGTGTGTTGCGTCGGCTGCACGGCGGCGGCTTCTGTGCGTGCTGTTGCGGTTCAACCGGTCTTGCGCACCGCTGGTTCGGCGACCAGCTCGCCGAGCACGCGGATCGCGCGTTCGATGTCGCGGCTCCACGGATGGCCGAAGTTCACGCGCACGCAGCGCTCGAAGCCGTGCGCGGCCGAGAACAGCGGCCCCGGCGCGAAGCTGATGCCGCGCGCGATCGCCTGGCGGTGCAGTTCCATCGCGTCGATCGCATCGGGAAACGACAGCCACAGGAAATATCCGCCATCCGGCCGCACCCACTCGACACCGTCCGGCAGCCAGCGCCGCAGCGCGTCGTCCATGCGGGCGAGCTGCGTCTGCAGTGCGCCGCGCAGCTTGCGCAGATGACGATCGTAACCGCCGTGCTCCAGATAGTTCGCGATGCCGGCTTGCGCGGGAATGCTCGCGGACAGCGTGGTCATCAGCTTGAGCCGCTGCACCTTCTCCGCGAACCGTCCGGCTGCGGCCCAGCCGATCCGGTAGCCGGGCGCGAGCGTCTTCGAGAACGAACTGCAGTGCATTACGAGACCGCGCGGGTCGAAGGCGCGCGCGGGCAGCGGGTAGTCGGGGCCGAAATGCAGCTCGCCGTACACGTCGTCCTCGATCAGCGGCACCTCGCGCGCGGCCAGCATCTCCACGAGCGCGCGCTTCTTGTCGAGCGACAGCGTGACGCCGGTCGGATTCTGGAAATTGGTCATGAACCAGCACGCGCGGATATCGTGCCGGTCGAGCGCATTCGCGAGCGCATCGAGATCGAGGCCCGTGCGCGGATCGACGGGAATCTCGACCGCACGCAGGTCGAGCCGTTCGATCGCCTGCAGTGCCGCATAGAACCCGGGCGATTCGACCGCGACGACGTCGCCGGGCCGCGTGACGGCCATCAGGCACAGGTTCAGCGCTTCCAGCGCGCCGTTCGTGACGACGATCTCGTCGATGGGTTGCGCGACGCCGGTGGCCAGATAGCGCCGCGCGATCTGCTGGCGCAGCGCCTCGTTGCCCGGCGGCAGGTCGACGACCGTGCTCCACGGGCTGACGAGTCGCGTCGCCTGCGCGAGCGATTTCGCGAGGCGCGGCAGCGGAAACAGCTGCGGCGCAGGGAACGCGGAGCCGAGCGGCACGATGCCGGGCTGCGTCGCGGCATCGAGCACCGAGAACACGAGATCGCTGATGTCGACCTTGTGCGTGGCGTCGGCGCGGCTCGCGCGGCGTTGCGCGGGCGGGTTCGCCGCCGGGCCCGCACCGGGCGCGACGTAATAGCCGGAGCGTTCGCGTGCACGGATCAGCCCCCACTGTTCGAGCAGGTAGTACGCGCGAAACACCGTCGACTGGCTCACGCCATGCTGCGCGATGATCTGGCGCAGCGACGGCAGGCGCGTGCCGACCGCGAGGTTGCCGTTGCGGATTTCGTCGGCGATCGTATGGGCGAGGGTTTCGTAGCGTTTCATCGGCGCGGGCGGGGCAGGCTTGTGCCGCCCGCGGAGCCGGTGCGGCACCGCGCCGGCGGGCGCGCGTCATTGTCCGACGAGCTGCCCGAAAAGAAAAGTGCGACGGCCGGAGCCGGCCGAGCGTTCGTGGCGATGCCGACACGCGTGCGCATCTGTCGGGCGTGGTCACGACGTTCGTTCACACGAGCATGGCACTGTTGCGCATGTGATGGCGCGACATGCATGCGCGCGGATGGGGCGACACGACGCAACCCATGAATTGCATCGTCGATCGCGATGAACGCATCGAATGCATGCGCACTTCCGTGCGCTGCAACGGGCGGCCGGCACACGTCGCATCATGCCTTTCGCCTGACGATTGTGCATTCATGTGGCCCGGGCGCGCGTGCGTGCGGCTTGTTCCAATTGCGCGGCGATATTTTTTGTGGTCTTGTTGCACACTCAAGCATCGACTCGAAAAAGGACAGTCGAATGCACTCGGGGAACTCGGGCGAGGACCGATTGATCAGGGGAATCGGCGTGCGCCGGCGTGCGTGCCGGGCCGTGTGCCGGTGGCTTGTCATCCTGACGTTGGGCTTGCTGGGCCTGCCTGCGTGTGCCGCTTCTCCCGAAACCGTCAGCGACAACGTGCTGCGTGTTCTTGCGTGGCCCGGCTACGCCGACAACGATGTCGTCAATGCATTTGAGACGCAATTTCATGTGCGCGTCGAGGTGACGTT
This sequence comes from Burkholderia diffusa, assembly GCF_001718315.1. NCBI lineage: Bacteria > Pseudomonadati > Pseudomonadota > Betaproteobacteria > Burkholderiales > Burkholderiaceae > Burkholderia > Burkholderia diffusa. The sequence goes on along the minus strand of NZ_CP013363.1, from coordinate 1,382,206 downwards.
CGTCGACTCCGACGAAGCATTGTGGACGCGCATGCACAGCGCGTCGCCGCCACCGTACGATGTGCTCGCGGCCAACACGGCGGAGATCCAGCGCTATGCGCGCGACGGCCTGCTTACGCCGATCGACCTGTCGCAGATCCCCAATCGCCGGCGGCAACTTCCGAATTTCCAGCAGCTCGCGACGATCGGCGGACTCGTGCACAACGGCTCGACGTATGCGATTCCGTTTACGTATTCGTCGATGGGACTGATCTACGACCGCAAGCAGGTGCCGGCTGCGCCGCGCTCGATGCTGGAACTATGGAATCCGCATTACCGCGGCAAGGTGCTCGACTTCAACAGCGCGCAGCATAATTTCTCGTTCACCGCACTCGCGCTCGGCTATCCCGATCCGTTTCACCTGTCGCCCGCGCAGACGCTTGCCGTCGCGCACAAGTTGGTGGACTTGCGACGCAACCTGCTCACGTATTACACCCTTCCGGAAGAGGCGACCGGGCTGTTCGTCCAGCATCGCGCGGCGCTGATGTTCGGCAATTACGGCACGCAGCAGGTCGAACAACTGCGTCGCGCCGGTGCGGACGTCGGCTACGTGATTCCGAACGAAGGCGCGCTCGCGTGGCTCGACTGCTGGGGCGTCACGCGCGGCGCGGAGCATCGCGAACTCGCGTTCGCATGGATCAACTACATGCTCGAACCGGCAATCGGTGCGCTGCTGACCGAACGCCAGGGGCTCGCGAATACGCTCGAGCCGCCACCCGGTCTCGAGTCCGGCCACCAGCACCTCGTGTGGATCCAGCCGGTCGAGGACATCGCGCGGCGCGAGTCGCTGTGGAGCCGCATCGTATCGGGCGACCGGCCGGAGCGGTTCGACAAATGATCAGGCTCGGGCTCACGTCGAAGCTGTCGATGCTGTTCGCGTGCATCGGCGTGATTGCATCCGGCACGACCGGCTACTACACCTACCGCGCGAATCGGACGATGCTCGTGCAGGAAGCGCAGCACAGCCTGCTGATGTCGACGCAATTGCTCGGACAGCGCTTCACGACCGCGCTGGCCGACGTGGCCGACGATGCGCTCGTGCTCGCGCAATTGCCGTCGGCGGCGTTCGTCGCGAGCAGCGACGGCACCGATCGCGCGCCACGCTCGCGGCTCGAGCGCGTGTATTTGAGCTTCATGAAGAATCACGTCGAGTACCTTCAGATCCGGCTGATCGCGCGTGGCGATTTCGGGCTCGAGCGGATTCGCGTCGTTCGCGATGCGCGCGGCATCGTCGTGCTGCCGGAGAGTGAATTCCAGGAGAAAGGGCAGTTCCCCTACGTATTCGAGACGCTTGCGACGGCACCCGGTCATATCTACCTGTCGCCGATCGTGATCAATCACGAGACCGGCGCGCATGCGGCCGAAGGGCTGCCGATCGTGCGCGTGGGCACGCCGGTCGTCGACCAGGCCGGCGTGGTCGTCGGCGCGCTGGTCGTCGACGTCGAGCTGTCGCGCATGTTCGATCGGCTCGAACGCGACCTGCCGCAGGACTACACGGTGTTCCTCGCGAACGAGTGGGGCGATTTCCTCGTGCATCCCGATCCGTCGCAGACCTTCGGTTTCGATCGCGGCCGGCGCGTGCTGATGCAGGATCGCTTTCCCGGCACGCGGCTGCTGTTCGTCGGGACGCGCACGAACGTGACGCTCAATGGCCTCGCGCAGCCCGACGATGTGCCGGGCGAGATGCTCGCGTTCGTGCGCACGCCGTTCGGCAACAACGAGGGCAACCGCTTCGTCGTGCTCGGCATGGCGCGTCCGCTCACGGACGTGCTGGCGCCGGCCGGGATTCTCGGCGGGCGAATCATCCGGATGGTGTTCTTGATGAGCCTGGCGGCTGTGATTCTCGCGATCCTGTTCGCGCGTGCGATCACGAGTCCGTTGCAGATGCTCGCGCGCGCGGCGACCCATGTGTTCGACGATCCGGCGGCCGAACGATTGCCCGTCGCGCGGGCCGACGAGATCGGCGTGCTGGCGCGCTGTTTCGACAGCATGCGTGTCGAGATCCGCACGCAGGTCGCGATGCTGCGCGCGAAGCAACTGGAGCTCGCGCACCTCGCCGGTCACGATCCGTTGACCGGGCTGCCGAACCGCATGTTGTTCATGGAGCGTCTCGAGGCCGCGATCCGGCATGCGGCCGCGGTGCGCGAGGGGCTGGCGGTGATGTTCGTCGATCTCGACCGCTTCAAGCAGATCAACGATCAGCACGGACACGCGGCAGGCGATCGCACGCTCGTCGCCGTCGCGAAACGGCTTAGCCTCGTGCTGCGCAGCGGCGACATGGCCGCGCGGCTCGGCGGCGACGAATTCATCGTGCTGATCTCGGACGTGCAATCGCCCGAGGTGATCGGCGATATCGCGTCGCGTATCCAGATCGTGATGGCCGAGGAACTGGAGTTCGGCGAACGTCAGCTGGCCGTGGGCGCTAGCATCGGCGTCAGCGAATATCCGGCCGATGGCGCGTCGGCCGAGGAACTGCTGGTCAAGGCCGACGCGGCGATGTATGCGGCGAAGACGTCCGCGCAGTGCGCATGCGTGCGCTACCAGGAACTGCTGGGCGGCGGGATCGGCGCGGATGCGGGCAGCCGCGTGGCGGCGGGCGGCAGCCGCTGACGGCGGATCGGCCGTGTGTGCCGCCGAAATGCAGCGAGCCCATCACGAGACGGGCTCGCCGGATCCGCGCGAACGGCGCGCGATGCACGCAGCGGCGGGCTTAGTGGCCGAAGTAGACCGAGTCGCGCGCGTTCTGCACCTTCGCTGCCGGTGCGCCGCCCTGGACGACCGGGGCCGGTTGTGCGCCGTAGCCGCTGGCGTCGGCGGCGTGCACACGCGCTTGCGCGGCCTGGATGTCGGCCGGGTAGTACGGGCTCGACTGGCTCGGCTTGTAGCCGGCGCTTTCGAGTTGGACGAGTTCGTTGCGCACTTGTGCGCGGGTCACGGTGCTTTGGGCGAATGCACCGAACGAAGCGGACAGGGCAACAGCGGCAACGACTGCGGAAACGAGCGATTTCATGATGACCTCCGATGTTTTAATGAGTTCGCCGGCGACACCGTGTCGTAAGCGATTGATTACATCGTAGGCGTCGGCCGACTCAGGGTAAACGTGGATTCCGACGAAAGATCGTTGCCGACGGAGTAATAATCCCGCCAGAAATTCGATCCGTCCCCGTTCCATGTCGATATGGGGCGGTGGCGGCGAGGCGCGGCCCACGGGCGAACGGCCGACGGCGTGGCGGCGGCGGGCAGGGCGGAATGGGGGCGTTGCCGGATCAGACGCCGTCGGCGTCGTCGATCTTCTTGCGTTCGCGGCGTTCCTCGTTGCCGCGGCGGGCGCGCAGGCGCTGGCGCGACAGGACCGCGATCACCTGCTGGGTCGGCGCGCCGGTCGGCAGCTCGTTGCGGATGCGATCGGGCACCATCGGCAGGCCGGCGCGCTGCCGGCGCAGTGCCTTCGCGATTGCCCGGCGGCATTCGTCCCCGTGGCAATCCCATTCATCGCGGATTCTCTGGCAATAACGGCATTGTTCCATCCGGACAGTCTAACGCGTCTTGCGGATCCGGGCTGAAGCGGGACAACGTACCGGACTGGACCGGCGGACGAGATACGGCGGATTTGAGCGTTCGTGCATCGCGGGCCAGTCATGTCGGACTGCGAATCGATCGGTGGGCTGGCCGGGAAACACGATTCGCCGTGCTTCCGTTGACGAATTGCTTGCGCCGGAGCAGGCGGGCTCACCTGAGCGACCAGATCCCCCAGATGGCAATCAGCAAACCGAGGCCGAATCCGCAGCCCAGCAACACGTATGTATCCATTTCTCGCCTCTCAAATCGCACCGTCGCCGACGTCGCGTTCGGGTGGCAGACGGCAACGTCGGTCCGAACCGCGCGTGGCCGCTTTCAGGGAGTCGGGCGCGGCACGTCGAGGCTGCGAATACTACGCTGGTCAGCTTTCAGAACGCATGCGCGATGCCGTGGCGGCGGGGCGGTATCCTCGGCGCGATGGCGGACGGCCGGCATCATTTCGCGGTTGCGTGCGGGCCGCCAACCTGCCCGACGGGCGATGCCGCGTGCCGGAAGACGCCCGACTTCCAGATCATCTGGGACGCGGCCACCAGCACGAACAGCAGGACGACCACCCGAAATACGCGCGGTGACATCCTGTCCCGCAGCGGGCGAACGAGCCACATGCCGGCGATGGCGGGCAGGCTGGCCGCCGCCGAAATCGCGAGGTCGGCGGCGCTTGCGTGCGCGGCGCCGCTGAACGTCGTGATCAGCGTGACGATCGACACCACGAGGATGATCGCGATCTGTTTCGTGAACGCGCGGCCGGTCGCGCCGGAGGAAATCAGGTAGGTGGCGAGCAGCGGCCCCGGCACCGACGCAATGCTCTCCATCAGTGCCGCGCCGAACCCGAGCGCGAATCCGACCGGTTTTTGCCATGCCTCCGGCAGGCTCAGTTTCGGCGCGCTCAGCATCAGCGCCGCGGCGACGATCAGCAGCGCGCCCGACGCGGCCTGGGCGTGGCCCGCGTTCAGCGACAGGAGAATCGCGACGCCGACGACGTTGCCGAGCACGGTGCCCGCGATCGGCGCGGCGATCTTGCGCGCGGTCGCCAGTAGCTCGCCGCCTTCCAGCGCCTGCGGGATGTTGCCGAGGATGATCGGCATCGACAGCAGCAGCACCGCATGCCGGATCGTCAGGAACTGGCTCAGGATCGGCATTGCCACCAGCGGAACGCCGATGCCCGTGATCCCCTTGACCATCCCGCCGAGCAGCAGTGCGACGGCGATGCCGATCAGGTCGAGCAGCGCAAGCCCGTGCAGGCTGGAAACCAACACACCTTCAGTCAGATCGAGATGAATCATCGGGAGCAGGTCGAGACATGAGTGGCGGCGGGGCGGTCGACGGCTCCCGTTGCCGGTGCGTGCGATCGCGCACGCCGTTGCTGGAATTTGTGCCGAACCGGCCGCCCGTTGCTTCGTCCGCCGTCGGCATTCGACAGGCAGGTTTCGGCGCGCGGGCGCAAGCCTGCGCGTGCCACGGCGACTCGTTCGACACGGTTCGAGGCTGAATCTTACCGGAGCGCGGCGCGGGGCATCGGGCGCGGGACCGCGCCCGTCGAGTATCGTCGGCGCACTTCAATGCAATTCATGATGCGTGGCTCTATCATGTGAAAAATACATGGATCGAAACAAGGAGGCGAGATGACGCTTGCGCAGTTGCAGGCCTTGGCGGCCGTGGTCGAACTCGGCTCGCTGACGGCCGCGGCCGAGCGGCTCAGTCGCAGTCAATCCGCGATCAGTCATGCGTTGACCGAACTGGAGGACATCACCGAGGTCAAGCTGCTGTTGCGCGATCGCCAGCCGGTCGTCCTGACCGCTGCCGGCGAACGCCTGTGGCCGTATGTGCAGAACGTGGTTCGAGAAGCACGGACGCTGCGCCAGCAGTTCGGCCTCTCGCGCGGCAAGCTCGAAGGCCGGCTGGTGGTCGCGTCGCTGCCGAGCGTGTCCCTCGCGTTCGTCGTCCCCGCGCTCGAGGCGTTGAAGGCAGCGCATGAGGGCGTGACGGCGGTACTGCTCGAAGGCACGGACGCGGAGGTCGAAGAATGGCTCGACGACGGCACTGCCGACGTCGGCGTGGTCGCCGGCACGAAGACCTTCGCGAACAATCTGCCGCTGCTCGACGAGGATTTCGTCGCCGTGGCGGCGGACGGCACGTTCGACGGCCGCAAGAGCGTGTCCGCGAAACGGTTGTCCGCGATGTCGTTCATTTTCTCGAAGGCGGGGTGCGGGCCGGTCATCGAGGATTACTTCGCGCGCAACGGGGCGTCGCTTCGCGCCGCATTCAACGTGGTCGAGATGCGGACCATCCTGTCGATGGCGGAGGCGGGAATGGGCGTGTCGATCGTCCCGCGCATCACGCTCACCTATACCCGCTTCGGCGGCCAGGTGCTGGAACTGTCGCCCGGGTTGCACCGTTCCGTGCGGCTGTCGTGGAACGCGACCGGCAATGCGGTCGCCGACGCATTCGTGAAGCTGGTCGACGCTCAGCGCGCGAAGGCGGGAAGGGCGATTCACGCGCGAACGAAAAAGGCAAAGTAGCGCATCGGCAGCGCGACGAGGCGATGAACCGCGCTCATGAGCGACTTGCAGTTTATTCATGCCGGGCGCCGCCGACATGCAATACATTGTGGGGCATTCGCCTTGACTCCACTGCCTCGAAGGAGACTGCCGTGCCGGCCTTGCCCACCCTGATTGCCTTCGGACTCGTGTCGCTCGGGATGGTCCTGACGCCCGGCCCGAACATGATCTACCTGATCTCGCGCTCGATTTGCCAGGGCCGCCGCGCGGGGCTGGTGTCGCTCGGCGGCGTCGCGCTGGGGTTTGTGTTCTACATGTTCTGCGCGGCATTCGGCATTACCGCACTGGTGCTGACCGTGCCGTACGCGTATGACGCACTGCGTTTCTCCGGGGCGCTGTACCTGGCGTATCTCGCATGGCAGGCGCTCAAACCGGGCGGGCGCTCGGCGTTTCAGGTCCGGCAGTTGCCGCACGACAGCGGCGCGCGGCTCTTCACGATGGGCTTCGTCACCAATCTCGCGAACCCGAAGATCGCGGTGATGTATCTGTCGCTGCTGCCGCAGTTCATTTCGCCGGGGCACGGCAGCGTGCTCGCGCAATCGCTGGCACTCGGCTGCGTGCAGATTGCGGTGAGCGTCTGCGTCAACGCGCTGATCGCGAGCATGGCCGGTTCGATCGCGGCGTTTCTTGCCGGTCGGCCAGTCTGGGCGCGCGTGCAGCGCTGGTTGATGGGGACCGTGCTGGCCGGACTGGCCGTGCGCATCGCGCTGGAATCGCGCGGCTAGTCGATCAAACGGCTTGCGAAGGCGAGCCACGTATCGATGCGCATGCAACGTTCGGTCGAACGGGCTCGGCGCGATCCGCGTGAATCAATTCGTCTTGCCGGAAAGCGGACGGCGCGCGTTGCGCGCGATGTCCCGCACGAGCCGACCCCGGCCGCCCGCCGCGCGATCGCGCGCCGCGATCGCGCGCCGCGGGCGGCCGCCGCATCAGCGCTTGCCGCGCTTCTTGCTCAGCTCGATCGTCTCGAACAGCTCGTACTGCGCGGTCGGCTGGTGATCCGCGCCCGGCGCGTGGTAATAGCGCATCGTGATCGTCGTGTGGCCGCCCGGCTCGCCCGGATCGTGGTCGAACACGGCGATCCCGTAGCCCGTGCCCGTATCGCGACGGGCGGACCAGATCGCATCCTCGAGCGCATCGGCCGGCTTGCGCACGAACGTGTTCGGCGCGGTGCCGGGCACCGGCCGATTCGGCTTCGTGAAGACCTTGGCCTGCGCAAAGCCGGTCGCCGGGTTCTCGCCGTATACGTCGAGCGGCGCACTGGTGCCGCCACCGCCGAGAATCAGGTGGATCGTGCCGTGGCTCGTGTCGAACGTCGTGCTGTTCGGGTCGGTCGACCCGACCGGACGCGGCTGCAGTGTCTCGACGACTTCGCCGGTCGACGCATCGACGCCCGCGCGGTGATTGCAGCCGCGCACCGGATAGCTGCGCTCGTAATCGTGATCGTGACCGCACAGCACGAGGTCGACGCCGTAGCGGTCGAACAGCGGCAGCCATGCCTCGCGGATACCCTTGTCCGAGCCGTTGCCAGTCTTCGACGAGCTAAGCGCGTCCTGGTGCATCTGCACGACGATCCAGTCGATGTCGTCATCGTGCGACGCGTGGCGCAGCGTGTGCTCGAGCCAGCGCGTCTGCTCGCCGTTGCTGTAGCCGCGCACGTAGAACGAGGTGCCCGGTTCGATCGGCGCATGGCCGGTGCTCGCGGCCGGCACGAGCGGATTCGGGCCGCCGACGAATGCGGCCGCATCCTGGTACACGACGTCGTCGGCGTCGAGCGAGATGAACAGCACCGAGCTCACACGGAAGCTGTACCAGCGGCCCGGAAAGCGCGTGCCGTTCTCCGGGAGCGTGTAACGCGCGAGATACGAGTCGAGCCCCTGCGGGCCGTTGTTGAATTCGATCTCGTGATTGCCGGGGCATGGCATCCACGGGCGGTTCGCGGCCGACGTCTGGTTGTTGTTGCCGAAGTCGCGCCAGACCTCCGGTTGATGGCCGGGGTTCAGGTTCGCGTAGCAGAGGTCGCCGTTCAGCAGGTGGAACAGCGGCTGGAACTGCTCGACGGCCTGCACCGCGAAGCGGCTTTGCGGCGACGACAGCACCCATGCGCCGTTCGGCGTCGCGAGGTCGCCGTAGCTCGTGAAGCGGAACGGCGCGCGCCCGCGCGGCGCGGTCGTGAAGGTCGCGGCAAACGGCTGCGCGGCGTTGCTGTCGTTGTCGGCCGTCAGTTCGTAGCGGTAGCGCGTGTTCGGCTTCAGGCCGTGCACGCGCGCGTGGTACGTGAACACGGTTTCGCCGTTCAGGCCGTCGGTGTAGAGGCGCTGCACGCCGTGCACGGTGCGTGCCGGTTCGCCGTCGGCGACGATCCGTGCGCGCGGATTGACGGCGGGCGCGAGCGACGCCCACGAGATCGCGACTTCCGACGTCGGGTCGCTGCCCCACGTCAGGTGCACCTGCTCGGGCGTGCCGTCCGGATTCGACGCGGCGGCGCGGGCGGCCGCGAGCCCGCCCGCGGCGGTGGCGAGGCCGGAGACGCCGGCCAGTTTCAGGAAGCCGCGACGCGATACGGAAGCGGCCGGCTCGTTCGACTCGGCGGGGAGGTTTTCCTGGTTCGACATGATCGTATTTTCGTTGGATGGCACGCGAGATGCGGAACCGCCCGCCGTGCGCGAGCGCGTCGGGGGCGTGGGCCGGAAACGAGCGGGATCCCGGTGATACGCATTGTCGTCGCGCAGTTTTGCCGGGTTGTGACAGACGGTAATCAACGGCCGGCCCCGCGCGTCGATGAATGTGCGCGCGTTGCCGGCGCGGCAGACATTTATTTGCGTGTATCGCGACGGATTTCTCCGCATGCGTCGTTTAACGAACGAACGGCCACTTCCGGCCGGGGAACGATGCTTCGGAGTCTTGCATGAAACTTTCCATTTCATTACGGTTCGCCGCCGGTTGCGTGGCTGCACTGGCGGCGTCCGCCGCATTCGCGCAGGCCGTCATCGTCGCACCGGTCGCACCACCGCCGCCGCGCGTCGAAGTGATGCCGGCGCCGCGCGCGGGCTACGTATGGGATCAGGGCCACTGGCACTGGCGGCACGGCCGCTACGTGTGGATTCCAGGCCATTGGCAAGTGATGCGTGCCGGTTACCGCTGGGTGCCCGGACACTGGGCCGCGCGCGGCCCGAACTGGCGCTGGGTGCCGGGCCACTGGGCGTGACGCGCAGGGTGTCGCGCGGCGCGCAGTGTCCGTGCGGCAAGACTTCCACACAACCTCATCAGTCGAGCCATGCGTTTTCGAACCATCGTGATCCTGACAGCCGCAGCCGTGGTGCTCGCCGGCTGCGTCGTGGTGCCGGCGCGTCCGGTGTATTACCGGCCCGCGCCGGTCGTCGTATATTGATCGCGCCGGCCGGTGGGCGATCGACAGGATCGATATGCCGTTCGAACCCGATGTCGACGAAATCGATCGGACCGATTCCCGGCGCGGCGCACCACGCGTCGCCGATGCGCCGCGCCGATGCATGCAACGGGAGCACGACGATGAGCTTCAGTCGGACAACGGGAGCAACCGCAGGCAGCATGCGGCGTTCGCACCGCGCATTGCGGAGCGGCCCGCGTTGAGCGGCGCCGATCCGGACGCGGAACTCGTCGCGCGGGTTGGCGCGCGCGACGCGTCGGCCGTGCGTGTGCTGGTCGCACGCAAGCTGCCGCGCTTGCTCGCGCTCGCGACGCGCATGCTCGGCGACCGGACTGAAGCCGAGGACGTTGCGCAGGAAACCTTCCTGCGGATCTGGAGTCATGCGCCGCGCTGGCGCGATGGCGAAGCGCGCTTCGACACGTGGCTGCATCGCGTCGTGCTGAACCTGTGCTACGACCGCTTGCGCGGGCGGCGCGAGGAGCCGGTCGACGCGTTGCCCGACGTGCCGGACCCGCAACCCGAGCCGGCCGTGCACGCAGAGTTGCGCTCACGCGACGCGCGCGTGCGCGAGGCGCTCGCCGCGTTGCCGCCGAGGCAGCGGGAAGCGCTCGTGCTCCAGTACTATCAGGACATGTCGAACGTTGAAGCGGCCAACCTGATGGGCATCACCGTCGATGCGCTGGAAAGCCTGCTCGCGCGCGCAAGGCGCAACCTGCGCGCGCAACTGGCCGGCGACCCACCTAGCGAGGACAAGCGATGACACCCGAACGATTCCGTACCATCGTCGCCGCGTACGGCTCGGACGCGCGGCGCTGGCCGCAAGACGAACGCGCGGCGGCCGAAGCATGGGCGCAAGCGCATCCGCGCGACGCGCTGGAGGCGCTCGACGCCGCCGCCGAGCTTGATGCCTGGCTCATGCAGGACAGGGTCGCGCCGCCGGCGCCGGCGCTCGTCGAGCGCATCGTCGCGTCGGCGCCGGCGGCGCAACGTGCGCGGCGCCGGGGCAAGGTGTGGTGGTCGGGCGCGGCGTTCGCGGGTGTCGGCCTGGCCGGCGCGCTGGCGGGCGCGGTGGCCGTGTCGATGCTGATGTTCGGCAGCGCGCCGATCGCGCAACACGAACCTGGCTACCTGACGACGACGTTCGGCGGCCCGAGCATCGACGGAGGCGACGAATGAGCGAACGCGGCTGGAAAATCGTGCTCATCGTGTCGGTCGTGCTGAATGTGTTCATGCTCGGTGCGATTGGCGGCGGCGCGTATCAGTGGTTCGCGACGCACCGTGATCTGCATGGCGCGGGGATGCCCGGACAGCGCACGGCGCTGCGGTTCGCGGCGGACGGATTGTCCGATGCGCGTCAGCGGGCGTTCGCGGCGGCGCTGAAGGCGGCACGCAAGGACGGTCGGGATTTCGCGCGCGAAGGGCGTGACGGGCGGATCACGGTGCTCGATCTGCTGGCCGCGCCGCAGCTCGATCGCGCGGCGATCGATGCGGCGCTCGACCGGACGCGCGCGGCCGATAGTGCGTTGCGAGCGCAAGTCGAGCGCAGTGTCGTCGATTTCGCGGCGACGCTGACGCCGGACGAACGCGCGAAGTTCGTCGACGGGTTGCGGCGCAGCGGGAACTGGCGGTTGCCGGCGAGATTGCAGAAGCAGCAGGGGCCGGCGGCAGACCAGTAAGCCATCGGTCGTCCAGTGACGGCGCACAATGACCGTTCACGCCGATACCTGTTCGGCGACCGAGAGGAACTCACCGTAACGCGAGGCCGTAACATCGAGAACCGCGACGAGGACGAATCATGGATCGAAGCGAAGACTTTATCGTGCGCACCATGTCGGCCAGTGAAGTGGCCATGTCGGTCGAATGGGCCGCCGCGGAAGGATGGAATCCCGGCTGGCACGACGCGCACTGTTTCAGGAAAGCAGACCCGGCCGGCTTTTTCGTCGGCCTCTGGCGCGGCGAGCCGGTCGCTTGTCTCGCGGCGGTCGCTTACGACGAACACTTCGGCTTCATCGGTCTCTACATCGTGAAACCGGAGTTTCGCGGCAAGGGCCTCGGCATGCGCATCTGGCAGCACGGCATGCGTTACCTTGGAGAACGAAACATCGGCCTGGACGGTGTCGTCGCGCAGCAGGCGAATTACGGGAAGTCGGGGTTCCGGCTCGCGTATCGCAACATCCGCTATGAGGGGCGCGTGAGCGGCATCGGGTGCGCGCACGTGGCGGAAGCGGCCGATGTGCCGTTCGAGCAGTTGCTCGCCTACGACCGCCAGTGTTTCCCGGTGGCGCGCGAGCGTTTCGTCTCCGTCTGGATCGCGCAGCCGGACGCCGTTGCGCTCGCGACGATCGACGCGAGCCGTGTTGCCGGATACGGTGTCGTGCGCCGCTGCCGAGCGGGCTGCAAGATCGGCCCGCTCTTTGCCGACGATGCCGACGTCGCCACGGGGCTGTTCCGCGCGCTGGCGTCGCGCATGCCAGGCGAGGCGATCGTGCTCGACGTGCCGGAAACCAACCTCGCGGCCGTCGCGCTGGCGGAACGTCACGGCATGTCGAGCGTGTTCGAGACCGCGCGGATGTATACGAAGGAAGCGCCGGCGATTGCTATCGACCGCGTGTTCGGGGTGACGTCGTTCGAACTGGGGTGACGGTCGCGAGCATGGCCGGCCGGGAACGGACGCCGGATTCGCCTGTGCGTGCACCGACACCGACGTAGCATCATCTCCGGGCTACTTGTCGAACCAGTATTCGAATTCGGTACGGTTCTGGTTGAATGCTTTGGCGTCGGACACCGTTTCCGCGCGCACGATGCCGCGGATGCCACGGAACTTGCCGGTCCCGCCGGTGATATCCAGTTCCGTGAGGTTCTTCAGCCGGTTGCCGTTCGGCAGCTTGTGGTTGAGGAAATAGCCGCGCGCGAAAATCCTGTCGCCGTTCTCCATTCGGTATTCCACGTAGCTGCGACCGAGCCCGTTCAGGTCGGTCAAATCGCTGGTAGCGCGGATGACGGCTTCCTTCAGGACGACGCCTTCGATGGTCTGATCCTTGCCACCGTAGCTGCGGACCAGTTCGTATAGCCGTAACTGGTGACCGGGGACGTCGCCAACGTCGAGGACGTGTTGCTGCGTGTACTGGTTTCCACTCGCTGGCGCATCGAATCCGACTGCGTGCTTCTCCTGAGCAACGGCGATCGTCGACACGAACAGCATGCAGCACAGCGCCGCGGACGTTCGGGGTTTCATGGCACCCTCCCAGCGGTAGACCTGTTCATCACGTGCGAAAGTCGTCGGGCCGGCAGCAAGTACGCACGGCCCAACGTCTTGCATGCGGACCAGCGCTCGGATTTCCTGCCGCAGCGCGGCATCGCGCGTACATCCTCACGCGTCATCACGTCACGCACGCAGCGCATCCCGCGTGCCCCTGGAATTGTGGCAAGGGCGCGGGCCGCCATCAATGCTCCTTTTGCCTATCGGCCGGCGGTGGGCAATGATCCGACGATCGAGCGATGCAAGCGAACGCTCGACGCCAGCTGAAAGCTGCGTGCAAGAGGCGACGGATTCGACGCCTGCGAGCCGAACGCAAAATATTTCGCCGCCTCGCGACGGATTTCCCGCCGGCCCCCGTTAAACACGGGTACGCATCGCGAGAGCCCCGTCATGGACCATCCGAACGACATCACACCGGCTGCCATCGCGCTGAACCGTTTCGGTCTCGGCGCGCGGGCCGACGAAGCGCCGCCTGTCGATCCGAAAGCCGCGCTCGTCGCCCAGTTCGATCGTTACGACGCACGGCCGGCCGCATGGGCCGGCGAACCTGACGCGGTCACGCTTGCCACGCGCTTCGCGACGGCCCGCAACGCGATGCCGAGCGACGACGCGCAGGCGCGGCGCGCGACCGCGCAGTCGATTCGCCGCGACGGCTACGACGCGTATCGCAGCGCGGTCGCCGCACGGCTGAACAGCGCGCTCACCGCGCCTGCGCCGTTCGTCGAGCGTCTCGTGCATTTCTGGGCGAATCATTTTGCGGTGTCGGTCGACAAGGGGCAGGTCGCCGCGTATGCGGGCGCATTCGAGCGCGATGCGATCCGCCCGCACGTGCTCGGCCGCTTCGAGGACATGCTCGTCGCCGTCGAGCAGCATCCCGCGATGCAGCTGTTCCTCGACCAGGCGCGCTCGGTCGGTCCCGACAGCCCGGCCGCGCTGCGCGCCGACGCCCGCAATCCGGCGGCGCGACGCGGCCTCAACGAAAACCTCGCGCGCGAAATCATGGAGCTGCATACGCTCGGTGTGCGGACAGGCTATACGCAAGCCGACGTGACGGAATTCGCGCGCGCGCTGACCGGATGGAGCATCGCCGGCGGACGCGGGCCGCAGCCAGGCGATGCGGCGCCCGGCGCGTTCGTGTTCCGTCCGAATCTGCATGAGCCGGGCGAGCGCACGGTGATGGGCCGCACGTACGACCAGCCGGGCGAAGCGCAGGCGCGCGCGGTCCTGCGCGACCTGGCGCGTTCGCCGGCGACGGCCCGGCATGTCGCATTCCAGCTCGCCCGCCATTTCATCGCCGACAATCCGCCGCCCGCGCTCACCGACCGGCTCGCCCGTGCATTCGAGATGAGCGACGGCGACTTGCCGACCGTCTATCGCGCGCTGCTCGACGCGCCCGACGCATGGTCGCCGGTCAATCGCAAGTTCAAGACACCGTGGGAGTGGGCCGTGTCGTCGCTGCGCGGGCTGGGTTGGCGCGACGTGGGCGACCTGAAGGCCGCGCCGCTGCTCGCACAGCTCGGCCAGCCGGTATGGCGGCCCGGGTCGCCGGCCGGTTACGACGACGTCGCCGCGAGCTGGGCCGCGCCCGACGCGCTGGTGCGCCGCGTCGAGATCGCGCAGCGCCTCGCCGCGCGCACGGGCGACCGGCTCGATCCGCGCACGCTCGGCAATACGCTGCTGGCGGGCTCGCTGAGTGCACCGACGGCGACCGCGCTGTCGCGTGCCGAGAGCGCGACCACGTCGCTCGCGCTGCTGCTGGTGTCGCCCGATTTCCAACGGAGATGAACATGGTCCAATCCTTGACTCGCCGGCATTTCCTGAGCGTCGCCGCCGCCGGTGCGGGTGCGATCCTCGTCGCGCCGCGCATCGTGTTCGCGAACGTCGAAACCGACCGGCGCTTCGTGTTCGTGATCCAGCGCGGCGCGGCCGACGGGCTGAACATCGTCGTCCCGTATGCGGAACCGGCGTATGCGTCGCTGCGCGGCCCGCTGGCGATCGACGCCGCGGCGGCAACGCGCATCGACGGCACGTTTGCGCTTCATCCGTCGCTCGTGCAGATCGCGCGGATGTTTCGAGACAGGCAGGCGCTGTTCGTCCACGCGATCGCGTCGCCGTATCGCGACCGCTCGCATTTCGACGGCCAGAACGTGCTGGAGACGGGCGGGCGCGCGCCGTACCAGGTAAAGGACGGCTGGCTGAACCGGCTCGCCGCGATGTTGCCGGCGACGCGCGATCGTGCAATTGCGTTCGCGCCGACGGTGCCGCTCGCGTTGCGCGGCAGCGTGCAGGCCGCGTCGTATGCGGCGTCCGGTCTGCCGGCCGCGCCGGACGACCTGCTCGCGCGCGTATCGGCGCTTTACGAGGCCGACGCGCAGCTCGGGCCGCTGTGGCAGTCGGCGATGGCCGCGCGCGGCCTCGCCGGTGATGCGCATGCGCGCCAGGATCCGGCGGGCGTCGGCAAGCTCGCGGCGACGTTTCTCGCGCGCGACGACGGCCCGCGGATCGCGATGATCGAGACGGGCGGCTGGGACACGCACAGCGCGCAGAACGCGCGGCTCGCGAATCAGCTGAAGGCACTCGACACGATGCTCGCCGCATTGCGCGACGGACTCGGGCCGGTGTGGCAGCAGACCACGGTGCTGGTCGCGACCGAGTTCGGCCGCACGGCCGCCGCGAACGGCACGGATGGCACCGATCACGGGCAGGCGTCGGTCGCGATGCTGGCGGGCGGGGCGGTCGCGGGCGGGCGCGTGATTGCCGACTGGCCCGGCTTGCGGCCGGGCGACCTGTACGAAGGGCGCGACCTGAAGCCGACCGCGTCGCTCGATGCGCTGATCGCGGGCGCGGCCGCCGAAAGCCTGCGGCTCGATCCCGGCCATGCCGCGGCCACGCTGTTCGCGGACAGCGGCGCGACGCGTCCGATGACAGGCCTCGTTCACGGAACCGCGAGACGCGTGGCATGCGCGCGCGTGCCGCCGCCAGCCGATTGCACATGACACAACAGGGAGAATCGACGATGAAGATCCGATCCGTATCGCTTGCCGTGTTGGCGACGGCGAGTGCCGCGCTGATGTCCGCGTGCGTGGTGGAGCCGGCGCGGCCGCCGCAGCCCGCGCCGGTCGCCGAAGTGGCGCCGCCGCCGCCCGCGCCGGGCTATCGCTGGGCGAAAGGCCATTACCGCTGGGCCGGCAATCACTGGGCGTGGGTACCCGGGCATTGGGTGGCCGTGTATTGAAGTTGAATCGCGCAAACGGCGTGCCGCTCACCACCCGATCCGATGCTTCTCCTCGGTTTCGCTGTGTCGCCAGTCGTCGTCCGCATGCAGATACTGGCTCGTCGTTGTCAGCGACACGTGCCCGAGGTTGTCGCGCACGAGCCGCAGGTCGACGCGGCCGTCGGCCATGTGCGAGCCCGCACTGTGACGCAGCCAGTGCGCGGATGCCTGTTCGAGCACGCGCGCCTGTTCTTCACCCGCATGCCCTTGCGCGCGCAACCGCTCCGCCGCGAACCGGAATACCTGCTTCACGATCCGGTGCAGCGCGGCGCGCGTGAGCGGCTTGCGCGTGCGACCGACCGGCAGCACGAGCGGCGTCGTTTCGCCGTCGGCGGGCTGCGCGGGCAGGCCATGCGCGCGCCGGTAGCGTGCAAGCTCGGCCATCATCTCGGCGGTGGCCGGCACGAGCCGCTGTCGCCCGCCTTTGCCGGTCACGTCGAGCCACCAGCGATCGCGCCCGTTCGCATCGCGCCGTGAAAAGAACTGCCCCATCGTCGTCTCGGCTGCTTCGGTGATGCGCAGGCCGCCGAGATACAGCAGCGTGAACACCCAGCGCGCGCGATCCGCATGGAAGGCGGCGCGCGCGTCGTCGCGCGGCATTGCGGCGATCGCATCCTTGACCGCCTGCCACAGCGGCGGCCCGAGATGGCGTGTGACGCGCGGCGCGGGCCGCCGTTGCCGCTGCCGCGACAGCGCGAGCGGATTGCCGGCCAGGTAGCCGGCCTGCACGAGCCACGAGAACATCACGTTCAGGATCACCATCGCCTGCCGCTGGCTGGCCGCGGACAGCGGCCCGTAGAACGGCCGCCAGCGCGGGTCGCCGCGCGCATGCTTGCGGCCGCCGTTCGCGCACCACAGGTCGGCCGGTGTGGGCGCGAGCAGGAATTGCCGGTAGACGACGAGATCCTCGTGCGTGAGCGACGACAGCGGCTTGCCGCACGCGATCACGGCCCACAGCAACAGACGTTCGGCCTCCTTGCGGTAGTTCTGGAACGTGGTGGGCGTATCGATGAAGCGCGCAAGCCACGCGCGCACGGCGTCGAGATCATGCGTCGCGGCGATCTGGGGATGCGCGCTGGTCGAGCGGTTGGTGCCCGCGCGTCCGTCGAGCGCGGCCGGCACGGTCAGCGTATCGATCGGCTGCGGCCGCAGCGCGGCGCCGGACGGAACGGGTGAGGTCATGCGATGGGAGCGCGCCCGAAGCGTACGAGGAAGCGCCGATGGTAATACACGATCGCCATGCGGTGAAGCCGCCATCCATTGCGATCGTCTGGCCGGTGACGAAGCGCGACGCGAACGAGCGCGACCACGTCACCCCAGCGACAACACGCTGTTCAGCAACGTCCGAACGAGCGTCGCCTGCCGCGTGACGCCCGTCTTCGAAAAGATCGCGCGCAGATGCGAGCGCGCGGTGTTCTTGCTGATGTCGAGTTCGTCGGCGGCTTCCTCGAGCGTCGCCCCGTTGACGAGCGCGAGCGCCAGCGCGGTCTCGGCCGGCGTGAGGTCGAACAGCTTGCGCACGATGTCGTGCGACGCCTGCGACTTGCGCTCGCCGTCGCGGATGAAGATCGCGCACGCGGGCCGGCGCGGATTGTCCTCCGACCATTCGCTGAGCGGGACCGTGCGGATCAGCACGCCGAGCGGCGGTTTGCCGGATGGGCGCGGCACCGCGATCGCCTGCGCGACCGTCGGCGCGCCGCCCGCGCGTTCCGCGAGCACCTGCCGGATCAGTTTCTGCAGTTTGCGGTCTTCGAGCGGATACGACGCTTCCAGCGCGCCGCCGCGCACGCGCAGGCCGTCGCATTCGGCGAAGATCTCGTCCGCGACGGAGTTGGTCTTCATGATCGTGCCCCGCTCGTCGAGGATCGCGGTCGCGACCAGCATGCGGTCGATCGTGCTCGCGTACAGCATGCGCTCCGATTCGACCATCCCGAACTTCGCATGCAGGCGCACCGCGCGCTTCAGGTGCGGCAGCAATGCGTTGCAGATGGCCTTGTCGGTGACGGAGAACGCGCGGCCGTGATGCGAGCGGCACACGCGGAACCGACATTCGATCCCGTCGGGCGTGCGCAAATCGGCGCCCATCAGGTGGCCGACGTCGAACGGCTCGAGAAACTCGCGATACATCGCGCTGCTGCGCCACACGCCGACGCCGAGCAGCTCGTCGACGGTGACGACGCGATCGCTGGGCAGGTTCACGAACGGATCGAGCGCGTAATAGTAGTTGTTGTACGACGCGACGCCCGGCAGCGGCGCGCCGTGTGCGGACGCATTGATCATCAGGCCCGCGTGACCGCTGGCGGGCCAGCGCAGGATCATCGTCACGTAGTTCGCGTCCAGGTGCACGCGGATCCGTTCGAGGGCACCGCCCCATGGCACGTCTTCCAGCGGGCCTTCGTAGATGGCCGCGACGAGCGCATCGAACTGCTCGAGCGTCACGCTCGATCGGGCAAGGCACGGGGAAAGGGCCGTGGGCGCCGTGGTCATCGGGGTTGTCTCCTGTTGCAGCCGCCGGGTCGCGGTGCGCCGGGCATGCTGGTGCGTGCGCGCGGACCGCCGGCGGCGGCGCGCAGCGGCCTGCACCGGAATACGGTAGCGTGCCGACGCATGCGCGACATCCCACGAATGAGGGTGGCGGCACGCCCGATGTAAGCAATTTGTGAACTTCCCCGAAACGCTGTTCGTCTAATCGGCCCGTCAATGCTTCCCGAGGAACACCAGATGATTCGCAAGACCAGAACGCTGCTCGGCACGGCCGTGATCGTCGGCAGCACGTTGCTCGCCGGATGCCAGACCGACGCGGCCGCAACGAACGACACGAACGCCACGAGCGAGCGCGCCGCTCGTCCGGCCGATGGCCGGCCGGTGGCCAGGACGGTTTATGTCGCGCCGCAGGCGGCGCGCTGCACGGGCGTCGCGTCGATGGAGTGCCTGCAGGTGCGCGGCAGCCCGGCCGAGCCGTGGCGCCTGTGGTACGCGGGCATCGAAGGCTTTGCGTACCAGCCGGGCTATCAATACGTGCTGGAAGTCGACGAATATCGTGTCGCGCAGCCGCCGGCCGACGGGTCGTCGATCCGCTGGGTGCTCAAGCGTGTCGTCGAGCGCCGCCAGGTGAACTGACGGCGCGCGCGCCCGCGGCGTCGCTTACGCGGACGGCCGCGGCGCGACCGGCCTCGGCCGGACGGCGGTGTCGATCCGCCGGAACACGATGGACGACAGCAGCGTGACCGAGCCCATGCAGACGAACGACAGCACGAAGCCTTTCGCCATCGAGCCCCAATACGCGGCGAACAGGTTCACCAGCCCGCCGCCGATCGACACGCCGAGCCCCATCGCCAGCATCTGCATCATCGTAAACAGGCTGTTGCCGCTGCCGGCGTCGGCGTGCGAGAGCCCCTTCAGCGTCACGGCGTTCATCGCGGCGAACTGCATCGAGTTCGCGGCGCCGAATACGATCAGCAACGCAATCTCCAACGCCGGCGCGGGCCGTGCCGAAACCAGCGCGAACCCCGCGATCGCGCAGCCGACTATCCCCGTGTTCACGACCAGGAACGTCGCATAGCCGAAGCGTTTCGCGAGCGGCGCGATCCAGCGCTTCGCGATCACGCCGGCGATCGCGGCCGGCAGCATCATCATCCCCGACTGCAGCGGCGTATAACCGAGCTGCACCTGCATCAGCAGCGGCAGCATGAACGGCACCGCGCTCGTGCCGATGCGGCACAGCAGGTTGCCGAGCAGCCCCGAACCGAAGTTCGGCTCGCGGAACAACCCGAGCCGGAACAGCGGCTGCGCGCGGCGCCGTGCATGGGGCAGGTACGCGAGCGCGCTTGCGATGCCCAGCACGGCGAGCCCGATCGCCCAGCCGGTGCGGTGCGCGGGCATAGGCGGATCGATCGCGAGCGACAGCGCGATCATCGCCACCGACAGCAGCGCGCAGCCGACGAAGTCGAACGGCGGCGGCTGCATCGCCTGATCGTGCGGCAGGAAGCGCTGCACCGCGATGAAACCCACCACGCCGACCGGCACATTGACGATGAACACCCAGTGCCAGGAAATCGCCTGCGTGAGCCAGCCACCGAGCGTTGGCCCGACGATCGGGCCGAGCTGCCCGGCGATCGACACGAAAGCGATCGCCGCGACGTACCGTTCGCCCGGCACGCGGCGCAACACCGCGAGGCGCCCGATCGGCAGCAGCATCGAGCCGCCGATACCCTGCACGGCGCGCGCGACGACGAGCTGGCCGAGCGTGTGCGACGCCGCGCAGCCGATCGACGCGAGCGAGAACACCAGGATCGCGAGCGAGAACACGCGGCGCGTGCCGAACCGGTCGGCGAGCCAGCCGGACGCCGGCGTGAGCATCGCCATCGTCAGCGTGTAGACGACCACGACCGGCTGCATCGCGAGCGGCGACGCATGCAGGCTTTGCGCGATCGACGGCAGCGCGGTATTGACGATCGTCGTGTCGAGCGACTGCATGAAGAACGCGGCGGCGACGATCCACAGCAGCGCGGAGTGTGAGGGTTCGCGGGACATGACGAAACGGGAAGTGCGGCGACCGGCGCGGTGGCGACGTGACGGGCGACATGGCCCGGCAGGCTCGCGCCGGCGCACGGCCGGTCTACAAGCGTTCGATGGTACCGATTCCGGCGGCCATCGGGAAGCTGCCTGTGGGCATTTGCCGTCATCGAAACTGCCGATGACGGTGCGGGGGCTCGATCCCGTCCGGCGCGTTACCGACACCGCCCGTTCCAGCGGCATCCGGCCCGGTTCCCGCTGGTCTGATCGCGCGGCATGCGCGCCGCGCGTGGCCGCGTCACGCCGCGCGTTTCTGCGAAATCACCAGCAGCGCGCCGTTCCGGTCCTCCAGCACCGCGCGGTATTCGTGCGGCCCGGCCTGCACCGGCACGCGCACCGACGCACCAGCCTTCACGACCCGCGCCATCGCCGCGTAAAGGTCGTCGTCCTCGTCCACGCGCAGCGTGAGCGCCGCGCGTTCGACGATCTGCTCGTCGCCGGCCACCAGCGCGATCGTCAGCGGGCCGCCGTCGAGTGCGCAATAGCGGTCGCCGTCGCGGAACTTCACGTTCAGGCCCAGCCCGTCGACGAACAGCGGCAAGGCCGTGTCGATGTCCTCGACCGGGTACAGCAGCATCGATACCTTCATTCCCTCTCTCCCTCGTCGTGATGTGTACGGCCCGCACCGCGCCGTCGTTCGATGCTAGCGCGCGGTGCCGGCCGCGACGCAGTCTGTTCGGATGACGGTGAAACCCCTCTGTCCCCGCGTGCACGCCGTTACTCCAAACAGACGATGCCCGGGCACGCCCGCGCGCCGACACTCCCATCCGTGGACCGTCGCTATTCGTCCGTATCGTGCGGGCGGCTGCACGACCCCGACTCGTCCAACATACATGGAGACGCACGCAATGAAGTTTTCCCTCATCTACGAAGCCCAGACCACCGACGCATCGCGCGAGGGCGACCATCGGGTGTTCAAGGAGACGGTCGAGCAGGCGCTGCTGGCCGAGCAGGTCGGTTTCGACACGATCTGGTGCGTGGAGCACACGTCGCTGACCAACTATGCGCACATGAGCGCGCCGGAAACCTTCCTTGCGTACCTGGCCGGCCGCACGACGCGCATCGGCCTCGGTCACGGCGTCGTGTGCCTGCCGCCGGCAATGAACCATCCGATCAAGGTCGCCGAGCGCGTCGCGCTGCTCGACATCCTGTCGGGCGGCCGCGTGCATTTCGGCGTCGGCAAGGGCGGCAGCCAGCAGGAAGCGGGCGCGTTCGGCTACGACCTCAACGAACTGCAGCCGATGATCGACGAGTCGATGTACCTGGTGCCGAAGATGTTCGTGCAGGACGAGATCGAGCACGACGGCAAGTACATCAAGATTCCGAAGCGTCCGATCCACCCGAAGCCGTTCCAGGATCCGCATCCGCCGATGTACCTCGCCTGCACGAACACCGATGCGCTGCTGCGTGCCGGCCAGCGCGGGATGGGCGCGCTGGTGCTCGGCTTCGGTGGCCCCGACGAAGTCGCGAAGAAGAACGCGATCTACCGCGACGCATGGGCGAACCGCAAGCCGGAGGACCAGGTCGGCTACCGCCCGACCCAGCACCTCGCGGCGCTGTGCCCGACGGTCG
Organism: Burkholderia diffusa; assembly: GCF_001718315.1. Lineage (NCBI taxonomy): Bacteria > Pseudomonadati > Pseudomonadota > Betaproteobacteria > Burkholderiales > Burkholderiaceae > Burkholderia > Burkholderia diffusa. The sequence continues at coordinate 1,359,941 of NZ_CP013363.1, read as the reverse complement.
TGATGGCCGACGGCCAGAAGGCCCGCAAGATCGGCATCCGCGGCCAGCGCTACTTCATGGAATCGCTCGCGTACTGGTACACGGGCGGCGAGCGTCCGGACCCGGCGAAGTGGGGCGACGACCTCGTGCAGGCGGACACCGGCGAAATGGTGATCCGTTCGCGCTTCGCGTCGGAGGAAGTTGTCGTGAACTTCGCCGATCCGGCGCTCGCGATGATGAACCCGAACCATGCGTACGGCACGGTGGACGACTGCATCGGCTACGTGGGCCGCCTGCAGGAAGCGGGCGTCGACGAAGTGCTGTTCCTCTGCCAGATGGGCACGGTGCCGCACGACGCGCAGATGGAGACGATCCGCAACATCGGCGAGCACGTGATCCCGTTCTTCAACAAGGAGAAGGAGCGCGCCTGCGCATAAGGCGGGCCGGGCGCGCCGCGCCCGTCGTCCCTTCGGACGATGCGGCGCGGCCGCGCGAGCCCGACCATCGTCGGCAGGAGCCCTCGCTCGCGGCGCCGGCCGCGACGAACCACTTGGAGAGAGACCGGGGTGAGCGCAGCCGCGCGCGCCCCGTATCACAGGAGACATTCGTGCACCGCGACAACGATTCGAACGCACTGGCCGCCACCCTGATCGCCCGGGCCGAGGCGCTGGCGCCGACGCTTGCCGGCCGCGCCGCGCAGGCGGACGCGCAGGGCCGCATCCCGGCCGAGACAATCGCCGACATGCAGGCCGCCGGCTTCTTCAAGGTGCTGCAGCCGAAGCGCTACGGCGGCTACGAGCTCGATCCGCAGGCCTTCTTCGACATCCAGATGGCGCTCGCGCGCGGCTGCATGTCGACGGCATGGGTGTACGGCGTCGTCGGCGTGCACAACTGGCAGCTCGCGCTGTTCGACGAACGCGCGCAGCAGGACGTATGGGGCAAGGACCCCGCGACGCTGATCGCGTCGACCTACATGCCGGTCGGTCGCGTGACGCCGGTCGAAGGCGGCTTCCGGCTGGCAGGCCACTGGAAGTTCTCGAGCGGCAGCGAACTGTGCGACTGGGTGTTCCTCGGCGCGCTGGTGCCGGCAGCCGTTGCCGGCCAGCCGCCGGAATACCGCACGTTCCTGCTGCCGAAATCCGATTACCGGATCCAGCAGGACTGGGACGTGCTCGGCCTGCGCGCGACCGGTAGCCACGACATCGTCGTCGACGACGTATTCGTGCCCGCGTACCGCACGCACAAGGCGCTCGACGGGATGATGGGCACGAGCCCGGGCCTGGCCGTCAACGACGCGCCGCTGTTCAAGCTGCCGTTCGCCCAGATCTTCGTGCGCGCGGTGTGCACGTCGTGCATCGGCGCGCTGCAGGGCGCGCTCGACGATTTCACCGGCTATGCCGCCACGCGCGTGTCGGCCAACAGCGGCGCGAAGACGACCGACGATCCGGGGGCGCAGAACGCGTGTGCGAACGCGGCCGTCGCGATCGACGAGATGAAGGTGCTGCTCAAGCGCAATTTCGCGGAACTGATGGCGTCGGTGACGGGCGGCCCGGCCGTGTCGATCGAGCGCCGCGTGCATTTCCGCTATCAGTCCGCGCAGGTCGCCGAGCGCTGCGCGCAGGCTGCGAACGCGCTGCTGCGCTACGCGGGCGGCAACGGCATCTATCACCGCAATCCGCTGGTGCGACGCTTCCTCGATCTGCACGCGGCCCGCGCGCACTACGCGAACAACGTGGACCGTTTCGGCCAGAACCTCGGCGCCGTGATGCTCGGCCGCGAGAACACCGACTACTTCATCTGACGAGGCCGCGATGAACGACACGCAAGCGCAGCAATACGTGTTCGACGTCGTGGTCGTCGGCTCGGGCGCGGGCGCGCTGCTCGCGGCATGCCGCGCGGCCGACCGCGGGCTGTCCGTCGTCGTGATCGAGAAGACGGCGCTGTACGGCGGCACGTCGGCGGTCTCCGGCGGCGGCATCTGGATACCGTGCAATCACCATATCGCGGAACTCGGCGCGACCGATACGCGCGAGGCCGCGCGCCGCTATCTCGACGCCTGCACGGCCGGCGCATCGTCACGCGAGCGGCTCGACGCGTATCTCGACCAGGCGCCCGAGATGTTGCGTTACCTCGAAACGAAGACGCCGGTGCGCTACCAGGCGCTGCCGAAGTACGCGGACTATTTCCAGAAGCTGCCGGGCGCGATGCCGGGCTATCGCGCGCTCGATCCGCTGCCGTTCGACGGTGCGCTGCTCGGCGACGAGCTCGACCGGCTGCGTCCGCCGTCGCCCGGCACGCTGATCGGCGGTCGCGTGGCCGTGACGTCGAAGGAGGCGCACACGCTGTTCTCGCGCGGGCCGGGCTTCATGAAGCTCGCGATCGCGCAGTTCGGCCGCTACTGGCTCGATTTCGGCGTGCGCCGCCGCACGCGGCGCGACCGGCGCCTGACGCTCGGCAACGCGTTGATCGGCGGGCTGCGCCGCGCGCTGCTCGAGCGCAACGTGCCCGTCTGGCTCGACACGCCGATGCGCGACCTGCTCGACATGGACGGCCGCGTGACGGGCGTGCGCGCGCAGCGCTTCGGGCAGCCGGTGACGATCGTCGCGCGGCGCGGCGTGATCCTCGGCGCGGGCGGTTTCGAGCGCAACCAGCCGATGCGCGAACGCTATCTGCCGCACCCGACGCAGATGCGATGGAGCGCGACGCCGCCGGCCAACACCGGCGACGCGATCGCCGAAGGCCATCGGCTCGGCGGTGCGCTCGCGCTGATGGAACACGTATGGGGCGCGCCGACGGTCGGCGTCGCGGGCGAGGAGAAGCAGCGCGCGCTGTTCGTCGAGCGCAACCTGCCGGGCTGCGTGATCGTCAACGGACTCGGCCGGCGCTTCGTCAACGAAGCCGCGCCGTATTCCGAATTTGTGCCGGCGATGTACCGCGACCATGCACGCACCGGCGCGTGCGTGCCGGCGTGGATGGTGTTCGACGCGCGCTTTCGCCGCAAGTATCCGTGCGGGCCGATCATGCCGGCGTCGATGATGCCCGACTCGCGCATTCCCGATGCATTTCGCGACGTGCTCGTGAAGGCCGACACGATCGATGCGCTCGCCGCACGCATCGGTGTCGATGCGGCGGGGCTGCACGACACGCTGCGCGACATGGCGCGTTACGCGGCAACCGGTATCGACGAAGCGTTCGGCAAGGGCGACAACCTGTTCGACACGTACTACGGCGATCCGACGAACCAGCCGAACCCGTGCCTCGGGCCGCTCGACGAGGCCCCATTCTACGCAGTGCGAATCGATGCGGGCGACATCGGCACGAAGGGCGGCCTCGTCACCGACGCGCACGCGCGCGTGCTGCGCGCCGACGGCGCGCCGATCGACGGCCTGTATGCGATCGGCAACACCAGTGCATCGGTGATGGGCGCGAGCTACCCCGGCGCGGGCTCGACGCTTGGTCCGGCGATGACCTTCGGGTTCATCGCCGCCGACCACCTGGCCGCGCAGGCGGCCGACGCCGGCGGCCGGTCGGACCGGCCGTCCACGACTGAACTTGACGGAGTCCAATGATGAGCGATCTCACTACCCATCCGCTGCGCACCGACATGTTGCTCGCGATGCGCCGTCTCGCGCGCTCCGTCACGGTCATCAGCAGCGCGCACGACGGCCGGCGCTACTCGATGTCCGCGACGGCGGTCGATTCGCTGTCGACCGATCCGCCTTCGCTGCTGATCTGCATCAACCGCAATGCGTCGCTGTATCCGCCGCTCGATGCGGGCGCGCCGTTCTGCGTGAACGTGCTGTCGGCGCGCCACGAAGGCATCGCGATCGACTGCAGCGGCCGCCTGAAGGGCGAAGCGCGCTTCACGACCGGCGAGTGGCGCACGTCGCCGCTGGGCGTCCCGTATCTGAACGATTCGCAGGCGAGCCTCGTGTGCGAGCAGGACGGCCGTTTCGAATACGGCACGCATACGGTGTTCATCGGGCGAATCCGCGAAGTGCTGATGAGCGGCGACGTCGATCCGCTCGTCTATCTCGACGGTGCGTATACGACGCCTGGCGCGCCCGCGAGCCGCGCGGCCGCGTGATTGCGGTGCGTGTTTCATCGCGTCGGAAAGGAACCACTCATGACACGCAGACTGAACCGCAATATCGCGAACGGTGCGGACACAACGATCATGCGAGCGCTCGTGCCGTTGATCGGTGCTGCGGCGACGCAGATGCTCAACGCGTTCGCATGCATCGCGCCGGCGCTCGCGTCGAACCCGGCGCGGGGCTGTGCGGCCGATACGCCATGAGGAGCGGGCGATGAGCGATTCCCGTTTTCACCGGCTGACCGTTGCCGACGTCATCGCCGAAAGCGACGACGCATGCTCGTTCGTGTTCGACGTGCCCGCCGCGTTGCGCGATGCGTTCGCGTATCGGCCCGGCCAGTTCCTGACGCTGAACGTGCCGTGCGCCGACGCGACCGTCGCGCGCTGCTACTCGCTGTCGAGCGCGCCGGGCATCGACGCGGCGCCGAAGATCACCGTCAAGCGCGTGCGCGACGGTCGCGCGTCGAACTGGCTGTGCGACCGCATCCGCGCGGGCGATGGGCTCGACGTGCTGCCGCCGGCCGGCGTCTTCACGCCGCGCACGCTCGACGGCGACCTGCTGCTGTTGGCGGGCGGCAGCGGCATCACGCCGGTGCTGTCGATCCTGAAGTCGGCGCTCGTGCACGGCCGCGGGATGCTGACGCTGATCTATGCGAACCGCGACGAGCGCTCGGTGATCTTCCGCGACGAACTGCAGCAGCTCGCGCAGCGCCATCCGGGCCGCCTGCGCGTGATCCACTGGCTCGACAGCGTGCAGGGCGTGCCGCACCAGCGGCATCTCGAGGAACTCGCGCGGCCGTTCAGCCAGCAGGAAACGTTCATTTGCGGGCCGGCGATGTTCATGGAGAACGCGCTCGCCGCGATGCTCGGCCTCGGGCTGCCGCGTGCGCGCGTGCACGTCGAGCGCTTCGCGTCGCTGCCCGATGCACCGGCGCGGGCCGATGCGGCTGTATCGGCCCCTGCGGCCTCTGCGGCCGGCTCCGGCGACGGCGCGGCAATCGAGACGGTGCTCGACGGCGAGACGTTCGCGTTCGACAGCGCACCCTGCGAAACGCTGCTCGACGCGATGCTGCGCGCCGGTCTGCCGGCGCCGAATTCCTGCCGGATGGGGCAGTGCGGTGCGTGCATGTGCCGTGTCGAACGCGGGGCGGTAGCCCTCGACGGCAACCACGTGCTCGACGACGACGAGATCGCGGCCGGCTGGACGCTTGCCTGCTGCGCGCGGCCCGCGAGCGACACGCTGCGCGTGGTGTTCCCCGATTGAGCCGCGGCGCGCCTGCGGCGCGCGCGGCAACCTTGTTGCGATGCCTATGACGATGGATAACGAAATCCTCACCACACCTGCGTTGATCGCGCGGGCTGCCGCGCGCCACGGCGCGCATCCGGCGATCGAGTCGGAGCACGGCCGGCTGACCTATGCGGAACTCGACGCGGCGCGTCTCGAGGCGGCGCGCGCGCTGCTCGCGAGCGGCATCGACGCCGGCGACCGGATCGCCGTATGGGCGCCGAACCTGCCGCAATGGATTGTCGCGGCGCTGGCGATCCACACCGTCGGCGCGATTCTCGTGCCGGTCAACACACGGATGAAGGGCATGGAGGTGGGCGGCATCCTGCACGACGGCGGCGCGCGGCTGCTGTTCTGCTGCGGCACCTTTCTCGGCGAATCCTATCCGGCGATGCTCGCGCCGCACCGTCCCGCGACGCTCGAACGTGTCGTCGTGTTCGACGGCGAACCGCCGTCCGGCGCGTGCGACGAAACCTGGAACGCATTCCTCGCGCGCGGCGCGGCGGTGCCGCTCGCCGCCGTGCGCGAGCGGGAGGCGCAGGTGACACCGGATACCGTGATGGACCTGATGTTCACGTCCGGCACGACGGGCCGCCCGAAGGGCGTGATGACCGCGCATGGACAGAACCTGCGGGCCGCACAGGCATGGGCCACGATCGCCGGCGTGTGCCGGGACGACCGTTATCTGATCGTCAATCCTTTTTTCCATACGTTCGGTTACAAGGCGGGCTGGCTCGCCGCATTGTCGAGTGGTGCGACCGTGCTGCCGCATCTCGTGTTCCAGCCCGCCGACGTCTTGCGCCGCATTGCCGACGAACGTGTGTCGGTGCTGCCGGGCCCGCCGACGCTGTACTACGCGCTGCTCGATGCGCCCGAACGCGCGACGCGCGACTTGTCGTCGCTGCGGATCGCGGTGACGGGCGCGGCCGCGATCGCGCCGAGCCTGATCGAGCGGATGCGCGCGGAGCTCGGCTTCGAGACCGTGCTGACCGGCTACGGGCTGACCGAATCGTGCGGGTTCGCGACGCTGTGCCGTCATGGCGACGACGCGGAGACGGTCGCCTGCACGTCGGGCCGGCCGATGCCGGACGTCGAGCTGCGCATCGCGGGACAGGACGGCGTCGCGCTCGGCCCGGACGAGACCGGCGAGATCTGGGTGCGCGGCTACAACGTGATGCGCGGCTATTTCAACCAGCCGGACGCGACGCGCGAGGCCGTCGATGCGGACGGCTGGTTGCATACCGGCGACCTCGGCTGCGTCGACGCGAACGGCAACCTGAAGATCACCGACCGGATCAAGGACATGTTCATCGTCGGCGGCTTCAACTGCTATCCGGCGGAGATCGAGCGGCTGCTGGCCGCGCATCCGGCGATCGCGCAGGTCGCGCTGGTCGGCGTGCCCGACAAGCGGCTCGGTGAAGTCGGGCATGCGTACGTCGTGCTGCGTCCCGGCGCGCACACCGACGCCGACGCGCTGAACGACTGGGCGCGCGCCAACATGGCGAACTACAAGGTGCCGCGGCATTTCACGTTCGTCGATCAACTGCCAACGAGCGCGGCCGGCAAGGTGCTGAAGTACCGGCTGCGCGCCGGCACCGAGGCGGCGGCCTGATCGCCGGCGCGCGATCCGTCACCAACGGGATGAATGCATGAACGACAACGGATTTCCGCCCGGCGCGGTACTCGTGTTCGGCGGCAGCGGCGGGATCGGGCAGGGTGTCGCGCTGGAATTCGCGCGCACCGGCGTGCCGGTCGCGCTCGGTTATCGCAGCAAGGCCGATGTGGCCGCGCGTGTCGCGCGCGACCTGCGCGGCACTGGTGTCACGGCCACCACGCATTGCGCGGACGTGACCGATCCCGCGCAGGTCAATGCGGCGCTCGCGACGGCGATCGATGCGCACGGCCGCGTGCACACGATCGTGTGGGCGGCCGGCCCGTTCGTGAACCAACGCCATATCGGCGACATGACGCATGACGACTGGCGGCGCGCGATCGAGGTCGAGACGGTTGGCTTCTTCAATGCGGCGAAGGCTGCGTTACCGCATTTCCGCGCGTCGGGCGGCGGGTCGTTCGTGACGCTCGGCTCGGCCGGGCATCTGCGCTGGCCGGATCGAGATGGATTGTCGGTCGCGCCGAAGGCGGCGAACGAGGCGCTCGTGAAAGGGCTCGCGCGCGAGGAGGGCCGTCACGAGATTCGCGCGAATTCGATTCTGGTCGGCGTGATCGAGGCCGGGATGTTTCCGGTGCTGCTCGAGCAAGGTCAGTTCGACCAGGCGTGGATCGACGAGACGCAGAACATGCTCGCGCTCAAGCGCTGGGGGAAGGCGCACGATATTGGACGCGCGGCGGTGTTTCTCGCGTCGGACCGCGCGAATTACATCACGGGGCAGCAGTTGAATGTTTCGGGCGGGTATGGGTTGTGATGAACGGAGCGGGCTCGCTCGGGGGAGCGGGCCCGGCAGCGGGATGCTTCAGTTATCTTGGACGTTCACGTCGCCGGTTTGCGCAATCTTCGCCAGCACGCGTTTCTGATATGCGTACCAAGAAGTCAGGCATGCTTTGTCCCGGCAATTCTTCTCACGAAAATTCCATTGTTTCCGCGTTCGTTCAGCAAATGCCGCTTTATCGATGACGGCGTCCTTTGCTTGCTGATACGTGGTGGCGAGGTCGCGGTCGTCAGCCGCAAGATCCGGGTCATGACAGATCAGAAACTCCGGAATTGACTTCGCCTTGGCACAGTCGAAGCTCGTTTGTTGCAGCGGCGAAGCGGCTACGTCGCTCGCAGCCTGGTTTGCTCCCGGCTCGGCAGGCGCCAAGGTTGATGGTGTCGGAGGCGCGACGATCGCCGGTTGCTGGGCCTGATTCAAGGTTGCCATGCGTTGACCATAGGGCGTCAGTTGCCCTGACATCGCGTCTTCGACCATTGCGCCAATCAAGGAGTTGGGTACAACCCTGACAGTTTCGGTCTTGAGGATCGAGTCGCCGGCCATCGTTTGGGACTTGGCGAAATTGCACGGAGCTTGGCACGTAATGCGAGTCGATATGTTCGGATTGTCCTCGTCGACCAAAAGCAAAATATAACTTCCGTCCCGAAGACCGACGTAGCGCATCATCACAAGCGCTTTTGTGGCCTTTCCTGCTCGGACATCATCTTCGCTGAGCGCCGGCTCGTACCCATACGTACCGTCCTGGCTCATTGCGTAATTGTGCGACGGAGGAGGCGGGGCAGGAACGGGCGTCGAAGAGGCCGGGAGCGAGGCAGTGGTATCGCTGGCCGTATTCGAGCCAGTCGGCAACGCTTGCGCGCTGCTGTCGGAATGTTTCGAGTCGCAAGCGGTAACTGTGGCTGCGGCCAGTAAAAGAAGTGCGATGCGCTTCACGATATCCCCGAGAGTTGATTGATCTTATAAATTGCTGACGGTCGGTCCAGACGTTTCGCTTCGATTGCGATTGAGTCGCGGACGTGCTGGTATTCCGGATCAGCTTTATCTTGGTTGAGCATTGTATCAACGTGGATCCGCCCTTTTATAACTCTATAAAGCAGAAAATCGGTCCGCCGCAATTAATTCTCATTCAGCGGAGAGCGTCCCCGATGAATCCTTGTCCGCCAGCATGTGCGTTCAGAGTGCAGCGTGTTAGCCCGGGAGTCCAATGTGATGCGTCGAACTGTATGGATGCGCGATGACATTCGCAGATGCCTGATTCGGTATTCCCGTTGACTTGCACATCACGCTCCGGCATCCGGGGCAGCCCCGCCACCGCCTCAAGGTCACACGAATGAAACGCTTTTCGAGCTGGGTGCTGTGTGACGCATTTGCTGACCGTGTCAATCAAGGCGTGCAGACGACTTGCTCGTACTTGCCTCGTGGGCATTGCAGCGCTCGCTGCCAGCCGCCCCGGTCATGGGCATAACGCCGAAGCCCCGAAAACAGATGCGTTCCTGAAACATTTCCGTCGATTTCCTCCCGCGTAACCCCCGGTGTCAGGCCGAGACGCTTGTCCCGCGCGGGTCCGCGCCGCATGGCACATGCCTTGCGATTAGGCCGGTGCCGCTCGACACAACCGCGACCGATGGTAACGACGAATCGCGGGAGCGGCACGCAACGACATCGAAATATCGGGGATCGGATCGAGCTGCGGGATGGTGGCCGGTTGTGTCGAACGCGCAACGCGTCGTATCGGAGACACGAACGGACACTACACGTGCGATCCGTCAAACAGCAAGCTTGCTTGCGAGATGTCGTGCCGGGGGACCCGCTGCGCGTAGCGGCATGCGTTGCACGCGGCGGGTCGGCGCGCCCGGCACATGTCGGGGGGACGCCCGTGAAAATGACAGTGAACCAATGGGCAGCGCTGGCGATGGTGTTCGCGGCCGGCGCGCACGCGCAGGAAATCTACCTGCAGGGCGGCACGCAAGGCGTCGGCATCGGCGCGGCCGTGAGCTTCAATTCCGTGCTGGGTGCACACGCGGATTTCAATGCGATCAATCTGACGCATGACTTCACCGTGGCCGGCAATCGCTATCAGGACGACATCAAGCTGCGCCAGGGTGGCCTGTATGCCGACATTTTTCCGTGGCGCGGCAGCGGTTTTCGCGCGACGATCGGATTGCGCTTCAACGACGACGAAATCCGCGGCGTGTCAGTGCCAACTAACGGCACCTACGTGTTTGGCGGCAAGCGATATCCGGCGCTGCCAGGAATGTACGCGGTCGCGGAGGCACGCTATCCGACCGTGATGCCGTACGTCGGGATCGGCTACGGACACCGGCCGGCGTCGAAAGGGCTCGGCTTCGTCGCCGATCTGGGCGTCGCATACGGGATCCCGCGCTGCTCGTACACGCTGTCGCCGGCGCTCGCCGCTGCGGCCGGACCGCAGAAGAGCCAGGTCCTGGCGTCCAGCGGCCTCGACGAACTGAACCGGATGATGTCGCGGTATCGGTGGTATCCGGTCCTGCAGATCGGGATCTCGTACCGGTTCTGAGCGGTACGCGCACCACGAGCACGGCCATGCGATGCACGCGCAGTGTCGGCCGCAGGGCAGGCCGGGTGCCATCCATGCTTCACCGGAACAAAAACGCGGGGTGATCGATGGAGCGGATACGCGCAGCGGACGATCGTGCAGGCGATGGACGGCGCGTCGGCACGTATGCCGTCGCGGTGCTCGGGCTGCAGATCCTCTTCCTCGTCGTCTGGGCGATCCGCTATTACCTGTGGCACGACCGGTCCGCGCCGATGGTCGGGTCGGACTTCGCGATATTCTGGGCGACGGCGCGGGTCGCGCTCGAGCATGGTCCGACGGCGATCTTCTCGCCGCAATGGATCCAGCCGATCGAGGCCGCGCTGCGGCCATTCGACGATTTTGCGCCGTGGCCGTATCCGCCGACCTTCCTGCTCGTCGTCGTCCCGTTTGGCTTGATGCCGTTCGCGAACGCCGTCGTTCTGTTCGGCTTACTGACGATCGCCTTCTATGCGGCAGTCGTCGCGCGATTGACGCGTTCGCTCGACGGTCAGTGGCGGCTGGCGATCGCCGCGTTTCCGGGTCTGATCGGTGCCGCCCTGACCATGCAGAACGCATTTCTGACCGTTGCGGCGGCCGGCGCGGCGCTGCTGCTGCTCCGGTCGCGCCCGGTCGTCGCCGGGGCCTGCATCGCGATCCTGATGCTGAAGCCGCAATTCGGCGTGCTGTTTCCGCTGGCCCTGATCTGCGGGCGGCACTGGACAGCGCTGGTCTCGGCGGGCATGTTCAGTGCCGGAATCGTCGCGACGTCGACGGCCATATTCGGGTGGCGGGCGTGGATCGCGTTTTTCGCGTTCCTGCCGTCCTTCGATCGCGGCGTGATGGAGTACGGCGAGACGCTCTGGCGCGGCATGCCGTCGATGTTCGGGCTCGCTCGGATTGCGGGCCTGTCGATTCAGGTCGCATACGGCCTGCAAACGTGCGTCTCGGTGGCCGCCGCCGCGGCCGTCGCGTACGTATGGATTCGCGCGAAGCGCTTCGAATTGCGTGCGGCGGCACTGGCTTCTGCGACGCTCCTCGTTCAGCCGTACTTCATGTATTACGACCTGCTGTGGCTGGTGCTTCCGGTCATCTTCCTGCTGCTCGACCGCCGCAACGTTCGGCCGGACCGGCTTGAGACGGCCGTCGTGGCACTCGCATGGATCGCGCCGGCGCAGGCGTTCGTCGCGGTCATTACGGGCACGATGTGGCCGGTCGCGTCGGCGATCCTCGTCGCGGTGCTGGCGGTGGTCGTGCGGCGAAGCATGATGTCGGCCGCGGCATCGTGACGGATCATCGTGTGCGCGGCGGCCGGGGCGGGTGAATCGGCTGAATCGCGACGCAAGACGTCGAGCGACGTTCCCGTCGCGGGTTGACGACGCTAGACGATGCGAATCAGTGCGGCACTGACGGGCGCTACCTTCACGAACACCTGCTGCTTCGACACGGCAAGCGTCTGCTGCGGCGAGCCGTTCCATGCGCCATTCAGCGCGACTGCGTGTCCGCCGAAGGTGATCGGCGTCCCGCCGTTGTAAATACCCGGATTGGCGAGTTGGGCACCCGTCGCGTCACCTGACGAAGCGAGCGTCATCACTGTCGCGCGCGACGCCTGCGAGTCGAGCGTGACGGTAACGTTTGCGGCGCTGGCCGTATCCTTGTTGTTGATGATCACGCAGGTCTCGCCCTGAGTTGTTGCGACTGCGAATGCGCTGACGGCCGCAGCGCTTGTGCTCAGCGATGTCTTCAGGAGTTGACCGGTGCCGCCGCGCGCGAAGATTTGCGAAAAGAACAGCAGTGCGTAATAGAGCGGCTGCACGGCGGTGACTTCACCTTGCGAATCGGCGATCGCCGCATAGCTCGTCATCGACCCGTTGTTGTGGAAATTCAGGCCGCTCGCGCCGTACTGCGCATGCGTGAAGATGAAGTCGATCGCCCACAGCGCACTCGCGAACACGTTGCTGACACCGGCCGGCTTCGTGCTGTTGAAATACGAATTCGTCTCGTCCATTCGGAACGGCACGCCGGCCTTCTGTGCGGCGGACTGCATGTTTTGCAGCGCCGTCACCAGGTTCGCATCGGGGTAGGCGAGCATCCCGGCGATTGACGGCGCGCTGTCGTTGTAGTTGCTGATGTAGTAGTGCTCGGTCAGCAGTGCGATGTTCCTGCCCTGGCTCGCCGCGAACGACTCCGCCCAGCCTGGCGTGTCGCTGGCGGCGGCCGGCCCGCTGAACACGGCGCCGCTGACGGCTCCCGCGATCGCCTGCGCAAACTGGTTCCATCCCGCGATCGCGCCTTGGGCGACCGTACCGCCGTTCAGGAAGATGTCGTAGGTGATCCCGGCGAGGTTCGGTGTCCTGCTGCCGCCGTATTGATCGGGTTCGTTGCCGATTTCGAACGCGAGCAACTGACTGCCGAGCTGCTGCGACACATACAGCGCTTCGTCGGCCGCTTGCGATGGCGACGTCACCGAGCCGCGCGCACCGGCGAAATTGATCCCGTAAATCACTTTCCATTCGGGACATTGCTTGAGGCACGCGGCGAATCGCGCCACGTCGATACGCGAGACCTGCCGCCGGATCTGGCCCTGCCCGTTGGGCGCCCACGTCATGCGGTCGACGCTGTTCCCGCCGATGCGCAGCACGCCGCCGCCGAGCGCGTTGAGCAGGCCGATCAGGTTCGTGTTGTCGGCCCGGAAGCAATTGTCGTTGATGTCGCCTTTCTCGAAGCCGAGGCTCGCGAAGCGGGCGTCCAGCGCGGCGGTGCCGGGCGCGGCCTGCTGCACGGCGAGCGCCAGCGAGACGCCGTCAGGGGGCGGGCTCGGCGGCGGTGCGTCGGATCCGCCGCCGCCGCAGGCGGCCAGCATCGATACGGCTGCATATGCGCCGAGACGAATGAAGCCGCGCCGGTTCATCGCCGTCGACGCCTCGTACAGGTCGGACAGCGAAAGCGGGTTTTTTGTGGTTTTCAAGCGGTGATCCTCGTAGGCCGTTATTGATATTTATGAAAGATATTAAACGCCGCTTGCGTAACATACGCGTTACAAGGGTTGAAGTCCATGCTGCATGTGTCGAAGTTTGTCGCGGCGCTTCGCAGTCCATTTCCAGAGGCCGTCGGAAGGCTGGAACGCCCGTCCTGACTGGGCCGATGCCATGACGCCACGTTATCGACGACGATTGCCGGTGATGGGTAAATGGTTGATTTCGACGCAGAGGAAATAAGCAATCCGGCCGATTGTTTCGTGAATTCCTCACGTTTCGGCCGTAAGAAAGATAATCCGTCGAACCGGCTATTCCAGCTGAGCCGCACGCACGCTGCTGGCGTTGTCGCCACTGTCCGCACGCCGTCGCGGCCTCCCTCTACCGACGTCGCCTGCCGCGCCGCAGCAACGCAGCGCCGTTTCGCTGCGCGGACTCGCCGCGCAACGCTCCCGCCTCCCTGCCGGCTCTCGTCCCAACAGACGATGTGACGCCATCCCCGACCGGCCAGAATCCTTTCACGAACAACGGAATCTGAACCTGGAGGAGGCCGACATGATCGATGTCCGTGCGCTCGGCTACGTCGTCGTCGAGGCGACCCGCGTCGATGCGTGGCGCCGCTATGCGGAACACGTGCTGGGCATGCAGGCGCTCGACGCGCCCGACGGCGCGCTGTACCTGAAGATGGACGAGCGCGATTTCCGCTACGTGATCGTCCCCGGCACGGCCGATCGCTATTTCGCGTCCGGCTGGGAGCTGCCCGACGCCGCCGCGTTCGATGCCGCGCTCGCGGCGTTGCAACATGCGGGCGTCGAAGCCGTGCGCGCGACGCGCGACGAAGCCGCGCTGCGCCGCGTGCAGGCGATGGCGTGGTGCACCGACCCGTCCGGCAACCGCCACGAGTTGTACTGGGGCGCGCGCTGCGACTTCCGCCGCTTTGTGTCGCCGCTCGGCGTCGCGCGCTTCGTCACTGGCGACATGGGGCTCGGCCACGCGGTGCTGCCCGCGCCGCAGTTCGACGCGACCGACGCATTCGCGCGCGGCGTGCTCGGCTTCGAGCTGTCCGACATCTACCGTGTGAAGTTCACGCCGGACCCCGCGGAACCCGAGAAGCGCATCCACTTCATGCACTGCCGCAACGCGCGCCATCACAGCCTCGCGCTGTTCGAGATGGCTGTGCCGACGGGTTGCGTGCACGTGATGGCCGAAGTCGACTCGATGGACGAAGTCGGCCGCGCGCTCGATCGGGTCGCCGCGCACGACGTGAAGATGTCGGCGACGCTCGGCCGGCACTGCAACGACCAGATGATCTCGTTCTACATGAAGACCCCCGGCGGCTTCGATCTCGAATACGGCTTCGGCGGCCTCACGGTCGACTGGTCGAAGCACGCCGTATTCGAGGCCACCAAGGTGAGCCAGTGGGGCCACGATTTCAGCATCGGATACCGGTAGGCCAGCACGATGACGATGAAACCTCTCGACAAGACGATGTCCGCGCGCGACGTGGTCGCGCAACTCGCCGACGGCATGACGATCGGCATCGGCGGATGGGGGCCTCGGCGCAAGCCGATGGCACTGGTGCGCGAGATCGCGCGCTCGAACCTGAAGGACCTGACGGTCGTCGCCTACGGCGGTGCCGACGTCGGCCTGCTGTGCGCGGCGGGCAAGGTGCGCAAGGTGGTGTTCGGCTTCGTGTCGCTGGACGTGATCCCGCTCGAACCGCATTTCCGCCGCGCCCGCGAACAAGGCCGTGTCGACGTGCTGGAACTCGACGAAGGCATGTTGCAGCTCGGCTTGCGCGCGGCCGCCGCGCGCCTGCCGTTCCTGCCGACACGCGCCGGGCTCGGCACCGCGCTGCTCGATCACGCGCCGCACCTGCGCACGGTCAAGTCGCCGTACGACGACAGCGAGACGCTGCTCGCGATGCCGGCGCTCGAACTCGACGTCGCGCTGCTGCACGTGAACGCGGCAGACCGGATGGGCAACACGCGCATCGACGGCCCCGATCCGTTCTTCGACGCGTGGATGGCGCGCGCCGCGCAGCGCTGCTACGTGTCGGCGGAAACGGTCGACGCGTCGCTCGCGACCGAAGACCTCGATGCCGCAAAACGCAATCCGTTCGAGCGCTCGCTCGTCACCGGCATCGTGCATGCGCCGGGCGGCGCACACCCGACGTCGTGCGGGCCGGCCTACGGCTGGGACCTGCCGCACCTGCGCGCGTACTGCGCGAGCGCGGAAGACGACGCGAAGACGGCGGCGTACCTGCGCGATGTGGTGGGCCAGGACGAACGCCAGTATCTCGAAGGCGTCGGCGGCCTGTCGCATGTGGCGACGCTGCCATTGCCGATTCTGTAAAGGAGCGCCTGTGAGCGAATCTCTCGACCATTCCCTCGCGGAACTGATGATCGTCGCGTCCGCGCGACTCTGGCGCGACGACGGCGAAGTGCTGGCGACCGGCATCGGCACGGGCCCGCGGCTCGCGGCCGGCCTCGCGCGGCTCGCGTACAACAACGGGCTGATGCTGACCGACGGCGAGGCGTATCTCGTCGAGGAGCCGGTCCCGCTCGGGCCGCGCCCCGACGGCTATCGCGTGAAGGCGAGCGGCTGGATGACATACGAACGCGTGTTCGACTGCCTGTGGCACGGCCGCCGCCACGCGCTCGTGATGCCGACGCAGATCGACCGCTTCGGCCAGGCGAACATCTCGTGGCTCGGCGACGACTACGCGCGTCCGAAGACGCAACTGCTCGGCGCGCGCGGCTTCCCCGGCAACTCGACGAACCACGCGAATTCGTTCTTCATCAGCGGCCACGGCAAGCGCACGTTCGTCGCAGACGAAGTCGACATGGTCTGCACGGTCGGCTACAACCCGGCGCGCCGGCTGCCCGGCATGAAGACCTTCGTCGACCTGCGCAGCATCGTCACCGATCTCTGCGTGATGGATTTCGGCGGCCCCGACCATGCGATCCGCGTGCGCTCGCTGCATCCGGGCGTGAGCTTCGACGAGGTGCAGGACGCGACCGGCTTCCCGCTGATTGCTGCACCGGAGCTCGGCACGACGGCCCCGCCGAGCGCGGAAGACCTGCGCATCGTGCGTGCGCTCGACCCTCACAACCTGCGCGCGACGATCGTGCGCAACAATCCGGCGCCGCGCCGCGGATGAGGTCCGACATGGAAGCGACCCAAATGGCGTTCGGCGATGGTGTCGTCGACTACGCGGTCGAGGACGGCATCGCGACGATCACGATGAACCGTCCCGAGTATCACAACGCGCAGAACTCGAAGATGACGTATGCGCTCGACGCGGCTTTCCGGCGCGCGTCGCACGACGACGAAGTGAAGGCGATCGTGCTCGCGGGCGCCGGCAAACATTTCTCGGCGGGCCACGACATCGGCACGCCGGGCCGCGACATTCACGAGTCGTTCGAGCGCGCGTCGCTGTGGTACGACCACGTCGACAAGGAGGGCGGCGAATTCCTCTATGCGCGCGAACAGGAGGTGTATCTCGGGATGTGCCGGCGCTGGCGCGACCTGCCGAAGCCGACCATCGCGATGGTGCACGGTGCATGCATCGCAGGCGGGCTGATGCTCGCGTGGGTGTGCGACCTGATCGTCGCGTCGGAAGACGCGTTCTTCGCGGATCCGGTCGTGCGGATGGGGATTCCGGGTGTCGAGTATTTCGCGCATGCGTACGAGCTGAACCCGCGCATCGCGAAGGAGTTCCTGTTCCTCGGCGAGCGGATGACGGCCGAGCGCGCGTACCAGATGGGCATGGTCAACCGCGTGGTGCCGCGCGAGCGGCTGCGCGACGCGACCTACGCGATCGCCGCGAAGATCGCGACGATGCCGAGGCTCGGCCTCGCGCTGACCAAGCAGGCGCTGAACCACGTCGAGGAACTGCAGGGCAAGCGCGCGGCGATGGACGCGGCATTCGCATGGCATCACTTCGCGCATGCGCACAACGAGCTCGTCAGCGGCGACCGCCTCGGCGGCTACGACGCGCGCAAGATGGCCAGCTCGCAGCGCCGGCCGGAGCAGGCGGACAGCGAAGGGCGGGCCGACGCGGCAACGACGGCCGTCAACGGAGCCGCCGCATGAGCGAGACGCTGCAT
Organism: Burkholderia diffusa; assembly: GCF_001718315.1. Classification (NCBI taxonomy): domain Bacteria; kingdom Pseudomonadati; phylum Pseudomonadota; class Betaproteobacteria; order Burkholderiales; family Burkholderiaceae; genus Burkholderia; species Burkholderia diffusa. Next base: position 1,342,499 of record NZ_CP013363.1, on the reverse strand, counting down.
ACGCCGTTGTGCGACCTGCTCGGCTGTCGCTACCCGATCGTGCAGACCGCGATGGGCTGGGTGGCCGACGCGCGGCTCGTCGCGGCGACCGCCAACGCCGGCGGCTTCGGCTTCCTGGCCGGCGCGACACTCGAACCGGAGCAGGTCGAGGCCGAGATCCTGAAGGTGAAGTCGCTGACCGACAAGCCGTTCGGCATCAACTTCCACATGTTCCAGAAGAACGCCGCGCAAGTGGTCGATCTCGCGATCGAGCACCGGCTGCGCGCGGTCAGCTACGGCCGCGGGCCGGACGCGAAGACGATCCGCCGCTTCAAGGATGCCGGCATCGTCTGCATGCCGACCGTCGGCGCGCCGAAGCATGCGGCGAAGGCGGTCGAGCTCGGCGCGGACATCGTGACCGTGCAGGGCGCGGAAGGCGGCGGCCATACGGGCTCGGTGCCGACCACGCTGCTGCTGCCGAGTGTGCTCGATGCGGTGCGGGTGCCCGTCGTCGCGGCCGGCGGTTTCTTCGACGGTCGCGGGCTGGCGGCCGCGCTCGCGTACGGCGCGGCCGGCATCGCGATGGGCACGCGCTTCCTGATGAGCGCCGAATCGCCGGTGCCGCGCGCGACGCTCGAGCGGTACGTCGCGGTCGGCGACCCGGCGCGAATCCGCGTGTCGGACGCGCTCGACGGGCTGCCGCAACGGATGATCGACAACCCGTATCTGCTGAAGCTCGAGCGCTTCGGCCCGCTGCGCCGCACGGCCTTCGCGCTGAAGACGGCTGAAGCCTGGCGCCGCCAGAACGGGCTGCGTACGACCGACATGCTGCGCCTCGCGATCAAGGCGCTGCGCTCGCACGACTACACGGCGAGCCAGACGCTGATGGCCGCGAACGCGCCGTTCCTGATCCAGCGCGCGATCGTCGAGGGGCGGCCGGACGACGGCGTGCTGCCGAGCGGCCAGGCGGCAGCGATGATCGGCGCGATTGAATCGTGCGACGCGCTGATTGCGCGAATCGTCGCGCAAGCGTGCGAGCGGCTCGACGCGCTGGCCGCGTTGCGCGGCGTGGCGGCGACCGACGCGGCCTGAAAGACATCACAGGGAGGCAGTGGAGATGACTACATCCAAACAACCGGGCGGCGCGACGCCGTTCCGGATCGAGCGCGCCGACGGCATCGCCGAACTGGTGATCGCCCATCCGCCCGTGAATGCGCTCGATGCGCAGGGCTGGCACGCGCTCGCGCGGGCGCTCGATGCGCTTGGCGAGGACGACGACGTGCGCGTGATCGTCGTGCGCGGCGAAGGCCGAGGCTTCTGCGCGGGCGTCGACATCAAGGAGCTGGCCGCGCATCCGGAGCGGATCGTGTCGGTCAACGCGGGCAACTACGAGACGTTCCGCGCGGTGCACCGCAACCCGAAGCCGGTGATCGCGGCCGTGCACGGCTTCGTGCTTGGCGGCGGAATCGGTATTTGCGGCGCGGCGGATATCGTCGTCGCGGCCGATTGCGCGCGCTTCGGCGTGCCGGAGATCGACCGCGGCGCGATGGGCGGCGGCGCGCATCTGCAACGACTGTTCGGGGTGCAGAAGGTCCGCGCGATGTACTTCACCGGCGACATGATCGACGCGGCCGAGGCATACCGGCTCGGTGCGGTCGAGCAGGTCGTCGCGCGCGACGCGCTGCGCGACGCGGCGCTTGCGATCGGCCGCAAGATCGCGGAAAAGAGCCCCGCGATGGTGCGGCTCGCGAAGGAGGCGCTGAACGGCGTCGAAGACGGCGATCTCGAGGACAAGTACCGCTGGGAGCAGGGCTTTACGCTGCAGGCGTACATGACCAACGATTCGACGGAGGCGCGTGCCGCGTTCGTCGAGAAGCGCGATGCGCGATTCGACGCGCAGGCCGAGGAGGCGCGCGCATGAACCTGACCTATACGCCACAACAGCAGGCGTTCCGCGCGGAAATCCGTGAATGGCTCGCCGCGCACGTGCCGCGCGAGCGGCTGCCGAGCTTCGACACCGAGGAAGGCTTTGCCGCGCACCGCGAATGGGAGCGCACGCTGCATTCGGGCCGCTGGAGCATGGTCACGTGGCCGCGCGAGCTGGGCGGGCGAGGTTGCGACCTGATCGAGTGGCTGATCTTCGAGGAAGAGTACTGGCGCGCCGACGCACCGATGCGCGTGAACCAGAACGGCATCTTCCTGCTCGGTCCGACGCTGATGGATTTTGGTACCGCGCAGCAGAAGGCGCGCTTCCTGCCGGCGATGGCGGCGGGCGAGCACGTGTGGGCGCAGGGCTGGTCGGAGCCGAACGCGGGCTCGGACATGGCCGCGATCCGCACGACCGCGATCCGCATCGGCGACGAATACGTGCTCAACGGCCAGAAGATCTGGTCGACCCGCGCGGTATGGGCCGATTGGCTGTTCGGGCTGTTCCGCAGCGATCCCGAATCGTCGCGCCATCATGGGCTCACGTTCCTGATGGTGCCGCTGTCCGCGCCGGGCATCACCGTGCGGCCGATCCGCCAGCTGAACGGGCAGACGGGCTTCGCGGAAATCTTCTTCGACGACGTGCGCGTGCCGGTCGAGAACCGCCTCGCGGCCGAGGGCGCGGGCTGGCAGGTCGCGATGGCGACCGCCGGCTTCGAGCGCGGGTTGATGCTGCGTTCGCCCGCCCGTTTCCAGCGCACCGCGCAGGCGCTGCGCGACCTGTATCTCGCGCACCGCGACAGCGCGGATCGCGACCCGACGCTGCGCGAACGCGTGGTGTCCGCGTGGATGGACGCGCAGGCATACGCGCTGTCGACCTACGCGACCGCGAGCCGGCTGCTCAAGGGCGGCCATATCGGCGCGGAGTCGAGCACCAACAAGGTGTTCTGGTCGGAGCTCGACCTGAGGATGCACCAGACCGCGCTCGACATTCTCGGCGCGCATGGCGAGATCGTTCCGCAGACGGCCGCTCAGCAAGCGACGCTCGGCCATTGGCTCGACGGCTTCCTGTTCGCGCAGGCCGGCCCGATCTACGCGGGCACCAACGAGATCCAGCGCAACATCGTCGCCGAACGGATGCTCGGCATGCCGCGCGCATAAGCGCGCCGGCGCCACCCTCACTGAACGGACATCGTATGGATTTCGTATTCGATGAAGACCAGGAAGCGCTCGCGGACAGCGTGAAGCGCCTGCTGATGACCGAGATGACCCCGGAGCTGATCCGCGAGCTGTGGGTCACGCCGACCGGCCGCTCCGACGCGTTGTGGTCGCTGTTCGCGTCGCAGGGGCTGACCGCCGTGTCGGTGCCCGAGGCGCACGGCGGCCTCGGCCTGACCGAAGTGGAATGGGCGCTGCTCGCGCAGACCTACGGCTACTTCGGCAGCCCCGAGCCATTGCTCGACACGGCGCTCGTATCGGCCGGCGTGCTCGCGCGGCTGCCGGCCAGCGACTGGCGCGACGCGCTGCTGCGCGACATCGCCGAAGGGCGCGCGCGTGTCGCGCTCGTGCATCCGGTGAACCCGTACGCGGCCGACGTGCACGTCGCGCAGACGCTGATGTGCGAGCACCGCGGCGAGCTGCACCGCGTCGATCCCGCGCAGTGCGCGTGGCGCGCGGTCGACAGCGTCGATCCATCGCGACGCTTGTTCACGCTCGACTGGGAGCCGTCGGCGGCCACGCGCATCGCGCGCGCCGACGAAGCCGCGCCGCTGCTCGATCGCGCGCTCGACCACGGCGCGTTCGCGGTCGCGGCGCAGCTGCTCGGTCTCACGCAGCGCGTGCTCGACGTCGCGATCGACTACAGCGCGCAACGCAAGCAGTTCGGCAAGGCGATCGGCTCGTACCAGGCGCTCAAGCACCTGCTCGCCGACGTCGCGATCCGCTACGAGTTCGCACGGCCGGTGGTCGCGCGCGCCGCTCAGGCGATCGCCGACGATCACCCGCGGCGCGCGGTGCTGGTGTCGCACGCGAAGCTCGCGGCGACCGCCGCCGCACAACTGGCCGCGCGTCACACGATGCAGGTGCACGGCGCCATCGGCTACACGTGGGAGCTCGATCTGCAGATCTTCATGAAGCGGATCTGGGCGCTCTCCGGCAGCTGGGGCGACAACGCATTCCACAAGGCCCGCGTGGCCGACGCGATCCTCGGCGACGCATTGCCGATCGGCCCCGCGCAGACCTTCGACTTCGAGGAAATCCATTGATGAAACAAGCCTATATCGTCGACGCGCTGCGCACGCCGACCGGCCGCCGCAAGGGCGGGCTCGCCCACGTGCATGCGGCGGACCTCGGCGGCTTCGTGCTGAAGACGCTCGTCGAACGCAATGCGATTCCGGCCGACGAATACGACGACGTCGTGTTCGGCTGCGTCGACACGATCGGCCCGCTCGCCGGCAATATCGCGCGCACCTGCTGGCTCGCGGCCGGGCTGCCGTTGCAGGTGCCGGGCGTGACGGTCGATCGCCAGTGCGGCTCGTCGCAGCAGGCCGTGCATTTTGCCGCGCAGGCCGTGATGAGCGGCGTGCAGGACGTCGTGGTCGCGGGCGGCGTGCAGACGATGACGCAGATCCCGATCTCATCCGCGATGACGAGCGCCGCGCCGCTCGGCTTCAACGACCCGTTCTCGGGCAGCGCCGGCTGGCGCGCGCGCTTTGGCGACGCGCCCGTGTCGCAGTTCGTCGCGGCACAGCGGATCGCCGATCACTGGAACCTGTCGCGCGATGCGATGGAGCGCTACGCGCTGGAAAGCCACCGGCGCGCGGTGGCGGCGATCGAGGCCGGCCATTTCAAGCGGGAAATCGTGCCGCTCGAAGGCGTGCTCCACGACGAGACGCCGCGCCCGGACACATCGCTCGAAAAGATGGCGACGCTCGAGCCGCTGATGCCGGGCGGCTCGTTGACGGCCGCCGTCGCGAGCCAGACCTGCGACGCGGCCGCCGCGTTGCTGATCGTGTCGGAGGACGCGCTGAAGCGCTACGGGCTCACGCCGCGCGCGCGCATTCACCACCTGAGCGTGCTCGGCGACGATCCGCTGTGGATGCTCACCGCGCCGATCCCGGCAACCAAGGCCGCGTTGAAGAAGAGCGGGCTCGACTGGTCGCGCATCGATGTCGTCGAGATGAACGAGGCGTTCGCGTCGGTCGCGCAAGCGTGGCTCGCGGACACGCGCTTCCCGCACGAAAAGACCAACCCGAACGGCGGCGGCATCGCGCTCGGCCATCCACTCGGCGCGACGGGTGCGCGGCTGATGACGACACTGCTGCACGAACTCGAGCGCACCGGCGGCCGTTACGGATTGCAGACGATGTGCGAAGGCGGCGGCCTCGCGAACGTCACGATCATCGAGCGCCTGTGAGCGCGGCACTTTCACGATCTCTCGATCCAGGAGACACAAGCATGGGAATCTGTCACGGACGCACCGTGATCATCACCGGCGCGGGCGGCGGGCTCGGGCGCGAATACGCGCTCGCGTTCGCGGATGAAGGCGCGGCGGTCGTCGTCAACGACATCCGTCACGAGGCCGCACAGGCGGTGTGCGACGAGATCGCACGACGCGGCGGCCGCGCGCTCGCGAATGCCGACGACATCACCCGGATCGACACCGCGCAGCGGATCGTCGATGCCGCGCGCGACGCGTTCGGCGACGTGCACGTGCTGGTCAACAACGCGGGCATCTGCCGCGACAAGATGTTCACCAGCATGACCGAATCCGACTGGGACGACGTGATGCGCGTGCATCTGCGCGGCCACTTCTGCCTGTCGAGCGTGCTGGCGCGCACGTGGCGCGACGCCGCGAAGGCCGGCGCCCCGATCGACGCACGCATCGTCAACACGAGCTCCGGCGCGGGGCTGCAAGGGTCGATCGGTCAGTCGAACTACGGTGCGGCGAAGGCCGGCATCGCGGCACTCACGCTGATGCAGGCGGTCGAGCTGCAGCGCTACGGCGTGCGTGTGAACGCGCTCGCGCCGGCCGCGCGCACGTCGATGACCGAAGGCGTGTTCGCCGACATGATGAAGAAGCCCGAGCACGGCGGCTTCGACTACTTCGATCCGGCCAACGTCGCGCCGCTCGTCGTGTGGCTCGGCAGCACGCTGTCGGCCGACGTGACGGGCCAGGTGTTCGAGGTCGCGGGCGGGATGATCGCGGTTGCCGAAGGCTGGCGCACCGGCCCGAGCGTCGATCGCGGCGCGCGCTGGGTGCCGGCCGAGGTCGGCCCGGCGGTCGCGCGGCTGCTCGCCGACGCGCGTCCCGCGCAGCGCGTGTACGGGAGCTGAAGCATGGATCTCGCGCTCACCGACGAACAGGCGATGATCCGCGACGCGGCTGCCGACGTGCTCGCCGAACGCAGCGCGTCCGCCGACGTGCGCCGCGCGCTCGAGCAATCGGCCGGCCGCGATGACGCCCTGTGGGCCTCGCTCGCGGGTGAGCTCGGCTGGAACGCGCTGTCGCTGCCGGAGGCGGCAGGCGGAATGGCGCTCGGCGCGGTCGAACAGACGCTGTTGATGGAGCAACTCGGCCGGCGCGTTGCGTGCGTGCCGTATTTCTCGACCGCATGCCTGGCCGCGACCGCGCTGGCAGACTGCTCCGACGCGCCGCTCGCGACCGGCTGGCTCGCGAAGATCGCCGAAGGGACGTGCAGCGCGACGCTGGCATTGCCGTTCGAGCTTCCGGCCGGCGCGGGGCAGTTGCCGGTCGTCGCGGAAGAAGCGGCGGGCGGCTACGCGCTGTCGGGCACGATCGAACAAGTGATCGACGGCGCGCGCGCCGACCTGCTGGTGATTCCCGCCCGGATCGCGAACGAAGGGCAGTCGACCGGCCTGTTCGCGATCGACGTTGCGACGGCGTCCGGCCTGACCATCACGCCGCTCGACACGCTCGACGCGACGCGGCCGATCGCGCGCATCGTCCTCGACGAAATCCGCGTGAGCCGCGACGCGCGGTTGGCCGGCGGCGCCGTTGCCGCGCAGGTGCTCGAGCGCGCCGCGTGGTTTGCCGCGCTCACGCTGGCCGCCGAACAGCTCGGCGGCGCACAGCAATGCCTCGACCTGACGCTCGACTACACGGGCCAGCGCGTGCAGTTCGGCCGCGCGATCGCATCGTTCCAGGCCGTCAAGCATCGCTGCGCACAGATGATGGTGCTGATCGAATCCGCGCGCTCGGCGGTGCTCGGCGCCGCGCACGCATGGGATGCGGAAGCGCGCGGGGCCGCGCCGGGCGCGGCGTTGCGCGCCGACATCGCGGCCGCGAAGGCCGCCGCGAACGACGCGTATGCGTTCTGCGCGCAGGAAGCGATTCAGCTGCACGGCGGTGTCGGCTTCACGTGGGAATACGACCCGCATCTCTATTTCAAGCGCGCGCAGGCGTCGCTCGCGCAGTTCGGCAGCACGCCGCAACTGCTCGAATGGATCGCACGCCATGCAATCGACGGCGGCGCGTCGGGGCGCGACGCGGCATTGGCACTACCACCGGCGTCGACGGCCGTGCGTCCGTCCGCCGCGCGCACGGGAGCGCTCCAATGAACAGCGAAACACGCGAACAGCAATTGCGGCACGAAGTTGCCGACTGGGTGCGGTCCCACCTGACCGGCGACTTCGCCTGCCTGAAATATCGCGGCGGCCCTGGCGACGAGGAGGCGTTTCCGGAACTGCGCAAGGCGTGGGAACGGGAGCTTGCGCAGGGCGGCTGGACCGGCCTCGGCTGGCCGACCGATGCGGGCGGCCGCGGCTTCACGGTCGCCGAGCAAGTGATCTTCCACGAAGAATATGCGCGCGCCGGCGGGCCGGGCCGGATGGGCCATATCGGTGAAGGGCTGCTCGGGCCGACGCTCGTCGCGTGCGGCACCGACGACCAGCGCGCGCGCTTCCTGCCCGGGATTCTCGCCGGCACGCAGTTCTGGTGCCAGGGCTACTCGGAGCCGGGCGCGGGCTCCGATCTCGCGAACGTGCGCACGCGTGCGGAGCAGAACGCCGACGGCACCTGGCGCGTGCATGGCCAGAAGGTGTGGACGTCGCTCGCGCGCGATTCCGACTGGATCTTCGTGCTCGCGCGTACCGATCCGGCGTCGCAGGGCAACAAGGGACTGTCGTTCCTGCTGATGCCGCTCGACCAGCCGGGCATCGAGATCCGCCCGATCAGGCAGCTCAACGGCGGCGCCGAATTCAACGAAGTGTTCTTCGACGGCGCACGCGCGCAAGCATGCGATCTGGTCGGCGCGCCGGGCGACGGCTGGCGGATCGCGATGACGCTGCTCGGTTTCGAGCGCGGGATGTCGACGCTCGGCCAGCAGATGCAGTTTGTCCGCGAACTCGAATGGGTGATCGATGCCGCGCGCGAAACGGGTGCCGATCGCGACCCGGTGCTGCGCCAGCGGATCGGCCGCGCGTGGGCAGGGCTGCGCGTGATGCGCTACAACGCGCTGCGGATGCTGTCCGGCGCGGACGACGCGAACGGCGGCGCCACCGCACCGCTGCGCCGCGAGGCGCTGATCTACAAGTACTTCTGGTCGAACTGGCACCGCGACCTCGGCCAGCTCGCGATGGACGCGCTCGGGCCCCGCGCGAACGTGATCGATCCGGGCGACGAAAAACTCACCCATCTGCAGCGCGTGTTCCTGTTCTCCCGTGCGGACACGATCTACGCCGGCACCAACGAAATCCAGCTCAACATCATGGCCGAGCGCGGGCTCGGCATGCCAAGGGAACCACGAGGCACAGCATGACCGAACCCCAGATCCAGAAAGCGCCCGCCTACGTGCCGGGCCATCAGCTGCTCGCCGGCAAATCGGTGCTGATCACGGCCGCGGCCGGCGCCGGCATCGGCTTCGCGGCCGCGCGCCGCTGCGCGGAGGAAGGCTGCCGCGCGCTGTTCATCTCCGACATCCACGAGAAACGCCTCGAACAGGCCGTCCAGACGCTGCGCGCCGAAACGGGCCTGCAGCAGGTCTTCGGCCGCCTGTGCAACGTTGCGGTCGAGGACGACGTGCAGGCGCTCGTGGCCGACGCCCAGGACAAGCTCGACGGCGTCGACGTACTGATCAACAACGCCGGGCTCGGCGGCGCGAGACGCATCGTCGAAATGGACGATGCCGAATGGTCGCGGGTGATCGACATTAGCCTGACCGGGACGTTCCGGATGACGCGCGCGATGCTGCCGCACATGCAGGCCCGCGGCCGCGGCGCGATCGTCAACAACGCATCGGTGCTCGGCTGGCGTGCGCAGGCGGAGCAGGCGCACTACGCGGCGGCGAAGGCGGGCGTGATGGCGCTCACGCGCTGTGCGGCGCTCGAGGCGTCGCCTTACGGGGTGCGCATCAACGCGGTCGCGCCGAGCATCGCGATGCACGATTTTCTGAAGAAGTCGGCCCCGGCCGACCTGTTGAATCAACTGGCGTCGCGCGAAGCCTTCGGGCGCGCCGCCGAAGTCTGGGAGGTCGCGAACGTGATGGTGTTCCTTGCAAGCGATTACGCGTCGTACATGACGGGCGAAGTGCTGTCGGTCAGCAGCCAGCACGCATGATGGAGACGACCCTCGACCCCGTGCGCGCGACGCCCCGCGTGTTCGCGCATCCCGGCGAACTCGCGGCGGCCGTCGGCGACACGCTCGGCGCAAGCGCGTGGCTCGCGATCGACCAGATCCGCATCGACGGTTTCGCCGACGCGACGGGCGACCACCAATGGGTGCACGTCGACCCGATCCGCGCGAAGGACGGCCCCTTCGGCGCGTGCATCGCGCACGGCTACCTGACGCTGTCGCTCGTCAACCATTTCCTGCCGCAGATCGTGCGCATCGACGGCGCGCGGCTCGGCGTCAACTACGGCTGCGACAGGATCCGCTTCCCGGCGCCGGTGAAGGTCGGTGCACGCGTGCGCGGCGTCGGCGAGCTGCTCCGTGTCGAGCCGCTCGACGGCGGCGTGCAGGCGTGGATCCGCGTGACCGTCGAGATCGAAGGCGAAGGCAAGCCCGGCTGCGTTGCCGACACCATCAGCCGTTACACCTTCTAGATTCGGATTCGGAGAGCCACCTCATGGAAGACGCAGTCATCGTTTCCGTCGCCCGCACGCCGATCGGCAAGGCGTTTCGCGGCATGTTCAACGACACCGAGGCGCCCGCGCTGGGCGGCCACGTCGTGCGCACCGCGCTCGAACGCGCGGGCGTCGCGCCGGCTGACGTCGACGACGTGCTGATCGGCTGCGCGGCGCAGCAGGGCACGCAGGGCTACAACATCGGCCGTCTGTCGGCCGCGGCGGCCGGACTGCCGGCATCGGTGCCCGGCATGTCGATCGACCGCATGTGTTCGTCGGGCCTGATGTCGATCGCGAGCGCGGCGCGCAGCATTGGCGCGGGCGACGCGCGGATCGTCGTCGCGGGCGGCGTCGAATCGATCTCGCTCACGCAGAACAAGCACAAGAACGGCTACCGCGCGCGTTCGCAGGCCGTGCTCGATCACCAGCCGGCCGCGTACATGGCGATGATGGAAACCGCCGAGATCGTGTCGCGCCGCTACGGAATCTCGCGCGCCGCACAGGACGAATTCGCACTGCAGAGCCACCAGCGCACGGCCGACGCGCAGTCGGCCGGCCGCTTCGACGCGGAAATCGCACCGCTGGACGTGACACGCGCGCTGTTCGACAAGGAAGGCAACCCGGCCGGCCACGAGGCCGTGCGCGCGGCGCGCGACGAAGGCGTGCGCGCCGATACGACAGCCGAGCGGCTTGCGGGGCTGAAGCCGTCGTGGAGCGGCGGCAAGGTCGTCGAGCAGGGCGAGTTCGTGACGGCCGGCAACGCGTCGCAGCTGTCGGACGGCGCGGCGGCGGTCGTCGTGATGTCGCGCGCCGAGGCCGCGCGTCGCGGGCTCGCGCCGCTCGGCACGTTCCGCGGGCTGGCCGTGGCCGGCTGCGAGCCCGACGAGATGGGCATCGGCCCGGTGTTCGCGATTCCGAAGCTGCTGGCGCGCTTCGGGATGACCGTGCGCGATGTCGGGCTGTGGGAGCTGAACGAGGCGTTCGCGTGCCAGGCGCTCTATTGCCGGGACATGCTCGGCATCCCCGACGAGCGGCTGAACGTCGACGGCGGCGCGATCGCGCTCGGCCACCCGTTCGGGATGTCGGGCACGCGGATGACGATGCACGCGCTGCTCGAAGGCGCGCGCCGCGGCGTGCGGCATGCGGTCGTGACGATGTGCATCGGCGGCGGGATGGGTGCGGCCGCGCTGTTCGAGGTCGGCGCGTAACGGCATTCGACGCAGCCGTACCGGCTGCCGGACCGACAGCCCGGTTCGGCGGCCATCCATTCGGAACCATGCGAGGCCGCGGCAACGACCGGCGGCCCGGAGACTTGCAGCGGCAGGGCGAGCGCGTCGGCGCGGGCCCGGGCCGATTGCCAGGACAGGAGACAACCGATGAAACGTACCTTGCCAGGACTCGCGATGTCGGCGCTCGTGCTCGGCGCCGCGCTGTTCGCGTTCTCGCCGCGCCCGTTGCCGGCATTCCCCGTCACCGCGATCCATGCGGACCGCCTGCAGATCAACGGGCTCGCCCGCGCCGGCGCGCGCGTCGTCGCGGTGGGCGAGCGCGGCGTGATCCTGCTGAGCGACGATGCGGGCCGCCGTTGGCGGCCGGCGTCGGTCACGCCCGACCAGGGCTCGACGCTCACGCAGGTGAGCTTCGTCACACCGACGCTCGGCATCGCCGTCGGCCACGACGGCCGGATCGTGCGCAGCGACGACGCGGGCGTGCACTGGCGCGAGGTCCACGTCGACAACGCGCATTCCGATCCGCTGCTGTCCGTCTGGGGCAGCGCGAACGGCCCGCTGTTCGCGGCCGGCAGTTTCGGCCAGCTGCTGCGCTCGGACGATGCCGGGCTCACGTGGCAGCCGCTGAAGACGCCGGCTGGCGACCGCCACCTGAACGCGATCGTCGGCGACGGCCACGGCAACCTGCTGATCGCGGGCGAGAGTGGCACGCTGCTGCGCTCGACCGACGGCGGCGCCACCTGGGACAAGCTCCCGTCGCCGTATGCAGGCTCGCTGTTCGGTGCGCTGATGCTCGCGAACGGCGACTGGGTCGCGTACGGCATGCGCGGCAACGTGCTGCGCAGCATCGATCGCGGCGCAACCTGGACGCATGTCGACAGCCATGTGCCGGTGTCGTACTTCGGCGCGACCCAGCTCGCCGACGGCGAACTCGTGCTGGTAGGGCAGGGCGGCGCGATCGTCGCGTCGCGCGACGGCGGCCTGACCTTCGACGTGCGCAAGCTCGGCGGCGTGCAGAGCCTCGCGGCCGTGCTCGACATGGGCCGCGGCGCGCTGCTGCTCGGCGGCGAGGCCGGCGTCGCGCCGCTCGCCGCGTCGCCGTCCTGATGCGTGGCGGCGACGCTTGCCGCCGCCCGCATCCGTTCGCCTCGCTGCGCCGATCCGCATCGTTCGCATCGTCCGTCCCGTCCGTTCCGACCCGAGAAATCCATGAACGACCTGTCACGCCCCACCGAAGCCGTTCCCGCGTCGCGCCTCGCCGCGTTCGTCGAGCGCTGCGCCGACACGATCATCCGGCGGCGCAGGCTGCTGATGCTGCTGTGCGTCGCGGTGACGCTCGCGCTCGGCTTGTCCGCGACGCGCCTGAAGCTCGATCCGGGCTTCAACAAGATGATTCCGATGCAGCACCCGTACATGCAGGTGTTCGAGCGCTACGCGGGCGCGTTCCCCGGCGCTAACACGATCCTCGTCAGCTTGCGCTGGAAGGGCGACGGCGACATCTACAACCAGACCTTCATGGACGCGCTGCGCCACGCGACCGACGACGTGTTCTTCATCCCCGGCGTGAACCGCTCGCGCGTGTTCTCGCTGTTCACGCCGAACGTCCACTACACGGAAGTGACCGAAGCCGGCTTTCGCGGCGACGTGGTCGTGCCGGGCCAGTTCTCGAGCGCGAACCCGGACGATCTCGCGAAGGTGCGCCGCAACGTCGCGCGCTCCGGGCAGATCGGCCGGCTGGTCGGCAACGACCTGAAGTCGGCGCTGATCCGCGCGGAGCTGCGCGAGACCGATCCGGCCACCGGCAAGCGGCTCGACTACAGCGCCGTCGCGCGCCAGCTCGAGGAAATCCGCGCGCGCTATGCGAAGCAGGGCATCGACGTGAACATCATCGGCTTCGCGAAGCTGGTGGGCGACGTCGAGGCCGGTATCGCCGGCGTGATGGCGTTCTTCGCGCTGGCGTTCCTCGTGACGGCCGCGCTGCTGTTCGCCTATACGCGCTCGCTGAAGACCACCGTGCTCGCGCTCGTCGTCGCGCTGCTGCCGGTCGTGTGGCTGCTCGGCGCGCTGCCGCTGCTCGGGCTTGGCATCGATCCGATGTCGATCCTCGTGCCGTTCCTGATCTTCTCGATCGGCGTGTCGCACGCCGTGCAGATGACCAATGCGTGGAAGCAGGCGCTGGTGCGCGGCGCGTCGTCGGTGGAAGCCGCGCGCGATGCTTTCCGCAAGCTGTTCGTGCCGGGCACGGTCGCGCTGCTGACCAACGCGCTCGGTTTCATGGTGATCATGCGGATCCGGATCGACATCGTGCGCGAGCTCGGCATTACCGCGTGCCTCGGCGTGCTGCTGATGATCGTCACCAACAAGGTGTTCCTGCCGATCCTGCTGTCGTACACGCGCCTCGAGCGCGGCACGCTGGCGCGCGCGCAGCGCACGGCCGCCGCGGGCGGCAGCGGGAAGTGGTCGCGCTTCGCGGTGTTCGCGCGGCCGGCGCCGGCGCTCGGCGTGTTCGCCGTGGCGCTCGCGCTGCTCGCATACGGCACGCTCGAGTCGCGCAAGCTGGAGATCGGCGACATCGGCACCGGCGCGCCGGAGCTGCGCGCGAACTCGCGCTACAACATCGACAACGCGGCCATCACGCATCAGTACAACATCGGGGTCGACGTGCTGTCGGTGATCGTCGAGACGACCGGCTTCGACGACGCGTGCCTGCATTACCCGGTGATGAGCGCGATCGAGAAGTTCGAGATGAACATGCGCGGTGTGGCCGGCGTGCAGTCGGTGACGAGCGTCGCGTCGCAGGGCAAGGTGTTCATCGCCGCGTTCAACGAAGGCAACCCGCGCTGGGCCGCGCTGCCGCGATCCAGCGAGGGCCTCACGCAGGGCTCCAACGCATTCGATCCCGACAACGGGATGAACACCGCGAACTGCAACGCGATCCAGGTGCTGATCTACACGCAGAACCACGAAGGCACGACCATCGCGCACATCATCGACGAGATCAAGCGCTTCGCGGCCGAGAACCCGACGCCGAACGTCGCGTTCCGGCTCGCGGGCGGCAACGTCGGCGTGATGGCCGCGACCAACGAGGCGGTCGGCGACGCGGAGATCGCGATGCTGCTGTCGATCTTCGGCGCGATCGCGCTGCTTTGCGCGGTCACGTTCCGGTCGTGGCGCGCGGTGCTGTGCATCATCGTGCCGCTCACGCTGGTGTCGATCCTGTGCAATGCGGTGATGGCGCGGCTCGGCATCGGGCTGAAGGTCGCGACGCTGCCGGTGATCACGCTCGGCGTGGGCGTCGGCGTCGACTACGGGATCTACCTGTACGAACGCCTGCAGCACGACATCCGCCACGGCGCGGCGCTGCCGGACGCATTTGCCGACGCGATGCGCCAGCGCGGCACCGCGGCGCTGTTCACGGCCGTCACGATGTTCATCGGCGTCGGCACCTGGGCGTTCTCCGCGCTGAAGTTCCAGGTCGACATGGGCGTGCTGCTCGCGTTCATGTTCCTCGTGAACCTGTTCGGTGCGGTGTTCCTGCTGCCCGCGCTGGCCGCATGGCTCGGCGTCGAGCGCGCCGAGCGCCGCGTGTCGCGCGAGCCGCAGCCGGCATCGCCGCAGGCCGCGCCGGCCCCGGCGCTCAAGCCGACGCGCACGCTCGAACCAGGCAATCCGGTGCGCTGAGCGACCCATCAACCCTTACCCCGGTGCGCGGCGGGCCGCCGCGCGTTCCCCCAAGAGGAGACAACCCACATGTCCGCACGCCCTTACAAGATCGAAGCCCAGCCGCTCGCGCAGCGCTATGCGCGCGGCTGGCACTGCCTCGGGCTCGCCCGCGACTACAAGGACGGCAAGCCGCATACGCTGAACATCTTCGGCCGCAAGCTGGCCGCGTTCGCCGATTCGACCGGCAGGATCAACATCGTCGATGCGTATTGCCCGCACATGGGCGCCGATCTGAGCCTCGGCACGGTCGACGGCGACAATCTCGTCTGCCCGTTCCACGGCTGGGCATGGAACGGCGAAGGGCAGTGCGCGTCGATCCCCTACTGCAAACGGATTCCGCCGAAGGCGCGCATCGGCGCGTGGCCGACCTGCGAGGAAAACAACCTGCTGTTCGTGTGGAACGACCCGGAAGGCAATGCGCCGCCGCCGGAAGTCGCGATTCCGCGCCTCGACGTGTGCTTCTCCGACGAATGGTCGGACTGGGTGGTCGACAAGATGGTGATCCACGCGAATTGCCGCGAGCTGGTCGACAACATTTCGGATGTCGCGCACTTCGCGACCGTCCACCACGCGCCCATCGACTATTTCGCGAACCTGTTCGAGGACCACAAGGCGACGCAACTGATGGTCGGCCGCAGCGAGAAGCTCGGCGGCGACAGTCTGACCGCGCTGTCGACGTATTTCGGGCCGGCCGTGCACATTACGCAGATGACGGGGCAGAGCGGCGGGCAGCCGATTCATTCGGTGCTGCTGAATTGCCACGTGCCGATCGACATGAACAGCTTCGAGCTGCGCTACGGCGTGATCGTGAAGAAGGTGGCCGGCCTGAGCGACGAACAGAACATGGAGATCGCGAACGCGTACGTGAAGGAAGCGCAACGCGCGTTCTACGAGGATGTCGACATCTGGCACAGCAAGACGCGGATCGACAACCCGCTGCTGTGCGAAGGCGATGGGCCGCTGTACCAGATGCGCGACTGGTATTCGCAGTTCTACCTGGACGCGGCCGATGTGCGGCCGTCGAGCGTCGCGCGCAAGACGTTCGAGATGAAGATCCGCGACGGCGAATCGCCGCCGGCACTGCATCACGTATTCGAATCGCGGTAACGAGTATGGGCGGCGAAGCGCGGCAAAAAGGGGGCGTATCGTTTCGCCTCCCGATCGCCGCCCACGCCCGCCCCGCAAGGCGCACGCGCTGCCGCGCGCCTGCGTCGCACCGAAAGAGCTTGACGGATCGGCCCACACCGCGTAGTGTCCGAGACCGAAGTCTTCAAGAAGTTCGATTGCTCATCATTGGCCGCACTGCCGTGCGGCAGTCGTTGGTCTCTCCCTCTTTTGATTCTTTCTGTGCCCGACACGGGCGCATGTTCAATCATTCGTATCAATCGTATTAAGGAAGTATTTGTGGATACCGGTACCGTCAAGTGGTTCAACGAAACCAAGGGCTTTGGTTTCATCTCCCCGGACAACGGCGGCGACGATCTGTTCGCCCATTTCTCGGAAATTCGCGGCACGGGCTTCAAGACCCTGGCCGAAGGCCAGAAGGTCAGCTACGAAGTGAAGCGTGGCCCGAAGGGTCTGCAAGCGTCGAACATCACGCCGCAGTAAGCCGCGCCGGTGCCGGCCGTCACATGGCGGCCGCTGCCGGACGGATTTCGCGCGGATGCCGGCCCGAGCCGGCGTCCTGCGCGTTTCGACGCACACGACCGATGCATCGCGGCATTCACGATGCATCGGTCGTGTGCTTCCCTCATCCATCGCGGGTCCGTACGACGTGCGATTCAACGCCCTCGCGAAGCGCTCGCCGCGTCGCCAGCGGCTCGTGCTGCAACGCGAGTAGACCGTCGCCACGCCGCACGCGGCGCGGTCCCGACTTTGCGCGGTGCCGATCGCACCGCCGCCACCGACCGACCGCCGCATTGCGCCGGGCTCCGATTGCAAGACGGGCGCGTTGCCCGTCTGAACGAATTGATCCCCGGCATCCCGCCGGCCGCCGTCCCGTTGCGGGGCACGGCGCCGGTGAGTTCGCCGCGGCCGCGGTCATTACCTTGTCTGGAGGAATTGGTTTGGCAAAAGAAGAACTGCTGGAACTGGACGGAATCGTCGACGAAGTGCTGCCGGACAGCAAATACCGTGTCACGCTGGAAAACGGCGTGGTGGTCGGCGCGTATGCGTCGGGCCGCATGCGCAAGAACCACATCCGCATTCTCGCGGGTGATCGCGTGACGCTGGAACTGTCGGTGTACGACCTGACGAAGGGGCGTATCAACTTCCGTCACAAGGACGCGAATTCGCCGCGTCCGCCGCGCGCCGGGCAACCGCGTCGCTAAAGCACCAGCGATCGGGCAGCGCAATGCCGCGCCGATCGCAGCCCGTCCGGCCCGCTCGTGCGGCCGGGCACACCGGATGAACGGCGCGGTTCGCGCCGTTGTCGGTCGCCGGCGGCGGGGCAATGCCGCGGCGGCCGGCCCGCATTCCCTCCCGTCGAATCGCCCGATTCGGCCCGTTTTCCCCGCACTCATCGATTCGCCGCGTATCGCTTTCGGCATCCATGCCGGTTGTCGGTTGAATGCCCGCGTCTCGCCGCGCGCCGTACCCGGCTTTACGTGCAGGCCGGCGTAGCCGTACACTCGTCGGCAATTCGCGGCCCGCGCACGCTGCAGCGTCTTTGCTTTCAGTTTCTTTCCGCGCCCGCCGCCATCGTGCCAGCCGGACATTCGTCGCGCGACGCCAGGAGGCGCCATGAGTGCAGACGCAGCCCCCGCAGCTCCTTCCGTTCCCCCCGTTCCGTCGGTTCAGGACCGCATCCGGCACGTGTTCGTGCTGATGCTCGAGAACCGCTCGTTCGACCATCTGTTCGCGCTCTCGGGCATCGCCGGCATCACGGCCGCGTCGCCGGGCGACAGCAACGCGTACAACGGCGCCGTCCATCCGTTCGGCGGCGGCGCGCCCGACCGGATGCCGACCGATCCGTGCCACGAATTCACCGACGTGCTCGAACAGTTGTGCGGTGCGGGCGTGCCGTTCATCAAAGGGCGACCCTATCCGAGCATCGACAATTCGGGATTCGTGTCGAACTACGCGACGTCGCATTCCGAAGGCACGCAGCCGCAACCGGGCAGCGTTGGCGCGGTCATGCAGGGGGTGGATGTGCGCACGCAGGCGCCGTCGCTGTACGCGCTCGCGAACGCATTCGTGCTGTGCGATCGCTGGCACGCGTCGATGCCGGGACCGACCTGGCCGAACCGGTTTTTCCTGCATGGCGCGTCGTCGGCCGGCCTCGACCATTCGCCCACCAAGGAGGAAATGGCCGGATGGGATACGTTCGACGGCTTCCATTATCCGAACGGCTCGATCTTCGCCGCGCTCGGCGACGACAACTGGCGCATCTACCAGGACCAGTCGGGCGATCCGCTCGGCCACGTGCCGCAGGTGGCCTCGCTGAAGGGCGTGAGCTTCTTCGACGTCGACGACTTGTCGCACTTCGAAGCCGATCTCGCGGCCGGTTATACCGCGCGCTACACGTTCATCGAACCCGGTTACGGCGACATCGTGCACGGCACTTACCAGAACGGCAGTTCGCATCATCCGATGGACGGCCTGGCCGGCGGCGACCAGCTCGCCGCGCGTGTGTACGACGCGATCCGAAATTCGCCGGTGTGGGAGAGCAGCCTGCTCGTGATCGTCTACGACGAGCACGGCGGCTTCTACGATTCGGTCAGGCCGGGCGCGGCGCCGCCGCCGAACGACGGCGCGGCCGCGACGCTGAACGCGAGCGGCTTCGGGTTCGACGTCTATGGCGTGCGCGTGCCCGCGATCGTCGTGTCGCCGTGGGTTGCGGCAGGGCAGGTCGATCACACGCCGTACGATCACAGCTCGGTGGTCGCGACGCTCGGGCGCCTGTTCGGTTTCGCGCCGCTGACCGATCGCGATCGCGCCGCGAACGACCTGCTCTCGCTCGTGACCGCGACCTGCCGCACCGACTGCCCGGCGAGGATCGGCTCATGAACACGACTTCGGCGACGGACCCGCGCGATGCGCTGCCCGTGCGCGACGGCACCAGCCTGATCGCGTATCTGCACATCCTGAAGAAGGCGCATGCGGCGCTGGTCGGGCACGACCAGGCGCATCGGCGGTTCAGCGAGATCGTCACGCGCGGACAAGCCCGGCAGTACATCGAGGAGCTGATGCCGACGCTGCTGCAGGCGCGCGCGGCGCACCGGCGGCGCAGGCATGGTGGAAAGCACCGCTGACGCGGTGCGTGCTTGACGCCTGACGGCTCATGACGTCAGGCTGCCGGCGAACGGCGAACGGCGAACGGCGAACGGCGAACGGCGAACGGCGAACGGCGAACGGCGAACGGCGAACGGCGAACGGCGAACGGCGAACGGCGAACGGCGAACGGCGAGCGGCGAACGGCGAACGGCGAACGCGATATGCCATGCATGCGTGGCGAGCAACGCTGCATCACGCCGACTGCCGCGCGCGCCGCACGCTGACCGCCGCCGCGGCTGCTCCCGCGAGTTGCACCGCCGCGCCGGCGAACATCGCGGCGCGCAAGCCTGCCGTGCCGCCATGCTCGGCCGCGAACAACGTGCCGAGCACCGCGATTCCGAGCGTCGCGCCGGCCATCCGCGCGACGTTGACGAGCGCGCTCGCGGTGCCCGAGCGCGCGGCATCGACCGCGCCGACGGCGACGGTCATCAGCGGTCCTGTCGCGATTCCCATCCCGAGCCCCGTCAACGCGAGCCCGATCTCGGCGCCGAGCAGGCCCGGCGATGCGGCCGACGCGCCGATCGCCGCCAGCCCGCTTGCGATCACGGCGACGCCGCCCGCCGTCGTCGCGCGCGTGCCGACGCGTTCGGACAACGGCCCCGAGCACGGTGACACGGCGACGAACACGAGTGCCATCGGCAGCAATGCGAGCCCCGCGCCGGTCGAATCGAGACGGCCGATGCTCTGCCACGTGAGCGGCAGCAGGAACAGCACGCCGTACATCCCGAACGTCATGCCGGTGGTCGCGGCGATCGCGCCGCGAAACGGGCCGATCCCGAAGATGTCGAGCGGCACGAGCGCGGCTTCGCCGTGGCGCCGTTCGATCGCGACGAATGCGATGAACGATGCGATCGCGATACCGCTTGCGACCGCACTGGCGACGGGCGCGTCGCGGAACACGATGGCCGCATACGCGAGCGTGCCGAGGGCAAGCGCGCCGGCAACCTGGGCGCCGGCGTCGAAATGCCGGCCGTGCGGATCGGACGATTCGGGCACGGCCGGAATCGCGAGCAGCATCGCCGCGATGCTCAGCGGCACGACCACCAGGAAAATGCTGCGCCAGCCGAAGTGGCGGATCAGCACGCCACCGAGGGTCGGGCCGATCGCCATCGCGACGCCGTTGCATGCGGCCCAGATGCCGAGCGCGCGGCCGCGCTCGACCGGGTCGCGCCACACGACGCGCACGATCGCGAGCGATGCGGGCAGCAGCAGTGCCGCGCCGACGCCGGCCAGCGCGCGTGCGCCGATCAGCACCGACACCGATGGCGCGAGCGCGCACAGCAGCGACGCGACGGTAAACACGGCCGTGCCGGCCATGAAGATACGGCGCCGGCCGTACAGGTCGGCAAGCAGCCCGCCGGTCAGCAGCAGCACCGCATACGTGAGGTTGTAGCTGTCGACGACCCATTGCAACGCGCCGACATCCGCATGGAAATACGCGCCGATCGCGCGTGTCGCGAGATTGACGACGGCCGTGTCGACTTGCGCGACGAGCACCGCGAGACACAGTGTCAGCAGCGTCACGCTGCGCTGCCTGGCGATACGTCCGGCGCGTGCGGCGAGTTCTCCGGTATGGGCCATGGGCGGTTCCTCGACGGGGCGATCATCCGAGCTTAGGCGGCGCCTGCTGCCAGCGTAGTGTCAGCAGGTGCAGCCAGCAGGCTCGCAAGCGACATGCCCGTGCTCGCCAATTCGATGCGCCGCACAAGACGGGCGGGGCTCGCGCGATGCTCCGCGCGGGATTCGGCCAGCATGCGCGGCAGCCGCCAGCGGCACACCGACGGCAGCGGCCCGAGCCGCGTCGAATACGGGGCGCCATCGCAGCGCAAGCGACGGCCTTACTGGAGCGGGATCACGCAATGCTCGATCGCCTGGATCAGTTCGGTCTGCCGCGTCACGCCCATTTTCGAAAATACCGCACGCAAATGCGAACGCGCGGTGTTGTGGCGGATCGCCATCGTTTCGGCGGCGTCCTGCAGCGACAACCCTTGCGTCAGGTGCAGTACAAGCGATGCTTCGCTGCGCGTCAGGTTGAACATCGCCTGCAGTGTCTCGCCCGACATCTGCGGCCGGCAGTCGGGATCGCGCAACAGGACGACCGCCGCTGCGCGACGCTTGCGGCCCGATTGCTCATCGACCGGCAGCGGCCGCACGAGCACGCCCAGCCGTGCACGCCCGGCGCGGCGCGCGAGCGTCATCCCGCGCGCGGCGCCGGCCTTGCGTGCCAGCGCGTCGCGGATCAGCGCCTGAAGCATGCGCTGGTTCGCGGCGCCGTCGCAGGCGAGCCTGCCGTCGACGATGAACAGCCCGTCGCGTTCAGCCAGCGCCTGCGCCGCGTCGTCGTTGGTCTTCATCACGCGGGCCTGCTCGTCGAGGAGGATCGCGCCGATCCGCAGCTGGCTGACCGTCTCCGCGTACAGGCGACGCTCGTTGGCCGTGACTTCGAGGCTCGCGCGCAGAGCGGCCGCGCGCTTCAGATGTGGCAGCAGGAACCGGCACAGCCGCTTGTCGTTCGCGTCGAACGGCGGGGCGCCGTGCGGCCGGCAGATGCGCAGCCGGCACTCGTTGTCGGCGTCGACGTGAATGTCGGCGCCCATCACGTGAAGCACGTCATACATGCGATCGAAGTTCCGGTATTTCTCGCTGTCGAGCCAACCGCGTTCGCCGAGCATTTCGTGGACGGTCGTGACCGTGTCGCGCGGCAGGTTGACGAACGCGTCGAGCGTATGGAAACGCTGCAGATACGCGCCGGTGCCGACCGACGTATCGACGAGGCTCGACGTGACGATCAGCCCTTTCATCGCGTCGGCGGGCGGCCGCAGCACGAGCGTCGCATAGTTGGCCGCGAGCCGGACCCGGAGCGCGTCGAGCAGCCCGCGCCACGGTACGGTGGACGTCACGCCCTCGTAGACGAGGCCGATCAGGTCGCTCAGTTCGGCGGGCGTCGCCTCGGCAAGGTCGGTGCCGGCGTGCGCGGGCGGCGGGGCGGTCGTGGGCACTGCGGTGTCTCCTGTCCTGTCGTTGAGTCGCCTTCGAGGGCGGCGGGCGATATCGCGATGTTGCCGTACGCAAGCGGTGACGTGAATGCGTGCGTGCCACTAGCTTCGTCGAGCGACGGTGGCGGCTCGTCGGTCCGGCGGTCGAGATGCGCGGCAC
This sequence comes from Burkholderia diffusa, assembly GCF_001718315.1. Taxonomy (NCBI): domain Bacteria; kingdom Pseudomonadati; phylum Pseudomonadota; class Betaproteobacteria; order Burkholderiales; family Burkholderiaceae; genus Burkholderia; species Burkholderia diffusa. Next base: position 1,320,129 of record NZ_CP013363.1, on the reverse strand, counting down.
CCGCCGTGCGACCGATGCGGCGGGATGCGTTTTCTAGTCCAAACCGGGGTTGTTGAGCTCCGTTCCGCGCACGAACTCGCGCCGGATTCACGCGCGGGCGGCGATCTCGTCCGTCCGGAGTATGTTCGGCCGGGACCCGGTTCCCACAATGGGCCCGCATACGATTCGATCACGGAGGGAACACATGGAACTGCACCACGCCGCCGGGACGGCGGGCGACCGGTATGCGCGCGGCTGGCATTGCCTCGGGATCGCCGCCGGCTATCGGGACGGCAAGCCGCACCGGCTCGACATCTTCGGCACGCAGCTCGTCGCGTTCGCGGGCGACGACGGCGCGATCCGGATCGTCGACGCATGGTGTCCGCACATGGGCGCCGACCTGTCGAAGGGCGAGGTGCGCGGCAACACGCTCGTCTGCCCGTTCCATCACTGGCGCTGGGGCGGCGACGGCACCTGCGAGCACGTGCCGTATGCAACCCGCGTGCCGCCCAAGGCGCGAATCCTCTCGTGGCACACCTGCGAGCAGAACGCGTTGCTGTTCGTCTGGCACGACCACGAACGCGGCGAGCCGCCTGCGCACGTCGCGATTCCACGCATCGGCGCGTGCTCCTCCGGCGAATGGACGCCGTGGGCGGTTCGCAAGATGACGATCCACACGAACTGTCGCGAACTCGTCGACAACCTCGCGGACGTCGCCCATTTCGGCCCGGTCCACGGCTCGCCGGCGAACTACTTCTGCAACACCTTCGTCGGCCATACCGGCTACCAGATGTTTCGCGGCGGCCGGAGCGAGCTGCTCGGCAACGGGCTCGTCGCGGACAGCGCGTATTTCGGGCCCGCGTATCACATCACGCGGATGACGGCCGACGTCGACGGCCGCGCGGTCGACAGCATCCTGCTCAACTGCCACGTGCCGATCGACCAGCACAGCTTCGATCTGCGCTACGGCGTGATGATCCGCAAGGATCCGGCGCTGTCCGACGACGCAAACCGCGCGATCGCGAACGCGTACATCGAGCAGGCGCACCGCTCGTTCTTCCAGGACGTCGAGATCTGGCACAACAAGACGCGAATCGATTTCCCGGTGCTGTGCGAAGGCGACGGCCCGATCTACCAGTTGCGCGACTGGTACCGGCAGTTCTACACCGACGTCGCGAAGCTGCCCAGCGACCTTGACCGCAAGAAGGTATTCGAATGGCAACACGGCGCGTGGCGCACGCTGGACGACGTGCCGCCGCTTGCGGCCAGCCGGCTTCACACGATCTGAAGGAGGTCGACCATGCCATTCAAGCACAAGGTGGTGCTCGTCACGGGCGCCGGTTCGGGGATGGGACGCGCGACCGCGCTCCTGTTCGCTGCGCGCGGCGCGACGGTGGTTGCGGCCGATCTCGACGGCAAGCGCGCGGAAGAGACGATTGCCCTTGCACGGGCGGCCGGGACGGGGCTGGCGCATGCGTGCGACGTGGCCGACAGCGGCGCGGTCGGCAAGCTGTTCGACGCGATCGGCCGGCGCTACGGGCGGCTCGACGTGCTGGTCAACAACGCGGGCGCGGGGCAGGTACCGGGCGACGGCTTCGAGCTCGCGCAGCAGCGCATTGCGCAGCGTGCGCAGCAACTGGCGAGCGGCGAAATGCCGACGGTGTTTTCCGACACGATCGTCGACCTCACCGACGCGGGCTGGCGCCGCATCGTCGACATCAACCTGAACGGCACGTTCTTCTGCTCGCGCGCGGCGGTGCGGCTGATGATCGGCTCGGGCGTGCGCGGCGCGATCGTCAACATCGCGAGCGTGTCGGCGCTGTCCGGCGAAGGGCCGCCGGCCTATTGCGCGTCGAAGGCCGCGATCCTCGGGCTGACGCGCTGTCTCGCGCGCGATCTCGGCCCGCGCGGCATTCGCGTGAATGCGATCTGCCCGGGCCCGACCCGCACGCCAATGATGCAGTCGATTCCCGACGAGTGGGCGCGCGAACTCGAACGCGCGATTCCGCTCGGCCGTATGGCCGAACCGGACGACATCGCGCGCTCGATCCTTTACCTCGCGTCCGACGATGCCCGGCAGATGACCGGGCAGACGCTGTCGGTCAGCGGCGGCATGTACATGATCTAGGAGACAACGATGGCAGGACGTTTGCAAGACAAGACCGCGCTGATCAGCGGCGCGGGTACGGGGATCGGCGCGGCGACGGCGCGGCGTTTCGCGGCGGAGGGCGCGCGCGTGATGCTGTGCGGCCGGCGTCGCGAGCCGCTCGAGCAGGTGGCGCGCGAAATCGTCGCGGCGGGCGGCGAAGCCGGATGGATCCAGGCCGACGTGACCGACGAGGCATCGGTCGGCCGCGCGGTCGATGCGACGCTCGGGCGTTTCGGCCGCCTCGACGTGATGGTGAACAACGCGGTGAACTACACGTGGGGACTCGTCGACCAGGTGAGCACGGAAGACTGGCACCGCTGCCTGCGCGGCTCGCTCGACGTCGCGTTCTTCGGCACGCGCGCAGCGATGCGTGTGATGAAGCGGCAGGGCGGCGGCGCAATCGTCAATCTCGGCTCGGTCGTGGGACTGCTCGGCAGCCCCGGCTTGTCAGCATACGGCGCGGCGAAAGCCGGCGTGCTCAATTTCAGCCGCGCGGTTGCGCTCGAAGGCGCTGCCGACGGGATCCGCGTGAACGTCGTGATTCCGGGCGTGGTATGGAGCGAGGGCACGCGCGAGGCGCTGCAGGACGACGCAATGCGCGACGGCACCGCGCGCGCGGCGCCGATGCGGCGCATCGGCGAGCCGCGCGAGGTCGCGGACGCGATCCTGTTTCTGGCATCCGACGAAGCGTCGTACATCACCGGCCAGAGCCTCGTCGTCGACGGCGGCAAGACCTGCCGGCTCGACGTCGGCGCGACCGACTACGTGTCGGATACGTCCGCCGAACGGCGCGCGCAAAGCGAACCGCAACCCGATCCGGCCGGAGCACCCGCACGATGAACGACACGACCCTGCTCGCGCGGATCGACCGGCTCGAATCCATCGAGGCAATCCGGATGTTGCCCGCGCAATACGCGCTCGCGCTCGACATGCGCGATCTCGACGCATGGACGAACCTCTTCCCCGAGGACGTCGCGGTCAGCAAGGACGAGGTCGGGCGCGCGTATCTGAAACGCTGGATCGACGACACCTTGCGGCACCAGTTCACCGTCACGTCGCATCACATCGGCGGCCACGTCATCGAGTTCTCGGATGCCGACCACGCGAGCGGCGTGGTCTATTCGAAGAACGAGCACGAGACTGGCCCCGAGTGGGTCGTGATGCAGATGCTGTACTGGGACGATTACGAACGGATCGACGGGCGCTGGTATTTCCGCCGGCGTTACCCGTGCTACCTGTATGCATCCGACCTGAACCGCCCACCGATCGGCGAGCGCAAGATGCGCTGGCCGGGGCGGGAGCCGTATGACGGGTCATGGCATGCGCTGTGGCCATCGTGGAAGGCGTTCTGGAACGGCAAGCCGGACGGGCTGCCCGACGTCGCGCCGCCGGCGCCGCTCAATGCATTCCTCGCGACGATGCGACGCGGCTCGGCGTTCCCGAAGATTCGCACGCGCTGACGCCCGCACGGAGGCCTGACTGATGACCAAGCCACTTTTCGAACCCGTGCGCATCGGCGCCATCACGATGCCAAACCGCATCGTGATGGCGCCGATGACGCGCAGCCGCGCGGACGAGCACGACGCGCCCGGCGACCTCCACGTGGCGTACTACGCGCAGCGCGCGGGCGCCGGGTTGATCGTCGCGGAAGGAACGTACCCGCATGCCGACGGCAAGGGCTACTGCCGCACGCCCGGTATTGCGACGCAAGTCCAGATCGACGCGTGGCGGCGCGTGACCGACGCCGTGCACCGCGCGAACGGCCGCATCGTGCTCCAGCTGATGCACGTGGGGCGTGTCGCGTCGTACTTGAACAAGGGGGCGCAAGCCGAGACCGTCGCCCCGTCCGCGCTGCGTGCGAGCGGCACGATTCACGCGGACGGGCACGGCCAGGTGCCGACGGACCTGCCGCGCGCGCTCGCCCGTGCGGAGATTCCCGGCGTGATCGACAGTTTCCGGCAGGCGGCCGTCAACGCGCGTGCCGCCGGCTTCGACGGCGTCGAGCTGCACGCGAGCAGCGGCTATTTGCCGATGCAGTTCCTGCTCGCCTGCTCGAACCGCCGCACCGACGACTACGGTGGCTCGCCGGCGCGCCGCGCCCGTTTCACGATCGAAGCGCTCGAGGCGATGGCCGGCGCGATCGGCGCGCAGCGGGTCGGGCTGCGGATCTGCCCCGGCAATCCGTACAACGACATGCAAGACGACGATCCCGCGCTGACGTACGGCACCTTGCTCGATGCGGTGGCACCGCTCGGGCTCGCGTATCTGCACGTGAGCCGTTCGCCGGACCGTCGACTCGATGCGTTCGCGCTCGCTCGCCGGCATTTTCGTGGCGCGCTGATCGCGAACGACGGATTCGACGCGCGCAGCGCGACCAACGTGCTGGCAGCCGGCCACGCCAACGCCGTGTCGTTCGCGCGGCATTTCATCGCGAACCCCGACCTCGTCGCCCGCTTGCGCGACGGCGCGCCGCTCGCCGCGTTTGATCGCGCCACGTTGTATACGCCCGGCGCGCGCGGCTTCACCGATTATCCGCCGTTCGCCGCATCTGCCGCGGGCGTTGCTCACATCCAACGGAGTGCCCCGTGACCTCAATGCTTCCAGCGCCGTCGACGATTCCCGCGATGCTGGCCGCATCCGCGCGCCGTTACGCGACGCAAGTGGCGATCGTCGATGATGGTTCCTCCATCGATTACGCGGCACTTTACGACGCGGCCCGCCGTGCGGCCCGTGCGCTGATCGCACTCGGCGTGCAGCCGGGCGAGCGCGTCGCCATCTGGGCGCCGAACGTGCACGAGTGGATCGTCGCCGCGCTGGGCATCCATTTCGCGGGCGCCGCGCTGGTGCCGTTGAACACGCGGCTCAAGGGCGACGAAGCCGCGGACATCCTGAATCGCAGCTGCGCGCGCGTGCTGTTCTCGATCGGCGAATTTCTCGACGTGCGCTACCCGGACATGCTCACCGGGCATGCGCTGCCGTCCCTGCGGCACATGGTCGTGCTGCGCGATCCGCAGGGCGGCGCGGCAGGCTGGGACGCGTTCGTCGCTCGCGCCGAGGCCGTTCCCGAAGCCGTGCTCGACGCACGGATCGCCGCCATCGGACCGCATGCGCCATCGGACGTGCTCTTCACTTCCGGCACGACCGGCCGACCGAAGGGCGTCGTGACCGCGCACGGGCAGAACCTGGCCGCATTCGACCAATGGTCGACGCTCGTCGGGCTGCAGGCTGGCGATCGCTACCTGATCGTCAATCCGTTCTTTCATGCGTTCGGTTACAAGGCCGGCTGGCTCGCCGCGCTGATTCGCGGCGCGACGATCCTGCCACAGGCGACGTTCGATGCCGAAACGGTGCTGCGCCGCATTGCGGACGAACGCGTGACCTTCCTGCCCGGTTCGCCGACGCTCTACTTGAGCCTGCTCGCGCATCCGGGTCTCGACCGCTTCGACCGGTCGTCGTTGCGCGTAGCGGTCACCGGCGCGGCGAATGTCGCGCCCGACCTGATCGCGCGGATGCGCGACCGGCTCGGCTTCGCGTCGGTGCTGACCGCATACGGGCTGACCGAGTGCTGCGGGCTCGCGACAGTCTGCCGCGCCGGCGACGACGAGCAGGTCGCCGCGGCGACCTGCGGCCATCCGTTGCCGGGGATCGAACTGCGATGCGTCGACGAGGCAGGGGCCGATGTGCCGGTCGGGACACCGGGCGAGATCCTGATTCGCGGCTTCAACGTGATGCAGGGCTACCTCGACGACGATGGCGCGACCCGCGATGCGATCGACGAGAACGGCTGGCTGCATACGGGTGACGTGGGCGTGCTCGACGAACGCGGTTACCTGCGCATTACCGACCGGTTGAAGGACATGTTCATCGTCGGCGGATTCAACTGCTATCCGGCGGAAATCGAGAACATGATCGCTGCGCATCCGGATGTCGCGCAGGTCGCGGTGATCGGCGTGCCGCACGAGCGGCTCGGCGAAGCCGGCCACGCGTTCGTCGTGCCGCGCGCGGGCGCGGTGCTCGACGAGCCGACGCTCGCCGCGTGGTGCCGCACACGGATGGCGAACTACAAGGTGCCGCGCGGCATTGCGTTCGTCGACGCGCTACCGCTTAACGCATCGGGCAAGATATTGAAGCAGGCGCTGCGTGAAATGGCCGGCCGGGATGCGGCATGACGCGCGACCATCGACATAACATACTCGACACAGGAGACAGCAGATGACGATTCAAACTTCTTCCGCGCATGGCGACGTATCGCGCATTGCACTGGACGCACCCGCCACCGGTGTCGTCGTGACGGGCGGCGCATCGGGCATCGGCCACGCATGCGCGGAAGCGCTCGCGGCGGTCGGCCGCCCGATCGCGATCTGGGATATCCAGGCAGACAAGGCCGGCGACGTGGCGGGGCAACTCGCCGAGCGCTACGGCGTGCCGACCTTCGGTATCGGCGTCGACCTGCGCGAAGCCCGCCAGATCGACGATGCGCTGGACGCGACGCGCGCCGCGTTGCCGACGCTCGGGGGCCTCGTGCACGCGGCGGGCGTGGTCGATCAGAGCGGCATCGACGCGCTGACCGAAGCGCGCTGGGACGCCGTGGTCGACGTGAACCTGCGTGCGCTCGCGCTGCTCGTTCAGGCGATGCTGCCGGACCTGCGCGCGCAGCGCGGCTCGTCGGTCGTCGCGATCGCGTCGATCAACGCGACGCTCGGCAATGGGTTGATTCCGGCCTACACGGCATCGAAGGGCGGGGTGCTCGCGCTGGTCCGTTCGCTCGCCGACGGACTCGGCAACGACGGCATCCGCGTGAACGCGATCTCGCCGGGCCAGATCCTGACGCCGATGATCCAGCCGGCCGTCGACGCGTTGCCCGCCGGTACCTTCGAGCGGCGCATCATGCTGGGCCGGCTCGGCGATCCGGCCGAGATCGGCCGCGTGGCACGATTCCTGATGTCCGAAGAGGCGAGCTACGTGACCGGCACGGAACTGATCGTGGACGGCGGCAACATTCCGTCGCAGCGCTTCTGAGGATCGCGTTGCCTTCGGTCGATCCAACAACGAAAAAACGCGGAGCACGAGGCTCCGCGTTTTTCATTGCGACGGCCGGCAACGCCGGCAGGGGGCGGGCGCTCAGGCCGCCGCCGCCCGCGCCCGCGCCATCGTCAGCGCCGCATCCTCGATCATGTCCTCCTGCCCGCCGACGAGTCGCTGGCGGCCCAGTTCGACGAGAATGTCGCGCGCCGGAATCCCGTATTTCGCTTCCGCGCGCTTCGCGAACAGCAGGAACGACGAATAGACGCCCGCATAGCCGAGCGTCAGCGCATCGCGGTCGAGGCGGATCGGCGCGTCCATGATCGGCACGACGAGATCCTCGGCGACGTCGGAAATCGCGAACACGTCGACACCCGTCTCGATCCCCATCCGGTCGCACACCGCGACGAACACTTCCATCGGCGTATTGCCCGCGCCCGCGCCGAGGCCGGCCGCAGCCGCGTCGATCCGGTTCGCGCCGGCAGCGACCGCCGCGATCGAGTTCGCGACGCCCATCGCGAGGTTGTGGTGGCCGTGGAAGCCGAGTTCCGTCTCCGGCTTCAGCGCGGCGCGCACCTGGCCGATCCGCGCGGTCACGTCGTTGGGCAGCATGTGGCCTGCCGAATCGGTGATGTAGATGCAGTTCGCGCCGTATGACTCCATCAGCTTCGCCTGCACGACGAGCTGCTCGGGCGACGACATGTGCGCCATCATCAGGAATCCGACCGTATCGAGTCCGAGCGTGCGCGCAAGGCCGATGTGCTGTTCCGACACGTCCGCTTCGGTGCAGTGGGTGGCCACGCGGATCGTGCCGACGCCGAGTTCGTGCGCCATGCGCAAGTGCTCGACGGTGCCGATGCCGGGCAGCAGCAGCGCCGACACCTTCGCTTGCTTCAGTTCGGGGATGACGGAGCTCAGGTACGCCTCGTCGGTATGCGCGGGAAAGCCGTAGTTGACCGATGCGCCGCCGAGCCCGTCGCCGTGCGTGACCTCGATCAGCGGCACGCCGGCCGCATCGAGCCCGCGCGCGATGTTGCGCATCTGGTCGAGCGTGATCTGGTGACGTTTCGGATGCATTCCGTCGCGCAACGACATGTCGTGGACGGTGATCTTCTTGCCTGCAAGTGACATCGTGTGACTCCTCGACTCAAGCGGTGGCGGCCGTCGCGGCCAGCATCTGTTCGGCGAAACGCTCGGCCGTGGCGGCCGCGGCGGCGGTCATGATGTCGAGGTTGCCAGCGTACTTCGGCAGGTAGTCGCCGAGTCCCTCGACTTCCATGAAGACCGACACGCGGTTGCCGTCGAACACCGGGCCGTTCTTCAGCGTATAGCCGGGCACGTAGCGCTGCACTTCCTTGACCATCGCGTACACCGACGCCGTGATCGCGTCGACGTCGGGCGGGCCGTCGGTCAGGCAGTGGATCGTGTCGCGCATGATCAGCGGCGGTTCGGCCGGATTGATCACGATGATCGCCTTGCCCCTGCGCGCGCCGCCGACCTGTTCGATCGCGCCGGACGTCGTGCGCGTGAATTCGTCGATGTTCTTGCGCGTGCCGGGGCCGACCGAGCGCGACGAAACGGTTGCGACGATCTCGCCATACGCGACCGGCTGCACGCGCGACACCGCGTACACCATCGGGATCGTCGCCTGGCCGCCGCAGGTCACCATGTTCACGTTCATCTGCGCGCTGTCGAGGTGCGCGTCGAGGTTTACCGGCGGCACGCAATACGGCCCGATCGCGGCGGGCGTCAGGTCGATCATCTTCACGCCGAGCGCGGTCAGCTTGTCGGAGTTGTCGCGGTGCACGTAGGCCGAGGTCGCGTCGAATGCGATGCGGATGTCGTCGGCGACGACGTGCGGCAGCAGCCCGTCGACGCCCTGGTCGGTGGTCTTCAGCCCGAATTCGCGCGCGCGAGCGAGGCCGTCGGATGCCGGGTCGATGCCGACCATCCACACGGGTTCGAGCAGTGGCGAGCGGCGCAGCTTGATCAGCAGGTCGGTGCCGATGTTGCCGGGCCCGATCAGTGCGCATTTGATTTTCTTCATCAGGTTCGTTCCTTTAGATAAAGCGGACGTCGCAACCGCCGATGCCGGAGATGTGCATCGACAGCGCGTCGCCGGCCGTGACCGGAATCAGTTTCGCGAGCGAGCCGGACAGCACGATCTCGCCGGCAATCAGCGGCACGTCGTATTCGGCGAGGGTGTTCGCGAGCCACGCGACCGCGTCGGCGGGGTGGCCGAGCGCCGCATCGCCGCGGCCTTGCGCGACACGCTCGCCGTTCTTCTCGATCGTCATCTCGCACGCGGCGAGGTCGAGCGTGCGCGGGTCGACGCGCGCATCGCCGAGCACGTATACGCCGCACGATGCGTTGTCGGCGACGGTGTCCTCGATGCGGATCGCCCAGTCGCGGATGCGCGAATCGACGATCTCGAAGCAGGGCGCGACGGCGGCCGTCGCGGCGATCACGTCGGTGCGGTCGATGCCGGGGCCGCGCAGGTCGCGCCCGAGGATGAACGCGATCTCGCCTTCGGCGCGCGGCGCGATCAGCGACTCGGTGGCGATCGCCTCGCCGGCCGCGTAGTGCATGCCGGACAGCAGGATGCCGAAATCGGGCTGGCGCACGTTCAGCATGTCCTGCACGGCCTGGCTCGTCACGCCGATCTTCTTGCCGACCACCGATTCGCCGCGCTCGACGCGGCGTTCGATGAAGCGTTGCTGGATGCGGTACGCATCGTCGAGGGACAGCCGGCGCGGGCGGCTCGACAGCGGCGCGACCGGTGCGCGTGCGTGCCACGCGGCGTACAGCTCGTCGCCGAGCGTCGTATGCAAGCGGGAAGACATGAAAGGGCCCTCGAATGGAAAAGGCCGCCGTCTCGGGCGGCGTCATGCGCCGGAGCGCGGCTCCGGCGCGTTGGGCGTGGGCGTGCCGCGCCGGATGCTTAGTTACCCGAACTGCGGATCGCGTCCGGCGAGAAATACGCCTCGCTGAACTGCGGGCTGCTGTCGAGTTTCGGCATCGGTCCTTCGTTGGTCAGGCGGTCGGCCATGTACGCGCCGGAGATCAGGTCGTGGAAGAACACGACGCCCGGGTAGAACGTCTTCGCGTCAAATGCGTACAGCGTCGTCGCGACGTTGGTGCGCCACAGCTGGCCGCGTGCGTCGTAGTTGTCGGCGAGCAGCGTCATCCACGAATCCTCGTCGATGTACAGCACGCGCTTCGCGTACTGGTGGCGGTAGCCGCTCTTCAACGTCGCCTGCAGTACCCATACGCGATGCAGCTCGTAGCGGATGTACGACGGATTCTCGTGGCCCTTGGTCAGCAGGTCCGCATACTTGACCGAGCTGTCCATCGCCTTGTAGTTGTCGTACGGCACGTACACTTCGCGCTTGCCGACGATCTTCCAGTCGTAGCGGTCGCCGGGGCCGTTGTACAGGCGGTCGTCGTCGACGGTGCGGAAGCCGCCCGGGCCCTGTGGCTGGTCATAGCCGTATTCCGGCGCCTGGCGCACGCGCCGTGTGCCGGGGTTGTACATCCACGTGCGCGACGAGTTGTCGGCGCCGGCCTTGTCCCAGTTCGTGAAGCCGACGATCAGCGAGCCGCGGTCCGACAGCGGCAGCTCCGTCGCGTTGCGGTAGAACGTGCGGTTGTTCAGGTCGCTCTTCACGTCGTACTTGCCGACGTTGCGCGGCGAGTAGATGTCGTAGCGCACCTTGCCCCACGCGATGTTGCCGTCGGAGTACACGACCGCCTGGTCGTAGGTCGCCTGCTCGGTGCCGATCGCCGACGAGAAGCGCTGGTTCCACAGCAGCTCGGCGGCCGTCTTCGGAATCGGGTACGGCACCTGCGGCGGCGCGTTGGTCAACCCGTTCGCGTCGGACGTCATCGTCGAGTCGGGCGCGTAGGTGCGGATGTCCTTGTAGACGGAATCCGCGTAGCGGAAGTCGCGATGGCTCGGGTAGACGTTGATCTTGAACGTCGCCGGGTAGCGCTTGAACATCGCCTTCTGGCCGTCGGTCAGGTGCTCCGCGTACTGCGCCATGTTCTCGGCGGTGATCGTCGCGATCGGCTTTTCGTTCGCGAACGGATCGGGATAGCGGCCGCCGCGCTTGTACTGCACGTCGGGCGGCGTGCCGAGCCACTTGCCCGACCACTCCGGCACGCCGTTGTCCTTGCTCGCGGCGCGCACCGCGCCCATCGGCGTGAGCGGGCCGTCGAGCGCCTTCAGGTCGTCCGGCGTGACCTTCGGGAACGACGCCGTCGCGACGAGCGCGCACGCGGCCATCACCGACGCGCGCAGGAGGGGGAGACGAGTTCGTTTCATGGCAAATCCTCTTCTTGCTGAGTGACGAGCGGCCGGGCCGCTCAGAAGTGGTAGGTCGCCGTGGCGAGCACGTAGTCGCGATCGGCGAGCGGACGCGTGACAGGATTCGGCGAACCGAGGAACTTCGCGTAGACGAGCGACAGCGACAGGTTGCTCAGGCGCGTGAACGTGACGCCGGCCGTCACGCGGTGGTCGCCCTGGCCCGTCAGCGAGCCGAGAGCGCCGGCCAGCGGCGATGTACCCGCCAGGTCGTGCGTATACGTGAGCGGCACGTCGAGATCCCAGCCGTTGAACACGTTCTTGTAGCTGAGGGTCCAGGCCAATTCGAGGCCGAGCGCGTTGCGCGTGTTCGCGAGTGTGGTCGAGCCGTCGACGGCCGAGATGCCGCCCGCATGCACGTACGTGATTTCACCGACGAGCGACTGCGAATTCGCGAGGAAGCTCGGCCCGATCGAATAGATGCCGGACAGGTTGAGTTGCGTGACGTTCGCGCGCGTTGCCTGCGCACCCGTCGGCGTGTTGACGAGCACGGCGGCGCCCTGGCGGTATGACGCTTCGCCCGCGACGTTGACCGGACCGACCTGTGTCGAGAAGCTCGCGCCCGTCAGCTTGATGTTGTTGAAATAGGTCTGCCGGTATTGGAGCACGGGGTAGAACGACGTGACGACGCTGGGGTTCATGTCGTTGTAATGCAGGTGATACACGCCGAGCTCGGTATCGCCGAACACGCGCAAGCGTGCGCCGACACCCCACTGGTTGCGGGCGCTCGGCTTGTCGTCGGCCCCGCGCGGAATGATCATCCCGCCCGGGCCGATGATGAACTGCGCGCCCGGGCCGACCACGTCCGAATAGCTCCAGTACGTGCCCGGCGCGGTCAGGCGGTTCTGCTGGAACGAGAACTGGTAGTAGCCGAGCAGGCTGAAGTTCGGCGTGATCTGCCATTGCGTCGAGATCTGCGGCACCGGCAGCAGGATGTCCTTCACCTGAGCGCCCGCGACATAGGACTTGGTCGCGTCTGCCGGCCCTTGCGCGCCCGCGATGTTCGGGAAGAACAGGCTTTCGCCCCAGGCGACCACCTGGTCGCCGACCTTGACGTTCAGGCTCGTCGCGCCGATCTTGAAGGTGTTGTACGCGTAGGCGGCGAGCAGCGTCGTGTGGCCGCCCGACCAGTAGCGCGCGTCGCTCGTGAAGTTGTTGTACTGGCCCGACTGGTTCACGGTGCCCGGAGCGTCGTTGTAGTTCGGCCGGTGATAGGCCTGATCGTAGAACGTGCTCGCGCGGACGAACACGCCCCAGTCGTCATGCTTCAGGTTCACTTCGCCGAGCAGGCTGACCTGGTTCTCGATCAGCTTGTTCTTCGCGAAGTTGCGATCGCCGTCGTCGCCATTGATGTTCGAGGGCGTCAGCAGATTGCCGCTCGGCGCACGCGTGCGCATGCCGAGGCCGTAACTCAGCGTGAACGTGTAGTCCAGCGTCGTGTCGGCGCCTAGCTCGATCGTGCTGCCTGCGTGCGCGTCGGGAACGGCGCACGTCAGCAGCGCGGCGGCCAGCGTCGACAGCGTGGCGGTGGCCCGCTTGCCGGTACGGCGCGAAATCCGTTGATGCATGGTGTCTCCTCTGGGGTATCGACGACGGTCGACTGTGGTTGTCGTGAGAGGCAGAGTAGGGAGATCGCGGTAGCAGGGAATCGTCAAAATGAACTAGATGACTTCCCTAGGACTGGAAACGATCGGAGCGCGCCGCCGTGCGTTGCAGGCATCAGCGCGATTCCGTTTGTGCCGCCGCGAGGAACGCGGGCCGTTCGCCGCCGCCGTCGAGCCGCAAGTTGGAACCGGACGTGTACGACGCAGCGGGCGACGCGAGGAACAGGCACGCCGATGCGACGTCGTCGGGCGTCGCAAGCCGTCCGGCGGGAATCGTCGCGCGGATCGCATCGAGCGCGGCGTCGTCGCCGTAGTGGCCTTCGGTCGCAGATTCCGTCTGCACGAGGCTCGGGCTGATCGCGCACACACGCACGCGCGGGGCCCACTCGACCGCGAGCGACGTGACCGCGTTCACGAGGCCCGCCTTCGCGGCGCCGTAGGCGGCGGTGCCGGGCGACGGCCGCGAGGCGCTGACGCTCGCGATGAACAGCATCACGCCGCCGTGCGGCTGCGGCTGCATGATGGCGTTTACGCGCTGCGCGAGCTGCAGCGGTGCGATCAGGTTGAGACGCACGATCGATTCGGTGAAGCGCGGCGATGCGTCGGCCGCGAGCACGAACGGCGAGCCGCCCGCGTTGTTGACCAGCACGTCGAGGCAACCGGTGGCGTCGCGGATCGTCGCGAGCATCGCGTCGACCTGTTCGATGTCGCGCAGGTCGGCCGCGACGAAGGTGGCCGTACGCCCGCCGGCCGAAGGCGGCGTGTCGGGTGCGCTGCGCCCGCACACGAACACGCGTGCGCCCGCCGCGAGAAACCGCTCGGCGATGCGCCGCCCGATGCCCTTGGTGCCGCCCGTCACGAGCACTGTCCTGCCGCTGTAGTCGAATCCGTTCATCGTCTGCCTCCGTTTCGGTGGCCCGATGATAGGAACAAGCGCGCGCCGCTTCGTAGTCTGAAAGGATGATGCCGGCCGGCGCCCGCGACGCAATCATCATGGCAGCATCCATCGACCGACGAAGGAGACACCCCGCGATGACGACCCCCACGACGCCGCCTGCCGGCACCTTCACCGACGTACCGGGCGGCCTGCGCCTGCATCATTTCGAGGCGGGCGAAGGCCGCCCGGTGGTGTTCATCCACGGCAGCGGCCCGGGCGCCAGCGGTTTCAGCAACTTCAAGCACAACTACCCCGCATTCGCGGCCGCCGGCCATCGTGCGATCGTCGTCGACCTTCCGGGGTACGGGCAGTCGTCGAAGCCGTCCGACGTCGCCTACACGCTCGATTTCTTCGTCGGCGCGCTGCATGCGCAGCTGTCCGCGCTGGGCATCGGGCCGGCCGTGCTGCTGGGCAACTCGCTCGGCGGCGCGATCGCGCTGAAATACGCGCTCGATTACCCGGACGAAGTCGACAGGCTGATCATGATGGCGCCGGGCGGCGTCGAGGATCGCGACACCTATTTCCGCATGGAAGGGATCCAGCGGATGGTGAAGCTGTTCACCAATCGCCAGATGAATGACGACACCATGCGCGAGTTGCTCACGCTGCTGGTGCACGACCCGGCGATCGTCACCGACGCGCTCGTCGCCGAGCGCATGAAGGTGTGCGTCGAGCAGCCGACCGAAGTGCTGTCGACGATGAGCGTGCCGAACCTGACGGGTGCGCTCGGCGACCTGCGCTGCCCGGTGCTCGGTTTCTGGGGCACGGACGATCGCTTCAATCCGGTCGGCGGCGCGCTGACGTTCCTCGAACGCTGTCGCGACGCGCGCTTCGTGCTGCTGAACCGCTGCGGCCACTGGGTCATGGTGGAGCACGCGGCGTATTTCAACCGCGAATGCCTCGATTTCCTCGCGGCGCCTGCCGCGGTCGCCGCGCGATAACGCCGGAGGCCCTTGATGACCGGCCCGTTCAACGCCGGTTCGCCTGACTACACGGAGACACAATGAAACTCATCGAAGACCTGTTCGACCTGCGCGGCAAGGTGGCCGCGATCACCGGCGGCGCACGCGGCATCGGCGCGGAAACGGCGCGCACGCTGGCCGCGGCCGGCGCGAGCGTCGCGATCCTCGACGTGCTGTCGCAACCGGCGGAAGCGCTCGTCGAGGAGATCCGCGCGCAGGGCGGCCAGGCCGCGTTCTGGTCGCTCGACGTGACGCGCGAGGCCGATGTGGCGCGCGTGTTCGGCGAGGTCGTCGCGCGCTTCGGCCGCCTCGACGTGCTCGTAAACAACGCGGGCATCGAAGGGAACAACGTGCCGACGCACGAACTCACGCTCGCGCAATGGCAGCGCGTGCAGGACGTGAACGTCAACGGCGTGTTCCTGTGCACGCGCGCCGCGATTCCACACATCGAGGCGGCGGGCGGCGGCTCGATCGTGAACCTGTCGTCGATGTACGGGATCGTCGGCGGCCCCGACGTGCCCGCGTATCACGCGTCGAAGGCCGCGGTGCGGATGATGGCGAAGGTCGATGCGATGCTGTATGCGGCGAAGAACATCCGCGCGAACTCGGTGCATCCGGGCTACATCCGCACGCCGATGCTCGAGGACGCATTCCGGCAGATGGGCCAGGATCCGGACCGCGCGTTCGAATACATGCAGACGCACGTGCCGATGGCGAAGATCGGCAGCCCGCGCGACATCGCGGCCGGCATCCTGTATCTCGTGTCGCCGGCGGGGCGCTACGTGACGGGAGCGGAGCTGGTGATCGACGGCGGATACACCGCGCGCTGATGCGCCGCGGCGGTCGAAACGAAACAGGAGACAGGCAGTTGAAAGCGCTCGTTGCAGTGAAGCGTGTGGTCGACGCGAACGTGAAGGTCGGCGTGAAGTCCGATCAATCCGGCGTCGATATCGCGAACGTGAAGATGTCGATGAACCCGTTTGACGAAATCGCCGTTGAAGAAGCCGTGCGCCTGAAGGAAGCGGGTGCGGCGACCGAAGTGATCGCCGTGTCGGTCGGCGTTGCACAAGCGCAGGAAACGCTGCGCACGGCGCTGGCGATCGGCGCGGATCGCGCGATCCTCGTCGAGTCGAACGACGGCGTCGAGCCGCTGGCCGTCGCGAAGATCCTGAAGGCGCTGGTCGACAAGGAACAGCCGCAACTCGTGATCCTCGGCAAGCAGGCAATCGACGACGATTCGAACCAGACGGGCCAGATGCTGGCCGCGCTGGCGGGCCTGCCGCAAGCGACGTTCGCATCGAAGGTCACGATCGCCGACGGTAAGGCCACGGTCGCACGCGAAGTCGACGGCGGCGCGGAAACGCTGTCGCTTCAACTGCCGGCGGTCGTCACGACGGATCTGCGCCTGAACGAGCCGCGCTACGTGACGCTGCCGAACATCATGAAGGCGAAGAAGAAGCCGCTGGAAACGGTGAAACCGGAAGACCTGGGCGTGGACGTCGCGCCGCGTCTGAAGACGCTGAAGGTGGCCGAGCCGCCGAAGCGCGCGGCCGGTGTGAAGGTGCCGGACGTGAAGACGCTGGTCGAGAAGCTGAAGACCGAAGCCAAGGTGCTGTAAGAGGGAGCGGAAAGAAATGACGATTCTGGTAATCGCCGAGCACGATAAGGCATCGGCAGGCGGAGCTTCGCCGATCAAGGCCGCGACGCTGAATGCGGTGGCGGCCGCGCAGGCCATTGGCGGCGACGTTCACGTGCTGGTCGCAGGCCACGATGCACAAGCAGCGGCAGACGCAGCGGCGAAGATCGCCGGCGTTTCGAAGGTGCTGCTGGCCGACGCGCCGCAGCTTGCCGACGGGCTCGCGGAGAACATCGAAGCGACGGTGCTGACCATCGCGGAGCACTACTCGCACATCCTCGCGCCGGCAACCGCCTATGGCAAGAACGTCGCGCCGCGCATCGCGGCGAAGCTCGACGTCGCGCAGATTTCGGACATCACGGCGGTTGTTTCGGTCGATACGTTCGAACGTCCGATCTACGCAGGCAACGCGATCGCGACGGTGCAGTCGAGCGACGCGATCAAGGTGATCACGGTGCGCGCGACGGGTTTCGATCCGGTTGCGGCCGAAGGCGGCAGCGCAGTGGTCGAGACGATCGAAGCAGCGGCGGACACGGCTGTGTCGCAGTTCATCAGCCGGGAGATGACGAAGCTCGATCGCCCGGAACTCACCAGCGCGAAGATCATCGTGTCCGGTGGCCGCGGCCTGGGCAGCGGCGAGAACTACACGAAGGTGCTGGAGCCGCTGGCCGACAAGCTGTCGGCGGCGCTGGGCGCATCGCGCGCGGCAGTCGACGCAGGCTATGTGCCGAACGACTACCAGGTCGGCCAGACCGGCAAGATCGTCGCGCCGCAGCTGTACATCGCGGTCGGCATCTCGGGTGCGATCCAGCACTTGGCCGGCATGAAGGATTCGCAGGTGATCGTCGCGATCAACAAGGATCCGGACGCGCCGATCTTCAGCGTGGCCGACTACGGCGTGGTCGGCGATCTGTTCGCGCTCGTTCCCGAAGCGGCCGCGGTGCTCTGAGCGATGCCGCTGTTCGAGTTCAACGGAACGCGCCCGCGCGTCGATCCGTCCGCGTACGTTCATCCGAGCGCGGTCGTGATCGGCGACGTGACGATCGGCGCGGGCTGCTACATCGGCCCGCATGCGAGCCTGCGCGGCGACTTCGGCGCGATCGTCGTCGGGGACGGCAGCAACGTGCAGGACGGCTGCGTGCTGCACGTCGGCATCGGCGAGACGTGCCGGCTCGGCGTGAACAGCCACGTCGGCCATGGCGCGATCGTGCACGGCGCGACGCTCGAACCGGACACGATGATCGGGATGAATGCGGTCGTGATGGATGGCGCGACGATCGGCGCGACGACGATCGTCGCGGCCTGCGCGTTCGTGAAAGCGGGCTACGATGTGCCGCGCGGCGTGCTGCTCGCGGGCGTGCCGGGTCGCGTGGTGCGGCGGTTGAGCGACGCGGAGATCGACGCGAAGGCGAACGGCACGCGGGTCTATCAGCAACTCGCGGTGGATTGCCTGCGGACGATGACGCAGATCGGCGATGCGTAGGCGATGCGTAGGCGATACGCGTCATCGATCCGGCGGCGCAGGCGTGGCGGCGCGAAAGCCGTCGTCGGCCGCGTGAATGCCGCAGTGCGGCGAGCACCGAACGAAGCCGGGCCGGCAGCGCTGTGTCAGCGTTTTATCGGGGTTTGTGCGGATGGTGATTCGAGTTCGTGCATGCCGGTCGTGACGTTCGTGCGGGACCGATTGCCTGATGCGGCGCCGTTGTCTTAAGATCGGCGTCAGACTACCCCACAGCCTCCGGCGCCGAATGAAAACGACCATACGCCTGCGCGTCGCCATCATCGCTTCGGCCTTCGCCGTCTATCACGTATTCATGCACATCCAGTGGATCGCCAGTGGCTGCATCGCGTTCCTCGGCAGCCGGCATTGCAGCTTCGAGAACAGTGCGAATTTCGAAGGGATGATGGACCTTGATCTGCTGCTGACCTGCGCGTGGGTCGCGGGTGCGGTGATGGGGTGGTTCGCCGTCGCACGCGCGCCGAAGAAGTCCGGCTAACCGAGCGGGCGGCCCGTAGCCGCCTATTGCGAGCACACCGAGCATCTTCATGGGCTACCCGTCGGTCGCGATTGCGGAGCGCATCATCCTGACCCATTTCCCGAACAGCCGGCGCGCACTCAGCACTGTCATCGTGTAAGGGCTGAAGAATGAGCTGGCACGCGCCTGTGTGCCTCGCGTGAGCGACGTCTCGAATGTCATCAGGCCGCAGAATACGCAAGTGCCGAGTGCCGAGTGCCGAGTGCCGATCGTCGCGATCGGCTCGGCCGCGCGCGTCCGCGAGATGGCCCCGTAGTGGGCCCATCCGGGGGCCGCCGGACGCGGCGCACGGCGACGTTGAATTCAGTCGGATCAGCGCCGCTGCACGCCGCTGCTGGCAGCGTATTCTTCGCTCGTTCGCACGTCTCGCGTGGCCTTTGCTTTCCCCTGTGCGCTGCACTAGATTCGAAGCATTACGTGCCACGACCGCGCGAGGTGAAACCATGACGCCTTGGGAGATTCAGGGAACCGAACTGATCAACTGCAATTGCTCATACGGTTGCCCTTGCCAGTTCAATGCGTTGCCGACGCACGGCAACTGCGAAGCGATGGGGGCGATTTCGATCGACAGCGGCCACTACGGCGACGTCGTGCTCGATGGCCTCCGGATCGCGGTCGTGTTTCAGTGGCCGGGGCCGATTCACGAAGGCCACGGACGGTGCCAGCCGATCGTCGACGAGCGCGCGAGTCCGGCGCAGCGCGAGGCTGTGCTGAAAATCATGACCGGTCAGGATACCGATCCATTTGCGACGATGTTCTCCGTGTTCGCATCGACGCTCGAGCATGCATACGATCCGATCTTCGCGAAGATCGATTTCGACGTCGATGTCGATGCGCGGCGCGGCCGGATCAGCGTCGAAGGCGTGTTCGACGTCGTCGGCGAGCCGATCCGCAATCCGGTGACGGGCGCCGAGCATCGCGCGCGGATCGACCTGCCGCACGGATTCGAATACGAGCTAGCCGAGATCGGCTCGGGCACGAGCCGGTCGCATGGCCACATCGAGCTCGATCTCGAACGGACCTACGCGCAGTTCGCGCGGTTGCACCTGAACAACCACGGGCTGATCCGGCATCGCGTCGCGGCATGATCCCCGTCGGCGATTTTCTCGGGCGCGAGCGCGTCGTCACGCTGCTCGGCATGACCGCGCTCGTCGGCGCGTGCTGGGTCTATCTGTGGACGGGCGCGGGCACCGGCATGTCCGCGCTGGACATGACGGCGGTCGCGCTGTTCCCGCATCGGTTGGCCGACGACATGGGCACGATGGATCCGTCGCTGGCGACCGTGGTCCTGATGTGGTGGGTGATGATGATCGCGATGATGACGCCCGGCGCGACGCCGCTTGTGCTGTTGTACCGGCGCGTGCTGCAGCATCGCGGTGCGCAGGCTGCCGGGTCTGCGTTCGCGTCGACGTTCCTGCTGGCCGGCTATCTGGCCGTGTGGTTCGCGTTCTCGGTCTCAGCCGCCGTGCTGCAAACGCTGCTGCAGCCTGCCGGCCTGATTTCCGGAATGATGCTGTGGTCGAAGAGCGCCATGCTGTCCGCGATCGTCCTCGCGCTGGCCGGCGCGTATCAATTCTCGCCGCTGAAACAGGCATGCCTGCGGCAGTGCCGGTCGCCGGTCCGGTTTCTCACGACGTACTGGCGCCCGGGCGTCACGGGCAGCTTCCTGCTTGGCGTGCGGCACGGTGCGTATTGCGTGGGCTGCTGCTGGCTGCTGATGGCGTTGCTGTTCGTCGGCGGCGTGATGAACGTCGTGTGGATCGTCGCGTTGTCGCTGTTCGTGCTCGTCGAAAAGGTGCTGCCGGGCGGCGAACGCATTGGCCGCGCGCTGGGCGTCGTGCTGATCGCGTGGGCGGTCGCGACGCTGCTGGTGTAGCGGGCGCGTTCGTCATTGGCTGCGCCAGGGAGTCGCTCGATGAAGATCGGATGCTTCGCCGTCGCCGTCCTCGGCGCGATGGTCGTCGTTGCGATGCCGGTGCGCGCGGGCGGGACCATGTCCGACATGAGCATGGGCGACATGAAGATGTCGGCGCCGGATGCGGGGCTGACCGATGCCGAAGTGAAACGGGTCGATGCCGCGCACGGCATGGTGACGCTGAAGCACGGCGCGCTCGAGAACGTCGGGATGGCGCCGATGACGATGGCGTTCAGGGCCGGTGACAGGGCGATGATCGCGTCGCTGCACGTGGGCGACAAGGTCAAGGTCCGGGTCGAGCGCGTGAACGGTGCGCTCACGATCGTGAAGCTCGTGCAACGACAGTAACGGTCGCGCAAGCGACCGCGATCCGGGCGATCGACACGGGCCGGTCGCCCGCGCTAACCCGGGCCTTTACCAGGGTCGCCGTCGGCTTCCGCGAAATTCAATTCGACGCCATTGCCGGCCGGGTCGGTGAAAAAGAGCTGGAGCTGGCACGTGAGCGGCACGTACGCGCGCGAGTACCGGACCTGCGCGTCGGCCAGGCGCCGCTCCATGTCGGCGGCGTTCTCGCAGGAAAACGCCATATGGTCGACCGTATTGACGACGTGCGTCGGCCGAACCTCGCCGGGCCGTGCTTCCGACAGGTGGAGGATCGCCTGCGCCCCCGCGTAGAGCCAGTAGCCATTGCTCTGGAACGGCGGACGATAGCCCGCCTCGAGGCCTACGACGTTCACGTAGAAATCGCGCAGCGCATCGAGCGTGGCTCGATCTGCGCGCAAGTTGTAATGATTCAGTCCGATCACTGGCATGGCAGGTTGTCCGGTTCGTGCAAGGTGCGCACCGCACAGCATCGCGCAACGCGGGGTGTTCTGTCACCCCCGAATGCCTTTGATCGCCGCTGCCGGCCGCGCAAGGCCCCGCGCCGGCAGCGGCGTCGACATCACGATCGACGTGCGCGTTTCGCCGTACAGGTTGATGCGCTCGATCAGTTGCTCTAGGTGCGCCATGCTGACCGCGACGAATCGCATCACGTAGGAATCCGCGCCGGTCACGTGATGGCACTCGACCACTTCGGGAATCGTTTCGAGCAGCTTCAGGAATTTCGCCTTGGCCGGCTGCGGCACCGTGATGCCGATCAGCGCGCTCACCGGGTAGCCGGCCGCGGCCGAATTGACGCGCGCCGTGTAGCCGTCGATCACGCCCGTCGATTCGAGGCGTTTCACGCGTTCCGTCACCGCCGGCACCGACAGATGAACCTGGCGCGCCAGCTCCGTGTAGCTGATGCGGCCGTTGGCCTGCAGCAGCGCGAGTATCTTCCAGTCGAGTTCGTCCATCGTGGCGGAGTTTTTAAGGTGAAGGGGCCATTTTTCCTTAAAAACCGTCTTCAGCGGCGACCGGATTTTCCCTACGATGCGGTTCATGCCATTGCATGTCGCGAGGAGCCGGCCATGCTGTTCATCAAATCCGTCGTGATGGGGTTGTCGATCGCAGTGCCGGTCGGCCCGATCGGCATGCTCTGCATCCAGCGCAGCCTGAGCCGTGGCTTTCACGCGGGGTTCGCGACAGGCATCGGCGCCGCGTGTGCCGATGCGATCTACGGGCTGCTCGGCGCGCTGGGTGTCGCGGGCATCGTCACGGCGTTTCCGATGCTGACCGTGGCGCTGAAAATCGTCGGCGGCGCGTTCCTCGTGTGGCTGGCCTGGTCCATCGCGCGACAGGCGCCGGCCGCGCCGGCCGCGGTGCGCGACGTGCCGCGTGCGACCGTGCTGCGCGATTTCCTGACGACCTTCGGCCTCACGCTGTCGAACCCGATGACGATCCTGTCATTCGTCGGCATCTTCGCGGCGCTCGGCCCGTTGTCGGGCACGCATGAAGGTGCGATGGGTTCGACCGTGGCGTTGATGGTTGCGGGCGTGTTCGTCGGATCCGCGACGTGGTGGCTGTGCCTGAGCAGCGCGACCGCCGCGTTGCGCACGAAGATGCCGCTGAGCTTCACGCACGGCCTGTCGCGCGGATCCGCGGTCGTGATCGCGATGTTCGGCGCGATCCAGCTGATCGCCGGCATGCGCGGCATCGTCGGGGCGTGACGCAAACCACGCGTTCGACGCACCGCGCGCACCCGGGTCAGAACGTATAGCTGAGCTTGCCGAACGCGGCGCGACCGAGCGTGTTGTAGCCGTACGCGGTCATGTACTGACGGTCGAACAGGTTCGACAGCGTCGCCGACACCGTCAGGTGCGAATTGATCCTGTACGACGCGCGCAGGTTCACGGTCAGGTACGACGGCAGATACGTCGTGTTGGCCGGGTCGTCGAACGTCGTGCCGCCGTAGTTCAGCGACGCGCCCGTGCTCAGTGCATGCAGGTTGAATTCGTCCCACGTGTGGTCGACGTTGACGCTGACCGTCTGGCGCGGCCGGCGGTTGAGCCAGCTGTCGTTGGTTTCGTCCTGCGGATTCAGGAAACCGATCGCGATGCTCACGGGTGTATGGCGGCCGATCGTGCCCTTGTACGACAGGTCGATGCCGCGGATATGCGAGCGGCCGATGTTCATCGGCGAGCGCGTCGCGGGGTTGTACGCGATCAGGTTGCTGATGCGCGTGTCGTAGATCGCGGCGCTGAACGTGCCGTAAGCCGTGTTCGCGTCGAGCGCGGCCTCGACCGAATCGCTGCGTTCCGGGTTCAGGTCCGGATTGCCGTAGCCCGGGTAGTACAGGTCGTTGAACGAGGGCAGACGGAACGCGTTGCCGTACGACACGCGCGCCGTATAGACCGGCGTGATGGCCCACGACAGCGCGGCGTTACCGGTGTTCACGGCCTTTCCTGCGATGATCTCGTGCCGCCCCGCGACGAACATCGTCACGCTGCCGAGCGTCGCCGACTGATGCAGCGAGAACGCGGAGTCGTTGCGCGTGGGCAAGCCGTCCGGCACGTCGACCGGCAGGAATGCCTGTTCGCGCGTGAAGTCGTACGCGAGCTTCGTCTCGCCCGACAACGGCAGGCCGAACAGCCGGAAGCCATGCTCCTGATGGGTCAGCGACGTCGACGCGCTGATGCGCTGCGAGTTGATCTGGTCGGTCGGGATGGTCGGGTCGCTCGCATACAGGAACTGGCGATCGTTGGCATAACCGAACGACTGGTCGAACTGCGTGTCGGGCGTGATGTCGAGATGGAACGCGACGCCGGTCGTCAACTGATGATCGAGCTCGCGATTCGCAAAGCCGGCGTTGTCGAAGGACAGGTCGGAACGGTGATACAGCGCGAACGTCGAGATCGACCAGTTGTCGCGCGCGTAGCCGAGCCGCGCATCGAGGTCCTGCGCGTGATACGGATTGCGGCCGGCCTCGTGCCCGTATGCGAACGGCCGCGTCGCGTCGATGCCGGCCGTGTTGTAGTCGTGCAGGCCCAGCGTGTAGGTGAGGCCGCCGAGCGCGGCGAGCGGCCCCGTCGACGGCACGGTGCCCGACGTGCGCACCTGCGTGTCGAACGTCTTGTTCGAGCCGCCACCGAACGACGCGGTGGTCTGGTTCGGCTGGCCGGCCGCGCGGCGCGTGAACAATTGCACGACGCCGCCCATCGCATTCGCGCCGAACGACGCGGCGGCCGGCCCGGAGATCACCTCGACGCGTTCGAACGCGTCGGTCGGCAGGTCGGCCCACGGCGCGATGCCCGTCGTCGGCGAGCCGATCCGGATGCCGTCGATGAACACCGCGACCTGGTTGGCGGACGAACCGCGGATGCTGACGGAGGCGGACGAGCCGGGGCCGCCGTTCTGCGAGACGGTCACGCCCGGCAGCGTCGCGAGCGCCTGCGTGATGCTCGGGTCACTCGGCGACAGCCGGTCGAGATCGGCGCGCGTGAGCACCTGCGTCGTCGCATAGCGCTGGTCGAACGATTCGGGCAGGTGCCGCGTGTCGGTCACGCTGATCGTCGGCAGGTCGGCGGCTTCGGCGGGTCGGGGCGGCTGAGCGAGCGCCGAGTCGTCGGCGGCATGGGCGAGCGGGGCGAACAGCGCCGTGGCGGCGGACGTGGCGAGAAGGTGGCGAAGATTCATGAGGCAATGAGCGTGATCGTGTTGCAGGTACGGCGAGCGTAAGCGGGTGGCGGTGCGTACCGCCGGAGTTCGTTTGGGTCTATCACGAGACCGGACGGCGTGGGCGGTCGCCGGGCGAGCCGGACGACGCGATACGGCACACGCGTGCGGACACGGCGCGCCCATGGCTGGCGCGACGGCACGACGCTTCCGGCGAGGAAGCGGAGGGAGGCGGAAAGACTGGACATCTGAAGGGTCCTGAGGTCGGGCCGTCCATGCAACGGGGCGGCCGCCAAAGGCGGCGCCTGGCGCTCCGGGACACCCCGCCCGGCGCGGCTGCTTGGACCTCGGGTCGATGGCAGGTCTCCTGGCTCGCGGGTCGCTATTCGCACCGGCCTTCCCGGTTTCCCAGTGGCGTGGGGTAGTGCGGATTCGCCGCTCACAGTTGCGGGGGCAGCCGCAGATCCGAGGCGTTGCCTCTCCTGCGTTCCCTTTTGATCCCGTCTCCGGGAACCATCAGCGCGCAAGCGTAATGGCGAGCACTCCTGCGCGTCAATTGGCGATGCGCGCAGGGATGCGAAAAAACGTCAGTGCTCGCGGGATTCCTTCCCGATCTTGTCTTGCGAGACCTCGGCACCGCGTTACATCAGACGAAACGGAAAATCGACGAGGAAGGCGGCCAAGCCGGTAGCGATTGCAGAACGGCTCGCCTCGGGGCGTGCTGCGCGTGCTCGAACAGGCGGCGCCCGTTCGATCTCGTTCAAATGGGCGACGCGAAAGCCAAGCTCGTGCTGCATGTTGCGGATATCGCCGGCTGACGCAGAGCGGCCCGCGCACGACATTCTCTTGGGGCTGGCGGTGCGCTCGCTCGACGGCCGCACGCGGTTGCCGGCGCCCGTGATTACCGCATACGCGCATCCGCGCATCGACCCGACAGGACACTGACATGACGACTTCGATTCGCTTCGACGGCGGTACCGCCGTGATTACCGGCGCGGCCAGCGGGATCGGCAGCGGGCTCACGCGCCACGCCGCCGGGCTCGGCATGCGCGTGGTGCTGGCCGATCTCGACCCGGCAAAGCTCGACGCGTTCGCCGCGACGCTCGAAACCGACGTGCTGTGCGTGCCGACGGACGTCAGCCGCCCGGAAGCCGTCGACGCGCTGGCCGACGCCGCATGGCAACGCTTCGGCGGCGTCGACCTGCTGTTCAACAATGCGGGCGTGATGGCGACCGGTTTCAGCTGGGAAATCACGCCGGAGCGGTTCGAGCGCAGTTTCGCGATCAACGTGCACGGCGTGATGAACGGGATCCGCAGCTTCGTGCCACGCATGCTCGAGCGCAACGTGCCGGCGCGCATCGTCAATACCGCGTCGGTCGGCGGGTTCCTGCCGAGCCCGTTGATGTCGCCATACTCGGCGACGAAATTCGCGGTGGTCGCGCTGACCGAATCGCTGTACGGCGAACTGAAGATGCTCGGCGCGCCGGTCGGCGTGTCGCTGCTCGCGCCGGGCCCGGTGCAGACGGGCATTTTCAACGACCCGTTCGGCGCCGCGCACGAGCGGCCGGAGGTGCAGGGTTTCGTCGAGGCGATGCGCGAGATGCTGAACGCGCACGGGCTCACGCCCGACGCATTCGCGGCGCGGGCGTTCGACGGTATTCGCGACGGGCGTTACTGGCTGATTCCGCAACCGCAGACGATCGACGGCGCGCTGCAGCAGCGCACCGCGGACATCCTCGCCGCGCGCGATCCGTCGCTGCCGTCGATGTGATGAGGTGACGCGGGCCGGCCGACCGATGCGGCCGGCTCACGCCGGGTTACATATGCGTGCCGGCGTGCGTGCGGCCGCTGGGGTCGCCGCCGCGATCGGGCGGCGTATTGTTCTGATCGATCTTCGCGAGCACGAAGCCGGCATGCGGAAGCGCGGCGGGCGGCCGATGGGCGGCCTGCGCGACCGGGTCGTGCGGCGACGTGGCGACAAAACCGGATGATGTCGCGCCCGGTTGAGCGAACGCCGTAACGGATGCTGCCGCGAAGGCGGCGGCGACGATCGCGTGCGTGTTCATGGAACCTCCTTCTTCGCGACTGACTGCGGGACAACGCATTCAGTCTAGGGCGCGAAACTTAACGCGACGTGAAGGAACAGCGGCGCGCGGATGAAAGGATGTTCATGCGGCCATCCGCGCGCCGCGACGCATCATGCGGATGCGGCGACCAACGCGCAGAAGTTCTCGAGATCGACGTTGCCGCCGCTGATCACGATGCCGACGCGCTTGCCTTTCAGTTCGTCCTTCATCCGGCGCGCGGCCGCGAGCGACAGGCAGCCGGTCGGCTCGACGACAATCTTCATGCGGGTCGCGAAGAAGCGCATGCAGTCGACCAGTTCCGCATCGGTCGCGGTCAGGATGTCATCGACGTCGCGCCGCAGGATCGGGAACGTCAGGTTGCCGAGGTGCTGGGTCTGCGCGCCGTCGGCGATCGTGCGCGGCGTGTCGATATGGACGATCGACCCGGACCGGAACGATTGCTGTCCGTCGTTGCCGGCTTCCGGTTCGACGCCGTACAGCTTCGCGCGCGGCGACAGCGCGCGCGTCGCGAGCGCCGTGCCCGACAGCAGGCCGCCGCCGCCCAGCGGCGTGAACACGGCGTCGAGCGGCCCGACTTCGTCGAACAGCTCCTTCGCCGCCGTGCCCTGGCCCGCGATCACGTCCGCGTGGTCGTACGGCGGCACCAGCGTGAGCCCGTGCTGCTCCGCGAGCGCGCGGCCGATCTGCTCGCGGTCCTCGGTATAGCGATCGTAGGTCACGACGTTGCCGCCGTAGCCGCGCGTCGCGGCCATCTTCGCGGCCGGCGCGTCCTGCGGCATCACGATCGTCGCCGGGATGCCGAGGATGCGCGCCGACAGCGCGATCGCCTGCGCATGGTTGCCCGACGAGAACGCGACGACGCCGTGACGGCGTTGTGTCGCGTCGAAGCGCGACAGCGCGTTGAACGCGCCGCGGAACTTGAACGCGCCCATGCGCTGCAGGTTTTCGCACTTGAAGAACACCTGCGCGCCGAGCGCTTCGTCGATCGTTCGCGACGTCATCACGGGCGTGCGGTGCGCGCGGCCGTCGAGTCTTGCCGCGGCGGCCGCGACGTCGTCGTAGGTGGGGAGGGTCGGAGTGTTCATGAGTCGCTCGTCGGAAGAGTCGGTCAACAGGTTGGCAGGACGCGCCACGGGCGCGTCTGCCTCACGCATCATTTCGCATCGTTGTATACGGTGGCACGCGACACGCCGAGATGTTGCGACACGATTTCCATCGCGCGGCGCACCTCGAGGAAGCCGTCGGCCTTCAGCATCTGCATCAGCTCGCGTCGCTGGTCGGTCTTCAGTTCGCGCGGTGTGGTCGCGAGGCGCGTCGCGAACGCGTCGATGCGCTGCCGGATCGCGTCCGCGCCGGCCGGGTCGAGCGTTTCGGCGACCGGCGCGCCTTCGGTGCTGCAGAACTGGTTCAGCATCCCCTGGAAACCGCGAAACAGCGTGACGTCCGCGTTCAGGCACAGCGCGGCCACGTAGCGGCCGCTCGAATCCTTGACGCCGATCGACGTGCTTTTCGCGGTGCGGCCGTCGGCGAAGCGGTTCGCGTAGTTCGCGAGCACTTGCGGGAAGTCGTCGTCCTCGATGCGGGCGAGCCCGAGTTCAGTCGCAGGATCGCCGATCGCGCGGCCCGACAGGTTGTTGTGGATCGCGAGGATCGCATGCTTCGGCGTGCGCAGGTCGTGCACGACGACCTCGGTGAACGGCGCGAACATCGCGCCGAGCCCTTCGGCGATGCGCAGCACCTGCTCGATCAGCGACGCCTGCTCCGACTGCGGCGTGGAGCGGGGCGTGGTCATGTGCTGGCCTCGAGCGCGGGCGCGTCGATCGCTTCCGGCCGCGTGATGTCGGCCAGCAGCGGGCGGGCGATCCGCACGTAGTCGGATGCGTCGAGTACGACCGAGCGGTCGAGGCGGCCCGCATTGAACGCGATTTCGTCATTGAGCTCGATCAGTGCGGGGTCCGCGACGAGCGTTACGTTCGCGTCGAACACGAACGGCGGCACGGCGCCCATCACGCAGCGCGTGACCGCGGCGGCAAGTTCGGGCGGCGCGAGCGTCGCCTTGCGGCGGCCGACCGCGTCGGCGACCTTGCGAAAATCGATCTTCAGATGGCCAGGGATGACCGCGAGCGCGGTGACGTCGCCGCCGTCCTTGAACGTGCAGAGCATCGCCTTCGCGCCCTGCTCGGGACGCGTGCCGCGAATCGTCGCGATCACGTCGGATTTGCCCTCGGCCGGGTGCTCCAGCACGCGGAACCGCGCGCCGGAGGTGGTCAGCAGCTCGCACAGCGCGTCGAAAACGGGATAGTCGCTCATGTCGATCCAGGCAGGAGGCCGCGCATCGCCGTACGTGGGTCGGCGCGCTTCGGGTTCGTCATCGATGAATTGTCCAAGTATAGACGTTTTGTCATGCGCATGGCAAAGGACCGGAACCTGGGCCGCCATGTCTGTCCATCCACCAACTGCCGAAAGGCAATTTCATATCACGGAATGTTTGCGAGATTCCCGCCACGTCGCCGTCCCGCGGCTTGAAAACCTGTTTTGCATCGCAAAACGAGCTGCTTATCTCATTGAAAAACAAGCGAAATTTATATCTTATGTCTTATATAAGACTTCGCCGAAAACGGATCGGGCAGCGTTACCATTGAGTCCATGCAGTTCGCTTCGTCACACGGAGCGGGCACGCTGAACCCTTTACTTAAATGCGCTTCGTTCCCAGGAGATTGACATGTCCCAATATCAAGACGACATCAAGGCAGTGGCTGGCTTGAAGGAAAACCACGGCAGCGCGTGGAATGCCATCAATCCCGAATATGCCGCCCGCATGCGTGCCCAGAACAAGTTCAAGACGGGCCTCGACATCGCGAAGTACACCGCGAAGATCATGCGCGCCGACATGGCCGCGTACGATGCGGATCCGTCCAAGTACACGCAGTCGCTGGGCTGCTGGCACGGCTTCATCGGCCAGCAGAAGATGATCTCCATCAAGAAGCACTTCAACAGCACCGAGCGCCGCTACCTGTACCTGTCGGGCTGGATGGTTGCCGCGCTGCGCTCGGAGTTCGGCCCGCTGCCGGACCAGTCGATGCACGAAAAGACGTCGGTCAGCGCGCTGATCCGCGAGCTGTACACGTTCCTGCGCCAGGCCGATGCCCGTGAGCTCGGCGGCCTGTTCCGCGAACTGGACGCCGCGAAGGACGCGGCTGCCAAGGCCGCGATCCAGGAAAAGATCGACAACCACGTCACGCACGTCGTGCCGATCATCGCCGACATCGACGCCGGCTTCGGCAACGCGGAAGCGACGTACCTGCTCGCCAAGCAATTCATCGAAGCAGGCGCGTGCTGCATCCAGATCGAAAACCAGGTGTCCGACGAGAAGCAGTGCGGCCACCAGGACGGCAAGGTCACCGTGCCGCACGAGGACTTCCTCGCGAAGATCCGCGCGATCCGCTACGCGTTCCTGGAACTGGGCGTGGACGACGGCATCATCGTCGCGCGTACCGATTCGCTGGGCGCGGGCCTGACCAAGCAGATCGCCGTGACCAACGCGCCGGGCGACCTGGGCGACCAGTACAACGCGTTCCTCGACTGCGAAGAACTGTCGGCCGACCAGCTGGGCAACGGTGACGTCGTCATCAAGCGCGACGGCAAGCTGCTGCGTCCGAAGCGCCTGCCGAGCAACCTGTTCCAGTTCCGCGCCGGCACGGGCGAAGCACGTTGCGTGCTCGACTGCATCACGTCGCTGCAGAACGGCGCCGACCTGCTGTGGATCGAAACCGAAAAGCCGCACATCGCGCAGATCGGCGGCATGGTCAGCGAAATCCGCAAGGTCATCCCGAACGCGAAGCTGGTGTACAACAACAGCCCGTCGTTCAACTGGACGCTGAACTTCCGTCAGCAGGCGTACGACGCGATGAAGGCAGCGGGCAAGGACGTGTCGGCATACGATCGCGCGCAGTTGATGAGCGTCGAGTACGACGAGACGGAACTGGCCAAGCTTGCCGACGAGAAGATCCGTACGTTCCAGGCCGATGCGTCGCGTGAAGCAGGCATTTTCCACCACCTGATCACGCTGCCGACGTACCACACGGCCGCACTGTCGACCGACAACCTCGCGAAGGAATACTTCGGCGAACAGGGCATGCTCGGTTACGTGGCCGGCGTGCAGCGCAAGGAAATCCGTCAGGGCATCGCGTGCGTCAAGCACCAGAACATGTCCGGCTCGGATATCGGCGACGACCACAAGGAATACTTCAGCGGCGAAGCCGCGCTGAAGGCAGCGGGCAAGGACAACACGATGAACCAGTTCTCGTAATCGTCATACCCGCGGCACGACGCCAACCCGTTCACGACGGGTTGGCGTTTTTTTTACCCGCGCATTGCCTTCACGACGTACTGGCTCGTCGGCACCACGTCGATCTTGTCGAAATCGATGAAGCGTGCACAGCTGTCCATCATCTCCGCGACGTTGCGCTGGAATTTCTCCTCGTCGCCGACCGCATCGAAGAACGCATACGGATCGGTCATCGCGGCGGCCGGGAAGCATTCCTCGACGATCGCGTCGTAGCCGGGTGCCGCATGCGTGAGCGCGCGCACGACCACGTTCTGCACGTACAGGAAGTTGTCCTGCGTATCGATCGCGACGCGCGTGTGATGGCCGTGCCATACGTCGAGCCACGCTTCGTGCGTGAGGCGCGGCGGGCGCTTCAGGAACGCGAGCTGAGAGAAGCCGGTCGTGCGCTCGCCGGGCCGCGCGGGAAAGCGCGTGTTCGGAATCGGCTGCGACTCGGCGACGAGATACGCGGCCATGTGCGGGACGACCGCGCGCACCGCGTCGTCGAACGGCTGGCGGAACATCGGGTTCGCGCTGTCGATCCACATCGCGACGATCCCGTCGATGCCCGGATGCGTGTTGGTCTGTTTCAGGCCGGCGGCCGGCGCGACGTCGGCGTCGGCAACGTTGACCTGCACGCCGTGCGCGCCCAGCGACAGCAGCTTGTCGGCGAGCTGCGCGCGCACGCTGCGGCTCCATTGCTCGGGCGAGGCCTGCGCATCGCGCCACAACACGTAAATGACTTTCTCCATTGCTCCGGCTCCAAAGGGAATGACGAGGTCGGCGGCGCTGCCGCCGGGTTTCAGGAAGCGTTGACGGCCGAGTCGGTCGAACCGGACGCGTCGTGCGCAACCGGCGCGAAGCGGTTGGCGGTCAACGTGAACGACGACGGAATCGGCGACGTGACGGTTTCGAACAGGCGCTCGTGACGCGTCGCGTGAATACGCCACACGCCGTCGCGCTTCACGTACTGGTCGTCGTAGAACGCGGTGCCGTGCAGCAGGTAGTTATCCTCCAGATTGATCGCATGATCCTCGAGAAACCACACGCCGCACGCATGATCGGCGGACACCAGCGTGAGCTCGGGGTGGTGGCCGTGATGCATCGTCAGGAAGGTCGGCTTGCCGATCAGTTCCCGCAGGCTCGATACGAATGCGTCGCGGCCGTCGTATGCATAGCGGCCGCCGTACAGGCGCGCCTCGCAGTTCTCGGTCAGGCATTGCGCGAGCAACGACCAGTTGTGCGTGTCGACCGCGCGGAAATACCGGTATTTCAGCTGGCGGATCTGCTCGTACTCGTGGAGCGTGCGGGTCGTCTCGTCCATCGCCGTGTCTCGTGGTGGTGTCATCCGATGGTAGAAATGAAGCCACCCGTGTCACATCGTCTGTTCGGACGAACGCCGCGGGCCGCGATGAAGTCCGCGCGATACGCGGCATCGAGGTTCATCCAAACAGGTGATGGCCGGCCTCCCGTGTGCCTGTAACGTGGCGTCGACGCGGTTTCGATCCGCGCACACGAGACCAAGGAGACGGCATGACCCCGATCGAACGAATGGAAGCGCGCGTGCGCAGGCTCGAGGACGCCGACGCGATCCGCCGCCTGAAGGCGCGCTACTTCACGTGCTGCGACCGGAAGGATCCGCAAGGGATGCGCGATTGCTTCGCGCCCGGCACGGTGCAAATCGACTACGGCCGAATCGGCACGTTCGACCACCGCGATGCGCTCGTAGACGTGTTCGAGCGGCTCGGCTGCCACCCGCACATCGTCGAAATGCACCACGGCGTGAATCCCGACATCACCGTGCTCGACGACACGCATGCGCGCGGCACGTGGGGTCTGCATTACCAGATGCTCGACACCAACGCGCGCACGCTCACGCAGCTCGGCGCGACCTACGACGACGAATACCGGAAGGTCGACGGCGAATGGAAGATCGCGGCCACGCGCTGCGTCGCCACGTCGACGCTGTCCGTCCGCTACGACGGCGATGCGCCGGGCGTGCTGTTCGCCGGCGCGCAGCCGCCTGTCGCGTGACGACACGTCGTAACCCACGCAGGTTGAAAACGTTCCCCAGGAGACATCGAACATGGCACAGAACAACGCGGCGCCGGTCGCCGTCGTGACGGGTGCGTCGCGCGGCGCGGGCAAGGGCATCGCGCGCGCGCTCGGCGCGGCCGGCATGACCGTCTACGTGACGGGCCGCTCACAGAACGAAGGCGACGCGCCGCTGCCCGGCACGATCCACGAAACCGCGCGCGAGATCGACGCGCTCGGCGGACGCGGGATCGCCGTCGCGTGCGACCACGCGGACGACGCACAGGTGAAGGCGTTGTTCGAACGCGTCGAGCGCGACAGCGGGCGGCTCGACATCCTCGTCAACAACGCGACCTACTTGCACGACCAGCTGATCCTGCCGGGCCCGTTCTGGGAGAAGTCGCTGGACCTCGTGAACATCCTCGACGTCGGGCTGCGCTCGGCGTACGTCGCGAGCTGGCACGCCGCGCCGCTGATGGCAAGGCGCCGCAGCGGGCTGATCGCGTTTACGTCGTCGTTCGGCGCGAGCTGCTACATGCACGGCGCCGCGTACGGCGCGCAGAAGTCCGGCGTCGACAAGTTCGCGAAGGACATGGCCGTCGACCTGAAGCCGTTCGACGTCGCGGCCGTGTCGATCTGGATGGGTCCGCTGCACACCGAACGCACGACGCGCGTGTGGGACGAGCATCCGGATCTCTACAAGGACTTCGCGCTCGTCGCCGAAAGCCCGGAATTCACCGGCCGCGTGATTCATGCGATCCACGCCGATCCGCAACGCATGACGCTGTCGGGGCAGGTGCTGGTCGGTGCGGAAGCCGCGCTGCGGTACGGCATCGCGGATCTCGACGGCAAGCAGCCGCCATCGTATCGCGAGCTGCTCGGCGGGCCCGTGCAGGCTCATCCGGCGATCGTCGCTTAAGGAGCGCAGATGGGCATTCTCGAAGGCAAGGTCGCGCTCGTCACGGGTGCGGGGCAGGGCGTCGGGCAAGGCGTTGCGTACGCGCTTGCGGCAGAA
Organism: Burkholderia diffusa; assembly: GCF_001718315.1. Classification (NCBI taxonomy): domain Bacteria; kingdom Pseudomonadati; phylum Pseudomonadota; class Betaproteobacteria; order Burkholderiales; family Burkholderiaceae; genus Burkholderia; species Burkholderia diffusa. The sequence goes on along the minus strand of NZ_CP013363.1, from coordinate 1,286,028 downwards.
GGCGCGCAAGTGGCCGTGGTCGGCCGCACGCGCGACAAGCTGATCGCGACCTGCGATGCGATCCGCGCACGCAGCGGTGTCGCGGAGCCGTTCGTGTGCGACGTGATGGACGCCGCGCAAATCGCGCGGTGCGTCGATGCGGTCGTCGAGCGGTTTCGCGGCGTGCAGATCCTGATCAACAACGCGCAGGTCGTGCCGCTCGGCCGCCTGCTCGACGTGACCGACGCGGATTTTCTCGCGGGCCTCGAGTCGGGGCCGATCGCGACGCTGCGCATGATGCGTGCGTGCCATCCGCATCTGAAGGGCGATGGCGTGATCGTCAATTTCGCGTCGTCGGCCGCGGTGCGCTGGGACACGTCGGGCTACGGTGCGTACGCGGCGACCAAGGAAGCGATTCGAGCACTCACGCGCGCGGCGGCATGCGAATGGGGCGCCGACGGCATTCGCGTGAACGCGGTCGCGCCGCATGCGCTGTCGCCGGGACTGAAGGGCTGGGTCGACGCGAATCCGGACGAAGCGGCCGCGTTCTTCCGCACGATCCCGCTCGGCCGCGTCGGAGACTGCGAGCACGACATCGGGCGCGCGATCGTGTTCCTCGCGAGCCGCGACGCCGCGTACCTGACGGGGGCGACGCTGCCGCTCGATGGCGGGCAGGCGTACTGGGGCTGACGGCGAACGCGACGCAAATCAACGGCCGGCACCGTTGCGCGTCACAGTGCGCGGCGGCCGGCAAACCGGAATCGGAAAGCATCGAGGAGAGAGCGACATGGGTCGACTGGAAGGGAAGGTGGCGATCGTCACGGGCGGCGCGCGCGGGATGGGCGCCGCGACATGCAGGCTGTTCGTCAGCGAGGGCGCGTGCGTGGTGATCGGCGACGTGCTCGACGCGGAAGGCGAGGCGCTTGCGCGCGAACTTGGCGACGCGGCACGCTTCATGCGGCTCGACGTGGGCGACGAAGCGAACTGGGCGCGCGTCGCGGATGCGACCGTCGAGCAGTTCGGCCGCATCGACGTGCTCGTGAATAATGCGGCCGTGCTGATGTTCGGCGCGATCACCGAATTGTCGAAACGCGATTTCGAGCGTGCGGTATCGATCAACCTCGTCGGCACGTTCGTCGGGATTCGAACAATCGCGCCGCGCATGATCGAGCAGAAGCGCGGGTCGATCGTCAACATCTCGTCGGTGGACGGGCTGCGCGGCGTGAACGCGCTGGCCGCCTACGTATCGAGCAAATGGGGCGTGCGCGGGTTGACGAAGGTGGCGGCGCTCGAACTCGGCCACCAGGGCGTGCGCGTGAATTCGATCCATCCCGGTGGCGTCAACACCGCGATGTCGAACCCGACCGGCGCACCGCTCGACGAGATCAACAAGCACTACACGCACGTGCCACTGCAACGCGTCGGCTTGCCTGACGAAATCGCGCGTGCGACGCTGTTTCTCGCGAGCGACGAAGCGTCGTACTGCAACGGCGCCGAACTGTCCGTGGACGGCGGGATGGCAGCGGGCGCGTATTACCCCGGATTGCCGGGCGCGCCGTTTTGAGCGGTACCGTACACAACGCATGCGCGATGGATGTTTGTGTACGCAACCTAATTCAGGGTTTGCCTGAGTAGCGAAAACACGAATTCGGTCCGCGACCGTGCGCATGCATCGCATGCGAACGTGTCGCGCGATTTTTTCCGTATTCGCGAAACCATTGCGGGACGGACGTTCCAGCCGTTTCGTCCCCAAAGCTCACGCGCCGACGCAGTAAAAAGGACCTGCGGCAAGCGGCATGCCGGTGCGTCGTGACAATTGTTTCTTGTTGCAACGCAACGCCCGCCCAATAACGGCGATGGTATGCTGGCCGGCATGGAGTTGTACGGCAGGTTGCTTGCATGGCGAAACTCGCGTTCGCACGCTCATACGAGACATCACATTCTCTCGCCCGCATCGCGGCATCGATACGCGCTCCGCTCGCGTGTTCCGCCTTGCGCGTCGCTGCATCCTGCGCTCCGACCGCATTCCCCATCTCGCGGGCTCGTCCCGCATCCCCCATCCCCGCCCAATAGTCTGGAGACATTCCCATGTCGCAAAACAATCTGGCCGAAGCGACGCACGGCCCGCTGATCGCTCCCCCGGCATTCGTCAAGCATCGAAAACTGATCGACTGGGTGTCGCGTATCGCGGCGCTCACCGAGCCCGAGCGCGTCGTCTGGTGCGACGGCTCGCAGGAAGAAAACGACGCGCTGTGCCAGGCGATGGTCGACCAGGGCACGCTCACGCGTCTGAATCCCGCGAAGCGCCCGAACTCGTATCTCGCGCAGTCGGATCCGTCCGACGTCGCGCGCGTCGAGGACCGCACGTTCATCTGCACCGAATCGCCTGACGACGTCGGTCCGACCAACAACTGGATCGCGCCGGAAGAAATGCGTGAGACGCTGAACGGCCTGTTTCGCGGGTCGATGCGCGGCCGCACGCTGTACGTCGTGCCGTTCTCGATGGGCCCGCTCGGCTCGCCGATCGCGCACGTCGGCGTCGAGCTGTCCGACAGCCCGTACGTGGTGGCGAACATGCGGATCATGACGCGCATGGGCCGCGAGGTCTATGACGTGCTCGGCGAGGACGGCGAATTTGTGCCGTGCGTGCACAGCGTCGGTCATCCGCTCGAAGCAGGGCAGAAGGACGTGCCGTGGCCGTGCAACCCGGTCAAGTACATCGTGCATTTCCCCGATACGCGCGAGATCTGGAGCTTTGGCTCGGGCTACGGCGGCAACGCGCTGCTCGGCAAGAAATGCTTTGCACTGCGCATCGCGTCGACGATGGGCCGCGACCAGGGCTGGCTCGCCGAACACATGCTGATCCTCGGCGTGACGTCGCCGGCCGGCAGGAAGTATCACGTCGCAGCGGCGTTCCCGTCCGCGTGCGGCAAGACCAACTTCGCGATGCTGATCCCGCCGCAAGGTTTCGATGGCTGGAAGGTCACGACGATCGGCGACGACATCGCATGGCTGAAGCCGGGCCGCGACGGGCGCCTGTATGCGATCAACCCGGAGGCCGGCTTCTTCGGCGTCGCGCCGGGCACGGGTGTGAAGACCAACCCGAACGCGATCGCGACGCTGAAGGAAAACGTGATCTTCACGAACGTCGCGCTGACGGAAGACGGTGACGTATGGTGGGAAGGCCTGACCGACACGCCGCCCGCGAAGCTGACCGACTGGCAAGGCAACCCGTGGACGCCGGAGATCGGAAAGGAAACCGGTCGCAAGGCCGCACATCCGAATTCGCGCTTCACGGCGCCGGCATCGCAATGCCCGTCGATCGACGCGGACTGGGAAAACCCGGCCGGCGTGCCGATCGACGCGTTCATCTTCGGCGGCCGCCGCTCGACGACCGTGCCGCTCGTGACCGAGGCGCGCGACTGGATCGAAGGCGTGTACATGGCCGCGACGATGGGCTCGGAGACGACCGCCGCCGCAGCCGGCCAGCAGGGCGTCGTGCGCCGCGACCCGTTCGCGATGCTGCCGTTCTGCGGCTACAACATGAGCGATTATTTCGCGCACTGGCTGAAGATCGGCAAGCAGCTCGAAGGCGCAGGCGCCAAGCTGCCGAAGATCTACTGCGTGAACTGGTTCCGCAAGGACGCGAACGGCAAGTTCGTATGGCCGGGCTTCGGCGAGAACATGCGCGTGCTCAAGTGGATGCTCGATCGCCTCGAGGGCCACGGCGGTGGCGGCGAACATGCGTTCGGTGTGTCGCCGGCTTATGAAGACCTGCACTGGGACGGGCTCGACTTCACGCGCGAGCAGTTCGATGCGGTGACGTCGATGAATGCCGACGAATGGCGCGACGAACTGAAGCTGCATGCGGCGCTGTTCGACACGCTGAAGCTGCGTCTGCCGACCGAGCTGACCGACACGATGAAGAGGATCGAACAACGCATCGGCGGCTGACGATTGAAGTCGAAGTAACCACGTAACTTGAAGTCGAAGTAACCACGTAACAACGTGGTGGCATGAACGTCCCGCGGCCGGCATGCATCGCCGGCCGCGGGACGTTCTTGTTTCTGCTTCGTTTCAGCGTTGCAAGCGGTGCGTCCGGCGTGCGTTTACGCGCCGCACTGCGCGACCACTTCGTTCACCGCACGCTGCACGTCGCCGCGCCGGTAGCGCAGCAGTGCGATATCGGCCGGATCGGGTTCGTACGACACGACGTTGCCGCGCCCCGTATAGATCGCGATATCCGGCAGCAGCGGATGCTCCTGATCGAGCGACGGCACCGGCTGCGGATTGCCGGCCGCGCGGAAGAAGGCCGCGAAATACTCGGCGAAGCTCAGGTTCTCGTCGCCGACGAGATACGCCTTGCCGGATTCGCCGCGTTGCAGCGCGCCCCAGATCGCTTCCGACAGCGATTGCGTCGAGATGAAGTTGCTGCCGCCGGCCGGCCCGTACACCGGCAGGCCGGCGAGCCTGCCCTGCGCATAGCCCGTGTACGCGGCGAACATCTCGTTGCGCAGCCCCGGCACCGATCCGACGACGAACGGCGCATTGACGCTGCACACCGCGAACGACGGCGACGCGAGCGCGCGCACGCGTTCGTCGGCGAGATGGCGCGAGCGCACGTACGGCACCGTGTCGACGAGCGCCGGCGCGACCTGCGGATAGAAACTGCCGACCAGCACCGCGCGCTTCACGCCCGCGTCGCGCGCGAGCGCGAAGAAGCGCGGCACCGCGTCGACGTTCGCGCGTTCCCAGTGAGCGGCTTCGTCGGTGCCGGGCGGCAGGTGGCGGATGTCGTTGCCTGCCGCGAACACGACCGCGTCGAACGGCGCGAGATCGTCGCGCGTGAAGTTGCCGGCGACGTAGTCGCGCAGCAGCACGTCGAACTGCGCGAGCGCGCTGCCGGGCGCGGGCGGCTTGCGCGCGGCGAGCGTCACGTCGTTGCCTTGTGCGTGCAGATGCAGCGCCGCGTGGCCGCCGATGAGGCCGGTGCCGCCGATGATCAGAATGTTCATGGTGTCTCCGAGGGCGGCGCAGGTGCGCCGCATGAATTGAACCGACGATTGAACGGATGAAGCCGCGCGAAGCGGCGCTCAGAAGTTGAAGCCGTTGCCCGTGACGACCGGCATGTTGGTCCAGAAGCCGTTCGGGTCGCGATACCAGCCGGCCGCCGCGAGCGCGCCGCCGTCCACATGGAGCGTCGTGCCGGTGACCCACGCGGCGAGCGGGCTCGCGAGGAACAGCGCGGCGCCCGCGATGTCGCCGGCCGCACCGAAGCGCCCGAGCGGAATCCAGCGCGGGACGTGCGCGCGATGCTCGGCCGCGACCATCGCGCTCACGGGCACCTGCGGCGTCTCGGTGGTCTCCGGCGCGATCTGGTTCACGCGGATGCCGGCCGGCCCGAGTTCGAGCGCGAGGCTTTTCGTGAAACCGGTCAGCGCGGCCTTGAACGACGCATAGACGGTGCAGTTCGGTATCGCGCGGAAGCCCTCGATCGACGACACGCCGACGATGCTGCCGCCCGCGCCGCGCTTGCGCAGCAACGGCAGCATCGCGCGCGTGACGACGAACACCTGGCGCAGGTTCACGTCGAACAGGCGCGCGATGTCGTCGTCGGTATGGGCGTCGAACGGCTTCGCGATCTGCAGGAAATCGCCGACGTTGTTGACGAGCACGTCGAGGCCGCCGAAGCGTGCGTCGATCGTCCGCGCGAATGCGTCGACTTCGTCGCGGCGCGTGACGTCCACGACGCCCACGAGCGCGTCGACGCCCGCGGCTTCGAGCGCCTCGCGCACGTCCTGCGCGCGCGCGGGATCGAGCTCGGCCACCGCGACGCGCGCGCCCGCCGCACCGAACGCTTGCGCGCACGCGCGACCGATGCCCGCGCCGCCGCCGGTGACCAGCACCGTCTTGCCGGCAAATGAAATCATCACAAGCCTCCTTCGAACGGGAAAGGCACGCGCCGCGTCACAGCGACGACACGAGTTGCGCGTTGTCGATCCGCAGCTCCGCGCCGTTCACGAAGCGCGACTCGTCGGATGCGAGGAATAGCACGAGATTCGCGACGTCCCTCGGGTCGCACATGCGCGCCATCGGATCGTTGCCGATGCCGAGTTCGGCCCGGTCGAGGCCCGGCATCAATGCTTGCGTCATCGGCGTCCAGATCCCGTCCGGGTGGATCGAGTTGCAACGGATCCGGTAGCCGCTGCGCTTGCAGTGCACGGCGACGCTGCGCGCGAGCGCCGTCACCGCGCCTTTCGAGCCGGTGTATGCGCACATCATCGGCAGGCCGCCGAGCGCGGCGACCGACGACATCATCACGATCGAGCCGGGCGTGTCGTTGTCCTTCATCGCGCCGATCGCGTACTTGCAGCCGAGGAAGTAGCCGTCCGCGTTGACACGGAGCACGCGCCGCCAGGTATCGAGGCTCGTGTCCTCGATCGAGCCGACCGGGCAGATCGCCGCATTGTTGACGAGTACGTCCAGGCGTCCGAAGCGATCGAGCGTCGACGCGATCGCGTGCCGCCAGCCGTCCTCGTCGGCGATGTCCTGGCGGACGAACAGCGCCGTATCGCCGATTTCACGCGCGAGCGCGCGGCCCGCCTCCTCGTCGATGTCGGTGAGCACGACGCGCGCGCCCTCGGCGGCCAGCAGCAGCGCATCCTCGCGGCCGACGCCGCTCGCCGCGCCGGTGATCAGCGCGACCTTGTTTGCGACTCGATTCATCTTTGGGTCGATTTCCTGTGATGTATTGAAAGAACGAGGCCGCTCAAGCGGCGCCCGGCGCACGGCCGGCCCTGACCGCATCGAGCGCGGCCGCGCCATAGATCTGCGCGATCGTGGCGTCGACGCGCGGGTTGGCGCGCAGTTCGTGGCCGCCGTCGACCGCGAAGCTCTGGCCCGTGACCCAGCCCGACTCCGGGCCCGCGAGATAGCGCACCGCATGCGCGATCGCTTCCGGTTCACCGAGCGTGCCGAGCGGAATCTGTTCGAGGAAGCTGTCGACCAGTGCACGGTCGTCGAACATCGGTGCGGTGGCTTCGGAGCGCGTGAGGCCCGGCCGCACCGCATTGACGCGGATCTTCGCGCCGGCCAGCTCCTCGGCCGCACCGCGCACCAGCGCTTCGAGCGCGGCTTTCGCGGTGCAGTACGCAGTCAGCCAGCGGAAATTGATCTGCGCGGCCGTCGACGAGATGCAGACGATCGCGCCGCCGCCGCTGTCGGCGAGTCGCGGCGCGGCGTGACGAATCGCGGCGAACGCGCTGTGCAGGTTCAGGTCGATTTCGGCGCGGAAGCTGTCGGCGTCGTGCATCAGCAGCGGGCGAAACCCGGCGCCGCCGACGGTCGGCACCACGATGTCGAGACGGCGATCGAGCGCCCATGCGGTGTCCAGCGCGGCCTGCAGGTCGGCGTCGTCGCAGGCGTCGCCGGCGTGGAGCGCGACGCGGCTGCCGGGCACTGCGTCGGCAAGGCGCCGCTGTGCGCGTTCGAGCGCGTCGCGGCGGCGGCCCATCAGCACGACGGCCGCGCCGTCGGCGACGAGCGCGTGCGCGCAGGCCGCGCCGATGCCGCCGGCGCCGCCCGTGACGAGTGCGGTGCGACCGGCGAGAGGGAGGGGCGAGCGCATCGTTCAGCCCTCCAGCGGCAGGTCTTGCGACCAGTCGACGTGCAGCGTGCGCGCGGCGAAGCGCCACGTGCCGCCGTCGAACACGCAGCGGTCGCGATAACGCAGCCCCCAGTCGAGCTTGCGCTTCACGCCGTCGCGCACATAGACGTGGCACGCGACGCCGTAGGTCTCGACATCGGCTTCGCCGCTTTCGAGCGTGACGAGCTGGTTGTGCACGTGATGCTGGGTCGTCTCGTAGCGTTCGATCACGCTCATTCCGGCGACGATCGCGTCGCGGTCGTCGAAGCGGAATCCGGGTCCGTCGAGCTGCGCGTCGACGGTGAAGAGGGTGGCGAGGCGCGCCCAGTCGCGCCGGTCGACGGCTTGCGCGTAACGGCACGCAAGTTCGTACAGCGCGTGGCGGGCATTCGAATCGGTCATGCGGTACTCCCGTGAGTGGACGGAAAGCGTCTGCCGCGCCGCGCGTGCGGCCGCGGCGGCATTGCGACGTCGATGCGCAGGTTCGCATCGGACCAACCGGTCCTCATCATCCATACGGAGCAGGGTGAGGATCGGGGAAAACACCGGGAGCGACGGTGGCGCAACATCGGATGCTGCGATGCGGCGGCGGATGCGCGGCGTGGGTCGGATGGCGAGGTGCCCGGTCGCACAAGCCAGGGCAGACAATTCGCGGGTCCTTCAGCTGAACCGGATCGCGCGGTAATGCTGCAACGCAGCGCGCCACATGAAGCCCGCTTCGCGTTTGCCCCTAGTCGAAACGGACGATGGCCGACGGGCCGGCGCTGGCTACCGTGCAGTCATCCGGCGCCGTTGCATGTGGCCAGTCGCCGGATACGAACCGCGATGACGGCCAACCGGAGGGGACGACGATCATGAGACTTTCGACTCGCAAGCTGTGCGTATTGGCGATAGGCACGTTCGCGGCCATGGCGATGGCGCGATATGGCGCCGACCAGGTCCCGTCGCCGCCGTATGCGGCCGGCATCCTGCAATGCCGCTCGGTCGACTCGAATGGCCTGCCGTCCGGTTGCGTACCGATCGATCCGTCGCACTTCGGCTTCGCCGCGTTGCGCGGCATGTGACGCCGGCGCGGCCGTGCGCCGCGCCTTTGCGATGTCGCCAGGAAGCCATCGCGATGCGGTGGCTTCCTGGCGGACCGACCGGATGGCGCACGTCGATACCTGCGCCGCGCGCCGTCCGACACGTGCTGCTCGTCCGGTTCCCGTCGCTGTCGGACCTCCCCGCACTCGACACGCGGCGCGCCTCGCGTGCGCATCGACAACGCGCCGATGCCCGTGTCGAGTCGCCCGCACCGGCGATGCCGCGCCACGCCCCCGTTTTTCACCGATTCCCTTCACGCAGACTCATGGCCCCCATGTCATCCGACTATTCCCTGACCCGCCCCCTGAACATCCGCGACGTGCATCGCTGGGATGCCGAACACGACGTCGTGATCGTCGGCTTCGGCGCAGCCGGCGCATGCGCGGCGATCGAAGCCGCGAGCGCCGGCGCCGACACGCTGATCGTCGAGCGCGCATCGAGCTACGGCGGCACGAGCGCGCTGTCCGGCGGCGAGATCTACCTCGGCGGCAGCGGCGGCACGCCTGCGCAGCGGCAAGCCGGCTTCAGCGACGATACCGAGGACCTGTACCGCTACCTGATGCTCGCGGGCGGCCGCGACGCGGACGAGGCGAAAGTGCGTCTCTATGCGAACGAGAGCCTCGCGCATCACGACTGGCTCGTCGCGCAGGGCCTCACGTACAAGAACACGTTCATCGCCGAGCGGATTGTCGAACCGGAAACGGACGACTGCCTGATCTGGTCGGGCAGCGAGGAGGCCTGGCCGTTCAGCGAGGCCGCGAAGCCGTGCCCGCGCGGCCACACGCCGCAATGGCCGGGCTGGGGCGGCGGGCAGATGCTGATGCGCGTGCTGGCCGAGCGCGTGCAGGCGCTCGGTGTGTCGACACGCTACGACACGCGCGCGCTGGCGCTGATCGTCGACGATGCGGGCGCGGTGCGCGGCGTCGTGCTGCGCGCGTACGGCGAGACGGCATGCGTGCGTGCGAGTCGCGCGGTGATCCTGTGCGCGGGCGGCTTCGCGATGAATCGCGACATGGTGCGCCGGCACGCGCCGCAATTGCTGCGCTCGGACGAGCCGATCGGCAGCCCCGGCGACGACGGCTCGGGCATCCTGCTCGGCCAGAGCGCGGGCGGCGCGGCGATCCACATGGACCAGGGCTTCGTCAGCCTGCCGTTCTACGCGCCCGAATCGCTGATTCGCGGAATCTTCGTGAACGCGCGCGGCCAGCGCTTCATCAACGAGGACGGCTATCACGGTCGCACCGGCCATCACGCGTTCCACCAGGCCGACGACCGGATCTACCTGCTGGTCGACCAGGCGACCTACCAGGAGCCGCCCGCGATCGCGCGGATCGGCATTGCGGCAGCGGGCGAGACATGGGAGGAAGTCGAACGCGACCTGCAGATGCCCGCCGGCACGCTGACGGCGACCGTCGACGTCTACAACCGCCACGCGGCACAAGGCGTCGATCCGCTGTTCCACAAGGCGAAGAAGTGGTTGAAGCCGCTGATCGAGCCGCCGTTCGTCGCGCTCGATTGCAGGATCGACTACGCGTTCTATCCGCATTTCACGCTGGGCGGGCTCGATACGCTGCCCACCGGGCAGGTGCTCGATGCGGCGCGCGCGCCGGTGGCCGGCCTCTATGCGGCCGGCCGCACGAGCTGCGGGCTGCCGCGCTGGGGCGCCGGGTACAGCTCGGGATTGTCGCTGGCCGACGCGACGTTCTTCGGCCGGCAGGCCGGCCGTCACGCCGCGCATTCGGCGAGCGAGACGCTGCGCAACGCCGCCTGAGCAGAAAAGAACGATGCCCCGGGCAACCGTGTTGCACCGGGGCATCGTCGTTTCTGGCGGACGTTGGAGCGACGTCGAACGACTGTCAGCCGAGATCGAGCGCGTTTGTCAGGTCGCCCGGCGGCGTCGCGCCGCGCGACGCGAACGCCTTGTCGCGCGCGGCGACGCCGTCGAGCGGCGTGAGCCCATGCACGCGGCTGATGAAGCGCAGGATCGAATTCGTGTCGTACATCGTGTGGTCGACATAACCCTTCTTCGCGAACGGCGAGATCACGAGCGCGGGAATCCGCGAACCAGGGCCCCAGCGGTCGCCGACCGGCGGCGCGACGTGATCCCACCAGCCGCCGTTCTCGTCGTGCGTCATCACGATCACGGTGTTTTCCCACTGCGGGCCGCGCCGGATGCGTTCGATTACGTTCGCGATGTGGCGATCGCCCGATTCGACGTCCGCATAACCCGCGTGCATGTTCAGGTTGCCCTGCGGCTTGTAGAACGCGACGGCCGGCAGGCGGCCCGCATCGATGTCGGCGATGAAGCGGTTGGTCGACGGCTCGTCGCCGAGGCCCGCGTCGCGCAGGTGCTTGCGGCGGGCTTCGGTGCCGGGCGCATAGTTCGCGAAGTAGTTGAACGGCTGGTGGTGGTACTGGAAATCCGGCACCGTGCCCGTGTCGCGGTGCTCGAGCGCGTATTGCCACGCGCCGCTGTACCACGCCCAGTCGACATTCTTCTCCGACAGGCGGTCGCCGATCGTCGCATGGCCTTGCGGCGGGATCACGCGATGGTCGGCCGGATCCGCGTATGCGGCGTTGCCGGGATCGGCCGGCGGCACGTAGCTCGGCTGGTACGGCGGCGCCATCGTGTTGACGCCGTAGCCGTCGGGTGTCAGCGGGCCGTCGACCGCGAACTTCGGCGGGCCGTCGAGCGCGGACGCCGGCGAATCGGCGGCAAGCGTCAGCCGCGTGCCGGCCGGATCGTCGCCGTCCACCTTCGACAGCAGCTTCGCCGCCTGCGGATGCTTGTGCGCGTCCGGATAGATCGGCGGCTGCGCGGAAATCAGGAACATGTGGTTCAGCCACGAACCGCCGAAAGCGGCCATGAAGAAGTTGTCGCACAGCGTGTATTGCCGCGCGAGGTTCCACAGTCGCAGCGTATCGGCGGAATTGCGGTAATGGCCCATCACGAGGCCGCCGGAATCGGCCCATGCGGCGAACTGGTTGTTGCGGCCGCCGGCGATCTGCATCTGGTTCTGATAGAAGCGATGCCACAGGTCGCGGGTGATCACGCCGTTCGGCAGCGGCTTGCCTTGCGCGTCGGCGATTCGGAACGGCGCGTTGGGCAGCTTGTCGATGTCGCGCTCGGCGATCGCGTAGCGCTTGCCGTCCACTTCCTGCGCCTGCGGCACGAGCCCGCCCCAGATTTTCGGCAGCACGGGCAACGGCGTCTTGCCGTCGCGATCGAGCTGCTGCGCATGCTCGGGCCGCACGTCGCTCAGCGGGTAGCGCACGCCCGGGAAATCGCCGTACAGGTTCGAGAAGCTGCGGTTCTCCGCATAGATCACGACGATGTGGCGCACCTGCCGACGCAGCGCTTCGTCGAGCCGCAGATCGGCGGCGGAACGCGGCGCGCCACCCGGTGTGGTCTCGCAGCCGCCGAGCGCGACGCCGGCGCCGAGCGCGGCGAGGCCGCCGAGCATGCGGCGGCGCTCGGGATCAACGGGAAGGTCGTCGGGGCGATCGGGTGTGTCGTTCACGTCGTGAGCTCCTCGGATGGATGGTTGTCGTTCGATGCGCGGCAGCGTCGCGCGGCCTGCCGCGACGCGGGATGGACGCAACGGCCGGCGGCTCGCCCGAGCGGGGCGATACCGACTGTCACGAAAATGTCATGAACGCGACTATAACGCGTCGGGCGGCCTCGATGAAAGCTGTTTGTCGGACGATGCGCGACGCGTGCGCGCGAACTAGACTTGAATCACGGGCGGCGCGCTGCCGTGCGTCGTCCGCGCGAACGGCGCGTGGCGCGCGTTCGCGATGTCATTCATGCGACGAAACGAGGCGACGATGACGCGGACGCATTCCGTATGCGCGCGGCTGCCGATGCCGCGTGCCGGCCCGGCGCGCGGACCGGCATAAGCGCACGGCGGTGCGCCCGGCCGGCCCGATGCCATGGACAGGAAACTCGACTACGCAGGATTGCTGATCGCGGCGGGCTTCTTCGTGCTGTTCGCCGCGCAACTGGTGATGCTGCGCCCGGCGTCGACGCTGATCGCATACAGCGATTTCCATCGGCTCGTCGCCGCGCGGCTCGTCGACGATCTCGAGATAGGATCGACGACGATCACGGGCACGCTGACGATGCCGCAAGCCGGCGCGATGCTGCCGGCGTCCGAAGTCGCGGCCGTGAAGTCGGATGGCACGCCGCCGCGCTTTGCCACCAATCGCGTGACCGATCCGCAACTGATCGACACGCTGACCGCCGCCGGCATTCGTTTTCACGGCACGTCCGACACAGGCTGGATCACGTCGCTCGCGTCGTGGCTGGTGCCGCTCGTCGCGTTCGTGTTCATCTGGAACCTGATGCTGCGCAAGCGAGGCGGGCTGCAGGATTTCACCGGAATGGGCAAGAGCCGCGCACGCGTATACGTGCAGCAGGAAACCGGCATCACGTTCGACGACATCGCCGGCATCGACGAAGCAAAGGCCGAGCTGCAGCAGCTTGTTGCGTTCCTGCGCGATCCCGATCGCTACCAGCGGCTCGGCGGCAAGATTCCGAAGGGCGTGCTGGTCGTCGGCGCTCCCGGTACCGGCAAGACGCTGCTCGCGCGCGCGGTGGCCGGCGAGGCGGCCGTGCCGTTCTTCTCGATCAGCGGCTCGGCGTTCGTCGAGATGTTCGTTGGCGTCGGCGCGGCACGCGTGCGCGACCTGTTCGAGCAGGCGCAGCAAAGAGCGCCGTGCATCGTGTTCGTCGATGAGCTCGATGCGCTCGGCAAGGTGCGCGGCGTCGGGCCGATGTCGGGCAATGACGAGCGCGAGCAGACGCTCAACCAGCTGCTCGTCGAGATGGACGGCTTCCAGGCCGGCTCCGGCGTGATCATCATGGCCGCGACCAACCGGCCGGAGATTCTCGATCCCGCGCTGCTGCGCCCCGGCCGCTTCGACCGTCACATCGCGATCGACCGGCCCGACGTGAACGGCCGCCGCCAGATACTCGGCGTGCACGTGAAGCGCGTGAAGCTCGCGGCCGACGTCGATCTCGGCGAACTCGCGTCGCGCACGCCGGGCTTTGTCGGCGCCGATCTCGCGAACGTCGTCAACGAGGCCGCGCTGCATGCGGCGGAACGCGGCAAGCCGGCGATCGGGATGGACGACTTCGACGAGGCGATCGATCGCGCGCTGACCGGCCTCGAGCGCAAGAGCCGCGTGATGAACGCGCAGGAGAAGCTAACCATCGCCTATCACGAGGCCGGCCATGCGCTCGTCGCGGAAAGCCGCGCGTATTGCGATCCGGTGAAGAAGGTATCGATCATTCCGCGCGGCGTGGCCGCGCTCGGCTATACGCAGCAGGTGCCGACCGAGGATCGTTACGTGCTGCGCAGGAGCGAGCTGCTCGACCGGATCGATGCGCTGCTCGGCGGGCGTGTCGCGGAAGAACTCGTGTTCGGCGACGTATCGACGGGCGCGCAGAACGATCTCGAGCGCGCGACCGCGATGGCGCGCCACATGGTCATGCAGTACGGGATGAGCGAGCGGATCGGGCTGGTGAGCTTCGACGACGGCGATGCGCGCACCGGCATGCCGGGCGCGTGGCATGCGGGCGAGGGGCGCTGCAGCGAACACACCGCACGGATGATCGACGACGAGGTGCATACGCTGCTGACCGATGCGCATGCGCGCGTCGCGTCGACGCTCGGGGAACGTCGCGACGCGCTCGAGCGGATCGCACGGCGGCTGCTCGCGTGCGAGGTGCTCGAACGCGATGCGCTGCAGGCGCTGATCGACGGGCGCGAGACGCCTGACGCCGCGCCATCCCCGACCGATCGCGCGCCTTGCGCGGGCGCGAATGCGCCGGAGCAGGCGTCGGCGATCGAGCGCGATTTCGTCGCATACGGGCCGCCGCGCGAACCGGAACGCTGAAGCGCGGGCCTGTCGCGCAGCCGGCGGGTGGCCACGATCGCGCCGTGCCGTCGCCGAGATTCAACCTTGCCGGCGCGGCGTTGCGCCGGCGTTTCGTTTCTCCTTTTCCAGTCACGGAGTCGCCATGAGCGAGGCGCACGTATCGGTCGATGTCGCGCAGCATGCGCGTTTCAGTTTCGAAGTCACGTTTGCCGGCACCGAGCTTTCGCCGGTGCTCACCGACGAGCCGCCGCCGCTCGGCGCCGGGCGCGGCCCGAACCCCGTCCGGCTGCTGGCCGCGGCGGTCGCGAGCTGCCTCGCGGCGAGCCTGTTGTTCGCCCTCGAGAAACAGCGCGTCGATCCGCAGCCGGTCACCGCGCACATCGACGTCGACATGGTGCAGAACGAAGCGGGCAGGGTGCGCGTGGGCGCGATGGCCGTGACGCTGTCGGTCGGCAAGGCATGGGCCGATCTCGCGGCGGCGACGCGCATGCTCGACGGATTCGATGCGTATTGCGTGGTGACCGAGAGCATGCGTGAAGGCATTCCGATCTCGGTAGCGGTGCGGGACGTGAATGGCACGGTGCTCGACCGCGAGACGACCGGCGTGTGAGCGTGCGGCTGGCGTCGGTGCGTCAGGACGCGGTCGCGGAGGCGACTTCCGCCGCTTCGGCGAGCGCGTCGAGAAAGCGTGTGCGCCACCAGTGCACGTCGGTCTTGCGCACGATCGCCATCAGCGCGTCGTGACGCTGGCGACGCTCGTCGAGCGGCATCGTGAGCGCGCGCTGGATCGCCTGCGCGGTGCCTTGCGTGTCGTATGGATTGACGAGCAGTGCGGGCTTCAGTTGCTCGGCGGCGCCCGCGAAACGCGACAGCACCAGCACGCCCGGATCGGCCTCGTCCTGCGCGGCGAGAAACTCCTTCGCGACCAGGTTCATCCCGTCACGCAGCGGCGTGACGAGCGCGACGCGGCTCGCGCGGTAGAGGCCCGGCAAGCGCTTGCGCGCGACCGTGCGGTGGATGTAGCGCATCGGCATCCACTCGAGTTCGCCGTAATCGCCGTTGATCGCGCCGCACAGGCTGTCCATCTCGCGCCGCAGATCGTCGTACGCGCCGAGATCCTCGCGGCTCGGCGCGGCGATCTGGATCAGCGTCGCGCGGTCGCGGTTCTCCGGATATTGTTCGAGCAACTGACGGAACGCGTGCACGCGCTGCGGCAGCCCCTTCGTGTAGTCGAGCCGGTCGACGCCGACGAGCAGCTGGCGGCGCGAATACTCGTCGCGCATCCGCTCGAACATGTCGATGCCGTCGCGGTTTTCCGCGAGCGCCGCGAATTCGTCGACGTTGATGCCGATCGGGAATGCACCGGCCGACAGCGTGCGGCCGAACGCTTGCAGGCGGCCGTCCGGCAGCCGCGCGGCGCCGGCTTCCGCCTCGACGTAGTGCTCGAAGTGAAGCAGATCCGACTCGGTCTGGAAACCGACGAGATCGTAGGCGAACAGCGAGCGCATCAGCCATTCGTGCTCCGGGATCGCGGCCATGATCGGCGGCGGCGGCATCGGAATGTGCAGGAAGAAGCCGATCGGATTCGTGCAGCCCATCGCACGCAGCTCGGCCGCAAGCGGAATCAACTGGTAGTCGTGGACCCAGACGACATCGTCGGGGCGTAGAAGGGTGCTCAGCTTGCGCGCGAACAGCTGGTTCACGCGCCGATAACCGTCCGCGAAGCGCCGGTCGAACTGCGCGAGGTCGAGGCGGTAGTGGAACACCGGCCACAGCACGTTGTTCGAGTAGCCGAGGTAATACGCGTCGTAATCCTGTGGATCGAGATCGATCGTTGCGAGCTGGATGCCGCCGACATTCTGGATCTGCACGTCGTCGCTGTGCGCGGGGCGCTCGCCGTCGCCGCGCAGCCTGCCGCTCCACCCGAACCAGACGCCACCCGATTCCTGCAGGCTGTCTTTCACGGCCACGGCAAGCCCGCCTGCCGCGGCTTTACGGGGATCTGCAATGCGATTGGATACGACGACGAGTCGGCTCACCAGCTCTCCTGCGAATGGTTGGGAAGGTTCGTGCGGCCAGGGCGTGAGGCGGACGCCGCCACCGGCGCATGGCGCGATGGGGCCGCAATACGTATGGACGGGAATCAGGGCACGCGATTCGCCGTTCGAACGTGGAGTGCTTTTTTAGGATACTCGTCATTCGGATGATTTAAAAGTGCATGACCGCGATCGGAAAATTCGCGTCTGCCTGCAATATTTGCCGCTTCGTTGCCGCTTCCACGTAAGCGGGCGGGACCGGAAATTGCGCAGCACTATCGCCAACGAGAAGTGCAGCTGCGCAGAAGCGGGGACCACCCACACGATGAGCATGCGCGCGCGGTCAAGTTTCGTATCGATCCGGACTGCTTCGAGCGATCGCGATGCGCGTGTCGAAGCGCGAGAGGATGTGTGCCGCACGATGCCTGGCGTTTCAGGTCCGAACGCAGGTGGTGGCGATGCGCAGCCGGACCGTGTCCGCGCGGCCGCGCATCGTGCTCCGTGTGACGCGTTACGTGGTGGCCGCACGCCAGTGAGACGCGCTGTCGGCCGCGTGCTTGCGCGCGTGTGCCGACATCGCATGTCCTTCGGCCGGCATCCGGAACGCGGACACCGTCTCCGACAGATCGCGGCCCTGCGCCTCGAGCGATTTCGACGCGGCCGCGGCCTGTTCGACGAGCGCGGCGTTCTGCTGCGTCGTCTGGTCCATCTGCGTGATCGTCAGGTTCACCTGGTCGATGCCGCGGCTCTGTTCGGCCGATGCCGCCGCGATTTCACCCATGATGTCGGTGACGCGCGCGACGGCCCGCGTCACGTCCGACATCGTCTCGCCGGCTTCACCCGCGAGCGCCGAACCGTCCTGGATCGTCTGCACCGATGCCGAGATCAGTTCCTTGATTTCCTTCGCGGCCGTGGACGAACGCTGTGCGAGGCTGCGCACCTCGCTCGCGACCACCGCGAAGCCGCGGCCCTGTTCGCCCGCGCGTGCCGCCTCGACGGCTGCGTTCAGCGCGAGGATGTTGGTCTGGAACGCGATGCCTTCGATGATCCCGGTGATGTCCGCAATTTTCGACGAGCTGTTGCCGATCTCCGTCATCGTGTCGACCACGCGGCCGACCACCGAGCTGCCGCGCTGCGCGACGTCCGACGCGTTCGCGGCAAGCGTGCTCGCCTGCTGCGCGTTCTCCGCGTTCAGTCGCACCGTCGACGTGAATTCTTCCATCGTCGCCGCCGTTTCCTGCAGCGATGCGGCCTGTTCCTCGGTGCGCTGGCTGAGGTCGAGGTTGCCCGATGCGATCTCGCCCACCGCGTGCGCGATGCTGTTCGACGAATCGCGCACGCGGCCGACGATGTCGATCAGCCGCGCATTCATCGTGTGCAGCGCGTCGAGCAGGTCGCGGGTCTCGTCGTTGCCGCTCACGCTGATGCGGCTGCCGAGATCGCCATTGGCTACCGTGCGCGCCACGTGCACCGCCGCAACGATCGGTACCGTGATCTTGCGCGTCAGCCACAGGCCGCCGCCGACCGCGACCACGATTGCGATTGCACAGATCGCCAGCAACAAGTTGCGCTCGAGCATGTAGCGATCCGCGAATGCCTGCGCGATCTGGGCTTCGCGCTCGCGCGTGTAGGTTGCGTACGCATCGGTTGCGCGAACAAGTTGCGCGAGCAACGGACGGCAACGATTGTCGATGTCGGCGGTCGCCTCGTCCTTCTTGCCTGCCTGTGCGAGCCCGACGATGTTCAGCGCGACGGGCCCGTAGCTCGCTTCGACGCGCACGATCTCGGCGACCAGCTCGCGTGCGCGATCGGTCGTGTCAGTCGCATTGGCCATCAAGTCCTTCAGTTTTGCGAGACGCTCCTGCACATCCTTGTGCGCCTGCTGCACGTCGGCGAGTTCGATCTGGATGTCGGACGGTGTGGTCACGAGCACGAGGTTGCGCGCGGCGATGGCGCGCCGGTCGACCGCCGTCCGGATTTGCGCGGACAGGTTTGCGCGCGCGTTGACGCCGTTCATGTACCGGGAAAACTCGTCGTTCGTATCGGACAGCGCTTTCAGCGCCATGCCCGACACGACCACGACGACCGCGGCGAGCAAACCAAATCCGCCAAGCAGTTTTGCCTTGATGGTTATTCTGGCGATTTTCACGATGTGCCTCTGTGCGAGTGGTTGGCGATGGGAATTTATTGTTCGTCCGCGTGCAGGCCCGTGCCGTCATTAACGGGAATGCCGGATAGTTCTTGACCCATCGAAAACCCTGATATTTATCTTTTTCTCGCTGGAACCCCCGCCGATTGGTCATTCTCGATCCGGAACGAGGCTCGCGAATTACCGATGATCGTCGCGTTCATACGCGGATATGAAAATCGATTTTTTGATGAAAGTTAATAAGTTCGGGGCGATCGTTCAAATCGCCCGATGGGCATGTTCGTTGATTTGCGGGTAAACCGCGTATTTATGTTCGGACGACCGGGAACGCGCGATGCGACCCTGAAAAAAATGGGCGCGTACGAATACGCGCCCGTTCGACCCGGCACGCGACCGCCGGCGCGGGCCTTCGATCAGAACGTCGTGCGCAGTCCGGCCATCACGCTGCGGCCGCCTTCAGGCGCGAAACCGCGCACGACCGAGGTCGCGTAGCGGATCTCCTGGTTCGTCAGGTTGTCGCCGCGCAGGTAGGCGAGCCAGTGCGTCGCACCGACGCGGAACTTGTACGTGAGCATCACGCCGAGCGATGTGTAGCCGTCGGTCGGGAAGTCGTTGTCGGGTACGCGGTGCTGCGACCACGCGTGCGTGACCTGTGCGCGCGCACCGAATGGGCCGTAGCCGTAGTCGGCCGCGAGCGTCGCGCGCAGCGGCGCGATGCGCGGCAGCGGCTGGCCGGTGTCGACGTTGCGTGCATGCGTGTAGTCGGCGGTCAGTTCCAGATCGACCGTGTGACCGCGCCGCGAGAACGCGCGCCACTTGCCGTCGAGTTCGACGCCGTAGAACTCGGCGCGCACGCCGCGATAGATCGCTTCGTTGAGCGTATCGTCGGCGCCGGGCGCGACCGGTTCGCCGTCGGCGTTCACGACGCGGCCCGTGTTGTACTCGGTCAGGTAGTTCGAGAAGCGGTTGTAGAACACGCCGACGCTGCCGCGGTTCGGGCCGCTCGCATAGCGTAGCGACAGGTCGGTCGACACGGCCTTTTCCTTCGACGCGTTCGGGTTGCCGATCAGGAACTGGCCGGTCGCGTCGTGCGGGCCGTTCGAGTACAACTCGTAGAAGGTCGGTGCGCGTTCCGTGTATGCGACGTTCGCCGCGACCGACCACACGGGTGTCAGGGAGAACAGCGCGCCGGCCGATACGCTGCCGGCATTGAAGTCGCGCGGCTGCGCGAGCGCGAATTTCTCGACGCCGGCCGGATCGGGATCGACCTTCACGTGCTCCAGGCGCCCGCCGAGACTCAGCTTCAGCGCGGGGACGACCTGCCATTCCTCCAGACCGAACAGCGCGACGCTGTTCGTGCGCGTGGACGGCACGAGCAATTCGTCGCCGAGCGCGGAGAACGTGTTCTGGCCGAACTGCACGCCGATCGCGCCTTCGAACGGGCCGATCCTGCGACGCCGCGCCTCGATGCGCGCCTCGTAGCCGCGGTTGCGGAAGGTGGTGGCCGTCTTGCCGTTGTTGACTTCCTTGTGACGATAGTCGGTGTATGCGAAATCGAACTTCAGCTTCGTGAACGGGCCGCTCAGGTTGCGCACCTCGGACGCGAACGCAAGGCGTTCCTGGCGCATCCGCAGGCGCACG
Organism: Burkholderia diffusa; assembly: GCF_001718315.1. Lineage (NCBI taxonomy): Bacteria > Pseudomonadati > Pseudomonadota > Betaproteobacteria > Burkholderiales > Burkholderiaceae > Burkholderia > Burkholderia diffusa. Next base: position 1,265,612 of record NZ_CP013363.1, on the reverse strand, counting down.
TCGTCCTCGGCGACGGAGCCGTAGTTCGACTCGTAGCCGCTGTACGACAGACCCGCGAAACCGTCGGCCCACGTGTACGACGCGCCGAGCGCGCCGCCATGCACGCGGCCGTCGCTGTTCGGCACGTTGCCGACCGGTTGCGGCGTGTCGGGATCGTCGATCGCCCGTTGCCGGCTGCTGCGCGCGTAGCCGGGAATCCGCAGCTTGCTCGTTTCCCGGTCGAATGCGTCGACATGGAACGCGAAGCGGCCGTTGCCGCCTTCGACCTGCGCGGCGCCCGCGCGCACCGAATTCGCGCCGCCGTAGCGCGCGTCGAGCGCGCCCGTCACGCCTTCGATCGCTTCGCGGGGAATCCGGTTGTCGATCGTGTTGACGACGCCGCCGACCGCGTTGCCGCCGTACAGCAACGCGGCCGGTCCGCGCACGATCTCGATGCGCTCGATCGACAGCGGATCCTGCGGTACCGCATGGTCGTACGACAGCGACGAGGCGTCGTAGGCGGCGACGCCGTTCTGCAGCAGCCGGATCCGGTCGCCGTCCATCCCGCGGATGATCGGGCGGCCGACCATCGGCCCATAGGTGGTGGTCGACACGCCGGGCAGGCCGTCGAGTGTCTCGCCGAGCGAATCGGCCTGGCGGCGCGTCAGCGCGTCGCCGGACAGTTGCGCGGTCGGTGCGCTCAGCTCGGTGTCGCCGAGCGGATTCGCGGTCACGAAGATCGGCGCGAGCGGCGTGGTTTGCATGGGTGTCGGCGAGGCGGGCGTATCGGCCTGCGCGTGCGCGACGGCGGCGAACAGCATCAGCGAAACGGGCGGGAACGGGCGAAGCGGTAGTCGAGGGAGGTCGCGCATGGTCGGTGCATCGGTTGGAGTCGGATCGGAAAGCGAGTCATGCGGGTCATGGCTGGATACGATATATTGTTGCGTCTATGGCGCGCAGTGACCCGTTTGGATATGACTCGGCGAACCCCGGCCACCCGATGGAACGACTTCGGGTGGGCGAGGTCGCAAAATGATATGTTATATCATTTCAAATTCCAAGCGAAACGGCGGGGTGTCCCAAGGTGCCCGACACACGGCTGAAATGGCCGCGAAAGCAGCGGCGGCCGCCAACCGGACACCAGCGGCATGCACGGCACGTCTCGCGACGAAGCCGCGACTGTCGCACGCGTTTCCTGCCCCGTTGATGCGTATCAATGCGTTCCGGTGTCGAGTCCGGATACTGGCCCGGTCATCGAACAGACAGGAGCGACGCATGACACAAACCATGAAAGCGGCCGTGGTGCACGCGTTCGGCGAACCGTTGCGCATCGAGGAAGTGCCGGTCCCGACGCCGGGCCCCGGCCAGATCCTCGTCAACATCAAGGCGTCGGGCGTCTGCCATACCGACCTGCATGCAGCCGACGGCGACTGGCCCGTGAAGCCGACGCTGCCGTTCATTCCCGGGCACGAGGGCGTGGGCGTCGTCGCGGCGGTTGGCGCGGGCGTCACGCACGTGCGCGAGGGCGATCGCGTCGGCGTGCCCTGGCTCTACACGGCATGCGGTTACTGCGAGTATTGCCACACCGGCTGGGAAACCCTTTGCCACGGGCAGCAGAACACCGGCTATTCGGTCAACGGCAGCTATGCGGAATACGTGCTGGCCGATCCCGACTACGTTGGTCACCTGCCCGCGCAGGTTGCGTTCGACGAGATCGCGCCGATCCTGTGCGCGGGTGTGACCGTCTACAAGGGCATCCGCGTCACCGACACGCGTCCGGGCCAGTGGATTGCGATTTCGGGCATCGGCGGGCTGGGCCACGTAGCCGTGCAATACGCGCGCGCGATGGGCCTGCACGTCGCGGCGATCGACGTATCAGCGCCCAAGCTCGAACTCGCTCGCCAGCTTGGCGCGCAACTGACGATCGATGCGTCGGCGGACGATCCGGCGAAGGTCATCCAGAAGGAGATCGGCGGCGCGCATGGCGTGCTGGTCACGGCCGTGTCGCGCAGCGCATTCGCGCAGGCGTTGGGGATGGTGCGCCGTGGCGGCACGGTGGCGCTCAACGGCTTGCCGCCCGGCGATTTCCCGTTGCCGATCTTCTCGACCGTGCTGAACGGCATCACGGTGCGCGGTTCGATCGTCGGCACGCGTCGCGATCTGCAGGAATCACTCGATTTCGCGGCGGACGGGCTGGTGCGCGCGCATATCCATCGCGACCGGCTCGGCAACATCAACGACATATTCGCGCGGCTGCGCGAAGGGAAGGTCGACGGCCGCATCGTGCTGACCGACATGCATTGACGCGCACTCGGGCGCGCTGCCGCGACGCGCGGTGCGTCGCGGCAGCGCTGCGCTCAAGCGCGCATCACGGCGCGAAGAACACGTCGGTGCGGTTCGTCAGGTTGCCCGCGTTGGTCTGGACGAAGAACGGATGGAACGACGACGAGGGCAGCACGTCGAGTCCCTGGTAATCGCCGATGAAGAAGCCTTCCGCGTATGGCGCGATCTTCATGTCGAACGGGCCGCCGACGCGGCGCTCGTCCGCGAACGTGGCGCCGCCGTCATGCGAGACCTTGCGCCAGAATCCGGTCGGCAGCGTCGTCGTGTTGCCGGCCTGCAGGTCGCGGAAGTCATAGTGGGTGACCATCACCGAGCCGGCATTGTCGACGCGCACCGACGGATTGAACGCGGCACGCCCGGTCGGCGTGTTCACCTGCAGCGGCGCGCTCCAGCTCGCGCCGCCATCCTTCGACGTCGACAGCGCGATCTCGTCGTAGTTGCCGCCGTTGAAGCGGCTGTCCTGCCAGACGACGTACAGTTGTCCCGATGCCGGATCGATCGCGGGCTCCGGAATGATGTCGCCGGTGCGTACCGGCTCGCCGGTGTTCGGATCGGTCACGCCGACCGTCTGCAGCCCGGCGATTACCTGCGGCGTCGTCCAGGTTGCGCCATCGTCGGTCGACTTGATGAACGCGACCTTGCCGGCTGCCTTGCTGAACGGCGGCTGGATCAGGTCGAAGAAGTCGTAGAGCGTGCCGGTCTTCGGGTCGACGACGATCTGGTTGCCGATCGTCTGCTGACGCGACGGCACGTTGACGATCACCTTCGGGGCGCTCCACGTCTTGCCGCCGTCGACCGTCTTCGAGAAGAACGTCGGCCCTCGGTATGCCTGCGTGTGCAGGTTCGCGTACGGGTTGCCGTTCGGCAGTTCGAGGCGATCCCACACCGCGTAGGCCGTGCCGGCCTTCACCGGATTCGCCGTCACCGATTCCTTGTCGTTGAAGAACTGCGTCGTTGGTTCGTCGTTCGCGATCAGCACGGCGGGGCTGCTCCACGTCTGCCCGCCGTCGGTCGACACCGACGCCGCGACCGCATTGCTGTTGTTCGACTGGTTGAACGAGATCGATACCGAATACGCGGTGCCGTCGGGGCCGAACGACACCCACGGATCGGACGCGCGCTCGTACTTGAGCCCGCCCGGCGCGCAGGCGCTGAACGGTTGCGGCGTGCGCGCCCAGGTCGCGCCGCCGTCGAACGTGTAGCCGGCGACGAGCCCGTGGGCGCCGCCGTTCGACCAGCGATCCTGCTGCCATACGCCGATCATGTTGGTCGGGTTCGCCGGATTGACCGACAGCCACGGTTCGACCTCGGCGTTCACGTAGTTCGTGCCGGGGCCGCCGATGGTGCAGGCGGCGAACGGGCTCGGGCCGGACACGGCCACGGGGTCGGCGTGCGCGGCCGCCGCGGCGGCCATCGACATGGCGATCGCGGCGGACAGGCGGGTGAGGCGGATGATATGTGAGTGGGACACCATCGTGCGTCGCATGGACTGCTCCTCGTTCACGGGCGGCGGCGATGGCGCGGCGGCGGCACGTCGCGCACCGGAACGCGGCGGCAATGGATGCCGCACCACGTGTCGGATGGTGTCGTTCAGGAGGCCGCTTGAGTCATCGCAATCCGCGTGTGCTGGATGCCGCCAGCACGTCGGTCAAGACACCTTTTCATTTTCAATGCTTGTCGGGTGCTTCCCGGGATGCGGACGCAACGGGAAGGCCAGGTCCGTGCATACGACGAATGCGTCGAAGTGGATTGCAATGTAGGCGATCCGCATGACGCGCGGCAGGCAATTTTTTGTAACAGGACGTAGCCGGAAAGCGTTGCCGAGGCAGTGCCGCACGAACGCAAAATTTGCCGCCGGAAAGTTCGGAAGCCGAATCGAAAGTGCGAATCGGAATCGCTTTCGATTACGCGTGGATTGCACCGCATCGTGCCGATGCGACGCACCGCCGGCCGCTCAGCGTTCGACAGGAAAGCGGTCCTGCAACGCGTGCAGCCAGCGCGCGACGACGTCGAGTTCGTCGTCGGAAAAGCCGTCGCACAGCTTGCCGTTCAGTTCGCGCAGGAGCACGCGCGCGCGCTTGAGCGCCGCGTGACCCTCGTCGGTCAGGAACAGGCGCGTTGCTCGCCCGTCGTCCGAATCGGCGTGCCGCGCGAGCAGGCCGGCCTTCGCCATCCGGTCGGCCAGCCCCGTCATCGCGGACGGCGCCAGCTGCAGCGCCGCACCGACTTCGCCGATCAGCGCGCCGTCCTGCCTCGCAAGGCAGAACAGCACGCCGGCCTGCGCGGCGCTGGCGCGCGCATCGGTCTCGGCCTTGCGGTCGACCCAGCGCTGCACGCGCCGCTGGCCGATGTTCAACAGGAAAAACAGTCGTCGGTCTTCGCTCAAGCTCGGTTCCCGGCTGCAATGGAAAGGGACGGGCGACCCGCGGCGCGCGGCGCGTCGAGCGCCTGCGCGAGCCAGTCGGCGACCGCGGGCCACAGCACGGTGCCGGGCCGGCTGCGGAAAAAGCCCATGTGTCCGACCGGCCCGCTGCCTGCGGTGCTCGGATCGATCTGACGGCGTTCGACGGCCGCCCGGGTCAGGTAGCTTACCAGCAGGTCGATCGCGGGCGGGTTCGCCCATGGATCGTCATCGAAGCCGAGCGCGAGAATCGGCAACTGCTGCTTCGAGAAGCGCTCGGCTGCCCCGAGTGTCGGATCGTCGAAGAAGTAGCGCGGCAGCGTGGTCCAGTGGCTCCACTCGCGAAACACGCCGGCGGGGAGATCCTCGCCGAGCCCGAGCCGCTTGCCCGGCACGTAGCCGAGCAGCGCTGACGCGAGCGGGCCGAGCACGCGCAGGATCAGCCGCACCTTCAGCCGCTCGCCCGCGCGTGAAATCAGGCGCGTGCTGCCCGCGTGCGCGGCGACCATCACCGCCGCGCACAGATGCGCGGTGCCGGCGGACAGCCCGATCGCGTGGCCGCCGACGCTGTGCCCGACCGCCAGCAGCGGCAACGGCGCGTATGCATTCCTCGCCCAAGCGATCGCGGCGCCGACGTCGAGTTCGACCCAGTCGCGCATGCGGGTTTGCAGCGCGCTCAGCCGCGCGGGCCGCGACGCGCCGATACCGCGATAGTTGTACGTCAGCGCCGCGAAGCCGCGTTCGGTCAGGAAGCGTGCGAAGCCCGCGTACAGCCGCTCCGGCACGGCGGTGGCCGGATGGATCAACACCAGCGCACGCGGCGACGCGTCCGGCGACCACAACGTGCCGCGCAGCGTGTAGCCGTCGGCGGCGGAGAACTCGACGGGTTCCGATGTCATGATCATCCTCATTCGGGAAGTTATTTCGTATGCGAAATATAGTCCGCGAATTATTTCGTGCGCGAAATATCTATCGAGGAATCATTCGAACGGCTTCCCGTGACGCGCGGTGGATGGCGAGGCTGCGTGGCGGGTTTTCCAACAAACATTTGCATCTTTGCATAGCGGAATATCGCGTTTGTCTGACGACGCGGATCACCGTATCTTCATCGGTTCCATCCGTGCGCCGGCTGTCGCGGCAAGCGGATCCAAGGGCGCCGCGCCGCGAGCGCCCGCCAACCTCCGGGGAGATCACGTTGTTGAGCCGAATCGTCACGGCGCTGCTGCTCGCGCTCGCCGCGCAGCCAGGCATCGCGAAAGACACCGTCACGCTGCGCGTCGGTGAACAGAACTACTTCAACATCCAGGCGTCGATGGAGGCGTCCGGCGTGCTGAAGGACTTGCCTTACACGATCGAGTGGAAGCACTTCCAGGCCGCCGCGCCCGTCGCCGAAAGCCTGAACGGCAATGCGATCGACATCGGTTTCCTCGGCGATTCCGCGTTGCTCACGCTGGCCGCGCGCGGCGCGCCGGTTAAGGTGGTCGCGGTATCGCGGCAGAGCCTCGACGGCGTCGCGATCCTCGTGCCGAAGAACTCGCCGGTGCGCACCGTCGCCGACCTGCAGGGCAAGACCGTCGCTGTCTGGCGCGGCGCATGGAGCCAGCAGCTCGTGCTGCGCGCGCTCGAACATGCCGGCCTGCGCGCGGATTCCGTGAAGTACGCGTACCTGATGCCGATCGATGCGACCAACGCGCTTGCGAACGGCTCGGTCGACGCCGTGTCGCTGTGGGAGCCCTTCGTCAGCACGCTCACGCTGCGGCAGGGCGCGCGGCCGGTGACGACCGCGCAGGGGCTGATGCCCGCGTTGAGCTTCGTCGCGGCGAACGAGCAGGCGGCGACCGCCAGGCGCGCGGAGATCACCGATTTCCTGAAGCGCGTGGTGGCCGCCCGCCAATGGGTCGACGCTCACCCGCGCGAGTATGCCGACCTGTGGGCGAAGCGCGCGAAGCTCGAGCCGGACGTCGCGTATCGCTGGCTCGACAACGCGCACCAGCGCGTGGGCCCCGTCGACGACAAGGCCGCGAAGGATGCGCAGAACACCGCCGATTTCCTGCACAAGGCTGGCGTGATTCCGGCCGCGTACGACACGGCGAAGCTGCTCGACCGCTCTTATGCGGGCGCGTTTTCGGCGCCCGCGCAAAAGACGGTCGCGGCGCAGTGACCTGATGTGTTCAAACGCATCGGGTTCGCCGACGCGCCGGTCGATCACGACGGCGCGTTCTCTCGGTTGCGCGTTGCGTCGCCGTTCGTGAAGAGGGCGCAGCGGCCGCACGTGCCGATTCATGTCGGCGGTTCGTCGCAGGCCGCGGCCGCGCTGGCGGTGGCCGGGCAGCACGCGGACGTCTGCATGACATGGGGCGAGCCGCTCGCCGCGATGCACGATTGGGTCGCGCGGGTTTGGGCCGCCGCTGTGCCGTTCGGACACGCGTCGCGCATCGGCTTGTCGTTCCGGCCGATCGTCGCAGACACCGAAGCCGCCGCGCAGGAAAGCGCCGGGCGGGTCCGCGCATGCGCGCGGCGCGGCTCGGTTCAGAACGACGGCAACCCCGGCGGATTCGTCTCCGCGTGCGCGATAGCCTCGCTCTGCAATCCCCAGCGCGCCAGCGCCTGCCCGTAGCGGCCGTTGCCGATGAGCGCGTTCGTCGCGAGCGTCAGCGCCGGCGCGAGCCCGCTGCCGCGACGCGTCGCGATCGCGACATCCGCATTCGCCGGCCAGCCCGCGTTGACGACGCCGACCCGGCGGATCCGGCCGTCGCGCGCGGCCTCGTAAGCCAGCGACGCATTCGGGTTCAGCTCGGCGTCGGCGCGACCGGACAGCAGCGCGACGCGGGCTGCCGCATCGTCGTCGAAATAGAGCAGCTCGGTGGCCTTCAGCCCTTGCGCGACATTACGCCGGCTCCATTCGAGCAGGATGCGCTCCTGGCTCGTGCCCGCACCCGTGATGATGCGCAGGCCCGCGACGTCCTTCGGCCCGGCAATCGTCGCGATCGGGCTCGCGGTGCGCACGTAGAAGCCGTGCAGCCCGAGCCGGTAGGTCGTGAAATCGTATTTCTCCTTGCGCTTCTCGGTCACGCCGACGTTCGAGATCACGGCATCGTACTTGCCCGACGTGAGCCCGAGGGGCCAGTCGGCCCACGCGATCGGCACCAGCATCAGCGTGCGGCCGAGCGCGTCGGCGACGAGCTGCGCATAGTCTGGATCGGCCCCGACGACGGTGCGTGCGTCGGTCGCGTAGGTCGACACCGGCGGCGCGTGCGGCGAAATCGCGACGGTGAAGGCCCCGTCGCGTACCCAGCGATAATGGCTCGCCGCGCGAATCGCCGCATCGTCGCGCGACGCGCGGATCCGGCCGGCCTGGCGAGGATCGAGGTCGGCCGTCGCGGCGGCGGCCCCGGCTGCGTGCCACCGGAGGCCGGTGGCGGCCGCCAGCGCGACGGTCATGAACTGGCGTCGGTCGATCATCGTCGGCTGCCTCGAGGACGGTGGGCGGCGCACATCAGAGCACCCGCGACAGGAACGCGCGCGTGCGCGGATGGGCCGGCGCGTCGAGCACGACGGCGGGCGGGCCCGACTCGACGATGCGGCCGCGCTCCATGAACAGCACGTTGTCCGCGACTTCGCGCGCGAAGCCGATCTCGTGCGTGACGATCACGAGTGTGGTGCCCGAGCGCGCCAGCTCCTTGATCACGTCCAACACTTCGTTGACCAGTTCCGGATCGAGCGCCGACGTCGGCTCGTCGAACAACAGCACCTTCGGGCGCAACGCGAGCGCCCGCGCGATCGCGACGCGCTGCTGCTGGCCGCCGGACAGCTGGCGCGGGTAGGCGTCGGCCTTGTCAGCGAGGCCGACGCGTGCGAGCAGCGCGCGCGCGGTGCGCTCGGCGGCCTCGCGCGTGACGCCGCCGACGGCGACCGGCGCCTCGATCAGGTTCTCGAGCACCGTCAGGTGCGCAAACAGGTTGAAGTTCTGAAACACCATTCCGACCGCCGTGCGCCGCTTCAGCACGTCGCGCTCCTTCAACTCGTGCAGCACGTCGCCGTCGCGCCGATAGCCGATCAGCTCGCCGTCGATGTCGATGAAGCCGTCATCGACGCGCTCGAGATGGTTGATCGTGCGCAGCAACGTCGACTTGCCCGAGCCGGACGGCCCGACGATCACCGTCACGCTGCCGCGCGGCGCGACGAACGACACGTTGTCGAGCACGCGCTGCATGCCGAATTGCTTCGACACGTTGTGCACGACGACTTCGCCGCCGGAGCGCGACACGGGCGCGTCAGCGGTGTTGCCCTGAACCGCCGCATCGGCCGTCGCGCCGCGTGTCGCCGCCCGCCGCCGCAGCGCACCGATGCGCGCCAGCACGAACGTCAGCGCCGACGGCGGCGGATTGCGCAGCGCGCCGCGCGCGTAGTGGCGCTCCACCTGCACCTGGATCGCGGACAGCACGGTCAGGATGATCAGGTACCACACGGTCGCGACCATCAGCAGCGGAATCACCTCGAGATTGCGGCGATAGATCACCTGCACCGTGTAGAACAGTTCGGGCATCGCGAGCACGTAAACCATCGACGTGCCTTTCGCGAGCGTAATCAGATCGTTGAACGCGGTCGGCAGGATCGCGCGCATCGCCTGCGGCAGCACGATGTGCGTGGCCTGGCGACCGCGCGGCAGGCCAAGCGCGGCGGCCGCTTCGAGCTGCCCCTGGTCGACCGCCAGAATGCCGCCGCGAATCACTTCCGCGGAAAACGCGGCATGGTTCAGCGTGAGGCCGAGCACGGCCGCGAGGAACGGGCTGATCAGGTCGGTGGTTGGCGTGTCGAACCATACGATGTCGGTGAACGGCACGCCGAGCCGCACGTGCTCGTACAGGTAGCCAAGGTTGTTGAGGATCAGCAGCAGCACGATCAGCGGAATCGACCTGAACAGCCACACAAACGTCCATGCGCTCGCGGCGAGCAGGCGCGAGCGCGACAGCCGGGCCAGCGCGACGAACGCGCCGAGCGCGAAGCCGAACACCGCGCCGAGCAGCGTCAGCACCAGCGTGCGCGCGAGACCCGACAGCACCGGGGGCGACAGGAACCATTCGGCGAACACCGGCCAGCCCCATTGCGGGTTGCCGAGAATCGAATGCAGCGCGAGCGCGATCAACACGAGCGCGAGCACGGTGCCGGCCGTGCGCGACCGGCGCCGGGCCGGCACGATCCGCAGGCGCGTGCCGGCGTCGCGGGCGTGAGGGGAAGAGAGCGGCGGCAGCGCGCCGCCGAGATGGGTCGTGTCGCTCATGTCGGTGAGGGTCCTCGATCGGGTCGGTGGGACGCGCCGCGAACTGGCGGCGCGTCGGCGTCACACGTGCGCTTCGGCCGCGTCGTCCTGTTGCTGCACCGCGCCGGGCGCCGCGTAACGGCTCGCCTTGCGAGGCAGGCCGAGGTGGTCGCGCAGCGTGTCGCCGGGCAGGTCGCGGCTGTAGCGGCCGCGCGCCTCGAGCGCCGGAATCACCAGTTCGACGAAGTCGTCGACGCCCTGGGCCTGCACCGGGAAACCGAGGATGAAACCGTCGCCGGCCCCGGCGTCGTACCAGCGGATCAACTCGTCGGCCACGTGCTCGGCGGTGCCGATGAAGTTCGGGCGGGGCGTCGCGACGGCGAGTGCCGTCTCGCGCAACGTGAGCTGCTTGCGCTTCGCGTCGGCCTTGATCCGGTCGGTGGTCGAGCGGAAGCTGTTGCGGCCGATGTCGCCGAGTTCGGGAAACGGCGCGTCGAGCGCGTACTGCGTGAAATCGTGGTGATCGAAATAACGGCCGAGATAGGCGAGCGCCTCGTCGATGGTCAGCAGGTCGCGGATCGCCTGGTATTTGTCTTCCGCCTCCGCGGCCGTGCGGCCGACGATCGGCCCGACGCCGGGGAAGATCTTCACGTCGCCGGGCTGCCGCCCGTGCTCGACCGCGCTTTGCTTCACGCGCCGCGTGAACGCGGCCGTTTCGTCGAGCGACGGCGAATGCGTGAACACGGCGTCCGCATACTTGCCCGCGAGCCCGATGCCGGTATCGGACGAGCCGGCCTGGAAGATCACCGGCTGCCCCTGCGGCGAGCGCTGGATGTTCAGCGGACCCGCAACCTGGAAGAAGCGCCCGTGGTGGTCGAGCGTATGCAGCTTGTCGCGATCGAAGAAGCGCCCGGTCGCGCGATCGCGCACGAATGCGTCGTCGTCCCAGCTGTCCCACAGCCCCTGCACGACGTCGAGGTATTCGTCGGCGATTTCGTAGCGCAGTTCGTGATCGGGATGCGCCTTGCCGAAATTCTTCGCGGTGCCTTCGAGCGGCGTCGTCACGACGTTCCAGCCCGCGCGCCCGCCGCTGATCGCGTCGAGCGATGCGAGCTGGCGCGCGACCGTGAACGGTTCGCTGTACGACGTCGAGATCGTGCCCGCGAGGCCGATCTTCTTCGTCGCGACCGCGAGTGCCGACAGCACGGTGAGCGGCTCGAAGCGGTTCAGGAAGTGCGGGATCGACTTCTCGTTGATGTAGAGGCCGTCCGCGACGAATGCGAACGCGATGCCGGCGGCTTCCGCCTTGCGCGCGATGCCGATCGCGAAGTCGAGGTTGATGCTCGCGTCCGGCGGGTTGCTCGGATGCCGCCACGCGTTCATGTGGCTGCCTGCGCCTTGCAGCATCAGGCCGAAGGGAATCGATCGTCGGGTCGTCATGGGGGCGTCACGCGTTCTGGTCGAGGGAAGGGAATCGTTCGGCGGCAAGGGCCGTCTGCAAGGGCGTGATCGACTGCGCGCCGCCGAGCCATTCGGCCGACGCGAGCCGGGCCCCGTAATCGGTCACCGGCGAGTCGATCACGAACGCATCGACATCGAGCCGCCGGCTCAGCGCGTCGAGCGCGCGGTGCACGCGCTCGGGCGTATCGGCGAGCACGGTCGGGCGCAACTCGTCGATCCGGTAGTCGGACGCGCCGCTTTGCCGCGCGAATTCGGCGGCGGCCTGCGCGCTCGCCAGGTTGAAGCTCTGGCCGCCGGCGAATTGCAGCTTGAAGATCTTCAGCGGCCCGATCAGTTGCTCGGCCGCGTCGCGGGTCGGCGCGGCGACCGCGTACAGCGCGACGAGCGGGCGCGTGCCGCCCGCGTCGCGGTACGCGGCCAGCGAGCGTTCGAGGTTCGCGTCGTCGCCGTTGAAGTGCCCCGCGTAGCAGAAGCGCCAGCCGTGGCGGGCGGCGAGCGCGCCGCTGTCGGGCGAGCCGCCGAGCAGGATGCGCTCGGGTGCGTGCGGTGGCACCGGCATCGCGACCGCGCCGGCGAGCGGATGATCCTCGGCGACGCCCCAGCCGAGGAACGCGTCGAGCTCCGCGAGCTGGCCCGCGAAGTCGGGCTTCCTCCCCTTGTCGTGAAACCACTGCAGCGCGCGCGTGGTCATAGGCAAGCCGCCAGGCGCCTTGCCGATGCCGAGATCGACGCGGCCGGGACCGAGCGCGGCGAGCAGCTTGAACGACTCGGCGACCTTGAACGGGCTGTAGTGCTGCAGCATCACGCCGCCCGAACCGACGCGAATGCGCGACGTATGCGCGAGCAGGTGCGCGACGACGATCTCGGGCGCGGAACTCGCGAAGCCCGGCGCGCCGTGATGCTCGGCAACCCAGAAGCGCGCGTAGCCGAGCTGTTCGGCGCGCCGCGCGAGGGTTGTCGTGAAGCGCAACGCATCGGCTGCGGTCGCGCCGTCGGCGATCGGACTCTTGTCCAGCAATGAAAGCGAATAAGACATGGTGTCGGCGTTCCTGCGGGGGCGTGGACGGGCGGCGCTCAGCTCTTCGGCAAGCCCGGCGGATTCGTGCGCGACTGATCGATCGCTTCGGAGGCGAGGTTCCAGCGATCGAGGATCTGCTGATAGCGGCCGTTCCTGATCAGGCCGTTCAGCGCGATCGTCAGCGGCTCGGCGAGCCCGCTGCCGCGACGCGTCGCGATCGCGATGTCGGCGGTGCGCGGCCACCCGCCGCTGATCGCGCCGACGAGGCGCGTCTTGCCCTGCTGCGCGCTCTGGTAGGCGAGCACCGAGTTCACGCTGAACACGGCATCGGCGCGGCCCGACTGCACGGCGACGATCCGCATCGCCTGGTCGTCGTAGTACTGGACTTGCACGGGCTTCAGGCCATGCGCGACGTTCTCGCGGTCCCATGCGAGCAGGATCTTTTCCTGGTTGGTGCCGGCATCGGTGACGATGCGCAGCCCTGCGACATCCTTCGGCTCGCGGATCGACTGGATCTTGCTGTCGTTGCGCACGTAGAAGCCGACCTGATCCTTGCGATAGGTCGAGAAATCGAACTTCTGCTTGCGCTCCTCGGTGACGGTGACGTTCGAGATCACCGCGTCGACTTTCCCCGATTCGAGCGCGAGCGGCCAGTCGGCCCAAGCAAGCGGGACGATCTTCAGCTTGCGGCCGAGGCTGTCGGACACGAGCTGGCCAACGTCCGCGTCGAAGCCGATCACCGTGCGCGCGTCGGTTGCATACGAGCTGATCGGCGGCAGGCTCGGCGCGACGCCGATCGTCAGCGTGCCGGCTTCGGCGAACCTGAACGACGCGGGCACCGCCCGCTCGACGGCCGCATCGGCCGCGCCGCGCGGCCGGCCGCGCTGCTCGGGGCTGAGGTCGAAGGTCGCGGCGGTCGCGGCGATCGCGGTCACGCCGATCAGCGCGGCGGCCAGCGTGCGGATTGCGCGCGGCGTGAAGGGAGCGGCTCGTTGCATCGATGTGTCCTGTTGTTGTCGTGTGTCGGGAAACGGAGGAGCGGAATCGGACGGCGCGGGGCGTTCAGCGCGGCAACACCGCTTCGGGCAGCGGCGCCCACAGGTCGGCGAGCGTCGACGTGCGCGACGGATCGGCGAGATCCTTGCCGAAGCGCAGGTGGAAATACGCTTCCGGGTCGATCGACGCATCGAACAGCCGCGTATAGCCGGTGCGGTCGTACAGCGCCCACGCCTCGGGCTGGCGAAAGCCGGTGGTCAGGTACACGCGTCGATAGCCCTGCTGCGCGGCGCGCAGTTCGAGTGCGTCGACGATCAGGCGCGCGAGCCCCTGGCGGCGCAGGTCCGCGCGGGTCCAGATGCGTTTGAGTTCGGCGGTCTGCGCGTCGTAGCGCTTGAACGCGCCGCCGCCGATCGTTTCGCCGTCGCGCAGCAACAGCACGAACGCGCCGTCGGGCGGCGCGAACAGCTCGGCCGGGTAGCGCGCGAGTTCATCGCGTGCGGACGCGCGGCTGTCGGGGCGATACGCGTCGTAGCGCGTCGCATATTCGTCGATCAGCGCGTCGATCAGCGGCTGGGCGCGGACGTCGAGCGGCGTTGTGTCGATGAGGCGGTCGGTCGTGGCCATGGGCATCGCGAAGGGCGCGCGATGCGGACGTTCATGGCGGGGGCGGGCCACACGGCCCGTCCGGTCTGTTCCGTTATCGCGACGCGGTTGTCGTGATGACGGCGGCCGCGGTGCTTGCTGCATTGCATCCGGCGTGCCGCCGCCGTTTCGAACACGTTAGCGGCGCGGCCGGCAAAGACGAACGAAGCAATTTCGATAAGGATTTCGCGCGGAGCGTCAGAAGGCTTGCAGCGGGAGTGGGGTGAGCGCGCGGAGCGCACGCGTCGAATGTTCCATGCATGCGCAATGCCGGAGGGTGTACGTCTACGCTGCGCGCACTTCGGCGAGCAGATCCGGATGACGATCCAGAATCTTGAGCAACTTCACGAGGGCAAGCGGCGGGTTCGTCTTGCCGGTTTCGTAGCGCGAGAAGGCGTTGACGCCACCGCCGAAGAGCTCGGCCGCCTCGCGTTGATCCAGCATCAGCTTCTTGCGCACCTTCGCGATGAACTTCGGATCGACAAGGGTCGAATTCACCTGCTTGTTGAACTCGCCGATCGCTTCACCCAGCCGGGTTGCCTCGTCGATATCCAGCACCGACTCGCCGCAGGCCGGACAGAAGTCGCCCGTTATGTCGCGAACGACGGTCGAGCGGCCCTTGTACGTGTAAGGGATGTCTCGTGTATCGCGGACCAGCTTCGCGCCACCGCACGCAGGACACTTCATGTTCATCGCTCCTTGAACGACACGATCAGCACATCGTCGATCACGGTCAGTTTCAGATAGACGTCGCCGTTCACGGTGTGGCGACGATAGACGTCCTGCCAGATCGTGTGATCGGCGTAGGTCGTCATGCTCTTGTGGAAATCGACGGTATCCAGGGACATCACGACACCGATCGCCTCCGCTTCCGTGAAACCCAGTTGCCAGGCTCAGAACACCGCACTCGTCGTCAACCGGACGTTGCCGGTCTCGATGAGCGCCTTGACCCGCGACAGCTTGCAATGAGGCGCATTCTTTTCCATCGGCGATCGCAACCAAAAGAGTTAATTTGTCAAGTTGGTTAATGGCGCGTGCATGCAGTCCGCCATCCCTCGGCAGACTGCATGGAAAAGATACGGGGAGTAACCTGGCCTATCGGCGAACGCGCGGCGGCGTCGACGCCTCCGCCAGCTGAAACAGGCAATCGCCGCGCCGCACCTGCGCGGGCACGCGCTTGCACACCACTTCGCCGTCGCCCTTGAAGCGGTGCAGCACGGGTTCGCGCAGCGGCGTATCGGGGAAGTGCACCCACGCGGCCGGCTGGCCGGCCTTCACCTGGTCGCCGAGTTCGACGAGCGGTTCGTACAGCCCGCGGTCGTACGCATAGACGAAGTGGCGATCGCCGTCGACGCGCAGGAAACGCGTGACGGTCGGCGGCGCGTCGGGCACGAGCGCGCCGCGCAGCAGGCCGATATGGCCGAGGTAGTGCAGCAGCCCGTGGCGGCCGAGCCGGATCAGCGACGGATTGGCCATGCCCGCACCGCCGAGTTCGGTCACGATCGAGATCGCCCCCTGCCGGCGCGCGGCCGATGCCGAGTGCACCGGGTTCGGCGCGTGCAGCAGCGCGTTCGGCAGCCCGAACGCGACCAGCAGCCCGTGGAGCTTCGCGGCCTCGTCGTCGTCGAGCGGGTCGATCGCGAGCATGTTGCCGCCCTGGTACAGCAGCGAGCTGCCGCCCGAATGCAGGTCGACCAGATACTGCGCGCGCGACAGCAGCACATGCTCGATGAAATGCGCGATCATCTGCGTCGGCGTGCCGGCCGGGTCGCCGGGGAAGCTGCGGTTCAGGTTGCCCTGGTCGAGCGGCGACACGCGCAAGCCTGCGTCGGCCGCGGGAAAATTCGCCATCGGCAGCAGGATCAACTGCCCGCTGACCATCTCGGGATCGATCTCGCGCATCAGCTGCGACACGATGATCTGGCCTTCGTATTCGTCGCCGTGGTTGCCGGCCATCACGAGCGCGACCGGGCCGTCGCCGTTGCGGATCGACGCGATCGGGATCGGCAGCCAGCCGTATGCGGAGCGATGCACGGAATGCGGCAAGCGCAGATAGCCCGCATGCTTGCCTTGCGCATCGAGATCGATTTCGCAGTGGATGGGATTTCGGTGGGAAGAGGAGGCGGTCATGGCGGCATCGTTCGATGAACGGAATCTGCCATCTTATCGGGAAACGACCGCCGCGCGGCGTGCGCGCTGCGTGCGGTGCCGGACGCCGTCGACCAGCCCGCGCGCGAACCGCCAACATGCGCAACCCGAGCAGCCGCGCGCGATGTTGCAGCACTGAAACGCATGCGGGCGCGCGGTGGCCCGCGCATGCCGTGTTGCGCGGCGGCCCCTTGTCGCACGGGGCCGGCGCGGGTGATCGCTTCAGCGACCGGAGGTTTCAGCTTCGATACGGCCTTCTTCCCACAGCGCCCAGAAACGGCTGCCGGCGCGATACGGATTTGCGCGTCGCGCCGCGTGATCGGCGACGCCCTGGCGATACGCGCCGTACAACGTCAGCGGCGGATTGTCGACGCACGCGGCTTCACGCGCGGCAGGCGCGCGGTGCCCGGAAACGAGCCGCCGGATCAACGACGCGCCGTCGATCACATCCAGTTGATCGCTCGCTTCCGCACGGCTGAGGACTTCGACGGTATTCATGTGTGGGCTCCCTGACATCCTGTTTCCCAGTCAAGGAGCAATAAGGGTGCCAGCCGCGAAATGCCGCGTGCCGCACCGATCGTGCAGGCTTCTGCGGCGAACGTGACGCGCGGCGCGGGCCGATGTTACGGAACACGTCACGTGACACGCGCGCGCGCGGCGGAACACGTGCGCGCATGCGCGCAGCCACGCGAAGCGTTTCGGGAATGAATCGCGGGAAGCGAACGAACACGCGGGGATACGGAAAAGCGGAAAAGCGGAAAAGCGCGGAGGCCGCCGGCGTCAACGAACGTGTTTGCTCAGCTCGCGGTCGCGGGCGCCACGCGGCTGCTTCCGGCCGAGTAGAAGCGGTAGATCCCCTTGCCGGCCGACTTCGCGTCGTACAGCGCGCTATCGGCCTGGCGGATCAGTTCGTCGGGGGAGCCATGCCCGTCGTCGAGCGCGATGCCGATGCTGATTCCGAAGCTGACGGTCTCGCCGATCGACAGCGTGTATGGCGCCGAGATCTGCCGGATGATGCGCGCGGCGAGGATCGAGCAGGCGTGCATCGTGGTCCCGTCGAGCGCGACGACGAATTCGTCGCCGCCGATCCGAGCCGCCAGCTCGCCGGACGGCAGCGTCTTGCCAAGCCGCTCGGCGACCTGCGTGAGCACTTCATCGCCGGCCTGATGGCCGAACCGGTCGTTGATTGCCTTGAAGCCGTCGAGGTCGAGATACATGACGGCGAGCGTGGCGCTCGGCACGCGAGGCCGGTGCGCGAGCATCCGCTTGAGTTGCGCGTGCAGTTCGTGGCGGTTCGGCAATCCCGTGAGCGCGTCGTGTCGCGCGAGGTGCCGGATATGCTGTTCGGCGCGGCGGCGCGTGGTGACGTCCTCGACGATGATCACCGCGTTGCCGTCCGGCACGCGATGGCGCGTCAGTTCCAGCTGTCGGCCGTCGGCGAGCGTGATGTCGAGCGGCACCGGTTCGTCATGGTTCAGCCAGACGTCGCATTGCGCGGCGAGACTTGCGCCGTCGGCATCGGTTACCGCGTTCGCGCCGAGCGCGGCGACGACGTCGGGCAGCGGCGTGTCGAGCATGATCTCGCGCGGCGAGCCGAACAATTGCGCGGTGCGCCGGTTCGCGACGATCACGCGGCTCTCGCCATCGATCATGCACAGGCCATGCGGCATGTAGGTGAGCGCGGCGTCGAAGCGCGCGACGAGTTCGGCGTTGCGCTGACGCGCGGCGATCAGCGCGACCAGCACGCGGTAATGACGCTGGACGACCGTGCGCATGGCCGCGAGATAGATCGCGAGCGGCGGCAGCAGCAGCCATGCGCCGGGTCGGTCGACCAGCAGCGCGCCGAGGCCGATCGGCAGGACGCCGAGCGTGATCTGCGTCATCGCGAGCCGCGGCAGCGCCGAATTGCGCGACGCAATTCCGCCGAACACGCCGCCCGCGACCATCACCGACAACGTGCCGAGCTCGGCGTCGGGCGCCTCCACGCAGCCCATCACACCGAGGCCGAGCACGAAGCATGCGGCGAGCGACACGGGGGCATAGCGCAGCGCCCAGTATTCGGCGCGATCGTCGCCTGCGGCACGGTGTACTGCATACGTGCGTGCAATCGCGAGTCGCGCGGCGAGCAGGCCGACGTCGACGACGAGCCACACGAAACACCAGAGTTGCTGCAGCCGGATCAGCGCCATCGCCGCGACGAATGCGCTGGCGAGGCCGGACAACGCCATCGGGCGCACGTCTTCGAACAGCGTGACGAGCATCGACGGGCGCAGCGCGGCCGTCACGCGGTGATTGCCGCAGGGAGGAGTGGAGAGAACGGCGTTCAGGAGGCTTGCCTTGACTGCCATGGCTATTCTGACCTCGACACGATGCGACGCTTTGCCGACCGCCCCGCGCGGCACGTGGCGGGGTGACCGGCGAGCCGGATGCGCACGACATTACCATGAAACGCCGGCCGCGAGGGTCGTGCGGGGACGTCGGCGAGTCGTTGGAAACCGCGCCGGCGCGCGCGTTGCGCATTCGACGACGCGGTTGCAAACATCGTTGCCCACGGGGCGATGTCGGCCAGCCGCCCGCAAACCGGTTTCGACGCGCGCCGCAAATGTCCCGCCCATGGCGCGCGATCCACCCGCCGCGACATCCGCCGATCGCGCACGTGCATCACCTGCGACCGCGCGCCGCAGGCCGCCTGAATCGCGTTATAAGAAATTCAATAAGTATTTCATGCGGGAAATACTATAGGCGATATATCGAAAACAATGCCAGAATGCCCGCCGCTCCGAACGTCGCGACACCCGATCGCCGTCCGAGCCGCATCAGGAGGTTCCCCCCACATGAAAAACCACGGCCTGTCACGGCGGGGTTTTCTGAAAGCCAGCGTGCTGGCGGGCGTCGCGGTCTATGTCGCGCCCATCGGCAGTCGCGCGTTCGCGGCGCTCTTCGAAGAAAAACTCCTCACCCCCGTCAAATGGGATAGCGTCACCGGCATCCCCCAATTCCGCATCGACGGCATCGCGAAGGTCACAGGCTCGAAAGTGTTCGCCCGTGACGTGCGCGCGGCCGACATGCCGCACTGGCCGCAGCAGCAGTCGCATGCGCTGATCCTGCGCGTCACGCAGGCCGACCGCATCTACGAAGGCTTCGACCTGTCGTTGCTCGGCGACGAACTGAAGCCGGACCGTGTGGTCACGGCCGACGATCTCGCACGTGACGGCGTCGCGTTCCCGGCGTTCTACGGCGACGACATGCTGTTGCCCGCGGGCAAGACCCCCGCGTATCTCGGCCATGCGGTCGCGATTCTCATCTATCACGACTTCGCACGCTTCCGCTTCGCGAAGAATGCGCTCAAGTTCCGCGACGACGTGATCCGCTACGGCGCGGTCACGGGCCCGCTCGAGCGCGATCCGTGGGGCACGTTCCGCTACGTGCGGGTGGGCGGCAAGACGGCCTACGACGACGATGTCTATTCGAGCCTGAAGGACGCGCCGATCTTCCCGAGCATGATGCGCAAGCACCTGCCGGTCTGGCCCGACGGCAAGGAGCACGGCAAGCTCGACGAGCAGGGGATGTTCCTGGCCGGCCAGATCGCCGCCGAACTCGATCGGCCGTCGGCCGACTGGCTCGTGTTCGACCGCGAGTACAGCACGCAGTCGGTCGATACCGCCGCGCTCGAACCCGACAACGCGAACTGCTGGTACGACGCCGCGACGCAGTCGATGCACCTCGTGGTGCCGACCCAGTCGCCGCTCGAGGTGGCGGAGAATGCGGCCGCGATGGTCGCGAAATGCCGCTTTCCGGTGAAGAAGCTGTTCGTGCATCCGTGCTACACGGTGGGTTACGGCTCGAAGGATCACTGCAACGTGCCGTTCTACGGCCTCGTCTGCGCGCTATACGCGGACGGCCGTCCGGTGCGGTTCGCGAACGACCGCTACGAGCAGTTCCAGACGTCGCTGAAGCGTCACGCGTTCAAGATGCATTACCGGATCGCGGTCGATCGCAACACGGGCCTCATGCAGTCGTTCAAGGGCGACTTCGAGGCGAACGGCGGCGGACGCTCGAACTTTTCGCCGTCGGTGGCGATGGTCGGCGCGACGGCCGCGCAATCGATCTACTACTTCCCGAAAAGCGACCTCGCGGCGGTCGCGATCGCGTCGCGCGCGATCGACGCCGGCTCCGCGCGCGGCTACGGCACGCTGCAGAGCATGGCCGCGACCGAGATGGCGGTCGACGAGATCGCCGCGCAACTGAACCTCGATCCGATCGAGTTCCGCCTGCGCAACGCGCTGCGTTCGGGGATGAAGAACACGCAGGGCGCGATTCCCGCCGGCGCGCTGCGCGTCGACGAAGTGCTGGAACGCGCGAGGCAGCATCCGCTGTGGACGCACCGTGCGGCGCGCAAGGCCGAATTCGAGGCGGCGAACCCGGGCAAGCGCTACGGCGTGGGTTTCGCGTGCGTGCAGAAGGATTTCGGCACGGGTGCCGAGGCATCGTTCGCGAAGGTCGAATTCGACGAGAACGGCAAGGTGTCGCTGCATCACACGGCTGCCGAGATCGGCACCGGGATGTCGACGTCGCAGGCCGTCGCGGTCGCGAAGTGGCTCGGCCGCCCGGCGACCGAGGTGCGCGTCGCCGTGACCGAATGGCCCGACCTGCCAGTCGAGACGAGCGGCGATCCCTACCTGATGTCGCAAGCGGACCAGGACCGGCTGAGCGCGAATCCGCGCTGGTCGCCGGGCTATGCGTCGCCGTCGAGCGCGACGAATTCCGCGTACTACTTCACGCACAGCACGCGCGAAGCCGCGCGCGCGGTGTTCCGCTACGGACTGTGGCCGGCCGCGATGTCGATCTGGACGCGCGGCCTCGGCGGCGGTCAGGCCGCGCCGTACACGATCCGCATCGAGGACGCGCGCTGGGTCGATGGCAAGCTGACCGCCGACGGCCTCGAGCCGCTGACCTTCGAGCAGATCGCGAAGCAGGCGCACGCGCTCGGCTTGCCGACCGGCGCCGTCGTGCACGTGTTCAACCGCTGGCAATGGACCGACGCCGAGTTCGAGGTGGGCGGCGCGGTCGAGCGTCTGCCGATCGACGGGTTGTCGCTGCGGGTCGGCACGCCGAAGACCGGCGAAGCCGGCCCGATGCCGGGCACCGCCGCGCCGGCCGGCGCGACCGCGATGCACGGCACGCTGGCGCCGACCGCGAACGGCTATCGCGTGCTGGACCGCAAGCGCGTGTTCATCCCGCCGACGAGCCGCAACAACGCGGCCGTCACGTACTACACGGCGGTCGGCACGCTCGTCGAGCTGGCCGTGCACGAAGCGACCGGCAAGGTCGAGCTGATCACGCATCACTCGATCATGGAGTGCGGCAACCAGATCTCGCCGCAGCTCGTGTCGGGGCAGGTGCAAGGCGGCCTCGCGATGGGCATCGGCCATGCGCTGCACGAGTATCTGCCGCTTTACGAAGACGGCCCCGGCAACGGCACGTGGAACTTCAATCGCTACCAGCTGCCGCGCGCGACCGACGTCGCCGTGTGGTCGCAGACGGGCGACATCCTGCCGCCGCTGTCCGAGACCGATCCGCCGAAGGGCGTCGCCGAGGTGGTGATGATCCCCGTCGTCGGCGCGATCGTGAACGGCATCGCGCACGCGATCGGCCATCGTTTCACCGACTTGCCGGTGACCCCGCAAAAGATCCAGGAGGTGCTCGCATGACGACCGCCCAAACCGCCGCGTCGGCCGCGAGCGCCAGCGCGGCTGCGACCGGCGCATCCGCGCCGAACGCGGCTTCGGCCGCCCCGGCATCTGCATCCGCGGCATCCGCCGCCGCGCCGGCCGCCATCGAGCGTCCGCTCGTCCGCTTTCAGCAGAAACCGCTGTCGGTGAACATCAACGGCAAGTCGGTCGGCCCGATGCAGGTGCCCGAAGGGCTGATGATGATCGAGTTCCTGCACGAGTACGCAGGCCTCACCGGTTCGCGGCTCGGCTGCGGGCAGGGCATCTGCCACGCGTGCGTCGTGATCGTCGACAAGCCGGACGGCACGAGCGAGGAAATGCGCACCTGCATCACCGGTGCGCACTTCTTCCACGGCCGTTCGATCCGCACGATCGAAGGCCACGCGAAGCGCAACGAAGCCGGCGAAGTGGTCGAGCTGTCGCCGATCCAGCAGAAGTTCCTCGAGCATTTCAGCTTCCAGTGCGGCTACTGCACGCCGGGTTTCGTCAATGCGGCGACGGTGCTGATCGAGCGCCTGAAGCGCGAGCCCGTCGCGAAGGCCGACGTCGAGCGCACGATCACCGACGCGCTGAACGCGCACATCTGCCGCTGCACCGGTTATGTCCGCTACTACGAGGCCGTGAAGGACGTAATCCTGACGACGCCGGGACTCGTGAAGGACACCGTATGACACGCACATTCGCCCATCGTGCCGCGCGGGTTGCGCGCGTGCCCGCGCTCGCGGCCGCCTGCGCGCTGCTGCTCGCCGCCTGCGGCGGCCATGACGCGCCGGTATCGAGCGCGGCTTCCGGCGCGCCCGGCGCCGACCAGGTCGCGCGCGGCCGCTATCTCGTGAAGGCCGCGGACTGCGCGGCATGCCACACCGCGAAGGACGGCGCGCCGTTCGCAGGCGGCGCGCCGCTCGAATCGCCGTTCGGCACGTTCTACGGCTCGAACATCACGCCCGACAAGGATCACGGGATCGGCAGTTGGAGCGCGGACGACTTCTACGCCGCGCTGCACGACGGCAAGGCACCAGGCAAGCGCCTGTATCCGTCGATGCCGTACACGTCGTACCGGCAGCTCACGCGCGCCGATGCCGACGCGATGTATGCGTACCTGAAGACGGTGAAGCCGGTCGCGCAGGAAAACCGCACGCACGAACTCAAGTTCCCGTACAACCTGCGCTTCGGCATGGTGTTCTGGGACATGGTGTTCCTGAAGGACAGCCTGCCCGATGCATCGGCCGGCCAGTCCGCCGACTGGCAGCGCGGCCGCTATCTGGCGGGCGCGCTCGGCCACTGCGCGGAATGCCACACGCCGCGTGCGTTCACGGGGCAGCTCGACGGCGCGCGGCCGTTCGCGGGCGCCGCGCTCGGCCGCGTGGCCGCGCCGGACATCACGCCGGCCGGCCTCGCCGCGCGCGGCTGGACCGGAACCGACCTGCAGACGTTCTTCGGCGTCGGCATCGCGCCGCAAGGCTCGGCGTTCGGCGAAATGTATCCGGTCGTGCACCTGAGCACGCAATACATGACGAGGGACGATCTGCGCGCGCTGTCCGTATACCTGCTCGGCGATACGCCGCCGGCTCCGCAGCCGGTGAAGCCGGTGTCGGCCGATGCCGCGCAGCTCGCGGCCGGCCGCTCGGTGTATCTCGCGGTGTGTGCGGGCTGTCACGGTTTCAACGGCGACGGCAAGCCGCACGTGGCGGTGCCGATGAACGGCAATTCGACGCTGCGTCAGGGCGATGCGCGCAACCTGCTGGTCGCGATGCTCGACGGCGTCGACGAGCAGAAGTTCGCCGGCTTCGAGAACCTGCAACCGATGCCGGGCTTCGCGCACACGCTGAGCGACGACGAACTCGCGCAGCTCGCGAACTACCTGCGCGCGACGTGGGGCGGCCAGCCGGCGAGCGTCACGCCGGCCGACGTCAAGGCCATGCGTCAGTAAGTTGTCGGACGAAGCGGGGCGTCACGCGCGAGGCAGCCGGTTTCCGGCTGCGCTCGTGCGTGACGCCCCGTTCGAACCGTTGCGGCGACGCTTCAGTAGCCGCTCCCTCCGCCACCGCCACCGCCACTTCCGCTGCCGCCCGCGCCGCCATACCGGCTCGTGCCGGGGCCTTGCGATACGCCGCCACCCGACGACGCACATCCGCCCGACAGCACGACCATCAGCGCCGCGAGCAGCGCCGCGGCCAATCTTGCCGAATTCATTTCACTCTCCTTTCGCCGAGAAGGCCGCGCGGCAGGGCGGTTCGCTCGAACCGGCGACCGCGCGATGACGAAACGTTTCCGGAGGCCGGTTTATTCCATGCTTTTTGCGTATCGGCACATGGCGGAACGGAGCGCGATACGCGCGCGCATGCCGCCGGGGCGCGGCGCGCGCCGGAGATTCGCTGCATCACGGATAACCCATGACGCGTAGCCGGGATGCCGCCGCCGCTGCGGCGGTATACGATCAACGATAGACGAGATCGGCGCGGCGGTTCTGCGCCCACGAATCCTCGTCGTGGCCGAGCGCGACCGGCTTTTCCTTGCCGAGGCTGACCGCTTCGAGTTGGGAGGCCTGCACGCCCAGCGTTTCCAGCGCGCTCATCACGGCTTGCGACCGGCGTTGGCCGAGCGCGAGGTTGTATTCGGACGTCCCGCGTTCGTCGGTGTTGCCCTGGATCAGCACGCGACGCGACGGATGGCTGCGCAGGTAATCGGCGTGCGCCTGCAGCAGCGTCTGGTATTCCGGCTTCACGGAGTACTGGTCGAAATCGAAGTAGACGCTGCGCTTCGCGAGCGGGCTGTTCGGATTGTTGAGATCGTCGGCCGCCACCGTCGCGACCGCTTCGCTCGATGGCGCTGGCGCCATCTCGGCATTCTCGGGCGTTTTCGCCGCGTGGTGACAACCCGCCAGCAGCGCAAAGGCTGCCATGACCGCAAATCGGTTCGTTTTGCTCATCGTGCGTCTCCTGCGGTTGACTGCGAGGAAAGCGTGGTGCGCGAACTGCCGCGTCACACATCCGGCAAGACGGCACGAAAGTGCCGGCTTCCGTGCGCGATGCGCTTTCGTAAGCCGGCGAGGTGCCATATGAAAGATTGTCTCGACCGGAACGCCGAAGCACGGCGCCGCTGCAACTAGATTAGGAAAGATGTCACAGCGTGACCAGTTTCTCCGCATTTTTCACACGGGAACGACGCAGGACGCATTCTTGCTTGCGCGGGAACCGGCATGCGCGGCGATACGTGATGCGCGATGCCGGCGCGGGCTGTCGCGCATCGCGGGCGCGTCAGAACTTGTGCCGCAACCCGAGCGCGACCACCAGCTGGTTGCTGTTGGCTGACGGCGTCATCGTCCAGACGGTCGCGTTGAACGCGGGATTGCCGTTGCCGCCGCTCACGCTTTGATAGACGGCTTCGAGATAGGCGTCCGTGCGTTTCGAGAACGCGTAGTCGGCCTGCGCGACCACGTGGTTCCACTTCGGGCGCGTCTGGCCCGTGCGCGTGTCGAAACGACCCATCGTGTACGTGTATGCGGCGCCCACGCTGAACGCCGGCGTGACGAAGTAGCGGCCGTCGACCGTGAAGTTGTCGAACACCAGCGATTCGCCCTTCAGCGGAGTGATGCCGCTACCCTGGAGCACGCCGCTCACGCCGTCGGTGGCCGAGTGCGACCACGCGGCGCCGACCGAATGCGGGCCGAACGAATAGCGACCGGCCATGGCCCAGATCTGCTGGTTGCCGCCGGTGATCGTCGCAGAGCCGTCGAGCGTGCTCAGTGCGCCGTCCGGATTCGGCGCATTGCGATCGCGGCTGATCTTCAGGTAACCGGCGCCGAGCTTCAGCGGCCCGTTCGCATAGCGGAGCCCCGCACTCCACACGGCGTTGTTCGAGAACGCGCCGGCCGTGTTCGAGAATCCGTACATCGCGCCGAACGTCAGCCCGCGATACGTCGGGCTCGTGTACTTCACCGCGTGGTTGATGCGCAGGTTGCGATTCGAGTCGTCGTTGTCGTACGGATGCACCGCGAGGTTGCCGCCCCAGCCGGGGCCCGACGCGCCGAGCGGCGTCACGAAATCGAGGATCAGGTCGTACTGGCGGCCGAACGTGAGCGTGCCGGCCGTGCGCGAGCTCACGCCGAGCCACGCCTGACGGCCGAACATGTCGACGCCTTTCTGCGACAGCTTGCCGTTCGTGCCCGAGAAGCCGTTCTCGAGCGTGAAGACCGCCGCCATCCCGCCGCCGAGATCCTCGCGGCCGCGCAGCCCCCAGCGTGACGCGTTGAGCGCGCCGCTCGTCAGCGCGACGCTGCCGCTGCCCGGCGAACCGGCGCCTTGCGTGCGCTGGTTGGTCGCGTAGGTGATCGACGTATCGATCAGGCCGTACAGCGTCACACTGCTCTGCGCGTGCGAGACGCACGGAATCAGGCCGGCCGCGCAGGCGGCGATCACGGTCGCCGGACGCGAGCCGATACGGCGGCGGCGAATGGCATGCGGCGTGGCAACGCGCGCGTTGGCGGGCTGGATGGTTTTATAGGAATGCATAGGATTTTTTATCGTTGGTCTCCGGCCCGATCGCCGGTGGGTCGCGTCGGCGCGCGGGCCGACGGATCGAGCGGCAATTATTGGAGATCGCGCGACCGTCGATTAAGGCGCTGCACAGAAAAGGTCCTCTGCGAAATCGCGTGGAATCGCTGTGCTTCGATGCACGGTGTTTCCGCCGAATCGGCGCGGATGGAACCATCGCGTGTGACGAACGATTCGGGATTCGGCAAGGCGGGGCGGTTCGGCATGCACGTCGGTGGTTTCAGGCGCCGGCGCCGGATGTCATCCTCGCGGTGATGCATCGCACCAGGCCGTGTGTTGCCGGCTGACGGCGGCACCTATTGCCGATCTCGCTCGCGGCAACCAGCAAGATTTTCCGCCCGTGGCAACCACGGCCGAATCGCAGCATCGGATTCGTTGCGTTCGTAGCAGGCGTCGTCCCGGGCCGTCGCCGGCCGGCCGGCGACTACGTAATGCGCGACTTTTTCACCCACACCCGTTCGGCACAATGGACCATTGCGCGTGGCCCGCCTGCCGCTGTGCCGGCACGTCACGCATGCCGCGGGAGAACGGACATGGTGTTGATGGCGGTGGGCGGGGGCGGACCGGTGAACGTGCCGCAGCCGCAGAATGACGACGATCCGGCACCGAAGAACGGCGCCGGCGGCACCCCGCCGGCGCAGACGCCGGAACAGCAGGCCCTCGCGGCCGCGCAAGCCGAGACGCAGCGCCTGCTGCAGCTCGCGCAGGCCGAAATGGCGACGCTCAAGCGTCTGCACGACCAGGGTGCATCGCAGGCCGATCTCGACAACCAGGTGAAGAAGGCCGAAGCCGCATGGGGCTCGGTGCAGGCGGCCGTCGAGAACCAGATGCGCGTCGCGGCGGACGGCGGCGGCGACACGAACAAGGCGATCGCGGGCGTGGCATCGGACCTGCGCAATGCGTCGCCGAACGACCCGGTGCTCGGCTCGGTGCTCGACGATGCGCAAAAGGCGGTGTCGGCCGAATCCGCGCCCGAGCGGGCGACCAACGTGAAGGCGTTCCAGTTCGCGATGGCGATGCAGAAGGACCAGGCCGCGAACGCCGACGTGCAGCAGTACAACGCGTTGCCGGGCGGCATCCGGCGTGCCGATCCCGATACCGGCGCGCAACTGCGCCAGGCGGCCACGACGGCCGACACGAATGCCAACGACGCATACACGGCGCTCGCCAGCGCATTGCGCCACGAATACAGTACATCGGCCGCGACGCTGCGCCTGAACGACGCGAAGGCCGACTACGCGGCATGGCAGAAGGAGCCTGGCGGATTGCGCCGCGCCGACGAGGCCGACATCACGCAGGCGTTGTCGCAGGCGCAGAGCCAGTACGACAAGGTCGTGACGGGCGGCGACGACACCGCGCTGACCTACGTGACGGCCGACGAGCAGAAGCAGGTCGTCGCGTCCGTGAAGCAGAATCACGACGGCATGTGGTACACAGGCCTCGTCGACGCGCTGGGCGAGGAAAGCCAGCTCAAGCGCACGATCGCGACGATCAATCCCGACGATCCGTCGCTGTCGCCGCAGATGAAACAGCTCGCGCAGTCCGACCCGGTCACGTTCGCGCTGCTGCAGGACACCGGTGTGACCGTCGATCCGACCGACCCGAAGCTGTCGACGCAGGAGAAGACGCTTGCCCTGCAGAATCCGCTCGCCGAGGCGTTCGTCAAGATGACGGGCGTTCCGGTCAGTACGGACGGCATGAGCGAATCGGATGCGAAAGCCCTGAACGCGCAGATCGACCAGGCAGGCGGCGTGTTCGCGTACGCAATGGCGAAGGCGCAGGCGGACAAGAACAATCCC
This sequence comes from Burkholderia diffusa, assembly GCF_001718315.1. Taxonomy (NCBI): domain Bacteria; kingdom Pseudomonadati; phylum Pseudomonadota; class Betaproteobacteria; order Burkholderiales; family Burkholderiaceae; genus Burkholderia; species Burkholderia diffusa. Next base: position 1,237,277 of record NZ_CP013363.1, on the reverse strand, counting down.
GGTTATCAGAAGATCCAGACGCTGCTCGCCGCCGCGCCCGACGTGCGGCTGCAGTACACGAAGCAGCAGGTCGCGCAGCTGATGGCGAATCCGGGCAGCAATCCGGGCGCGGCGCTTCAGGTGCTGAAGACCAACATGAACGCGTCGTTCTCGCTGGACGAACGCCAGACGCTGTGGACGCAGGCCGGTCAGCCGCATTTCAACGCGAATTTCATCCATTCGCAGATCGATCCGCTGATGCAGAAGCCCGATTCGCAGGCGACGGACCAGGCCAGCATGCAGGCGCGTTACGACGGCCGGATGAATGCCGACAAGGCCGGCAAGTGGATGCAGGACATCCTCGCCAATGCGCCGCCCGAATTCGCGGGCGTCGTGCTCGATACCGTCCAGAAGGATTTCGGCAACAAGTGGACGCAGTCGAACACCGGCACGCCGCAGCCCTACGGCGACGGCATCGAGTTCTACAAGGGCCTCAGCACGGCGGTCGGGCTCGCCGATCAGCAGCCGACCGCGAGCGGCGAGCCCGTGCATCGCGAGGACGACGTCGCGAGCTGGTTGCTCGACGCCAACGGCAACGCGAAGACGATGATCTACACGCTGCGCGGCAGCGACACCGGCTACGGGTTCGACAGCGTGCGGCAGGCGCTGTCGTCGGGTGTCGATCCGGCATTGTCGAAGGCGCTGCTGTCGAGGATGCAGAACGATGACCGGTTCCGCTCGGGCTTCGCGAACGACTTCCAGCTGCGTTACGACCAGGGCACCAAGCATGCCCAGGACAAGCAGAACAAGGATGCCGCCAACGCCAGCTACAAGCTGTTCCAGTCCGATCCGGACAAGCAGCTCAATGCGTATTTCAACGACTTCCAGAAGCACTTCGACGACAAGTCCTATACGTTCACCACCGGCTCCGATCAGATGACGAACTTCGTCGGCGCGGGGCTCGGGATCCAGCCGGACGACCCGGGTGCGACGCCGACCGACCGGAACGACGTGCCGTCGATGGCGCTGCTCGAACAACTGATCGTCAGCAACGGGCAGTTGCAGAACGGAACGAACGTCAACAGTCAGTCGCTGTACGCGAGGAATTCGGCCGCGACGCAGATGATCCAGAACGTCGTCGATCAGATCCGCAAGGTGGGCGGCGACCACGCGGTCGTGTCCCTGGTGCCGATCTACTACGTGTCGAAGGAGACCGGTACCGCGCCGAGCGCGCTTTTCAAGGTGCAGGTGGCGGGGCATCCGGACCAGTACAAGCTGATCGACGATCGCGGCTGGAAGTACGACACCGTCGACGATTACCAGCACAACAATGCGCTGTCCGACGACGGCAAGCTGTACGTGCCGAAAAGCCTGACGAACGGTTCGGCGTCCGGCGGGTTCTCGCAATACGAGACGATCGACGCGCACAAGACGGAGTGGTACCAGCACGCCGAACACATCCTCGAAATGGGTGCAGGGATTCTTGCCGCGGCCGGTGGCGTCGTGCTGATTGCGAGCGGCATCGCGGCGCCGGCCGGAGGCCTGATGCTCGCGGCGTGGACTGCCGTCGGCGCGGGCATGGCCGTCGGCGTGCCTGCCGCGATCGGCGATCTGAAGAACCTGAGCGATCACGGCCAGTCGATCGGCTTCGGCAACGCACAGGCGCGCGGCGACTGGATCAGCCTGATCGGCAGCGGCGCGGGCATCGCCGGCGGCGGGCTCGGCGTGGCGGCGAAGTCGCTCGCGGAGGCATCGTCGCTGCTGCGCACGACGGGGCAGGTCTCCGACCTGCTGACGGTCGCATCGCGCGGCGACGGCGTCGCGGCCGACGTGACCGGCCTCGGCCGCTTCACGCAGGAAGCCGATGCGTTCCAGTCGCTCGCGCAGACGACGGGGCGCACGGCCGGCGTATTCAATACCACGGGCGGATTGATCGGCGGCTACCAGATGGCCGACCAGGGCGTGTCGCTGGTCAAGAACTGGGACGCGATGTCCGATTCCGATCGCGCGCAGCAATTGCTCAACCTCGGCATCGGCGTCGCGCAGATGGGGCTCGGCTCGCACACGCTGATGGAGCGGCCGATTCGAGCGATCACGAAGACGCCCGCACCGTCGACGATGCCTCGGCCGGTCGCGATCAACGTCGTCGATGCGCTGTATGGCAACGGACTGGCGAACCAGCGTCTCGCGGTCGGCGAGATCGGCAACCCATGGCAGCACGCGCAGGAGCAGGCGGCCAGTTTCGGCGAACCGGCCGACGACGGTGAACCGGTGCCGGCGACCGACGGCGGGCTGCGGTCGCGATTCGCCGCGTGGCTGCGTGCGCGCCGTACGCAGGGCTCGCCGGATGAAGGCGACGCGATCCTGCTGCGGCTCGCGCCGGACGCCGAGGGGATCGACGGCGAAGCGACTCCGGCCGTGGCGGATGCGGTGGCCGGCGAAGGCGCGACGGCGGCCAGGGCCGGCACGCCGACAGCGGCTGCGGCTGCGGCGGCGGGGCACCCCGCGTCGTGGGACATTCCCGCGCAGGTGGCAGCCGATCGCGAGATCCTGAGCAGCGTGGTCGGATCGATTCTGGAGAGCGGCAACCGTCTCGAGGACGTCGAATACTACGTGTACGCGCTGGAGGACGGCGAAGGCAACGTGCGCAATCTCGACGAAGACGGCCTGCCCGCGACCGAAAGGGGCAACCTGTCGGACGACATCCGCGCGGCGAACGCTGACGAGCGGCGCGCGGCGGCGGGTAACGATCCGGAGAAACTCGCCGCAGCGGCAACCGCCGAAGACGGCACGATCGGCATCACGCGCTATGCGTCTTACCACGACGCGATGATGGTCGCCCGCAACGGCGTGGCGGCCGGCCGCTATCAGGTCGCGCTGGTCGATCAAACGGCGCTTGCCGCCGACGGCACGGTGCTGCCCGGAGCGGTGGTGGGACACGTCGGGCTCGACGAAGCCGGCAAGCGGCTGACGCTGTCGATGAACGACATGTACGATCGCACGCTGCGCGTGGTGTACCCGCGCGGGTTCGATCCGGCGAAACCGCTGATCCGCAGCGAGGACGGGCGGCGCGTCGACGTGATCAACGCGATGCCGGGCATGAACGAGACGCAATGGGGCGCCTATCCGCGCCGCGAGGCCGATCTCGCGATCTATTCGAACCATCCGGCGCAGCCGGAGAACCAGTTGCCGCCGGGCGAGCGGCCGTTGATGCCGGTGCCGCCCGGCTACTTCGCCGTGTACGCGCACGCGTGGACCGATGCGTTCGCGAGCGCGACCGGCAAGCCGATGAGCGCGGAAGATCTGGCCGAGACGGTGCGCCAGAGCGGCTGGGACGGCAAATCGCCGGTGATTCTCTATGCATGCGGCGCGGGCACGCGGGTGAGCCCGCTCGCGCAACTGCTCGCGAACGTGCTGGGCGTGGACGTCTACGGCGCGAGCGGCTTCGTCGCATGGCGTTCGCCGCGCAGCCGCGTCGACGGCAGCCCCGACTCGGGCTATGCGGCCGGCATCGTGATCGAGCCCGATGCCCCGAGTTTCGCGGGGAAGCCCGACCGTTCGGTGCAGTATGGGCCGCGCACCTACCGTTTCTCGCCGGCGCTGGCGATCATCGACCAGGGCGCGCACGCGGTCGACTGGAGCACGGTGGCGCCGCGCCCGGTATCGAATCGCTGGGGCGGCAGCAGTGCGTCGGGCGACGCGCGCGTGCCGCTCGGCGTCTATGTGTGGCGCGTGCTGACGAATCGCGGGTCGATCATCAATCCGCGCAGCGGCCGCTCGGCGAGCGCGCTCGAAATGACGTACGCGCTGGAGGAACTGGCGTGGAAAGGCTATACGCCCGGCACGCCGATCGCGCTCGAGGGGCCGCACAGCGGCGCCGATCCCGAGCTGCTGCAGGAGTTCGCGGACCTGATCCAGGCGCCGGTGTTCGGCCGGCTGGGCGACTCCGATGCGGCCGGATGGCAGCGCGCAATCCCCAATCCGGGCCGTCGGCTCGCGCGCTTCCAGATCGAACCGGACGTGAACGGCAAGTTCTCGCCCGGGCGCGCGCAGCCGGTCCGCGTCAATCCGCTGGAACTGCGGCCGGTGCCGGGCTCGAACGTTGTGAACCTGCTCGGCCATGCGACCGCGCGGCAGTTCCTCAAGGTGTCGGGCTTCGACATCGTCGAATCGCACGGCACGAAGCCGAGCAACGTGAGGTGGGACAGTTCGATCGCCGTCACGCAGGACGGCACCACGATTTCACCGCGCGAATTCGCGCGCAGGATGCTCGACGATCCTGCCTATACGGAAGGCAACGGCGTGCTGCTGACGGGCTGCTATCTCGGCTCCGGCGACTATCCGTTCGCGCAGGAGCTGGCATACGAGCTGCAGGTGCCGGTAATCGCGTCGATCGCGTCCAACTCGGTGCGCGGCACCGGTGCGCTGGAACTGCACCCGAACACAGACGACATCGTCGTGCCGGCACACGATCCCGACGTGTCGACGCGGCTCTACCTGCATATTCCCGAGACGCCCGACGCAAGCCAGCCGCCGCTGGTCTTCGCCCGGCGGGGCGAGCCGGTGCCGGGGGCGACGGCGCGCAACGACGCGCCGGTCGAACCGGTGCGTCCCGTCGAAGCGCGGATCGATCCGGACGCGGACAGCGGACGGCGCGGCAACGCGGGCGAGAGCGGCAACGCCGCGCGCCCGGGCGCGACGCCAGGCGGGCCGACGCATCCGCATCCTCGTCTCTCGGGCGAGCCGGACGCGAACGAGCCGCCGGTCTACGTGCCGGTTCCGCTCGTCGAGGTCGAGCCGGGGCAGATCTTCACGGCCGACGAATGGGCCGCCCGCGCAGAGCAGGCCGCCGAGGCGGAGGCCGACGACGGCCTGTCGGGGAAGACGCAAAAAATCTATCCGAAGACCAGCCGCGTCTATACGGACCGCACGATCGCCAACGGCGGCGTGATCACGACGACGATCCACGGCCATTCGGTGATGCAGCCGGGATTCGACGACGTGACCGGTATCGACGCGACGCAGCATCCGGAGTTCCTGCGCCCGGCCGACACGCTGCTGATGCCGGCCGACGACCCGCTGCATCCGATCGGCGCACGCGGGCTGATGTCGCCGCCCGGCCATCATGTGGTGTTCGGGCACGGAATGTCGGCCGATGCGATGCTGGGCCCGGACGGCCGGCCGCTGACACCGGGCGAGGTGGCCGAGCGCGTCGCGCCGGTTCTCGAGCCGGGGCAGGACGTGACGCTGTATTCGTGTTTCGGCGGGTCCAGCAAGCACGATCCGTTGCGCGTCGCGCCGGGCCAGGTGCGGGCCGCGAGCACCACCTTCGCGGCAGCGCTTGCGCAGCGCTTGTCCGAGCTCACCGGGCGGCCGACGTCGGTCTGGGCGCCGCCCGACATCCTGCTCGTCGAACCCGACGGGTCGACCACCGTGCGCGGGACGCGCCTGACCGGACAGGTCGACAAGGATCGGCTGCCGATGCAGCGCTTCATCGGCGACCCCGCGCGAGCGGGCCGCCCGGCACTGCCCGCGGCGGCGGGCGCGGAACCCGCGCCGATGCCGGCGCAAACGGCGGCGCGGCCGTTCGACGATCGGCCGCCGCGCCCAACGGTGCCACGCGTGTCCGATCCGACCTTCGCCGATCCCGACTACGATTTCAGCGGAATTCCGGACGATACGTTCGAATCGATCACGCTCGACCATGCGTTCCGCGGTGCGCTCGCCGAGCGGCCGGGCGTGATCGGCGACGCCGCGCGCGTGACGCAAGCCGGCGGAACCGTGTCCCTGCACTGGCCGAGCGGCTTTCTCGACGGTCCCGAACCGACCCGCGTGATCGACGATGTGATGCAGGCGTTCGACGCCGCCGGCCTGACGAACCTGCGCGTCGAATTCGTGACGCGCGATGGCGGCATCGTGCTCGGCAGCGGCACCGATTTTGGCGCGCTCGACCCGGAGGAAGGCTGGTTCCGGTTCAGCGGCGCGGTGCCCGACGCGACGGCAGCGGCAGCGCACGCGGCTGGCCGCGCTGCGGCCGATGCACCGCGCGCGTTGCCCGAAGGCGTGCCGACGATCGCGCACGATGCGCTCGGGCAGGCGCTCGATGCGGCCAATACCGGCCCGCGCAATCATGCATATGTGCCGGCCGATGCGTTGCCGGACGATACCGCGTTCGCGCAGGGCGACCTGACGGCGGCGGAACGCGTCGCGGCCAGTGCCACCGCGAACCTGGCCGCAGTCGAGGCCGCCGCACCGACCGACGTCGTGCTGCTGTCGGCGCTCGGTCACGATCCGGCGAGCGCGCTGCGCATCGTCACGCCCGACGGCGGCACGTTGTTCAAGCCGGCAGGCGTCGACATGTACGTCGTGCGAACCCGCGACGCGACGACCGGCGACGCATCGTACCGGCTTGCCGGCGTCGATCATTCCGGCCTGCCCGAGGGCTACGCGGCCGTGCATGCCGGCGGCACGCGCGCGGCCGGCGCGGTCGACGGCACCCCGATCTGGCCGATGATCGGGCCGGCAGGGCCGACAGGCCGCCTCGCGAGCGCGGGCGGCGATCCGTCCGGTGCGACGACACCGGCCACCGTTTCCGGTCATTCGGGCACGCCCGCCGCGCCGCCGCGTGCCGCCGTGGTCGAGGCCGAACAGCAGACGCGCGCCGCCACCTGGCTCGATACCCTCGGCCGTCGCACGCTCACGCGACTCGACGGCCGGCATGCGCCGACGCTCGACGGTCTGGCGCGCCAGATCGGTCCCAATGCACACGTGCTGGTCGCCGCGCATGCGAAGCCGCCGGCCGGCGACGGCCCACACGGGGCGCCGACGTTCGTCGCGGTGCTCGAGACGGACGCCAACGGCGCGTTCGGCCCGGTGCGGATGCTGAACGGCAAGCGCGTGCCGCACGCGCTGAACAAGGCGCTGGAGCGAGGCGACAACAGCGGCCGACGCGCGCGCGGCAAGCTCGACTTCTACGTGTCGCCGGTCGCGCACGACGAACTGGTGCACTTCGGCGGCCCGTCGAAGATCGAGACGCCGGACGGCAAGACGTCGTGGTCGGTCACGACGTCGGGCCAGACGATCGAGAAGGCGCTCGCCGCGGACGTGTCGAAGCTGCAGGACGCGCCGGTCTTCAAGCGGCCGCGCCAGGCCGTGCGCGCGGTTTCCGGCGAGCACCGCTGGATTCATGTGGTCGACGACGAGACAGGCAAGGTGCTCGGCCATGCGGAGCGCGACACGAACCACGTGTGGAAGTACTTCGAGAAGGCGCCGCTCGGCGATACCGAGATTCCCGAGCAGGATCTGCGCACGGTATTCCGGCGTCGTCGCCGCGGCGGCATTCCGGTCGGCCGGTCGCCGCGCCGCGGGATTCGCTTCGTCGTCAGCGACGTGACGCCCGCGACCGTCGACCGCATCGGCGGGTTCCGACCGGCGAAGGAGGCCCCGGCCATCGAGAAGAAACCGTTCCGCTCCGCCGGCGACCTGTTCCAGTCGATCGTGCCGGTGCGCCGGCCCCTGTCGCGCGCGGAGCAGGGCGACGACGCGAATGCCGCGCCGCTGCCGCCGGTCGATCCGCATCTGTTGCCGTCCGACAAGTCATTGCTCAACGCAGTCGACTTCAGCGGCAACAGCGTGCCGCACCTGATGACCGCGATCCGGAACGGCGCGCTGGACGGCGGCCGTCACGTGATCTACGTGTTCAGGACCGACGGGGCGGTGGCCGAGGCGCTCGGCAACCCGCTCGGCGTGATTGCGCAGCGCAACGGCGAGATGCGCTGGTTCGACAAGCTCCCGCAGGCCGGCAACCAGAATCATCCTGGCCTGCCGCTCGACGAAATGCCGATCGGCAGCGATCGCTTCGGTGCGGATGTGCATTTCCTGCTCACTCAACTGGCGCCGCGCGATTTCCTGAACAGCGCGCGGCCGACGCGCGTCGCCGCGCTCGAGGCGCGCGCGAAGGCGCTGCGCGATCAGTGGAAGGATGCGGAGGCGCGCGGCCTGCATTCGGCGCCGTTTCGCGCACTCGCGGCACGCACGCGACACGCCTACAACGAGGTGCTCGGCGACTTGCGGCGCCTGGGGAGCAACAGCGCGGCGCCCGCGCCGCTGTCGATCGAGCCGTATCAGCCGGGCCTGTCGTCGGCCACCGTCGTCGAGTTCAGTTTGCGCAACGGCGCGGCGAAGCCCGAGCAGTATTTCGCGACGCACGAACAGATCGAGGCATACAACAAGCAGGCGCAGCGCCCCGGCGACGTGAACCTGGTGCTGAAGGGCGAGCCGCAAGCCGTGATGGTCGACGTGGGCATGTGGCGCACGCTGCGCAACAAGCTGTACGTCGCGCGCGACGTGTCGACGTCGGCGTCGCGGTTCCTGCCGGTGCCGGGCAAACTGCGCGCGCGAACGCGCAACCTGGGCGCGGCCACCGTCGCCGACAAACGGATCCGGCAGATCTTCACGCGTTCGAGCGATGCGTTGCAGGACCGAATGGTGCCGATGGCGCGCTCGTTCTCGCTGAGAGACGATCCTGCGTTGATGGGGGCGCTCGTCGAGCGGTACGGCGGCGTGATGCCGGTCGTCACGCTCGTGATCGATCCGCATTCGCTCGCGGCGGTGCTCGGCAAGGCGCACGATCCGGACTTCCTGCGCGCGGTGCGTGCGCTCGGCGACCAGAAGAAAGCCGTGTTCGACGGCGAGAACGGGGTGATCCATCCGGCGCCGGATTCGGACGGGACGGCGCTCGCCCTCGACGACCTCGCGCATCTGCATGGCTGGCTCGACGAGGCCGCGCGAACGGGTTTCGCGATCCGGCTCGAGACCGCGCCGTCGCGCGCGCTCGTGTCCGGCAACGACTACCGGTTCCAGTCGGGCACCAACGACACGTATCACGACTACGTGCGCGTGATGACCGCGCTCGAACGCTGGTCGAACGCGCATCCCGACACGGTGGCGCCGAACGTGATGGTCACGTTCCACGGCTGGGATGCGGTGCCGGAATCGGTGCCGGGCGGCGGACACGAGAAGCTGCTGCGCGCGGTGCTCGAGCGCAAGGGGCTCGAATGGGTCCACATGGGGCTGTCGTACGGCACGCACGGTGCCGACTTCATCGGCAACCAGGACCTGACCGGCGCGCTCGCGAAGCTGATCGTCGAGAATCGCAACCGGCCGGAGATCATCGATCGTCTGCATGGAGCCGATGCGCTGACGCGCGTGTTCGAGCGCGTCGACCGGCAGACGCTCGCGAACCAGCATCAGCTGCTGTTCGCGGAAGTCGAGCGGATCGGCGCCGCGGAAGGAATGACGCCTGCCGAACTGGCGGCGCTGCGCCAGAAGATCCACGAAGGCAACACGACCGTCTGGCTGAATCAGGCGCGCAAGGCGACGATCGAGCATGCGACCACGCTGTGGGAGGCCGACGGCAACAAGCCGCGCACCACGACGGACAAGGGCGCCCGCACGTTCGGCGCACGCTGGCTGGCCGACCACGGCGGCAGCGTGCCGGCCCGGGTGACAACCGGCAAACGGCCGTCCGCCGCCGATCCGCTCGATCACTGGCGCGCGGTCGTGCGCGACCCGGCGCTGATCAACGACGGCACCAAGCCGATCGGCGCGAGCCGCCGGGAAGCCGCGCAGCTCGCGCAGGTCGACATTCCCGCCGCGAAGCGCGCGCAGGCGGAACTGCATGCGCTGCGGGTGCACGACGAACCGATCGGCGACAACACGCCGCCGCCGTCGTCCAGGCGGATCGCCGGCGACATCGCGGCGGCCACCGTGACCGGCGGTGCAGGGGCGGGCGTGCTCGTCGCGGTCGGCCGGGAGTCGGTGCGCACCGCGACGAACTCGCTGTATGCGGGACTGCGGGTCGGGCGCGTGTTCCAGGCGCTGCATCACGGCGCGGTCGCGAGCCTGAAGAACGGCGACCCGCGCGTGTTCGACCGTGTCGTCGACCGGCTCGTGCGCGGGCTGCAGGCCCAACTGAAGGCCAATGGTTTCGACGTGACCGCACGCGGCACGCAGCTGGAGCAGATCGCGCACGAAGGCAAGGCGATGGCCGCACAGCTTCGCGCGCTGAATGACGACGGGATGCTGTCGTTCGACGATACCGTCGCGCACACGAAGGCAATCGCCGCCGACATGCTCGCGCAGATGCAGGGCGTGGTCGGCGGGACCTCGCTGAAGCTGCTGCACCACGGCAGCCCGCGCCATTCGATCGGCCGCGTCGGTCGCGTGCTGGCGCTGGGCGGCTACGGCGGTTCGATTACGATGAATGCGTTCAGGGCGGTCATGCACGGCGACTTGCTGGCCGGCGGACAGGCGATCGGCGGCGCGCTCAGCGCCGTCTACACCGGCATCGTCTACAAGGGCAGCCTGCGCGGCGTGAACGCCGAGAATCGCAGTCAACTGGCACGCATCGCGAGCGCGACCGGCGATTACCTGACATCGGCGGTCGGCATCGCAACCGGCGTTCATACCGCGCTCACGGTGGATCCGGTGACCGGCACGCTGACCGCGATGTCCGGCGCGCTGCTCGGCGCCGGGCGGCTGCATTCTCATTTTCCGAATGCGACGCCGTGGATGGAGCGCTTGCCGACCGGCGTCGCGCTGGCGCCGGTGGCAATCTTCGGGATCATGCAGGGGATCAGCCTGTACACGTCGGCGACCGCGTCGGACGATCAACACAAGCCGCCTGGTTCGTCGCCGAAACCGTCGGGTTCGAATGCCGGCACGCCGGCGCCGGGCGCATCGTTCGCGCCGTCGCCGGGCACGACTCCGGCGCCGACCCAGACGAATGCGTCCGCGGCCCCGTCTGCATCGGCGACGCCGGGGGCGCAGCCGTCGGGCACGCCGTCTCAACCGGCTCCTCCGCCGAATTCGCCAAGCCCGACACCGCTAACGGTGAACGTGGCGGCCGGCGATTCGTTGTGGACGATCGCCGAACGTCACGAGGGAACGTTGCTTGCGGCGGCACACGTGCCGGTCGCCGAACAGCAGCGGATGTCGGACGGTCAGCGGATCAACGTCGCGCTCAACGAGATCCTGCAACTCAACCGGAACCTCGCGAGCCACCCGGGCGAGATCGATCCGGGGCAGCAGGTCATCGTCGGATGACGGGTGTCGGCGTGTGAGCGGCCCCGGTACCCAACGACGGTACCGGGGCGGCAGTTGCAGCATGCCGCGGCACGATCAGGCCTTGCGCGCGACCACGCGCGTCGGCGAGACCGGCACGCGTTTCGGCGCGGTCTTGTAGTGCGTGCTGTACAGCGCCGCGCCGACGAACAGCAATCCGCCGACCAGGTTGCCGGCTACCGTCGGGATCTCGTTCCACAGCAGGTAGTCCACGATGGTGAAGTGCGCGCCGAGCATCAGCCCGGACGGGAACAGGAACATGTTCACGACCGAATGCTCGAAGCCCATGTAGAAGAACACGAGGATCGGCATCCACATCGCGATCACCTTGCCGGGCACGGACGTCGACATCATCGCGGCGACCACGCCGGTCGACACCATCCAGTTGCACATCACCCCGCGCACGAACAGCGTGAGCATGCCGGCGGCGCCGTGCGCGGCATAGCCCAGCGTGCGTGCTTCGCCGATGCCGCCGATCTTCTGTCCGATCGCATTCGGCGCTTCCGAAAAGCCGAACGTGAAGATGATCGCCATGAACAGTGCGACAGTCAGCGCGCCCGCGAAATTGCCGAAAAACACCAGCGTCCAGTTGCGGAACACGCCGCCCCAGGTCGCGCCGGGCCGGTGGTCGATCACCGCGAGCGGCGCGAGCGTGAAGACGCCGGTGAGCAAGTCGAAGCCAAGCAGATACAGCATGCAGAACCCGACCGGAAACAGCAGCGAGCCGGCGAGGGCGTTGCCGGTGTTGATCGTGATGCTGACAGCGAATGCGGCCGCGAGCGCGAGGATCGCGCCCGCCATGTACGCGCGAATCAGCGTATCGCGGGTCGACATCGACAGTTTCGACTCACCGGCGTCGACCATTCTGGTGACGAATTCGTTGGGCATAAGATAGGCCATGGTGTGCGCTCGTAAAGTTGGATGTGCGAAAGGAACGCACCCGGCACTCGCAAGACACGCGAATGGCTGGCGCGGACACTGTTATCCACATGATCGGGCGCGTGCTCGACACGGCGCGACCGTCAGGCCGCGATTAGCCTGATGAGCGCGATGATTGCAATTTTCATACCAGTGAGGCGGAACCGCGTTGCAGGCCTCCCGCACGCGAAATGCCGCGGGCGCCAGGCACGGCCGATTGCGGCGAATCGCACTCGCGCGGTGCAATCGGCACCTCCTGTACGCGCCGCGCGCGCTGCCGCAGTGCGCACGGCGCGTACAGGTCGTGCCGGCGCCGTGCGCCCACGCGTCTTCCCGGCTGACATCCGGCGATTCGCGGACGTCGGAGCTTGACCTGGGCAGAGTGGCGAACGGCGCGGATTCGTCGCGCGATGCGGCGTGTTCGGCGACAAACCGCCTGCTACGCAACGCCGGATGGATGCCGAAAGCCGTTGCGGTCAGCATCGCGTTCCGCGCATGGCCCCGGCTCGCGCTGGCGACGTCCACACGTCGACCTGCCGGCGGCGACCATACTGCTACGCATCGTTGTCCGAAGCGAGCTGCTGGAAGGAGTCCAGGGCCCGCACGCGCGCGAGCTGGTGATCCACGATCGGAAACGGATAGCTCCTGCCGAGACTCACGGCCGCGTCGTGCAGTTGTTCTGGTGACGCCGTCCAAGGCGCATGGATTTTTTCGGCGGACATCTTCGACAGTTCGGGCACCCAGTGTCGTGTGTATTCGCCTTGCGGATCGAATTTCTGTCCCTGCAAAACCGGGTTGAAGATGCGGAAATACGGCGCTGCGTCGGCGCCGCTACCAGAGACCCACTGCCAGCCTGCCGGGTTACTGGCTTCATCCGCGTCGACCAGCGTATCCCAGAACCATGTTTCGCCCGCGCGCCAGTCGATCAGCAGATGCTTCGACAGGAACGACGCGACGACCATGCGCACGCGGTTGTGCATCCAGCCGGTATGCCAAAGCTCGCGCATGCCGGCATCGACGAGCGGGTAGCCGGTGTGCCCGGTCTGCCATTTGCGGAGTGCCTCCGCGTCGTCGCGCCACGGCATCGAATCGAACTGACGCCGGAAATTGACCTGGTGCAGTGGCGGAAAGTGATAGAGCAGGTGATACGAGAATTCTCTCCATCCGATTTCGCCGAGGAATTTGTTCAACGCCCCGCCTTTCGAAGCATCGATACGCGCCGCGCCCGTGCTGCGCATCGCGTTTGCTGCCGACAACGCCGCATACCACACCTGCCGAACCGATATGTTGCCGAAGCGCAGATAGGGCGAGAGCCGGCTCGTCGCGTGAGCGGCCGGGAAATCGCGCATGCCGGCATAGTCGCGAAGCGAATCGTCCAGGAAGGCGTCGAGGCGTTGTCTAGCGGCTTCCTCGCCGCAACGCCAGCTCAATCGCAGTCCGCCTGCCCAGTCGGGTACCGCCGGCTGGAGTGCGAGTGCCCGAAGTGTGCTGACATGTGGCGTGACGCGTTCGGGAACCCGGAAAAACGGGATGCGCGACGGTGCCGCCAGCGGAGGCAACGGACAAAAATCGTCGCGACAGGCGGCTCGCCAGTACGCACCGAAGACCTGGAACGGCAAGCCTTCGCGAGTCGTCACCGTCCAGGGTTCGCGCAACAGATGGCCATTGAATGTCGACACGTCGATTCCGCGGCCGTTCAAGTCTTTCTTGATCGACGCGTCGATTTCGGTATGCGCTTTCGCGTAACGACGATTCCAGACCACCATCGCGGCCTGGATCGCGATGGCGAAGTTCGTGATGGCGTCCTGCGCGTTGCCGCGCAGCACGATCAGCGAGCCGCCAAGCGCGGAAAGCGCATCGTCGAGCCTGGTGAGGGATTCATGCAGCCACCATCGTTGCGCTCCGCCCATGGAGCGCCCGGATTTCGGGGCAGGGTCGTGCAGGTAAACGCAGACGACGGGGTGGCCGCTGTCGACCGCGTGAGACAAGGCGGGATTGTCGCCGAGCCGTTGGTCGTCGCGAAACCATACGACGACGGGGCGGCGCTGATACGGCAATTCGGTGGATGTCATGTGCGTTGCGTGAGAAGTTGCATGGGTGATGGGAGCGGGCTCGGAGACGAAGCGGACGTGTCGCGGGTTCGGTTCGAACGTTCTCCGTCTCTAGCCCGTGCGGGTGTCGTACATGCGGTCTCGACTGCTCGCCGGCGCAGCGTCCCGGGTCATTCCGTCCCAACGCGTTGCCAGCGCGAGCGAGGCGGGCAAGATCAACGCCCAACCGGTTGCGATGACGACGAGCGCTGCAGCTGGCTCGTTGAAATGAACGGCGCCCAGCGCCCCACCCGCGCGGAACGACGCCGGGCCGGCGAGTGCGCCGACGAGAACCGACACGAGTGGTCGGCGCCTGAGCCAGCACAGCAGCGTATTGAGCTGGATCGCGAACAGCGCCCATAGCCCGGCGAGCCAGTACGGCGCCGTACCGGAGAGCAGCACGCCGTTCGGGTATTCGACCAGGCCGGAATGGGCAACGGCGCTGTCCCATAACCATCCACACACCACGATCGCGCTCACGAGTCGCGCCTCGCATGACGGTCGATGCGCGTACAGCAGATGGCCCGCCGTCGCGATCACCGCATAGCCGACGCCCCACGCTGCGCGGTGCGATGCGGCCGTCGTCACGCAAACCAGCCATCCGATCTGTGTCGTGGCGAGATAGGCGCACATGCGTGCTGCCTCCGGGCGGGGCACGCTCGACGGTCCTCGATTCGTCACACGGGCCATGATGGTTCGCGCGACACCGGTATCGGCGTGCTCGCCATGCATGCGTGTGTCGGGGGCACACGAGCCTGCACAGGCGAAACGCTGCGGCCCGCGCGATGGCGCGCGAAGTTGGTCCTGCCGCGTGGCCCGCGTCGCGGCACGGGAAAAGCGGCATGCAATACATCCGTCGCAGGCGGCCCTGTATCGTCGAAAGAGTGCGTCCATTCGCGGACGATGACTTTGCGGTGCGTGATGGTCGGCATTCAGGTTCGTCCTCGTTTCCAGTTCTCTATACGGCGCTGCGTTGCGGGCGGATGCAGCTTGCAAAGGAGCAATCCGGACGGGAGCGACGGGCCGCAGCCAGCCGTACAGCGTTCGCGCACCGCGTTCGAACGACGCTGCGCCATTGCCGCTGGCATCGGCAACTGCACGACGAACATCGGATCGCGGCCCCAGAGCGGGCAGCGGTCCGCTGCCGTGCGACGCATGCATCCGCTTTCACGCACGTTTCGTAGAGCTTCGTATCAGGTGGCGTATTTACCTGGAAGCGTCGGATACGGAGATTTGGATGAACATCAAGGTGGGACTGGCCGTGCTGACGATGCTGCTCGCGGTGGGCCTGCTCGCCGCGTGCAATCCGGTGCGGCTCCTGAACGCGCTGACGCCGCGATATACATTCAGTCTGTTTTCGGATATTCCGTACGGCCCCGGCGAGCGTCATGTGCTCGACGTGTACGTGCCCGCACGCGTCGTGGACGACTGGCCGGCCGATGCGGCAGCCGGCGTACCCGTCGTCGTGTTCTTCTACGGCGGAAGCTGGCAGTCCGGCGAGCGCGAGGATTACCTGTTCGTGGGCGAGGCATTGGCGTCGAGGGGCTTTGTTGCCGTGTTGCCCGACTACAGGACGTATCCGGCGACCACCTTTCCCGGCTTCGTGGACGATGCCGCGCAGGCGGTGGCGTGGGCGCGCGAGCACGCGGTTGCGTTCGGCGGCGATCCCCGTCGCCTGTTTCTGATGGGGCACTCCGCGGGCGCACAGATTGCCGCATTGCTCGCAACCGACGGCCGCTATCTGGCGGCGCGGCAGATGCACAAGAGCGATATTGCCGGCGTGATCGGGCTAGCCGGCGCTTATGACTTCCTGCCGCTGCGTGATGCAACACTCGACCGGATATTTCCGCAGGACGCGCGCGCCGCGAGCCAGCCGATTCGATTCATCCAGGGCACCGAGCCGCCGATGTGGCTGGCCATTGCGGAAAACGACACGGTAGTCGACGCCGGCAATACACGCCGCTTCGCACGGGCGTTGCAGAATGCGGGCGGCAAGGTCGCGGTCGTGCGTTACGACAACGTCAGCCACGCGACGATCGCAGGTGTGCTGGGCGCGCCGCTGAGGGGAAGGGCGCCGGTGCTCGACGATCTCTCGGCGTTCGTCACTCGCACTGCGCAGACGACGCCCGCCGGGCCCACCAGCGGAAAGGCGACGGCATCGGGCACGGCGGCGCACTCGGCCGTGTCTGCGCAGTGATCGAGTACGACGCTGCATTGCACGCGCATACGTTCGCGTCGGGAGTCGGCGTGTCGGCGCACCGTCCTGTCAGGCAAGCAAGCATCGGCAAACGAGTCGTGACAGGGCGACACTCGCTCGCCTGTCGCGCGGCGAAATGCCTGGGGCGCCCGGCGCGGTCATACCAACTTTCGTCGCGAACCGATCGGCACGGTCGGCGGCACTTGCGGCGCTACAGCGCCTTCAGATCCGGTGTCGTTCCGCCCAGGCCCTCTTCGCGAAGGATGACGGCGAGCGCCGTCTCGAGCAATTCGGCCGCCCGGTTCGCCGCGTCTCCGAGGTGGCGGTGCAGCAGTGCGTCGGCCGGCGAGCGCGACACGCATTCGTCACTGTATCGCTCGAATGCACTGAGCTGCATGATCAATTCGGAAAGGTGACGCGGGCACTCGCACTTGACGGTGGTGGACAGCCCGGTGAGCGACGCGAGCGTTGCTTCATCGAAGCGTCGCCGCGTGCGCAGCCAGAGCCCGCGATCGGTCTCGTCCGACCGGCGTGCCTTGACGACCGCTTGCGCCAGTTTCGAAATGATGGATGCGGGATTAGTCTGACCTTCCGTCGACCGGAACAGCTCGAACCCGGACAGCCGCGCCAGTTCGATTGCCTCCGCGGTGCCGAACGCATATACGACGGCCACCGCCTGCGATTTGAGCTTTTGCGCGACGGCGGCGAGCTGCGAAACGACATCCTCATGGAGCGACGTGGTGGTCGCGATGAGTGCATCCGCCGATGTATTCGCAGGTTCGGTCGCGTCGTCGATCGAGTCGATATGCGCGGCGATCCGGATTCCCATTCGCTCCAGAGCGGATTCCGAAATCGGAAGCGCGCCGACGACCGCGAGGCTCACCCCCGTCTCGGACAGTGCCGGGCCACGCGTATCCGTCAGCGACAACGCTTCGAGTTCCTCGCGGCTCAGGCTGGCGATCGTACCGATCGCGTGTCCTTGATTGACGAGTGCCTTCAGCAAGCGGATGCGCTGTACGTCGTCGTCCGAATACATCCGTTGTCCGGACGGCGTCTTCGGCGGAGCAACCACGCCATAACGTCTCTCCCAGATCCTCAGCGTTGCTGCCGGCATGCGCGCCAGGCGCGCGGCCTCGCCGCTGCGATAGCGGTGAGGTGTGTCGCGATCCTTGCGAGGGGGCATCGTGGCTCTCCTAAAGTCGACGAGTGTTTGTCTCGGAATTGTACGCAGTCTGCACGAAATATGAAGCAGGAAAGTGATTCAATTTGCGGAATTTGGGTCCGGAAATATGGTTCGCGAAGCGGGGTGCGACTAGAATGTTCCGAACGCGGCCGCGCCGGTGCCGTAAGGTGCTTGATGCCGCGCGGTGCAGGGCAGGGCATCGCGCGCCCTACCGGTAACGATCATCAATGACGCAGCGTCCCATGAAGACTTTAAGGCTCGTGCCCGGTGACCAGCCGGACCCGAGCCATCATTGGTTCTCCGATTCGACTCGCTTTGAATCGCGACGTCGTTTTTTCGCTCATCGTTAGCGTAGCGAAGGAAGTCGAGCCGACGGCACCATGAGGCCGCCGGCTCGTGTCTGCATGCTACGGGGCGTTGGCCACCATGTATTGTTCTCGTACGGCAAGCCCCAATCCGGGCAAGTGACTTGCCGTGACGATCGCGGCATAGTCCGCGTAGCGATACAGAACCCGGGCGCTTTGGACCGGTGACGCAAGCAGGACCGCAGGATTGGCATCGCCGATAATCGTCGCCGGCGAACCGAGAGCGCGATGCAGTGTCGAGATCGCCCCGTACCACGCCAGCCGGGTCTGCTCGGCGTTCATGCCTCGCCGGTAGACGTCCACGCCCACAAGCTTGCCGCTCTTGCCGAAGCTGAGCCACATCTCGCTCACTGGTGGGCCGGCGAGAGCAATTCTTGCGGCATCGAATCCTCGGCATCTGAGGTAGCGATATCCTCGAACCAACTCCGCGCATTCGATCTGCCGGCTGGAAGCCCATCGCATCGCGTCGCTTTCATCTGTCGCGTCGAGCACGAGGCCATCCGGAGCCGGCTTGCGGGGCGCCTGCAGACTTCCGCGGAAGGTCGACCAACCTTGCTCGCGCAACGACGTCACTTGATCGGCAGTTGCATTGGCAACGGGACACGGAACGCCCAGTGCCTCGAGTAATGGGCGTGCCGCACGTAGATGCATGGCTCCGATCGCTGCAACGCCAAACGCTGCTGCGATCGCGATCGGGGTCGCGATCGGGCGCGCTATCGCGAGATTCATCGACAGTTCTCCGCGGTGTTGGGGCCGAGATACTGCGGTGCAGCCGATACGATCTGCGATTTGGTCGAAATCAGCACGGGCGCGACGCGCGAAATGTACGCATCCGGAACGCCATCGGCCTTCATGACGGCGGCAGCATCGGCGATGAACTGATCGAAGACGCAACTCGGGATGCCGATGTCGGCATGTGCCGTTGCCATGTCCTCGCAGGTTGGCATCTGACCGTCGGCGGAAACCGCGCCTGGATAACTGAACGGACCTCCGAAGAACGCCTTGAATTGCAGATTCAAGCATGCCTTGAGTCGGTTCACCGAGTCGTGGCCGGGCTTGCCGATATTGGCGAAATACGGCGCCTCCTTCGGGTCGGCCAGCAAGCCTGCAACGGCGTCGTCGACAACCTTGGAAATGGCGGCCGGGGCGCCTGCGTCGCCACCAAGGCCGGCCCACATGTCGGCGTTCTGCGGATATTGCGCCGACGTGACGGAGGAAATGGACGAATCGCCGCCACCGCAACCCGACAGCAAGGTCACTCCCGCGATGCATGCAATGAAAAAGCTGCGCTTCATTTTGTCGCCTCCATGGAACTGCGGTGGTGTCACGCGTCGAAAAGCGCCGACGCGTGCATGTTGCTTTCACTCGCAAATACGCTGGCGGGGCGTTACCGGATGCATCGGCGCAAGGAAATTCCTGAATCGAAATCCGAGCCAGGACGGGCGTTCGTGCCAACGCGAACCACGCGCGATGGCGCGTCCACAACGGCAAATCGATCAGTCAGTTGCAGGTGCCGCGACAAACAAACGGGGCCGACTCGGCAGGGCGCCGACAATGGGCGGTTGCCGTGCCGGCGGTAGCCGCACGCTGCGCGGAAAGATGCCGCGCAGCGCGCGCTCATTGCTCGAGATAGATCTTGAGTCGCATCAGGCTGCGACGAATCCAGCTCTTCATCGTGCCGAGCGGCACCTGCATGCGTTCGGCCAGCTCCGCATACGAAGCACCGCCGTGAAACGCCTCTCGCAGCACATACGCCTGGCGCTCGCCGAGATGCGCGAGCCCGCGCTCCAGACGAAGGCGCTCCTCGCTCGCCTGCGCGCCGACATCGGGCGTCGGGCTCTCGTCCGGGATCGACAGTGCCAGCTCGTCGTCGAGCGGGATCTCGCGATGCTGCCTGATCCGGTCGATGGTTCGATTGCGTGCGAGCGTCATCAGCCACGTCGTCGCCGTGCCGCGTCTTGCGTCGAATGAATCGGCGCGGCGCCACGCAGTCGTGAAGACGTCCTGAAGCAGATCTTCCGCTTCGTGGCGATCGCGAATCATCCGGAGGATCGCGCCGTACAGTCGCGACGCCGTCAATTGATATAACTGGGCGAACGCATGCTCGTCCCCCGTGGCGACGCGCGACAGCAATTGGTCGATTTCTGCATGCGGCTCGAGTACCGCGTCGGGCTGCATGACCGCATCGGCGGTGGATTCGGTTCGGCCGCCCTGGCGTGATCCGCCACGGCACGCGCCCCGGTGCTGCTGCCTGCCCGAATGCAGCATTGTCGATCGCCCTTCGTCCGAGGGCTCGCGGAGTGAATCGTGCGAACAGTTCATCGAGAACTCCGCATGGCTTTGAGCTTCCTGCTGTTGCGCGCCGCAGTGACGAGCGGACGCGGGTCATGACCGGGCATTGCTCCTGTGCAATCGTCGCGAATGCGTGCCGGGCGCCTTACGAATTCTTTGCGGACAGCAAAGCGAGAAACTCTCGGCGCAGCGACGCGTCCGCGAGAAATTTTCCGCGCATCACGCTGTTGGTCATTTTTGCCTGGTCGTCCTTGGTGCCGCGCCAATGCATGCAGAAGTGTTCGGCCTCGAGGACGACGGCAAGCCCGTCTGGCGAGATGCGCGATTCGAGGAGGTCGGCGATCTGCTTGACTGCTTCCTCCTGGATTTGCGGGCGCGTCATGACCCAGTTCACCAGCCTTCCATACTTCGACAGGCCGATCAGATTCGACTCGGCGCTGGGCAGCACCCCGATCCAGATGCGGCCCATGATCGGACAAAGATGATGCGAGCAGGCGCTGCGCACGCGCAGCGGCCCGACGATCAGCAACTCGTCCAGCCGCTCCACGTTCGGGAATTCGGTGACCGGCGGCGCTGCGTCGTAGCGGCCTGCGAACACTTCGCGGATGAACATCTTCGCGACGCGCCGCGCGGTTTCGCGCGTGTTGTGGTCATTGTCGACGTCGATCACGAGTGAGCGCAGCACGGCTTCCATTCCCTGAGCGACTTCGTTTTGCAACGCATCCAGCTCGCCGTCGCGCAGGTGCGCGGCAATGTTGTCGTTGGCGTGGAAGCGCGCGCCCGCGTTCTCGAGTCGACGACGAATGATGTGCGACAGAGGAATGCCCTCGTCGATAGCAGTCAAGGTGTGCTCGGGAGCGTCGATCAGATTTCCCATTTCGGTTCGTTTCTCGAGGTTAGGTGGTGATGCAATGGATCACGACCGAGGCGATGCGCGATCGGGTCGCATTCCATGGATAAAAGCCGGGCGAACGGCGCCGCCGCCATTTCGGCGATGCGTCCACCAGGTGGCGTTCACGCGCGCGCGTGCATGCATGGCGCGCCGCCGGCGTCACCGGGGATCCGGCGCTGATCGCGCACGACGGGTCGTTCGGCGATGCCGTGGCCCAACCGTCGGCCTGCCGGTGCAACGGCAGTACCGGCTCGGTTGCCGTCGGCTTCGCCGCGCGTGTGTCGGCGACGGACTCTTGCAACTTCGTCAGAACGAACGCCCGGTCGATCTGGCCACCGACCGAGCGAAACGCGTGGAAGCCTGCAAGTCGGATCAGCGCGAGGGCTTGCACGGTGCCGTACTCATAGACGATCGCGGCCGCGCGCACCCGGCGCGCCCATGCCAGCGACGCGAACCGGGTCGCCAGATCCATGTGCAACGACGTGACCTCGGCGATCAGGGCGTCGACGGCAAGGCCTCGCTGCCGCAGTGCCCGCGACACGGATTCGACGCGCTGGCTCACTTGCAGGCCGGCTCGCTCGAACGTTTCGTCGGGCACAGTCAGGCCGCCCGTGACGAGCAGCGTGGGGACCGTGCGAGCCGCGGTATTCGATCGCGGTGCGGCCAGCGCGGCGTTCGTCGGGGCGCTTGCACACCGGCCGATCACCTGCGTCGAGCACCGCTCACCGCGTTGGTCGCGCTGCTGCGCGGCGACGCGCAAGCGCGACGCAATTCGCCGACCGCGCCCCACCCCGGCTCGGTGCGACGGGCCGCGTGCCACGACGACGGTCGCGCGCGCCATCGACGAAGCGCGACAGGCCGGAAGCGGGCGCGGCTTGATGTCGTGGTTGCGTGTTGGC
Source organism: Burkholderia diffusa (assembly GCF_001718315.1). Classification (NCBI taxonomy): domain Bacteria; kingdom Pseudomonadati; phylum Pseudomonadota; class Betaproteobacteria; order Burkholderiales; family Burkholderiaceae; genus Burkholderia; species Burkholderia diffusa. Next base: position 1,215,338 of record NZ_CP013363.1, on the reverse strand, counting down.
ACGGGGATCTCTCCGTCGATTTGTTCGTCACAGGTGGATTGTATGCAATTTTTTTGGAAAGTGAAGCGGAAACATGATTCATAGTCAGAATTGCATCGGAAACATTTGCGTCACATCTTGTGCGGAGAGGCGAAAAACAGCGAGAAAAGCGGGTGCATATCCGATTTTTCGAGGAAATCGTGTGCCGATCGCGGATGCGAAACGGTTTGCGACGTCAACGAATGAGCAGGTCGGGCGAGCCCATGACACCATGAACTGGGCCTGGCGAGTAGCCGAATCGATGCATGAATAATCATTGTCACGACTTTACGAGTCATTTCGCCGAGACTCGATGCATCGCAGTCCGCGCAAGTGGACATCACGGCGGTTTCCCGGGGCGTCATGCGAACTGGAACGGAGCGGATCGAATCGCCTGGAAGCGGCCGCATGCATGAATCCAGGCTGCTGCGGGGAAGGGGAGTGACGGCTGGCGAGCGCGTCTGCGCGATCCACTCGTCAACGCGAATTCAGCGACGTGACGCGATCGTCTTCGCATTCGACGGCGACCGCCGATTCCGGCGGCAACGTTCCGAGCAATATCGGACTTCCTCCCAAACCGTCTTCCACTTCTTTCTCCAGCTGAAAGGCAAGCCACAGGTCTCGCATATCTTTTCAGGCAAGTGCGTGTTGTTGACCATGGCAAATCTCGTGTCGAGAAGGATCCGTGTCGAGCTGTCCCGTCGATCGACGCTGCCCGCATCGATACGACGGGCCGGCCGCCATCCCTCACCGTCCATCGTCGCCCAGCAACTGACGGCGCAACGATTTTGCCCGCGTGCGCGGGTCGAGCCAGATCGCGAAGAACGCGCGCGCGAATGCCGCGTCGGTCACGTCGGCCGTGAGGCGGTCGTTGGTGTAGAAGCGTGCACCGCGCTCGGGAAAATACACGCCGCAAAGCACGTCGCCACGTGACACGTCGGAAAACGCACGTTCGATGTCATGGCGCCATGCGTCGAGCGTCGCAGCCGGCAGCGGCGCGGGTGCGAGGCGCTCGATTTCGTCCATGCCGGTCGACACGAGCCGTTCGCCTTTCACGTCGTGGCGGTAGGCCAGCGACAACGCAAACGGCGTGTCGAACGCGCCGGGAGGGCGGGGCGCCCAGAGCTGAGCGTCGTACAGACAGATGCCCAGCAGGCAGAACCGGCCCGATCCGATCAGTCGCGCCGATGCGATATCGTCGACGCAGTTCGCGCCGGCATACCGCGGTGCAGCCAGCGCCACGGCCGCGGCGAGCATCGTTAGCCGCCGCCACATGTCAGCTGCCCGACGACACGATGAAATGCATCACGTCGGTTCGACGCTCGACGAATCCCGCTTCGCAATAGGCGAGATACAGGCGCCAGGTGCGGATGAACGTCTCGTCGAACCGTTGCGCGCGCACCGAATCGACGTGAGCCTCGAACGTGGCCCGCCAGGCGCGCAGCGTGCGCGCGTAGTCGTCACCGAACGCGAGCACCGGTTCGGCGGCGAGGCCGGCCCGTCGCGCTGCGGCGACGAAGCGTTCCGGGCTCGGCAGCATCCCGCCGGGAAAGATGAACTCGCGAATGAAGTCGCTCGACGTGCGGTACGCCTCGAACAGCGACTCGACGATCGTGATCGATTGAATCAGTGCGCGAGCACCGGGCTTCAGGCGCTGCCTGAGCGTGTCGAAGTACGCCGACCAGAACGCTTCACCCACGGCCTCGAACATCTCGATCGATACGATCGCGTCGTATCGGCCGTCGAGGTCGCGATAGTCGCGCAATTCGAGCGTCACCAGATCGGACAGCCCGTCGCGCGCAATGCGCTCGCGGGCCAGCGCGTACTGCGCCTGCGAGATGGTGACGCCATGCACGCGGATGCCCTGCCGTGCGGCGTGCACGGCAAACCCGCCCCAGCCGCAGCCAATCTCGAGCACGCGCATGCCGGCGCGCAGGCCGAGCGAATCGACGATGCGCTGATACTTTGCCGTTTGCGCGTCGGCAAGCGAACGTTGCGCATCGCCGTCGAAGCAGGCGCTCGAATACGTCCAGGTGTCGTCGAGCCACAACCCGTAGAATTCGTTGCCGAGGTCGTAGTGCGCGTGGATGTTGCGGCGGCTGCCGGCCCGCGTATTCATCCTCAGCCGATGGCGCAGCGCGTACCAGACGCGCGCCAGTCGGCCGCCGGTCACTGTCTTCGCGATCACCGGCTGGTTGCGGATCGCCAGGCGCAGCAGGGCGACGACGTCGGGCGTGTCGATCCAGCCGGCGCGATAGGCTTCCGCGAAGCCGATGTCCCCCGCGCGCAGGATCGCACGGCACGCCCGCCAATCGCGGATCTGCAGCGTCGCGGCCGGCTGGCAGTGCGGATCGCCGAACACATGCTGCGCGCCTTCAGGCGTCACGAGCGTCAGGTGACCGTCATGGATCCGCCGTAGCAGGGCAATGAACAAACGAGCCGAGAGCGGCATCGCCGGTTGCGATGCGGAAGACAGAAGGCGCAGCAAGGTCATGGACGAGCCTCGTGATCGGGCGTCGCCGAGCGGCCGGGAGACGGCGGGGCCGGCGAACGGGACAAGAACGAATCGGCAGCGGCGGAACGGCCGGGGGGCGTCTTGCCGTAAAACGGCACGCGCGCGAGCCACAACCGCAATGCCTGCCAGTGGATGCGGACGATCACGTTGATCGCGTTCAGCGGCTGCCGGGCCAACGCACGCCATGCGCGTGCCGCGGTCAGCGGCGCGGACCGCATGCCGATCGCCGTGCGCAGCATCGGGCCGTCGTCGTCGCGATAGTCGATCGCCACGCTCAGACGATCGCCGCGCTGATGCACGCGAAACGTGTAATCCCCGACGACGTCGCAAAACGGCGAGACATGAAACGTCTTGCGGCACACGAGCACGGTGTCCGCTTCGATCGGCGCGTGGCGCATCGCACTCAGCAGGTAGCCGTGGCGCGCACCGAACGTGTTGCGTACGTCGGCGTACAGCGCGCGCAGCCGGCCCGCGTGGTCGTAGCAATACCAGAAGCTCACCGGGTTGAATGCGTAACCGAAGATCCGCGGGATCGTCTGCAGCCAGATCGGGCCGTCGGCAGGAATGCCGGCCTGTGCGAGGACATCGCGCATCCACGGGCCCAGCGCCCGGCCGTCGCGCGGGCCGTAGTCGCGGGAAGCGAGCGCGAGCGGCGCCCAGCGATCGATGCCGAACCAGCTGGAATCGATCTCGCCCAGCCGTTCGATGTCGCAGCAGACCTGGAAGATCGGGTACGTGAACGCATGGCGTACCGGCCGCAGCCGTTCATGCATCACGGTGCCGACGAGCAGCAAGGCGGCCACGCCGTCGCGGACAAAGGGCGCGTTCATGGGCGGGCCCAGGCCGGCGCGATGCCGAAGTCGTGGGCGACGCGCAACGCCGACTTCAGTCCATCCTCGTGGAACCCGTAGCCCGTCCACGCACCAGCGAACCACGTATTGCGCCGCCCTTGCAGCATCGGAAGACGATGCTGCGCATCCACGGCCGCAAGGTCGAGCAGCGGGTGCTCGTAATCGTAGCGGCCGAGCTGCATGCCGGGCGCAGGCTCGTCGACCGGATTCAACGTGACGACGACCGGCGAGCTGAACGGCATCGGCTGCAACTGGTTGAGCAGGTAGCTCACACAGACCGGCGATTCGCCGCCGCCGTGCGCCGCCCGCCCGCTCAGATAGTTCCATGCCGACCAAACGCGTCGCCGACGCGGCAGCAATGCCGTATCGGTATGAAGCACGGCGACGTTGTGCTGGTAGCGCACGGCGCCGAGTACGTCGCGCTCGGCGTTGCTCGCATCCGCGAGCAGCCGGAGGCTCGTCGGCGCATGGCAGGCGAGCACGACTGCGTCGAAATGCTCGCGACCGGACGCGTCGGTGGTCACCGTCACGCCCGCGTCGTCACGCCGTATCGTGTGGACCGGCGTATTCACGCGCACGTCGTCGAGCGTCGCGGCGATGCGCTCGACATACTGCCGCGCGCCGCCCAGGACCGTTCGCCACGGCGGCCGGTTGTTGACCTGCAACAGCGCATGATTCAGGCAGAAGCGCAGGAACGTCGCCGCCGGGAACCGCAGGATGTCGTTGGACGCACTCGACCAGATCGCCGCCGCCATCGGCAACAGGTAGTGATGCTGAAACGGCGCGCCGTAGCCGCCTGCGGTCAACAGCTCTCCGACGGACAGGCGATCGCGGCTCGCCGATTCGAGGTGATCGTGTGCGCAAGCGTTGAAGCGCAGGATGTCGCGCAACATCCCGAGAAAGGTCGGCGAGAAAAGGTTCCGGCGTTGCGCGAATACCGTGTTCAGATTGCTGCCGGCCCATTCGAGCCGGCCGCCGTCGACCGAAACCGAAAACGACATGTCGGTCGAATGCGTGGGCACGCCCAGTTCGTCGAACAGTGCGATCAGGTTCGGATAGGTCCGTTCGTTGAACACGAGAAATCCCGTGTCGACGGGATGGCGTGCGCCGTCGAGCTCGACGTCGACCGTATGCGTGTGACCGCCCAGATAGTCGGCGGCCTCGAACAGCGTCACGCGGTGACGGCGGGCCAGCAGATACGCGCTGGCAAGACCGGCGATGCCGGCGCCGACGACGGCGATCCGTCGGCCGGGCAGCGACACTGAAAGATCCGGGTACATCGCGAATGGTCTCCGTCAATCACGAGAGCAGGTTGGGAACGACATGTGCGGATATACGGAGCAGGGCACGCCGCGGATGCACGTACTGCCGTCATTCGCGATCGCCGGGCGACGCGAAGCCCGGCTTGCCGATCTGATCCGGGGTTTGCGGCACCCGCCTGAAGCGCGACGTGTCGTAGCCCATCGCATCGAGCCGGGCGAGCAGCGCGCGATAGGTGGCGTCGTCCATCGCCGGCTCGCGCGAGAAGATCCAGCCGAGCGTTTTGCCCGGGTAGCCGAGGATCGTGTACCGATAGCCGGGATCCACGTAAAGCGTCAGTTGCGTGACATACACCGGCCAGAACAGCCGCACGCGCCATTCGCCGCCGCCGCTGCCGGGCTTGACGGCGTCCACGAACCGATAGCGCTTTTCGGGCTGGGCGAAGCCGCCTTTGCGGCCGACGAATGCGTCGTCGATCCTGCCGTCTTCGCGCAGGCTCCACTCGGCCCGGCTGCCGACGAAATCGCGCTCGGCGAAATACGGGATATTCGCGATCACGTACCAGCGGCCCATGTAGCGCGGCAAATCGACGGGCACGGTCGATAGCGGAATACCGGCGCGCGGATTCGGGTTCGGCGAGCTTTCCGAGCAGCCCGCAGCGCCGAGCGCGAGCGCCGTCACGACCGTGATGGCGACGAGGTGGAACGTCCGGCACGACCTGGCGGGGCTCACGCGCGTCCCCGGCGCTTGTCGAACAGATAGTGCGCGACGCCCCATTCCTGCCCGCCGGCATAGCCGAACAGCTCGGCGACAGCCATGTAGAACATCCGCCAGCGCTGGAACCAGATGCGGGCGTCGGCGCCGTACACCGTTTCGAGAATCGGCATGATCCGGTGGCGCGCCGCGTCGAGCGACGCGAGCCAATGATTGGCCGTGCGGGCGTAGTGAGTGCCGTCGAGCCACCATTGGCGAGCGATGCGCACGTCGTCCTGGAACCGCAGCAGCAGATCGGCGGACGGCATCGTCCCGCCCGTGAAGAAATGGCGCGACATCCAGTCGGTGTCGTCGCGCACCGCGAAGTGATAGGCGAGCAGCTTGTGCGCGAAGATGTGCACGAAAAGCTTGCCGTCGTCGCGCGTCCAGCGCGAGATTTTTGCGAGCAGTTGCCCGTAGTTCTTCATATGCTCGAACATCTCGATCGACAGCACGCGGTCGAACCCGGCCTCCGCGGGATCGAAGTCGAACTCCGCCACGTTGCCGGTCACGATCCGCAAATTCGTCAGCCTTCGCAGCGCCGCGCATCGTTCGATGAAGTGACGCTGACCATACGAATTCGACAGAGCGACGATCTGCGCCGCCGGATACCGCTCGGCGAGCCACAGCGACAACGAACCCCAGCCGCAGCCCAGGTCGAGAATGCGCTGGCCGTCCGCGAGCTCGGCGCGCTGCGCATACAACGCGAGCATTGCCTCTTCGGCCTGCGACAGCGTTTCGTTGCCGCGCGGGTAATAGCCGCACGAATATTTGAGCCTCGGGCCGAGATGCGCCTCGAAGAAGCTGCCAGGCACCTCGTAATGCTGCGTATTGGCCGCCTGCGTCTCGATTGCGATCGGGCTTGCGTGCAGCTCGTGCACCAGCGCATCGTGCGCCGCGCTGCGCCGTTCTCCGTCGTATGCGTGCTCGGCGCGCAGACGTTGCCGCATCAGTGCACGCATCCCGGCCCGAATCAGCGTATCGGGCAGCCAGCCGCGCTCGCAGCAGCGAATCAGCCAGGCGTCGTTGGGGGCGGACGTCGAGGCCGGGGAAGGTTGCGAGGCGGTGGCGGTCATGAGCGCGTACTCCGGTCCTGAGGGTGATCGGGTCGAGTGGGGGAAGTGTTGTCCGCCGGCCTCGGTGGCCACGGAACGAGGGCGCTGGTCGTGCGCATGTATTCGCGGTAGCCCGGACGGGTCTGCAGCAGACGCGCTTCGAGCAACGGCAGGCCGGAAACCTTGATCAGCAGCCATGCCATCAGGAAGGGCGGCATCAGCGTCAGCCATCCCCACGGCATTCCGATCGCCAGTGCCGCGTACGCGAGCCAGTGCACGCACTCGAAGAAATAGTTGGGGTGCCGCGAATAGCGCCACCAGCCAGCGCGGCAGACCTGGCCGCGATGCGCGGGATCCGCAAGAAATCGCTTGAGTTGGCGGTCGGCGGCAGCCTCTCCGGCGACGGCGACGATCCAGATCGCGATCGCCGCCGCAATCGCGAACCGGGAAGGGGGTTGCGCGCTATATGCGGGGATGAAGAATGCGACCGACAGGAACATCGAGATCAGCGCTTGCAACTGGAACAGCCAGAACATGTTGCGCGACGCGGCGTCGCCCCACTGGAGACGGAATTGCCGATAGCGCGGATCCTCCGGCTGGCCGCGATTGCGCCGCCACAGGTGCCACGCGAGTCGCAGCCCCCAGATGCCGCCGCCCGCGGCCACCAGCGCACGATTCAGTTCCGCGCCGGTAGCCAGCACCGCGATGAACATCGCTACGCCACCGAGCGTCGCGGCCCAGACCGGATCGATCATCCCGGCGTTCCGGGAATGCAATTGGGTGATCCACACCGCCGTGAAGGACGCAACCAGTTCTACCAGGGCGAGGAGGGCGACGGCAACGGCGGGCATACGGGCTCCGGGAACGCGATATTCCCTTATACGGAGCCGGCGACCGAACGGATGCAACCGGATGCGACGAGACGAGGCGCGCCCCCGTCGACCGACAAGGCAACGGACGCACGCCGCCGCGCTTGACGCGCGGCGCGCGTCGCAGGCGTCAAGCGATGTGCATCGCGCCGGTGGCGAGGACTGGCCCGGTGGGTTGGCCGCTCGGGGAGCCGCCGTGAGGCTCTAGCGACACGGCGAGCACCGTGCGTGCGCCGAGTTGCGAGAGGATCGCTGGCGGCAGCGTCATTGACGCGGGCGCATTAGACGCGAATACGCCGAGCGAGATCGGCTTCGCATTCGGCGGAATCAGCCACAGCTCCGTCGAGCGATCCGCGGCGATCGGCGGCGTGTTCGCCGGCACCACGACCATTCGGGCACGCTTCAGGTCGACCGTGGCGGTCCACTGTGCAATGCCATCCGAACGTGCCAGCGTCGCCGCCATGTAGTGGCCACCGTCAGCGGCCGGGCGCGGCGGCGCTTCGTCCACCCGGATCACGTTGACCGCAAGCAGCCCCAGCGCAGCCGCGCTCGCGCCGATGCCGACCCAGCGCCACAGTCGCAGGCTGTTCCACCATCCGCCGGCCGGCGCGGCGCCGCGAGCGCGCGGCGGCGTGACGAAGCCGAGGTCGTGCTGGATCCGCGTCCAGATTCGCGCGGGCGGGGCGACGGGCGTGATGTCGTCCGCGAGCGGGGCGAAGCGGCGCTGCCAGCGCTCGAGCGTGGCTTGCAACGCCGGATCGCGAGCGGCGGACTGCTCCAGCTCGCGGCGTGCGTCTGCGTCGAGCACGCCGAGGGCGTATTCTGCGCAGCGCAATTCGGGATCGTGATCGGCCGGCGTATTCATTGCTCCAGGCATACCTTCAGCTGCATCAGGCTGCGCCGGATCCAGCTCTTCATGGTTCCGAGCGGCACGCGCAGCCGCGCTGCCAGCTCACTGTAGGTCGCACCGCTGAAAAAAGCCTCGCGCACCGCGCGACCCTGCTGCGGATCGAGTTGGGACAGGCAGTGCTCGAGGCGCTGGCGCTCCTGCGTTGCCTCCGCCAGCGCGGCGGGCGTCGGATCCTCGTCGGGAAGCTCCAGCACCTGTTCGTCGTCGAGCTGCGCGTCGCGATGCTGCCGCAAACGGTCGATCGTCCTGTTGCGCGCCAGTGTGATCAGCCACGTCATCGCGCCGCCGCGTGCCGGATCGAACGTTTCGATGCGTCGCCAGGCCGTCGTGTAGACCTCCTGGAGGAGATCCTCGGCCTCCCCGTGATCGTGAAGCATGCGGACGATCGTCCCGAACACGCGCGATGCGCTCAGCCGGTACAACTCCGCGAAAGCCACCTGATCGCCGCCTGCTGCCCGAGCCATCAGCCGATTCAGATGTTCGCGGCGCGCGACATCCGCATCGGCATCGCGCGAAGGGGCTGACTGATCGAAGCCGCTGGCACCGCTCGGCGTGTCGCTCATGCGAAATGGATGGCGCGGATCGCCATGGTGTGAGTGTCGTGCGAAATATAGCACTGTCGGATGCATCCGATTGAACGATCGATGATGCTCGCCGCACGGCCGCACGGCCGCACGACGTGTAGGGCGACGCTCGTTGCAAGATCCTCAGTCAGATACGAGCGACGCGTCCGTGGGGATGCAGGTGGGATCAGTTCGCCCAGGCACGCGCGTCGGGCTCGTGGCTGATACACCTTCGGCGGCCGCTGTCGACGCGGAATCCAAAGCCCAGCGTCCATCATCAGCTTCCTGACCGTCTCCTTGGCCAGCCGAATGCCGTGGCACTCCCAGAGCTTCTCGCACGCCAGCGTCGGCCCGAAATCGGCGTAGCGCTCGCGAATAACGGTCAGGGCACGTAACGCCAGCCCGTCGTCGAGCTTGCGGTTGCCCGGCCGGCCGCGACGGCCCGAAGCTACGCCGCTGGCTCCTTGCTCTCGATATCGGATGATCAGCCGTTCCACCTGGCGCACGCTCAGGCCCAGCCGTTCAGCCGCACGCCCAGGCTTCAAGCCCGTGTCCACCACGGCCTGGATTACCTTGAGTCGATCAAGCTCTCGCATCGTCAGTGTCACCAATCCGGCTGGCTGCATGGTCGGCTCCCGGGCTTACTCAACGAGCCGTCCAGCATGCCAGCAGTCAAAAACACGACATCTGTAAATAGCCACAACACGACATTAGGATATGGCTGCTACAACGAAAACTGTCGATAATTCACGTTATGTAAAATTAAATCAATGCTCTGATCGTTAGAGTCATCTGTATGTGCTTCGCGGGAAATTCTTGAGAGGTCTCGCGATGTGAATGCATTTACGGCCTCGTCCAGCCGCGACTAGGCGCTGCCTTGGCAACTGTTCCCTTGTCGAGAAAACCATACCGCTCCCATTCTTGTGCCGTTTCCTTGAAGACCGGTACGCCGCCGATGTCGATTGCCGTTCGCTCCATAATTACCCCCGCGGCCTCATCTTTGGAGTCTCTCTGATTTTCCCACGCGTCCTGCAACGCCATTCGTTCCTTATCCAGTGAAAATTTGCTCGTTAGATGGCCCATCTGAACAAGGGGCTGCCCAGTTCGAAAGGTTTGTGGGTTTTTAGTCATATCCGCTTCCCAAGCGTTGTCTTCGACGTCCCCCCAATTGATGAGTTCGGGATGCGAGCATCCTTTGGTTGGAGAGAAATGCTTCGTCACGTTTCCTGCTGAATCCCGCGCGAGAAGAAAGCGAAGTGGATGAGAAGGATTATTTAAGATCGTTTTCAGGGAAAATCGTCTGAACGCAGATTTTGCGTCCAAGCCGAGAGGATCAGTCCATGAAAGAGCATTGGTGGCAAACTGGTATAGATTAGCGCCGGCAGATAGACCGACCGGATCCTGGCTGATGAACTGCCCTAAACCGGGGTCGTAATAGCGGAACCTGTTGTAATGAAGTGCTGTCTCCCCATCATAATATTGCCCCTGCAGTCGCAGGTTCTGGTCGTGCTCAGGCTGCGTCCCGACTTGGCTTACACTACCCCACGCCGCGTAACGGCCTTCCCAAACAACCGAACCTGATTGATCGATAAGCCGGGTTTGAGCCCCATTGGGGTCTGTGTCGCAGAAGACATACTGCGTCCCGGCGATCAGTGCCGGGGCTAATGGCATCGCCCCCTCTTGCTGTTGATCGGTGCCGTCTGCGTGTAGCGTTTGTAGCTGATACATGCATCGCATTCCTGCCAGCGGCCGAAACGTTCCTGGATAATAGACCCACTCGCGCGCGTCGCTGTATCCGTCTGCTGAAGTCTCTGAACGGTCAGGGCGCACGTCGATGCTCGCGTTTGCCAACCACCGGCGAACGTTCACATCGCCGTGCTCGATTTCTCCTACCAGCACATCGCCTTCCCAAAAAAAACAGCAGGTACACGATCCATTGGTCCGGCCTGAGGCTATGTCGTTCCATGCACCAGACTCATGCTGAATCTGAGTGACCTTCCGGGTGCGCCGGTGGAACACGTCATACTCGTAGCAAGTGTGGATACGCAATGTACCGGTTGTCGATCCGACCATGGGGCGTATCGCTAGCGTCTCGATCAGCAACCCATCACCATCCCAGCGCAACAGCAGATCCTGTTGTGCGCCCTGCTTGCGCAATAGATTGCCAATACGATCAAACGTGTAGCAATAACCATCGCGTTCGCCTTTGCGTAGCCATGTGTCGGTTTGTCGTTCCGGGTAGGATACGTCGGTCCGATTACCTTGATGAACCCGCGTGGTCAACAGGTCGCCCGCCGGGTTATACAGGAAACGGTGCAGTTTGCCGGTCGGATCGAGGTGACCAATCAGCCTGCCCACCGGATCGTAGTCGAATTGCTCGATGCCAAGTCGGGAGTCACGCTTCTCGGTCATCTCACCGTTGGCGTCGTAGGTATATTCGGTGACAAACGCCGGACCTGTGTTGACCAGCAGCGTTTGCCGGGCCAACTGCCTATCCGATGTATAGGCTAGCTCGCGCCGCAATGCCTCACCTAAATGTTCGACGCAAACCCGGCCGAGCGCGTCGCGTTCAAACGTGATCGGTAATGCGTCTCCGATCTGGATCGAGACGACTGCGCCGAGTACGTCATAGCCGTAGCGCACGGTGTGTGAGATCATTTCGCCGACTATCTTGAGCGTCGTGCGACGTTCTACTCGCTGGCCAACAGCGTTGTAGCGGTACATGATCGCGAACGTGTCGCCTTGTCGTTCTTCAACGAGACGACCCGCGTTGTCATAGCTGAGTTCGACGCGGCAGTCCGGATTTGCCGCAACGATCAATTTGCCGCTGCGGTCATATTCGAATGATTCGATGCGATGCCCATCACCCTGCCTTCGGTCCGGCACCCGCTTTTGCACGATCCGCCCTAGCTTGTCCGTCTGGTAGTCAATCCTCTGCCCCATCGGGTCGACGCTACGCCGTAGTTCACCGAACGAGCCGTATTCGTAGCGGCGAGTTTGTCCCCAATAATCGACTTCCTCGACAATCCGCCCCAGCCCGTCGCGCTTGAGTTCGTAGAGTTCGCCGCGCCCATTTACCACACCGACCAATCGCTCCTCAGAGTCGTAGCGGTATTCGACGACATTTCCGTCAGGCGTCTGCTTCTTACTGATCTGCCCCGACTGTGAATAAGTCAGTTGCGTCACCTTTCCCGTCGCATCGCGGTAGCGCACCATATTGCCATCTGCATCGTAGGTGCATTGGACCTCGCGCGCACCCGGTTCGATGGCGCGCGTCAGATTGCTGTTGCGGTCGTATTCGAAATGGCTCGCCTGACCGAGCGCGTTGATAACCTGTACCAGGTTTCCAAGAGCGTTGTACTTATACTGCGTGCGATGGCCGAGTGCATTCGTCAGCACTGCAAGATTGCCATCCTGGTCGTAATCGAACCGCGTCACTTCGCCTTGCGGCCCGGTATGCGCGATGAGTTGACCGTATTGATCGTATTCGTAATGGACGCAGGCGTGCGATGGCGTAGTCTGCATCAGGAGATTACCCCGTTCGTCCCACGCATAACGCCATTGCCCGCCTGCGGGATCCGTCCCGCACACCAGCTTGTGGTCGGCGTTGTATTCAGTGTGCAGTGCACTGCCATCTGCCAAGGTCTGCGTGAGCAGATGGCCGTAGGAATCATACTTCCAGGAGGTAGTGCGTCCTGCGAGATCGGTTCCTGCGTTAGTGCGTCCCTGCTCGTCGTATCGGTAACTTGTCATACCGCCCAACGGATCGATCTCGGCCACCGGCATGCCACGATCGTTGGATTGCAGAAACGTCGTGTACCCCATGGAATCTGTAATGCGGGTTTCCTGACGCGCCGGATTGTAGATAAAGCGGTAATCGAATAGACGGTTATCCCCCCACGCATGGTCGACGCGCCAGATGCCATCGTCATGCCGTTGGTAGCTGTAGTAAAACGACACTCCACGGGCACTGGTATGACGCACCATTCGATGATTGTCGGCATATTCGTAATGATGAGGTTGCGCCATCGCATCGACCGCAGCAACCAGGTTCAGTTCGTTGTCTTGCTCATAGCCGACAAGTAGATGTGCTCGACCGCTTCTATCGATCAGCTTCAACGTAGCAAGCAGCCCTGACCGTGTGTCGTTGCCGCACGTGCATTCGATCACGCGCCCCGCCATCGCATCGCCTTGCCATTCGACAAGACGCACTGGGTTGCGACCTGCCTGGCGTTCAAACGACCATGCGTTGCCGTTCAGGTCGGCCATCCGATCGACAAGCAGTGGCAGCGTGGCGGTGTCTAAACGGGTGTCGATGGTGCGTATCCATGGCGCCGGTAGGGTGAACTCGTATTCGATGCCAGTGCGCGTGCGCAGCACCAATCGATCATCACGCAGGTACAGAGCGTGGCCATGCTGCCAGTCATAGACGCGGCCCGACCAGCCGCCTTCGGCCGGTATCGTGTCGAACGCAGTCACATAATTCAGGAAATACGCTGCAACGCCCACTCCATTCTCATGCCGCACTAACGTCAGCCGCATATCGGCGGGCGTTTGCCAGCCCATACCGATCGAGCTCGCATAGCTATTGTGGCTGGCATAGTACCGATCCCACGTGAGTGGCAATCGGCCGGGTACAGTGAAGTCATGTTGCTGAATCACGACTTCGCCCGTGATTGCGTCGACCGGCTCCGCCTTCAACACATTGCACCGCAAAAACCCCGGTTTCAATTTCAACTTGTCCGCCAGCGCCTTCGCCCACTTCGATCCCCGAAACGCCTTGAACAACCCCTTCGCCGCAGCGGCCATATTCATGATCGGCGGCCCGCCCACAAAAACCGGCCGCCCTGCCGGAATCGGCAACATCACCGAACTGGGCATTGACGGATAAGTCCGATCGGTATGCGCGCTGTTATGCGGTGGCGGCTCCATCCCGACCGACCAGCAACTCAACGCTTCAAGCGCCATGTACGACATCGGATCGTTGTTGGCGAGCACTGTCTTGCTGCCCATGAATGATTCGCCGTCGTTCGACGGTTCAACCTCCTCAGGTGGCGGAGCAAACGATTCTCCAAGCGGGAAATGCAACCCCGGTACGTGATACGCATGCGTCCCGGCCGTGGCCCGCATCATCCCGTTCACAAAAATCGGCCTGCCGCTGCTTCCCCCTGACCCCACGTTCGAGCCAAGATCATCGCTTATGCGGTTCTTGATCTTGTTGGCCTCCTTCGCCAGCCGCATCCCCTCAGCGACGTTGGGGTCGTCCTTTAAGTCCGGCAGCTTGCCGCCACCCATCAAGTCATTGACCTGCTGGTTCGCCTCATCGGCCAGATGCGCCAGTTTCTCCACATCTTCGGGATGGTCTTCGATGTATTCGGTCACCTTCTCCTGCACGATCATCATTGCAATGCATCCGACCACGGCTTTTGCCGCTTGAACGTACTCACGCAGATCGAGCATGAACCCGACATGAGGGTGCGGCAGGAACACCGGTGGCGTACCGGGCGTGACCAGTACCGAATGAACGTCGACACCGACGACCGGATCGAGATGCTTGACGGCGAGCAGCGCCACGATTTCTGCCCTCCCCGCTCAACGGCCGCCGCGCAACGCGGCGACCTTCTCGCTCAACGCGTTACGTCGCCGGTCATGAGCCCCCAACTGCGACACCATCCACTCGACGACCATCGGCAGATTGCTGTTCGCCCGCATCGGCTCGTCGATCATCAATCCCGCATCGAGTGCATTGAATCCGGCCTCCAGCGCATGTTCGCGCTCGCCTGCCCGCTCCCAGCACACGGCGCTCATTCGCCACGCCTCGACCGTCATCAGTCCATCCTTCGCCGCCGTGGTCGACGCGACCGCACGCTCGTAGCAATAAGCTGAGTGCGCATAGTCCTTATGCGTCAAATGCACGCTTGCCTCGCCGAACAACCCGTTAGCGACGAGCTTGTGTCCGGCTGGATGCCCAGCCTCAACTGCGCGCGTCCCGCTGCTGGCCGCGCTCCGATACGCATCGATCGCCCGCTCCCGATCCCGCCACTTCAGATACGCCGCCCCCACAATCAGATGCACGACAACGCATTGATCGAACCACTGCTCGCGCTCAGCAACCTTCAGCGCAGCCGCGCGCAATTCCTCCAGCCGAGCAGGATTACCGCCTTCAATCATCTCGGTCAGCAACACGAAATGCCGTCGAAATTCACCGCTCGGTCCGCGCTCGCCCGATTCCGCCAGCAATTCGCGTGGCACGCTCGCCATCGAATATTTCCCCTGCACGACACGCACGGCAGTCCGATGCCGTTGCACCAACGCAGCAAACGGCGCGATATCAGTACGCGGCACGACAAAACGCACGCGCTCGGCAAGCTGCGGCGCGACCGCAATGATCGACAGCAAATCGTCCATCCATCGCACCCATGCCGCGTCATCCCGCACTTTGGCCGGTTCCAGCACGAATACCATCGCCGGAAAAACGTCCGGATGGTGCTGCATCAGGCTGTCGGCAATCGCGAACAGATACAGCAAGGGATTCTTGCCATCGTCGTACAGCGCTTGCCAATCGGCCCGCACCCCATGCGCATCGGATCCTTCACGCCGGCTTTCATAGAACGCAATGAGTTCGTCCGTCAGTGCCTTCGCATAACTCGCTTCATTAATGAACGATGCCCGCATCGTCCTGACCGCACACGACGTCTCGTCCTGAACCTGAAAATAGAGCCGCACGAGCTCCGCATCCGTCTCGTCGGCCTGCCAGATCATCAATCGCGCATCCTGCTCTTTTGCGAAACTCATCCAGTCCGTATGCGCATCCATGAACCTGCGTTCTATCGGATTGGTCGGCTGCCAGTTCTGCATTCGTGCGAGCCTCCGTTATGGATTCAGTTTCAGGATCGCGCCTTCGACCGTGTGTTCGCCGGTCGCCGACGACGTCACCGTCTTGCCGTTCACGCTGTGGGTGTTCGTGCCGGTCGATGCGACGTTGACACCCTGGATCGTGATCGTGCCGTCGCGCTTCATCACGATGCTCGACATCCCGCAGACAAGCGCAAGCTGGTCTCCGGCGTTGACGAGGACCTGATGCTGCACGTTCGTCGTATGGTTCGCGCCGACGTTGACGATGTGTTCACCGCCGACCGTGTGCGTGTGCGCGTTCGCAATCGTCGACGTACGCGCACCGATTTCCTCGGTATGCGACGACGCAACCAGCGTCTTCATGTCTTGCGAAGTCGTTTGATAAAGCTGCCCGACATTCAACGTCTTGCCTTCGCCGATCGTTTCCGTCTTGGCTTTCGCAACCGTCTCGTTGTGAATGCCACCGATGGTCGCGTCGCGATTGGCGGCAATCGTCACGGTTTCGTTTTTCCCGACGGTCCGCGTCCGATTCCCACCCACTCCATGCGTCTCGTCCACCCCGATCTGCGCGACCCGGTTCTGCCCGATATTCACCGTCTCGTCCCGCCCCACGCTCCTTTGCCGGTTGTTCTTCACCTGCATCGTCTCGTCGTTCCCGACGGTATGCGTATGGTTGTTCCCGATAGAAAGCGTGTGATCGGCCTCCGTCTCCGCGTCGAAATTCCGTTCCGCATGCATCCACAGCTGCTCGGCGCCCTTCTTGTCCTCGAACCGGAACGCATTCGCATGCTCGGTCGTCCCGCCCGGTGACGACCGCGACAGCAGTCCGCTCTGCGTCGCACTGCCCGGCAGCCCCCACGGCGGCATCTTCTCGCCGTTGTAAACGCGCCCCGTCACGATCGGCTCATCCGGATCGCCGTTGAGAAAATCGACGACCACCTCGTCGCCGACACGCGGAATCTGTACGCCCCCGAAGCCACCCCCGGCCCAAGGGCTCGACACCCGCACCCAGCACGACGAATCCTGGTTGCTCTGCCCATATCGATCCCAGCGGAACTGCAGCTTCACGCGCCCATACTGGTCGGTCCAGATTTCCTCCCCCGGCGGCCCGACGACGGTCGCCGTCTGCGGTCCGTTCGTGCGCGGCCGCGGCGTTTCACGCGGCGATCGATAAGGCAGGCTCGACGGCTGCACGAGCATCATCGTCCGATGCACGACGGCTTCGGCCCCCTGATCGCTCGCATAAGCGTTCTCCTGGAAACGGTACCGACACCGCACGATCAGGTATTCGCGGTTCTGGTCAGCGCGCGGACAATGCGCGAGCGTGAACAGATAGCCGGGCGCGGCGCCGCGCACATCGGTATCGGCGCTCGCCCGCTCATGTTCGGCTTGCTGTTCCTCGAGCCGCACGCGGCTGTAGTGCGCACCAGGCGCATCGTCGCGATACCCGCCCGGCCATTCGAACGACGCCAAGCTGTCGTGATCGTGGCCGCGCGGATCGACCTTCTGCGCCGAAAGATCGGCACGCGGCTTCGTATAGTCGTAGTCGCTGGTCTGGTGCTTGCCGACGCTCACCTCCTGCGCGGGCAGCCAGCCTTCGATGTGCTCCTCGTCGGCGATCGCGGTGCGATCCTGCGCGATGTACGGGATCGTTTCGTAGCCGGGCAACGCGACGTGCGACGACATCGCATCGCACAGCACGAGCGTGTGACTGTCGGCCGCGTGTCGGAAATAAAAATAAATGCCCTCGAACTCCATAAGCCGCAACACGAACGCGGTATCGGTCTCGTTGTACTGCACGCAGTATTCGCGCGGCACATAGGATTCGGTCAGCTTGTTCTCGATCGGAAAGCCATACGGCGCCAGCACCTCCTGCACGATGTCCGGCACGGTGCGGTTCTGGAAGATCCGGCAATCGGAGCGCCGCGTCGCGAGCCAAAGCCATGGCCGCACGACGAGTTCGTAACCGTAGTGCCGCTCGGCGCGCCGGCCGGCCAGCGTCGCGCGCGCGACGATCCCGTTCAGGTAGCGTGTCGACAGGTCCTGCTGCTCGATCCGCACGGTGACGGGCTTGCCGAGCAGATCCTTCAGCGACAGGCTGTGGCTGTCCGCCAGCGCCTCGATCCGGAATTCGAACAGGCGGCCGAGTTCGTCGCTGCCGTCGAGCGTGTGGACCTTCAGGTCGTCGCCATGCGGGCTGTCGAGTGTGAATACGCGATTCACGTCGTTTCCTCCTCGTCGAACCGGTAAGCGAATTCGCCGCCGGCGGCGCTCACCTCGATCGACGCCAGTGCGCGGCCTTCGAGCGTGGCCTCGAGGATCGCGCGGCCGATCCGCGGCATCACGGTATGGGTGAGGATCGCGTCGACCATCCG
Organism: Burkholderia diffusa; assembly: GCF_001718315.1. NCBI lineage: Bacteria > Pseudomonadati > Pseudomonadota > Betaproteobacteria > Burkholderiales > Burkholderiaceae > Burkholderia > Burkholderia diffusa. The sequence goes on along the minus strand of NZ_CP013363.1, from coordinate 1,197,314 downwards.
GCCGCCGGATTCGATCGTCCGGCACCGTTCGACGATCAGCGCAGTCGCCGCATCCGTGCAGTGCAGCCGGATCCCGTGATGTTGGTCGATCCGCTTCTCGAAGCGCCGCAACTGCAACGCGACGATGCGCGCGAGCGTCGCATCGGTCAGCGGGTAGTACGGCACGACGGTCAGCCGGCCGAGCAACGCGGCGGGGAACACGTCGAGCAGCGGCGCGCGCAGCGCATCGGCAAGCGTCTGCATGTCGGGCAGGCGTTCGGGGTCGCGGCACAGCTGCATCACGCGATCGGCGCCGACGTTCGACGTCAGGAGGATCACGGTATGTCGGAAGTCGATGTCGCGCCCCTCGCCGTCCTCCATCCAGCCCTTGTCGAATACCTGGAAGAAAATCTCGTGCACGTCGCGATGCGCCTTCTCGATCTCGTCGAGCAGAACGACGCTGTACGGCCGGCGCCGCACGGCCTCGGTGAGCACCCCGCCTTGCCCGTAGCCAACGTAGCCGGGCGGCGCCCCCTTCAACGTCGATACCGTGTGCGCCTCCTGGAACTCGCTCATGTTGATCGTGATCGCGTTGCGCTCACCGCCGTACAGCGTGTCGGCCAGCGCGAGCGCGGTCTCGGTCTTGCCGACGCCGGACGGCCCGCACAGCAGGAACACGCCGTGCGGTTTGGTCGGGTCGTCGAGCTTCGCACGTGCGGTCTGGATCCGCTGGGCGATCAGTTCGACCGCATGACGCTGGCCGACGACACGTTCGCCGAGCGTGTCGGCGAGCTTGAGCACGGCTTGCGTCTCGTCGCGCACCATGCGGCCGAGCGGAATGCCGGTCCAGTCGGCAACGACGGCGGCGACCGCATGCGTATCCACAGCGGGCAGCACGAGCGGCGCGTCGCCCTGCATCTCGGCCAGCGCCTGCTGTGCGGCAGTCAGCCGCGACAGAACATCGGCGCGTGCATCGCTGGTGAGCTCGTCTGACGGCGCGTCGTCGAGCAGCGCGGCGCGCGATTCGACGATCGAGGTCAATGCGACGCGCTCGGCTTGCCAACGCGTATCGAGCCGATCGAGCTCCGTCTGCACGTCGGCCAGCTCGCCATCGATCGCATCGAGCCGTGCGGTGTCGCCGCTGCCGATCGCGCACTCGCGCGCGATCCGTTCCCGCTCCACGCGCAGGCCGTCGATGCGCCGGCGCGCGTCCTCGATCGGCGCGGGCACCGCGTGCTGGCTGACGGCCACGCGTGCGCAGGCCGTGTCGAGCAGGCTGATCGCCTTGTCCGGCAACTGCCGAGCGGGAATATAACGGTGCGACAACGTCACGGCAGCCTGCAGCGCGTCGTCGAGTACGAGCACGCGATGGTGCGCTTCGAGTTTCGCGGCGAGGCCGCGCAGCATCGTCACGGCGGCGGCCTCCTCGGGTTCGAGCACGTGCACGAGCTGGAAGCGCCGGGTCAACGCGGGATCCTTCTCGATGTACTGCTTGTACTCGGACCAGGTGGTCGCGCCGATGGTGCGCAGCAGGCCGCGCGCGAGCGCCGGCTTCAGCAGATTCGCGGCGTCGCCGGTGCCGACGGCCCCGCCCGCGCCGACGAGCGTATGGACTTCGTCGACGAACAGGATCACCGGCCGCTCGGACGACATCGCTTCATCGATCACGCCGCGCAGGCGGCTCTCGAATTCGCCCTTCACGCTCGCGCCGGCCTGCAGCAGCCCGATGTCGAGCAGGTACAGCGCGACGTCTCGCAGCGACGGCGGCACGTCGCCGGCGGCGATCCGCAGCGCGAAGCCTTCCGCGACGGCGGTCTTGCCGACGCCGGCCTCGCCGACCAGCAGCGGGTTGTTCTGCCGGCGCCGCAGCAGGATGTCGACGATCTGGCGGATTTCCGCGTCGCGCCCGACGACGGGGTCGATCTCGCCTGCCCTCGCACGGGCGGTCAGGTCCAAGGCGAAACGCGCAAGGGCCGAATCTTCCGCGGCTGACATACCGCGCGTCGCGGCGTCGCCGGAGCCGGTGCCTGAGCCGGGATCGGCATGCGCCGCCGGTTGCGCTTCGGGCGAACCGTCGACGATCGATGCGAGTTCGTCGGCGAGCACGTCGGGCACGATGCGCTCGAACTCGCGTGCGATCGCGTACAGCACGTTGCGCAATTGCGGTGTCTTCAGGATCGCGAGCAACAGGACGGCGCCGCGAATCCGCGTCGCGTCGTATTTCAAGGTCGCATAGACCCACGCGCGCTCGACCGCGTCGTCGATGTGCACGGACAGGTCCGACACCGATCCCGCGCCACGCGGCAGCCGCTCGAGCGACGCGACGAGCCCGCGCTCGATCGCAGCCTCGTCGATCTCGAACCGGCGCAGCACGCGCTGCAGGTCGCCGTCGGGCCGCTGCAGGATCTGCTTGAACCAGTGCGCGAGTTCCACGTACGGATTGCCTCGCAGCCGGCAGAATCCGGTCGCCTGCTCGAGCGTGTCGTAAAGGAGCGGATCGAGCTTTCCGAACAGGTTGACGCGGCCGATATCGGACATGACGGTTCCCGTTTAGGCGGTTTCGCGATGAGTGACGGCGCCGGTGCGCGGCGGGTCGCCCCGGCGTGCGTCGTAACAGACGACGAGATCGCGCGCGGGCCCCGCGTCGAGCCGTTGACCGAGCCACGCGGTACGGCCGAGGCCCTGCGGCGCGCCAAGCGCGATCGGCGGCACCGCGTCGGCCGCCAGTTCCAGCTGGACGTCCCAGTCGAACTCGATACCGACGTATTCGCGCACCCAGTGCGCGAGCTGCCGCGCGTGCGGGCCGCCCGGCAGGAAGCGCCGGTACGCGTCGAGCGACAGCGGCCCGAGCACGATCCGGAAATGGGACTGCGCGTCGCGCACCGCGATGCCGAGCGCAACGCCGCCGACGCGCAGGGTCGGCCGCGTTGCACGGATCACGCAGCGCTGCGAGCGCTCGATCGCGACCCAGCGCGGCACGTGTTCGACGATGCGCGCATCGACGCCAAAATGGCGTCGCAGGATCTGCACGAGCCCTTCCGGGTTGCGCGTGTGCCGCACGAGATGGCCCGCATGAAAATAAAGCGCATGCGGCGCGAGTACGTCGGCGGGCAGGCGTTCCGCATCTGCCTGCGCGGTGGGCCTGTCGCCATGCGTCGCGCGCCCGATGAGGCTCGCGACATATGCGTCGAACCGCGCGCGGCCGGGGCGATCCAGGCTCACTGTCGGTTGCGCGTCGGCCCATGCACGGTAGAACAGCAGGATCAGCCGGTGATGAAACAGGTCCGCGAATGCGGCGAAGGTTGGATCGTCGTGCTGGGCCGCGCGCTCGTGCGCGTATTCGGTGAGGTGGGTCGGCAGTGGGCCGTTCGGACCAAACAACCCGAAACCGTGGATCGCGATGCGCGGCCGCGTTGCGCCGCCGTCCCCATCGTATGCGCCGGCCACCATCGACGCCGCGAACGCGAGCGACGGCTGCTGCCCGAGCCGCACCGGTTCGTCGCGCGGCCGCGCGGCATGACCGAGCGGCGCGCGGCCGGACGACAGCGCATCGAGCCAGCGCAACGCCTGGAACAGATCGTAACCATGCGGTGCGGCGCGCAGCCGCGCCCACCACGCTTCGCGTCGGGCGGATTCGGCGGCCGGTCGAGCGCCGGGTGGCGTGTCGTGTTTCATATCGCAGGCCGCCTGCCGATGCGCGCGGGCCAGTGCGCGAGAATGCCGCTCTGCACGCTTGTCAGCACGCATTCGGCGAACGCATTGATCGATACATGCCGCGCGAAGAACTGTTCGAGCACCGCACCGAGGAGAAACGGGCTGTCGCCGGAGAACGCGTGATCGTCGACGGTCACGTCGATCTGCACGCCGCGCCCGAACATCAGCGGGCCAAGCTCCGGCAGCCGCCGGAACACGGGCGAGAACGCGACACGCCTCACGCCGTCGATCTGCCGGCGCATCGCGGCATCGGCCGGGTCGGCGTGCAGGCCGAGCAGCTCGCGCAGCGCATGCGCGCCCTCGTCGTCGTCGAGATCGGTCAGCGTCTGGCGCGCGAGCCCGAGATGGCGGACGAGCCGCCACGCCGTCTGCGCATCGGCGATCGGCGGGCGCGGCCGCGATGGGCCGCGAATCGCGACGATGCGCTCGACGGGCGCCGAGATGCGCAGCGTGAACGCGTTCGCATCGCCCGGCGGCAGCAGCAGTGCGAGATCGCGGTTCGTGCACAGCGTATCGACGGACAGGTAGCGCATCGTCTCGTCATACGGCGCGCACTGGCTGTCGACGAGCGACACGTAGGTTTCGCTGCCGATGTAGCCAGTGCGCGTGCCGTTCGCGCGCGCCTGCGCGGATACGAGCCGAGGCTCGCGCCGCATCGTGTAGTAAGCGCCGTAGTTGCCGTCGTCGCTCGCGAACGATGCATGAAACGGCCGGAATTCGCGCGACTGACCATCGTCTCGCTGCTCGCTCGCGAGCCGCTGCACGGCATAGACTTCATGATCGAGCGGCCTGCTGCGGTCGACGACGACATGATGCTCGCGCGCGCCCGGCTGCAAACGGATGCGGTCGCCGCGACGGGCGAACAGGTTCACGGCCGGTGTGCAGTTCAGCGCCAGATGTCCTGCATCGACGGCCGCCTCGAGCGCGGCGTCGTGGCGATCGAACAGCACGGTCAATTCGCATTCGTCGCCGGTGGCGCGCGCAAGCGCGGCGCGCAGCCCGCCGATGCTGAAGAACAGAAAGCGCGCCGGAAACGCGAAATACTCTCGCATCAGCCGATAGCCGTGGAAGCTGCGCCCGTCGTCGGGCAGAATCGCCTGCGCCGGATCGAAACCCTCGTGGACGATCGCATCGGCATCGAGCGTATGCAGCCAGCGTGGCGGCTGCCCCGGGTCGTGACAGACTGCGCCGAGCGCATGCGCGGCGATCAGTTCGAGCAGGTGCAGCGCGTGGCGTTCGGGGCCCGCGAGATGAAAGGTCAGCCGCTCGAGCGGCAGTTGCGACAACCGGACGCCGCCGCGCGCCTTGAGCCGGATGCGCAGCGCACCGCGCACGTCCTGGCGCGCCGGCACGGCGCCGCGCGGCAGCCACGACGGCGCGCCGGTGACGGCCGCATCGGTCAGCTCGAGCGGCCACAGCGTCAGGTCGTGCGCGGTACGGAATTCGCACGCGGTCTGTTCGGACGCGGCGGGCCGCGCGCGCAGTGCGGTGCCGGCAGGCAATCGCCAGCCCTGCGCGAGGCTGCCTTCGTTCAGCATCGGCGCGAACCGCACGATCGCCATGGACGGCAACGGGGCAAGATAGCCCGGGTACACGGCATCCAGCAGCGCCTGCGTGAAGCGCGGAAACTCGGCGTCCATCTTCAGCTGCACGCGCGCGGTGAGGAAACTGAAGCCTTCGAGCAGTCGTTCGACGTACGGATCGGGCGGCCCTGATTCGGTGAGCCGCAGCCGCGCGGCGACCTTCGGGAACTGCTGCGCGAATTCGTCGCCGAGCTCGCGCAGGTACGCGAGTTCGCGGTTGTAGTAGTCGAGCAGGCGCGTATCCATCGTGTCAGTTTCCCGCCGCCGATTGCAGCGACATCGCGCCCGTCTCGAGATCCAGATCGGAGCGCAGCACGAATTCGACCGGATGCGGGATCGACCATAGCGTGCCGCGAATCTCGAACATCAGCACGTTGTGGCGCCGTTCGCCGGCGCGCCGGTCCGATGCATCGGCGAGACTGCGGACCTCGACGCTATCGGGCGCGATGCGCGGCTCGAAGCGCACGATCGCGTCGCGGATCGACGCCTCGACCGACATGCGCTCGACGCCCGACATCGGCTTGCCGACGAGCGGGCGCATCCCGTAGTTGAGCACCGACGCCTGCGCATGCGCGAACGCGGTCCAGTCGACGAAACCGTCCTCGGCGTTGCGCGTATTGAGCAGCCATGCGAGATCGCGCAGCACGGCCGCGCGCAGGCGCTCGGCTCCGATCCCTTGCGTGCCGGGCGGATCGGCCGTGCGCTGCGGCGCATCGTCGGTCAGCCGGTCGAGCAGCTCGGGCTGCAGCCGGTCGCGCATGCCGCCGTGCCGGCCGGCGCGGGCGTTCGGGTCGTCCATCGTCATCGCTCCGCCGTCACATCTCGGCGTTTTCCTTGATGTTCCAGCCGACCGACACCTCGGCGCCCTTGCCGCCGTTGTCGTTCTGCTGCCAGTACTGCTTTCTCACCTTCGCGGCCTGAAAGCCGTAGTGCATCATCAGCCGGTCGGCCGCATCGCCCGGGTCGATGCCCGCGACCTGCGCGGACGTGACGAGCACTTCCTGCAGCGTCACGCGCATGAACTCGACCTGCGTGCCGCCGGTCTTGCACGCGGAAATCTCGACCTTCGGCAAATGCTTGCCGCTCGCGCAGTTCTTGATGATCGCGGGCGCGCCCTTGTCCATGTATGCCGCCACGACGAGATCGTTGAAGCTCGCCTTGCCCGCGTTGCCGCCGCTGCCGCTCGCCATCGCGCCCGGCTGGCTCGCACCCCACGTGAACGATTCGATGTCGGTCCAGCCCTTGTGCTGCGCGTCGGCCGATTCGCCGGTCACGCCGTCCACCTTCATAAACATTGCCACGCCCATTGCCGTCTCCGTTTCGGTGCGAAATCACGTTGAACGCCGTATTGAATGCCGCGTGCCGCTCACTCGTTCGCCGCCTTCGCCGATGGCAGCCGCGAAATGAGCCGCAGCGACACGGTGAGCCCTTCGAGCTGGTAGTGCGGTCTCAGGAAAAATTTCGACGTGTAGTAGCCGGGGTTGTCCTCGACCTCGTCGACGACCACCTGTGCGGCCGCCAGCGGTTTGCGCGCCTTGGTTTCCTGCGACGAGTTCACGGGGTCGCCGTCGACGTAGTTCATGATCCAGTCGTTGAGCCAGCGCTCCATGTCGTCGCGCTCGCGGAACGAACCGATCTTGTCGCGCACGATGCATTTCAGGTAGTGCGCGAAGCGGCAACACGCGAACAGGTAAGGCAGGCGGCCGGACAGCCGCGCGTTCGCGGTCGCGTCGGGGTCGTGGTACTCCGCCGGCTGGTACAGCGACTGCGCGCCGATGAACGCCGCGAAATCCGAGTTCTTCCGGTGTACGAACGGCATGAAGCCGTTCTTCGCGAGCTCGGCCTCGCGGCGGTCGCTGATCGCGATCTCGGTCGGGCATTTCTGGTCGACGCCGCCGTCGTCGGTCGGGAACGTGTGGCTCGGCAGCCCTTCGACCGCCCCGCCCGACTCGACGCCGCGGATCGACGAGCACCAGCCGTACAGCTTGAACGAGCGGTTGATGTTCGCGGCCATCGCGTAAGCCGAGTTCGCCCACGTGTAGCGATCGTGATTCGCGGCGTCGGTGTCTTCCTCGAAGTCGAATTCGTCGACCGGATTGGTGCGCGCGCCGTATGGGAGCCGCGCGAGAAAGCGCGGCATCGCGAGCCCGACGTAGCGCGAATCCTCCGACTGCCGCAGGCTGCGCCAGGCCGCGTATTCGGTGTTCTGGAAGATCTTGGTGAGATCGCGCGGGTTCGACAGCTCCTGCCACGAATCCATCTGCATCAGTTCCGGCGAAGCGCCCGCGATGAACGGCGCATGCGCGGCCGCCGCGATCTTCGACAGCTCGCCGAGCATCTCGACGTCCGGCGGGCTGTGATTGAAATAGAAGTCGCCGACGAGGCAGCCGAAGGGCTCGCCGCCGAACTGCCCATATTCCTCCTCGTAAATCTTGCGGAACAGCGGGCTCTGGTCCCACGCGACGCCCTTGTAGCGCTTGAGCATCCGCGCGACCTCGTTGCGCGACGCCGGCAACGCCTTGATCTTCAGCAGCTCGTCGGTCTCGGTGTGCGTGACGAGGTAATGCAGGCCGCGCCACGCCCCTTCGAGCGTCTGGAATTCGTCGTGATGCAGGATCTGGTTGATCTGCTCGGACAGCTTCCGGTCGATCTCCACGATGATCTGCTTCACGCTGCCGTATGCGTCGGTCGTCATGCCGACCGTATGTTCGAGCGCCTGCTGCGCGAGCGTGCGCACCGCGCGCTCGACCGACTCGCGCGCCTCGGCGGTCTTCGGCTTGAACTCCTTCTGCAGCAGCGCGGCGAATTCGCCGTGTGCGACGGCCGGCTGCGCGGCGTCGCGGGCGTCGCGCGTATCTGCGCGGGACTGGACGGGGTCATTCATCGCGGGCCTCCGGTTGGGTCGCGTCGACGGCCTGTGCGTCGACGCGCGGTTCGCGCACGAGCGTCTTCAGCAGGTCGGGATCGTTGATCGCGCGCTCGATCAGCTGCTCGGCGCCGTGCTTGCCGTCCATGTACGACAGCAGGTTCGACAGCTCGGTGCGCGCATCCAGCAACCGGCGCAGCGCGTCGACGTTGCGCGCGATCGCCGCCGGCGAGAAATCGTCGATCTGTTCGAACGTCATGTCGACGTTGAGCATCCCCTCGCCGGTCAGCGTGTTCGGCACCTGGAACGCGACGCGCGGCGCGATCGATTTCATCCGCTCGTCGAAATTGTCGACGTCGATCTCGAGGAACTTGCGCTCCGGCAAATCCGGCAGCGGCTCGGCGCGCTTGCCCGCCAGGTCCGCGATGACGCCCATCACGAACGGCAGTTGCACCTTGCGCTCGGCGCCGTAGGTCTCGACGTCGTATTCGATCTGCACGCGCGGCGCCCGATTGCGCGCGATGAACTTCTGTCCGCTGCCTGCCGCCTTGGTTCTGTCCGTCATCGTCCGCTCCTTCACATCGATCAGATTGCGTGTACGTCGCCGCCGCCGGGCGGCTTGCCTCATTCGCTCCGCTCGCCGCTCAGCAGGTCCAGCTTCGGCAGACTCTCCGGAGCGAGGTCCCGGATGATTTCGTAGAAGTCGAGCGCGAGCAGCCGCTGCGCGCGCCGCAGCAGCAGCGGCGCCGGGTGGCTCGGCTCGTGCAGTTCGAAATAGCGGCACATCTTGTCGAGGCCGAGCCGCACGTCGTCGCGGCTCGCGATCTGGGCATCGCGCCAGGCCTGCCCGTTCGGCACGGCGGCCGGCGCGGACGCGCCGTGCGCGGCGCCCGACGCGCGCGGCGTTGCCGGAATCGAACCGTCCGCCGGCCGTGCCGCCGGCTCCGGCATTTCGCGCACGATGCGTTGCAACGCCTTTTCCGTGTCGCTCGCATCCGGCGACCATTCACTGCCGAGCCGGTCCGTGACGTGCGCGCGGATCGCGTCCAGCGCGCTCAGCACCGCGCGTACCGCGTCGATCGGCACGCGGCCGTCGTCGCGCGCGGTCGACAGCGCGGCGACCAGCCCCTCGCGGCTGCCTGCCGCCGGGCCGGCTGCGTCGTCGCGGCCGTCGAGCACGCGTTCGGCGTCGCGCACGCTCGGGCCGCCGTCGAACAGCGGCTGGCGCCGTGCCGCGCGCGCACATTCGTGCGCGCCGGCGACATCGGCGAGCGCGTTCATTCGCGGTGTCGGATCCGGTTCGCCATCGGCATCGAGTCGCGGATGCAAGTCGTCCCACCAGCGCTCGATCAGGCCGGCGACGAGCGCGAGCCCGTCCGCGTAGCCGGCAATGCCGTGCTGCTCGGTCCAGCTGCGCGCGAGATACGCGGCGACACGCAAATCCTTCGTCCGCTCGCTCAGCGCGAGCGCAAGGCGCTCGACCGCGCGCCAGTCGGGCGTCTCGGCCGGAATCACGGTGTCGCCGTACTGCTGTTCGGCGCGCGGTGTCGCCCGCTCCTGAAGCTGCAGGAAGTCGGCGTCGTATTCGAGGTTCGGGCCGCACGGCGTTTCGCGCGAAACGTCCGCCAGCAGCCGGCCGATCAACTCGGCGCGCGGTGTCGCTGCCGCCAGGGCGGAGGCCGGCGAGGACAATGCGGCGGCCAGCGCCGCCTGGCTCACGTCATTCGAATGCATAGTCGATGTTGACCGGTTTGCTGCCGAAGTCGATCGCCACGGTTCGGTGCAACGGCGGCAGCGAGCCGTTGCGAATCTCGATCTGGTAGACGCCCGGTGTCAGCGACACCGAGCGCAGCGGCGGGCTCGCGCCGCGACGTGCGCCGTTCACGTACACGTCGCCCCACGGACGCACGTTGAAGCGCACCTGGACGGTCTCCTGTTTCGGCGGGTGCTGCTCGGCGGCCGGCGCGTTGATCGCGGCGACGGCTGTCGCCGCTTCCGATGGCGACGCCGGCGCGGGCGCCGGTGCGGTCGCCGGCGCCGCAGCGGCCTCCGACGGCGGCACGTTGACGACGCGCTCCGATGCGTCGAGGCTGCCGGCCGGTGCGATGGTCGCACTCGAGCCGGCTTGCGACGACGTGGCGCCCGCGATGTCCGTGGCGGTCGTCGCGACTTGCGGCGCGGGAACGGCGGCCACGGCGGCGGGCGTGCTGGCCGGTGCGGCGCCCAGCGATGGTGGCGGCACCTGCGCGGACGATCCGGCCGGTAGACTTGATGGCGGCACGACGATCGGCGTCGGGCCGCGTTGCGCGAGCGTCGTGTCCGACGCGCCGACCGACGATGCCGCGCCGGCCAGGGGCTGGCTCGCGCCTGCTTCCGGTTCGCCCGCGACTTTCACGGGACGCGACAGATAGGTTGCGGCGATGCCAACGACGATCAGGGCTGCCAGCGCGCCACCCACGTAGATATTCGTGCGCCGGTTGCCAGTTGCGATGAACGATGGGCGGGGCGGCGGTGACGCACCCGGCGAGGGCGTGGATGTGGAAGCACCAGCAGCACCAGCACCAGCACCAGCACCAGCACCAGCACCAGCACCAGCACCAGCACCAGCAATCGGCACTGCCGTTCCGTTCAGGTTCCCGATATCCGTGGTGCGGCCCTGCCCGCTGTCCACCCCGGCGCTTGCCGATCGCATGCCGGCATCGTCATGCGCTTCGGTCTTCGAAGCCGCGCGGTCGTCGTGCGACGCTTCCTTCGCACGTTCCTCATCAACGTCATGCCCATCGGACCGCGCCGTTTCAGCGGAGGGCGACAATGTATTCGATACGGATGACGAAGCAGTTGAAGAAGCGGACGACGGCGATGACTCCGGCGCTCCCGCGGCCGCCATCAACGCCACGGATTCGCCGTCTTCCAGCTTGTGGCCAGCCCCGAAGGACGCGGTAGATAGCGTATCGGAAGTCCCGGGCTGGCCAGCCATCCGCTCGGGCTGCGACGACCGCACATCCGTGCTTGCGTCGTCGGATGCCGTCCCGCGCTCGCCCGCCGACGCTGCAGCGCCAACTCCGGCCGACGTCTTTCCCGTCGCCGCTGACGCCCCCGCAACATCGGAAGCCGCCTTCCCTGCTCCGCCGCCCCCGGCATCGGCCGCCGGCAGCACGACAGCCGCGCCATACCCGCCGCCCGGCCGGTCGAAATCCCGCAACCCGAGTTCCGCCGCGAACGCCGCGACCGACTCCGGCCGATCCGGGATCCGCAACTGCAACGCATGATCGATCGCCGCGAGGAACGCCGGGCTGTAGACCTCGCCGGCCGGCAACTCGCGCGACGCGAGCGGCCGGTACGTGTCCTTGATGCTGCGCACGACGGCCGCGGGCGGCAGTTCACCCGTGATCAACGCGTGCATCACCGCGCCGAGCGCGTAGAGATCCGTCCACGGCCCCTGGCTGAACGCGGGGTCGTCGGTGTACTGCTCGATCGGTGCGTAGCCGGGCTTGATCATCATCGCGCCGTCGTCGACGAGATCGCCGATCCGCTTGCGGGCCGCGCCGAAGTCGAGCAGGATCGCGCTGCCGTTCGGGCGGATCAGCACGTTGTCGAGCGCGACGTCGCGATGGAAGCACTGCGCGCGATGCAGCGTATCGAGCGCGCCGAGCAGCGCGCCGACGATGTTGCGCAACTGCGTCTCGCTCATCCGCACACCGCTGTCGAGCAGTTGCTTGAGCGTGCGCCCCTCGTAGAACGGCATCACCATGTACGCGGTGCCGTGGCTCTCCCAGAAGTGCAGCACCTTCACGAGCCCCGGATGATCGAATTGCGCGAGCAGGCGCGCCTCGTTGAGGAACGCGCCGCGTCCCGCGTCGAACGCCTGCGCGAACCGCTCGGATCGCAGCGACACCGTGTAGTCGCCGCCGCGCGTCGCGAGCATGGACGGCATGTATTCCTTGATCGCGACCGCACGCCGCAACGTGCGGTCGAACGCGCGATAGACGATGCCGAAACCGCCGATGCCCAGCACCTCGTCGAGCTGCAGCTCGCCCAGGCGATGACCAAGCGGCAGCGGCCGCACCGTGAATTCGGGCGCGTCGCCGCGGGTCGCCGTGTCGTGCTCGTTGTCTCTCGATGAAGGGTCCTTCATGTCTACCTCGCGATACTGCATCCGTATTGCCTGCATTGCCTGCTTCCGGCCGCCCGCCCGCACCGTCAGCTGCCGCCGAACAGCGTCAGGAACAGCGCGTTGTCGGGCGCGCCCGTATGCGCATGCGTGCGCAGCGGCGAACCGTCGGCGCGATTGGTCCACCAGAAGCTCGTCCCGCCGTGCGGATCGAAATAGCCGGACAGCCCGGGCCATGCGGCGAGCGCCGGCCGCTCCGGCAGCGTCGCCGGGTTCCCGTCGACGACGTCCGCCGTCAGCCCTTCGCGCGGTGCGAGCCGCACGCGGTCGAGCGCCTCCTCGAGGTCGATCGGCGCGCGCGCATGCCGGATCGCGTCGAGCAGCGCATGGCCGATCTGCCAGTAGAAGGCGTCCGCGGCGTCCGGCAGCCCGTTCCAGTAATCGGCCGCCGGCATCGGCAGCGTGACGATCACCGGGTAGTAACGCCCGACGCGGTCGCAGCTCGGCGCGAGACAGCCTGCCTGCACGCACGACGCACCGGCGCCGGTCGGCACCAGGAAATTCCAGACCGGCGCGATCGTGTAGTGCCGCGCGATCTCGTCCGGGCCGCGCTGGCGCATCGCGGCCATCCCCTGCTGAAGCCAGCGTTCCCACCACTGCGCAAGCGCATGCGGCAGCCGGCTGTTCACGAAGTCGCCGGCGCCGGGAATCTTTCCGTACCAGGCCGGGGCATCGCCATCGGCACGCGCGAGCGGCGGGAGGCGGCTCATTGCTTCGGAGGGCATGTAAAGGACTCCATCTGGGGCAACCTGAACGGATTGCGGACGCTACCCGCATTCACCTGCAGCACGAGCGGTTTGCCGTCGACGGTGAAGCGCGCGATCATCTGGTCCGAACCGCGTCCGGCCGACACGGCCGCGCGGTCGAACAACCGGTGCAGCGCCCACGGCCCGTCGGTCGTGAAGCCATCGGTCGCGCCGGCCTGCCCCGACACCTGCAGGCGCACCTGGTTGCTGCCGCGCGTGCCCGGCCAGTCCACCGCGCTCTGCACGAGCGGGCCGTGCGCATAACGGACGATCTGGCCGTCGACGTCGAGCACCATCTCCGTGAGCGACGGATCCATTTCGAGCGGCTGGATCTGCACCTTCAGTTGCGCGGTGCGTGCGCCGCCGCCGAAATAGACGTCGCGGATCACCGCGGCCTTCTCGAACGACGCAAGCATCGCGGCCGCCGCCGGATCGGCGTCCGCATTGCGGTTCGCGAAACGCCACGGGTGCGACGTCGTATCGACGATCGACTGCAGGTTCTTCTGGAAGAAATCGTCCATCAGGCCGCCCGGCGCGAACATCTGCGCGAAATCCGCCGGTGCGACGTCGCGCGACGATCCTTGCGCGAACGGATAGCGTCCCGCGATCGCCTGCCGGCAGAAATCGCCGACGTTCGCGCCGGCCCGCTGCGCGACGCTGCGCTGCTCGACGGTCGCGACGCTGCCGTTCGCGACGTTCGACAGGTCGTCAAGCACTTCGCGGAACGGCGTGGGGAGCCGGCCGGCCTGCGCGCGCAGCCGCGCGGGCGCGTCGGACGGCGGCGGCTGAGCGCCGCTGCGCAGCGCATCGTCGGTGGCCGTCAGGTACGTATAGAGTGCGTCGATCGACTTCAGCACCGCGTCGAACGCCTGCGCCTGGTCGCCGGTGCCCGGCGCGAACGCGCGCAGCCCGGCGAAGTGGCTGTCGACCACCTGCTCGGGGCTCGCGGGCGCCGCGACTGACGGATTCGCGTCGCTCGCGCGTTGCCCCGCGAAAATCTGCGACAGTGAACTGCGCGCCTCGTCGACCTTGTCCTGCGCGCGTGACGCCAGATTGCGCGCGCCGCCGGGCGCGTCGCCAAGCGCCGTGTCACGCGCGAGCGCGATCATCAGCCGGGTGAGCGGCGAATCCGCGGACGACAGCGCGCGCGCGACCTGGATGCTTTGCGCGAGCGTCGCGGTGCGCTGCAGCTTGATGTCGGCGAGATAGTCGTCCCATATCTTCAGATAGTCGTTCAGGTACAGCTGGCGGATGTCGCGCGCCCATGCGGCGGCGTCGTTCGGCCCCGGGATCTCGGACAGCCCGAGATTCAGCACCCACACCTCCTCGCGTCCGTATGCGTCGACCTCGCCTGCGAGGCGCGGCGCGAACACGTTCCGATAGCCGTTGCGCGTATACAGGCCCGGCACGCCTTCCGACAGCGGCTTTCCACCCTGGCGGCGGAACACGAGCGACGCGTCGGGCCCCACCGCGCGTGCGACGCTGAAATCGAACGCGGACGTCGCCGGTCGCAGCGTGCGGGTGAGCTGGCGATACAGCCGCTGCGAGAACGGCACCTGCCGCAACCGGTCGCGTACGTCGGCCACGAGCCGCTCGTTCATCGGATACGGCGATACGGCCACCCGGTTGCCGAACAGCGCGGCAAGATGCGCGCGCAGCGCCGAGCGCTCGGCCGGCGAGAAATCGGGCGGCAGCGAGCGCTCCATTTCCAGGTCGACGACGGCCTGCACGAACGCGGGGTCGTAGTGCGCGCTGTCGTACAGCATCAGGTAGGCTTTCAGCGCCGCATACGCGTAGTCGGTTTCGTCCGGCCGGGCATCGCTCAGCGCGACCTCCATCCGGCGCGCGGCGATCGGCAGCAGCACGTCGTCGAGCGCGCGTCGGTACACGGCGTCGACGGCCTCGTCGATCTTCTCGCCCTGGAAGAGTCCCCAGCGGTACGCGAGCGGCGGATGCGAGCGGTCGACGCCGCCCGCATTCGCGAGCCCGCCGAGCGCATCGAGCACAGGCAGCAGCCGCGCGATGTCGGCCGCATCCGAGAACTTCGCGCCGGCGATCTGCGCATCGACGGCGGGCACCTGCTGCGCGATCCGGTCGAGATACGCGCGATTGTTCGCATAGCTGCGCAGCCACGCAGCCAGCACGACCACGCACACGACCGCGAGCAGCGCATAGCCGGCGATCTGCAGCACGCGCCGCTGCTGGTGCCAGCGCAGGTCGCTGCCGGCGAGCGCGGCTTCGCGGAAGATGTGCTCCTGCAACAGCGACTTCAGAAAGAAGCTGCGCCCGGTCGAGCCGACCTGGGCTACCGGCGGCACGCCTTCGATCTTCAGGAAGCGCTTGATGCCGCTCATCACGCGGTCGAACGCGGTGCCCTCCTGCGTGCCGCTCGTCAGATACACGCCGCGCAGCATCGGCATCGGCTCGAAGCTCGACACGGAAAACACTTCGGCGACGAACTGGCCGAGCATGTCCTGCAAGTCGGCAACCTGCTGCGGCAGCAGGTACGCCATCTCGCGCTGGCGCGCATCGGTCTGCGTCGCGAGCAACTCGGGCAGCCCGTCGTTCAGCCGCTGGTGCAGCAGCCGATACTCGCGGTCGAACGCGGCGCGCAGGTCGAAGCCCGGCGCCTCGCTCTGCGCGAGCGGGAACGTGAAACCCCACACCTGCGCGCATTCCGCGCGGCCGAAGCCGCCGAAATACTCGGCGAAGCCTGCCAGCAAGTCGGCTTTGGTCACGAGCAGGTAGACGGGAAACCGGATGCCGAGCTGGGCGCGCAGCTCGAGCAGCCGCTTGCGCAGCACCATCGCGTGCTGTGTGCGCTCGGCTTCCGACGCGCCGACCAGATCGGCCACGCTGATCGTCAACATCGCGCCGTTCAGCGGCTGGCGCGTGCGGTACTTCTTCAGCAGCTCGACGAAGCCTTTCCACTCGGCTTCGTCGAGTGCGCGGTTGCCCTCGTGGGTCGTGTAGCGGCCGGCCGTGTCGATCAGCACCGCATCGTTCGTGAACCACCAGTCGCAGTGCCGCGTGCCGCCCACGCCGCGAATCGCGGCACGGCCGAATTGCTCGGCGAGCGGAAAACTGAGCCCGGAATTGACGAGCGCGGTCGTCTTGCCCGAGCCCGGCGCGCCGATGAACACATACCACGGGAGCTGATACAGATACTGGCGCGACATCCGGTCGAACCAGCGCGCCAGCCCCTTGCGCGCGGCGTCCGCCTGCCCGAAGCGGACCTTCTTCAACAGCGCCGCCGCCTCGTCGAAGCGGCTGCGCAGTTCGTCGAGCTGCGCCTTGGCCGAATCGTCGACATTGGCCGGCCCGGGTGCGGCCTCGCGCAACTGGTTCAGCAACTGCGCGTTCAGACGGCTCGCGTGCCAGCTTCGCCACGCCACGCGGGCGCCCCACGCGGCGAACAGCACCGCGATCGTCACCGCGCGCGCCCAGCCGCTCTCCAGCGGCCGGACCTCGGCGAATGCGAACAGCGGCCCGGCGAGCCACACGAAGCATGCGAGCACGACAAGACCGGCGAAGGTCCAGATCTCCCGCGACGGCAACGGCCGGACGAAACGCGCGACAGCCTGGTTCATGTCAGTGCGCTCCCTGTGTCGCGCCGGCGGCGGCACTGCCGGGCGCCGGCAGCAGCGTGATCTCGACGCGCCGGTTCAGCGCGCGGTTCGCTGGCGTATCGTTCGGCGCGACAGGGTCGAGCGTGCCGCGCCCCTCGGCCGTGAGCCGCTCCGGATGGTCGAGGCGCGCGGCGATCATCCCGCGCACGGCCTCGGCGCGCTCGCGCGACAAATCCCAGTTCGACGCGAAGCGTGCCGTGTGCACGGGCGTGTCGTCGGTGTAGCCGGTCACGCGCACGTTGCCGGGCACCTGGTTCAGCGCATCCGCGACGCGCGCGAGCACCGGCGCGTAACGGTCGATCACCGACGTCGAACCGGACTTGAACAGCCCGTCGCCGCGCAGCACGATCACGCTGCGATCGGCGTCGTCGCGCACCGACACGAGGCCGGCCGCGATCTCGGGCGCCAGGAACTTCGCGACGCGCGGCACCGGCGCCGGGCGCGGCGGCGCCTGAGCAGGCTGCAGCTTCGGCACGTGCAGCGCGTCGATCGATGCGAACAGCCGGTCCGAATGTCCGGCCAGCGCGATGCGCAGCCCGACGAACACGCCGAAGCCGATCAGCAGCGCGAGCGCCACGCAGACCCATAGCGGCACGACGAAGCGACGCGACACGTCGCGCGTGACGACGTCGCGCCAGTGCGGCGACAGCGCGGGCTCGAATTCGCCGCGCACCGAGCGGATCGTATGAGCCAGTTGCCAGCGCAACGCGTCGAGCTCCGCATGACCGTTGTCCAGCACCCGATAGCGGCCCTCGAAACCGAGCGCGAGACAGAAATACAGCAGCTCCAGCAGGTCGAGGTGCTGGCGCGGCTGCTGGGACAGGCGTTCGAGCAGGTGGAAGAACTTCTCGCCGCCCCAGGTTTCGTTGTGGAACGACACGAGCAGGCTGTGCGACGACCACACGCTGCCGCCCCAAGGCGTCAGCGCGGCTGCTTCGTCGAGCGCCGTGCACAGGCAGTAGCGCGCGCCGATGATCGCCTCCGACGGCACGCCGGCTTCCTGCGCGCGCGCCTCGAACTGGCGGATCTCGACGACGAGATGCTCGCGCAGCCACGCCGGATTCGGATGATGGACGGTCGAGCGGATCTGCGGCACGAGATTGAGCAGCGGGTTCGCGGCCGCGACGAGCGGGTTCGTGCCGCTCGCGGCCCAGCGGCCGGGGCGCGGCTGCTGGGCCATCGGCCCGGCCGCGCCGGACGCGGCAGGCGGATGCATGCCGCCCGGATTCGGCGGCACGAATCCGCCTGCGCCGGCGGAAATCGAATCGGAGGAAGAATTCATCGCGCTGCCCCGCCCTCACCCGCGAATCGCCCAGAATTCCATCGAGAGCCCCGGGAATTCGCCGGCGAAATGAAATGCGAGACCGCCGGAGCGCGCCAGCTGCTTCCACAGTTCGCTGCCCTTGTCGATCTCGAAGTACGTATGCCCCGCGTGATACGGGATCTGGCGCGGCGCGACCGGCAGCTGGCGCATCGTGATGCCCGGCAGCTGCAACTGCACCAGGTCGCGGATCCGCTCGACCGGGCCGAGCTTCGCCTGTGCGGGAAACCGCGCGCGCAGGCTGTCGGCCGGCACGTCCGCGCGCACCGCCAGCACGAAGCCGGCCGTGTCGCGCAGCGCGGGATCGGCGAGCGTCGCGACCCGGATGCCGTTGCCCGCATCGCGCAGCTCGATCTGGATCGCGTTTTGCTCCAGCACCGTCGACAGCGACCGGCGCAACTCCGTCATCAATTCGGCGAAACTCGTGCGCAGGTCGTCGTGCACGTACACGGCGAGCGATTGCGGGCGCCGGCCAGCGGCCGTGAACGTGCTCAGGTCGCATGCGAGCTTCAGCCAGTCGCGGAACAGCGCCTCCGGATGCGTCGCGACGTCCTGCTGCGCGTGCCAGGTCAGCGCCAGATAGCGGTTCACGAGTTGCAGCAGCAGGAAATCGGCGACTTCCGATACGCCGCCGCGCCCCGGTTCCGACAGGCGCTCGGCCAGCGCGTCGCTGCGCTGCGTCAGCAGTCCGTGCAGTTCGCGCGTGTACGCGAGCAACGCCGCGTCGCGCTGCGCGACCAGGCGCGGCGGAATGTAGCCGTCGTCGACGATCAGCCGTGCGTCGGTGCGCCGCTCGACGATCCGCACGACACCGAGCGCATGCCAGTCGCCGGTGAGCTCGGCGTCGAGCATCAGCCGGACGTTCAGGCGCCCCGTTTGCAGCAGTGCGGGGCCGAGCGCGACCGCGTTCGCATCGGCCACTTCGTATTCGCGAACGACATAGCGCGCGACGTCCGCATTGCCGTTGCTGTCCGCGTCCGCGCCGAACGACACCTCCTCGCCGCCCCCGCGCCACAGCGGCAGCGCGAGCACGACGAGCTGGTCTTTCGCATCGGGCGGCACATCGAGCGGCGCGGGCAGATCGTCGGGATGCGACAGGTCGAACGGCGTGCCATCGCGCATCACGCCCGCGGCCGCGCGCAGCGCGACCTTGCCGAGCGCGAGTTGCTCCCGGTCGATCTCGAGCGTGTCGAAGCCCCAGTAGAACCCCTGCAGCGGCAGGCAGCGCAGCGCGACGTAGCGCTCCCAGTGCCGTTCGAGCTGCTGGAAATGCTGCGGGCGCAGGAACATTCCCTCGGTCCACACCACGCGCTGGCGCAGTGCGGCGACGGGCGTCGCGGACATCGTCGGTTCAGTCATGGGCGCCCCCGCGTATCGTTCAGCGCGAGACCGCCGTTCCTGACCGCGATCGACAGCTTCAGCTCGCCGGGCGACGTCTGCCAGAACTTGTAGATGTTGAGCTGTTTCGCGCGTGGCAACGGCACCGTCAGGCGCCAGCGGTTCTTGTCGAGCATCCGGTATTCGGCGATCAAGCCGATCGCGCCGGCCTCGACGTTGCCGCGGTAATGCAGCGTGCGCGACTCCCCCGGGCGCAGGATCACGCGATCGGCGCCGAGCAGGTCCGCGCCGAGAATGTTCTCGGGCTTGTCCTGGAGCGAGAAGAAATCAGCGCCGTCGAACGCGGACGCCGCGCGCAGCTGGAACACCTTCAGCACGATCGGCGAAGGCCTGCGGTTGAGGTCCGGATTGACGTCGGGCGCCACGTCGACCGTGATCGCATACGGCACCGCGGCGGCGCGCTCGGTGGCGCCGCATCCGGGCAACAGCAATGCACATCCCAATACGATGAACCCGCTCGACCGCCAGCGCATATTTCATCCTCGCAGCGCAATAATTCCCCCATCGATTTCCGCACGTGAAATCGACGCTCGAATTAAAAAGGGGACAATTAATTGACCGGTAATTATGTGGCTTGCATATCCTTCCGCTCAAATTTGATTCGGCAATTTATTCTTGTAAAAAGACGGGTCAAATCGCCAATTACGGGACGGGATCGAAATTGGGGGGATGGCGATGGATTGAATTGATCTCTGTCATTTTGAAAAGGCGAGTTAATCCGACCGGTTCGCCGCGGCGGCCCGGTTCTATTGCATGGAAACTTGCTGTATGGACGCTGAACCCAAGCCGGACGGCCGTCGGCGGTGGGTGGCCACGCCCTGGGGGTCGTGTCGCGCTGTTTGCGCTGTCCGAACGCAGCGCCGGCTTTTCCGATCATTGATCGGCGCCGGGCAAACAACTGACGAATCCCAAAAGCACAGCGAACTATAGAATCGATTTTATGGATTAACAAGTCGAAAACCGGCAATCGATTTGAGCGATAACTCGAACGCAATTTGCCAAATGAAACAAAACGTAACGGCAACATCAACCGGCATGATTGGCACTAGAATCCAACAGCGCTTGTGCGCGACCTTCCAATAACGCAAATATTTCATTTCAAAATGAAAGGCCGTTCATCGATCGGGATTTTCCTCGGTGCCTTGTTGCTGGGAATCGCCGGGTGCAGCACGTCCCCCACGCAGTCGGCGGCGCGCGCAGCGGTCGATAGCGCGCGCGCGGCGTACGGTGCAGGCGACTACGGACGCACGATCGCGATCCTGAACCGAGCGAAGGAGATCGACGGGGCCGATACCGACACGCAGGTCGCCGCGCACAAGCTGCTCGCGTTCAGCTATTGCGTGACGAACCGGGTCGCGCAGTGCCGCGCCGAATTCTCGAAGATTCTCGACCTCAACCCGCGCTTCGACTTGTCCCCCGCCGAGAAGGGGCATCCGGTCTGGGGGCCCGCGTTCGAGTTCGCGCGCCGCAGACATGCGTCGTCATCCTGAACGAACCGGATTCGCCGCGAGCGCTTCCTTACCGAGCGACGTATGACATGCAACTGATCGTGATCGAACATGCCGGCGAGCCGGTCGAAAGCGACTCCTACGACGCCGTCGTGTTCCACCCGCCCGGCGGCACGATCGGCCGGGCGACCGACAACCATCTCGTGCTGCGCGACGACACGCGGCAGATTTCCCGACTGCAGGCCCTGCTGCAGGTCGGTGACGATGCGTGCCTGCTGAAGAACCTGAGCAGCGTGTCGACGATCGAGGTGAACCGCGAGCCCGTCGGCTATGCACAGGAGCGCCCGCTCAATACCGGCGACATCATCCGCATCGGGCCGTACGTGCTGCGTGCCGAGCGTGACGACGACCATGACGCACGGGTCGTCGACATGCCCGCCGCTCCCAGCGCGAGCGCCGACTTGCAGGGTGCGCCGGAAACGGCCGCACACGCGCGCGTCGTCGCGAAGACGACCGGCAACCGGTTGTGGGGCCTGTTGCAGGATCGCCTCGCTCCGCGCGGCAAGGCAGCGGATGCCGGCACGCGATCCGGCGCGGCGGTGCGCGACGAGGCGGCGCAGCCCGCGAGCCGCGCCACGTCGGCGGCGCCATCGCAACGCGACCTGAATCAGTTGTCGACCGACCCGCTCGACTTGTTTGCACAGTCGTCGCCCGATATCGGTGGATCGGGCTCGGCGTTGCCGTCCGAACGCGGCAATGCGGATCGCGGCGCGGCGCCCGCGACGCAAGCCGACCATGCGCCCGAATGGACGCAGCACGTGCGTGTGCAACCGGCGACGGCGCATGCCGAGCCACGTCCCGCCGACGAGCCGGCACCGCAGGCGAACCGCCCGCCGACGCCCGATGAATTGCTGAACGCGTTCTTCGAAGGCGCCGGCCTCGATACCGCCGCCGAATCGCATCAGTGGTCGGCCGAACAGCTGTACATCGCGGGGCAGTTGCTCGCGCTGTTCGCGAACGGCACGGTCGAGCTGCTGTCGTCGCGCAGCATCCTGAAGCGGGAAGTGAAGGCGCACATGACGATGCTGCTCGATCGCGAGAACAATCCGCTGAAGCTGCTGCCGGACGGCGGAGCCGTGTTGCGCCAGATGTTCGGGCTGCCGCTGCCGGGCTTCATGTCGCCGCAAAGCGCGGTCAGCGACGCGTTCCAGGATCTGCACGCGCACCAGATCGGCATGGTCGCCGGCATGCGCGCCGCGCTGATGGATCTGCTGACGCGCTTTTCGCCGCAACGGCTGCGCGAGCGCGACGATGCGATGCGCTGGTACGAGAGGCGCGTGCCCGCGCTGTACAAGGCAAGGATGTGGGACCGCTACGCGGCGACGCATCGCGACACGGTGTTCGCGATCGAAGACGATTTCGCGTCGGTATTCGGCAAGGCGTTTCTCGCGGCGTACGACGCGGAAGTGGAAAGCTATCGCGGCAGCAACCGGCATTGAGCGGCGGACGGTCGTTCCCGGGCAAAGCCGACTGCCAACGACGCAGAAACGACAAGGCCGGGCAGAACGCCCGGCCTTCGCAAACGCTGCGCCGCGTGCGCACCGCGCGACCGCGGCATGCACGTGGCCGAATGGTCGTCAGACCGCCATCACCGTCACCGACTTCGTGACGAGGTACGGCTCCAGCGCTTCCGGTCCGCCTTCCGACCCGTAGCCCGAATCCTTCACGCCGCCGAACGGCATTTCCGGCCACGGCGTCGCGGGCTGGTTGATCCACAGCATCCCGACTTCGAGGCGCTGCGTCAGCAGGTGCACGTTCGCGAACGAACGCGTGAACGCGTAGCCGGCCAGCCCGAACGGCAGCCGGTTCGCTTCGGCGATCGCGTCCTCGAGCTTGTCGAAGCCGCGGATCGCCGCGACCGGGCCGAACGGCTCGTTGTTGAACACGTCTGCCTCGAGCGGCACGTTCGCGATCACCGTCGGCGCGAAGAAGTTGCCTTCCGAGCCGATCCGCTCACCGCCGGTCTCGATGCTCGCGCCGACCTTGCGTGCGTTCTCGACGACCGACGCCATCGCGGTCAGCCGGCGCGGGTTCGCCAGTGCGCCGAGCGTGGTGCCTTCCTCGAGGCCGTTGCCGACCTTCAGCCCCTGCGCATGCTGGACCAGCGCGCGCGTGAATTCGTCGCGAATGCTGTTGTGCACGAGGAAACGCGTCGGCGAAATGCATACCTGGCCGGCGTTGCGGAACTTCGCGCCACCGGCGGCCTTCACCGCCAGCGCGACATCCGCGTCCTCGGCGACGATCACCGGCGCGTGGCCGCCCAGTTCCATCGTCGCGCGCTTCATGTGCTGGCCCGCGAGCGCCGCGAGTTGCTTGCCGACCGGCGTCGAACCCGTGAACGTCACCTTGCGGATCACCGGGTGCGGAATCAGGTACGACGAGATTTCCGCCGGATCGCCGTACACGAGACCGATGACCCCGGCCGGCACGCCCGCGTCGACGAACGCGCGCAGCAGCGCGGCCGGCGACGCCGGGGTTTCTTCCGGCGCCTTCACGAGGAACGAGCAGCCGGTCGCGAGCGCGGCGCTCAGCTTGCGCACGACCTGGTTGACCGGGAAATTCCACGGCGTGAACGCCGCGACCGGACCGACCGGCTCCTTCACGACGATCTGCTGCGCGCCCAGATTGCGCGGCGGGACGATCCGGCCGTACACGCGGCGGCCTTCGTCCGCGAACCATTCGATGATGTCGGCTGCCGACAGCACTTCGACACGCGCTTCCGTCAGCGGCTTGCCCTGCTCCTGCGTCATCAGCTGCGCGATCGCGTCGGCGCGCTCGCGCACCAGCGCGGCCGCCTTGCGCATCGTCGCCGCGCGCTCATGCGCGGGCACCTTGCGCCATGCTTCGAAACCGCGCTGCGCTGCAGCCAGCGCGCGGTCGAGATCGGCGATGCCCGCGTGGGCCACCTTGCCGATCGTCTTGCCCGTCGCCGGGTTCACGACGTCGATCGTCTTGCCGCTCGCGGCGTCGACCCACTCGCCGTCGATCAGCAGTTGTGTATCCGTATAAGTCACGTTAGCCATCCAGACACCCCAGTTTTGCGTCGATAAAACGCGCGCTGCCGCGAACGGCCGCGCGCCGGTTGACAGAAAGCACTGCGTTGCCGGGGCGCCCCGCACCCGGCATCGTTCGGCGACGCGCACACGGCACGCATGCGCGTCGTCATCCGCCACGTTCGGCCGCGCTCAGCGCGCAGCCGCCGTCGCCGTCGCCGTCGCCTTGCGGAGTTTCGCGACGTCCGCCGCCTGCACGGCCGGCGCTCCGTTGTTCCAGCCGGCGCGCATGAACGTCAGCACGTCGGCGATCTGCTGGTCGTTCAGCTGGTTCGCGAACGCCGGCATCGGATACGCGGACGGCACGCCGCCGATCACGAGCGATTCGCTGCCGTTCAACGCCACGTTGATCAGCGACGATGCATCGGCCTCGAGCACGTTCGGATTGCCGGCGAGCGGTGCGAGCAGCGGCGCGTAGCCGCGGCCGTCCGCGCCATGGCAATTCACGCAGAAAGCGTTATACACCTTTGCGCCCGGATCGTTCGCCGGCCGGCCCAGCGCGACTTGCGTCGGCTTCGGATCATAACGGTAAGGCGGCGCGCCCGTGCCGCCCGCCGCCGGCAGCGATTTCAAATAGCGGGACATCGCCGCGAGATCGTCGTCGGTCAGCTCCTGCGTGCTGTGATTGATCACGCTGACCATCGAGCCGAACGCGGTCGCATGCCGGTTGGCGCCGGTCTTCAGGAATTGCGCGACATCCGCATCGGTCCAGCGGCCGAGCCCGGTATTATGCTCGCCGGTCAGGTTCGACGCGAACCAGTTGTCGATCGGCGCGCCCGACAGGAACGCCGAACCGCTTTCGTCCCGCGCCTTCTCCTGGAAGCCGACGCCGCGCGGCGTATGGCACGACCCGCAATGCCCGAGCCCCTGCACGAGGTATGCACCGCGGTTCCACATTGCATCCTTCGCCGGTTTGTCGATGTAAGGCGTCGTGTCGAGGAACACCGCGTTCCACAGCGCCAGTGGCCAGCGCATGTTCAGCGGCCACGGAATGTCCGACGCACGGTTCGCCTGCTTCACCGGTTCGACGCCGTGCATGAAGTACGCGTAAAGCGCCTTCACGTCGTCGTCGCGCAGCTTTGCGTACGATGGATACGGCATCGCCGGATACAGGTGATGACCGTCCTTCGCGACGCCCGAGCGCAGCGCCCCCGCGAACTCGGCCTCCGTATAGCCGCCGATGCCCGTGTCCGGGTCGGGCGTGATGTTGGTCGTGTAGATCGCGCCCATCGGCGTGACCATCTTCAGGCCGCCGGCGAACGGCGCGCCGCGCGGCGCGGTGTGGCACGCCACGCAGTCGCCGGCTTTCGCGAGATATGCGCCGCGTGCGACCAGCGCGCTGTCGGCGGGCGCCGTTTGCGCGGCATGCGCCGCCGTACCGGCCGTCAGCGCGGACAGCGCGAGCAACGAAGTGCCGAACGTGCGAACGGCGCGATTCAGGCTGTTCGAGGTGAGGTTTCTCATAATGTGCGTCTTCCCTCAGGCCGTCTTCAGCTGGTTGCCGACCGGGAGCTTGCGCAGCCGCGTGCCGGTCGCCGCGAAGATCGCGTTCGACAGCGCCGCCGCGGTCGCCGCCGTGCCCGGTTCGCCAATTCCGCCGGGCGCCTCGGCGCTCTTCACGAGATGCACGTCGATCGGCGGCGTCTCGTTGATGCGCATCATCCGGTAGTCGGTGAAGTTGCTCTGCACGACGCGGCCGTCCTCGATCGTGATCTCGCCATACAGCGCGCCCGTGATCCCGAAGATGATGCCGCCCTGCACCTGCGCCTCGATCGTGCCCGGATTCACGGCCATTCCGCAGTCGACCGCGCACACGGCACGCTTGACCTGCACTTCGCCGCCCTCCACGGCGACGTCGATGACGATCGAGAAGAAGCTGCCGAACGCGTGCATCACCGATACGCCGCGCCCTTGCCCCTTCGGCAGCGGCGTGCCCCAGCCGGCCGCCTTCGTCGCGACGTCGAGCACGTTCAGCGCGCGCGGCGTCTTGCCGAGCAGCGCGCGGCGATACTGCACGGGATCGGTCTTGGTCTGCGCGGCCAGCTCGTCGATGAAGCTCTCGACGACGAAGGTGCTGCGCGTCGGTCCGACGCCGCGCCAGAATGCGGTCGGCACGTGACGCGGCTCCTGCCGCACGTAATCGATCAACTGGTTCGGCAGGTCGTACGGCAGGTCGGTCGCGACTTCGACCGCGTCGGGATCGACACCGTCCTTGAACGCGGGCGGTGCGAAGCGCGCGAGAATCGACGAGCCGACGATCCGGTGCTGCCATGCGATCGGCTTGCCGTTCGCATCGAGGCCGGCGGAAATCCGGTCGTAGTAATACGGCCGATACATGTCGTGCTGGATGTCTTCCTCGCGCGTCCAGATCACCTTGACCGGCCCGTTGACCTGCTTGGCGATCTTCACCGCCTGGCCGATCATGTCCGTTTCGAGCCGCCGGCCAAAGCCGCCGCCGAGCAGGTGGTTGTGCACGACGATCCTGTCGGGCGCGAGGCCCGTGAGCTGCTGCACCGTGTCGCGCGCCCGCGTCGGCACCTGCGTGCCGACCCAGATCTCGCAGCCGTCGCCGCGCACGTGCACCGTGCAGTTCACCGGTTCCATCGTTGCATGTGCAAGGAGCGGCTGTTCGTAGACGGCGTCGATGCGCGTCTTCGCATTCGCGAACGCGCGGCCGACGTCGCCGTCCTTGCGCGCGACGGCGCCCTTTCCGTTCGCGGCGGCCTGCGCGAGATCGGCGACGATGTCCTTCGTCGATACCTTCGCGCCCGCGCCTTCGTTCCACTTCACGACGAGCGCCGACGCGCCGCGCTTCGCGGCCCACGTGTGATCGCCGACCACCGCGACCGCGTTGTCCGCACGCACGACCTGGCGCACGCCCGGAATCTTCCTCGCGGCCGTCTCGTCGACGCTCGCGACCGTGCCGCCAAACACCGGGCTGTTCACGATCACCGCGTACAACATGCCGGGCAGACGCACGTCGAGCCCGAACTGCGCGGTGCCGTCGACCTTCTCCGGCGAATCGAGCCGCTTCACCGGCTTGCCGATCAGCTTGAAGTCGGCCGGCTGCTTCAGCGCGACGTCCTTCGGCACCGGCAGCTTCGACGCGGCGTCCGCGAGCTGGCCGTACGATGCGCGCCGACCGCTCGCAGGATGCTGCACTTCGCCGTTTTCCGCCCTGCAGGTCGCCGGATCGACGCTCCATTGCTTCGCCGCCGCGGAAACCAGCAGCGTGCGCGCGGTCGCGCCCGCGCGGCGCAGCGGTTCCCACGCGTAGCGCACCGACGTCGAGCCGCCCGTCAACTGTCCGCCGAGCAGCGGATCGAGGAACAGCTTCTCGTTGGGCGGCGCATGGTCGAGCGTGACGTTCGACAGCGGCACTTCGAGTTCCTCGGCGATCAGCATCGGCAGCGCCGTGTAGACGCCTTGCCCCATCTCGACCTTCGGCATGACCAGCGTGACCTTGCCGCTGCGGTCGATCTGCACGAACGCATTCGGCGCGAAAACGCCGGCGCGCGCACTTTCGTCCGCATCGCCGCCGATCACCGAGCGCCGTGCGTCATCGCCCGCTGCCGGCATGCTGAAACCCAGCAGCAAGCCGCCGCCCGCCGCCGCGCCGAGCGACATGCCCGCCTTCAGGAACGAACGGCGCGACACGCCCGCGCCAGCCGCTTTCCCGGCGGCCTTCCCTGCTTCGATGAGTCCTCGCGACATGTCACGCTCCCTTCGCCGCTTGCTTGACGGCCGCGCGAATCCGGTTGTACGTGCCGCAGCGGCAGATATTGCCGGCCATTGCCGCGTCGATGTCGGCGTCGCTCGGGTTCGGGTTCGACGCGATCAGCGCCGTGGCCGCCATCACCTGCCCGGACTGGCAGTAGCCGCACTGGACGACGTCGATCTCGCGCCACGCTTGCTGAACCTTCTGCCCGGCCGGCGTCGCGCCGACGGCTTCGATCGTCGTGATCCGGCGGCCCGCGACGGCCGCGACCGGCAGCACGCACGAGCGCGCGGCGACGCCGTCGAGATGCACGGTGCACGCGCCGCATTGCGCGATCCCGCAGCCGAATTTCGTGCCGGTCAGGCCCACGACGTCGCGCAGGACCCACAGCAGGGGCATGTCGTCGGGGGCGTCGACCGTGCGGTTCTCGCCATTGATATTGAGGGTGACCATTCAGACTCCGGAGCCTGTGTATTGGGGAAGCGGCGCGAACGATACGCTGCGCCGCGTTGTCGTTTTCGTTGCCGTCGCATCATGCCTGGACGGCTGCCGCGCGGCGCGGGCGGGATCGAGCCGCGGCGGCGCTGCCGCAGCGTCACTCGGCCACGTCGATGCCCGACAGCACCTTGATGACGGGCGGTGCCGAGAACCAGTCGGCCGACTTCACGCGAAATTCCGTGAAATGCGGGCTGGCGAGGTGCGCGTCGAACGCGGCCTGGTCGTCGTAGATCTCGTACAGATGCAGGTTCGGCGAACCGTCCTGCTCGCGGAACAGGTCGTAGCGCCGGTTGCCCGGTTCGACGCGCGTCTTGGCGACCATGCTGCGCAATTCGGCCTCGGCGGCCTGCGCGTGTTCGGGTTTCACGAACAGGGAAGCAATCACGTGAAGCGCCATCTTGTCACTCCTTTCGAAACGGAATCGAGCATGCCACAAGCCGGCGTCTCGCGACGCCAGCGTGCAATCGTCGTGTGTCGTCTTGCGCCGGTGTCAGGCCAGTTCGTCCGGGCCCACGCGCACGACGACCTTGCCGAAGTTCTTGCCGGCGAGCAAGCCGATCAGTGCTTGCGGTGCGTCAGCCAGGTCGGGGACCACGTCTTCGAGCGTCTTCACCTTGCCCTGAGCGACCCACTCGCTCATCTCCTTCAGGAAAGACGCGTAGCCGGTCGCATAGTGATCCAGAATGATGAATCCCTGCATCCGGATGCGCTTGCGCAGGATCGTGCCCATCAGCGCCGGCACGCGGTCGTGGCCGTCCGATACCGCGGTGTCGTCGTACGCCGCGTCGTTGTAATGCGCGATGATTCCGCACACCGGCACGCGCGCATGATCGTTGAGCAGCGGCCATACCGCGTCGAACACGGCACCGCCGACGTTCTCGAAATAGACGTCGATACCGTTCGGGCAGGCATCCTTCAGCCTGGCGGCAAATTGCGGATCGCGGTGATCGACGCACTCGTGGAAGCCGAGCGTGTCCTTCACGTACGCGACCTTCTCGGCGCCGCCCGCGACGCCGACCACGCGGCAGCCCTTCAGCTTCGCGATCTGGCCGACCACCGCGCCGACGGCCCCGCTCGCAGCGGCCACGACGACGGTTTCGCCGGCCTTCGGCTCGCCGATCTTCAGCAGCCCGGTATAAGCCGTGAACCCCGGCATGCCGAGCACGCCGAGCGCATGCGACGGATGCGCGAAGTCGCGGCCGAGCGCGATGAGGTCGCTGCCGTCCGACAGCGAATAGTCCTGCCAGCCGCCGCCCGCGACGACCAAGTCGCCTTCGCGATACGCGGGCAGGTTCGATGCCACGACACGGCTGACCGTACCGCCGACCATCACGTCGCCGAGCGCGACCGGTGGTGCATACGACGGTGCGTCGCTCATCCGGCCGCGCATGTACGGGTCGAGCGACAGCCAGACCGTGCGCAACAGCACCTGGCCGGCATCGGGCACCGGCACGTCGGCGGTCTCGGTACGAAAGTCGTTCGGGGTGGGCGCGCCAACCGGGCGCGCGTTCAGGATGATTCTGCGGTTTGCTGCCTTGCTTTGCGGCATGGGAACCTCCGTCAACAGGAAGGGACGTGCACCGGGCACGATCGGATCAACTTGGACAACCGTGATGCGCGCGGCTGCTGGCCGTATCGGCAAAATCGGCCGACGGAGCCGCGCATTCGCGGGTCAGGCAACAGGATTTGAGCGTAAGTAGACCAGTCGTCTAGCGCTCATCCAAAAAACAAGGCGCGCCTGCGCGCGCCCACGTTACGACTGCGCTCCGCCTGGCTCGAAGGACGGCAGATTCAGCATCCGCCGCGTTTCGAGCATCGCGCGTTCGAGCGGTTTGCGGTTCCGGTGAATCTTCTCCAGCAGCGTGGCACCGAGCCACAGCTGGTAGAGAATCGCGGCCGTGTGCGCCGGATCGTCGACGCCGCTCAGCGAGCCGTCTGCCAGCCCGGCCTCGATCCCGCCCGCGAGCCGCTCGATGATCTGCCCGGTGCCGCGCCGCAAGACCGCGCGCATCGCCTCCGACAGATCGGATACTTCCGCGCCGAGCTTCACCGCGAGGCACTTGCCTTCCGGATCGTCCGCGCACTGCGTGTGCAGCCAGTTGCCCCAGTACGTCATCAGGCGCTGCGCGCCCGTGCCGGCCTGATCGCGGAGCAGGTTGTCGAGATGCTCGAGGTAGCCTTCGAAATACGATTCGAGCAGCGCCTCGCCGAACGCCTCTTTCGAGCCGAAATAATGGTAGAACGAGCCCTTCGGGATACCCGCCGCGGCGAGAATCTCGTTCAGACCGACCGCCGAGAACCCCTTGTGGAGCATGATCGGCTTCGCGATATTCAGGATGTGCTGGCGGACTTCCGCGCCTGAAGATGCATTCATGATGGCGTATCTTAGCAACGATTAGACCGGTCGTCTAGTAAGGTCAAACCGGCAAGTTGAGCGGCACTTTACCCGAATCGCGCCACGTCGCGGATGCGTTGTCGCCACACCGTGGCGCCCATGTCACGCGGGTCTGGGAACGCGCTTCCTGGCGACCGGTTTCGCCGCGCGCAGGCTACCGCCTGCCGGCCGACCGGGCGCCCTGCGCACCGGGGAGCGTGATGCGCGTTCGGCACGCAATGCATCGAGCTCGCCGACATACGCGACATTGGCCGCGCGCGCACCATCGAGCTGGCCTTCGAGCACCCCGCAGCGGCGCTGTGTGTCGGCCAATTGCCCTTGCAGCGCCGCGAGATCCTTGCGGTGCTGCGTCTCGCGCTGTTCGGCGCGCGTCGCGGCTGCATCCAGTTCCTTTTGAAGGCGCGCGGCCGCGAGCCGTTCGCGGTCGATCTCCTGAAGCGCCCGTTTCTCCGATGCGCGCAAGCGTTCCTCGGCCCGGCCCGCATCGTCGCGCAACCGGTCGAGCTGCGACGTGAAATCGGCGCGTGCTTGCGCCAACGCACGATCGGCGTCCGCGTTGTCGGACTTCAACCGGTCGACGTCCGCCTGCAACGCGCGGCGCGATGCTTCGTCGGCCGCCCTTGCCTGCTCGAGTTCCTGAATGCGCACCTGGGCGGCCAGCAGCGCGCTCGTGCGGTGCTCCAGCGCGGTTTCGGTGCGGGACAGGTCGGCCTGCAATGCCGCGACTTCCGCCTTCGCTGCCGCCCGCTCGGCTTCGACTTCGGCGCGCAGTGCATCGAGCGCCGCGGCGGCATCGGTGGTCGAGCGGCGCCACAGCGCGGCGACGAGGTCCCCCGCCGCCGCCTGCAGGTCGGCCGGCAAGTCGGGATGCTCGATGCGCACCCGGCTCTTTTCCCGCAACTCGGCCCAGAACTCGCCGAGAACCGCCGTCGGCGTGCTCATGCTGCCCTTGCGCACGAGCTGGTACAGGCGGTTCGCGGTGGGTGTGATGCCGAAACGGAAGAACATCAATGCGCAGACCTCGCGATATAGCTCGCGGGTTTTCGGGAAATCGGCCTTCAGGCGTTCGATTTCGGCGGTCAGGCGGGATTCGTCGGCGGTGAGATCGGACATGGGGAATAGCGGCGATAATTTGGTAAATAATATAACGTAAACCGTTAAGTATCCAATCATCGACGGCCATTGATTTGACATTATTTCTATAATGTTGAGATTTTGAGGTTGCACTTCGTAATTTCCGAACGACGCTCGCAGCGTCACCTCTTCTGGAATATCAAGTTGCTGCGCGAGTCATCGCGATGCGTGATGACTTGCAACGCTCGATGCCCGTCAGTGATTGCGCATGAAACGAAAGAGGCCCGCACCGCGCGAGCCTCTTGTTCATGATGCCGTGATCGCCGCAGCGCGCCGAGGTATCGGCAGACGAATCCGCACGATATCGACGCGCCGGCACACGACGTGCCACCCGCTCAGCCGAGCGGCACCACGCTCCCGAGCAGGATCCGCACGAGCGTCGCCTGGCGCGTCACGCCCGTCTTCGAGAAGATCGCGCGCAGGTGCGTGCGTGCTGTGTTCTTGCTGATCCCCGACTCCTCCGCCGCCTCCTCGAGCGTCAGCCCATTCGTCAGCAGCAGCGCGAGCGACGTCTCGGCCGGCGTCAGGTCGAACAGCTTGCGGATGATTTCCTGCGCGCCCTGCGGCTTGCGATCCGGGTCGCGCAGGAACAGCGTGACGGCCGGCCGGCGCTTGTTGTCCTCAGACCAGTCGGACAGCAACACGGTGCGCACCAGCAGCCCAAGGCGTGGCTTGTCGAAACTGCGCGTGATCGGCATCGCCTCGACGGTCGCCGCCGCCGTGCCGTGATGGCCCATCACCGCGTGGCGGATCAGCCGCTTGAGCGTGCGGTTCTCCTGCGCATCGGTCGCCTCGATCGTGCCGCGCGCAATCGTCAGACCGTTGTTCTGCTTCAGGATCTCGTCGGCGACGCTGTTCATGTCGATGATCGTGCCGTTCTCGTCGAGCGTGATCGTGCCGATCTGCATCCGGTTGATCGCGTTCGCGTAGATCGACCGCTCGACCTCGGCCGTGTCGAGCCGCGAATGCAACTCGACCGCACGCTTCAGATGCGGCAGCAGCAGCGCGCAGATCGCCTTGTCGCGCGCGGAGAACTGCTTCGACGCATGATTGCGGCACACGCGGAACCGGCACTCGACGCCCGACGGCGTGCGCAGGTCCGCGCCGAGGATGTAGCGCACGTCCTGCGGCTTCAGGAACTGCTTGTACAGCTCGCTCGACAGCCAGCCCGTGTCGCCGAACACGTCGTCGACCGTGACCACGCGATCGGCCGGCAGGCCGACGAACGGGTCGAGCGAATAGTAGTAGTTGTTGTACGACGCCTCGCCGTCACCCGGCACGACCGGGCCGTACTCCGAAGCATGCACGGACAGCGGCGCGCGACGGTCGCTCGCGGCCGCGCGCAGGATCAACGTCACGTAGTTGGCCTGTAGCAACCGGCGAACCAGCTCGAGCGCCCCCGCCCATGGCGGCGTTTCCAACGGTCCCTGGTAGATGCGCGCCATCAGTTCGCTGAAATCCGCGACGCCGATGCCGGCCTCCTCGCTTGTTGACTGGCTCTCTTGCGGAGCCCATCTCGTCTCCATCAGCACGCTCCATCCTCCATGCAACTTGTATCCGGTGCGCTTCATCCGCGCCGCCATGATTAGGACCGGTCTTAATTCCGGCGTCATCGGGACATTCACTGAATGGTGAGCTTTGGCCAATCGGACGCGCGAACCATCGTCCGATCGGATGATGTGGCGCCCTGCCCGCTGCGCTGGAATGCCCGTCAGGCCGTGCCGGCAAGCGTCCGGCGCGGGCTCAGGGAAAACCGCGATGCGGGTTTACCTGATTCAGACCGCATCCGATTCAGACAGGAGTTCCAATGCCGCTCGACCCTCAGGCGCACGCGCTGCTCGCCGCGCTCGCCCAAGCGCCCGCGATCGATTTCGATCAACTGACCGTGCCTGCGTACCGCGCGAGCCTCGCCGCAGGCAGCGCGTTCGCGCCCGGCGACGCGATTGCCGCCGAAGAGGACTGGCAGATCCCCGCACCAGGTCGTCAGTTGTCCGCACGACTGTATCGACCCGATGCCGGCGGGCCATTGCCGCTGACCGTGTTTTTCCACGGCGGCGGCTTCGTCGCGTGCGGTATCGATTCCCACGCGAACCTGTGCCGCAGCCTTGCCGCGCGGGCACGTACGCTCGTGCTGTCGGTCGATTACCGGCTCGCGCCGGAAGCACGCTTCCCGGCGGCTGCTCAGGACGCATGCGATGCCGTGCGCTGGGCCGCGGCCAGTGCAGGCGATCTCGGCGCGCGCGCCGGCGCGATCGCCGTGGCCGGCGACAGCGCCGGCGGCAACCTGGCGACGGTTGCCGCACTGCAATTGCGCGGGTCGCGCATCGCCATCGCGCACCAGTTGCTGCTGTATCCGGTCGTCGATTGCGCGACCGAGCATCCGTCGTATGAATCCCTCGGCGACGGTTATTTCCTGACGGCGGACGCGATGCGCTGGTTCAAGCGCCAGTATTTCGACGACGGCGCCGACCGCGCCTCGCCACTCGCGAGCCCGCTGGCAGTGGCGGACCTGTCGGGCGCGGCGCCGGCCACAATCGTGAGCGCGGAATTCGATCCGTTGCGCGACGAGGCCGAAGCGTACGCACTGCGTCTCGCGCAGGCCGGCACGCCGGTCTCGCTCGTGCGCTGGCCGGGGCAATTGCACGGCTTCGCGAGCATGCTCGGCGCGGTCGATGCGGCCGATCGCGTGCTGACCTTTGGCGCCGATGCGCTGCGCCGCGCGTTCGATGCGACGGAGGCGCAATGACGCTCGCCACGACGCTCGACATCGTCGACGAGCTGCGCGCGGGACGGATGGTCCTGCTCGTCGACGAAGAGGATCGCGAAAACGAAGGCGATCTCGTAATCGCCGCCGATCACGTGACGCCCGACGCGATCAACTTCATGGCGCGTTTCGGGCGCGGGCTGATCTGCCTGACGCTGACCGCCGAGCGCTGCGAGCAGCTGCGTCTGCCGCCGATGGCCGATCGCAACGGCACGCCGTTCGGCACCGCGTTCACCGTCAGCATCGAGGCTGCCGAAGGCGTGACGACCGGCATTTCCGCAGCTGATCGGGCGCGGACGATCCACGCGGCGGTCCGTGCGGGCGCGCGCCCCGATGATCTCGTGCAGCCGGGCCACGTGTTTCCGATCGCCGCACGCCCGGGCGGCGTGCTGGTGCGCGCGGGGCACACCGAGGCCGGCTGCGATCTCGCGTCGCTTGCCGGGCTCACGCCCGCATCGGTGATCTGCGAGGTGATGAACGACGACGGCACGATGGCGCGGCTGCCCGAGCTGAAGGCGTTCGCCGCGCATCACGGGCTGAAGATCGGCACGATCGCGGATCTGATCCATTACCGCCGCGAGCACGAATCGCTCGTCGAACGCGTCGGCGAACGGCCGCTGCATACGCCGTGGGGCCGATTCCGCGCGATCGAGTATCGCGACACCGTGCACGGCGCGCCGCATCTCGCGCTCGTGAGAGGCGAGCCCGATTCGTCGACGCCCGTGCTGACGCGCGTGCACGAATGCCATTCGCTGCTTGACCTGCTCGACGCGGAACCGTCCGCGCATTCGTGGCCGCTGCACGCGGCGCTACAGCGGATCGATGCGGCCGGCTGCGGCGTCGCGGTGCTGCTCGACTGCGATATGCGCGGCGACGCGATGCGAACGCCCACGAGCCACGCACGCCGCGACGGCCGCGTGACGGGGATCGGGTCGCAAATGCTGCGCGACCTTGGCGTGCGGCGGCTGAACGTGCTGTCGAGCCCATTCCGGCTGCCGGCGCTGTCGGGGCACGACCTGGAAATCATGGCGTTCATCCCGCTCGGCGACGACGATCCGGAAAGCGCCCGCGCTGCCCACGCGAACTCGCTGCGGGCCGCATGATGCCAGGGTGACGAGCACGCGCCGCCCGCCCTTTCACCGGCCCACGGATTTCCGTCCGACAGGTTATCGTTTGTTTTTATAAATTACAGCCTCAGGTTTGTATTTTGACGATACATACCATAGACTGTATTTTTCGATTACAAACGATCGACTGTCATTTCGCGGAGAGCCCATGGCATTCCCTGTCCAGACCTTGAGCCAGTTGCGCCCGATCCTCGTCGGCTTCCGGAAGTCGGCGGGGTTCACACAGGCGCAGCTCGCCGCCCGCCTCGGCGTGACGCAACAGTCGTACGCGCAGCTCGAAGCCAATCCGTCCGCGGTCAGCATCGAACGGCTTTTCAAGGTCCTGAACGTGCTCGGCGTTCGCCTGACGCTCGTGCCAGGCACCCCGGACGACATAGCGGCACCCGTCGACACCGCGCCACCACCCGAGCGCACGTCGGCCGCGCGCGGTCGGTTGCCCGCCCCGTCCGGCTCACCGGATGCGCCGGCCCGCCCGCCAGCCGCCGCGAAGGCTCCCCCATCCACCACCGCGCGGAAACGGCCTGCGGCGGCGCCTGCTGCCAAGTCTCGAAACCGCACGCGGGAGGACTGGTGACGATGGGCCGCCGTCCCCGCCACGACCGCCTCGACCTGTGGATGAACGGCATCCCGGTCGGATACTGGGAAGTCCGGCGCGGCGTCGAGCGCCTCGTCTATCTGCCGGCGTGGGTCGACGATCCGCAAGGGCGTCCGCTGTCGCTGTCGTTGCCGTTCACGCCGGGCAACCAGCCGCACCAGGGCGCGATCGTCGCCGATTACTTCGACAACCTGCTGCCGGACAGCCAGCCGATCCGCCGCCGCATCGCGCAGCGCTACCGGCTCGGATCGACGGCGCCATTCGAACTGCTCGCGTCGATCGGCCGCGATTGCGTCGGGGCGCTGCAGTTGCTGCCGCCGGACGAAACCCCGGTCGGCCTCGAATCGATCGACGGCACCGTGCTCGACGAAGCGGCCGTGGCCGACGTGCTGCGCAACGCGACCGCCGCGCCGCTGCCCGGTCACCCGGAGCCGGACGGCGAGCTGCGCCTGTCGATCGCCGGCGCGCAGGAAAAGACCGCGCTGCTGCGCGACGGCAAGCGCTGGCTGCTGCCGGCGGGCAGCACGCCGACCACGCATATCTTCAAGCTGCCGCTGGGGCGTGTCGGAAACATGCAGGCCGACATGCGCACGTCGGTCGAAAACGAATGGCTGTGCTCGAAGATCGTCGCCGCGTACGGCCTGCCCGTCGCCGCGTGCGACATCGGCCGGTTCGACGACCAGAAGGCGCTGATCGTCGAGCGCTTCGACCGCCGCCCATCCCGCGACGGCACGTGGATCCTGCGGCTGCCGCAGGAGGACATGTGCCAGGCGACCGGCACGCCATCGGGCGCCAAATACGAATCCGACGGCGGCCCGGGCATCGCGACCATCATGGGCATCCTCGCGAATTCCGCCGATGCCGCGCAGGACAGGAGAAATTTCTTCGTCACGCAGCTCGTGTTCTGGGTGCTCGCGGCCATCGACGGCCACGCGAAGAATTTCAGCATCGCGCACCTGCCGCGCAATACGTATCGCAGCACGCCGCTGTACGACGTGCTGTCCGCGCATCCGATCATCGGCACGCGGCGCAACCAACTGCCGCCGCGACGCGCACGACTCGCGATGGCCGTGTGCGGAAAGAATCGCCATTACGTGATCGGCGACATCCAGCCGCGTCACTGGATCGCGCAAGGCGCGCGCGTCGGTCTGACCGAACACGACGTGCGCGCGGCCATGGCCGATGTGGCCGCGCGCACCGAACCGGTGATTGCCGCCGTCGCGTCGCGGATTCCGGCGGATTTCCCGGCGGACGTGGCCGATGCGATCTTCGGCGGAATGCGTCGTCAGGCGCGCAAGCTCGGTACGGCCGAGTAGGCGGTGCGGGCGCGGCCCCGGCGGCGGGTCATCCACGTGGACGATGCAGCCCCGCACCGACTCAGCACAATGGTCGCCGTGCCCATTCCCGACGCCCGCCCGACATGGAACCCGCTACGCTCGATACCGCATTCAGCCCGCTGCAGATCGGTCCGCTGACGCTGCGCAACCGCCTGATCAAATCCGCGACCAACGAAGGGATGACGCCGAACGGCGTGCCGTCGCGCGCGCTCGTCGGGTTTCATGAGCGCATCGCCGCGGGCGGCGCCGCGCTGACGACCGTCGCGTACTGCGCGGTCAGCGACGACGGCCGCACGTTCGTCGACCAGGCGCGTCTCGATGCGCAGACGGTCCGTCAATTCCGCGCGCTGACCGACGCGGTCCATCGCCACGGTGCGGCGGCGTCCGCGCAGATCACGCATGGCGGCTGCTTCACGTTCCTGCCGTCGCTGTCGACGAAACGGCCGTTGAGCGCGTCGGGCGGCTTCAACAAGGTCGGCGTGATGAGCGGCCGTTTCCTGAAGCAGGCGATGACGCGCAACCAGATGACCGTGATCGCCGACGAATTCGCACGGGCGGCGCGGCATGCGCGCGACGCGGGCTTCGACGCGGTCGAGATCCACATGGGGCACGGTTATCTGCTGAGCCAGTTCCTGTCGCCGCTGTACAACCGCCGTC
This sequence comes from Burkholderia diffusa, assembly GCF_001718315.1. Classification (NCBI taxonomy): domain Bacteria; kingdom Pseudomonadati; phylum Pseudomonadota; class Betaproteobacteria; order Burkholderiales; family Burkholderiaceae; genus Burkholderia; species Burkholderia diffusa. The sequence continues at coordinate 1,159,121 of NZ_CP013363.1, read as the reverse complement.
GCGACGCGTACGGCGGCGATGCGGCGCGCCGCGCGACATTTCCCGCCGAGGTGCTGGGCCGCGTGCTCGACGCGGTCGGCCGCGATCTCGCCGTGATCTGCAAGATCGGCGTGACCGAAGGCGTGCGCGGCGGCGGAACCGCCGACGACGCGTGCGAAATCGCGCGGCGGCTCGAAGCCGAGGGCGCGCACCTGCTGGTGCTGAGTGGCGGGATGAACGTCGAGTCGGTGTGGCAGCTGTTTGGCAGCCCGCTGCCCGGCGATGCGCGCGCGAACGCCGACAACGCGATCGTGCGCGCCGCGATGGCGCTGCAGAAGCTCACCGAGCCGAAGATGGGTGCGTTTCGGGAAATGTATTTCCTCGAGCATTCGAAGCAGGTGCGAGCGGCCGTCCGGATACCGCTCGCGTATCTCGGCGGCGTGCGCTCCCGTGAAAACGTCGCGTTGGCGATGCGCGAAGGATTCGACGCGGTGGCGCTCGCCCGCGCGCTCGTGTTCGAGCCGGATTTCGTGAACGGGCTGCGCGACGGCCGGCTTGCGCAGTCGGGCTGCACGTCATGCAATCGCTGCGTCGTGTCGATGTATACGCCGGGCGGTACCGCCTGCGTGCTCAAAACGCCAAACGACCCGGCGCCAAACCGCGTGCCGGCTGCGGGCGCGTGAGGTTACGCGGGGCGAACTCCGCTGTCGCGCTCGTGCATCTGCCGCTCAACCGGCGTCGCGGGCGCGGGCGAGCGCCGCGAGGTTCCCTTCCCCGAATCCGTGGTGCCCCTGCCGCTGCACGATCTCGAAGAAGATCTCGCCGGGCCGGCGCTTGACGAAGGTCTGAAAGAACAGGCGCGGCACGCCGTCGCTGCCGATCTCGCCGTCGACCAACACCGCGCGGCGGCGCAGCGCATCGAGATCGACGCCGTGCCCCGGCAGCCGCGCATCGACTTCGTCGTAATAGCGCGCCGGCGGCTCGATGAATTCGACGCCGTTCGCGCGCAGCGCATCGACGCTCGCCAGGATGTCGTCGGTCGCCAGCGCAACGTGCTGGACGCCTTCGCCCGGGTGGTCTGGCAGATACGCGTGCATCAGTTCGGTGCGCCGCGTGCCTTCCTCGTAGACCGGAATCCGCACCGCGCCGCACGGCGACACCATCACGCGCGATTCTTCCGACACATGCCAGTGCGCGTCGATTTCGTGGATTTCGCGGAAGTGCAGCAGGTCGTGATAGAAGTCGAGCCATTCCCGCATGCGCCCCGCGCCCACCGTCTGCGTGAAGTGGTCGACCTGCTGCAGGCCCGTGCCGACGCACTCGACATCGGTATGCGCGGTCGCGATATCGATCGGCCGGAAATCGATGTCGAAGATCGAAATGTCGCCGACGCCGCCGCGCTGGCCGTCCCGTCCGCGCCAGCGGTCGACGAAATAGAGGTGCGAATCGCCGATCCCCTGAATCGCCGGAATCTTCAGCTCGCCGACCCCGATTCGCTCGCCCTCGAACGCCCACGCGCCGAGCTCGATCGCACGCTCGAACGCACGGCGCGCGCTGGCCACGCGCAATCCGATCGCGCAGACGCCCATCCCGTATTCCTCCGCATAACGCGCGGCGAACGAATCGGGCTCGGCATTGATCAGGAACTGCATCTGTCCTTGCCGATACAGCGTGACGTTCTTGCTGACATGGCGCGCGATCGCCTTGAACCCGAGTTGCTCGAAGCGTTGCGCGAGCGCGTCCGGCACCGGCGCCGCGAACTCGACGAATTCGAGCCCGGCCATCCCGAGCGGATTGGCGGCCGGATCGGCAACGGGCGGCGTATCGCTGGACAAGGGGTGGGAATTGCCGGGCATTCCAGTCTCCGGGGGCATGCGGTCGATGGGGATGACGCCCGGCGCGTGCGGCACGCCCGGCCGATGCGACCGCCGGACATCCGCCCGATTCGGGCGAGGTTTTGATGGTCCCGATTTTAACCAGATCGTTCACGGCGGCACACCCTGGCCGAACGGGATATGAGGGGCGCGCCTAGTGCAAACCCGTGAATCGTTCGATAATCGCACGCAATTGAACGATAATCGCGCGCTTTGACCAATCGGCCAATTGCCGCCGTGCCGCGTGCGCCCTATTCTCCGTTCACCCATCGACTTCAATGCAGCATCGGACGCGGCGCCGCCACGATTCCACGATGCGCCGTGCCAGGAGACATCGCCATGACCCCAACCTTCGACACCCTCGACGCCGCCGCCGGCGCCCGCGCGCGCAGCCAGGCCCGCAAGGCCGCGATCGGCAGCTTTGTCGGCGCCGTCGTCGACTGGTACGACTTCCTGCTGTACGGGATCGTTGCCGCACTCGTCTTCAATTCCGAATTCTTTCCGAAAGTCAGCCCGACGATGGGCACCCTTGCGGCGTTCGCGACCTTCGGCGTCGGCTTCCTGTTCCGCCCGCTCGGCGGCGTCGTGTTCGGCCATTACGGCGACCGGCTCGGCCGCAAGCGGATGCTCGTGCTGACCGTCATGCTGATGGGGCTGTCGACCGTCGCGATCGGCCTGCTGCCGAGCTTCGCGACGATCGGCTGGTGGGCGCCCGTGCTGCTGGTGCTGATGCGTGCGATCCAGGGCTTCGCGGTGGGCGGCGAATGGGGCGGCGCGGCGCTGATGGCCGTCGAGAGCGCGCCGAAGCAGAAGAAGGCGTTCTACAGCAGCGGCGTGCAGGTCGGCTACGGCGTCGGCCTCGTGCTGGCGACGGGCATCGTGTCGATCCTGAGCCATACGCTGGGCGAAGCCGCGTTCAAGTCGTGGGGCTGGCGCCTGCCGTTCGTGTTCAGCATCGTGCTGGTGCTGATCGGGTTGTGGGTCCGCAAGAGCATGGACGAGTCGCAGGAGTTCGTCGAGAAGGTCGAGCACGGCAACCGAAAGCTGCGCCTGCCGGTGCTGGAGGCGCTGACGCGCCATCCGAAGGCGTTCCTGCTGATCGTCGCGCTGCGGCTCGCCGAGCTGTTCACGATGTATATCGTCACCGCGTTCGCGCTCAGCTATTCGACGTCGAATCTCGGCATGTCGCGCGACCTGTTCCTGAACATCGGCCTGCTGGTCGGCGCGGTGAGCTGCGTGACGATCCCGTGCTTCGCATGGCTCGTCGACCGCTTCGGCCTGCGTCGCATCTACCTGATCGGCGCACTGATCGGTCTCGCGTCAGCGGTGCCGTTCTTCGTCGCGCTGGAGTCGCGCTCGATCGCATGGATCGTGGTCTTCTCGATCCTGCTGGCGAATGCCGCACACGACATGGTCGTGAGCGTCCAGCAGCCGCTGTTCACCGAGCTGTTCGGGGCCGAATACCGCTACAGCGGCGCGGGCGTCGGCTATCAGTTCGCGAGCGTGGTCGGCGGCGGGTTCACGCCGTTCATCGCGGTGGCGCTGGTCAGCGTGGCAGGCGGTTCCTGGCACCTCGTCGCCGGCTATCTCGCGGTGGGCTGCCTGATCTCGCTGGTGGTCGCCGCGCGGATGCGGGCGGCGCAGTGAGGCCATGAGCGGATGGCCGGCCGCGACATGCGCCGGCCATTTCCGCACTGTCGGCCATCCGCGGCCGGGCAGGCGGCCCCCGCCCGCCCAACGTCAAACACGGTCAATCCCGCGGGCAGAAGCCCTTTTTCCCTTCTGAACATTCCACGCCGCGCGCCGACCAATGGCATCATATGGGCCTACGTCAGTCACCGATACGCCCCCATATCATGTCGAATCTCATCGTCCACGGCGGCACTCCGCTGCGCGGGGACATCAAGCCGTCCGCGAACAAGAACGCCGTCCTGCCGATTCTGTGCGCCACCCTGTTGACCGATCAGCCGCTGCGCCTCGTCGGCGTGCCTGACATCACCGACGTGCGCAAGATCCTCGACATCTTCCGCACGCTCGGCAGCGACGTGTCGGTCGACTTCACGACCGGCATTCTCGATCTCCACCATCGCAACACGACGTTCGACCCGGCCGTCCACCGCCTGCCCGAGGCGATGCGCTCGTCGATCATGCTGATTCCGCCGCTGCTCGCGCGCTTCGGCGTCGCGCGCCTCGAGAACGACGTGAAGGGCTGCACGCTCGGCGTGCGCGAAATCGATCCGCACGTCGAAGTGTTCGAGCGCTTCGGCGCGCACATCCAGCGCACGCCCGATTCGCTGATCGTCCGTGCCGACGGCCCGCTGACGGCCAATGATCACTGGCTCGACTACGCATCGGTGACGACCACCGAGAACTTCGCGCTGTGCGCGACGGCGGCGAGCGGCACGTCCACGCTGATGAATGCGGCGTCCGAGCCGCACGTGCAGGAGTTCTGCCAGTTCCTCGCGATGATCGGCGTCGCGATCGAAGGCATCGGCACATCGCGCCTGTGCGTGACGGGCGGCGCCAAGCTCGGCGGCGGCGAATTCCGCTTCGCCGAGGATTTCCACGAAATCGCGACGTTTCTCGCGCTCGGCGCGATCACGGGCGGCGACATCACGGTGCGAAACTCGTCGCCGGAGCATTTTCCGCTGATCGACCGCACGTTCGCGAAGTTCGGCGTAAACGTTACGCACCGCGATGGCTGGTCGCGCGCGGAACGCGACGGCCCGCTGCGCGTGCGGCGGCCTTTCACGCAGAACATCCTGACCAAGGTCGAAGCCGCGCCCTGGCCGTACCTGCCGGTCGACCTGCTGCCGATCTTCATCGCGCTCGGCGTGCGCGCGGAAGGCAGCGCGATGTTCTGGAACAAGGTCTACGACGGTGCGCTCGGCTGGTCCGGCGAACTGTCAAAGTTCGGCGCGCATGTGCTGCTGTCCGACCCGCACCGGCTGATTACGTTCGGCGGGCTGCAATTGACGCCGGCGCGCGTCGAGAGCCCGTACATCATCCGCGTCGCGATCGCGCTGCTGATGGTGGCCGCCAGCATCGAAGGACGCTCCGAAATCATGAACGCGCTGCCGATCCGCCGCGCGCACCCGCATTTCGTCGAAAACCTGCGTTCGGTCGGTGCGAACGTCGAGTGGACGAGCAGCGAGTAACGTCGATCCGGGCGCGGCGTGGACGATGTCCGCGCCGCGTATCCTGCCTCCCCCAGCATTCACCGGATGGCCAGCCAAGCCGCCGGCCCTCCCGCCGAACAAGGGCAGCGGCCTCCGGTTCGAACCACCGTACCGTCGCCGCCCGGCACGCGCCCCCTCCTCGTCACCCATCGCACGTCCGTCCATCGCTTTCGCACGATTCCGGATCTGCGCGATAATCGCCCATTCCCGCGCGAACACCGCGCGCCGACCCGTGCGCACCGACGATGAAAAAGCCCGACCTCGACCGACGCGACTGGATTGCCGGCCTCGAAAAAGGCCTAATGATCCTCGAAGCGTTCGACAGCCAGCACGCGCGGATGACGCCCACCCAGGCCGCCGCCCGCACCGGTCTCACGCGCACGGCCGCGCGACGCTACCTGCTGACGCTCGAATCGCTCGGCTACGTGTACACCGACGGCAAGCTGTACGGCCTCACGCCGCGCGTGCTGCGGGTCGGCTGGTCCTACTTCGATTCCGCGCGCTTGCCGCGCACGGTACAGCCCTATCTGCAGCAACTGAGCGCATCGCTGAATGAATCGGCATACGTGAGCGTGCTCGATGGCTGGGAACTCGTGTTCATCGCCCGCAATGGCGTGTCGCGCGTGATGACGACCGGCTTCGTGCTCGGCGCGCGGGTGCCCGCCCCGCTGACGTCGCCGGGCGTCGTGCTGCTCGCGCATCATCCGGATCGCGAGGCCGTCCGCACATGGCTCGACGATACCGAACTCGCGCCGTTCACGCCGCACACGATCACCAACAAGGCGCGTCTGCTCGAACAGGTCGATCATGCGCGCGACGCAGGCTTCGCGGTGATCGAACAGCAATTGCAGGTCGGCGTGCGCGGCATCGCGGTGCCATTGAAGAACCGTCACGGCGAAGTCGTCGCCGCGCTGAGCACGAACATGCCGATCGGCGCGGAGTCGACCGACGCGGCCGTGCGACGCGTGCTGCCGCACTTGCAGGAAGCCGCGCTCGCGATGCTGAACGTGCTTTAGGGATGCACGTGAGCCGGTGCACGACGCCCGTCCGGTGGGTCACCCGATCCGCCACCACCGCGGCAACAGATCGCGCACCTCGCGCCGCCGGTAACGATCGTCGATCAGATGCACGACGCCCTCGTCGCGTTCGGTACGGATCACGCGCCCGGCCGCCTGCACGACCTTCTGCAAGCCCGGGTACAGATACATGTAGTCGTACCCGTTGCCGAAACGCGCATCCATCGCACGCCGCATCTGTTCGTTGACGTCGTTGACCTGCGGCAGCCCGAGCGTCGCGATGAATGCGCCGATCAGCCGCTCGCCGACCAGATCCACGCCCTCCGAAAACGCCCCGCCCAGCACCGCGAAGCCGACCCCGCGCCCGCCCGCGTCGAAGCGCGCGAGAAACGCGTCGCGCTCGCTTTCGGCCATGCCGGGCGCCTGGGCCCATACGGGCACATCCGGGTGGCGCGTCTGCATCAGCGCGACGACGCGGCCGAGATAGTCGAAGCTGCTGAGAAAACCGAGGTAGTTGCCGGGCCGTGTCGCATATTGCGCGGCGATCAGGTCGACGATCGGTTCGAGCGAACGGTCGCGGTCGCGCCAGCGGGTCGACACGTGGCTCGCGACGCGCACGGTCAGTTGCTCGGCGCGGAACGGCCCGTCGACGTCGAGCCAGCCCGTATCGGCCGGCAGCCCGAGCGTGTCGCGATAGAAGTGAAACGGGCTCAGCGTGCCGGAAAACAGCACGGTCGCGCGCGCGGCTTCGTAACGCGACGCGAGAAAGCCGGCCGGAATCACGTTGCGCACGCACAGCGTCGACTGGATGCGGCGCCGGCGCGCGGCCGGCGCGACGCCGTCGAGCCCGGACTGGCGCGGCAGCGGCTCGCCGTACAGCGTCGCATCGAAGATCGATGCGCCGTCGAATGCGTCGGCGAGCACCCCGAACTGTATCGCTTCGAAATGAAAGCGCAGCAGCGCGTCGCCGTTCGCACGCGGCGCATCGGTCAGGTATTCGCCGGTCGCCGCGACGAGGTTCTGCACGGCCGTCACGATCGGACCGGGAATCTCCGGGTACGCCGCATAGCGTTCGGTCTGTGCGCGATTGAGCGCGCCCCACGCGCGCGCGAGCCGGTCGAACGCCTTGCGCAGTGCGTTGGGCGCCGCCTCACGCGCGGCCGCGAACGCGAACGGATCGAGCGATGCGCTGTACATCTTGCGGGCGCGATCGAGCAGGTTGTGCGCCTCGTCGACGAGCACGCCGACGCGCCATTGGTTCTGCTGCGCGAGCGTATGCAGCATCGCGCTGCCGTCGTAGTAGTAGTTGTAATCGCCGATCACCATGTCCGACCAGCGCGCAAGCTCCTGCGCGAGGTAGTACGGACAAACGTCATGCGCGAGCGCCGCCTCGCGCACGGTGTCGCGATCGAGCAGCCCAGCGCCGATCGCCGCGTCGCGCGCCGTCGGCAGCCGATCGTAGAAGCCTTGCGCGAGCGGGCACGATTCGCCGTGACACGCGCGGTCCGGATGCTCGCATGCCTTGTCGCGCGCGACGAGCTCCAGCACGCGCAGCGGCAACGCCGGCGTGCCGGCGCCGAGCGTGGTCGCCGCTTCGAGCGCGAGCGCCCGGCCGGGCGTCTTCGCGGTCAGGAAGAATACGTGATCGAGCTCGCCCTCACCACATGCCTTCAGCAGCGGAAACACAGTGCCGAGCGTCTTGCCGATGCCGGTCGGCGCCTGAGCCATCAGGCACCGTTCGTCGCGCGCCGCGCGATAGACGGACACGGCGAGCTCGCGCTGACCGCTGCGGAATTGCCCGTGCGGAAACGTCAGCGCACGCAGCGCCGCATCGCGGGCCGCGCGATGCGCGGTCTCGCGCTCTGCCCAGCCGACGAAGCACGCGCACTGCTCGGCGAAGAACTCGGCGAGCGCGCTTGCGCCGAGCGTCTCCGTCAGCACGGTCTCGCGTTCCGACACGATGTCGAAATACACGAGCGCGACGTCGATTTCCGCGAGGCCGCGCGCATCGCACATCAAGTGCGCATAGACCTTCGCCTGTGCCCAGTGCAGCGCGCGATGGTTGGCCGGCATTGCGTCGAGGCTGCCGCGATAGGTCTTGATCTCCTCGAGCCGGTTCGCGACGGGATCGTAGCCGTCCGCGCGCCCGCGCACGGTGAGCGTGCCCCACGTGCCGGTCAGCGCGACCTCGGTTTCGTAACGCGCGCCCCGCTTCGACGTCACCGCGCCGTGGCCGGCGATCCCCTCGAGCGCGGTCGGCGCGGGCGTGAAGCGCAAGTCGAGATCGCCGCGCCGCGCGGTGAACTCGCACATCGCCCGCACCGCGACGACATAGCTCATGCGGACAACCCCGCCGCTTCGTGCTGCGACACGCCCGCGCCCGCCCATTCGACATCGACGACGCGCACCGGCATGCCGTGCGCGATGCAGTACGCGAGCCAGCGCGTCTGATTGTCCTGCAGCCGGTCGCCGGGGCCCTTCACCTCGATCAGTTCATAGCGCCGCTCACCGGGCCAGAAGCGGACGAGATCGGGCAGCCCGGAGCGGTTGCCGCGGATATCCGCGAGCAGGCGCGTGAACCAGAGCCGCAGATGCGCGGGCGGCAGGCAAGCCAGCGCCTCGTCGAGCAGTGCGTCGCTCAACACGCCCCAAAACACGAACGGCGACTGCAGCCCCATCTTCGCCGCGTAATGCCGGCGGATCGTGTCGCGATACACGCCCGAGTCGAGTTGCGCGAAACAGGCGGCGAAGGCCTCGGTGCGGCGCAGCGCGAAATCGGGTGCGTGCAGGTCGGCCGGGCCGCGCTGGAACGGGTGAAAGAACGCGCCGGGCACGGCCGCGAACACGGCCTCCCAGCACAGCAACCCGAACAGCGAATTGATCAGCGTGTTCTCGACGTAGTGAACCGGCGCGTCGGGCCGTGCAAGGTGGTCACGCACCGTATATTCGACGCTGACGAACGCGTCCGGACGCGCGAGCACGAGCGTCTCGCGCGGCACGTCGGCCGCGCTGCCCGCGCGTTGGACCGGCTGCCCGAGGCGGCGCTGCAGGCGCGGCAGCATCCGCTCGACGCGCTGGCGCTCCTCGTCGCTTTCGAAGCCGTCGCGCGCCTCGAGCGCCAGCGCGAGCGCATCGTCGTCGCGCCCGCAGCGTTCGAGCACGCGAATGCGGCGGTGACGGCTGCCCGGCCACGCGCTGCGCGCATACGCGTCGAGCGCGGCGGTCCAGTCGGCACGCCGCTCGCAGGTCTGCCCGAGCGTGAACAGCAGCTTCGCGCGGCGCGTCGCGAGCCACGGCTGCGCGCAGCCGACCGCGTCGATCGCGCGCAGCAGATCGTCAAACGGCAGGTCGTCGGGCCACGCATCGAGTGCTTCGCGGCAGGCCTGCAGCGCGAGATACGCGTCGACGTCGTCGCGCTGCTGGAACGCGCGCGACGACGGCGCGAACGGCACGCTTTCGTACTGGAACACGCCGAGATCGGCGAGCACGAATTCGCTCCAGTCCTGGTGAAGATTGCCGAAGAACATCAACCGCAGCCGGTCGCACAGCGCGCCGACCGTCACGCGCAGCACGCGATCACCGGCCTGCGCACACCACGCGTCGAGCGGCTGCGCCGCGTCGTGCGCGGGCCGCAGGCGTTCGAGCCAGTCGGATTTGCGCTCGCCCGCGTGCGCGGCGAGCGACGGGAACACCTTCAGGAGATCGGCCTTGGTCGACAGTGCGAACAGCTCGTCGAGCGTGAGCGCGGGCGCCGGATCGACCCAGCCGAGTTCGACGAGCGGCGCGGCCGCGTCGAGCGTGCCGCCGATCTCGTCGTACACGAGCTTGCTCGCGCGGAAGTCGGACCCGCTGCGCATCAGCATCCGCACGAGCAACGCGCGCGACACTTTCGGCAACTGCGCGAAATCCCGCAGAAACGCGTGTTCGCGCGCGTCGAGCAGGTCGTCGTAACGCTCGCGCAGCCAGGCCAGCGCGCGTTCGAAATTGGTCAGGTAGTAAAACGCCGGGGGCGTCGGCGATGCAGGCGTCACGGGGATCGATCACTGTACGTTTGTACAGGTCGGAATCATATCAAATGTGACGAAAAATACCGCATGCCGCGCACCGCACGGCTGCCCGTCAGAACTGGTAGTTCACCGACATGTCGAACACGCCGTTCGTCGACTGCTGCGTGATCGGGCTGCGCCTTGCGCGGCCGACGAGCTGTTCGATCGCGCCGTCCATCGTCACGAACCAGTTCTTGTTGATGAACCAGACCATCGTCACGCCGGCGCCGAACGACTTCATCCCCGCGCCCGACGAGTAGGTCGGCAGCCCGGAACGGGCGGACGCACCCTGGCTCACGCCGAACCAGCTGTTCATGTAGCGCGAATCGGCGAATGACACGGTCGGCCCAGCGAACCAGAAGAAGTGTTCGTTACTGCCCGGCATCGGCATGTACGCGGAGAAATCGCCGACCCAGCCGTTCGAGCCGCCGATGCTGCGTCGGACATCCGCGCGCAGCACGAGCGGAAAGTCCTTCGAGATCACATAATCGGCCGCGAGCTTCATCACCGGCGCCGCGTTGATGTTGTCGAGCCCGTTCAGGTGGTCGAGATCGTCGGCCGAGCGGCGCCCCAGGTCATAGCCGACCGACACGCTCACGCGCCAGTTGGGCCCGCGCAGCACGTTAGCGCCGAGCCCTTCGCCCGTCGACAGGAAGAACAGGTCGCGATAGCGCACGTCGAGATTCGGGCCGCCCATCAGGCGGTAGCGATCGGAACCCGCGTAGCGCGGCTGGAGCGTCATCGCCGCGCCGACGCTGACCTGCCACGTCGGGATCGTCGGACTGAACAGCTTCTGCAGCGGGACGCCCGCCGAGTATTGCCATTCGCCGAGCGGCGAAGGCGTCTGCGCCGACGCGTCGCGAGCGCCGGCGGCTGCCAGCGCGGCGAAGGCCGACAGGCCGGACACGAACCGGCGGCTGCGGGGCGACAACAACGGGCGGGCAACGATCATCAAGGTGGTCTCCGTCGGTTGCTTGAAACGAACCTGAGGGAAAGCGCGCCGCAACCGGATCGGCTGCAACGGCATGCAGCCGACGGCGCGAACGTAGCGTGCGCTGAATTGTGAACATCCTACGCGACGCGCGCGAAGCCGCAAAGCGCCCGTTGAGCATGGGCACTTTGCCGGTTTTTGGCACGAATTGGCGCAGAATTGCGGAATCAGAAACGCTCGACGTGATAGTCGCCGGCCAGCGCGGCCGGACTGCGCTTCGCCATCATGCGCGAGAAGCCGTCGGCGAGACGCCCGAGCGCGAGCTGCTTCTGGCTCGCATCCCAGTGTGTATAGGTGTCGTAGGCGGTGTCGTCGAACGACACGGTGACGGCCACCGGGCGCCCGCCCGCGCGAAAGCCGATATGCAGCACGCCGCCCGGCAATTCCTCGATGTGATAGCGCAACGAACGCGACTCGAAATAGCGGCCCAGCACCTGGGCGATCGCGCGCTTGTCGGGCGATTGCACGTGAATGTCCATGATGGTCCTCCTTTCAGTGGTCGCGCGGCCGGCCGTGGTTGGCTGCGCCCGCCCGGCATTCGCATTGGCGGCGGCTGCGACGGCGGATCGCCTTGCGGCAGCCCCGGGGGCACGGGCGGATCGAACGGATCGTCGTGCTCGGGCAGTGCCGGATCGGGATCGACGTCGGGCGTCGGCTCGGGACGGTGCAGCATGGATCGTGTGCTCATGTCACTCCTGCGCGGCGGCCGCGCGTGTCGATTGGCGCGGCGAGCGCGCGCAACCGATGTGCCTGCTCGACGGGGGCAGCGCGCTCGCGCTCACGCGTCGTATGCCGCCATCACCAGCCACAAGGTGCGCCCTTCGGCAGCGAGCCGCACCGCGAGCGCGAACGGATCGGCCGGCGCGCATCGCGCGACCAGCGCCCGCTGCGCGCTTTCCGGCCCCGCATAGACGGTATGGTTCAGCTCGCGGACTTCATCCTTGCCGTCGAACACGCGCCGCTCGGGCCGATGGACCCGCGATTCGCGCTTCCATGTGTCGAACCGTTCGCGCACATCACGGAAATCGCCGCCGCACACGTTCGCGTCGTAACGTATCCTTTTCCTGGGTTCACTGGGTTCAATCATCACGATGTCCTCTCGTCCGCACCGGCGGCAGGCGGCCCGCATGTCCGCCTGCCCGGCCGTCCCGGCAACTGCAAGCGCCATGCCGCCCGCATCGTGCGGGCACGGCGCTTGCGGCCCTCGTACCCGTAAGGAGGTTCGATCATGACCGCATCCGCCCCCGGCAGCCGCAACGCCGTGTCACCGGCTGCCGGCCCACGCCCTCTGGCCACGTCGCGCAAGCCGTCCGAAGACAAGACGGAGAAGCGCATCGACGAAGGGCTCGAGGAGACGTTCCCGGCCAGCGATCCGCCCGCTGTCGGCGGCGCGACCCGCATCGACCCCGCCAGACCGTCCGGCGAACGCGACCGTCGCGCGCCCGACACCCCACCACCGCCCCGCGATCACGGCTGACGGCGGCACCCGGCCCGCGACGCGCGGCAGCGTGGCAACGGGCCGGCACAACCGGAGTGATCTGATGAAACGCATCGAACGTGCATGGCACGAAGTCAGCGGCGCCGCGGGCGTCGCGGCGCTGGCCGCGATCGAAAGCGCGCTGGTACTCGCCATCGTCGTGATGACGGGCGTCGGCCACTGAGCATCGCTCACGGCCCGGCCACGGCTGCCGCCGTGGAAGATGTACAAGCCGGCTGGCAAATTTCTCCGTGGCACCGCCGCGCAGGTCCGGCGCGTACCGATCGAACGTGGCACGCGTTCTGCTCCCGCATCGTCTCGCTCACGAAGGAGGCGTTCATGTATCGCGTCAACGAAATTATGTCGCGCGACGTGGTGTGCGTCGCGCCCACCGACACGATTCGCCATGCGGCCGAATTGATGCAGCGCTTCGACATCGGCGTGCTGCCGGTGTGCGACGACACCGGGCTCGTCGCGATCGTGACGGACCGCGATCTCGCGGTGCGCGCGCTGTCGCACGGGCATCCGCCCGATACCCCCGTGAAAGTGGTCGCATCGGCGCCGGTGCAGTGGTGCGTCGAAGACGACGGCGTCGGCGACGTGCAGCAGCGGATGGCCGACATACAGCTGCACAGGATGCCGGTGCTCGACGCGAACCACCGGATCGTCGGCATGGTGTCGCTCGGCGACATCGCGACGCGCGCGGGCGGCCCGGCGCGCGACGAGCTCGCGAATACGCTCGAGGACGTGTCCCTGCCGCGCCGCCGCTGAGCGGCCGCCCCACCCGTGCTGCTCGTGCGCCGTATGCGCCGCGCCGCTTCGACCAGGAGAAAAGCGATGACAACGGATAGACCATCGCGCACGCAGGCGCGCATCGTCGGCAAGCACGCCCGTTCGGCCGGCGGGCCCGGGCCGGACGTGATGGCCGCCGGCACGCTGGAAAACGATCGCGTGCTGACGATGGACGGCGACGACATCGGCAAGGTCACGAACATCATGCTCGATGTCCGCTCGGGCCGGATCGCGTACGCGGTGGTGTCGTCGGGCGGATTTGCCGGGATCGGCGACAAACTGCTCGCGGTGCCATGGAACGTATTGACGCTTGACGTGGAGCGTCGCTGCTTCGTGCTGCCCGTTCCGACCGAACAGGTGCGCGACGCGCCGGGTTTCGAGAAGGACCGCTGGCCGACGATGGCCGACCCCGCGTGGGCCGAGGCGCTGCACGCGCACTACGGCGCGTCGCCGTACTGGCTGATCGAGGAAGGCGAAACGGCGCTCGACTCGCCGCCGTACGAGGCATCGCCCGGCGGCCCGGAGAGCGACACGCGACGCCACTGACCAACGCGACGGACGCGCGCGGCCGCCGTGCGGATCAATGCGCGGCCGCGATCGAACGCTCGAGCGCACGCGCGGCGCTCAGGTGGGCCTTCAGCGTCGACAGCATGTCGGCCGCGAACGCGCGAAGCTGCGGGTCGCGGCCATTGCGCGCTTCAGCTTCGTAGAGCCTGATCGCCGCCTCATGCGCGTTCGGCCCCGCCAGCGCGACGTAACCCTTGTCGAATGCATCGCCACTCATCGATCGCAGGGCCGTGAGCGCCGGATCGACCTGCATGCGCGTCTGCACGGGCAGGCCCTTTTGAGCGCCGAGCCGGCGCAATTCCGCGGCCATGCGAGCATGATCGTCGACCATCCGTCGCGCGAAGGCCTTCACGTCCGGATTCGACGACCGATCGAGCGCGAGCTGGCTCGCCTGGAGCTCCGTCTTGCCGACGATGCCTGCCTTGTCGACGAACTCCGCGTCGGTGCCGTGCGGCCGCCGCGTGATGCCCGCCTCGTCGGCCGTCTCGCCGGGGCGGACGACGCCGGGCGCGACATGTACGGACGATGCAGGCGGCGCCTGCGCATGCGCCGCCGTGAATGCCGACGCGCAGAACGTGAGCATGCCTGATCCCAGCAAGCAGGCATTACCGGCGAACGAGATCCGCACGATCAGCGGCATGCGTCCGGAGCGCACCGGCTTGCCGCGAACGTCGTCGCATGGCGTATTGTTCGATCCCTTCATCGCGCCTCCTGGTGGGCATTGCGGAGGCAGCCGCGCGTCAGCGGCGCGATCCGGCGCCCGCCACGTCGACGATCACGCTGGCCAGCGTCGGCATGTCGACCGGCTTGCACAGATACGCATCGAAGCCGGCTGCCATCACGCGGTTCCGGTCTGCCGCGCCAGCGTGTGCCGTCACCGCGACGACGGGCAGGCGCCCGCCGCCGTCCGGCAAATGGCGGATGTGGTCGAGCAGCCAGTAGCCGTCGCCGTCCGGCATCGCGAGATCCGACAGCACGACGCTCGGGTCCTGCCGCGCGACCATGTCGAGCGCGTCGCGCCCCGATCGGGCGGTCGACACCTGGGCGCCCAGCGTTTCGAGCGCCGCCGCGAGACTCGCGCGCGACGTCGCATCGTCGTCGACCACCAGCACGTGCTGGCCGTCGAGCGCCACCGCCGCCGACGCGCCGCTCGGCCGCAACGGCTGGCCGGTCAGATCGTCGGCGCTCCAGTCCACCGGCAGCATGACGGTCACGGTCGTGCCGCGCCCGGCGCCGTCGCTCGCGGCCGCCACCTCGCCGCCGTGCAGCCGCGCGATGTTGCGCACGATCGACAGACCGAGCCCGAGGCCGCGTTTCGGCGACGCCGACGCGCCCTCCGACCGGTTGAACGTATCGAACAGATGCGGCAGGCGATCCGCGGAAATGCCCTGCCCCGTATCGGCGACCGACAGCCGCACGCGCGCGCCCGCCCGGGTCAGCGACACCTTGATGTGGCCGCCGGGCGGCGTGAACTTGATCGCGTTCGACAGCAGGTTCGACAGCACCTGACGAATGCGCTCGCCGTCCGCGTTGATCACGCAGCTGGACATCGCGCACGCCGTCGACAGTTCGAGCCCGTTCGCGTCGGCGGTCGCGCCGAGCGCGCGCACGGCCTCGTGCACGATGCGCACGAGGTCGACCGGCGTGCGTTCGAGCCGCATCCGGCCCGTCGCGAGCGACGAGGCGTCGAGCAGGTCGCCAACCATCCGCGACAGCGACCGCGCGCTGCGATCGATCGCGTCGATCGCCTGCTGCGCGAAGCCTTGTCCGTCGGCGCTGCGCAGCACCTCGACCCAGCCGTAGATCACGTTCAGCGGCGTGCGCAACTCATGCGACACGGTCGCCAGCAGTTCGTCCTTCAGCCGGTTCGATTCGTCGGCCTGCACGCGCGCGTCGCGCGCGCCGCGCAGCGAGCGCAAGTCGCGCCGCTCGTCGCGGCGGCGTTGGTTCGCCTCGCGCAGCGTCATCGACAGGCCGGTGCAGTTGCCTTGCGCGTCGACGATCGGCGCTGCCACGAAGGTCGCGCGAAAGTGGCCACCGTCGCGGCGCACGCACAGGATGTCGAGCGGGCCGGTGGGCGCGCGCGCATTGGCGAATGACGCGGGAACGGGATGCAGTCGCAGCCACCGAGGCGCGATCAGCGTCGTGACGTCGTGTCCGATCACCGCCGCGACGTCGATGCCGAAGAGGCGTCGCGCCGCCGGATTCCAGCTCGTGATCCGACGTGCGGCGTCGACACCGACGATCGCGTCGGGCGATGCGTCGACCACGCGGCGCAGCAGAACGTCGTCCAGCGCGGGCGCCGCACGCGCCGGTTCGCGGCCCGGCGTGCGCGCGTCATCTTCTTCGGCATCGTCGGCCCCGCGCAGCCTGTCGCTCGCGAGCAGCGGCTTGACGGCCAGCACGAGCATGCATTCGACGAAACCGATCGCAACGAACACGCCGACCCGCGAGAGCAGCACGGGCAGCGGCACATCACGCCACCACCACGCGCCGATCACGGCCGCGCTCGCGGCGGTCGCGGCGAGGCCGCCGCCGAACGACGTCAGCCAGGCCGCCGCCGCGACACCGGCGTAGAGAGGCAGCGGCGCAAACGGCTCACGCATGCCGACGACGTGAATCGCCCACACCTGCAGCGCGGACGCCAGGCCGACGGCCAGCACGACCCATGCGCCCTGCCGAAACAGCTCACGGGTAAAAGTTCTCATCGTTTCCCTGCATCGCCCTGCGACCGCCGCTCGGCGGCATGCCATCGAGCGGACCGGGCGAGCCTACGCGCTCAGCAACACGCGTACCCGCCGTATCGCGGCCCGCGACTGCGCGGCGCAGTGCGCGTCGCGCGTGCCGCCGTGTCGCAACGCTCGACCGTCTGCCGCATTTGCTGGGAATGCGATGACAGGTCCGTTGCGATTTTTCATTAACCGACTGTAAAAAAGCACCGGCGGACGATATCGGCTGCCGCGTATCGGCACTTGCCCTGTCGATCGCATATTTCTTCGGTCATCGCACCGGGCATTGGAAATTTCTAAATCGCGGCACCTTCCGCGCGTTTTCGCTGTCGATGATAGATATTGCAAGGAAGGGAATGCGCGGTGCCGATTTTCAAAACGGCCGCGCTGACGCCATGGCCGAATCCGCAAACCGTCCGAAGCAACGCGCCGACGCGCGCCGGCTGTCCGGCCGCTCCGCGGCGATGCGCACGTTGCTCGGCCGTATCGAGAAAATCGCTCCGACCCGCGCCAGCGTATTGATTGCCGGCGAAAGCGGGGTCGGCAAGGATATCGTCGCGCGGCGCCTGCACGACCTGAGCGCGCGACGCGACGGGCCGTTCGTCCCCGTCAACTGCGGCGCGATTCCGGCGGACATCGCCGAAGCGCAATTGTTCGGTCACGAGAAAGGCAGCTTCACCGGCGCGATCGCGCAACGCGAAGGGTTCTTCGAAGCCGCGTTCGGCGGCACGCTGCTGCTCGACGAGATCGCGGAGATGCCCGCGGCGCTGCAGGTGAAGCTGCTGCGCGCGCTCGAATCGAACACGATCGTGCGGGTCGGCGGCACCGAGGCGATTCCACTCGACGTACGTATCCTGTCGGCGACCCGCCACAATCCCGCCGAGGCCGTGCGCGACGGCCGGCTGCGCGAGGATCTGTTCTACCGTCTCGCCGCGTTCGCGCTGTACGTGCCGCCGCTGCGCCAGCGCAACGGCGACGTCGAGGCGATCGCGCACGAGTTCGTCGATGCGCTCAACGTACGGCACCGCTCGCACAAGCGTCTGACCGACGCGGCGATCGCCGCGCTGCGCGCGTATTCATGGCCCGGCAACGTACGCGAGCTGCACAACACGATCGAGCGCGCGTACATCCTCGCGGACGACGGCATCGACGTCGCGCTGCCGAAGCCGACGATGCTGCCCGACCACACGTCGGACGACGCGATGGCGCTGCCGCTCGGCGCGACGCTGCACCACGCGCAGCAGCGCTTCATCGCGGCGACCCTGGAGCACTTCGACGGCAACAAGCCGCAAGCGGCGAAGGCGCTCGGTATCAGTCTGAAGACGCTCTACAACCGGCTGGCGCTGATGCGCGACGGCGGCCAGGGTTGAGCGTCGCCGCGCGCGTGGCGCGCGGCGATCCGGCCCGCGTCACCCGTTGCGGGTCACGCGACCTTGAACTGCCCGACCGTCGTCGCAAGCGCGTTCGCCTGCGTCTGCAGCGCGGTCGCCGCGGCGGTCGACTGTTCGACGAGCGCCGCGTTCTGCTGCACCATTTCGTCGAGCTGCGTGACCGCGCGGTTCACTTCCTGAATGCCGCGCGTCTGCTCGTTCGCCGCGTGCGTGATCTCGGAGATGATCGTCGTCACGTTGGCGACGTTCGACACGATCTCGCGCATCGTGTCGCCGGCCTGGCGCACCTGCCCCGACCCGGCCGACACGCTCGCCACCGTCGACTCGACCAGCACCTTCACCTCGCGCGCGGCCTGCGCGCTGCGTTGCGCGAGACTGCGCACTTCCTGCGCGACGACCGCGAAACCGCGCCCTTGCTCGCCGGCACGCGCGGCTTCCACGGCGGCGTTCAGCGCGAGGATGTTGGTCTGGAACGCGATCCCGTCGATCACGCCGATGATGTCGCCGATCCTGCCCGACGCTTCCTCGATCTTCCCCATCGTCGACACGACCTCCGATACGACCACGCCGCCGTGCGACGCGATCCGCGACGCCGCGGCCGCGCGTTCGTCGGCCTGGCCCGCAGCGGCCGCCGACTGGCCGACCGTCGCGGTGATCTCTTCCATCGATGCGGCCGTTTCCTCGAGGCTCGCCGCCGCCGATTCGGTCCGCGACGACAGGTCCTGGTTGCCCGCGGCGATCTCGTTCGCGGCCGTGCGAACCGACTCGCTCGCGTCGCGGATCTGCCGCATCACGTCGTTCAGCTTGTCGACGAAGCTGTTGAACGAGCGCGCGATGTCGGCCACCTCGTCGCGGCCTTCGGCCGGCAGGCGCTGCGTCAGGTCGCCGGTGCCCGAGCCGATCGACGCCATCGCCTGGCGCACCTGCGACAGCCGGCGGAACGCCGTTGCAGTGATCGCGCCGACGATCAGCGACGCGACGCCGACGATCACCACCAGCGTGATGAGCGATGCGGTCAGCAGCGAGCGCATCCCGGCCGTCGCTTCCGATTTGTCGAGCAGGACCAGCGCGTACCAGTCGGTGCCCGGCACGGCCTGCGCGCGCACCAGCTTCGCGTCGCCGCCCACGTGCACTTCGACCGGCGCGACGGCCGCGGCCAGCGACGCGGCGCTCATGCCGCCGAGGTCGGTCGACACGTCGGCGACCGGCTTCAGCGTGAGCTTCGCGTCCGGATGCGCGACGACGTGGCCGCTGCTGTCGATCAACATCCCGAAGCTCGCGGGCGTCGGGTGGATCGACTTCACGTTCGCGATCACGCTGTCCATCGCAACGTCGGCCGCGACGACTCCCTTCAGCGCGCCGTCGCGCAAGATCGGCACCGCGAACGTGACGACCAGGTTGCCGGTGCCTGCATCGACGTACGGCGGCGTGACGACCGGCTTGCCGGCCTGTGCGGCCTGCTTGTACCACGGGCGGCCGGTCGGATCGTAGTCGGGCGGAATGCCGGTGGGGTCGGAGAAACGGAACATCTTGTCCGCGTAGCCCGCGTAGACGTTCGTGAAGCCGCCGGCCGCGGCCATCTGCTTGAACACCGGCAGCGGATCGGGCGACAGCGCGGCGTCCTGCAGCGACGCGATCATCCGGCTCCGGGTCGCGACCCAGTCGCCGATACCGACCACATGGCCGCTGGCGACGGATCTCAGGTTGCGATCGATCGCATCGTCGTTGTACGAGCGCGCGATGAAGTAATTGATCAGCGTGGTGGCGACGAGCGCGAATACGACAATGGCGACGCACGCGGCGAGAATGCGGGTGCGGATGGACGAGAACATGGCAACGACTCGGTAAGGGAGCGCGAACGCCCGGTGGACGAATTCACCGGGTAAACGGCATTCGCGCCGCTTACTTGAGGCCGTTGTGTCGATTCGATGAAACGTATGACGAAAGCTGCGGGCGGCCGCAGGTGCGTGATCGCCCCGCTTGCGCACAACGATTGCCGGTGCGGCATGCACGCGCGTCGGCGTCGGCCGGCAACCGGCCGCGGTCGGGGCGCCGGTGGCGCTGGCCGCGGCGGGGCGTCCTTCACAGACGGCGACTGGTACTCGTATCCGGCTCCCGGTGCGGCGTACCGGCCGGCGTGTCGCGCTCGAGTTCGTCCTGTCTGCGCATCCGTTCGCGCAGATGGCGAATCGCGAACACATGGATGTAGTCGTGCACGCGGGCATCGGACGACAACGCACGCATTTCGTCGTCCAGCATCGCGCGCAACTGGTCGTCGCCGATCGAGCGCTGTTCGGCGACGGCCTTCAAGGCATCAAGCAAATTGTCCTGTGACATCGACGGGCTCCTGACGGTCGAGGAACGAAAGGAAATGATGACGTTACTGGAAGATTAGAGACTGGACAGCCGCCCGGCGTACGATGCGCCGAAGCGTGTTTGCGCGCGATCAACGGCACATTGCGTGCCGCCGCGCCGATCCGTCGCTGGATCGGCCCGCGCGCAGGATTCGCGGCGCGCGTGGTCCGCGAACAACTGGAAGATGACCCACGCCCCCCGAGGCGCGGCACCGTCGATCGCGGACGACAAACCCTCGCGCGACGCCGATGCAATGGGAACTTAGACCGGCAGAAATCCCGCGTCAAGCGATGCGCGCCCGCCTCGATTTGTCTGTTCGAATGCACCGGATCGGCGCGCCGCACATCGCGCGCGCGCCCGCCTCGCGCCGCCGCGACCGGTCATCAGCCGTGCGTGTCAGTGGATTCCGATACCTCGCCCGCAATGTCTGACAGCGACTTCAGCGCGCGCCGATTGGCAACGCGGTCGACCCGGCGGATACTGACGCCATGAACGATGCGTTCATACCCGGTCATCGCTCAGCCGGCCATCGAGCCGGCACGCGGGGTCGGGCGCAGGAGACCATCATGGCCCATCGCAACTTCCCGGCGCGGGACGGACAGCGGCGCACGCGCATGCTGTCCGCGCCCGCCATGCCGGTCGCAATCCGCCCGCCCGACGATCTCGACGCGCTGCTCGCGCTCGCGCGCGAATCGGGCTTGCTCGTCACGCTCGACGGGCAGATCGGCCGTGAGAAATACCAGAGCGTCGCGGGATCCGTGCTCGCGCTGCAGCGCTTCGCCGCCGCGCTCTGCGCGCGGACCGGCGCCGACACACCGGTCGTCGTGAGGCCGCGCCGCAAGCCGCGCCCCGGCTGGCCGCGGCTGCGCAATCGCATGCCGGGCGGACGAGGACGGCTGCATGGCGTGCGTCGGCGCGCACGCGTATGCCGCGCCACCCGCCGTCGGCACGACCTGCGAATGCCCCGCGCCGCGTAACAGCCTGAACGCCGCCGACGCGGCACGGGGCCGCGCGATGGTTGCGAAGGCCCGCACGGCGACTTCGACCAAGACCCTATCTGCGAGGAAAGTAATGTGCACGGGGCCAGGAAGCGGACGGGGCAAAAATCACCCCGTCCGTCGTTCCAAGGCAGCCGCAGGCTGCCTACCCTCGTGCCAGAGAGTTCGTGACTGGCTGATGCGCCACGCGCCGCGTGCTTGTGGCACGGCGCCGGAAATCGGCGCAAGCGCGGGCAACAGCATCGGATATGCGCCCGTTCGCGAGGTACTGGATATGGCGTATCGAATCGACGCGTCGCGCACGGACGACGGACAACCCATCACCGACGTTCTGTCACTCTCTCATGCGACGCGCACGACGTTTCTGATGCAGGTCAACGAAAGTCCGCTTCGCCGCCATCGCGGCGCGACCTTCACTCCACGCCGCGCACGAGCAGCACCGGCACCTGCGCAAGATGCGCGATCCGGCGCGCCACGCTGCCGATCAGCCAGGCCGCGATGCCTCGCCGGCCGTGCGTGCCGACCACCAGCAGTTCCGCATGCCAGTGCACCGCGTCGCGCATCAATGCATGGGCGACGTCGTCGCTGGTCGGACGGGTTTCGATGATGCCGCGCTTGGTCGGGTTGCCCGTCGCATGAAACAGCGGGCCGATCCGCGCCAGCGCATCCTCGCCCTCCGCGCGATACGCGTCCTCGAGCGCGCGCACGGGCACGAGATCCGTCAGACGAATCGCGCGATCGACGACATAGGCCGCGTACAGCAGCGTCGTCGGCGCCGCGAAGCCGAGCCCGACGCGCACCGCATGCAGCGACGGCTCGCTGCCGTCGACAGCGAACATCAGACGCTGCAGCGGACCGTCCGACGGCCGCGCATAGTCGGCGGGCACGATCAGCAGCGCGCAGCGTGCGCGCGACGCGAGCGTGTCGGATACCGCACCCTCGACCAGGCGCAGCAGCCCATGGTGCGGATTGGCGCCGACCACGAGCACGTCGGCGCGCGATGCCGACGTGTCGTTCGCGAGTGCATCGGCCACCGTGCCGCCCGTGACCGACGTATCGATGATCACCTGTTCGATCTCCGCGCCGCTGCCGGCGAACAGTGCCGCGATGCGCTCGAGCGTCGCCTGCGCTTCTCGCGTCATCTCCTCGCGCGCCGAGCTCAGCAGTGCATCGACGCGCGGAATGTCGGGCAACACGAGACGCGGATTGTCGATCGCGCAGACGATGCGCACCTGCATGCCGGGACGCAGCAGCGTGCGCATGTACCGTGCGGCGGCCAGCGACTCCGGCGTCAGGTCGACGGCCAGCGAAATTCGGGCGAGCGGCGGGATGGTCGGGCTGGATTGCATGGCGAAGGTCTCCTGGCGGACGCGTCGTCGCGGACGACGACCGGAGCTTCGCGCGGACGGCGGCGCGCGGCGGACGGAGGGCCGACGCGGTCGCTGGGATCGGCGAACGGCCACGCGAAGCGCGGACAAGCGATTCAAACAGCATATGTCGTCCCGCCCGCCCGTGCATGATCGCGATCAATGGCCGTGCGGGCCGCGATGCGCCGCGCGCACGTGTGCGGTGCGCGGCGCGGCGACTTTTGCGCGATTTGCCTACGACTTCGTGGACGCGGGCGCGCCTGCGCGTTCCGCGTGGAACAGCGCGTATGCGATGCCGAGCAGCACGATCCACGCCGGGCCGATTACGAGTGCGACACGCGTGTCCGGCGTGAATGCCATCAGCACGACGACCAGCGCGAGAAACGCGAGCGCGACGAACGAGCCGAGCGGATAGAACGGCACGCGGATCGGCAGGCGCGCGATCCTGTCGGCCGACAGCGTGCGGCGAAAGCGCATCTGCGCGATCAGGATCACGCACCACGTCCAGATCGCGCCGAACGTCGACACCGACGTCAGCCACGTGAACACCTGCTGCGGCGCCAGATAGTTGAGCAGCACGCCGATCAACAGCAGCGCGACCGACACGGCGACGCCGTACACGGGCACGCCGTTGCGGTTCACGCGGCCGAGACGGGCCGGCGCCTGGCCCTGCTGCGCGAGGTTGTAGAGCATCCGCGCGGTGCTGAACAGGCCGCTGTTGCACGACGACAGCGCCGCGGTCAACACGACGAAGTTGATGATGCCGGCCGCGGCCGGGATGCCGAGCCGCGAGAACGTCATCACGAACGGGCTGCCCTGCGTGCCGATCTGGTTCCACGGATAGAGCGACATGATCACGAACAGCGCGCCGATGTAGAAGATCAGCACGCGCCAGAATACCGAGTTCACCGCCTTCGTCAGCGACTTCTCCGGATTGCGCGCCTCGCCGGCCGTGAGGCCGAGCATCTCGACGCCGAGATACGCGAACATCACGATCGGCAGCACGCCGATGACGCCGTCGATGCCGTTCGGCATGAAACCGCCATGGGACCACAGGTTCGAGATGCCCGTCGCGACGCCGCCGTTACCGATGCCGAACGCGATCATGAGACCGCCGCCCACGATCATCAGCACGATCGTGACGATCTTGATCAGCGCGAACCAGAACTCGAATTCGCCGTACAGCTTGACCGCGATGAAGTTCACCGCCCCCATCGCCGAGAGTGCCGCGAGCGCCCAGATCCAGTTCGGCACGCCTGGAAACCACATGTGCATGTAGACGCCGACCGCAGTGATTTCCGCCATGCAGGTGACGATCCACACGAACCAGTAGGTCCAGCCGGTCAGGTAGCCCGCGAGCGGGCCGAGGTAGTCGCGCGCATAGCGGCTGAACGCGCCGGCGACCGGATTGGTGATCGCCATTTCGCCGAGCGCGCGCATGATCAGGAAAATCGCGATGCCGCCCAGCAGGTAGGTCAGCAGGATGGCCGGGCCGGCCGTGCGGATCGCGGTTGCCGAGCCCAGGAACAGGCCGACGCCGATCGTCGCGCCGAGCGCCATCAGGTTGATGTGCCGCTCTTCCAGCCCGCGGTGCAGTTGGTCTTCCGGTTGTTTCAAGTCCGTCTCCTGGCAGCCGTGAACGGGCCGCCGTCATTGTCGATGTCAATGCGCGGCCGTTCATGCCGATACCGGCAAACCGAAAACGAGAAATCCCCGCCACCGTTTTTCGGATGAAAAACGGTGCGGATACAGCGTCACTCCGATTGGAATCGCCGTTGATTATCGGCATTTTCCGGAACAATCCGGAAAATGGATCGGGTCTTTCACGGAATACGCCCGTGCGGCCCGCGCGACACGGCTGTGCGCGTGACGGGCAGCAACGGGATCAATCGCTTTCGGCGCAAACGAACGCGCGTCGAATGTGCGCAATCAAGCGCACGCAATATGCAGGCGGGATTATAGAAATAATCGGATGTTTCGTGTCGGCCGATTTTCGGTGACGGCGAGAAGTGTGGAATCGGACGTGAAATAGCGACGCGGGCGGAATCCCGCTCACGATTTATTTCGACAACGTCGCGCGCACCGTATATTCGCCTGCGAGCGCCGCATGGTCAGGCCGCACGAAATATCGCGACGCGTCGAGATCGGCCGGCAGCGGCTCGACCGGATAACCGTGCTTCTCCCACGCGTCGAGCCCGCCCTTCAGCGCCTTGATGTTGTGGAGCATCTTCTTGCGCTGCATCTTCGCGATCAGCCGCTTCGCGGTCGCCTCGTTCGGGCACACGCAATACACGACGATCGGCCGCTTCAGCAGCTCCGGATCCAGCAGGTCCGGCGAATCGAGATCGACCGGCACCGCACCGGCGATACGGTACGGCTCGCGTTCGCGAATCGCGCGCGGCCGCGCATCGAAGATCAGCGGCGGCTCGTTCGACGTCATCATCTCGACGAGCTGCGGCGGCGAGATGCGCACCTGCGCGAGGTAGCGGCGGAATTGCACGCGGCGCACCCAGCGGTACAGCAGGAACGTGATGAAGATCGCGAGGAACGCGTCGAGGATCGTGCCGCCGCTCGCGCGCACCCACAGCACGAACTGGACGATCTGGTCGTGCACGGCCGCGCCGCCGACGAGCCAGAACGCAGCCCACAGCGACGCGCCGGCCAGATCCCAGAACAGGAACACGCCGATGCCGATCGCCGTCGTGCCGAGCAGCGGCGCCGACACGAGGCCGAGGCCCGGCAGGAATTTGGAGAGGACGAGCAGCGGCGCGCCGTATCTTTCGAATACGTTACGTGCGAAGCGCAGCGTCGTGTCGAGCGACAGCGAGAACCGCACGAGGCCGTTCAGCAACCGCCGGCCGCGCGTGCGGCCCATGAAGAACCACAGCGAATCGGCAAGCATCGTCGCACCGATCGCCGCCGCGAACATGCTCGCCCAGGACGCCTGCCCCATCGCCGCCATCGTACCGCCGAGAATCAGCATCGGCACGGCCGGCACCGGCACGCCGAGCTGCGTGATCAGTACGCTCGCGAACACGGCCCACGGACCGAGCGACGAGGGAATCGCAATGGGAAAGTGCCACACGGCGGCGCTCCTGGAAGACAGGCTGACCGTGCGACGGGGGCGGCCGTCGATACGGCTGGCAGCGATCGCCGCGGCACGTCCGCGACCGATCCTGCACCATCGTGCATTCTAAACGGGTTTGGCCGGGATCGCGCGGAACGGCTGCCGTTGAAGGCGGCCCGCCGCGCTCACGCGTCGGGGCGCGGCGCGAGCCTCGCGACGTACTCCGCGTACTCGGGGAACGTGGCGGCCAGCGCGGTCGCGTCCGCGAGTTCGAATTCCGCGAACTCGAACCCGGGCGCGACCGTGCAGCCGACGAGCGCAACATGCTCGGGCGACGCGCAGCGCGCGCCGAACCAGCGCCCGGCAGGTACGACCGCCTGGAATACGGTGCCGGGATGCGTGAGCGGGTTGCCGAGCCGGTGGATCGTCAGGCCGTCGTGCTCGTCGAGCACCCAAACTTCAAGCGGATCGCCTGCGTAGAAATGCCAGACTTCGTCGGAACGGATGCGGTGCCACGACGAATACGCGCCGTCGCACAACAGGTAGTAGATCGCGGTCGACGCAGCGCGCGGTGCGCCGTCGGAAGGACGTACGACCGTATCGGCCGCGCGGTAGGTTTCCCGGAAATAGCCGCCCTCGGGGTGCGGTTGCAGATCGAACTGGTGAATCAGGTCGGCGGCGGAGATCGGCATGGCGGATGACGTCGGTGAAGGATTGAACCGGGCACGCGACGCACGGTCCGGCCGTGCGGGAATCCCGTCGGCCGACGTCGCGTGCCGCTGCGTCGATCGCCGCGGCCATGCACGCGGCGACTGGATCGCGCGCAACGGGGCGCGCGACGATGAAGCGAACACCGGTCGATGCTGCCAGAACTGCGGGCCGCGATGCAACTGACGCTATGCGGTCGCGCCGTCGCGACGCAGCGGCGCACGGCGTCGGCGCGCCGATCGATGCAGCGGACGCAGCGTCGCGCCATCCATCGCACCGGCATCCGCGCGGCAGCCGCCCGCCCGTCGCTCACGGCTTGACGCCGCACCGCCCCGTCACGCGGTTGCCGCCGCGGCCGGCTCGTCGTGGCGCACCAGCAGTACGGGCCGGTCGGCCGCGCGCAGCAGCGATTCCGCGACACTGCCGAGCAGCAGCCGGCGCAGGCCATGCCGCCCGCTCGTGCCCATCACGATCAGATCGGCGCCGGCCTCGGCCGCCGTGCGCATCAGCACCGCGGCGATGTCCTCGCCATACGCGTCGAGCGCGCGCACGGTGCCCGGCACGTGCCGCTGCGCGAGCGCCGCCTTCGCATCGTCGAGCACGGGCGTCACCGCATCGACCGCCGCCACGTCGCCGTCATGTGCGGCCGCGAAGCCCGCATCGACGTCGACGAGCTGCGGCCGGTGCTCGACGACATACGCACACGTGACCTCGCCGCCGGATGCCGCCGCGATCCGGATCGCCTCGTTCAGCGCGAGACGCGCACTCGGGCTGCCATCGAGCCCGACGAAAATCCGCTTGTACATGGTCCGCCCTCCGACCGGGCACCCGCCGCGCACCGCACGAACGATGCCCTCGTCACCGCAAGCCGGCCCGATGCCGGCTCGCTTGCCGAACAGTCTGCCCCACGTGCCGACACGCCGGTTGACGCGCGTCAATCGCGGCCGGGACGCCGGCTGCACCGCCCGGCTATCTCATTTTTAGCTGACCCTATTACAAAAAACATGTAAAACGCGCACAATTTCATCTTCAAAATAGACGCCGTACGCGACCGGTGCGATTTTTTCCCGGTTACGCCGCGCCGCCCGAGTGCCACGGGCGGCCCCGACACCAGAATGGCCATCGAATGACTGCCAGTGGAACCCCGCCGCGTGACGCCCGAGGGCCCACGCGCTTCCAGACCATGTTACGCCAGCCGCTCGCGGCTGGCGTCGTTACGCTGTTCGCCGGCGCGGCGCTGTCGCTCTGCGTCGCGCTGCTCGTTCGCGAGCAGTGGCAAGGCGCCGTTCATACGCGCTTCGAGCGACGCACGACGCACGTGACGGCGATGCTGCGCCACGAACTGCAAGCCGGCGTAGCCGTGCTCGAAAGCACGCGCGGCGCGTTCGCGCTCGCGCCGCAGATGACGCCCGAGCAATGGCGCCGGTATGCCGACACGCTCGAACTCGACAGCGGGCGTTCGACGATCCGGCAGTTCGGCTATGCGCCGCTGTCGCCCGCGGCGCGCAACGCCCTCACCGGCCGCGCGCCGATGCCGGCCGGCCCGCTCGCGGTGGCGACGCTCGGCGCGCCCGCGTCGAGCTCGGCCGGCGTGCGCTTCGGTGCGCCGGATCAGGCCCCCCTCGCGCGCGCGCTGCGGACGGGCGATGTCGCACTCGGCATCCATTCGGCCGACGACGACACGTCCCGCGATGCGCGCACCCTCACGCTGTTCCTGCCCGCGACGGCTTCATCGCGCACGACCGCCACACCGGCCGGCGTCCATGAAACGGACGCCGATGGCGTGCTGTTCGCGCAAGTGAGCCCGAGTCGGCTGATCGAGCGCGCGCTCGACGCGGAACGCGGGCTGGACCTGCGGATGAGCGCCGGCGACGATCCTCGGCCGATCGCGAGCGCCGAGACGACGACCGACGAAGCCTCCGCGTCGCCGGACCTGATGCGGCGCACCGACCAGCTGAATTTCGGCGGGACCGTGCTGACGCTCGCCTATTCCGCGGACGGCCGCCCGAGCGCGACCGGCGCGCAGCGCGCGGCGGGCACGGTGCTCGCCGCGGGGCTGATTGCATCGTTCGCGTTCGCGGCGCTCGTCCATGCGCTGCTGCGCGGCCGCGCCGGCACCGCCGATGCGGGCGCCAGCAGCCGCGGCATCCTGAACGAGGCGCGGATGATGGGCATCATCCGTTCGTCGATGGAAGCGATCATCACGATCGACGAGAAGCAGACGGTCGTGATCTTCAACCCGATGGCCGAACAGGTATTCGGCGTGTCGGCGATGGAGGCGATCGGCGCGCCGCTGTCACGCTTCATCCCCGAGCGGTTTCGTGCCGCGCATGCGAAGCACGTCGACCAGTTCGGCGTGACGGGCGTGTCCGAGCGGCAGATGGGCCGCCAGCGCGTGCTGTTCGGGCTGCGCGGCAACGGCGAGGAATTCCCGATCGAGGCGTCGATCTCGCAGATCCGCGACGCGTCGGGCAAGCTCTATACGGTCATGCTGCGCGACATCACCGAGCGGCAGCGCGCCGAGAATGCGCTGAAGCAGTCGCGCGAGGAGCTGCGCGAACTGTCGGCGAACCTGCAGAACGTGCGCGAGGAGGAAAAGACCCGCATCGCGCGCGAACTGCACGACGACCTCGGCCAGCAACTCACCGCGCTGAAGATGGACCTGTCGGTCATCGAGCAGCAACTGCGCGCGCCCAACCGTGCGCAGCCCGACGACGACGTGTTGTCGCAACTGCAGGGCATGCGCCGGCTGATCGACGCGACGGTCGCGTCGGTGCGGCGCATCGCAGCCGACCTGCGCCCCGTGATGCTCGACGATCTCGGCCTCGTGCCCGCGATCGAGTGGCTGGCGAACGACTTCACGAACCGCTACGGCATCGACGTCGAACGCCAGATCGAAACGGGCGGGCTCACGTTCACCAGCACCGGGGCGACCACGCTGTTCCGGATCGTCCAGGAAGCGCTCACGAACGTCGCGCGCCATGCGGATGCGACGCGCGTTGCATTGCGGCTCGACATCGAGGAAGGCTTCTGCGTGCTGCGCGTCGCGGACAACGGCCGCGGCGCGGCGCCAGGCGGCACCGCCCACGAGGACAAGTCGTTCGGCCTGATCGGCATTCGCGAACGCGCACACATGCTGGGCGGCAGCGTGACGATCGATACGGCGCTCGCGCGCGGCTTCTCGATCACCGTTGCGTTCCCGCTCGGCACCGTTCAACAGGAAACCACCCTCACATGATCAAGGTGCTCATCGCCGACGACCATACGCTCGTGCGCGATGGTCTGCGGCACATTCTCCAGAACGCTACCGCATTCGAAGTGGCCGGCGAAGCGTGCGACGGGCCGTCGACGATCGCGCTGGTGCGCTCGACGCCCGCGCAGGTGCTGGTGCTCGACCTGTCGATGCCGGGCCGCAACGGTGTCGAGCTGATCAAGCAGATCAAGGACGAGAAGCCCGCGCTGCGCGTGCTCGTGCTGACCATGCATGCGGAACAGCAGTACGCGGTGCGTGCATTCCGCGCCGGCGCGTCGGGCTACCTGACCAAGGAAAGCGCGAGCGCGGAACTGGTCGGCGCGGTCACCAAGGTTGCATCGGGCGGCGTCTACGTGAGTCTCGCGATGGCCGAGCAATTCGCGCAGAGCCTGAACGAACCGGCCGAGACGCTGCCGCACCAGCGGCTGTCCGATCGCGAGTTCGACGTGTTCCGCCGGATTGCCGCCGGACAGACCCTGACCGAGATCGCGCAGGCGCTGTGCGTGAGCGCGAAGACGGTCAGCACCTACAAGACCCGGATTCTGGAAAAGATGCAGATGCCGCACGAAGCGGCGCTGGTCCGCTACGCGATGCGGCACAAGCTGCTCGACGAAACGGACGACGTCTAGACGCACCGTGCCGGCCGCGCGACGTGCGCGCCGGCTGGACGTTGCGCAACCTTACTTCCCCGGCACTGGACAGGCGAGGTCACCTTCCTCGCAGGACAGATAACCCTTCAGCGTCTCGTTGCGCGTCTTGGTCAGATCGTCGAGGCAGGTCGACACGACCATCGGATACACGCTGCCGCCTTCGGCGTTCGCGCTGGAGAAGTTGCATTCCGCGTCGCGGTAGGCGATCCATGCGCGCTGCGCGTTCACGAGTTTCTCCGCGAGCGGCTTCGCATCGCGCAGCCGTGCGGTGACGGCCTGGTAAGTACGGTTCAGGTCCGCGTCGGATTTCTTGTACGCGCGATCGGCACACGCCGTCAGCGCCGCCTGATCCGTCGCGTCCGCGCAATTCGCCTGCGCATGGGCAACGTTTGCCGCCAGCGCCAGCGCGCACAGCAGACCGGTCAAGACACGCATGGATGCTCCTGTTTGTTTTCGTTGAAGTCGTGGAACGTGATGCCGGGCTTGCCGCCGCGCCTCGGCGCGCGACCTCGCCGGCCGACGGGCGCGACTTCCATCGCGACCGCCGCAGCGTGGCAATGCCGACCGCGATGCTAGCGCACGCGCGATCGATTGTCAGCCGGCGCCCCGCTTGCCGCGCACGCAAAAAAGCCCGCACTCGAGTGCGGGCTTTTCGATGCGGCTTTGCGCGCGGCCTAGCGGCTGCGCGGCAAACAGCTTGCTTAGTGACCGAAGTACACCGACGAACGATCGGCTGCCGCCGGCACGGTCACGCGCTGGCCCGACTGCGACGTCGCGACCGGGTTCGAGCCGTAGCCCGTTGTGTCAGCCTGCGCACCGGTGTTCTGTGCCGCGGCGATCTTTGCCTGTGCGGCCTGGATGTTTTCCGGATAGTTCATCCAGTCGTTCGGGTTGTAGCCGGCCTTCTCGAGCTGGACCAGCTCGGCACGCACTTGCGCGCGCGTCAGCGGCTGCTGGTTCGATTGGGCGAACGACACGACCGGTGCGACCACCAGGGCGGCCAGTGCAACTGCCTTGATCAGCGATTTCATGATGCGTTACCTCCAGATTGTTTTGTCAGGCGCTTCGGACTCGGTAGTCGTTGCGCATGAATGGAAGTCTAGGAGGCTCGGCTATCAGGGTAAATACTTAAATCGCAAATTCACTGTTGACGGAATCCGTACAATTGCCGCTGATTCCATCGAATCTTCAGAGGATTATGGGCATAGCCGAACCCAATAGGCGGCAGTGCGCTTTCGCCCGGAGGATCGACTCGCCGGGAGGTGGACAACCGCACCGCGGCTGCCCCGTTTCACCCGTTCAACGCATCAGCGAGCCGGATCCGCATCCGCGGCGCCCACCGACAGGTCGAACAGCAACGCCTTGAGGCGAATCCGGTCGTCGGCAGCCGTTTCGTCGAAGGCCGCGTGGTGAAGCGTCCAGCCCGGCACTGCCGGGTCGGCATGCGCCGCGCGCACCGTGCCGTCGAGTATGAGCAGCGCGACACGGTCGCCATCTGTATACGGCAACTGCACGCGCAACGGCTCGCCGGCCGCCGCGAGCGGCCGATCGACTGCGATCGACAGCCCGTTCAGGCTGAGATCGCGAACGATCCCGATACCCTCCGCCTGCACCGGGCCGCCCGTGCAGCGGGCCGCGATCCGCACCTGGACGCGCGGCTCCGCGCGCGTGCGCAGCCGGTCGACGAAGCCCGGCGGCGAAAGCACCATGAACGGCGCGGCGCCCGCTGCCTGCACCGCTTCGACCGTCGCACCGAAACGCGACACCGCCGACCGGCCGATCGCGATCGCCTCGACGTCGTCGCCGCGGGCAAAGTCGAGCACGACCGTCGGTTGCGGCTCGACGAACAGCGCCCCCGATGCGCCGATCCCGATCAACCGGCAGCGCTGCAGCACGCGGGTCGCGCCAACCCGCCGGCGAATACCGATCGCGGCGCCGGCCGACAGCCCCATACGCGTGGCCGCCGGCACGGTGTCGGGCGCCGGCGCGGCAGGCTCGACGTCATCGCGCCGGCGGACGGGCCGGAAGTGATCGAACAGGAAAGCATGCTGCGCGGGATCGTGCAGCGTCGTGCCGGCGGGCAGCAGCGCGGCGCCGCCCGCATCGTAGAGATCGAAGCCGAGCGGAACGCCGGCGGAGACGTCATCGCGCGCGAGCGCGACGTGATCGGTGATGAGCCGCATCGGAAAAGCGCGGAGCGACCGCGCGAGCTGTCGTGACAACGTTATTACGGCAGCATCGCGCGAAATCTGAACATCTCGTTACTCCGAACCGCTGGTCGCGCCGGGTGAAACCGAAGCCGGAGCCGTCGACGGAGCCGGTACGGCCGAAGGCGCGGCCGGGGCGGAGCCGAGGCCCCCGCCGCCCGTGTTGCCCGAAGGCGTCGCGCTGCCTCCGGCCGCCGGTGGTTGCGCGGCCTGCGGTTGCGACGCACCGGCCGACAGCGCGGCGGCCGATGCCGCAACCTCGGACGCCGGAACCCACTCCTCGACGATGCCGCCGGACGCCGCCTCGGGTGCCGACGCAGCCGACGCAGCCGATGCCGCGGCAGCGTCCGTCTCCGGCTGCCGCTCGATACGCTGCGTCCTGACGGGCGCAGGCGCCTGCTTCGGCTCGGGCCCGAACCACCCGTCGAACAGATCCGTCACGCGTTCGCGCACCGACGCGAACCAGCCGGGCGACGGCTCGGTATCGAATTTCAGCTTCGTATCGACGATTCGGGCGCGCTGCGCGCGCTGGAAGAAGTCGCCGACGATCGGCAGCGCGCTGTGCGCGCCTTGCCCCCAATAGTCGCTGCGCAGCGTCACGCGCCCGTCGTCGAAGCCGACCCACGCGCCGGCCACCAGCCCGGGCTGCATCAGGATGAACCAGCCGTCCGCGTTGTCCTGCGTGGTCCCGGTCTTGCCGGCCACGTCGCCGCGAATGCCGAAGCGCGCGCGGATGCTGCTGCCGGTGCCGCGTGTCACCACGTCGCGCATCACGCCGAGCAGCGTCTTGTCGGTCTCCGCGTCGAGCGCGCGCTCGGGCGGCGCCGGCGCGTATTCTGCGAGCACGTCGCCCTGGCGGTTCTCGATGCGCGTCACCATCTGCGGCTCGACGTACAACCCTCCGTTCGCGATCGTCGCGTACGACGCGACCATCTCCTTCAGCGTCACCGGGCTCGTGCCGAGCGCGAGCGACGGCACGCGCTCGAGCGGGCTTTCGCGCACGCCCATGTCGCGCGCAAGCCGCGCCACCGCCGCCGGCCCGACCTTCTCCATCACCTGCGCGGTGATCCGGTTGCGCGACAGCGCGACCGCGTCGCGCAGCGTCATCGGCTTGCCCGACGGCGGCACGTCGTCGTTCGGCCGCCAGATCTCGCCGCCCTTCAGCGGAATCTCGACCGCCTGGTCGATGAAGGTGTCGTCCGGCTTCATCCCGTTCGCGAACGCGACGCCATAGACGAACGGCTTGAACGTGGAGCCCGGCTGGCGCCGCGCCTGCGCGACGTGATCGAACGGCTCGCTCGTGAAGTCGCGGCTGCCGACCCACGCGCGGATCTGCCCGTCACGCGGATCGATCGCGACGAAGCCGGCCTGCACGTCGGTCTTCGCCTTGCAGAGCGCGCGCATGAAACCGCGGTCGGCGGCGAGCTGCTTCATCGCGGCGGCGTCGTTCTTGCCGGCATCCTGCGCGGCCTTGTACTCGGGCGACTCGCGCATGAAGGTGCGGAACACCTCGTTGTCGGTGCCGCAGCCGTCGCGGCCGCTCCATGCGTTGTTCGCGATGCCCTGCAACTGGTTCGCCTGCAGCGTCAGCGCCTGCGTCGCCATCTGCTGCAGCCGCGAATCGATCGTGGTGCGCACGATCAGCCCGTCCGAATAAATGTTGTAGTCGTTGCGGTCGGCCCAGCCGATCAGCCATTTGCGCAGTTGCTGCGCGAAGTGCGGCGCGGGCCCGGGCGGCTCCTTCTGGCGCTCGAAATCGATGCGCAGCGGCCGGCGCTGCAATTGCGCGAACTGCGCCGGCGACAGCTTGCCGTACTTCACCATCTGGCCGAGGACGGTATTGCGCCGCTGCAGCGCGCGCTCAGGGTTCAGCACCGGGTTGTAGTAGCTGTTGCCCTTCAGCATCCCGACGAGCGTCGCGCTGTCCAGCACGTCGAGCTCGTCGGCCGACTTGTCGAAATAGGTGCGCGCGGCCATCTCGACGCCGTACGCGTTGTACAGGAACGGCACCGTGTTCAGGTAGGTCTCGAGGATCTGGTCCTTGCTGTAGACGGCCTCGATCTTCAGCGCGGTGATCGCCTCCTTCACCTTGCGCGTGAGCGTCGGCGCGCGGCCGATCTCGTCCGGATACAGGTTGCGTGCGAGCTGCTGCGTGATCGTCGAGCCGCCCTGGCGGCTGCCCGAGAACGTATGGAGCGCGGCCGACGCCGTGCGTTTCCAGTCGAGGCCGTGGTGCTCGTAGAAGCGATGGTCCTCGGTCGCGATCAGCGCGTCGACCATGTGCGGCGAGATCTGCTTGAGCGACACCCATTCGCGGTTCGACGGCTTGAATTCGGCGAGCAGCTTGCCGTCGGCGGACAGCACCTGCGCGGGCTGGTCGACGCGCGCCTTGCGGATGTCGCCGATGCCGGGCGTGAACGGAATCAGCACCAGCACGTACAGCAGGAACAGCACCGGCACGGCGGCGGCCGCGCGCAGCGCGCCGCGGCGCGTCGGATGACGGAGGTGGTGCCAGGCGCTGGCCAGGACACGCTTGACGAACACGGCGGCAGCGGCCGCGACGGGTTGGGCGCGCGCGACCCATTTGGCACAGAGGTCACGCACTGACGACACGTTTCGGCGATTCACGCGGGTGGGGGATCTGCTGGAAAGGCTGCATCGTACCAAAACTCCCGCGGCCCACCGGCCGGCGGCCGTCCGGGGCCCGTGCGAACGGCGCCGGTTCGCGCATTTTTACAACAAAAAGGCGCGCGCCCCGCAGCGGGAACGCGCGCCTGGCCGAGGGCCGTGCGCCAACACTCAGCGCACGAGAAAACCGTAGGTCAGCGGATCGCGCTCGTCGACGATCCAGTTCGAGAACCCGCAGATGTGCGCGCTGCCCTCCACTTCCGGAATCACGGCCGGGATATCGCCGACCGTCGTCTCGCGCAGCACGCGCCCCTTGAACACCGTGCCGACGATCGACTCGTTGACGAGCGTGTCGCCGGCCGCGAGCAGGCCGCGCTGGTATAACTGCGCGACGCGCCCGCCGGTGCCGGAGCCGGTCGGCGAGCGGTCGACCTCGCGATCCGCGAACACGCAGCAGTTCGCCTGCGTCGAACCTGGATGACGCGGCGCGTTCGCGATGATCGTGCCGTAGATATGGTTGATTTCGGGGATCTCCGGATGCACGACCGGATATTTCGCGTTCGCAGCGGCCTTCACTTCGGCGCCGAAGCGGATCAGTCTTTCCACCGCCGCTTCGCGCACCGGCAAGTCGAACGGCGCGCCGTCGACGTAGAAATAGAACGCGCCGCCGTACGCGATGTCGCCGGTCACGGTGCCGAACGACGGCGTGTCGACCGACACGTCGCGCTGCCAGATGAACGATGGCACGTTGACGAAGCGCACCGGCCCGGCATGCTCGCCGTCCCATTTCACGAACGCCTCGATGAAGCCGCACGGCGCATCGATGCCCACGCGCGTCTCCGGCACCGTGCGCTGCACCCAGCCGAGCTCGACCGCGGCGGTCGACAGCGCGATGACGCCATGCCCGCAATGGTCACTGTAGCCTTCGTTGTGCACGAATATCACGCCGAAATCCGCGTTCGCCGACACCGGCTCGGTAAGGTAGCCGCCGTACATGTCGGCGTGGCCGCGCGGTTCGAACATCAGCGCCGTGCGGATCTCGTCGGCGTTCTCCTTGAGCCACGCGCGACGCTGGACGATCGTATCGCCGGGCAGGCGCGGCAGCCCGCTCGTGACGATGCGGAACGCTTCGCCGCCGGTATGGACTTCGACGGTGGAAAGGGATCGGGAAATTTTCATGGAGGATCGAAGGCTTGAAGACGAAGGACGGCGCGGCGGCGCCGTCCGGTGATGGTTACTTGGCGTACGGCTCGGGCAGGCCGTTGCGGATCACGTAGACGGTGGTCGGCGCGCCCTTCAGGTCGCCGCGTTCGTCGAACGAATAGGTGCCGGCCACGCCCGCATAGTTCGACTTCGCCAGTTGCGCGATCAGCTTCGCCTTGTCCGTGGTCGTGCCGGCCTTGACCATCGCATCGGCCAGCAGCTTCATGCCGTCGTAGTAATTGACGCCGTAGACCTGCGTGTCCGTGTGATAGGTATCGTGGTACTTCTTCAGGAATTCGCGGCCGGCCGGCGTCTTCTCGAGCGCGACGCCGCCCTGCGCGCAGTAGACGATCGACGCGGCCTCGCCCGCGACCTTGCCCATGTCGGCAGAGCAGATGCCGTCGCCGCCGAGCAGCTTCGCGCGCAACCCGCGCTGCTTCATCTGCTTCGCCATCGGCGCGCCTTGCGCCGCATAACCGCCGAGGAAGATCACGTCGGGATTGCTGGCCTTGATCTTGGTGAGAATGCCGAGGAAATCGGTCGCCGACGAGTTCGTGTACTCCTGGTCGACGATCTTGATCCCGTTCGCTTTCGCGACGTTCATGAACTGCTCCGCGACGCCCTGCCCGTACGCGGTGCGATCGTCGATGACCGCGGCGGTTTTCGCGTTCAGCGTCTTCGCGGCGAAGGTCGCCATCGTGCCACCGAGCTGTTCGTCGCTCGCGCCGATCCGGAAGATGTTCTTGAAGCCCTGGCGCGTGAGCGCCGGGTTCGAAGCGACCGGCAGGATCGGCACGCCCGCGTTGCTGTACACGCGCGACGCCGGAATCGCGACACCCGAGTTGTACGGCCCGAGCACCGCGACGACACCCTTGTCGACCAGGTTCTGCGCGACCTGCACGCCCGCCTTCGGGTCGGCCTGGTCGTCCTCGGACACCAGCTTGAACGTGACCGTCTTGCCCGCCACCTTCACGCCGGCCTTGTTGAGCTCTTCGACGGCGAGACGCGCGCCGTTTTCGTTGTCCTTGCCGTTCGCGGCCTGCGGGCCGGTCAGCGGCGCCGAATGGCCGATCATCACGACTTCCTGCGCGTGCGCGGAAGTCAGCGCGCCGGCGGCAACGGCCACCGAGAGCGCGGTAACGAAGTGTCGCATGGTGTCTCCTGATTGGTTTTGTGTGAAACCAATGTAGGACACACGTGGTCAGGAAGCAAGCAATTTCAAAATGGCTCTCGTGCTTCTGGTCGATTTGAAGACCAGACTAGCGTGGCGCACTTTCATTTCGGCGTGATGTCGCGCCGCACGCGAAGAATATGCTGCTCGACGTAAAAGGCGGCCGCATCGGCGTCGCCCGACACGATTGCCTCATAGATCAGCCGGTGCTCGGACACGTAGAGCCGGATGCGGCCCGCGTCGTAGATGCCGTCGTCCTTCAGCCGCTTCCACAGTGGCTGGTCCATCGTCTTCGCGACTTCCTCCGCGATCTTCACGATCAGCGCGTCGCCGGTCATCAACGCGAGCTGCCGGTGGAACAGTCGGTCGCTCTCGTTCCACAACGCGCGCTGCTGCGGATCGTCGATGTCGGCGATGGTTTCCATCTGCGCGAGATAGCCTTCGGCGACGGGATCGGCGCGCCCGTGCGCGGCGGCGAGGCGCGCGATCGCCGGCTCGAGGATGAGCCGCACGTCGAGCGTCGACGTCGGACTGAAGTCGGCGTCGGGCACGCCGCGCGTGTCGCCGCGCTGCGCGAGCACGTCGAGCGGCGCCGGCACGACGTAAGTGCCCGAATTGCGCTTCGTGAACACCAGCCCTTCGTTCTGCAACGCGCCGAGCGCCTCGCGCACGGCCGGCCGGCCGACCTGGAACAGTGCCGCGAGTTCGCGCTCCGACGGCAGCCTCGAATCGGCCGCATAGCGCCCCGAGCGGATCTCGTCGCGGATCTTCTCGGCGACCTGTTCGTAGATCTGCAACGGCCGGAAGCCGGCTTCGAGCGATTCAGGACGTGCGGACATCATCTGGGGCTCCTGCCCGGTCGGGTGGTGGACGGGGAAACGGGTTCGCACTGTACCGGAGCGACGCCCATCTGGACGCATATTAGAACCAAAATCGACCGTCTGCTTGCTTTTCCGGCTTGCCTGCCGACACGTGACTGGTATAGATTTGATCCAGAACGACTGCAGCCTCGATATTCGGCAGCCTCCGTGCGAGCGCGTGCCGCGCCCGTCGTCCACGCCCAACGACACAGAACCGACCGATACGATGACCGCCCTCTCCCGAATCCCCGCTTTCGATGCCGCCGAAACGGCAGCGCTGCTCGACTACCCCGCACTGCTCGCCACGCTCGCGCACACCGTCGCCGAATACGCTGCGGGCGAGATCGTCAGCCCCGAACGCCTGGTCGTGCCGCTGCAGGCCGGCGGCGTGATGCTGTCGATGCCATCGAGCGCACGCGACCTCGCGAGCCACAAGCTCGTGAACGTGTGCCCCGGCAACGGCGCGCGCGGATTGCCGACGATCCTCGGCCAGGTGAGCGCGTACGACGCGACGACGGGCGCGCTGCGCTTCGTGCTCGACGGCCCGACGGTCACCGGGCGCCGCACGGCAGCCATTACCGCGCTCGGCATTCAGGCGCTGCACGGCGTCGCGCCGCGCGACATCCTGCTGATCGGCACCGGCAAGCAGGCGGCCAATCACGCGGAAGCGCTCGCGGCAATCTTTCCGGACGCGCGCCTGCACGTGCGAGGCTCGCGCGCCGGCAGCGCGGCCGCATTCTGCGCCGCGCACCGCGCGCAGGCGCCGCAGCTCGTGCCGCTCGACGGCGACGCGATTCCCGATGCGATCGACGTCGTCGTCACGCTGACGACGAGC
Source organism: Burkholderia diffusa (assembly GCF_001718315.1). Classification (NCBI taxonomy): domain Bacteria; kingdom Pseudomonadati; phylum Pseudomonadota; class Betaproteobacteria; order Burkholderiales; family Burkholderiaceae; genus Burkholderia; species Burkholderia diffusa. The sequence continues at coordinate 1,119,778 of NZ_CP013363.1, read as the reverse complement.
CGCACGCCCGTCTATCGCGAAGCCGCGCGTGAAGGCCGCCTCGTGGTCGGCGTCGGCGCATTCACCGCGGACGCCGCCGAGATCGACGCCGACACCGTGCGCCACAGCCGGCTCGTCGTCGACGACCCGGCCGGCGCGCGCCACGAGGCCGGCGACCTGATCGTCGCACAGGTCGACTGGCAGCAGGTCGCGTCGCTCGCCGACGTGCTGGGCGGCGCCTTCGAGCGCCGCGGGCCGCTGCTGTTCAAGACGGTCGGCTGCGCCGCGTGGGATCTGGCCGCGTGCCGCACGGCGCGCGACGCGCTGGACGCGCGCGCGGCCGGCTGATTCCACGGCGCGAACCCGTTTCGCCGCCCCCCTGCGCGGACCCCACCCCGTATCGCCGCGCACGCGGCCTCGCCTATTTCCCGTACGCGTTGTAGGAAACGCCCTACAACGCGTCGCCGCGGCCTACACAAACTTCCAATTCGGCCGATTTCATTTTCGGCGGCGCAACACGATACTGCCGGCATGAATGCCAGCCTGTTACCCGCCGCCGCACTCCGGGTGTTTCTCGTCGATCACGCCATTGCCGTCCGGCAACGGATCGCGCTGCTCGTCGGCGCGATCCGCGGCGTCCTGGTCGTCGGCGAGGCGGAAGACGGCCAGGACGCATTGGCGCATATCCGCGGCAGCCACGCGGACGTCGTGATCGTCGACCTGCGGCTCGCCGACGGCAGCGGTCTCGACCTGATCGCGATGTTGTCGAAAGCCGCGCCGCGGATCGTCACGATCGTGCTGACGAACCATTCGGCGCCGGCATTCAGGGAGGCATGCGCGACGGCGGGAGCCGACTACTTCTTCGACAAGACGGCGGAATTCGACGCCGCATGCCACGTCATCGAATCCCTGGTGCGCGCTCGTGCGCATCGCCCCTGACCGAGCCGGAGTGACTCATGTCCACAGCCACCGCCTGCGCCGCCGACCCATCCGTCGCGCCTCGGCCATCGATTCCGCTTCCTTCGATCGCGCGCAACGACGGCGCGAAACATCCCGCCGCGCGCTGCTCGGCTTGCCTGATGCGCTCGCTGTGCCTGCCGCCACACCTGACCGCCGCCGAATACGGCCGACTGGACGCGATCATCTGTTCGACGCGCCAGGTTCGCCAGGGCGACACGCTGTTCCGCAACGACGATCCGTTCCACAGCATCTACGCCGTGCGCGCGGGCTCGTTCAAGACGGTGATGATGCATCGGGACGGCCGTGAGCACGTGACCGGCTTTCAGATCGCCGGCGAAACGCTCGGCATGGACGGCATCGGCAGCGGCCAGCACTGCTGCGAAGCGATCGCGCTCGAGGACAGCGTCGTATGCGTGATCCCGTTCGGCGCACTCGAGGCGGCGTGCCGCGAAATGAAGTCGATGCAGCATTTCATCTACCAGATGCTGAGCAGCGAGATCGTCCGCGAGTCGAGCCAGATGCTGCTGCTCGGCACGATGTCGGCCGAGCAGCGCGTCGCGCATTTCCTGCTGAACCTGTCGTCGCGCTTCGAGGCGCGCGGCTATTCGGCATCGGAATTCAACCTGCGGATGACGCGCGAGGAGATCGGCTGCTATCTCGGGATGAAGCTCGAGACAGTCAGCCGGATGTTCTCGCGGTTCCATCGGGATGCGCTCGTCGAAACGCGCGGCAAGCGCGTGCGCATCATCGATGCAGAGGCGCTCGCGCAGGTGTGACGCGCGGCGCGGCGCGCGTCATTGCGTGGTGGCGCCCGGCGGGACCGCAGGCGGCGCGACCGCTTCGGGTTCGCCCGCGTGCCATGCGGACAGCGCCTGGTCGGCCAGCGCGAACACGCGTCCGAGCACCTCGATCACGTCGTCGCCGGTGCTGCACGGCAGCGATACCGGTGAGCAGCCGCGCTTGGCCAGTTCGAGCCACACGTCGTAGGTCCGGCCGCCGTCCGCACGCGGGCGCGATTCGATCACCAGACGGCAATCCTCCAGCCGTGCGCGGAATCGTTCCAGCCGCACCAGCTGCACCCCCGCTTCGGCTTCCAGCGCGGCGGAACCCGCGAATCCGACGCAGACGATCTGCATGCCCACGCCCATGGCGCTCCTCCCGACAGGGTCGCCGCTCGTCGGCGGCGTTGCCTGTTTCTGTGTCTCCGTGCCCCGGTGTCCCGCGCGGCGCGATCCTGCTCGACGCTGCGCGATGACCGTCGCGGCGATTACTGCCTTGGCAGCCTTGCATCCGCGCAACCATCTGCGCGATGCGGTTCATACGCTGAATGTCTGCGACGCCTTCATTTCGATCCACGTCATCCCGGCCCGCAACCCTTCGATCGCCGCCTCGTGCTCGGTCGGGTACGCATGGCTGTGCTCGAACGTGTGGTGAAAGCGCGCTGGCCCGGTGCCGTGCTCGACCATCACGCGGCAGCGGAACTCGCCGGATTCGCACTGCCTCGTCTCGATCTCGACCGACCAGTCGCGTTCATGAATCGTGCCTTGCAGTGTCATGCGTCCTCCTGCGGTATCAGTCATCCATCCGGAAGTGACCGCTGTGCAGCAACACCGGCCGGCCGCCGATTTCGTCGAGCATCCGTCGCGCCATCGCCTCGATCGCCGACCGGTGCGCTTCGAACGCATCCAGCAAATCCCGTTCGAGCAGCGACGGCGCGCCGAAATGATCTTCCAGCGCTTCGGCCGTGATCGCGCACTGCACGCAGTGGCCGTCGACCAGCGCCGAAAACGCGACGACCAGATCGCGTGCGCAATATTCGGGCGGTTCCGGTGGAAAGGCTATCTGCATCTATTCGCCTGTCATGGTCGGGACGATTCATGACGTGAGCATAACGGCCCGCGCCGCCGCACGCTTGACTCACGTCAACCGGTTCCGCCGCACCGCACCAAGCGGCGCACCGTCGCGCCGCCCGACAGGTGTTCAGTCCGCGTCGAGCGCCGCACCGCGCTCCGCGAGCAGTTCGCGCAGCACGCTGCGATGGCAGCGGCGTTCGTCCTGGCAATAGCAGCCGATCGAAAACGCGCTCGTCGCCGATAGCGCGGCAAGCAGGTCCAGCACCTTCGGCGCGTCGCCGTGCGCCATTTCCGCGCGGAAGTGGCGCGTGAACGCGCGCCATTCGGCGTCGGTTTCGGCGGCCTGTGCCTGCGCGACCAGCTCAGGGCTCGGCGACAGCGTCGGCAGCCATACATCATAGTAGTCGCGCGATGCGAATTCCGCCTTGGGTACGCCGCGCGGCGGTCGCCGCACCGTGCCGATCCTCAGGCCCTCGCCGGCCGTGCGCGGCGTGCCGAGCCGTACGATTCGAATAGCCATGCCGCTCCTTCATCATGCGTTCGATCCGACATCGTACCGCCGCGCCGCCGTCGCGCAAGAAAAAACCGGCTGCCTCCACGACGGGAGACAGCCGGTTTCGGCGATGCGATCGCGCGCCCGCGGGCGCGCCGTCAGACGCCGCTCTTCAGCACCTTGCCGATCGCATCCGCAACGATGCCGACGTTCGAATCGTTCAGCCCCGCGACGCACATGCGCCCCGAACGCAGGATGTACACGCCGTGCACTTCGCGCAGCGCCTCGACCTGCGATTCGGTCAGGCCCGTGTACGTGAACATGCCGCGCTGCTTCACGTAGCGCGTCAGCGCTTCGCCGCTGACGTGGTCGCGCAGGCCGTCGTGGATCGCCTGGCGCATCCGCGCGATGCGGCGGCACATCGCGGCGAGCTCTTCTTCCCACTGCTTGCGCAGCGCGGGCGTGTTCAGCACGGTCGCCACGACCTTCGCGCCGTAGGTCTGCGGGTTGCTGTAGTTCGAGCGCACCGCGCCGGCCAGCTGGCCCAGCACGCGCTCGGCCGCGGCCGCATCCTCGCAGACGACGCTCAGGCCGCCGACACGCTCGCCGTACAGCGAGAAATTCTTCGAGAACGAGTTCGCGACGAGCGCCGGCACGCCGCGGCGGGCCAGTTCGCGCACCGCGAACGCGTCCGCGTCGAGGCCCGCGCCGAAGCCCTGGTACGCCATGTCGACGAACGGCAGCAGCCCGCGCGCCTCGATCACGTCGATCAGCTTCTCCCACTGGCCTTCGTCGAGATCGACACCGGTCGGGTTATGGCAGCACGCGTGCAGCAGCACGATGCTGCGCGCGGGCAGCGCGTCGATCGCCGCGAGCATCGCGTCGAACTTCAAGCCGCCGGTCGCTTCGTCGTAGTACGGATACGTGTTCACCGTGAAGCCCGCACGCTCGAAGATGAAGCGGTGGTTTTCCCAGCTCGGGTCGCTCAGCCACACCTGCGCGTCCGGGAAGTAGCGCTTCAGGAAATCGGCGCCCACCTTCAGCGCGCCCGAGCCGCCGAGCGTCTGCACGGTCGCGATGCGGCCGGCCGCGCGCGCCGGGTGATCGGCGCCGAACACGAGCGCCTGCACGGCATCGCGATACGCGGCGAGGCCGACCATCGGCAGGTAGGGTTTCGGGCCGAGGTCGCGCTGCAGCGCGGTTTCGGCTTCGCGCACGGCACCCATCACGGGAATCCGGCCTTCGGCATCGAAATAGATGCCGATGCTCAGGTTGACCTTCTGCTCGCGCGGATCTTTCTGGAAGTTCTCGTTGAGCGTCAGGATCGGATCGCCCGGGTACGCGTCGATGTGTTCGAACATGGCTATGTCGGTCTCGTTTGGAAGAATGATCGTGGTGCCTGTGTCAGCCGGCGGACGCGCCGTCGCGGATCGCGTAGCCCGCATTCTTCTGACGGAAGCGATACCCGACCGCGAGCACCGCGAGCCATACGGGGATCAGGTACACCGACAGGCGGAGATCCGGCGTCAGGTACATCACGACGAGAATGCCGGCCATGAACGCCAGGCACAGGTAATTCGTGAAAGGATAGCCCAGACTGCGGAAGAAAGTCTGCTCTCCGGCGATGCGCTTGGCCTGGCGGAACTTCAGGTGGATCAGCGTGATCATCGCCCAGTTGATGATCAGCGCCGACACGACGAGCCCCATCAGCACCTCGAACGCCTTGCCGGGCATGAAGTAGTTGACCAGCACGCACACGCCGGTCGCGAGCGCCGACGCGCCGAGCGCGGCGAGCGGAATGCCGCGCTTGTTCACCGAGCACAGCACCTTCGGCGCATTGCCCTGCTTCGCGAGGCCGAACAGCATCCGGCTGTTGCTGTACACGCCGCTGTTGTAGACCGACAGCGCGGCCGTCAGCACGACCACGTTCAGCACGTTGGCGACCACGTTGCTGCTCAGCGCGTGGAAGATCAGCACGAACGGGCTGCCGCCGGTGACGACCTTTTCCCACGGATACAGCGACAGCAGCACGGCGAGCGCGCCGATGTAGAAAATCAGGATCCGGTAGATGACCTGGTTGGTCGCGCGCGGAATGCTGTGCTTCGGATCGTCGGCCTCGGCCGCGGTGATGCCGATCAGCTCCAGCCCGCCGAACGAGAACATGATCGCCGCCATCGACATCACAAGCCCCGACACGCCGTTCGGAAAGAAACCGCCGTGCTGCCACAGGTTCGCGATGCTCGCTTCCGGCCCCGCATGGCCGCTCGCGAGCAACCAGCCGCCGAAGCCGATCATCCCGACGATCGCGGCGACCTTGATGATCGAGAACCAGAACTCCGTCTCGCCGTACGATTTCACGCTCGCCAGGTTCAGCAGGTTGATCGCGACGAAGAACACCAGCGCCGACACCCAGGTCGGCACGCCGGGCCACCAGTATTGCACGTAGATCCCGACGGCCGACAGCTCGGCCATGCTGACGAGGATGTACAGCACCCAGTAGTTCCAGCCGGACAGGAAACCGGTGAAGTGACCGACGTACTTGTCGGCGAAGTAGCTGAACGAGCCGGCGACGGGCTCGTCGACGACCATCTCGCCGAGCTGGCGCATGATGAAGAACGCGACGACGCCGGCCACCGCATAGCCGAGCAGCACGGACGGGCCGGCCATCTTGATCGTCTGCGCGATGCCGAGGAACAGCCCCGTGCCGAGCGCGCCGCCGAGCGCGATCAGCTGGATGTGCCGGTTCTTCAGCCCCCGCTTGAGGCCGTCCTTCTCGTTTCCAGAAACCATGTCTTCTCCATTCTGCCCGCCTCCGCCGGAAGCGGTGCGGCGCGCCTCGGTGTGCCGGGCGCTGTTTTGCTGTGCCGGCGACCGTTCGTGGAGCCGCCGGGTTGGGGACTGCAATCTTCGCGCGACGACGCCCGATTCCTGTCAGCAGACCCCGCCAGACCGGCCGCCGACCATCGCCCTCACCCGCATTGCTGCGGGCGCACACGAAAATCCGGCGTCAGTTTAGCGTCGCGGCAGCGAAATCGGGTTGCGTAACCCGCTCATGCAAACCCTACATTATGAGATAAGATTGCACCCCGGAGACAGATGAGGAAACAAAAATGCCTGAACCGGTTCTCGATCGCATCGATCGCCACTTGTTGTCGGTGCTGCAGGAGAACGGCCGCGCGTCGAACCTCGACCTGGCGAAGGCCGTGGGGCTGTCGCCCGCGCAGACGCTGCGGCGCCACCGGCGGCTGGAGGAAATCGGCGCGATCCGCCGTTACGAAACCCGTCTGTGCCCCGACACGCTCGGGTTCGGCGTCACCGCGTTCGTGCACGTGACGATGGAGCGCGGGCATATCCGCGACCTGTCGAAGTTCCAGAAGCTCGTGTCGGATCTCGCGCAGATCCAGGAGTGTTTCTCGGTGACGGGCGATATCGACTACGTGCTGAAAGTCGTCGCGCACGACCTGAAGGGGCTGTCCACGTTCCTGCTCGAAACGCTGATGCGGATTCCCGGCGTGAGCGGCGTGCATTCCAGCGTGTGCCTCGACGAGATCAAGTGCACGAGTGCGATGCCGGTGGAAAGCTGACACCGCACCGCGCGATCGCACGGGCGACGCAACGCCCGATTGCCGCGCTCAGCGCAGCGCCTCGAACGCGCTGATCAGCAGCGCGCCGCCCGCAATCACGCCGCATCCCGCCGCGCGACGCGGCGTCAGCCGCTCGCCGAGATACACGCGGGCAATCAACGCCGCGAACACCACGCTCGTTTCGCGCAGCGCCGACACCGGACCCATCGGCGCGCGATCCATCGCCCAGATCACGATCGCGTACGCAAGCGCCGCGAACACGCCGCCGCAGGCGGCCTTCGCCGTTTCGCCGACATCCTGCGCGAGCCGCAACGGCCCCGCTCGCAGCCGGTAGTACGCGGCCATCAGCAACCCGGTCAGCACGAACATCCACACCGTATAGCCGACCGTGCTGCCGCTGTCCCGCACGCCGATTCCGTCGATCACGCTGTACGCGGCGATCGATACGCCGGTGGCGAACGCGGTCGGCAACACCTGCGTCATCCGGTGCCGCGCGCCGCGGCCTCGTTCCAGCCCGATCGTCATGATGCCCGCGCAGATCAGCACGAGCCCGCATTGCGCGCCCGCGTTCAGGCGCTCGCCCGCGAACGCCGCCGCCCCCAGCGTGACGAGCAGCGGCGCGGTGCCGCGCGCGACCGGGTATGCGACGCTCAGATCGCCGTGCTCGTACGCCCGCACCAGCAGCAGCGTGTAGACGACGTGGATCACCGCCGACGCAACGACGCAGGTCCAGCTCGCGAGCGTGATCGGCGCGGCGGACGGCAGGAACAGCAGCGCGAACAGCCCGATCGCGATCTGCAGCACCGTGGCCGAGCGCAGCCGGTCGCCGCTGCTGCGCACGAGCGCATTCCATGACGCATGCAGGAAGGCGGCGCACAGGACGGCAAACAGAACGGGGATCGGCACGTTGAATACTCGCTGACGGCTGGCAACGCGAAATCGTCGCCACGGGCCAACCATCGTATGAATGCGTCATCCAATTGTCAAAAAAGACCGCGCCCCGGCACCCCCAACGAATCGGCCCGACGTGCGCTGTCGTCCGCCCCGCGCGGCGTGCGTGGCCGTGACCGTGCGCACCGCCGAATGTGTCGACGGGATGGCATCCACTCCGTTCCTTTCCGCTTTCTTTCGTGCCGCTTCGCGCCGTAATGAAATCGATACCGACGCGCAACCGCCGCGAAACCGCTCCGCCCCCATATGTTCATACCGGACTGTTTCAATGCCGATGCCCCATCGCGAGCTCCGCGCCGAACCGACACGGCAACGGGGCCGCTCTCCACCATCGAAAACCTACCTGGAGTTTCCCGATGTTCCGTCAAGCCTTGCTCGTCACCGCGTGCGCCGGCGCGGCGCTTGCGCTGTTCGCCTGCGGCGGCAGCGACGATCCCACGTCGACGCCCGCCGTGTCGTCGCAGGATGCGCTGCAGACCGCCACGCCGATCAAGCACGTCGTCGTGATCTACGGCGAGAACGTATCGTTCGACCACTACTTCGGCACCTACCCGAATGCGTCGAACCCGGCCGGCGAACCGGCGTTCACCGCGAAGCCCGGCACGCCGACGATCAACGGGCTGACGGGCACGCTGCTCACCGCGAACCCGAACTTCACGAACACGGCCAACGGCACCGACGCCGCGAATCCGTTCCGCCTCGACCGCACGCAAGCCGCGACCGCCGACCAGAACCACGCGTACACGGCCGAGCAACAGGCCGAGGACAACGGCCTCGCCGACCTGTTCCCGAAATACACCGGCAAGGGCTCGTCCGGCGGCGCCGGCGCGTTCGGCACCAAGGGCCAGGTGATGGGCTACTTCGACGGCAACACCGTGACCGCGCTGTGGAACTACGCGCAGCGCTTCGCGATGAGCGACAACGCCTATACGACGGTCTACGGCCCGTCGACGCCGGGCGCGCTGAACGTCGTGTCGGGCCAGACCAACGGGATGCAGATCGTCAAGACGTCGAAGCAGCCGTCGACGCTCGCCGCCACGTCGTACTACATCAACGACGGCCAGGGCGGCTTCACGATGATCAACGACGTCGACCCGGGTTATGACGTGTGCTCGAGCACGACCGACCAGGCGATGATGAGCGGCAAGAACATCGGCGACCTGCTGAACGCCGCAAAGATCACGTGGGGCGGCTTCATGGGCGGCTTCAACCTGTCGACGACCAACAGCAACGGCACGACGGGTTGTGCGCGCAGCACGGTCGCCACCGCCGTGAACGCCGCGACAGCCGATTACATTCCGCACCACAACTGGTTCCAGTACTACGCGTCGACCGCGAACCCGCAGCACACGCGCCCGAGCTCGGTCGCGGCAATCGGCTCGAGCTTCCAGGCCGACGGCAAGACGGCTGAACCGGCGAACCACCAGTACGACAGCGACGATTTCTTCGCGGCCGTGAAGGCGGGCAACTTCCCGTCGGTCAGCTTCCTGAAGGCACCGGCCGCGCAGGACGCGCACGCGGGCTATTCGGATCCGCTCGACGAGCAGGCGTTCGTCACGAAGGTCGTCAACTTCCTGCAACAGCAGCCGGACTGGCAGAACACGGCCGTGATCGTCACCTATGACGACTCGGACGGCTGGTACGACCACGCGTACACGGCGCCGACGCATTCGTCGTCCGACGCGGTCGACCAGGTGAACGGCAACGGCCAGTGCGGCTCGGGCGGCACCACCGGCGTGAACGGCGGCACCGTGAACGGCCGCTGCGGTCCGGGTGTGCGCATTCCGCTGGTCGTGATCTCGCCGTATGCGAAGCAGAACTACGTCGACCACACGATGATCGACCAGGCGTCCGTCGTGCGCTTCATCGAGGACAACTGGCTCGGCGGCCAGCGCATCGGCGGCGGTTCCTTCGATGCGGCGGCAGGCGACCTGCGCGGGCTGTTCGACTTCTCGTCGAAGCCGAATACGGCGCCGCTGTATCTCGATCCGACGCAAGGCACCGTGCTGAGCGCGGCGCCGTCGATCTGACCGGCATCGCGTAACCGGCAGCAGCAGGCCGGCGCGTCGTGCGCCGGCCGTTTCCATTTGATGCGCCGCTTTCACGCGGCGCCCGACTTTCGACCGACAGCATGACCGCTCGTCCCGCGTTCCCGTCTCCCGACGCATCCGGCGCCGCCGCGCCGCGTTCCCCTGCCCGCGTGGTGCGCCGCGCGGCGTTCGTGCTCGGCGCGGCCGCGCTCGGCTATGGCGCGTTCGCGATCGCGTTTCCGGCCCGCACGCCGGCGGCGATCGGCGATGTCGTCGCCGACTGGACGGGCGCGAATCCGCATCCGGTCGTGCTGCAGCGCCCGGCCGTGCAGCCGCTGTCGGCGGTCGCGCAGCTCGGGCGCGCCCTGTTCGCCGATCCGTCGCTGTCGGCATCCGGCAAGCAGTCGTGCGCGTCGTGCCACAGCCCCGATCATGCGTACGGGCCGCCGAACGGACTCGACGTGCAGCCGGGCGGCCTCGCGATGACGCAGCAGGGCTACCGCCCGCCGCCGTCGCTGATGTACCTGTATCGTCAGCCCGCCTTCAGCATCGGCCCCGATGCGGGCGAGAACGACGCCGCGCCGAGCGTCGCGCAGCAGGCTGCATCGGCGGCCGGCGTCGTCAAGGCGCAGAAGGTGGCCGGCACGTCGGCCGCGCCGCAACTCGTGCCGCAGGGCGGGATGTTCTGGGACGGCCGCGCCGATACGCTGCAGCAGCAGGCGTTCGGGCCGCTGCTGAATCCGGTCGAGATGGCGAATGCGAGCATCGACGACGTCGCGCGGAAACTCGCGGGCTCGTCGCATCGCACGCAGTTCGAGCAGCTGTTCGGCCCACGCGTGTTCTCCAGCCCGCAGCTTCTGGTGTCGGAGGCGATGTTCGCGATCGCGCGCTATCAGGTCGAGGATCCGTCGTTCCATCCGTACAACAGCAAGTACGACCGCTGGCTCGAAGGCCGCGCGCGTTTGTCGCAGGCCGAATTGCGCGGGCTGCGGCTCTTCAACGATCCGGCCAGGGCGAATTGCGCGGGCTGCCACCTGTCAAAGCTCGGCAAGGACGGCTTGCCGCCGATGTTTACCGACTACCAGTACGAGGCGCTCGGCGCACCGCGCAACACGGCGCTCGCGCAGAACCGCAACCCGGCGTTCTACGATCTCGGCGTGTGCGGGCCGTTTCGCGAGGATCTGAAGGACCAGACGCAGTACTGCGCGATGTTCCTCACGCCGACGCTGCGCAACGCGGCGACGCGCCACGTGTTCTTCCACAACGGCGTGTTCCACACGCTCGACGAGGTGATGGCGTTCTACAACGAGCGCAGCATCGCGCCGCAGAAGTTCTATTCGCGCGGCGCGGATGGCAAGGTCGACGAATATGACGACATTCCGCCGAAGTACCGTGCAAACGTCGACGTGACCGATGCGCCGTTTGACCGCAAACCCGGCGACAAGCCCGCGATGACCGCGCAGGACATCAAGGATATCGAAGCGTTCCTCGGCACGCTCACCGACGAGCCGGCACGCTGAGTATCGTGCGGTCCGCCGCGCGTCGTCAGCGGCGCACGCGGATGCAGATGAAGACCGGGGCGAGCGCGTTCAGGATATCGGCACGCGACCGGCGCGGCATCGGCCCGGATCGGTGCCGAGCGCCGGCGCGGACGCAGGAAGACAGGAAGGATTGCGACGACGGGCTCGCTACCGCGCCGCCGCAGCCGGCGTGCCGACGGTTGCGGCTGCATCCATCCGCCGCGCCGCCAGTTGCTGCGCCAACCGGTACGCAACCAGCGAGCCGGCCACGGCCAGCAGCATCGGCACCAGGCTGTCGTGATCCACGCGCGTGAACTCGAGCAACAGCACGACGGCCGTGATCGGCATCTGCATCGACGCGGCAAGGAACGCGGTCGCGCCAACCAGCGCGCACCCGCCGATCGACGCGCCCGGCCACACGAGGCCCCACAGCCCGCCGAGCACGACGCCCAGCAGCGCGCCGTTCGCAAGACCCGGCGTCAGGAGCCCGCCCTCCGCCCCCGCGCGCAGGCTGCCCGCCTCGATCAGCACCTTCAGCACGAGCAGCGTCGCCGCGAGACCGATTGTCAGCGCGCCGTCGAAACCCAGCGAAGCCGGCCCCTTGCCATTGCCGAGCAGTTGCGGAAACCACATCGCGAGCACGCCGATGATCGCGAAATTGACCAGCGCGAGCACCGAGAGCGGGCGGCCCTTCGGCGCCTCCGCCCCCGCGCGGGTCGTGAGCCGCACGAACGCGTAGGCGGCAAGACCGAACAGCGGCCCGCAGACGATCGACCACGCAACCAGCGGCGCACTCAGCGCAAACGACGGCACCGTGTACTGATGTTCGTTGCCAAGCCCGATCCATGCGACGGCCGCCGCGATCGCCGACGTGACGACGGCCACCACCAGCGCGCGCAGCTCGAACGTGCCGAGCAGCACTTCGAGCACGAATACGGCGCCGCCGAGCGGCACGTTGTAGACCGCCGCGAGGCCGGCGCCCGCGCCGCACGCGACCATCAGCCGGCAATCGGCGGGCGTGAGCCCCGCGCGATGCGCGAGCCGGCCGGCCAGCAGCGCACCGATCTCGCGCGGCGCGACTTCGCGGCCGAGCGGCGAACCGAGCGCGACGGTGACGATCTGGAGCAGCGCGTGCACCGTCGTGCTGACGAACGGCATCCGCGGATCGGCTGCGCGAACGGCCCGGCGGATGCTGACGAGCGGTGCGCCGAAGCGGTAAAGCGCCCACCAGCCGCCGCCCGCGACGAGGCCGCAGACGACGAGCACCGCGAACCGGCGCAGCGGCTCGGCGCCGGTCACGCCCGCGAGAAAGCTCTCGGTTCCGACCACGTGCGCGAGGCTGTAACCGTAGGCCACATGCTGAATCGCGTGAAGCAGCAGCGCGAGCAGCATCCCGCCGACGCCCGCGCCGACGCCAGTCAGGACCGTGACGGCAGCGATCCGCGCGAACGGGCTGGCCAATGGCGAAGAAGAAGCGGGGGCGGACGGGAGATCAGGGCGCATGAGATCGGCGAACGTGGATCATACGACGGCGCGCACCATGCACGCCGCCGTCAGGACCGCATCGTAGGCTTCGCCCTTGCATGAGACAAACGTATTTTTCTGATCAACTCATGCATTATCTGAATAGACGAGTTGCGCCGCTCCATGGTGACGTGTGCCGCGCCCCGCGCGACCGCACTACGCCGGATACGTAACGCGCTCCGGCTCCCGCCGCATGATGACCTTCCCGTGGCGAACCGACAGCGTGGCCTTCGCCTGCCGGCGCACGGCTTCGTAGTCGCTGTCCGCGTCGAGCACGACCAGGTTCGCCGGCCGGCCGACCACGATCCCGTAGCCATCGCCGAGATGCATCGTCGTCGCCGCGTGGTCGGTCACGAAGTCGAGGCAGCGCTGCAGGTCCTGGTAGCCCATCATGTGGCAGATGTGCAGGCCGGCATCGAGCACGCGCAGGATGTTGCCGTTGCCGAGCGGATACCACGGATCCTTGATCGAATCCTGTCCGAAGCACACGTTCAGCCCCGCGCGATCGAGTTCCGCGACGCGCGTGACGCCTCGCCGCTTCGGAAACGTGTCGAAGCGCCCCTGCAAGTGGATGCTCTCGGTCGGGCACGATACGAAGTTCAGGCCCGCGCGCTTGAGCAGCCGGAACAGCTTCGAGCAGTACGCGTTGTCGTATGAACCCATCGCGGTCGTATGGCTCGCCGTCACGCGCGCGCCCATTCCGCGCACGCGCGCTTCTTCCGCGAGCACTTCCAGGAAGCGCGAATGCGGATCGTCGGTCTCGTCGCAGTGCACGTCGACGAGGCAGCCGGTGCGCTCGGCCAGTTCCATCAGGAAGCGGATCGAGCTGACGCCCTGCTCGCGCGTGTTCTCGAAATGCGGAATCCCGCCTACGACGTCCGCGCCGAGTTCGATCGCCTGCTCCATCAGCACGCGGCCGCCGTCGAACGACTCGATGCCTTCCTGCGGAAACGCGACGATCTGCAGGTCGATCAGCCCGCGTGCTTCGTCCTTCACTTCGAGCATCGCCTTCAGTGCGGCCAGCGTCGGATCGGTGACGTCGACATGGGTGCGCACGTGCTGGATGCCGTGATCGCGCAGCATGCCGATCGCCGCATGCGCGCGCGTCTTCGTATCCGCGTGCGTGATCGTCGCCTTGCGCTCGGACCAGCGCTCGATTCCCTCGAACAGCGTGCCGCTCATGTTCCAGGCCGGCTCGCCGGCCGTGAGCACCGCGTCAAGATGGATGTGCGGTTCGACAAGCGGCGCAATCGCCAGACGGCCGCCGGCATCGATATCGCCGCCGCCGACCGAGGCGACCGGCGCGGCTTGCGCGTCGATCCGCGCGATCCTGTCGCCGTCGATGCCGATCGTGAACAACCCGTCGCGACCGCGCAGGCGTGCATTGAAGAGATTCATGGGGATCCAGGCGTCATGCGGCGACAGCGCGCCGCGTGGTGGAAAAACCGGCTCCGGCGATGCGTGCCGTGCTTATTCGAAATCCTCGATCGTCAGACCGGTGGCCGCGCTCATCTCGTCGTTCGTCACGCCGCGCACGTGCTTGCCGAAGGTCCACACATGCCGGCCGGGATCGCGCGCGCGATACACGCGATCGCCGTAGAACTGGTCGGCCGGCGCCTGCAGGATCTCCGCGCCGGCCGCACGCGCGCGCTCGCAGTGCGCGTCGATGTCCGCATCGTCGGGAAGCTGCACGTGGACGTGCTGCGTGTTGCGATCGCCGGTGTCTTCCGGTGACGCGATGAACTCGGCCCACGCGCCGCCGATCATGACGAGGCCGTCGCCGAACTTCATTTCGGCATGCGCGATGTCGCCTTCCGGCGTGGTGACGACGATCGCGCGCTCGAAGCCGAATGCGCGTTCGAGCCATGCCAGCGCGGCTTTCGGGTTGCGGTAGCACAGCGCGGAACTGAACGACGGACGGCGACGCGTGGTCATCGGATGTCTCCCGATCTCGACATGGTTCTGCTCATTCTCCACGCGCGCGGCACGGCAATCAACTCCCGCGCCGGCGGCACGCGTGTTGCCAATGCGCGACACGGTGCGCGCGGCGACCCTGCATCTCATGTCGCGCCGTCGGCGAAAACGCACGCCATTCGGCCTCCGCATCGATTTGTGAAAACCATGTGACGCACTCTTGCATAACGCGCAACGGTGCGCTCGCGCGCCGGCGACCGGATTCGCGCGACCCCGCCCCTACACTTGCGCCGAACTTCAGTCACTCGTCCCACACGCAGGAGCAGTTACATGAACAAAACCCTGATTGCCGCCGCAGCCGCCACCGCACTGTTCGCCCCGCTCGCGCAAGCACAGAGCTCGGTCACGCTGTATGGCCTGATCGACGCCGGCATCGCGTACACCAACAACGCGGGCGGCGCGTCTCTGTGGCGCATGACCAGCGGCACCATCAACGGCAGCCGCTTCGGCTTGCGCGGCACGGAAGATCTCGGCGGCGGCCTGAAGGCGCTGTTCGTCCTCGAGAACGGCTTCAACGCGAACAACGGCGCGCTCGGCCAGGACGGCAAGCTGTTCGGCCGCCACGCGTACGTTGGCCTGACCAGCAGCGGCTACGGCACGCTGACGCTCGGGCGCCAGTACGACACGATGGTCGACTTCGTCGCGCCGCTGTCCGCGACGGCCGGCGACTTCGGCGATACGGGCTTCGCGCACCCGTTCGACAACGACAACCTGAACCACTCGGTGCGCATCAACAATGCGGTGAAGTACACGAGCGACACGATCGCCGGTTTCAAGGTCGGTGCGTTGTACGGCTTCTCGAACTCGACGAACTTCGCCGGCAACCGTGCATACAGCGTCGCGGCGAGCTACACGAACGGCCCGCTGAAGCTGGCTGGCGCTTACCTGCAGATGAACGGCACGAAGGGCTCGACGAGCGCGAGCCCGGGTGCGACCGACGTGGCCGAAGCCAAGAGCGTGAGCCAGGGCGGCTGGTCGGTGGGCGCGGACCGCATGCGCAGCTACGGCGGCGGCGTCAGCTACGTGTTCGGTCCGGCGACGGTCGGCTTCGTCTACACGCGTTCGCAGTACGACAACTCGGGCTCGTTCGGCTCCACCGGCCAGGTCGCGTTCAACAACTACGACGTGAACGTGCGCTATGCGGTGACGCCGGCCGTCAGCCTTGGCGCGGCGTACGTCTACACCGACGCCAGCGTGTCGAACCCGGACAGCAAGCACGGCACCGATCCGAAGTGGCACCAGGTCGACCTGCAGGCGGTGTACAAGCTGTCGCGCCGCACCGACCTGTACGCGGAAGCGATGTATCAGCACGCGTCGGGCCGCGGCTACCAGGCGTTCATCAACACGTCGGGCGGCGCATCGAGCACCGCGAACCAGATCGTCGGCACGATCGGCATGCGCACGCGCTTCTGAGTTCGGCGTCGTCGCAGGACCGCACGTCGCCCGCCGGGCGTGAACCTGTCTTGACGGGCGGGTTCACGCAACGCGGGCGACGTGCGTCAGTGTTGTTCCATCTGGAAAGCTGCCTGCCCGGAATCGGGGTTTTTGTGCCCGCGTGCGCTGCATAGACTGGCATCGATGGTTCGGATCGCAGATCGATCGCCGGACCGGCCTCACACCCCGTCTACAGGAGAACATCGTGAAATCGCTCGTCGTTACCGCCGCTGCTGCCGTCCTGCTTGCCGCACCGGCGCTGTCGTTCGCTCAGTCCGCCAAGTCGCCCGTCACGCGCGCGCAGGTGCTGCAGGAGCTCTACGATCTCGAATCGGTCGGCTACAACCCGTCGCTCGGCGACGCCGGCAACTATCCGGACGACATCATGGCCGCGCAGGAACGCCTGGCGACAAAACGGCTCGCCGAGCACAAGGCCGCGCATGCCGCGTATGGCCCGGCCGGTGCGGGCGCAACCGAATCGGGCGTGGCCGCCAAACCCGCGCTGTGAATGCGGCGCGCCATGCCGCGCCCGCATGACACGTGCGGTGCGGGCGCGGCGAACCTCGCGCGCATCGGTTCGTGACGATCGATGCGACCGGGCCGCGTGCCATCCGGGACGCGGCCATCCTTTTCGCTATTTGCAGTATTTGCCATATTCGACGTATTCGCCGTCAGGCGGCCTGCGGTTCCCGCTCGATCGCGTTCAGCATCTCGACGTCGTGCGCGATCATCCCCGGCACCTGCGCACGCAGCATCTCGACCCAGGTGCGCACCTTCGCGTCGACGAAGCGGCGCGACGGATACAGCGCATACACATTCATCTTCTGCAGGATGTGATCGGGCAGCACACGCACGAGCGTGCCGTCCTGGAGCGCATCGATCGCCGCGTACAGCGGCAGCATGCCGATCCCGATGCCATCGCGAATCGCGAGCGCGAGCGACTCGGCCGTGTTGGTCTGCACCGGCCCCGCGACATGGATCTGCTCGACGCCCTCGGCACCTTCGAGCACCCATTCGTGAGTCGGAAACGCCGGCGTGCAGAGCGTCAGGCACGCATGTGCGCCGAGATCCTGCGGGCGCGCCGGTGCGCCGTGGCGCTTCACATACTCCGGCGACGCACACAGGATGCTGAACGTCGAGCCGAGCAGGTGCGACACGAGCTCCGAATCGGGCAGCGACGACGCGGTCACGACGGCCATGTCGCTCGTGCCGTCGAACAGGTCGGGCATGCGCTGCGACAGCGACAGCTCGATCGATACGTCCGGATATTGCGTGTGGTAGCGCGTGAGCGCGGGCATCACGTAGTGATGGCCGACGCTCGCGAAACTGTGCATGCGCAAGACGCCGGCCGGCCGCTCGTGCGCGCAGCTCGCCTCTTCCTCGGCGCGATCGACGTCGGCGAGGATCTGGCGACAGCGCCGCAGATAATTTTCGCCGGCCGACGTCAGCGCGAGACGGCGCGTCGAGCGATTCATCAGACGGGTGCGCAGGCGCGCCTCGAGCTCCGACACCGCGCGCGACATCGCGCCCGTCGTCGAGTTCAGCGATTGCGCGGCCGCGGTGAAACTGCCCGTCTCGACGACGCGCGTAAACACCCGCATGTTTTGTAGGGTATCCATTCCTGTGAGCCACCTGTAGCGGAGCCGCTATTTTCCTCCAGCGGATGCGACAAATTGTTGCGCGCGCTGCAACTATCGTTTCCCCGCAGCTGCGTTAATGCTCGCGCGCCGCACTCCTACAATCGGCGCCTCATCAGTCGAACGGACCCGTCCGGACGCGCCGCGACACCGCACGCGCCCCCTCTTTCTTCATGAAGCCACAACCTGCGATCGAGCGACCTTCCATCGAACCGGCACGATGGAGAAGCTGGCTCGGTCCGCTCGGCGGCGCCGCGCGCGACTGGGCCGCGAGCGACGGGCTGATCTGGCTGCACCTCGCCAAAACCGTGCTCGCCGCGCTGCTCGCGATGGGCATCGCGATGCGGCTGGAGATGTCGCAGCCGCGCACGGCGATGACGACCGTGTTCGTGCTGATGCAGCCGCTCTCGGGGATGGTGTTCGCGAAGAGTTTCTACCGCGTGCTCGGCACCGCGGCCGGCCTCGTCGCCGCGCTCGCGCTCGGCGGGCTGTTCGCGCAGCAGCCGGAGCTGTACATGGCCGGCATGACGCTGTGGGTCGGCGGCTGCATCGCGCTCGCGGTCCGCAACCGCCATTTCCGCTGGTACGGGTTCGTGCTCGCCGGTTATACGGCCGCGCTGATCGGCCTGCCCGCGGTGATGACGCCGCAGACGCTGTTCCAGTCCGCACTCACGCGCGCCGCGGAAGTCGCGCTCGGTATCGCATGCTCCGGCGCGGTCAGCGCGCTGATTCTTCCGCTCAGTTCCGCAAAGGCGCTGATGCGCTCGCTGACCGCCCGTCACGTGAAGTTCGCGGCCTTCGCGGCCGGCGCGCTGTCGGGCGACCTCGCACGCGGCGATTTCGAGCGGCGCTTCGCCGATTTCGTCGACGAGATCGTCGGCTTCGAGGCCAACCGCGCGTTCGCGTCGTTCGAGGATCCGCACATTCGCGCGCGCAGCCGCCGGCTCGCGCGCCTGAACAGCGAATTCATGAATGCATGCACGCGCCTGCATGCGCTGCACCAGCTCGTCAAACGCTTGCGCACGAACCGGTCCGACGCGGTGCTCGACGCGCTCGCGCCGCACATCGACGCGCTCGCGCAGCGGGTGACCGCGTTGCGCGACGAGCGGCAGCGCGGGATCACGTCGACCACGGGCGCGCTGCTCGAACTGCGCCGCTTTCACGGCGCGCTGCCGAAGGCCGCGCGCGCATCGCGCCGCGAGATCGAGGATCACGCGGCCGGCGGCCTGCTCGACTTCGACACCGCGATCGAGCTGATGTATCGCTTCATCGGCGAGTATCTCGGCTATGCCGACACCAACGCGTCGCTCGACCGCGACGATCACGCGTTCGAACGCTCGGTCACGCACTACGCGGTGAAGACCAATTCGTTCTTCGTCGGCTTCACGTTCCTGCGCACGCTCGTGGCGGTCGGCGCAATGAGCGCGTTCTGGATCGCGTCCGAATGGCCGAGCGGCCCGCTCGCCGTCATCGCCACCGCGATCGCGTGCGCGCTGAGCTCGACATCGCCGCGCGCACCGAAGTTCGTCGCGCAGATGGGCGTCGGCGCGGCGTTCGCGACGGCCGTCGGCTATGTGTTCCTGTGCTACGTCTACCCGAACATCGACGGCTTTCCGCTGCTGTGCGCGGCGCTCGCGCCGGTGCTCGGCCTCGGCGCCTTTCTCGCGATGCGCCCGGGCCTGTCGGGCTACGGGATCGGCTTCGCGGTGTTCTTCTGCCTGCTCGCCGGCCCCGACAACGCGATCGCGTATACGCCCGAGGTGCTGATCAACAACGGCTTCGCCATCGTCGTCGCGATGCTCGCCTGCTCGATCGTGTTCGCCGTGGTGTTTCCGACCCACATGCCGTGGCTCACGTCGCGTATCGCGCACGACCTGCGCCGCCAGGTCACGCTCGCGTGCGAAGGCGCGCGCGACGGCCTCGCGGCACGCTTCCAGTCGAGCACGCACGACCTGATGGCGCAGTTGCGCACGCTGCTCGTCAAGCGCACGCGGCAGCATCGCGACGCGCTGCGCTGGATGCTGTCGACGCTCGAAGTCGGTCATGCCGTGATCGACCTGCGCGACGAGCTGCACGGGTTCTGCGAATCGAAACCGCCGCAGACGCAGCGCTGGACTGCATCGATCGACGCGGTGCTGCACGCGCTGCCGCGCTTCTTCGACGATCCGTCACCGGGCCACCATGCGCGCACGCTGAAATCGGTGAATCTGGCGATACGCGCCGCCCAGCACACGCTGCACGCGTGGTACGCGGTGCCGGACGAACGCCGTCGCATGCAGCGCATCGTCGGCTGCCTGCACTTCATCCGCAGCGCGCTGCTGGACAAGGATGCACCGTTCAATCGCCATCGTCATTGACCGTCGACGGCGTCGGCGGCGATCGATGCGCGCGCAACGTGATCCTTGTTCCGAATGGAAATAAGCTCTGCACCCACGGTGATTAATTTATAAGCAGTGCGAGCCTATAGTTTCCTCACTGCCAGCAAGACTGGCACTGACCCAGGAGAAACCCAAATGAAGCCGCTGCACCTCGCCCTCGTTGCCCTGTCGTTCACCGCCGCTGTCGCGCACGCCCAGACCGCGCCGGCCGACGTCGCGCAGCAACCGGCGAACCGCGCCGAAGCCGTCCAGGCCGCCGGCCGCGTCGATCGTGCGCAATCGAAACAGGAAGACCCGAACGCATGCGTCGGCCCCGTCAGCTTCTGCAACGTCTACTTCGGCAGCTGAGCATGACGCCGCGTCGCAACGGCCACGCGCGTCGCGCACGCATCGCACGCATCACATGCGTGCGCGCACGACGCGCCGGCCGATCGCCGCAACGATACTGTCCGCCACGCCGCTTCGATTGAAGCGGCGCTTGTCGTTTCAGGCGCCGCGCCCCGGCCGCCATCCCACTTCGCGCAACGCATCCAGCAAACGCGCGTGCCCCAGCCCTTCGACCCGCGCGCCGCGCGATTCGACGTCGCTCCCCGCGACCAGCGCATTCACGATCGCCTCCTCCACCGCCTCCGCCGCCGCGACGAACAGCGCGGAGATGTGGTCGTTGTTCACCATCTTCACGGCCGTCGTCGGCGCGCCCTTGTTGCCGTAGTTCGCGGCCGGCAGCCCGTCGTTTCCCGTCGCGAACGCGAGGAAGATGTCGCCGCTCGAATCCTCGGTCCCGCCGCCGACGCGGGCCAGCCCGACGCTCGCCCGCTGCGCGAGGCGCGTGCACTGATGCGGCAGCAGCGGCGCGTCGGTCGCGATCGTGACGACGATCGAACCCATCCCGGCCTCGCCTTGTACATCGGGCGTGCGAAACGGCGAATGCACGTGCCGCAACACCTCGCCGACCGGATAGCCGGCCACGCGCAGCATCTCGCGCACACCGTAGTTCGCCTGTACGAGCGCGCCGACGGTCCAGCCGCCCGCGTCGGCCGCGACCACGCGCGACGCGGTGCCGATCCCGCCCTTGAACTCGTGGCAGATCATCCCGGTGCCGCCGCCCACGCCGCCTTCGGCCACGGGCCCCGACTCCGCGGCGGCCAGCGCGCGCAGCACGTGCGCGGCGCTCACGTGCTGCCCCCAGATGTCGTTGAGCAGGCCGTCGTAGGTTTCCATCACGACCGGCATGCACCAGTACACGCGGCCCGCCGCCGCTTCGCGTTCGTTCGCGACCAGCGCATCGCGCACCGCGCCGACGCTGTGCGTGTTCGTGTAGGCGACGGGTGTCGTCAACAGGCCGGCTTCGCGGATCCATTCGAGCCCGGTCGCGTCGCCGTTGCCGTTCAGCACGTGAACGCCCGCGAAGCACGGCGAATCGTGCGCGGCGCCCGCGCGCGGCTCGATGACGGTGACGCCGGTGCGGATCGACGCGTCGCCGTTCTCCACGTTCAGCGTGCAATGTCCGACCCGCACGCCCGGCACGTCCGTGATCGCGTTGAAGCGGCCCGGCGTGCCGAGTCCGATGCGGATGCCGAGATCCCTCGTGCGCATGATGCAATTCCTCCCGTGTTTCAGTGATTCGGTGTGTCGATATGGTCAGAGCGAGCGGAACGCTTCGCTGTGGCGCGCCCAGACCGCATACGTCACGAGCGCGGCCATCAGCAGCCCGCCGATGATGATCAGGTCGGTCGGCTTGGTCGCCGTCGCCAGTGTCGTGTAGAGCGTGTACGTGGCGCCCGCGACCGCGACGAGCGGCGTCACGGGCCACAGCGGCATTCGGTAATGGTGCTCGACGTCGCGACGCACGAGACGGCTCGCCAGCGCGGCCAGCCCGACGACGAGGTAGATCAGCAGCAGCAGGTCGACCGTGAACGCGGTCAGCTCGTCGAGACTCGACACGAACACGAGCCCGGATGACGGCACCGCCAGCGCGAGCGTCGCGAGCCACGGCGATTGGAAACGCGGATGGATCGTCGAGAACGCGCGGTTGCAACTGCGCGACCAGAGCGCATGCCGGCCGCTGCTGTACAGCAGGCGCCCCATCGTGATGACGATCGCGATGATCGCGTTGAACACCGACAGGAAGATCCCGCCGCTGACCACGCGCGACACCGTCGGGCTGCTCAGCGAACGTACGACATAGCCGATCGGGTCCGCGCTCTTCGTCAGTTCCGTCAGCGACGGCGCACCGAGCACGATCGCGGCGAGCGGAACCAGTTCGACGACGAGAATCACCAGCAGCGAATAGATCACCGCCTTCGCGACGTTGCGGTTGCCGCCGCGCAGGTCTTCCGCGAGATAGGCGGCGGAGCCGAAGCCGTTGTAGCAGAAGATCGCAGTGCCGATCGCGGGCACGATCGCCGCGAGCGTGGCCGGCACCAGCGCATTGCCGCTCGCGACGACCGGTGCGACCAGCGCGTCCGCGCCGCGATGCGGCGAGCCGAAGCCCAGCGCCGCGATCAGCATCAGCACGCCGATCTCGACGACGAGAAACGCGCCCGTGATCCACGCGTTCGTCTTGATGTTCAGCATTCCGAGCAGATAGCTGAGCAGCACGATCGCGAGCGCGACCGACTGGTTGCCGAAGTGCGTGCCCAGCGCGTTGTTCAGATACGGCGCGGCGCCGCTCGCGAGCACGGCCGGGATGAACACGCTGACGGACAGCACCGTGATGAACGTCAGGTAGCCGGGCAGCGTACCGAACACGCGCTTGGCCATCACGTATTCGCCGCCTGCGCTGCGGTGCGCGGCGCTGAGCTCCGCGTAGCAGAGCGCGAACGCGAGCGCGAGCACGCCGCCGAGCACGAACGACAGCACCGCGCCGCTGCCGGCCTGCTGGATCGCAAACGGCGCGATCACGAAGATCGAACTTGCGGGCGTCACGCCCGACACGGTGATCATCACCGCGTCACGCACGCTGAGCGTCTGCGACAGCGCGCGCGGTGCGTCTTCCGTGGCAGGCGTCGCTTGCAGCGTGCCCGTCGATTCCGACATCATCGCCATTTCGTTCTCCTGTTGCTCCTACCCTGCTCTTTTTTGAACACCCATACTCGGGCCCGATTGATTGCGTGGCAGTCTAGGAAGCCAAATTCAGGACCGCTATTCCCCCTTCGTGTTACACCCTTCGGTGGTGGTATGGATCGACTCTTCTCCGAAATCGCGATGCACCAGGCGCTGGGCCGCGCGATCGATCATCTGGGCCAGCCGCGCTTCTGGCGCTTCCTGGTGCTGCTGCTCAACGAAATGGTGCCGTTCGACAACGCGCTCGCGACCGCGATCGGCCGTGACGGCGTGCCGCTCGTGCTCGACGAATACGACACGGGCGGCTCGGACAGCGCGTCGCCGGTGCCGCTTTACCTCAATGGGTTATATCTGCTCGATCCGTTCCTGCAGGCCGCGCACGACGGGCTCGCCGACGGCTGCTACCGGCTCGAGGAAGTCGCGCCCGACCTGTTCCGGCAGAGCGAATATTTCCTGAGCTACTTTCGTGACGCGGTCGGCGACGATGAAATCCAGATTCTGCTGCGGCCGAACCCCGATCTGCTGCTGTCGTTGTCGCTCGGCGCGTCGGCGCGCTTCGACGTCGAACCGCTCGGCAAGCTGACGGCGGCGATGCCGTGGGTGCTCGCGACGATCCGGCAGCACTGGCGGCTGGTGGGCGATGCCGCGCGCGCGACGCCCGACGACGATCTCGGCGCGCGCGTCGAGCAGGCGCTCGCGCGATTCGGCGCGGGCGTGCTGACCGATCGCGAGATGTCGATCGCGAGAATGGTGCTGCGCGGCAATTCGTCGAAGGCGATCGCGGAACGGCTGGCGATTTCGCCGGAGACGGTGAAGGTGCATCGGCGGCACCTTTACGCGAAGCTCGGGATCTCGTCTCAGCCGGAGCTGTTTTCGCGGTTCATTCAGGCGTTGGGGGAGGATGCGGCGGGCTGAACGCGGCTCCGTCACGTCACGACGGTCCGGCCTCCGCCGCCGGCCGCGTAGGCGCGATCGCCAGGTGCAGCGGGCGTTCGGGCCGCAGCGTCACGTTCAGCGTCGCGCGCGGCGGCGCCATGCCGGGCGGCACCGACAGTTCATGGCGCTGCAGGATCATTGCCGCCACCACCGCCATCTCCGTCATCGCCAGATGCTGGCCGAGGCAGACGCGCGGCCCCGTGCCGAACGGCATGTAGGCGCCGCGCGGAATCGCCGGCGCGTCGTCGGCAAAGCGCTCGGGCCGGAATGCCGTCGGCGCCGGAAACCAGCGCGCGTCGCGATGCATCAGCTGAATCGGCAGCATGAACAACGTTCGCGCCGGAAATTGCCATGCGCCCAACGCGACCGGCCGCAATGCGCGACGGCTGATCAGGATCGGCGCGGCCGGATAGACGCGCATCGTTTCCTCGAGGGTCTGCGTCAGGTAGCGCAATGCCGCGCGCGTGTCGGCGGTCGGCGCACGGCCGCCGAGCACGCGCACGACTTCGTCGCGCGCGGCGGCCTGCGCGGCCGGATTCGCGGCCATGTTCCACGCCCACCAGGTCAGCGTGGCTGCAACCGTCTCGTGACCGGCGAGGAATGCCGTCATGCACTCGTCGTGCACGGCTTGCAGCGGCCATGTGCGCGCGTCGGCGCGATGCAGCCGCAACAGGCGCGACAGCAGGTCGTCCGGCCAGCGGTGCTCCGGCGTGTCCAGACGCGCGTGCAGTTGCCGGTCGATCAATCCGTTCAGCACCGCCAGCGCCCTCGCCTTGCCACGCTTCCACGGCATCCAGTCCGGCGCGCTGACGGGCTGGTAGAACTCGGCGTTCGCGGCCGCGCTGATCGTGCGCACGGCCTCCTCGGCCACGCGTGCATTCGCGCCGATCGCGTCCGAGAACATCGTGCGCATGATCACGTCCATCGCAAGCGACGTCAGCGCGCTTTCGATCGGCCAGTGCGCGTCGTGCGCGGGCCACTGCGCGAGCGCATGACCGGCCGTCGCGGCGATCGACGGCACGAATGCCTGCACCGGTTTCGGCATGAAGTTCGGCTGCAGCGCGTGGCGCTTGTCGCGCCATGCGTCGCCCTCGGCAACCAGCACACTGCGCCCGTGAACCTGCGAGAACACGCGGATGCCGCGCTCCCAGCGCACGAGCGCATCGTGATGTGTGACCAGGAGCTCGCGCACGAGCGCCGGATCGGTCACGACCACCGCATGTTCGGGCCACATGCGCAGGTGCACCACGTCGCCATGCGCACGCTGCCAGCCCGCGAGCGTGCCGGTCAGGTCGCGCGACATCGCGCGCAGCAGCCGCCACCCCGTCAGGCCGGCACGCGGCCCCGGCGGCCATACGCCGGGCGGGTGAAGCGCGGGCGCCGCACCGGCGGCGTCCGCATGAAACGGGCATCGGGAAGAGGATCGTGTGTTCATGCGCCGGATTGTCCGGATCGACGCGCGGCCGGTCTTGAACGCAAACGACATCGACACGCGCGGCGCCGGTCCCTATACTCCGGCGTCATGCCCTCCGGTCCGTCGCCCACTTTGCCGCCGTGCCCCGATCCGCTCGCGCGTGCGCCGCGCGTGCTGTGCGACGGCCGCTCGCCGCCCACCCGGCTGTATCCGCCGCCGGCCGCGCTGCACGGCGCGGTCGTCGCGATCGTCAGCCGCGACACGCGCGGCTTCGCGCTGAGCGACGCACAGCGGCTCACGCATTTCCCGGCGTCGCCGATCGTCTGCCTGTCGTGGTATCGCGGGTTCGACGTCGGGCTCGTCCGGCGCACGGGCGACGGCCCCGTATGGCGGCCGTTCGGCGCATCGGCGACGCTGTCGGGCAGCCAGTCGATGCCGGTCGCGAGCTGGGCGCCGACGAGCGGACAAGGCGGCATCGTCTGCCTGCATGCCGACGCCGCACGCGCGCTGTTCGGCGTCGCGCTGCCGGCGATCCACGATAGCGTCGTCGACGCGCATGCATGCCTCGACGGCAGCTGGCGGCCGCTGCTCGAAGCGCTCGCCGATGCCGAACACGACGACGCTGCACTGGCCGCGCTCGACCGTTACCTCGCACCGCGCTGGCACGCGCTGCGCGGCAGCGTGTCGCCGCTGTCGTCGCTGCGCGATGCCGGACGCAGCTGGCTCGGGCGTCTCGCGTCGAAAGCGCGCGAATGGCGCTACACCCACAGCCCGCGCCAGGTCGAACGGCGCATCAAGTCGTACAGCGGTCGCTCGTTGCGCGACTGGCAAACGCTGGTGCGCACCGAAGGCGTGTTCTTCGCCGCGCGCGACCGGCAGGAGGCCGGGCAGCCGGTCGACTGGGCCGCGCTCGCGCTGGACGAGGGATTCGCCGACCAGGCACACCTGAGCCGCGCGACGCGGCGCATCACGGGCTTCTCGCCGACCGAGTTCGTGCGACGCTTCGCCGAGGACGAATCGTTCTGGATGTACCGGCTCTGGGTGTGACGGGCCGCTGGCCGTCACCCATCAGCCGGCCGATTCGATGAACCCGCCCTCGGGCGCCTGGTGCGGCACATACCAGCCGAAATACACCTCGGCCTCGACGATCCGGCCATCGCGCACGCGCAACCGCTCCGCATTCCGGAACCGCCTGCCGGCGCTCGTGTCGGCTTCGTACACGACGAACACGTATTCGCCGTGCACGGCGACGTCGACGAACGCGAAACCGGCGAGCAACGCGCTGTTCGGCCAGCAGCGCGCCAGATAAGCGTCGCGGTCGAGCCGGTTGTCGAGTGGGCTCGTGAAATGGAAGTCCGGCGCGATCAGCGCTTCGATCGCGTCGCGGTCCTTGTCGACATACGCACGATAGCTGGCGCGCGCGACGTCACCGGGATCGTCTGTCATGGTCGTTACCTCCGCGAAGCACGGGGCCGACACGACAACGCGCGTCGCGTCGGCCCGACGCATCGATCGAACGCATGCGGGCAGCCCGAACGGCCACGACCGCCCACCGCAAGCAGCCAAGCGTGCACGCCCGGCTCGATGCCATTCACGAAAGCCCGCACCGGACGATCGACTTGACCACCTGCACGCGACGCGCTGCGCGCCGCGCGTTCCGCAGCGGGCACCGACGGCGCGGTTGCCCGTTTCCACACGCGCGGGCATGATGTCCGCCAGCGTGCCGGCCGGGCCGCCCGCTTCGGCGGGCGTCGGCGCCGAGATCGGCACGCCGTCCGTGCGCCGCCTTCGGCATCATCGAGCAATCCGCGTGCCGGCACCGGCCGCCTACCTCACCGACTCCATGTCACTACGCGCATTCAGAACGCTGGTCGCGATCGCCCGATACCGGACCTTCGCACGCGCCGGCGAAGCGATCGGACTCACGCAATCGGCCGTGAGCCTGCAGATCAAGACGCTCGAAAGCGAATACAACGTCCGGCTGTTCGACCGTTCGCGCCGCCATCCGGTGCTCACCGAAGCCGGCAACATCCTTGTCGCGCAAGCCGAGCAGGTGCTCGCGATGGTCGACCGGATTCCCGATGCGCTCAGCGACGAAAAGAAGCTCGTCGGCCGCCTGCGGATCGGCGCGATCCAGACCGCGCTGTCCGGCCCGCTGCCCGATGCGCTGCTCGCGCTGCGTGCCACGCATCCGTCGTTGCGCGTGCACGTATCGGCCGGCATGTCGGCCGAACTGGCGAACCGCGTCGCGGCCGGCGAACTCGACGCCGCGATCACGACGCGCCCGGTGCGCCCGCATCCGGCAGAACTGACGTGGACCACGCTGTACGAAGACCGCTTCTGGCTGATCGCGCCGCCGCAGTATGCGGAGCGCGACGCGGGCACGCTGCTCGAGGCGTTGCCGTTCATCCGCTTCGACGCGCAGGCATGGGCCGGCCGGATGATCGCCGCCGAGTTACGCCGCATCGGCGTGCGTGTACGCGAGGAGATGGTGCTCGACAGCGCGGAGACTATCGCGCGAATGGTCGCCCGCGGGCTCGGCGCGGCGATCGTCGCGCTCCCCGACTCGACGCTTGCGCGGCTGCCGCCCGTCACGCGCTTGCCGTTCGGCGAGCCGCAGATGGGCCGCGCGGTCGTGCTGCTCGAACACCGGTCGCGGCCGGCGGAGCGTTTCGCGCGTGCGCTGGCCGCAGAAGTCACTGCGTCATCGATGAGAATTTCTCATTGAACACCCGATAATTAACCATTATTCCTGCTGCATCCGCGTGTTAGCTTGGCGGCATCGTCACCCTTTCGATTGCATGCCGCCATGTTGCCCGCCGGATGGATTCCCGCTTCGTTCCGCTGCTGCGCCTGCCTGTTGTCCCGCCCGTCTCGCCTGAAGGCGCGTCGATGATCGGCCCCATTGTGCTCGCGCTCGCGCCAGTCGCGCTGCTGGTGGCGCTCGGCCACGGCCTGCGGCGCACGGGCTTCATCGCCGATGCGTTCTGGCCGCATGCCGAGCGGCTGTGTTACTTCGTGCTGCTGCCCGCGCTGTTCGCGAACGGCCTCGCGAATGCGCGGCTGCAGGCGCTGCCCGTCTTGCCGCTCGCGGCGGCGCTGGTCGGTTCGACCGTGCTCGTCGCGGCGCTTCTGCTGCTGGTCCGCCGCTTCGTTGCGGTCGACGGCGCCGGGTTCACGTCGGTGTTCCAGGGTGCGGTGCGCTTCAACAATTATGTCGGCACCGCGCTCGCCGCAGGACTCTTCGGCGCGCACGGAATCGCGCTCGCGGCCGTGTGCGTCGCGGCGATCGTGCCGACCGTGAACCTGATGTGCGTGCTGGTGTTCGCGCGCTACGGCGACACGCGGCTCGGCGCGTGGGCGCTCGTGCGCCAGATCCTGTCGAATCCGCTCGTCGTCGGGTGCGCGCTGGGGATCGCGATGCAGGCCGCCGGCATCGCGTTTCCGGCCGCCGTCGAACCGGCCGTGCGCGCGCTCGGCGCTGCCTCGATGCCGCTCGGCCTGCTGTGCGTGGGCGCGGCGCTGAAGTTCGACGCCGCGCGGCAATGGGTGCAGCCGATGTGCATCGCGTCGGCGTTCAAGTTCATGGCGATGCCGCTCGCCACGCTCGCGGCCGGCCGCCTGTTCGGGCTCGGCGATGCCGCGCTGACCATCGCGCTGCTGTTCCAGGCACTGCCGACCTCGTCCTCGTCGTACATCATGGCGCGCCAGCTCGGCGGCGACGCACCGCTGATGGCCGGCATCACCGCGTTCCAGACGATCGCCGCCGCGCTCGCGATGCCGGCCGTGCTGACGGCGCTCGCGTCGGCGCCGGCATTTCGCTGACGGCCCGGCGCCGCGACGTGCCGCCGTCCGTCGCGGAAGCGCAATCGCACGAGCCAGCCGGACTCACGCAGGTTCGGGGACGGATACCGAATCCCGCCGCACGCGCGCAACCGCCCCGCCCGTTGCGCGGGACGCACGCATCGCCGATACGCCCCCGGTTCTTCTCGCAGCCCCGCCAAAAAGCGCCTATGGTGAATGAAGCGGGTCCGTGCCTCCGCCATTCGACTTCACGTCGCTCGCACCGGCGGCCACGGCGCCGCGTTCCGGCACCATTCCCCGCAGTCACGCGCACGCCCGGCCATGCGTGCGGCTGCGCCGCCCACCGGACTACAAGGAGGTAATCATGAAAGCCGTGCTGCTCGTCAGCTCCGCCGTGCTCGCCATGGCGTCCGTTTCGGCCTCGGCTCAAGGCTCGATCACCAAGGTCGAAAACGGCGCGCTCGTCGCCGCGAACGGAATGACCGTCTACGCATTCGACAAGGACAAGCCCAACGCCGGCACAAGCGCATGCACGGGCCAATGCGAATCGATCTGGCCGCCGTACAAGGCCAGCGCAACCGATGTCCCGGTCGGCCCCTACACGATCGTCAAGCGCGACGACGGCAGCCCGCAATGGGCCTACAAGGGCAAGCCGCTGTACTTCTTCGCGAAGGACATGAAACAGGGCGACCGCAACGGCGACAACTTCAAGAACATGTGGCACGTGGTCGCGCCGTAAGCGTTCCTTCCCGGTCTTCCGTGCCGGCACGGCCGCCGCACGTATGAAAAGGCCCGCGCCGGTCATCGACCGGGGCGGGCCTGTGCTTTTTACGCCGGCCGCGTGGCGTCACGCCGCCGGCCGACGCGCGTCACGTTGCCGCCGGATCGCGCGTCAGCGGTTCGACGGGAAGCTGAACACCGTCCCTTCGCGCACGCCGGCCGACGGCCAGCGCTGCGTGATCGTCTTGCGCTTCGTGTAGAAGCGCACCGCATCCGGGCCGTACGCGTGCAGGTCGCCGAACAGCGAGCGCTTCCAGCCGCCGAACGAGTGATACGCGACGGGCACCGGCAGCGGCACGTTGATGCCGACCATGCCGATCTGGATGTTGTCGCTGAAGTAGCGCGCCGCTTCGCCGTCGCGCGTGAACAGGCACGTGCCGTTGCCGTATTCGTGCGCGTCGATCAGCGCCATCGCCTCGTCGAGCGACTTCAGGCGGATCACGCCGAGCACCGGCCCGAAGATCTCGTGCTGGTAGACCGGCATGCCGGGCTTCACGTTGTCGAACAGGCACGGGCCGAGGTAGTAGCCGCCGTCGTGGCCGTCGACCTTCACGCCGCGCCCGTCGACGACGAGCGTCGCGCCCGCTTCCACGCCCGCATCGACGAAGCCGGTCACCTTCTCGAAATGCTGCTTCGTGACGAGCGGTCCCATGTCGACGCCGGCACCGTTGCCCGGGCCGACCTTCATCTTCGCGATCTCGGCCTTCAGGCCTTCGACCACCTTGTCGCCCGTTTCATCGCCGATCGCGACGACCAGCGGAATCGCCATGCAGCGCTCGCCGCACGAGCCGTACGCGGCGCCCATCAGCGCGTTCACCGCATTGCCGATGTCGGCATCGGGCATCACGACCGCGAAGTTCTTCGCGCCGCCGAGCGCCTGCACGCGCTTGCCGTGCGCGCAGCCGGTCGAATAGATGTACTCGGCGATCGGTGTCGAGCCGACGAAGCTCACCGCCTTCACGCGCGGGTCGGTCAACAGCGTGTCGACCGCTTCCTTGTCGCCGTTCACGACGTTCAGCACGCCCGGCGGCAGGCCGGCCTCGAGCGCCAGCTCGGCCATGCGCAGCGTCGACGACGGCGTGCGCTCCGACGGCTTCAGCACGAACGTGTTGCCGCATGCGACGGCCATCGGCCACATCCACAGCGGCACCATCACCGGGAAGTTGAACGGCGTGATGCCGGCCGCGACGCCGAGCGCCTGGAATTCGCTCCACGAATCGATCGCGGGGCCGACGTTCTTGCTGTGCTCGCCTTTCAGCAGCTCGGGCACGTAGGTCGCGTATTCGACGTTCTCGATCCCGCGCTGCAGCTCGCCCATCGCGTCGGCGAGCACCTTGCCGTGTTCGGCGGTGATCAGCGCGCACAGCTCGTCCGCATGCTCCTCGAGCAGCGTCTTGAAGCGGCTCATCACGCGCGCGCGCTTCAGCGGCGGCGTGTTGCGCCACGCGGGAAACGCGGCCTGCGCGGATGCGATCGCGGCTTCGACGGTCAGCTTGTCGGCGAGCGCGACGCTCTTGTGCGATTCGCCGGTGGCCGGGTCGAACACCGGCTGGACGCGGCTGCCGCCGTCGACGCGCTTGCCGTCGATCAGGTGGCCGACGGTGGAGGTCACATTGCTGTCGTGTTTCATGTTCCTGGCTCTGTCGTGAATTCGGTTGTCGCGGAGAACGGGCCGCGGCTCAGTCCACTTCGTTCAGCGCGTCGGACAGCGCGTTCACGAGGTTGTCGATTTCGCGCTTCTCCGAAATGAACGGCGGCGCGAGCTGGATCGTGTCGCCGCCGTAGCGTACGTAGAAGCCCTTCGCCCAGCAGCGCATCGCGATCTCGTACGGGCGCCGTGCCGGCTCGCCCGGCAGCGCCGCGATCGTCAGGCCGGCCGCCAGCCCGTAGTTGCGGATGTCCGCGATATGGCGCTGCCCCTTCAGCCCGTGCACGGCCGCCTCGAAATGCGGTGCGAGATCGCGCACGCGGGCCACCGCGTCTTCCTTCACCAGCAGGTCGAGCGCAGCGACGCCGGCCGCGCACGCGACCGGGTGCGCCGAGTACGTGTAGCCGTGCGGGAACTCGAGCATGTACTCGGGGCCGCCCGCGGCCATGAACGTGTCGTAGATTTCCTTTGTTGCGATCACGCCGCCGAGCGGTTGCACGCCGTTCGTCACCTGCTTCGCGAAGTTCATGATGTCCGGCACCACGCCGAACGCGTCGGCGCCGGTCATCGCGCCGGCACGGCCGAAGCCCGTGATGACTTCGTCGAAGATCAGCAGGATGTCGTGCGCGGTACAGATGTCGCGCAGGCGCTTCAGATAGCCCTTCGGCGGCACGACCACACCCGCCGAACCGGAGAACGGCTCGACGATCACGGCCGCGATGTTCGATGCGTCGTGCAGCGCGATCAGATCGAGCAGGCGGTCGGCCAGGTCGGCGCCGTGCTCCGGCATCCCGCGCGAGAATCGGTTTTCCGCAAGTTGCGTGTGCGGCAGGAAGTCGGCGTCGATTCCCTGGCCGAACAGCTTGCGGTTCGGCCCGATCCCGCCGACCGAGATGCCGCCGAAGTTCACGCCGTGATACCCCTTCTCGCGGCCGATCAGGCGCGTCTTCGTGCCCTTGCCCTTGGCGCGCCAGTATGCACGGGCCATCTTCAGCGACGTGTCGGCCGCTTCCGAGCCCGAGCCCGTGAAGAATACGTAGTCGAGGCCGGCCGGCGTCAGGTCCTTGATCTTGTTCGCGAGCTCGAACGATTTCGGATGGCCGAACTGGAACGCCGGCGCGTAGTCGAGCTGCGCGACCTGGCGGCTCACGGCTTCCGTGATTTCCGCGCGGCCGTGGCCGAGGCCCGTGCACCACAGGCCCGACAGACCGTCGAAGATCTTGCGGCCTTCGCCATCCGTGAAATACGCGTCCTTCGCCGACACGATCATGCGCGGATCGGACTTGAACTGACGGTTCGCCGTGAACGGCATCCAGTGGGCGTCGAGCCACGCGGCGTCGGTGCGGATGCCGGTTTCGTCGTGCTGGCTGGCGGTGATCGTGTCGGTCATGTCGGTCGGCGCGGCGCGCCCCTCCTTCTTGTGATGATGTTGCGCATTGTCGGCAGGCCAATTAGTCTCTTCAATATCGCAATATCAATGTTCACTTGCGCAACTATGCAAGCAAAGAAACCGAAGAGCCGCGCGCTGCTCGGGCAGCTCAGCGACATGGATCTGCGATTGCTGCGGGTCTTCAAGGGCGTCGTGCAGTGCGGCGGGATGGCGGCGGCCGAGCTCGAGCTGAATATCGGCATCTCGACGATCAGTCGACACGTGAAGGATCTGGAAACGCGCCTCGGTCTCGTGCTGTGCCGGCGCGGCCGCGCGGGTTTCACGCTGACCGCCGAGGGGCAGACGGTGTACGAGGAAACCCTGCGACTGCTCGCATCGATGGAGGCATTTCGCAGCAGAATCGACGGCATTCACGACAAGATGGGCGGAGAACTGCACGTCGCCGTATTCGACAAGACGGCCACCAATCCGCACGCGAGGCTCGGCGACGCCATCCGTCAATTCACGGACGAAGCGCCCGATGTCGCACTTAACCTGCATGTCGCGTCGATCAACGAGGTCGAGCGCGGGATCATCGACGGCAGCTATCAGGTCGGGATCATCCCCGCGCACCGCAGCTCGGGCAGCCTCGTGTATTCGGAACTGTTCGACGAGCGGATGCTGCTGTACTGCGGCCGCCAGCACCCGCTCTTCGACGCGCCGCACGGCAAGCTCACGTGGACGACGATCCGCGCGCACGCGTTCGCCGGGCTCGGCTTCCATTCGCCGAACATGGAGCTGAGCCATCGCGCGAAACTCACGCGCAGCGCGACGGCATCGGACCAGGAATCGATCGCGACGCTGATCCTGTCCGGCCGCTACCTCGGCTTTCTGCCCGACCATTACGCGGAAAGCTTCGAAAACAAGGGGCTGATGCAACCGATCGCGCCGCACCGCTTCAACTACCGATGCCGGTTCGTGAGCCTGCTGCGGCGCTCGCCGCGGCCAACGCGGGCGGCGCTGCTGTTCCAGTCGTGCCTCGAAGCCGCGCATGCGGCGGCGCGGACGGGCGGACGTGACGAAGACGGCCGCGACGTGTAGCCGGGCTCAGGCTTCGCTGGCGCGGCTGTCCGACGAGGGAGGCTGCGGCCCGATCCGCCTCTGCGATAATGCGCACTTCCCGTTTCCGCTCCGCCTCCCGCCATGACGCAGCCGACCGCCCCGCTTTCCACCGACCTGCCGCCGATTTCGTGCCTGCCCGGCGATGCGCTGCCGTGGCTGCCGATGAGCGCCGACCTGCCGGGGCTCGCGATCAAGTATCTGCATATCAATGCGGCGGAAGACACGCTGACCGCACTGCTGAAGATGCCGGCCGGCGGCACGCTGCCGCGCCATCGCCACGACGGCGAGGTGTTCGTGCATACGCTGCAGGGTGCGTGGCGCTACCGCGAGTACGAATGGATCGCGCAGGCCGGCTCGACGGTGCTCGAACCGGCCGGGTCGGTGCATACGCCGGAAACGCTCGGCGCGCCCGGCGACGACGTGATCACCCTCAACGTGATGCGCGGCGATCTGGTGCTGCTCGACGACGACGGCCGCGAGACCGCGCGCGAGAATTGCCGCGTCGCGCTGCTGCGCCAGCGCAAGCACGCGCGCACCGCGCCGCACGATGCGGCGCCGTTCGTCACCCGCTGATTACCCGGTCATCACGCGGCAAGACAGGCGCCATCGTCGCGTCGCGATCCGCACGGCGCCGGCACTCGCCGGCGCACGCATGGGCGCCCGCACACTTCGCCCGCCAGGCCGCCCCTCGGGGCATTACCGAAAACGCCGGAAAAATCGGCGAATATCGTCGGCCAGCAGGTCCGGCTCTTCCATCGCGGCAAAATGGCCGCCGCTCGGCATGTCGGTCCATTGCACGACGTCGAACACCCGTTCGAGCCAGCTGCGCGGCGGACGACTGATTTCCTTCGGAAAGCGCGCAAACGCGACGGGCGCCGCGACGCGCTGCCCGGCCGCGAATCGCATCGGCTGCAGCCGGTTTTCCCAATACATCTGCATTGAAGAGCCGATGCAGCCGGTAAACCAGTAGAGCGCGATTCCGGTCAGCAGCGTGTCGTGCGAAAACCGCCGCGCGACGTCGCCATCGCAATCGCTCCACGCGCGAAATTTCTCGGCGATCCACGCGGCCAGCCCGGCCGGCGAATCGTTGAGCGCGACGGCCAGCGTCTGCGGCTTCGTCATGTGCACATGCGCGTATCCGCCCTCCAGCGCAACCCACTCTCCACGCTGCGCCACGAAAGCCCGTTCGTCGTCAGTCAACGGCGAAGCCGCGTCGGTCGGCGGCTCGTAGCTGCCGGGCAGGTAGTTCAGATGGATGCCGTCCACCACGCCGGGATGCCGCGCGCCGAGCGCAATCGACACGCCTGCACCGAGATCGCCGCCTTGCGCGCCGAAGCGGCGATATCCGAGCCCGGACATCAACGCCGCCCAGCAGTCGGCGACCTGAAATGCCGACATGCCGGGTGCCGCAGGCGCGGGCGAAAACGCGAAGCCGGGAAGCGACGGCGCGACAACGTCGAACGCGTCGTGCGGATTGCCGCCGAACGCGGCCGGATCGCACAGGCGATCGATCAGCGCGTCGAATTCGAATATCGAGCCCGGCCAGCCGTGCGTGATGACGAGCGGATACGGCCTCGGCCCCGCCCCACGACGATGAATGAAATGCACGCGTTGCCCGCCTGCGTCCGCGACGAACTGCGGCTGCCGGTTCAGCGCGCGCTCCGCCGCTCGCCAGTCGTAGCGCTCGGCCCAGTACACAACCAGGTCGCGCAGCCACGCCCCATCCACGCCCTGCTGCCACGGCGCGGCAGGCGTCAGCGCCGGCGCGCGCATGTCGCGCAGGCGCCGATGCAGGACATCAAGCGCGTGATCGGGAATCGCAATGTTGAACGGGGCGGCG
Organism: Burkholderia diffusa; assembly: GCF_001718315.1. Taxonomy (NCBI): domain Bacteria; kingdom Pseudomonadati; phylum Pseudomonadota; class Betaproteobacteria; order Burkholderiales; family Burkholderiaceae; genus Burkholderia; species Burkholderia diffusa. Next base: position 1,083,482 of record NZ_CP013363.1, on the reverse strand, counting down.
TGCATGGTGTCTCCTCGCGAGGAATGCCGGAGATTCTGCGCGATTTTTCACGCCCGCGCTGGCGGCGCGCGCCCGCGAGCGTCAGCCCGTTTCGCGCTCGTCCGCGCGCGCGTCGCGCCGCACGGCCTGCGGCGGCACGCCGAAGCCGCGCACGAACGCGTCGCGCAGGTGGCGCCGGTCGCGGAAGCCGTTCTCTTTCGCGATCACGTCGAGCGAATGCCGGCTCTGCTCGATCATCAACCGAGCCGCTTCGAGCCGCAGCCGCTCGATCGCCTTCGCCGGCGACTGCCCGGTTTCGAGCGTGAACACCCGGCTGAACTGGCGCGGACTCAGATGGACCGCATCGGCCAGTTCCTCGACGGTCAGCGCGCGGGAGAGATTTCGCCGCGCATAGTTCAGCGCGTTCTGGATCCGGTCCGATTTCGGCGCGAGGTCCAGCATTTCCGAATGCTGCGACTGCCCGCCCGAGCGGCGCTGGTGCATCACGAGCTTGTGCGCGACCGAGCGGGCGGCGTCCGCGCCGAGATCCTTCTCCACCATCGCGAGGGCGAGATCGAGGCCGGCCGTCATCCCGGCGGACGTCCAGATCGGGCCGTCGACGATGTAGATACGGTCGTCCTCGACACGAATGTCCGGAAAATGCGTCTGCATGTGGCGGCCGTACGCCCAGTGCGTCGTCGCGCGGCGCTGCGCGAGCAGCCCGGCCTCGGCGAGCACGAATGCGCCCGTGCAGATGCCGGCGATCCGCCGCGCGCGCGCATTGGCGCGCCGCAGGAACGCGACGACGCCGGCCGGCGGCGGCGACGCGAGCGGATCGTTGACGCCCGCGACGATCCACGTATCGACGTCGATTCGCCCACGCAACGCGCGCGTCGCGACCGGTAACCCGAGCGACGAACGCACGTCGCCGCCTTCGACGGAGTAGTTGCCCATCACGTAAAACGGCTCGTCCGCGCCCATGTTCGCGTACTCGAACACCGACTGCGCGGCCAGCGCCATGATCTGGAAGCCATCGCTGATCAGAAAGCCGATTCGGTGCATGCGCGTCTCCGTGCCGGGGCATGATCGTCGCGACCCGCCCGATGTCCGAAATCATACCTATCTACGTCATTTGTGTCGCGGCGATTCGCGGCCAGAATGGCTTCACGCACTCACCTCTTCCTCGACATGGAGCGACATCATGACTGAAGCACATCGCGGTACCGCCGTCATCACCGGCGCATCGTCCGGCATCGGCGCGATCTACGCGGACCGGCTCGCGCGCCGCGGCTACGACCTGATCCTGGTCGCGCGCAACCGCGACCGGCTGGCCACGCTCGCCGAGCGCATCACGAACGACACGCAGCGCAGCGTCGAGATCCTCGGCGCGGACCTCAACGACCGTGCGGCGCTCGCCGTGGTCGAGGCGAAGCTGAAGCAGGACGCCAGCATCACGTTGCTCGTCAACAACGCGGGCATCGGCACACACGCGCCGCTGCTCGACAGCGACGTCGACGCGATGACGCGGATGATCGACCTGAACGTGACCGCGCTCACGCGCCTCGCCTATGCCGCCGTGCCCGGCTTCGTCGCGCGCGGCCGAGGCGCCGTGATCAACATTTCGTCGATCGTCGCGCTGTCGCCGGAAACGCTCAACGGCGTCTATGGCGGCAGCAAGGCATTCGTGCTCGCGTTCAGCCAGTCGCTGCACCATGAGCTCGCGGACCATGGCGTGCAGGTGCAGGCCGTGCTGCCCGGCGCGACGGCCACCGACTTCTGGCAGACGGGCGGCCTGCCGCTCGAACACCTGCCGAAGGAGATCGTGATGTCGGCCACCGACCTGGTCGACGCGGCGCTGGTCGGCTTCGATCGCGGCGAACTCGTGACGATTCCGTCGCTGCATGCAGCGGAAGAATGGGATGCATACGAAACCGCGCGCCGCACGATGGCGCCGCATCTGTCGACGGATTCACCCGCGCCGCGCTACGCGGCCGCTCGCTGACGAGCGTCGACCGGCGGCACGTCCGGGATCGGCCGCGCGCTGGCGGATCGCACTGGACGCGCCGGATCGCCGGCCGATCAGCGCGACGCGGACGCGCCCGGACGCGCGGCGTCCGCTTGAAGATGGGCTGGCATCGATCGTCTCGTCGATGGATGCGAATACGGGGCCGACAGGACACGCAACGCCGGTCGCCGCCGCCCGCCGGCAATGCCCGGCCGGGGTTCAGGGCCGCCGCGCGGGTTCGCCCTTCACGCCGAGCATCAGCGCGACGCCGCTCAACGCGAGCAGCGCGGCCAGCAGGTAGACGGCTAGATCCATGCTGCCGGTGCGCGTGCGGATCAGCCCGATCACCCACGGGCTGACGATGCCGCTCGTGATCCCGATGCTGCTGATCAGCGCGATCCCGGCGGCGGCCGCATTGCCCGACAGATAGCGGGTCGGCACGGCCCAGAAGATCGGCAGCGCGGCGAAGATCAGCGTCGCCGCGATCGACAGACACGCGAGCATCGCCGCGAAGCTGTGCAGGTGCAGCGTCAGCGCCGCGAGGGCGAGGCCGCCGCCGATCGTGCAGCACGCGAAGTGCTTGCGGCGCTCGCCGGTGCGGTCCGAGCGGCGCGCGATGAGGATCAGCCCCACCGCGCCGACCGCGTTCGGCACCACCGTGTAGAGGCTCACGGCCACGACGTCCGTCACGCCGAAGTCGCGGATCATCAGCGGCATCCAGAAATTGAGCGTCAGCGACGCGCAGGTCAGCGAGAAGTAGATGAACGCGAACAGGTAGACGCGCGGGTTCGCGAGCGCGGCCACCAGGCTGCGTGCGTCGTGCGCGCCATGCGCGGCCCCGTGCGCCCGGCCGTCGCCGCACAGCGCGGCGACGCGCGCCTTTTCGTCGGACGTGAGCCACGCGGCGTCGTGCGGCCGGTCGACCAGATACGTGAACGCGAAGCACGCGAGCACGATCGCCGGCGCGCCTTCGATCGCGAACATCCACTGCCAGCCGTGCAGCCCGAGCACGCCGCTCATGTCGCGCATGATCCAGCCCGACATCAGGCCGCCGAGCACGCCGGCCACCGCGACGCCCGCGAAGAACACCGAGATCGCCGCCGCGCGGCGGTTCGCGGGGAACCAGTAGGTCAGGTACAGCACGATGCCGGGAAAGAAGCCGGCCTCGAACACGCCGAGCAGAAAGCGCAGCACGTAGAAATGCGACGGCTGCGACACGAACATCATCGCGGTCGACGCGACGCCCCACAGCAGCATGATCCGTGTGAACGTGCGGCGCGCGCCGAAACGCGCGAGCAGCATGTTGCTCGGCACCTCGCAGAACACGTAGCCGATGTAGAACACCGCGGCGCCGAGGCCGTACATCGCATCGCTGAAACCGAGGTCGTGCTTCATCTGCAACTGCGCGAAGCCGATGTTGATGCGGTCGAGGAACGACACGACGTAGCAGAGGAACAGGAACGGCACGATCCGCCACGCGATCTTGCGGAACAGCAGCGCGTCGCCGGCGTCCGACGCCAGGGCGGAATCATGGACGGAAGCCGACGCCGCGACACTCGCGTGCGCGATCGTCGCTTCGGCGGGAAGCGATTGGGGCATGTCTCTCTCCAAACGGGCCGCGCGATTCGAGCGCGCAGCAGTCTCCGAGGGCGTACGTGCGCCCTGCTTTCTTGTGAGACCGGAAACCGGCGTCCTGAACCGCGGCCCAATGCCGCCGCCGTTCAGGCGCCGTCAGAAAAATGGCGGGCCGCTCAGTCCTGCAGCGCGTCCCACATTTCCTTGTCGCGCTGCGCGGTCCAGATGCGCGGATGCGTGATGCCGCTCGCCTCGTCGAACGCGCGCGACACGTCGAACGGCAGACAGTGCTCGTAGATGAACACGTGGCCGAACTTCGGATCCATCGCTTCGCGCGTAAGCGCCATCGCCGCCTTCAGGTCGAGCTTGCGCTCGACGGCCTTGCGGCCCTGCGCGAGCAGCGTCGTCACGAAATCCTTCGTGTAGTCGAGGCCCTTGTCGACTTCGGCCGGATTCAGCAGCGCGGGACCGCGGCCGGGCACGAGCTTTTCCGCGCCGAGCGCGCGCAGCGCCTCGAGCGTGGCCGGCCATTGTTCGAGCTGCGCGTCGCCGCAATAGCAGGCCGCGTCGTATTCGACCAGATCGCCGGAGAACAGCACCTTCTGCGACGGCAGCCAGACAATCGTGTCGCCCTTCGTGTGGCCCGAGCCGACGTGCATGATCTTCACTTCGAGCTTGCCGAGGAACAGCGTGATCTCGCGCTCGAACACGAGCGTCGGCCAGGTCAGGCCCGGCACCGTCTCGACGCCCGCGAACAGGCGCGGAAAGCGCTCGATCTCAGACTTCATGTCGGCCTCGCCGCGCTCGACGATCATCTCGTACGTGCCGCGGCTCGCGATCACGTGCTGCGCGCCCTCGTCGAAATACGCGGACGCGCCGAGCACGCGCACCGCGTGGTAATGCGACAGCACGACGTGCTTGATCGGCTTGTCGGTCACGCTGCGGATCTTCGCGATCAAGTCCTGCGCCATCGCGGGCGTCGCGGTCGTGTCGACGATCAGCACGCTGTCGTCGCCGATGATCACGCCCGAGTTCGGGTCGCCTTCGGCGGTGTACGCGTACGCGTTCTCGGACAGCTGCGTCCAGGTGACTTTCTTCTCTTCCAGATCGGCTTGGGAGGCGAATGCTTTGGCCATGTTGCGTTCCGTGGCTGCGAGCCATGTGTTGAGGGGAGTGAGCGGATCATCTGCTCGCGACGATTATTTGTCAATGACAAATCGACTTGCTATTGTCTAATTCGGGTAAACCTGTGGGCTGGCGCGTCAAATGGCGTCGGATACCATGCGGGGTTTCGTCAACGGAAGAATCATCGCGTGCAGAACCACGAAGTCAGCGCGGACGACGCGCCGCCCAAGGCGCAGCGCGGGATCCAGAGCGTCGAGGTCGGCGGGCGGCTGCTCGATGCGCTCGCGCGCCGGCGCAAGCCGCTCGGGTTGTCGGAGCTGGCGGCAGCGGCCGATCTGTCGACCGCGCAGGCGCACACCTATCTCGTCAGCCTGACGCGGCTCGCGCTCGTGAAGCGCGACGCGCTCACCGGCAACTACGAGCCTGGGCCGCTGTCGCTGCGGCTCGGGTTGATGTCGATCGAACGCCAGCCGGCCTATCGCGCGGCGCTGCCCCATGCGGCGCGGCTCGCGGAAGCGGTCGGCCTGAGCGTCGCGCTGTCGGTGCCGGGCGTGCTCGGGCCCACGATCGTGCGCATCGAGCATGGTGGCTATCCGCTGCACGTGAACCTGCACGTCGGATCGGTGATGTCGCTCGACACGACGGCGACCGGCCGTGTGTTCCGCGCGTTCGGCGACCCCGCGCAACTCGATGCAATGGCGGCCAGTCAAGCCGGCGCGGGCAACACGCTCGCCGGCGCGGAAGGCGACCAGCCCACGTCCGACGCCGGTGCGCGGCAGGCCGAACTCGACGCGATCCGCGCGCGGGGGATCGAGCGCGGCGTGGATCGGCCGAGCCCCGGTGTCAGCGCGATGTGCGTGCCGGTGCTCGACGCCAACGGACGCTTGCAACTGGCGTTGACGGTGATCGGTTCGAGCGGATCGATCGATGTCGGCTGGGACGGCCCGATCGCGACGGCGCTGCGCGATGCGGCACGCGAAGCGACCACGTCCCTCGGCGCGGGACGCGATGCCCCACCCGTCGAGCCTGGCACGCCCCCTGCGACGCAGCGCATGCCGCCCACGCTCGCCGACGATACGAAAGCGCAACGCGGCATCAACGCGCTCGACAGCACGGGCGAGCTGCTGCTGGCACTCGTGTCGGCGGGCCGTGCGCTGCCGCTGCGCGACCTCGCGGCGGCGGCCGGCATGCCGGCCGCGAAGGCATTTCCGCATCTGGTGAGCCTGCAGAAGATCGGCCTGCTGAGCCGCGACGACGCCGGCTGCTTCGGCGGCGGGCCACTCGCCCAGGCGCTCGGCCTGATCGCGATGCAGCGCGTTTCGCCGACGCGCGATGCCGAAGCCGAGATCGTCGCGCTGGCGAGCGCGACCGACATGAGCGTGGCTGCCGCGACGCTCGGCCCGCTCGGGCCGACCGTGATCCGCCTCGAGGAATCCGCGCGGCCGCAGCACGTGAGCCTGCAGGTCGGCACGGTGATGTCGCTCGTGAATACCGCGATCGGGCGGATCTTCGCGGCCGGCATGTCCGACGACGTGCTGGCCGGCCTGCTGGCCGACGAGCGGGTGCGCCTCGCCGGCCGCGCCACACAGGAGGTCGACGGTGCATTCCGGGCGCGGCTCGCGGCGATCCGTGCGGACGGGCTCGACTTCGCGTTCGATGCGCCGGTGCCGGGCATCGGGACGATCGCCGCGCCCGTGTTCGATCACACCGGCAGCATCCGGCTCGTGATCGCGATCATCGGTTCGTCGCGCGGCTTCCCGCGCGGTCCGGACAGCGAGCTCGCGCATGCGCTGCTCGCCGCGACACGACGCCTGTCGTGGCGCTTCGGGTGGATCGGCGGGTAATCGCCGCGGCGCCGCGCCCGTTCTCCCCGCCTGACTTCCCTTTCTTCCCGCCAATGCGAGGCCGTGCTTGCCACGGCCTCGTCACGCCCGTCCGCCGCGCGGAAGCATGCGCGTTCATGTTGTGTAACAGCAACGGAAATTGTCAGTAATTCTCATATAACAAAATCGCATTTCACAAGGTGGTGATGTTCCTCTATGATTAGGGTTATCCCTAACTCGCCACCTATATGGGGCTTCGTCATGCAAACGTCTAATGTCTCCGATCGTTCCACCCAATCCTCTGGCTGGCTCGCACGTGTTGGCGAGCTGCTTGCGGAAGCTTGGGCACTGCACCTCGAGAACTGCGAAGTCATCGCTGAAGCGCACGCACGTCTGCCGCGCTGAGCGCAGCGTCACGCCGCCGCCCCGGCGGCAAGCGATCCGTCCGACCCGCCTGCCGGAACGCGCGCCGAAAGGCCGCCGCGCCCGGCATCGGCGTGGCGGATGAACGTCGCAAAACACGACGGAAGATTCATCCGTTTTCCCGCCCCGCAGGCATTGTCCGCCTGTCAACGGCTGCGGGCCGCGCCCAGTCGACGCGACAGCCCGATTTCCGATCTTCTTCGGCAAACCGCGAATCTCGTCGTCACGACGATCCGCGGCCCGTCTCGCCTGCCGTCACACCTGAATCGACGGCACATCTTTCATGCACCGCAGCGCGAACATCGAGCGGCTGTGGCGGATGCTCGAAATCCTGTACAGCTTCTCGCGCAGGAAACGCTCATAGCCGGCCGTGCCGTCCACCGCGACCTTGATCCAGTAGTCGTATTCGCCCGACACCAGGTACGCCTCGAGGACTTCGGGCAGCGCCGCGAGTTCGGCGCCGAAACGCGCGAGCGCGTCGTCCTCGTGGCGATCGAGCGTGACCTCGAGGATCACGATGTCCGCGTAGCCGAGCATGCGCTGGTTCACCAGCGCGACGTAACCGTCGATGTAGCCGTCGAGCTCGAGCTGTCGCGTGCGGTTCCAGCAGGCGGTGGTCGACATGCCGATCTGTTCCGCCAGTTCCGCGTTCGACAGACGGGCATTTTTCTGCAGCGCACCGAGGATCTTGCGGTCCTGGTTGTCGAGGGTTTTCGGCGTGCGTTCGCGAGTAGCCATGATGGAAAGAATCTTCTACTGAAAATCGGCATTCTATATGAACAGGATTCCGGTTTCGGCCGAGTTTTACTGGAAAACAGGAAGCCTTTTAACCGGCGCGCTTGATACATTTTCTCCATGCCTGTTGTCTGGCATGCTCCCCGCGACCACCCCTTCGCAGCGGGACGCCCGGCCGCAATCACGAGTTGCGGCGCCGGACACGCAGGCATGCAATGTCCCGCCTCCCGCGCGCCTATCCGGTTGCACGGGCCGGTGCCTGTCCTCCGTTTCCGTACCTCCCGTCATGTCGTTCAGGCTTTATCTGTCGTTCCTCGCTGCGTCCGCCGTCCTCATCTACGCCCCCGGCCCCGTCAACCTCCTCACGATGAACCAGGCATTGCGCACCGGCTGGCGCCGCGCGCTGCCGTGCGTATGGGGCGGCACGCTCGCCGTGCTGCTGCAGCTCGCGCTCACCTCGCTGTGCCTGAATTCCCTGGTCCATCTCGACGAACACGCGCTGACCGTGCTGCGCTGGGCCGGCGCCGCCTACCTCGTGTGGCTCGGCTGCAAGCAATGGCTCGGCCGCGCGCCGGTCGCCGCGGCCGCCGCGTCGCCCCAGCCCGGCAGCGCTGCGCCCGACAACACCGACAGCGGACGCGCGCTGTTCTGGCGCGGCGTCGCCACATCCGGCCTGAATCCGAAGACGCTGCTGTTCTTTCCGTCGTTCTTTCCGCAGTTCATCGTTCCCAACGCAGAGTGGAGCCTGAACGTGCAATTCCTGCTGCTCGCGGCGTCCTTCGCGCTGCTGTTCGCCGGCGGCGTCGCGTCGATGGCGCTCTTCTCGCACCGGCTGAGCCGTGCGCTGCAACGTCCGGCGCGGATGCGCGCGATGAACCGCGTGACGGGCGGGTTGCTGGTGGGGATGGGCGCGATCATGGTCGGCTGGAACTGAGAGCGAGCGGCCGCATGCGCGGCTGCCGTGTCACCCGCGGTCATCCCCTCGAAAAAGCAGCCGATCGCCGAATGCTTTAGGGTAGCGGCTGGTTCGTTGGACATGCCCGGCTCGCGCGGGCGATTGCATGAAGCACGTCACTACCCGCCTGCGGCGCCTGTTCGCGCCGATCGGCCTGCACTGGTATCTCGCTCTCCTCCTCGCACTCGATGCATTGATGGTGCTGCGCCCGGTCGTCGCCCATGCGAAGCTCGGCGTGCATCATGCATGGCTCACCGATGCGCTGAACCTCGTCGATAACGCCGGCCTCGTCGTGTTGCCGCAGGTCGTCGTCGCGACCGGCCTCGCGACGATGGCCATCGGCATCGTGCTGCGTGCCCGCGTCGCGTGGGTGCTGTCGATCCTGCTGCTGGTCGCCGCCGCCGCGATCAGCATCCTCGGCGGCTACCGCAGCAACGCCGTGTTCGTGTACACGGCCGTCCTCGCCGTCACGCTGATCTACTACTGGCGGCATTTCGATCGCGCGAGCGTCGCCGCGAGCAGCCTGTTCGCGCTGCTCAGCATCGTGTCGCTGCTCATCTACGCGACTTTCGGCGTGCTGTATCTCGGCGACGAATTCACGCCGCCGGTGCATGACCTCGCCACGGCCGTCTACTTCTCGATCGTGTCGATGTCGACGGTCGGCTACGGCGACATCGTCCCGCACGCGCCCACCGCGCGCCTCTTCACCGCGTCGGTGATCGTGCTCGGCATCACGGTGTTCGCGACGTCGATCAGCGCGGTCGTCGGGCCCGTGATCGGCGGCAACCTGAAACGGATCGTCAAGGGAGGCATTTCGAACGTGATTCGCAAGCATCATTTCCTGATCGTCGGCGCGACGCCGGTCGCACATGCCGTGCACGACGGACTGCGCAAGCGCGGCTACGCCGTGACCGTCATCGTGCCGGCCGGCGTCGAGCACAACTATCCGGGTACGACCGACCTGATCGTCGGCGACGCCACCGACCACGCGGTGCTGGAAAACGCCGGCGCGGCGACGGCCCGCGCGGTGCTCGCGCTGCGCTCCGACGATGCCGAGAATGCGTTCATCATCCTCGCGATCCGCGAGATCGCGTCGACGGTGCGTACCGTCGCGCTCGTGAATCAGCAGCGCAACCTCGAGCGGCTGCGCCTGTTGAAGCCGGACATGGTGTTCTCGCCGCAGCAGCTCGCGGGCGAACTGCTCGCCAGCACGCTCAACGACGAGCCGGTCGACAAGTCGGTGATCTCGCATCTGCTGTTCGGCACCGACGCCGCCGCGTGACCCGTGCCGGCCGGTGTGCGGCCGATACAATCGCGCGATGTCCGAATTGCTCGCTGACGGCGGCCTGTTCATCGTGTCGGTGGTCGCCGACGTGCTGCGCGAGCCGCTGCCGACCTGCGTCGCGATCGTGACGATCGCGAAGGCCGGGCGGCATCTGGCCGTCGCGTGGCGCGTGATGCACCGACACTGCCGGCCCCTCCGGCTTCGCACCGCTAAAGAATTCTCCGAAGCTGCCGTATTCCTTACAGTATGCGGTGGCGCGTGCGTTCCGCCTCTCTCCCTCCCCACTCAGGAATGATATGAGATTGACCCAATTGGGCCGGGCGAGCGTCGGCGCGCGCCTGGCCGCGCTGGCGTGTGTGCTGGTCGCGCTGCTGTTTACCGCCTTCGCATGGGCGCTCGCCCATTTCGCCGGCCAGCAACTCGCCGACGAGGCCCATGCGCGCATCGCGGACAAGGAGCAGTCGATCCGTGCGATGGTCGAGATGTTCGACAAGGCGCTGTCCGCCGAAGCCACCCGCTCGATGGCATTGTTCGCCAGTTTCCTGCCGGCCGATTTCGCGCTCGACCCGGCCCGCACCGTCGACATCGGCGGGGTCGCCGCGCCGACACTGTCGGCGGGCGGCCAGGCGCTCGACCTCGATTACGCGATTCCCGACCAGTTCCTGAAGAAAAGCGGCGCGATCGCGACGATCTTCGCGCGTGATGGCGACGATTTCGTCCGCATCACGACGTCGCTGAAGAAGCAGGACGGCACGCGCGCGGTCGGCACGCGCCTCGATCGCGCCGGCCCCGCCTACGCACCGCTCGTCGCCGGACGCAGCTATACGGGCCTCGCAAAACTGTTCGGCCGGCCGTACATCACGCAGTACAAGCCGGTCACCGACGCGGCGGGCCGCGTGATCGGCGCGCTGTTCGTCGGCCTCGACGTCGGAGCCGAGCTGCAAGTCGTGCAGGACGGCATCCGGGCGCTGAAGATCGGCGAAAACGGCTATTACTTCGTGCTCGATGCATCGTCGGGCGCATCGCGCGGCACCTTCGTCGTGCATCCCGACGCATCCGGCCAGCGCGCGGACGACGCGCGCGCGCCGTACACGCAAATGCTCGCCGCCGGCCAGGGCCGGCTCGCGTACACGTCGGCCGATCCGGCCGCGCACGACGCCGGGCCCACGGCGAAATTCGTGTCGTTCACGACGATTCCGCAATGGCAGTGGCTGGTCGGCGGCATCGCGCTCGACGACGAACTGCTGGCGGGCATGCGCACCGTCCGTAACCGTTTCCTGATGATTGCGGCCGTGCTCGTCGCGGCGTTCGCGGCGTTGTTCGTCGTCGTCGTGCGACGCGTGGTGAGCCGACCGCTCGATGCGGCGGCGCGTGCATCGGAACGTTTCGCGGCCGGCGACCTCAGCATCCGCATCCGCGACGGCGCCGCTGCACGCGACGCAACGGGCAACGACGAGATCGGCCGGCTCGTGCAGGCGGTCGACGGAATCGGCGACGGCCTCGCGCGGATCGTCGCGCAGGTGCGCAGCAGCTCGTCCGACATCGCACGCGGCACGGTCGGCATCGCGGCCGGCAGCGGCGACATCGCCGCGCGGATCGCGACGCAGGCGAGCAGTGTCGAACAGACGGCAGCGAGCATGGAGCAGATCACGGCCGCCGTGCAGCAGAACGCCGAACACGCGGTGCAGGCGAACGCGCTGGTCGCCGACGCATCGGCCGCCGCGACCGACGGCGACACGGCCGTGCAACGCGTGGTCGCGACGATGGACGACATCGGCCGTGCGACGCGCCGGATCGCCGAAATCACCGGCACGATCGAAGGCATCGCATTCCAGACCAATATCCTGGCGCTGAACGCTGCCGTCGAGGCCGCGCGCGCGGGCGAGCACGGCAAGGGCTTCGCGGTGGTCGCGGCCGAAGTGCGCGCGCTCGCGCAGCGCAGTGCGGCGGCGGTCAAGGAAATCGACGCGCTGAGCGCCGAATCGTCGACGACCGTCGAACAGGGATACCGGATCGCGGACGCCGCGCGCGGCACGATGCGCGAGATCGTCCAGCGCGTCGACCAGGTCAGCACGCTGATCGGCGAAATCAGCGCCGCGTCGCGCGAGCAATCGACCGGCATCGAGCAGGTGAATCAGGCCATCACGCAGATCGGCGAGGCGACGCAGCAGAACGCGGCGCTGATCTCGGATGCCGAACGCGCGGCCGTCGCGTTGCGCGACCAGGCCGCGCAATTGTCGGAAGCCGTCAGCGTGTTCCGGCTGGCCCGCGACGCGTGACCGACGACGAACGACCGGGCAACCGCCCGGTCGCGTCGGTTACTTCTTGTCTCCCGCCAGGTCGATCGCCTTGTCCGAGCCGACCGCGTTGCGCAACTGGAATTTCTGGATCTTGCCGGTCGACGTCTTCGGCAGCTCGCCGAAGCGCACGACCTTCGGCACCTTGAAACCCGCGAGCAACTGCCGGCAGTGCGCGACGATCTCCTCCTCGGTCGCGCTCATTCCGTTGCGCAGCTCGACGAACGCGCACGGCACCTCGCCCCATTTCGGATCGGGCATTGCGACCACCGCGGCAACCTCGACGGCCGGATGCCGGTACAGCGCATCCTCGACCTCGATGCTCGAGATGTTCTCGCCGCCGGAAATGATGATGTCCTTGCGGCGATCCTTGATGCGGATATAGCCGTCAGGCGTCAGCACGCCGAGATCGCCCGTGTGGAACCAGCCGCCGTGGAATGCCTCGTCCGTCGCGTGCGGGTTCTTCAGGTAGCCCTTCATGCAGATGTTGCCGCGGAACATGATCTCGCCGAGCGTCTCGCCGTCGGCCGGCACCGGCGCCATCGTGTCCGGGTCGAGCACCGTCGCGCCCGCTTCCAGGTGATAGCGCACGCCCTGGCGCGCATTGAGCCGCGCGCGCTCGTCGTCGGGCAGCGCGTCCCAGTGCGCCTGCTTCGCGCATACGGTCGCCGGGCCGTAGACCTCGGTCAATCCATACACGTGCAGCAGGTCGAAGCCGATCTCCTTCATCTTCGCGATCACGGCCGGCGCGGGCGCGGCGCCGGCGACCATCGCGTGCACCGTGTGATCGATGCCTGCGCGGAACTCGGCCGGCGCATTCGCGATCGCGCTCTGCACGATCGGCGCGCCGCAGTAATGCGTGATGCGTTCGCGGCGGATCAGGTCGAACACAGTCTTCGCATCGAACTTGCGCAGGCACACGTTCACGCCCGCGCGCGCCGCGACGGCCCACGGGAAGCACCAGCCGTTGCAGTGGAACATCGGCAGCGTCCACAGATAGACCGCGTGCTTCGGCATGTCCCATTCGAGGATGTTGCTGATCGCCGCGAGATACGCGCCGCGATGGTGATAGACGACGCCCTTCGGGTCGCCGGTCGTGCCGGACGTGTAGTTCAGCGCGATCGCCTCCCACTCGTCGGCGGGCAGCGTCCATGCGTAGTCGGGGTCGCCGCCCGCGACGAACGCCTCGTAGTCGATCGCGCCGGCGAAGCGGGCGGGGTCGGCCGGCATCGCGTCCGCGACGCTGACGATCTTCAGGCCCGGCACTTCGAGCGCCGCGCGATGCGCGAGCTCCGCGTATTCGGTATCGACGATCAGCACCTTCGCTTCGCCGTGACGCAGCATGAACAGCACCGACGCAATGTCGAGCCGCGTGTTGATCGTGTTGAGCACGGCGCCGGCCATCGGCACGCCGAAGTGCGCCTCGACCATCGCCGGGATGTTCGGCAGCAGCGCCGCGACCGTCTCGCCGCGGGCGACGCCCGCCTGCGCGAGCGCGCTGGCGAGCTGCTTCGCGCGCGTGTACGTCTCGCCCCACGTGCGCCGCACGTCGCCGTGCACGATCGCGAGACGCGCGCCGTAGACTTCGGCCGCGCGGACCAGAAAGTCGATCGGCGTGAGCGGCACGTAGTTGGCATCGCGGCGGCCGAGTCCGGCCTCGAACATCTGCGTCATGATCCTGTCTCCCGTTTTCTGTCGACCGGCGCGGGCGTCGGTCTCGTATCCGGCCGGCGTGCATGCACCCCGATCGGTTTTGATGTGGTTCAATTGCCGATAGCCTAACGGGCGCTATTGTGAGCCGTCTGTCATCGAAACGACAGAGTGCCCGATGAACGCTGCGCGTTATCCCTATCCTCGCAAACCCGCATCCATGCACGATCACCCCGTTGCGCCGCCCGACGCGGCCGCCATGCCGGATCACCCGCCGGCCGACACGCCGCTCGAACCGGGCCCGTTGCCCGCCCTGTCCGTGCTGTTCGGCCAGTGCGCGTGGTTCCGCGCGCTGGCGCCGGAACACCAGGCGCTCGTGCTCGCGCAGTCCCATGCCGAAAGGCACGAAGCCGGCGACGTGATCGCGCAGCGGCTCGCGCCGTCCGAATACTGGATCGGCGTGCATCGCGGATTGCTGAAGCTGGCGATCTTCAACGCGTCGGGGCGCGGCTGCACGTTTTCCGGCGTGCCGTCGGGCGGCTGGTTCGGCGAAGGCAGCGTGATCAAGCGCGAGTTGCGCAAGTACGAAGTCGTCGCCGTCCAGCGCTCGGTCGTGCTGTTCGTCCCGGTCGACACGTTCCATGCGCTGCTCGATACGAGCCTGCCGTTCACGCGGTTCGTGATCCATCAATTGAACAACCGGATGGGTGAGTTCATCGCGTCGATCCAGAACAGCCGGCTGCTCGATGTCGACGCGCGCGTCGCGCAGGCGCTCGCGCAGTTGTTCAACCCCGCGCTGTACCCGGACACCGGCCCGTCGCTCGCGATTTCGCAGGAGGAACTGGGAATGCTCGTCGGCGTGTCGCGGCAGCGGATCAACCAGGCGTTGCAGCAGCTCGAGAAACTCGGCGTGCTGCGGCTCGCGTACAACCAGATCGAGGTCGTCGATCTGGCCGCGCTCGCGCGGGTCGGGATGGAGCAGATCTGAGCGACGTCCGATGCGCGGAACCGTCGCCGGCGCGGCATGCGCGTGGTGCGGCGACGGTTTCCGGATGCCCGCGTCCCCGCGCCTTTCATCCGACGAATCGGCCTTTTGCTGCCCCGCCCCAACCTGACAATTCCGCCAGTTTCGCGTCAGTGACCCGTTCCGCCGCGACGCCTATCATTCGGGTTCCCTTCACCGCCGCCTGACCACCGCCTGTCCCGCTGCCTCCATGTGGATCGTCAATCTCGCGCTCAGGCGCCCCTACACGTTCATCGTGATGGCCATCATGATCGTGCTGGCCACCCCGCTTGCGCTGATGCGCACGCCAGTCGACGTCCTGCCGGCGGTCAACATACCCGTCATCAGCGTGATCTGGAATTACAACGGCTTCTCCGCGAAGGAGATGACCAACCGGATCACGGCCGTCCATGAACGGATCCTGACGACGACCGTCAACAACATCCAGCACATCGAGTCGACGTCGCTGCCCGGCATCGCGGTCGTGAAGGTGTTCCTGCAGCCCGGCGCGAACGTGCAGACCGCGATCGCGCAGACGGTCTCGTCCGCGCAGGCGATCGTGCGGCAGATGCCGCAGGGCGCGACGCCGCCGCTCGTGATTACCTATTCGGCGTCGAGCATTCCGGTGATCCAGCTCGGGTTGTCCAGCAAGACGCTCAGCGAACAGTCGCTCGCCGACATCGCGCTCAATTTCCTGCGGCCGCAACTGATCACGATCCCGGGCGCGCAGATCCCGTTCCCGTACGGCGGCCGCACGCGCGTGGTCGCGATCGACCTCGATCCGCAAGCGCTGCTCGCGAAGGGCCTCACGCCCGCCGACATCGTGAACGCGGTCAACGCGCAGAACCTCGTGCTGCCGACCGGCACCGCCAAGATGGGCCAGACCGAATACCGGATCGACACGAACGCGTCGGCCGACACGGTCGCCGACATCAGCGGCCTGCCGGTCCAGACCGTCAATGGCGCGACGACCTACCTGCGCGAAGTCGCGTCGGTGCGCGACGGCTTCGCGCCGCAGACCAACGTGGTGCGCCAGAACGGCCAGCGCGGCGTGCTGATGTCGATCCTGAAGACCGGCGACGCGTCGACGCTGAAGGTCGTGTCGGACCTGAAAGCGCTGCTGCCGAAGGTGATTCCGACGCTGCCCGAAGGGCTCACGATCACGCCGCTGTTCGACCAGTCGGTGTTCGTCACCGCCGCCGTGCAGGGCGTGATCCACGAGGCGCTGATCGCGGCCGTGCTGACCGCGATGATGATCCTGCTGTTCCTCGGCAACTGGCGCAGCACGCTGATCATCGCGATCTCGATTCCGCTGTCGATCTTCACGTCGCTGATCGCGCTCGCCGCGCTCGGCGAGACCATCAACATCATGACGCTCGGCGGGCTCGCGCTCGCGGTGGGCATTCTGGTCGACGACGCGACCGTCACGATCGAGAACATCGAGCGACACCTGCATCTCGGCACCAATCTGCACGATGCGATTCTCGAAGGTGCGGGCGAGATCGCGGTGCCCGCGTTCGTGTCGACGCTGTGCATCTGCATCGTGTTCGTGCCGATGTTCTTCCTGACGGGCGTCGCGCGGTTCCTGTTCGTGCCGCTCGCCGAAGCCGTGGTGTTCGCGATGCTCGCGTCCTACGTGCTGTCGCGCACGCTCGTGCCGACGCTCGCGATGCTGCTGTTCCGCCCGCAGCAAGCGAGCACCGGCCCCGATCAATCGACGTCGCGTTTCGCGCGCCTGCATCACGCGTTCAACGCCGCGTTCGAGCGGCTGCGCGCGTGGTACATCGTGCTGCTCAGCATCCTGCTGGTGCGCCGCCGTTTCTACGCGACGTGCTTCCTCGGCTTTTGCGTGCTGTCTACCGGCCTCGTGTTCGTGCTCGGCCGCGACTTCTTCCCGAACGCCGATTCCGGCAACATCCGGCTGCACATGCGCGCGCCGACCGGCTACCGGATCGAGGAGACCGCCCGCCTCGCCGACCAGGTCGAGCGCGTGATCCGCGAAGCCGTTCCGCCCGACGAGCTCGGCGCGATCGTCGACAACCTCGGGTTGCCGGTGAGCGGCATCAACCTGTCGTACAGCAACAGCGGCACGATCGGCACGCTCGACGGCGAACTGATGATCGCGCTGAAGCCGGGCCATCGCTCGACCCAGCACTACGTGCAGACGCTGCGTACGCTGCTGCCGCAGCGCTTCCCCGGCGTCGAGTTTTTCTTCCAGCCGTCGGACATCATCACGCAGATCCTCAACTTCGGCCAGCCGGCCGCGATCGACGTGCAGGTGCTCGGCAACGATCTCGCGAGTAACATGGCTATCGCGAGCAGCCTGATGAAAAAGATCAGGCAAATCCCCGGCACCGTCGACGTGCACGTACTGCAGCGCAACGACGAACCGACCCTGGTGGCCGACATGGACCGTACGCGCATGCAGCAGCTCAGCCTTTCCGCGCAGAACGTCGCGCAGAACATGCTGATCTCGCTGTCCGGCAGTTCCCAGACGACCCCGTCGTTCTGGATCAGCCCGCGCACCGGCGTCCAGTACCCGCTGCAGATCCAGACCCCGCAATACAACATCGCGTCGATCGACGACCTGCTCGGCACGCCGATTTCCGCGAGCGGGCGCACGGGCATGCCGCTGCAGCTGCTCGGCAATCTCGTGCGGATCCATCCCGTCTCGAACCCGGCCGTGATTACGCATTACAACATCCGCCCGGCGATCGACCTGTACGTGAGCGTCGAGGGCCGCGACCTCGGCTCGGTCTCGGGCGCGATCGACGGGATCGTGTCCGATGCGCGCGCGACGCTGCCGCGGGGCACCGATCTCACGGTGCGCGGCCAGGTCGAGACGATGCGCACGTCGTACATCGGTCTCGGCGCAGGCGTCGCCATGGCGATCGTGCTCGTCTACCTGCTGATCGTCGTGAACTTCCAGTCGTGGCTCGATCCGCTGATCATCATCAGCGCGATGCCGGCCGCACTCGCCGGCATCGCGTGGATGCTGTTCATCACCGGCACGCACCTGAGCGTGCCCGCGCTGACGGGCGCGATCATGACGGTGGGCGTCGCGACCGCGAACAGCATCCTGGTCGTCTCGTTCGCGCGCCAACGCCTCGCCGCCGGCGCGCCGCCGCTCACGGCCGCGCTGGAGGCCGGCGCGACGCGGATCCGCCCGGTGCTGATGACGGCGCTCGCGATGATCATCGGGATGGTGCCGATGGCGCTCGGTCTCGGCGAAGGCGCCGAGCAGAACGCGCCGCTCGGCCGCGCGGTGATCGGCGGCCTGCTGTTCGCCACCGTTTCGACGCTGCTGTTCGTGCCGCTGGTATTCGGCGGCGTGCATTCGCGGCTGGCCCGCCGACGCGCGCGCCAGGCC
Source organism: Burkholderia diffusa (assembly GCF_001718315.1). Classification (NCBI taxonomy): domain Bacteria; kingdom Pseudomonadati; phylum Pseudomonadota; class Betaproteobacteria; order Burkholderiales; family Burkholderiaceae; genus Burkholderia; species Burkholderia diffusa. The sequence goes on along the minus strand of NZ_CP013363.1, from coordinate 1,065,257 downwards.
GGACACTGACTTTCGCCCCTAGCCTATAAACCGGTCAATTCATGGAAGAGAAACATCACAGCTCCGTCGGCATCCAGGTGGACGAACACGGCATGCACCTGCCGACGCGCACGTCGGTGTCGCGGCGTGGGCGGGTCGTGCTGATCGTGATCGGCGTGCTGCTGGCCGCGGGCGCCGCACGCACGATCGTCGTCAACGTGCTGAACCGCCACCGCCTCGACGCGGTGGCCGAGCAGAACACGCGCCAGTACGTGAGTGTCGTGCATCCGGTCGATGCGGCCACCGGCGGCAAGCTGACGTTGCCCGGCACGCTGCGCGGCTTCGTCGAGGCGCCGATCTATGCGCGCGCGAGCGGCTACGTGCTGCGCTGGCAGGCCGACATCGGCGCGCGCGTGAAGCAGGGGCAACTGCTCGCCGAGCTCGACACGCCCGAGCTGAACCAGGAACTCGCGCAGGCCACCGCACAGCGCCAGCAGGCGCAGGCCGCGCTCGCGCTCGCGAAGACGTCGTTCGACCGCGCGCAGCAGTTGCGCCAGCGCGATGCGGTGTCGCAGCAGGAGCTCGACGACCGGCAAGGCGCGTTCAACCAGGGCAGCGCGAATCTCGCGGCGGCCGATGCGAACATGCGCCGGCTCACCGAACTGAAGGGCTTCCAGCGGATCGTCGCGCCGATCGACGGGATCGTCACGCAGCGCAACGTCGACGTCGGCGACCTCGTGAACTCCGGCAATGCAGGACGCTCGCTGTTCACGGTCGTGCAGGCCGATCGGCTCCGGCTATACGTGCAGGTGCCGCAGGCGTACGCGCAGCAGGTGAAGGTCGGCCAGCACGTGAGCGTGGCACAGGCCGAGCTGCCGGGCCAGACCTTCGACGGCACGATTACGCGCACGTCCCAGGCCATCGACGTCGCGACGCGCTCGCTGCAGATCGAGATCACGCTGCCGAACCCGGACGGACGATTGCTGCCCGGCGCGTACGTGCAGGCGACACTACCTATGACGCCGGTCGGCCGCCTGCAGATTCCGGCCAACACGCTGCTGTTCCGCGCCGAAGGACCGACAGTCGCGGCCGTCGACGCGAACGGCCAGGTGCACCTGAAGGCGGTGACGATCGCGCGCACGATCGGGCAGACACTCGAAGTCGACGGCCCGCTCACGCCGAACGACCGCCTCGTCGCGAACCCGAGCGACGCGCTCGCGAACGGCGACATGGTCATCGTGCAGGCGCCCCCCGTCGTGAAGCCGGCGTCGGCCGCCGAGGGAGCGAAGTCGTGAGCGCAACGCGCGCCCGCTTGCGCCCCACCGCAATCACGGCAATCCTGGGCGCGGTCGCTGCCGTTGCCGGCTGCACCGTCGGCCCGGACTACCGGCGCCCCGGCGTCGACACGCCGGCCACGTGGCGCCTCGACCCCGCCGACGCGTACTGGCACCCGGCCGCGCCGGCCCGCGCGCCGCTCGATCCAGCCTGGTGGACCGCGTTCGGCGACGCGCAGCTGGATACGCTCGAAGCCGACGCATTGCGCAACAACCAGAACCTGAAGGCCGTCGCCGCGCGCTACGACCAGGCAAAGGCGACGCTCGCATCGGTCGCGTCCGCGCAATATCCGGCCGTCGGCCTGAACGTGAGCGGCCAGCGCTTCAAGATCTCCGGCGACCGGCCGCAAACCAGCTACGCGACGCGGAGCATGTCGACCGTGCAGAACGAAATCCAGGTCGGCGCAAGCGTCAGCTACGAGCTCGACCTGTTCGGCCGCGTGGGGCGCAGCGTCGAATCCGCGCAGGCCAGCTCCGAGCAGGCGCGCGACGATTTCGCGAACGCGCGCCTCGTGCTGACCGCCGATCTCGCGTCGAGCTATTTCGCGCTGCGCGAGCTCGACAGCGAGATCGACGTCGTCAAGCGCTCGATCGATCTGCAGCAGAAAGCGCTCGACTACGTGAGCGCGCGCCACGATCTCGGCGCCGTGTCCGGCCTCGACCTGCTGCAGCAACGCGCGCAGCTCGACGCGACGCGCACGCAGGCGCAGCTGCTGATCCAACAGCGCGCGCAGGTCGAGACCGCGATCGCGACGCTGGTCGGCACGCCGGCCCCCGGCTTCGCGCTGCCACCGCGCGTGGTGCCGATCACCGCGCCCGCGCTGCCCACCGGCATGCCGAGCGACCTGCTGCAGCGCCGCCCCGACGTCGCGTCGGCCGAGCGCGCGATGGCCGCCGCGAACGCGCAGATCGGCGTCGCGCGCGCCGCGTACTTCCCGCGCATCGCGCTGTCGCCGGACATCGGCTGGGACGCGACGCGCTTCTCCGGGCTGTTCACCGTGCCGGCCCTGCTGTGGTCGGTCGGCGCGTCGGTCAGCCAGCCGCTGTTCGAAGGCGGCAGGCTGAAGGCCGGCGTCGATTTCGCGCAGGCCGGCTACGTGGCCGCGCAGGCCAATTACCGGCAGACCGTGCTCACCGCGTTCCAGGAGGTGCAGAATGCGGTGACGGGCCTGGCGGTACTGGCCGAAGCCGCGCAGCAGGCATCGGCGGCCGTCGACGACGCGCGCAAGCTCGTGTCGCTCGCGCAGGACCGCTACGCGGGCGGCCTCACGCCGTTCATCGACGTGCTGACGGCCCAGCAGCAGTTGCTGACGAGCGAACGCCAGGCCGTGCAGATCCAGGGCCAGCGCGCGGCGCTCGTCGTGTTTCTCGCGAAGGCGCTCGGCGGCGGCTGGGACGGCGGCGCGACGAGCGGCGCCACGCCAACCGACGTCGCAACGGCAAACCTCCGGCCCGCCGCGAGCGTCGGCCCCTAACCCGGTTACAAGGACACGCCCATGAAAGTCCTGATCGTCGAAGACGAACCGAAAGTCGTCGAATACCTGAAGAGCGGCCTGACCGAGGAAGGCTGGGTCGTCGATACCGCGCTGGACGGAGAGGACGGCGCGTGGAAGGCCGTCGAATTCGAATACGACGTGGTCGTGCTCGACGTGATGCTGCCCAAGCTCGACGGCTTCGGCGTGCTGCGCGCATTGCGCGCGCAGAAGCAGACGCCCGTGATCATGCTGACCGCGCGCGACCGCGTCGACGATCGCGTTCGCGGGCTGCGCGGCGGCGCCGACGACTACCTGACCAAGCCCTTCTCGTTCCTCGAGCTGATCGAGCGGCTGCGCGCGCTCACGCGGCGCGCGCGCGTGCAGGAATCGACGCTGATCTCGATCGGCGACCTGCGCGTCGACCTGATCGGCCGGCGCGCATCCCGCGACGGCACGCGGCTCGACCTGACCGCGCAGGAATTCCAGCTGCTCGGCGTGCTCGCGCGGCGCAGCGGCGAGGTGCTGTCGAAGACGACGATCGCCGAACTCGTATGGGACGTGAACTTCGACAGCAACGCGAACGTCGTGGAGACGGCGATCAAACGCCTGCGCGCGAAGCTCGACGGCCCGTTCGCGGAGAAGCTGCTGCACACGATCCGCGGCATGGGCTACGTGCTCGAGGCGCGCGAGGACGCCGACAGCGAGAGGCACGCATGAAACGCTCGATCACCCTGCGTCTGTCGGCGATGTTCGGCATCGTGTCGCTGCTCGTGTTCACGCTGGTCGGCTGCGGGCTGTTCGTGATGATGGAGCGCCAGCTGTTCGCCGAGCTGCGTGCGACGATCGACACGCGCGCGAAGGTCGCGCAGATGATCGTGTCGCACGCGACCACGGCCGCACGCGGCCGCCTGATGCAGGAAAAGCTCGCCGACCTCGAACCACCCGACGGGTCGACGCGTTACCAGATCGACAGCCCCGACGCAGACTTCCGCTTCGGCCATCCGGTCGACGGCGTGCCCGTCGGCAAACCGTTCGGTGCATTCCAGCAGTACGCGCTCAATCACAGCAGCTACGACGTGATGACGAAGACCGTCCCGATCGCGGGCAGCGGCGAGCGCCCCGATGTGAAGCTGATCGTTGCGTCGTCGTGCGAGCGCACGCAACGGATGCTGCGCCGGTTCGTGTGGACGCTCGCCGCGCTGATCGCGATCGCTACCGTCGTCGCGCTGCTGCTGAGCCGCGCGGTCGCGCGCTTCGGGCTCGCGCCGCTCGAACGGCTGTCGCAGGACGCGGCGGCGATCAACGCCACCAATCGCCGCCAGCGGCTGCATACCGACGCGCTGCCGACCGAGCTGCGCGACCTGGCCGCGTCGTTCAACGGCGCGCTCGAACGCATCCAGCAGACCTACGCGCGGCTCGAGGCGTTCAACGCGGACGTCGCACACGAGTTGCGCACGCCGATCAGCATCCTGATCGGCCAGACCCAGGTCGCGCTGACGAGCCGCGACCGCTCGGTCGACCGGATGCGCCAGACTTTGCAGTCGAACCTCGAGGAGTTCGAACGGCTGCGCGTGATCATCAACGACATGCTGTTCCTGTCGCGCAGCGATCGCGGCGAGCGCGCGACCGACCTGAAGCACGTATCGCTCGCGGATGAAGTGCGGCGCATGCTCGACTTCCTCGAGATTCCGCTCGACGAAGCGCAGTTGCGCGCCGAATTGCACGGCGATGCGCGCGCGGCCGTCGATCCTTCCCTGTTCCGCCGCGCGATGACCAACCTGCTGATCAACGCAATCCAGCATTCGGCGCCCGGCGCGACGCTGAACGTGACGATCACGCCGCGCGACACGCTCGTCGACGTGTCGGTTGCCAACCCCGGCGAGCCGATCGACCCCGTGCGGCGCTCGCACGTGTTCGAGCGCTTCTACCGGCTCGAGGAAGCACGCGCGAACAGCAAGGAGAACCACGGGCTCGGGCTGTCGATCGTCAAGGCCGTCGCGGAGATGCACGGCGGCAGCGTGTTCGTCGCCTGCTCGGGCGGTGTCAATACGTTCGGCTTCTCCGTGTCGACGCAGGCTTGCAGCGTCGGCCCGCTGCGCACGGCCGATGCGGGCGACCCGCACGCGCTGCGCGCGATGCACTGACGACACCGCGCCGCCGAGGGCAGTTTTCTTCAATACGGACCCGCGCCGCTTCTTTAGTCTCGATGCGACTTTCACATTCGCATGGAGACACATGATGAGCATGCTGGTTTCGATGGCCGCGTTCGCGCTGGCGTCGTCGATCACGCCCGGTCCCGTCAACATCGTCGCGCTCGGCGCGGGCGCGCGCCACGGTCTCGGCGCGAGCCTGCGCTATGCGGCCGGCGCGACGCTCGGCTTCGTCGCGCTGTTCCTGCTGATCGGCCTCGGGCTGCACGCGGCGCTCGCGCGCTGGCCGATGCTGACCACGGCCACTCAATGGTCGGGGATTGCGTTCCTGCTTTACCTCGCGCTGCGGCTGGCGCTCGATGACGGGCGGCTGTCGGACGATCCGGACGCGTCGAACGTTGCCGGCCCGTCGGCGGCGGCCGGTGCGGCGATGCAATGGTTGAATCCGAAGGCGTGGCTCGCATGCGTGGCCGCGATGGGTGCATATGCGGCCGATGGCGATCGCACGCAGGTGTGGCAGTTCGCGGCGCTGTATCTGGTGATCTGCTTCGTGTCGATCTCGTGCTGGGGGTATGCGGGTGCGTCGCTGCGGCACTGGCTCGCGAATGCGCGCCGGATGCGGCTGTTCAATCGCGCGATGGCGGTGTTGCTCGCGGGCAGCGCGCTTTATCTGCTCGATGTCTAGCGTTGTCGCTTCGAACGGTGTGTTTGTGGCGGCCGGCTACAGTGCGGGTCGTCGTCGGCCGCTGCGGCACCGCCAAGGCGCCGGCCGCTCCCCCGCTCAGTTCGCGGCGCTTCGATATTGGCCTGGCGTGGCTGCCGCGATGCGCCGGAACGCACGCTGGAAATGCGCCTGATCCGCAAAGCCTGCGTCAAGCGCAACCTCGGCGATCGGCCGGCCGCGGCGCAATTCCGCGCGGCCGTACTGCACGCGACGGTCGACCAGGAACGCATGCGGCGTCATCCCGTAGCGGGCGTTGAACGCGCGGATCAGGTAGGACGGCGACAGGTCGGCGGCCGCGCAGATCGCATCGAGCGTGATGGCCTGACGGCAATGCGCGGCGATGTAGTCGGCCGCGCGCGCGAGCTTCGTGTTGTCGGCCCCGCGCCGCGCGTCGTCGGGCGACACGCGATCGAGCGCACCGTGCAGCCGCGTGAAGAATTCGACCGCCGCGCTTTCCTTGCCGAGCGGATCGACGCCGGGTGTCACGAGCGTGCGGTAAAAGCCGCCGAATTGCGCGAACAGGTCACGCCGATCCGTCAACTTCTGCGAAAAGCCGCGAAAATCGCTGTTCGGATCGCGCCCGAGCGCATGCTGCAATCGTGCGAGCCACGGCACGTCGACATAGACCATCCGGTACGCCCACGCGGCGGGGCCATATGGATTACACGCATGCACCTGCTCCGGATCGATGATCACGAGCACGCCGCGCCCGACGTGCTCCTTCGTCGCGCCGTTCAGGTAAGTGCTCGTGCCGCCGACGATCGCGCCAACCGAAAACGTGTCGTGCGTGTGCTTCGCGTAGCAGATGGTCCGACCGTCGTCGACGGTGCGCGCCTCGATGAACGGCAGCGCGGCGTCGCGCCAGAACGGCGACGGCACGGCGAGGGTATTGGCGGAACGGCTCACGCGACGGGCTCCTGGATCGGACGGCGAACGCACACCGTACAAGACTGCGCGGCGGGATGCAACCGCGACCCGACGCTTCGCGGCTGGATCGCCTAAGCTTTTAGTCCGGCCGCCGCGGCAGATGCGGCGGGTTCCGTTCCCCTCTTCCAATCGGTAACCCAGCACATCGATCTGCGCGGCCAACGGCATCGCAGCATGTCGTCGAATCCAGAAGCGGCGGTCACGGCCAACTCGCAAAGCGCCACTGGATTCGCCTGCAGCCGCCACCGTCCGAATCTCTGCGTGAACAACACGTGGCCCCCTCAACGTACAGGCATTGCGATTTAGCTCTGCCGCGTGACGACAATCTCAACGCGTCGGTTTTGCGAACGCCCATCGGTCGTTTTGTTGTCGCCGACCGGATCGGCATCGCCCTTGCCGACGGCTTCGAGACGATTGGCCGGGATGCCAGCAGCTTGCAGCATCTGCATCACCTGTGTCGCACGCTGGTGCGACAGTGCCTGATTCGACGCGAACTGGCGGCTGCGGATCGGTATGCTGTCCGTGTAGCCGGTTACCGTCACCTGGCCCGGCACCTTGGCGATCTCGCCTGCAATCTTCGCGATCAGTGGGCCCATCGTCGCCTTCACTGACGCACTGCCGGGCGGGAAAATCGCATCGCCCTGGAACGTCACCGAACTATGGTGCGCGTCCTCATCGACGCTCACGATGCCCGCTGCGATCTCGTCTCTCAGCAGCTGTTTCAGGTGCAGGGCCTGGGATGCGGATGACGGCCTCATGTGGCCAATGTTGGCGAACTGCTTCCCGACTTCGGCCGCGCGAGTCGCAAGCCGGTACTTGTCGTAACCATACATGGCCAGCAGGATCGCCGACAGCACCGCGACTGTGATCCATACGGGGAAGTTGTAGAACGACACGCGCCTGCCATTCGTATCCGGTCGCCAGTTCGGCGACAGTTCCACCTGCAAGGGTTCCCGCCGCAACATGATCTCATCGTAGAGCCGCTGCCTCACGGCCTCGTGCTTGCGGTGACCGTCCGTTTCGAGGCGGTAGCGGCCCTCGAAGCCGAGACTCAGTACACGATGGATCACTTCGAGCAGATCAAGGTGTTCGCCCGGATCATTCATCAACCGCCCGATCAGCAGATAAATCTTGTCGCCACCCTGACGGTCTTCGTGAAAGACTGCCGCGAGGCTGTTCGTGATCCACGCCGCCCCGCTTTCGCGGTTTTGCCCCCAGGTCGTCTGCATCGCCACCTCATCGAGCGCCGTACACAGGCAGTAACGCGCGCCGATCATGTGATCGCGCCGAATATTCGCGTGCTCGCACAGCTTCTGGAATGTGCGCATCTCCTGTTCGAGCAGCGAGCGCAGCGCGGGGATAGCGTCCGTATCAAGATACTCCGGCATGTCTGCTTGGGCACGCAGCAGCGGCCGGGCCGCTTCGAGCAATGGATTCCGGTGGGTGCGAACCGCTGCCAGGCGTTCGCTGAATAAGTCGGGCTGCGCAATCTCCTTGGGCGCGTCTGGTGGTGTTGAGGCTTCGCTGGGTTGCGTGTTCATGGTTTCAGATGCGTACAGCGCCGGGCGCGGTCAGGCACGCAACACGGGCTCTCTTGATGGATTGTCGAAACGCAGCGGGAAAAACGCGACACTGGCAGCCTTGAACCTAAGGTCATTTGGGCGGAATGACTGCCGGTGATGGAATCACTGCCGATGCAGCGCGAGCGCCATCGCCTGGCGCGTCGATGAACTCTATCGATTTGATGATTGCAAGCGCGTAAGGCATTAAACCGGCCTTGTTGGAATAGGGACGCGCGATTGCTAGCGACCCGCCGCATAACATGACGGGTGGGTGACGAAGGCAGAAGCCGAAAGAACGGTCACGCGTTTCTGGGGCTCCGTTAATCGCGTCTTGCGTTACGCTCACCCCTGCGCTATTTGCCGCTTGCAGTGGAGCCATCCGGGTCACCGGTTTTAGGAGGGCCAAGTCGTCAGCCGAAAGCGACGAGAAATCTGTCTTCCACTGCATTCTGCGTTCGTCGTATTTCGCCAGGACATAGCGCCGGATTGTTTCGGCATCGTCCGAACTCACACATTCGAAATATAGCGATAGTGCTTCGAGACCGGTTTTCCGATAAGGTAATCCAATGAGATCGTACCCAGTTTCCGTAAGCCGCCCTCCGTAGGGGTCGGTCATCCTGATGGGGCAGCTATTTCCATCGGTCTGAACGACAACCTGCTTTACTTCCGTGACTGGCTGGCCCGCATGTGTCGGCGCGGGCAAACTAAGCGCCAGAAAGAATCCTGCCCCCGCCGCAATCACGCCGCCAGTCCGCACGCGAACCCGCAATACAAACCGCTTCACATTCATCATGTTCTCCTCAAAATCTGGTGTTCCGGCATCTCGTTCGGTTGCCCCTGTGCTGCGGGAAATTGGGCTTCATCTAACACCGACAACGCAACCGTATAGGCCACACGGCGAGTATCAAAATCAAAATGCCGCGACAAAAAGTCCAGAATGTCTTTACTGGCGATCGTTTTCACGATCGTTGTGTAGCCGGGTACTCTTTGTCGAGATACGCTTTCCATTTCTTAACAGATCGATGTAGGAGAATGCGTCACCCGTTGACGGATCGCAGTATGTGCCCTGCCTGCTGCGAAGATGCAGTCGGTTCAGACGATCCACCGAATAGCGCTCTATCCAGTTCTCACATGCACTAGTGTGAAAGCATGCTCCAATGACCTGACGCACCTTCGGATCGGCCGCTACGCAAGGAACATTGCTGAAGTCTTTGCTAAGCTCGTATCTTTTTGTTACCGCATCGAACAAATACACGTCGTAAAATTTCTCGACGTTACCCGCAGACCTAAATACTTTTATATCTATGTATCCGTCAAAATTCAGGTCTTCATATGAGATATCATCTTTCGAAACCAGATGTGATACGTGGAGTACCTGAGACTGTCCTGGCGGAGTTATCACAAACACCGCATCATCCGACACCTCCGTAACAATTGATGCCCCCTTTGTGGATTCCACTGAAAATGAAGTCGCGAGCAATGTCACGAAAAGAGCGATAGAAATAATTTTGCTCACTTATAAATCACTAGCACTGTGCCACGGAGCCGACTCCATCAAGAATAATATCCGTTAACGCCTGCACTGCTTTCACTTCGGTCGACCAAGTGAATCGATAATCATCCGAGCACGATTGACCGCTTGCGTACGTGCCGGCCTGCTCCGCGCGCTCTCACTCGAACCCAGCCAGTACACGAGGGAGTAAGTTTTATTCCCGGCTGCCTTAACCGCTGCGTAGCACTCTCCGCCATAAGGATCGGATCTGCCGCGCTTGTCCGTTGATGGACATAGCGGGAAAGCTTCGTACACGTCTCCGTCGTGAATTTCGCGATGCGTTACTGTCGAGGTTGTATGAAATATGGCTAAGCGGCCGGTGTCGACGTCGAGCCAGTAAGGTTTGGCTTGATTTTCAGTTCTAGCACATGTAGACAATGAATCTCCGCAGACAGCTATCGAATCGACAATGTTGTTAGCATATCTCACCAAATCGTAAAAGCTAAACTTTCCGTCGGACGCAGGCTCGATAGCCGGTTCGATCTTTTTGTATAGATTGAACGGATATATAAAACCAACGAACCCATCACAATAAAGAACGACAGGATAAGCCGTCTTACCCAGCGCCCCCGACGGGAAAATACACGCATACGCGATCAAAAGCGTGATACGTAACAATATATTCATGCCCCCCCTAACGACACTGCATATCCGAAATGAGTGGCAACGGCTATTTTCCAGGCCGGCGACCGATCCATTAATAGCTCTTTTCACCTTCTCGGCAATTTCAACCGTCATTCCGTCGCTAGCGGTGAAGTTTATGCGCATCTCCTGCTCAAACATCGAGCGCAGCGCGAGAGTCGCGTCCGTATCAAGATGTTCCGGCACATCTATCACGACGCGCAGCAGCGGCCGGGCCGCTTCGAGCAATGGATTCCGGTGGGTGCGAACCGCTGCCAGGCGTTCGCTGAATAAGTCGGGCTGCGCAATCTCCTTGGGCGCGTCTGGTGGTGTTGAGGCTTCGCTGGGTTGCGTGTTCATGGTTTCAGATGCGTACAGCGCCGGGCGCGGTCAGGCACGCAACACGGGCTCTCTTGATGGATTGTCGAAACGCAGCGGGAAAAACGCGACACTGGCAGCCTTGAACCTAAGGTCATTTGGGCGGAATGACTGCCGGTGATGGAATCACTGCCGATGCAGCGCGAGCGCCATCGTCTGACGCGCCGATGAACTCTATCGATTTGACTACGGTTAGAGCGAAAGGCAAGAGGTCGCTTCCCTGGTAAAAGGGACGAGCGATTTGGGGTGTGCCGCCGCATAGCATGACCGGGGGATGGCGCAAACAAAACGCAAAGCGGCGGTCACGCGTCTTTGGATCACCGTTTACCTGCTCTTGAGTGGCGGCAATGCCCCTACTATTTGCCGCCTCCAGAGGAAATATCCGAGTGACTGGCTTCAGCAAGGCCAGATCTTCAGCAGACAACGCAGAAAAATCCTCTTTCCATTGCTTTCCGTTTTCGTCAAATGACGCTGGAACGATACTTCGTATTGCCTCAGCGTCATTAGAATTCACACACTCAAACTGTAGATAAAGTTCCCCGAGCCCCGTTCGTCGATACGGAAAATGGTCGAGTACATATCTCGTTTCGGTAACACGGGCGTCATAAGGATCGACAAGTCTGATAGGGCATTGAACGCCATCCGTGGTAACGACAATCTGCTTGACTACCTTGGTCGGCTGCTCCGCATGTACGGAGATGGCCCAGCTAAACGTCAGGCAGAATCCAACCACCGCTGTAATCCCAGCCCTGATCATTTGAAGGGGCTTTGGTGCAACCTGTTTTCGCTTTGTCATACGCGCCTCAATATCTGATTTTCAGGCGTCTCGCCTGGCTGCCCTTGCGTCGGGAACTTTGTTTCGCCTAACACCGACAACGCGACTGCATAGGCCACACAGCGGGCCTCAAAGCCGTTCAGACGGGCCGAGTACAGATTGCCAATGGCTCCGGGCAGATTTACCGCTGCTGACGCCTTCCAGAAGCTGGGGCTACGGTAATAGCACTTCTGTCCGCCATTGGTCTCGACAATCACCCGTTCCAGAACGTGTGACTCATCAGCATGACTAACCATGTTCAGGCTGGCCCAGTAGAAGCCCGCACTCCAGGCTGCATCAACTTTTTTCGAATCAGCAACGTCATCTCGCCAGCGAAGCATGTCTGAAGTCAGTTCGTGATCCGCTGCACGCAGTGGCGCGTTGTTTCGTGTAGCGGCAGCCTGCTGTTGCGCAGGCAGCAATGAGGCACGCGCAGCGTTGGGAATCTGCGTGGACCGTCCCCTGAAATCCCAGTAATCGAGATAGTTTTTCGGCCAGGTCAATTGCAGGAATCCTCGACCGTCCCACGGCGCGTAGCGGGCTGTTGTCGCACCTTCTGCCAGTTTCGTTAGCCACTGCGTCTCCTGGACCGCATTGCCGAAAAAACTCGCCATCCGCTGTGGTGTATTGATGCCGAAGGTGCGCAACATTCGATTGATTGGAACAAGCTGTCTTCTGGGGAGTGCTCCAAGCTCAATGCTATAAGGATTTATCACCAGCTCCCACAACATGGTCCCATTGTGCTTGCGCATCGCGTATTTCGGGACAAGTTGCCTGAACTCGCTTTCGCTCAGCCATTTGCACCTTCTCAGGTGCTCGATAAATGCCTTGGGCGGAAAATGCCAGCAGTCATCGGCTGAAGGCAGGTCCGAAGCCTGAATGTCCTCCCAGAACGCGAGCGCTTCGATATGATCCTTCAGTGTGTTGAAGTCTTCCCCAATAACCGGTGCCGCCAGCGCCTCATGCGGCGACTTCAGCCATCCCCAGCGCGCGTCGATATTCTCTTTGCTCCACTCGACAGGAAATTTGCAGATCGCCTGTGCCATGCGTTTCCGCACGTCACCGCGATGCAGCGCTTCTTTCGCTTCCGCATGCGTAACCTCACCATCGCCGTCCAGATCGAGCCAGCGTTTGATCGTCGGCGACTCACACAGGCTGTCGGGTGTCGCATCGTCGTCGATCAGACTCCAGCCCGCCCAGTGCGGAAAATCCGCGTCGCTGTAGACGCTGATTCCCGCATACGGCGTGGCACCGTAGTGACCTTCGTTTTTTGGCGCGTTCAGGTTGATCCAACCGGTACCATCAGGCGTGGCAATCTTGCGCCAGTGGCCGAATTTCACGTTTGCGGGCATCGGCTCGCCAATCGCACGGCCAAGGCGCAGCATTTCGTAAATCAGGCTGGGCGCAGGCGCCGCAGGCGCGGGTGCGGCGGGATTGGTGCTGCCATCGCGGTACCGCCCATTCAGACGCATGGCTTCGGCGTACAGGCTGTACTCGTAGCCGTGTGTTTTCACCGGTTCGCCAACCCGAACGCAACGACCATCGCTGGCAAGCGTAAAGGTCGTGAGCGTGCAATCGCCTTTTTCGTAATGCATCTGGATAAGCAGATCAACCTTCGTCGTACCGGCAGCCGGCTGTGTCTGCACCGAAGGGTGCGGCCCTTGAGGCGGTTCGGTGTCGTCGCGCCGGTAAGGATGTGGCCGATTTGCAAAGAACTTGAGGCCCTTGGGCACCTTGAACCAGATATCGCCGTAGATCGCATCGGTGCGGCCCTGCGTTGCAGTGAGCGGTCCGGTCGTCCGTCCCACCAGCTTCTTCAGGTTGGCCGTGTCGCAGACAATCTCGAAATGCATTTGGCCGCGCTGGCCATAGATCTGTCCGGGCATACCGAGCAGGTCCTTGCGGTAGACAAGCTTGCCGGGCTTGACCGTGACGCTTTGCAGATGCATGTAGATCGAGTAGAAGGTGACTTTTGCGCTATCGCCTTCGCCAATCTCGGTCGTATGTTTGATCACGACACAACCATCGTCAGTGCGGACATTGCGGTATTGCAGCGCGGGCTTCTCGCTTGCGTCGGTCTCGCGGACGTAGACGACTTCACCGTCGGCAATTGCGCGTACCGGCTCGGACTGGCCATTCGCAGCCTTGGGCGCGACGAGATGAGGCCCACCGTGCCAACCGAGGCTGTAGCTGACAGGATAAGCGCCGTTACCGGGCGCACATTCCTGCATGCCCGACTGACAGATGTTGTGCTCCGGCACAACGGTGTTCCCGGCGGGGGCCGAGTTCATTTCATGCCCGGTCCCGGACGGTTCGGATGGCAGGAACGGTGGGCTGATGATCATTGGTTAAGATTCCTCGATGGTCACAGCGAAAACGGGAATGCCTGATTCACTTTCCCGGACGGGAAAGACGGAAAATCAGCAGGTTTCGACTGTGGCGCGTCCGTCGCATGGTCATTCGCATGGACGAGAAATTGGCCGTCCGTGAAACCGAGAATGCCCTTCGGGCTGATTTCGAGTTCAGTGCCGCCACCGTTCAGTCGGATGCCGTGCTTGGCAGTCACGTTGATCCAGTCAGTCGTGCTCATCAGTTCGAGTACCTTTTTCGCGACGATCTCGACGTTGTCGCCCTGTGCCTCGATACGCACCTTGCCCGACGCCGCGACCAGTTTGATACCCAGCTTATGGACAAACAGCGAGAACGCCTCCGCGACACTTGCATAGAGCGACTTGCGCGCGGCGATGCCGACGTGGCCGCCCGTCGTGAGCGCAAGATTTTCGTCGCTCGCAATGTGTGTGCTGCCGGCAGTGGTGGTTTCGATACCGGCCGGACTGGCGACCACCACGTGCGGCGTGCTCATCTCGGGATGCGGATCATCGCTGGTCGGCGTGCCGCCCCGGATGGCATCGTTCTGCGCCTTGATCGCGTTCGTGACCTCACTCTGGTCGGCGTCCGCCTGTTGCGCGTCATGCTTCTGCGCGAGCCTGGTCAGGCTCACGTGAATGTCGCGCGCCCGCGTCAGGCGCTGGACCGTCTCGCCCATATCCTTCGCGTGCGACTGCGCACCGTTGCGCGCTTCAGTCGTGATCAGCAGCCCCATCGCCGCGCGCACGACTCCCCACAAATCGGTGCGAAGATCAAAGCCCTTGCCGCGTGCGTCTTGCCGCCCCTTGTTGCCCAGGATGCGCCGCACGAAACCGAGACTCAGTTGCGAGGTGCCGTAGTCGCTTGACAACTGCGTCTGAATTTCGCCGCTTGTATCATCCTGCACGAAGTGGTTCGACTGGCCGCATTTCAGTCCACGACTGCGGAAGCCCGAGAGCGCCTGGTTGTCCGGCAGCGCCCAGGCTGGCTGGTTGAACGCGTTCACCACCCGCCCCGTCACCACCGGCAGGTCAGGGTCGCCGTGGATATGCTCCACCAGCACTTCCTGGCCGATGCGCGGCAGGTGCGTCGCACCGAACTGGTTGCCCTGCCACGGCGACGACACGCGCACCCAGCAGCTTGACGTGTGATCGCGAGCCCCGGATCGGTCCCAGAGGAAACGGACCTTCACGCGGCCATACGCGTCGGTCCAGATTTCCTGATCCGCGGGTCCTGTTACGATCGCGTATTCCGGCCCAGAAGTGCGCGGCTTCGTGAGTGTTTGCGCCGGGCGGAACATCTCGCTCGTAGGCTGGATTTCGAATTCCGTCGTGCAACGGTAGTGCTGGCCGACACCGCTCGCCTGGGCCACCTCCTCAATCGTGAGCGCGCTGGAAACAACCAGGTATTCGCAATTGGCTGCCTGTTGCGGGTGATGTTCCAGCGTAAAGGTCTGCCCGGTCACTAGGCCGCGCATATTGCCCGTTCCCTTCACGCGCAGGCCGGCGCAGCGAAGCGCATCCATGCGCACCCGCACGAGATAATCCGCTTCGCGCTGCGCGTCGTTATGTTCGCCCGACAATCCGCTCACGCCCGCTTGCGGCTGCGCGTAGTCGCCCCATCCGTAATGCTCCTGGCCCGCATGCGAGGTATCGCGCGGATCCTCATCGCGGCTCGTGAGGTCTGCGCGTGGCGTCGTATAGTCGTAATCGACGCTCGTGGCGCGTCCGGTTGTCAGGTGGTTTTCGACCGACAGTTCATGAATGTGCTCTTGATCGATACGTTTCGCACCAGGCGCCTTGTATTGGATGGCACGGTAGGCCTCGCCATGCGGTCGGTGTGCGCCAATCGAGTCACATAGGATCAGCCGGTGATGTCCATTGCCATGCTCGAACCAGAAATAGATGCCCCATTCCTGCCACAGGCGGCAGACGAATCCGAAATCGCTCTCCCAGTTTTGCCGTTGGATATCGCGCCTCGGGTAATTCCCGACCAACCATTTCTCGACCGGGAACATATAGGCGGATAACACGGCATCCGTGATCTCCATCACATCCATGTCCTGGAACAGGCGGCAGTCCTGATTCTTGGTGGCCAGCCACAGCCACGGGCGCAGTGTAAGTTCGTACACCATCGCGCGCCCCTCCTCGCGTACGAAGCGCGCGGAGGTGACAAGGCCGGTGATCTCGCGCGTGCCAGCGCCGATATTGCCCGTACCGGTATTACCTGGCATACCCGGAACAAAGATACCGATTCCCTCGATCTGGACTAATACTGTGACCTCGGTACCGATCAGTTTGTCCAAATCGACGTTGGCGGTGATGCTTGGCGAGAACGCCAGCATATCGACGGTCTTCAGCTCGAGCGTGTAGCAGAACAGTTCGCCAAGCGTTTCGGTACCCGACAGACGTGCCGGCACCAGAACGGGTTTGCCGTTGAATACCGGCAATGCCGCGCCGGCAACGGCCAGCGTGCGGGACTGGAGAAAGTCTGGCATGGATGGATCCTTGCAGAAATCAACCGCGGATCAGGATCGCGCCGCAAGCGGTCTTGTCGCCCAGGCGGGCGACGCGCACGCCGTGATGAGTTCGCTTGCCGGTGGCAATGACAGGGAAGATACCGCCGCACTTCGGGCACGCAACGCGATGGCCGTCAAGCGCGACGGCGACACCCCGGTGCCTCAAATCGGGGGCCGCCTCGATGATCTTGCCACCGTGATCGGTCGTATCGCCAAGCTGCGCCATCTCGCGACAGTGTTCATCTTTCATGTAAACCTCCCTTTGGCATGACTGTCCAGCCAATAAAGCGCTCGCGGAACGAGCTAAACGACTTCACGAAATGGCCGGCTGAAGCGTGCCCCAAATATTTCTCCATTGTTTCTCAGGGCACAATCGGATTAATCTGAAAATTGGTCTCATATAAATGAATTCGCCTTTATTACCGACGGAGCCTCATCAGATCCCGGCCAATTTGCTCTCTACTGAGATCATCGAAATCCCATCCAAAACGGAATCATGCGTGCAGTTTTGCTTAATTCCGTATTGTCTTTTGGTGCCGACTCAGACGTGTCCAACATTCACATTCGGTCAAGCGGTCGTACATGCCTGTCTTGATAATGCAAATCAGCCCCTACCTGAGTCATTCCTTTTGTCTTCCAAGGATCTTGTCTGTACACATGCTCGCCGCAACGGATATCAATCCACGAGGCGAAACGTTTACCTAAGCTTTTAGTTTGGCCGCCACGGTAGACGCGGCGGGTTCCGTTCCCTCTTTCAACCGGTACATTCATGCACATCGATCTGACAGGCAAGACCGCGGTCGTGACCGCTTCCACCGCCGGCATCGGGCTGGCGATCGCCGAAGGGCTCTTGCAGGCTGGCGCACGCGTCGTCGTCAACGGCCGCAGCGACAAGTCGGTTGATACCGCGCTCGCGCTGCTGCGCAGTGCGGTCCCCGGCGCCGACGTGGACGGCATCGCCGCCGACCTCTCCGACGCCGCCGGCGCCGCGCGCATCACGCAGCACACGCCGGAGGCCGACATCCTCGTGAACAACGCGGGCATCTACGGGCTGAAGGCGTTCTTCGACATCGACGACGACGAATGGGCGCACTACTTCCAGATGAACGTGATGTCCGGCGTGCGTCTCGCGCGGCACTACCTGAAGGGGATGCTCGCACGCAACACGGGCCGCGTCGTGTTCATTTCGTCGGAATCGGGCCTGAACATCCCGGTAGACATGATTCACTACGGGTTCACGAAAACCGCGCAGCTCGCGATCGCGCGCGGCCTCGCGAAACTCGCGGCCGGCACCAACGTGACCGTCAATTCGGTGCTGCCGGGGCCGACGATGTCGGAAGGCGTGCGCGCGCTGCTGAAGGAAACGGCCGACGCCACGGGCCGCAGCATCGACGACGTCGCGGTGGACTTCGTGCGCAGTCAGCGCGCGAGCTCAATCATCCAGCGACCGGCGACGACCGAAGAAGTCGCGAATCTGGTGGTGTATGTATGTTCGCCGCAGGCCTCGGCGACGACGGGTGCGGCGTTGCGCGTCGACGGCGGCGTGGTCGACACGATCGCGTGACGACTGCGTGACACGCTCGCGCGGGGGCGTGGCGGCAGCGCTATCGCGAAGCCGCCTTGTCCGACTTCAGCGTGCCCTTGCGATCCGCATCCATGCAGGTATCGAACCCGCGTTGCGTGACGGCACCTGCCTTGTCGAACACGACGAAGTACGCCCGGTGATCGTTGCCGTGCTCGATGAAGTAGTTGTAGCAGACGCCGCTGCCGTTACGGACCATCCACACGCTGCGCGGGTTGCCGGCCGCGCGAACGACGTCGGCGCGCGTCGCGCCATGCCGCGACGCGGCCCGCGCCAGCGGGGTGCGTGAATACGAGAACGGCAACCACGAGTCGAACCACGCGCAGCCGTGCAGCATCAGGCACGTGGCGGCCACGGAAAGCGTCGTTGCCGGACGGGACATCGGAATCAATCGCATGCTTGGAAAAATCTGCTGCGCCATGCCGGCGTGATCGAAAGCCCCATGCTACTAGACCTTTGGGTCCGGATCGAAAAGAAATGTAGAGACTTGTGTCCGAAGCTGCACTCGACGCGGCCCGCCACACGCCCGATCGGCCCGAACCGTGAGCGCACCGCGCGGTCTCGCACACGCGTCAATGCCGTTGTGCGGATGGCCCGGATGGCGCAACGAGCATCGTCGTCAAGCGACCCATTCGGCCCATAGCATCGTCAGCACCGTCATCAGCGCCGGGCCGACGAACAGGCCGATCAGCCCGAACGTCTCGGCGCCGCCGAGAATGCCGAACAGCACGAGCAGGAATGGCAGGCGGGTCGAGCTGCCGATCAGCACCGGCCGCACGAAATGCTCGGCGACGAACACGACCACGAAGCCGAGCGCCAACACCACGACGGCCCACGCGGTCGCACCCTGCACGAACAGCCAGAGCGCCGCGCCGCAGAACACGATCGGCGCGCAGAACGGCAGCATCGCGGCGACGGCCGTGACGAGGCCGAGCAGCGCCGCATGCGGAACGCCCGCGAGTGCATACGCGACGCCGAGAATGGCACCCTCGCCGAGCCCGACGACGACCAGCCCCGTCACCGTGCCGTACACGGCCGCGACCATCCGCTCGATCAGGGCCGCACCGCCACGGCCGAACGCACGCTGCGCGCCCTGCAGCAACGCGCCCGACAACTTGTGGCCGGCCCTCATGATCACGAACAGCGTCACAAGCATAAGGCCGAACTCGAACAGCGCATGTGCGAGCTTCGTGCCGAACTGCCGGCCGAACGCGATGAACTTCTCGCCGCTCGCACCGTGCATCGCGGTGCCCGGGTGCAGCGGATGACCGAGATTGGCCTGCCACCACTCGGTGACCTGAGCGGCGCCGTACGGCAGCCGGCCGACGACGTCCGGCAGCGGAATGCCGTTGTCCTCGATCGAGTGCAGCCAGATGCGCAGGTCATGCGCCTGCGAGATCGCCTGGCCCAGCGCGATGGCGATCGGCAGCACGACCAGCAGCGACACGCCCGAGGTGATCGCGGTCGCGATCAGCGTCGGCCGATCGCGAAACCAGCGGTCCGATTCGAAGCGCTTCAGCAATGGCCACAACGCGATCGCAATCACGCAGGCCCACGCGATGGCGGGAAGGAAATCGCGGATCACCCACAGCGCGAGCACCAGCAGCGCCGCATACAGCACGGCGCGGGCGACCTGCTGGGCACGCGGCCGCGCGGCGGGATCCTGGGAAGGCGAGACATGTGCGCGCATGGCACCTCTGTCGAAATAAAAAATGGCGGTTCGCGCGGGCCGAGGGCCGGTGCGAACCGCCATTCTATCCATCGATACCGCCACGGCACGCGAACGCGATGCCAAGCATTGTCAAATGCGTGCCGCGCACGTCGCGCGCGCGGTGCGACGTGCGCTCAGGCCACCTTGTCGGCGACGCGATAGCGTTCGAGCCAGTGCGCGTATGGCGCAGGCAGTGTCCACGACGGACGCTCGACGCCGAGCTGTTTGGCCGCGTAATACGGCCAGTGCGGATCGGCCAGATGCGCGCGGCCGACCATCACGAGGTCGAGCTGCTGTTCGGCGACGACACGCTCGGCCAGTTGCGGCGTGTCGATCCCCCACGCGGACGACACCGGCAGGCCAGCCTCGCGGCGTACGCGTTCCGCGATCGGCGCGAGGAACGCCGGCCCCCAAGGAATGCGTGCGTCGGGCGTCGAAAAGCCGACCGATACGCTCAGCATGTCGAGGCCTTCCTGCTTCATCCGCCGCGTGAGCGCGATCGATTCGGCGAGCGTCTCTTCATCGCGGCCGTCGTATTCGATCACGCCGAGACGCGCGGTCAGCGGCAGGTGCTCCGGCCACACCTGGCGGACGGCCTTCAGCGTGTCGACGAGGAAACGGCCGCGGTTTTCGGCCGAACCGCCGTACTCGTCGTCGCGCCGGTTCGAATGCACGGAGAAGAAGCTCTGGCCGAGATAGCCGTGCGCGAAATGCAGCTCGAGCCATTCGAAGCCGAGGTCGCGGGCGCGCTTCGCCGACGCGACGAAATCGGCCTGCACGCGTGCGATGTCGTCGCGCGTCATCGCGCGCGGCATCTTCGGCAAATGCGCGCCGAACGGCACGGCCGACGGCGCGATGGTCTGCCAGCCGCGCGGATCGCCGTCGGCGATGTGGTCGTCGCCTTCCCATGGACGGTTCGCGCTCGCCTTGCGGCCCGCATGCGCGATCTGGATGCCCGGCACCGCGCCGGCCGCCTTGATAGCCGCGACCGACGGCGCAAACGCCTCGGCCTGCGCATCGGTCCACAAGCCGGCGCAGCCCGGCGTGATGCGACCTTCCGGCGACACGGCCGTCGCCTCCGCGATCACGAGGCCCGCGCCGCCGCGCGCGATGCCGGCCAGATGCACGTGATGCCAGTCGTTGACGACGCCGTCTTCGGCGACGTACTGGCACATCGGCGGCACCGCGATGCGGTTGCGCAGCATGACATCCTTGAGTTTGAACGGTTCGAACAGGGCAGACATCCACCACTCCTTTGCTTGGTTCTGCGAAACGACTGGATGAGCCGTCGTGCGGTGCGCACGACGGAACGATTCAGGCCGCCGCCGGGCCGGTCGCGCCCGACGACGGAAACGGCCAGGTGCCGGTCACGCCGGCGCCGCGCCGGCTTACTGGCGACCGAGCTTCGCGAGCAGCGCCTCGGCGGCGGGTTCCGACGACGCGGGGTTCTGCCCGGTGATCAGCAACCCGTCGGTGACGACATGCGGCGCCCAGTCGGCGCTGCGCTCGAATTGCGCGCCGTTGGTCTTCAGCATGTCCTCGACGAGGAACGGCACCACCTCCGTCAACTCGACAGCCGCTTCCTCGCTGTTGGTGAAACCCGTCGCACGCTTGCCGCGCACGACCGATTCGCCGGTCTTCGGGTCCTTGACGTGGCGCAGCACGCCCGGCGCGTGGCACACGGCCGCGACCGGCTTGCCCGCCGCCAGCGCGCGCTCGATCAGACCGATCGACTGCAGATCCTCGGCGAGATCCCATAGCGGGCCGTGCCCGCCCGGATAGAACAGCGCGTCGTAATCGTCGGCCGAGACGTCGGCCAGCTTGTGCGTGGCCGCGAGCGCGGCCTTGGCCGCCGGATCGGCGTCGAAGCGTCGCGTCGCGTCAGTCTGCGCGGACGGATCGCTGCTCTTCGGATCGAGCGGCGGCTGGCCGCCCTTCGGCGACGCGAGCGTCAGCTCGACACCTGCATCCTTGAACGCGTAGTACGGCGCAGCCAGTTCCTCGAGCCAGAAGCCGGTCTTCTTGCCGGTGTCGCCGAGCGTATCGTGCGAGGTCAGGACAACCAGAATCTTCATGATCGACACTCCTTCGAAATGGGGGAACGGGGCCGCGACGCGGCGGCAGCCAATGCGACGCACGCCGCGTACCGCAGCGATGACGGCGTGCCTGCCGGTTAGGCCGCTGGCGCGCGTCAACGTGCCGGCTCCGTACCGAAAAATATTGCGCGACCTATTAGACCAGTCGTCTAGAGAGGATGCGAAAAAAACGACGGCGTCTCCTGCACCAGCATCGCAGCGCGATATGGCATTTTCGCGTCTGCTGGCAGGAGCGGCGTCGCGTCATGAGACCGGATGATAGCCCCCGATTAGACCGGTCGTCTAGAAAACTGGCATTCAGCCCTGTCACCGTCATGGCTTTTGCGCCGGGGCACGTCCGCAACGTTCGTCGCCGATCGCGCCCCGTGCGTGCCGCCGCAGCGGCTAGCCGGGCAACGGCCCGTCCGTATCGCCAGCCTCGATCACCGGCATCTCGAGCCGATGGCGGCGAACGCCGTCGGCGAGCAGGCCCAGCATCAGGTCCGCCAGCGCTCGCCCCGTCGCATGCCCGGTCGGTTGCACCACCGCCGTTACCCGATGCGGATACGCGACGTCCGGCGGCACGCCGTCGTAGACGATCAGCGACATGTCCCGCCCCAGCCGCAAGCCGCTGTCGGCCAGCGCCCGGAACGCACCGCCACCCGCGATATTGTTGTCGACCAGCAGCGCCGTCGGCCGTTCGGCCAGCACAAGCAGGGCCTGCGCGCCCTGCTGCCCGCCGTCGAGCGTAAACGGGCACTCGACCAGCAGCGCCGGATCGGGCTCGATGCCGGCCTCGCGCAGCGCCGCGAGATAACCGGCGCGACGCTGCATCGCGAAATTCAGCGACAGCGGCGCACTGATCATCGCGATCCGGCGATGACCGAAGGCGATCAGGCGGCGCACGGCATCACGCGCACCCGCTTCGTTGTCGAAATCGAACCATGCGTAAGGCTCGGCGGCTTGCGTACGGCCGTACGCGACGTACGGAAATGCATTCGAGCGCAAGTACGCGAGGCGCGGATCGTCGACCAGCGTGCGCGCGACGATCAGCCCGTCGACGAGCCTGCCGTCGACCAGCCGGCGATACGTATCGAGCTCGGCATTCGGCCGCGCGGCCGCGATGATGAAGTCGAGATTGCGCTCGCCGAGCCGCTCGGTCATGCCGGCGACGACTTCACCGAAGCGCGGATCACCGAGATCGCCGGCGCCGAACGGATACACGATGCCGATCGCATCGGCGCGCCCCGTCGCCAGCCGCCGCGCGGTCGGATCCGCGACATAACCGAGTTCGCGCGCAGCCTTCATCACGCGCTCGCGGGTCGCCTCGCTCACGTCGTCGTAGCCGTTCAGCGCCCGACTGACCGTCGTGCGCGACAGCCCGAGCGCATCCGACAGCGCCTTCAGATTCACCTTCACGTCGTTCCTCGCGTTGTGCATGCCATTCGTCCAGCCCCTCCATCCCGTAATTATTTCCGAATGGTAGTTATTACCGTCAAATATTTATCTTTTGACTCCCAAACCGGTTTGAAATAGCATCCAAACCGGTTTGGATTCGAATGCCATCTCAGCAGTTCCCTTTCACCGTCAACGGAAACAACGCCGACATGACCTACTTTCCTTTTTACCGCGCGACCGCGGCCAAACGTTTGCTCTTCGCTGGCGCGGCACTGGCCGCCTTCGCGTCCGCGTCATTCGTCGCGCATGCGCAAAGCACCGGCGCCCCCGCGCCCACCCCGCATACGCAGCAGGCCTACGATCCCGAGGGCAACTTCACGATGCGCTGGACCCGCGCGGACATCCGCCAGATCGTCGCGCAGTCGCATACGGCCGGCGCCGACAAGAACTCGCTGCCGCAGTCGCTGACGATGCCCGACATCCCGCAGGATTTTCCGCTGATCAACTCGAACGTGTGGGTCTGGGATACCTGGCCGCTGGCCGACCTGCGCGCGAACCAGCTCAGCTACAAGGGCTGGGAGGTGATCTTCTCGCTCACGGCCGATCCGCACGCCGGCTACACGTTCGACGATCGTCACGTCCATGCGCGCATCGGCTTCTTCTATCGCCGTGCCGGCATTCCCGCGTCGCAGCGTCCCGCGAACGGCGGCTGGACCTGGGGCGGCCACCTGTTTCCGGACGGCGCGAGCGTCAAGGTGTTCGGCACGTCGCCGATGACCAACAACGCCGAATGGTCGGGCTCCGCGCGGCTCACGCACGGCGACAACGTCAGCCTGTACTACACCGCGACCTCGTTCAACCGTTCGGCGCCCGGCGGCGCCGACATCACGCCGCCGCAGGCGATCATCACGCGCGCCGACGGCCACATCCACGCCGACGACAAGCACGTGTGGTTCAGCGGCTTCGACGATCACAAGGCGCTGCTGCAACCGGACGGCAACTACTACCAGACCGGTCAGCAGAACACCTACTTCTCGTTCCGCGATCCGTTCGTGTTCACCGACCCCGCGCATCCGGGCAAGACCTACATGGTGTTCGAAGGCAACACCGGCGGCCAGCGCGGCGCCCGCACCTGCACCGAGGCCGACCTCGGCTACGCGCCGAACGATCCGTACCGGGAAGATCTCAACGCCGTCATGAACTCGGGCGCAGTGTATCAAAAGGCCAACGTCGGCCTGGCGGTCGCGACGAACCCGCAACTGACCGAATGGAAGTTCCTGCCGCCGATCCTGTCGGCGAACTGCGTCGACGACCAGACCGAGCGCCCGCAGATCTATCTGAAGGATGGCAAGTACTACCTGTTCACGATCAGCCACCGCACGACGATGGCCGCGGGCGTCGACGGGCCGGACGGTGTCTACGGCTTCGTCGGCAACGGCATCCGTAGCGACTTCCTGCCGCTGAACGGCGGCAGCGGCCTCGTGCTCGGCAACCCGACCGACTTCTCCGCACCGGCCGGCGCGCCCTATTCGCAGGACCCGAACCAGAACCCGCGCGAGTTCCAGTCGTATTCGCACTACGTGATGCCGGGCGGGCTCGTCGAGTCGTTCATCGATGCGATCGGCCCGCGTCGCGGCGGCACGCTCGCGCCGACGGTGAAGGTCAACATCAACGGCACGTCGACGGCGGTCGACCGCGCATACGGACGCGGCGGCCTCGGCGGTTACGGCGACATCCCGGCGAATCTGCCCGCGACGGGCGCCGATCACAACGGCGGCCCCGGCACCCGTCCGTAACGGGTCCGCATGGACGCTGCGGGCGCCGCCCGCCAGCGTCGAGGCGGCGCACATCGCGCGTGTCGCGTGTGTGCCGCCTCCCTCCTTCGCAGAATCGCGCATGCCGCCGCTGCAAGCGGCATGCGCCCTCCTTTCCCGCTTCGCGCGCCGAAGCACGGAACTCCGCATGAGATCGACGTTTTTTCGCTTTTCCTTCCGGATTACCCGGCTGTTGCTCGCATGTGCGGCAAGCGCGGCCTGCACGCACGCCACTGCCGCGCCCTGCGGCAGACCGCACGAACCCGGCACGCCGCAATGGCGACCGGTCGTGCATTACACACCGCAACGCAACTGGATGAACGATCCGAACGGGCTCGTCTACGAGAACGGCCGCTATCACCTGTTCTATCAGTACAACCCGCTCGGTCATGACTGGGGCAACATGTCGTGGGGCCATGCGACGAGCGCCGATCTCGTCCACTGGCGCGAGCAGCCGGTCGCGATGCGCGCGAACGCGACCGAGGAAATCTTCTCCGGCTCGATCGTCGCCGACACGCGCAACACGTCCGGCCTCGGCGCGCCGGGCGAGACGCCGCTGGTGGCGCTTTACACGAGCGTCTACAAGGACGGCTCGGGTCACGCGCCCGGCACGCAGGCGCAATCGCTGGCTTACAGCGTCGACCACGGCGCGACGTGGCGGCCCTACGCGCACAACCCCGTGCTCACGCTCGATCCCGAGTCGAAGCAGTTCCGCGACCCGAAGGTGTCGTGGTACGCGCCGGGACGCTACTGGCTGATGACGACCGTCGTCGCGGACGCGCAGGTCGTGAAGCTCTATCGATCCGATGACCTGATTCACTGGTCGTTCCTGAGCGACTTCACGTTGCCGGACGTGCCGCATGCGGGCGTGCTGTGGGAAATGCCCGACCTCGTGCCGATGCCCGTCGACGACGATCCGCGACACATCAAGTGGGTAATGATCGTGAACGTCAACCCGTGGTCGATCGCCGGCGGCTCCGGCGCGATGTATTTCGTCGGCGACTTCGATGGCCGCACGTTCACGCCTGACCGCGTCGCGCCGGCCGGTTCCGATCCCGCGCGATTCCGCTGGGTCGATCACGGTGCCGATTTTTACGCCGCCGGCACGTTCTCCGGCGCGCCGGGCGCACGGCCTGTCGCGATCGCGTGGATGAGCAACTGGGATTACGCGGCGAAAGCGCCGACTGCGCCCTGGCGCGGCGCGGCGACGTTGCCGCGCGAATTCGCGCTGAAGACGATCGGCGGCGAACCGACGCTCGTCGTGACGCCGGCCGCCGCGTTCGATGCATGGGCCGACGGGCGGCCCGCCGTGCATGAAGGCGACCTGAACGTCGAGTCCGCCACCCGCGTGCTGTCGGACGCCACGCGCGGCGTCGTCCAGCGCATCACGGTGACGATCACGCCGCGGCGCGCCGCTCGCGCGGGGTTGATCGTGCGAGGATCGGCGGATGGCTCGATCGGCACCCGGATCGTGTACGACACGGCGAAGCACACGCTGACGCTCGATCGCTCGCGCTCCGGCGCAACGGATTTCGCCGGCACGTTCAGCCGCGAGCACATCGTCGATCTGCCGCTCGAGCACGGGCAACTGCAGCTCGAAATCGTCGTCGATCGCGGGTCGGTCGAGGTGTTCGCGAACGGCGGCCGCGTCGCACTGACGGACCTGATCTTTCCGCCGCTCGATGCGGACCGCGTCGCCGTATTCGCCGAGCACGGCAGCGCGACATTCTCGGGGCTGACGGTGACGCAGCTTCACGGTCCCGATCGCGCCGACGAGGTTCGTGACGCCTGTGCATCGCGCTAGCGATGCAATCGCACGGCGGGGGCTGCGCGGCCCGACGTCGCGTCGGGACGCGCGCCCCACCGGTCATGCGCTCAAAGCAAACCCATCCCGCCCGACGCGATGATTTCCGCGCCGACGATGAACGCGGACTCCGGCGCGCTCAGGTGCAGCACGGTCGACGCGATTTCGTCCGGCGTGCCGAACCGGCCGATCGGAACGAGGCCCTTGATCTTGTCCGCCGTCTCGTCGAGCGTCGCGGCGTCGAGCCCGAGCTTGCCGTACAGCGGTGTCTGAACCGGGCCGGGGCTCACCACGTTCACCCGCACGCCGTGCGGCAGCAGCTCCGTCGACAACGTCTTCGCGAACGAATTGACGGCCGCCTTGCTCGCCGCGTACACGGACGAACCCGGCATCCCGATATGCGCGTTGATCGAGCCGTTGATCACGATCGACGCGCCGCGGTTCAGCAGCGGCACGAGCGCCTGGATCTGGAAATACGCGCCCTTCACGTTCGTGTCGAACACGAGGTCCCACAACGCCTCGTCGATATCCGCGAACGGCGCGAGTTTCGCGACGCCCGCATTGATGAACACGGCGTCGAGCCGCGCGCCGGAGGCCGCGATCGCGTCCGCCAGCGCCCGCGCCGACGCGACGCTGCGGGCCTCGTTGCGGATCGCGAGCGCGCCGTCGCCGAGCGACTCGCGCGCGGCGGCGAGCGTCTGCTCGTCGCGACCGGTAATGATGACCCGCGCGCCTTCGGCCGCGAATGCCCGTGCGGCCGCCAGGCCGATGCCGCTGTTGCCGCCCGTGACGAGGACCGTTTTTCCTTCGAAGCGTTGCATGATGTTCTCCTGTGAACCGGTGAGTTGACCGTGAGCACAGGATGCGCGCCGCGCCCGGCCTTGCCGTACGACCGACGCGGCAGACATGTTCGAAATCTTCGAACGTGTCTGTCGCGGCCTGTCCGTCGGTTGCGCGGCCGACGCACTCAGCCCGAGACGTCGATCCCGTCGAGCAGGCGCTGCGCGAGCCGAGGTTCGCGCAGTTGCTCCAGCCACCATTGCAGCGCGCGGCCGTCGCGGTCGCCGCGCCACGCGACGTACAGCACGTTCGGTTCGCGCGGATCGGCCGTTTCCTTCTCGACGAGTTCGCCGCGCGCGAGCAGCGACGCGACCCGCCGGCGCGGCACCCAGCCGACGCCGAGCCCGTCGCGCTGCGCGAGGATCTTCGCGCGCATCGACGGCACCGCGAGCACCGCCTGCCCGCCGAGCAGCCCGTATGCGCGGCCGATGGCCCGCCGCGACGAATCGGCGACGACGACCGCGCGATGCGCGCAAATCGCGTCGCGGGTCAGCCGCTCGCTTGCCGCGGCCAGCGGATGGCGCGGCGATACGGCGAACAGCCATTCCATCGCGCCGAGCTCGAACCATTTGAAACCCGGAATCGCCGGCGGCTCGTTGGTCGCGCCGACGACCAGATCCGCGCGACCGTCGCGCAACGCTTCCCAGGTGCCGCCGAGCACTTCGTGCGTGAAGCGCAGCGACACGCCCGAATCGAGCGCATCGAATGCGCGGACGACCGGCAGCAGCGTATCGAACTCCAGCACCTCGTCGCTGACGATCCACAGCCGATCCTCCCAGCCGCTCGCGACCTGCCGCACGCGCTGCGTGAGCCGCGCGACGTCCAGCGCGAGGCGCGACGCCTCGTCGGTCAGCAACTGGCCGGCCGGCGTGAGCTGCAGCCGGTAGCCGCGCCGGTCGAACAGCAGCGCGTCGAAACGCGTTTCGAGCTGTCGCGCGGCGTGCGATACGGTCGACGGCGCCTTGCCGAGCCGCGCGGCCGCCCGCGACAGGCTGCCGGTGGCGCGGATCGCATCGAGCAGCGCGAGTTCGTCTTCGGACAGCATGGGGGCGCTCCGGTCGGGGGTTGGATGGATCGTAAGGCACAGGCGGGCGGCGGTCCAATCGAATGGCGCCGTGCCACGTGTTCGGCGGATGCCGAACCGGCCACGAACTTCCGGTATGCTCATCGGCATCAGATCGCTAGATTCGAGGTAACCACTGCGATGGACATCGCGATCCGCATCGAAGGCCGTCACGACCTGACCGGGCAAATCTTTCGGCAGCTGCGAACCGCGATCGTCGACGGGCGGCTCGAAGGCGGCGCCCGGCTGCCGTCGACGCGCGATCTCGCGAAGCAGCTCGGCGTGTCGCGCAAGACGACGCTCGACGCGTTCGAGCGTCTCGTCGCCGAGGGCTTCCTGAACACGCGCGCGGGCGACGGCACGTTCGTCGCCGACGGTCTCGCGCGGGTTCCGCATGCGGCGGCCTCGACGCCGTCGCTCGTC
Source organism: Burkholderia diffusa (assembly GCF_001718315.1). Classification (NCBI taxonomy): domain Bacteria; kingdom Pseudomonadati; phylum Pseudomonadota; class Betaproteobacteria; order Burkholderiales; family Burkholderiaceae; genus Burkholderia; species Burkholderia diffusa. The sequence continues at coordinate 1,036,146 of NZ_CP013363.1, read as the reverse complement.
GAGGACACGCCGCGCGTCCATGCCGTCGACGTGCGTGCGCCGTGGGACGACATACCGGACGCCCTCGCGATGCCTGCGCCGCAGGACACACCCGCGTTCGACTTCCGCGGCGGCGTGACCGACAAGACGCTGTTCCCGTTCGACGCGTGGCGCCGCTGCCTGCATCACGCGCTGCGTCAGCAGGCGCGCGGGCCGGGCCAATACCACGATCCGGCCGGCGATCCGCAGTTGCGCGGCGCGATCGCGCGCTACGTCGCGTTCAGCCGCGCGGTCGCGTGCGGCTGGGACGACGTGCTGGTCACGCAAGGCGCGCAACAGGCGCTCGACCTGATCGCGCGCGTGGTCGTGCGGCCGGGCGACGTCGTCGCCGTCGAGAATCCCGGCTATCCGCCGGCACGCGCCGCGTTCGCGTCGCTCGGCGCGACGGTGATCGGCGTGCCGGTCGATGCGCATGGCCTCGTCATCGAGCGGCTGCCCGACGACGCACGCCTCGTCTACGTGACGCCGTCGCACCAGTTCCCGCTCGGGATGCCGATGACGCTGGACCGGCGCGTCGCGCTGCTCGAATGGGCGCAGCGCCGCCGCGCGGTGATCATCGAGGACGACTACGACGGCGAATTCCGCTTCGAGGGCCGCCCGGTGGAGTCGCTGAAGAGCCTCGACCGCACGGGCCTCGTCGCGTACGTCGGCACGTTCTCGAAGACGATCTTTCCTGAACTGCGGATCGGCTACGCGATTCCACCGCGCGCGCTGCGCGGCGCGCTCGCCAAGGCGAAGCAGATCGTCGACTGGCATACCTGCACGCTCACGCAGGCGGCACTCGCGCGCTTCATGCACGAAGGCGATTTCGCGCGGCACCTGCGGCGCGTGCAGAAGCACTACGACGCGCGCCGCAAGATGCTGCTCGCGCATTTGCGCGGCAGCCTCGCGCCGTGGTTCGACCCGATCGTGCCGACCGCCGGCATCCATCTCGCCGCGCACCTGAAACCGGGACTCGATGAAGCCGCGCTGGTCCGCGCTGCCCGCACGCACGACATCGGCCTGTACGGAATCTCGGCGTTCCACGTTGGCTCGGCGGCGCGTGCGGGGCTGCTGTTCGGCTATGGCGGGATCGACGCGCTGCGCATCGACGCCGCGCTCGCGAAACTGGCTGCGCTGCTGGATTCGGGAAGTGCGGACGGCGCGACACTGGTTACCTGATTTTTCCCAAAATTGGACATTCAAGCAGGCCAGTGCCGCGCTTAAAGTGGGTCCTGTCGCGCCACCGTGCGCTGCTCAACCGAAAAGGACCCGTCATGCAACCACGCCTGAACTTCTATACCGCCAGCCCGAACGCCATCAAGGTGATGCGCAATGCCGAGGAATTCATCGCGAAAAGCTCGATCGAGAAGCCGCTCGCCGAACTCGTCCGGCTGCGCGCGTCGCAGATCAACGGCTGTGCGTTCTGCGTCGACATGCACACCACCGATGCACGCAAGGGCGGCGAGACCGACCGCCGCCTGGCAACCGTCGTCGCGTGGCGCGAAACGCCGTTCTTCACCGCGCGCGAACGTGCGGCGCTGGAGTGGACCGAAGCGCTGACGCTGATCGCCGACAACCACGTGCCCGATGCCGTGTGGGAAGCCGTGAAGCCGCACTTCAGCGATACGGAACTGTTCGATCTGTCGATGCTGATCGCGACGATCAACTCGTGGAATCGCTTCGCGATCGCGTTCCGCAAGATGCCCGAGTAAGGAGGCGACGATCATGCGCTCCTGCCTCACGCGCCACCGCGCGATGCTGTGCACGTCGCTCGCGCTCGTCGCCGCGCTGCCGACCGCCGCCCATGCGCACGATGCCAGCGACAACGTGCACGCGATCATGCAACAGGCCGTGCCCGAAGCGCCGGGCAAGCTCGCCGTCGTCGCGACCGTCGACTATGCGCCTGGCCAGGCGTCCGAAGCGCACAAGCACCTCGGCTCCGTGTTCGCGGTCGTATCGAAAGGCGAAGTGCTGTCGCAGGTGAACGGCGGCCCGGTGCGCCGCTATCGCGCCGGCGAAGGCTGGTACGAGCCGCCCGGCTCGCGCCACCAGGTATCGCGCAACGCGAGCGCGACCGAGCCCGCGCAACTCGTCGTGTTCGGGCTGACGGGCGAGCACCAGCCGCTGAAGTCGCCGATCGATCAGTAACGACGTTTGCGGGTGCGTCACGTGTCGCGCACGCACCCATGCCGCGCGGCACGGCTTCCCGGCTCGTGACGCGCGGCTTCGTCGCCGGCCTGCGGAGCGCGCTCCACCGTGCCTCCATCGTTTCACCATTAACTGCTTCCTACACTCCACCGCCGGCAGACGGCTTTTGTGCCGCGCCGCTTCCCCGCTCGCCCGCACAGCCGTTCGACACATGGCTGATCCCGATCAACTCGGGCGAAAACCCTTCCTTGAAATTAACTAACGCGTCAATTAACGTCGTCTGCATGAACGCGAAATCCACCGTCGCCAGGCCGCGCGGGCGCCGCCCGTCGGTGGACGACTTCGACCTGCGCGACCATATGCTCGATGTCGCGATGCAACTGTTCGCCGAGCGCGGCATCGCGGCGACGACGGTCGCGCAGATCGCCGAAGCCGCCGGCGTCACATCGGCGATGGTCCATTACTACTTCACGAATCGCGAGCAGTTGCTCGATGCGATCGTCGAGGAGCGGCTCGCACAGGTCATCGCGTTCGTGTGGCGGCCGACCGCCCCGCAGATCGAAAACGATCCGTTCGCGCTCGTCACCGAACTCGTCGACCGCTTCTTCGACGTCACGCATCGGATGCCCTGGCTGCCGTCGATCTGGCTGCGCGAGATCGTTCATGAAGGCGGCTTGCTGCGCGAGCGGATGATCCGGCGCATTCCGCTCGAGCACGTCGGGCGCTTTGCCGAGCGCATCCGCGCCGCGCAGCAGGCCGGCACGCTGAACCCCGCGCTCGAGCCCGCATTCCTGTTCCATTCGATCATCGCGCTCGTGATGCTGCCGCTCGCGACCGCGAAGCTGTGGCAGAGCGCGCGCGGCCTGCCGCCGATCGATCGCGACGTGCTGCATCGCCACGTGCGCGCGCTGCTCGGCTCCGGCTTGCAGCCGCCCGCCGCCGCGCTCGACAGCGGCGCACATTCGCCCCGGAGGCCGTCGTGAACGTGTTCCGCGCGCTGCCGCTCGTGCCGGCCGCCGCCGTCGCGCTGCTCGCCGGTTGCGGACGGCCGGCGAACGACGTCGCGACCTACCAAGGCTATGTCGAAGGCGAATTCGTGTACCTGTCGTCGTCGCAAGCGGGCACGCTGACGCAGTTGTCGGTCGAACGCGGTCAGGCCGTCGCGGCCGGCATGCCTGTGTTCGCGCTCGAAGCCATCAACGAAACAGCCGCATTGCGGCAGGCCGAGCATCAGCTCGCGGCCGCACGCGCACAACTTGCCGACCTGCAGACCGGCAAGCGTCCGCCGGAAGTCGCGGTCACGCGCGCGCAGCTCGCGCAGGCCACCGCCCAGGCCGCACGGGCCGCCGCGCAACGCGCGCGCGACGAACGCCAGTACGCGGCAGGCGGCCTGTCGAAGCAGCAGCTCGACGATTCGCGCACGGCCGCGCAGACCACCGCCGCGCAGGTACGCGAGTTGCAGAACCAGGTCGACGTCGCGCGCCTGCCGGGACGCGCGCAGCAGGTGGCCGCCCAGGCGGCGCAAGTCGATGCCGCGCAGGCGGCCGTCGCCGAAGCACAATGGAAACTCGACCAGAAGCGCGTCGCCGCGCCCGCCGCCGGGCGCGTGTACGACACGCTGTATCGCGTCGGCGAATGGGTGCAGGCCGGCAACCCGGTCGTGCAGATGCTGCCGCCGCAGAACCTGAAGGTGCGGTTCTTCGTGCCGGAGGCCGCCGTTGCGTCGATCGCGCCGGGGCGCACCGTCGCGATCCACTGCGACGGCTGCCCCGCCGACGTGCCCGCGCGCGTCACCTACGTGTCGCGCGAGGCCGAATACACGCCGCCCGTGATCTACAGCAACGAGAGCCGGAGCAAGCTCGTGTTCATGGTCGAAGCGCGCCCTGCCGTCGCCGACGCGCAGAAGCTGCATCCGGGCCAGCCCGTCGCCGTGAGGATGCGATGAACGCGCCACCCGCTCCGTACGCGATCGACGTCGACCGCCTGAACAAGCGCTTCGGCGACAAGCACGTCGTGAAGGACGTATCGCTGCGCGTCGCGCGCGGCGAGATCTTCGGTTTCCTCGGACCGAACGGCAGCGGCAAGACGACGTCGATCCGCATGATGTGCGGCCTGCTCACGCCCGACTCGGGCAGCGGCACCTGTCTCGGCTACGACATCGTGCGCGACAGCGCGCAGATCAAGCGGCGTGTCGGCTACATGACGCAGCGTTTCTCGTACTGGGAAGACCTGTCGATCCGCGAGAACCTCGATTTCGTCGCGCGCGTGTACGGGATGCCCGACCGCCGGGCGGCCGTGTCGCGCGCGCTCGACGGGCTCGGCCTCGCGAGCCGCGCGGACCAGCTCACGGGCGCGCTGTCGGGCGGCTGGAAGCAGCGTCTCGCGCTCGCCGCGTGCATGCTCCACGAGCCGGAACTGCTGCTGCTCGACGAACCGACCGCCGGCGTCGATCCGGCCGCACGCCGCGACTTCTGGGAAGAACTGCACCGGCTGGCCGCGCAAGGCATCTCGGTACTCGTCAGCACGCACTACATGGACGAAGCCGAACGCTGCCACAAGCTCGCGTACATCGCGTCCGGCGAACTGCTCGCGCAGGGCACGTCGGAGGAAATCGTCGCGTCGCAGCAGTTGTCGACCCGTTCGGTCAGCGGCGGCCACCTGGCCGATTTGTCCGCGCGCCTGCGCACGATGCCGGGCGTCGACCAGACGGTCGTGTTCGGTTCGACGCTGCACGTGAGCGGCCGCGATCGCGCGCTGCTCGATGCGACGCTCGCGCAGGTCGCGTCGGAGGCGAACGCGCAGGCAAACGGCCACGCACCGCTGCAGGTCGCGCCGATCGACACCGGGCTCGAGGACGTGTTCATCTACATGATGGGCCGCGCGTCCGCGCCGCCCGGCGGAGCGGCGACATGAACGCGTGGGCGGGCCTGCGCGAATCGTTCTCGGTCGCGCGCTGGTGGAGCATCGTGCTGAAGGAATTCCTGCAGCTGCGCCGCGACCGCGTGACGTTCGCGATGATCGTCGGCGTGCCGATCATCCAGCTCGCGCTGTTCGGCTTCGCGATCAACACCGACCCGAAGCATCTGCCGACCGCGGTGATCGTGGCCGACTCGAGCCCGTTCGCGCGCAGCTTCGTCGCCGCGATGCGCAATTCCGCATACTTCGACATCGTCGCGACGCTGCCCGACGAAACGGCCGGCCGGCATGCGCTCGCGCGCGGCGACGTGCAGTTCGTGCTGAGCGTGCCGGCCGATTTCTCGAAACGGCTGCTGCGCGGCGAGCGCCCGTCGCTGCTCGTCGAGGCGGACGCGACCGATCCCGTCGCGACCGCGTCCGCGATCGGCGCGTTGCCGGGCCTCGTGCAACCCGTCGCCGACAAGGACCTGACCGGCCCGCTCGCGCACCTGAACGGCCGCCCGGCCGCGTTCGACGTCGTGCTGCACCGCCTGTACAACCCCGAAGGCATCACGCAGTACAACGTCGTGCCGGGCCTGATGGGCGTGATCCTGACGATGACCATGGTGATGATGACGGGCCTCGCGATCACGCGCGAACGCGAGCGCGGCACGATGGAGAACCTGCTGGCGACGCCCGTGCGGCCGCTCGAGGTGATGACCGGCAAAATCGTCCCGTACGTGTTCATCGGGCTGATCCAGGTGTCGATCATCCTCGCCGCCGCGCGCTACGTGTTCGACGTGCCGTTCGTCGGCGGCATGTTCGCGATCTACCTGTCCGCGCTGCTGTTCATCGCCGCGAACCTCACGGTCGGCATCACGCTGTCGTCGCTCGCGCAGAATCAGCTGCAGGCGATGCAGCTCGCGGTGTTCTATTTCCTGCCGAACATCCTGCTGTCGGGCTTCATGTTCCCGTTCGCCGGGATGCCGAAGTGGGCGCAGTTCATCGGCAACCTGCTGCCGCTCACCTACTTCAACCGCCTCGTGCGGGGCATCCTGCTCAAAGGCAACGGCTGGGCCGACCTGTGGCCGTCCGTGTGGCCGGTCGCGCTGTTCACGCTCGTCGTGATGGGCATCGCGCTGCGCTTCTACCGGCGCACGCTCGACTAGGGGCCGCGCGATGAAACCGACTTCGCGTCGAGCCTTCCACACTGCCCGCCGCAGCGCATTGGCAGCCGTTGCGCTGCTCGTCGCCGGATGCGCGGTCGGGCCGGATTTCCGCGCGCCCGACGCGCCGTCCGCGCAGCGCTACACGCGCGACGAAGCGCCGTCGGCGACGGCGGCGGCCAGCGGCCCGGCCGGCAACGCGCAGACTTTCGCACCGGCCGCGCACACGCTGCAACGCTGGTGGACCAGCTTCGATTCGGCGCCGCTGAACCGCCTCGTCGATACCGCATGGCAAAACAGCCCGACGCTCGCCGAGGCGCGCGCACGGCTCGACGAAGCGCGACAGAACCATGCGGCGGAAGCCGGCGCGACGATGCTGCCGCGCGTCGACGCGAACCTGTCCGCCACGCGCGAGAAGGTCGACATCGCCGCGTTCGGGCTGCCCGCCAACGTGCCGAATCCGGGGCCATTCACGCTCTACGACGCGTCGGTGAGCGTGTCGTACGTACTCGACGTGTTCGGCGGCAACCGGCGCGCACTCGAAGCGCTGCGCGCCCAGGTCGACTATCAGGCGTACACGCTCGACGCCGCGCGCCTGACGCTCGCGGGCAACGTCGTCGCGACCGCGATCCTGCGCGCGTCGCTCGCGCAGCAGATCGCGCTCACGCGCCAGCTCGTCGACGCGCAGGCGCGGCAGCTGCGCATTGTCGAAGCGCGCTTCGCGGCGGGTGGCGTATCGCAGGCCGACGTGCATGCGCAGCGCACGCTGCTCGCACAGACGCAGGCGTCGCTGCCGCCGCTCGCGGCACGCCACGCGCAGGCCGGCCACCGGCTCGCGATCCTGCTGGGCGCGCCGCCGTCCGACGCCGCACTGCCCGATCTCACGCTCGATTCGCTCGCGCTGCCGCGCACGCTGCCCGTCGCGCTGCCGTCGACGCTCGCGCGCGAACGGCCCGACATCCGCGCGGCGGAAGCCGTGCTGCACCAGGCGAGCGCGAACGTCGGCGTGGCGACCGCGAACCTGTATCCGCGTTTTTCGATTTCAGCCGGGATTGGTTCGGAACGCACGCGCATCGCGGATATCGTGAGCGGGCTCAATGTCTGGAATATCGGTCTCGGCCTGACGCAGCCGCTCTTTCACGGCGGCGAACTGCGCGCGAAGAAGCGGGCGGCCAAAGCTGCATACGACGCCGCGTTCGCAAGTTATCGGGAAACCGTGCTGCTGGCGCTCCAGCAGGTCGCCGACGCGATGCGCGCGGTCGAACACGATGCGGCGGAACTGGACGCACGAGACACGGCCGCGCGAGAAGCGGCGGCAGGCAACGCGATCGCCGGCGAACGTTACGCGGCAGGCGGGATCAGCACGTTCGCGCTGCTCGACGCGCAACGGCAGGCACTGCAGACCGCACTCGATCGCACGCGCGCGCAGGCCGACCGGCTTGCCGATACGGCAGCGCTTTTTCAGTCGCTGGCGGGGAACTGGCCGGATGATTCGGCCCGGTGACGGTCGGGGCTGCCTGGGCACACGTTGCAGGACGCTGCTCGGCCGACGACGGCGCCCGCGCCATGCGCGCGGCGCGCACCCACGAAAAAAACCGGCCCGAAGGCCGGTTTTTTCATACCGCATGCCGTGAGCGGCGCTCGCGCGCCGCGCGACATCAGAAGCGGTGGATCAGGCCGACGCCTGCGGCGATCTGGTTCTGCTTCGAACCCGCGCCCACGCCGTCGCCGGTCGAGGTCGTCGCTGCGACGATCCCGCCCGTCGGGGTCAGCGTGTTGCCGCTCGCGTGCTGGTAAGCCTCAACTGCGTACAGGCCCGTGCGCTTCGACAGGCTGTAGTACTGCGACAGCGTAACCTGGTGGTACTTGGCCGAGCTGGAGATGCCGTTCGACTGCGTTGCCGCCGTGTACGAGTAGCCTGCCGCGAAGTCCCACTGCGGCGCTGCCTTCCAGTGCAGCACGGCGCCTGCCGTGTTGAAGATCGCCGTGTTCTTGAAGCCCGACAGCGTGCCCGGGATGTACTGGACGTTCGAGTACGACACCGAGATGTCCCACGCCGGCGTGAACTGGTAGCCAGCCGTCACAGCCAGGCGCTGCTGCGACTGTGCGAACTTGTAGCCGTTGTTGATCGACGACACTGCCGGTTCAGCACCGTTGCCGCTGCTGTCGAGACCGTTCTGGACCGTCGAGTTCGCGCCCCACGCGCCGCCGCCGAGCGACGCGTTGTTGACCTTCTGGTAGCCGACGGCGATGCCTGCCGGGCCGTTCAGGTACTGGATCGCCGCGCTCCACGTCGAGCCGCGGTTCACGCTGCCTGCGACGCCGCCGAACGAGTACGAACCGCCGACCGTGAAGCCGTAGAACTTCGGCGACATGTAGACGAGCGAATTGTTCGCGCGGTAGCTGGTGTCCAGGGAGTCGATATCACCCGGGTGCGCGCCGTAGTAACCGGTCAGCCACGTCGTCGGGCTGTACGGCGACAGCAGCGTGTAGTACGCGGTGTACTGGCGGCCAGCCGTCAGCGTACCGTACGTCGGGTTGGTCATGCCGACCCATGCCTGACGCGTGAAGATGCCGTTCGTCCATTGCGACGAGCCGTTGTTCGCGTTGAAGCCGGCTTCCAGCTGGAAAATCGCCTTCGTGCCGCCGCCGAGGTCTTCGCTGCCCTTCAGGCCGAAGCGGCTGCCTGCCCAGATGCCGGTGGCCATCTGCACCTTCGAGTGGCCGCCCGAGGTCGCGCCGGTTGCCGACGAGTTGTTCTGCCAGGCGATAGCGTTATCGACGATACCGTACAGGGTCACGCTGCTCTGGGCGTGGGCGGCGGTAGCGGCTGCGAGACCCGCTGCCGTCATGGCGAAAGCGACGCGCTTTTTCATTGATTCTCCGTCCTCAAAGAATGATTTCTTTTCTGGTGTGGTTTTATGACTGACACATGTGCGAGTACATGCCGGTGCGATTCTGACGGATTACCAATCGTTTCCCAACATGTGCAGTCGGTCATCGTATGATCGACGCAACGCAGGGGTTCACCAAACGGTTACATAACACCTGAAAACGCTTGTGCGGCGGGCCTCTCCGGAATTTCACGGTGAAAACCCTAGCTTTACATTTTTACTGGTGCATCGAGACCGTCCAATGTCGTCAGACGCCTTCGGCGACAACCTTCTTACAAATGCGCGATCGCGGTCGGTGCCGCGCTTCACGCCGCCGCGCAGGATCGCTGACATTCATGACACCCACGTTTCGGGAAACGAAATCATGAAAACGTTTCAGTTCGTGTGGCGAGAATCAGACAGGAAGACGGGAGCGGCCCGGCGAACGCGGGCCCAGGGGCGATGCCCGCGCGTGTCGCGCCGGCATCGTTCAGCACGATTCAGTGCGCGGACGGCTGTTCGATCCGCGCGTTCACCGCATCGACGAGCGCGTTCATGCGCGCGCGGATCGCTCCGTTCGAGCCAACGAGCGCAAGCGATGACGCCATGATCCGGTAGATCCGCTTGCGCGGCACCTTCGCCGGCCTCGCCGGATCGAGCCACGCGTCATGGCCGGCCAGCAGTTCGAGCGTTTCGAGGCCGATCATGATCGGCCAAAGGCACGCAAGCCGCAGACGCACGAAGCGGCGCGGAATCGCCAGCGTGTACCGGCATGCGTCGCGATACTGATCGAGCGCCACGCGCAGCAGGTCGATGAGCACGCCGCGCGCACGCGCCGACGCGTCGGGCGACATCAGGTCGGCAACGCCGACGCGGTGGGCGGCCAGCACGTCGTCCGGCAGGTAGCAGCGGCCAATCCGCAGATCCTTCGCGCAGTCGCGCAGGATGTTGGTCATCTGCAGCGCCTTGCCGAAACGAATGCCCTTCTCGCGCATGTCGGCCAGGTCCCAGCCGCGCGCGGCCCGCGTGTGCGCGCCGGTCATGTCGGTCCAGAATTCGCCGACGCAACCGGCGACCAGATACGTGTAGCGATCGAGCACGTCGCGGTCCGGCAGCGACGCGACCTCGCCCGACTGCTCGTCGGGGAACGTGCGCAGGTCGAATTCCATCCCCGACGTCAACGTCGCGACGACCTTGCGGATCGACGCGCGATCGGCCTCCGGTTGCGCGCGCAGCAGCGCGAGCATCGGCTGCATCGAGCCGAGCAGCACGTGCTCGTGCGAATCCGTCTGCATCCGCGTCACGTCCTCCAGCGCACGCGACAGCGCCGCGCCGTCGCCGAGCCGCTCGACGTCGTCGCGCAGATCGGTCAGCAGCGCCGCGCGGCGATCGGGTGCGACAAGCGCCGTGTCGGCGATCGTGTCGGCCGCGCGCGCGAGCAGGTAGGCCAGGCCGACCGGGGCGCGCATGCCGTCGGGCAACACGCGAAGCGTCAGGTAGAAGGAGCGGGAAACGTTCTTCAGCAGGTCGCCGAGCAGATAGGCGGGATTGGTATGAGTCGTCATGGGTCAGCAAAAATCGGCCGGCGCGGGCCCCGGACGCACATCGGCGCCGGGCGCCCGCGCCGGCCCGCGAGTCGCCGCATCGTCGCGCGCGGACGGGCGTCGGCCCGGCGCGGCGATGCAAAAGTCCCGCAAGTTTAGTGCATCCGGCGCGCCGGCTCCCGGCGACGGCCGGAACGCGCCGCGCGCGTGATCGCGCTTTCCAGCCATCCCGCGCTCCGCAACCGGATCAAGCCGGGCCCGCCGAACTGGAAGCTCGTGCAGTCGATGGACGAAGCCGGCCAGCGTCGTACGACTTCGTGAACGCGAACGACAAGCGCACCTGCGTGCGACCTGTCGACGTGCGACGGAATGCGCGGAATGCGCGGAATCGTGTGCTACGCGAACGGCGTCCGCCCGTACAAGACGTCGCTCATCGCCGTGCCGGCGGACGACACGCTGCAGCAGCCGACGCCGCACGTGCGCCACGCGCACGAAGCCGGCCTCGTCGTGCATGCGTACACGTTCCGTCCGGAGAACAACTTCCTGCCCGCGTCGCCGAAGGATGGCGGCACGCCCGCCACGCGCAACACCGCGGGCTCGATTCGCGAGATCCAGGCATACCTGCGCGCGGGCGCGACGGCTTCTTCACCGACGATCCGGCCACGGGCCGCACGGCCGTCGATACGTTCAAGCGCCGAGCGTACCGAGCGTCGAATGCGATGCGCCGCTGAACGCGCGGCAACCGGGCGCGGCGCATGTCGTGCCGCACACCGGTTGCCGCGTCGCGGTCAGATCACGTGGAAGTGGTGCGTGCCGTCGCGCTTCAGCTGGTCGACCAGCCCGTATTCCCAGTCGAGATACGCCTGCATCGCGGCGGCCGCGTTGTCGGTGCCTTCATACGGGCGCCGGTAGCGGTCGACGCGCGGCGACGCCAGATGCGTCTCGCCGTGCTCGAGCGGCAGCCCCGCGTCGATCCACGCGGCGGTGCCGCCGGTCAGCACCGAGATCGCCGCGCCAGCCGGCAGCAGCGCGCGCGCGTCGTCCGCCGCGAACCGCGCGAGCAGGCTCGAGCCGCACGTGAACACATAGCGCTTCGCTGGCGGAATCGCGGCGAGCGCGTCGCGCAACTGCGCGCGCACGACGAACCATGCGCCGGGAATATGCCGCTTCACGTAGTTCGCGCTGGTCGTCACGTCGACGACCGCGATCTCGCCCGCGGCCGCCTCGTTCAGCCAGCCCGCGAGCGTCGCGGGCGACACCTCGGCCACCTGCGGCGACGCCGGCACGTCGCGGGGCGGCTGACCGCGCTCGGTGAACGCCGCCGCGCCGGCCGGCTCGATCACGCGCACCTCCCAGCCCATCTGCGCGAGCCACGACGCGGTCATGTCCGCGCGCACGCCGTCGTCGTCGGCGAGTACGATGCGCGCGCCGCGCACGGCCGCATGATGATCGGTTTCCTGCACGAGCTGGCCGCCCGGCGTGCCCAGGAAGTCTGGCAGATGGCCGGCCTCGTATTCCTCCGGCGTACGCACGTCGAAGCGGTACAGCGTGCGGCCCGGCTCGTCGAGCGCCGCGACGTCCGCGAGCGCGATGCGCGGCACGCCGGCACGCTCGGCCACCGCGCGCGCGGCGCGACGGGCTTCCTCGCGCTGCGCGGGTTCGATGTCGTCCGGAAAGCGTCGCGCGGCGCCGTGCTCAAGCGCCTGGCCGGCGAGCGTCCAGCCGATCGTGCCGTTGCGCAATGCCGCGACCGGGTTCGGCAGCCCCGCATTCACGAGCGACTGCGTGCCGATGATGCTGCGCGTGCGGCCCGCGCAGTTCACCACGATCCGGGTTGCGGGGTTCGGCGCGAGCGCGCGCACGCGCAGTACGAGCTCCGCACCCGGCACGCTCGTCGACGTCGGGATGTTCATCGTCTGGTATTCGTCGAAGCGGCGCGCGTCGACGATCACGACGTCCGCCTTCTCGTCGATCAGCGCCTGCACTTCCTGCGCGGACAGCGACGGCGTATGGCGCTCGGCCTCGACCCATTCGCCGAACGACTTGCTCGGCACGTTCACGTCGATGAACAGCTCGCCGCCCGCGGCGAGCCAGGCCGCGAGACCGCCGTCGAGCAGCCGCACGTCGGTATAGCCGAGCTGCGCGAGCTTCGCGGCCGCGCGCGGCGCGAGATCCTCGCCGCCCGCTTCGCCGTACACGACGATCGGCGTGTCGCGGCGCGGAATGCGCGTCCACGCGTCGAGTTCGAGCTTCGACAGCGGAAAGTTGGCGGCCCAGAGCGGATGGCCCTGCGCGTAGGGATCTTCCTCGCGCACGTCGATCAGCGCGAGCTCGTCGCGGGCCAGGAGGCGCGCGCGTACGTCCTGGTACGACGCGACGGGGAAACGGGAAGTGGAATCAACGGATTGCGTCACGATGTCTCTGCTGGATTCTGTTGCAGTCGGTGAAGGAAACAAACGGAAAGCGGGTGAATCTCGAGCCCGCGGGCGCGCGCTCGGAACGGGCCGCCCGCGACTTGCGGCGTCACGCGTTCGAATAGCCGGACACGAACGGCTTCACGGTGCCGTCGTCCAGGAATACCGCGCGCTCGACCTTGCCGATGTTCGCGCCGTACACGTGGATGCTGATCGACACCTGGTCGGCGAACGCGTTGGTCACGCGATGAACGTCGCCGATGCGCGGCGACACGGCCTCGACGTCGCCCGGCCGCAGCCGCACCGCATCGCCCGACGGCACCGGCCGGCCGGTCGCGTCGAACCGGTACGGCTGCGAGAACTCGCCGCCGCGCAGCATCCCGATCAGCCCCCATACGGTGTGGTTGTGGATCGGCGTCGTCTGGCCGGGCCCCCACACAAAGCTGACGACGGAGAACCGCTCGTCGGGATCGAGATACAGCAGGTACTGGCGGTAGCGCGCCGGATCGGGCTGCGCGAACGCGTCGGGCAGCCAGTCGTCGTGCGCGACGAGCGCGGCCAGCAGCGCGCCGCCCTCGTCCAGGATGCGCGCCTCGTTCGCGCCGGACGCGAGCAGCGCGCCCAGCCTGTCGACGAACGGACGCAGCGGCGTCTGATGCAACGAAAGCGTACTCACCGGCTGCCTCCTCGAATATGATGCCGAATATGATGAATCGTCATGATGCACCCGAAATACCATGCAGAACAAACATGAAAATTAGCGATATCGACGCTTTTGCAGCGGTCGTCCGCTGCCAGACGCTGAGCCAGGCCGCGGCCGAGCTCGGGATGACGCAGCCGGCGATCACGCGGCGCGTGCAGAACCTCGAGGAAGCGCTCGGCGCGACGCTGCTCGACCGTAACACGAAGCCGCCGCGCCCGACCGACATCGGCCTGCAGGTGTTCGAGCAATGCCGCGCGATCCTGCGCGAAGTCGATGCGCTGCGCGAACTGACGGCCGGCCAGCGGCCGCCCGCCGGCGAATTCCGCGTCGGCCTCACGCAAGGGCTCGGCGAACTGATGCTTCCCGGCCTGATCGCGCGGATCGGCGCGCAATGGCCGGCGCTCGCCACGCAGGTCACGACGGCCTGGGGCGGCACGCTCGTCGAGCGCGTCGCGCGCCGCGAACTCGACGCAGCGCTTGTGTTTCTGGCCCGCGAGATGCTGTTGCCGCCGCAGGTCGACGGCGAGCGGCTGCTGGCCACGCGGCTCGTCGCGGTCGGCCGCAAGGGCGATTGGCCGCGCCGCAGCTACCGGCTCGCCGACTGTCACGCGCGCGGCTGGGTGCTCAATCCCGACGGCTGCGGCTTTCGCGCGGGTCTGCGCCGCGCGCTCGACGCGCAAGGGCTGCCGATGCCGGTCGCGCTCGATACCTATGGCCGCGACCTGCAATTGCAGAGCGTCGCGAACGGGTTCGGCCTCGGGCTGATGCCGCTGCCGCTTGTCGAAGGCAGCCCGCTGCGCGACGCGGTCGACATCGTGCCGCTCGCCGATTTCAAACCGCAGATCGATCTGTGGCTGCTGCGCCGGCAGGACGCCGCGCGCTTCGGGGCGCCGCTCGCCGCCGTGGCCGCGCATGCGCGCGCGGCGTTCGCGCTGCCCGAAGATGCAGCCGAACGCGACGAAGCCGCTTGACCGCGGCCGGCGATGACGCCCGCAAGGCGTCGTTCCGTTTGCACCGACTGCCACACGGCCCCGCTCACGCATCGTCTTCGTTTCGGCCGGATGCCGGTGCGCCGCGTGACGTACCACCGGCCCCCGCGTTCGTCGTCGCGCTGCGCGACGCCGCGTCGAGTGCCGCCCGTCCGGCGGCCACCGCGATCGCATCGTCCTGCGGCGTGTGCACGCGGCTGCACAGCACGTCGCGATAGTGACGCTCGAGCGGATGGTGGCGGCTCAGCCCGTGATTGCCCGACAGCTTCAACGCGTGCTCGACCGTGCGGATCGCCTGCTCCGTCACGGTTCGCTTGACGAGGCCGCTCGTCGTCACCGTCGGCGCGTCGCCCGTGTCGGTGCGCGCGATGTGCTCGTCGAGCAGCACGCGATTCGTGTGCAACCACCCTTCGATCTCGCCGACGGCCTCCTGAATGCGCGGCAGCGTCGCGAGCGGGACGCCGAGCCCGCTCGGCACGCGCGTCGTCGCGAACTCGAGCAACCAGTCGCGCGACGCACGCGCCACCGCATCGTAGAGGCTGCCGAGCAACGCGACCATCCACGCCTGCTGGTCGGCCTGCGCGTCGATATCCGCATGGCTCGCGGCCGATACGGCCCACGCATCGGGCGCGCGCACGTCCACCGCATGATCGGCGGGCAGCCGCACGTCGTCGAACACGACCTCGTGGCTGCCCGGTGCGCGCAGGCCCAGGTGATTCCAGCTTTCGATCACGCGAATGCCTGCTTCGTCATCCGTATCGCGCTCGCGCGGAACCAGGAATACGCCGACACGCGGTTCGGGTTCGTCGGTGCGCGCCCACACGGCGAGCCAGCGCAGCGCCGGAATGCCGGTGCTGTACAGCTTGTGGCCGGACAACCGCCAGCCGTCGCCGTCGCGGCGCGCGATCGTCTCGGGCAGGCCGCCTCGCGACGGCGAACCGAGCGCCGGTTCGACGCGCAACGCGTTGATCAGCGCGCCTTCGGCGACCGCACTGTCGAACACCGCGCGCCGCACGCGCGCGGGCCAGCGGTTGTCCGCGCGGCCGAGCGCGCGATGCTGCAGATACGTCATCGTCAGCACCAGTGCGGTCGCGGGATCGGCGCGCGCGACGGCGGCGACGATCCGGCTCGCCTGTGCGAGCGTCGCGCCCGCGCCGCCGTGCTCGCGCGGCACGACCTGCGCGATCAGCCCGGCACGATGCAGCCGCGCGAAGTTCTCGTGCGGGAAGCGGCCGTCGACATCGTTGCGGGCGGCATCGGCGGCGAGATCGGGCGCGAGGCGCTCGAGCAGCGCGGCGACGCGCGCATCGTCGGCAGGCAGGTGGCGCAGCGACGACGACTGCTGCGATAGCGGCGAGGAAGCGGCAAGGCGGGCGGACATCGGTACAGATTCCCTCGGTGACTGGGTAGCTGGGTAACGTAACCGCGGCGAGAGCGGAGATCGATTGGCGAATGGCGAATGGCGCGGCAGCGCGTGAAGCCGGTGGCGATCGGATGCGCTCGCGTGCCGGTTCGCGGTCGTTCGCCGCGA
The DNA here is from genome assembly GCF_001718315.1 of Burkholderia diffusa. Classification (NCBI taxonomy): domain Bacteria; kingdom Pseudomonadati; phylum Pseudomonadota; class Betaproteobacteria; order Burkholderiales; family Burkholderiaceae; genus Burkholderia; species Burkholderia diffusa. Next base: position 1,019,862 of record NZ_CP013363.1, on the reverse strand, counting down.
ACGCGTGCGCATGCATCGGCATTCGACGCATGCCGATCCGGTACCTGCCCCGCACGGAAGCGCCGCCCGACACACCCGCGACGCCCTCGCCGCTCCATCGCGAGCTCATAGCGTATGCGCAACGTGCAACCGCCCAAACCATGCAAATCTGATATTCAAATCGGGATTCATTATTTCCGTTCCGCATGATCCCGGCGGTAATCTGCGCTCCATTCCTGCCCCGCCGGCCGTCGTGGCCGCGTAGGGCCGTCCTCGCATCGGAGACCCAGATGAGCGTCGAATTCATCGGCATGATCCAGAGCCAGAAGCAGTCGGAAATCCATCCGCCCACCGGCCCCGTCGTCGATCCCGATTACGTGCGCGACTTCGCCCGCGCACATGAAACGGCCGGCTTCGACCGGATCCTCGTCCCGCATCATTCGACCGGCCCGTCCGCGACGCTGACGATCGCGTTCGCTGCCGCCGCGACCGAGCGCATCCATTTCATGCTCGCGCATCGGCCGGGCTTCACCGCGCCGACGCTCGCCGCGCGGCAGATCGCGACGCTCGATCAGTTCAGCCGCGGCCGGCTCGCCGTGCACTTCATCTCCGGCGGCTCGGACAGCGAGCAGCAGCGCGACGGCGACTTCCTCGACCACGATGCACGCTACGCGCGCACCGACGAATATCTCGGCATCCTGCGCCGCGTCTGGACCGAAACGCAGCCGTTCGATCACGACGGCGCGCACTACCGCTTCACGCAGGGCTTTTCCGAAGTGAAGCCGTACCAGCAGCCGCACGTGCCGATCTACTTCGGCGGCGCGTCGGACGCGGCGCTGCAAGTCGCCGGCAAGCACGCGGACGTCTATGCGCTGTGGGGCGAATCGCTCGACCAGGTGCGCGACCTGACGACCCGCGTGCGCGCCGAAGCCGCGAAGCACGGCCGGCAGGTGCGCTTCTCCGTGTCGTTCCGGCCGATCCTCGCGGCGACCGAGGACGAAGCATGGGCGCGCGCGCACCGCATCCTCGACGAAACCCGCCGGTTGCGCGAAGCGGCCGGCCTCGGCACCGGCGGCCCGCAGCAGAGCGAAGGCGCGCGGCGCCTGCTCGCCGCGGCCGAACGCGGCTCGCGCGTCGACAAGCGGCTGTGGACCGAGATCGCGAAGCTCACCGGCGCGCGCTCGAATTCGACCGCGCTGGTCGGCACGCCCGAACAGGTCGCCGACGCGCTGCTCGATTACTACGACCTCGGCGTGACGACCTTCCTGATCCGCGGCTTCGATCCGCTCGAAGATGCAATCGACTACGGCCGCGAACTGATTCCGCGCGTGCGCAGCGCCGTCGCGGCACGCGACGCGGCGCGCCGCGCGGCCTGACGCAAAAGGAGACGCCGACCATGTCCGCTGTCCTCTCTTCGTCATTGCCCGCGCGCACCACGTCCGGCCTCGTTCTCGCCGACACGCCGCGTCAGCATTTCTGGTTCGATCCACCTGCGCCGCGCGTCGACGTCGCCGCCGAGCGCCGCCACCGGCAGGAACGGCTCGCGGCCGCGTTCCGCCTGTTCGCACGTTTCGGCTTCGCGTCGGGTCTCGCCGGCCACATCACCGCGCGCGACCCCGAACTGCCCGACCACTTCTGGGTGAATCCGCTAGGCGTGCATTTCTCGCGGATCAAGGTGTCGGACCTGCTGCTCGTCAACGCGCGCGGCGAAACCGCGATCGGCAACCGGCCGCTGAACAAGGCCGCATTCGCGATCCACGCGGCGATTCACGACGCGCATCCGCACATCGTCGCGGCCGCGCATACGCATTCGACCTACGGCAAGGCGTGGTCGACGCTCGGTCGCCCGCTCGCCCCGCTGACGCAGGACGCGTGCGTGTTCTACGAGGATCACGCGCTGTTCGACGACTTCACGGGCATGGTCGTCGATACGAGCGAAGGCGCACGGATCGCGAACGCGCTCGCGAAACCCGACGGCACCACGCACAAGGGCGTGATCCTGAAGAACCACGGCATCCTGACGGCCGGTCCGACGGTCGAGGCCGCCGCGTGGTGGTACATCGCGCTCGACAATGCCGCGCACACGCAGCTGCTGGCCGAAGCGGCCGGCACGCCGCAACCGATCGATCACGCGACCGCGCGACACACGCACGGCCAGATCGGCGGCCCGGACGGCGCATTGCACGCGTTCGACAGCCTGTTCGCACGCGTCGTCGCCGACGAGCCCGACCTGCTCGACTGAGCGCCCCGCCGCACGACCGGAACCGGAGACCACACGATGACCGATACCACCGCACCCGCGCCGACCGGCGCCCCTGACGACAAGCGCCGACGGCTGCTGCGCGCGGCCGGCGCCGCCGCGCTCGCCGCGCCGGCGATCACGCTCGGCCGCAAAGCGTGGTCCGCGCCGCCGCTGAAGAAGCTCACGTTCGCGTGGAACCAGAATGCGTTCTGCCTGACGCCGATCGTCGTCGCGCAGGAGAACGGCTTCTTCGAGAAGAACGGATTGAAGGTCGAACTGATCAACTACAGCGGATCGACCGATCAGTTGCTCGAATCGATCGCGACCGGCAAGGCCGATGCGGCGGTCGGGATGATCCACCGCTGGCTGAAGCCGCTCGAAGCCGGCTTCGACGTGAAAATCATCGGCAGCTCGCACGGCGGCTGCGTGCGGCTGCTCGGCGCGAAGACGGCCGGCGTGACGACGCTGCAGGCGCTGAAGGGCAAGACGGTCGGCGTCAGCGATCTCGCGGCGCCGGGCAAGCATTTCTTCTCGATCCTGCTCGCGAAGAACGGCATCGATCCCGAACGCGACGTCACCTGGCGGCAGTATCCGGCCGACCTGCTCGGCGTCGCGGTCGACAAGGGCGAGATCCAGGCGATCGCCGACGGCGACCCGAACCTCTATCTGCTCGAAAAGCGCAGCAACGGCGCGTATACGGAACTCGCGACGAACCTGTCCGGCGAATACGCGCGCAAGGTGTGCTGCGTGATCGGTGCGCGCGGCGACCTCGTGCGCAACGACCGGCCGGCGGCAGCCGCACTCGCGCGCTCGATCGTGCAAGCCACCGAGTACACGCACGACAATCCGAACGAAGCCGCGAAGGCGTTCGCGAAGTATTCGCCGAAGATCAACCCGGAAGATCTGCGCAAGCTGTACGCGACGCTGACCTACACGCACCACCCGACCAACGTCGACCTGCAGCAGGAAATCGCGTTCTACGCGGACGATTTCCGCCGGATCGGCGTGCTGAAGAAAGGCACCGACCCGCAGCGCTTCGCGCAGCAGGTCTATTCGAACGTGCTGGGGTGACGCGATGTCGACGATCGAACACGCACCTGCTTCGCGCCCTGCACCGGCGCGGGGCGAAGCCGCCGCCGCGACTTCCGCCGTCGCCGCCGCTCCCCGTCCCGCATGCGCGGGGTGCGATGCGATCGCCGCAGCGGACGCACGCCGCGCACGTACCTGGCCGACCGGCATCGCGGCGGCGCTCGCGTGGGCCGCGCTCGGCGCGGTGACTCGCGTGTGGCCGAATCGCGTCGTCGGTTTCACCGACTGGGCGTACACCGACACGTTCGGCATCGCCGCGTGGGCGATCGCCGCGCTGCTGCTGGCCGCCGCGACGCTCGGTCATCGCGTGCCTGCCACGCGCGCGCGGCTTGCCCGCGTGCGCCCGGCCGGCCCGTGGCTCGTCGCCCTGCCGCTCGTGCTTGCCGCATGGGAAATCGCCACGGCCAAGACCGGCTGGCTGCCGACGCCGTTCTTCGCGCCGCCGCAGGCACTCATCGAGGTCTACGTCGACGATTGGCCGCGCCTCGCCGGCAGCGCCGGCAATACGCTGAAGCTGCTTTCGCTCGGATTCGCCTACGGCGTCGCGGCCGGGTTCGCGGTCGGCGTATCGATCGGCTGGTCGCGCCGCATCGGCTACTGGGTGCATCCGGTGCTGCGCGTGCTCGGCCCGGTGCCGGCCACCGCGTTGCTGCCGCTCACGTTCTACTTCTTCCCGACGAGCTATTCGGCCGCCGCATTCCTGATCGCGTTGTCGACCGGCTTCCCGGTCGCGGTACTGACATGGTCGGGCGTCGCGAGCGTGAACCGGCAGTACTACGACGTCGCGCGCACGCTCGGCGCGAACGCGCGCTTCCTGGTGTTGCGCGTCGCGATTCCCGCCGCGCTGCCGCACGTGTTCGTCGGCATCTTCATGGGGCTGAGCGCCTCGTTCACGGTGCTCGTCGTCGCCGAGATGATGGGCGTCAAGTCGGGGCTCGGCTGGTATCTGAGCTGGGCGCAGGGCTGGGCGTCGTATGTGAACATGTATGCGGCGCTGATCGTGATGGCGCTGCTGTTTTCCGGGTTGATCGCGCTGCTGTTCGCGGTGCGCGACCGTGTGCTCGCGTGGCAGAAAGGAACCGTCAAATGGTAAGCGCCGCCGTTCTCGAATCGCCCGTCTCCACGGCACCCGCCAAATCCGATGCCGCGACGGTGCGCGGCGCGCGCATCGACATCCGCCGCGTGAGCCATGCGTTCGACGGCCCCGGCGGCCCGCTGCCGGTGCTCGACGACGTCACGCTGTCGGTCGCGGCCGGCGAATTCGTCGCGCTGCTCGGCCCGAGCGGCTGCGGGAAATCGACACTGCTGCGGCTCGTCGCGGGCCTCGACGCCGCGCGACAAGGCGCAATCGCGCAGGACGGCGTGCCGATCGAACGTCCGGATCCGTCGCGCATCGTCGTGTTCCAGGATCCGACGCTGTACCCGTGGCGCCGCGTGCGCGCGAACGTCGCGCTCGGCCTCGAGGCGCGCGGCGTGGCGCGCACCGCGCAGCATCGTGTCGACGATGCGCTCGCGCGCGTCGGGCTGCAGGAATTCTCGAACGTGTTTCCGCATCAGCTGTCCGGCGGGATGGCGCAGCGGGTCGCGCTCGCCCGCGCGCTCGTCAACGATCCGCGCCTGCTGATCCTCGACGAGCCGCTCGGCAAGCTCGATTCGCTGACACGGTTGACGATGCAGGCCGAGTTGACCGCGCTGTGGCAACGCGACGGATTCTCCGCGCTGCTCGTCACGCACGACGTCGAGGAAGCGCTGTTTCTTGCGCAGCGCGTGATCGTGTTCGGGCCGCGGCCCGCACGGATCGTCGCGGAACTGCATGTCGACCTGCCGTATCCGCGCCATCGCGGCGATCCGCGTCTCGCCGAACTGCGTCACGAAGCGCTGCGACATCTCGGACTCGATGCGAGCTGGTAGATGCCGAGTGCTGCCAGCAGAACGACCCGCGCATGGCGAAGGCCGCGCCGATGAACGCACCGCCGTTCGCCGACTGGGCCCTCCTGTTCCTGCAACTGCTGTATCGCGCGCAGATCGCGCTCTCCCGGGCGCTGCATGCGGCCGGCCTGATCGGCGATGCCGACGGACAGGCCGCGTGGCCCTGGCCGCACCGGATCGCGCTCGAAACGCTGCGCATCGATGCAGCGCTCACGCGACAGCTGGCGTTCGCTTGCGCGGCAACCGCGCTCGCCGTGGCGCTCGGCTGTATCGCGCTGGTTTCGCGCAAGTGGCGGGCGGCATCGGCAATCGCCGCGCTGGCCGTCGCGTGGTTCGCGCCGTGGCCACCGGCGTCGCTGTGGCTCGCACCTGCGGTGCCCACGAGTTTCCAGCGCGATCCCGCGCCGCTTTCCGTCGCGAACGTCATGCACGGCGCGCACCTGTATGCGCGGCATTGCGCGGCATGTCACGGCGCGGACGGCCGCGGCGAAGGGCCGCTCGCGGCAACGCTCGCGCATTGGCCGCCGACCTTCGCGGGCGCGCTGCTCGCCCGCCGGCTCGACGGCGAACTGTACTGGCGCGTGCGGCACGGCACGCACGACGCGCGCGGCGCATCGTCGATGCCGGGCTTCGCCGCGACGCTCGGCCCGGCCGACACATGGGCCGTGCTCGCTTACCTGAAGGCGCTGTCGGCCGGCAGCGGCGCGCAGGCGGGAGGTGCGTGGCCCGTGCCGGTTCCGCTGCCAGCGCTCGACGTGCGTTGCGGCAGCGCCGCGCCGCAACCGCTCGAGCGCTGGCGCGAAGGCCAGCGCGTGCGCATCGTCGCGCTCGCACCGGGCAGCGCTGCCCCGACGGAAGATCCGCGCTGGCAGACGCTGCTCGTCACCGCCGACGATACGCACGCGCCACCGGCAACCGGTACACGCGCGAACTGCGTCGCGTCGACGCCCGGTGCATGGCAAGCGTTCGCGACGATCGCCGGCGTGCCGCCAGGGACGTTCGGCGGCACGCAACTGCTCGCCGACCGGCGCGGCTGGCTACGGGCGCGCGCGTTGCCGGGGAGCACGGGCTGGTCGTCCGACGATTTGCTGTGCCGCTCGGATGCGACCGCACGGCCATCCGCCGCGACCGCGAGCGCCGATCCGCTGACGGCCCTGCTGCTGCGCGTGGACGCCGAACCCGTGCGCGACGTACAGGCCGGGCTCCCGCATTGAATCCCTGAACCGTTTTCCCCGACCGACCGAACTTCACGATGAATCCGACCCGACGCCACTTCCTCGCGCAAGCGAGCGCCCTCGCCACCACCCTAGCCGTCGCGCCGATCGCATTGCACGCGCAATCGGGTGCGCGGCCGCTGCTGCGTGCTGGCGATCAGAAAGGCGGGCTGCGCGCGCTGCTCGAAGCGGCCGGCGAACTGAACGGCCTCGCGTACGACATCGCATGGACCGAATTCCCGGCCGCCGCGCCGCTGGCCGAAGCGCTGAATGCGGCGGCCGTCGACTGCGGACCGATCGGCGACGCGCCGGTGATATTCGCGCTCGCATCGGGCGCGCGCATCAAGGTGATCGGCGCGAACCGGTCCGACCCGTACGGCACCGCCGTGCTCGTGCGACCCGACGCGCCGCTGAAGGACGCCGCCGACCTGAAAGGCGCGCGCATCGGCACCACGCGCGGCTCGATCGGCCATTTCGTCACGCTGAAGGCGCTCGACGCCGCGGGCCTGCCGCCCGACGCCGTATCGTTCCGCTTCCTGCCGCCGGCCGACACGATGCTTGCGCTCGCAACCGGTTCGATCGACGCGTGGGCGACGTGGGAACCCTATACCGCGCTCGCCGAAACGAGCGGCCGCGCACGCGTGCTCGTCAACGGCCGCGGTCTGTGGTCGGGCCTGAGCTACGTCGCGGCGACCGACGCGGCGCTCGCATCGAAGCGGGACGTGCTGCGCGACTTCCTGCAACGCGTCGTGCGCGCGCAGGCCTGGTCGTACCGGCACGTCGACGCGTACTCCGCGGCGCTCGCGCGCATCGTCGGCATCCCGCCGGCGGCCGCCAGGCTGCAATTCGAGCGCCGCAACACGCGCTGGCAGCCGATCGACGCGACGATGATCGCCGCGCAACAACGCACGGCCGACTTCTACCTGAAGGCCGGGCTGCTGCGCCGGCCGCTCGACGTGCGCACGACCTTCGACCTTGGCTTTCCGCTGGCGTGACCGGCCGCGCGGCGCGGCGCTGCGCGACGGCTTGCAACCGCCCAAACGGCTTGCACACGATCTGGCACAATCGCGATTCGACCATCCCGCCTTCGTCAGCCAGCGTCATGCCAGCCATCTCCGAACTCTTCGTTTATCCGATCAAATCCTGCGCCGGCATCGCGCTGTCGCGCGCGCAACTGCTCGAAACGGGCCTCGCGTACGATCGCCACTGGCTGATCACGACCCCGGACGGGATGATGATCACGCAGCGCACGCACCCGCGCCTCGCGCTGATCCGCACCGCGCTCGAGCACGATGCGCTCGTGCTGAACGCGCCGGGCATGCCCGAGATCCGCACGCCGCTCGACGGCGATGCGACACCCGCCACGCCGAAGATGGCCGCGACCGTCTGGCGCGACACCGTCGATGCGATCGACACGGGCGCCGAGACGGCCGCATGGCTGACCGAATTCCTCGGCACGCCGTTGAAGCTCGCACGCTTCGGCGCCGAGTCGCGTCGCGGCTGCAACCGCAAATGGACCGGCGACATCGACACGCACACGCAGTTCGCGGACGGCTTTCCGCTGCTCGTGATCGGCCAATCGTCGCTCGACGACCTGAATGCGAAGCTCGTCGCGAAAGGCGCGCCTACGATTCCGATGAACCGCTTCCGCCCGAACATCGTTGTGTCGAATCTCGATGCGTACGAAGAGGATTTCGTCGAGCATCTCGACGTAGCAGGCGATACGCCCGTGCGGCTGCGCCTCGTGAAGCTGTGCACGCGCTGCCCGATGCCGACGATCGACCAGGTCACCGGCGCGCCGAACCCCGAATGGCCGCACGAGCCGACCGACACGATGCAGACCTATCGTGCGCATCCGAACTACGACGACGCGCTGACGTTCGGCATCAACGCGATCGTCGTCGAAGGCGCGGGCGCATGGCTTGAGGTCGGGCAGTCGCTCGAAGCTGAGATCGGCTTCGGCGACTGAGCGGATGGACGCGCGCGGCGGACGGCATATCGTTTCCGTCGCCGCCGTTCACCCCGGTTGCGTCGATCGCGGCGCCCCTGCTACTGCGCCGCCCGAACCGCCGGCAGCATGACCGTCACGACCAGCCCGCCGCCTGCCGCATCGGCCAGCGTCACGCTGCCCTGATGCACGCGCGCGATCTCCCGCACGATCGACAGCCCGAGCCCCGTGCCTTCGACCGTCTGCGTCTTGCTGCCGCGATGGAAGCGCTCGAACACCGCGTCGCGCTCGGCTACCGGAATACCCGGCCCGTTGTCGATCACGTCGAGCCGCGCATGCTCGCCGTCGCGCGACACGTGCACCGTGATCACCGCACGGTCGCCGGAATAACGGATCGCGTTGTCGATCAGGTTGCCGATCATTTCGCCGAGCAGGTCCGGCTGACCGAGTACGTCGACGTCGGCCTCGTGCTCGAAGCCGAGATCGATGTCGCGCGCCCGCGCCACCGGCGACCAGTCGAGCGTCACGCTGCGCGCCAACCGATGCAGCGCGACCGGCTGCTGCGCGACCGCCTGGCCGCTGTCCGAATCGAGCCGCGACAGCGACAGCAGTTGCTGGACGATCTTCGCGGCCTGCCGCACCGCGCCGTTCACGCGCCGCAGATGCACGTTCACGCGCGGCTGCTCGTCCGGCCGCAGTGCCAGTTCGACGCCGGCCTGCACGGCCGCGAGCGGCGTCTTCAACTGATGGGCCGCGTCCGCGAAGAAGCGCCGCCGCGCGACCTGCATCTGCTGCGTGCGGCCGATGTACTGGTTGATCGACTCGACGAGCGGCGCGAGTTCGCTCGGCATGCCGCCGGTGTCGAGCGGCGTCGGATCGGCGTCGGTACGCGCGGCGACCTTCGCGGACAGCCGGTTCAACGGTCGCAGCCCGCGCCCCACGCCGAGCCACACGATCCCGAGCGCGAGCACGACGAGCAGGCCTTCCTGCAACAGCGAGCCCATCAGGATTTCGCGCGCGAGCGCCTGGCGTCCCTCGATCGTCTCGCCGACCATCACCCACACGATGCGCGTCTGCGCGGTCGGCACGTCGTGCACCGGCACGCGCAACGCGGCCATGCGCAACTGCTCGCCGCGATAGACGACGTTGTAGTAGCGCGTGACGAACAGCGTGCCGTCGCCCGGCGGCAGCGGCAGGTCCGGATAGCCCGTGATCGTGTGGCCGTTGTCCTCGCGGATCAGGTAGTAGATCTTGCCGCCGTCACCCGATTCGAACATCTCGAGCGCGAGATACGGCAGGTCGACCTCGATTTCACCGTCGTTGAGCCGCACGCCTTCGCGGATCGACTTCAGCGACGACGACAGCGTGCGGTCGAACGCGACGTGCGCGGCGCTCATCGCGCGCTGGTACGTGAGCCACGAGTCGAGCGCGAGCAGCCCGAGCAGCGGCAGCAGCAGCCACAGCGCGACTTGCGTGCGCAGGTTCGGACGGCGGATCATCGTGCGCCCCGCCGGGCCGCCGCAAGCGCGGCATGCGCGCCCTCGGCGCGCAGCGGGCATGCCGATCCGGAATGACGCTCCGGCGCGTGCTCCGGTCTCGTGCAGGGAAAGGGAGCGCGGGGTGGGTTCATCCGGCGGCCTTCGCTTCGAGCAGATAGCCGAGCCCGCGCAGCGTGACGATCGCGACGCCGGTGTTCTCCAGTTTCTTGCGCAGCCGATATACGTAGATCTCGATCGCGTCCGCGTTGACCGACTCGTCGAGCCCGAAGATCTTCTCCGAGAGCGTCTCCTTGTTGATCGCGCGGCCGTTGCGCAGGATCAGCACCTCCAGCACCGAGCGCTCGCGCGGCGTAAGCGGCAGCGCTTCGCCGGCGAGGTGGAAGCTGCGGTCGATACTGTCATACGAAAGCGGCCCGCATTCGACCCGCGAATGCTCGTGGCCGTGGCTGCGTCGGATCAGCGCGCGGGCGCGCGCCTCCAGTTCGGTCAGCTCGAACGGCTTCGCGAGATAGTCGTCGGCGCCGAGATCGAGGCCTTTCACGCGGTCCTCGACCGAGCCGTGCGCGGTGAGGATCAGCACCGGCACCGGATTGCGGCGCGCGCGCAACCGACGCAGCACCTCGAGCCCGTCGAGCTTCGGCAGCCCGAGATCGAGGATCACCAGCGCGTAGTCCTGCGTGCGCAGCACGTGGTCCGCCGCCTCCCCGTCCGCCATGTGATCGACCGCGAAACGCGCGGCGCTCAGCGCGTCGTTCAGCGACTGCGCCAGGTTCGGGTTGTCTTCGACGAGCAGCACACGCATGGGGACCTCGGGAAATCCATGACACAAAGGACGCTATTGTGAACCGAAATGAAAGCAGGCTGAAAGTGCCCCGCAATTAACATCCGCGTCACTCGAACAACACACACGCATCACTGGAGGAAGACATGCCGTTTGCACCGAAGCAGCTCGTCGCCGCGCTGGCGATCGTCCTGGGCGCCGCCGCCGGCGCCGCCGTCGCACAGGTTCCGGCCGGGTATCCGGGTAACTACCAAGGCGTCGTCGACGCCGCGAAGAAGGAAGGCAAGCTGATCGTCTACTCGACGACCGACACGGGCCTCGTGCGGCCGCTGATCAAGGACTTCGAAAGCCTGTACGGCGTGAAGGTCGAGTACAACGACATGAACAGCACCGAGCTGTACAACCGCTACATCAGCGAGAACGCGGCGAGCAGCACGAGTGCCGACGTGCTGTGGAGCTCGGCGATGGACCTGCAGGTCAAGCTCGTCAACGACGGCCTGATGGCATCGTACGATTCGCCCGAAAGCGCGCACGTGCCGCAATGGGCGCAATACCAGAAGCAGGCATACGGCACGACGTTCGAGCCGCTCGCGATCGTCTACAACAAGCGCCTGATTCCCGAGAACGAGGTGCCGAAGACGCGCGCCGACCTCATCAAGCTGCTCACCACGCAAGCCGACAAGTTCAAGGGCAAGGTCACGACCTACGACATCGAGAAGTCGGGTGTCGGCTTCAACTACCTGACGCAGGACGCGCACGTGAACGAGAAGGTCACGTGGGAGCTGGTGAAGGCGATCGGCGCGACCGGTCCGAAGCTGCAGTCGAGCACCGGCGCGATGATGGAGCGCATTTCGTCCGGCGAGAACCTGATCGGCTACAACATCATCGGCTCCTATGCGTACGCGAAGGCGAAGAAGGACAAGTCGATCGGCTACGTGTTTCCGAAGGACTACACACAAGTCGTGAGCCGCCTGGCCACGATCTCGAAGAAGGCGAAGAATCCGAACGCCGCGAAGCTTTGGGTCGACTACCTGCTGTCGCAGCGCGGCCAGACGCTGATCGCGAACCAGGCGAACCTGTACGCGATCCGCGCGGACGTGACGGGCGAAACGTCGGCCGCGAGTCTCACGAAGGAACTCGGCGATTCGCTGAAGCCGATCCAGATCGGCACCGGCCTGCTCGTCTATCTCGACCAGTCGAAGCGGCTTGCGTTCCTGAGGCAATGGCAGCAGGCGATCAAGCGCTGATCCGCTGATCAGCTAAACCGCTGACCACGGGCCGCCCGCCGCGCGTCGCGCGGGCGGCCCTTCCCCTTACCGACTTCCTAGAGGCGGCCATCCGGATGGCCGCAGGGGTGAACTCATGCTTTCAACCAGCACACGCGGAACGGCGCCGGCCGTCCCGCCCACCACCGGCCCGGGCAGCGCGATTCCCGCGCTGCCGGCCAACGGCCTGCAGCCGCTCGCCGGCATGCTGCGCTGGATCGTCATCGCGGTGCTCACCGTCGCGGTCGCACTGCCGCTCGGCTTCATCCTGTTCCAGAGCCTGCTGTCCGCGCCGTTCTTCGACGCGAACAAGACGCTCGGCATCGAAGGCTTCCGCTTCATCTTCACCGACCCGGACTTCTGGTCGGCCGTGAAGAACTCGTTCATCATCGCCGGCGGGATGCTGTTCATCTCGATCCCGCTCGGCGGCATTCTCGCGTTCCTGATGGTCCGCACCGACTTGCCCGGCCGCCGCTGGCTCGAACCGTTGCTGCTCACGCCGGTGTTCGTGTCGCCGATGGTGCTCGCGTTCGGCTACGTGGTCGCGGCCGGCCCGGTCGGCTTCTACTCCGTGTGGTTCAAGGAACTGTTCGGGGTGCAGAACGTGCCGTGGAACGTCTATTCGATCTTCGCGATCACGGTGATCGTCGGCCTCACGCACGTACCGCACGTGTACCTGTACTCGTCGGCCGCGCTGCGCAACCTCGGCTCGGACGTCGAGGAAGCCGCGCGCGTGACGGGCGCCCGCCCGTTCCGCGTCGCGCTCGACGTGAGCCTGCCGATGACCATGCCCGCGCTGCTGTTCGCAGGCGTGCTCGTGTTCTTCCTCGGTTTCGAGGTGTTCGGGCTACCGCTCGTGCTAGGCGATCCGGAAGGCCATCTCGTGCTCGCCACCTACCTGTACAAGCTGACCAACAAGCTCGGCGTGCCGTCGTATCACCTGATGGCCGCGGTCGCGGTGTGCATCGTCGCGATCACCTTCCCGCTCGTGCTGCTGCAGCGCCGCCTACTGAAGACCGCGAACCGCTTCGTCACGGTGAAGGGAAAGGCCGGTCGCGCGACGGTGCTGCCGCTCGGCGCATGGCGCTGGGTCGCGCTCGCGATCGTCGCGCTGTGGCTGATGCTGACGGTGATCGTGCCGATTTCCGGCATCGTGCTGCGTGCATTCGTGACGAACTGGGGCGAAGGTGTCGCGCTCGCCGAAGTGCTGACGCTGTCGAACTTCATCGAGCTGTTCGAGCAGGACAATCTCGTGCGCGCAATCATCAACACGCTCGGCATCGGCGTGATCGGCGGCGCGCTCGCGATCGGCTTCTACTCGCTCGTCGCGTTCGCCGGCCACCGACGCCACGACTGGGCGACGAAACTGCTCGACTACCTCGTGCTGCTGCCGCGCGCGGTACCCGGCCTGCTCGCCGGTCTCGCATTCCTGTGGATCTTCCTGTTCGTCCCCGGCTTGCGCGAGCTGAAGAACTCGATGTGGAGCATCTGGATCGCGTACACGGTCGTGTGGCTCGCATACGGGATGCGGCTCATTCAGAGCGCGCTGCTGCAGGTCGGCCCCGAACTCGAGGAAGCCGGCCGCAGCGTCGGCGCGACGCGCAGCCGCGTGTCGCTCGACGTGACGCTGCCGCTCGTGCGCTTCGGCCTGCTCGCCGCGTGGCTCCTGATCTTCATGATCTTCGAGCGCGAATACTCGACCGCCGTCTACCTGCTGTCGCCCGGCACCGAAGTGATCGGCGCGCTGCTCGTGTCGCTGTGGGCGACCGGCGCCGTCGACCAGGTTGCCGCGCTCTCTGTCATCAACATCGCGATGGTCGGCGCCGGTCTCGGCGTGGCCCTGCGCTTCGGAGTGAAACTTCATGGATAAGCTCATCGTCGACGACCTGCATCTCAGCTATGGCGCGAACCCGATCCTCAAGGGCGTGTCGTTCGAACTGAAGGCCGGCGAAGTCGTGTGCCTGCTCGGCGCATCGGGCAGCGGCAAGACCACGCTGCTGCGCGCGGTGGCCGGCCTCGAACAGCCGTCCGACGGACGCATCCAGCTCGACGACCGCGTGTTCTTCGACGGCGTCCGGCACGTCGACCTGCCGGTCGAACAGCGCTCCCTCGGCCTCGTGTTCCAGTCGTACGCGCTGTGGCCGCACCGCACCGTCGCCGACAACGTCGGCTATGGGCTGAAGCTGCGCCGCGTCGCGCCTGCCGAGCAGAAGCGCCGCGTGCAGACCGCACTCGACCAGCTCGGCCTCGGCCATCTCGCCGAACGCTTTCCGCATCAGCTGTCGGGCGGCCAGCAGCAGCGCGTCGCGATCGCCCGCGCGCTCGTCTACAACCCGCCGGTGATCCTGCTCGACGAGCCGCTGTCGAACCTCGATGCGAAGCTGCGCGAGGAAGCGCGTGCTTGGCTGCGCGAGCTGATCGTGTCGCTCGGGCTGTCGGCGCTGTGCGTGACGCACGACCAGACCGAAGCGATGGCGATGTCCGATCGCATCCTGCTGTTGCGCAACGGCCGCATCGAACAGGAAGGCACACCCGCCGAGCTGTATGGCGCACCGCGCTCGCTGTATACGGCCGAGTTCATGGGCAGCAACAACCGCATCGACGCGCGCGTCGCGGCCGTCGACGGCGAACGCGTGACGCTCGCCGGCGACGGCTGGGAGCTGCAGGCGCTGGCCCGCGACACGTTCGCACCGGGCCAGGACGCGCAGGCCGTGATACGCCTCGAACGCGTGCAGGTCGCCGACGGCCCGGGCGCGAACCGGCTGCAAGCCGATCTCGTCACGTCGATGTATCTCGGCGATCGCTGGGAATACCTGTTCCATTGCGGCGAGATGCGCCTGCGCGCGTTCGGCCACGTGCCGCGCGCGGCCGGCAAGCACTGGATCGAATTCCCGACCAACGACTGCTGGGCGTTCGCGAAAGCGGGCTGACCCGGGCGCGACGCACGCCGTGCGCCGCGCACGTCGAGCAAGGCAATGACACGCTGGTCCGGCGCAAGCGTTCAGCGTCCGCCGCGACCGCTTCACACCTGTTTCACCCAACCCACAATAAATCAGGAGACGTCGTCAATGAAATTTCGCGCAGCAGTCCTCACCAGCTCGGCCGCCGCGGCATGCATCGCGGCCCCTGCCGTGCACGCGCAGTCGTCGGTCACGATGTACGGGATCATGGATGCCGGCATCGAATACACGAACCATGCGGCGCCGGAGGGCGGCAGTTCCGTCAAGCTGAAGTCGGGCAACAAGAACACGTCGCGCTGGGGCTTGCGTGGCGTCGAGGATCTCGGCGGCGGGCTGAAGGCCGTGTTCCGCCTCGAAAGCGGCATCGATCTCGCGAACGGCGCGTTCGACGACGGCCCCGACTCGATCTTCGCGCGCCGCGCGACGGTCGGCCTGAAAGGCAAATGGGGCGAGCTGACGCTCGGCCGCAACTACACAGTCACGTACGACTACATGCTGCCGTTCGATCCGATGGGTTACGCGCAAAACTACTCGTGGGCGACATCGTCGATGGCAACGGGCGGCCGCAAGGACGGCATGTTTACGCGCTCGTCGAACGCGGTGCGCTACGACGGGGAATTCAGCGGCGTGAAGTTCGGTGCGATGTACGGCTTCGGCAACGTGCCGGGCAGCGTGAAGACCAGCTCGAAATACGACTTCGCGCTCGGTTACGAGACCGGCCCGTTCGCGGCGGTGCTCACGTTCGACCGGCAGAACGGCGCGGCCGACAGCGTCACGCCGGCCGATACCGTCAACTACATCCAGGGCATCCACGCGGGCTTGAGCTACGACTTCGGCAACCTGAAGACGATGGCCGGCTATCGCAACTACAAGCGCACGTTCCGCACCACGGCGGCGAACCAGTTGAGCGACACGTACTGGGTCGGCGGGTCGTACCAGTTCACGCCGGCGTTCTCGCTGATCGCCGCTGTCTATCACCAGAACGTCAAGGGCGGCAGCGATGCCGATCCGACGTTGGTGTCGATGCGCGCGAACTACGCGCTGTCGAAGCGCACGGTGCTGTACGCGGCCGGCGCGTTCGCGATCGCGAAGCATGACCAGAAGGTCGGCGTGTCGCGGGATTTCGCCGGGTATGGCACCACGCAGGTCGGGGTGACGGCAGGGATTCAGCAGCGGTTCTGATGCCCGGGCAGGCGGGCGGTCGGCCGGCCGCCCTCTGCCGCGCAACGCTCTGCTCAATGACGGCGGGCAGCCGGCGGTTGCCGCATGGTTGCCCCCCGCGCCGTCCATGGTTCGCGCCGTTTCAAGCATCGTTCCAATCGCCGCTCACTCGCCGCGCATCGTGAACACCGGACGCACCGAACTGTCCGCATCGCCCCAGTGTTCGCCAACCGCCGAAAGCGGCACGATACGCGTGGCGATCGCGAGACCCGCCGGC
This sequence comes from Burkholderia diffusa, assembly GCF_001718315.1. NCBI lineage: Bacteria > Pseudomonadati > Pseudomonadota > Betaproteobacteria > Burkholderiales > Burkholderiaceae > Burkholderia > Burkholderia diffusa. Next base: position 1,003,518 of record NZ_CP013363.1, on the reverse strand, counting down.
CGGATCGCGCCGAACACGCCACGTACCGACGCGAGCAAACGCGGCAGCGACACGCTGCCGAGCCCGCTACCCATCAGCTCGATCGCGGTGGCGCGCAGTACGGCACCGGGCAACACCACGTCCGCGCCGCCGATCGAGCCGATCTGCACGAAGCGCAGCCGGCGGCCGGCGCGGGTCGCCTTCGCGCCGGCAACCAGCAGCGCCTGCGCGCTGGCACCCCACAAATAATCGAGTACGACATCCACGCCCTCGCGGAAATGCGGTTCGAGCATCCGCGCCAGATGCGCATCGTCCTGCTGCAGCGACACGACGGCGTCCGCGCCGGCATTCAGCAACGCGTGCAGCGCGGCCGCGTTGCGGCCCGTCGCGATTACCTTGGCCGCGCCGAGATGCTTCGCGATCCGCACGGCCAGCCGCCCGGACGTGCCCGTCGCGCCGTTGACGAGCACCGTCTCGCCCGCCACGAGCCGCGCGCGTTCGGTCAGCGCCGCCCACGATGACATGCCCGGAATCGCGATCGCCGCGGCCGTGACGTCGTCGAGGTCGTCCGGCAACGGCACGCACTGCGCGTCGGGCACGATCGTGCACTCCGCCATTGCGCCGAACGGCGCCGGCGCACCGAAGAAGTACACGCGCTGACCGTCGTCGCCGTACCCGACACCGTCCACGCCGGCGACGAACGGATAACCTGCGCCAGCCGAATAATGCGTGCCCGCCGCGCGCCCCTGAGCGAGTCGGCTCAGCGCGGATGCCGTCACCTGGATCACCCGATGGCCGGCCGTCGCGCGCGGCGCGTCGAACGTCAGGTATGCGGGACGCTCGCCAACGCCCGTCACGACTGCTGCTTTCATGTCGACTTCCTCGAATGGACAGCCCGCGCCCCTTGCCCTGCGTCGATCCATGCGCGCAGCGCCGGGTCGCGCACCTCAAGCACTTCAAACAATCCGATCGCGCGCAACGCGGGCAATGCCTCGATGACGTCGGCTTCGGCCGTCGCGTGCTCGGCGGGCGATGCGCCCGGATCGGTCAGCACGCGCGCATTGACGAGGAACGCGCCCACGGTTCCCTTGCGGATCGTCGTTGCGCCGGCCTCGATCCGGTCGGCATGGTCGGGAAGAATCTGTTCGGCTCGCATGGCCTCGCACTCCGGTTGACATCGATGCACGCAGTGTAGGCGTGCGGTTGCGGCCGATCTCCGGTATAACGGCCATTCGATACCGATATCCGGCCATGTCCGATCCGCTCCTGCCCGACCGATTCGTCACGTCCGACGACGGCCCGTTCGTCGTCGCCGCCGTCCTGTCCCAACGCGATCCGCGCGTGACGCCGTCGCATGCGCACGCGCGCGGCCAACTCGTGGGTGCGTCGAGCGGATTGCTGACGATCGGCCTCGACGACCAGGACTGGGTCGTGCCGGCGATCCATGCGATCTGGATTCCGCCGCATTGCCGGCATTCGCTACGCTCGTTCGGGCCGATTTCCGGCTGGTCGGCGTTCGTCGCCGAAGCGCGGTGCGCGGTGTTGCCAGGGACGCCCCGCGCAATCCGCGCATCGCCGCTGCTGCGCGAAGCCGTGCTGCGTGCGGCAAGCTGGGGCGATACCGCGTTGACGGCCGCGCAAACGCGAATCGCCGACGTGATTCTCGATGAAATCGCGGCATCGGAGCCCGAAGCGCTTGGGCTGGTGCGGCCGCAGGATCCGCGGCTCATGAAGATCACGGATGCGCTCGCCGCGGATCTGGCGGACAACCGGCGGCTGGAGGAATGGGCCGAATGGGCCGGTATCGGCGCACGAACGATGAGCCGCCGCTTCGTTGCGGAAACCGGGCTGACGTTCGCGCAGTGGCGTCAGCAGGCACGGCTGCTGCGGGCGCTGGAGAGAATCGCCGACGGCGTGCCGGTGACGACGATCGCACTCGATCTCGGATACGACAACGTCAGCGCGTTCATCGACATGTTCCGGCGTGCGCTGGGGACGACGCCGGGAAGATACATGCACGCGGAACCGCACGCAGCGGGATAGGCGCGGCGATGCTCACGCATGACTCCGCATGACGGCAAGCGAGCGCTCGCCGCGCCGCAAACCGCTTCGCGCCGCCACGTCGCTCAATACGTCCCGTCCCCCGCCCTCGCCGCGTCGCGCTTCCCGTTGAACCGTGCCGCCAGCCGCTCCGCGCTTCGCGCCAGCAGCGTCGTATCGACGCCCACCGCGACGAACAACGCGCCGGCGTCCAGATACCGCTGCGCCGCCGCCTCATCGGCACTGAGAATGCCCGGCGCCTTCCCGGCCGCCTTGATCGCCCGGATCGCGCCGTCGATCGCCGCCTGCACGTCCGGGTGCCCGGGATTGCCGAGATGTCCGAGGTCGGCCGCGAGATCGGCCGGCCCGATGAACACGCCGTCGACGCCATCGACTCGCGCAATCGCGTCAATCGCATCGAGCCCGGCGCGTGTCTCGACCTGCACGAGCACCGCCATCTCGTCGTTCGCACGGTGCAGGTAGTCGCCAACCCGATTCCACCGCGACGCACGCGCCAACGCACTGCCGACCCCGCGAATCCCGTGCGGCGGATAACGCGTCGCGGCCACCGCGGCGCGCGCCTCGTCGGCGCTCTGCACCATCGGCACGAGCAGTGTCTGTGCGCCGAGATCGAGCACCTGCTTGACGATCACCGGATCGTTCCATGGCACGCGCACGACCGGATGCGACGGATACGGCGCGATCGCCTGCAGCTGCGCGAGTATGGTCGGCACCGTGTTCGGCGCATGTTCGCCGTCGATCAGCAGCCAGTCGAAACCGGCGCCCGCGACCACTTCGGCGCTGTACGGACTCGCGAGCCCGAGCCACAGCCCGACCTGCGCATCGCCGCGCGCGAGCGCGGCCTTGAAGACATTCGGCGGAATCCGCATCGTTCGCTCACCTCATTCGAAATGACACTGGATCGTCCCGAGCGGACCGTAGTCGACGCTGAACGTGTCGCCCGCACGCGCCGCGCACGGCCGCGTAAACGATCCGCCGAGCACGATCTGCCCCGGTTCCAGCGCGACGTCGAAGCGCGACAGCCGATTGGCGAGCCACGCGACGCCATTGGCAGGATGGTTCAGCACCCCCGCCGCGACGCCCGTTTCCTCGACCACACCGTTGCGCGACATGATCGCCGCGACCCAGCGCAGGTCGACATCCTGCGGCCGCACCGGCCGCCCGCCGATCACGACGCCCGCGTTCGCCGCGTTGTCGGCGATCGTGTCGAACACCTTGCGCGGCCGCTTCGTATCGGGGTCGATCGACTGGCTGCGCGCATCGATGATCTCGAGCGCGGGCACTACGTAGTCCACAGCGTCGTACACGTCGAAGATCGTGCAATTCGGGCCCGTGAGCCGCTTGCCGAGCACGAACGCGAGTTCGACTTCCACACGCGGCACGATGAAGCGCCCGGTCGGAATCGTGCCGCCGTCGTCGAAAAACATGTCGTCGAGCAGCGCGCCGTAATCGGGCTCGTCGATCTGCGACGTGTTCTGCATCGCCTTCGACGTGAGACCGATCTTGTGCCCCTTGAGCGTGCGGCCTTCTGCGAGCTTGAGGGTGATCCACGCGCGCTGGATTGCGTACGCGTCGTCGATCGTGATGTCGGGATGGTCGAGCGAGATCTGGCGGATCTGCTTGCGCTCGCGCTCCGCGTCGTGCAGACGCCGCGCGAGCTGGTCGATGATGGCAGGTTCGAGCATGATCGGATGGGAATGGGGTTCAGCCGGCCCGCTTGTAGCGGGCGTGAATGTTGTTGTGCTTGTACGAGCCGCTTTCACTGAACTCGGTCAGCTCCATCGACAACGCCAGGTAACGCTTCGCGTACAGCTCGGCGAAATGGGCCTTGATTGCGTCGAACAGCGCGTCGCACGCGGCCTTCTTCGTCTCGTCGCTGCGGCCCGCGCCGATCTTCAGCGTCACGTGGACGAACGCGTCGTCTTCGGTGCCGTCGGCGACGCAGTAATCCTGCAGCTCGATCGCGCGCGAGCGGATGCCGCCCGTCGGAAACACGCCGCCCTGCGCGATCAACGTCGCGTTGATCGTGCGCAGCAGCGCGGGAATGCGCGCGTCGTCGCGGATGTTCGCGGTGTATTCGACGACGATGTGTGGCATGGCAACGCTCCGGATAGATGATGCGGCGCTCACGCGAGCGGGAAGAGGGCGTTGATCTGCCCGGTGCCCGAACTCGCGAAATAGTCGGTGACGATCTCGACCGGCTTGTCGTATCGATCCCAGCCGAGCAGGCCGAGCAACATCGCCGTGTCATGCATGCCGCCTTCGCCGTGGCAATGCGTGTTGTACTCGGGCAGCATCGCGCAGAAGGTTCTGAAGTCGCCCTGCTTCCACAGCTCGACCACGCGCAGGTCGACCTGCCGGAAGAATTCGCGGCTGATCTGGTGGATCGACTCCTCGGGGCTGCCGTTGTCGTTGAAGCGGTGCGACAGCGAACCGCTCGCGAGGAACGCGACGTTCGAATCGCTGTTGCCGATCGCCTCGAGCAGCGCCTCGCCGAAGCGCCGGCTTTCGTCGAGCGTGTGCCACATGCACCAGCCCGCGATCGACACGACCTTGAAGTGCTGGTCGCCGTTCATGTAGCGCATGGGCACGAGCGTGCCGTATTCGAGTTCGAGGCTGTCGATTTCGTGTGCGCGCGTCGCGATGCCGCGCGCGCTGGCCGTCTCGGCAATCAGGCGGCCGAGTGCCGGGTTGCCCGGATACGCGTACTGCATGTCGCGGATGAAATGCGGCAGTTCGTTGCTGGTGTACGTGCCCGCGAATCGTGCATTGCAGTTCACGTGATAGCCGGCGTTGACGAGCCAGTGCACATCCGACACGACGATCGTGTCGACGCCCAGGGCGCGGCAGCGCTCGCCGATCAACCGATGGCCGCGGATCGCCGCTTCGCGGCAGCCATGATGCCTGCCGGGCAACTCCGACAGGTACATCGACGGCACGTGCGTGATCTTCGCGGCGAGGGACAGTTTGCCCATCGTTAAGTCTCCGTATCGTTCTGGCGTTCCGGCCGCGTTCCTGCGGCGAAACGACCCGCGCCCGTTACACGCCCCAGCGGGGAATGTGATGCGAACCCATCGAGACGCACACGTTCTTGATTTCCGCGAACACCTCGAAGCTGTACTCGCCGCCCTCGCGCCCGGTGCCCGACTCCTTCACGCCACCGAACGGCTGGCGCAGGTCGCGCACGTTCTGGCTGTTCACGAACACCATCCCGGCCTCGATGCCGCGCGCGAGGCGATGCACCTTGCCGACGTCCTGCGTCCAGATGTACGACGCGAGCCCGTACGACGTGTCGTTCGCAAGTCGCAACCCTTCTTCCTCGTTCTCGAACGGGATCAGGCACGCGACCGGCCCGAAAATTTCCTCTTGCGCGATGCGCATCCGGTTGTCGACGTCCGCGAACACGGTCGGGCGCACGAAGTTGCCGTTGCGCAGATGATCGGCGAGACCGGCCGGCTTGTCCGCGCCGCCTGCCATCAAGCGCGCGCCTTCCTGCTCGCCGATCCGGATATAGCCGGTCACCTTCTCCCAGTGCTGGCGCGTGATCATCGCGCCGAGCTGCGTCGCCGGATCGGACGGGTCGCCGACCACCAGGTTGTTCGCGCGGCGCGCGAACTCCTGCACGAAGCGGTCGTAGATCGTGCGCTGCACGAAGATCCGCGAGCCCGCGGTGCATCGCTCGCCGTTGATCGAGAAGATCGTGAACAGCGACGCGTCGAGTGCTCGGTCGAAGTCCGCATCGTCGAAAACCAGCACCGGCGACTTGCCGCCAAGCTCCATCGAATACTTCTTCAGGCCCGCGCGTTCCATGATCCGCTTGCCCGTGACCGTGCCGCCCGTAAACGACACCGCGCGCACGTCCGGATGGCGCACCAGCGCGTCGCCGGCGGTCGCGCCGTAGCCCTGCACCACGTTCAGCACACCTGGCGGAATGCCGGCCTCGAGCGCGAGCCGGCCAAGCTGGTCGGCCGTCAGCGGCGACAGCTCCGACATCTTCAGCACGGCCGTGTTGCCGAGCGCGAGGCACGGCGCCGTCTTCCACGTCGCGGTCATGAACGGCACGTTCCACGGCGACACCAGCGCGCACACGCCGACCGGCTGGTACAGCGTGTAGTTCAGCATCTGATCGTCGACCGGATACGTGCGGCCGTTCATCTGCACGCACACTTCAGCGAAAAAGTTGAAGTTCTCGGACGCGCGCGGAATCAGGTGCTTGCTCGTCTGCGCGATCGGCAGGCCCGTGTCCTGCGTCTCGAGCGCGGCGAGCATCGGCACGTTCTTCTCGATCAGCTCGCCGAGCTTGCGCATCAGCTTCGCGCGCTCCTTCGCGGGCGTGTTCGCCCATTTCGGGAACGCTTCCTTCGCCGCGCGCACGGCCGCGTCGACCTCTGCCTCACCGCCCGACGCGACGTCGGTGATCACGTCGCCCGTCGCGGGATTCAGTGTCGTGAAGGTCTCGCGGCTTTCGACTTCGCGGCCGTCGATCCAGTGCTTGATGGTCATGTACTCTCCTTGGGCGACGGGATCAGCCGGCGCGATAGTAGTCTGCTTCGCCGACGATCGTGTTCACGAGCCGGCCGATTCCTTCGATTTCGGTCACGACCTCGTCGCCCGGCTTCGTGTCGGCCAGCCCTTCCGGCGTACCGGTCAGGATCAGGTCGCCCGGCGAGAGCGTCATGAAACCGCTGATGTGCTCGATCAACGCGGGTACGTCGAAGATCATGTCGCGCGTGCTGCCGCGCTGCGTCTCCCGGCCGTTCACCGTCGTGCGCAGCATGAGGTCGCCGGCATCGCCGATCTCGTCGCGGCCGACGAACCACGGACCGAGCGGCGTGCAGGTGTCGCGGTTCTTCACGCGCAGGTTCGGCCGGTAGTAGTTTTCGAGGTAATCGCGGATCGCGTAGTCGTTCGCGACCGTGTAGCCGGCGACGTAGTCGATCGCCTGCGCGCGGCTCACATTGCGCGCCGGGCGGCCGATCACGACGGCCAGCTCGCACTCGTAATGCATGTGTGTCGCGTCCGCCGGGCGCACGGTGTGCGACCGATGGCCGATGAACGTGTTCGGCCCCTTCAGGAAAATCAGCGGCTCGCTCGGTGCGTTGAACGCGAGTTCCTTCGCATGGTCCGCGTAGTTGAGGCCCAGCGCGAATGTCGTGCGCGGCGCGACGGGCGGCAGCCACATCACCGCGTCTTCGGCGAGCACGCGCCCCGTGTCGAGGCGGATCGCGCCGTCGCCGGCCGGTTCGGCCGCATGCAGTGCGCCGTTGTAGATCACGCGCGCCGTCTTCATCGTGCTTCCTCCGCGATCAGCGTATGCCGCAACGTGCCGATGCCGGCAGCGGTAATCTCGACCACGCTTCCCGCGCGGGCAAGCGGTGCGCCACCCGCGACGCCGAGCAGCAGCACGTCGCCCGCGGCGAACGACATGAACGCCGTCACGTCGGCGATCAGCTCGCGCACCGGGCGGATCAGCGTGGCGGTCGATGCGGACATCGCGGTGCTGCCGTCGATCCGCACCGTCAGGCTGATCGCGTCGATGTCGCCGAGCGCGGCGGCCGGCACGATTGCCGGCCCCAGCGGGCAGAAACCGTCGCGACATTTGAAGCGCACCGCCGGACGGTAGTAGTCGGGATGCGGGACCGACACGTCGCTGGCAAGCGTGAAGCCATGCACGTAGTCGAGCGCCCGCGCGGCCGGCACGCGCGTCGCGCGCCGCGAGAAGACGACGGCCACCGACGCGCCGATCTCCAGCGCATCGATGCCCGCCGGCACCACGACGGCCGCGCCGTCGGCCACATGCGTGTTGGCCGGTTTGATGTAAAGGATCGGGGCCTGCGGCGGGCGGCCGTAAGGCGGCGCATGCACGGCGTCGCCAAGCGCGGCGAGCGCAGCACGCTCGTTGAGCAGCGCACCGTAGACGGTCCCGATGGCGATCGGCAGCGGCGGCGCCGCGGCGGTCCTGCAAGACAGCTCCATGCGTGATTCCCCTGCCGCGCGTCGCGGCGCACCGTTAATACTTAACATCTTAAGTAAACAATCGAACGCTCGCAACCTCGATTACCCTGATACACGAAATTCGTCACCATCGGCTGTTAAGATTGATGCGTCCCCGTCCTCTGCACCTCTACCCCACCCGATGAACCGTACGCTCGACCATCGCAACCTGGCCATGCTGCTGCTCGAGGCCCGCGAAACGCTGATGGGCCTGTTCCGCCCCATTCTCAAGGAATTCGCGCTGACCGAACAGCAATGGCGGATCATCCGCGTGCTCGACGGCGAGCCGGCGCACGCGCTCGAGGCGGGTCAGATCGCGCGCCGCTGCTGCATCCTGAGCCCGAGTCTCACGGGCGTGCTGGAACGGATGGAGCGCGACGGTCTGATTACGCGCACGCGCGCGCAGGAAGATCAGCGCCGGCTGCTGGTGAGCCTGACGCCGCAAAGCAGAAAGCTGGTGACCGAAATCGGTCCGCGCATCGACGAGCAGTATCGTCAGCTCGAAGCGCGGTTCGGCGAGGATGGCCTGGACGACATCTACCGAGCGCTCGACCGGCTGATCGAACTCGGCAGCGCATCGTAGGGCCTGCCGCCGCCGGACCTCCCCGGCAGCGGCGAACCGGCCCAGGGAACCGGCAGGCCCGGAATCGCGCCGGCCGTCAGTGCAGCGCGCCGCGCATCAGTTCCGTCACCGCGACGCCGCGCGACGTGCGCATGCATTCCTCGACGTAGTCGATGAACGGCAGCGGCTCGAAATCGATTTCGTCGCGCACGCGACGGTTGTCGAATACGCGATCGACCATCGCGAACTCCGCACAACGCTGCAACGCCCGGCCGATCACGCGTTCGAGCGCCGGATCCGACCGCCCGAGCACGTCGCGCACCACGAGCGGCAGTTCGGCCGGCGCACAGGCCGCGTAGCGCGGCGCGCCCGTCATGCCAGCCGCCTCGTCCATCGCGCGCACGATCTGCGCGACCTGCGGCGCGTCGTCGCCGGCCGACACGTGGTACACGTCGTGCATCAGCGTCGGCTTCACGGCCAGCAGCATCGTCGCGCGCGCGACGTCGTCGACCGACACGATGTCGATGCGCGTCATCGGCCGTGCGGTGAAGCGCCGCGCCGCATGTGCAACGCGGAACATCCAGAACGAATTCGGTGCGGGCCGCGTGCCGAGCACCGTATGGCCGACGACGTGCGACGGACGCACGACGACGAGCGGCAGGCCGAGCGCGCGCAGACGCTGCTCCGTTTCCGCCTTCGCTTGCAAGTAGTCCGCCGCGAGCACCGCACCGTGCAACCCGTCGTCGCCGTGCGCCGCGTCGCTCGCCGACGCGCCGGCCGTCGCCTCGTACACGACCCCGCCGCGGCCCGCGTGCGCGTAGGCGGTGCCGACGTACACGAAACGCTGCAGCTGCGGCGCATGCGCGAACCGCTCGGCAAAGCGCAACGAATCGGCGATATCCGCCTGCAGATGCGCGCCGTCGGCCGGCGACGCATGGCCCGCGCAATGAATCACGTGCGTCGCGCCCGCGAGACGCGATGCGTCGTAGCCCTGCCACACGTCGCCGAGCGCGCCGACGGCGACGTTCGCGTCGCCGAGACGCGATGCCCAGTACGGCGCGAGCCCCGCGCGCAACGCCGCTTCACGCAAACGCGCGACCGCGTGGCCGCGATTCTCCGCACGCACGACACATACGATGCGCTCGAGCAGCCCCGCATTGACGAGCGCCGTCAGCACGGTACTGCCGATGAAGCCGGTGGCGCCGGTGAGCACCAGCCGCCCGACGTTGGCCGCTGCGACCGGTGCGCTGGCGGGCGACACGAGGCTCGTGCGCCAGTTGAGCGACAGCGCGGTTTTCCAGATCAGCACGATAGTCTCCTTCGAAGAATCGGCCGGACGGCGCGGCCGCCCCGGATCGCGGAGCGGCGCACGGCTGTCGACCGGGCCGGGGTCGACGCGCGCCCCGGCAATCCCGATCGGGGCCGCGCCCCCGCGATCGCGTCGATCGCGTCTCTGGCACGAGGCGGCGGCGGCCCGCCATGGACGGGCGTCCACGGCACAGGATCGGGAAAATCCAAGTGTGGGGCTCGATCGCTCGCAAGTCTGTCCTGAAAGTTTCGTGAAAGTGTGAGGATTTGTACGCGAATGTCGGAGTGTGTCGTGGGGGACGGGCGGTCAAATCGTTGAAACGTCGGGTCGGCAGTATTCAGAGGCTTCCGTCGCTGGACGGCCGATGCGCGTCGGGCCATCGCTTCGGCGCGACACTTCGACGCGCCCTTTCTCGGGGTCATCGCATGTCCGCGAAGCGTCACGGTCGGTCGCGGCGCGCGGATCATGCTGCGCTTGTGTTTGCGCGCTACGCCACAATCGCGGCGGATCGTCAGACGTCGTTTCATCGGGAAACGCCTATAGGCGCAATTCAGATTTATTGCGGATTATCACTTGCGTTTCACGGCAGTCTATCTAGACTGGTCAAACCAAAACGGTCGAATGTGTCATTTTTTTCAGGAGACGATCCAATGCGCCTCACTATTCGGATTAATGGCAGCGAGTCGGCAACCCGTCACTCCTTCGCGGTGCTCTGGGTCGATACCGACGAGGGGCTGTGGTCACGCGAGGCACACCAGGGGATCGATATTCCGAGCTGGGGCAAGGTTCGGGACGTGGAAGGCGCAATGGCCCTCTGCGCGGCCGACAGCGGGAATGCCGTGTGCCAGTTGAAGGGTCTGTCGTTCAGCGCGACGCAGCGCGAACAAGGTCCTGCGGTGCTCGCCGGCGAGCATCCCGACGGCGCGTGGCGCCTGCAGGCGGTTGATCGTTCCACGGTGGAGCCGGAATACCATGAATTTATTTCCGTCGCGCGATAGGTATTTTTGACGGCAATCCTCTGCAGTTTCCGGGTTTATTCCAGTTCCGCGATATTCATTTCGATATTCATCAATAACGGCGCCTCTCTTGAGGCGCTTTTTATTTTCCGGCCACGAATTAATCGGGGCCGGGTTAACGCGGCGTCGGTAACGAGCAGCCCATCCATCCCGGCTTCGTCCGTGCCTGCGCGCGACGTCGCGCTCTACCGCCTTATCCAATCGCGCGCCCGGTCGAAACGCGAATCTTTTACGGGGCCGAAACATACTTTCCCCACATGATGTTTACTCATTTATTACAATCACATTATTCCGACTGACTTGCCGCCGCCCGGCGGCCCGACCCGGCCCTTGCATGAGCGTGAAAAAGAAGACCCACCCCGCCGATCCGTACGCCGCCGCGACCAAGCACCCGATGTTGGCGTCGCGCCTGCCGATGTGGCGCTCGAAGCTGGTCGTGATCATGGTGTCCCTCGGTTTCGCCGCGCTGATCGGGCGCGCCTTCTGGGTGCAGGTCGCGAACCAGGATTTCTACGTCGGGCAAGGCCAGAAGCGCTACCAGCGCACGATCGAGCTCGACGCGATGCGCGGGCGCATCGTCGACCGCAACGGTGCAATGCTTGCGGTCAGCCTGTCGACCTATGAAATCTGGGCGAACCCGAAACAGGTCGCCGAAAACGACTATCCGCAGATCGCGAAGCTGCTCGACATGCCGCTTGCGGAAGTGAAGCGCCGCCTGCGCAACGACCGGACGTTCGTGCTGCTCAAGCGGCAGATCGACGCCGACACCGCGAGCCGGCTCGACAAGCTCGAGATTGACGGCATCACGCAGATCGCCGACTCGAAGCGCTTCTATCCCGAGGGCGAATCGGCCGCGCACGTGGTCGGCTTCACGAACGTCGAAGACAAGGGCCAGGAAGGCGTCGAACTCGCGGCGAACGGGCGGCTGTCGGGTACCTCCGGGCAGCGCGAGGTGATCCGCGATCGACTGGGCCGCATCGTGTCCGACACGCGTCCGCTCGTGCCCGCGCAGCACGGCGCGACGATTGAACTGACGATCGACCGGCGCATCCAGCAGCTCGCGTTCAGCCAGCTCAAGGCCGCGGTGCTCGAGAACAACGCGGTAGCCGGAAGCGTGGTCGTGCTCGACGCGCAAAACGGCGAAATCCTCGCGCTCGCGAACTACCCGACCTTCGATCCGAACGACCGCGCCCGGCTGACGGGCCAGCAGCTGCGCAACCGCGCGGTGATCGATACGTTCGAGCCGGGTTCGACCATCAAGCCGCTCGTCGTCGCGCTGTCGATTGACGAGCGCAAGGTCACGCCGAACACGATCATCAACACGTCGCCCGGCACCTACAAGATCGGCCCGGCCGTGATCCACGACACGTCGAACCACGGCTCGCTAACCGTCTCGCAGGCGCTGCAGAAGTCGAGCAACGTCGCGCTCGCGAAGCTGGCACTGAACCTGCCCGCCGAAACGATCTGGAACAAGTACCAGGAATACGGGATCGGCCGCGCGCCGGAGCTGACGTTCCCGGGCGTCGCATCGGGCCGCCTGCGCGGCTACAAGCGCTGGCGGCCGATCGAGCAGGCGACGATGGCGTACGGCTATGGGTTGTCGATGTCGCTGCTGCAGATCGCGCAGACCTACACCGCCTATGCCGGCGACGGCACGCTGCACCCGGTCTCGCTGCTGAAGAACGGCTCCGACCCGCAGACGGTCGCGGCCCATCGTGGCCACCGCGTGACCTCGCCGCAAACTGCTGCGGCGATCCGCGCGATGCTCGAGTCGGCCGTCGGCGAAGGCGGCACGGGGCGCCGCGCGCGCGTCGACGGCTACCGGATCGGCGGCAAGACGGGCACGGCGCGCAAGCAGGTCGGCGCGACCTATGCAAAGGGCAAGTACCGCGCACTGTTCGCGGGGATGGCGCCGATGAGCAACCCGCGCCTGATCGTCGCGGTGATGATCGACGAGCCGCGCGGCAAGGGCTATTACGGCGGCACTGTGGCCGGCCCGGTGTTCTCGTCGGTCACGAGCGGTTCGCTGCAGTTGCTCGGCGTGCCGCCCGACGCGCCGGTCGAGCCGACGCCGAATGCGCCGGCGAAGGCGGCACCACCGAAGACGGTCGCGGCGCCGAAGGCTGCGGCGCAATCGAAAACGGCGGCCGTGCAGAAGACATCGGCCCCCGTGAAAACGGCCACGCAATCCGGCGCGGTCGAACCGGCGAAGGCGGCGGCAGGCTGAAGCCGGGGCGCGCTCGGCAAACAGGCCGACTGTTCTCCGTGTCGATTTCCCGGCACGCCCGCTTTCCGCCGGCCGGCGATATTCCTCCATTCACGCGACCCCGGTCGCACGAGCGTCAGCGCGCGTGCGCGGCCGCCACCGGCTTCACCATCCTGCCGAGCACGTGCTCGGTCATCCCGCGGGCGAGTTCGCTCTCGCCCATGAACACGGTGCCGACGCCCTCGCTCGACAGCAACGCGGCCTCGTCGCTGCTGTTCGTGCACAGCACGACCTCCAGCATCGGGTTCAGCGTGCGCGAGATCTCGACGATCTGCCGCACATCGAATACGTCCGGCAGCGTGACGACCAGCATCCCGGCGCGCGCGATATGCGCCTGTACGAGCACGATCGGCTCGATCGCGTCGCCCGACACGGCGGCGATGCCGTCCGCGCGCAGTTTTTCGACAAGCTCGCGGTTCTGCTCGACGACCACATACGCGATCCCGCGCTCGTCCAGCGCATGCGCGATTCGCGTGCCGACCTTGCCGTAGCCGACGATCACGACCTGCCCGGTCAGGTGCGTCTGCGGTGTCGACATCGGCAGTGCCGCGAGCGGGTCGTCGCGTGCCTCGAGCTTGCGCGCGAACGCCGAATGCTTGCGGATCCACGCAAGCGCCGGATCGATCATCGCGAACAGCAGCGTGTTCATCGCGATCGAGATCAGCGCGACCGCGAGAATCAGGCTCTGCCCTTCGGCCGACAGCAGCCCGAGCACACGACCGAGCCCCGCGAGAATGAACGAGAACTCGCCGATCTGCGCAAGGCCTGCGCCGACCGTCAGCGCGGTGTTCAGCGGATAACGGAACGCGATCACCAGCGCGACCGCCGCGAGCGTCTTGCCGATCAGCACGATCGCCGCGACTTCGATCACGTGCAGCGGCTCGGCGAGCAGCACTTTCGGGTCGAACAGCATCCCGACCGAAATGAAGAACAGCACCGAGAACGCGTCGCGCAGCGGCAGCGTTTCGTCGGCCGCGCGCCGGCTGAACTCCGATTCGCGCATCATCATTCCGGCGAAGAACGCGCCGAGCGCGAACGACACGTCGAACAGTTTAGCCGCGCCGAACGCGATGCCGACCGCCGCGGCGATCATGCACAGCGTGAACAGTTCGCGCGAGCCGGTGCGCGCGACGAGCCACAGGATGCGCGGGAACACGCGCTTGCCGACCACGAGCATCAGCGCGATGAACGCGGCGACCTTCAGCATCGTGACGCCGAGCGTGCCCCACACGCTGCCGCCGGCCGCATGCGCATCGCCGGGCGGCGTGCCGCCGAGCAGCCCCGCGACGGGCGGCAGCAGCACGAGCACAAGCACCATCACGAGATCCTCGACGACTAGCCAGCCGACCGCGATGCGCCCGTTCACCGTCTCGACGAGCCCGCGCCCCTCAAGCGCCCGCAACAGCACGACCGTGCTCGCGACCGACAGCGCGAGCCCGAACACGAGCGCCGCGCCGAGGCTCCAGCCCCACGTGAGGGCGAGCCCGCCGCCGAGCAGCGTCGCGACGGTGATCTGAACGATGGCGCCCGGCAGCGCGATCTTGCGCACCGCAAGCAGATCGCCGAGCGAGAAATGCAGGCCGACGCCGAACATCAGCAGCATCACGCCGACTTCGGCGAGCTGCTGCGCGAGCGACAGGTCGCCGACGAAACCGGGCGTGCCGGGGCCGATCACGATCCCGGCGAGCAGATAGCCGACGAGCGGCGGCATTTTCAGCAGCGCCGCGAGGTAACCGAAAACCATCGCGAGACCGAAACCGGCCGCGAGCAACGCAATCAGGCTGACGTCATGAGGCATCCCCCCTCCCGAGTTCTTGTAACTATTTAGTAAGGTTCAAGAATGAAGGATAAGGGATGAGATGGAAAAATGGCGGGCCACCGCGAAAAATTCACGCAGTGGCCCGCCATCGCGGGTACTACCCCAGGCAGTCGGAACGCCCCTCGCGAGCCGGCCTGCGGCGCGAGGCAGAACGGTCGCGCGGGGCATCGGGCCCCGCCGCGTGCGTCAGCGCGACGCCTGCGGGAATCGCGCGCCCGGCGGCGGTTCCGGCCGTGTCGCCGGCGTGCTCTTGCGCACCTTCGCGACCTGCGCGGCCGTGATCGCCGCACCCGCATTGCCCCAGCTCGTGCGCACGAAGTTCGACACATCCGCGACTTCCTGGTCCGACAGACGCCAGCCGAACGGCGGCATCGTGAAGGTCGACGGCGCGGTGTGCGTGCCCTGCAGTGCACTGCCTTCCAGCACGACGTGGATCAGCGACGTCGGATCCTCGCCCTGCACGACGGGGTTGCCGGCGAGCGCCGGGAACACGCGCGTGTAGCCGTGGCCGTCGCTGCGGTGACACGCCATGCAGTTGTCACGATAGACGGCGGCGCCCGGCTTGCTCGCGTCACCCGTCTGCAGCGCCTTCGCCGCGGCCGCGTCGTACACGTGCGGCTGCTCGCCCTGCACGCGCGGCGGCAACGTCTTCAGGTAGCGCGCGATCGCGGTCAGGTCGTCGTCGGTCATGTGCTGCATGCTGTGGCCGACCACGTCCGTCATCCCGCCGAACGCGGCCGTGCGCAGCGTGCGACCGGTCTTCAGGAACTGCACGATCTCGGTTTCGGTCCACGTGCCGAGCCCGGTGCGCGGCTCGCCCCGCAGGCTCGTCGGCACCCAACCGTCGATCGCCGCGCCGCCGGCCAGGAAGTCGAGCCCGCCCGCATCGGTCAGCGCACGCTCCTGCATCGTCGCCGCGCGCGGCGTGTGGCACGCGCCGCAATGGCCGAGACCCTGCACGAGATACGCGCCGCGCGCGACCACCGGATCGGTGTACGGTCCCGCATCGAACGGCTTCGGCGCCGGCGCGAACATCTTGCGCCAGAACGTCAGCGGCCAGCGCATCGACAACGGCCACACGATGTCGACCGAGCGATTCTCGCGCTCGACCGGCGCGACGCCGTGCATGAAGTACGCGTACAGCGCCTTCACGTCGTCGTCGCTCAGGCGCGCGTAGGACGGATACGGCATTGCCGGATACATCGTGTCGCCGTTCTTGCGGACGCCCTCGCGCACCGCGCGGGTGAAGTCGTCGAGCGTCCAGCCGCCGAGGCCCGTCTTCGGGTCCGGCGTGATGTTGGTCGAATAGATCGCGCCGATCGGCGTGTCGAATTTCAGCCCGCCCGCGAACGGCTTGCCGCCGCTCGCGGTGTGGCACGCGATGCAGTCGCCCGCGCGGGCAAGATATTCGCCGCGCTTGACGAGGTTCGCATCGGCTGACTGTGCCGCCGCTGCCGCCGTCGGGCCGGAAGCCGCGGCCGGCGCCGCCGGCTGCGCGAAGGCCGCCCCGCCCGCGAGGCCGAACGCCGCCCATGCCGTGCCGATCGCCAGTGCGCGCCGCAGCGGGGACGTTTGGCGCGCGGCGTTGTGGTGGTTCACTGTCCTCTTCATGCGGTCACCAGCGGAGCGGGGTTTTTCAGGTATTGCTCGCGGATCGCACGTGCCGACCAGTAGGCCAGCGCCGCGATGATCCCGGTCGGGTTGTAGCCGATGCCCTGCGGCAGCGCCGACGCGCCCATCACGAACACGTTGTGCACGTCCCAGCACTGCAGGTAGCGGTTCAGCACGCTCGTTTTCGGATCCGTGCCCATGATCGCGCCGCCGACCAGGTGCGTCGTCTGGTACGCGCGCGAATCGAAGTGCTTGCCGAACTCGCGCGTCGACACGCCGATCGCCTTCGGCCCCATCGCCTCCGCGATCTTCTTCATCTGCCCGGTCACGTACTGCGCCATCCTGATGTCGTTGTCCTTCCAGTCGAAGGTCATCCGCAAGAGCGGCTGGCCGTACGAATCGCGATAGGTCGGATCGAGGTCGAGATAGACATCGCGATACGACATGTTCGTGCCGTGCGCGTCCATCGAGATCGTATGCGCGTAGTTGTCCTTCACGGCCTTCTTCCACGCCGAGCCCCACTGCGGCGTGCCCGGCGGCGTCGCGATGCCGCTGATCGGCTTCACGCCGGCCTGGTTCACCCACAGCGGCGAACCGCCGACGAAGCCGAGCGGGCCATGGTCGAAGTTGTCCGCGTTGAAGTCGTCCACCGCGACGCCGTTGCCGCCCGCGCCGATGAACGGGTTCGTGAAGGTGTCCTTGTCGAAGAACGCCTTGATCGTCGACAGGTTCTGGTACGCGAAATTGCGCCCCACGACGCCTTCGCCCGAGATCGGGTCGTACGGCTTGCCGATGCCCGAGAGCAGCAGCAGGTGCACGTTGTGATACTGAAACGCCGCGACGATCACGAGATCGGCCGGCTGGTGTACTTCGCGGCCGGCCGGGTCGACGTAGGTGACGCCCGTCGCGCGCTTCTTCGTGTCGTCGAGGTCCACGCGCAGCACGTGACACTTCGAGCGCAACTCGAAGTTCGGCACCTGCTTGAGCGCGGGCAGGATGTTCAGGTTCGGCGACGCCTTCGAGTACATGTAGCACGCGTAGCCGCTGCAGTAGCCGCAGAAGTTGCACGGCCCCATTTGCACGCCGTACGGGTTCGTGTACGGCCCCGACGTGTTCGCCGACGGCAGCCGGTATGGATGCAGCCCGAGCGACTTCGCCGCATCGAAGAAGCGTTGCGCCGAATACGTGTTGAGCTGCGCGGGCAACGGGAAGTTGTCGCTGCGGTTCGCCTCGAACACGTTGCCGTCGCCGACCACCTTGCCACCGACCTTGTATGCCTGCCCCGACGTGCCGAACACCTTCTCGGCGAAGTCGAAATACGGCTCGAGCTCGTCGTAGCTGACGCCCGTGTCCTGGATCGTCATCCCTTCCGGGATGAACTTCTTGCCGTAACGCTCTTCATAATGGCTGCGCAGGCGCAGCTCTTCCGGCGTGATCCGGAAATGCACGCCCGACCAGTGCAGCCCCGCGCCGCCGACGCCCTCGCCGGGCAGGAACGCGGCGAGCTGCCGGTACGGCAGCGCGGTGTCCTGCACGCCGTGGCGGATCGACACGGTCGTCTTCGACAGGTCGAGGAACAGCTTCTTGCGGACGTTGTAGGTCAGTTCGTCGATCGTATTCGGATATGCGCCGTCCGGGTATGTGTCGCGATACTCGCCGCGCTCCAGCGCGACGACGTTCAGGCCCGCTTCGGTCAGTTCCTTCGCGAGAATCGCGCCGGTCCAGCCGAAACCGACGATTACCGCATCGACATGCGGCTTCTTTTCCGCTGCCATCAGGTGCGCTCCCCGTTGATCGAGACCGGGCCGTACGGGTACGGCTTGCCGTTCTGGTTGACGAAATCCATGAAATCGGCGCGCGCGCCCGGAAAGCCGATCATCTTCCACGCGGCCATGTCGTGATTGCCGCCATGCACCGGATCGCAGAAGTAGCCTTCGCGCGTGTTCTGCAGCAACTGGCCGAAGAAGATGGCGGACGGCACGTCGTCGATCTGCGCACCGCCTTTTTCCAGTGCGCCGAGCACGGTGTCGCGAGTCGGCGCGTCGAGATCGGCGAACACCTTGCCGTGCGCCTTTTCGCAATAGCGGTTGACCGCTGCGATGCCGAGCCGATAGATGTCGCGCGGCACGAGCTTGAGCTGATAGCCAAGCTCGGGCACGCCCTGCTGGAACGGCCCCTGCATGTACCACGTCGCGCCGTGTGCGTACGACGTTTCCATCTGGCGGTCGATGAATTCCGGCACGCCGGATTCGAGCGCGCCAGGGCCTTCGGCGTCGGCCGGAATCAGCCGGTCGACGGCGGCCTGGACGAACGCCCACTCCTTCGCATCGAAGAAGGTCGGCTTGTACGGCGCGCGTTCGGCGCCGGCCGACGCAGTGGAGGCATTGCCGGCCGCGGTCGGGGACGACGACGAGCGCAGGTCGCAACCGGCGACCGACGCGATCGGCACGAGCGCGACCGACGTGCGCAGGAAGCGGCGACGCGAGTTGGGTTTGTCGGGTGGCGTGGACATGGTCGGATGGTGATCGTTGGGGAGCGTGGTTCGGGAATGCGCATTCCGCATGCGACATGCCCGGCCCGGCAGCCATGCCGCGCGCGGCCGGCCGTCCTGTTCTTGCGGTGTTGCGAACAACCTCGATGCGGGCGCACGCCGCGCGTCGCGCGGTGGCACCGTCATGCAACCGCGCAGCGCGCCCGTTCCGGCGCGCTGCGGGGGTCGACCTCTTCGCGGGTCTATCATCGGACAAATACCGGCTTACGGCCCGCATTTGCCCTTAATCGCCATGGCCCTATTCAACTTAGACGCCGCGCTGGCCGACGGCAAGCGCATCGTGCACGACCCTCATTCCGGGCCTGGCGACAACGCCGCGAATTATAAATGGAACCGGTTCCATTTCCAAAGGCTTCAATGCAATTCATTACATCGAAAACCGCAATAATTGGGAAATCGTCTTCCGGAATACGCAAGAGCCGTGGCGCGATCGCGTCGTCGCTCGCCACGGTGGCGGGACATGCGTGCGGGCCTGGGCCGGTCCGCGCCGGTCGGCGCAGTCCGTCGCGACGCCGCGACGTGCGCCAGCACTCCGCTCGCTGCACACTCGCTGCCGCGCCAGGCGCGACGCTTACCACGGCCACAACATCGACGCGATCGACAACGAGAGCGCCACGCACAGCGGCGAGTAGCACACGCTGTCCATCCACGCGAAACGCGACCCGCGAACCCGCTTGAAGAAGCCGACGTAGCGGAAATCGCCGACCGCGCGCACGGCGAAGATCAATGCGAGCGCAACGATCGCGAACGCGATCCCGCCGGGATACAGGTTCGGCCACAGCCAGCCGGCGCGCGACGCCACCACGCATGCACCGACCAGCAACGCCACCGCGATGGCGAGCGTGCCGAGCGTGGTCGGCCGCAGCAGCGGTACCCCGTCCTGTTCCGGAATGGCCGCGCGCTTGCCGCACCGCCCACCGAACGCCCAGTACACGTGAACGAGTGCGATCGCACAAAGCGTCGGTACGCTGAAATACGCGCCGGTCATCTCGGTAAGGTTCCTTGTCTCATCGTGTTGTCGTATCGCGATCCCGCCGGAGGAATTCCGGCACGCGGCGCAGTTGCGCGCAACACGAGACGATACCCAAACCACGTGCCGCATGCAGTGCGACGTCCGGTCGCAATACGCCATGTCGCGTGTTGCGGTGCAGTGCGCGCGACTGCCCGCACCGTCCGTCGCTTGACTTCCCCCCGGGCACCACTACCCTTTTATTCCAATACGGCACGCGCACCATCCATATGTGCAACCGTCGCACACGCGCCGTTCGCCGGCACGCGTAGCGCGACGATCGCGGTACGCGCGGGCACGACAACAATGACGAATATTCATGGAGGCGACTCATGCTGATCGGTGTGCCGAAGGAGATCAAGAACCACGAATACCGCGTCGGGCTCACGCCGGCCGGCGCACGCGAACTCACGCGGCATGGCCACGGCGTGCTCGTGCAACGCGGCGCGGGCGCCGCGATCGGCCTGCTCGACGATGACTACGCGGCCGCCGGCGCGGCACTGTGCGACGACGCGCGCGACGTCTTCGCGCGCGCGGACATGATCATCAAGGTCAAGGAGCCGCAGGCGGCCGAGTGCGCGATGCTGCGGCGCGGACAGATTCTCTATACGTATCTGCATCTCGCGCCCGATCCCGAGCAAGCGGCCGCGCTCGTGAAGTCCGGCGCGGTCTGCATCGCGTACGAGACCGTGACGGGCCCCGGCGGCGGGCTGCCGCTGCTCGCGCCGATGAGCGAGGTCGCGGGACGCATGTCGATCCAGGTCGCGGCGACGCATCTCGAAAGCCCGCGCGGCGGCCGCGGCGTGCTGATGGCAGGCGTGCCCGGCGTGCCGGCCGCGCACGTCGTGGTGCTTGGCGCGGGCGTGGTGGGTACCGGTGCGCTGCAGATGGCGGTCGGCCTCGGCGCGCGCGTCACCGTGCTCGACACGAATGTGGGGCGGCTGCGCCAGCTCGACCTGGTCTTCGCGAACCGGATCGCGACCGTCTGCTCGAACGCGCATACGATCGACGAAGCCGTGCGCGACGCCGATGTCGTGATCGGTGCGGTGCTCGTGCCGGGTGCGTCGGCGCCGCGGCTTGTCACCCGCGACATGATCGCGACGATGCGCAAGGGTGCGGTTGTCGTCGACGTCGCGATCGACCAGGGCGGCTGCTTCGAGACATCGCATGCAACGACGCATGCCCGGCCGACCTTCGTCGTCGACGGCGTCGTGCACTACTGCGTCGCGAACATGCCGGGCGCGGTCGCGCGCACATCGACATTCGCGCTGAACAACGCGACGCTCGGCCATGCGCTCGCGCTCGCCGACAAGGGCTGGAAACGCGCGATGGCCGATGACCCGCATCTGCGCGCGGGCCTGAACGTGTGCGACGGCCGCATCACGTACGAGGCCGTCGCGCTCGCGCTTGGCCTGCCGTACGTGCCGGCGGAAGACGTGCTGGCCTGAGTTCGGCGCGCGCCGTCACGCGCCTTTCGGGCGGCAGCGCGTCGACGCGCTGCTCGCGCGCATCGTGCGCGCGAGCAGCGGCCGCAGTTGCGCGAGCGTGCGCGTGTTGAGCACGTCCTGTCGCGTGAGCCAGCCGCGCCGCGCCTGGCCGATACCGTATCCGAGATTGTCCAGGTCGTCCGTGCATTGCGCGTCCGAGCCGATCGCCACGGCGACGCCGGCCTTCGCGGCCTCGCGGCACCAGATGTCCGGCAAATCGAGCCGCCGCGGGTCGCCGTCGAGTTCGACGAAGCAGTGGCGTGCGGCGGCCGCGGCAAGCACGCGCGGCACGTCGAGTTCGCATGCATCGCGCTCGCCGAGCAGCCGGCCGGTCGGATGCGCAAGGATCGAGAAATGCGGATGGTCGATCGCACGCAGGATCCGCCTGGTCTGCGCGTCGCCCGACAGGCCGAAGCCGTCGCGCACCGCGCCGACGACGAGGTCGAGGCGGCCAAGCACGTCGTCGGGCACGTCGAGACTGCCGTCCTCGCGAATGCCGGCCTCGACGCCCTTCAGCAGCACGAAATCGTCGAATGACGCGTTGAGCCGATCGATCTCGTCGATCTGCCGCACGAGCCAGCCGCCATCGGCGCGTTCATTTTCCGTATCCGGTGCGCGATCGGTGACGGCCAGATAAGCGAGCCCGCGGGCGCGGGCCGCATCCGCCATCGCGCGCAGGCTGTCGCGCCCGGCCGATGCGTCGGTATGCACGTGCAGATCGCCACGAATATGCGTGCGCTCGACCAGCGCCGGCAGCGTGCCCGCGCGCGATGCGTCGATCTCGCCGCGGTCCTCGCGCAACTCGGGCGGCACCCAGTGAAGACCGATCGCCTCGTAGACGGATGCCTCCGTCGCGCCCGCGATTCGCGCGTCGCCGCGGAATACGCCGTATTCGTTGATCTTCAGGCCGCCGGCCTGCGCAATCCGGCGCAGCGCGATGTTGTGCGCCTTCGATCCCGTGAAATAAACGAGCGCCGCACCGAACGCGTCGGCATCGACGACGCGCAGGTCCACCTGCAGCCCGTTGGCGAGCATGACGCTCGAACGCGTCTTGCCGTTCGCGAGCACGCGCGCGACCTCACCGTAGCCGACGAACGCATCTGCCGCCGCAGCCGGATCGCGCGCCGTCACGAGGACGTCGAGATCGCCGACCGTCTCGCGGCCACGGCGAAAGCTGCCGGCCGGCACTGCTTCGCCGACGCCGGCCACCTTGCGCAAACGCTCGAGCAATGGCATCAGCGATCGCGCGGCTTCCGGCAGCAGGAAGCGCCGCGGCTCGCGCTTGAGTCGCTCCTCGATCGCGTCGAGCAGATGGGCTTCGGTCTTCGCACCGAAACCCGGCAACTCACGCACGTGCCCGCTCTTCGCTTCGGCGCGCAGCTGTTCGAGCGAGTCGACGTGCAGTGCGTCATACAGCGCCTTGACACGTTTCGCGCCGAGCCCCGGCACGTCGAGCAGCTCGACGATCGCACCCGGCAGCGCATGGCGCAGCGTTTGCTGCAGTTCGCAGGTGCCGGTCGAGGCGATTTCGCGCAGCTTCGCCGCGAGATCGGCACCGATCGACGGAATCCTGCCGAGATCGCCTCCATTCTCGATCATCGACGGAATGTCGCGCCCGTAGTCGGCAATCGTGCGGGCCGCGTTGCGATAGGCGCGCACCCTGAACGGGTTGGCGCCCTGGATCTCGAGCATGTCTGCGATTTCGGTGAAGACGGCCGCACACTCGGCATTGTGGATCGGCATGGTCGATGTGGCTCCCTTCCACGTGGATGGGGCCGTGCGCTGACGCGCCGGCCTCTTCCCGCCCGGCGCCGCATATCAACGACGGCGGGCGCCCGTTGGTCATCCTGCACCGACTGCCCGTGTCATGCCGGGCGGAGCATGCGGCCTGCGCGGCTCGTGCGCCGATACGTCAGAGCGATGCGCGCGGTGTCGTCGCGTAGCGGCGCTCGTACACCGACTGGCAATGCGTGCAACGCTCGGCAGTCGGGCGCGCGAGCAGCCGCTCATAGCCGACCGGCGCATCGCAATCGATGCATTCGCCGTAGCTGCCGTCGCGCATGCGCTGCTGCGCGCGCCCGATCGCACGCAACTCGGCCAGCTTCATGCCGATCAGCGCGTGATCCATGTCGACGAACAGATCGGCGTTCGCCTCGTCGCCCTCGTCCGGCGCCGCGCCGGCGAGCTCAGCATAGGACTCCAACGCCCGCTGGTCCTCGCTCGTCCGGATATCCGCCCGCAACGCTTGCTCGCTTTCGGTCAGCCGCCGCTGCAGCGTCTGCCGTTGTTCTTGATCGAGCGCCATCGCCGTCTCTCCTTTTCGGGGTTCCGCGCGAAGAGCATGCGGCGCGCGGTTGTCGCGCCGGTGCGCGGCGGGCCGGAAGGCCAGGCTCGCCGCGCCCGGATGCGCGTCCGGCCGCACGAAGCGCGGGACGCATTCGACGCAGCATAAACCCAATGCACACGCATGTGTTGACCGGCGTCAGCGCCCGCACCGCACGCACGAAAACCGGGGACCGACGCGATAATCCCGCGTGCGCCCATTCGTCTGACGCGGTTGCCGTTGAGGTCGATCAATCCCCTGTAAAAAGTTGCGGCATAGATTGAAAGCATGCGCGGCGAATCCGCTGCTTTCCAGGAGAACGTCATGTTGTTCGGCGTCGTCATCTGGGTGGCCCTTGCAGCCCTGTTCCCGACGATGGTCGTGCCGACGATCCAGCACGCCATTCAGCCGTCGAGCACGCAAGCCGCGCCCGACGCCAGCCCCGCCGCCGCGCCCGCTGTGTTGCCGGCGGCGGCTCAGCCGCCGGCAGACGGTTGACGCACGGTTTCAGGTGCGCCGTTGCGAGGCGCATCGCATAAACCGAGAAAACGCCGCGCATAATACTTCGCGATCCTCTTCATCAGAACGCATTGCGCCCGACGAAGCCACGCACGACCGTCATCAGGATGATCTTCATGTCGAACCAGAAGCTCCAGTTCTGCATGTAGAACAGATCGAACTTCACACGCGCGGCCATCGCTTCGACCTTGCGCGTCTCGCCACGATAACCGTTCACCTGCGCCCATCCCGTAATCCCGGGCCGTACGCGATAGCGATACATGTAGCAGTCGACCAGTTGCCGGTAGAAGTCGTCGTGTTCGATCGCATGCGGACGCGGCCCGACCACCGACATCTGGCCGAACAACACGTTGAAGAACTGCGGCAGCTCGTCGAGCGACGTGCGTCGCAAGAACGCACCGACCGGCGTGATGCGTGCATCGTTGCGCGACGCCTGCCGCACGACACCGGGCTGTGCGCGATGCACGCGCATCGTCCTGAACTTGAGGATGTGAAACTCGCGGCCGTCGGCACCCTTGCGGCGCTGTCTGAACAAGACGGGCCCCGGCGACGACAGCTTCACCGCGATCGCCAGCACCGCAAGCAGCGGCAGCAGCGGGATCAGCACGGCGATCGCGAACAGCCGGTCGAACGCAAACTTCGCCCACAGTTCCGGTGCTGAACGCGGCGTGGTCGCAAGGTTGATTGCCGGCATGCCGAGCACATCGGTCGCCGATCGCTCGACGACCGCCATCTGCCGCACGTCCGGCAACAGTCGCAATTCGACAAACTCGTCGCGCAATTCGCGCACGATGCGCTGAATGCGCGACTCGTGGGACATCGGCAACGTGAGCCACACTTCGTCGATCTCGCCGCCGCGGATCATGCGCCGCAGCGCGACCCAGTCGCCGATCACCGGCACGCCGCCGATCCCGTCGGCGGCTGCCACGACCGGCGCGTCGTCGTCGAATACGCAGGCCGCCGCGAACGGGCCGGCCGGCTCGAGCTGCATACGGTCGATCGCCACCCGTCCGTAAGCGGTCGCGCCGACAATCGCGACTCGCCGCTGCCGTGCGCGCGCGTCGCCGCGCTTCATCGCCAGCGCGCCCAATGCCAGCCTGCCGAGCAGCAGTGCCGCGTCGCCGGACAGCACCGTCCGCGCAATCCAGCGCGTGGTGACCGTGCCGCCGCGGTTCGCGATCCACATCGTGCCGCCCACCGTCAGCGTGCTCGCGCACACGACGGCGACCAGCGTGCGCGTCAGCTCGGATCCGCCGTCATGCGACGACGCCGCGCCGCGCGACACACGCACGCTGCGCGGCAAGAGCGCGACCGTCAGCGCGCACAGCAATGCAATCGCGCCGCGCTGCGCGTCGGACAGATCGCCCCAAGCGAGCCCCATCACAACCTGCACGGCGAGCGCGCCTGCCAGCACGAGCGCGGCATCGGCCGCAGCGATCGCGGCGCGCCGCATCGTATTCGTTCCACCCGCCATCGAATGCATCGTCACGCACCGTGCGCGGGGAATCCACCGTGCACATCGTGCATGCGCGGCCGCACCGGCATCGATCGCACGCCGGCACGCGTGCCCAGCAGCCGGCGATAGTCCGCACGAATCAGCTCGTAGCACTCGCACGCCTGGCGCTCGAGGCCGTCGCGATCGAGCACCGTGATGCGGCCGCGACGCTGACGGATCAGCCCGGCTTCCTGCAGGTTGCCGGCTGCTTCCGTCACACCTTCGCGACGCACGCCGAGCATGTTCGCGATCGTCTGTTGCGTGACGGCCAGTTCGTCGCCGTCGATCCGGTCATGCGCGAGCAGCAGCCAGCGGCTCAACTGCTCGCTGACCGAGTGATGCCGGTTGCACAACGCGCTGCGCGAGATCTGCGCCATCGTTGCCTGGCAGTAGTTCAGCAGCAACCGATACGTCGCCGGCGAACGTTCGAATTCCGAGCGCATCACGCAGGTCGGCACGCGATAGGCCATCCCGCCGATACGGACCTCCACGCGGTTCGATACCGCGGTGCCGCCGACGAGCGTCGCCAGGCCGACCACGCCTTCGCGGCCAACCACGGCGACCTCGACCATCGCCCCGTCCTCCATCAGATGCTGCACCGACATCATGGCGGTCGTCGGGAAATGCAGGTGACGCATCGGTTCCCCGACACGGTCAAGCATGCCGGCCTTGACCCTGACCAGTTCGAGGTGCGGTGCGATGGCACGGATGCTGTCCTCCGGGAGGGCGTCGAGGATGGCATTCGCCGAGTAGCTCGAGTGAAGATGAAGCATGTCTGTATCCCATTTGTCGTCCGCGCCGCATGCAGCCGCGTCAGCGGAACTCGTTATCGCGATGCGCGTCCGGACGGCGACACGGGTTGCGGCCCACAACCCTCCATCCAATCCACCTTCGGCTTCTCGCCGCCGGATCGAATCGGCAGTCCCGTTTCGATGCGCCCGTCGCAATAAGCGATTTACGTGCCAATACCCGCCTCATCCTTAATATATAAATGACCCGTGATTTAGAACCCTCGAATAGCCGGCTGAAAACCGCAAAAAACGTCTCATTTTCGGACACCCTCCGGCGCAGAGGACACAGCAGGCAATTCGACTGATCAATGACCACGGCGCGCGCGGTGGCGCCAGCAGCGGCTCACGAGCCTTATCGTTCAAATACTTACGACCTGTTTTCAATTGTTTCCATGATGTTTCGCATGGCGCCCGAGCGGCACTCGGCGCCTCGAATGCCCGTTTGAAACTGTCTCAAATATGAATCGACACATTAATTTTCGACTTTGTAAGCAAACGCACATAGCATACACAACTGATTGATTAAATTGGATAATTCGCAAATGGAATCTCAATTGTCAAATAATGTTCAATGCATTCTTTATGTTTTACCTGTAGGATACGCGTCGCCTCCCGATTGATTCCAGATCGACATCAAATTGTCGACTTATCCGTCGATCTACATCGCGGCAATTAATCCGCGAAAACATGATGTTCAAATGCATATAACGTTTTTGGTTTACCTTGAATCGTCAAACTTTGTGAAGTGACGTAGCTCGAAATTTATTGAATTCCAATTGCGTGCTAGCCTTTTCCGGCAATCGGCATTCGAATTTCGACCAACTCAAATCCGCACGCGCGTGCTAAATCCCCGTGGATGCCGCCACGCGACGTACGACCGCCCCCTAACGAGGATGCGCCGTGACCCTCCAGGCCAATGACGCCGTCGCCCACGCGAGCGGCATGATCGAGCTCTCCCACAGCTTCGACGCCAACCGATTCCTCGCGGCCCTCGATCGCGATGAACGCGCCACGCTGATTGCCAATCTTCAGCTCGTTCACCTGAAATCGGGCCAGGTGCTGTGCGAACCCGGCGAAATGCTCACTGCGGTTTATCTGCCCGTCACGACGGCGATTTCGCTGCAGTACGTATCGTCCGGCGGCATGACGCTGGAAGTCGCCGAGATCGGCAGCGAGAGCGTCGTATGCGACGACGTGATCGGCGGCAGCGGCCGGATGCCGTGCCGCGCCGTCGCATGCCGCGACGGCTTCGTCTACCGGCTCGACCGACGCATCTTCACTGCTGCGTTCGATGCATCGCCGGTGATTCGTCATCTGGTGTTCGTCTGCGTGCGGCTGCTGATGGCCCAGGTATCGCAGATCACGTTCTGCAGCCGCCATCACGTGCTCAAACATCAGTTATGCAGATGGTTTCTGCTTGCCTACGACCGGTCGCGCAGCATCGAGATCCAGGTCACCCACAGCATGCTCGCGCAGATGCTCGGCGTGCGGCGCGAGACGGTCACGGACGCGGCTGGCGAGATCCAGAAACTCGGCCTGATCCGCCAGTACCGAAGCTCGATCGAGCTTGCCGACCTCGCTGGCCTCGAGAAAATGTCGTGCGGCTGCCGCGCAATCGTGCGCGACGAGATGAAGCGCATCCTGTCGGCCGATTCGAGCGTGAGCGCAGCGGCACGCGCGTGATGCGCACGGCGTTTCGGCGCGCGCGTTCGATCCGAGTCAGCCGATTGTAGGGTGGCGAACAGAACGCCGTGCTTGCGAATGGTCTACTGATGCCGGACTGCCGGGGGGATGTCAGCGCGCTGCGCGCGTCCGCCCATGCGGACGACACCACACACGCCGGAGCAGCACGTGAAAAACGAAATCAGAACCATCCTCAAGCACGTCGCCCACCTCGAAACCGCGATCGATTCGATCGGTGACGGGGACGACCTTTACGAAGCAGGCCTCTCGTCGCTCGACACGATCCAGCTGATGCTCGCGATCGAGAAGCAGTTCGACATCGAGATTCCCGACGAGATGCTGAACCGCAATCTGTTCCGCAGCATCGACGCACTCGCGGACACGATCGCGACCCTGCAACGCTCCGAGCATTCCGCATGAGCGCGCTGCTTCCCGAACTCGCGGACCACGACGACGCACGCCGGCTTGACGAAGCTGCGCATGCAGTCGCGCAAATCGCCGCCCAGCACGCGGATGCGGTTGACCGCGATGCGCGCTGCCCTGTCGAAGCGATCGAGGCCATGCGCGCGCGCCGCCTGCTGAGTGCAATGGTCCCGGCTCAGCTCGGCGGTGCCGGCGCGTCGCTGGCCGACATCGCATCGGCATGCTCGATCCTCGGCCAGGCCTGCGCATCGTCGGCGATGGTGTTCGCAATGCACCAGATCCAGGTCGCCTGCATCGTCAATCACGCGGCCGACCAGGGCTGGCACAAGCTGTTCCTGCGACAGCTCGTGCGCCATCAGTGGCTGCTCGCGTCGGCGACATCGGAAGATGGCGTTGGCGGCAACCTGCGCGCGAGCCAGTGCGCGCTCGAGACCAACGGCGGCGAATTCCGGTTGCACAAATCCGCGCCGACGATCTCGTACGGCGACTATGCGGACGGCATCCTCGCGACCGCGCGGCGCGACGCCGATGCACCGCCGTCCGAGCAAGTGCTCGTCACGCTGCTGCGCGACGGCTACACGCTCACGCGCCGCGGCGAATGGGACACGCTCGGCATGCGCGGGACGTGCAGCAACGGCTTCGTGCTCGACGCGCTGGGCACGACCGAGCAATGCCTGCCCGTGCCGTTCGCGCAGATCGCCGAACAGACGATGGTGCCGGTTTCGCACATCCTGTGGGCGGCGGTGTGGATCGGCGTGGCCGGCGATGCGTTCCATCGCGCGCATCAGTTCTTCCGCGCGCAGGCGCGCCAGACCGATGGCGCTCCGTCGCCCGCGTCACGGCGCATCGCCGAATCGCTTGCGCTGATGCAGGCGATGCAGGCCCGCGTCGACAACGTACTGCGCCTCCATGCCAGCGCGTCGCCCCGCTCGTGGTCGGCAAGCATGGCGTGGGCCGCCGAGATCAACACGCTGAAGACCTATGTGTCGTCGACCGCGCTCGAAGTCGCACAGCAGGCAATGATGATCTGCGGGATGGCGGGCTACAAGCACGGCACGCCGTTCAGCATCGGCCGCCACCTGCGCGACCTGCACGCGGCGCCGCTGATGATCAGCAACGACCGCATTGCCGCCAATACCGCGAGCCTGCTGCTCGCATTGCGTCCCGCGACGCTGGAGAAACATTCGTGAACGACCGCCTCTCCGTGCCCTCCGCCAACACCGCCGCCCTGTCGGACGCGCCGCTCGACCGCGCGGGTACCAATCCGCTGCGCGACGAGCTGATCGATGCGGGCCTGCTCGTGTCGACCGGCATCCAGGGCCTGTTCGGCCGCAGCGAGCGATTCGAGCGCGTCGTCGAGGCACTCGACGCCTTCGTCACGCGCCTCGGCGCCGATCAGCAGGCCGAGGTGCTGCGCTTCCCGCCGGCGATGAGCCGCATCGAGTTCGAGCGCAGCGAATACATGAAGAGCTTCCCGCAACTCGCGGGCAGCGTGCATGCGTTCCGCGGCGATGAGCAGCGGCATCAGCGCGTTCTGCAGTGCCTCGACCGAGGCGAGGACTGGACCGAAAGCCAGAAGCCGACTTACGTCGTGATGACGCCGGCCGCCTGCTACCCGGTCTATCCGGTCGTCGCGCGCGCGGGTGCGCTGCCCGACGAAGGCCGCATCGTCGACGTGTTCTCGTATTGCTTTCGCCACGAGCCGTCGCTCGACCCGACCCGCATGCAGCTGTTCCGGATGCGTGAATACGTGCGGATCGGCACGCCCGAGCAGATCGTTGCGTTCCGCGCGACGTGGATGGAGCGCGGCACGCGGATGATCGAGGCGCTGCGGCTGCCGAACGCGATCGATCTCGCGAACGATCCATTCTTCGGCCGCGGCGGCAAGATCGTCGCGAACAGCCAGCGCGAGCAGAACCTGAAGTTCGAGCTGCTGATTCCGATCGAGCACGACGATCGCCAGACCGCGTGCCTGAGCTTCAACTACCACATGGATCACTTCGGGTTGCTGTGGGACATCCGCACCGCGACTGGCGACGTCGCGCACACGGGCTGTGTCGGCTTCGGCCTCGAGCGGCTGACGCTCGCGCTGTTCCGTCATCATGGTTTCGACATCGACGCATGGCCGGCCGACGTTCGCGACGTGCTGTGGGGCACGCGATGAAATTCGTGTCCCGCGACGGCGAGGATGCGTCGTTCGAGGACGTGCGCCACCGCGCACGCCACTACCGGTCGCACCCGCTGCACAGTCAGGAGATGGTCTGGAAGCAGACCAACTGCTACGTCGACATGTGGCTCGAGGTGCTCCGGTGGTGGGGCCTCAATCCGTACGCGGCTCTGCCGTTTACGATCGCGCTCGATTTCGAGGGCGACCAGTTCACGTTCTTCAAGTTTCCGCACGACGAACTGGAGCGGCTCTACGGCATCGTCGTGCAGGAACACTCGATCTACGAGCCGCTCGAGCAACACATCGAGACGCAAATCGCGCGCGGTCACCTGATGATCGTCGAGGTCGACGCATGGTTCCTGCCGGACACGCGCGGCAGCAGCTACCGCACGCAGCACACGAAGACGACGATCGGGGTCGACTCGATCGATCGCGCGCGCCGCCAGATCGGCTACTTCCACAACAGCGGCTATTACGTGGCCGAGGATTTCGACTACAACGGCCTCGTCGGCGGCTCTTCGCCAATGCCGCTGCCGCCGTATGTCGAGTGCGCGAAGCGGCGCTTCGCGCCGCTCGACGAGCGCGCGCTGTGCGAAGCCTCGCTCGCCTCGTTGCAACGCCATCTGCGCCGCCTGCCGATCGTCAATCCGGTCACGGCGTTCCGGCGCCAGTTGCAGATCGACGCGAAATCGCTCGCCGACTCGCCGCTCGAACGCTTCCACGCGTATTCGTTCAATTCTGTGCGGCAACTCGGCGCGAACTTCGAACTGTTCGGCCATTACGCGCGGTGGCTGCAGGCGAGCGGCTGCGTCGGCCCGTTCGCCGAGATTCGTAGCGCCTGCGACCGCATCGCGTCCGAAGCGATGGTGCTTGAGTTCCGGCTGGCGCGGGCCTGCGCGCGCGGCAAGGAAGAGCGCGGCGACGCGACGCTCGAAGCGATCGAAGCGGCTTACGCCGACCTGATCGAGTGCGCGCGGCAGATCACCGCGCCGCTTCAGCACGCGGTACCCGTTCGAATCGAGGCGGCCCCCGTGCCGTTGATGCGGTGATACGCACGCACGCCGCGCTCGCGTGGTCGATGCTCGCCACGGCCGCGGGCGCCGCGCGCGGGCCGCTCGATCTTCCCGCCGACGGCTGGATCGCCGCCCCCGTCCCCGGCACGGTCGCACTAGCGCTCGCGCTGGCCGGACGGCGCGACGATACGGCGTCGCTCGACGAGCGCGACCACTGGTATCGCGTCGAACTGCGTGGGCACGGGCCGCGCATGCTGCGCTTTCACGGCCTCGCGACACTCGCCGAGGCATGGCTCGACGACACGCCGATCCTGCGCTCCGACAGCATGTTCGTCGCGCACGACGTACCCGTGTCGCTCGACGGCACGCACCGGCTGACGGTCTGCTTCCGCGCCCTCGCACCGCACCTGCGCGACGTGCGCGCACTTCGCCGCGCACGCTGGCGCACGCGGCTGGCCGAACCGGCGACGCTGCGCACCGTTCGCACGTCGCTGCTCGGGCACATGTCCGGCTGGTTTCCGCGCTGCGTGCCGACCGGACCGTGGCGGCCCTTGGACGTGCTCGATCCGGCCAATGGTCCCGTTCTCGTTCATCGCGACCTGCATGCGCGCATCGACGGCGACACCGGCTGGCTCGACGCGGAACTCGCGTTCGCGGAGCCGTTGCCCGATGCGTTCGCGGCCCGGCTGTCGTGCGGCGAGCACCACGCGACGCTCGAGCGAAGCGGCGCCAATCGGCTGCACGCAAGCGTCGCGGTACCGAACGTGCGCCGCTGGTGGCCGCACACGCACGGCGAACCGGTGCTCTATGACGTTGCATTGCACATCGGCGCCGATCGACAGCCGCTCGGCGCGACGGGTTTTCGCACGATCGAGCAGGACGCGGGCGACGACGGCAAGGGCTTCGGGATGCGCGTGAACGGCGTGCGCGTGTTCGCGCGCGGCGCTTGCTGGAGCAGCGCCGCGCCGCTCGCGCTGCACGCGGATGACGCAACCTATGGCCGGTTGCTCGGATACGCGCGCGACGCCGGCTTCAACATGATTCGCGTCGGCGGCACGATGACGTACGAGGCCGACGCATTCCACGCGTGGTGCGACCGGCTCGGCCTGCTGGTCTGGCAGGACTTCATGTTTGCGAACTTCGACTACGCGCTCGACGATCGCGCGTTCGCGGACGCGGTCGATCGCGAAGTCGAACAGTTCCTCACGCGCCACCGCGCATCGCCATCGCTCGCCGTGCTGTGCGGCGGCAGCGAGATCGCGCAACAGGCCGCGATGTCGGGGCTCGGGCCGAAACAGCGCTTCCTCGAACTGACCGCCGAGCGCCTCGCCGGCCATGCGGCCGCGCGACGGCCCGACACGCCTTACGTCCCCGACTCGCCCGACGGCGGCGTGCTGCCGTTCATGCCACGCGAACGCGTGTCCCACTACTACGGCGTCGGCGCGTATCTTCGCCCGCTCGACGACGCACGTCGCGCCGACGTGCGCTTCGCAAGCGAATGCCTCGCGTTCGCGAACGTGCCGTGCGATGCGATGCTCGCCAGCCTCGGCTGGCCGGGCGTCCATGAGCCGCGCTGGAAAGCGGCCGTGCCGCGCGATCCCGGCTCGTCATGGGATTTCGACGATATTCGGGATCACTATCTGCACACGCTGTACGACGTGGCACCCGACCGCCTGCGACGCGAGGACCCGTCGCGTTATTTCGAGCTGTCGCGCGCAGTGATCGCGGACCTGATGCGCGACACGTTCTCCGAATGGCGGCGCACCGGCTCACGCTGCGCGGGCGCGCTCGTCTGGCAGTTCCAGGACGTGATGGCGGGCGCGGGATGGGGATTGCTCGATGCGACGCATCGGCCGAAATCGGCATGGTATGCGCTGCGCCAGGTACTTCAACCGGTGCAGGTCCTGCTTGTCGACGAAGGGCTGAACGGGCTCGACGTGCACGTGATCAACGAGCGACCGGCCCCGCTGTCGGCGGCCGTCGAGCTGGTCGCGCTGCGCGACGGCCGCACGCCGGTCGCGCGGGCCGGCGGGCCGGTCCGGCTGGCCGCGCACGATGCGGTGCGGCTCGATTCGGCCGATTTGCTCGGCCGCTTCTTCGATTGGACCTACGCGTATCGCTTCGGTCCGTGCGAGCACGATACCGTCGTCGCGACGCTGCGCACCGAGGACGGCACGCTGCTGTCGCAAGCTTTCTACTTCCCGTCCCGCACGCACCCGGCCGTGTTCGCCCGCCGCGAACCCGGCATCGAGGCATGCGTGTCGCGCACCGGCGACACGTGGCATGTCGACATCGGTACGCGCCACGTCGCGCGTCACGTGCAGATCGACGCACCGGGCTTCGTGCCGCGCGACGACTGGTTCGATCTCGCGCCCGGCACGCCGGCACGCGTCGCGCTCGTGCCGCTGGATAGCGCCGGCGAGCATCCGGCCGCCGGCGCGCCACCGACCGTGGCGATCCGCGCGGTCAACGCCGCACGAACCGTGCGCGCCACGTTGGCCGGCTGACGCGGCGGGACCGCGCACGCGGTTGCACGGCCGCGCCGCACACGTCAGTCCGACGATCCCGTGCCGCGCGGCCGCTCGATTCCGTACGCTTCCATCCAGCGATAGAGCGTTGCACGCGATACGCCGAGCTCGCGCGCGGAAGCGGCGACACGTCCGCGTGTGCGCAGCAGCGCGGTTTCGATCGCTTCACGTTCGATCGACTTGCGGATATCGGCAACGGACGGCGACGCCGCGTCGAGACAGTATTCGAGCTCCAGGTCCTGCGCGGTGATCAGGCGCCCTTCCGTCATCACGACCGCACGCCGCACACGGTTGATCAGTTCGCGGACATTGCCCGGCCAATCGTGCTTGTAGAGCGCCGTGATCGCATCGGTCGAGAAGCCGCGCACGCGATGACGCGCGTCGCCACGAAAGCGTTCCAGCATGTGATGCGCGAGCAGTTCGATGTCCTTGCCGCGCGCACGCAGCGGCGGCTGATCGATGCGCATCACGCAAAGACGATGGAACAAGTCCGCGCGGAAACGCCCTTTTTCCATCGCTTCACGCAGGTCGACATGCGTCGCGGAGACGACCCGCACGTCGACCGGCACCGGATCGCTGCCGCCGAGGCGATGAATCGCACGCTCTTGCAGGAAGCGCAGCAGGCTCGCCTGGCTCTCGTGAGGCAGATCGCCGATTTCGTCGAGCAGCAGCGTGCCGCCGTTCGCGGCCTCGACGTAGCCGATCTTGCGTGCGTTCGCGCCCGTGAATGCACCGCGCTCGTAGCCGAACAGTTCCGATTGCAGCAGGTGGGGCGGAATCGCACCGCAGTTGACCGCGACGAACGGGCCGTTGCGCCGTTCCGAATGGCGATGGATCGCGACGGCCGTCAGCTCCTTGCCGGTTCCCGTTTCGCCGAACACGAACACCGGCGCATCGGTGCGCGCGAAGCGCCGCACCGTATCGAACAGCCTCAGCATCGCGCTGCAGGTGCCGACGATGCCGTGCTCCCGCGATTCGAGGGCTTCGCGGTCGCGCGCGAACAGGCATTCCATTCCATACGCATGGCCGACCGTATCGGCAATTCGCTGGTGTGACGCGGGCAACGTGATGTAGTCGAAGCAATAGTCGCGCAGTAACGCGCGCACGGTCGGCGAGGCGGTCTGACCTGTTTCGACGAGCGCAACCCATACGACATCGCGCATCGACGCGCAGGTCGACGCGATGCTGCCGATCGCGTCGGCGTGGCCATCGCTCAGGTCGAGGATGCCGCAGGTGATTTCGCCGGAGGTATCGCGCATTTCGCTTGCGTGCGCAACGACCGTCACTTTCCAGTCGCGCCGGGCAAGCTCCTTGCGCAGCATGACGGACGGTGACTGGGTCCAGTAAATCAGCGGACGCTGCCCGGTATTCCTTCCCCCGCCGGCGCTCTTATCGCGCGTTATTGGCATATTCATAACGAACCATCACTTTCTCCACTCCGCGAACCGTTCGCGTGCGCTGCGGGCGGCGGCGCATGGCCGCCGGTCCGCGCTGCGTTTCCGCAGCCTTGGCGAAGATCGAAACTGCACACGGCGAGAGCCCCCGGAGGTCGAGCCGGATGTCATCCGGCCTCGTTGTCATCGAACTCGAAGGGAACGCGCGACTGCGGGAGCCGCGGCGTTCCGGCTTTCATGCGACGCGCCGTCAGGCGGAGCACGTCGGCAAACGGGAATTCCGTCCGCATTTGCGTCGCGTCGTACACGACAGTCGCGCCCGATGCTGAACCGGATGGCCGCCAACCCGCTCTCGGGATGGTGACCTCATTTCGTCCGCTCCTGAATTTACACCCCGTATCGAGATGGCCTTGTTACCAAAAGATAAACATCGATTCAGCCAATTACGCTGCCGATCCGCCGGCGCGGCGCGCGTTTAGCGACTCGGATTTGATTATCTACGACCATTCCCGTCAATCAGTGGCAAATCCCACTTTTCTGCAAGATATGCGCGTCGCATTGCCCGCGATTTTCTCCTGAATCGCACAAAAAGTCCGGACAGCATGCTTCGGACGTCGGTAATCACGCGTCAGGCGCGACGTCAGCATGTCAGATCGAACGCGGGCGAACCGGGCGTGTCCGTTACAACATCGTAACGAAGCGGCCGGCCGGATCGCGCGTCTCCTGCCGCGACGCAGCATGACATCCACACCTGTCGCGCCACCCGGGTCGCTGCCGCCGCGCCGGCGCGAAAGGCACCGTGCCGGTGCAGGCCCGCATGCAGCTCGAAAAGATTCGGGCAGGCGAAGCAGCAAGTATGCGCGTATCGGCCGGCACGGCGAAATGATCGCGCCCAGACGACGGATGTGGGCACCGTGAGGAAATCGGCGACGCGATAGGCGTTGGCCTGCGAGCGCCAGCCGAATCGCAATGCGCAACCTGCCCGCCGTGAACGAACGCAATCTTCAAGCACGGCCCCCGGTTTTTCAATCGTGTTCGATGCGGACGACCTCGCGGCACGTTTCGCCGCGGGCCGTCGCGACGATTCAATTATGAAAAAACCGCCATACGGCGACCGTGTGCTACCGCACATTGCCCCGTTCACGGCACGCGGCCGGTTTCGCGCAGCGGGCATCGGCCGCGCGAAACCGGCACAACGAGAGCGTGAGTATGCTTTCGAACAGACCGCCGCGCGCCGCATCCGCATCATGGACATCGCCGGTCTACATGGCACGAACGCACTCGTGCCGCCCGGCGTGCTGAAGGCTTCACTCGAGGACGGCATCATGGAATGGCATTGTTGTGAATTCGAACATCTGAGCGCCATCGATCTCTATGCAATCCTGCG
This sequence comes from Burkholderia diffusa, assembly GCF_001718315.1. Taxonomy (NCBI): domain Bacteria; kingdom Pseudomonadati; phylum Pseudomonadota; class Betaproteobacteria; order Burkholderiales; family Burkholderiaceae; genus Burkholderia; species Burkholderia diffusa. The sequence goes on along the minus strand of NZ_CP013363.1, from coordinate 966,131 downwards.
CTCGCGAAATGCGGTGCTGGTGGTCGAGGACGCGCACACGCATCTCGACATCGACGGCAAGGATGCGCATGCGCTGCACGTGTTCGCATGCATGCACAGGGGCGACACGACGGAAGTCGTCGCCTACGCGCGCGTGCTCTCCGGCGACGACGCCGATCCGGACGTCGTGATCGACAAGGTCCTGACGAGCGAGGCCTGCCGCGACGACCGCACCCTCGAGCAACTGATGCAGCGCGCGCTCGCGGCCGCGCAAGCCGCATGGCCCGACGCGGCTGTACGCACGCACGTGCCCGCACTGCGCCAGGCCTTCTACAAGCGCTTCGGATTCCGCAAGGCTTACGGCCCATATCTCGAACAGGGCACGCCGTTCGTGGGTCTCGTTCGGCCGGCGGACCGCGCTGCCGGCGCGCTGCGTCAGCTCCTGTCCCGGACCATCTCCGCGCCGCGATCGCGAAACAAGGACGCGCGCGTCGACGGCCGCGCGCACAACCTGCTGTCCGCCGATACCGGAGTCAATCGATGAGCGCCACCCTTCGCCCGGTTCCCGAACCGGAGCTACCCTGCATCCTGCCCGTCATTCTCGCCGGCGGTTCGGGCACGCGCCTCTGGCCATTGTCGCGAGAGCAGTATCCGAAGCAGTTGATCGAGTTGACCTCGAACGAATCGCCGCTGTCATCGACCGCGCGCCGCCTGAACGGCATCGCGAATGCGGCACTCGGCGACACGCTGCTGTTGGTATGCGGCGAACAGCATCGCATCATGAGTGCCGCACAGGTGCTCGGGCGCGCGGCGCCTCCGCGCATCCTGCTGGAACCGGCCGCGCGCAATACGGCACCTGCGCTGACGCTCGCGGCGCTCGACGCCAGTGCGCTTGCGGACGATCCCATCCTCGTGGTCATGCCCGCCGATCACGTGATCGGCGACGTCGTCGCATTCCAGGAAGCGATCGGGCGTGCGGCGCGCTACGCACAGGAAGGCGCCATCGTCACCCTCGGCGTGCTGCCGCGCCGCGCGGAAACCGGCTACGGGTACATCCAGGTCGGCGAACCGCGTGCCGGTCGCCTCGGCGGACAAGGCGGCTATGCGATCGGGCGGTTCGTCGAGAAACCGAGCGCTGCACTCGCCGAGCGCTACCTGCATTCGGGCGATTATTGGTGGAACAGCGGGATTTTCATCACGCGCGCATCGATCTGGCTGAAGGCGATCGGCGCACTCGCGCCCGACATTCATGCGGCCTGCGATGCCGCATGGCGCGCGGGAATCGCCGAGGATCCGTTCTTCCGCATCGACGCGGCGGCTTTCGACGCCTGTCCGTCCGACTCGATCGACTATGCGGTCATGGAGCGCCTCGCGGACAGCCCCGAACTCGGCATCGAAGGCATCGTGGTCGCGCTTTCCGCTGGCTGGTCGGACGTCGGCACCTGGGATGCGATCTGGGAAATCATGCCGAAGGACGATCAGGGCAACGTTGCGCGCGGCCCGATCGTGTTCGAGGACACGCAGGATAGTCTCGTGCGCTCGGAAGGCCGGCTGATCGCGTGCGTCGGAATGAAGGACGTGGTCGTGATCGAGACGCCCGATGCGGTGCTGGTCGCGAACAAGCACGATGTGCAGCGCGTGAAGAACATCGTCGCGCGCCTGAAGACGGAGCAGCGCCCGCAGGCAAGCGAACACCGCAAGGTGCAGCGGCCGTGGGGACACTACGATTCGATCGATCTCGGCGAGCGGTTCCAGGTGAAGCGGATCGTCGTCGAGCCCGGCAAGCGGCTGTCGCTGCAGATGCACTATCACCGTGCCGAGCACTGGATCGTCGTGCGCGGCACCGCGAAGGTCACGCGCGGCGACGAAACCTTTCTGCTCAGCGAAAACGAATCGACCTACATCGCCGTCGGCGAGGTTCACCGTCTCGAGAATCCAGGCCGGATTCCGCTCGAGATCATCGAAGTGCAGTCGGGCGACTATCTCGGCGAAGACGACATCGTGCGGTTCGACGATCAATATGGACGACCGGTCGTCGAGACCGCGCAGCAACGACCGTCGCTCGCCTCGCGCGAACCGGAAAAGGAAGTCGCAGAACGCGATGTCATCCGGTAGGCGCATGCGGCTCGCGGCGGCGCGTGCGATGACGATGGCCGCTGCCGCACGAACAAGGGGCGGCGGCCCGTTCGCCGCATGGCGCCTCGAACCGGCGGCGCGTGCGATGCACGATCACTCGAGGCCGCCCTGCGACCATCGCGCGCGCCTGACGGACTCGCGCACGCGCGGCAACAGTATCGTATCCGCGCCGGCCGCGTCACCCGCCGTCGACAGTGGCTGACGCGCGGCCGCACACGGCGTGCCCTTCGCCGGAGCCCTCGATGCCGTCGGCGGCCGGTCGGTCGCGCAATCGTCCGTAGCGTCGATCCGGACCGGCATTCCACCGATCTCCGACAGCTGGTTGTTTGCAAGACGCACGCCCGATACGTTTCCCGACAGACGAATGCCATCGAATCGCGCATGCGATACGCGGTTGCCGACCACGGTCACCCGCGATACCGAGCCCGACCACGTGCTGACCTCGATCGCCGCCTGCCGTGTGATCGGACGCGAATCCGGCCGGCCCGTCGTCGTCTGAATATCCGCGATCGAATTGCTCTCGATGCGGATGTCGGACGAACCGGCGGTGCGGTTGCTGTCTTCCTGTGCGACGAGAATCCCGGAGCTCACCTGTACGTTGCGCACGATGTTGTTCGAGATGGTGACGTTCGCACCGCCGACCACCGTGATGCCCCGCCCCCACGGATTGCCCTCCAGCGAGTTGCCGGTAATCAGCACGTTGCGTGTCAATACGCCTTCCGCCTGGTAACTCACCACCGCGATCATGTCGTCGCCGGTGCCGCGCACGACGTTGCCTTGCACGAGCACGTTGCGCGCGCCATGCGTCATGTGAATGCCGTCCGCCAGCGTCGACAGTACCTCGTTTCCGACGATCGCGACGTCCGCGCCGCCAAACACGAAAATGCCGGCGCCGGCGCCGCCGTCGATCACGTTGTCGAGCACCTGTACACCGCGCCCCGTTACCTCGACCTTCGTCGACGCGGGTGTCGTGAGCCGCGTCGTGCCGGTTCCCGCGAGCCGGAAGCCGACGAGTGTCGTACCGTCGCCGCGCATCTCGATCGTCTGATCGTCGGGGGTTGTCGCGATCAGCGTCGCGCCGTAGCCCGACAACACCACATTCGGCTGCCGCACGACCAGCGAACGGCCGATCACATACCGCCCCGGCGCGAACATCAATCGCTGGCCCGGCTGCAATGCGTCCAGCGCACGTTGCAACATATCGGCCTGATCGGTCGCATCCGCGGCGGGACGAACATACGCATCCGGTAGGTTCGCGTGAAGCGCAACAGGTGCGGGTGTGCCGGATGCCGCGACGGCACTACCCGGCCAAGCCAGCCCGCCAGCCATGCACATGCCGACGATCACCGCGCATGCAAGGAACGGGCTTTGTGATGTACGCATATCGAATCGACTCCCTCGTGTGACTTCATGCGCGTCGTCTGGCGCCCCCGAACGCGGCATGCCGGCCGAGTTGCCTGCCCGTGATGCCGCCGAAGCGGGCGACGCGATACGTTCGATTAGATCATTCGAACGAGCCGGTTTTCGGTGCGTCAACAGACCAATGCATCCCGCCTGCGCGGTGCGATCGCACGTGCCGTTGATCATTCATTGCGCTTTCCAGCGTTCCATGGAGCCGAATCGCCGATCGGTAGGCTCGCGAACCGAGTGCCGACCAGCGACGCGTATCATGGCCCTCATGCGACGCGACCGTGCCCCGGCATCGCCCAAAGGCATCCGCCGCGCCCGATCCGGCGTCATGGTCCCGCCGCCGTGCCGTGCGCCCTGCGGAGCGCGACGCGTGCACACACGGACCGTCCGCAATTCGCTCGTCCAGACTCCGTTCATGACCAACCTGACCATCGCAATCTGCAACTACAACCACGGCGCGTACCTGCGCGACGCGATCGACTCGGCGCTCGCACAGACCGCTCACGGTGTAAGCGTGCTGATCGTCGACGACGGTTCCACCGACGATTCGCGCGACATCATTCGCTCGTACGGCGAGCGCGTGACGGCGGTGTTTCAGGAGAATCGTGGTCAGGTCGCCGCATACAACCGCGCGCTCGAGCACGTCTCGACGCGCTACGTCATTCTGCTCGACGCGGACGACCGGCTCTATGGCGACGCCGCGGCCCGCGTGCTGGCCGCGTTCGCGTCCGGCGACTTCGTGAAGGTGCATTTCCGGCTCGACGTGATCGCGCGCAACGGCGCGATGACCGGAGCGAGCGTGCCGCAGTCGGCCGTCGACGCCGATTGCGGCCGTCTGTTGCGCGCGGGCTGGCTGTACCCGTCGCCGCCGGCATCGGGCAACGCGTATTGCGTCGATGCGCTCAAGCGCATCTTTCCGGTGCCCGTCACCCCGGACAACCTGCATGGCGCCGATTTCTACGCGATCTACGGTATCGCGTTGCTCGGTGCCGTGCACATGATCGATGCAACGCTCGGTGGCTATCGCGTGCATCAGCAGGCGGACACGCGCCCTGCCGACGACACGCCGGCCCTGGCCCTCACCAATTCGGAAGACGCCGCAACGGGCGCGCTGAAGGCCGAACGCCGGTGGTCGACCTTGCGCATGATCGCAGGCACGCGGCTGCACGAGGCATTGCCGGTCGCCCCGCTCGACTTCGCGATCGAAAAAGCACGCTTCGCAAGCACGCTGTATCACGCGTCGTTCGTGCGGCGCTGGTGCTGGTTCCTGTGCGAATCCGGGCGCTACTGGCACACCGTGCTGCGCAATCCGTTCTGGGGTCCGGCCAAGAAGGTGGCGGTCGCAGGGCTGTCACTCGCATGCCTGCTACCGTCAGCAACGCTCAGCAACCGCGCGATTCGCTACATCTCCAATCCTCTCGCACGCGTGCGCAATTCATCCAGCCATCGCGCCGACGCTCGATAGCAGCGTCGCACCCGCGCTTCCGGCGCCGAATCGCGCCTTCGGTAAGCCATCGCACCCAGTGCGTCGCGCATGCGCTGCACAATGATCCGGACCAGTGGATTCACGCGCACTGACCGGATTTCGCCGTCTTTTCGTCTCCAGTCGTCGTAGTCGAACGCCGGCTTCCGATGTTCGGAGGAATCCGCCCGACACGTGGAACGCGGCATGGATTCTTCACGCCGCATCTTGTTCGGCGCCCTCCGGCAACGTCTACCCGATATTGCATCGGCTGAAATCATCCGGCCGCCTCGCAAGCACCGCACATGCGGCCGCGACCGCAGGATCCAATGGCCAATATCGCCATGCATTTATCAATCAGGAATGCATAGTTTAACGAAACGGACACCGATACCGCACGATCGGCAGGCCGCTCATCGTCACGATGGGCGATGAATGTGCGATCGGGTCGCCAGACTCAAGATGACCAAAGAAAAGATCGTTCATATTGCCGAGGCGTTTGGTGGCGGCGTGCTTTCGATGCTGACCCATCTCGCGAACCATGCTGCAGCAACCGGTGTCGACGTGACGGTGCTGCATTCGATCCGACCGGAAACCCCGACCGATTTTTCAACGCTGTTCCTGCCCGACGTGAAGCTCGAATACGTCGACATGGCACGCGAGGTGAGCATCAGACAGGACCTGCGGAGCTTGCGTGCGCTGGTCCGGAACCTGCGCGACTGCAAGCCGACCGCCATTCATCTGCACTCGTCGAAGGCCGGCGTGCTGGGGCGTATCGCCGCGCGGATCGCGGCCCCGGACGCGAGGGTCCTCTACTCGCCGCACGGGCTCTCGTTCCTGCGCCGCGACGTATCGCGCATGAAGCAGTACGCTTATCTGGGCTTCGAACGCGTCGCGGCGCATATCGGCGGAACCATCGTCGCGTGCTCGGGCAGCGAACTCGCCGAAATCAAGGGAAGGGTCCGGGCGAAGTCGGCGGTCCTGGTGGAAAACGGCGTGAATCCGGCGGAGATTCCGCCGCGTCGAACGCGCGGCGATCGCAAGGTCGTCATCGGGATGAGCGGTCGGGCATCGTTCCAGAAGAATCATCAAGCATTCGTGCGTCTCGCCGATGCGCTGCACGGCGCGGACGTCGAGTTTCGCTGGATCGGCGGTGACGCCGCCGAGATTCCCGATCCCGGCCAGCGCCGCGCCGTCGTCTGCAGCGGCTGGGTAACGCGCGCTAGTGCACTCGAGCTGGCGTCGGAACTGGACATCTACGTCCAGACTTCCCGCTGGGAAGGCATGCCGGTCGCGTTGATCGAGGCGCAGGTCGCCGGCATACCGGCCGTGGTGACGGACGTCGTGGGCAATCGCGACGTGGTGATTCACGGTGTGACCGGCTACGTCGCGTCGAGCGCCGACGAGATGACCGCATATCTGAGCCTGCTCCGCGACGATCGGCAGCTTCGCGAGGAAATGGGTGCGGCAGCCCGGCAACGGGCGATTCGGCGATTTTCGATGAACGCGATCTTCCGTCAGTGGCACGCGCTTTACGGGCTCGACACCGACGAGCCGCATGTCGATACGCGCGACTTCAAGCCGGTTGTGCCGGATCACGTCAAAGCCTGATTCCGATTTCGACATCCCCTTATCGACATGATCGCTTTCAAGAAATCGAAGCAACTCGTATACAACGGCCGATTCACGACGCAGAAGACGACCGGCGTGCAACGCGTCGCGCGCGAACTGATCGCCGCACTGATCAAGTTTCAGCCGCAGGATCCCGTGACCGTGCTGGTGCCCCCGCAACCTGGCGTCGAGGTAAGCGGGGCGAAGACGGTCAAGGTGGGGTTTTACAAGGGCGTGATCTGGGAACAGCTGGTTCTCCCGTTATTCGCGCGCGGCGATCGCATCGTCAATCTCAGCAACTCGGCATCCATTTTCGCCGGCAACCAGATCGTCTACATGCACGACGCGGCGGTGTTCGACACGCCCGCGCATTTCTCTCGGCCGTTTCGCGTGTGGTACCGGATCATGTTCTGGATCCTCGCGCGAACCTCCGTTTGCGTGCTGACCAACTCCCGTTTCTCGCGCGATCGCCTCGCGCATCACTGTGGCGTTTCCGCGGAAAAGATCAGCGTCGTGCCGCTCGGTGCGGATCATCTCGATGTGCTGGAATCCGACACGAGCGTGCTCGACAAGCATGTGCTGACACCGGACCGGTTCGTGCTCGCGGTCAGCAGCATGAATCCGACCAAGAACTTCGGCCGGCTGATCGCGGCGTTCCGGCAGATCAACGATCCGTCGGTCGATCTCGTCATCGTCGGCATGCAGAACGCCACCGTGTTCGGCAAGCAGGATCATCTCTCGGCAGCCGAACCGAACATCAAGTACGTGGGCTACATCAGCGACGAGCAACTGAAGGCGCTGTACCAGAACGCGGCGTGCTTCCTCTACCCGTCGATCTACGAAGGCTTCGGCATACCGCCGCTCGAGGCAATGCGCTACGGCTGTCCGGCGGTTGTCGGAAAATCGGCCGCCTTGCCGGAAGTCTGCGCCGATGCGGCGCTGTACTGCGATCCGTATTCGCACGACGACATCGCGGAGAAATTGCGGAGCCTGCTCGATTCCGCCGAGCTCAGGGCCGAGCTCAAACGCAAGGGAACCCTGCATGCGGAGAAATATCGCTGGAGCCGAAGTGCCGAGATGATGAAGGAGATCTTCGAGTCGCTGTAGGGCGATCGCGGCGTGTCGTCATCGGAGAAGGCGCGGATCGACACGCGCTGCCCTCATGCACTGCCCGGCGTCCCGGTCGAGCCGCGAAGTTTCATGCAGTCGCGCCGGCGACGGCCGGCATGCTCGGCAAGTCGGCGCGGTTACACGACGTTGACCGTGCTGCCGGCTGCGGCCCGTCGATCTCCGAACAGGCGCTTGCCGAGATGCGACCTGATCGGCTCCTCGACGAATTTCGCGAGGACGGCAGCGGAGACGATCGAAATGCCCGCGGCAAGCATCGCCGTTCTGACGACGTGGATGTCGCCGTGGGGTGCATACGCGAACACCAGCCTGCCGATCGGGTAATGAACGCAATAGAGCGGGTACGAGATCCAGCCCAGGAATTCACTGATCCGTGCAATCATCTTGCCGCTCGGCGCCAGCATGGCGCCCCGGTAAACCAGCGCAGGCGCGACGAACAACAGCACTGCCAGCGCGTACATCCCCTTGATCGACGTCGGAAACGCGACAACCAGCAGGAAAGCGCCAAACAGCAAATAGTCGTTCTTGATGAGCCCGGCGACGAACCAGCGCGGCCTGCCCGAGAAACTGGCATCGTGCATCTTTCCAATCGCAACGCCCAGCAGGAATCCGTAGCCAACCCTGAAGAATCCGCCGATGAAGTTGTCGGCCGACCAGCCCTGATTCAGGATGACGGTCAGCTTGTCGTTGTCGAGGCCCACGAGCCATCCATACACGACGAAAGCGCCGAGACACGCATACGCCAGTCGCAGCAAATTCCGCGCGTTCAATCTGATCGCCGCGATCAGGACGACACTCGCGAACAACTCGAAGAACAGCGACCACGCAGGCGGATTCAGAGGAAACACCCCTGGGTCATCGACCGCCGGCAAGCCGTGATTCGCCCCGCCGACGAAGCCCGACACCGAGAAACGACCGAGATACGGGACGAGAAAATAATTCTGGCCGGTGGCTGCCGCGAGGTTACCCGGCGAGAACGCCGCCGACGAGTGGATACGCATGACGACGAGGCTCACGACCCCGATCGTGAGCCCGATGCATATCATCGGATACAGACGTATCACGCGGCGCTTCAAATACTCGCCCCACCAAGACTCCTGACGCAATCTTTCGCCGTAGGAGTGCGTCAGGATGAATCCGCTCAGCATGAAGAAAACGTCCACCGAAAGATACGCGCTCTGCAGTATCGGAATCGGTAGATCCTGAAGGAAATGCATGAGCATCACACTGATTGCCGCAATGCCGCGCAATCCGTCCAGAATTTCAAACTTCTGCTTGTGAATAGCCATGAAATGGAGTGGCTCCGGGAAATATTGGTTCTGGGACCCGGCAATCTACAAAGCGGTCGCATGCCCCGCACCGCCCGACCCTTGTTGTTATCGCGAGAACACTGAATCGATGTCCGCGGCGCGATTCTGAAGCGTGACGGCACGCCTGTGTTCATTTCCATCGAGCCGGCAGCCCATGGCATCGGGCGCAGCGCGTGCCCGAGCCTTGGCGAACCAGCGGAATACGACGATCAGCAGTACGACCGGCACGAAATTCCGTCCACTGAACAGATTTGGGGTCCGCATGATTTCCATGACCGACACGAACAGCACCGCGTGGACGCAACACCAGAACCCGTTCCCGCTTCGCCATCCCGCGTAACTGCGACCAACCACCCAACCAAGCACGAGTGCGTCGACCAAGCCGAACCAGCCCCACTCGTAGAAGTGAACGAAAATCCCCGATGGATTATTGAACTCCGGATCGGCGTAGCCGTTCAGGAACAGGTTGATGCTGTCCCCGGAGTCGAGCCACGGCTGCAACGTCGCGCCGATGGCCGGGAATCGCAGCAGCCAGTCGAACGTGAACATCGGGTGCCCCTGATCCCACCCCAGCACACTCAGTATTCCCGCGCCGTTGTTCAACGATGTCGAGTAGTACAGGCCGAGACGTTCGAGTGCGAAATCGAACAGGTTGTCGTAGATGTTGACGTAATAGGCTTCCCACGACCGGTTGTACTCGTTCGCGATAAACAGCCCGAACAGCAGCGGGATCGCCGCATACGGACCAAACGTAAACAACCGCGAATATCTGCCGCCGAGCCTGAATCGCACGACCATGAGCGCAAGCGGCATCACCATTTCGATCAGCGCGAGACGCTCGGCGAAGATGAAGCTGCGCACCAGCGTCAGCACCGCGAGCACGGCGAAGTAGATCTTGTAGCGATTCAGTCCTTTTACCGGGGTCCTGAACACATGGAAATACAGCACGACATATGGCGCCGTCGCCTGCGTGAATGTGCTGAGGCCCGTGATACGCCCTTTCAGATCCAGCATGTCGTATGCATTCGCTTCACCCCGGAAGAATGCGACCAGCAGTGCAGGATGCGTAGCGATGCCGCTCAGCAGCAACGCATAGCCGAACAGCGCAAGCGCGAACACGAAATCGAGCACGCGAGGCGACAGTTCGACCGCGGCAGGCGGCGGACCTCTTCGCGTTCGCACTTCGGTCGTCGCGAGCCATGACGCGGCCACCACCACCATCAGGAACAGCGCGCCGACGAACGCGTAGTAGCCGTCGAAGTAGATCCGCGCGATCGACTTCTGGTCACCCAGCAGGCTGAGCGACAGCAATCCGTACAACGGCAGGATGAACATCAGCACGAGGCGCGCCGGGTCTTCCCACCAATAGCCCGTATAAGCGCCTTCGGCGCCGCGCGCGCGCGCCATCCTGCGCATCGTCGCCGGACGCTGTCGCGACCCGCCCCGCGCACCGCGCGCTCGCCGGTTCATGACGCCCGTTCCACCCGTTGCCGCGGCGCGATCACCCCTGCATATCCCGACGCGGCCTGGTGCGTGTTCGTATCCGTATAGCCGTAGTCGTACCGTCCCGGCGCGCCTTTGTAATCGTTCAGCACCACACCGCGAACGTCGATATGCGCGTGTTCGAGCCGTCGCGCGCTTTCATCGAGTTCGGCGAGCGTCGTGACGCCGCTGCGCGCGACGAGGAACACGGTTCCCGCGAGGCGGCCGAGCACCAGCGCATCGGCAACCGGCAGCAACGGCGGGCCGTCGATCACGACCATGTCGTAGCGCGATGCGGCCTGCTCGATCAGTTCGGCAAGCGCGGGCTGCAGCAGCAGTTCGCCCGGATCGGGCACGATGCTGCCCATCGCGATGAAATCGAGACCCGGCACGACGCCGCGCTTGATCGCCTCGTCGAGCCGGTGGGTGCCAGCCACCACGTCCGACAGGCCCGGCGCGCGGCTATAGCGGAATCGCTCGTGCAACGATCCCTTGCGCAGGTCGGCATCGACCAGCAGGACTCGTCGCTTCGCCGCGCCGACGAGCGACGCGATATTCGCGGCGACGAACGACTTGCCGACACCCGTCGTCGGCCCGGAAATCAGTACGACGGGATTCGACGCGTCCGGCATCGACAGTTGCAGCGCCGCACGGAAATTGCGCAGGCTCTCGAGCGCCGCGTCCTGCACGACGACCGGCGCAACCGGCGCGCGCGCGCCGCGCCGGCCAGCCTTCGGGCGCAACTCCGCTTGCGCCGCGACCGGGCTGTGCGGCACGGTCGCGAACACGGGCAGCCCCGTCGTCCATTCGATTTCCTCGGCATCGCCGATCGTCCCGACGACGCGCTGCCGGACGATCACGATTGCCGCACCTGCCAGCAGGCCCACCATCAACAGAGCGACCACGGCAACCCCTCGATGCGGGCCGATCGGCTGCTCGGCGACCTTCGCCGTATCGACGATCCGCACGGTGCCGGTCTTGCTGGCCCTCGCGAGCATCATCTGCTGTCGCGTATTGAGCAGGTTCGTGTACAACGCAGTATCGACTGCCACATCGCGCTGCAGTTGCAGCACGCCCTGTTCGACGGCAGGCAGCTGCTGAATCTGCTTGCGCGTCATATCGAGCGAACGCTGCGCGTCGGAGAGCTGGGCATCGACGGCCACCACGGCCGGATGCTTCGGCATGAAGCGCGTCAGCAATTCTTCGCGCCGCTGCTGCAACGTCTGCACGCGCGTCTCGATGTCGACCGACTGCTGACGCAACGCCAGTGCCTCGTCGCTCGTATTGACCGTCCCGTGCGAAGCCCGGAATGCGTTGAACCGGCCTTCCGCCTTTTCGAGCTGCGCCTTGAGCTGCGGCAACTGGGCGTCCATGAAGCGGATCAGCTTGTCGGCCGCCTCGGACTTGCGCTGTGTGTTCTGTGCCAGGTACGCGTCGCCGATCGCATTCAGCACACGGCTGTCGTGCATGGGATCGGTGCCGTCGAGCGTCACGCCGATCATGTTCGATTGCTTGCCACGCTCCGAGATCAGCGCGTTCTTCTGCAGCCAGGCCGTCGCCTCCTCGTCGCTGTAGCGCGTCAGGTCGAAGCGTGCGCCGGGCTTGCCGGCCACCGCGCGCACGAAAATGTCGAGCGGGCCCTGCGGCGTCTCGACATGCAGCGGCTGCCCGATGCGCCCCTGCCATGCCGGGCCAGTTCGGCCGAACCAGCCGATACGTTGCAGCGTGTAGGCGCCGTCGTCGCCGACAGTGAGCGCGAACCGCTTGCCGAGCAGGCGCTTGGGCACGTCGAAGGTCGGCACGTCGATGCGCTCCGTGCCGTACACGTAGCCGCCCGGCAGCGGCGACGACACCCCGTCGGCCGCGTTCACGAACCGCCAGCCAATCAGCGGCAGGTAGTGCGGTCGTGCATCGACGGCCAGATTGGTGCTGTCGATCGCGCGATCGAGCACAGCGCGGGATTTCAGCACTTCGATCTCGGTCGATGCGTCCGTCTTCAGGTCGAAGACCGACGACGGATCGCCGGTCGGCGACGTCGACTTCGAGTCTGTCGGGCTTTGCTCGACCTGGAACAGGATGTCGGTTCGGTAGACCGGGGCTGCACACAGCGCATACACCGCGCCGATGAGCGCGCCCGCGAGCGTCGTGCAAAGGATCAGGCGCCGGCCGCCGTACAGCATGCCCCAATAGCGGCGCACCGGAAAGGACGGACGCAAGGCGAGCCCGCTATGCGGGTCGGGCAGGGTCGAAGAAGTCATACGGCAGCAGTCCCGTAGGCGCGACGCGCGGTCGCGATGACGAAATGGGTTACGAGGGTCACGGCGAAATCGCCTTGGCCGTCAGCGCTCCCTGCGCGGACGACGGAATCAGCAGGTTGACGACGCGGCTCCAGCGCACCAGCGACGACGCATCGACGAACACGACGTCGCGACGCTCGAGCGGAAACTGGTCGGCCAGCGCGAACGACGCGGGCGAACTGCCGTCGAGGTGATACACCCGTGGACGGTTGTCCGGGCCGCGACGCACGACGAACACCTGGCGCGCATCCGACGTGTACTGGCTCGCGCCGCCCGTGTCGCCGAGCGCTTCGCCGAGGCTCATTCGGCCGTCGGTCAGCGTCAGCGTCGCGGGCCGCGACACTTCGCCGAGGACGAACACCTTCGCGTCGCTCGCCGCGCGTACGCGTATCAGATCGCCGTCGCGCAGCAGGATGTTCGACGGGTTGACGCCCGCGGCGATCAACGCGGGCAGGCTCACGTTCACCGTCTTGTCGCCGCGCGTGACGGAAACCTGCGAGCGGTCGGCCGTCGCGGTGAAGCCGCCCGCGCGGTCGATCGCCTCGGGCAGCGTCATCGGCATGTCGTTGACGATCTGCAGACCCGGCGTGCGCACCTCCCCATCGAGATAGACACGCTTGCTGCGATACGTCTGCACGCGCAGTGCGATCTGCGGCTTGCGCACGTATTCGCCGAGCCGCTTGGTCAGCAGCGCGCGCGCCTGCGCCTCGGTCAACCCCGCAACGTGCACGAGGCCCGCATACGCGAACTGCACGTTGCCATCGGCGTCGACCGTGTAGCCGGTCGAAACCGAACTGGCGCCGACGCCGTCGCCGCTCCCCATTGTCTGCGTCGTCGGCAGGTTCAACTCGGGGTGGTCCCACACGACGATGCCGAGCACGTCGCCGGGGCCGATCGCGTATGGCTTCGGCTTGCCGAACAGCTGACGGATTTCCGCATCGACGTCGGCGTGCTGCCCCGCATGCTGCTGCGCGACGAATGCCGGCGTGATTTCGATCAGCTCCTCGCGCGACACGTTCTGCACGCCGTCGAGGCCGCCCGAGCCCGACGCATCGGCGCTCACGCGCGCATTCGCGTCATGGTCGGCAGGCGCCCGGTACGTCATGCCCGGCGACAGCGCACACGCACTCAGCGCATACGCGGCCGCCACGATCGCCATGCGCGACAGCCACGGTGCGCGACGGCTGCCGGCCACGCGTGGCCGCGGCGCTCCGAGTGTCGATTCCGGTTGCGTGGTGATTGACATCGTGCCCTTCCAATACTGTGTGGTAACCCGCCGAACGCGGCGAATTCCGGCATTACGCTTGCCGGCGCGGCTCGCATCGCGGTGCCGCACCTCCCTCTACACCGCACGTCATTCCGTACGATTCGTCATGAACTGCCCTTCGTCACTTTCGTCACTCGTCTGCGTCGCCCTGGCCGGCATTGCCTGTGGCGTCAATGCGCAGACATTACCCGCAGTCCCCGCCGACGCGCCGGCGTTCGCATCGGCGGCGGTGCTGCCGTCGACATCGCTGCAACGTCCGGCGCAAGCCGCCGCGACCAGCGATGCTGCCGATCGCGCTGCAGCCGCCTCCGCGATTGCGGTGCCCGCCCTCGCCCGTCCCGCCGCCGGTGCCGCCGGCCAACCCGACACGCGCGCCCGTCGCACGCTGCGCCGGTCGCTGGTGCCGGGGCGGCCGCATCGGCCGCAACTTGCCGACGCACCCGCCGACGACGCATGGCGCGGCGACACGTTGTACACGTCGCCCTACGCGAAGTCGCCGTATGAGCAACCGGGCGAGCCGGACTGACGTATCCCGTCCGGCCATGCCGGGACGTGACCGGCGACGCGTCGATACGGGATTGGACACCACGGCGAACGGTGCGTCTGTGAGCAATCCCACCCAACGCCGATCTTCATGTGTAACGGGGACCGCACCCCGACGCGCCGCGCATCACGACCGCCCGACCGACACGCTCGCATACGATCGCGACGTCGCTTCGGGTGCGGCCGGATCGGCGACGCGCGCGGCCGGCCGGGCCGAGTCGCGGCCCAGCGCCTGCATGCACAGATCGATCACGATGTCCGTGCCCACCGCGCCGTACACCGCATGGTCGACCTGCGGCTCGAGATGCAGACGCACGTGACGCGAGCGCCGGAACGCGCATTCGATTGCGCCGAAGTGACGCCGGACATCGTCGATGCCGGGATCGAGCGCGCCGTAAACCAGCGTCGTCCATACATCGCGCTGCGCGAGCTCGCGCATTACGCCGCGTGGCGTGTCGATGCCCGGCTTCCAGCCGACGCGCGCGGCAAGTTCCTTCGCCGGCACGCTGACCCGCGCGATCGCATTCGCGGCGACTGCCCGCACGATCGGCCGCAGGTCGCGCCGTTCCCGCACGAGACGCTTCCACTTCTGCCAGTCGCGCACCGACAGCCAGTAGCCGCGCACCGAGTTGTTCCGCTGCTTCTGCACCGCCTCGAGCGAGAGCCCGGCCGGCCACACGAAGCGAGCGAGATTGATCGCGATCACGCCGCCGAGCGACGGCGTCTTCACGGCTGCATGCAACGCCGCATACGCACCTGAACAAATGCCGGCCGCGGCGACCTCCGGGTAACCGAGCGCGCGCAGCCAGTCCGCGGCAGCGGCCACGTCGTCGCTCGACTGCGCCGAATACACGACACCCGACTGGTCGTCCAGCGCAGCGGACCCGCTATCGCCGACGCCATGCACGTCGATTCTCAGCGTCGTCACGCCGGCGCGTGCCAGCGTGCGCGCGAGGCGCACGCTGAAGCGCCCCTCGCCGCTGCGCGGATTCGTCGACGTGTTCGCGATCACGACCGCCGGACCTGCCGGATTCGCCGGGCGCGCGTCGGCGGGACGGCACAGCACGCCGACCAGCCGGTCCGGACCAACCGCGACGACCTGCTCGGTCATGTCGTGCAAGTCGAGCGCGACGGCCGATTCGCCATTCCACGTCGGATCTGCTCGCGACGAGGCCTCGACGCCAGTCGGCATACCCCGCGCGCGTTTGGTGATCCAGTTCGCGAGCGTGTCGATCGCGGCGAGCGGCAAACGCGAGCGGGTGCCGTCCAGCATCGTCGTCGGCCATTCGAGAAACGGATCGCTCTCCACGTCCACGCCGCGCTCGAGCAGCGCTTCGCGCAATGCCGGCCCGTCACCCTGATCGGGCTGGATCAGCAGCATCGCGCCGGGCAACGTCGGCGCATCACGCACGACGCCGCACAGATCGACCGCCTTCAGCGCTTCGACGAAATCGACAGGGAAGCGGTGCCCGAGCACGTTCATGCACGGTTCGTCGCGATGCGCAATGCGGATTGCGGGCGACGTGGTATCGAGCCACTGGCGATGCACGAACGACAGCTCGCGCAGGTAGGCGCGGCCGCGCACGACCGGCGCCAGCGCAACCAGCGCGTCCACGCGCGGCGCCGGGCGCGGGCCGATGCCGGCGGCGGCCAGCATCGCGAACAGCGCGCCCGCGCGGATCCCGACGAGCGTCAGCGCGGTCACGCCGGCCTGATCGCGCAACAGGTCGATCGCATCGTGAATGCTGGCAATGCTCGCGGCATGCCGACCGACGTCGCGGTCGTCGCCCGCCGAGTCGCCGGTGCACGGATAGCTGAATCGCAATACCGTGACACCCTCGCGGGCCAGCCGCTCAGCGATCGCCCGCATGAGCTTGTGCGTCCACGAAGCCTCGTGACCCAGTGATTCGCACAGAATCACGCCTTGCGTCGTCTGTCCTTCGTGCAGCCATCCCACGCAGCTGCCGAACGTTATCGGCTTCAATCGGTACTCCTCGGATCGGTATTTGTTATCGGATGCGGACACGCGTTCCGGCAGCTCCACCGGAATCGGCCATTCCACGATCGTGTGACTGCGCTACGGCGCACATCCTTCGGACAACAGACATCCGCCGCGCCCCTGCGCGACTCGTTCGCCCTTCGACATGCGTCGTCCTGGCCCGCTGCCGAGGACGGGTGCCGGTCGGGGTCGTCACCAGACCTTTCCGCCGCGAACCAAAACAGTCGTCCGATTAGAGCACTCGGCCCGAGCGTTCTTCGGTGCGCCAGCTTACAAATGCATTCATCACTGCAGCGATACAACGCGGCGCTTGCTGTCGCGATTCGTGCCGCAGATGTGTACCGAATCCGCGAAAGGTAGGCTCGCGAACACTGTCGTCACGCTCGGCCCGTATCATGACCGTCATACGATGTGGCCGTGTCCGGCATCGCCGGACGAGACCGGTGCCTGCCGGAACGGGCCGCGAACCCATGCAGCCGGGTCAGCGCCGACCGGCCGCGCGAGCGCACGGCGGCACGCACGCCGCCGCCCAGCGACACCCACGGCGCCGACCAAGCGAATGTCAAACCTCAAGAAGAACTTCCTGCTGCTGCTGATGCTGCAGATTTCGATGTATGCGGTGCCGCTGCTGATCGCACCGTTGCTCACGCATGCGCTGGGCCCGGAGGGCTACGGGCAGCTCGCGTTCTCGCTCGCGGTCATCGCATACCTCACCAACTGCACGAGCTACAGCTTCGACCTGACCGCCACGCCGCGCATCGCGCTCGCCCGCGACGATCGCGCCGAACGCTCGCGCATCTTCTGGGCGACGCTGTATGCGCAGATCGGCATCGCGATGATCTGTTTCATCGTGCTGATCGGCCTGATCGTGCTGGTCGGCCGCTTCGGCGAAGACCGCGACCTGCTGCTGATCGGCTTCGGGATGGTGGCCGGCGTGGCATTCACGCCGGGCTGGTATTTCCAGGGCATGGAGAAGTTGCGCGCGCTGAGCGTGATCCTGTTCGTCGGCCGCATCCTGAGCCTGCCGGCGATGTTCGCGCTCGTGCATGGCCCGGCAGACATCGACCGCGCGATGATCGTCAACGCCGCCGTCCCGACGCTGTCCGCGCTCGTGCTGGCGGTCTATCTGTATGCCCAGCGCGAAATCGACTTCGTTCGCGTCGGTTTCACCGACATCGCCGAATCGCTGAAAGGCGGCTGGCAGGTGTTCCTCGCATCGACGTCCATCGCGTTCTATGCGTCGACCAACACCGTGCTGCTCGGCTTCGTATCGGGCAACGTCGCAGCCGGCTATTTCGCCGCCGGCGACAAGCTGATCCGCGCGGCGCTCAGCATGCTCCAGCCGCTGAAGGCCGCCACCTATCCGCGCATCAGCTATCTGATGCGGCATGCGCGAAACGACGCGTTCTCCTTTCTCCGCAAGCTGTTCGTCGTGCAGGTCGCGATGGTGCTCGGCATCTCGCTCGCGATCTTCTTCGGCGCGCCGCTCGCCGTGCGCATCCTGTACGGTCCCTCATACGAACCGACGGTCCAGGTTCTGCGGTGGATGGCCTTCATTCCATTCATGGCGGGGATGACCGATCTATTCGGTGTGCAGACGATGCTGCCGCTCGGGATGAAGTCCGAATTCACGCGAGTGCTGATGTCATCGGGCATTCTGAACATCGTGCTCGTACCCGTGCTCGCGAAGTACTTCGCCGAACTGGGCGCTGCGGCCGCCGTGCTGACGGCCGAGGCCGCCGTCGCCGCCGCGCTCGCAACCGTCGTCTATCGCGCCGGGATTCCGCTGCCTGGCAGTCCCGTCGCGCGGCGCGGCTAGGCGGGTTCACGCGCTCCGATCCCCCTGGAGGCAGCCGGAATTCGATGGCATCGCGTTCGATGCGCGCGCAACGAGCCGCATCGAGCGAGCCCGCACATCTGCGCGGTCA
Organism: Burkholderia diffusa; assembly: GCF_001718315.1. Classification (NCBI taxonomy): domain Bacteria; kingdom Pseudomonadati; phylum Pseudomonadota; class Betaproteobacteria; order Burkholderiales; family Burkholderiaceae; genus Burkholderia; species Burkholderia diffusa. The sequence continues at coordinate 947,579 of NZ_CP013363.1, read as the reverse complement.
TCCCCTCCGAACGCTCGTGCACAGGTACTTCTTACCCTGCTGCACACGCACAATCAGAACCGCTTACCGTCTTTTTTCCGCGCCACGCAATCGCATCGAAAAAAGATCGTACGTATCGGTAGAAACACCGATGCTGTAGTCAAACTACATTCGTACGATTGGTCGCTGCAGAGAATCGCTACATCCGATTCGGCAGCATCGGACGGTCCGCGTCGCCGTCCGCGTTGTTCGATCGGGCCCAACCGGCCGTAACGATTCCCCGCCTGGCCTGGCATGCCGACGCGCAACCACCCTGCATCGCCAGCCGAATGCGTCCGGTGCGAATCCACCGGGCGTGCGCAGCTCCAGACATCATCCGAACAACCGGCAATACGATCATGGAGAGCAACATGCGGGACACACTCTGGCCGGCCGCCGTGCTGGCAGCGGCCCTCTGCACCACCGCCTACGCAGGCAACGCCGATTTCAATTCGCAGGGCGACGCCACCGACACGTTTGCATCGTCGGCCGCACAACGGCGCGCCGACCTCCTCGTGCGGAAGATGACGCTCGACGAGAAATTGCAGTTCATTCATTCGCAATACGAAATGTCTAAAGTGCCGAACGGCGGCGCCGGCTACATCCAGGGTGTGCCGCGACTCGGCATTCCCGATCTCAACATGGTCGACTCCGCGACCGGCTCCGGCAGCACGTCGCTCGCGAGCACGACCTTCCCCGCGACGATTGCCGTTGCCGCGAGCTGGGATCGCCGCCTGTCGTACGACTATGGCAAGCAGGTCGCGATCCAGTTGCGTGCGCAAGGATTCGGCATGGGCCTCGGCGGCGGAACCAACCTCGCGCGCGAGCCGCGCGGCGGCCGGCTGTTCGAGTATCTCGGCGAGGATCCGCTGCTCGCCGGCGACCTGCTCGCGGAGCGCACGCTCGCCACGCAGCGGCAGAAGGTCATCGCGACCATCAAGCACTATGCCGGCAACGAGCAGGAACATGGCCGGATGGGCGGCAACACGCAGATCGACGAGCGCACACTGCGCGAACTCTACCTGCTGCCGTTCGAGATTGCCGCGAAACGCGGGCAGCCAGGCAGCGTGATGTGCAGCTACAACCGCCTGAACGGTACGTATGCATGCGAGAACACTCATCTGCTGAACGACGTGCTGAAGAATGAATGGGGCTTCCAGGGCCAGGTGCAGTCCGACTGGGGGGCGGCGCACAGCACCGCTGCGGCGATCAATGCCGGGCTCGACGAGGAAGAGGACGTTGGGCCGACCGTCTACCTCACGCCAGCCGCCGTCAAGCAGGCAATCGCGAACGGCTCCGTGTCGACCGCGCGCCTCGACGACATGGTGCGACGCAAGCTGGCCGTGATGCTTCGCGTTGGCGTGATGGACGATCCAGCCAAGGGCGGCGGCACGATCGATTTCGCGGCGGCGAACCGGTTCGCACAGGGGGTCGCCGAGCAGTCGATCGTACTGCTGAAGAACGACGGCAACCAGCTGCCGCTGGCGGCGGCGGCGTTGTCGCGCATCGCCGTGATTGGCGGCCACGCCGATGCGGCCGTGCTGTCTGGCGGCGGCTCGGGCAACACGCGCGATCCTGTCACCGGTTCGTTCGCAGGCTGCGGCGGGCTGACCTTCGGGTCGTCGACAGGTTGCAGCTGGTGGCGCAATCCGTGGCTCAAGGTCGACGTGCCGATCGTCGCGGCGATCCGCGCGCTCGCGCCGGCAGCGCAGGTCACATTCGCGGGCAACAGCGACCAGCAGTCGCCGTTCCGCGCGTACACGCAACAGGAAATCGACCAGGCCGCGGCGCTCGCGGGCCGCTCGGACGTCGCGATCGTCGTGGTCGCGCAGCCGGCCGGTGAGGACTTCGGTGATCTGCAAAGCCTGAGCCTCGCGAATCCGTCGAACCAGGACGCACTCGTCGAAGCGGTCGCACGTGCGAATCCGCACACGATCGTCGTCGTCCAGAGCGGCAATCCGGTGCTGATGCCGTGGAAGGACAACGTGTCGGCGATCGTCGAGGCGTGGTATCCGGGCGAGGCCGGCGGCAAGGCCATCGCGAACGTGCTGTTCGGCGCGGTCAATCCGTCCGGCAAACTGCCCGTCACGTTCCCGGCGCGCGACCAGGATTCACCGGCGTGGGGGCAAAACGGTGCGTTCGAGAACGACCCGGTCTACGCGGAGAAGCTGAACATGGGCTATCGCTGGTACGACGCGCGCAACATCAAGCCGATGTTTGAATTCGGCTACGGGCTGTCGTACACGCACTTCGCGTATTCGGGCCTGTCGGTGTCGCGGCAACGGGACGGCTCGCTGAGCGTTGCATTTACCGTGCGCAATGACGGCCGCGTCGCCGGCGCGGAAACGCCGCAGGTTTATCTCGGCGTGCCGTACAAGGACGAACCGCCGAAGCGGCTGGTCGGCTGGGAAAAAATCCGGCTGAATCCGGGTGAGGCACGGCATGTACGCGTGACCGTGTCGCCGCGGATGCAGAGCGTGTGGGACACGTCGCGCAACGGCTGGAAGGTCGTGCCGGGCGGGACTGTGTATGTGGGTGCGTCGTCGCGCGATATCCGGCTGCAGGGAAGTTGAGCCGCGGAAATGACCGAAGCGCCGCGCGCTTGAGGTGCGGCGCTTCCGCTTCCGCTTGCCGATCTCGACAGCTGTATGCGGGCGACGCAGTCCGCCGTAAGCCTGATGATCGAGCGGCTCGAAGATGTGCTCGACCGCGCCTGGCGGAGCCGACGCCGCGCCAGATATGCCTGTCGGCCGATGGCACCGTGCTCCTCGAACCGGCGCGTGAGCGGATCGCGGCGTATCAGGGCGCGGTCGGGATGCGATGAACGCTGGTCACCGGCGTGCGCTGAACGGAGAACTCGGAATCGCCGTCGATCCAACTCACAATGCCGAATGCCGCTCCCATTTCGGCGCGCGTCGCGAGAGGTTTCACCGCCGTCGCGGCCGCTCGCGGTATCCTTCGTCTCACGCCGCCGCGTGGCCGTCCCGGTCATCGGCCAGCCGCAACAGAAAGCGCCCGCAATGCGGGCAAGCCATTGCATGCCCTGTGCATGCCGACAACGATCAACGTGACTTACACCTTATCCGCCTCCCGCACGACCGAACTCGAAATCCGCAAGAGCCGCTTCATCGCGTTCGCGATCCCCGTCGAGGACCGCGACGCCGCAATGCAGGCGTTGCAGCGCCTTCGCGACGAGCACCCGACGGCCACCCACGTGTGCTGGGCACTGCTTGCCGGCGGCCAGTCCGGCATGTCCGACGACGGCGAGCCGTCGGGCACGGCCGGCCGGCCTATTCTCGAAGTGCTGCGTCATCACGATCTCGACGGCGTGCTCGGCGCGGTCGTCCGCTACTACGGCGGCGTGAAGCTCGGCGCGGGCGGCCTGGTCCGCGCCTATACGGATGCGATCGCTTCGGCGCTGCTCGATGCCGAGCGCGTCGAACGCATTCGCCACACGCGATTTGCGATCGAAATCGGCTACCCGGACGAGGCACGCGTGCGTCGCTGGATCGAGCAGGCGGGTTACGAGCTGGTGGACAGTACGTACGGGATGACGGTGAGGCTCGTGATCAAGCTGCCGGAAACGGCCGAGGCGGCGGCAAAGACCGAGTTGTTCGATTTGACGCAGGGGCGCTCGGGCTTCCCCGATCTATGAAACGGGCAACCTGCCCAGTATCGCCAGCACGGTTTCATACATATTCCCGCGAAAATTCAGATGTGTCCGATGGAAAACCCGCGCGTCTGAACTTAATCTCCCCTGTGTTCTTCGCGATGCGTTCTGCATACGTCTGGCCGGGCGTGCAGACACACGGCACATCGCGCGTCGCCAACAATCACAATTCAGCTACGGGGAAATCGGACGCATGCAACTGCAGAAACTGCAAGCGGAGCTCGCGCAACTCGATCGACGCATCCGGGCGGCGCGCCGCGGCGAACGCCAGGCCGCACTGGTGCAGGTGCGCCAGCTCGTGACGAGCTATGCGCTGACCGCGCGAGAAGTCTTCGGGCAGGGTTACAGCGATCGCGCGAAGCTGTTCACGGTCGGCGCGAAATATCGCGACCCGGCGACGGGCGCCACCTGGAGCGGGCGCGGTCGCGCGCCTGTCTGGATCGCCGGCCGCGACCGCGCCGCGTTCCTGATCCGGGAATGACGCGCGCCGCGTTGCACGGTGCGCCTCCGTGGTCGACCGAGCCGCTCCGAACCGCTCAATAGATTTCAGGGACGATCATGCTGTCCGGCGTCGGACGGCGAATGTAGTCCTCGTGATGCTCGCGCTGCGGCAAGTCGATCGTCGGCCGCGGCACCTCGTGGTACGGCACCTGGGTCAGCAGATGGTGGATGCAGTTCAGGCGCGCGCGCTTCTTGTCGACCGCCTGCACGACCCACCACGGCGCCTCGGGAATATGCGTGCGCTGCATCATTTCCTCCTTCGCGACCGTATACGCTTCCCAGCGGCGGCGGCTCTCGAGGTCCATCGGGCTCAGCTTCCACTGCTTCAGCGGATCCTCGATCCGGCTCTGGAAGCGCAGTTCCTGCTCGTGGTCGGTGATCGAGAACCAGTACTTGACGATCTGGATCCCGCTTCGCACGAGCATTTTCTCGAACTCGGGCACCGAGCGGAAAAATTCCTCGTATTCGTCGTCGGTGCAGAAATTCATCACGCGCTCGACACCCGCGCGGTTGTACCAGCTGCGATCGAACAGCACGATTTCGCCGCCGGCCGGCAGATGCGCGACATAGCGCTGGAAGTACCATTGCGTGCGTTCGCGGTTGCTCGGTGCCGGCAGCGCGGCCACGCGGCACACGCGCGGGTTCAGGCGCTGCGTGATGCGCTTGATCGCGCCGCCCTTGCCTGCCGCGTCGCGCCCCTCGAAAATCACGACCAGCCGATGCCCCGTGTTCACGACCCAGTCCTGCAGCTTCACGAGCTCGCCCTGCAGCCGGAACAGCTCACGGAAATACTGCTTGCGCGCTTCGCGGCGCTCCGGCGAGAACAGCAGATCCTCGTCGTTGTCGAAGCGGCGGTCGTCGAGCTCCATTTCGAGTTCTTCGTCGTACGCGTCGACGAGGTCTTCCTCGAAACGGCGCTGGCGCGATTCGAGCGATGCCGTATCGGCGACGTTGTCGGTCTCGGTGCGGGAATCGTTATCGCCCATGGGGCCTCCTTCCTTCAATTGACGCAACCAAACTCCGCCATTATCCCAGCGTCTCGCGTCAAATTGATGAAAAAGGGGCCGATCCGCCCCTCAGAAGCGGAATCCGGGCAGCACGCTCGCCAGCCGACGCACAGGCGCTGATCTCGGTGGACCGCTTCCTCGAGAGCGATGCGGCGGACGACCGGAGCCGAGCGTCGGGCGACACGCAACGGCACGACCGCCGCGGCGGTCGCGCATCCGCCCCTTCCGTCACTGGATGATCCGCGTGACCCCGCGTCCGCGCGGATCGGCCATCGCCTCCGGCGTCTTGCCATCGATCTTGATCACCTGGATATCGCCGCTGAAGTCCTGCCCCTTGAGCGTATAGCCGCGAGCCTCGATCTGCTTCGCGAGTTCGCCTTCGATTGGGTGGTACGGCTCCCAGAAAATCGTGTTCGGCGGCAGCAGCTGATGGTGAAAACGCATCGCGCCGACGGCCTCCTTCAGCGGCATCCCGAAGTCGTAGATGTTGTTGATCACCTGGAAGATCGACGTGAAGATCCGCGAGCCGCCCGGCGTGCCGATCACGAGCGACACCTTGCCGTCCTTCGTCATGATGGTCGGTGACATCGACGACAGCGGACGCTTCTTCGGCTCGATCGCATTCGCATCGCTGCCGACCACGCCGAACATGTTCGCAACCCCCGGCTTCGCGGAGAAGTCGTCCATCTCGTCGTTCAGCACGATGCCGGTGCCGTCGGCGATCACGCCCGAACCGAAATAGCCGTTGATCGTGTACGTGTTCGACACCGCGTTGCCCCATTTGTCGACGACCGAGAAGTGCGTCGTTTCGGCCTTCTCCGGCATAGACGTGCCGAGACCCGGCTGCACGCTCTTCGTGTCGGCGATCTGCGTCGGGCTTACTTCGGCCGCGCGCCTCGCGATATACGCATCGTCGGTCAACTGCGCGACCGGCACCTTGTAGAAGTCGGGGTCGCCGAGATACTGGGCACGATCGGCAAACACGCGTTTCTCGATTTCCGCGACCAGATGGATGTATTGCGGCGAGTTGAGCTTCACGCCCTCGAAGTCCTGCTTGAGGTCCGCCTTCATCTTCAGCAGTTGCACGAGGCCGATGCCGCCCGAGCTCGGCGGCGGTGCGGTGATCACGTCATAGCCGTTCCACTTCGCCTGCACCGGCTGGCGCCATACCGCACGGTATTGCGCGAGATCCTCGGTCGTGATCAGCCCGTTGCCGTCGCCGGTCTTCATCGACGCGGCGATCAACCGGGCCGTCCTGCCCTTGTAGAAGCCGTTCGCGCCGTCGTTCGCGATCCGTGCGAGCACGTCGGCGAGATCGGGCTGCTTGAAGTTCGTGCCGGCCTTCATCGTGGAGAAGTACTTGTCGAAGTTGGTCTTGCCACCGAACTCCTTCGACGCGTCGACGCCACGCTGCGCAAGCTGTTCGTCGACGACGAAGCCGTCGCGCGCATAGTGGATCGCCGGCGCGAGCACCTGCTTCCACTTCAGCTTGCCGAAGCGCTTCTGCGCTTCCCACATGCCCGACACCGTGCCCGGCACACCGGCCGCGCGCGGCCCGTACAGGCTCATGTCCTTGACGACGTTGCCGTCCTTGTCGAGATACATGTCCTTCGTCGCGGCAAGCGGCGCGCGCTCGCGGTAGTCGAGGAAGTACGGCTTGCCGTCCTTGTAGATCGTCATGAAGCCGCCGCCGCCGATGTTGCCGGCCTCCGGATACGTGACGGCAAGCGTGAACGCGATCGCGACGGCCGCGTCGATCGCGTTGCCGCCTTCCTTGAAAATCTGCTCCGCAGCGTCCGCGCTGTACTTGTCGGCCACGGCGACCGCCGCACTCGTCAGGACCGCCGGCTGCGGCCCCTTCGCATAGGCCGGCGCGACCGGCAGGAAGCCGATGGCGGCCACCGTCGCGAGCACGGCAACGGATGATTTGAAACGATTCAGCGTCGTCATTGCATGTCCCCCATGGATCTCCGGCGGGCTGGAATGAGCCCCCGATCCGCTTATAGCCGCTGGCAGGCGGTCGGCCATATACCGTTTTAGTAGTAAGCAAGACCGCATGGACGATAAACCTGCCGCCCACTACGAACCATTGCGAATCCTGTGCGGCCGGTGACACGGCGAGCAAAAAGCGAGCCGGCGAATCGGTCGAAATTGCACACCGCGAATGCGACGCGCACCGCGCAATCGGAAAATCACGGCGCGCGCCGCTTGCGCGGCTCCCATCCATGCAAAAAAACCGTGATCGAACCGCCCGTTGCGCGGGCCGATCTGAGAAGATAGCGCCCCGCTTGCGCGCCCGATCATTCACGCTCGTCTGCGGCCGCTTCACGCTTTTTCGTCTCGTTTCCTATGGCATCACACAATGCGCATCACGCGTCCGGCTTCGCGGCCGGGGTCGCCGCCGCCGTCCTCGTCGCACAAACCGGCGCGACCGGCCCCTGGCACGCGGGCCTGCTCGCCGCGTTCGCGGCCGGCGTCGCGGGCGGCACCGCGCCCGACTGGCTCGAAGTCGCGTGGTGGACCCGCAAGCGCCGCTTGTGGATCACGCACCGCACCGTCACGCACTGGGGCATCGGCTGGATCGCGCTGCTCGCGCTCGGATGGCACGGGCTCACGCACCATCCGCATCCACTGTGGGCCGCACCGCTGTTCGGCTTCGCGTGCGGCGGCGTGATGCACCTGCTCGCCGACTGGCCGAATCCGCTCGGTGTGCCGTGGATCTGGCGGCGCCATTCACTGAACCTGTGGAACAGCGGACATTGCGACCTGATCGTCGTGGCTGCCGCATGGGGCGGCACGCTGTGGCTCGCGCAGTCGCTGTGGACCCGCGCCCCGTTCCTCGAACACTGGCTCGGCTGGCTCCATCGCGTGTAGCTGCGTACAGTCGAATGCAGTTGCGTGTGACCGTCGGATCGAGCCGCGCAACCGCGCCGACCCACGTCGAGCGTAACGCCCATCCTGTCGCGATCCGGCACCCGTGACCGAGCGGGTGTCGTTTCGCGCGCCCGCCCGTTGAAATGTCGGCACCGCACCTCATCTGAATCTCCGACGCGCGCGCTCCCCGCCTGCGGTGTCCGGCACGCACACGCGGCGTCTGGCACACTGACGATTCGCGCGCCGCCCGCGCGCTCGCTCCCCAATTCAACGCTCCGATGGACGTCACAGCCACCCGCCCTGCCAATGCGCTCGACGTGTTCCACCCGGCCGTCGCCGCGTGGTTCCGCCGTACCTTTTCCGCGCCGACCGGCGCGCAGGCGCTCGCGTGGCCGCACATCAAGGCCGGTCGGTCGACACTGGTCGCCGCGCCGACCGGCTCCGGCAAGACGCTCACCGGGTTTCTGTGCGCGCTCGACGACCTCGTGCGCGATGCGCTCGCGCACGACGGTGCGCTGCCCGACACGACGCTCGTCGTCTACGTGTCGCCGCTGAAGGCGCTGTCGAACGACATCCACGTGAACCTCGACGCGCCGCTTGCCGGCATCGCCGAGTCGCTCGCGCAACTCGGCCTGCCGGTGCCGGCGATCCGCACCGCCGTACGCACCGGCGACACCACGCAGGCCGAGCGCGCGGCGCTGCGCAAGCGCGCGCCGCACATCCTCGTGACGACGCCCGAATCGCTGTATGTGCTGCTGTCGTCCACGTCGGGGCGGCAGATGCTGTCGAACGTGCGTTCGGTGATCGTCGACGAGATTCACGCACTGGCGTCGTCCAAGCGCGGCAGCCACCTCGCACTGTCGCTGGAACGCCTCGACGCGTTGACGGGTCATGCGCTGCCGCGCATCGGGTTGTCGGCCACGCAGAAACCGATCGACGCGGTCGCGCGCTTCCTGGTCGGCGGCCCGGCCGATGCGCCGCGCGACTGCACGATCGTCGACACGGGCCACACGCGCGAACGCGACCTTGCGCTCGAACTGCCGAACGTGCCGCTCGAGCCGGTGATGGCAACCGACGTATGGGAACAGGTCTACGACCGGATCGCGGCGCTCGCCGCCGCGCATCGCACGACGCTGGTGTTCGTGAACACGCGGCGCACCGCCGAGCGCATGGCGCGCCATCTCGCCGACCGTCTCGGCAAGGACGCGATCGCCGCGCACCACGGCAGTCTCGCGAAGGAGCATCGCTTCGAAGCCGAACAGCGGCTCAAGCGCGGCGATCTGAAGTTGCTGGTCGCGACCGCATCGCTCGAACTCGGCATCGACATCGGCGACGTCGATCTCGTATGCCAGGTCGGCTCGCCGCGCGGGATCGCGCCGTTCCTGCAGCGCGTCGGCCGCTCGGGGCATCATGTCGGCGGCGTGCCGAAGGGCCGCCTGTTCCCGCTGTCGCGCGACGAGCTGGTCGAATGCGCGGCGCTGCTCGATTGCGTGCAACGCGGCGAGCTCGACGCATTGCGGATTCCGGAAGCGCCGCTCGACGTGCTCGCGCAGCAGATCGTCGCCGAAGTCGCCTGCGCGGAATGGCAGGAGGACGCGCTGTACGCGAGCTTCACGCACGCGGCGCCGTACGCGAGCTTGCCGCGCGAACGCTTCGACGATGTGATGAAAATGCTCGCCGAAGGCTTCACGAGCCGCCGCGGCGTGCGCGGCGCGTATCTGCATCGCGACGTGGTCGGCAGCACGGTGCGCGGGCGCCGCAACGCGATGATGACCGCGACGACGTCAGGCGGCACGATTCCCGACATGGCCGACTACGCGGTGCTGCTCGAACCGCAGGGGATCCAGGTTGGCACCGTCAACGAGGATTTCGCGATCGAGAGCCTCGCGGGCGACGTGTTCCAGCTCGGCAACCAGTCGTACCGGATCATTCGCGTGGAAACGGGCCGCGTGCGCGTCGAGGACGCGCAAGGCCAGTCGCCGAGCATTCCGTTCTGGCTCGGTGAGGCGCCCGGGCGCAGCGACGAATTGTCGGCCGCGGTCGGACGGCTGCGCGCGCGGCTCGACGGGCTGTTCGCCGAAGGTGATCGGCACGCGGAGGCCACTGGACGCAAGCGTGCGAGCAGCGACGTGGCCGGCAAGACGGGCGCGCGCGGCAACGCCGGGCAAGCGGCGCAAACCCGTGCCGCCACCGATTCGCGCAACGATGCCGTCGGCACCGCGGTCGGCCCGACCGAAAGCCGCCTCACGCCGGCGCTGCGCTGGCTCGTCGACGATCTCCATCTGTCGCCCGATGCGGCCCGCCAGATCGCCGACTACCTCGCGCGCACGCGCGCGGCGCTCGGCGCGCTGCCAACGCAGGACACGCTCGTGATGGAGCGCTTCTTCGACGAATCGGGCGGCACGCAGCTGGTGATCCATTCGCCGTTCGGCAGCCGCATCAACCGCGCGTGGGGGCTCGCGCTGCGCAAGCGCTTCTGCCGCAGTTTCAACTTCGAGCTGCAGGCCGCCGCGACCGACGACGCAATCATTCTGTCGCTGTCGCTCGCGCACAGCTTCGCGCTCGACGAAGTGTGGCGCTACCTCCGCTCGGCCAGCGCCGAGCACGTGCTGGTTCAGGCACTGCTCGACGCGCCGATGTTCGGCGTGCGCTGGCGCTGGAACGCGACGACCGCACTCGCGCTGCCGCGCTTCACCGGCGGCCGGCGCACCGCGCCGCAGCTGCAGCGGATGAAGAGCGAGGACCTGCTCGCGACCGTGTTCCCCGATCAGGTCGCGTGCCTCGAGAACATCGTCGGCGAACGCGAGATCCCGCATCATCCGCTCGTCGACCAGACCCTCGACGATTGCCTGCACGATGCGATGGATACCGAAGGCTGGCTCGCGCTGCTGCGCCGGATCGAAAGCGGCGCGATAGAGCTGATCGCGCGCGACTTGCCCGCGCCGTCGCCGCTCGCGGCCGAGATCCTGAACGCGAAACCCTACGCGTTCCTCGACGACGCGCCGCTCGAGGAGCGCCGCACGCAGGCCGTGCAATCGCGCCGCTGGAGCGATCCCGAATCGGCCGATGATCTCGGTGCGCTCGACGCCGACGCGATCGACGCGGTGCGCGACGAAGCATGGCCGCTCGTGCGCGACGCCGACGAAATGCACGATGCACTGCTCACGCTCGCCTGCGTCGCCGACAACGAAGCGCATGCGCACGAAGGCTGGCCCGAGCGGCTCGCGGAACTGGCCGAACGCCGCCGCGCGACGAAACTCGTCACGCCGGACGGCGCCGCGCTGTGGGTGCCGGTCGAACGGCTGGTCTGCATGCGCGCGCTGCACCCCGACGCACGCGTCGCACCCGCGCTGAAGGTGCCCGCCGCCTGCGCGCAGCCATGGGAAGCCGACGCCGCGCTCGTCGACGTGATCCGCGCGCGGCTTACCGGCTTCGGGCCGTCGACGCTCGACGCGATCGCGCAGCCGCTCGGCCTGCCGGTCGCGGCAATCGTGACCGCGCTCGCGGCACTGGAGCGCGAGGGCTACGTGATGCGCGGCCGCTTCACGCCGGGCGCAACGGCCGACGAATGGTGCGAACGCCATCTGCTCGCGCGCATTCATCGCTACACAGTCAAGCGGTTGCGCCGCGAGATCGAACCGGTCGAGCGCGCCGATTTCATGCGCTTCCTGTTCCACTGGCAGCACCTGACACCCGACACGCGCGGCACGGGCCGCGACGCGCTCGCTGCCGTCGTCGAGCAGCTCGAAGGCTATGAAGCCGCAGCGAGCGCATGGGAAGACGCGCTGCTGCCCGCGCGCCTGACCGACTACACGGCAGGCGGTCTCGACGAGCTGTGCCGCTCGGGCAAGCTCGTGTGGACCCGAATCGGCGCCCCGGCCCGCGCGGCCGGCACCCCCGTGAAAACGACGCCGGTCGTGCTGCTGCCGCGCCGCCACCTCGGTGCATGGCAGGCGCTGCGCGACCCGGACGCGCAACCGGCGCTGTCCGCGCGTGCAACGCAGGTGCGTGACGCGCTCGCCGCGCATGGTGCGATGTTCTTCGACGCACTGCTCGACGAACTGCACATGCTGCCCGTCGAGCTCGAACAGGCGCTCGGTGAACTCGTGTCGGCCGGCCTCGTGAATGCGGACAGCTTCGCCGGACTGCGCGCACTGTTGAAGCCCGCGGTCAAGCGCGGCGCGACGTATGCGCCGCGCACGCGGCGCGGCGGCGCGCTGATCGGCGGAATGGACGACGCCGGCCGCTGGGCGCTCGTGCAACGCGCTTCGGTACCGGACGAAGCGCCCGTACTGAAGCGCGGCGCAGCCGCGACAGACCCCGACGCACTCGAACATATCGCCTGGACGTTGCTGCGCCGCTATGGCGTGGTGTTCTGGCGGCTGCTCGAACGCGAGGCCGACTGGCTGCCCAGCTGGCGTGAACTCGTGCGCGTGCTGCAACGTCTCGAAGCGCGCGGCGAGATTCGCGGCGGACGCTTCGTCGCGGGGCTCGCGGGCGAGCAATTCGCGCTGCCGGAAGCGATCCCGATCCTGCGCGAACTGCGTCGCCAACCGGGCGACGGCCAGTTCGTGTGCGTGACGGGCGCCGATCCGCTGAACCTTGCCGGCACGTTGTTGCCCGGCGACAAGGTGCCGGCGCTGGCCGGCAATCGCGTGCTGTTCCGCGACGGCGTGCCGGTTGCGTCGCTCGTGTCCGGCACGTTCCACTACGTGCCCGACCTGTCGCCCGCCGCACGCGAGGATGCGCGGCTGCGGCTCGCACGCCGCTACTGACGTCGGCTGACACGCCGCACGTCGCGGACTACTGAACGCCGCGTCGCATCGCCGCGCCCGTTCGGGTAGCATCGAGCGATTCACAGCGCGGCCGACCGCGCCCAGAACAAGCCTTTCGGAGACTGCCCTTCATGTCCTCGCATGCCGATTCGCCCGCTGCTCATCACGGTGGCTCACTGACGATTTTCCAGGGTGCCGCGTTGTATATCGGCGCGGTGCTCGGCACCGGCGTCATTGCGTTGCCGGCGCTCGCCGCCGAGGTCGCGGGCCCTGCGTCGCTGCTTGCGTGGGCCGCGCTCGTCGTGCTGTCGGGGCCGCTTGCGGCCACCTTCGCCGCACTCGGCGCACGCTATCCGGACGCAGGCGGCGTATCGACCTATGCGCGACGCGCATTCGGGCCGAAGGCCGCGGCGATCGTCGGCTGGTGTTTCTATTTCGCGGTGCCGGCCGGTGCGCCGGCCGCCGCGATGTTCGGTGGCGCGTATGTCGCGGCCGTCACGGGCGGCGGGCACGCGACCGTCATCGTCACGGCTGCCGCGCTGATCGCGACGGTGTCGGCCGCGAATGCGTTCGGCGTCACGGTGTCGGGGCGCATGCAGCTCGTGCTGTCGGCGTTGCTCGTCGCGCTGCTGCTGGCCGCCGTGCTCGCATCCGCACCACATGCACGCACGGCCAACCTGCATCCGTTTGCGCCGCACGGGTGGCTCGCGGTCGGCCAAGCCGCCGCACTGCTCGTGTGGAGCTTCGCGGGCTGGGAAGCGATCACGCACCTCGCGGCAGAATTCCGCCGGCCCGCGCACGACATGCCGCGCTCGGCCGGTATCGCAGTCGTGGTCGTCGGCTTCCTGTATCTGTCGGTCGCGGCCGCGAGCGTGACGGTGCTCGGGCCGTCGGCCGGCGCGTCCGGCGCGCCGCTCGCGGAACTGATCGCGGGCGGCATCGGTGGTCATGCGCAGGTCCTGGCTGCCGCGGCTGCATTGCTGCTCACGCTCGGCACGATGAATGCGTATTTCGCGGGCGCGGCCAAGCTCGGCGCGGCGCTCGGGCGCGACGGCGCACTGCCTGCGTGGCTCGCGCAGGGTAGTCAGGTAGGCGGGGTGCCCCGCCGCAGTCTCGGCGCGATCGCGATACTGGCGGCCGTCGCGCTGGCCGCGACGACGCTCTCGGACGTCGGGCCGAAGCCGCTCGTGCTCGTCACGTCCGGATGCTTCGTGATGGTGTACGGGCTCGGCGCGGCCGCCGCGCTGAAACTGCTGCCGCGCGGCGGCATCGCGTATCGCTGCGCGTGGATTTCGCTGGTTGCCGTCGCCGGGCTTTTCCTGACGACCGGTTGGTATTTCCTGTGCCCGCTGCTGCTCGCGGGCGGTGCGCTGCTGTATCTGCGGATAGCCGGGCAGCGCACGTGATCGCGCGCCGCTGCCCGTGCGCGGACGCTCGTGAGCCGTTCGCCGCGATGCGCCGGCCTGCCGTGCACCGTTTCGCCCGGCTCGTCAGGCCGGCACGAGCTCGAAGCTGAGCCGCTTGCCAAGCGCGGTGGCGGCGCTCGCCAGCGTCGCGAGCGTGAGGCTCGTATCGGTTTCGTCGAGCAGCCGGTTGAGCGCGGCGCGGCTGGTCTTCATCCGCGCGGCCATCGCGGTTTTCGTGATGTGCTGCGCCTTCATTTCCTGCCCGATCTGCCACGCGATCACGCGCTTGATCGCGGTGGCGGTGGCCGCTTCGAGGTGCCCTTCGTCCTCGAGGAAAGTGTCGAAGTCGCTGCCGATATGCGGGTTGTTCGTGGTCGTCATGGGTACTCCAGTGCATGGCGTTGCCGGCCGGCACATCGCCGATCGCATGTGGCGGCGCCGCCGGGGAAATTCAGATGGCGCGTGTCAGCGCTTTCAGCCGCGCTGACGGTCGCGTCGAGATCGTCGGACGGCGTGGCCTGCGATTGCTTGAAGAACGCATGCAGCAGCACCATCGTGTCGCCGACGACCGTGAACAGCACGCGCGCACTTCGCCGCGGCAGCATCACGCGGATTTCCCAAAGATCAGCAGACATCTTCCGGACCAGCGGCATGCCGAGCGGCCAGCCGAGTTGAACCGTCTTGATCTCTTCGCCGATCACCCTGCGCTCGAGCTGCCCGAGCGCCTTGAGCCATTCGCGCACCGGCTCGTTACCACGCGCGGTGCGGAAGAACCGCACGCCGAGCGTGATCTGAATCTGCTGTCTCGCCATCGTCGTGTCATCGAGCGTACCAAAAACGATACGATATGCCAAGCATGACGACGCCCGCTACTGACCGAACGGCTAACGGAATGGCGGTAAAGGAACAGCGGGCCGGACACCGCCCGCACGCGTTCTACCCGGCGTTTCAGCGCGCGCGGCCCGCCGGCTTGCGCGCACTGCGCGGCGCGCGACGGGTATGCGCATCGCCGAACCGCGCCTGCGCGATGTCGCGCACGGCGTCGATCAACGTCCGCGCGACGGGTGACGGTTGTGCATCGGTACGCAGCACAAGGCCGACCGGCTCGTCGGTGCCCGCGGACGGCAGCGGCAGGCGCGCGAGTGCGCCGGCCGACAGGTCGTATTCGGCCGCATAGAGCGGCACGAACCACACGGCGTCGTTCTCGAGCGCAAGCGCGCGCGCGACCGACACCGACAGCACCTCGATGAACGAATCCAGCGGCGGCGCGCCGCACGCGCCAAGCAGTTGCTCGGCCGACTGGCGGATCAGCGTGCCGAACGGCGGCAGCACGACCGGGTAGCGCGCAAGTTCGGCAGCCGGCGCGGCGCTCGCCAGCAGCGGATGTCCGGCGCGCACGACCGCGACGAGCGGTTCGTTGTACAGCTGCTCGAACGCGAGCCCGATCATCCGCTCCGGCTCCGACAGACGCCCGATCGCGCATTCGATCGCCCCGGCCTTCAGACGCTCCAGCAGCTCGGCATTCGCGGCCGTCGCGATCCGCACCACGATGCGCGGCCAGCGTGCGGTCAAAGCCTTCATCAGCGCGGGCGCAAGCGATGCCGCAACCGTCGGCAGCATGCCGATTTCGAGCGTCGCCGCAGCCGCGCCGCCCTCGCGCGCGAGCAGACCGACGCCCTGCCGCAGCGCCAGCACGCACGCGTTCGCATGCGGGATGAACAGTTGCGCTTCGCGCGTCGGCTGCGCGCCGTGCCGCCCCCGTTCGAACAACTTCACGCCGAGGATCGACTCGAGTTCGGCGATCGTCTTGGACACGGCCGGCTGCGTAATCGACAGGCTTTCGGCCGCCTTCTGCACACCGCCCAGTTGTGCGACCGCGAGAAAACACTGCAGGTGCCTGAACTTGACGCGGCCGTCGGCAATACGGTTATTCATAACGAGCAGTTATGCGAGTGGTGATGAAATGCCATTTTGCATAACTTTCCGGAAAGGCCCAAGCACTCGGCACGATGGCACGCATGACGCCGCGGCGCGTGGAATCCGGTCACAATCCGGTCAGTTCCCGGATCCATTTCGTGATCGGCAACGCGGTGCCGCGCTTCTGGCCGAGCGGTGCCGACGACGACACCGCATGCAGCGCCGCAAAACATAACGAATAGTTATGCAATTCGCGAAAAAAGGTCATTTTTCATAACTTTCCGGCTTGGCTAAAGTCTTGCCATCCACTTCGCGAAATACCTATCAGGAGACGCCCGATGGATTCCCCCACGATCCTCACACCGCGCGACTGGCCGTCGCATCCCGCGTATGTCCACCCCGAGTACCGTTCGTCGGTGAAGCGCGGCCCGACGCGCCCGATGATCCCGTTGAAGGAAAAGCTGCGCGACCAGTTCGCTCCTGTCTACGGCACCGAGGATCTCGGTGCGCTCGACCACGACCTGACGAAGAACGCCGTGAAGAACGGCGAGCCGCTCGGCGAGCGCATCGTCGTCACCGGCCGCGTGCTCGACGAAGGCGGCAAGCCCGTGCGCAACACGCTCGTCGAGGTATGGCAGGCGAACGCGGCCGGCCGCTACGTGCACAAGGTCGACCAGCACGACGCGCCGCTCGACCCGAACTTCCTCGGCGCCGGCCGCTGCCTGACCGACGCCGAAGGCCGCTACCGCTTCCTGACGATCAAGCCCGGCGCCTATCCGTGGGGCAACCATCCGAACGCGTGGCGCCCGAATCACATCCATTTCTCGCTGTTCGGCGACTACTTCGGCTCGCGCCTCGTCACGCAGATGTACTTCCCTGGCGACCCGCTGCTCGCGTACGACCCGATCTTCCAGGGCACACCGGAAGCAGCGCGCGATCGCCTGATCTCGCGCTTCTCGATGGACATCACCGAAGAAGGCTATGCGCTCGGCTACGAATTCGACATCGTGCTGCGCGGCCGCGACGCTACCCCGATGGAGCGCTGAACCATGACGACGCTGAAGCAAACCCCTTCGCAAACGGTCGGCCCGTACTTCGCTTACGGCCTGTGCCCGCAGCAGTACCACTACGATCTGAAGAGCCTGTTCACGCCGACGATCGCCACGCCGGACGCCGAAGGCGAACATATGCTGCTGGTCGGACAGGTGTTCGACGGCGATGGCAACGTCGTCAGCGACGCAGTGCTCGAATTCACGCAGGTGGACGCGGCGGGCCGCTATCCCACCTCGCGGGGCGACATCGCGAAGTCCGGTTTCACGGGTTTCGCACGGGTCGGGACGGGCACCGATGCGCAGCACCGCTTCGTCGTACCGACGGTGAAGCCGGGCCGCATCGCCGCCGACGAAGCGCCGCACATCAACGTGACCGTAATGATGCGCGGGATCCTGACCCACGCATTCACCCGCGTATATTTCGATGACGAAGCTGCCGCGAACGCGGCCGATCCGGTGCTGAACCTGGTGCCGGCCGAACGCCGCGCGACGCTCGTCGCGAAACGCAACGCACAACCGGGCCGGCCCGTCGTGTACCGCTTCGACATCCATATGCAAGGGCAGGACGAGACCGTGTTCTTCGACGTGTGACGCACGAGCCGGCAGCCTGCCGGCTGCCCGCACCGAACCGCCGCGTAGCGCGATACCAGCAGGCATCGCGTCGCGTGGCGGTTTCCGTTTTCGAGCGCCAACATTCGATGCCGTACCGCAGCACGCACCGCCAGCATTGCCGACGCCCGTAGCTGGCTGCTTCGGACCCCGAAATCGAACGCGCGATTAAAACGCATGCTGCGTTTGCACATGAATCGTTGGCGCTGCGCGATATCGTTTGGGCGTTATGCGGCGTATGCTTTGCTATCCGCACCCAACCGAGGCCATTGAATCGGAACAAGCAACAATTTCACGACACGATGCGCGAACACTGCCCCGCTGGCTGTCGCGCATTTTTTTCTGACCGAGTGCCTTTAAGCGCGTCTGACCGAAACCTGGCAGGCGCGTTTTTTTCGCCCGTGACGAAGCACGGCACCGCGTCGGCCGCCGTATCCGTTCCGATTAGCGACGCGCCTCCAGATACCGGCTCGGCGTTTCGCCGAGGATGCGGCGAAACGCCGACGTAAAGGCGCTCGAGCTCGCATATCCGAGCTCGAACGCGACACGCGTCACCGGCTGCCCGTCGCTCAGTCGCGTGATCGCCGCCAGCATGCAGACCTGCTGACGCCACGCGGCGAAACTCACGCCCGTCTGCGCGCGGAACAGCCGCGTAAACGTGCGTCGGCTCACGCCCGCATCGGTCGCCACCAGATCGAGATCCGCCGCGATCGACGGCGACGCGAACAGATGGCGGCAGATCTTCGCGAGGCGCGCATCGGTCGGCAGCGGCGCGTGCAGCGACAGCCGCGGCATCGTCGCGATTTCCGCGATCAGCAGCGCCATCAGCTTGCCTGCCCGGCCATCGACGTCGTACATCGCCGGCAGGTCGATCGCTTCGTCGATGAGTTGCCGCAAGAGCGGCGATACGCCATATACGCCGCACTGGTCCGGTAGTCCGGCAGCCCGCGCCATGTCTTCGGATACGAACGCGTTGAGCATCGTGACCGGACCGGTCATCGTCATTTCGTGCCTCACGCCGGCCGGCACCCAGCACGCGCGCTGCGGCGGCACGAGCCAGCGGCCGTGCGGCGTCGACACGCTGATCGTGCCGCGCGACGCGATCGAGAACTGCCCGCGCCGGTGCGCGCGCGCAGGAAACGTCGTGCCGGCCGCGTAGTCGTTGGCGCTCGCCACGACGCTGCGCGGAATGTGTTCGTTGGGATCCAGTTGCGTATTTCTCAAGGCCCGAATTCCATCATGAATGCACGATATCGAAGGTAGGTCACCTTCGATCGGTCTACGATCCGCTCCATGCTGCGCGACCGGACGGCCGCAGGACCCTACGGCCCATTGGCCGGATAGCGACTTCATCGAAACGGAGATATCCAATACGTTTCATCTCGCGGGACGCGCGCCGACACGGATTTCAGCGATGAGATCGCGGGCCGGCATCCGGTCACCACGCATCACCGCAGCATGAACGACATCGCCGACAGGCTGTTCAGCGTGCGCACCACGTGCTCCACCGACGGCCCGTCGAAGCGCAGCGTCACCGCATCGACCCGCTCGAGCGACGGCAGCACGCAGAACAGATCGGCGAGCGCGGCCGTCTGCACGCGCAGCGTGCAAGCGGCCGGCGCGGGCCGATGCGCGCCCGCGCGCCAGCCCGACGACAGCGCGTGCGCGACCGTTTCGCGTGCGGCGGCCGCGATGCGCCCGCAGGACGCTGCCGGCGTGAGCGTGTCGCCGCTCGATGCGCCGCCGGCCGTCTTGACCGTCTCGAAACGCGCGTCCGGAAACAGCGGCCGGGTTTCCTCGGCGAACACGTCGTCGCCCGACGCCAGCGCGACGTGTGCGCCGTATTCGCGCGCCAGCGCGCCGTATAGCCCGGCCTCGCCGAGCTCGACGCCGTTCAGCCATACCTGCGTGAACGCGAAGTTGTTGATGGTGTGCGCAAGCACGCCGCGCGTCTGCGATTTCGCGTGAAAGCCGATCATGAACACGAGGTCGGGCTGCTGCTCGAGGCCCGCCATCATCCCCAGCGTGCGCGGCTTGCCGAGCACGACACGGGCACGGGCATCGAGCCCGTCGGGCAGCAGATTGCGGAAGCCGCCATGCGAATCGTTGACCCATACGGCTTGCGCGCCACCGGCGAATGCGCCTTCGATCGCCGCGTTCGCCTCGGCGGTCATCCAGCGGCGCGCGCGTTCGTATTCCGGGTTACCGGCTCGCGTCTGCTCGATGGCAAACACGCCGGCGACACCCTCGATGTCGGTCGAGATCAGGATCTTCATGAATGGATCGGATGTCCTTCGTTGCCTTCGTTGAGTAACCGATCGAGATCGGGCACCGCGTCCCGCAGCGATTGCCGCACGTGGCCATCGCGCCCGGTCACGGTCACGGCCTGGAGCAGTGCATCGGCGATCGCATGCTCGACGCTTTCGGCCGCGGCCATGAACAGCGGATCGAGCGCCGCATCGGCCACGAGCGCCGGCAGCGCGACGGTCGATGCATCGTGCGCGATCGTGTAAGCGGTGGAAAACGCGAGCGCGATGTCGCCGCTGCCGTGCCCGTAGACCGAACCGGTCCGGGCGAGCCCCGCGCCCGCGCGGCGGGCGAGCCGCGACAGTTGCCGCGCGTCGAGCGGCGCATCGGTCGCCAGCAGCAGGATGATCGAGCCTTGCTCGGGCATCGACTGCGCGTGCTCGGCGGCATGCCGCTGCGCGACGATGCGTCCGAGCGGCACGCCACCGAGCGTCAGCATCGGCAGCCGGCCGAAGTTCGCGAGCACCAGCGCGCCGACCGTGTACGGCCTGCCGACGGCAACGGCCACGCGCGACGCGGAGCCGATCCCGCCCTTCAGGTCGAAACACGACATCCCGCGCCCGGCGCCCACCGCGCCACGCGCGAAATCTCGCGCCGAGGTATTGCAGGCTTCGTCGTAATGCGCAGCCGTCACCGCGAACGCCTGGATGTCGTTCAGATAACCGTCGTTGCATTCGAACACGAGCGGGTTGACGGTCGGCCAGTCGCGGCCCACCCGCGGATTCGTCGCGATCGCCGCGCGGATCTGCGCCTGTGCAACCGCGCCGACGCCGAACGTGTTGGTCAGCGCGATCGGCGTGTCGAGCATGCCGAGTTCGTCGACCTGCACGAGCCCGACGCTCTTGCCGAAGCCGTTGATGACGGCCGCGCCGGCCGGCACCTTGCTGCGGTAAAGGTCGCCCGGATGCGGCTTGACGACGGTGACGCCCGTCTGCACGTCGCCGGCATCGAGCGTCGCATGGCCGACGCTCACGCCCGGCACGTCGGCGATCGTGCCGCGCGGCCCGGCCGGCAGCGTCGAGCTCCACATCGGAACCGCACCCATCAGCGCCGCTCCAGCTTCGGGTCGAGCGCGTCGCGCAGCCCGTCGCCGAGCAGGTTGAACGCGAGCACCGTCAGGAAGATCGCGAGGCTCGGGAAGATCGCAACGTGCGGCGCGGTCACCATGTCCGCGCGCGCCTCGTTGAGCATCGCGCCCCACTCCGGTGTCGGCGGCTGCGCGCCGAGCCCGAGGAACGACAGGCTCGCGGCCGTGATGATCGACGTGCCGATCCGCATCGTGAAGTAGACGACGACCGACGACACGGTGCCGGGCAGGATGTGTCGCATGATGATCGTCCAGTCGGACGCGCCGATGCTGCGCGCGGCTTCCACGTAGGTCATGTGTTTGAGCATCAGCGTGTTGCCGCGCACGAGCCGCGCGAACGCCGGAATGCTGAAAATCGCGACCGCGCAGATCACGTTGATCATCCCGTTGCCGAGGATCGCGACGACGCCGATCGCGAGCAGGATCCCCGGGAACGCAAACAGCACGTCGGCCACGCGCATCGTGATGCGGTCCCACCAGCCTTCGTAGTAGCCGGCGAGCAGTCCGAAGAACGTGCCGACGAGCGCGCCGAGCGCGACGGAGAAGAAACCGGCGGCGAGCGAGATTCGCGTGCCGGTGACGATCCGGCTGAAGATGTCGCGGCCGAGCGAGTCGACGCCGAACCAGTGCACGGCCGATGGCCCCGCGTTCAGTGCGTCGTAGTCGAAATAGTTTTCGGGATCGAACGGCACGATGTGCGGGCCGACAAATGCGAGCACGACGAGCGCCAGCACGAAACCGCCGGCGACCAGCGCAACGGTCTGCTTGCGGAACTTGCGCCAGAATTCGCGCCACGGCGTTCGGATCGCGCTCGATGCGGCCGACGCCGCGGGCTGGACAGTCGCGTTCATGCTCGCCTCACTCTCACTTGAACCGGATGGTCGGGTTGATGACCGCGTACAGCACGTCGACGGTCAGGTTGATCAGGATGAATTCGAGCGAGAACAGCAGCACGATCGCCTGGATCACCGGGTAGTCGCGCATCGTCACCGCGTCGACCAGCAAGCGCCCGAGCCCCGGCCAGTTGAACACGGCCTCGACGACGATCGAGCCGCCGAGCAGGAAACCGAACTGCAGCCCCATCATCGTGACGACCGGGATCATCGCGTTGCGCAGGCAATGCTTGAGCACGACCATCGGCTCGTGCACGCCCTTCGCACGCGCGGTGCGCACGTAGTCCTCGTTGAGCACCTCGACGAACGACGCGCGCGTGAAGCGTGCCATCACGGCCGCGACCGCGGCGCCGAGCGTGAGCGACGGCAGCACGTAGCTCTTCCACGTGCCGTCCGGCACGACGGGCAGCCAGCCGAGCTTCACCGAGAAGATCTCCATCAGCAGCATGCCGAGCGCGAACGCGGGAAACGAAATGCCCGACACCGCGATCGTCATCCCGAGGCGGTCGGGCCAGCGGTTGCGCCATACCGCCGACGCGATGCCGATCGCCATCCCGAACACCGTCGCCCATACCATGCTGACGAGCGTCAGCAGCAGCGTCGGCATGAAGCGCTCGCCGATCTCGGTCGACACCGGCCGCTTGCTGCGCGTCGACGTGCCGAAATCGCCGTGCGCGATCTTCACGAAGAAGTTCGCGAACTGCGCCGGCAGCGGCCGGTCGAGGCCGAGATCGGCTCGCACGAGCGCGACCGTCGCGTCGTCGGCTTCGGGCCCGGCCGCGAGCCGCGCGGGATCGCCCGGCAGCAGGTGCACGAACAGGAACACCAGCACCGCGACGATCGCGAGCGTGGGCAGCAGGCCGAACAGGCGCTTGACGAGAAAATTCAGCATGGGACACCGATCGAATCAGCGCGCCGGCAGCTTGCGTCGCCGGCGCCGCACAGCGAGCGAATCGCCGTCATTTCACCGAGATTTCGTCGAAGTTGAACGAACCGTCCGGCATCACGTACATGCCGTGCAGCCGCTTGCTGCGCGCATAGACGATCTTCTCCTGCACCAGGAAGATCCATGGCGCGTCGGCCCACACCTGCTTCTGCGCGTCGGCATACAGGGCGGCCTTCTTCGCCTGGTCGGTCGTCTCGAGCGCCTTCGCGAGATCGTCGTCGACGGCACCGTTCTTGTAGTACGCGGTGTTGTAGAGCTTCGGCGGCGCCGACGTGGACGCGAGCAGCGGCGACAGCGCCCAGTTCGCCTCGCCCGTCGAGGCCGACCAGCCGCTGTAGTACATCCGCACCGGTGCCGTCGCCGGGTCCTGCGCGCTCTCGACCTTCGCGACCCGCTCGCCGGCCTCGAGTGCCTGCACCTGCACCTTCACGCCGACCTGCGCGAGCTGCTGCTGGACGAACTGGATCAGCTTCTGCGCCGTCGAATGGTTGTACGCTGACCAGAGCGTCGACTCGAAGCCGTTCGGATATCCGGCTTCCTTCAGCAGTGCGCGCGCCTTCGCCGGATCGTACGGCCAGGGTCCGAGCTTGGTCGCGTATTCGACGCCCACCGGCGCGACACCCGTTTGCGGCGTTGCGTAGCCGGCGAACACGACCTTCGCGAGCGCTTCCTTGTTGACCGCGTAGTTCAGCGCTTCACGCACCTTCGGATTGTCGAACGGCTTCTTCTGCGTGTTCAGCGAGATGTAGCGCTGGATGATCGACGGCCGCTCGATCAGCTCGACCTTCGGATTGCTCTTCAGGTCGGCCGCCTGCTCGAACGGGATCGTGAACGCGAAATCCGCCTCGCCGGTCTTGAGCAGTGCGGCGCGCGTATTGTTGTCGACCACCGGCTTCCAGTCGATCGAATCGACCTTCGGATAGCCCTTCTTCCAGTAGCCGGCAAACTTCTTCACCTTCATGTCGTCGGTCTGCTTCCATTCGACGAACTCGAACGGGCCCGTGCCGACCGGATGCAGCGACACGTCGCGTCCCCACTTCTTCAGCGCGGCCGGCGAGATCATCACCGCCGACGGGTGCGCAAGCGTGTTGATGAACGCGGAGAACGGCTCGCGCAGCGTGAAGCGCACCGTCATCGGATCGACCACCTCGGTCTTCTCGATCACGCGGAACAGCCCGTAACGCTTCAGCTTGTTCGCCGGATCGGTCACGCGGTCGAAGTTCGCCTTCACCGCGTCGGCGTTGAATTCGGTGCCGTCATGGAACTTCACGCCCGGGCGCAGCTTGACCGTGTAGACCTTCGCATCGGGCGACGCCTGGTAGCTCGTCGCCAGCACGTTGATGAGCTTCATGTCCTTGTCGAAACCGAACAGCCCTTCGTAGAACGACTTGACGACAGCTTGCGACACCGTATCGTTCGCGTCGTACGGGTCCATCGTCGTGAACGTCGAGTACACGGCGACCACGACGTTCTGTTGCGCGAACGCGGGCACGGCGACCGTCAGCGCGAGCGCGCCTGCCCCCGCGGCGAACAACGCTCGCGGACGGAACATCGGGAACGAATGCGGCTTGTTCATTTTGTCTGGCTCCTGTGGATGATTCGGTAACGCGTGGTGAAAATCGCGGCGTGACTGCATCCGCTCGGGAAAATGACGCCGTTGCCTGGCACGTGCGCAGCTGCGGTCCATCTGCAACTCGCCGTGCATCAATACGCGCCGCCGACGCGATGCGTCGCGACGTAATGATCGGGGCCGACTGCCACGAGCGGCGCGACGAGCGGCTCGTCGCCGACCGCGCGGATCGGGCTCGGAATCTCGTCCGCCGCGAGCTGGCGCGGCGCATGCCGGCGCGCCGGATCGGCCACCGGCACCGCGCTCATCAGCTTCTTCGTGTACGGATGCCGAGGCGCCTCGAACACCGCGCGGCGCGGACCGATCTCGACGATCTGACCGAGATACATCACCGCGACCCGATGGCTGACGCGCTCGACGACAGCCATGTCGTGCGAGATGAACAGATACGCGACGCCCAGCTCGCGCTGCAGGTCGAGCATCAGGTTCACGATCTGCGCCTGCACGGACACGTCGAGCGCGGACACCGATTCATCGGCGATCACGACCTTCGGATTCAGCGCGAGCGCGCGTGCGATGGCGATCCGCTGGCGCTGGCCGCCCGAGAATTCGTGCGGATAGCGGCGCGCGGCCTCCGGCGGCAGGCCGACCTTGTCGAGCAGCCAGTCGACGCGCGCCTGCGCTTCGCGGCCGCTCGCGACGCCGTGCACGAGCAACGGCTCCATGATCGAGAAACCGACCGTCAGGCGCGGGTTCAGCGACGCGAACGGATCCTGGAAGATGAACTGGATGTTGCGGCGCAGCGCCTGCAGGTCGTGGCCCTTCATCGCACTGATGTCGCGGCCGTCGAATTCGATCGAACCGCTCTGCGATTCGACGAGGCGCAGCAGCGAGCGGCCGGTGGTCGACTTGCCGCAGCCGGATTCACCGACCAGCGCGAGCGTCTCGCCCGCGCGCAGCTCGAAGCTCACGCGCTCGACTGCATGCACGTATTGCGACACGCGGCCGAACACGCCGCTTTTCACCGGAAACCGCGTGACGAGATCGCGCACACGCAGGATCGGCGGTGCCGCCGGATCGACGGGCGGCTGCCCGGCGGCGGGAGCCGCGCCCGCGTTGCTCGCATCGTTCGCCGCAGCCGCGCTTGCGCCGTCCACCTTCAGCAGCGGGAATTTTTCGGGGCGGTCGGTGCCCTGCATCGAGCCGAGCCGCGGCACGGCCGCGAGCAGCGCACGCGTGTAGCGATGCGCGGGCGTCGCGAAAATGCGCTCGGACTCGCCCTCCTCGACCTTCTCGCCGCGATACATCACGAGCACGCGATCGGCCACTTCGGCGACCACGCCCATGTCGTGCGTGATGAAGATCACGCCCATGTTCATTTCGTCCTGCAGGCCGCGGATCAGCTGCAGGATCTGCGCCTGGATCGTCACGTCGAGCGCGGTCGTCGGTTCGTCGGCGATCAGGAGCGCGGGCCGGCACGACAGCGCCATCGCTATCATCACGCGCTGCCGCATCCCGCCGGACAACTGGTGCGGATAGCGCGCGAACACGCGGCGCGCCTCGGGAATGCGCACGAGATCGAGCAGCCGCAACGCTTCCGCGCGGGCTTCGGTCGTGCTTTTCGACTGGTGCAGCGCGATGGCCTCGCTGATCTGGTCGCCGACCGTAAACACCGGGTTCAGCGACGTCATCGGCTCCTGGAAGATCATCGCGATGTCCGCGCCGCGGATCCCGCGCATCGTCACCGCGCTGGCCTGCGCGAGGTCGACGAGCGCGCCGCCGCGACGCCGCAACACGATCCGGCCGCTCGTGATTTCGCCGCCGCCATGCTCGACGAGCCGCATCAGCGCGAGCGACGTGACCGACTTGCCGGAACCGGACTCGCCGACGATCGCGAGCGTCTCGCCGCGATCGACGTGAAACGACATGTTGCGCACCGCATCGAACGTCGCGTTTTCGCGGCGAAATATGACCGAGAGATCGTCGACGGCGACGACGCGCTGTTCCGGCAGCACCAGCGCGGACGGGGTTCGGCTCGAAGTCATGCGAAGGTCTCCTCGTACGATCCGGAATCAGGCCGCATCGTCGCGATAGATGCCGACCACGGGCGTCTGGCCGACGCGTGCGTAACCGCGATACATCCCTTCCGTGTTGAACGGCATCGCGACGTTGCCGTGCGCGTCGACCGCGACGATCCCGCCGCGCCCGGCCAGGCGCGGCAGCTTGTTCATCACCGCGTCGTGCGCGGCATCGGCGAGCGATGCGCCGCGATAGGCCATCTGCGCGGCCACGTCATGCGCGGTCGCGAGCCGGATGAACATCTCGCCGGTGCCCGTCGCGGATACCGCGCAGGTCGCATCGTCGGCGTAGCAGCCAGCGCCGATGATCGGCGAATCGCCGACGCGACCGGGCTGCTTGTTCGTGATGCCGCCGGTCGACGTCGCCGCCGCGATATGGCCGTGCACGTCGCACGCGACCGCGCCGACCGTGCCGTGCTTGCGATCGGGATCGAGCGGCTCGGCCGGCTGCCCGGCGCCGAACGCGAAGGTCGCCGCATCGTGATCGAGCATCGTGCCGGCCGCCGCGCGCGCCTTGACCCACTGCGCATGACGCGCTTCGGTGTCGAAGTAGCCGGGCTCGGCGAGCTCGAGGCCCTGTGCGGCCGCGAAAGCGTCGGCGCCCGCGCCGGCCAACAGCACGTGCTCGCTCGCTTCCATCACGCGCCGTGCGGCGAGCACTGGATTGCGCACGCGGGTCGCGCAGCAGATCGCGCCGGCCGCGAGCGTCGTGCCGTCCATCACCGCCGCGTCGAGTTCGTGCTTGCCTTCGGCCGTATAGACGGCGCCGCGCCCGGCGTTGAACAGCGGACAGTCCTCGAGCAGCCGCACCGCAACGGTGACGGCGTCGAGCGCGCTGCCGCCATCGGCGAGCACCTGTTGCGCGGCCCGCAGGATCGCGGTGAGTTCGGCGCGGTACTGGCGTTCGGTGTCGGTGTCCATCGCATCGCGCAGGATCGTGCCTGCACCGCCATGAATCGCGACGATCGCGGTTGAAGTCATGATTTTTTCGGACCGGAGGGAGAGGGGTTGACGGCGGGCAGCGCCGCTTGCGGGTGGACCAGCCACGGCAACAGGAATTCGGTCATTTCGGCGGCGGACTTCGCGGAGCGGTGCGTGCGCAGCGCCACCGCGTCGATCAGCGCCTCGATCATCGTCAGCACGGCCGCTTCCGACGTGGCCGCGAAACGCCGTTCGGCCTTGACATACAGATTCAGCGTCGCGATCGGTGCAAGCGGCGAACCGGGCCCGTCGGAGATGCCGAGCACGCGCGCGCCACGCGCGGCCGCGCGGCGGGCCAGCTCGATCGTGTCCTTGACGTAGCGCGGAAACGCGAGCGCGATCACGAGATCGCGCGAGTCGGCCGTGTACAGGCGCCGCGCCGCGTGCGACGGGCCGCCGAGCAGCGCGAGGGACTGCACGTTGTCGTGACACACCGACAATCCGTGTTCCATCAGCCCGGTCAGGAACGCGCTCGAACCGGCGCCGAGGATCAGCACGCGCCGCGCACCGACAATCGCTTCGACGGCCGCCTCGACGTCGGCCGCATCCAGCTGCGCACGCGTGTTCTCGATGTTCGCGACGGCCTGGTCGAAGACTGCGTCGATCCATGCGGCGCCGCGCACGCCCTGCTCGTGCTCCTGTTCCTGCTCCTGCGCCGAACGCAGCCGCTCGACCGGCCCGAGCGTCGCCTCGAAGCCGCGCACGAGCGCCGCGCGCATCGCCGGATAGCCGTCGAACCCGAGGGCCCTGGCGAAGCGGTTCGCGGTCGCGATCGACGCATTCACGGCCTGCGCGAGCTCGTCGATCCGCATCGTCGCGGCGCGAAACGGATTCGCGAGCACGAATTCGCCCATCCTGCGATGAATCGGTGTCATCCGCGGCATGGCCGAGGCGATGCGCTCCGCGATCGCGGATTCGTCCTGACTGGCATCGTGCGGAACGAGAGGCGTCATGCGAATGGTTTTGCAAGGTAGATGAAAATCAATTTACACAATCTACCGAGAGGAAAAAAATAAATTTTCATCAGGGTTGTCACGCCCCCTGCCGGGCCCGCCTGATGCAGTCGCGTCGCACAACGCATCGGCCCCCTGTCCGCAGACTTATCGGGAATACCCCAAGGATGTTCGTTCGAATGCAGATTCGCGTTGACCGGATTCGAATTCGAACATAGGATGCTCGAAAATGATCAGTCGTCAGATAACATTGAGCTTCGACGGCGACTGAATGTTCGATCGAATGCAGACGCTCTGGTAGAAATCAGGTGAAACAGCCGCCCGTCAAGATCGGACATCGTACAAACATGACCGCATAAGCCGCCCCGGCCGGGCGACTTGCATGGATCAGGAGACAGCAGTGAAAACAGTCAAGGCGTTGCGCTGGTGGATCATCGTGCTGGTATGTCTCGGCACGATTCTCAACTACCTCGCGCGAAATTCCCTCGCGGTGCTCGCACCGGAGCTGAAGCACGTGTTCGCGATCTCGACGCAGCAGTACTCTTACATCGTCGGGGCGTTCCAGATCGGCTATACGATCATGCAGCCGGTCTGCGGGTTCATCGTGGACCTGATCGGCCTGCGGCTCGGATTCGCGCTGTTCGCGATGCTGTGGTCGGTAGTCGGCGTCGCGCACGGCTTCGCATCGGGCTGGCTGTCGCTCGGCATCCTGCGCGGCTTGCTCGGGCTGTTCGAGGCCGCCGCGATTCCGTCAGGGATGAAGGCCGTCGCCGAATGGTTTCCGGATCGAGAGAAATCCGTCGCGGTCGGCTACTTCAATGCGGGAACATCGCTCGGCGCCGCGATCGCACCGCCGTTGGTCGTGTTCCTGTCGATGCGGTTCGGCTGGCAGTCCGCATTCATGGTCACCGGCGCGCTCGGCTTCGCGTGGGCCGCGCTGTGGTACACGCAGTACCGGTCGCCGGCCGATCATCCGCGCATCACGTCGCAGGAGCGCACGCTGATCCGCGACGGCCAGGCCACGATGCCGGCCGTGTCGAAGCGCCGGATTCGCGACGTCGTTACCGCGCGCCGCTTCTGGGCGATCGCGCTGCCGCGCTTCTTCGCGGAACCCGCGTGGCAGACCTTCAGTTTCTGGATCCCGCTGTACCTCGCGACCGAACGCCACATGGCGCTCGCGCAGATCGCCGTGTTCGCGTGGATGCCGTTTCTCGCGGCCGACCTCGGCGGCATTGCCGGCGGCTACCTGTCGCCCTACCTCGCGAAACGGTTCAAGCTGCCGCTCGTGTGGTCGCGTGTCGCCGGCGTCGCGCTTGGCGCAGTGCTGATGCTGGGGCCGGCGATGATCGGGCTCGTGTCGTCGCCGTACACGGCCATCGGCCTGTTCTGCGTCGGCGGCTTCGCGCACCAGATGATCTCCGCGCTCGTCAACACGCTGTCGGCCGACGTGTTCGATCCCGAGGAAGTCGGCACCGCCAGCGGCTTCGCGGGGATGGCCGCATGGATCGGCGGGCTCGGCTTCTCGCTGCTGGTCGGCGCGCTCGCCGACAAGATCGGCTACGCACCGCTGTTCGCGTGCCTCGGCCTGTTCGACATCATCGGCGTCACGTTGCTCGCGGTGCTGATCCGCGGACAGTCGAAGCAGGAACGCCTGCTCGCGCAACACGCCTGACCGCCGTTTTCACCAGGAATCGCCTTCATGACCTCGCTTCTTCATCCGCCCGTGTTCCGCGTCGCCGACCGGCAGGCGAACCGCGTGCTGCTCGCGTCCGACGCGGGCGCGACCCTCGAGATCTTCGTGCTCGAGGACGACATCGTGCGCGTGCGCGTGCTGCCCGACGCGACGCCGCGCAACCTTCGCACCTGGACGATCGCGCCGGGCCTCGACGACGTGCCGCTCGAAGGGCGCGACCGGCTCGACCTGAGCGGCTTCGCGCTGCCGGCCTACGACTTTGTCGAAGACGGGGGCGGC
Organism: Burkholderia diffusa; assembly: GCF_001718315.1. Taxonomy (NCBI): domain Bacteria; kingdom Pseudomonadati; phylum Pseudomonadota; class Betaproteobacteria; order Burkholderiales; family Burkholderiaceae; genus Burkholderia; species Burkholderia diffusa. Next base: position 916,963 of record NZ_CP013363.1, on the reverse strand, counting down.
GTGCGCATCGAAACCGAGCGGATCCGCCTCACGGTAAACCGGCAAGGCGGCCACTGCACGTGGTCGATGCGCGGCGCCGACGACACGTGGCGCGTCGTGCTCGCCGACCGTGCGACGCAGGCGTACAACTTCGGTTGGTGGGACGATCGCGCCTATCACTACGTCGCGCGCGAGCGCGGCGACAAGGTGTTCGGCCTCGGCGAACGCGCGGGCGACCTCGACCGCACCGGCGCGCGCTTCGAGATGCGCAACATCGACGCGATGGGTTACAGCGCGAAGCACACGGACCCGCTCTACAAACACATTCCGTTCTACGTCACGTGGTCGCCGGACACATGCCAGGGCTTCGGGCTGTTCTATGACACGCTGTCGGATTGCGCGTTCGACATGGGCCGCGAACTCGACAACTACCACGGGCTGTACCGCTACTTCGTCGCCGAGCACGGCGACCTCGACTACTACTTCATCGCGTCGCCCGACACGCCGCTCGCGGCGGCGCGGCGCTTCACGTGGCTTACCGGGCGCCCGGCCCGCACGCCGAAATGGGGACTCGGCTATTCGGGCTCGACGATGAGCTACACCGACGCGCCGGACGCGCAGCGGCAGATGAACCAGTTCGTCGAGCAGTGCGAATCGCACGACATTCTGTGCGATTCGTTTCACCTGTCGTCGGGCTATACGTCGATCGGCGCGAAGCGCTACGTGTTCAACTGGAACCGCGAGAAGTTTCCCGATGCGAAGGGTTTCGTGAAGCACTACCGCGACCACGGCATCCGCCTGTGCGCGAACATCAAGCCATGCCTGCTGCGCGACCACCCGGCGTTCGACGACGCCGCGCGGCGCGGGCTGCTGATCCGTTCGGCGTCCGGCGAACCGGCATGGGTGCAGTTCTGGGACGAGGTCGGCGCGTATCTCGACTTCACTCAACCGGACACGTACCGCTGGTGGCGCGAGCAGGTCACGTCGGCGCTGCTCGACTATGGAATCGAGTCGACGTGGAACGACAACAACGAATACGAAATCTGGTCGCCCGACGCGATCGCGCACGGCTTCGGCCAGCCGTTTCCCGCACGCGACGCGAAGGTGCTGCAGACGATGTTGATGATGCGCGCGTCGCGCGACGCGCAGCGCGCGCATGCGCCTGCACGGCGGCCATTCCTCGTGTCGCGCTCCGGCGGCGCCGGCATGCAGCGTTACGTGCAGACCTGGTCCGGCGACAACTACACGTCGTGGGAAACGCTGCGCTACAACCTCAGGATGGGCCTCGGGCTCGCGTTGTCGGGCGTGTCGAACATCGGTCACGACATCGGCGGCTTCTCCGGCCCCGCGCCGTCGCCCGAACTGCTGCTGCGCTGGGTGCAGTTCGGCATCTTCATGCCGCGCTTCAGCATCCATTCGTGGAATGACGACGGCACCGTCAACGAACCGTGGATGTATCCGGAGATCACCGCGCGAATCGCGTCGCTGATCAAGCAGCGTTACCGGCTGCTGCCTTACCTCTATCACCTGCTGTGGCTGTCGACCACGCGCTACGAGCCCGTGCTGCGGCCGACCTTCGGCGACTTCCCCGGCGACCCGCGCTGCTACGACGAATGCGACGACATGATGCTCGGCGACGCGCTGCTGGTCGCGCCGGTCGTCGAGCCCGGCCGCACGGAGCGCGCGGTCTACTTGCCGTCCGGCGCGCGCTGGCTGTGCTGCACGAGCGCGCGGTCGTTCGACGGCGGCGCGAACGTGACGCTGCCCGCGCCGCTCGACACGCCGGTGATGCTGTTGCGCGAGGGCCGCGTGCTGCCGCTGAACGTGGCCGAACAGCGGTTCGGCGCACGTGCGGACATGCGCGGCTTCCTCGTCGCGCCGCGCATCGAGGACGGCGTTGCGTACGGCGAGTGCGTTGAGGACGACGGCGAAACGGAAGCGTGGCGCGACGGCGAATACGGGCTGTGGCGCATCGAGACCGGGCGCGCGGCGTCGGGCGAACTCGGCGTGTCGGTCCGCTGGGACGGCCGCATGAACCGCCCTGCCGAGCGCGTCGAGATCCTGCTGCCGGCGTCGCTGCAAGGCACGCTTGCCGTGCGCGGTGCGCGTATCGAACACGATGCGCGGGACGGTGCATGGCGCCGCATCGTCGTGGCACTCGGCGACTGACCGCGCAAACACGAGAAAACACCGAACCCTCGGATCGGGCGGGCCGCGCACACGACTCGCCCTTCGCCAAAGAGGAGGCCGATCAGCCTCCCGCCCCTTGAGACTTGGAGATCGTCAATGAAGGCATCGCATCACTACTCTGCAATCCTAATTTTATCGGTCGCGTCGCTCGGCGCTTCCGCCGCCCATGCGCAGAGCAGCGTGACGCTGTACGGCGTGGTCGACGATTCGATCGCGTACGTGAACAACCAGCAAGGTCACTCGAACGTGTACATGCGCGACGGCAACCTGTATGCGTCGAAGTTCGGGCTGCGCGGCGACGAGGATCTCGGCGGCGGCACGCACGCGATCTTCGACCTGCAATCCGGCTTCAACCTGAACACCGGCGCGCAAGCCTCCGCCGGCACGATCTTCAACCGCCAGGCCTTCGTCGGGCTGCGCAACGATCATTACGGCACGGTGACGGCCGGCCGCCAGTACACGCCGTACTTCCTGCTGGTCGGCCCGTACGCGTCGAGCAGCTGGCTGACCGGCGCGACGGGCGCGCATCCGGGCGACATCGACGGGCTCGACACGACGATCCGCGTCAACAATTCCGTCACCTATACGTCGCCGACATTCTCCGGGCTGACCGCGAGCGCAATGTACGCGTTCGGCGGCATCGCGGGCGCGACCGGCAAGGGCAACACGTTCAGCGCCGCGCTGCGCTATGCGAACGGGCCGGTCGGGATCGCGGCAGGCTACCTGCGCATCAACAGCTCGGGCTCGTCGGCAGGCTTCCTGAATCCGGCGACCGCGGCGTCGGGCAGCTTCGCGGTGTCCGTGCTGAACCAGGGCTACCTGACCGCGAAGGCCATCGAACAGGTCGCGGCCGCCGGCAACTACACGCTCGGCAACCTGACGATGGGCCTCAACTACTCGAACGTGAAGTATTTGCCCGGCAACGGCTCCGCGTTCACGGACACGGCCGTGTTCAACACCTACGGCGCGCTCGCCGCGTATCGCTTCACGCCGACCTTCTCGGTGGCCGGCGCGTTCGCGTACACGCTCGCGTCGAAGGCGAACGGTGTGTCGGACGCGGCCCGTTATCAGCAGTATTCGCTGAAGGAGTCGTACAGCCTGTCTAAGCGCACGACGCTCTATGTGCTGCAGGCGTACACGCATTCGAGCGGGCGGACGCTCGGCGCGCTGGGAGCCGGCCATATCGTCGACGCGGCGCCGATCGTCGGCGATTCGCAGCAACTCACCCCTTCGACGACGCACGGGCAGTTCGTCGGCATGGCCGGGATCGCCGTGACGTTCTGAACCCGCACGGCTGCGCATCGCCTGCCTGAGCCCCGGACGATCCGGCATCGTCGGGGGCGTTTTACGTTCGACGTGCCGCTCTCTCGCACGCAGCGCGCAGCGTGCGGGTTTTCGTGATCGCCCCAATACCTTACAATTCGTCAGGTTTATCCCTGCTGCATATCCCTTCTTGCAGTCCTGACACCGCGGTACACTCGACGCACGCCGTATCAGGGTCCGACGCGCGACACGCGCGCCGGGCGGCGTCGCGCCTCGTTGCGCCCACAACTGGATGCCAGCCATGCCGGATTCCCGTTCCTCGCCCCGCACGACATTCAAGCCGCAGGTCGTGCTGCCCGCGCTTGCGGTCATCGGTGCACTGCTCGTCGTGTGCGCGCTGCACCCGAACGAAGCAGGCGCACTCTTCTCCTCCGGCCAGCAATGGGTCGTCGCTCGCTTCGACTGGTTCTACGTGCTCGCCGTCACCACGTTCCTCGTGTTTCTCGTGCTGATCGCGGCGAGCGACTTCGGCAACATCCGGCTCGGCCCCGACGACGCCGAGCCCGAGTTCAGCTTCCTGTCGTGGACGGCCATGCTGTTCGCGGCGGGCATGGGCATCGGCCTCATGTACTTCGGCGTCGGCGAGCCGATGCAGCACTTCCTGAAGCCGCCGACCGTCGACCCCGGCACGCCCGCCGCCGCACGCGAGGCGATGCTGATGACCTTCTTCCACTGGGGCTTTCATGCGTGGGCGATCTACGGGCTGATGGGGCTCGTGCTCGCATACTTCGGATTCCGCTACAACCTGCCGTTGACGCTGCGCTCCGGGCTGTACCCGGTGTTGCGCGAGCGCGTGAACGGCTGGATCGGCCACGCGGTCGACGCGTTCGCGCTGGTCGGCACGGTTGCGGGCATCGCCACGACGCTCGGCTACGGCGTGATGCAGTTGAGCGCGGGCCTGCATACGGTCGCCGGCTGGGATACGAGCGGCAACGCGTTCCGCATCGGGCTCGTCGTGATCGTCGTGATCCTGGCCGGCGCATCGGCCGCGAGCGGTCTCGACAAGGGCGTGCGGCGACTGTCCGAGCTGAACCTGCTGCTGGCGTTCCTGTTGCTCGCGTTCGTGGTCGTCGCGGGCCCGACGTCGTTCCTGCTGCGCGCGCTCGGCGACAACATCGGCCAGTACCTGTCGAATCTCGTCGACCTGTCGTTCCGCACCTATGCGTATGCGCCGCCGCGCGAGGAAGGCTGGTTCGGCGGCTGGACGATCCTCTACTGGGCATGGTGGGTATCGTGGTCGCCATTCGTCGGCATGTTCATCGCACGCATCTCGCGCGGCCGAACGATCCGCCAGTTCGTGATCGGCGTGTTGCTCGTGCCGACCGCATTCAATCTCGTGTGGATGACCGTGTTCGGCAACAGCGCGATCTGGCTCGACACGCACGGCGCGGCCGGCGCGCTCGCGCAAACGGCCGGCAGTGTCGATGCGTTGCTGTTCCGTTTCTTCGATTTCCTGCCGCTGCCCCAGTTGCTGTCGATCGTCGCGATCGTGCTGATCGCGGTGTTCTTCGTCACGTCCGCCGATTCCGGCGCATTCGTGATCGACCAGATCGCGACGCGCGGCACCGCGCATTCGCCGGTCTGGCAGCGGCTGTTCTGGGCTGCGCTGCTGGGCGTGACGGCAGCCGTGCTGCTGGTCGCGGGCGGGCTCGGCGCGCTGCAGGCGATGACGTTGATTGCCGCACTGCCGGTCGCGTTGATCATGCTCGCGCTCTGCTACGGGCTGTGGCGCGGGCTCGCGGCAGATCGCGCGCACTATTCGCAGGACGTCGCGCCCGCGACGAGCTTCTGGACCGGTCAGCACTGGCGCCATCGCCTGACCCACATCCTGCGGCAAACGACCGAGGCCGACGCTCGCCAGTTCGTCGCGGAAACCGTCGAGCCCGCGCTGCGCAAGGTCGCGGACGAACTGCGGGCGGGCGGTGTCGACGCGCACGTGCAGCGCGACAGCGACGATGCGGTACGCCTGACCGTGCCGACCGCGGAACACCGCGATTTCGTCTACGGCGCGCGCGTGACGGCGAAGTCCGCGGCAGCCTTCCTGGTACGCGAAGCGGCCGAGCCGGAGTCCGAGCGTCCGCACGTGTACGGCATCGTCACGTTCTTCGAGGACGGCCGGCTCGGCTACGACGTCGAATACCTGCGCGGCGACGAACTGATCGCCGATGTACTGCGTCAATACGAACGTTATGTATCGCTCGCGGCCGACCAGCGTACGCATCTGCTGAGCCGCGCGCCGGGACACGCAACGGAGGCCGAATGAACCCGTCCGCTGCGTGCATTGCGTCGAGCCGACACGCGGCACCCGACGGAGGCGTGCCATGAGCAGCCTCCTGAACGATCGCACCGGCGACTTCATCGCGCTCGCAACGCTCGCGGTGCTTTACCTCGGCGGCGTCGGCCTCGCGCTGTGGCGGATCCGCACCGCCGCCCCGCGCGGCAAGCTCTACTGGATCGTCTGCATCGCGCTGCTGGCCGGCGGCGCGATCGCAATCGCCGCCAACCTGTCGCCCATGCCGAACAGCGGCGAGATGCCGCCCGGTTTCGCACTCGGCGCCGAGGCGGTGCTGCTCGGGCTCGTGCTCGTGGCGGCCGGCTGCGCCTGGCTGATGTTGCGAGCGAGGCGCGACTGATGCCTGCCTTGTGCACGATGCCGCTGCCTTGTCATGCATGAACGGCAACGCACATGCACAACAACGGGCTGCGGCCCTTTTCCTGATGCATCAGGCAGACGGCGCCCGCGCGGTGACGAGCCAGCATGCCGCTTCGAAGCACAGGTTCGCGCCCTGCACGTAGCGCTCGAACGCAGCGCGAACCGTATCGACCACCCGCCGGCGCGTCGCGTCGTCCACCTGGCGAAGCGCGAGCCCGACCGGCCCCAACCGCGCGATGTAGTCGTCCAGTGCGGGTACCGGCAATGCGCACGCGATATCGATCGCCTCGATCGCAATGTCGGCCCAGCCGCTGTCCGACAATACCGACGCGATCCGGCGCCGGTCGCCGAACGCGAATTGTCCCGGCGCTCCCGGCTGCCGCACCGGCAGGGCCGGCAGCAATGGCGCCGCGACGCGCTCGGCGGTCGTCATGAACGGATTGTCGGCGGCGTCGCGCCATGCGACGAATCGCAATTGCGCGTTCGGGCGTGCCGCGTGCCGCAGGTTCGCGAAGGCCTGCACCGGATCGTCGAAGAACATCACGCCGAAGCGCGACACGATCAGGTCGAACCGGTCCGGCGCGAACGCATGCGTCTGCGCATCGGCATGCACGAAGTCGGCGTCAACGCCCTCGCGTTCGGCGCGCGCCTGCGCCGCGGCAATCATTTGCGCCGAAATATCCAGGCCCGTGCAGTGCGCGTGCGCGCCAAGCCGGCGCGCGATCGCGAGCGTCACCGCGCCGGTGCCGCAGCCGACGTCGAGCACGCTGCTCGCGGACGCCGCTACCGCCCCATTCGCTAGCAATGCCTCGAACGGCTCGAACATCCGGTCGAGTGAGCGCTGCGCGTCGACCCATGCCAGTCCAGACGGGCCGTTCCATAGCGCAGACTGCGCTTCGTTTGCCCGGTTTCCTTCCATCGTCGATGCTCCTTTTGTCCGCGTGGTTGAACGTGAACCGGACTATGCTGCTTCAAGCCGGCTTGAGGTCAAGGCCGCGAACGCGGCACGACTCGCGCGCGCTGGCCATCGCACCTGCCCTTCACATTTCTTACATTCACGTTCCGTATCGTTGACGGCTTTCCTACGGTGCCTCCCATGCGACGACTCCTCTCCCGCGCGCGGCTCGTGCGCTGCGCTCCGCTTGTTGCTCTCGCGGCGCTGTCCGCGTGTTCGAATCACATCGATACGCCCGCCGACCCGGCCAGTGCCGCGATCAACGTTCAGGCCGCGTGGGTCGAGATCGGCGATGCGAACCAGGCGGTCGCGCGCGTGGTCACGAACTACAGCCCCGCGTCCGCGAGCGATCCGGTGTGTCCGCAACTGTCCGTCGACGGCAAGCTGTCGCGCATGACGCTGCGCGCCGGCGCCGCGACCGTCGCGCAACGGCCGACGGCGAGCGCCCCGGCCGACTCGAAACCGTCGAGCTTCCCGGTGTCGGTCTGCGAAGCGACGCTGCCGACCGATGCCCGGACGGCGAGCGTCGCGGGCCGCGCGCTGCCGCTGCCGAAAGCGCAGCCGCAGCGCATCGCGATCATCGCCGACACCGGCTGCCGGATGAAGAAGGCCGACAACGCATGGCAGGCATGCAACGACGCGACGGTCTGGCCGTTCGACACGATCGCGGCGAGCGTCGCGAAGCTGTCGCCGGACCTCGTGCTGCACGTCGGCGACTATCACTACCGCGAAAACGCGTGCCCGCCCGACATCGCCGGCTGCAAGGACAGCCCGTGGGGCTACGGCTGGGATACGTGGCAGGCCGACCTGTTCCGCCCCGCCGCACCGCTGTTCGCGAAGGCGCCGTGGATCGTCGTGCGCGGCAACCACGAGGAATGCGCGCGGGCCGGCCAGGGCTGGTACCGCTTCCTCGATCCGCGCCCGTATTCGGCGGCCCGTTCGTGCGACGATCCGGCCAACGACGACGACGCGAACTATTCGGATCCCTATGCGGTATCGCTCGGCGGCGGCACGCAGGTGATCGTGTTCGACACTGCGAAGGTCGGACGCAATCCGCTGAAGACAACCGACGCGCAGTTCCGCATCTATCAGAAGCAGTTTCAGACGGTCGCGTCGCTTGCGTCGAAAGCCGGCATCTCGACGACGATCTTCACGAACCACCACCCGATCCTCGCGTTCGCGCCGATCGCCGGCAGCACGCCCGCGCCGGGAAACCTGGCGCTGCAGTCGGTGATGGCGAGCCTGAACGCGCAGGCGTACTACCCGCCCGGCGTCAACGTCGCGCTGCACGGGCACGTGCACGACTTCCAGGCGATCAACTTCTCGTCCGGGCATCCGGCGACGATCGTGTCCGGCAACGGCGGCGACAACCTCGACGTCGCACTGCCCGATCCGTTCCCGGCCGGTCTGACACCCGCGCCGGGCGCCGTGATCGAACGGCTATCGCACAACAACAGCTTTGGTTTCCTGATCATGGAGCGGCGCGCGGCACCGGCGACGGGCTGGGTGTTCCATGCATATTCGGCGGCCGGCAAGCTGCTCGCGTCGTGCGACCAGTCGGGCAACACGCTCGCATGCGACAAGACGGGGTTCATCGCACCGTGAGCGACGAAGTTCAATTGCAGGAGGATCCGGCGGATCCGACCAGCAGCAGGAAACGGATGGCCGGATCGCGGTGGCGGACGGTTTCGTCGGCGACCGCTGCCGGGCCTCTGACTTCCCCTTCGATTACGGTCGGCGACGGCAGCGGCAGCGGCAGCGGCAGCGGCAGCGGCAGCCGGACGATACGCGTACTTGCCGTCGCCCTGCTCGGCGGCGCGGCGCTCGTGGGCCATGCCGCGCCGTCAGAGACGATCCTGCTTCCCGGTGCGCCGCCGTCGCGCGTCGTCGGCACGATCGGCAACGGGACGCCGCAGGTGACCGGCAAAGTCGACGCGGCGGCCGCCCGTTTCGCGCCCGACCCGACGCTGGTCGCGTTGGGCCGCCGGATCTTCTTCGATCTGCGGCTGTCCGAGCCGCGCGGCATGTCGTGCGCGGGCTGCCACGATCCGGGGCGCGCGTTCGCGCCGACATTGTCGGCCGCTTCGCTCGCAGGGCCGGGCGTGCCGGAAGGCAGCCGCCACGGGCGCTTCAGCCAGCGCAACGCGCCGTCGCTGCTCTACGTGCGCTACGTGCCGCGCCGCCACTTCTACCAGGACGACGACGCTCCCGCGCCATCGCCGTTCGGCGGCCTCTTCAGCGACGGCCGCGCGGACACGCTCGCCGAACAGATCCGCGGTCCGTTGTTCGACCCGAACGAGATGAACAACCTCGCGCCGGCCGCGCTGCTGCGCAAGGTGAACGGCACCGAACTGGCGGACGCTCTCGCCGCGCGCTTCGGCGCATCGGTGCGGCGCGACCCGGAGCAACTGGTGCACGCGCTGGGCTCGGCCGTCGAAGCCTATCTGCAGAGCGACGACATGGCGCCGTTCACGTCGCGCTTCGACGCGTACCTGCGCGCGCGCAAGCCGCTCGCGCCGGCCGAGATGCGCGGCCTGGCGTTGTTCCGCAATCCCGACAAGGGCAACTGCATGAGTTGCCATACGCTGTCGGAGACGTCGAGCCGGCCGGAGCGCTCGCTCTTCACCGATTTCGGCTACGACGCGATCGCTGTGCCGCGCAACCGGGCGCTGCCCGCGAATCGCGATCCGCGCCATTTCGACAATGGTCTGTGCGATACGGCTGCGCGGCTGCGCTGGCCCGAGCCGACGCAATGGTGCGGCTACCTGCGCACGCCGGGGCTGCGCAACGTCGCGATCAAGCAGACGTTCATGCACAACGGCGTGTTCACGACGCTGCGCGACGCGGTCGCGTTCTACAACACGCGCTCGACCGACCCGGGCTACTGGTATCACGGCGCCAGGACGTTCGACGACGTGCCGGCCGCCTATCGCGGCAACATCAACGTCAATTCGACGCCGATGAACCGCCGGCCGGGCACGCCGCCCGCGCTGACCGACGCGGAAATCGACGATATCGTCGCGTTTCTCGGCACGCTGACCGACGCGCGCTACGCGAATCTCGTCCCGCCCGCCGCGCCTGCCACGCCTGCCGCCCGGATGGCGGGATCGCCGACCGCCGGCACACCTGCGCCGGTGCGCTGAGCCCTGGCCGAACGGCCAGGCGCTTGCGATCGCCTCATATACTGGTTATATTTACAGTACTGTATTTATGAACAGTGAGGTGCGCGATGGAACATCTGGTCCGTATCGTCAACGACACCGATCGCCAAGTGCTGGCATGGTTGCGTGCGCAGGTCGGCGACGCCCGCGTCGAGCGCGCGGCGCGCCAGCTCGGGCATACGCGCAAGCCCTTCCCGTCGGCGGTATGCCGGTACCTGGGCATGAGCGCGCCAGCCACGCTGCGCCAAGCCGAGCGGCCGCGTGCGGCGCGCGACTTCTCGGTCGGCGATCGCTACCTGTCGCTGATCCGTCAGCACCTCGCCGCGCATGCGGTCAGCCGATGAAATCGCCGAAATCGCATCGTCGGCGCGTCGCCGCGCGGCGGCCGTCCGGGGTGAACGCGGTGTGCCGGATCAGCCGCCCCGTGCCGCCGTCACGCCCTCCGAGCCCGGTGGTCAACGCGCCGGCCCGGCCCACACCTGTCCTGCTTACGCAGCGGCCGCCGCGTCGCGTATCAGTTGCCCGAGTGTTTCGATCGCCGCTTCATGTGCCGTGTCGAACACCCGCGTGCAGGCAAGTCGGATGTATGCGTCATAGCGGTCGGAGTTCGAAAAGATCGCGCCTGGCGCGATCCTTACCCCGCGTGCCAGCGCGGCATCGAACAATGCTTCGGAACGCACGCCGTCCGGCAACGCGATCCAAAGCAGCATGCCGCCGGGCGGCCGATTCATCCGCGTGCCGGCCGGAAAATGGCGCGCGATCGCATCGATCGTCACATCGCGCTGCACGCGCAGTTGCTCGCGAAACCGGTGCAGGTGGCGATCGAACGCACCCGAGCCGACGAATTCGGCCGCGACGGCCTGCAGCAACGCGGCGTTGTGCCGGCTGTGCGCGAACTTGAGCATCTTCACGCGCGCGTGCCAGCGGCCCGCGCTCATCCAGCCGAGCCGCATCCCGGGCGCCAGCACCTTGTTGAACGACGGGCAATAGATCACCGTGCCGTCACGGTCCCATGCCTTCACGGGCTTCACTATGTGCGGCGCTTCCACGAGCTCGCGATACGGTTCGTCCTCGATCACGGCCACGCCGTGGCGCGAGCACAGCGCGACCAGCGCGGCCTTGCGCTCGTCGGGCATCACGCTGCCGAGCGGGTTCTGCAGATTCGGCACGACAACCACGGCCCGAATGTCCGGGTACGCGGTCAGCGCTACTTCGAGCGCTTCGATCGACAGCCCGGTCGTCGGGCTGGCCGGGATCTCCAGCGCACGCAGGCCGAGGCTTTCGAGCAGCTGGATCAAGCCGAAAAAGGCCGGCGATTCGATCGCGACCGTGTCGCCGGGGGGCGCCACCGCGCGAAGCGCGAGATTCACGGCATCGACGCCGCCGCTGGTCGACATCACGTCGTCGGGCGACACGGCCACGCCGTACGTCAGCGCACGCTTTGCCATCGTCTGCCGGAACTCGAGCGATCCGCCAACCGGCCCCGCGTCGGTCAGCAGCGTCGGCTTGCGCCGCAGCAACCGAATCGCCAGCGTCTGCAGGCGCTCGGCCGGATACAGCGTCGCCAGCGCGGACGCGCCGCCGAGATTCAGCGCATCGGGCATCGCATTCGCGCGATCGATCACGCGCGACACCCGTTCATGCAGTCCCGCGAACGGCGGCTCGACGCTCAGCGGCGGCCCGCCGCTTTCCGGCAACGTATCGAGCGCGGCGGCCGCGCGCCGCCGCACGAAATAGCCGGAACGCGGCCTGGCTTCGCACCAGCCCGTATCCTCGAGCCGCCGAAATGCCTGGATCGCGGTCGACAGGCTAACGCCGTGCTGTGCCATGAATGCACGCACGGACGGCATCCGGTCGCCGGGCGACAGGGTACCCGCCGCGATGATGCGGCGGTAATGCTCGGCAAGTCGTTCGTACAGCGGCTCGCCGGCCATCGGCAAAGGTGTTCGGAACGAATCGGTGATGGGCATCATGCGAGTCATCGTGCCCGCGCGCCCCAGCGCACGCCAGATACAGATTCAGGGGAAACCCACCGATACAGATGACCGAAATCGTCGCCTGCACCGCAACAGATTCCCGTCCCCTGAATCTGTCCTGCCCGCACCTGTTTCCCTAATCTGATTGCACGCTGTTGCCCGCCATCGCCGGGCCTCGCAACCGGGAAAAGGACTCGCCATGCGGACGCAAGACATCCGGCTCGACGCCGGGCAAAGCCACTTTGCGTGGTTCGACAAGGGTAGCCAGATCGTCGTGCTCGACGGCGCGCTCGCGGTCACGTTGCGTCACGGCGGGCTCGACTGGCTGCCCGATACGCCGCATTACGTTCGCCGCATGCTCGACGAAGGCGAATGCGTGACGATCGAGACGGCCGGTCACGTGGCATTGTCCGCAGGGGGTGGCAGGCCAGTCGCCGCGACCGTCGCGGAACCCGCTGCCCGGTCCAGCGTGTTCGCGACGTGGCGCGCACGGCTGCGCCGGGTGTGCGCGCAATTGCTCGGCGAGCGGCATGTGCGCGAGCAACCCTGACGCGGCGGCTCGCACCGCCGCCGGTGTCGTCATGTGATCGGCGCGTTACCCGCCTGGGCAACGAGCGCGATCTTGCCCCGGCCCCGGCACCGCGCCGGATCGACTCGGTCGGGTCGACAATTTCGATCGCGACAACTCCACCGAGCTACCGCCCCTGCCGCGCCCGCTCGATCCACTCGAACAACGCCATTCCGATCAGCATCGCGACGACGAAAGCGATGCCCTTGACCGACCCGAGTCCGATCGACACGATTGCCGGCCCAGGGCAGAACCCGGCAAGCCCCCAGCCGATGCCGAACACGGCGCTCCCGGCGACGAGGCGCACGGTAATCGTCCGCGCGGCCGGCCAATGGATCGGCAGACCGAGCAACGACCTCGTCCGACGCTTCGCCCAAGCAAACGCGAACCCGGCAACGCCGATCGCGCCGGCCATCACGAATGCAAGTGACGGATCCCAGCGGCCTGCCAGGTCGAGAAAACCGAGTACCTTCTGCGGGTTGGCCAACCCCGACACGATGAGGCCGGCGCCGAACAGCAGCCCCGCCAGAAACGCGAATCCTGCCTGCATGTCAGCCTCCGATCACGTGACGTCGCACGAATACTGTCGCAAAACCCGCGACCATGAACACCGCCGTCGCGACGATCGATCTCCCCGCACCGCGCGACAGACCGCAGACGCCGTGACCGCTCGTGCATCCGCCCGCATAGCGCGTGCCGATCCCGACCAGCAGGCCGGCCGCCAGCAGCTCGCCCCAGCCCGCATCGACCTGCGGCGCCGCGGCGGCGCCGGCGATACGCATCATCAGCGGCGCGGCGATCAGCCCGGCGACGAATGCGGCACGCCAGTCGCGCTCGGTTGCACCGGCCGTCAGCAAGCCGCCGACGATGCCGCTGATCCCGGCGATCCGCCCGTTGAACGCAACGAGCCACGCAGCCGCAAGCCCGATCAGCACACCGCCTGCAAGCGACAGCCACGGCGTGAAATGAAGCACGTCAAGCTGCATGGCGCGCCCCCTTCGCGGCCGCGCCGCAGAACTGCTCGTACAGCACGCCCATCACCGCGATCACGGCCGGGCTGTCGAGCGAATAGTGGATGTTCTTGCCTTCACGGCGCGTGCGGACCAATGCGTTGTCCCGCAACACGCCGAGCTGCTGCGACAGCGTCGGCTGGCGGATATCCAGGCGCGCCTCGAGATCGCTCACGCAGCGTTCGCCCTGCGACAGCTCGCACAGCAGCAGCAACCGGTCAGGATTGGACAGCACCTTGAGCAGCGCGCACGCCGATTCGGCAGCGGCGCGCATCTGGTCGGGCTCGGGCAGCCCGGTGGAAGAGTCGGCGTTCATGAGGGTAACGGCATTCGATTAACGAAACGATATTATATACATTTATATATCGTTGATGCATACTTTCGTTCGGTTTCGTCGAAAGACGGCACCATCGGCAATGGCCGCCCCCTGCCCACGCTATGCCTGCTCGCCGGCAATCGCGTCGGCTGCCGCCGTACGCTTCGCGCCGGCCCGCACCGCGCCGAGCACCAGCACCGCGATCCCGGCAATCACGCACGGCACCGCGACGAATGCGAATGCCGTCGACAACGGCAGCCCCATCGCTAGCATCGCGCCGCCCGCCATCGAGCCGACGACGGACCCGCCCCGGCCGATCCCGTTCGCCCAGCTCACGCCCGTGGTTCGGCATTCGGTCGGATAGAACGCGGCCGACAGCGCGTTCGCGCCGACCTGCGAGCCCGACACGCAGAACCCGGCCGCGAACACGGCCAGTGCCGCGCCCACCGGCGATGCGGCCAGCACCCCGATGGCCGCGACGAACACACCCGCCGCCGCATAGCTGCACGCGAGCACGCGCTGCGGATCGAAGCGGTCCATCAGCCAGCCGAGCACGATCGCGCCGAGCGTGCCGCCGACCTGGAACATCGCGGTCACGCGCGCGGCCGTCTGCAGCGTCGCGCCGGTCGTGCGCAACAACGTCGGCAGCCAGCTCGACAGCAGGTAGATGACGAGCAGGCTCATGAAGAAGGTCAGCCATAGCAGCAGCGTGCCGCGCAGCAGGTCGGCGGCGAACAGTCGGCCGAGCGGCGACCCGGCCGGCTTGCCGCGCGGCGCGACGAACGACGCGTGCGCGAGATGCGGGTCCGGTGCGATGCGCGCGAGCATCGCCGCGATCCGCTCGCGCGGCGCGCCGGTGTTGACGAGGTAGCGCACCGACTCCGGCAGTCGCCACGCGAGCATCGGCAGAAGCAGCAGCGGCGCGACACCGCCGACGACGAGCACCGCGCGCCAGCCGTCGCGTTCGATCAGCGACGCGGCCGCGAGCCCGCCAAGCGCGGAGCCGATCGTGAAGCCGCAGAACATCGTCGTCACGAGCAGCGAGCGCCGCCGCGCGGGGCAATACTCGGACGTCAGCGTGATCGCGTTCGGCATCGCGCCGCCGAGCCCGAGGCCGGTCACGAAGCGCCATGCGATCAGTTCGGTCAAGCCGCCCGCGCTGGCCGACGCCGCACTCGCGATACCGAAGCACGCGACACAGGCGAGCAACAGGCGCTTGCGGCCGAACCGGTCGCCGAACGGCCCGAACACGAGCTCGCCGGCCATCAGCCCGGCGAGCCCCGCGCCGAATACCGGCGCGAGCTGTGCGGGCGACAGGCCCCATTCCGAGCGAATGACGGGAGCGATGAACCCGATCGATGCCGTGTCGAAACCGTCGATTGCGACGATCAGGAAGCACAGCATGACGATCGCGGCCTGAAACGGCGCAACGCGATGCCGGTCGATCCATTCGCTGACGTCGATGGACAGCGTATCGGCCATGATGATGTCTCCTCCATGAAGGCGGTCGCGCGCGATGTCGTTGGAAGGCGCGCCGCCGGATCCGGGCTGAAGCGCGTCAGGCGACGGTCTTCAGGCAATCCTCCGCACGCCAGCCGTGCAGCCACTCGAGCGCGTCGTAGAACTGCGCCTGCGTGCGTCCGACCCAAAGCGCATTGCGCACCTGCCGCTCGACGCCCTTCGCGTGATAGATCCGCCCCATCTCGCGCGCCGAATACAGCACGCGCGCGGTGCGCGGAATCCGCACGCGTTCGTACAGCGCGAACGCGGCCTCGAAGTCGCCGTCGTGCTGCGCGACGGCCGCGCCGAGCGTCACCGCATCCTCGAGCGCCTGGCACGCGCCCTGCGCGATGTATTGCGTCATCGGATGGGCGGCGTCGCCGAGCACCGTCGCGCGGCCCGCGCTCCAGCGGTCGACCGAGTCGCGATCGGCGGTCGCCCAGCGCTTCCACGACGTCGGCCGGTCGAGCATCTGCTTCGGCAGCGGGTGAATGCCGTCGAAGTACGACAGCACCTCATCCTTGCTGCCGTCGCGCACGCCCCAGGTTTCCTGCTCGCGGCTGTGGAACGTGACGACCAGGTTGTATTGCCGTCCGCCGCGCAGCGGGTAGTGGACGAGATGGCAATGCGGGCCGGCCCAGACGACCGGCGCATTGATCTGCAGATCCGTCGGCATGTTGTCGACGTCGACGACCGCGCGGTACACGACGTGTCCCGTCACGCGATGCGCATCGCCGATCAGCGTCTGCCGGATCGCGGACTTCACGCCGTCGCAGCCGATCACCGCGTCCGCGCGATAACGCTCGCCGTGCTGGTCGATCACGGTCACGCCGTTGCCGTCCTGCTCGAACCCGCACACCTGCGTGCTGGTCCGGAATTCGATCAGCGGATGATCCTTGACCGCCTCGTAGATCGACAGGTGGATGTCCGCGCGATGGATCACCGCATACGGGTTGCCGAAGCGTTCGCGATATGCGGCGCCCGTATCGATGCACGCGACTTCCCGCGCATCGACCGCATCCATCAGTTGCAGCCGGTCGGTGAACACCGCGCGGCCGCGCGCGGCCTCGCCTACGCCCAGTGCGTCGAGCGCATTGAACGCATTCGCGGCGAGCTGGATGCCCGCGCCGATCTCGCCGATTTGCGCGGCTTGCTCGAGCAGCCTCACGCGAATGCCCTGGCGCGCGAGCGCCAGCGCCGTCGCGAGCCCGCCGATGCCGCCGCCGATCACGAGTACGCGTCGGCCCATATTGTTTGTCTCGCCCATGTCTGTCTCCTGCTTCGTGTTACGCGACGTAGTCCGGTTGCCGCCGCGGCTGCGCCGCATCGAACGCCGGATCGCGCCGCGCGTGTTCATGAACCGCGAGGCTGCGCGGATACGCGCTCAGGTCGCAATCCATCCGCAGCGCGTTCGCGACCTGCGGCACCAGGCAGACGTCGGCGAGCGTCGGCGCATCGCCGAAACACCACGGGCCCGTGTCCGCGCGAGCGAGCAGGCGCTCGACGCCAGCCATGCCTTCCGCGATCCAGTGCCGGTACCAGGCCGTCTTCTGCTGCGGTGTGACCTGCAGCTCGCTGTCGAGGTAGCGCAGCACGCGCAGGTTGTTGACCGGATGGATGTCGCACGCGATCAGCATCGCGAGTTCCAGCACGCGAGCGCGCCGCCGAGGCTCCAGCGGAATCAGCCGCGGTACCGGATGAATCTGATCGAGGTAGTCGATGATCGCCAGCGACTGCCCGAGACGGAAATCGCCGTCGACCAGCGCCGGCACCGACGCCGACGGGTTCACCCGCGCGACGTAGTCGGCCTCGCGATGCTCGCCCGTGCGGATGTTCACGGGCAGCGTGTCGTACGGCAGTCCTTTCAGCGCGAGCGCGATGCGCACCCGATAGGAGGTCGAACTGTTGAAGAAGCTATGCAGTTGCACGATGTGACCTTTCGAGGAAATCGAGAAACGCGCGTCAGACCACACGAACGGCCAGCTCGCCGAGACGCTCGACGCCGACCTTCATCACGTCGCCCTTGACCACCGCGCCGACGCCTTCCGGCGTGCCGGTGAAGATCACGTCGCCCGGTTCGAGGCGGAAGAACTTCGACAGGTCGGCCACGGTTTCGGCAACCGACCAGATCAGGTGCGACACGTCGCTCTTCTGCTTCGTCGCGCCGTTGACCGTCAGCCACAGGCCGGCCTGCTCGAAGTGACCGACCTCGCTCGCCGGATGCACGGGGCCGATCGGCGCGGAACGATCGAACGCCTTGCCGATTTCCCACGGCCGGCCCATCTCGCGCATCTTCATCTGCAGGTCGCGGCGCGTCATGTCGAGTCCGACGGCATACCCCCACACGTGCTCGAGCGCGCGTTCGAGCGGAATGTCGGAGCCGCCCTTGCCAATCATCGCGACAAGTTCGGCTTCGTAGTGGTAGTTCCGCGTCTGCGACGGATACGCCAGATCGAGCGTTTCGCCGTAGGCGACCGGCACGATCGAGTCGGCCGGTTTGCAGAAGAAGAACGGCGGTTCGCGATCGGGATCGAAGCCCATTTCGCGCGCGTGGGCCGCGTAGTTGCGGCCGACGCAGTACACGCGGCGGACCGCGAAGCGGGCGTCGCTGCCGGCGACGGGAAGCGCCACCGGCGCTTCAGGCGGGAAAACGTATGTCATGAACGGCTCCAGCGTAGACAAGAAGGAATGAACGCGCGCCGCCTTGGCGGCGCATCGGACGAATCGGGGATATCGGAAAAATCGGGGGGACCGGCGGCGTCACTCGCGCGCTTCGCGCAGGAGGTTCAGCGCGGACAACACAGGTCGGTCTGAATAGCTGAACAACACGGAGTCGGACGAGGCCGCCAGCCGCACCGGCGCCCACGACGGCGCGACGAAGATGTCGTGCGGCTCGAATGCGAACGCGTCGCCGCCGATGCGCGCGATGCCGCTACCTTCGACGACGCAGTAAATCGTCGCGTCGGTGCTGCGATACGTGCGGCCGTCGAAGCCGGCCGGCAGGAACTGCATGAAGGTTGCGATCGTCGGCATCGGCCAGCCGCCCGTCGCGGGATTCACGTAGCGCAGCTTCACGCCGTCCCACGCGTCGAGTTCACCGTTGCGGTACAGCGTGTCGAGAGCCTCGCGGGTGCGTGCGTACGGATAGCTGAACACCGGCGACGTCGGATCGCTCGCGCGATGGCGCACCGGCACCATGTTGTGGCCGAAGCGTGCGAAGCTGTCGCCTTCCGCGCGGCTGACGGGCTGCTCGGCCTCCGGATAATTCTCCGCGAAGCCCGCATCGAGGCTCCCGACGAGCGGAATGTCGAGCCCGTCGAGCCACACGACCGCCTCGCCGCCGTCTTCCGCAGACGGGTTGCCGTGGTCGTGCCACGCCCACGATGGCGTGATGATGAAGTCGCCCGGATGCATCGTCGCGCGCTCGCCGTTCACCGCGGTCCACGCGCCCTTGCCCTCGACGATGAAGCGCAACGCCGACTGCGTATGCCGGTGGCTCGGCGCGATCTCGCCCGGCAGGATCAACTGCAGGCCCGCGTACAGGCTTGGCGTCATGCTCGACTTGCCGGGCAGCCCGGGGTTCTCCAGCACCAGCACGCGGCGCACGGCTTCTTCCGCGCTGATCACGCCGCCGGCTTGCATCACCAGGTCACGCACCTGCGCGTACTTCCAGATCGCGGCCTGTGCGGCCGGTTGCGGCGTCTTCGGCACGAGGTTGTGCAGCGACTCCCACAATGGCGCGAGGCGCTGTTCTGCGATCCGTGCGTAGTAGTCGGCGCGCGACGTATCCGGGTGTCGGCTGGTCATGATGTCTCCTTGGGGCGGCCGATCGCGGTCGGCGCTGTGTCGGGTCGGGGACCGCGTGCTTCAGTCCGTTAGCCCATTTATATTCGACGCAGACATACCCGGTAAAATGGCGAAATCATCTAATCCATATGATTTCGGATATACCATCCGACGCGGAGCACACGATGGACTGGACCTACCGGCTGCGATTGCGGCACCTCCAGGTACTGCTGAGCCTGGCCAGCACGGGCAACCTGAGCCAGTCGGCGGCGGCGCTCGCGACGACCCAGCCCGCGCTGTCGAAATGGCTGAAGGAACTGGAAGAGGATGTCGGGCTGCCGCTGTTCGAGCGGCACGCGCGCGGGCTGCGGCCGACGCCCTACGGCGACGCGCTGATCGAGCACGCGCGCCGCGTGGAGGCGCAGCTCGACGTCGCGCGCGACGACATGGCCGCGCTGCGCGAAGGCGGCAGCGGCCTGGTCATGATCGGCACGTCGGGCGTCGCGGCCGCCGATACGGTGCCGCTCGCGGTGTCGCAGTTGCTGAAGCGAATGCCGCGCGCGCAAGTCCGTCTCGCGGAGAGCACGATGAACCAGCTGATGCCGCAGCTCGCGCGCGGCGAACTGGACATCGTCGTCGGCCGCTCGGGCTCCGCGTCCGTCGATCCGCACCTGCACGCCGAAGCGCTGTACGTCGATCCGGTGGTGTTCGTCGCACGGCCGGATCACCCGCTCGTCGGCGCGACCTCCGTCGGCTGGGACGAGGTGCTGGCCTACTCATGGATCGTCTGGCCGTCGGGCACGCCCGTGCACAACGCGCTGCAGGTCGCGCTGACGGCCGCCGGCCGCGTGCAGCCGCCGCATTGCGTCGAATCGAATTCGTCGATCCTGAACCTCACGCTGCTGAACAACACCGACCTGCTGGGCGTCGCGTCGCATCGCGCCGCGCGGCGCTTCGAGCAGTTGAACGCGATCCGCATCCTGCCGATGCGGCTCGAGGGCCAGGGCGCGGTATCGATGTACTGGCATCCCGACAGCGCGAATCGCGCAGCCGTGGCCGCCGCGATCGAGTGCCTGCGTGCGTGTGCGGCGCCGCAGGTAGGCGGATGGGAGAAAGTGAAGGTGGAATAGCGGCGACGCGGCCCGAACCGGACCGCCTCGCCCGGGCGCATCAGGCGCCGTCGCAGGAGGCCGTGTCGTCCAGCATCAGCGTGCCGACCCGCGCGGGCACGAGCGGCGTGCGCGGCACCGGCGGTGTCCAGCCGAACAACGCTTGCGCGGCCGCGCCGCACACACGCCCCTGGCATGGGCCCATTCCGCAGCGCGTCAGCAGCTTCGCGGCCGTCCAGCCCGGCGCTGGCGCGACCGCGTCGAAGCGCACGTCCTCGCAACGGCACAGTAGCGTATCGGGCCGCGCGAGCCGGCGAATCGGCTCGCCGATCGCGAAGCGTTCGCGCACCGCATCCGCGAACGCCTGCCAGCGCGCGCGCTGGGCCATCAGCCCGGCCAGCGGCGCCGACTGCCCGGTGGCCGCACAGCCGGCAATCTCGCCTTCGACCATCGCCAGTTCGCTGCCGCCAACGCCCGTGCATTCGCCCGCCGCGAAACAGCCGTCGCGGCTCGTGCGCTGGTGCGCGTCGACCGCGACCGCGCCGTTCTCGATCCGGCAGCCGAGATGACTCAGCAGCACGGTGTTCGGCACGAGGCCGAAGCCGCACGCGAGCCGGTCGCAATCGACCTCGAACTCGCGTTCGGCCTGCCGGATCCGCACGCGTTCGAGCCGCTTGTCGCCGAACGCCTCGACGACATGTGCGCCGGGCCGGTAGGCGGCCGTGACGAGCTTCGCGGCCTGCGCGAGTTTCGACGGCCAGCGCCACAGCCCCGCGCCGAAGCCGGCAACATCGCTCCACGCAGCCTGTTCGAGCACGTGCGACACCTGCGCGCCGGCCTGACGTGCCGTCGCCGCGCTCGCGAGCAGCAGCGGGCCGCTGCCGGCGATGACGATGCGCTGCCCGCGCACGTCGAGGCCGTACTTGATCAGCGCCTGCAGGCCACCCGCGCCGGTGACGCCCGGCAGCGTCCAGCCGGGAAACGGCAGCAACAGCTCGCGTGCGCCGCAGCACACGATCAGCGTGCGGAATTCGAGGAGGAATCCGCGTTCGTCGTCCTCCAGCAGCAGTGTGCCCTGCTGCGTCTCCGCGACGATGCGCGTGGCCGCCAGATGCGTGACGTTCGGCTGACGCAGCACGGCAAGGCGTTCCGCCGCGGCCGGCACCGGCGTCGCGGCCGCCGCCTGACGCCAGATCTGCCCGCCCGCGCGCGGGTTGTCGTCGACGATCGCGATCGTCGCGCCGCTTCGTGCGGCGGCCCGCGCGGCCGACAATCCGGCCGGGCCCGCGCCGACGATGGCGACGTCGACACTCAGTCGTTCGTGTTTCATCGCGTGCGCTCCACCCGCATCCCGTCGCGGCACAGCGTCTGGCAAGCGAGACGGCGACGGCCGTCGATCGTCATCCTGCACTCCTGGCAGATGCCCATACCGCAAAACGGCGCGCGCGCCGCGCCCGTGCATGACACGCGCGTCGTGTCGTCGCCGCTCGCCGCGACGGCGGCCGCGACGGTCGCGCCGTCGGCCACCGTCAGCGCGCGGCCGTCCAGATGAATGATCATGAAGAAAGCGCTCCGGCTACGGGGGACGTCGTCAGGAAACGTCCCGGCAAATACGGTTCGATGTCGATGGGCGGCCGTTCGCCGGTCATCAGCGCGGCAACGAGCCGCGCACTGCCCGGCGCGGTCGTCACGCCGAGCCCTTCGTGCCCGACCGCGAGCCACACGCCCGGCCGCGCCGGATGCTCGCCGAGCAGCGGCAGACCGTCGGGGCTCGCGGAACGGAAGCCCGTCCATGCGCGAATCCCGTTCAGGTCGGCCAGATCCGGCAGGTAGCCAGCCGCGCGGCGCAGCATGCGCGCGAGGACCAGCGGCTCGATGCGCGCGTCCTCGGTGTCGAACTGACGCGACGAGCCGATCAGCAGCTGGCCGGTGGGCCTGGGCTGCACGTTGAACGCGACCGACGTGCCGTCGCTCGCATGCGCGCTCGCCGCATAGCCGAGTTCGACGAGCTGGTGCGACACCTGGCCCGGATAACGATCGGTGATCAGCAGATGCCCCTTCTTCGGGCGCAGCGGCAATTCGGGCAACAGCGCGCGCGCGGCGACACCGTTCGCAACGACGACACGTTCTGCACGCAGCGTGCCGCCGCTCGCGAGCGTCACGCTCGGGCCGTCGACCGCCACCGCGCGATCGCGCCGCAACGTGATGCCCGGCGCGCGCTGCAACAGCCAGCTCGCGGCGACGGGCGCATAGAGAATCGCATCGCCGGGGATCTTCAGCGCGCCGCCGAGGCCCGCGCGCAGCATCGGCTCCAGCCGCGCGAGCGTCGCCGCGTCGATCAGCTCGCCCGCCACGCCATGCGCGGCGAGCGTCGCCTGCTTGGTGCGCGCGAGGTCCATTTCATGCGCATCGGCCGCGAGCCATAACGTGCCGCAGTTGCGGTACGCACAGCCTTCCGGCATCTCGCCGGCGAGCGCGCGCCACAATTCGATCGAGTAATGGCTCAGCGCGAGCTCCGCCGCGTTGTCGTCCATCGCGACGAGGTGCCCCATGCCGGCGCCGGTCGCACCGCCGCTCGCGTCGTCGACGACGAACACGCGCAGCCCGCGCTGCGCGAGTTCATGCGCACACGCCGCGCCGACGATGCCGGCGCCGATCACGACGACGTCGGTCCCGGTCTCGCTCACGACACGATGCCCCAGCCGAACGGATCGTCTTCCTCGATCAGCAGCGTCGCTTCCGCGCTCAGGTGCGCGTTGCCGCGAATCGTCGGCACGATGCCGCCATCGGCGCGCGCATAGCTCGCGTGGAACACGCTGCCGATCACGCTCGCCTGCCGCCACACGACGCCCGGTTCGAGCTTGCCGTCGGCCGCGAGGCACGCGAGCTTCGCGCTCGTGCCGGTGCCGCACGGGGAACGGTCGTACGCATGGCCCGGGCACAGCACGAAGCTGCGGCTGTCGTGCTCCGGATCGTCCGCGAACAGTTCGATATGGTCGATCTCGCCGCCGTTCGCGCCGGTGATGCCCGCGCGCTCGAGCCCTGCGCGCACCGCGGACGAATAAGCGGTCAGCGCCGCCACGTTGTCGCCGGCCACGCGCTGGCCGTGATCGCTGATCAGGAAGAACCAGTTGCCGCCCCACGCGATGTCGCCCTTCACGGGACCGTAACCGGGTACATCGACGTCGACGGCCTTCGCATGGCGGTACGCGAGCACGTTGCGCACGCTGACCGACAGATCATCGTGCAGCGTCGCCTCGACGGTGCCGACCGGCGTTTCGATCCGATGCACGCCCGGCTCGATGCGGCCCATGTGATGCAGCGTGCGCACGACGCCGATCGTGCCGTGCCCGCACATCCCGAGGTAACCGCTGTTGTTGAAGAAGATCACGCCGGCCGCCGCCTCCGGCGACACGGGCTCGCACAGCAGCGCGCCGACCAGCACATCGCTGCCGCGCGGCTCGAGAATGCACGCGGTGCGATAGCGATCGTGCTCGCGCGCGAGCACGTCGCGGCGCTCGGCCATCGTGCCATTGCCGAGCGAGGGGAAGCCGGACACGACGAGCCGCGTGGGTTCGCCGCCCGTGTGCGAATCGATGATCTGGATGCGCTTCATCATGAGCCGTCCGAAGTGGGGAAAGGAGCATAGCTTCCTCCGTCGCGCGTCCGTCCGCTTGTGGCTTTTCGATGAGGACGGCGACGAAATCGGCATAGTGCGGAACGCGTTTCGCGGCCCTTCCGGCCACTGTGCCGATTTCGTCATTTTGCTCCGCGATACGGCTCAAGCGTGATGCGTGTTTGCACGGCGATACTGGTTGCACGTCGACGCGTCCGTCGTCGGCCGATACGAAGCAGGAGATTGCAGTGAGCCGAAACGCCATCCAGCGGACCGGAGTTTTCCCCGCCCTCAGCAGCCGGTTCGTACCGGGCGCTCCCATCGCATTCGACGCCGCGCGCCGCGTCGAACGCAACGACGCGAACCGCTGATCGATTTCCCCCCGGCGGTGCAACGGCCTCCCCCCGTCGCATCGCCACTTCCGTGTCCGGCATGGCCGGCACGGGCCCGTTCGCCGTGGCGCCTGCCCGCGCCGCGTTAGAACGGCCCCGCGGCCCGCCCGGTCGATCGAACCGGTCGCCCGCCGGCCGGCAGGTGTTGCGCCGCTGCTCCGTCGGAGCGCGGCGCATGCCGCACCTGCCCCGATATTTCCCAGGAGACAAACCCATGCCAGGTCAAGGCAACACCCACCCGTCCGTCCCGCTTTCCCATTCCGTGCCCGCCGATGGCGGGCACGGCAAGTTCAAGAAGCAGCTGTCGCTGACCGACCTCACTTTCATCGGCCTCGGTGCGATCTTCGGTTCGGGGTGGCTGTTCGCCGCGAGTCACGTGTCGACGATCGCCGGCCCGGCCGGCATCTTCTCTTGGCTGCTCGGCGGCTTCGCAGTGCTGCTGCTCGGCATCGTCTACTGCGAGCTCGGCGCCGCGCTGCCACGCGCGGGCGGCGTGGTGCGCTACCCGGTGTTCTCGCACGGTCCGCTGCTCGGCTACCTGATGGGCTTCATCACGCTGATCGCGTTCTCGAGCCTGATCGCGATCGAAGTGGTCGCGGCGCGCCAGTATGCGGCCGCGTGGTTCCCCGGTCTGACGAAGGCCGGATCGAGCGACCCGACGACGATCGGCTGGCTCGTGCAGGCGGCGCTGCTGTGCTTCTTCTTTTACCTGAACTATTCGAGCGTGAAGACGTTCGCGAAGGCGAACAACATCATCAGCATCTTCAAGTTCATCGTGCCACTGTCGGTGATCGCGGTGCTGTTCACGTTCTTCAAGCCCGCCAATCTGACCGTGCACGGTTTCGCGCCGTTCGGCATGCCGGGCATCGAGATGGCCGTGTCGGCCGGCGGCATCATCTTCGCGTATCTCGGCCTCACGCCGATCGTGTCGGTCGCGAGCGAAGTGCGCAATCCGCAGCGCACGATCCCGATCGCGCTGATCCTGTCGATCCTGCTGTCCACACTGATCTACGTGCTGCTGCAGCTCGCGTTCATCGGCAGCATCCCGACCGACATGCTGGCCACCGGCTGGCACGACGTGAGCAAGGCTTTCTCGCTGCCGTACCGCGACATCGCGCTCGCGCTCGGCGTGGGCTGGCTCGCGGTGATGGTGGTCGCCGACGCGATGATCTCGCCGAGCGGCTGCGGCAACATCTACATGAACGCGACACCACGCGTCGTCTACGGCTGGGCGAAGACGGGCACGTTCTTCAAGGTCTTCACGCGTGTCGACGAGGCATCGGGCATCCCGCGTGCGGGCCTATGGCTCACGTTCGGCCTCGCGATCTTCTGGACCATGCCGTTCCCGTCGTGGGAAGCGCTGATCAACATCGTGTCGGCTGCCCTGGTGCTGAGCTATGCGGTCGCGCCCGTGTCGGTCGCCGCGCTGCGCCGCACCGCGCCCGACCTGCCGCGGCCGTTCCGCGCGGTGGCGTTCGGCGTCACCGGCCCCGCGTCGTTCGTGATCGCCGCGCTGATCGTCTATTGGTCGGGCTGGGGCACGGTGTCCTGGCTGCTCGGCCTGCAGATCGTGATGTTCGTGATCTACCTCGCATGCCGCCGCTGGGTGCCGACCGCGCACCTGAGCCTCGCCGAGCAGGTGCGTTCGTCCGCGTGGCTGATCGCGTTCTATGCGGCCATGATCGTGCTGTCGTACTTCGGCGGCTTCGGCGGCACCGGCCAGCTTGCGCATCCGTACGACACGGTGGTCGTCGCGGCCGTCGCGCTCGTCATCTACTACTGGGGCGCCAACACCGGCATCCGTTCCGACAAGCTGCAGCTCGACGACGACGAAGGCTGACGCACCCGCTTCCCCTTTCCACTCCGGCCGGGCGCACCACGCCCGGCCCCGCATTTTCCGAGGAAAAACCATGCAACTCACAGGTCAGCTCCTGATCGGCCAGTCGGCCATCGCCGGACAGAACGGCACCCTTCACGCGATCGCCGCCGCGACCGGCGAACCGCTCGAGCCCGCGTTCGGCGGCGCGAGCCTGCACGACCTGGAGACCGCCTGCGCGCTCGCCGACGAGGCATTCGACACGTATCGCGAAACGAGCCTCGAGCAACGCGCCGCGTTTCTCGATGCGATCGGCCGCAACATCATGGCGCTCGGCGACGACCTGATCGAGCGCTGCGTCAGCGAAACCGGCCTGCCGCGCGCACGCATCGAAGGCGAACGCGGCCGCACGGTCGGCCAGCTCGCGCTGTTTGCGTCGCTCGTGCGCGACGGCGGTTACGTCGATGCGCGCATCGATCCGGCCCGCCCGGACCGCAAGCCGCTGCCCCGCGTCGACCTGCGCCTGCGCAACGTCGCGATCGGGCCGGTCGCCGTGTTCGGCGCGTCGAACTTTCCGCTCGCGTTCTCGGTCGCGGGCGGCGATACCGCGTCGGCACTCGCGGCCGGCTGCCCCGTGATCGTCAAGGCGCACTCCGCGCATCCGGGCACGTCCGAGCTCGTCGGCCGCGCGATCCAGCAGGCCGTGCGCGAATGCGGGCTGCCGGCCGGCGTGTTCTCGCTGCTGTTCGACGCGTCGCGCGAAATCGGCCAGGCGCTGGTCGCCGATCCGCGCATCAAGGCTGTCGGCTTCACCGGCTCGCGCCGCGGCGGCGTCGCGCTGATGAACATCGCGGCCGCGCGCCACGAGCCGATTCCGGTCTATGCGGAAATGAGTTCGATCAACCCGGTGCTGTTGTTCCCGGCGGCGCTCAACGCGCGCCACGACGCGATCGCGCCGCAGTTCGTCGCATCGCTCGCGTTGGGCGCCGGCCAGTTCTGCACCAACCCGGGCCTCGTGCTCGCCGTCGACGGCCCCGCGCTGCGCGCGTTCGAAGCCGCGGCGGCCACCGCCGTGCAGGCGACCGCCGCGCAAACCATGCTGACGCCGCACATCCACGCGAGCTATGCGCAAGGCGTGGCCGCCCTGCGCGCACACGGCGCGGTCGAACTGCTGGCGCAAGGCGTGGAAGGCGGCCGCTACCAGGCGCGCGCGGCGCTGTTCGCGACGTCGGCGGACGCGTTCATCGCCCATCCCGAACTGCGTGACGAAGTGTTCGGCCCCGCGTCGCTCATCGTGCGCTGCCCGGATGCCGACACGCTGCACCGCGTGCTGAAGTCGCTCGAGGGCCAGTTGACGATCGCCGCGCACCTCGCCGACGGCGACGCCGCGCTGTTCGCCGCGCTGCGCCCGACGCTCGAGCGCAAGGCTGGCCGCATTCTCGTCAACGGCTTTGGCACGGGCGTCGAGGTCGGTCATGCGATGGTGCACGGCGGCCCGTTCCCGGCCACGTCCGACACGCGCACGACGTCGGTCGGCGCGCGCGCGATCGAGCGTTTCCTGCGCCCCGTGTCGTACCAGGACGTACCGGACGCGCTGCTGCCCGACGCGATCCGCAACGGCAATCCGCTGAACGTGCCGCAGCGCATCGACGGCGTGCCCGCGCCGCGGGAGGCGCACGATGTCTGAACCGCTTGCCGAAGTCGTCCTGTCGCTCGATGACGTGCACGCACTCGCGTTGCGGGTGCTGACGCACCACGGGATGTCCGATGCGCACGCGCAGGCGATCGCCCGCGTGATCACGCAGGGCCAGCGCGACGAGTGCCACTCGCACGGCGTGTACCGGCTGCTCGTGTGCGTGCGCTCGCTGAAGAAGGGCAAGGTCGATCCGCAGGCCGTGCCGACGCTGCGCCGGTTGTCGTCGTCGATCGTCGCGGTCGACGCCCATCGCGGCTTCTCGCTGCTGAGCTTCGAAACCGGCCTGCCGGTGCTCGTCGAGATGGCGAAGCAGCACGGGATCGCCGCCATGGCGATCAACCACTGCTACCACTTCTCGGCGCTGTGGCCCGAGGTCGAGGCGATTGCCGCCGAGGGACTGGTCGGCATCGCGATGAACCCGAGCCATAGCTGGGTCGCGCCGGAAGGCGGCCGCGAGCCGGTGTTCGGCACGAACCCGATCGCGTTCGCATGGCCGCGCCCGGACGGCGTGCCGTTCGTGTTCGATTTCGCGACGAGCGCGATCGCGCGCGGCGACATCGAGCTGCACGCGAAACAGGGCAAAGCGATCCCGCCGCACTGGGCAATCGACGCCGACGGCCAGCCGACCACCGATCCGAAGGCCGCGCTGCAGGGCGCGATGCGCACCTTCGGCGGCCACAAGGGCTCGGCGCTCGCGGCGATGGTCGAACTGCTCGGCGGCGCACTGATCGGCGACATGACGAGCCAGGAGTCGATGGACTTCGACGAAGGTGTCGGCGCGACACCGTGCCATGGCGAGCTCGTGATCGCGTTCGACCCGAAGGTATTCCTCGGCGACGATCTCGACGCGGGCCTCGCGCGCGGCGAGCGGATGTTCGCGTCGATCACCGGGCAAGGCGCGCGGCTGCCGTCGCAGCGGCGCTTCGACGCCCGCGCGCGCAGCATCGCGCACGGCGTGCGGATTCCGAAGGCACTGTACGACGAAATCCTGACGCTGCTCGACTGACGCGATCGCGACGCGCGGCTTCATCGCCGGCAGAATGGCGATGAAGCCGCCCGATTCGACTGTAGTGTCCCGCGCCCGTGTCCCGGCGCCCCACGTGGCGCGCCGCCCGCTCCCGCGGCGGCCGCATGCCCGGCGGCTGTGGGATAATCGACGAGTTTGCCCAGGGCGCAGCTCAAGAGGTTGTTCGCACGGGCGCGCGAGAGGCCTCCATTCCCGTGCCTCCACCCATTTCCGCGATATTTCTTCAGCCATCACCATGCCCACATACCGTTCCAAAACCTCCACCGCCGGTCGCAACATGGCAGGTGCGCGCTCGCTGTGGCGCGCCACCGGCATGAAAGACGACGATTTCTCGAAACCGATCATTGCGGTCGTCAACTCGTTCACGCAGTTCGTGCCCGGGCACGTGCACCTGAAGGATCTCGGCCAGCTCGTCGCGCGCGAGATCGAGGCCGCCGGCGGCGTCGCGAAGGAATTCAACACGATCGCGGTCGACGACGGCATCGCGATGGGCCATGACGGCATGCTCTATTCGCTGCCGAGCCGCGACATCATCGCCGACTCGGTCGAGTACATGGTGAACGCGCACTGCGCGGACGCGATGGTATGCATCTCGAACTGCGACAAGATCACGCCGGGGATGCTGATGGCCGCGATGCGCCTCAACATTCCGGTGATCTTCGTGTCGGGCGGCCCGATGGAAGCGGGCAAGACGCGCCTCGCGAACCCGGTCACCAAGACCGTCGAACTGAAGAAGCTCGACCTCGTCGACGCGATGGTGATCGCGGCCGACCAGTCGTATTCGGATGCCGACGTCGCCGAAGTCGAGCGCTCGGCCTGCCCGACCTGCGGTTCGTGCTCGGGCATGTTCACCGCGAACTCGATGAACTGCCTGACCGAGGCGCTCGGCCTGTCGCTGCCCGGCAACGGCACAGTCGTCGCGACGCACGCGGATCGTGAGCAGTTGTTCAAGCGCGCCGGCCGCCGCATCGTCGAGCTGACCCGCCAGCACTACGAGCAGGACGACATGCGCGTGCTGCCGCGCTCGGTCGGCTTCAAGGCGTTCGAGAACGCGATGACGCTCGACATCGCGATGGGCGGTTCGACCAACACGATCCTGCATCTGCTGGCGATCGCGCAGGAAGCCGGCATCGACTTCACGATGAAGGACATCGATCGCCTGTCGCGCGTCGTGCCGCAGCTGTGCAAGGTCGCACCGAACACGAACAAGTATCACATCGAGGACGTGCACCGCGCGGGCGGCATCATGGCGATCCTCGGCGAGCTGGACCGCGCCGGCAAGCTGCACACCGACGTGCCGACCGTGCACGCGCCGACGCTGAAGGATGCGCTCGACCAGTGGGACATCGTCCGCACCGAAGACGAAGCGGTCCGCACGTTCTACCTGGCCGGCCCGGCCGGGATCCCGACGCAGGTCGCGTTCAGCCAGGACACGCGCTGGCCGAGCCTCGACCTCGACCGCGCCGAAGGCTGCATCCGTTCGTACGAGCATGCGTTCTCGAAGGAAGGCGGCCTCGCGGTGCTGACCGGCAACATCGCACTCGATGGCTGCGTGGTGAAGACGGCCGGCGTCGACGAAAGCATCCTCGTGTTCGAGGGCTCGGCCCACGTGACCGAATCGCAGGACGAAGCGGTCGAGAACATCCTGAACGACAAGGTCAAGGCCGGCGACGTGGTGATCGTGCGCTACGAAGGCCCGAAGGGCGGCCCCGGCATGCAGGAAATGCTGTACCCGACCAGCTACATCAAGTCGAAGGGCCTCGGCAAGGCATGCGCGCTGCTGACGGACGGCCGCTTCTCGGGCGGCACGTCGGGCCTGTCGATCGGCCACTGCTCGCCGGAAGCGGCAGCGGGCGGCGCGATCGGCCTCGTGCGCGACGGCGACCGGATCCGCATCGACATCCCGAACCGCACGATCGACGTGCTGGTGTCGGACGAGGAACTCGCGCGTCGCCGCGAAGAGCAGAACGCGAAGGGCTGGAAGCCGGCGCAACCGCGCCCGCGCAAGGTGTCCGCTGCGCTGAAGGCCTATGCGAAGCTGGTGATGTCGGCCGACAAGGGTGCCGTGCGCGATTTGTCGCTGCTCGACGACTGACGCAGTGCGGCGGGCTGCGCGAACGGCCCGCCTGCGTCATCCGGAAGCCGCTCCTCGGAGCGGCTTTTTTTTACCCTGCGCCGCCGGAAGCCACCGCACCGAGGCGGCGCTCAATGACGGAATTCGTCGGCGCCGCCCCCACCGCCACCGCCACCGCCACCGCCACCGCCTCCGCCTCCGCCTCCGCGGTTCCCGCCGCCGTTTCCACCGCCTTGCGGCCGTGCGCCGAAACCGCCGCCGCCCTGATACGTCGGCGGCGCCATCATTCGCGGCGCGCCACCGCCAGGCGCGGACGGTGGTGGCGGCGCCGGCTGACGGGCGCCGCCCGCGCCCGCGCCCGCGCCAGGTCTGGGTGCAGGTGCAGGTGCAGCCTGCGGCGCCGGCGCTCGGTTCGGACCATTCCAGCCACCGCGCGTGGCCGATGGCCGTGCATCATGCCGCTCGGGCGGCTGACCGCCCGGCGCGCGCTGGATCGGTCCGCCCGGCTGCGGGTGCCCGTAGGCGGGCGGCATCCCGCCGGGGCCGACGCGCGGCTCGGCACGGCGCTCCCAGCGATCGCGATCGTGAAACCACGGCCGATGGCGGTAGTACCGATCCCAGTACGCGCCGATCGCGAAGCCGGTCACCGGCACACCGATGATTGCGCCGTATTCGAGCAACGGCACGTAATTGCCCTGGTATGGATAGTCGAGTTGCTCCGCGTCGATCCAGCCACGCACGCCAGGCAGTGCGACATCGCACCACGAGTAGTCGCTCAGGCAACCGAACACGTCCAGCGCGGTGCCGGGCGGAATCTGCGCTACGACCGGATAATCGGGTGCCGGCCCCGCATAAATTTCAGCCGCCGAGTTCGTGTAGGCACTGCTTTGCGCGTCGGCGACGGCCGGCACCGCGGCGATGCCGAACAGAACGACGCACAAACTTCGGATGATCGTGTTGCTCATGGTGCTCTCCCGCGCGGCGCCACCGCGCGTCGGTCAGTGTCGATGGCCCCCGCCCCAATGCCCGCCTCCCCAGTGGCCGCCGCCCCACGGACGGTGCCAGTATCCGCCCCGGTAGCCGCCGCCCCAATGCCCCCAGAAACCGAGGCCGATCGCGACGGGCGGCCCATACCAGCCCGGGTAGTACGCGGGATAGTAGACCGGGTAAGGCACGTAGGCCGGCGCGACATACACGGGAGCCGGTACGTAAGCGTAATCGTCTGCCCGCGGTGGCACCGCGGGCGTCGACGGCATGGCCGGTCCGGCGGTTGCCGGCGCCGCCGGGATCTCGCGCTGCGACACCGTGGCGGGAACAGGCGCGTAATACGGCGCATAGCCGTATGGACCGGTGTAATAACAGCCGCTCAGCGCAAGCATGGCCAGCGCCATGACGGCAGGCCGCGCGGCGGGAATCGCGTTCATTCGAGGCTCCGCAGGGAATCGGCGCGTCGCCGCGTGGCGCGCGCCTGACTCTAGCTTACGTCCGTTGCATATTTCTGCGGGTTTGATCAGTTACTTTTTGTTTCGCCGCCGTGCAGAACCGGGCACGGCAGCGCGGGCATGCCGCGTGCTCGCGCGTCAGCCGCGCCGGCGTTGAAGTTGGCGCAAATGCCCTCAAGTTGAATATCGAGTCAGGCTGGCCGGCGCGAACGGGCGTTCGCGGTCCCCCGGTAGCCTGAAACCCGCGGACTTCGGCCCGCCCAGACAGGAACGCGGCTCGCGCCGCCATCGACATGACTACGCCACGCCCCACGCTTCGGGCGGACACGCCCTTCGATCCGATCATCCAACTGCTGGCGCTTGCCGGCGAACAGGGTTATCTGACACACGCCGACCTCGTCGACGCGCTGCCGCCGGAAAGCGACAGCCCCGACGCGCTGGACGTCGTGCGCGCCGCGCTCGCCGACATCGGCATCGCAGTGCTCGACGAACCCGCCGCGCCGGCGCCGTTCGCGGGCGCGGCACCGGCCGACGTCGATCGCGACGCGCTCGACGAGGGCCGCGCGCTGCTCGGCGATCTCGCCCGTGGCACCGGTGCATCGACCGATCCGCTCGCGCTCTACATGCGCCGCATCCACGCGGTGCCGCTGCTCAAGCGCGAGGACGAAATCGTGCTTGCCCGCGAGATCGAGACGGGCCGCCATCAGATCCTTCACGCGCTCGCCGGCTGCCCGGCGGCCGTCGAGGCGCTGCTCGCGCGCCATGCCGAAACGCGTGCGAGCGGCACGGCCGCCAACGAAGGCGATGACGTCGACGACGGCGGAGGCGACGCGCCGGCACCCGCGCGCTACGACACGCTGCAGGACGCGGTTGCGACAGTGCGGGACGCGTTGCATGCGCGGGGCTGTCGCTCGGCCGAGTATCGCGACGCGCGTAACCGCCTGGCCGCGCTGCTCGGTTCGCTCGCGTGGGTTGCACCGGCCGTCGACGAAGCGAGCCGCGTCGTGCGCGTGCTCGCCGCCGCACCGGTGGACGCCGGGACGAACGCCATCGCGGGCACCGACGCCGTGTGCTTCGACCTCGTCGCGCGGCGCGCGCTCGGCGCCGCGCTGAGCGACGGTCAGCAAAAGGTGCGCGACGGCACGCGCGCGATGCTCGAGGCGAACCTGCGCCTCGTGCTGTCGATCGCGCGCAAGTACATGAACCGCGGCGTCGACCTGCCCGATCTCGTGCAGGACGGCTGCCTCGGCCTGATGCGTGCGATCGAGAAGTTCGAATACCGGCGCGGCTTCAAGTTCTCGACCTACGCGACCTGGTGGATCCGGCAGGCGGTCGCGCGCGCAGTGGCCGACCGCTCGCGCACGATCCGCGTGCCCGTGCACGTCGGCGACCAGCACCAGCGCGTGCAGCGCCATGCACTGCGCTTTCGCCAGCGCACGGGCCGCCGCGCGACGCCGGCCGAACTCGCGGCCGAGACCGGACTCGCCGAGGACAAGCTGCGCGCAGTGCTCGCGCTGCCTGCCGAGCCGCTGTCGCTCGACACGCCGCTGCCCGATGCAGATACCGGCCTCGTCGATCTGATCGAGGACCAGGCATCGGCGAGCCCGTTCGAGCGGCTGGCGGACACGCGCATGCGCGAGTGCGTGACGTCGCTGTTGCGCTCGGTCACGCCGGCCGAGGCCGACGTGCTGCGCCGGCGGTTCGGCCTTGGCGGCGCCGAGCCCGACACCTACGATGCGATCGCCCAGGACGCGGGGATGTCGCGCGAACGCGTGCGGCAGATCGAGAAGCGCGCCCTCGCCACGCTGCGCATGGCCGCGGAGGCCGAGGGCGCGCAGTCGTTCCTCGACGCGTAACGGGTCGCGCGTTCATGCTGCGGCACGGCATGCACGCGCGCCCGGTTCCGCCGGCGCAACGTTTGCCATTGACGCACATCAAGTTTTGCTCGTCGCTTGTCATGACAATATGTTGAAATAAGAATTGGGCCGGCGCACTGCGCACGGTGTCCATCCGTTTGCACATCCCCAGGCGACCCACATGCAAACGACCATCGGCCAGACACACGAGGAAAACCGGCAGATCGCGGCCTGCCTGCGCGAGGCCGCGCAGTTGCTTGCCGACCAGGGCGCGAATCCTTATCGGGTTGCCGCCTACCGCGCATCGGCCGATACGATCGAATCACTCGCGGACGGCATTCGCACGCGGTTCGACGCGGGCGGCGTCGATGCGCTCGGCGCACTGCCGGAGGTCGGCACGGGCGTCGCGCAGGCGATCGCCGAACTTCTGGTGACCGGACGCTGGCGCCTGCTCGACCGGCTGCGTGGCGACGCGGAGCGCGCGTCCGCATTCGAAGCGGTGCCGGGCATCGGCCACGCGCTCGCCCTGCGGATCCACGATCAGTTGCACATCGATACGCTCGAGGATCTCGAACGCGCGGCCCGCAGCGGCCAGCTCGAAGCGATCCCGGGCGTCGGCCCGCGTCGCGCGGCAGGCATCCGCGCCGCGCTCGACGACGTGCTGAGCCGGCGCCGGCGCTGGCAAGGCCACGCGCGCGACGCCAGCCTCGGCGCCGAGCCGCCGGTCGAACTGCTGCTTTACATCGACCGCCTGTACCGCAACAAGGCCGCCGCCGGCATCCTGCCCACGCTCGTCTCACGTCGGCTGAACGCGGACGTGAGCATTCAGCCGCCCGTGATGCACATGACGAAAGGCGGCTGGCATTTCACCGCGCTGTGCCCGTATCCCGTGCGCCCGCAGGAGTCCGGTCGCACTGCGGACTGGGTCGCGCTCTACTTCTACGATGCGTTGCAATGCGAGAACCAGCGGACCGTCGTCACCGAAACGCTCGGCGCGCTCGTCGGCAAGCGCATCGTGCGCGGACGCGAGATGGAATGCCGCGTGTATTACGCCGGATGAGGCGCCCAGGACGCCAGCCGCCACGGTACGGCCGCAGCGCGACTCGCCCGAGCGCCCGCGCTTCGGCAAACCGGACGGCCTGACCTTTTACGCGCCTTCCGTCTTCATGCGGCGCGCCGGATGACGATGCGCCGCGATGCGCAGCAGCTTGCGGAACGACGGACACTCGAGATGACTCGGAGCCGGGCAGGCGGCCGCATGCCGCAACGCGTCGCGCACCGCGCCGAGACGTCGGATGGTGCGGTCGAGCTCGTCGGCCTTGTCGTCGAGCTTCGCGCGATCGATCACGGGCCGGCCGTCCGTGCCGACCATCGCGAGGATGTCGTCCAGCGAAAAACCGGCCTCGCGGCCGAGCGCGATCAGCGCAAGACGCTCCAGCACCGACTCGTCGTACTGGCGCCGCAGCCCATGACGGCCGTTCGGCACGATCAATCCCTTTTCCTCGTAGTAACGCAGCGTCGACGCGGGCAATCCCGAGCGGCGCGCGACTTCGGCGATATCCAGACGGCTCATGCTCGATCTCAAGTGAACTTGAAGTTGCAAGGTAATCGCTCGATTCCTTCGACACAAGCCTGGACCGCCATGAATTCGCCGAAACCGAATCATGTCCCGACAAGCCGCGTCGCCGCGACCACGACGACCTCACCCGATTGCGCGCCGCGCGTCCTGCTGGTCGGCGCGGGCGCGACACGCGTGACGGACCCGTGGGCGCTGCCGCGTCGCATGGCGTTCGGGCTGGCGGCGCCGGGTCGTTCACCGCCCATCGCGGTCATTCGCCGCCGCTGTCGATCAGGTTGTGGCGCACGCGGCCGAGCAGGCGCACGAGCGTGTCGCGCTCGTCGCGCGTGAAGCCGCGCAGCCCGTCGTCGGTGACGGTGTCGCCCACTTCCAGCATCTGCGGAAAGATGTCGCGCGACTTGTCGGTCAGCCGGATCACGAACGCGCGGCGATCATCGTCGTTCGCGATGCGTTCGATCCACCCGCAGCCTTCCATCCGGTCGAGCAGCCGCGTCAGCGAGATCGGCGTGATCTCGAGCCATTCCGCGAGCCGCGCCTGATTCATCTCGCCCTTCCACGTCAGGTACGCGAGCACGCGGCTTTGCGCGCGCGTCAGTCCGAGGCGCTTCGCGCGCCGGTCGAACAGGCGTCCTTGCAGGCGGGCCACGTCGGAAATCAGGTAGCCGATCCGGTTCTCGTAAGTCTTGTCCATGCGGCGATTATAGGGGCAGGCCGCGAATCGCCCGCGGCTCGGGCCAGGCGATGAGCACGAATATAATAAGCGTGCTTATAATTCGAGCCATACCGGATCGCCGCCCACGGCGACCGCCCCACGGAGACACTGCTTGAATCCCGCCGCCGACGCCCCCGCCTCGCCGCTCGCCCTCAACCGGCCGATGCTGACCCTGTCGATCATGCTCGCGACGCTGATCCAGACCCTCGACAGCACGATCGCGAACGTCGCGCTGCCGCACATGCAGGGCACGCTGTCCGCGTCGCAAGACGAAATCACCTGGGTTCTCACTTCCTATATCGTCGCCGCGGCGATCGCGACGCCGCTGACCGGCTGGCTCTCCGACCGCCTCAGCATGAAGCGGCTGCTGACGATCTCGATCGCGGGCTTCACGATCGCGTCCGCGTTGTGCGGGCTGTCCGAGTCGCTTGTGCAGATCGTCGGCGCGCGGCTGCTGCAGGGCGTGTTCGGCGCCGCGCTGGTGCCGCTGTCGCAGTCGATCC
Organism: Burkholderia diffusa; assembly: GCF_001718315.1. Lineage (NCBI taxonomy): Bacteria > Pseudomonadati > Pseudomonadota > Betaproteobacteria > Burkholderiales > Burkholderiaceae > Burkholderia > Burkholderia diffusa. Next base: position 879,724 of record NZ_CP013363.1, on the reverse strand, counting down.
TGCTCGACATCAACCCACGCGAAAAACAGGGCCAGGCAATGGCGATCTGGGGGATGGGGGTGATGGTCGGCCCGATCCTCGGCCCGACGCTCGGCGGCTGGCTCACCGACAGCTACAACTGGCGCTGGGTGTTCTTCATCAACGTGCCGATCGGCGCGTTCGCGCTGGCCGGCGTGCTGACATTCCTGCCCGCTCGCGCGCCACGCCCGCACGTGAAATTCGACGCGTTCGGCTTCGCGACGCTCGCGCTCGCGATCGGCGCATTCCAGGCGATGCTCGACCGCGGCGAACAGCTCGACTGGTTCGGCTCGTACGAAATCCGCATCGAGGCGCTCGTCGCCGCACTGAGCTTCGCATTCTTCCTCGTGCATACCGCGACCGTCGGCAAGGCGTCGTTCTTCAAGTCGGAGCTGCTGCGCGACCCGAACTTCGCAACCGGCACGCTGTTCATCTTCGTCGTCGGCGCTGTGCTGTATGCGACGCGCGCGCTGTTGCCGCCGATGCTGCAGAACCTGATGGGCTATCCGGTCGCGACGACGGGCCTCGTCACCGCGCCGAGCGGCGCCGGCACGATGATCGCGATGCTGTTCGTCGGGCGCTTGTTGAAATACGTGGACGCGCGGGCATTGCTGTTCGCCGGGCTGGCGATTTCCGCGCTCGCGCTGTGGCAGATGATGCAGTACACGATCGTGCTGTCCGAGGCGGACATCGTGTGGCCCGGCGTGGTCCAGGGCTTCGGGCTGGGGCTCGTGTTCGTGCCGCTGAGCGCGCTGTCGTTCTCGACGCTGCAGCCGGAGCTGCGCGCGGACGGCACGGCCACCTACAGCCTGATGCGCAACATCGGCAGCAGTATCGGCATCTCGATCGTGCAGACGCTGATGACGCGCAACACGCAAGTCGCGCATGCCGACCTCGCGACCCACATCACGCCGTTCGACCCGGCCGTGCAGGCGATGGCCGGCAGTCACCTCGACATCGCGCTGCTCGACCGCACGATCAACCAGCAGGCCGCGATGATCGCCTACCTGAACGACTTCAAGCTGATGTTCGTGGCGACGCTGCTGATGATTCCGCTGTTGCTGCTGATCCGCCCGCCGCAGAAAACGGCGAGCGTGGACGTCGCACATGCGGCGATGGATTGACGATGCGACGGGCGCGTGCCCGCCGCGGGCCGCAACGTCAGGCCTTCATCGTCCCGGTGCGCACGTAGCGTTCGTGCCACGCCAGCGCCTCGGCGAGCAGGTGCGGCGTGTGCTTGCCGAAGCTCTCGCGCGACGCGCGCTCGAAGTAGTCCTCGAGCATCGGCCGGTAGTCGGGATGCGCGCAGGTCGCGATGATCTTGCGCGCACGCTGCTTCGGCGACAGGCCACGCAGGTCGGCGAGCCCCTGTTCGGTGACGACCACCGCGACGTCGTGCTCGGTATGGTCGACGTGGCTCGCCATCGGCACGATCCTCGAGATCGCGCCGCCCTTCGCGGTGCTGGCCGACATGAAGCACGACAGGTAGCCGTTGCGCGCGAAATCGCCCGAGCCGCCGATACCGTTCTGGATCTTCGTGCCCATCACGTGCGTCGAATTCACGTTGCCGTAGATGTCGGCTTCGATCATCCCGTTCATCGCGATGCAGCCGAGGCGGCGCACGAGTTCCGGGTGGTTGCTGATCTCCTGCGGGCGCAGCAGGATCTTTTCGCGGAACGTGGCGATCTCGTCGGCGAAGCGCTGCACGGCGGCCGGACTCAGCGACAGCGCCGTGGCCGACGCGAAGCTCAGCGTGCCGTCGTCGAGCAGGTCGAGCATGCCGTCCTGGATCACTTCGGTGTACGCGGTCAGGTTCGAGAAGCCGGCCGAGCTCAGTTCCGCGAGCACCGCGTTCGTGATGTTGCCGACGCCCGACTGCAGCGGCAGCAGGTTTTCCGGCAGGCGGCCGCGCTTCACTTCGTGACGCAGGAAGTCGATCAGTTGCAGCGCGATCTGCTTCGACGTGGCGTCCGGCGCGGAGAACGCGTTGCTGCGGTCCGGCGCGTCGGTCTCGACGATCGCGACGATCTTCTCAGCCGGGCAGCGCAGGTACGGCTCGCCGATCCGGTCATCGCTCTTCGTCAACGGAATCGGCTTGCGGTGCGGCGGCAGCGCGGTGCCGTAATAGACGTCGTGCATCCCGTCGAGACCGAGCGGCTGGCGCGAATTGACTTCCAGGATCACATGCTTCGCCTGCTCGAGCCACGTCTTGTTGTTGCCGATCGACGCGGACGGAATCAGCCGCCCGTCCTCGCGGATGCCCGCGACTTCGACGATCGCGACGTCGAGGTCGCCGTACAGCCCGAACCATGCGTATTGTGCGACGTGGCTCAGGTGGACGTCCTGGTAATCGACTTCACCGGCGTTGATCTTGTCGCGCAGCGTCGGGTCGGACTGGTACGGCAAGCGCATCGAGATGCCGTCGGTGCGGGCGAGCGCGCCGTCGAGTTCGGGCGCCGTCGATGCGCCCGTCAGCACGTTGATCCGGAAGTCCTCGCCGCGCGCGTGGGCCGCTTCGATGTGGGCGGCGAGCGCGGCGGGCACGGCCTTCGGGTAGCCCGAGCCGGTGAAGCCGCTCATGGCGACGGTCATGCCGGGACGAATCAGCGCGGCGGCTTCGTCGGCGGTGCGGACGAGGGAACGCAGCGCGGGAGCGAGGATGCGTGAAGAAGACATGGCTGTATATCTGACGCTTTTGGTCTGTCGTTGACGTCGCGGGGGGTGTCTCCTGAGCGACGCGAAGCCCTTGGGGCCGCGAGGGGCGGCCCGGCACCACGGGCACGGTCGGAGTATCGCAGAGGCCATCGCCGCGAAATGTCCGCCGGATGCAAAAGACACTTGCTGAATGCACCGGGTATCGAACGACAGTTCTGTGACAGCCGCGGCAGCCTCAAACGCATGCGTCCGAAAGGTGCGGGAAAGCTGACTGCCAGTTTTCCGCGTGAAAATTACGAACGGCTGACCGTCAATCGGCCCACAGATGCCCGGATTAACCGCATGAACGCGAAGAATCCGCACGCGATGGCCGATCGGCGATCGCCGCGGCCGATTGTCACCCGCCCCGGCTTTTGCGAGCCTGATGCACATCAATGCGTCGACACGCGCGAATCGCCGCCAGGCCCGCGTACAAGGCCCGTCCGCCCTTGACAGCCGCGTGCCGCGAACCACACTGGATCAGGTAAGGCCCGCCAGCGCGAACGCCGTTTCGCGCAGGCGGTTTGCAACCGGCCGATGCCCGGAATGCGCGGTAACACTCCCGTATGTCAGGACATTGGTCGAAGAAAAAGCAACAAATTACAATTCCGTATATATTTCGCCGATGGACCAAAGAAAAAACGCAACACGTTCCGAACCGCCCCTGCCACGCACCTGGGATGCGCGGCTCGCGCGCTCGCTCGTCCGACCGCTGATCGACACGCCCGTTACCCCGAATCACCTCACCACCCTTCGTCTGCTGATCGGCCTCGCCGGCGCCTGGTGCCTCGCGCAAGGCGGCTTTGGCTGGAGCAACGCCGGCGCATTCCTGATCGTGCTGTCGAACTTCGTCGACCACACCGACGGCGAACTCGCGCGCATCAGCGGCAAGTCCAGCAAGATCGGTCACTTTTACGACCTCGCGGCCGACGCGCTTGTGACGGTCGCGCTGTTTGTCAGCATGGGCGTCGGCATCGTCGCCCAGGGCGGCCAGATGGCCGCGTCGCCGGTGCTGCTTGGCGCGGTGGCCGGCGCGGCCGTCGCGCTGATCTTCTTCCTGCGCATGCGGATCGAATCGGTCGCCGGCAAGGCCGGCACCAAACAGGCGTTCGCCGGCGGCTTCGAGACGGAAGACGTGCTCTACCTGCTGCCGATCGTGACGCTCGTCGACGGCGTCCAGCCGTTCCTGCTCGCGGCATCGATCGGCGCCCCGCTGTTCGCCGCGTGGGTCGTGATCGACTGGTGGCGCATCGTTCGCCGGAGCGGCGTTGCGCATGAAAACGCCGGGCCGCCCGAAGTTTTCGTGTCCCCCTCGGCGGGCCTGGCGCGCAGCGACAGGTCCGGGGGCGCTCAAAGTTCAACCGAAATCCAGGCTTCCAAATGACTCCTAGCACGCGCGACGACTCCGTGCTGAGCCCGGCACGCCCCGCGCCTGTGCGCGCGGCAGCGGCCGATCCCGATCGCACCGTGGCAGACTGCGTCGGCCGTCTCGACCTCGACCGCCTGCACGGTGACTACACGCGCCAAGGGTCGTTCCTGTACCTCGACGCCTTCCTGCCGGCCGACGCGCACGCGAAGCTCGCGGCCGCCGCCCGCGCGATGCAGGCCGGCCTGAACCGCAATTACCTGCCCGGCCACAAGCAGGGCGGCAGCGTGAGCCGGCACACGATCGACGAACAGGCGCCATACATCGCCGAGCTGTACCGGTCGAAGGCGCTGATCGGCTTCCTCGAGAAGATCACCGGCGACAAGCTGATGCTGTCGCCGGACGACGATCCGCACGCGTACGCGCTGTACTACTACACGAAGCCGGGCGACCATATCGGCTGGCACTACGACACGTCGTACTACGACGGCCGCCGCTATACGCTGCTGATCGGCGTGATCGACGAGTCGTCGTGCCGGCTCGACTACGAGCTGCATACGCGCAATCCGGACGTGCCCGACGAACCGGGCTCCGTGCAGATCGCTGACGGCGGCATCGTGCTGTTCGACGGCGACAAGCTTCGCCATCGCGTCACGCCGCTCGGCCAGAACGAGACGCGCGTGTCGCTCACCTTCGAATACGTGACCAACCCCGGCATGCGGCCGTGGAAGCGCTTCATCTCGAACATGAAGGACGCGATCGCGTATTTCGGTTTCCGCCAGGTGTTCAAGCAGCTGGCCACGCGACGGTCGACCGGGTCATGACACGCGCCGGCCTGATCCTGCTGTCCCTCGGAACGGCACTGTTCGTCGCCCTGCTCGCGTGGCAGGGCGTCGGCGCGGTCGCGTCGACGTTTCTCGCGGCCGGCTGGGGCCTCGCGCTCGTCGCGGCATTCCACGTCGTACCGCTCGTGATCGACGCGCTGGCGATCTCGGCGATGTTTCGCCGCGGCCAGCCGGGCGCGGAGCTCGGCGACGCGCTGCGCGCGCGCTGGGTCGGGGAATCGGTGAACAGCCTGCTGCCCGCCGGGCAGATCGGCGGCCCGGTGCTGATGGTGCGTCACCTCGCGCAGCGCGGCACGCGGATGGCCGATGCAGCCGCCGCGGTCACCGTCAGCACGACGATGCAGGCGCTCGCCCAGATGGCTTTCGCGCTGATCGGCATCGCCACGTTCAGCCTGTATGCAACGCACGAGTCCGTCGCTCACCTGCGCACGCCGGCGCTGATCGCCACCGGCGTGCTCGGCGCCCTCGCCGTCGCGTTCTACGTGGCGCAGCGGCGCGGGCTGTTCGGTCGCGGGTTGCGTCTCGCGTCGAAGTTGCTCGGCCCGCGCGACTGGTCGTCGCTCGCGGCCCGCGCGGACGCGATCGACGACGCCGTCGGCGCGCTGTACCGTGATCGCGCGAAGGTCGCGAAGACCTTCGCGTTGAGCCTCGTCGGCTGGATCGTCGGCACCGCCGAAGTGTGGCTCGCGCTGCACTTCCTCGGGCACCCGGTCAGCTGGCTCGACGCGCTGCTGCTCGAAAGCGTCGGCCAGGCGATTCGCGGTGCGGCATTCGCGATTCCCGGCTCGCTCGGCGCCCAGGAAGGCGGTTACCTGTTGCTCGCCCCGCTGGTCGGCCTGCCGCCCGACGCGGCGCTCGCGCTATCGCTCGCGAAGCGCGCGCGCGAACTCGCGCTGGGCCTGCCGGGACTGCTCTATCTGCATTTCAGTGAAAGAAACTGGCAGCGGCGCCGCGCGCCGCAGCCCATCGCCGACTGATCGTTCAGATCCGCCGGCTTTTTGGTTGGAGAACCCATGCGAGCCATCATTCTTGCGGCAGGCCTCGGCTTGCGCCTGCAACAACCGCCCGAGGCGCAATTCCCGAAGTGCCTGCTGCGCTTCGACGACGTATCGCTGCTCGAACGCCATCTGCGCGTGCTCGACGCCGCGGGTGTCGATGAAATCGTGCTCGGGCTCGGCTTCCAGCACGAGAAGGTCGAGCAGGAGCTGAAGCGCCTCGGCCGCCGCGCCGAGATCGTGATCAACGAGCGCTACGACCTCGGCAGCGTGCTGACCGTGCACACCGTCGCCGATGCGATGACGCGCGGCGGCGACGTGCTGCTGATGGACGCGGACGTGCTGTACGACGAGAACATCCTGCACGCGCTGGTGGCCGATTCCGACAAGGCGGTCGACCGCCTGCTGATCGATCGCGACTTCGAGGCCGGCGACGAGCCCGTCAAGCTGTGCCTGAAGAACGGCGTGCCGGTCGAGCTGCGCAAGCAGCTCGCGGTCGACCTCGAGTACGACACGATCGGCGAGTCGGTCGGCTTCTTCCGCTTCACCGAAGGTACCGCGCGCCGCCTCGCGACGATCGTCGCGGGCTACGTCGACAGCGGCCGTGCGAACATGCCGCACGAGGAAGCCGTGCGCGACCTGCTGCTCGAAGGCGGCCATTCGTTCGACGTCGCCGACGTCACGGGCTCGCCGTGGATCGAGATCGACTTCCCGAACGACGTCGCCCGCGCCACGCAAGAAATTCTCCCCCTGATTCAACGCACGACCGCAGGAGCCGCACGATGAACGCACGCGAACCCAACTTCTCCGAATCGCGCAGCGCACGCCTGCGCCGCATGCTCGTCAGCAGCGACCTCGAATTCCTGATGGAAGCGCACAACGGCCTGTCGGCACGGATCGTCCGCGAAGCCGGCTTCAAGGGGATCTGGGCGTCGGGCCTCGCGATCTCCGCGCAGTTCGGCGTGCGCGACAACAACGAAGCGAGCTGGACGCAGGTCGTCGACGTGCTCGAGTTCATGGCCGACGCGAGCGACCTGCCGATCCTGCTCGACGGCGACACCGGCTACGGCAACTTCAACAACGTGCGCCGCCTCGTGAAGAAGCTCGAGCAGCGCGGCATCGCCGGCGTGTGCATCGAGGACAAGCAGTTCCCGAAGACGAACAGCTTCATCGACGGCGAGCGCCAGCCGCTCGCCGAGATCGACGAGTTCTGCGGCAAGATCAAGGCCGGCAAGGATTCGCAGAGCGATCCCGATTTCTCGATCGTCGCGCGCGTCGAAGCGCTGATCGCCGGTTGGGGAATGGATGAGGCGCTGCGCCGCGCAAACGCGTACGCGGAAGCCGGCGCCGACGCGATCCTGATTCACAGCAAGCTGTCGCGTCCGGACGAGATCCTGCAGTTCGCACGCGAATGGAGCGGCCGCGCGCCGCTCGTGATCGTGCCGACCAAGTACTACAGCACGCCGACCGACGTGTTCCGCCAGGCCGGCATCAGCACCGTGATCTGGGCGAACCACCTGATCCGCGCGTCGGCATCGGCAATGCAGTCCGTCGCACGCGAGATCCACGAAAACGAGACGCTGATCAACGTCGAGGATCGCGTCGCATCGGTCAACGAAATCTTCCGCCTGCAGGACGCCGACGAATACTCGGCAGCCGAGCGCATCTACCTGTCGTCATCGTCGCGCGCGTCGAACGCGGCGATCGTGCTCGCGGCCAGCCGCGGCAAGGGGCTGGAAGCCGTCACCGAGGACAAGCCCAAGGTCATGCTGCCGGTCGCCGGCAAGCCGCTCCTGCGCTGGCTCGTCGACGGCTTCAAGAAGCATGGCGTGAACGACATCACCGTGGTCGGCGGCTATCGCGCCGACGCGATCGACACGTCGGGCATCAAGCTCGTCGTCAACGAGCGCCATGCGCAAACGGGCGAACTCGCGTCGCTCGCATGCGCGGCCGAACGCCTGACCGGCGACACCGTGATCTCGTACGGCGACCTGCTGTTCCGCAGCTACATCCTGCGCGACCTCGCGGAGAGCGAAGCCGAGTTCAGCGTCGTCGTCGATTCGTCGCTCACCGAGACCAACCAGAGCGTGCGCGACTTCGCGCAGTGCTCGGCCGCTGACGACCGCGGCCTGTTCGGTCAGAAAACGTATCTGCAACGTGTATCGAGCGACGTCGCCGCAGGCACGCCGCACGGGCGCTGGATCGGTCTGCTGAACGTGCGCGGCGCGGGCGTCGACCGCCTGAAGGCGATGCTCGCGACGCTGCAGGCGCGGCCCGATTTCGACACGCTCGACATCCCGTCGCTGCTCAACGAACTGATCGCCGCCGGCGAGAAGATCGAGGTGCAGTACGTGCACGGCCACTGGCGTGGCGTGAACGATCTGGAAGACTTCCGCCGTGCGGGCGACTTCGCGCACGGCCAGACGCCGCTGTCCGAGCCGGGCGCCGGCAACGGGGGCGCGCAATGATCGAAGCGGCCCAGTTCGTCGAGGCCGCGCGCGAACGCGGCTTCGACTGGTATGCGGGCGTGCCCTGTTCGTACCTGACGCCGTTCATCAACTACGTGCTGCAGGATCCGACGCTGCATTACCTGTCGGCCGCGAATGAAGGCGACGCGGTCGCGTTGATCGCCGGCGCCACGCTCGGCGGCAAGCGCGGGATCGCGATGATGCAGAACTCGGGGCTCGGCAACGCGGTGAGCCCGCTCACCTCGCTGACCTGGACGTTCCGGCTGCCGCAGTTGCTGATCGTCACGTGGCGCGGTCAGCCGGGCGTGGCCGACGAGCCGCAGCACGCGCTGATGGGTCCGATCACGCCGGCGATGCTCGACACGATGGAGATCCCGTGGGAGACGTTCCCGACCGAGCCCGAACAGGTCGGCGCGGCGCTTGACCGCGCGATCGCGCACATGGACGCAACGGGCCGCCCGTACGCGCTCGTGATGCAGAAGGGCAGCGTCGCGCCGTATGAATTGAAGGCGAACCCGGCGGCGGCACCGCGCGCGCATGTCGCCGCGCAGTCGGCGGCACGCGCCGACGCATCCGCCGCGTGGCCGACCCGCCACGATGCGCTGCAGCGCGTGATCGCGCATACGCCGGTCGATTCGACCGTCGTGCTTGCATCGACCGGTTTCTGCGGCCGCGAACTCTATGCCATCGACGATCGCCCGAACCAGTTGTACATGGTCGGCTCAATGGGCTGCGTGACGCCGCTCGCGCTGGGTCTCGCGCTCGCGCGCCCCGACCTGCGCGTGGTGGCCGTCGACGGCGACGGCGCCGCGCTGATGCGCATGGGCGCGTTCGCGACGCTCGGCACCTACGGTCCGTCCAACCTCGTGCACGTGCTGCTCGACAACGGCGCACACGAATCGACCGGCGGGCAGGCGACCGTGTCACGGCATGTGTCGTTCGCCGGCGTCGCGGCCGCCTGCGGCTATGCGTCGGCCATCGAAGGCGACACGCTCGACGTGCTCGATGCGGCGCTCGACGCCGCGCATTCGGCAGACGGTACGCGCTTCGTGCGGCTTGCCATCCGCACGGGCGTGCCCGACGGCCTGCCCCGCCCGACCGTCACGCCGGTCGAGGTCAAGACCCGCCTGATGCGGCATATCGGCGCCGCACAGGCTGAAGCCCATGCTGAAGGAGTCCATTGATGCTGCTGCTGAACCCCGGCCCGGTAACGCTGACGGAACGCGTGCGCCGCAGCCTGCTGCAACCTGACCTGTGCCATCGCGAAAGCGAATTCTTCGATCTTCAGGATGAAGCGCGTGCGCGCCTCGTTGCCGCGTACGAGCTCGATCCGGCCGAATGGGCCGCCGTGCTGATGACCGGCTCGGGTACCGCCGCCGTCGAAAGCATGATCGCGGCGCTCGTGCCGCAGGACGGCAAACTGCTCGTGATCGAGAACGGCGTGTACGGCGAACGGATTACGCAGATTGCCACGCAGTACGGAATCGCGCATGACGTGCTCAAGCATGAGTGGATGCAGGCGCCCGATCTCGCGCAGATCGCCGCGCGTCTCGACGCGGGCGGTTATTCGCACGTCGCGGTGATTCATCACGAAACGACGACCGGCCGGCTGAACAACCTCGGTGCGATCGCGGACGTATGCCGCGCGCGCGGCGTCAAAATGCTCGTCGACGGCGTCAGCAGCTTCGGCGCCGAAGCGATCGACTTCGCCGGCGGCGTGATCGACGCGGTCGCGGCGACCGCGAACAAGTGTCTGCACGGCGTGCCCGGCGCCGCGTTCGTGATCGTGCGCCGCAGCGCACTCGCAAAGGCCGCGAGCCGCACCTACTACCTCGACCTCGGCCGTCTCGCGAAGCTGCAGGATCAGCGCAATACGCCGTTCACGCCATCCGTGCACGCGTATTACGCGCTCGTCGAGGCACTGCGCGAGTTCGATGAAGCCGGTGGCTGGCGAGCGCGCCATGCGCACTACAAGGCGCTCGCCGATCAGGCGCAGGCCGGCCTCGCGGCGCGCGGGATGCCGCTCGTGCTGCCCGAAGGCGCATCGTCGGTCGTGCTGCGCGCGTACCGGCTGCCGCAGGGCGTCACGTACGAGACGCTGCACGACGGCCTGAAGGCGCGCGGCTTCGTGATCTATGCGGGGCAAGGCGGGTTGTCGAAGGAACTGTTCCGCATCTCGACGATGGGCGCGATTGGTGCGGCCGACGTCGAGCGGCTGCTGGACGGTTTTACGGCACTGACGCGGTAAATACCCGCTTCCGGTCGACGAAAGGCCCGCATGAACTGTCCGATTCTCGGGGTTCAGTTCAGCAAGGGCCTTTTTCATTTGCGCCGCTTTTGCGGCGAGGCGGCGGGCGAACCACACTCGCCTACTTCACCACCTTCGGCCCGATCGCATCCGTCTGCACCGCTCCGAGCAATGCATCATCCCGCACACGTCGCGCCTCGCGTGCCGTAAAACGTTCCTTCAACCGCAGGAACGGCTTCTCGACGAAGAAGTAGCTGGCCGTCGCGGCCAGCAGCGCCCACACGATACCGAGCGGGAACGCATGCGGAACTGCCAGATCGGGATTCGCGAACGGCTGCTGCCACAGATACAGGCTGAACGAGATGGTGCCGACGAACACCACCGGCGCGGCCCTCAGCCACCGCGCGCACCAGAACTCGCTGCGGAAATTCAGCACGACGATCATAATCGCGATCAGCGCGGCCTCGAGCGTCACGCCGTACGTCGCATTCCAGAAGCCGCCGAGCCGATGTTCGGCGACGGGCATCGCGAACAGCACGATGAAGACGAGCGCCGTCACGATGCGCGACTCGGCGCGCCATGAGCGAATCCACGCTTCGAGCCGTTCGCGGTTGAGCGCCGCGTAGCAGCCGATCAGGATCGGATCGACGCCCGTATGCAGCATCATCCCGAGCTGGCCGCGCAGCGCCGGCGCAATGCCGTAGGTGAGCGCGCGCACCAGCGGCACGACCAGGATCAGCGCGGCCAGCCAGCGCGTGCCGCAACGTCGGGCGCCGTACACGAACAGCAGCGGCCAGAACCAGTAGAACTGCTCCTCGAGCGCGAGCGACCAGAAATGGCCGAGATACCACGCGCCGGCCGGATGCAGCGTGTTGTCGCCGGCCAGCCCGAACCACGCCGAGTAGTTCCACAGATGCAGCGCCGCATACAGCCACTGACGGCGATCGACATCGAGCCAGCCGGTGAAGGCAAGCACGCCGACGGTCGCGAGATATACGTAGCAGGCCGGCCAGATCCGCAGCGCACGGCGCACGTAGAACGACGTCAGTGCGATCCCGCCGGTGCGCGCGAACTCCGCACGCAGCACGTTGGTGATCAGGAAGCCGCTGAGGACGAAGAAGATCAGCACGCCGAGCCGGCCGTCGGCGATCAGCCTCAACGGCGCGAACCAGCCGGTGTAGCCGCCCGGCAGCATGTGCTCCGCATGGCCGACGACGACCATCGTGACCGCGACGGCGCGCAACCCGGTCAGCTGCTTGACGCGATGGTTCATCGGCTCGTTTCCCGTTGGCACGGTGGAGGAACGGTATGAAGGCCGGCGCCCGCGACCGGCTCGCCGATATGTCGCCGGGATTTTGTCTGAAAAATATCGGAACGAAATTGCTTCAAAAAATTTCGATGCGTCTGTCAGCGCGGCACGCTGCGCGCCATGCACGGTGCCGGCCGGCACACCGCGGCCGGAATGAATGGGCATAATGACAAGCCTTGTCCGGCAATGGCCGGTCCGATGCCGACACAACGAATTTGCGGCGCCGCAATATCCGCGATACCGGCGCTGCGTTATTCCGGGCGCACACGGCCCGTGCCTCGTCCGTTCTCCTGCCGACCTTCATTCGGAGCCTGCCTGTGTACCCACCGATCGAACCCTACGCCCACGGCCACCTCGACACCGGCGACGGCCACCGCATCTACTGGGAGCGCTGCGGCAACCCGTCCGGCAAGCCCGCGGTGTTCCTGCACGGCGGCCCGGGCGCAGGCTGCAGCCCCGACCATCGCCGCCTGTTCGATCCCGAACGCTACGACATCCTGCTGTTCGACCAGCGCGGCTGCGGGCGCTCGACGCCGCACGCAAGCCTCGACAACAACACGACCTGGGACCTCGTGGCCGACATCGAGCGGCTGCGCGAGATGGTCGGTGCGGAACAATGGCTCGTGTTCGGCGGCTCGTGGGGCAGCGCACTCGCCCTCGCCTACGCGGAGACGCATCCGCAGCGCGTGAGCGCGCTCGTCGTGCGCGGCATCTTCACGATGCGCCGCGCGGAGTTGCTGTGGTACTACCAGGAAGGTGCGTCGTGGTTATTCCCGGACCTGTGGGAGGAATTCCTCGCACCGATCCCGGAAGCCGAGCGCGGCGACCTGATGGCCGCATATCATCGCCGGCTGACGGGCGACGACGAAGCCGCGAAGCTCGAAGCCGCGCGCGCATGGAGCATCTGGGAAGGCCGCACGATCACGCTGCTGCCCGATCCGGCATTGGCCGCGCACTTCGCGGACGGCCACTACGCGCTCGCGTTCGCGCGAATCGAAAACCACTACTTCGTGAACCGCGGTTTCGTCGACGAAGGCCAGTTGCTGCGCGACGCGCATCGCCTCGCCGGCATTCCGGGCGTGATCGTGCAAGGCCGCTACGACATCGCGACGCCCGCGCGTACCGCGTGGGACCTCGCGAAGGCATGGCCCGATGCGACGTTCGAGATCGTGCCGGATGCCGGACATGCGTACAACGAACCAGGCATCCTGAGGGCGCTGCTCGCCGCGACGGACCGGTTCGCCGCGTAAGCGGCAACGCCAGGCGGCGCGTTGCGGCCGGCAATGGGCAATGCCGGCCTGCACGCGCCGCCTGCTCAAAGCGCGGCTTCGACGATCGTCCGGCCGCGGATCGCCCGCTCGACGAGCTGTTCGTCGCCGACCTTGCGGATCGCATCGTCGAGCAATCCTTCCGGCTCTTCGGTCGCGACCTTCAGCAGGCCCGACAGGCCGCGCGCGTCGAGCACCACGAGCGTCTCCATCGAATCCGCGCGGCTCACGAGCACGCGACGGAACGCGGGGCCCGCACCGAAGCTCGCGCACAGCGCGATCGTCTCGTTGCCGAGCGTGTAGTCGAAGTTCTTGATCATGTCTGCCGCCGTTGCAAGGGAATGGCCACGCGCGACGGCGCGGCGCCGTGACGTCGACGCACCCGCGCGTGCCGCCGGCGCGGGACCATGGCCCGGTCCGTTCGCCGGCATCACCATGCTAGGCGGGCAGTATTAACGAAGACTTAAACGGCCGGCGAGCACGGCGCCGGCCCGCTCATCCCGCGTGGCTCACGGCGTATCGAGCGGTTCGACCGTCACGCCGACCTTCAGCTCCTGATCCGCGCCGCCGCCGCGAATCACGCCGCGCAGCGGCGTCACGTCCGCGTAATCGCGGCCGATCGACAGCATCACGTAATCGTCGCCGGGTGCACGGTCGTTGGTCGGGTCGAGCTGCAGCCAACCACCGTCTTCGGGCCACGCCGGGTCGTATACGTCGACCCATGCATGCGATGCGTCCGCGCCGATCAGTCGCGGCTGCCCGGGCGGCGGCTGCGTCAGCAGATAACCGCTCACGTAGCGCGCGGCAAGCCCGAGCGAGCGCAACGCGCCAATCATCACGTGCGCGAAATCCTGACAGACGCCCTTGCGCAATCGCAATGCATCGAGCGCCGTCGTCGTGATGTCGGTGCTGTTCGGCGTATACGCGAAGTCGGCGTGAATTCGCCGCATCAGGTCCCACGCGGCCTGCACGAGCGGCCGCCGTGGCGTGAAGCTGGCGGCCGCATACGCGGCCAGCTCGGGATCGCACGCCACGTGCGGCGACGCGAACACGAACTCGCTCGCCGCGTCGTACGGCTGTCCGGCACGAAACCGCAAGCGGTCGCGCACGGCCTCCCATGCCGTTGCATGTTCGGCGTCGGGATGCGCGATCGCGGGCGGCGGCGCGCCGCGTGCGCCCTGCGACCAGACGGGCGCGCTCACGCGCACCGTGCTGCGGCTGCGCACGAGCAGCGCATCGTGAGGCTGGTTCAGCGCGAACGATGCGCGCGCGTTGCCGAACGCGTCGATCTCGGTGCCGACCGTTTCCGGTGCGGGCTCGATGTCGAGCGCGAATGACAATACCTGCTGGCGCGGCGTCGCGAGCGGCTGCAGCCGTGCCTGGTGCTGGGCGGATTCGACGCGTGCGGCATAGCGGTATTCGGTATCGTGCGTGACGCGCAGCACGCGGCCGGCCGCGACAGCAGCCGGCGTTGCGGGTGCGGCGGGCGTCGCGGCCTCCTTCGCGCTACCGTGACCGGTCGCGGGCGACGTCTTCGCCGCGTGTTTCGGCGTCACCATAGCGTCCTGCCCGCCTCGCGCACGTGGCTGAAATAGCGCTCGCCGATCCGGTTCGACAGATCCCACACGGCCTTCACAGTCGTGTCGAGTGCATCGAGCAGCTTGTCGTGGCGGCCGTCGTCGCCGGTTTCGCACAGTTCATGCAGCGACCATGCGGGCACATCCGGAATCGTCTCGGCCAGTTCGGACAGCGCATAGCCCTCGCTGCGCTCGACCTTCGTCAGCCGGCCGCGCAGCGCTTGCACGACCCAGCCGAGCGAACGCGGGTTGTCGGTGTCGAGCACCACGAGCGACAGCAGCGGCGCGACGTCGAAACCGCGCTGGAAGCGCGAGCGAAACGTGATCGTGCTGTCGAACAGTTCCAGCACGAGCTCGAAGCCGTCCTGCCGGTGCACGGCGCCATCGTCGAACGCGAACTTCAGCACGCTGCACAGGAAATCCAGCCGGTCGATCTGCCGGCCGATCGACAGCAACCGCCAGCCGTCGTCGCGCGTCATGTTGTCGGTCTGCGCGCCGGTGATCGCGCCGAGCAGCAGCCCGAGCCGCTCGAGCAATTGCAGCGCCTCGTTGCCCATTTGCTCCTCGGCTTCCGGATGATCGGCGCTGTCGGCGAACAGTTGCGTCGCATCGTCGATCAGCCGCCACTGATCGCTCGACAGCCGTTCGCGGATCGCGGCGGCGGCGGCGCGCATCCCGAACAGGCACGACGCGATGCCCGACGTGCGGTCCGCGCCGCGCGTCAGCGATGTCGCGAGCGTGTGCTGGAACGCGCGCGGCGCATCGACGGCATTCGGCGCGTCGGGCGCGATCAGTCCCGTGTCGCGGCACAGCGTGTCGAGCAACTCGAGATGTGCGGGACTGTCGACGTCGTCCTCGCCGCGCAGCCGTTCGAGCGCGGCGCGCGCGAGACGCATCAGGTTGGTCGCGCGCTCGGTGTAGCGGCCGAGCCAGAACAGGTTCTCGGCCGCGCGGCTCGCGATCGCGCGCGGGCGCTCGACCAGATCGTCGGGGCCGAGACGGGTCTGCAGCAGCGTCGTCGAATCGACGATGCCTTCGGTCATCACCCACGTATCGACGGTGCTGCCGCCACGCGGCATCGGCGCGTTGAACAGCGTATCGCGCGTGCCGACCCGCGACAGCCCGCCCGGCAGGAGCCGCCAGCGTTGCGCGCCATCGGCGAGCGCGAACACGCGCAGCAGCAGCGGCTTCGGCACGATGCGCGCGCCACCGGCCCCGTCGGGCGCGCCTTGCCCCGGCCAGGTCGGCGCCTGCGACAGCGGCAGGTCGGCCTGCACCGTGTAATGCTCGGGCCGGTCCAGGATTCGCGCACGCCATTCGGCCAGTTGCGCCGGCGTGAGCCGTGCGCCGATCACCGGGTCGAACGCGCCGCCGGCCTGCGCGTCGGGCGGATACGACGGCTTCACGATGCTGCGCGCGAGCTGCGGCAGCGCGTCGTCGCATGCTGCCGCCTCGCCGCACCACCACGAATGCACGGCGGGCAGCGTCAGCGTTTCGCCGAGCAGCGCTTCCGCGAGGCGAGGCATGAAGCCGAGCACGCCCGGCGATTCGAGGAAGCCCGAGCCCGGCGCATTCGCGAGCAGCACGTTGCCCGCACGCACGGCCTGCAGCAGCCCCGGCACGCCGAGCAGCGAGTCGGGCCGCAGTTCGAGCGGATCGAGCCATGCGTCGTCGACGCGCCGCAGGATGCCATGCACGGGTTCGAGCCCGCGCAGCGTCTTCAGAAATACGCGGTTGTCGCGCGCGGTCAGGTCGCCGCCCTCGACGAGCGTCAGGCCGAGGTAGCGCGCGAGATACGCATGCTCGAAATACGTCGCGCTGTGCGGCCCCGGCGTCAGCAGCACGATCCGCGAATTCCTGGCGGCAGGGCTGAGCGCCTGCAAGCTCTGCAACAGCGACCGGTAGGCGGACGCGAGCCGCTGCACGCGCAGCCCGCGGAAGCCGCGCGGAAAGAGCCGCGACACGATCAGCCGGTTCTCGAGCAGATAGCCGAGGCCGGCCGCGCCCTGCGTGTGCTGCGCGACGATCCGCCATTGCCCGTCGGGGCCGCGCGCGAGGTCGAACGCGACGACGTGCAGCCACGTATCGCCCGGCACGCGTGCGCCGCGCATCGCGCGCAGGTAGCCCGGATGCCCGGTCACGAGCGCGGGCGGCAGCAGCCCGCGCTGCAGGATCGTCTGCGGCCCGTACAGGTCGACCATCGTCGCGTTCAGCAGCCGCACGCGCTGCAGCACGCCCCGCTCGATCGCGACCCAGTCCTCGGGCGTGACGATGAGCGGCAGCAGGTCGAGCGACCACGGGCCGGCGGCGCCGTCGCCCGCGCGTTGTTCGTGAAGCTGGTAGAACAGGCCGTTCTCGCGCATTCGGCGCTGCAGCGCGTCGGCGCGGCGGTCGAGGTCGGCCACGCCATCGCTGCCGATCGACGTGAAGAAGCTGCGCCATGCAGGTGCGAGCAGCGGCGCGGTGAGGCCCGCGGCGCTGCCGCGCAGTTCGTCGTAGCGGCCAGCCGCGGCCGGCGCCGCGAGCGCGGCGGCCAGTTCCGCGGCATCCGGCTGCGCGCCGGTATCGAAGAGCGTGGGCATCGCGTCGGCGTCGGCGAGATCGTCGGGGTGAATGGGCGGCACGGTCGGTATCGTTCCGTCGTCAGGGTGCGGACGCGCCCGCGCGCCGCCGAATCGGCGGCCGGGCACCGCGGACGCGACGGGCGGCCGCGTTCTGCCCGCATCCTAGCACTCCGGCGGGGCCGCCGTCGGCCGGCGCGCCGGGAGGTCGCGAACCGCGCATCGTCGTCCGTTCGTTCATCCGGGGATCAGGGCCGTCGCAGGTCGAGCGTGAACGGGAATTCGCGACTCGGCGCGGCAGCCGACACGTCCATCCGCCCCGGCGTGTGCCCCATCGCGACAAAGCGCGCGAGCCGGCGGCTCTCGGCCTCGTACGCGTTGACCGGAAACGTCGCGTAGTTGCGCCCGCCCGGATGCGCGGCGTGATAGCGGCAGCCGCCGAGCGAGCGTTGCAG
The DNA here is from genome assembly GCF_001718315.1 of Burkholderia diffusa. Classification (NCBI taxonomy): domain Bacteria; kingdom Pseudomonadati; phylum Pseudomonadota; class Betaproteobacteria; order Burkholderiales; family Burkholderiaceae; genus Burkholderia; species Burkholderia diffusa. The sequence continues at coordinate 861,920 of NZ_CP013363.1, read as the reverse complement.
CCACGTGTCGACGATGTCGAACGTGAGCGGCGCATGCACGCCGATAGTCGGGTGCAGCGCCGACGGCGGCGCCCACGCCTTGTAACGCACGCCCGCGACGTATTCGCCGACGGTGCCGGTCGGCTGCAGCGGCAGCGCGCGGCCGTTCACGGTCACGACGTGCCGGTTGTCGTTCAGACCGGTCACACACACTTCGAGCCGTTCGACCGACGAATCGACGTAGCGCACCGTGCCGCCGATCGCGCCCTCCTCGCCCATCACGTGCCACGGTTCCAGCGCGCCGCGCAGCGACAGCTGCATTCCGTTCACCGCGATCTGGCCGAACAGCGGGAAGCGGAATTCGAAATGCGGCGCGAACCAGGCTGGATCGAACGCGAACCCGGCGTCGCGCAGCTCGGCCAGCACGTCGTCGAAATCCATCTTCAGGAACGCGGGCAGCATGAAACGATCGTGCAGCGCGGTGCCCCAGCGCGTAAGCGGGGTCGTGTATGGCGCGGCCCAGAAGCGCGCGACCAGCGCGCGCAGCAGCAGTTGCTGCACGATGCTCATCCGCGCATGCGGCGGCATCTCGAACGCGCGCAGTTCGAGCAGGCCGAGCCGTCCGGTCGGCGAATCCGGCGAATACAGCTTGTCGATGCAGAACTCGCTGCGATGCGTGTTGCCGGTCACGTCGATCAGCAGGTTGCGCAGCACGCGGTCCACAAGCCACGGCGGCATGTCCTGTCCGTACAGCAGCTTGTTGCGCTGGATTTCCGCGAATGCGATGTCGAGCTCGTAGACCTGGTCGTTGCGGGCCTCGTCGACGCGCGGCGCCTGGCTCGTCGGACCGATGAACAATCCCGAGAACAGATACGACAGCGACGGATGGTTGTGCCAGTAAGCGATCAGGCTCGCGAGCAGGTCCGGGCGGCGCAGGAACGGGCTGTCGGCCGGCGTCGCGCCGCCGAGCACGAAGTGGTTGCCGCCGCCCGTGCCGACGTGCCGGCCGTCGACCATGAACTTCTCGCTGGACAGGCGGGTCTGCCAGGCAGCGTCGTACAGGAATTCGGTCTGGCCGACGAGTTCGTCGAAGCTCCTGGCCGGATGGATGTTCACCTCGATCACGCCGGGATCGGGCGTGACCTGCAGCAGCTTGAGCCGTGCGTCGCGCGGCGGCGGATAGCCTTCGAGCACGAGCTTCACGCCGAGCGCATGCGCGGTCAGCTCGATCGCGGCGAGCAGATCGAGATAGTCCTCGAGCGCGGCGAGCGGCGGCATGAACAGGTACAGGATGCCGTTGCGCACTTCGGCGCACAGCGCGGTACGCGTGATCCATGCGGCCGATTCGAAGCGCTCGGGGCGGCGCTGCGCGTCCGGCGCGCCATGCGCGTGCCGTTCCCCGGCGGCCGTGCCGTCGCTGCGCCACTGCATGACCGTTTGCACGGGCGCTTCGCGATGCGCGCCGGCCAGGTAGCGCGGCGCGTCGGCCGTGCCCGCATGACGCGCGCGAAACGCGGCCGCGTCCGGAAGCGCGTCGCGCGGCGCGAACGGATCGCGTTCGATCAGGTACGGATAGTCGGCGCCGGCGACCCACGGCAGCGAATCGAGCGCCAGTCGATAGCCCATCGGCGAATCGCCGGGCACGAGGTACATCCGCTCGTCGCGGAAGAACCACGGCCCCGTCTGCCAGCGCGGGCCATCGAGGCCCGGCCGATCGCGGCCCGGCCGATCGCGGCCCGGCACATCGTCCGCACGCTTGATCGGCAGCACATAGCCGACCACGCTGTCGAGCTGCTGGTCGAACACCTTGCGCAGCCGCGCGCGTTCGAGCTCGTCGTCGAGGCGCGAATCGAACGGATCGACGTTGACGGGCAGCCGGCGCTCGCGCCACAGGTAGTACCAGACGTCCTCGTAGCCGGGCCGCACGAATTCGTCGGTCAGCCCGAGGCGCGCGGCCAGCGCGTCGATGAAGCGCTTCGCGTCGTCTGTCGTGCACGCGGACGGCTCGCGCTCGTCGGCGAACAGCGACGGATCGTGCCACACGGGCTGGCCGTCGGCGCGCCAGAAGATCGACAGCGCCCAGCGCGGCAACTGCTCGCCCGGGTACCACTTTCCCTGCCCGAAATGCAGGAAGCCGCCTTCGCCGTATTCGGCGCGCAGCCGCTGCACGAGTTCGGTCGCATAACCGCGTTTGGTCGGACCGAGCGCGTCGGTGTTCCATTCGGCGCCGTCGCGATCGTCGATCGATACGAAAGTCGGCTCGCCGCCCTGCGTGAGCCGCACGTCGCCGGCGCTCAGCGCATCATCGACCTGCGCGCCGAGCGTGCGCACGGCGTCCCACTGCGACTCGGTATACGGCTTCGTCACGCGCGGCGATTCGTACACGCGCGTCACCGTCATCTCGTGCTCGAACGCGACTTCGCATTCGTCGATCAGCCCTTCGACCGGCGCCGCGCTGGTCGGCTGCGGCGTGCAGGCGAGCGGGATGTGCCCTTCGCCGGCGAGCAGGCCCGAGGTCGGATCGAATCCGATCCAGCCCGCGCCCGGCAGATAGACTTCGCACCACGCATGCAGGTCGGTGAAGTCGACCGACGTGCCGCTCGGACCGTCGAGCGCCTTCACGTCGGGTGTGAGCTGGATCAGGTAGCCGGACACGAAGCGCGCGGCGATGCCGAGATGCCGACACAGCTGCACGAGCAGCCATGCGCTGTCGCGGCACGATCCGGATGCGAGCTCGAGCGTCTGCTCGGGCGTCTGCACGCCCGGCTCCATCCGCACGAGATAGCCGATGTCGTGCTGCAACTGCTGGTTCAGCGCGACGAGGAAGTTCACGGTGCCGGCCGGCGTGCGGTCGACGCCGTCGAGGTACGCCCGGAACAGCGGCGCGGCGCTCGTCTGCGGATCGCATGCGAGGTACGGCGCAAGTTCGGTCTTCAGTGCATCGTCATAGTTGAACGGATATTGCTCCGCGCTCGCTTCCAGAAAGAAGTCGAACGGGTTGTACACCGACATCTCGGCAACCAGGTCGATCGTGATCTCGAAGTGTTCGGTGCGTTCCGGAAACACGAGCCGCGCGAGATAGTTCGAGAACGGATCCTGCTGCCAGTTGATGAAGTGCTGCGCGGGCTCGACCGTCATCGAGTACGCGACGATCGGCGTCCGGCAGTGCGGTGCGGGCCGCAGCCGCACGATCTGCGGGCCGAGGTTGACGGGCCGGTCGTAGCGGTAGCGGGTGGTGTGATGCAGCGCGACGTGAATAGGCATGGGAGAGCCGCTCGGTTCGGGTTGGGCCGGCCGCGCGCGCCGCGCCGCCGTCGCTGCGGCGGCCCGGCACGGCGGATTCGGCGAAGGGATGCGTCAGACCAGTTCCGGCGACTGCACGACGCTGATCTCGATGCCGACGGTGCTCGCACCGAGCCCCGTCACCGGCTGCGCGTCGCGCGCGTCGAGGCCGACCGCGATGCGCACGTAGCGCTCGTCCGGGCAGCGGTTCATGAACGGATCGAAGCCGACCCAGCCGAGCCCTTCGACGTAGGCCTCCGCCCACGCATGGCCGGCCGGCTGCTGCATCAGCGCGGCGGCCTGCGGTTGCCCGCCGAGCGCCGCCTGCGGCAATCCCTGCGACTGCGCGGCGTGCGATGCGCCGAGCACCTGCTGCATGCCGTCGCCGCTTTGCAGTGCGAGCGCCTCCTCTTCCTCGTCGCCGCCGACGCTCTGCTTCGCGTCGGCGATGCGCTGCATCGCGCTGTCCGCGAGGACGTAACCGGAGATGTAGCGCGCGGGCACCTTCAGCGCGCGCGCGGCCGCGATGAACGCATGCGCATGATCGCGGCTCGTGCCTTCGCCGCTTTGCAGCGCGGTTTCGGCATCGACCGGCGTATCTGCCAGGTTCGGCGCGTACGCGATGCGGCCGTGCACTTCCGTCATCAGCCAGTGCAGCGCGTCGAGGCTGTGCGGCTCGATCGGCAGCGCCTGCGTGAGCGCGCGCACGGTGTCGCCCGCCTTCGTGAGCGCGGTCTCGCGCTCGAAGATCCACGGCGGCGCATAGCCCTCGGGGTTGCCGAGAATGCCGGCGCGGTCCTGCGTCTCGACGACGCCGGCCGCGATCACGACGATCTCGTTCTTCGCACCGCGGTCGTGGCGCACGAGGTCGATCCGGTTGCCGAGCCCGTCCGCGTAGGACAGCGCCGGCTCGACGCCGTCGATCGTGACCTGCCACGCGCGCACCGTCTGCCCCGGCCCCGATTGCGGGCGCAGCCGCAGCCGTTGCAGTGCATGGGTGGCTTGATCGTCGAACTGATAACGCGAGATGTGTCGGATGGCGAGTCGCATGGCGAGCCTCAGTCGAAGTTGTACGCCTGGGCGATGTCGATCCCGAGGCTGTTGTTGCGGCCGATGAAATCGGTCAGGAACTCGTGCAGGCCGCTCTTGAAGATCCGGTCGACCGAGGTGTCGGACAACATCTGCAGAATCTTCGTGGCCGTGTCGTGACACGGGTGTGTCACGCCGTAATCCTTCGCGAGCAGGTTCAGGCTCGACACCACGCGCCCGTAGCAATAGCGCAGCGAACGCGGCATGCGGCCGTTCAGGATCAGGTAGTCGGCGATGTTCATCGGCTTGTACTGCACGTCGTACACCCAGCGATACGACCGGTGCGCGGCCACGCAGCGCAGGATCGTCTCCCACTGGTAGTTGTCGAGGATCGTGCCGACGTGCGAGACCGATGGCAGCAGCAGGTGGTATTTCACGTCGAGGATCCGCGCGGTGTTGTCGGCCCGCTCGACGAACGCGCCGATCTGCGCGAAATCGAAGATCTCGTTGCGCAGCATCGTGCTGTAGAAGCTGCCGAGGATCAGCGCGGTTTCGCGCTTCACGCCGTCGAGCACCGCCGGCAGCCCGCTCTCCGGCACCGGCTGCGCGAGCGCGTGGCGCAGCGCGAGCCATGCGCCGTTCACGCTCTCCCACGCCTCGCGGGTGAGCGCCGTGCGCACCATCCGCGCGTTCGAACGCGCGGCCTCGATGCACGACAGCACGCTCGACGGATTGTCGCGGTCGCGCAGCAGGTAGTCGGTCACGGTATCGGCGGCATATGCGTCGTACTTCTGACGATAGCCGCCGTCCGCGCCCGAGCTGACCAGCACCGACGACCATTCGGCCGGCGCGTCGGACGTGCGCGTGAGCGCCATCCGCAGCCCGGCATCGACGATGCGCGCGATGTTCTCCGCGCGCTCGATATAGCGGTACATCCAGTAGAGACCGCTCGCAGTTCGTCCCAGAAGCATCTCGTGTCCACTCCGTCTTCGTTCGGTTCGCGCGCCGGCTGCGGCGCGCGCGGTCGTGCCCGGCTCAGTCGGCCAGCACCCAGGTGTCCTTGGTGCCGCCGCCCTGGCTCGAGTTGACGACGAGCGATCCCTCCTGCAGCGCGACGCGCGTGAGCCCGCCCGGCGTGATGCGGATCCGGTCCGACACCAGCACGAACGGCCGCAGGTCGACGTGGCGCGGCGCGAGGCCGGCCTCGGTCAGGATCGGCGTCGTGGACAACGCCAGCGTGGGTTGCGCGATGTAGTTGGCGGGACGCGCGCGCAGCTTCGCGGCGAACGCCTCGAGTTCGGCCTTCGATGCACACGGACCGACCAGCATCCCGTACCCGCCCGAGCCGTGCACTTCCTTCACGACCAGTTCGTCGAGATGGTCGAGCACGTATTTAAGGCTGTCGGCCTCGCCGCAGCGCCAGGTCGGCACGTTCTCCAGCAGCGCCTTGCGGCCCGTGTAGAACTCGACGATCTCCGGCATGTACGAGTAGATCGCCTTGTCGTCGGCGATGCCGGTGCCGGGTGCGTTCGCGATCGTGATGTTGCCGGCGCGGTAGACGTCCATGATCCCGGCGACGCCGAGCACCGAATCTGGGCGGAACGTAAGCGGATCGAGAAACGCGTCGTCGACGCGGCGGTACAGCACGTCGATCGGCCGGAAGCCTTCGGTGGTGCGCATCGCGACGCGACCGTCGACCACCTGCAGGTCGCTGCCCTCGACGAGGTGCACACCCATCTGGTCGGCGAGAAACGAATGTTCGTAGTACGCCGAATTGTGGATGCCGGGCGTGAGCACGGCGATGGTCGGGTTGTCGGCGTTGCCGCCCGGCGGGCACACGGCCGCGAGCGACTGCCGCAGCATCTGCGGATAGGTCTCGACCGGGCGCACCTTGACCTGCTGGAACAGCTCGGGGAAGAGCTGCATCATCGTCTCGCGGTTTTCCAGCATGTACGACACGCCCGACGGCGTGCGCGCGTTGTCCTCCAGCACGTAGAACTCGTTCTCGCCGGTGCGCACGATGTCGACGCCGATGATGTGCGTGTAAACGTTCCCGGGTGGCCGGAAATCGATCATCTCCGGAATGAACGCCTCGTTGTGCGCGATCAGGTGCTTCGGCACGATGCCGGCGCGCACGATCTCCTGGCGGTGATAGATGTCGTCGAGGAACGCGTTGAGCGCCATCACGCGCTGCTCGATGCCGAGCGACAGCCGGCTCCATTCCGCACCCGAGATGATCCGCGGCACGATGTCGAACGGAATCAGCCGCTCGGCGGCCTGCGCGTCGCCGTACACGGCGAACGTGATGCCCGTCCTGCGGAACACGCCTTCCGCATCGTGGGCCTTCTGGGCGAGGCTCGCAGGGTTCTGCGTGTCGAGCCACTGCTTGAGGCGCGCGTAAGGCGCCCTCACCATGTCGCCGGATTGCAGCATTTCATCGAATGGCTTCATCGATCTTTTCTCCATCGATCGTTTTCCCCGGCATTGCGCATGCCGGACCGGCGTACTGACTGCCTCGCAAGGACCGTGCCTTGCGATATTCCCTCAGGTCCCCCTTTTTGTCGCACGGCCGGCACGCCTGCGCGGCACGCCGCACCACCATGGTGCGACGCATGGCGCAAGACGCGCCAGCGGCGTGCCGTGGCGCGCGCACGGCCGCTGCTGCATCGCGCCCGTCCAGCATGGTTCCCCTGCGTGTCACCACTGTGCAATCTGCACTGCACCAATCCTTCCCTTGGCGACGCGCCTCGCCGATTACCGTGCTGCCGCATCACGGCGGACCGCGAACCGGCATCGGCGACCCGTTGCGGCACCGCATCCTGCACCGCGACGCGGATTGCGCCACATCCTTCGGTTGCCTGGCGGAATAGCGGGAAGGCGGGCCGGCGCGCGCATGCGGCCGGCCCTGGGGAAGTACCGTCTGCGGCAAGTCGGGCAGTTCGACGCGGTGAACTAACCGGTTAGCCGGGTCCGGCACCTCAAACGTATGCAGCCGTAATACCGCCGACAACGCCCATGCATATTTCGACTGACACCTATCGAAAAAAAACATCGGCTCCCGTGCGCAAGGCGCGGTACGCTACCAAACCGGTTCAGTGAAACGGCGCCGCCCTTCCGGCGCCGACTATAAAAAGCGAAGATCGAAATGGAAGCAAAGTGGCTGGAAGATTTCCTGAGCCTTGCGGATACCAAGAGCTTTTCCCGGGCCGCGCGTCATCGGCATCTCACGCAGTCGGCATTCAGCCGACGAATCGCCGCGCTCGAAACATGGATGGACGCGAAGCTGGTGGACCGCAGCATCAACCCGATCGCGCTGACGCCGGCCGGGCAGATGTTCCGCGGGCTGGCCGCGGACATCCTGCGCAGCATGTACGCGGCACGCAACCTCGTGAACGGCTACGATCAGTTCGCGGCAAGCGACCAGGTCGTGCGCTTCGCGGTCGCGCATACGCTCGTGTTTACGCTGTTCCCCGAATGGCTCAAGCAGCTCAACGGCGAAGTCGGCCACGTGACCGCGCGCGTGAATGCGGTGAACGTGCCCGAAGGCGTGCAGCAGCTCGTCGAAGGTGAATGCGACCTGCTGCTCGGCTATCACCATCCGCAACTGCCGATCGTGCTCGATCCGAACCATTTTCCGTTCGTCACGCTCGGCGTCGAACGGATCCTGCCGGTGTCGACGCCCGACGCGCGCGGCAAGCCGGTGTTCGAACTGCCCGGCACGCCCGACGACCCGCTGCCGCTCCTCGCGTATTCGTCGGGCGCCTTCCTCGGGAACGTCGTGGAGATGCTGCTGCTGAACGCAGCCGAATCGTATGCGCTGCACCGGTGCTTCGAGACGCATATGTCCGAGGCATTGAAGGGAATGGTCGTGGCCGGGCACGGGATCGGCTGGCTGCCCGAAAGCTGTGTGGCGAAGGAGCTCGCGGAGGGTTCCCTCGTCCGTGCTGGCTCGGCGGACTGGATCACCGAACTCGAGATCCGCCTGTACCGGTCCGCGCGCAAGCGCGGGCTTGCAGCCGAACAGTTGTGGACCTACATCATGAACCGCCCGCGCGTCGCGGCCGACACCGCCCGCGCCACCGGGCAGTCGAGCGAGCCTGCCGCGCGCATCGCGCGCCGCAGCGTCGGCGGCACACGGTAACGCCCTTCACCACGCTTCATCGCCTGACTCGCCCGAGCGCCGCGCGGATCCCATTCCGCGCGGCGCGCGAGTATTCCACGCTCGACATCGCGAAGCATTTTCCGATCCCGCTTCGTCTTCAATATATGTTCCGCACGCTCGATCAATTCCGTAAATTGCCAAACGTTTGCGAATCCGACTGAATTGCCGACTCGGATGACAGAAATAACCTGTTACACAACACATCAAAAGTTTCGATTTTCATGTAACGACATTCTCGCCAAAAAAGGTCATACCAGCCGCTTCGATTTACCTGACCTGTGCTCCCGGATTCATCGAGATGCCTCGATGACAGAGGCAACTCTTCCTTTTATCAGTCGTTATTTTTCGGCACAAACTTCGGTACCACTTACGTCCTAAATTTGCGAAATGGTCATCGCTACCGATGAGCAAATTTCATGTTCGGCAATATCGACTTTGTTCAGTTCTGGTCCATTTCGTCGAATTAGTACCAATCCTATTTAAATAAGACATTTAAAACGTGTTCCATTCGGGCCACACGCGATTGTTTGTTCAAAACCCATCGTGTATCAATAGCATGTCTCGAAAAGAACGCCGCAATTTCAAATCGGAATAAATGTGCTGCCAGCGATTTCGGATGGAGGTTGCAATGTCTTCGTCGTTTGAACAGCATGCTCGCCCGCTCCTCGGCATCATCGTATCCGCGCTCTGCATCAATGCCGTGGCCCAGACCCAGGTCCCGACACCACCTTCGTCCGATGCGGATGCCGGCCGATACGTGATCTCGTATATCTGCGGCGACGCACGAATCGACGGTACGGCGCCACTTCCTCCGGATGGCCGTCCTTACAACCTCGGCGTGTCGTTCGTATCGGGCTCGTCCGGGCAACCGCTGTCGAATGTGCAGGTGCGGCTGCGGCGGCATGGTCGCGTGCTCGTCGAATTCAAGGCAACGGGGCCGCGCTGCCTGTTCAGCGTGCCCGATGCAAGTTACCGGGTGGAGGGGACTTATCAGGGCTCCACCCAGTTCGCGGTCGTCGAAACGGGCTCGCTCGCCACGCAGTTGCGTTGGTGAGCGTCGGTCGGATCCGCGTGACGATGGCACGCGCTCGCGTCGTGCACACGCAACCCATCAATCGAGGAGGATTGAATGACTCGTGCAGAACGACCGGACGGCTCGCCCGTCCGTCAGCCGAAACCCGCCTGGGGCCCCGGAAAGAATGCGGCACTCAGCGTCATTGCGTTTGCCGCGATCTTCGGCGGCTTCGCGTACGTCGAGCGAGACGCGAGAGTCGGCCATGCAACCGTGACGCACGACATCGCCGGCATGATCGCCACCGCCGTCGGAAACTATCGCAAGACCATCGCGGCCGCGACGGCCGACGCCTCCGGCGTGGCGTCGCGCGACGCCCCGGCCGAGCCGGTTACGCCTTCCATGGCGGGCACTCCGTATGCCTCGGCAACGCCTGCCGTACCGGCCGCGGCAGAACCGACCGCGCCGCCCCGGACGACCGCCCGCTCGGCCGCGCAACATCCGCGCCGTGCGCATGTGCCGTCCACGACGCTCGCGGCCAATGCGCAGGCCGCATCGGCCAGCGGCCGCGCGGCGCGCCCCGGCGACACGCACCGGACGTCGCGTTCTCAGACGCTTGCTCGCACGAAAAAACACACCGACCCCGCGCCGAGACAGCAACCGCAATCGTATATCGCCGACTCGGCGCACATGGAGACCACCAGCGTCACGCGCGACGAACTGGAAGGCGCGCGGGCACTCGCCAAGGCCCGCTGGTGCGCACGGATCGACGAATGGAACTGCGTGGAGCAGAACGCGAGCCGCGCGCTCGCCATCGACCCGAGGAACAGCGAATCGCGCGCGCTGCTCGGACAAGCGATCCGCAACCGCCTGTGAACCGGCTGGATGCTGTCGGGCCTCGTCGTCCGGCGGCCCGACGTCCGGCGGCGCGCGCCGTCAGGCGTGCAACCGATGTGACCGTTTCAGAGTGAGGAGACATCGTGGCCAACAATCGTAGGGAACAATGCACCACCGTCGCTCCGCCCAACCGGCGGATCCTCCTGCATGCGCCATTGCTGTTGCTGCTCGTCGCGTCCGGCTCCTGTCTTGCTGCCGAAGGCGGCGCTGGCCCGGGTGGCGCGAGCGAAATCGCCGGGCCCGGCGGCACGCCGGATGCGCTGCCGCCCGACATGCAACCGACGCCCGCGTCGCTGGGGATCGCCCAGGATCGAAACGCCGCGCCGCCGCAAGCGCCGACGCCGATCGCGCAGGCATCGGATGCGTCGATGCAGATCGCGCAGGCGTCCGACCCGCAACCGCAGACGATGCCGACCACGGTCGTGGTGGACCCGGACGTCGCGCAGCCGAGCGAACCTGCGCCGGACGCGCAGGCGTCGAGTGCGCCGATCCGGATCGCCCAGGCGAGCGAAACCGCGCCGACGCAAAGTGCTCCGATGCAGCTTGCCGAGCCACCCGGCACCGCGCCGCCGAACACGCCGGCGCCCGTCGCGCATGCATCGGACGCGCCGATCGGGATCGCGCAGGCCGCGAACCCGCAGCTGCCCGAAGCACCGGTGCAAACCTCCCCGACAACGTCCGGCACACCTGCGTCCGGTTCACCCACGCCGGTCGCGCATACGCCGAAGCCGGCGCGGCAACCGGCGCAATCCGCGCAGGCCGCAACCACCGCGCCGCAGAATGCGCCGACGCAAACCGCGCAGGCCTCCGGCACTCCGATGCCGGGTTCGCCCGCGCCCGTCGCCCCGACACCCGGCTCGCCGCCCGCGCCTTCCGCGACGCCGAATTCGCAAACGCCCGGCGCCCAGCTACCCGGCGAGCCGACGCAACGTTCGCAGGGCCCCGACGTCGAAGCGCCGAATGCCCAGGCGCCGAATCTTCGCACCGCCGACGTCGCGACGGTGCGCAACGACGTGTTCGGCCTCGCCGCGAGCGGCGGCGCGATCAAGGCACTCGAAGAAGCGAAGGCGCGGCCCGATGCGTTTTCCGCCGTCGACGTCGCGCAGCTGGAAGAACTGTCGATCCGCCAGCAGGTGCGCGGCGGACGCGACAAGTCCCGCTCGATGACGAGTTCCGACCGCTTCGACGGCATCGACAGCGCCCTGCGCGCGGCGGACGACCTCGACAAGCGAATGCCGGCGACGCCCGAATACTCGCCGGTCAGGACGGCGCTCGCAGGCGATCGCACGGTCGCCTACGCGGCGCGAGGCGACATGACGAAGGCCGTCGCCACGTTCGAGACGATTCCGCCCGACGCGGAGATCTCGATCGATGCGCTGGCGGCGGTCGGCGACGCCTACCTGTACCTGAGCGAACCGGCCAAGGCGAACGTCGTGTACCAGCGCGCGCTGAAGCAGGCGACCGCGGCGCCGACCGACCGCGCGACCCGCGGCTTCCAGTACGGCGCGCGCACGCGTGCGATCGAACTGCGCGAAGGACTGTTCTGGTCATACGTCGACCAGGGACGCTCGGCGGACGCGAAGCAGGTGCTCGACGACATCGGCAAGTCGCTGCCGCCGGCCAAGGAGGTGCGCCACTACGGTCCGGAGGAAGGCGACTTCTTGCGCTACTACCGGCTGCGCGCGCAATACCTGATTTATACGGGCCGCGTCGACGAAGGGATCGCCGCGCTCGAGCAGCTCGAGCAACAGGTGCCGTTCAACGCGGAAGTCCGTGCCGCGCACGCCGACGCCGTGTCGGGCCAGGCGCATCCGCGCCAGGCGATCGCGATGTATCGCGCCTCGCTGACCGATCACCCGGACAGCGTCGAAATGCTGGCGGGCCTCGGTCGCGCGGCGCTCGCGGCGGACGACTACGCGACCGCGAAGTACGTCGACCAGACCGTGGACAACGTATTCCCCGACAGCGGCGCCGTGCGCGGTTTCAAGCGCGACTACAAGGCATACCGCAGCCCGGTGTTCACGACCGACCTGAGTTACGAGCACGGCAACAGCGCGCTGGCCGACAACAGCTTCACGTCGGACAGCTATGTGTACTCCCAACCGTTCGGCGACAACTGGCGTGTCTTCTCGCACACGTTCTTCGGCCATGCGCAGACCGACTCCGGCAACATCAGCCGCACGCGCACGGGCGTCGGCGGCGATTACCGGCACGGCCCGCTCACCGTGCAGGGCGAAGTCACGCGCTCGTTCGGCTCGGACGGCCGAACCGGCGGCCGCGGGTCGATCGCATACGCGCTGAACGACTACTGGACGGTCAGCGCAGGCCTCGACACCAACGACAACTCGCTGCCGTGGAAGGCGTATGCCGCGCACATCTGGGGCCGCTCCGCGAACGTCTCGGTCGTGTATCGCCAGAACGACCGTCGAGAGGTCAAGCTGAGCTACGGCGTGAGCCGGTACAGCGATTCGAACCTGCACCAGGAAATCACGGCAACCGGCACGCAGCGCGTGTACACGTCCGCGAACCAGCTCGTCAACGTATCGCTGGACCTCGGCACCGACAGCAACACGCGCAACAACGCGCCTTACTTCAGCCCGGGCCGCGACTACGCAGCCGCGGCGACCGTCATGCACCAGTTGACGCTGTGGAAGAAGGGCGACATGGCGCTGCAGCAGCGCCTGTCGGCGTCGGGCGGCGTGTACAACGAGCGCGGCTTCGGCACCAGCCCGCTGTGGAGCGCACGCCTCGAGCACGCGTGGACGTTCAAGCACGACATCACGCTGAGCTATGGCATCGAGGTCAGCAGCCACGCGTATGACGGCCAGCGCGAGCGCTCCGAAACCGGCTTCCTGTCGGTCAACCTGCCGTTCTAGCAAGGAGATCGCTTAATGCAAACCAGACGGACCTTCATGTGCGGATGTCTCGGCACGTTCGCCGCCTGTTCGCTGTTCCCGGGCGTGTCGAACGCCCGGATGATCGACCTGCTGCCGCCGTCCGATCCGGCCGACGGCAAGACGTTCCGCGTGATCTGCATGCACGACGTGCGCGACAACCTGATGGCGTCGTTTTCGTCGCCGACGGCGCTGGTCGATCCGTTCGCGGTCGATACCGGCACGCTCACCGCGATCTTCTCGTGGCTGCAGACCAACAACTACCACACCATCACGGTCAAGCAGATCGAGGAGTCGCGGCACGGCGGCAGGCCGCTGCCGCCCCGCGCGGTGCTGCTCACGTTCGACGACGGCTTTCGCAGCCACTACACGAAGGTGCTGCCACTGCTCGAGCGCTTCAAGTATCCGGCCGTGATGGGCATCGTCACCGCGTGGATCGATGCACCGGCGGATACGCCGATCCGCATCAGCGACAAGGTGCAGGTGCCGCGCGACTACTTCCTGTCGTGGGATGAGGTGAAGAAGCTCGGCCAGTCGGAATTCGTCGAGCTCGGCTGCCACACGCACAATCTCCATCACGGCGCCATCGCGAATCCGCAGGGCAACGAGCTGCCGGCGACTACGTCCCATCTCTACCTGCAAGACCAGAAACGCTATGAAACCGACGCCGAATTCCACGCCCGCGTGCACGACGATCTGCAGACATGCGTGCGGCAGATTCGCGAACACACCGGCCTCGTCGCACGCTCGATGGTGTGGCCGTACGGCGCGGAAAACCAGCCCGTGCGCCAGATCTCGACGTCGCTCGGCATGGACATCCAGTTCAGCCTCGATGCCGGCCCGAATACGCCGGACGTGCCGCTGGATCGGCTGAGACGAATCCTGATGATGTACGACGTCGACATCGGCGGGTTCGAGCGCTCGATGCGCGAGCCGGCGTCCAACCGCGGCGACGTCGACGTGCCCGAGCGCACCGTGCAGGTCGACCTCGACCAGGTCTACGATCCGGATCCCGCGCGGCAGGAAGCGAATCTCGGCAAGCTGATCGAACGCATCTACCGGATGCAGCCGAAATCCGTGTACCTGCAGGCCTATGCCGACCCGAAAGGCACCGGCGTGGCCGAAGCGGTGTATTTCCCGAACCGGCACCTGCCGATGCGCGCCGACCTGTTCTCGCGCGCCGCATGGCAGCTCAACACGCGCTCCAACGTGCAGGTGTACGCGTGGATGCCGGTGCTCGCATTCCGGCCGCCGCCGGACAAGCATCAAGGGCTCGAGGCCGTCAGCGCATATGGCGGCGCGCCGGCCCGCGAGAACGGCACGCGTGTGTTCCGGCTGAGCCCGTTCGACCCGGAGGCGCGGCTGATGATCCAGCAGATCTACGAGGATCTCAGCAAGCACGCGTCGTTCAGCGGCATCCTGTTCAGCGACGACGCCGTGCTCGACGACTACGAGGATGCGGGCCGGCATGCGCTGCGCACCTATTCGCAGTGGGGGCTGCCGGCCGACGTCGGCAAGATTCGCGAGAACCCCGACCTGATGAAGCGCTGGACGCGCCAGAAGTCGCGCTACCTGATCGACATGACGCGGCAGCTCCAGCAGATCGTGCTGGCCCACCAGAACATTGGCGACGTGCTGACCGCGCGCAACATCTTCGCGATGCCGGTGCTCAAGCCCGAATCGGAAGCGTGGTACGCGCAGAACTACGACGATTTCCTTGCCACCTACGACTACGTCGCGCTGATGGCGATGCCGTACATGGAGCAGGCGAAGGACCCCGAGGGCTGGCTGGATCAGCTCGTGAAGGCGGTGCGTGCGAAGCAGCGCGGGCTGCAGCGCACCGTGTTCGAACTGCAATCGTACGACTGGCACGCGCACAAGGACGTGCCGGCCCGCACGCTGCTCTCTCAGATGCGGCGGCTGCGCAGCGAGGGCGCGGTGAATTTCGGCTATTACCCGGACAACTTCCTGAACGGCCAACCGGAGCTCGACGCGATGCGCGACGTCATGTCGCTGAAGTCGCGCCTCGACCCGACCTCGATCAACGCGCTGATGCAGATGCAGCCTGCTCAGGGGACCAAGACGCCATGACCACCCACAGCATCATCCAGCGCCTGCAGGATTTCGTCTTCTACTATCCGTTTTTCATGTCGTATCTGTGGATGATCGGCGGAGTCGTCCATTACTTCCTGCTCGAGGAAGGCCGCCGGCTGTCGACGCGCACGATCGCGGCGAGCGGAATTCCGAAGATCTCGATCGTCGTGCCGTGCTTCAACGAGGCGGCGAACGCACGCAGCGTGATCCGCCACCTGAACGCGATGGACTACCCGAACTACGACATCATCGCGGTCAACGACGGCAGCAAGGACAGCACCGGGGAGATCCTGAACGAGCTGGCCGTCGAGATCCCGCGGCTGCTGGTGATCCATCACGCGCGCAACGAAGGCAAGGCGGTCGGGCTCACCACCGCGGCGGCAGTATCGAACGCGGAATACTTGCTCTGCATCGACGGCGACGCGCTGCTCGCGCACGACGCGATCGGCTGGATGCTCGAGCATTTCCTGACGGATCCGGGCGTCGGCGCGGTCACCGGGAACCCGCGCATCCGCACGCGCACGTCGCTGCTTGGACGCATGCAGGTCGGCGAATTCTCGTCGATCGTCGGGTTGATCAAGCGCACGCAGCAGGTGTACGGCCGCATCTTCACGGTGTCGGGCGTGATCACGATGTTCCGCAAGACCGCGCTCGCCGATGTCGGCTACTGGAGCTCGGACATGCTGACCGAGGACATCGACATCAGCTGGAAGCTGCAGTGCCGCGACTGGCGCGTCGTGTACGAGCCGCACGCGCTCAGCTGGATCCTGATGCCCGAGACGCTGAAAGGGCTGTACCGGCAGCGGCTGCGCTGGGCAAAGGGCGGCATCCAGGTGCTGCTCAAGTACGCAGGCACGCTCGCGCGACCGACGCAGATGATGATGTGGCCGCTGTTCGTCGAGTACCTGATCGGCATCGCATGGGCCTATTCGATGTCGTTCATCCTGCTGCTCGCGGTAATCGACGTCGTCTATCCGCTTCCGCCGAACTGGCATGTGTCCGTGGTGCCGCACTGGCACGGGATGCTGCTGGTCGCGACCTGCATCCTGCAGCTGATCATCGGCAGCATGATCGATCGTCGTTACGACGAGAAACTCCTGATGTATTTCCTTGACACCGTCTGGTACCCCGTCGCGTTCTGGCTGATCAGCATGATCACCACCGTCGTCGCCCTGCCCGCCGTCGTATTGCGGGGCCGCGGCAAGCGCGCCGTTTGGGTCAGTCCCGACCGAGGCATTCAACATGAAGAACGCGCCGATTATTGACCTTTCCCTGCGCGCCCCGCGCGAACTGATCGCGGAACGCGGCGGCATCGTCGGCCCCGTGCTGGTCGCGTGGTTCCGCCTCGTGCGGCCCGCGCTGGTCGGGGGTGTCTGGGCATCGATCTGCATCTACACGTACCGCTACCTGCTGCCGTTCAACGAGGCCGAGATGCCGATCGAGCAGATCGTGTTCTACGTGACGAGCATCGCGCTGATCGCCGGCACGATCGTTACGTGGCTGATCGCGGGACGCGTCGTGCATCCGCTCGCGTACCGGTTGCGCGTGTCGAAGATGCTGCGGCGCTCGGCCAGCGCGAAGATGCGCTCGGTGCCGCCGACCGCGCTCGCGGGCGGCCGCCCGCGCGGCGCGCGGCGCACGACACGCATTCTCGTCGCGTCGCACGATGCGAACGGCTCGATCTCGGGCATCGAGTGGATCGCGCATGCGGGACCGCAGCCCCGCGAGTAAGACATGGGAGACGTGCCGCGACGCATGCCGCGCGGCGCGACACCGCTCTCGAATTCGCGCCGCCGCGCGTCGTGCGCCGGCCGGCAATTTCCTGTAGACGAGGTGAAATCATGTGCGGAATCGTCGGAGCAAGCGGCCTGAGGAATCAGGTGCCGCAACTGGTCAATGCACTGAGCCGGCTCGAATATCGCGGTTACGACTCGTGCGGCATCGCCGTGCTGCGTGACGGCCACCTGCGCAGCGAACGCACGCTGCGGCGCGTGGCGGACCTGCAGGACCGCGTGCTGACGCTCGGCCTCGAAGGGCAGACATGCATCGCGCACACGCGCTGGGCCACGCACGGCGCGCCGTCGGAAATGAACGCGCACCCGATCATGTCGGGCGACACGATCGCGGTCGTGCACAACGGGATCATCGAAAACCACGATGCGTTGCGCACCGAACTGCGGGCGCGCGGCTACACGTTCCGTGGCGAGACCGACACCGAGGTGATCGCGCACCTGATCCACAGCATGTATCGCGACGACCTGTTCGATGCCGTCACCCGCGCGGTCAAGCGGCTGCACGGCGCATACGCGATCGCCGTGCTGAGCGCGTGCGAACCGCAGCGGCTCGTCGCCGCGCGCGCGGGCTCGCCGCTCGTGATCGGCATCGGCGCGGACCAGAACTACCTCGCGTCCGACTGCGCGGCGCTCAGCGACCTGACCGACCGCTTCGTCTACCTGGAAGACGGCGACGTCGCGCTGATCACGCCGGAACGGATCGACGTGGTCGACGCGATCGGAAGCGAGGCACAGCGTCCGCTGTGCCTGGTCAAGGCGCGCGACGACGACGCTGCGCTCGGCCCGTATCAGCACTTCATGCAAAAGGAAATCTTCGAACAGCCGAAGGCGATCGCCGCCACGATCGACGGCATCGACGCGATCTCGCCCGCGCTGTTCGGTGGCACCGACAGCACGCGTGCGCTGCTGTCGAAGACCCGGAGCGTGCTGCTGCTCGGCTGCGGCACCAGCTACTACGCGGGCCTGACGGCGAAATACTGGCTCGAGAGCATCGCGGGCATTCCGGCGCAGGTCGAGATCGCGAGCGAATACCGCTACCGCGATACCGTGCCCGATCCGCGCACGCTGGTGGTCGGTATTTCGCAGTCCGGCGAAACGGCCGACACGATTGGCGCGATCGAGCGTGCGCGCGCGATGGGTCAGGATCTGTCGATGGCGATCTGCAACGTGGCGACCAGCACGATTGCGCGCAGCGCGCCGCTCAGCTTCCTGACGCGTGCCGGCATCGAGCTCGGCGTCGCGTCGACCAAGGCGTTCACGACACAGCTCGTCGCGCTGTTCCTGCTGACACTGACGCTCGCGCAGCAACGCGGCAGGCTCGACGCGGCGCATGTCGCGACGCACCTGAAGAAACTGCACGAACTGCCGGAGCGCATCGGTCACGCACTCGCGCTGGAAACGCAGATCATGGGCTGGGCCACGAAGTTCGCGCGCACCGAGAACGCACTTTTCCTCGGGCGCGGCATCCACTATCCGATCGCGCTGGAAGGTGCGCTGAAGCTCAAGGAAGTCTCGTACATCCATGCGGAAGGCTACCCGGCAGGCGAACTGAAGCATGGCCCGCTCGCACTCGTCACGAGCGCGATGCCTGTCGTCACGATCGCGCCGGATGACCGCCTGTTCCAGAAGCTGAAGTCCAACATGGCCGAGGTGCGCGCACGCGGCGGACGGCTGTACGTGCTCGCGGGTCATCATCTCGAGATCGACGCCGACCGCGACACACACTTGATCCGCGTGCGCGAATCAGGGGACGCGCTGTCGCCGATCGTCAACGTGATCCCGTTGCAGCTGCTCGCGTATCACGTCGGCTGCGCGCGCGGCGCCGACGTCGACAAACCGCGCAACCTCGCGAAATCGGTCACGGTCGAATGATGCAACGACCTGTCGCGACGCGGCTCGCCGCCTGGCGTGCCGCGGCCGTGCTCTGCGGCGCGTGTTGCGCCCTGGCGGCACCGCCACGCGCGTGTGCCGGCACACCGGTCGTGCACACCGTCACCGTGCAGGCGCCCGCATCGCCGCAGGACAACGGGGACCTGCGGCGCTTCATGCACGGAATCGGCGTGGCCGACGCCGGCGACGGCCGGCGCTGGGTGTTCTTCAGCAGCTCGGGTATCGAGCCGCGCGGCGCGCTGCGCAACGGCAACTGGCCGCACGACGTGTACGTCGGCGAATGGCTGCCGGGCAAGCCGCGCCTGCTGCGCGTCCACACGTTCATCAGCCGCCCGGAAGCGCAGGAGCCCGTGTCGATCGCGCAGAACCCGCACGGTGACATCTTCGTCACGTTCGAGGACGGCTGGAACACGCCGAACGTGGTCAGCCAGCGATACGGCATCTATCGGCGCGATCTGAAGCCGATCAAACCCTACCCGAACGACGTCGAATCAGGCGGCCACTCCGGGCACGTTGCCGCGGTGGGCGAACGCTTCGTCGTGTTTTATTCCACAGACTGGATCGATGGCGGCGGCGTCGACAACCTCGGTACCGGCAACGGCGTTTACTTGAAGACCTACGATGCCGAAGGACACGTGCTCAATCACGTGCCGGTCGCGCCGCGCCGCCGCGAATGGTGGCCCATGGTCGCCGGCTCGCCGCGTCGCGCGCTGTTGGTCTGGCAGAAGTACATCGAGCACAGCACCGATGCGACGCTCGAATACGCGATGTTCGATCCGGTCACGGCGAAGCTCGACAAGCTCGGGCCGCTGAGCGACGCGATCCAGTACTACGTGTATTCGACCGCCTACGTGCCGGCGGTCGACCGCTTCGTCGTCGTCACGACGACGTCGGACAATCGCGGCGTCGCGATGCTGATCGATCCGGACGGCCGCCGCCTCGCGACGCTCGACTGCCTGCCGGCGTCGGTGCGGGAGTCCGGGATCGGCGTCGACGGCGCGCATGCGTATGTGCCGACGCGCGACGGGCGGCTTCTGACGTTGGCGCTGACCTCGACGGGCATGTCGGTGAGCGGCGTGCAGCGCTCGCCGATTCCATGGGGCTCGACCGGCGTCGCCGGGTTCGCGGCACGCGGCGGAACGATGCATTTCGTATCGCTGACACCGTCCGGGACGCGCGAAGCCGATTTCGACACCGCACGGGAAACGCCTTTGTCGAAGGCCGACGCGCAGTGTTCGAGTCGTTGACGGCATGGCGTGCGACGTAACGCAATACCCGCCGGGCGAGCGCATTCAGTCCGCGGCCCCGCTTCCCTGTCCGAACCGCGCCACGCAATGCCACACCCATTTGGCCGTCTGATAGTCGAGCAGGCCGTCACGCGCACGGCCGATCACGGCCGGCGTCACGACGCCGTCGACGGCGATGCGCGCAATCGCGTCGGCCGCCGGCGGTCCGCGAAATTGCTCGCATTCGGCCAGCCGACCCAGCGACAGCCGGAACCCGCCATGCCACTCGATCCGGCAGCCCGAGCGCACTGCAGCCGTCTCGACGGACGTATGGCGATAGCTCGGGTCGAGAACGATCGCGTCGACATCGTGGTCGATGCTCACCACGCCGTGAACGTGCGCCTCGATGTAGTTGTCGAGCAGCGGATCGAGGCCGTCGCGGTTTTCGGTCGCGAGCGCGATCAGCGCCGCACAGTCGTCGATCGCGAAATCCAGAGGCCGGTAATGACTGTCCGGATAGCAGAAGGTCGTTCGCCGATGCACATCGCGTCGAAGCCGCAAATGACATGAACCGAAGCGGCACGACCCGCCGACCGGGTCGAGGCGATGGTTCAGCGCGCCGTACTTCGGCCGCAACGCGGGATCGGCGTCATCGTATGCGCCCCCGAACATCCGGCTTTCCCAAAGCCAGCGATCGCCGCCAGGAAATGCGGTCAGGCCGCCATTGCTCGTCGCCGTTTCGAACTGCGATCGATAGACGCGGTCGCGGACGATCCGTTCGAGCGTGCCGACGCCGTCGACCAGCGTGTCGGGATGGAAATTGAGCGTGATGGGCAATGCGGGGCCTTGCTGCGCCGACGGCCAGGACCGTCGGATATGAGCGAGCGCCCGCTCTGCGGAGATGTTCATGCGCGTCGTCCGGTCGCGTCGAGCATCGTCGACGGTATCGTTGTGTTCGCGGTGCGGCAACGGGTGCCGCGGGGCCGCACCGGGCATGCGTCAGAGCTCGATACTATATCGCGCGTGCGCCGGGCGCATCTCCCGCGCCGAAGTCGCCAGCGTCGCCCGTACCGGATAGACTGTCGCCCGATTCCATCCATCGGCCGCGCGCTCGCCTCCCAGCCGCCGCCGGAACGCCCCACGGAGAACGAATGCTGAAGCGCCGGTGGTTTTCGCTGTTGCTGGTGACGGTGTGCCTGATCGCGACGCACGCGTCCGCGCAGGGCTCGCTCGAACTCGAGACCGACGGCACGCCTCGCGTGCTGACGCGCCAGGCGCTGCTCGCGCGCGCCGACGCGACGGACATCCACGTGCCGCGCGACATCGCGTACGGCCGGCCGATGAAGTTCCGCGCAGTGCCGTTCGCCGCCCTGCTCGGCGACACGCCCTTGCCGGCGGACGGCGTGCTCGAAACGCGCGCGGCCGACGGTTTCGCCGCGCAACTGCCGCTGGATCTGGCGCGCCGCCGTGCGCCGGCCGGCGCCGTCGCATGGCTCGCGATCGAGGACCCCGCGCACCCGTGGCCGAAGCTGCCGGGCAAGCAGGTTGGCGCCGGGCCGTTCTATCTGGTGTGGCTCGGGCCGGACGCATCGTCGGTGCGCGGCGAGCAGTGGCCGTATCAGATCGTGCGCATCACGATCGAATCGTCACCGCTCGCGCGCTGGCCGTCGCTCGCCGTCGATCCGGCGCTACCGGCGAACGATCCGGCCCGCGCCGGCCAGCGCCTGTTCGTCACGCAATGCCTCGCGTGCCATCGCCTTGACGGCGCGGGCAGCAGTCATGCCGGCCCCGACCTGAATGCGCCAATGAATCCGGTCGACTACTTCCAGCCTGCCGCGCTGCGCCGCTATATCCGCAACCCGGCATCGGTGCGCGACTGGCCGGGCCGCGTGATGCCGGCGTTTCCGCCCGATCAGCTGAGCGACCGGGAGCTCGACCAGATCGTCGCCTATCTCGCGTTCATCGCGCGACGCAAGGCGGGCAAGTAAGCCGCGCCCGTCGGGCGCTCATCGCGCGCCCGGTTCCTGCGCGCTTTGCAGCACCGCGCGCAGCAGCACGTCGGCGCCCGCCGCCGACCATTCCGGCGTGATCGCCTCGGCCTCGTTGTGGCTCAGCCCGTCGACGCACGGCACGAAGATCATGCCGGTCGGCGCGACGCGCGCGATGTAGCATGCGTCATGACCCGCGCCGGACACGATGTCCATATGCGACAGCCCGAGCGCCTGCGCCGCGTCGCGCACCGCGTCGATACAGCGCGGCGCGAACCGCACCGGCGGGCACGTGAAGATCTGCTCGATCCGTGCCCCGAGGCCGGCTTCGGCCGCGACGCGCGTCAGCTCCGCACGCAGCGCCGCATCGAGCGCGTCGAGCACCGCATCGTCAGGATGACGAAACTCGACCGTGAAGAAGCAGCCGCCCGGCACCGTGTTGCGCGAATTCGGCCGCGCCTCGATCATCCCGACCGTCGCGCGCGCATGCGGCGCATGGCGACGACCGAGCGCATCGACGAATTCGATCATCCGCGCGGCGCCCACCAGCGTGTCGCGCCGGAACTCCATCGGTGTCGTGCCGGCGTGCGCGTCGACACCCGTCAGCGTCACCTCGTACCAGCGCTGCCCTTGCCCGGCCGTCACGACGCCGATCGTCCTGCCCGCGCGTTCGAGAATCGCACCTTGCTCGATATGCAGTTCGTAGGCGGCATGCACCGGATATCCGCCAACGGGCGCGGGGCCCGCGTAACCGATCCGCGCGAGTTCCTCGCCGATCGTCCTGCCTGCGCCATCCGTTCGCGACAGCCCGTATTCGAGCGAATAGACGCCTGCGAACACGCCGGCCGAGATCATCGCCGGCGCAAAGCGCGAACCTTCCTCGTTGGTCCAGATCACGACGTCGATCGGACGCTCGGTCTCGATGCCCGCATCGTTCAGCGCGCGCACGACCTCGAGGCCGCCGAGCACGCCGTAGATGCCGTCGTAGCGGCCACCCGTCGGCTGCGAATCGGCGTGCGAGCCCGTCATCACCGGCGCGGCATCGGGATTGCGGCCCGCGCGGCGCGCGAACACGTTGCCCATGCGGTCCACCCGCACCGTGCAGCCGGCATCGCGCGCCCACTGTACGAACAGGTCGCGCGACTCGCGGTCGAGATCGGTCAGCGCGAGACGGCAGACGCCGCCCTTCTGCGTCGCGCCGATCTGCGCCATCCGTTCGAGCGACGCCCACAGGCGCGCGCCGTCGACGCGCGGTGCGCCCGCGAGATCGTCACGCATTGCCGTCCTCCGGGGCGCCGTCGCGCGGCGCCGTGCGCAGCGCATAGCGGAAATCGCAGCGCTTGCCGCCCTGCATGATCGTGCTGGTGCGCATCAGCGCGATGCGCGGGTCGTAACCCTCGATGAAGTAGCTGTCACGCGCGCAACTCAACAGGTGGCCGATCTCGCCGAGCCCCATCGCGTGATACATCTCCGCATAGCTGCAGCGATGCACGTCGTAGTCGTAGTGCGCGTCGTCCGCGCGATGCACCTCGACGTCGAGCGCATCGTCCTTCTCCCACAGCACTTGCAGCGCAATGAATGACCGCACGCTCGTACCGTCGGGCTCCTGCGCGGCGAACGTGCGGCCCGCGTCGACGGCCGCGCCGCGCACGGCTTCCGCGATCACGGCCTGCGCGCGCTCGATGCCGAATTCGCGCTTCATGATCTCGTAGATCGGCTTGATGATTTCCGCTTCGATGCGGCGCCGAGCGAGGATGCCGAGGCGTGGGTCCTCGGGTGCCGTCGTGGATGCATGTGTCGTGTCGGTCATGGGATTCGTCTCCGTCGTCATTTCGTTGCGGGATGCGCGCCGCCGAGCACGTCGACGACGGTCCACTTGCCGCCGCGCATCTGGTAGATCGTGAATGCCGGGTCCTTCAGGTTGCCTTCGGCATCGAACG
Source organism: Burkholderia diffusa (assembly GCF_001718315.1). NCBI lineage: Bacteria > Pseudomonadati > Pseudomonadota > Betaproteobacteria > Burkholderiales > Burkholderiaceae > Burkholderia > Burkholderia diffusa. Next base: position 837,734 of record NZ_CP013363.1, on the reverse strand, counting down.
CGATCCGGCCGGTCACGCCTGGCCGGTCGATCGCGTGCACGGCCGCGACCAGCTTCGCCGGCTGCGTCGTGCCGGCCTTCTGCGCGGCCGCGATCAGCGTGGCGGCCGCGTCGTATGCGAACGGCGCATGCAGCTCGATCGGCGCGTGAAAGTGTGCGCGATATTGCGCGTCGAACGCCTTGCCGCCCGGCATCCGGTCGAGCGGCAGGCCCGGTTCGAGCGCCGTCACGCCGTCGCCGTCCTTGCCCGCGAGCGACAGGAAGGTCTGGCTCACGAAGCCGCCGGCGCCGAGCAGCGGCGCGTTCACGCCGAGCTGGCGCATCCGGCGCGCGATCGGCGCGGCCTGCGCGTCGAGCCCGCCGAAGAACACGAGATCCGCGCGCTTGCCCTTGATCGCGGTCAGCACGCCGCTGAAGTCGGTCGTCTTGTCGTTCACGTACTGGCGATCGACGATCGTGCCGCCGTTCGCCTGCACGCCCTTGATGAACTGGTCGGCCAGCCCCGCCCCGAACGACGTGCGATCGTCGATCACCGCGATGCGCGCGGCCTTCAGGGTCTTCACCGCATAGGCGCCGGTGAAGCCGCCGCCCGCATCGTCGTGCCCCATGATGCGCAAGGCCGTCGCATAGCCCTGCTGCGTGTACGCGTGACCGGTGGACGCCGGAGCGATCTGCGGAATGCCCGCATCGCGGTAGATCCGCGACGCCGGCACGCTGCAGCCCGTGTTCCAGTGACCGACGACGCCGATCACATGCTGATCGACGAGCTGCTGCGCGACCGCGACGGCCGTGCGCGGGTCGGATTGATCATCGGCCGCGACGAGCTTGTAGACGACCGGCTTGCCGCCGATGCTCGGATGCTTCGCGTTCGCGTCGTCGATCGCGAGCTGCGCGCCGTTCTGCAGGTCCTTGCCGATCCGCGCGGATGGGCCGGTGAGCGGCGCGGCGAGACCGATCAAGATGGTCTGCGGCGCGGACTGCGCGAAGGCGGGAACGGCGGCGATCAGCGTGGCCGCGGAGAATGCGAGGCTGACGGGAAAGAGTGCGATTTTCATGTGCGGGGATCGGTGACTCGGATCAAAACATGAAAAATATTAAATATTCGGCACCAGCGCCCCAAATACTCTATTGTTGGATGCTTATACCGTTCCCGACACAATAGCGTAATTCACTGTAAATACGGGATATTTTTATGTTTACGCTCGACATGATTTTTCGATAAAATTCGATACATGAAAAATATCGAACAATTGCCACATGATCCGCCGCTACGCGCCGTCCGTGCGTTCGAGGCATTCGCGCGCCTCGGCTCGGTCACCGCGGCCGCGCACGAGCTCGACATCACGCCGTCCGCGGTGAGCCACCAGCTGCAACTGCTCGAAGCTTTCATCCAGACGCCGCTGACCGTGCGCGAAGGCCGGCTGCTCGCGCTCACCGATGAAGGGCGCGACTACTACCGCTCGATCAGCGCCGCGTTCTCGGTGCTGCGCAGCGCGACGCGCTTCGTGCGCGACCGGTCGTCGCTGCGGCAGATCACGATCAGCCTGATTCCGCTGCTCGGCATCGGCTGGTTCATTCCGCGGCTGCACGCATTCCTCGCCGAAAACACAGATGTCGACGTGACCGTGCTGTATGCGCACCACCGCAACTATCGAAGCGACGCGTCCGACCTGTCGATCCGCTTCGGCACCGGCGACTGGCCCGGCTACCGCTGCGAGCGGCTGCTGCCGGGCGCGATGGTGCCGATGTGCAGCCCGTCGTTCCTGAAGCGCCACGGGCCATTCCGCACGCCGGCCGATCTCGCGCGGGCACCGCTCGTGCATGACGAGGATCGCAGCACCTGGGTCAACTGGCTGCAGGGCGCCGGCGTGCGGCACGTGTCGCATGCGGTGGGGCCGATGTTCGAGGATGGGCAACTGACGCTGAGCGCGGCGCGCGCGGATCTCGGCGCGGCGCTGCTGCGCGCGCCGCTGGTCGAGCGCGAACTGGCGAGCGGCGAACTCGTGAGGCTGTTCGACCACGCACTGGACGACGGACGCGACTACTACCTGTGCACACGCGAGGATGCAGACATGCCGGACGGCGCGAGACGTCTGGCGGAATGGCTGAGGAAAATCGCCGCCTGAGCGCCCGGCCCGCCACCGGCCAGCCTAGCGCGAGCGGCGTCCGTCATTGCTGACGGACATCCGCGCGTCCCGCCGTCTCCACGCGTCACACCGCCCGCCCCCCCATCCGTGCTCGATCGCACGAGCGACCGTCGCGCGTGCCAGGTCCTGCGTGCTGTCGGCCAACGCGAACGGTGTATTGCGCAACGTGCGCGCTGCGATCGGAACTACCGTACAGCCCATCACCGCCACGCCCACGTCCCGCCGCGCCAGTTTCGCGAGCGCGCGCGTCGCACCGAGGCATCGAGCTTCCGCGCCTTCAGCGCCGCGATGCACGGGCCGACATCGCGCTGCGCGGCCACGCCGCAGCGGTTCAGCAGCGCGACGCCGCCGCCGCACTCTCCCGAACGCCCCATGTGTCAGAAGCGCCGGCCGGCCGAAATCCGCCGAAAAACCCGGCCCGAATCGCACGGGCCGACCGGACGGCCCGCCGCGGCAGGAGCAGGAAACAGATAGGAATTCCCGATGCCGCGGATTAAAACAAGCAATTTCACAAACCGGGGGTGAACCCGGATACTGGGAACACTTCATCAACACCCAAGCAAAGGAACTCGCAAGATGCCGATCATCAACACCCAAATCAAACCGTTCAAGGCAACCGCATACCACAACGGCGATTTCGTGCCCGTGTCCGAAGAGAACTTCAAGGGCAAGTGGTCCGTCGTCGTGTTCTACCCGGCCGACTTCACGTTCGTCTGCCCGACCGAGCTGGGCGACCTCGCCGACCGCTATGCGGAATTCCAGAAGCTGGGTGTCGAAATCTACGGCGTGTCGACCGACACGCACTTCACGCACAAGGCATGGCACGACACGTCGGACACGATCGGCAAGATCAAGTACCCGATGATCGGCGACCCGACGCTCACGCTGTCGCGCAACTTCGACGTGCTGATCGAGGAAGAAGGGATGGCATTGCGCGGCACGTTCGTGATCAACCCGGAAGGCGAGATCAAGCTGTGCGAAATCCATGACAACGGCATCGGCCGCGACGCAGGCGAACTGCTGCGCAAGGTGCAGGCTGCGCAATACATCGCGGCGCACCCGGGTGAAGTGTGCCCGGCCAAGTGGACGCCGGGTGCGGAAACGCTGACCCCGTCGCTCGACCTGATCGGCAAGATCTGACGATCTCGCCGCGCGCCTCGCACGAGGCGCGCGCGTCACGCGAATGCGGGCCGCCTCGTGCGGCCCGCGCCCTTCTCCGGCACGACGTGCCCGACCAGAATCATCAATACGGAATCCGAAACGCCATGCTCGACGCCAATCTCAAGAACCAACTGAAAGCGTACCTCGAAAAGATCACGCGCCCGATCGAACTCGTCGCGTCGCTCGACGACAGCGCGAAATCGCAGGAACTGCTTGCGCTGCTGAACGAGATTGCGTCGCTGACGTCGCGCGTGACCGTGACCGAACGCCGCGACGACGCCGAGCGCAAGCCGTCGTTCTCGATCGGCGAACCCGGCAAGCCGGCCGGCATCCGCTTCGCCGGCATTCCGATGGGCCATGAATTCACGTCGCTCGTGCTCGCGCTGCTGCAGACGGGCGGCCATCCGGTCAAGCTCGACGACGACGTGATCGAACAGATCCGCGCGCTCGACGGCGACTACGCATTCGAGACGTATTTCTCGCTGTCGTGCCAGAACTGCCCGGAAGTCGTGCAGGCGCTGAACGTGATGTCGCTGATCAACCCGCGCATCCGCCACGTCGCGATCGACGGCGCATTGTTCCAGAACGAAGTGGAGGCGCGACAGATCATGGCCGTGCCGACGATGTTCCTGAACGGCGAATCGTTCGGCCAGGGCCGCAGCAGCGTGAAGGAAATTCTCGCGAAGCTCGACACGGGCGCCAGCGCCCGCGCCGCCAAGTCGCTCGAGAACAAGCCGGTATTCGACACGCTGATCGTCGGCGGCGGGCCGGCCGGTGCTGCCGCCGCGATCTATTCGGCACGCAAGGGAATCGCGACGGGCGTCGTCGCCGAGCGTTTCGGCGGCCAGGTGCTCGACACGATGGCGATCGAGAACTTCGTGTCGGTGCAGGAAACGGAAGGGCCAAAGTTCGCCATGGCACTCGAACAGCACGTGAAGCAGTACGACGTCGACATCATGGACGTGCAGCGGGCCGACGCGCTGATTCCCGGCGACGTGCACCAGATCCGCCTTGCGAACGGCGCGGTGCTGAAGGCGAAGACGATCATCCTCGCGACCGGCGCGCGCTGGCGCGAAATCAACGTGCCGGGCGAGCGCGAATACCGCAACCGCGGTGTCGCATACTGCCCGCATTGCGATGGCCCGCTGTTCAAAGGCAAGCGCGTCGCGGTGGTCGGCGGCGGCAACTCGGGCGTCGAGGCGGCGATCGACCTGGCCGGCATCGTGAAGGAAGTCACGCTGATCGAATACGGCGCGCAACTGCGCGCGGACGAAGTGCTGCAGCGCAAGCTGCGCAGCCTGCCGAACGTGACGATCATCACGCAGGCGCAGACGACCGAGCTGACCGGCGACGGCAGCAAGCTGAACGGGCTCGTCTACAAGGATCTGCGTTCGGGCGACACGAAGCGCGTCGATCTCGAAGGCGTGTTCGTGCAGATCGGCCTCGTGCCGAACACCGAATGGCTGAAGGGCACGATCGAACTGTCGAAGCATGGCGAGATCGTCGTCGATGCGCGCGGAGCGACATCGGTACCCGGCGTGTTTGCGGCCGGCGACGTGACGACGGTGCCGTTCAAGCAAATCGTGATCGCGGTCGGCGAAGGCGCGAAGGCGTCGCTCGGCGCGTTCGATCACCTGATCCGGCAAGACGCGATGCCGGCTGCCGCCGAGGCACCGCAGGCCGAAGAAGCGATCGCCGCGTAACGCGCGACGCACCGCACCGGTTCGTCTCTCTTGGCCCTGCATGCCCTGGTCGGCGTGCGGGGCCCTTTTTCATCCGGCGTCGAGCGGGCGCCGCGCATGCGCGGCCGCGCCGTGCTCACTGAGCAGCGCCGGGGCCGGCGTTCGCCGGTGTGGCTGCGTTGAAGCTGCTCGACTGCCTGACGAGCTGATCGGTCATCGCGGCGGCGACCGGGTTCGCGCCCGTCGACGCGTGCTGCCGATCGGTGCTCGGCATCGCCATCGGTATGGCCACGTATCGCGGCGGCGGCAACGACGGATCGAGCTTTGCCGATTCCCGCACGAGTGCAGCGGTTTCCGGCGTTTCGGATTTCACCGCCGGTGCCGCGGCTGCGTGCCGCTCGAGCCCGTCGCGCTTGCGCGCCGCGCGCCTGGTCGGCTGCTCCGCCGGCTGGCTCTGCCGGGTAGCCTGCGCCATCTGGACCGGTGGCGCCGTTTGCACGGATTGCGCCGCCCGTACCGGCGCCTTGACCGATGGAGCCGGCTGGGACTTCGGCGGGGTCGCATCCTCCGGCTCGACCGTCACGACGTGGACGGTCGGCGGCGGCGCACTCGGTTTCGCGGGCGGCGCCTGGGCGGCGACCACCGGCGCGACGGCAGCGGGTGCCGACGCCGCGCTCGTACGCGCAGACGCCTCGGATGGCGGCCGTACGGCCGCTGGTTGCGGTACGGCCTTGTCCATATGCGCGGAAGGCGCGGCGACCGTCGCAGACGGCGCAATCGTGCCTTGTGCGGTGTGGCCATCGTTCGCCGCCGTCACGGCGGCGGGTGCCGCGGAGTCGCCGATACCGGCCTCCGCGATCGCGCGGTGATCCGCGCGCAGGAGCATCACGTAGCCGGTGCCGGCTGCGGCAACCAGCAGACCGCCGGCGATCATCAATGTCTTACGGGTACTAGTCATGCTTGCTCACCGATCTTATCGACGTGAGCAAGCCATCATACGCGTGCGATCGCGGCTGATCCCGCACGAATACAATTGGTTTCATTGATGTCGACCCCGGAATGCCGACGGCTTGCAACACCGCGCCGCACTATCGTCAGACGGTTCTGACACCGCTTGCCGCCCTTCGTCAGATGCAGAAGATCGCAATCGCAATGCCGCCGAACAGCGCCCACTTGACGACGTAATACACCGTACGGTTCCACGCCTTCAGCCGCTTGCCTGCGCGGCGAATCGCATACAGGTACTTGAAAGCACGATTGAGCCCGCCCGTGCGGTCGCCCGTTTCGTTCGGCGACGCGGCCGCGCGCATCAGCAATTGCCCGAACGCGTCGTTGATGCGTTGCGCCCAGCGATATTTCATCGGCCGATCGATGTCGCAGAACAGGATCACACGATCGTGCCCCGTGCGGTTTTCGGCCCAGTGCAGGTAGGTCTCGTCGAACATCACGGCCTCGCCGTCGCGCCATGCATACGACTCGCCGTCGACGACGATCCGGCACGCGTCGTCATTCGGCGTATCGAGCCCGAGGTGGTAGCGCAGCGAGCCCGCATACGGATCGCGATGCAGCCCGAGCTTGCCGCCCGGCGGAAGCTGCGCGAACATCGCCGCCTTGATCGACGGAATCCGCGACAGGATCTCGACCGTCCGCGGACACAACGCCTGTGCCGACGGATGCGGCGCGTCATACCACTTCAGATAGAAGCGCTTCCAGCCATTGCGAAAGAACGAATTGAAGCCAATGTCGTTGTATTCGCCAGACGCCTTGATCCGGCTCGCATCGCGCAACGCGAGCGCTTCATCGCGGAAAGTCCGCCATTCGCGCTGCAGCACCGCGAGTTCGGGAAAGTGCCGCGTGTCGAGAAACGGCGTGGTCGGCACCGCTGAGAACGCGTAGGAAAAGCAGTTCAGCGGCGCGGTGAAGGTCGAGTGGTCCGATAGTTGCCTGAACAACCTGTGTCGTACCTTGCCGCGCCGGTGCGTATGCACGACACACGCAACGAACACGAACAACAGGACCCAGCGCATCGATATTTCCCCCGTAAGTTGTTTTACGGAATTCTAGATACGGGGAAAATTTTCTGCGCTGAAGCGCAGGCCGTGCGATGCGCGTGCGCAAAACGCGGCGAGGATACCGCTCGACCTGTTCCGAAACACCGAAAAGCCCTTGCAGACGGGGTTTCCGACGCAATCGGAACGCGCGCGCCGCACGCTGCCGATGCACGCGCAAGCGGCGATTATTCCGGAAACGGTAAATCAGTTTGTCCGTCCGCGCGCATACCGAACGTGTTGAGCGTCATCGCCACGAGCGCGTAGTAGCCGAGCAGCGCGACGAGGTTCACGACGGTCTCGTGGCCGAAGCGCGCCTGCGCGCGCGCGAATGTCGCATCGCTCACCCGCCGCGTGTCGTACAACTCGGTCGCGAACGCATGGATCAGCGCATCGTCGTCTGATTCGAACGCCGGCGCGACGCCACGGCGGATCGCGTCGGCCGTCGCGGCCGGCACACCTGCATCGAGCGCGATCGGATGATGGATGTGCCACTCGGCCTGCGAGCGCCAGCGTGCGGCCGTCACGAGAATCGCGAGCTCCGACAGGCGCAGCGGCAGACCCGTGCGATAGCGGCAGAACGCGCCGAGCCGCTGCGCATGCTGCGCGAGCTCGGGACTCGCGATCCAGCCGAGGAACGGGCCGTTCAGGTTGCCGCGCGGGCCGCTGAGAATGTCGGCGAGCACGGCCTTCTGCTCGTCGGTGGCCGATGCGGCGTCGAAAGGAGGCAGTCTGTCGGTCATGGTGGGGATTCGATAAGGTCGGGGATCAGGTCACGCGCCGGCCGGTGCGAGCGCCGCATCGATCGCGCCGGACAGCCGTTCGACGATCGTGTCGATCTGCTGCGCGGTGCAGACGAACGGCGGTGCGATCAGGATGTGATCGCCGTGCACGCCGTCGATCGTGCCGCCCATCGGATACACCATCAGGCCGCGCTGCATCGCCTCGCGCTTGACCGCCGCATGCAGCTTCAGCGCGGGATCGAACGTCGCCTTGCTGTCGCGATCGCGCACCAGTTCGACGCCGACGAACAGCCCGCGGCCGCGCACGTCGCCGACATGCGGATGGGTACCGTATTGATCGCGCAGCGTCGCACGCAGCTGCTCGCCGCGCGCCTTCACGTTGTCGAGCAGCTTCTCTTCGGCGATCACGCGCTGCACTTCGAGCGCGGCCGCGCAGGCCGTTGCATGACCGAGATACGTGTGGCCGTGCTGGAAGAAGCCTGAGCCGTCGACGATCGTCCGGTAGATCCGATCGCTCACCAGCGTCGCGCCGATCGGCTGGTACCCTGCGCCGAGCCCTTTCGCGATCGTCAGCAGGTCGGGCGCGACGCCGTCTTCGTCGCACGCGAACAGGTAACCGGTGCGCCCCATCCCCGACATGATTTCGTCGAGAATCAGCAACACGCCGTACTTGTCGCACACCGCGCGAATCTTCTTCAGGTAGGTGCGCACCGGCGGCACCGCGCCGGCCGTCGCACCGACCACCGTTTCCGCGACGAATGCCGCGACGTTTTCCGCACCGAGTCCGACGATCTTCTGCTCCAGCTCGTCAGCCAGACGCTGCGCATAGGCTTCGTCGGTTTCACCCGCCTGCTGGTCGCGATATGCATAGCACGGGCTCACATGGTGCGCTTCGATCAGCAACGGCAGGAACGGCTCGCGCCGCCATGCGTTGCCGCCGATCGCGAGCGCGCCGAGCGTGTTGCCGTGATAGCTCTGGCGACGGGCGATGAAATGGCGGCGCTGCGGCTCGCCCTTCTCGACGAAATACTGGCGCGCGAGCTTCAACGCGGCTTCGATCGCCTCGGATCCGCCCGATACGAAATACACGTGTTCGAGACCGGCCGGCGCGGCCTCGACAAGCCGGTCGGCCAGTTCCTCGGCCACGTCCGTCGTGAAGAACGACGTATGTGCGTACGGCAGTTGCTGTACCTGCCGCTTGATCGCGTCGATCACGCGCTGGTTGCTGTGGCCGAGGCACGACACGGCCGCGCCCCCGCACGCGTCGATATAGCGTTTGCCGGTCGAATCGATGATCTCGATGCCGTCGCCCGCGACGGCGACGGGCAAGGTGGCGCGCGGAGCGCGATGAAAAACGGTCGTCATGCGTTGCCTCATGGATCAGGACGCGCCAGGCGCGGGCACGGACGGCACGATGCGCGTCGCGAAGCGCTGCGTGCCGTGCTGGTGAATGATGAAGTCGATCGCGGTGTCGCGAATCGCGAACACGGCGGTCGCCAGCGTGTTTTCGTCGTCGGGGTCGGCCGGATCGTCGCGATGGATCGGCAACCCTTCGGGTGCGCGATCGCCGAGCACGCGCAGCAGCGCGGCGGCGTCGATCGCTTGGATGTCCGGCGTCAGCACGTCGACGCGCCGCTGTCGGTCGCCGGACGATTGCGTGACGATCTGCGCTTCGCTCTCGCATCCCGGATGCACGAGATGATTCGCGTGACCGGTCAGACGCGCAACTTCGACGACCGAGCAGCGCGCGACGCTCGCCTCGATGCTGAGGAGCCGCGCATCGCCGGTCGCGCCGAGCGTGTGGTGAAAGCCGCTCGCGCGCGCATGCGTGCGCAGCACGCCGGCGGCCGCATCGAGCGACGTCGCGTCGAGCACGGCGCGCGCGAGAATCATCCGCGGCACGCCGGGCGCCGGCGTGCGGATGCGCAGGTTGTTGATCGCCTGCGCGATGCCCGCGCGGTTCGCGGCGAACGTATGCCCGGGCAGCGAGCCCGGGTAATAGAAACTGATGAAGCCCGGCTTGCGCTGCGGCTGAACGTCGACCAGCAGGCAGCGCTCGCGCAGGTACGGATCGCCATCCTCGTTGTGCGCGATCCAGCGCGTGCCGTGCGCGTCGCGCCCGGCGAGCGTCGTGCAGCCGTCCGGCGCGTTATGGATCAGTTCGCCACGGCAGTTCCACAGGAAGATGTCCTCGGCCGGCCAGCCGATGCCCGCCGCTATCCCGTCCAGTTCCGCGACGAGATCGGGGTACGCGGCCAGCGCGGCCTGCCGCAGCGCGGCGACGAACGGATGGCCGCGCCAGCGGCGCACGGCCTGCCATGCGCCGCTCTGCTGCATGTACGCGTCGAACACGGGGCGGGCAAGCTCGCCGAGGCGCACGCCGATGTCGAACGGCGTGCCGGCGATGACGGGAGAGAGGGAAAGCGGCATGTCGGATGATTCGGTTTCGTTCAGGACACGTGTTTCAGGAATTCCTTCAGGCGCGGTGTCGGCGGGCGGTCGATCAGATCGACCGGATGGCCATCTTCCGCGATGCCGCCCTGATCCATGAACAGCAATCGCGTGCCGACCCGCTTCGCGAAGCCGATCTCGTGCGTGACGACGATCATCGTCATCCCTTCGGTCGCGAGATCCTGCATCACTTTCAGCACTTCGTGACGCAATTCCGGATCGAGCGCCGACGTCGGTTCGTCGAACAGCATCAGCCGCGGCCGGATCGCGAGCGCGCGTGCGATCGCGACGCGCTGCTGCTGGCCGCCCGACAGTTCCGATGGGTAATGATTCGCGCGCGATTCGAGGCCGACCTTGTCGAGCAGCGCCATCGCCTGGTCGCGCGCGTCGGCGCGCGACGCGCCGCGTACCTGGATCGGCCCGAACATCACGTTCTCGAGCGCGGTCATTTGCGGAAACAGGTTGAACTGCTGGAACACCATGCCGGCTTCGAGCCGGATGTTGCGGATCGTCGACGCGTTGCCGCGCACACTCTGGCCGTCGACCAGCAACTCGCCGCCCGTGATTTTCTCGAGCGCGTTGATACAGCGCAACATCGTCGACTTGCCCGAGCCCGACGGACCGATCACAACGACCACCTCGCCCGCATCGATCTTCAGGTCGATATGCTTCAGCACCGGCACATGGCCGAAGCTCTTCGACACGTTCTGGAATTCGATCATGCTCATAAGATCCGCATCCTCTTTTCGACGAGCCGAAGCGTCATCGTCATCGCGCCGGTCAGCATCAGGTAGATGACAGCCACCGCGGTCCAGATTTCGACCGCCTGGAAATTGCCGGCAATGATTTCCTGCCCCTTGCGCGTCAGTTCGCCGACACCGATCACGATGAACAGCGACGTGTCCTTGAGGCTCACGATGCACTGGTTGCCGAGCGGCGGAATCAGGCGCCGGAACGCGAGCGGCCCGACCACCTTCAGCAGCACGCGCGGCATCGACAGGCCCATCGCGAGCCCCGCCTCCGTCAGCCCCTTCGGAATCGACAGCAACGCGCCGCGCACCACTTCCGCAAGATACGCGCCCGAATTCACCGTGATCGCGATGATCGCGGCCGTCAGACCGTCGATCCGGATATGCGCGAGCAGCGGCAACGCGAAGTACAGGAACATCACCTGCACGACGATCGGCGTGCCGCGAATCAATTCAATATAAACCTGTGCGAGTACGTTCATTGCCTTCGGTCCGTATGCGCGGAACATACCCGCGATCATCCCGACGACAAATCCGCCCGCCAGCCCGAAAAATGCAATGAACACCGTCAACCGGACCCCGTCCATCAGGTCCGGCAACGCCGCCCAGATCGCCGACCAATCGAAATTCACGTATCGCTCCCCGTCCGATTCGAGACCGGCGCGGCCACGCGGGCCGCGCCATGTTGTGCCGTCACGCTCACATCTTCGGCGGCTCTGCGCCGAACCACTTCTTGTAGATCTGCGCGTAGCGGCCGTCGACCCGGATCTTCACGAGCGATGCGTTGACCTTCGGCACGAGCGCACTGCCCTTCGGAAAGCCGATCCCGTACTTGTCGCCGCTGACCGGCTGGCCCGCGACCTTCACCTTGCCCTTGCCCTCGTTGTTCACGAAGAACAGCACGTTCGGCGTGTCGTGCATCGCCGCGTCGACGCGGCCGGCCTCAAGCGCGAGATAGGCCTGGTCGATGTTCGGGAACTGGCGGATCTCCTTCGGCTTCAGGTGCGCCTTGATCCAGTCGATCGTCGCGGTGCCCGTCTTCGCGGCGATCACCTTGCCGTTCAGGTCGTCAATCGACTTGATCGTCGCGTTGTCCGTCTGCACCATCGCCGCGAGCCCGCTGTCGTAGTACGGCGCGGAGAAGTCGATCGCCTTCTTCCTCTCTTCCTTGATGGTCATCCCCGACAGCGCGACGTCGATGTTCTGCGTCTGCAGCGCCGGGATCAGGCCCGCGAAATCCATTGGCTGGATCGTGTATTTCCAGCCCTGGTCCTTCGCGATCTCCGCCCACAGGTCCAGATCGAAGCCGACATACTTGTCGCCCTGCTTGAACTCGAACGGCATGAACGACGTATCGGTCCCGACGACGAGCGTCCTGGTATCCGCGTGCGCGATGCTGGCGCCGAGCGCGGCAACGACCGCGACGGCTTTCAGGAAGGAACGGCGACTCATGACTTTTCTCCGCATGGTTGAGCGATGTAACCGGCCGGCTGGCCGGGGAACGACGACATCAAGCCGCACCGCAACATGCGATGTTGAATTAAACATTAGTGCAACAAGTGTTGTCAACACCGATACTACGACAACAAAAAAATGCTCAACAGGAAAGTGCATCGAGACAAACCCGAGCCGCACGGGTGGGATTGATCGGAGGAAAGGAGGATGCAGCGGGAATGTCCGTGGCGCGATCGCGCCGCGCGGCGAGGATGCAATGGCGTGGAACCGGGGAAAGCGCGGCGCACCCACCGCAGCGGGGCGGAGGTAGCGCCGGAGTGGCCCGCGCGCGAAGATCGTTGTGCCCGCATCCAATGCGGTCACGCGGGCGGTGCGTAGCGAACCCGCGCTCGAAGGCCGCGCGGGCGCCGATTCATCCTCTCGTCAGGGCGCGGCGAAGAACAACGCGACGACGCACGCCATCCCCGCGAACCACACGAGCGAGCGCAGCGACGCCCAGTTCAGCAGGTACATCAGCGCATAGACGACGCGAATCGCGACGAAAGCCATCGCGAGCTGGTCGACGTGGTGCGCATTCGCGCCGTTGTGCCATGCGACGACCAATGCGGCCGTAAACAGCGCCAGCGCTTCCCACGCATTCTGGTGCGCGGCCTGCGCCCGCGCCCGCCAGCCTTCGAGTCTCGCGAGGTACTCGCGCGGCGCGTGGTTGTCGTAGCCCTTGCGGGCCTTGGCCAGGAACGTCATCGGAAACGGCAACAGCGCCACGATGAACAGGCAAATCTGGGACGTCGTCATCAAAATCTCCTCCTTTATGATTACATTGATCAATGACAGGGTCGCGCAGAGCTTAGCATTGCGTCGCGCTGTTCGCGCACCGGTTTTCTAGACGGGAGACTCGGCCAGGCAGGCTGCCGGAGGCGGTGGCGGTATCGCGCCGACACCAAAAATTCCACCAAATCGTCGACAAATACGTTAATTAAAACTGGTCGAACACCAATAAGATAGCGCTCAACACTGGCTCGGCGTGTTGCCGCGCCAGCCTGCTCACCCGCGCCGCGCCGCCGCGCGCGCCGAACGACTTTCGACCCGAGCCCGCTCATGCCCCGTCCCATCGTCGCCCATATCCGCCCCGACGCCGTCCGCCACAACCTCGACTTCATCCGCCGCACCGCGGCGCAATCGCGCGTGTGGGCCGTGGTCAAGGCCAACGCGTACGGCCATGGGATCGAGCACATCTATCCGGGCCTCGCGGCGGCCGACGGCATCGCGCTGCTCGATCTCGACGAAGCCGTGCGCGTGCGGGAGCTCGGCTGGGACAAGCCGGTGCTGCTGCTCGAAGGGATCTTCGAGCCGGCCGACGTCGAACTGGCCGATCGCCACCGGCTGACGGTTGCCGTGCACTGCGACGCGCAACTCGACCTGCTGATCGCCGCGAAGCCGCGGCAGCCGATCGACATCCAGCTAAAGATGAACTCCGGGATGAACCGGCTCGGCTACCGGCCCGACGCATTCCGCGCCGCGTGGGAACGCGCGGCGGCCGCGCCGTCGATCGGCAAGATCACGCTGATGATGCATTTCGCGAATGCCGACGAAGGCGAAGTCGACTGGCAGCTCGAGCAGTTCGATGCGGCCACGGCCGGGATTCCGGGCGAGCGCTCGGCATCGAATTCCGCGGCCGTGCTGTGGCATCCGCGCGCGCATCGCGACTGGGTGCGGCCCGGCACGATCCTGTATGGCGCATCACCGACCGGCGCGTCGCGGCACATCGCCGACACGCCGCTGATGGCCGCGATGACGCTGACGAGCAAGATCATCGGCGTGCAGACGCTCGCGCCGGGGGAAACGGTCGGTTACGGCCGCCGCTTCACGGCCGACCAGCCGATGCGCATCGGCGTCGTCGCATGCGGCTATGCGGACGGTTATCCTCGCCACGCGCCGACCGGCACGCCGATCGCGGTGGACGGCGTGATGACGCGCGTCGTCGGCCGCGTGTCGATGGACATGCTGACCGTCGACCTCACGCCGTGCCCGAACGCGGACATCGGCTCGAGTGTCGAGCTGTGGGGCGATCAGGTGAAGGTCGACGACGTCGCTGAAGCCAGCGGCACGATCGGCTACGAGCTGATGTGCGCACTCGCGCGCCGCGTGCCGGTCGTGACCGTGCCGCCCGGTGCGTCGATGGTGCAGCCGGCGCTGCGCACCGGCAGCTACGGGCGTTGATGCCCGGCGCGGATGCGGCGGCACACTTGCTGTCGCAGCGCACCGCGCATACGGATCAGCTGGTGGGCCGCTTTACAAACGGCCCGCCGGCCTTTGCAACGTGCAAAGGCCGCTTGCGCGGTCGCCCCGCACGCCGCCACGCTACGAGCGCCACACCGGCTCGCGCTTCTCCAGGAACGCATCGATCCCCTCGCCTGCGTCCTCTTCCATCATGTTGCGCGCCATCACGTCGCCCGCAAACGCGTACGCGTCGTCGAGCGGCAGTTCGCGCTGCCGGTAGAACATCTGCTTGCCGTAGCGCACGGCTGCCGGGCTTTTCGCGACGATCTCCGCGACCCTGCGCGCGACGGCCGCGTCGAGCGCATCCTCGGGCACGGCCTCGTTGACGAGCCCCCAGGCGGCAGCCGTCGCCGCATCGATGAAACGCCCTGTGACGAGCATGTCGAATGCGCGCTTCGACGACACGTTGCGGCTCAATGCGACGGCAGGCGTCGAACAGAACAGCCCGACGTTGATTCCGGATACCGCGAAGCGCGCGCTGTCGGCTGCGACGGCGAGATCGCACGCGGCGACGAGCTGGCAGCCGGCCGCCGTCGCGATGCCGTGCACGCGTGCGATCACCGGCACCGGCAGTGCGCGCATTGCGAGCATCACGCGGCTGCATTGCGCGAACAGCGCGCGGTAGTAATCGAGTTCGGGTTTGGCGCGCATCTGGCGCAGGTCGTGGCCCGCGCAGAACGCCTTGCCCTCGGCGGCCAGCACGACGCAGCGCACATGCGGATCGGCGGCCAGCGAATCGAACGCGTCCTGCAGGCTCGACAGCATCGCCTCCGACAACGCGTTGAACTGTTGCGGCCGGTTCAGCCGCAGTGTGACGACGCCGTCGCGCACGTCGCGCAACAGGATCGGCTCGGGTGTCTCGTGACGGGATTCCATGATGCTCCGCTCGACGGGGTTCGATCGGTCGCGAACCGGTAGCACGGGCGGCACGCACCCGGATTCGCGATCGACATGATCACGAATCGTCCTCCACATCGCGCGCGGCGTCCAGCATGGCCGACAGGCCGGCCGGCGAAGCCGTCCCGCACGCCGCCACACCGCGAAGCGAAGACTACGCCGACTGCCCGTCGATCGCCGCCCGACGGCGATGCATCGCACGCGTGCTCGTTCAGCCCGCCAGCTTCTTCAGCGCGTCGAGCACCGCGTCGCCCTTGAACGGCTTCACGATCCAGCCCTTCACGCCGGCGGCCTTGCCACGCTCCTTCATCGCCGGGCTGCTTTCGGTCGTCAGCATCACGACGTTCACCGA
Organism: Burkholderia diffusa; assembly: GCF_001718315.1. Taxonomy (NCBI): domain Bacteria; kingdom Pseudomonadati; phylum Pseudomonadota; class Betaproteobacteria; order Burkholderiales; family Burkholderiaceae; genus Burkholderia; species Burkholderia diffusa. The sequence continues at coordinate 821,770 of NZ_CP013363.1, read as the reverse complement.
CGTATTCGCCAGCTCGCCGCGGATCTTTTCGACCATCGTCAGGCCGTCCATGTTGGGCATGTTCACATCGCTGATCACGAGCCGCACGCCGGGCGTGGCCTTGAGCTTCGCGAGCCCGTCCTTGCCGTCCACCGCCGTCGCGACGTCGAGCCCGTGATTGCGCAGGAAACCCGCGACCTCGTCACGCACCGTGCCCGAATCATCGACCACCAGAATCTTTGCCATGCCGTCTTCCCCTTTCCTTGTTGCTGACTTCAACATTCAAAACAGTTCGAGTTCACCCGACTCGACCATCGGCCCCACGTCCTGCACGGATTCGCGGAAATCCTCCGGCGACCAGCTCAGGCTGAACACGAAACGCTGATCGAGCCGCACCGACCGCCCCGACGCGGGGTCGGTCATCCGGTACTTGAAACAGAGCTGCGGACAGTCGCCGCCGAACGAAATGAACTTCTGCTTGTGATTGACGACGAGCGGCACCTGCACCGGATGGCGAGCGAGTGCCTCGGCGTCGCCGAGATAACGGTTCTTGAACGCGCCCCACACGAGGTTGGTCAGCTCGCCGAGTACGCTGTTCACGTCGCGGAAATCGGGCGCGCGGCCTTCGCCGCGCGTGCCGCCGATCATGTCGAGCAACGGCTGCTCGCTCGTCTGCAGCAGCATGTAGCCGCGGCACCATGCGCTCTCCAGCGCGATCAGGCTGAACACCTCGCCGAAGATGATCTGGTCGCGCACGATGCACGGCGTATCGCGCTCGATCGCGAGGCCCGGAAACAGGCTGTCGAGCCGCGCCTCGGTGATCTCCGCGATGCCGCGCACGAGCGCATTCGGGTAATCGCGGCCGAACAGGTATTCGTCGATCGCGCGCTTGAGCGGAGCCAGGTCGTCGGCGACGTAGGCCGCGCACGCGACGCGTGCGAGCGCATCGGGCAGCCCGTCGCGCGATGCGTTCCCCGCATTCGACATGCGGCGCAGGATGATCGGCAACTCGGGCCGCAGCGCATCGATCTGCGTCGCGATGATCGCGCTTTCTTCCGGCGAGCCGCCGTAGTCCTCGGCGAGCAGGATGGCGCCGAGATCGATGTTCGAGCGCAGCACCTTCAGCAGCCGGTTGCGCCGCACGGTCAGGCCGACCAGGTTGTGCTCGTCGCAGAAGCGCTTGATCGTCGCCGCATGCGCGCGGCTGTCGTCCAGCACGAGCACCTTGCTGACGGGTTGGTCCAGGGTCATCTCGCGGAATCCTCGCAATCGGTCAAAACAGTTCGAGCTCGCCGCCCGTATCCACGCTCGCCGCTTCCGGCACGTGGAAATCGACCGGCGCGTTCGCGCACACGCACAGCGTCGCGCCGATCCGCACGTCGCCGTCGAGCGTGACGTCGTAGGCGGACACGTGATCGGGGTTCAGCGCAGGCAGGTAGTCGACGCTCGCGCCGCTCAACAGGTAAGGCGTCGACATCCCCAGATCGGGGAACGGTGCGGTCAGCGCCTGGTTGATCGCGCCGCAGCACAGGTTCGCGACTTCCATGAACGCCTCGGGCAGCGGCCGCTGCGCGCTCGCGCCAGGCGCTGCCGCGGTGAAATGACGGCGCGTCGGTTCGTCGTCGCGAAAGCGCAGCGCGAGCAGCAACCGGAAATGCAGTGCCGAGATCGTCAGCACCGCGACGTGCTCGGGCACCTTTGGCATCGCGCGCGACTTCATGCGTGACGGGTCGTGCGACGCGTCGTGCGCATCGACGGCGGCCGCCCGGATCTCGCACGCGCCGCCGGACGCGAGCCGTGTGCGCGCCGCATCGAAGAAGATCCGCTCGAAACCGGCCCGAGCCTGCGCACTGATCACGCCGCCGCCCCCTCGAGTCGCGCATGCAGCTGCCCGGCGAGCGTCTCGACCGTCGCCAGCGCGGCCGTGATCATCTTGCCGCCGGCCTGGATGTCCTGGAACGTCGCGGCCGTCACGAGATCGTTGCGATTCAGGCTGTCCCGATAGCTGTTCGACAGTTGCTGCGAGCGCGCGGCAAGTCCGCGCACCTCGCTCGCGACGATCGAGAAGCCGCGCCCGGCCGTGCCCGCGCGCGCGGCCTCGATCGACGCGTTCAGCGACACGATCGACACGTGCGCGACGATCGCCGACAGCTCCTGGTTCTTCGTGCGCATGTCCTGGTTCTGCGTGGTCAGCGAGATCATCTGCTCGTGCCAGCGCTCGAACGTGCCGGCCAGCCCGCGCAGCCGCGCGGCTTCGCCGGCGAGCTTCGTCGCATGCTGAGACAGCGCGGTGCGCTCGGCCGCGAGCGCCTGCAGCGCGTCGCGCTGCTCGCCGGTGCCGGCCGCCTCGCGCGCCAGCGCGTCCTCGAGCTCCGCTTCGCGGCGTGCCCACGCCTGCGCCGCTTCGGCGTGGGCGGCAACGGCTTCATCGGCCCGCGCATCGGCCGCGCCGAGCGCGGCGCGCAACGCCTCGGCTTCGCGTGTCAGTGCCGCAATCAGCCGTACTCGCGCGATGCGACACACGATCGCGGCAACCGCTGCGACCAACGCGCCGCCCGCCAGCGCGGCGCCGACCGGGATCATCCATGCCTGCACGATCACTCCGCCACGTCGACGTTCGCGATGCCGGCGCCTGCCGGGTGCCCGGCGTCGCGGGCCGCGCCGTCCGCCGCGAATCGCGCCGGCAGCGACACGATCGTCTCGAACGCGCGATACGACGCGCCGACGCGATCGTCGGTGAAGCGCAGCGCGATGTCGCCGCCGTCGCGCTTCAGGAAGTTGCGCACGGCGTCCATCCCGACGCCGCGCCCGGACACTTCGGTCACCGCACGGGCGGTGGAGAAGCCGGGGCGAAAGATTAGCTCGGCCACCGCTTCGTCGGTCAGCGCGGCTTCGTTGCCGGCGTCGATCCAGCCGCGCTCGCGCGCGATCCCGCGAATCCGGTCGAGCGCGAGGCCGCGGCCGTCGTCGCCGAGCACGAAGCGCAGTGCGTCGTCCTCGACGTCGACCGCGATGTCGATCTTGCCCGCCGGCGCCTTGCCGGCCGCGCGACGCTCTTCCGATGTTTCGATCCCGTGATCGACCGCGTTGCGCAGCAGGTGCATGAACACGTTCTTCAGCGTCGCGCCGATCTCGCTGCGCACGCGGTGGCCGTTGCTGTCGATATGCACGATGGGAGCCGGCTTGCCGAGCTCGGCCGCGAGCGACGGCAGCGATTCGATCACGCCGCCCAACGCATCGCCGATGCCCTGCGTGCCGAACTGGCTCAGCAGGCGACGCACCGAATCGCGTGCCGCGTGCCAGTCGCCCGCGTTCGCCGGATCGGCGCCGTCGAGCATGCGCAGGCTCTCGCTGATATGCGCGCGCTCGACCATCAGGTAGTCGGTGCCGCCGTGCTGCGCCGCCTCGCCATGTCGGCCGAGCGTGACCGCGTTGATCGTCGCGTAGTGGTCGACCGCCTCGCGCACGCGGGCCAGATCGTCCATCAGTGCGTCTCGGTTCCACTCGGGGCCGCCGTCCGCGCGGCGCAGCGATTCGTACGCCTGCTCCGCCTCGTGCACGATGTTGGTCAGGTGCTGCAGGCTGTACGTGCGCGCGTTGCCCTTGATCGTGTGCATGTTGCGGAACAGCGCGGCGACGATCGAATGATCGGCGCGTTCGTGCTGGCGGATCATGCGCTCGTTCTCGCTGAGGAAACCCTTCGCGCTGTGCACGAAGTCGTGGAACTTGTCCTGGCTGATCGACAGGATCTCGCCGATCATCTCGAGGCGGCGCTGCTGCTCGCCGGCCTGCGCGGTCAGCTCGCGGATCTCGGTCACATCGCGCACACACAGCATCAGCCGCACGACCGTGTCGGTCTCGTCGGTGATCGCCGACCAGCTCAGGTCGAGCCATTTCTCGCGGCCGTCCGGCATCCGCTTGGCGACTTCGTTGACGAGCAGATGTTCGTTGAACGCGAAGTTCATGCTGTCCTCGCCGAGGCATGCATGCACGGCCGCTTCGACCTGCGAGCGCGCGTCGGAGCCGATGCTCGAATCGTCGAACACGAGCGCCATCAGGTCGCGGCCGGCGATGTCGCCGGTCTCGAAGATGGTCTCGAGGTAAGCCGAATACTCCGCATGCACGACGCCGCCTTCGACGACCGTCAGGATCCCTTGCTGCATGTTCTGCAGCATGGCCTGGATGTCCGCCGTCTTCTGCTTCAGTTGCGCGGCATTCTTCTGGATCTTCTCGATCATCCCGTTGAACGCGACGATCGAATGACCGATCTCGTCCATGCGGCCCACCGGCACGCGGCGCGTGAAATCCTGGCTCGTCGCGATCTCGCTCATCGCCGTCTGCATCCCGATCAGCGGACGCGTGATCTGGCGATACAGCACGAAGCCGAGCGCGGTCAACAGCACGACCACCGTGCCCGCCACGCCCGCGATCGCGGTGGCCGTCGTCGCGAGCATGCCGTTCAGCGCGCGGATCGCATCGTCCTTCTGACGGTTCTTCTCGATGCGCAACGTGTCGACGATGCCTTCGAGTTCGTCGCGATACTGCGCGACGTTCGCGAACAGGAACGCCTGCGCCATCTCGGGCTTGCCGTCGGTCTTCATCTTCACGGTGTCGTCGATCGCGGCGAAGTAGTTGGCAGCGCTGTCCTTCGCCTGCGCGACCAGGCCTTCCTGCGCACGGCCGACCGCCGATTTGGCCTGGGCGTCGAGCGCCGCGCGCAGCGCGCCCTGCTTCGCCTTCAGCTCGTCGCGCGCCTGCGCGGCGGTGTTCGCGTCGGGCGCATACACCAGCGTCATCGTCGCGATCTGGATGTTCTTCACGTCGGCGACGACGTCCGCCGACGCGAGCGCGCTTGGCACGATTCCCTGGGTAACCTGACGCACCTCGGACGCGCTCTTGCGCGTCTGGTACACGGCGTATGCGCCGATCGCGGAAAGCGCGAAAAACGTCAGGACGACTAGCAGCGTAATGCGATGACGGATGGTCATGAGTACAGCTCCCCGCAGCGATCCGGCTTCGATCGCCCTTTGGTCTATTGAAAGAATGTGAGCGCCGAATTATCGGGGATGCTGTATGACCGTCCGATGACTGAAAATCAATCGATCGTTGAGAAAATCGCAATGGTCAATTGCAGCGAGAAAATACTAAAGTTTTTCTCGGATCGGCCGTTAACTGCCGGCCTGAACGGCTCGACGGGTCTAGCCGCCGGTCTCGATAAATCCAATCCGGATATTCATTCTTTTATTTAAGATCCGGTAATTAAATCCGACCGAATTCCGGTAAAACGTTTGCGCATTATCTGCGAATCGAATCGGTTGTGCACCTTCTGCCGCGCGGTCCGATCCCTGCGCCGGCCGATACGGGTGAATGGCCGACGATTCATTCGCGCCAGGAAACAATCAATCGCCGTCCGGCGATTCACCTTCCCTTCCGCGCGTTCTAGACTGTCGGATCACTTCCCCACCGGACCCTTGCAATGACCGACGTCCTGCCGCTGACCACCGACTCCGAATCCGGCCTCCACTACCGGTTGCGCCCGGCCGCCGGCCGCCCCGCGGGCCGCCTGTTGCTGCTGCACGGCGTCGGCGGCAACGAAACCAATCTGCTGAATCTGGCAGGCACGATCGACCCGCGCATCGAAATCGCGTTCGTGCGCGGCCCGCTGACGTTCGGCCCCGGCCAGCACGCCTGGTTTCCAGTGCGCTTCGGTCCGAACGGCCCGGAAATCGATGCGGCCCGCGCCGACGCGAGCCGCGTGCAGCTGATCGCACTGCTGCGCGCGTTGCGCGCCCGCGGCTTCGACCACGAACACGCCGCACTGCCCACCGTAATCGCCGGCTTCAGCCAGGGCGGCATCATGAGCGCGAGCGTCGCGCTTACGTCGCCGGCCGATGTCGCCGCGTTCGCGGTGCTGTGCGGGCGCATCCTGCCTGAGATCGATCCGCTGATCGCGCCGCGCGACGCATTGACCGTGTCGCATGCGCTGGTGATGCACGGCCGCTTCGACGACAAGCTGCCGGTTGCGTGGGCCGAAACCGCCGACGCGAAGCTGACGGCGCTCGGCGTCGCGCACGACACGCACCTCTACGACGCCGGCCACGAACTCACGGCCGAGATGGCCGGCGACTTCTGCCGCTGGGTCGGTGCACGCTCAGGATTGAACTGAGCGCACGGGCGGTCGACCCGCCCGTGCGTATCGTCAGACGTTGCTCGCCGGATCGGCGCCGATCGGCGCAGCGGCAGTGGCGGCGGCAGCAGCTTCCTGCGCGGCACCGCGCTTCGCGAGCTTCCAGCCGACCACGAGCGCGAGCACGACGACCGGGATCATCCCGACGGTCCACGTGCCGCCCGGGTAATCGAACGCCATCATCACCAGCACGCTGACGAGAAACCCGAGCGTCAGCCACGACGTGAACGGCGCGCCGGGCATCCGGAACGACACCGGGCTCAGCTCGCCGCGATTGACTGCGCGGCGGAACAGGATCTGGCACATCACGATGAAGCCCCAGGTCGTGATGATCCCGAGCGACGCCATGTTCAGCACGATCTCGAACGCCTGCGCCGGAACGATGTAGTTCAGCGGCACGCCGATCGCATTGACCGCGACCGTGACGAGGATCCCGCCGTACGGCACGCCGCGCGCGTTCATCCGCGACACGAAGCGCGGCGCCGAGCCGCCCATCGCCAGCGAACGCAGCACGCGCCCGGTCGAATAGAGGCCGGAGTTCAGGCTCGACAGCGCGGCGGTCAGCACCACGACATTCATCACCGTGCCGACGTACGGCACGCCGAGCTTGCTGAAGAACGTGACGAACGGGCTTTCGTGCGCGCTGTACGCGGTCCACGGCAGCAGCATCGTCAACAGCACGACCGAGCCGACATAGAACAGCGCAATGCGCCACATCACGCTGTTGATCGCCTTCGGCAGCACCTTGCGCGCATCGGCGGTCTCGCCCGCCGCGACGCCGACGAGCTCGATGCTCGCGTACGCGAACACGACGCCCTGCACGATCAGCACGGCCGGCAGGATTCCGTGCGGGAAGATCCCGCCGTGATCCGCGATCAGGTGCAGCCCCGGCATCTGCCCCGCGACCGGATGGCCGCTCGCGAGAAACACGGCGCCGACCGCGAGGAACAACGCGAGCGTCCCCACCTTGACGATCGAGAACCAGAACTCCATCTCGCCGAACACCTTCACGCCGATCATGTTCATCACCGACACGATCCCCAGCGCGCCGAGCGCGAACACCCACTGCGGCACGTCCGTGAACACGGCCCAGTACTTCATGTAGATCGCGACCGCCGTGATGTCGACGATGCCGGTGGTGGCCCAGTTCAGGTAGTACATCCAGCCCGCGACGAACGACGCGCGCTCGCCCATGAACTCGCGTGCGTATGACACGAACGAGCCGCTGGTCGGTCGATGCATCACGAGCTCGCCGAGCGCGCGCATGATCAGGAAGGCGAATGCGCCGCACACGAGATACACGACCGCGAGCGCAGGCCCCGCGCTCTGCAGGCGACCGCCCGCGCCGAGAAAGAGGCCGGTGCCGATCGCTCCGCCCATCGCGATCATCTGCACGTGTCGCGGCTTCAACTGTTTCTCGTAGCCGGTTTCGTGCGACGCGAACATCGCGTCCCGGTCGGCATGACGGGGGTCCGCGCCGCCGGCCGTGCCGGCCGCGCGCTCGCTGGCGTGCTTCATGGTGTGTCTCCGTTTCTTGATGTGTCGCGCCCATCGACAGGGCGCTGCGGGAACGGCCGCGCACGGGCCGCCGGCGGCATGCGCCGGCGTCGCGCGGCCGGAATCAGTACGCGCGCGGACGGATCAGCGCTTCGGGCAGCAGCGCTTCGTCCAGTTGCGCGGCGGTCATCAGCTGGCGATCGAGCACGATTTCGCGGATCGACTTGCCGCTCGCGTGCGCCTCGGCGGCCACGGCGGTCGCGCGCTTGTAGCCGATGTACGGGTTCAGCGCGGTCGCGAGCGCGACCGACCGCTCCATCGTTTCGCGCAACCGCTCGGGGTTCGCGGTGATGCCGCTCACGCAGCGGTCCGCAAGCGTCGTGCAGGCGGCGGTCAGATGGCCGAAGCTGCGGAACAGCGCGCTCGCGATCACCGGCTCGAACGCGTTGAGCTGAAGCTGGCCGGCCTCGGCGGCGAACGTCACGGTGAGGTCGTTGCCGAATACTTCGAAAGCGACCTGGTTCACGACTTCCGGAATCACCGGGTTGACCTTGCCCGGCATGATCGACGAGCCGGCCTGCACGGGCGGCAGGTTGATCTCGCCGAAGCCGGCGCGCGGGCCGCTCGACAGCAGCCGCAGGTCGTTGCAGATCTTCGACAGCTTGACCGCGATCCGCTTCAGCACGCCGGAGACCTGCACGAACGCGCCGCAGTCCTGCGTCGCTTCGATCAGGTTCGGCGCGGTGCTCAGGTCCAGGCCGGTGATGCGGCGCAGCGCGGCCAGCGCCTTCTGCGCGTATTGCGGATGCGCGGTGATGCCGGTGCCGATCGCGGTCGCGCCGAGATTGATCTCGCGCATCAGCAAGCCGGCTTCCTGCAGGCGCGCGATGTCTTCCGTCACCATCACCGCGTAGGTCGAGAATTCCTGGCCGAGCGTCATCGGCACGGCGTCCTGCAACTGCGTGCGGCCGAGTTTCAACAGATCGGAGAACGCGTCGGCCCGCTCCGCGAACGCATCGCGCAGGCGCGCCATCGCGTCGAGCAGATGCTCGACGGCGAAGCAGGTTGCGATCCGGATCGCGGTCGGATAGACGTCGTTCGTGCTCTGCGCGAGATTGACGTGCTCGTTGGGATGCAGGTATTCGTACTGCCCGCGTGCATGTCCCATGATTTCGAGCGCGCGATTGCAGATCACCTCGTTGGCGTTCATGTTGGTCGACGTGCCGGCCCCGCCCTGGATGATGTCGACCACGAACTGATCGTGCAGCCGGCCTTCGCGGATCTCGACACAGGCGGCGGCGATCGCGTCGCGATACGCGTGCGGCAACAGCCCGAGCTCGCAGTTCGCATCGGCAGCGGCTTCCTTCACCGCCGCGAGCGCCATGACAAGGTACGGCAACGAAGCGATCGTGCGCCCCGAAATATCGAAGTTTTCCTTCGCGCGCAACGTATGGACGCCGTAGTACGCCGAATCCGGAATGCTTCGTTTCCCTAAAAGATCCGCCTCGATGCGGAAGCCGTTTTCCGTCATGGTGCCCCTCCTGGATTGTCTCTGCCGCCGCGGGAAACCGGCTGCATTCACCGCTTCCCCGTGCGACGGGATCGCATTCTATGCCTTTGCATAACGAACCTCGCTTCTGTATTATCGAAAGCGGTTTTGCGTGTGACGCAACAGCGAGAGACGGATGAAAACAATGGCGAGAGACACCGGCATCGATCACCTCGGCGCGATGCGCGCGTTCGTGCGGGTCGTCGAAATGGGGAGCTTTTCCGCGGTCGCGAAGGAGATGCACGTGTCGACGTCGACCGTCGCGCGCAAGATCACGGCAATCGAGGACGCCCTCGGCGTCGCGCTGTTGCATCGCTCGACGCACAGCGTGACGCTGACCGAGGCGGGCCACATCTATCTGGAACGCGCGGTCACGTTGATCGCCGATCTCGACGACACGTTGCGCGTCGTCGCCGAGCTCAATTCGCAGCCGAGCGGCCCGCTGAAGCTCACCGCGCCGGTCGCGTTCGGCCGCCGTCACCTCGCGCCGCTGATCGCGCCGTTTCTCGCGCGCTACCCGACGATCCAGCTCGACGTGCGGCTCACCGACAATCACAACGACCTCGTCGCCGGCGGCTTCGACCTCGACATTCACGAAGGCGAGAACTACCTGGATAACCTGGTCGTGCATCGGCTGTCGCGCAACGACAGCATCCTGTGCGCGACGCCCGGCTATCTCGACCGCTGCGGGCGCCCCGTGACGCCGGACGATCTGCAGCATCACAACTGCCTGCGCTACGTGCACCCCGAGGGCGATCCGCGCTGGGAGTTCGTGCGCGGCGACGCGCGGCATAGCGTGCTGCCGGCCGGCAACCTCGTCACCGATCATTCGGAACTGCTGCTGGACGCGACCTGCGCGGGGCTCGGCATCGCCGAATTCGAGATCTGGCTGGTGCGCGACCTGCTCGCGAGCGGCCGGCTCGAAGCCGTGCTGCCGCGCTACCGGCTGCAGAACAAGCTCACCGGCGACTACATCTACATCGCGTACCTGGCGAACCGGCGCAGCTCGGCGAAGCTGCGCGTGCTGAAGGACTTCCTCGCGGAGCATCTCGCCCACATCGGCGAGCTGTCCGAAGTCGAGCTGACGAAGATTCGCGACGCAAGCGCGTAGCGGCTGCCGTCGCGCCGGCCGGCAAGCCAGCACTAATGCCGCATGCACCTTCGGCACGCGGTACCGGCGCGATGGCCCGGGTCAGGCCGGTTGCAACTCGAACGGGAAGGTCGCGTGTCCGATCTCGACGCCCTGCGTGTTCAGCATCCGCGGCCGGTGGAACGCGGCGAGCCGCGCGCGCTGCGCGTCGGTGCCGATCCGCAGCCGTTCGAGCAGTTCGCTGACCATCATGTACAACACGTCGATGTTGCCATCCTCGATCTTCACCGAGATGCCGAGCGCGCCGTCGGCGCCGAGTTCACGCGTGCGCGCCGATGCGCGTACGCCGATCCCGTAGCACGCATCCGCGCCGAGCTTGCCGACGACCTGCCCCTCGAAGGCGTCCATCAGCACCGTGCAGTAGCGCCCTTCTCCGGCGACCAGCTCGGGGTGAGCCGTCATCGCGTGATGAATGCGCGCCAGCGCGCGCACGCGATCGGTCGTCGCCGCGCCGCCGGCTTCGACCGTATCCGCACCGTCGGCCAGCGATGCATAAAGACGCGCGAGGCGGTCGAGCGGGAACGCCGGCGTCGGCAGGTTGCAGCCGTCGATCGCCCACTCGACCGCGTCGTCGGGCAGGCCGCACGCATCGGCGACCACCTGTTTCACACGCACCTGCATCGGATGCGCCGGCAGATGGTAGTCGGCGATCGCGGCGCCGATCGCCCGCGCGCCGGCCAGCATCCCGACATGCTTGCCGGAGCAGTTGCTGCACACGCCGGTCGGCGTGTAGTCGCGCTTGATCCACGACCGGTACACCGCGTCCGACAACGGCGCATGGCCGCCGCACCGCAAATCCGACTCCTGCGCGTCGACCTTCGCCAGCATCGCCCGCGTGCGCGCAATGTGCCGCTCCTCGCTGCTGTGCGACGCGCACATCAACGCGATGTCCGCATCGTCGAAACCAAAACGCTCGGGCGCACCCGTCTCGATCACGGACAGCGCCTGGGCCGGCTTTGCCGCCGAGCGCGCGAGGGTCATCCGGAACGGATCGCCGAGCCGGAACAGCAGCCTGCCGCCGGCATCGACCACCGCCGCATCGGCGACGTGCGTGTTCTCGATCGCATTGCCGCGGTACGTCACGACCGCTGCGCGTTGGGTGTCCATCTGTGCTGTCTCCTTCGTCGGGGCCTGATTGCCGGGGCCCGTGCAACCGGTACGGCAGTGTATCGGCTCTGCCGCCGGGTCGAGCCGGTCGGCCCGTGGAAAGCGGTATTGCGCCGGATGCAAAGCCGATCGGGCCGCATGGCGGGCGCGCGCGGCACATCGCGCGACACCCGGCCGGCCATCTCGCCCGCCAAACGCCGATCTTTCGATGCAGCGACTACGCGTCCAGCGCGAGCAGCGCGAACGTCGCGAGCCAGTGCTCGCCCATGTAATCGCCGGCCACGTGTGCGAGCGCGCTCGCGAGATGCCGGCCGGCCGCATCGAGCAGCTTCGCACGCCGCGCATCGCCTTCCGGCAGCGCGCCCGCAAGCGAGCGCTGACACCATGCACGGCTCAGATTCAACCCGTCCAGATGCGCGATCTTGCCGTCGCTGCGGTCGCTGACCGTCGCCGGCTCGAACAGCGTCGCCGGCTGGCCACGCGCGAGATCGGGCAGGAAGCGCGCCAACCAGCCGTCGAATTCGGCGGCCGGCAGCACGCGCCGCATCAGCTCCGCCTCCATCAGCGCGGGCGACAGGAATTCGTCGCCCGACGGCTCCCACGCCTGGCACGCGACGTCGTTCAGATGCCAGCGTTTCGCCGTATCGACGATGAGCGCCGCAAGCCCGTCGCGCTGCGTCGCGCGCGCGAAGTCGAGCGCGAGCGCGAGCGCAAACGCGGTGTTGAAGTGCGTGCCGACCCGCAGCGGGTAGGTGGCCTTCGGCAGGAAGGTCTCGAAGCGCGCGACGAACAGTTCGGCGAGCGGCGCGATCGTCTTCGCCCAGCGGGCGGCCTGCGGCACCGCGCCCTTCAGCGCGAGCCGCTCCAGTTGCGCGGACAGCGCGAGCAGCCAAGCCCACCCGTAAGGCCGCTCGAAACCGCTGTTGTGCGGCAGCGCCAGATACGCGCGTTCGCCGGCGACGTTCGCGTCGGTGAAATGCGCGTCGACGACGGCGATGATCCGCTCGGCCTCCGGCAGCGCCGGATAGCGTTCGAGCACGCTCAGCACGAGCCAGTAGCCGTGCACGCACGAATGCCAGTCGTAGCTGCCGTAGAAGATCGGGTGCAGTGCGCGCGGCCCCTGCACGTCGTGCGGGCCTTCGAGCGAATGCGTGAGCTTGTTCGGATATTCGCGGGTCAGATGCGCGAGCGCGAGCGACGCGAATTTCGATGCGAGTTCGGGGGTCAGTCGATCGGTCATGGGCGTCTCGTCAGAAGCGGAATACGAACGCGTACATCAGCAGCGTGTTGACGGCCAGCAGCAGCACGGCGGTCGGCCACTGCGCCTTGATCACGCCGTTCTTGTCCTTCAGTTCGAGCAGCGCGGCCGGCACGATGTTGAAGTTCGCGGCCATCGGCGTCATCAGCGTACCGCAGAAGCCGCTCAGCATCCCGATCGCGCCCATGATCGCCGGGTTGCCGTGGAACTGGTGGACGATCAGCGGCAGGCCGATGCCTGCCGTCATCACGGGGAATGCGGCGAAGCCGTTGCCCATGATCATCGTGAACAGCGCCATGCCGACCGTGTAGGCGGCGACGACCGCGAACGGCGAATCGATCGGCACCCACTCCCTGACGAGCCCCGACACCACGCCGCCGACGCCGGCGACCGCGAACAGCGCGCCAAGCGCCGCAAGCATCTGCGGCAGGATCGCGGCCCAGCCGACCGCGTCCATCGTGTGACGCGCCTCCTTCAGCGCATGCACCGGCGAATCGCGCAGCATCGCGAGCGCGACGGCGAACGCGACGAGCGTGCCGAGCACGAGCGAGATCAGCGTCACGCTCTTCGGATCGACGAACGGCACGAGCTTCAGCGCGAACGTGCCGATCAGCGTGACGAGCGGTATCAGCAGCGCCGGGAGGAACAGCCGGTTGCCGAAGCGCAGCGCTTTCGCGTCGCGTCGCGCGGCCGCCGCGTCGCCGGCTTCGTCCGACTTGCCGCGCCCGAGCTTGCCGGAGCCCGCGATCAATGCGAGTGCGATCGCGAGACAGCCCGTCACGAAGTGCGGCAGCAGCGCGCCGAACAGGAACGTGAGCGCGTAGATCGCCCAAAACGCGAAATTGACGACGCGGCGCGGGTTCGTGCGGTCCGTCAGGTTGAAGCACGCGAACGCGGCGAACATCAGGCCGGCGAGCGTGTACAGCGGTTCGAGGCCGATCATCGCGCGCCCTCCCGCCCGAATGCGCCGAAGCCGCGCGAGAGCCGGTGATCGAGCAGCGCGAGCCGCGTGCAGTGGATCAGCAGCGCGGCGATCGCCGTCGGAATCGCCCAGACCGACAGGTGCAGCGGCTCGATCGCGATTCCGTTCTGTTCGAGAAAGCCCTTGATCAGCAGGATCGACTGGATCGCGATGAAGATGTCCTCGCCGAAGAACACGGCGACGTTATCGGCGGCCGATGCGTGCGCGCGGATCTGCTGGCGCACGGATTCGGGCAGGTCGCCGAGCCGGCTGACGGCCGCGGCTTCCGCCATCGGCGCGATCAGCGGCCGCACCATCTGCGCGTGGCCGCCAAGCGACGTGAGGCCGAGCGCGGCCGTCACCTGACGCAGCACGAAATACAGCATCAGCACGCGTCCGGCCGTCGCCGCGTGCACGCGCGAGATCATCCGCTTCGCCTGCTCCTTGAGCCCGTTGCGCTCGAGCAGCGCGATCACCGGCAGCGTGAGCCAGATCAGGCCCATGTAGCGGTTGTCGGTGAACGCCTTGCCGAATGCGCTGACGATGTCGACGAGATTCATGCCGCCCGCCAGCCCCGTCGCGAGCCCCGCGATCGTGACCACCAGCAGCGCGTTGAAGCGCAGCGCGAAACCGATCACGACGATCGGCACCCCAATCAGCACCAGCATTGCCCCTCCTTGTGATGGATGCGCGGCGCCGTGAAGGCGCGCCGCCCGCCCGGTATCGACCGGGTTCAGGCGGCAAAATCTAACACGAGACTTTATCGATAAAAAGTCGACAATTTGAAGTTTCGGGTAAACGTTGAAATCGACGTCATGTTGCGCCGGCCGTGTCCGCGCTGTTGCGGCGGAACGATTCACGGCGGGCGGCGGCAACGCGCGCGGCACGCGCGATTCCGGCTGGCCTGCCGGGCGCGGCCCGCCCCCGCCGCGCATGGCGGAGCGCCGGTGCGCCGACTACACTGGAAGGCATCGGCAACGTTCGGGAGAGCCGCCATGATTGACGTATTCCAGACCATCGGCAGCCGCGCGTTCTCCGCTCATCTGGCGAAGGACGGGATGGTGACGCTGATGGAACAACGCCATGAAGTCGATCGCGTGACGCTCGCGACCGCCTACGCCGCGCTCGTCGAGGAAGCGGAGCAGGAAGCCGACCTGCTCGACGCAACGGTCGAAGGGATGATGCGCGCGCTGATCCAGGGGTACGCGCGCAGCCATTGAACGACTGAACGCGCACCGGGCGCACCGGGCGCACCGGGCGCACCGGGCGCGGTGTGCCGGCCTGTGCGGCCGGCTCGCCGGTGCCTGCGCGGGAACCCGTGCCGGC
Organism: Burkholderia diffusa; assembly: GCF_001718315.1. Lineage (NCBI taxonomy): Bacteria > Pseudomonadati > Pseudomonadota > Betaproteobacteria > Burkholderiales > Burkholderiaceae > Burkholderia > Burkholderia diffusa. The sequence goes on along the minus strand of NZ_CP013363.1, from coordinate 806,756 downwards.
GCCCCTTCCCGTTGAAAACGAATGCGCCGCGGCGCGTGGCCGCGCTGCAGCATGATCCTGCGCACGGCCGTCCGCCTCCCGGGGCGGCAAAAAATCCCGCTCGGCCATAGAGGAAAGGGTCGGAAACGATGCAATGCGCAATTTTTTCGATTGCCGCCGCTCGCGCCGCATGACAGCATTCGGGCGTCGCCAATCGAAAAGAATTCCGTGCCGCCCGCCCGCCGATGCCGTTCGGCGGCGCCGACCCGGCACCGCCTTTCATGAACCCGGCCCATATCCAACACTACGAACCGACCGGAGTATCCCGCTTGTGAACATCGGCATCGTCAACGACCTCCCGCTTGCCGTCGAGGCGATGCGCCGCGCGCTCGCGCACCGGCCCGAGCATCGCGTGCTGTGGGTCGCGACCGACGGCGCGCAGGCCGTCGAACTATGCGCCGCGCAACCGCCCGACGTCGTGCTGATGGACCTGATCATGCCGAAGTTCGACGGCATCGAGGCGACGCGGCGGATCATGCGTTCCGGCCGCCCATGCGCGATCCTGATCGTGACGAGCTGCATCGGCGCGAACGCGTGGCGCGTGTTCGAAGCGATGGGCGCGGGCGCGCTCGACGCGGTCGACACGCCGCGCCTCGGCGACGGCGCCGGCGGCGACACCGCGCGGCTGCTGCTCGCGAAAATCGACCAGATCGGCCGGCTGCTCGACGCGCCCGGCGGCGTCCGCGCGGCCGGCACGACCGCGCGCGCGAGCGGTGGCCCACTGATCGCGATTGGGGCGTCCGCCGGCGGCCCCGGCGCGCTCGCGTCGATCCTCGGCAGCCTGCCGACCGACTTCAGCGCGCCGATCGTGATCGTCCAGCACGTCGATCGCGCGTTCGCCGAAGGGATGGCGCAATGGCTCGACGGCCAGACGCCGCTGACCGTGCGCGTCGCGCACGAAGGCGACCGCCCACAGCCGGGCGTCGCGCTGCTCGCGGCGACCGACGATCACCTGCGCATCACGCGCACCGGCACGCTCGAATACACGCGCGAGCCGGCCGCCACGCCGTACCGGCCATCGGTCGACGTGTTCTTCAACAGCCTCACCGAGCACTGGCCGGGCCGCGTGATCGGCGTGCTGCTGACGGGCATGGGACGCGACGGCGCGATCGGTCTGAAGGCACTGCGGATGAAGGGCTGTCACACGATCGCGCAGGACGAGGCAACCAGCGCCGTCTACGGCATGCCGAAGGCGGCCGCGACGCTCGGCGCCGCGCGCGCGATCCTGCCGCTCGAGCGCATCGCGGGCGAGTTGGTGGCACTGGCGCGGATCTGAGCCCGATGAAACCCTGTCACACTCATCGCTGCCATGGCGCAACCCTGCATCAATCATGACTAGCGACTTCACCCGCCCGCCCGGCGGTCTGCATGCGGCGTTCGGCGCCGCGCACGCAGCACCCACGCCGCACGCCGACGCCCCCGCGATGGTCCTGCTGGTCGATGATCAGACGATCGTCGCGGAAGCCATCCGGCGCGCGCTTGTCGACGAAGACGGCATCGACTTCCACTACTGCCCGCGCTCGGACGACGCGCTGGCGAGCGCGATCGAGACGCGGCCAACCGTGATCCTGCAGGATCTCGTGATGCCCGGCACCGACGGGTTGAGCCTCGTGAAGGCGTACCGCGCGAATCCGGCGACGCGCGACGTGCCGATCATCGTGCTGTCGACGCAGGAAGAGCCAGTGATCAAGAGCGCCGCGTTCGCGGCCGGCGCGAACGACTACCTCGTGAAACTGCCCGATCGCATCGAGCTGATCGCGCGGATCCGCTATCACTCGCGCTCGTACATGAACCTGCTGCAGCGCGACGAGGCCTATCGTGCGCTGCGGCAATCGCAGCAGCAATTGCTTGAGGCGAATCTCGAACTGCGGCGCCTCACGCATTCGGATGGCCTGACCGGGCTGTCGAACCGCCGCTATCTCGACGAATACCTGGCGGCCGAATGGCGGCGCGGCACGCGCGAGCGCAGCGAGCTGTCGCTGCTGATGATCGACGTCGACAACTTCAAGCTGTACAACGACACGTACGGCCACGTGTCGGGCGACAGCGTGCTCAAGCAGGTCGCGGCCACCATCGAACGCAGCCTCGGGCAGGCCGGCGATCTCGCCGCGCGCTTCGGCGGCGAGGAGTTCGCGGTCGTGATGCCGGCCACGTCCCCGGGCGCCGCGCGGCTGCTCGGCGAGAAGATCCGTCTCGCGGTCGAGTCGCTGCGGCTCGAGCACGCGCACTCGTCAACGGGTCGCTACGTGACAATCAGCATCGGCGGCGCGAGCATCGTGCCGGCCGCCGGTGTGCCGACGACGTCGCTGATCGAGGCGGCCGATCGCGCGCTCTACCGCGCGAAGCACGACGGCAAGAATCGCGTCGAGATCGATGCGCCGCCCGCACCCGCGGCCCCGCCGGTCGGCGGCGGTTTCGCGTGAACAGGCCCTACACCGTGACGAGCCGTCGCGCGTAGTCGGCCGGATCGAGCGGCCGGCCGAACAGGTAGCCCTGCTGCATGTCGCAGCCGATCTGCTGCAGGAACCACGATTGCGCCTGGGTCTCGACGCCTTCCGCGGTGACCTTCATCCCGAGCGAATGCGCCATTGCGACGACGGCCTGCGTGATCGCGACCGAGTCGCGATGATCGGGCACACCCGACACGAACGAACGGTCGACCTTCAGGTTGTGCAGCGGAAAACGCTTCAGGTACGCGAGCGACGAATAACCGGTGCCGAAGTCGTCGACCGAGATCCGCACGTTCATGTCCGTGAGCGCCTCGAGCATCGGTAGCACGGTGTCCGTGTCGTTCATCAGCAGTCCTTCGGTAATCTCCAGTTCGAGCGCGCCCGGATCGAGCCGCGTTTGCTCGAGGCAGCGGTCGACCGACTCGACGAGCCCCTCGTGGAACTGCCGCGGCGACAGGTTGACCGCCAGCATCAGGTCGGGGGCGATCGTGCGGCGCCATTCGGCGGCCTGCCGGCAGGCCGTTTCGAGTACCCACTGGCCGATCACGACGATGAGCCCGGTATCTTCCGCGACCGGGATGAACTCCGTCGGCGACATCGGCCCGAGCTCGGGGCTCGTCCAGCGCAGCAGCGCTTCTGCGCCGACCGTGCGGCCGCTGCGCGCGTCGACCACCGGCTGGTAGGCGAGCCGCAGCGCATCCGAGGCAATCGCGCGCCGCAGCGACTGCTCGATCGCGAAGCGGCGCTGCAGGCGCAGGTTCAACTGCGCGGTGAAGAACGTGAAGTGGTTGCGGCCGCGCTGCTTCGCGTCGTACATCGCGGAATCGGCGTTGCGCATCAGCGTGGCCGCATCGTCGCCGTCGCGCGGTGCGACGCTGATCCCGATCGACACGCCGAGCCAGTACTCGTTGTTCGCGATCGCGAACGGCTTCGCGATCGTATCGATCACCTCGCGTGCGAGCACGGAGAGTTCGTCGGGGTCGTCGCAATCGTCGACGAGGATCACGAACTCGTCGCCGCCGACGCGCGTGAGCGCGTGGCGCCCGCCCGCGCACGCCGCGAGGCGCGCCGCGACGCTGCGCAGCAGCGCGTCGCCGGCGTCATGGCCGGCCGTGTCGTTGACCTTCTTGAAGCCGACGAGATCGATGAACAGGATCGCGACACGCGCAGGCCGCGCCGCCGCATCGCGCGCGCCGAACAGCTCGCGCATCCGGTCGGCGAGCCAACGCCGGTTGTACAGGCCCGTGAGCGCGTCGCGTGTCGCCAGGTAGCGAAGCTGTTGCTGCGCTTCGCGCACGGGGCCGATGTCGTGAAACGACATGAGCACCGATTCAGGCTGCGTCTCGCCCGGCTTCACGATCGGCACCGCGTTGCCGCGCACCCAGATGATGCCGCCGTCGGCAAGCCCGAAGCCGACCGTGTAGTCGAGCAGCGGCGTGGCCGTCGCGAACGCACGCCGGCTCGGCCAATCATCGGGCTCGATCGGCGTGCCGTCCTCGTACAGCTTGTACAGGATCACGGTCGACAGCCGGCGGCCGACGAGCTCGCCCTTCACGCGCATCATCCGGTTCGCGCTCGGATTGCTCGCGACCACCACGCCAGCGGGCGACACGACGAGAATCCCTTCGTTCAAGCTGTTGACGACCAGGCGGTGATGCTCCTCGCTGCGCGCGAGCTGCCGCGCGATCCGGTCCTGATGCACCGCGAGGCCGACGCTGTTGCCGATATCGCGCAGCAGGTCGGTTTCCGCGTCCGTGGGGCGCCGCGGCGCACGGTGATAGACGGCGAACGCGCCGAGCACGGTGCCCGCGTCGTCCAGGAACGGCACCGACCAGCACGCGCGCAATCCGAACGGCAACGCGAACGATTGAAAGTCGGCCCACAGCGGATCGGTTTCGATGTCCTCGACGGCGATCATCCGCCGCTCGTACATCGCCGTGCCGCACGAGCCCGCGGCGGGCCCGATCGCTGCCCCGTCGATCGCCGCGCTGTACTGCGCGGGAAGCGACGGCGCGGCGCCGACGTGTACGTGCACGCCGTCCGCATCGAGCAGCAGGATCGTGCACGATGCGCCGTCGCCGAGCAGCGCCTCGGCGCGCCTGCATACCTCGACGAGCAGTTCCGGCAGCGGTGTGTTGCGCGTGATCAGCCTCAGCACGCTCTGCTCGGAGGCGAGCACTTCCGCCGCGAGGCCGAGACTGTAGCGAGAACTTTGCGGTTCGGTATTCAAGACGAATCCTGCCGTCAGTTCAACCGGGTCTGATGCGCCCGATTCGTTAGCGATGCTTCGTGCCGTTTTCCGCAGCCGGTCTGCGTGCCCCCGGTGCGTCCCCATTCGGGCGCGCCCCTGACGCGCACCAAAATACATTTAATACCAATCCGTGCAGGGCTGCGCGTCCGCGCGCATCAGGGCTTACGCGCGGTCGCGGCGGCCCGCCGCCGGAACCGATTCGTCCGACGATTGTGACGCCGTCAGTCCTTGCGGATATGCTCGGCGAGGAAGTCGATCAGCAGCCGTACGCGCGGCAGGAGCCCGCGTCGCGACGGAAACACCGCGTGGATCACGCCGCCTCTCGGCGCCCATCCCGGCAGCACGTCGATCAGCGTGCCGTCGCGCAGGGCGTCCTCGACGACCATGCACGGCAGCTGCACGATGCCGACGCCGTGCATCGCGGCGTCGCGCAGCGCGTGCATGTCGTCGGAGATGTAGCGCGGGTGATGGCGCAGTTGCGCCTGCTCGCCGTTCGGCCCGACCAGCTGCCACACATGATGCCGCGCCGGCCCCCAATCGAGGCTCGGCTCGCCGGCCAGCTCGGCCGGTTCGGCCGGCACGGCGCGCCCGTGCAGCCATTGCGGTGCGGCCACCAGCCGCTGCGGGCTGTCGCCGAGGATCCGCATCACGAGGCCGCTGTCCTCCAGTGGCGGGAAACGCACGCGCAGCGCCAGGTCGAAGCCTTCGCTCAACAGGTCGACGCGGCGGTTCGTCGCCTCGAGATGCACATGCACCGCCGGATGAATCGCCATGAAGCGCGCGACGAGCTCGCTTACGCGATATTCGAGCAGCGCGGTCGGGCAGCCCACCCGGACGATCCCGCGCGGCTCCGCGTGCCGGCGCTCGATCACCTCGCGCGCCGCGTCGGCTTCGACGAGCACCGCCAGGCAGCGCTCGTAGAATTCGCGGCCGGTTTCCGTAACCGTGAAATGACGCGTCGTCCGCTGCAGCAGCCGCACGTCGTATTGCGCTTCGAGCGCGGCGATGCGCCGGCTCAGCGTCGACTTCGGGATATCCAGTGCCCGCCCCGCCTGCGTGAATCCGCCATGCTCGACCACCTTCACGAAATAGTAGAGGTCGTTCAGATCATCCATGATTGTTCCACCCATAGAACACTGACGGCATTTTAAGAGGCTGGAAACCCGCTTGTTGCACGAATAGCATCTTTATTCGATGGGCCCGCGGCATTCGCGCGCCGTGCAACCGCATCGGACGTCTGTGACCGCAGGGGCGCACCGCCGCGACCCCGCGGCTGCCCTGGACCCTCGGATTTCTCTCACTTCCTGCATCGTTTCTGGAGACAACCATGGCAAGCGAACCGATTCGCGATCCCGTGAACGACCACCTGCTCACCCCGCAGAACGCGGCGTTCATCGTCATCGATTACCAGCCGGTCCAGGTGAACTCCATCGCGTCGATGGATCGCCAGCTTCTGATCAACAACATCGTCGGCACTTCGAAGGCCGCGGTTGCATACAACCTTCCGATCGTCCACTCGACCGTCAACGTGAAGACCGGCCTGAACAAGCCGCCGATCCCGCAGTTGCGCGCCGCGCTCGAAGGCTATCCGACCTACGACCGCACCAGCATCAACTCGTGGGAAGACGTCGAGTTCCGCAAGGCCGTCGAGGCGACCGGCCGCAAGAAGCTGATCATGACCGCGCTGTGGACCGAGGCATGCCTGACCTTCCCGGCACTCGACGCGCTGAAGGCCGGCTACGAAGTCTATGTGGTCGTCGACGCGGTCGGCGGCACGTCGGTCGCCGCGCACGAAGCCGCGCTGCGTCGCATCGAGCAGGCCGGCGGCCGGATGATCAGCGTCGCGCAACTGTTCTGCGAACTGCAGCGCGATTGGGCGCGCAGCGAAACCGTTCCCGCGTTCATGAACCTGTTCATCGAAACCGGCGGCACCGCGGGCATCCAGTTCTCGTACGACAAGAGCTGATTGCGGCGCGAACCCGACACGCGTCGCGGCCGCAAGCGCGCGGTGCGTGTCCTGACCCGCCCGAGCCGATCGGCCCGGGCGGACGACAACGAAACCTGGACCACGCGGTAACTCGCCGATGGGCAAGCCGTCTCCAGCGCGGCCCCTGGATCCGCGGCCGGTGACTTGCGTCGCAACACCGGCTACCACGCCCCTTGGCGCACCCTTGATGCCGCACCACGCGCTTCACTCGCGACGACACGGCCAGCCGCGCTCGCGGATACGTGCTTCAATGTCGTTCGAACCGGCGCCGCACGTTGCCACCCCGCCGCGCAGCGCGCCTCCCTCGACCGACCTTCACGGAATCCCATGACGAACCCTGCCGACATCAAGGCGCTCGTTTTCGACGTGTTCGGAACGATCGTCGACTGGAGAAACGGCGTCGCGCGCGAAGCCGCCACGTTCCTGGCGCGCCATGCGCCGGATCGCGATCCGTTCGAATTCGCCGATGCATGGCGCCGCGAATATTCGCCGTCGATGGAGGAAATTCGCAGCGGACGCAGGCGCTACGTGCGGCTCGACGTGCTGCATCGCGAGAATCTCGTGCGCACGCTCGACCGCTACGGGATCGACGGCGTGCCCGACGCGGAGATCGACGCGCTCAACCTCGCGTGGCACCGGCTCGATCCATGGCCCGATTCCGTCGCGGCGCTGCAGCGGCTGAAACGGCGCTACGTGATCGCGCCGCTGTCGAACGGCAACATCCGGCTGATGATCGACGTGGCGAAACACGGCAGCCTGCCGTGGGACGCGATTCTCGGCGCCGAAGTCGCGCACGCGTACAAGCCGTCGCCGAAGGTCTATACCGAAGCGGTGGAAATTCTCGGCGTCGCGCCTGCCGAGCTGTGCCTGGTCGCCGCGCACAACGGCGATCTGGCCGCCGCGCGGCAACTGGGGCTCGCGACCGCGTTCGTGCTGCGGCCGACCGAACACGGACCGAACCAGACGACGGATCTGCAAGCCGACGACACGTGGGATTTCGACGTCAAGGACCTGCACGAGCTCGCGGACCGGCTCGGTTGCCCCGGTTGACGCTCGGCCATGTGCGCGGATGACGGTCGCGACGTGAACGTACGGACGTCACCGCGGCCCGGTTGCGTTCGTCGTCGCAGCCGATCGGCTCGGGACGGACTGCCCGTGACGCACGGCCGCGCTCAATCCCCGACGAATCGCAACTGCTCCGACGCCCCCATCAGCAGTTCGCGATTCGCGTCCGCCGCCGCGCGCAGGTAATCCCACAGCGCCGTCACGCGGCGCAGCTTGCGCAGGTCTTCGCGACAGGTCAGCCAGAAGCACCGCGTGACCACCACATCGTCCGGCAGCACCGGCACCAGCGCCGGCTGCGTGGCGGCCATGAAGCACGGCAGGATCGCGAGCGCGCCGCCCTGCAGCGCCGCGAACACCTGCGCGATCACGCTCGTCGTGCGCAATCCGGCGGTCGCGCCGGGCACCGCGCGCTCGAGGTACAGCAGCTCGCTGCTGAACGCGAGATCGTCGACGTAGCTGATGAATGCATGCCGCGCGAGATCGTCGGTGCACGTGATCGGCGCGTGGTTCGCGAGATAGTCGCGCGTCGCATAGAGCCGCAACTGGTAGTCGCACAGCTTCGTGACCACGTAAGGCCCGCGTTCGGGCCGCTCGAGCGTGATCGCCAGATCGGCCTCGCGCTTCGGCAGGTTGACGAAATGCGGGACCGGCAGCAGATCGACCGTCACGTGCGGATGCGCGACGCGAAACCGCGCAAGCTGCGGCGCAAGGAAAAAGCAACCGAACCCTTCGGTCGACCCGATCCGCACGTGACCCGACAGCGCCTCGCCGGTATTCGCGACCTGGTCGCACGCGGACTGCACGGTCGTCTCCATCGCGTCCGCATACGCGACGAGCCGCTGCCCCTCGGCCGTCAGCGAGAAGCCACCGGAGCGCGACTTGTCGAACAGCAGCGTGCCCATCGCGGCCTCCAGCGCGCGAATGCGCCGTGCGACGGTCGTGTAGTCGACGCCCAGGCGCTTCGCCGCCCCGCTCGCGCGCTGCGTGCGGGCGACTTCGAGGAAGAAGCGCAGATCGTCCCAGTTCAGGTTGCCGGAAACCGGCTCGGTGGCGTGTCGCATTGGCGGGAAAAAGGGCAGGAGTCTCCGGGCCGGCCGTCGATATGCACAAATGCACATCCAACCGGTTTTCTTGTCGGTACATCATGGATCCGCGCATAACTATACTCGACCGTGACCTGTGGACCATGAGCCGCGGGCAACAAATACGGAGACACCATGCAGACGCGATCCACCCTCGATGAGCATGCAGCCATCGCGACGCCGGCCCCCGCCCGCACCGCGAGGCACTACCTGCTGGCCGGCTGGGCCAGCATGGCCGGCACCACGATCGAGTGGTACGACTTCTTCCTCTACGGCACCGCCGCCGCGCTCGTGTTCAACCGCATCTTCTTCCCGTCGCTCGACCCCGTCGTCGGCACGCTCGCCGCGTTCGGCACGTTCGCGGTCGGCTTCATCGGGCGGCCGATGGGCGGCATCGTGTTCGGCCATTTCGGCGACCGCATCGGCCGCAAGTCGATGCTGATGATCACGCTGCTGCTGATGGGCGTGCCGAGCATGATCATCGGGCTGATCCCGTCGTACGACCGCATCGGCTACTGGGCCGCCGCCCTGCTGATCGCGATGCGCTTCCTGCAAGGGATGGCGGTCGGCGGCGAATGGGGCGGCGCGGTGCTGATGGCCGTCGAACACGCACCGAAGGGCCGCAAGGGGCTGTTCGGCAGCCTGCCGCAAACGGGTGTCGGGCTAGGCCTGATCCTGTCGTCGGTCGCGATGGCCGCGGTGGCCGCGCTGCCGGAAGCCGACATGCTGTCGTGGGGCTGGCGCGTGCCGTTCCTCGCGAGCATCGCGCTCGTCGGCCTCGGGTGGTTCATCCGCGCGAAGGTGCCGGAATCGCCGGACTTCGAGAAGATGCAGCGCCAGGGCAAGGCCGAGAAGTCGCCGGTGACGGCCGCGCTGCGCCGCCATCCGCGCGAGGTGCTGACGATCGTCGGCGCACGCGCCGCGGAGAACACGTGGTTCTACATGGTCGTCACGTTCGCGCTCGCCTATGCAACGCAGCAGCTGCACCTGCCGAAGGCCGAGATGCTGCATGCGATCACGGCCGGCGCGGCGCTGTCGCTCGTCACGATGCCGCTGTGCGGACATCTCAGCGACCGCATCGGCCAGCGCCGGATGTTCGCGATCGGCCTCGTGCTGATGTGCGCGTTCGCGGCGCCGTTCTTCATGATGCTCGGCACGCAGCAGACGTCGTACGCATGGTGGGCGATCGTCCTCGGCCTCGGCGTCGTGTTCCCGATTCTCTATGCGCCGGAGTCGCTGTTGTTCGCGCAGCAGTTTCCTGCGGAAATCCGTTACAGCGGCATTTCGCTGTCGGTGCAGCTCGCCGGCGTGATCGGCGGCGGCTTCGCGCCGATGATCGCGACGTCGCTGCTCAAGGCCGGCGGCGGCCAGCCGCACTACGTGATCGCGTACCTCGTCGGCTTCGGCGTGTTCGCGCTCGTGTGCACCGCACTGATGCGGCCCGCCCGGACATAAGCGCATCGACCGCACGGCGGCCCGCCTTTATCCGTTTTCCATTCGACCTGCCGTCCGCCGTCGCCCACCGCGCGACGGACGCGGGCCACCCTTTTTCTTCGCACCACCGTTTCCCGGAGATTTCCATGAACGCCGCAGTTCCCCAGACCACCCTCGCCCTGCCCACCGCCAAGCTGCTGATCGACGGCGCATTCGTCGATTCGCAAAGCACCGAATGGGGCGACATCGTCAACCCCGCGACGCAGGAAGTGATCGGCCGCGTGCCGTTCGCGACGCTCGACGAGGTCGATGCCGCGATCGCGTCCGCGCAGCGTGCGTTCCAGACCTGGAAGACGACGCCGATCGGTGCGCGGCTGCGCATCATGCTGAAGTTCCAGGACCTGGTGCGCCGCAATCTGGAACGGATCGCGCACACGCTGACGGCCGAGCAGGGCAAGACGCTGCCCGATGCACAGGGCGACATCTTCCGCGGCCTCGAAGTGGTCGAGCACGCATGCTCGATCGGCACGCTGCAGCAAGGCGAGTTCGCGGAGAACGTCGCGGGCGGCGTCGACACCTACACGCTGCGCCAGCCGATCGGCGTGTGCGCGGGCATCACGCCGTTCAATTTCCCCGGGATGATCCCGCTGTGGATGTTCCCGATGGCGATCGTGTGCGGCAACACGTTCGTGCTGAAGCCTTCCGAACAGGATCCGCTGTCGACGATGCAGCTCGTCGAGCTCGCGATCGAGGCCGGCGTGCCGCAGGGCGTGCTGAACGTCGTGCACGGCGGCAAGACAGTGGTCGATCGACTCTGCACGCACCCGGACATCAAGGCGATCTCGTTCGTCGGCTCGACGCGCGTCGGCACGCACGTATACAACCTCGGCAGCCAGCACGGCAAGCGCGTGCAGTCGATGATGGGCGCGAAGAACCACGCCGTCGTGCTGCCGGATGCGCATCGCGAGCAGACGATCAACGCGCTGGTCGGCGCGGGCTTCGGCGCGGCCGGCCAGCGCTGCATGGCAACGTCGGTCGTCGTGCTGGTCGGCAACGCGCGCGACTGGCTGCCCGATCTGGTCGAGAAAGCGAAGGCGCTGAAGGTCAACGCCGGCGCCGAAGCCGGCACGGACGTCGGCCCGGTCGTGTCGAAGGCGGCGAAGGCGCGCATCCTGTCGCTGATCGACGCGGGCGTGAAGGAAGGCGCGACGCTGCTGCTCGACGGCCGCGACGTGAAGGTCCCCGGCTACGAGCACGGCAACTTCGTCGGCCCGACGATTTTCTCCGGGGTGACGACGGACATGTCGATCTACACGGAAGAAATCTTCGGACCGGTGGTGGTCGTGATGGAAGCCGACACGCTCGACGACGCGATCGCGCTCGTGAACCGCAACCCGATGGGCAACGGCGTCGGCCTCTTCACGCAGAGCGGCGCGGCCGCGCGCAAGTTCCAGAGCGAGATCGACGTCGGTCAGGTCGGCATCAACATCCCGATTCCGGTGCCGGTGCCCTACTTCAGCTTCACCGGCTCGCGCGGCTCGAAACTCGGCGATCTCGGCCCGTACGGGAAGCAGGTCGTGCAGTTCTACACGCAGACGAAGACGGTCACCGCGCGCTGGTTCGACGACGATGCGACGGCCGGCGGCGTGAATACGACGATCGCGCTGCGCTGAGTGCGAAAGATGGGATCGGGCTAAGCGTTAGAGCGCGAGGTCCGGTCGAGCGCGAAACATGGGACCGGGCTAAGTGCTGAAGCGTTGAGTCCAGTCGACCGCGAAGCATGGGACCGGGCTAAGTGCTGAAGCGCTAAGTCCGGTCGACCGCGAAGCATGGGACCGGGCTAAGCGCTGAAGCGTTAAGTCCGGTCGACCGCGAAGCATGGGACCGGACTAAGCGCTGAAGCGTTGAGTCCAGTCGACCGCGAAGCATGGGACCGGGCTAAGCGCTGAAGCGTTAAGTCCGGTCGACCGCGAAGCATGGGACCGGACTAAGCGCTGAAGCGCTAAGTCCGGTCGACCGCGAAGCATGGGATCGGACTAAGCGCTGAAGCGCTAAGTCCGGTCGACACAGGAACCTGTACATGGAAATTGCATTCATCGGACTCGGCAACATGGGCGGCCCCATGGCCGCCAACCTGCTCAAGGCCGGCCACGCACTGACAGTGTTCGACCTCGACGCGAACGCAGTCGACGCCGCAGTACACGCAGGCGCGACGGCGGCCGCGTCGCCGCGTGACGCGGCCGCCCACACGTCGCTCGTGATCACGATGCTGCCGGCCGCGCAGCACGTGCGCGAGGTTTATCTCGGCGACGACGGCGTGCTGGCCGGCGCGCGCGCCGGCGCGACGTTCGTCGACTGCAGCACGATCGATCCGGGCACCGCACGCGCGGTGGCCGACGCCGCCGCACAGCGCGACTTCCCGCTCGCCGATGCGCCGGTGTCGGGCGGCACCGGCGGCGCGCAGGCCGGCACGCTGACCTTCATGGTCGGCGCGGAAGCCGCGCTGTTCGAGCGCATCCGCCCGGTGCTGCTCGACATGGGGAAGAACGTCGTGCACTGCGGCGGCACGGGCACCGGTCAGATCGCGAAGATCTGCAACAACCTGCTGCTCGGAATCTCGATGATGGGCGTGTCCGAAGCGATGGCGCTCGGCGCCGCGCTCGGCATCGATCCGGCCGTGCTGGCCGGCATCATCAACACGTCGACCGGCCGCTGCTGGAGTTCGGACACGTATAACCCGTATCCGGGCGTGAACGACGCGGCGCCCGCCGCGCGCGGCTACTCGGGCGGATTCGCCGCGAACCTGATGTTGAAGGATCTCGGGCTCGCAACCGAAGCCGCGCGCGGCGCACGGCAGCCGGTGTGGATGGGCGCGCTCGCGCAGCAGCTTTATCAGTCGATGAGCCAGCAGGGGCTCGGCACGCTCGACTTCTCCGCGTGCGTGAAGCTGTACGAAGCACAGCCCGCGTAACGCGACCGACGGACGTGCGACGACCCGCGATGCCCGTCAACGGCATCGCGGGTCGATTCACTCCCGGAGCAGTGCGGGCGACGCGGCGGTTATCCGCGCGGGTTCGACGCCGTCTCGAAGGTCGGATGGCACTCGAACGCGAGTTCCGAGCGTGCGTCGACGCGGCGGCCGCCGGTCACCGACTCCTGCTTCAGGCTCGCGCGCATGCCGCGCTGCGTGCAGTAGTTGGTCGCTTCACTGACGGCTTTTTCATGGGCGTCGGCCCACGTCGTCGACACGCCGAGCGTGCGTGTCGTCACGGTGAAGACGTTCGGGTTCGACGTCGCGGTCACGTCGGAAGCGGTCGAACACGCGGCGAGCAAGCATACAGCAGCCGCGACGGTCAACCCTCGCAGGGATCGAAAAGGTACAGGGATGGACATGGAGAGGCAAGCGCACGTCGATTCGACGGCATTGAGCAACATAGGCGACAGTATGCCTGTCCGATCGCCGGAGATCATGCCCTTTTCGATGAACACATTGTTTCGAATGGTTAAACGATCGGTGCCCCGGCAAGATTTACGGCCCGAATTCGAGCCCGTGCTGCTGTTTTCGCCCGATCAGCCGGCGCGGCCGCCGCGATGCCGGTCGTCTGGGCGTTGCCGTCCACGTTCCTGAAAGGCTCGGCCGCGGCCGGCGGGATCGCATTCGCATGCTCGATCGCAAACCTCGGCGGTTTCGGCAGCACTTACTTCATCCGCTGGCTGTGAGACACGTTCCATTCGCAAAGCGCGGGGTTGTATGGCTTCGCCGCGTGCATGCTGGTCGATTGCGCACTCACGCTCGCGTATCCACCGAAACTTGTGAACCGCTGATGCACATCACGCGTGCGGCGCCGCCAGACCGCCGTGCGCGATCGCACGACTCTCCTCATATCGATGCGCACGCAACGATATGCGCGAAGAACGTCGCCCCGCCTTCCCGCGTCGCACCACGGTCGACGTTTGAAATGCCTGTTGCAACGCACGTCGCCCTCTTCCCGGCTACGCCGGCCTTTTTTACAAGCACGCCGCCCTGACTCGCACGATCGGGCACGGCACGCAACTGCGTTGCGTGTCACGCCTCCGCCACACGGGCGCCTGCGCCGATTCCGCCGCGCGGGCACGTTGCTTGCGACATCCGTGCGCCCGCCGCCCCGGCGGACGGCAAGCCCTTCCTTCAATCCGGCGCTGCGTACCGCGCGATGCGTCGCGCGGCGACACCGCATCGCAATCAGGTTCCCTGAACGAGAGGACGACAATGAAATCCATTCGAACGATAGCGGCCCTGTGCTCGGTCATTTCCGTGCTCACGGCATGCGGCGGAGACGGCAACGACGTCGGCACCGAACTCGGCATCTCGAAACCGCAGGCGCGCTTCATCAACGCGGTGCCGGCCGGCCCGAATCTCGACTACTACCTGAATGCGAAGGTCGATGCATCGGGTGTCGCGTACAAAGGCGTGACGCGCTATCACGACATCGACTCCGGCACGCAGACCGCGAGCTACGACGTCTCGGGCACGACCGCGACGGTCGCGTCGCAATCCTTCGGCGCGGCGAATGGCCATCACTACACCACGATCGCGTTGCCGAGCACGTCGTCGGCGATCTCGGTGATCGACGATCCGTTCGACAAGAAGCTCCTGTCCGACAAGGCGCGCGTGCGCAGCTTCAACGCGTCGCCGAATGCGCAGAACGTCGACGTGTACGTCGTGCCTCCCGGTACCGACATCACCGCGCAAAGCCCGACGCTGGCAGGCGCCGCGTACCAGAACGCCGTACCGGCATCCGGACAGGACTCGGTCTACCTGAACGGCGGCAATTACCAGGTGATCGTCACGACGGCCGGCAGCAAGTCGCCGATCCTGACGACGGCGCCCGTGAACATCGGCAACAACGCCGACTGGTTGCTGGTGACGATTCCGTCGGGCGGTATCGGCGACGTGACGCCGAACGACGTCCATGTGCTCGTCGCGCAGGGCAACGATGCCGACACGTCCGCGCAGGAACTCGGCCCGCAGTAACAGCCATCGATGGTCGCCCGCCGGCGGTCCGGCCGGCGACCATCGACATGTCAGTCGATCCGCTCGAGACGGATCACGTGCTCGGCCCGCGTGCCGTCGCCATGTTCGACATCGACGTCGCCGACATGCCGGACGCGCCAGCCCGGCCGCGTCGCGATCTGCGGCACGTTCCCGCCCGGCCGGCTCTCGATGCCGCCGAGCCCTTCGTCGGGCGTGTCGATCGCCTCGTCGAGCGACGCGTTCGAATAGACCACGTTGTCGTGCCACTCGGTCGCGCCGGTGCGCGCCTCCAGACCCTTGCCGTCGACGTCGACCGTGTTGTCCGTCATCGCCATGTTGGCGTTGTCGAGCGTGACGATCCGGCCGGCCGCGCGACGCACCGGGTCGCCGCTGTCGACCGCATGCGCGTCGACGTCGATTGGCGGCAGGCCGGTCGGCGTTTTCGCCGCGACCGCCTCCGGCGTCAGCGGCCGCTTCGCGGCCTCGGCGGTCTCTGCAGCCTGGGTCGCAGCATCCGGCATGTCGCCGGCCGCCGGCGTCTTCACCGGGCTCTTCTCGATCTGTTCCCGCTGCTGTTTGGGGGTTGGGTTCGATTCCGCGTTCTGCATCGCGCCTCCTGTTCCCGACGGTGTACGCCCGCATGGTGCGGCCGGCACCGCTTCGGGAATGGCTACAACGGTCCTTGCAAATCTTTCACGCGCAGCGCGCCGCCGGCGCGCGTCCTGCGACGCGCGTACCAAGCCTGAATGCCGCCACCGCGGCACACGGGCGGCCTGCCCACGCACGCCGCCCGTTCTCGCCGGTCAGCCGCCGCTTGCGCCCGTTGGCGCGGATGCCGGGCCCGGCATGCTCGCCGCGCCGCCGGCCGTGCCGCTGCCCGGCATGCCCGACGGCGCGGTGGACGGCGCCGGCGCCATGCCGCCCGTGGCGCTCGTGTCCGAACTCGCGCCGGTGCCGGTGTCGCTCTTTTTCTGACAACCCGCCCCCGCCGCCAGACCGGCGATCAGGATGCCGGCGAAGACGGCCCGCGATACGTGACGAATGGAATATCGCTGCATGACACCTCCGCTGATGTCGATGTGAATGGAGTTCTTTAATTCGCAATTCGCGTGCCTCGCCGCCCGTCGAACCCCATTCATTTTTCAAATGACGTCCAGCCGAATATTTAATTTCCCATCGTCACGGCGCCCCCCCATACTCCCGAACAAATCCGGCACATAACGTCCACCGCAGACCGGCCCGCGCTCCGCGCACACGCTACCGGTTCGCGCCGCGTAAATGGAAGGGGTCAAGACGTGCCGGCCTGCAACGCGATGACGCCGTTCTCCTGGCTGCTCGATGCGGCCATCGCGGACAGCGTGTACCGGCTGACGGCCGATCGCAAACGGCCATACGACGCGCGCCTGGACGAACGCATCGCGGTCGCCCGCGCTCGACACTGAACGCGGCATATGGAGTGCACTCGATGGGAATTCTGGTAGTCAACGTCACCCCGACCGCGTAGCGACATGCGGGACGCACCGGAGCCGAACGGCCTTGCCCTCGACGCGTGCCACGCAACGGGCGCGCTCGACGTGCTGGACGCGCGGCTGATCCGCATCCTGCTCGCGCTGCTCACCGAGCGCACCGTGTCACGCGCCGCCGTGCGGCTGAACATGTCGCAGCCGGCGACGAGCGCCGCGCTCAAGCGCCTGCGCACGCTGCTCGGCGATCCATTGCTCGTGCGCAGCCGCTACGGGATGGTGCCGACCGAATTCGGCGCGCGCCTGATCGAGCCGCTGCGCAACGCGCTGCGCGTGATCGACTTCATCCGCATCCAGCAGCCGACCTTCGATGCGCGCACGTCGGTGCGCACCTACCGGATCGGCTGCCCCGACTATCTGAACGTGCTGTTCGTGCCGAAGCTCGTCGCGCTGTTCCGCGAACGCGCACCGAACGCGCAGCTCGTGTTCCATCCGCTCGGCGACGGCTTCGACGACGAACGGGCACTCGCCGACGGCGAACTCGACGTCGTGATCGACAACCGCCCTGCTCGCTCATCGCGGTTCCGGCAGGACGACCTGTTCGACGATCGCGTCGTGTGCCTGATGCGCGCGACGCACCCCCTCGCGCGGCGCGGCGCGATGACGGCCGCCGAGTTCGCGCAGGCGCCGCAGCTGTGCCCGACCCCGTCGTGGCTCGAGGCATCCGGCGCGATCGACCGGCAGCTCGAACGCGTCGGCCTGCAGCGGCGGATCGTCGTCACGCTGCCGCACTTCGAACTCGCCGCGCATGGGCTGGTGCGCTCAGATCTGATCCTGACGACCACGTACCGGCTCGCGCGCCACTATGCGAAGCTGCTGCCGCTGGGCGCGGTTGCGCTGCCGGCCGAGCCACCCGACATCGTGTACCGGATGACGTGGAACGAATCAGGATCGTGTGTCGACGGCGTGCGCTGGCTGCGCACACTGATCGCCGAAGCGACGCGCGGCTGGCTCGATGCGGAAGCCGCACAGCCGGCCGTTGCGGCCGTTGCGGTGGTTCCCGCGAACGCGAACGCGGATGCATACGCGCGAACGAATGCGCCGATCGCCGATGCCGCGCCCGAATCGACACGGCGCACACGCCGCCGGCAGGCACCGCATTGCGATGCATCGCGGCGACCGCACGTCGCGCCTGCGGCGCGCATCCATCGTCTCGCGACGAAGTCGCGCTGAAATCGCGACATGTGTCACGCATCGCGAATCGGTTGCGCCAGCAACGTGCATGCAGTGGCGGCGGCAGCGAACGCAAGCACGCCGCTCACCGTCAGCGCGGCGGCGAATCCGCTCGCGAAGGCCGCAGGCGCCGCGTCGGCGAGCGTGCGCGCGGCCGACGGCGGCACGTGCGCAATCGCCTGCCCGAGATCGCCGGCCAGCAGGCTCGACATGAACCGCGCATCGACGAGCGCGCGCACGTCCGGTACCGCGGACAGCATCCGGTCGAGTTGCGCGTGCGTGCTGGCGGCCAGCACCGCGCCGAGCACGCCGACGGCCGTCACGATCGCCGAGAAGCGGGTGGTCGTGCTGATGCCGGACGCCATGCCGGTACGGTTCGGCGGCACGCACGCCATGATCGCCTTCTGCGTGTCGCCGTTCATGATGCCGGCACCGCAGCCCGTCACGAACATCCCGAGCGCGACGAGCCGATAGTCGCCGCTGGCCGTCAGCGCCGCGGTCGCGAGATTGCCCGCGCCGATCAGTGCGAGCCCGCCCGTCAGCACGCCGCCGGGCGACACGCGCGCTGCGAGCATGCCGCCGAGCGACGGTCCCGCGATCATCGCGAACGCGAACGGCAGCATCCCGAGCCCCGCGTCGATCGCGGACATCCCGAACGCGTTCTGCAGGTATAGCGGCAGGAACGTCATCATCACCTGCGCGCACGCCGCATAGCCGAACATCGCGAGCACGGCGCCGACGAAACGCGGCTGGCGGAACAGCGCAAGATCGATCATCGGCCGCGCCTGCCAACGCTCCGCGCCGATGAACGCGGCCAGCAGCGCAGCGGCGAGCGCGAACCGGCCGAGCGTCGCGGCGGACAGCCAGCCGTGCGACGGCGCGCCGATCAACGCCGCGATCGCGCTCGCGAGCGCCGTGCCGAACAGCAGGCTGCCGGCGGCGTCCACGCGTTTCGCATGCGGATCGCGCGACTCGTCGATCGCGACGCGCGCGCCGAGCGCGAGCAGCGCGCACACCGGCAGGTTCAGCAGGAACACCCAGCGCCAGCCGATCCACTGCGTGATCGCGCCGCCGACCAGTGGTGCGACGGCGGTCGCGATTCCCATGCACATGCCCCAGATGGCCCACGCGCGAGCCCGTTCGCGCCCGTCCGGAAAGCGGTTCGCGATCACCGCGAGCGCGGCCGTCAGCAACAGCGCGGCCCCGCCGCCCTTCATCGCGCGCGCGGCGATCAGCCAGCGGGCCGACGGCGCGACTCCGCATCCGAGCGACGCGAGCGCAAAGAGCGCGAGCCCCGCGCCGAGCATGCGTTTGCGCCCGAAGCGATCCGAAAGCCCGCCGGCCGGCAGCAGGCATGCGGCGAACGCGGTCATGTAGGCGCTCACGACCCACTCGATGTCGGCGAAACTCGCATGGAACGCGCGCGCGATGCTCGGCAGCGACACGGCGACAACATTCGTGTCGAGCACGATCAGCGAGCACGTCGCCGAGGCGACCGCGAGCGTCGCCGCGGCCGGCAGTCGGGCACGCGCATGCGCGGCGCCGGGTGCGCCCGTGCGCGGGGCGGGAGAAAACTGCGACATCGACGGCTCCGGAGCAAGAGGGACGGAGCCGTATGCTAGGCTGCCCCATTATTGCCTGTCATTGACATGTCCATGCAGTTTTATTGACGAAAATTGCAATCATGAATCCACTCGAATTCCGTCACGTGCGCGCGTTCCTGGCCGTCTCGCAGCACCTGCATTTCGCCCGCGCGGCCGACGCGCTCGACATGGCGCCGCCCGCGCTCACGCGACAGATCCAGGAAGCCGAGCGGGTGCTCGGCGTGCGGCTGTTCCAGCGGTCGCGCCGCGCGGTCGCGCTGACGGCGGCCGGCGAGGCCTTTCTCGCCGAGGCGAGCGCCGCGTTCGAGCATCTGCAGCGCGGCCGCGAACTCGCGACGCTTGCCGAGCGCGGCGAGCTCGGGCGGCTCGAGATCGGCTACGTGTCGTCAGCCGTCTATTCCGGCACGCTGCAGCGCACGGTCGGCGCGTTCCGCGCCGCGCATCCCCGTATCGAGCTGAACCTGCGCGAGGTGCCGATGGACGACGTCGCGAAGCAACTCGACACGGGACGGCTCGATCTCGCATACGTGCGCCCGCCGTTACCGCTGCCGGGCGGGCTGCGGATCGTCACGCTGCAGCGCGACGTGTTCGTCGCGGCGGTGCCGGCCGATTCGCGTTACGCGGCGATGACCGCCGTGCGCGCCGCCGATCTCGCCGATGCACGCTTCGCGGTGCCCGAACAGGAACGCGGCACGCTCGAAGTCGCACGCCGCGGCCGCTTCGCGCCGGTGATAGCCGCGCGGCCGGGCGGGCTGCTCGCGGTACTCGCATGCGTATCGGTGAACGGCTGGGTCGCCGTGATTCCGGACGCGCTTGCCGGTTGCGTGTCGCTGCCCGGCGTCGTGTACCGGCCGATCGCCGGCAAGCCGATCGTGTCCGAACTCGCGCTCGCGCATCGGCGCTTCGAAAAAGCGCCTGCGGTACGCGCCTTCCTGCGCACCGTTCCGGCCGCTGGCTAGGGTCTGTTTACAGATGGAACGCGCACCCGAATGCATTTTTCAATTTCGGGTTGCCACGAGTACGGCTGCGGCCCAGGCTTCTCCCCATCGCCATTCACCGCACGCGCGCGAATGAGCGAATAAGCATTTCGCAATTCGATGTTTGCCGGCGCGAAACCGATTCCGTAATCTGCCGGACAGCCGCGCGGCCTGCGCGCGGATCACCGAGGACCCGCCGCCGATGACTTCTCCGCCCGCCCCGGCCCGCCGCCGCGCCCTGCTGCGCGTTGCTGCCCTGGCCGCCGCACCGCTGGCCGGCACCGTCGCACGGCCCGTGCGCGCGGCCGGCCCCGACCTGTCGAACGTCACGCTGGTGCTCGGCGATCAGGCCGGCGGCCTGCGCGCGCTGGCCGAGGCCGCGCGCGTGCTCGACGGCGTACCGTACCGGTTTCGCTGGGCGAATTTCCAGGGCGCGGCACCGCTGTTCGAAGCGCAGCGCGCCGGCGCGATCGATCTCGCACCGGCCGGCGACCTGCCCGTGTTGACGGCCGCGCTCGGTGATCCGGCGTTGCGGATCGTCGCGACACGCGTCGGCTCGCCGACGTCGCTCGGCATCGTCGTGCAGCCCGATTCGCCGGTGCGCACCGTCGCCGATCTGAAGGGGCGCACCGTCGTCGTGTCGTCGGCGCGCGGCAGCATCTCCCAATACCAGCTATACGGCGCGCTGCGCGAACACGGCCTCGCACCGGGCGACGTCGACGTGCGTTTCGTGCTGCCGGTCGATGCGTTCGCCGCGTTCGAGGCGAAGCAGATCGGCATCTGGGCGACCTTCGATCCGTACTACGGGCACGTGGTTCGGCGCGGCGCGCGCATCGTGCGCGACGGCACCGGGATCAATTCGGGACTCGCATTCCTCACGTCGCCGATCGACACGCTCGACGATCGATCGAAGCGCGCGGCACTGTCGGACGTGCTCGCGCGGCTTACGCGGGCCGGCCAGTGGGCCTTGTCGCACCCTGTCGATTACGCGGCCGTCTATGCGTCGCTCACGCGCCTGCCGCGCGACGCCGCCGCCGACATCGTCCGCAGGGCGGCGCTCGCGCAGCGCGGCGTCACCAGTGCGGACATCGAC
This sequence comes from Burkholderia diffusa, assembly GCF_001718315.1. NCBI lineage: Bacteria > Pseudomonadati > Pseudomonadota > Betaproteobacteria > Burkholderiales > Burkholderiaceae > Burkholderia > Burkholderia diffusa. The sequence continues at coordinate 785,064 of NZ_CP013363.1, read as the reverse complement.
GTGTTGCAGCGCGTTGCCGACCGTGCCGCCGCGGACGCGATCCTGCCGAAGCGTGTCGACGTCGCATCGATCGCGGTACGCAACCTGTCGGCCGCATGACCGGCTTCGCGCGCGCTCAACGCGGCTTCGACATGTCGAGATCCGGCACGTCGTCGCCGAACGTCGACGCGACCAGCGTGCGCATCGCGGCGACCAGCAACGTCGGCCCCGACTGGTTGAACGTGCAGCGCTCGCCCGCCGCCGGCACGGGCCGATGCAGCACCGCGCGCCACGCGCCGTGCCCGCCGTCACGTTCGAACGCGCCGAACGGCAGGCGCTCGACGAGCGGGCCGCCGTCCGCCCACGACGACGACGGCGCATACGGAACCGGCGTGCCGCCCGGTTCACGAATAACGGTGCATCCGGCGGCGTCGACGCGCGGCGCGCCGAGGTCTTCCGCCATCGCCACCCAGAAATCGAGCGGCGCACCGGCCAGTTCCTGAACCTGCATCGCACCCTCCAGCAGTCTTGAAAACGCCATCCTAGCGCCACCGCGCGCCGTTCGCGGACAATCACCGTCCGATGTTTTCCCCGGCGTCAAGATTCGGCCAATCCACCGATACGTGTTACGAATCGGCGATTCCTGCCTACAATGAACGCAATGCCAGTCGTCCGGTGCGCGGTGGACGAGCAGGCCGCAACCGACTTCACGCCGAACCGGACCGTGCCCGTTCGGCACTGGACAACCGGAACCATACGGTGCAGCGCAGGCCGGATCTCTCGGGGGATCGCAGCATGTCCACGCACGCCAGGAAGCCACTCATATCGCTCGTCGTGCCGCTTCACGACGAAGAGGAAACGATCGACGCGTTCTTTGCACAAACGCTGCCCGTGCTCGAGTCAGTCGCCGGCGTTCGCTTCGAGATCGTCTGCATCAACGACGGCAGCCGCGATCGCACGCTCGACCGGCTGGTCGCGGTCGCCGCCCGCGACCCGCGCGTGCACGTCGTGGATCTCACACGCCGCTTCGGCAAGGAAGCAGCGCTCACCGCGGGCCTCGACGAGGCCGCCGGCGCGGCGGTGATCCTGATCGACGCCGACCTGCAGGATCCTCCCGCACTGATTCCCGCGATGATCGAACACTGGCGCGGCGGCGCCGAGGTCGTCGCCGCGAAACGCACCGACCGCTTGTGCGATCCGTACCTGCAGCGCGCGGCGGCGGCGCTTTACTATCGCGTGCACAATGCGCTGTCCGAAGTCGAAATGCCGGAAAACGTCGGCGATTTCCGCCTGATGGATCGCGAGGTCGTCGATGCGCTGCGCGCGCTGCCGGAGCGGCGGCGGTTCATGAAGGGGCTGTTCGCTTGGGTCGGCTTTCGCACCGCAATCGTCGAATACACGCGCGCGCCGCGCAGCGGCGGCCGCTCGAAGTTCTCCGGATGGCGCCGCTGGAACTTCGCGCTCGAGGGCATCACGAGCTTCAGCACCGTACCGCTGCGCATATGGACCTACGTCGGCCTCACGTTCGCGATGCTGTCACTCGTGTACGGCGCCTTCATCGTGGTGCGAACGCTGCTGTTCGGCAATCCGGTGCACGGCTACCCGTCACTGATTTCCGTCGTGCTGTTCGTCGGCGGCATCCAGTTGATCGGTATCGGCGTGATTGGCGAATACCTCGGCCGGATCTATCACGAGTCCAAGCAGCGTCCTGTCTATCTCGTCAGGCGACGCTACGGCGCCGAGCGCGATGCCGCCGGGCAGCCGGCATCGACACTGCTGCAGTTCCCGCTGAAGCGCGCGCACGCGGCGCGCCGCCGGACGGCGACGCCGGCGGCCACGGGCGTCGCTGCTCGCAAAGCGTTGTTCAAGTAGAACCGGACGGCGGCAATGGACGTTTCCCGGGAATCGCTGCGCCCGGCGCCGCACCCTGTCGTCGCGTGGCTCACGCCGCGGCGCGTCGTCCTGTACAGCATGCTGATGCTGGCGTTGTCCGCGCTGTTCATCGCGATCTGGATATCCGTCGTGCGTCAGGCGCACGGCGGCGTCCTGTCACGCGCCGGCGCCGACTTCTCGGTGTTCTGGTCCGCGTCGTACGTCATGCTGCACGGCTCGCCGTCGCAGGCATACGATTTCTCGGCATTCTCGCGGCTGTCGGCCGAGCTGTTCCCGAACCTTCGTCGCGACGCCTTCGCTCCGTGGCTATACCCGCCCACCTATCTGCTGCTCGTGACACCGCTCGCGCTGCTGCCCTTCGCGCTCGGTTATCCGCTGTTCGTCACGTTCGGCGTCGCCGTGCTCGGCCTCGCCGTGTGGCGCGTATCCCGTCTCGACACGATTCCCGGCGCATGGCGCGCCGGCATCGTTGCGCTGCCCGTCGCGCCGTGCGTATTCGTCACCGCCGCGCTCGGGCAAAACACGTTCCTGACCGCATCGTGCGCGGCGCTGGCCGTCCACTGGGTCGACCGGCGGCCGATGTTGGCGAGCGTTTGCATCGGACTGATGTCCGTCAAGCCGCAGATGGCGCTGCTGTTCCCGTTCGTACTGGTGGCGACACGCGCATGGCGCACGATCGCGTGGGCTGCGCTGGCCACCGGCGCGTTCGTCGCGCTGAGCGCCCTGGTCTGCGGCATCGAGTCGTTGCGTCTGTTCGTCGCGAGCACGGCCCTCGCACGCTCGATCGTCCTCGAACACGGTGTCGTGTTCTGGCTCGCGTCACCGACACCGTTCGCGGCGTTCCGGCTCGCGGGCGTGCCGCTCGGCGCCGCTTATGCCGCCCATGCATGCATCGCCGTTATCGCGATCGCGGCCGCCTGCATCGCATGGACGCAGTCGCGCGACACCCGCGTGCGCGCGGCCGTGCTGACGGTCGCGACGTTCCTGGCCAACCCGTACCTGTGGCACTACGAACTCACATGGCTCGCCGTCGCGATCGCCTGCATGCTGTCGATCGGCTGGCGCGACGGCTGGCTGCGCGGCGAACAGACCGCCATCGCGCTGATGTGGGCGCTGCCGATCGTCGAATACCTGAACCCGTGGCTGCAGCTGCCGCAGATCGGCCCGGCCGTGACGCTCTTCGCGATGCTCGTGCTGCTGCGCCGCGCGCGCCACGACGCTCACAATGCGAGCCGCGGGGGCACGTAGACACCGTAGTACGGGCCGACGCCCGTCGCGACGCCGGTCATCTTCACGCCGGCAACGAAGTGCCCCTGGATGTACTTGTACGTACCGCCGAGCGACACGTCGATGTGGAACGCCGCGAACGCGACGATCGGCACGTAGGTGCTGCTCGCCGTCTGCGTGACGACCGGCAGCACCACCGTCGTGCCGACCGGCACCGACGTGTAGAGCGTGGCCTTCACGCCGGTCGCGAGATAGATGCTGTCGCCGATGTTGAGCGTCGTCGGGTTGCCGGTCACCATCAGGCCGCTCATCGTCGTCGTGTCGGTCGCGGTGGACTGGAACGACGTCCACTGGCCGCCCATGCACAGAGCGCCGTAGGTCTGCCCGTTCGTGATCGAGAACTCGTACGGCAGGTTGGTCAGCGGGTTGATCAGCGGCTGGTTGGTCAGCACGTTCCAGTACTGGTTGTACACGCACTGGTCGATCGCGATCGGAAAGAGCCCGCCCGCGGCAACTCCGCCTGGCGCGGCGAGCACCGCGATCGCGGTCGCGCTGCCGGACGCGCCGGGGATGCCGAGCAACCCGCCGAGCAGCAGCGGAATCGACCCGCCGTTCACGCCCGGCGCGCGCGACACCGTCACCTGCACCGCCGGCACGTCGTACGCGCCGGGCGTGATGGTGGTCGGCTGCATCGATGCGGGGTTGCGCGTCACGTTCCAGTACCCGGTCGTCACCGTGCCGGTCGCCAGCGGTGCGCCGGCCGCGGCGTTCTGCGCGATCACGCCGTTCGCGGCGGGAGCGGCCTGTGACCAGTTCAGCGCGCCGCCGCTCGGCGACATCATCGCGTCGGCCGCCGCGAGCGCGGCCGCGTCGGCGGCGTTCTGCAGCTGGTTGCGCACCGTGGCCACCCACGCGATGTCGATCGCGAGCGCACCGAACGACAGCAGCGGAATCAGGAACATCAGGAAGAACAGCGCGACGGAACCGCGCTCGCGCACGTCGCCGATCCGCGGCCGGTTGGCTGCGTCATTCATAGAGCATCACCGAGCTGGCCGAGATCGTCACCGGGCCGGTCAGCGCGCTGAACGCCGAACCCAGCACCAGTCCCGAATACGTGTAGGTCACGGTTACCGTCAGTGCGGTGCCCGATGTCGTGCCGTTCGTCTGCGTCACGGTCACGGTCGGCGGCGTCGCGGTGCCGCCGGTGATCAGGCTGTTCTGTGTGTAGCTTAATGCGACGTTGGCGATCTGCGTCGTGGTCAGCATCGGTACGCGCAGCACGACGCCGGCACGCGCGGCTTCGCGGCTCGCGTTCGTGATGACGGCCTTGTCGCACAGCAGCAGGCTCGTGTCGATGATGCCGATCAGCACCATCAGCAGGAACGGGAGCATCAGCACGAATTCGAGCGATACGACGCCGCGCGCGCGGCGCGTACCCCTCGGCCCGCGTGTCATTTTTCGGCCTCCGGGGCGGGCGGCGCGGCGCGCGGCTCGAGCGCGGCGCCCGTCGACGGTCGTGCGGCGGCGGCCGGGCGCGATGCAAGCTGCGCGCGCACCGCCTGATAGACGCGCAGATTGTCGGCCACCGCCGACGCGGGCAAATCCGCGGACAGCAGCTTCTTCGCCGAATCGGTGTTGCCGAGCACGCCATACGCGAATGCGAGATTCTGCCGCGCCTGCCACGGCGCATCGGGCAGCCCGGCCACGTCGAGCAATACGTTCACGCCCTCGCGCGGCCGGTTGCCCAGCACGAGCGACAGCCCGAGATCGACGCGCAACCCCTGCGCGTCCGGATGCGCGCGCAGCGCATCTCGATAGACCGCCTGTGCCTCCTCGTGACGCCCCTGCAGGTCGAGCACCGTGCCGAGCCCTTCCGCCGCGAGCGGAAGGTTCGGCTGCGCAGCCAGCAGTTCGCGGTAGCGCCGTGCCGCCTCGTCGAGCCGACGCTGCCGCAATGCGACGCGCGCGAGCCCGATCTGCGGCCCGAGTTCGGCAGGCGCCTGCTGCCGTGCCTGCTCATAGAGAATGCGCGCGCGCTCCAGGTCGCCGGCGCGGTAGTTGACGTCGCCGAGCCCCAGGCGCGCCGGCAGCGAATCGGGATGCCGGGCAAGCACCTTCTCGTACAGCGTCGATGCGAGATCGACGTTGCCGCCGGCAAGCGCGCTGTCGGCAATGCGCAATTCGGCCTGCGGGTCGTCGCTCTTGTGCGACAGCGCCGACCGCGTCTGGATGCCCGGCGCGCAGCCGCCGGCCAGCGCCGGCAACACGGCCGCCAACGCGAACGCACGGATGACGGATGGTGTCATTTGAATACCTCGAGCAGGCGAATTGCCGCCGGGCCCGCCGCGATCAGGCCCACCGTCGGCAGGATGAACAGCATCATCGGCAGCGTGATCTTCGGCGCGAGCTTCGCGGCACGTTCCTCGAGCGCGACGATCTGCTCGGTCCGCTCGCTGCGCGACAGCGTCCGCAACGCCTGCGTAATCGGCGTGCCGAATCGCTGCGATTGCGTGAGCGTCGTGGCCAGCGATCGCGCCGACGCGAAATCGACGCGTGCCGCAAAGTGCGTGAGCGCTTCGGCTACGTTGCCGCTCAGCGTCAGCTCGTCCGCGCACACCATCAGCTCGTCGGCGAGCGGCGGGCAGATGCGCTCGAGTTCGCGCGCGACACGCCGCATGCCCGACACGAGGCTGTTACCTGCCATCGTACAGATCACGAGGAGGTCGAGCGCATCGGGAAAGCACGCGGAGATGATGCGCCGGCGCCTGCGGATCATCGCGCCGAGCACATACTCGGGCACGATCACGCCGATCACGAACGCGGCGACCATCGCCAGCGCCCGGATCACGAAGTATTCGCCGAAGCGCGGAATGTACGGGCTGAACACGATCGCGCCGCCCGCGAACAACACGCCGCAACTCAGCTTGATGCCGATCATCGAAGACACCGCACGCCGCTCGCGGAAGCCCGCGCGCGTGAGCTGCAGCCCGAGTTTCGCGCGCTGCATCGGGTCGAGCACGGGCAGCCGCTCGCCGAGCTGCGCGAGCCGCCGCGTCAGATCCTGACGCACCTCGCCCGGCTGCAGCCGCCCCGACGCCAGCGACAACGGGCGTTGCCCGGCCGCCTGCCGCACACGCTCCCCGATCCGTCGGCGCGTGCCGCCGCCGGGCGGCGCGAGCGCCGCTGCGACACACGCGAGCAACATCAACAGTTCGAGGCCGCGGGCGGCCAGCATCGACATCGTCATCGCGCAGTATCCAGTTTCGAGATCTTGCGAATCGTCAGCAGTCCGATCGTCAGCAGCACCGCGGCGATCGTCAGCATCACGCGTCCGGCATGCGTGTCGAACAGTAGCATCACGTACGCGCGATTCACGAGGAAAAGCGCACCGATCATCACGAACGGCACCGCCGAAATGATCTTCGTCGTGATCCGCCCTTCGGCGGTCAACGCGCGCGTCTTCAGACGGATGTCGCGGCGCGTGCGAATGATGCTCGACAACTCGTCGAGCGTCTCGCCGAGACTGCCGCCCGTCTCGCGCTGTAGCAGCAGGTAGACGGTGAAGAACGAGAAGTCCGCGATCATCAGCCGGTCCGCCGCGAGCGTGAGCACGTCCTTCAGATCCGCACCGACGCGCAGGCTGTCGCCCATCGTGCGGAAAGTCGAGCGCACCGGCTCCGCCGCGCTGTCGCCCACCGTGCTGATCGCCTGCGTGACCGGAATGCCGGCGCGCACGGCCCGCACGATCAGGTCGATCGCGTCCGGGAAGGCTTCGAGAAAGCGCAGCCTGAATCGCTCGACCAGCGCGCGGTAACTGGCGCGCATCGCCACCAGCGGCAAGCCGACGTAGATCAGCGGATGAAGCGCGCGCGGCAGCGCGACGAGCTGCACCACGACGATCGCGGCGATCGCCCCTGCGATCGTGCTGGCGACGACGACGCGCATTCCGCGCTCGCCGCCCACCGCGCGCACCCGCGTCACGAAACGCTGCAGCCACGCGCGCAAGCGGCTTTGACGGCGCGGCAGGTTGAACAGCGCGACGCCGGGCGCCGCGGCCGCACCGGCCTCCCGGCCCGCCAGCGATGGCGCAAGGTTGCGCATCCGCGCACGAATGCGCTGTTCCGGTGTATGGCGCGCGCGATCCAGCAACGCGGACAGCGCGAGGCCCGCCGCAAGGATCGCGACGAATGCGCCGAGCGCGAACAGGTCCGCGGCCCTCATTGCCGGAATACCTCGGAAAGCGCGTCCTCGACACCGTAGTACGCGGCGCGCGGCGCGAATGCGGGCCGCAGCGACGATGCCTCGAACACGCCCTTCACCACGTCCCGCGTCGTGTCGCCCTCCTGGCGGAACGCGAACAGATCCTGCGTGATCACCACCTCGCCCTCCATCCCGACAATCTCGGTGATCCGGGTCACGCGGCGCACGCCGTCGCGCATCCGTTCGACCTGCACGAACAGGTGCACGGCGCTCGCGATCTGGCGCCGGATCGACAGCAGCTGCAGGTTCGCGTTCGCCATCATGACCATGCTTTCGAGCCGGCTGATCGCATCGCGCGGCGAGTTCGCATGGATCGTCGTCATCGAGCCGTCGTGCCCCGTATTCATCGCCTGCAGCACATCGAACGCCTCCGCGCCGCGGATTTCGCCGAGGATGATGCGGTCGGGCCGCATCCGCAGCGCGTTGCGCACGAGGTCGCGCTGCGAGATTCCACCGAGCCCTTCCGTATTCTCGGGCCGCGTCTCGAGACTGACGACGTGCGGCTGCAGCAGTTGCAGCTCGGCCGCGTCCTCGATCGTCACGATCCGTTCGTGCTCCTCGATATGTTGCGACAGCGCGTTGAGCAGCGTGGTCTTGCCCGAACCGGTGCCGCCCGAGATCACGATATTCAGCCGGCACGCGCACGCGATCTTCAGCACCTGCAACATCCCGTGCGAGATGTTGCCCTGATGCGCCATTCGCGCGAGCGTGATGTCGCGCTTCGCGAACTTGCGGATGGAGATCGACGCACCGCGCATCGCGATCGGCGGCAGGACCACGTTCACTCGGCTGCCGTCGGCGAGACGCGCGTCGACCATCGGGCTGCTTTCGTCGACACGGCGCCCGACCGCCGCCGCGATCCGCTGCGCGACGCTCGTCACGTGCGCGTTGTCGCGAAACTTCAGCGGCGTGAGTTCGAGCCGGCCTGCGCGCTCGACGTACACCTGGTCGGGGCCGTTCACGAGAATGTCGGACACGGTGTCGTCGGCGAGCAGCGGTTCGATCGGCCCGACGCCGAACATGTCGTTCAGAATCGCATCGACGATCAACACCTGCTCGCCCGTCGTGATCTTCAGACGTTCGCGCTCGACCGTGTGCGCGGCTACCTGTTCGATGCCGGCACGCACTTCGTCGCGTGTCTTCATCAGCGCCGCCGACATGTTCATCGACGAGAACACCGCGTTGCGAATCGCATCGAACTTGCCGGAGCGAATGAGCGCCTCCTGGGTATCGGCCGCCGCAAGCCCGCGCGCGGGTGCGGGCGCCGGGCTCTCGGCCGGCCCCTGCGCGGGCGCGCCGGCGCCCGACGTGGCGGGCGTCCCTGCCGGCGCGGAGTCCGGCGGCGGCTGTTTGCGGGTACCGAACGTCACGATCCTTTCCTCCATTTGACGAAGCGCGCGTACCACGGCTCGGCGACCGCCATCGATTCGCCGGTGATGCCATTCGCGAGCAACCGGATCTCGTCCAGGAAGCCATGACGTTTCGCGCCCGCGATCGGTTCGCCGAGGTTCTCGGCAATCGCGAGCGGCTGCGGCTCGTGCGGCAGCTCGCGCAGCCTCACGCCGCCGAAGGCGTCCTCGAAGTCGGCCTGCGCGACGCGCCCCTTGACCGGCTCGAGCGGGTTGTTCAGCACCATCGACAGCAGCCGTTCGCCGGGCAGTTCCTTCACGAAGCGCGCAAGCCGCGCGGCTTCGTATGCGGCGTGCACCGAGCGATCGGCGACGATATAGACGAGATCGGCCGCCTCCAGCGCGTCCTCGAACAGCTTGCCGGCGCGGATGCCCACGTCGAACAGCACGTAGTGGAAACGGTCCTTCAGCATGTCGACGAGCGACGCGACCGCATCGTTGCGCAGCGGCGCCTCCTCGCCGTATGCCAGTTCCGCCGAGAGCACGTGCAGGCGGTCGCCCTTCGTGACGAACATGCGATCAAACAGCGCGTCATCGGGACGCTGCGCCATGTTCAGCAATTCGATCAGCCCGTTGTTGCTCGACAGCCCGAGCATCGCGTTCGCGCCGCCGCCATGCAGGTTGAGGTCGACGTACGCGACGCGGCGGCGCTTCTCGCCCGCGAGGCAGCGCGCCAGACTCACCGCGATCGTGGTCGCGCCCACGCCGCCGCGCGCGCCGACGAAGGCGACGATCTTGCCGGTGCGCGCCTGCACGACCGATTCCGTCGCGGTCAGCGCGCGCCGCATCAGCTCGACGGTCAGCGGCTTCACGATGTAGTCCTGCACGCCGATGCCGAGCAGGTTGCGGAACAGCCCGACATCGTTCTGCGTGCCGATCGCCACCACCCGCACGGACGGATCGCACACGTCGGCGAGCCGCATCAGGTCCGAAACCGGCAGCACCGAATCCGACACGTCGACGATCAGCTGGCGCGGCGAGCGCTCGTGCTGCTGCAGCAGCCGGATCGCGTCGTCGCAGTTGCCCGGCTGCACGACGGCGCGCGTGATCGACAGATCCTGCACGACGCGCCGGATCACGTCTTCGCTACCGGCATCGGTCACGACCGCGATGAGATCCGCCGCTCCGGCAAAGGCGGCGCGCTTGGCGTTCTGGCGGTCGAGGACGTTCATGGGTGGCATCGCGCTTCGCTTCGGGGATGGGTCAACGGCCGGGCGAGCCGGTCGTCGTCAACGTCTTGTCGGGTGCGGGCTGCTTCACGCGATCCTCGACGTAGCGGCGCACGGCGTCGGCCGCGACTTGCGCATCCGCGCCGCCGTACGGCACGGGCGCGACGAGATCTTCCGGCCGCGCGAGCATCGTCGCGAGATTCGTGTAGGTCGCGCAGCCAAACGGCACGCCGGGCCGCCCGAACCCGGCATCGACGAGATGCGACGGCTGCATCAGCTTCGCGCAGTCGGGCGGCACCGCGTGCACGCCGTCGAAGCCGATCGCGCGCGCATCGGGCAGATTGATCGGGGGCGGCGCCGACAGGCAGCCCGCCAGCGCCGGCGGCAACAGGGCGGAGACGATGGTTCGAATTCGCATGCGCGCTCCTGCGGTCAGTACACGAAGCCGGCGGCGCCGACGAGGCGCGGCGTGTCGCCCGACAACAGGTCGATCCCGAGGTTGCGCTGGATCGCGAACTCGAGATCGCTGCTCGGCCGCGCGACGGTGTCGAGCGCCTGCTCGAGCTGGCCGGGGCCGGTCGGCTGCACGATGTACGGTGTGACGATCACGACGACCTCGGTCTTGTTGTCCTGGAAGTTCTTCGACGAAAACAGCCGGCCGATGATCGGCAGCCGGCCGAGCCCCGGGATCTGCGACACGGTATCGGCCGTCTGGCTCTGCAGCAGCCCGCCGATCGCGAAGCTTTGCCCGCTCGACAGCTCGACCGTCGTCTCGACGCGCCGCACGGAGAGTCCCGGCACCGTGACGCCGCCGGTCGTCACGCTGTTGCTCGAATCGACCTCGCTCACCTCCGGCCGCACCTTCAGGCTGATCCGGTTGTCGGCGAGCACGGTCGGCGTGAAATCGAGCGACACGCCGAACGGCTTGAACTCGACCGTGATCGCGCCGGTCGTGGTGCCGGCCTGCGCGACCGGAATCGGAATTTCGCCGCCGGCGAGGAAGCTCGCGGTCTGGCCGGACATCGCGGTGAGATTCGGCTCCGCCAGCATCGTGATCAGGCCTTCCTGGTCGAGTGCATCGAGCACGACGTCGATCGACCAGCGCCCCGCGTGGAAACCGCCGAGTATCGAATACGCGCCGCTCGGCGACAGGTTGAACAGCTTGGTCGTCGGATCGAACAGCGTGCGCCCGTTGAACAACCCGCCGACGAAGTTGCCTGCCGCGCCGAGCGAGCTCCAGTTGATGCCGAGCTGCTGCGTGATGTTGCGGCTCACCTCGGTCACGCGCACGCGCAGGTTCACCTGGATCGGGCGCGACAGCGTGAGCCGGTTGACGATCTTTTCCTTGTCGTTCAGATAAGGCGCGAGGGACTGCATCACGGCGTCCGCGTCGGCTGCGCTCGGCACCTTGCCCGACACCATCAGCGAGCCCGGCGCGCCGGACACCGACAGCTTCAATTGCGGAAAGCGGCTGTCGAGCACCGCCTGCAGCGATGCGGTGTCGACCTGCACGATCACCGTCCGACGCAGGATCGGCCGATGGTTCGCGCCGAGCGCGATCAGCGTGGTGGTGCCGGCCTTCTTCCCGAACACGAACACGGTGCGCGGCGACGGCACCTGGATGTCCGCGATGCTAGGGTCCGCGACGAACATCGCGGTCGCGGGTTCGGACAGCGACAGCATCTCGCCCTTGCCGGTCGCGATCGACAACGCCGCGGCCGCGTCCGGCGCTTGCGCGCGCTGCGCGAGCACGACGCCCGGCGCGACGATGCAGGCCAGGCAACAGAAAGCGATCCAACGAACCATGCGCACCATGCGTGTTCCCGTCAAATGCCGGCCGCCGGGCAGCCGGCCCGAACCGTCACCTCGTCACTGCGGTACGACCGCCCCCGGCGCGTGCGCCGTCGTGGCCGCAGCGGCATTGCCGCCCGCTGGCGCAGCCGGCGCAACCGGCGTGCCCGGCCAACCGGACGGCAGCGGCGGCAAGCCCGGCGTGCCGATGCCGCTGCCGCGCGCCCCGTCGTCGACCGACGAGCCGCGGTAGATCACGACCGTATTGCCCTGCGATGCCGGCCGCGTGCCGCTGTCCGTTCTCCCGGACGGCGCCCGCGCTGCCGCGTCGCGGGCCGCGCGCGACACGTCGCCGGCCCAGACCGGGGGCGTATCGGGCTCCTGCTCGTCGCCGCCCGCCGCCTGGCGGCGGTCGCTCGTCGCGAAGCTGCGCAGCGCCAGCGACAGCGAGCCGAGGCGCGTCGCGACCAGCACGACCTGGGCGGTGCGCGGAGAGACCTCGAGCGTGACCGTGCGCGCGCGAACCGGCACGTCCGGCGCGCTAGCGGGCGTCTTCGCGCGCTGGAATTCCGAGCCGACCGCGAGCACGCGCGCGCGCCGCACGACCGTCTCCGCTTCGAACGTGCCGGGCGTCGTCGCGGACCCGCCGATCTCCTGCGTGAGCACCACGTCGACGAAGTCGCCAGGCTGGATCAGCCCCGCGTTGCCGGATACGTCGTCGACCGGCACCGAGATCGCGCGCATGCCGGGCTGCAACGCGGCCGCGAGAAAATCCGGCGCGCCGGCAGCAATCACGTTGTCCGCACGGATCGGCGCACCGGCGTCGACACGGTTGCGCAGCAGCGCGCCTTTCAGGTCCGCGCCCGGTTGCGACTCGACGAACGCACCAGCCGGCACCTGCGCGCGCGGCATGCGCTTCCACGCGAGATCGTTGTCGCGCAGCAGCAGCCCTTCAGGCAGGTCCGCCGCCGCGACGCGCACGCTCACTGCGCCCGCTTCGCCGGGCGCCGAAGGCGTCGACGCCGCGATATACAGCTGGCGCAGGATGAATGCGCCGATCGCGGCGGCGACGATGAGCACGGCCATTCTCAAGGGTTTGGGCATGGCGGCGTGCGTCCTCCGGTCTAGGGAAGCAAAACCGCGCGAGGAAGCGGCATCCAGACGGCTAGCGCACCGCCGAGCGCGAGCGCGATGCCGTACGGCACGCCGCGCGTCTCGAGCGCACGTGTCGGCGCGGCGTGACGCCGCCATGCAATGGCCGCGAGCGTGGCGAGGCCGTACAGGGCGCCGCCCGCGGCGACGATCATCAATACCGGGAACGCAAGCGCCGGGCCGGCCCACAGGAACACGGCCGCCGCCAGCTTGACGTCGCCGCCGCCCATGAAGCCCGCGTGACGCAGGCCGACGAACAGCAGCAGCATCGCCGCGGCGGTCGCCACGTGACCGGCGAGTTGCGCGAGCCCGGCGCGCGCGAGTGCCGCCGCGACGAAATACAGCATCGCGAGCGCCAGTACGGCGCGGTTGGACAAGCGCCGCTCGCGCAGGTCCTGCGTCGCGAGCGACACCAGCACGAGTGTCGCCGCCGACTGTACGAGAAAGAGCATCGGAGATGCCGTCCGTCGGCGCGCCCCGGCTGGATACTTCGTACCGCTTCGGATCCGTGTGTTCGCCGACGGCGCGCGGGTTCAGGAGATCAGATCAACGCCGTGACCTTGTTGATCAGCGCGGTGAACACGGCCGGCAAGCCGCCGGACGTGCTGCTGAGAATCACCCCGACCGCCGCCAGTGCGACCACGACGATGCCCGCCAGAACCGCGTATTCGAGCGAGCTGACACCACGTTCATCGCGCAGCAAGGTCTTGACGTATTGCAGCATGACAACCTCCGTGTGGCGGGGTCGGTGATCGACCGTTGAATGTAATGACGCGGCGTTGCACGGGTCGGTGCGCACGGCGTTCGCCCATTCGTGACTCATGCGGCGGCCCCGGCATCCGACCGTGCGCATTCCCCCGGAATCCATTCGATCGCAGTAGCGCGCGGTATACGGCAACGGTATTCGCCGCGACATTCGCGCGTCTGATGCAGAGCCGCACTGGCACGATGCGGATCACGCCAATTCGTCTAGGGTATAGACAATTTTTTGGGCGAATTCAAATGATTTGGCGTCGGAGTGTATTTATGGGTGAATCGCTTCAACGATGAAATGCGCGCAGATCATTTCCCGCTCTTTCATTGCGGCACAACGGGCCGGGCATGGTTCATGAATAAGAGGGTTAATGCCAGGGAGATTATTGCCGCCGCGCTGCAATTCGATGATTTTTATTCAACTTTTCGATATGCCGCGCACTCCGCATTTGTGAATTAAAAGCTAGCGCTCGCATGTGGATTCCGGCAATCCTTTCGCACACGCCGGCATGACCCGGAAAATATTGCACGTCGCCCGCCACGCGCGATTTGCCAATTCGAAACTCGGCATAAGCATGCTTCGAATCGTTGCTTGTCCCGCGTCGGCGGCGCACATCGGTCTTCCCACTGCGACAGCGAACGCCGCGCTCCACTGCACCGACCTTCGCGACGAAAGCCGGCGCACGCGCTCGTTCCTCAATCCAGCCATACACCGTCGAACCGGTGCCCGCCAAGCGGCGAAAACGTCATCCCGTGCACACGCTTCGAGATCGGCAGCGACACGATCGACGTCGCGATCGGCGTGAACGGCACCTGACTCTTGAACACGACCTGAGCCTGCTCGTAAAGCGACGTGCGTTTCGCGACATCCGCGTTCGAGCGCGCCGCACCGACGAGCCGCTCGAAATCCGCGTTGCACCACTTCGCGAGGTTGCTGCCGTGCACCGCATCGCAGCCGAGCAACGTGCCGAGCCAGTTGTCGGGGTCGCCGTTGTCGCCGGACCAGCCATACAGGATCGCGTCGTGCTGCCCGTCGTGTTTTGCGCGGCGGTTGTACTCGCCCCATTCGTAGCTGACGATCTTCGCGCGCACGCCGATCCTCGCCCAGTCCTGCTGGATCAGTTGCGCCATCAGCTGCGCGTTCGGGTTGTACGGGCGCTGCACCGGCATCGCCCACAGCGTCAGGTCAAAACCGTTCGGGAATCCTGCTTGCGCGAGCAGCGCCTTCGCTGCGGCCGGATCGCGCGGCGCGTCCTTCAGGCGCGGGTTGTACGACCATTGCGCGGGCGGCATCGGGTTCGTCGCGATCGTCGCATCGCCGTTGAACACGGTCTTGATGATCGCCGCCTTGTCGATCGCGATGTCGAGCGCGCGCCGCACGTCGACGCGATCGAGCGGCGGATGCTGCGTGTTGTACGCGACGAAGCCTACGTTGAAGCCCGTCCCCGAAAACAGCGTCAGCTTCGGGTCGCGCCGCACCGTCTCGAGATCGGCCGGCCGCGGGAATACCGACACCTGGCACTCGCCGGCCGTGAGCTTCTGCAGGCGCACGGCCGGATCGGGCGTGATCGCGAACACGAGATGCGCGAGCTTCACGTCGTCCGGCTTCCAGTAGTCGGGGTTCGCGTCGTAACGGATCGTCGCGTCCTTCTGGTACGCGCGCAGCTGGAACGGCCCCGTGCCGACCGGGAACTGGTTGATGTCGGCTTCGCGATGGCGCGCCGTCAACTGCGACGCATATTCGGCCGACAGGATCGACGCGAACGCCATCGCGAGATTGCGCACGAACACGACGTCGGGCGACTTCAGCACGAAGCGCACCGTATCGTCGTCGACTTTCTCGATGCGCTCGATGTTGCGGTCGAATCCGAGATCGCTGAAGTACGGGAAGCTGACCGGATAGGCCTTGCGGAACGGGTCGTCGGGGTCGAGCATCCGGAGGAACGTGAACACGACGTCATCCGCCTGGAACGGCCGCGTCGGCTTGAACCAGGCGGTCGTCTGGAACTTCACGCCGCGGCGCAGGTGGAACGTGTAGACGCGCTGGTCGGACGACACGTCCCAGCTCGTCGCGAGCGACGGTTCGAGATCGAGCGTGCCGCGCTTGAACTGCACGAGCCCGTTGTAGATCGTGTACGTGCTCGCGTCGAAATCGGTGCTGGTCGTATGCTGGCCGGGATCGAAGCCGGCCGGGCTGCCTTCGCTGCAATACACGAGCGTCTTGCCGGCCGGCGCCGCGAACGCGGGCGTGAGCGCGCCGGCGAGCAGCAGCGACGCGGCGATGCCGCGCAGCGCCGCAACGGCAGCGGATGCAGGCCGCGCACAATGCGCGGCGAACGAGACGAATGGAATCTTCATGGTGGCGGTCGAGAAAGGACTGTCATGCGAATGACGACCGCCGATCTTCGCGCGCCGCCCGCCGATCGCTTACCAATTAATTCCGCGTTGCTTATCGCGGCGGGTGCATCCCGCTGCCGCTGCATGAAAATGTCCACGCGAGCGTCGCGGACATGCCGGCGAATTCCGGCTGCCATGCGCCGCTGCGCGTCATGCGGCGCTGCCATTCGCGGCACCGCCTTCCGTCCCCCTGCAGGTTCTACGGAATTGGCGCATCGTATCGGCAGGTCAACGCCGCAATGCGCGCGCGAGCGGTCGACCTGCGCACACGTTGCGGCGCGGCGTGCCTGTCGGCGCGCTGCATCTTCCCGGAGGATCCACGATGTCGATCAACCCCGATACGCCCTCTCGTCCCGTGAAGTCGCCGGGCCCCGATCATCCGATCACGATCGAACCGCATCCGTCGCGCGTCGTGGTCAAGGTGGCCGGCAAGGTCGTCGCCGATACGCGCCGCGCGCTGGCGCTGCGCGAGGCCACCTATCCGGCCGTTCTGTACGTACCGCGCGAGGACGCCGACATGGCGCTGCTGCAACGCACCGACCATGCGACGTACTGCCCGTACAAGGGCGATTGCGCGTATTACTCGATTCCCGCCGGCGGCGAACGTGCGACCAACGCGGTGTGGACGTACGAGCATCCGAACCCGGCCGTCGAACCGATTCGCGCGCACCTCGCGTTTTACCCCGATCGCGTCGACTCGATCGAGGAAAGCCCGCTCGGTGCCGATTGAGTGCGGCGGCGCGCTGCCGGCCCATCGTTCACGCATCGTCAGGCCGCTGATTTGCATATGCGGATTCATTGGTTGGCCGCCGATTCGCGCGGCCGTATCGTCGTGCATCCGGCGCGAGCCTGCCGGCCGCGCGCATCGCCCGCATCCGGCTGCGTCCCGTGCCGGTCGGGCCACAAGCGCGCCCCCGTGAACCCGCCTGCAGGACGCATCGATGAACGACACACAGCACGCAGACCTTGAAACGCCCGTGACAAATCCGCGTCGCCGCCGGTGGCTGCAGGGCGCGGCCGCCGGACTGGCCGGGCTCGCGCTCGGCCCGCTCGCGGGCATGCCTGCGCTGGCCCAGGGCCCCGACAAACGGCTGCGCATCGGTTTCCAGAAATACGGCAACTTCGTCGTGCTCAAGGCGCGCGGCACGCTCGAGAAGCGGCTCGCGAGCCAGGGCGTGGCGGTCCAGTGGCTCGAGTTCCCGGCCGGCCCGCAATTGCTCGAGGGGTTGAACGCGGGCGCGATCGACGTCGGCACGGTCGGCGAGACGCCGCCGATCTTCGCGCAGGCCGCGGGCGTCGATTTCGTCTATCTCGGCAACGAGCCGCCCGCGCCGCACGGCGAGGCGATCGTCGTGCTGCCCGATTCACCGATCCGCACCGTCGCGCAGCTGCGCGGCAAGAAGGTCGCGTTCAACAAGGGTTCGAACGTCCACTATCTGCTCGTGAAGGCGCTGGAGCATGCGGGCCTCACGTATGCCGACATTCAGCCTGTCTATCTGACGCCCGCCGACGCGCGCGCCGCGTTCGTGCAGCGCAGCGTCGACGCGTGGGTGATCTGGGATCCGTACCTGGCGGCCGCCGAACGGCAGCTCGGCGCACGCGTGGTCGCGAATGGCGACGGCCTCGTGCGCAACACGCAGTACTACCTCGCCGCGCGCAAGTATGCCGCCGCGCAGCCGCAGGTGCTGCGCACGCTGCTCGACGAAGTCGACGCGCTCGATCGGTGGGCACGCGACCATGTTCCGGAAGTCGCCGCGCAACTGTCGCCGCTCGTCGGCCTCGACGCGCCGACGCTCGAAGTCGCGCTCAAGCGCACCGGCTACGGTGTGCAGCCCGTGACCGATGCGACGCTCGCGTATCAGCAGAACATCGCCGACGCGTTCAGTGCATTGAAGCTGATTCCCGGCAAGGTGACGGTCGCCAACGCACGCTGACGCGCCGCAGCTGCGCCGCGTTACCGCGCATGCGTCGCGCCGGTCCGCCGCCACTCGTCGTAATCGGTGACGAGGCCCGCATCGTCCACCGCGATATCGGCCGCATACGTGCCGCTTTCGTAGCGGTAAACGTGCTGCGCCGTGCGCGCATAGCGCTGTTCGCCGCGCACGATCTCGAACGCCGGAAACCGCAGCCAGGCCGTGTGAATGACGGCCGACGCGCCGACCGCAAGCCCGAGACGCCGGATCGGCAGCGTATTGGTCGACGGACTGAAGCCGAGATCGACGTCGGTCGCGCCCGCGAGGGCCGGCACGTCGACACCGTCGATCGTCCAGCGCCCCGCCTTGCATTCGATCGCAAGCCGCCGGGGCGACGCCGCGCCGAGCCAGTACGTGACGTGCGCCGATCGCGTCAGCCAGTCCGAGCCGCACGCGATCGCATAGTCGACGCGAAACGGCGTGCCGTCGATCGCGCCCGCAACCGCGCCGGACAGGTCGACGCCCGCGCGCGTCTCGACAAGCCGGCACCATTCGGCGGCCTGCCAGGTCTGCGTGATCTGCCACGCAACGCATCGCGTGCGCGCTGCTTCTTCCCGTTGCGTCATGTCGTTTCCCGTCGATTGCATCGGCCTTTGGTGCATGCTTCCGTATCGATACCGAGTATCGGATCGTTGCGCACGTTCAGTATCGCTCCTGCCTTGGCGCACACCATCGATCGGCATCACCCGCACCGCATCACGGGCAAGGCTTCATGGAGCACTCGCCGCGCAGTCACGCGCGCCGCATCACCACGCCTGCCGATAGATCGCCAGCGCGTCGGCTTCCGTGACCTCGCGCGGATTGTTCACGAGCAGGCGCGTCTGCAGCATCGCATCCGACGCCATCCTCGGCAGGTCGCCCTCGCCGATGCCGACCTCGCGCAGCGTGCGCGGAATGCCTGTCGCGACGATCAGGCGATCGATCTCGCCGATCAGCGTCTGCGTCCTCGCTTCGTCACTGCCCGTCGCCGACGGCGCGACGATCGCCGCGAGCTCGGCATACAGCGGCGCGGCGGCCGGCGCATTGAAGCGCAGCACATGCGGCAGCACGAGCGCATTCGACAGCCCGTGCGGCACATGAAAAATACCGCCGACCGGATAGGCCAGCGCATGCACGGCCGCCACCGGCGCGTTCGCGAATGCCTGGCCGGCGAACATCGCGCCGACCAGCATCGCTTCGCGCGCATGGCGATCGCGGCCGTCATCGCAGGCCTTCAACAGGTTGCGCGACAGCAGCGTCAATGCGTGCACGGCCAGCATGTCGGACACGGGATTCTTGAGCCGCGACGACGTATAAGCCTCGATCGCATGCACCATCGCGTCGATGCCCGTCGCGGCCGTTGCCGCGCGCGGCAGCCCGAGCGTGAGCCCGGCGTCGAGGATCGCGACGTCCGCGAACAGGTGCGGCGACACGACGCCCATCTTGCGCGCCTCGCCGACCGTGACGATCGACACGGCCGTCACTTCGGAGCCGGTGCCGGCCGTCGTCGGCATCTGCACGAGCGGCAGCCGCGACGTTGCAACCTTGTCGACGCCGTACATGTCGGCCAGCGCCTGCCGCCCCGGCGCGAGCACCGCGATCAGCTTCGCGACGTCCATCGACGAACCGCCGCCGAGACCGAGCACGATTTCTGCATCGGCCGCCACCGCGCGCGCGGTCGCTTCGAGCACGACATGCTCGGGCGGATCGGCGATCACGTCGTCGATCACGGTCACCTGCCAGCCGTGCGCGGCGAGGCTCTCCAGCGCGGGCGCGAGCACGCTGCTGCGATGCAGGAATGCGTCTGTGACGACGCATAGCCGCGCAAGCGCGGGAAAGCGTTCACGCAACAACGCGCCGAGCCGGCTCGCGGCGCCGAATTCGACGATCTGCGTCGGAACGGTACGGAATTGAAACGGGTTCATCGGGCGTCTCCCGGCGGTGTCGCCGTGCCGGTGTCCGGCTGCACCATGTAGCACGTCACGTCGCGGCGATCGAGCAACGGAATGATCGCGCCGACGCCGATGCGCTGGAAATGCGGCGTTTCCCGATGCACGTCGAGGCCGTCGGCATCGCGGTAGCGTTCGAGGATCACGATATGGTCGGGATCGACCGGCGACCGGAAGTACGCATAGTCGATGTTCTTCGGCTCGGTGCGCGTAGCCGGCGCAAGTTCGGCCAGCAGTTCGATCACGCGGTCGCCGTTGCCGGGTTTCGCGAAGAAATGCGCGATGACCTGCAGGTAAGGTTCTTTCATGCTGCGCTCCGTATTCGCCAGCGGCCCGCCGTGACGGGCCGTCATTCCACAATGCGCGGTTGCTCGTCGAAGGTGGCAGCCAGCGGCCCGATACGGTGCCGGCGCCCAGACGTCGCATTGTATTGAATCGGCGCCGCATGCGCAGCGCATCGTCACGCACGCGACGGCAATGCGCCGCGCGAACGGTTCGCGTCTGCCGCGTCGAATGCCGGCGCGATGCCTTGGCCGGCCGGCTTTGCCCGAGCCACGCGCGCCGCTGCCCTGGCTACCACGGCACTGTGCGCCCCTGGTAATCGAGGTATTCGAGCCCCGGGCGCCGTTGCTTCCCGATCAACACGTTCACGAGGCTCGGCACGCTTTCGTCGATCGTCAGTCGCGCATCGGGCCCGCCCAGTTCCGTGCGGACCCAGCCCGGCGCCATCAGCGCCATCGCGCGCGGCGTTCCGGCCTGGCGCGCCGCGAAACTGCGCATGAACTGGTTCAGCGCAGCCTTGCTGCCGCGGTAGACCTCGCGCATTCCGCTCACGTTGTTCGCGACACTTCCTTGCCCCGACGACATCGCGCCGATGAGACCATCCGCGGTCACGAGATCCTGCAGCGCCTCGATCACGCGCATCGGCGCCAGCGCATTCGTGATCATCACGCGTACGAATTCGTCGAGCGTGACCTCGCCGATCGTTTCGTTCGGATCGTTGGTCGTGCCGGCGTTCACGAACAACATGTCGAAGCGCCGGCCCGACAAGCGCGCGCGCAGCGCGGCCAGTTGTTCCGGCTCGCAGATGTCGAGCGTCTCGATCTCGAGCCGTCCGTCGAAGCGTTCGGCGAGCGCATGCAGTTGCGTGCGCCCCGAGGCCGCGCGCACGGTTCCGGTCACGTGCCAGCCCTTGTTCAGGAATTGTTCCGCCATCGCGAGCCCGAGGCCGCGCGAGGCCGCGACGAGCAGGATCGATGGTGTCTTGGGGTTCGATACGGTCGATTGCATGGACTTCGCCTTTGCCGGAGTTCGTCATCCGGCCACTATAGGCGCGCGCCGTCACATGCACCAGACGCATCGAATGCAATCCATAGTTGCACCGAACGCCCTGTCATGCCGCGCGATGTCGTATGCTGTCCGGATGGAAGACATCGATCTGAACCTCGTCACCGCGCTCGACGTGCTGCTGACCGAAGGGAGCGTGACCGGCGCCGCGCGCCGGCTGGGACTGAGCACCTCCGCGATGAGCCGCACGCTCACGCGGCTGCGTACCGCCACGGGTGATCCACTGCTCGTGCGCGCCGGACGCCGGCTCGTGCCGACGCCGCACGCGTCGGCGTTGCGCGATCGCGTGCATGCCATCGCGAGCGATGCGCGGGCCGTGCTTCGTCCGGCCACGGCCGACATCGACATGGCTACGCTGTCGTCCACGTTCACCATCCGCGCGGCCGCGTCGTTCATGGACATGCTCGCCGGCCCGGTGGTCGCCGCGATCGGCGAAATCGCACCCGGCGTACGCGTGTGTTTCGTCGCGAGGCTCGATCGCGATCCGGGGCCGCTGCGCGACGGCACGGTCGATCTGGAAATCGGCAAGCGCGGCGACGACGCGCCCGAGCTGCATACGCGCGAGCTCTTTCACGACGGACACGTCGCGGTGGCGCGCGCCGGGCATCCGCTGTTCGCGGCGGACAGGATCACGCCTGCGCGCTACGCGGCCTGCCGTCACGTGATTGCATCGCAGCTCGGCGACTTCAGCGGGCCGGCGAACGATCCGGCAGACACGCGCGCGCCCGCCCATATCGTGCAGGTCGTGGTGCCCGGCTACCCCGATGCGATGCGCGTCGCGGCCGGCACCGACCTGATCGCGCTCGTACCGCGCTCGAGCCTCGGCAACGCATTCACGCCGGGGCTCGTGGACGCGCTCGGGCTGCGCAGTTTCGCGATACCGGTCCGGCTGCCCGAGATCCTGATCTCCGCGCTCTGGCATCCGCGGATGCAGCACGACCCCGCGCATCGCCGCCTGCGCGAGGTCGTCATCGACGTGTGCAAGCGCGCGTATCCAGCGGCCCGCGCACCGCGCGCACCGGCCCGCGGCACGAAAACGCACGCCGCCGGCTGAAACATCGGGCGCCGCACGCAACGCCCGCGCATCACACCAGCCGGCCGCCCCCGTCGATGTGCAGGATCTCGGCATTCATGAAGCCGTTTCCCAACAGGAACGCGATCGCTTCCCCGACTTCGTCGGCGCGGCCGACTCGCCCGCCGGGCAATGCCGAAGCGGCCTCGCCGAGAATCGCGTCGCGCGCTTCCGGGCCGAATGCGTCGTACAGCGGCGTGTCGACGAAACCGGGCGCGACGACGTTCACGCGGATCGGTTTGAGTTCCAGTGCCAACGATTGTGCCAGCGCCTCGACGCCGCGCACGGCGGCCGCGATGACCGACGTGCCCTGCCCGGACGGACGGTCCGCCAGCTGCCCGCCGGTGAGCACGATCGAGCCGGTCGCGGGCATCAGCGGCAACGCGGCGCGGATCGCATGAACCGGCCCGGCGATACGCTCCTGCAGCGC
This sequence comes from Burkholderia diffusa, assembly GCF_001718315.1. Lineage (NCBI taxonomy): Bacteria > Pseudomonadati > Pseudomonadota > Betaproteobacteria > Burkholderiales > Burkholderiaceae > Burkholderia > Burkholderia diffusa. The sequence continues at coordinate 762,284 of NZ_CP013363.1, read as the reverse complement.
GGCAAGCAGGTGGTCCGGATCGGTGTCGGCCAGCTTGCCGGCGATGAATCGTCCGGCCGTGACGACCAGGTGATCGACGCGCGTCATCGGCTCGAAGACGCGCTGCACGGCATCCCGGTCCGCGATGTCCGCGATCGCGGTGCGCGCGCCGCCGATCGTTTGCGCGGCGGCCGCCAGCGTCGCGCCGGTACGGCCGACCAGCGTGACGGTCGCGCCTCGCGCTTTCACCGCTGCGGCGGCCGCGAGGCCGATTCCGGAACTCGCACCGAATACCACCACATGCGCGCCGTCCAGCGCCGGCGATTGCATTGCCTCGTTCATGTCGACTCCTCGTCGGGGATTGAAGGTTCACGCACGTTAGGTCATGCTCCGACGAGGTGGAAGACGATGAATTCGAATAGGGCTCATGCCCGGGAGGAATAAGATGGACTCGCTGCGTTCCATGCGCCTCTTCGTGCGCGCCGTCGAACTGGGCAATTTCTCGGCGGTCGCGCGCGAGGAAGGCACCGGTCAGCCGACGATCAGCAAGGTCATCGCCGCGTTCGAGAAAACGCTCGGCGTGCGCCTGCTCGAACGATCGACGACGAGCGTCGCACCGACCGATGAAGGCCGGCGGTTCTACGAGCGCTGCAAGCGCGTGATCGACGAATACGCGAGCGCGGTCGCCGAGGTGCGTGGGCAGACGCTGCGACCGGTCGGCAAACTGGTCGTCAATGCGCCGACGGGGCTCGGCGAGCTGCGTCTGAACGCACTCATGCTCGAATTCCTCGACGCCTATCCGGAGATCGACATCGAGCTGCATCTGACCGATCGCGTGATCGACCTGGTCGAGGAAGGCGTCGATGTCGCGATCCGCCTCGGCCATGCGCTGCCGCCGGACGCGATCGCGCGCTGCATCGCGACGTCGCCGCGCCTGCTGGTGGCGGCGCCGCGCTATGTCGCGCAGGCATCCAGGATCCGCCGCCCCGAAGACCTCGCCAACCACGACCATGTCGGCTACGCGCGCGCCGGCATCGGCACGGAGCTGGCATTCGAAAGGGGCGCCGAGGCCGTCAGCGTGCCCGTGCGCAGCCGGTATCGCGTCGACAGTTCGCTGGCCTTGCGCGAATGCTTCCTCGCCGGCCGCGCGGTGGGCAGCGCGCCCGCGTGGCTCGTTCAGGACCTGATCGACGGCGGACAGCTCGTCCGGCTGCTGCCGAAGTGGGAGATGCCCGTGCCGCACGCGCTGCATCTCGTCCATGCGTCGCGTCGGCATCTGCCGCTGAGGACCCGCACGTTCCTCGCGTTCATGACGGAGCGGATTCCCGCGCTGCCCGGTTTCCGGGCAACTTAGCGCGCGCGGCGCCGCTCACGCTGACGAACCGGGCGGCGTCGCGCGCTCGACGACATGGATCCCTCACTGCTTTCCCCCATCCCGACTGTTGCATGGCGCCCGGGCTTCACCGGCCGGCCCTTCGGATAAAATGCCGCACTTTCCATCCTGTCCGGCCCGCTCGCCATGCAACCCGCCTCCCCCGCCCGCTCCGCCTCCCACGGCGCCGACGACGCAGAGTCGTCGCGCGACCTCGTCTATGGCCCCAATGACCGGCCTGCGCCGATGGTCGCTTTCGTCGCCGCGCTCCAGCACCTGCTGGCGATCATCGTGCCGATCGTCACGCCCGGCCTGCTGATCTGTCAGGCGCTCGGCGTATCGAGCCGCGATACGACCCTTATCGTGTCGATGTCGCTGGTGATTTCCGGCATCGCGACCTTCGTGCAGTGCAGGCGCTTCGGTCCGCTCGGCGCCGGCCTGCTGATCGTGCAAGGCACCAGCTTCAATTTCGTCGGCCCGCTGATCGCCGGCGGCAGCGTAATGGTGAAGCAGGGCACGCCGGTCGAGACCGTGATGGCCGCGATCTTCGGCGTCGTGATCGCCGGTTCGTTCGTCGAGATGGGCGTGTCGCGCATCCTGCCGTTCGTGAAGCGCCTGATCACGCCGCTCGTCACCGGCATCGTCGTGCTGCTGATCGGCCTCACGCTGATCAAGGTCGGCCTGATCAGCATGGGCGGCGGCTACGGCGCGATGGCCAACGGCACGTTCGCGAGCGCCCAGAACCTGACGCTGTCGTGCCTCGTGCTCGGCACGATCATCCTGCTGAACCGCGTGCCGATCGTATGGGTGCGCAGCACGGCGCTCGTGATCGCGCTCGTGATCGGCTACGCCGCGGCCGCGCTGCTCGGCCGCCTCGACTTCACGGGCATACATCAAGCCGCGCTGTTCCAGGTCCCGACGCCGCTGCACTTCGGCATCGGCTTCTCATGGTCGCTGTTCGTACCGATGCTGATCATCTATCTCGTCACGTCGCTCGAGGCGATCGGCGACGTCACCGCCACCAGCAAGATCTCGAAGGAGCCGGTCGAGGGGCCGGTGTGGATGCGGCGGATCAAGGGCGGCGTGCTCGTGAACGGCGCGAACTCGCTGCTGGCCGGCGTGTTCAACACGTTCCCGAGCTCCGTGTTCGCGCAGAACAATGGCGTGATCCAGATTACCGGCGTCGCGAGCCGCTACGTCGGCATCTGGATCGCGGGCATGCTCGTGGTGCTCGGCTTGTTCCCGGTCGTCGCGGGCGCGCTGCAGGCCGTGCCGGAGCCCGTGCTCGGCGGCGCGGCGATGGTGATGTTCGGCGCGGTGGCCGCATCGGGCATCAACATCCTGTCCGGCATCCAGCTCGATCGCCGCGCGCTGCTGATCATCGCGGTGTCGCTCGCGCTCGGCCTCGGCGTGTCGCAAGTGCCGGACATCCTGAACAGCCTGCCGCATGCGCTGAAGAACGTGCTGGAATCGGGCGTCGCGACGGGCGGCATCTGCGCGCTCGTGATGAACTGGTTCCTGCCGGAACAGAAGTAACGCTACGGACTCCATGACGACGCGGCCCGACCGACGGGCCGCGTCGCGCTCGGAGGCTCCGGCTTGGCCCGGCGCCCGACTCTCGCTAGAATCGGGTCATGCCTCAATCCCCAGCCTCCACGAATACGCCGGAAGCCAGTGCGGTCCCCTTCAAGGAACGCGCGACCGTCGTCTGCTACCGCGAACAACAGGTCTTGCTGGTTGCGCGTGTATCGTCGCGATGGGCGTTGCCCGGCGGCACGATCAAGCGCAGCGAAACGCCGCTCGAGGCTGCACATCGGGAACTGCTGGAAGAAACCGGCATCATCGGCCAGGATCTCGTCTATTCGATGCAGTTCACCGGGCTGGCGAAGGTACACCACGTGTTCTTCGCCGAAGTCGGCGCCGAGCAGACGGCGCAGGCGAGCAACGAGATCGAGAAGTGCAAGTGGTTTCGTATCGACGGCATCGATGCGCTGCGCGCGAGCATTCCAACCAAGCGGATCGTCGAACTCGTCTACCGGCACGAAATCCTCAAGTAGGTAGACACCCCACCCCCAACGGCTCGCGCGAGCCGATATGATGCGCCCACGGTCCGTCGTCGCGTTCCCTTCCGAGCGAGCTGCAGATGAACAGTGCGTATACCTACCGCGGATACACGATCGATGTCCGCTGCGAATTCCGGCTCGACGAACCGCGCGACCACGCGCCGCCACCCGCCACGCTGCGGTTCGGGTTCGTCGCGGTCGTGCAGGTTCGCGCGGCCGGCGCCGCGCCGCGCCTGCTGGCGCCGGTCAGGCTCGGCGACGATGGCGGCCGCCTGTTCGACGACACCCTCGATGCGTTGCGCGCGGGCCGCGCGGCCGGCGAAATCATCGTCGACGACCTGTTGGTCGATTCCGGCTCCGTCGACGGGCGCGCGCATTCCTGAGCCGGCTGACGACCTGGAACGTTCTGCGCGGATCGACAGCGCGCCGACGCTCAGTTCAGGCGCTTTCGTCGTAGTTCGTGCGTGGAATAGACGACGAGGAAGATCCCCAGCATTGCGACGCCGGATGCCAGGAAGTCGTTTGCGGTTCCCGTACTGTTCAGCGATCTCGGGAAAATACCGAGACTCAGCCCCGCGGCAGCCAGGAGCACGCCTGCCGCCACACCCCATACCGGTCCGGTGGTCTTTTCGATTGTGTTTTTCATACAGCACCCGTCTACAGTCGTTGCCTGAACGGTGGCGGCGCATGGCGCGCGGCTATCGTTCGAGCTTCGACTATAGCGGCGAAATAATCGGGGCGGATTCAGTGCTTTCACCGATCAAGTTTTCGCCGATCGCGAAATGGGCCGTGTTCCCGCGACACGCACCCTGCTCGTTCGATTCGAAAGCTGATTCATTCGCCGCGGGCCGCAATGCGTGCCACTGTGTCGCGAATACCGGTCGGGAAGCGACATTCCTTACGCTCCGACGCAGAATTTACGCTTCGTTTCAAAGCTGTCCATATTGTGGACGTTCCCCGAGGCTATGCTTCGTTGCACCCACAATAAGTTCGGAGGGGGACAAAACAATGAACAATACATTCTGGAAGGCCGCACTGTGTGCGGCGGCAGTGCCATTCGCGCTTGCAGGGTGCGGCGGCGGCGATGGCGGCGGCCCGCAAACCGGCACGCTGCATGTCGCAATGACCGATGCGCCTTCATGCGGCTTCGACCACGTCTACATAACCGTCTCGCAGGTTCGCGTCAATGCGAATGGGAATGCTTCCGACAGCGACGCCGGCTGGTCGACGATCACGCTGGCGACACCACAGAAGATCGACCTGCTGTCGCTGACCAACGGCGTGCTCGCCGATATCGGCCAGACGGCGCTGCCGGCGGGCCAGTATCAACAGGTCCGCCTGGTTCTCGCGCAGAACCAGGGCAATACGCTCGCGAATTCGGTGGTCCCGACCGGCGGCACGGAACAGGCGCTCGCGACGCCGAGCGCGACGCAAAGCGGCTACAAGATCATCCAGCCCTTCACGGTTCAACCGAACACGCTCGTCGACCTCGTGCTCGACTTCAACGCGTGCAAGTCGATCGTCCAGCGAGGCAACGGCACGTACGCACTCAAGCCGGTCGTCACCGCGATACCGACCGTCGTCAGCGGCGCGATCTCCGGTTACGTCGCAACGGCCGAAGCCGGCGCGACGGTGTATGCGGAACAAGGCGGCAAGGTGGTCCGCGGCACGGTGGCCGACGGTACCGGGAAGTTCGTGCTGTCGCCGCTGATCCAGAGTTCGACGCAAGGCAACTACGACGTCGTGATCGTGCAAAACAACTTCGCGTCGGGCATCGTGCGCTCGGTTCCTGTCGTCGTGAACACGACCACGGCGGTGTCCGCATCGAATGCGCCGATCACGCTGCCGGCATCGACGATGAGCACGGTCAGCGGCACGGTGACGGCAAGCGCCGACGCGTTCGTGCGCGCATTGCAGACCGTCGATGCGAACGCGTACGAGATCACATCGATCAACGCGAACATGGATACGGGCACCTATGCGCTCAATGTACCCACGGCCGCGCCGATCGTCGGCACTTATTCGGGTTCGCTGCCGGTCGCGCTGACTGCATCGCCGGGCGCCGCGGCACAATATACGATCGAGGCGGATGCAGCGTCGGGCGCAACCCAATCGACGAACGTCAACGCAACGACCAGCCAGTCGAACGTCAATTTCAGTTTCTGACGCACGGGCGGCGTCATCGAAAGGGCCATGCGGCCCTTTCGTCAATAAACGGGAGAACGAAGTGAAGAAAGGGGTTATTGCATTGCTCGCCGCGGCGAGCGTGGTCGGCGCGCTCAGCGGGTGCGTCGCGTACGTTCCGGGTCCGCCGGTCGTCGTCGCACCACAAGGCGGGCCGGGGAACGGATTCTGCCCGCCCGGACAGGCAAAGAAAGGCAATTGCTGATTGCATGGGGCCCGCGTATACGGGCCTTCGATCTTAAATCGGTGCGGTAGTGGCGACCCGACGCGCAGGCAGGGTTTCATCGCGCTGCAGACCGACAAGGCGCATCCGATGTCGGGCGGCAACTGCATCTGCGTCTTGCGCGCTGCTCGGCCACGTGCCGGCAATCGGCGCGGCCGGACGTTGATAGACGGGATCGAGCGAGCACGCGGCGAACGCGGTAGCGCAAACGAGCGCCAGGGGTTTCAGTTTCATGCTTGTTCCTCGTCGCGTTGCGCGCCGTCGTGGCCGCGTTCGTTGGCCAGCAGCGCATCCCGACGCTCCGCATAAAGCACCCGCATGCGGCGCAGGTGCGGCGCAAAATGCCCTTCGCCGATGAATTCGGCGAGCGTGACCTGCAACGGCGTCGGTGATTGCCGGTCAACCAGTGCGCGGGCATGCGCAAACGCCCCGGCGAGCCCGGGCGGCGCGATCAGGAAACCGATCCTCAACCCGGGCGCGAGGACCTTCGCGAACGTACCGACGTAGATCACGCGATTCGCAGCCGATTGCCGGCCGAGCGCGCGCAGCGGGTGCAGCGGGTGCAGCGGCCGGCCGGCGTAGCGGTAGTCGGCGGCTTCGGGTTCTGCGCATCGCAACTGGGCCACGGTGCGCCGTAACTCTCGTTTTATATCGGTCCCCTGATTGCCTGAACCGGACAAGGGTTGGCGCTGCCGTCGCTAGCGCGGATCGTACTCGCGGACGTCGACACGCGCCATGCCGGCATGGCCGCCGGAGCGATCGTCGCGATGCTCTATATCGGCGCAGCTTTCGCGGCCGCCTGCACCGGCGGTGCGCTCTTCGGCGCACTCGGCGAGGGCGGTGGCGCGGCGGCGCACGCACACGCGATGCGCATCGGCCTCGAATGGAGGCTCGTGCCGCTCGTCGCCGGGTTTCTGGTTAGTGTCTGGATGGTGCAGCGTCGCTATCGGACGGCGAATGCCGCGCGCGGCGTCTGACCCAACGCGAGGTGCCGAGGCACGCTTGCCCGCATGCGGCACGGGGATTACGCGGTGCGCGCGACGCGATCCTTGCCGCCATACGAAGCGGCGATGACGCGCAGCGCCTGCTTTGACAGCTCTACGAATACACACCCACCAAATATACGTCATCCGTTGAAGATCGATTGAATTATGAGACTCCGCGCACCTCCCGCCGCGCCATCGCGACGATGCAGAATGCAACCGCACGGGGCTGTTTCAGTGCGGCTGGCTGATCATTTTTCGTTCGTCCTCGAGCAGTTCCGTTAGCGAAGCGTGCAAACGTTCGAGGTTGCGCGGTGGTAGCGCGAAGCTCGCCCAGCCGAGCCCGGTATGACGTAGTAACAATACCGCACCGCCCTGAAGCGGATGGCGCTCTGCATACCAGCAGGGATCCATTTCCGTCACGAATTGCTGCGTGTGCGGAGGAAGTTCCGGCACGGCGGGCTGCATCGACGCGCGAAGCAGGCTCAAGTATTGAATGACAGCGTCCACATCTTCCGGGTCAAGCACCGCCGCGCCCCGTTCAATCGACATCAGCACGACGAGCTTGCCGCGCTCTTCGATCATCTTGATGCTCAACGGTTGTGCCATCTTCATCGTCCTTGCCGCAGTTACGTGATCCCATTATCGGCCTCGGTACACGTTGGCCGGCTGAAGATTTGTGATCTGTGCATGAATCTTTTTTTAGAAAGCTCCAGAAGATGCGTCGCGCCATCCCCCGTCGGGTTCCGGTGCTTTCTAAACGAAATTTCATCCGACCCGCGCTGATTCTTTAGCGTCTCGTACCCAAGCGCACTCGATAATCGAATCGCTGCCCGACCCAGCGGGCGCAGCGCGATGCGTCGACGTAGCCCGCCGAAAGCGAACGTCGTTGCTCCGCATTTCCGACAAATCCGCTCCCCGGCGATCATGAACCAACTGCAAGCGATGCGTGTCTTTACGCGTGTGGTGGAGTTATCGAGCTTCAGTCTCGCCGCACGTCAGCTCGGCATGTCGGCCGCCGCGGTCACGCGCAGCGTCGGCATGCTCGAAGCACATCTGAACATGCGCCTGTTAAACCGGAACACGCGCAGCCTGTCGCTCACCGAGACGGGCCGCGAATATCTCGCCGGCTGCCGCACGATCATCGAGAAACTCGACGAGATCGAATCGAACCTCGCGCAGGTCAATCGCGATCCGCACGGCACGCTGCGCATCGCCGCATCGGCAACCTCGGTTGCGTCCGGGCTTTGCACGCTGCTGTCCACGTATCGCATCGAGCATCCGCGCGTGCGATTCGACGTGACGACATTCGATGTCCAAGTCGACATGGTGGAAGGCGGCTACGACGTGTGCTTTTGCGACGATCATCGACTGGTCAACTCGACCTTCGTGTCGCGGACATTGACGAGGGTGCGCGACGTGGTCGTCGCATCTCCCGACTACCTCGCGCGCCACGGCACACCTGTCGAGCCGATCGAACTGACTAAGCACAGCCTGTTGACCGTATCGAATGGCGCGGCGCGCAACTGGGAGTTCTCGGATGCCGACGGCGCCTCTCGCATCTATACCGGCAATGCGCTGGCATCGACCAGCAACACGACGGTGCGAATCGCGGCACTCAACCACATGGGCATCGCGCAATTACCGCATCCGCTCGTAGCCGACGATCTCGCACGCGGCACATTGACGCCGATTCTCGAACGCTACGAAGTGAACGGCGGCTCGCGCTGCGTCTCGATCCTCTATCCGAGTCGCAATTACGTGTCCACGAAAGTGCGCAGCTTCATCGACTACGTGGTCGACCACTATCGCACGCCCGAGCAAACCGCCATGCAGCTTGCCGCTGCCTGATTCCTCCGGATCACGCACGCCATGGCACACATCCTGACGATCGAAGACGATCCGCTGATCGCGGATCACATCGCGCATACGCTGCGTGTCGAAGGCCACCGGATCGACGTCGCGCGCACCGGCCGCGACGGCATGGCCCGGGCGATGAGCGTGAGCTACGACGTCGTCACGCTCGATCGCATGTTGCCCGACCTCGACGGGCTGACGATCCTCGCGACAATGCGCGGCGTCGGCCTCGATACGCCGGTGCTCGTGACGAGTGCGATGTCTGACGTCGATCAGCGTATCCAGGGGCTGCGCGCCGGCGGCGACGGCTACCTCGTCAAGCCGTTCTCGCTCGAAGAAATGTGCGCGCGCATCGACGCGCTGGTTCGCCGGCGGCCGCGCGGCACGCACGTCGAAACGATGCTGCGCGCGGGCGAGCTGCAACTCGACCTGGTGCAGCGACGCGCCACACTGGGCACGCGCGAGCTGGCGCTGCTGCCGACCGAATCCCGCGTGCTCGAATTCATGATGCGTAACGCCGGCCGCGTGCTCACGCGAACGATGATCTTCGAGGCCGTGTGGGGCTGTCGCTTCGATCCGGGGACGAACCTGATCGACATGCACGTCGGCCGCCTGCGCAAGAAGGTGAACCGGCCAGGTGCGGCGCCGCTCATTCGCACGATCCGTGGCTCGGGCTACATGCTCGGTTGAGTCCTCCCGCTACTTAAAACTTGTTTCATCTTTTTTGCCACCGGCTGTTAGGGGCCGCTCCGCAGAATGCGGTCATCGGTTGCGCCTCGTTTTTTTCCAGAAGACGCGCACATCCGGCTCTTCTTCACGACGATTTCGAACGGAGCAGCACCTCATGCTGAAAATTGTCCGGCTCGCGCTCACGCGGCCCTATACGTTCGTCGTACTGGCGCTGCTGATCCTGATCGCGGGCCCGCTCGCGGCGGTCCGAACGCCTATCGACATCTTCCCGGACATCCGCATTCCGGTAATCAGCGTCGTCTGGAACTACGCCGGCCTGCAGCCGGACGACATGTCCGGACGCGTGATCACGTACTACGAGCGCACGCTCGGCACGACGGTCAACGATGTCCAGCATATCGAGTCGCAATCGTTCCGCGGCTATGGCATCGTGAAGATCTTCTTCCAGCCGACCGTCGATATCCGCACGGCCACCGCGCAGGTCACATCGATTTCGCAGACGGTGCTCAAACAGATGCCGTCCGGCACCACGCCGCCGCAGATCCTCAACTACAACGCGTCGACCGTGCCCGTGCTGCAGATCGCACTGACCAGCAACACGCTCGACGAACAGAAGCTGGAAGATTACGCGGTCAACTTCATTCGACCGCAGTTGCTGTCGGTACCCGGCGTCGCGATTCCGACGCCGTACGGCGGCAAGGCACGTGAAGTGCAGATCGACCTGGACCCGCAGGCGCTGCAGTCGAAAGGGCTGTCGGCGCAGGACGTCGCGCACGCGCTCGCACAGCAGAATCAGATCATCCCGGCCGGCACGCAGAAGATCGGCCGCTTCGAATACAACATCAAGCTCAACAACAGCCCGCTCGCACTCGACGCGTTGAACGACCTGCCGATCAAGTCGGTGGGCGGCACGACGATTTATATCCGCGATGTCGCCCATGTGCGCGACGGCTACCCGCCGCAGGGCAACATCGTGCGCGTGGACGGCCACCGTGCGGTGCTGATGAGTATCCTGAAGAACGGCTCGGCATCGACGCTCGACATCATCGCGGGCGTGAAGGCGAAACTGCCGCTGGTCGAACAAACGTTGCCGCCGGGCCTGAAGCTCGTCACGATGGGCGACCAGTCGACCTTCGTGAAGGGCGCCGTCAGCGGCGTGGCGCGCGAAGGCGTCATCGCCGCCGCGCTGACCTCGTTGATGATCCTGCTGTTCCTCGGCTCGTGGCGCTCGACGCTGATCATCGCCGCATCGATCCCGCTGGCCGTGCTCTCGGCGATCGCGCTGCTCGCGGCCACCGGCGAGACGCTCAACGTGATGACGCTCGGCGGCCTCGCGCTCGCGGTCGGGATCCTGGTCGACGATGCGACGGTAACGATCGAGAACGTGAACTGGCACCTCGAACAGGGCAAGGACACGCGCACCGCGATCGTCGACGGCGCGAAGCAGATCGTCATGCCGGCGCTGGTCTCGCTGATGTGCATCTGCATCGTGTTCGTGCCGATGTTGATGCTCGACGGCATCTCGCGCTTTCTGTTCGTGCCGATGGCCAAGGCGGTGATCTTCTCAATGGCGTCTTCGTTCGTGCTGTCGCGCACCTTCGTGCCGATGCTCGCGCAATACCTGCTCAAGCCGCACGCATCGGCCGGTCACGCGTCGGGCGAACTGGCCGCGGTCATGGATTCGCACGCGGGCCATGCCGGCACGCACGACGTTCCACCGTCGCGCAATCCGCTGGTGCGCTCCCAGCGTGCATTCGAGCGCCGGTTCGAGTCCGTGCGCGCGTCGTACCGTATCCTGCTGGGCCTCGCGCTCACGCGCCGCAAACCGTTCGTCGTCGGCTTCCTCTGCATCGTGGCCGCGTCCTTCCTGCTCGCGCCGTCGCTCGGTCGCAATTTCTTCCCGACCATCGATTCCGGCGAGATCGCGCTGCACGTGCGCGCGCCGGTCGGCACGCGCGTCGAGGAAACCGCCGCCGAACTCGACCGCATCGAAAACACGATTCGCGGCGTGATCCCGCCCGCGCAGTTGCGCGAAGTGATCGACAACATCGGCCTGCCGAACAGCGGGATCAACCTGACCTACAACAACAGCGGCACGCTCGGGCCGCAGGACGGCGACATCCTGATCTCGCTGTCGCGCGATCACGCGCCGACCGCCGACTACGTGCGCACGCTGCGCGAACGCCTGCCGCGTGCCTATCCTGGCACCACGTTCTCGTTCCTGCCCGCCGACATCGTCAGCCAGATCCTCAACTTCGGCGCACCGGCCCCGGTCGACCTGCAGGTGGCCGGCCCCAACCAGCAGGCCAATCTCGTCTACACGCACGAGTTGTACCGCAAGCTGCGCCTGATCGCAGGGATCGCCGACCCGCGCATCCAGCAGGCCAGCACGTACCCGCAGTTCACGGTGACGGTCGACCGCACGCGCGCCGACCAGCTCGGCATCACCGAGCAGGACGTGACGAACTCGGTGGTCGCGACGCTCGCCGGTACCAGCCAGGTCGACCCGACCTACTGGCTCAACCCGCACAACGGCGTGTCCTATCCGATCGTCGCGCAGACACCGCAGTACAGGATGACCACGCTGTCGGCGCTGCAGAACCTGCCGGTCACGGGCGCGAACGGCCAGTCCCAGCTGCTGGGCGGCCTGGCCACGATCACGCGCGGCGTTGGCAACGCAGTGGTGTCGCACTACAACATCGAACCGCTGTTCGACATCTACGCGACCACCCAAGGGCGAGACCTCGGCGCGGTCGCGGCCGACATCGACGGCATCGTCAAGGCCACCACGAAGGATCTGCCCAAGGGCTCGACCGTCACGCTGCGCGGCCAGGTGCAGACCATGAACGGCGCGTTCGCCGGCCTGCTGCTCGGCCTTGTGGGCGCGATCGCGCTGATCTACCTGCTGATCGTCGTGAACTTCCACTCGTGGGCCGACGCATTCGTGATCGTCTCGGCACTGCCGGCGGCGCTGGCCGGCATCGTCTGGATGCTGTTCACCACGCATACGCCGCTGTCGGTGCCGGCGCTGACCGGCGCGATCCTGTGCATGGGCGTGGCCACCGCCAACTCGATCCTCGTCGTCAGTTTCGCGCGCGAGCGCCTGGCCGCAACCGGCAACGCGCTGGCCGCCGCGCTCGAAGCCGGTTTCACGCGCTTCCGCCCGGTGCTGATGACCGCGCTCGCGATGATCATCGGTATGGCGCCGATGGCGCTCGGCCTCGGCGACGGCGGCGAGCAGAACGCACCGCTCGGCCGCGCCGTGATCGGCGGCCTGGCATGCGCGACGATCGCGACGCTGTTCTTCGTTCCTGTCGTGTTCAGCCTCGTGCATCGGCGCGATGCGCTGAAGCACGACGCTTCCCGCGCTTCCTCCCCTTCCGCGTCCGGAGCTTCCCATGTCCACTGAGATCGATATCAAGTCGCCGAAACGACTGCCCAACCTCAAGCTCGTTGCCACGATCACCGCGATGATCGCGGTCGGCATCGTGGCGACCGGCATCGTCGGTCGCGCGCACGCGAAACAGGAAATGACCAACTGGTCCGCCGAACAAGCGGTGCCTACCGTGGTCGCTTACACGCCGTCGAGGGGCGGCGAAGGCGCCACGCTCGTGCTGCCCGGCCACCTGTCCGCGTTTGAGAGCGCGCCGATCCACGCGCAGGTGTCGGGCTACCTGCATGCGTGGTACACCGATATCGGCGCGCACGTGAAGTCGGGGCAGTTGCTCGGGCTGATCGACACGCCCGAGCTCGACCAGCAACTGCTGCAGGCGCGCGCCGACCTGCAGAGCTCGCTTGCCAACGAAAAACTTGCCGCGTCCACGGCCGCGCGCTGGACCAGGATGCTCGCGCAGGATTCGGTGTCGCAGCAGGAAACCGACGAGAAGACCAGCGACCTCGCGGCCAAGCAGGCAATCGTCGCCGCCAACGAGGCCAACGTACGGCGTCTCGAGGCGCTGGAGGCGTTCAAGCGCATCGTCGCGCCGTTCGACGGCGTCGTCACCGCGCGCAAGACCGACATCGGCCAGTTGATCTCGGCCGGCGGCGGCGCCGGCCCGGAACTGTTCGCCGTGTCCGACGTCCACCGGATGCGCGTCTACGTGAGCGTGCCTCAGAACGAGGCCGCCGCGATCCGGCCCGGCATGACAGCCACGCTGACCGTGCCGGAGCATCCGGGCGAGACCTTCCGGGCGACGCTCGCCGACACCGACGACTCGATCGCCGATTCGACCGGCACGCTGCTCGTACAGTTGATGGTCGACAACCCCGACGGCAAGCTGATTCCCGGCGAATACACCGAAGTGCATTTCGCGCTGCCAGCCGGCAGCACCCGCGTGCTGACGATTCCGGCCAGCTCGTTGATCTTCCGGCAGGCCGGCCTGCAGGTCGCCGTGGTCGGCAAGGACAATCGCGCGGTATTCAAGCCCGTGACGATCGCGACCGACCTCGGCACGCACGTGCAGATCGCGACCGGCCTCGCGCCGGACGATCGCGTGATCGACAACCCGCCGGACTCGCTCGCCGCCGGCGACCCGGTCAGGCTCGCGGCGCCTGCCCGCACCGTCGCGTCGGCCGCATGCGATACGGAGCGTGCGCATGGCTAACCGGCTTCGGCTCTGCGCGGTGCTCGCCGGTGTCGCGTTCCTCTGCGCGTGCTCCTTCGCGCCCGCCTATCATGCGCCGCAAACTGCGTTGCCGGCCAGCTTCAAGGAAGCGGGCGGGTGGCAGCCCGCGAAGCCGGCCGACCGCATCGCGCGCGATGGCTGGTGGAAAGCGTTCCGCGATCCCATGCTCGACCGGCTCGAAGCACGGGTTGCAGAGGCCAATCCGGACGTGGCCGCGGCCGTGGCCCGCCACGACGAAGCGGTCGCGCTGTTCGATCAGGCGCGCTCGGGCCTCTTCCCGACCATCGGCCTCGGCGCGCAGGTCTCGAGCAACCGTCAATCGGCCACGCGGCCGCTACGCGGCTCGAACCAGCCGAACGTCTATGGCGACAACACGCTCGACGCCGGCTTTGACTACGATCTCGACCTGTGGGGGAAAGTAAGGAACGAAGTCGCGGCCGGACGCGCCGACGCACAAGCCAGCGCGGACGATCTCGCATCGGTGCGGCTAAGCTTGCAGGCCAGCCTCGCCAGCGCGTACTTCAGTCTGCGCGGGCTCGATCAGCAGCAACAACTGCTGGCCGACACGATCGACACATATCAGCGCGCGCTGCGCCTGACGATGAGCCGGCACGCGGGCGGCATCGCGTCCGATCTCGACGTCTCGCGCGCCCGGACGCAGCTCGATTCGGCTCGCGCGTCGGCCGAGGACGTACGGGCGCGGCGCGCGCTCTACGAACACTCGATCGCAACGCTCACGGGCGTGCCCGCGTCGTCGTTCTCGCTGACGCCGGACCTGAACGCGGCGTATCTGCCGACGATCCCGGCCGGCATTCCTGCGACGCTGCTGCAGCGGCGTCCCGACGTCGCGGCCGCCGAGCGCCGTATGGCCGCCGCTAACGCGAAGATCGGCGTCGCACGCGCCGCGTTCTTCCCCGACGTCACGCTCGGGCTGATCGGCGGCTACCAGAGCTCGGGCCTCGGCCGCTGGCTCAGCGCGCCGAACGAGATCTGGTCGATCGGGCCCAGCCTCGCGCTGACGCTGTTCGATGGCGGCCGGCGCCAGGCGCTCACCGACCAGGCGCACGCGCAACTGGCCGAGAACGGCGCGAAATACCGCGCGGTGGTGCTCGACGCATGCCAGCAGGTAGAAGACAACCTCGCACTCACGCACCATCTCGGCGACGAAGCCGAGCACGAGCAGGAGGCGCTCGATGCGGCCGAACGCACGTTGCAGCTGTCGATGTCGCGCTATCGGGACGGCGTCGTCAGCTATCTCGACGTGGTGACGGCGCAGACCACCGAACTCAATACGAAGATCGCGATGCTGGAGCTGGACACGCGCCGGCAACTGGCGGCGGTGGGGTTGATCGCCGCACTGGGCGGCGGATGGTCGACCGATGAAACCACATCCAGTACGCAAGCATCGGCCGCGACGCTGGCCCGTTCGGCAAACTGAATTTCTTGCGACCTGGACGAGGCGTGTCGCATTTCACGGCACCCGTCGCAATGGCGGGCGCCGCTTTTTCCGTCAGCGAGGGGCGCTCAGAACTTGTGACGGATGCCGGCCGCGACCACGGCCTGACGATCGTTACCCGATGCTGCCAGGTTAAAGATTCCCGCGTTGCCGAGCACCGCGACGCCGTCCGCACCCGTCACGCGCTGGTACACGCCCTCCAGGTAAAGGTCGGTGCGGCGCGACAGTGCATAGTCGGCCTGCAGCATGAATTGATTCCAGTTCGGCGCGATGCTGCGGCCCGCATCGTCGAAGCGGCCTTGCGTGAACGTATAAGCCCCACCCAGCGAGAAGGCCGGCGTGAGGAAATAGCGTGCATTCAGTTCGTAGTTGCTGAAAGTCAGCAACTGGCCGTTCACGCGGCCGTACGCGCCGCCCTGCGACAGCTCGCGAGGGTCGTCCAGGATGGTTCTGGTGTAGACGAAGCCGATCGCGGCATGATCGAACGCGTAGTGCGCGCCGGCGCCGAACGTGCGCCAGCGACCGCCGGCCAGCATCGAATCACCATCCGCGCTGCTCAGCGTACCGCCCGTGTTCTGCGGCGTGTTCACGCCGCCCGGCTGGTTCGACTGCAGGTAAGCAACCGCGAGGTCGACCGGGCCGTTCACATACTGCGCGCCGACGCTGTATGCGTTGTTGTTGCTGAACCCGCCGCCCTGATTGCTGAAGCCGTACGCGCCGCCGATCGTGAAGCCGCCGTAGTCGGTGCTGCGAAACTTCACCGTGTTGTTCATCCGCGTGTCGTTGGCGAGGTTGTCGTTGTCGTACGGATGATCGGCAAGATTGCCGCCGAATCCCGACCCCGTCGCCGACAGCGGCGCGACGAAGTCAACCAGGAAATCGTACTGGCGGCCTAGCGTCACCGTGCCCCACTGGCGGCTCGCGAGGCCGACCCACGCCTGACGACCGAACTCGTCTCCGCCGTTGCCGAACTTGCCGTTCGCGACGTTGAAGCCGTTCTCGAGGGTGAACACGGCGGCCAGCCCGCCGCCGAGATCCTCGTTGCCGCGCAGCCCCCAGCGCGACGTGCTGACGTTGCCGCTCTGCACACCATAGACGGGCCCGGCGCCTGCCGCCGACTTCTGGTTGCTGATGTAGTCCAGGCCCGCGTCGATCGTGCCGTACAGCGTCACGCTGCTCTGCGCATGCGCTGCGCTCGCAAGCAGGCATGCGATCGCCGCCGGAATTGCCAGATATGTCTTCATGATGGTTTCGTTGGAGTGGATCGGTCTGCTCGCATCGTCTGCCCGTGCGGCATGGCCGTTCGTGCGCGATGCGATGGCGCCCAATTTAGGCAGCGGGCATGACAGCGCCGTTATCGAAACAGCCCGAAAAATGAAACCTTCTTCATCTGCACGACATGCCGGTTTTACGTCCCGTCGCATTCGCGCCGATGCATGAATTTCTTTTCACGTGGCGTATGTCGATCCGCTAACACCTCTCCTCTATGCTTGTCCTCAACCCATGCGCGAAGCCGATACCGACACGCCGCGCCAGAGGGGACACTCAATCGATCATTATGAGGACTCCAAACATGAAAACCGCCAATATCGTCATCGCCGCCATGCTCGCCGGGATCGGCGCGCTGTCCGTTCCCGCGTTTGCACTGACCAACAGTCAGCCGGTTCAGATGTCCCCGGCAACCACAAAGGACGGCGCGCCCGGAACCCAGGCTGTCGGCCAGTGGGTGCCACCTTACGGCCAACCGATCCACGAGAAGACGCGCGCCGAGGTCCGTGCCGATCTCGTGCACGCCGAGCAGGACGGACAACTCAAGTACCTGAACTCCACGCTCTATGCGCATTGATGCGCGCGGCCGTGCGGCCGGCGCGGTGACCGGCTCGGACCGCCCGCGCCGCCAGCGACGCCGCCAGTTCACCAAATTGCTCGCCATCCATGAAGCTTCGTCCGTCGCTCGTTCTGCCCGTCGCGCGCTCCTCGCGATTGCTGCCGGCGTCACGTTGTCCCGCGGTGCTTCCGGGCAGCCAGACGGCCCCTGCGATTGGGGCGGCCCGTCCGACTTCTGCGTACCGTTCTTCGGCTCGTAAACGCACGTCGGGTGCGCTGCCGCCAGCAGAGCGTCCGTGAGGTGCGTTGCGCGGCCGGACCCGCGCGTTCATGCGTCCGGCAGCGTCACCTGGTAGCCATAGCGGCTTACCGTATCGATTCGGACGTCGGGCAGGTGCCGCGCGAGCTTGCGGCGCAGCCGCGACACCACGAGATTGACGCTGGATGGATCGACATCCTCCTTGTCCTGCCAGACATACCGGATCAACTGGTCGCGCGACACCGGCGCGTTCGGATGGCGCATCAGGCATTCGAGCAACAGGAATTCCCGTCGCGTCACGGCGAGCCGCAGCTTGCCGTCCTTGACTTCGCGTGCCAGTGCCTCGAACGCGGACGCCCCCGCAAGCGCACGGCCTGCATCTCGCGGCCCGGCCAGCCGCTGCAACGCCTGCAGGCGTTCGTGCAGCTCGATGAACGAATAAGGTGCGCAAAAACACGCATCGGCGCCCGCGCGCAGCATATGGATGCGTTCGCGCGCCGACGCCTCGCCGATCAGCACCACGAGCGCGGCACCGCCGCCGTCCGCCACGAAACGCGGCAGCATCGCAATCAGCGCAGCGTCGCTGCCGGCCTCGAACGCGGTCGCAACGATCGCGTCGAAAGCCTCCTGCGACGCGAGAAACAGACCGTCGCGCAGACCGTCCGCGCGCTGCAAGCTGTGCCCGCTTTCCTGCAGCGCCTTGTGCAGCCACGACGCGTCCGGATGCGGCGAGGTCACGAGCAGGATGCGCATCGACCGGCCTCGCGGCTGAAATACGCAAGCATGTGCAGTCTGGTCCAGACGGACATCATCCCAGCGACCTCGGCCAGCATTCGATCGTCACGCATGTGCACTTCGATCAGGTTCGTGCCGGGATCGAAGTGATAGCCCCATACGGCCTCGAACAACATCGTCCGCGTGATGGTTTGCCCGGCATTGCGCATCATGTATTCGAGCACGCGGTACTCGGTCGGCAACAACACGATTTCTTCACCGTCGCGAAACGCCTTGCGCGAGATCAGGTCGAGCTTGAGCGGATCGACGACCAGCGTCGTGTCGAGCGCGGACGGAGCGGCTTGATTCCGCCGCAGCAGCACCTCCAGGCGCGCGGCCATTTCGTCGGGATCGAGCGGTTTCGTCAGGTAGTCGTCGCCCCCCGCGCGCAGCCCGCGCACGCGCTCGTCGACATCGCCCAGCGCGCTCAGCATCAGTACCGGCGTGCGCACGCCGACGCTGCGCATCGTGGTCAGGATCGTGAGGCCATCGACGACCGGCAGCATCCGGTCGATGCGTAATCACGTCGAACTCGTTGCCGAGCGCGCGGACCATCCCATCGCGCCCGTTCGCCACCCATTCGACAGTAAAGCCGCGCCCCTCCAGTGCCCCGACTATTTCGTTCGCGGTGATTTCGTCGTCTTCGATCGTGAGTACGTGCGCGTTGGCCGCACTGCCCTCGACCAGTGGGTCAGGCACGGCCGGCTCGCTAACCGGGGGAGCTGATGATGCCATGTACGATTCTCGTCTTCATGAAGGGACGTATGCGCTTCGATACCCGACGGTCGACGCGCTCGTGCACAGCTTATGCGTGCACGCGTAAAAGCCGCGCATCGGCTTCGTGAAGAAAGTTTCATGTCGGGCACGCATCGTGCGCAGGCCGTTGTCGACTCTGGCTGTACCAAGCGTCGCAACGCGCGATCAGCCCCGGTGCGATTGTGTGCCCGATATGTCCGCGTGATGGGACGCGAGATCACATGCGGTATCGATCGACTCATCGCTCGACGATACGTCGCTGCGTCTAACCTTCCTGGAATACGCTCATGGGGGATTCTTTAACCTCGCACGCATTCGGCAGCCAGTGTATGGCCCGATCCGGGCTTGCCTAAAACATGTTTCATCATCATGCCGCCGTTTAGATAGCCCGCCGTGCCTAATCTTCGTCTCGCGGCCGACGCAGGGATCCTGCCGTACGGCCTCGATCCAACGCCATCAAGGAGCCGAAGATGAATCATCCCGTCCGTTACCTCGTCTGCGCCGCCATGCTCGCATTGAGCGTCTCCGCGCATGCCGAGACGAAGCTCACGTCGGCGCAATGCCACGACTATCCGTTCGTACATGCAAGCGGCCCGGTCTCCCACCGGCAGCTCGTCAACGAACTGAACGAGCTGGAGTCGGTCGGCTACGACCCGTCGTCCGGCGACGAGAGCAGCTATCCCGACGATATCGATTCGGCACAGGCCCGTCTGATGCAGAAGTACCAGCACGATTGTGCCGGCGCGGCCAATACCGTCGCGTCGAGCGGTAACTGAATCGTCTCCTGCAACCGTTCTCCGACTTTGCGCGCGATCCTCGTGGCCGCGCGCGTTTTTTTGGCTCGATTCGATTCGGTCGTCGACGGCGCGCGCGGTCGTTTACTCGTGCGCTTTGCCTCGACATTCCGTTCCGGTATGCCGACGCTTCACGCAATCAAACTCTTCACGTCAACCGGTGAAAAATAGAAAACAACACATCGCAGCGGCGGTGTCGGTCGCCGTGGTGTTCATGCCAGACGCTCCCAATGGCGGGCACGGCGCGGTTGCAGCCGGAACAGCACGTCGCGGTTCACGTCACGCCCCTCCCCTGATAGTCGTTCCGTATCGACCGGCGCGTCACCGTCCGTCGGATGCGGATTGCCGGAACGACGCGCCTTGCGCTGTGTCCGGCAGGCGGTCGCGGCCGCTCAGCCGCGAGCGGAAGGTGCCGGCCGGCGCCGTCGTGCGGTACAGGCCACGTTTTTTCAGTTCCGGCACGATCAGCTCGGCGAAATCGTCGAGCGTGCCCGGGCTGATCAGCGGATTGAGCATGTAGCCGCTCGTCGTCGACTCGCGCGCATGCTCGGCGAGCTGATCGGCAACCTCGTCGGGCGAGCCGACGAGGATCAGGTCGGTGCCGCGCGTGACGCTCGCGAACTTGCGCCGCACGTCGCCGGCGGTGAGCGGCTTGCCGCTGCCGTCGGGCCGAACCACGTAGGACGTGAGCCCTTCCGTGTGTGTCGTCAGCGGTTCGTCGTCCGCATAGCGGTCGATGTCGATGCCGGTGTCGCCCGCATAGCTGACGAGTTGCGCGTGCTGGTGGTAGTGCTGCTGCAGCGTGTGGTATTTCTCCTTCGCGTCAATCGACGAGCGCGCGGTCACGATCCGCAGCATGGTCAGCGACTTCACGTCGTCCGCTGCGCGGCCGCGCTCCGTCGCGAGTCGGCGAATCTCGTCGAGGCCCGCACGAATCTCGTGCGGATTCGACTTCGCGACGAACACTACCTCCGCGTGCTTCGCCGCAAACTCGCGCCCGCGCCCGGACCAGCCGGCCTGGATCAGCACGGGCGAGCGCTGCAGCGACGGCGCGCAGACGTGCGGCCCCTGCACGCGGTAGTGCGTGCCTTCGTGCGCGATCGGCCGCACGCGGTCGCCGCGCGCATAGCGCGGCGCGTGCTTGTCGGCGACCACCGCATCGTCCGCCCAGCTCCCTTCCCACAGCTTGTACACGACGTCGAGGAACTCCTCCGCGCGCGCGTAGCGCTCGTCGTGGCCGATCATCCGGTCGAGCCCGAAGTTGCGCGCCGCGCTCGTCAGGTAGGACGTCACAATGTTCCAGCCGATCCGGCCGTTGCTCAGGTGATCGAGCGTGCTGAAGCGGCGCGCGAGCGCGAACGGGTGCTCGTAGGTCGTGCTTGCGGTCACGCCGAATGCAAGCCGCTCGGTCTGCGCGACGAGGGCCGGAATCAGCATCATCGGATCGTTCGCGGGCGACTCGACCGCCCATCGCAGTGCCGCGTCGGCCGACCCGCCATAAACGTCGTACAGGCCAAGCACGTCCGCGAAGAACAGCATGTCGAGATCGGCCTGCTCGGCCGTGCGTGCGAGGTCCGACCAGAACGCGAGCGTATTCGCGCGCAGCCGTTCGTCGGCGGGATGGGTCCACAGGCTCGGCGCGCCGCCGCAGCCGACGCTGGCTTGTTCGTACAGGGAAAACAGCAAGGGGCGAGGATCGGACATCGTCAGGTTCGTTATCGGGGCAGGAATCAGTTGGGGGCCGCCCACGCGTCCGGCGACGCGCGGCGGCGGCGTACGGGGACGCGAGCGTCGGGGCTGCGCGTCAGATGGCGATTGACATGCCTCTCGAGACGCGCGGCCGGAATGGTGAGCAGCGCGACCAGCACGACATAGACGACAGCCGCGCCGACCAGCGGCTCGTACACGCGCAACGTCTCGAAGCGCAGCGTATTGGCCGTTCCCATCACGTCGAACACCGTCACGGTCGACGCGAGGACGGTCGATTTCAGCAGCAGGATCGCCTCGCCGGTGAGCGCGGGCAGCGCGAGCCGCCACGCGCGCGGGCCGACGATGCGGCGCAGCACCTGCACGCGCGTCATGCCGTACGCGTGCCCGGCTTCGATCTCGCCGGCCGGCACGCCGGCGATCGCGCCGCGCAGGATCGTCGCGACATACGCGCTCTCGTTCACGCTCAACGCGACGATCGCGTACCAGAACGCGTCGCGCAGCAGCGGCGACGCCCAGCTGTCGCGCATCCATTCGCGCGGGACGATCTGCCCGAATCCGTAGTAAAGCAAATAGAGCTGAACGAGCAGCGGCGTGCCGCGAATCAGCATGAGCCAGCCGCGCGACGACCAGCGCAGCGGCGCATGGCGCGCGCCGGCGGCAAGCGCGAGCGGCACGCCCAGCAGCACGCTGGCTGCGCCCGACACAAGCGTCAGCGCGAGCGTCGTCGGCACCGCGGCAAGCAGCTTCGGCATCACCGTGTCGAGCAGGAATGGCAGCGAGAAGATCATGCGGTTGCGCGCCTCGTGCCACGATTCGCGTGGCGCTCAAGCGCCGCGAAGAGGCCCGTCGACGCGATGCTCAGCAGCAGGAACAGCGCGGCCGTGACGAGATAGAAGAATACGTAGTGGCGCGTCGCGCCGGCCGCGAGCTGGCTCGCTTTCAGCAAATCCGTGAACGAGCCGAGCACGCTGATGAACGATGCATCCTTGGTCGCGTTCAGCCACACGTTGTCCGTGCCCGGCAACGCGAGCCGCGCGGCGGCCGGAAGCCGGATGCGCGTAAACGTCTGCCACGGCGTCATCCCGAACGCGTGCGCGGCTTCGATCTGCCCGGTCGGCACGTTGACGAGCGCCGCGCGGAAGATGTCGGTCAGATACGCACCCTGGATGAACCCGAGCGACAGCGCCGCGACGAGGAACGGCGGGAACGCGAAGCCGTCGGGCACCAGGCCGCCGCGGTGCAGCGCGGCCTCGACGGCAGGCGCGAGCGCATAGAACGCGAGCAGCAGGCACAACAGCTCGGGCAGCGCGCGCACCAGCGTCGTGTAGAGCCGCGCGAGGCACGCGAGCGGCGCGTGGCGCGACAGCTTGCCGAGCGCGCCGGCGATGCCGAGCAGCACGCCGGCGCCGAACGACGCTGCCGCGACGCCGAACGTCAGCGCGAACGCGCCCGCGAACACGCGGCCATAGCCGCCGTCGCCGAATGCGAGCAACGCGAGCAGCGAATCGTCCGCGGCCATCGGGTCAGCGGCCCTTCTCGATCGTGCCCTTCAGGTTCGGATAGCGGGCGGTGATCGCATCCCACGTGCCGTCCTGCTGCAATTGCGCGATCGCGGTCGACAGCTTGCCGCGCAGCGCATCGCCCTGGCGCACGCCCGCGCCGATGCCGAGGCCCAGCACCGGATTGTCCGCGCAGGTCGCCTTGACCTCGAAGTCCTTGCCGTCGCGCGACGCGAGGAATGCCGTAAACAGCCCCTTGCCTTCCTGCACGTAGTCGACCCGGCCGGACACCAGATCCGCGAGCGCGTTGTCGAACTTGTCGAAGGCCTTGATCTGCGCGTCCGGCTTGAAGCGGGAATCGAGGAACGCCGAGAAGTTCGTGCCGGCCTCGACGCCGATCACGCGGCCCTTGAAGCTCGCGGGCACCGCGCAATCGACGCGGCGCCGGTCGCTTTTCGCGCCGACGAACACCGTCGGCGACTCGTAATAGGCACGGCTGAAATCGATCGCCTTCTGCCGTTCGCCCGTAATCGTCATCGACGACCAGATCACGTCGATCTTGCGGTTCTGCAACGCCGGAATCAGGCCATCCCACGCAATGTCGGTGAGTTCGCAGCGCACGTTCAGTTTGCCGCACGCGGCATCGAGCAGGTCGATTTCCCAGCCCTTCCACTTGCCGGCCGCGTCCTTCGAGAAGAACGGCGGATACGACTCGGCGTCGATGCCGACGCGCAACGTCGGCTGGGCTGCATGGCAAGCCGGCACGAGGCCGAGCACGAACAGCGCGGCCGCGGCACGGCGGACCCTGGAACGCATCAAACGATTCATGTGGCGAATTTCTGAAATAACGTCGAAACGACCGGCGTCGCAGCCGGCAGGAGGCCAGACTGTAATGCGCGCGCAAGCGTGTACCAAATGGTTATTTTTTCGATGGATATCTGATCGCGCGATATGGCGCAACGGCACACCGACGAACGCGAAGCACGGTGCACCGTTCGGCCGTTCACCCGCTCACGCCAGCGCCGTTTCGCACTGCAAAGCCGGCAGCTTCAGGTTCGCGCGGAGATCGCCGCCCACGTAGTCGGTATCGAGCAGGTCGCGACGCCGCAACTCAGGCAGCAAGCCGTTGAGCAGCAGGTCTTCCTGGTCCGGCTGGCCAAGCCCGTGCAGCTACTGCACGTCGACGAGCGCCGCGCGCCGGGGCCGCCAGGCTCGCCGCGGCCAGCGCGACGATCGGCTCCTGGCTGCCGGTGGTGTCGGCCCGACCGGCCGCATCGACCTGCAGCAGCTCGGCGCGAGATTGCCGATCTCGTCGAGAGGGATCGTGCCGCCGTGCGCTTCCTCGAAATAGCCGATGCGGCGCCCCTGCGCGCCCATGAATGCGCCGGCCTCGTGGCCGAACAGCTCGCTCTCCGCAAGCCGCGGGTTGATCGCGCCGCAGTCGACCGCGATGAACGCGCCCGTGCGGCCGCTGACATGGTGGATATGGCGCGCGACCAGCTCCTTGCCGTGCCCGTCTCGCCGAGGATCAGCGCGGGCGGAACGGTTGACGATACTGGCATCCGCCCAAGAGTCTGATCTTAGTCAACCTCGGGCGCGCGCAAAATACCGATTGCTGTGATGCTTCGCTGTCGCGCGCAGATAACGAATCCCGTGCATGTCGCACAACGCGGCCGGCGTACCGTGCGGAACGCCGTGCACATCACGGCGGCCGGTGAACGGGCGGCCGCATACCCCGTCAGCCGATGAATCTTGCCTCCACCCCGCTGTGCACGAGGAGGTCGAAACGCTCCGGCCGAATGTGGAACACCGTCGATTCGCACGTACGGCCGTCCGCCAGGCGCGACGTGCGCCGCAGCACAAGTAGCGGCGAATGCGCGCCGACCCCGAGGCGCTCCGCAACGTCTTCGGGCGCCCCCACGGCCGTGACCGACATGTCGGCGTCCGTCATGCGCCAGCCAAGCACGCTTTCCAGGACCTCGTAGGTCGACATCCGCTCGGCCTGCTCGAAGGTAACGGTCGCGGCGTCGGGCAGCAGGCAGGTCTGCGCGAGCGCGATCGGCTCGTCGTCGACCCAATGCAAGCGTTCAAGATAGACGCAACGCGCTACGTCGTCTGCAAAAACGTGGAGCAGGCCCGGCGGCACGTCGCACGCCTCGAACCGCAGCAACGTCATCCGGGCGCGTGCGCCCTGATCGGCGATCGAATCGTGGAGCCCGCGCAGCACGTCGAGCCGATGCCGCAGCCGCTGCTTCGCGGCGAACGTCCCTTTGCCCTGCTTGCGCTCGACGATGCGCGCGTCGCTCAGCCGATCGAGCGCGAGCCTGACGGTCACGCGGCTGACCTCAAAACGCTCGCTCAACTGTGCCTCCGAAGGCAGCTTGCCGCTCGGCTCGTACACACCGCGTTCGATTTCGTCGCGCAACGTCGTCGCAAGCTGCTCGTAAAGCGACGTCGCGTCGTCACGCACCAGCGTCATCGGTCCTTCCTCGTCGTGCTGGGTCCACGCTATGCGCGTCTCCCGATATCGATATGAAAAGCAATTGGAACGCCCAACTTGTATTAATACGTATTATCACATCTCGACAGACGATCGGGGGTCGCGTTTCGCGGTCCCGACGCCCGGGGAGCATACCAGTGACTGAAAACGCAATCGGCACGCCGCCGCTCGATGGCACGCGGGCCAGCCGGCCGACACGAGCCGAACCGGCCATTGCGCCGCGCACCGATCCGCACGCGACGGGTCGGTCGCGCGGTGCACAACGGCGTGCAGCGATCGGCTTCACCACCGCGTGGCTCGCGTTCTTCGCGATCGCATGGTGGCTGCCTGCGCCTGCGCATCTGTCGGCCGAAGGGAACGCGACGCTTGCCGTCGTCGCCTGGGTCGCGATCGTATGGATCACCGAAGCGATTCCCGTCGGCGTAAGCGGCATCCTGCTGCCGATGCTGCTCGTGCTGTCGCACGCGAGCCCGTCGTTCCCGAAGGCGGCCAGCGGCTTCGCCGCGCCGGTCGTGTTCCTGTGTCTCGCCGCGTTCCTGTTCTCCGCGATCATGCAGGCATGCGGGCTCGACCGCCGCATCGCGCTGCTGCTGCTCGACCGGCTGAAGGTGCGCACGGCCAACGGCGTGATCTGGGCAATGTTCGCGGTGAACTGCGTGATGGCGCTCGTCGTGCCGGCCGCGAATGCACGTGCCGCGACGCTGCTGCCGGTCACGAACGGCATCGTCCGGCTGTTCGGCGAATCGCCGCGCGAGCGCGCCGCCCGCAAGGCGATCGTGATCCAGACGCTCGTGTACGGCGCGATGATCAGCGGCATGTGCATCCTGACGGCTCATCTGCCGAACATGGTCGTGTCCGGCTTGCTCGAGAAACAGCTCGGCATCCGGATCTCGTACCTGACGTGGCTGAAGCTGCAGTGGCCGTACCTCGGGATGTTCGCGATCACGCAAGCCTGGGTGCAGTTCCATTTCCGCTCGCGCGCCATCGCGATTCCCCGCGGCCCCGGCGCGATTGCGGCGATGCGCGGCGCGCAACCGCCCGCGGCGCGCAACGACTGGGCCGTACTTGCACTGTTCGCGACCGTCGCCGTGTTGTGGGCTACCGAGCCGCTGCATCACCTGCCGTCGGAAATCGTCGCGCTGATCGCGCTGGCGCTGCTGTTCGCGCCCGGCGTGCTGCGCTTCGGCTGGGCCGAAGTCGAACAGCGCACGATCTGGGGCACGCTGTTCCTGCTCGCCGGTGCGTTGTCGCTGTCGTCGGCGATCAGTGCGTCGGGGCTCGCAAGCTGGGCCGCCGATCACGTCTACGACGCCGCGCGCGGGCACGGCTGGTGGCTCGCCATCGCGATCGTGATGCTCGGCACGCACGTGATCCGTATCGGCATGCTGTCCAACGTCGCGGCCGTCACGATGATCGCGCCGATCACGCTCGCGCTCGCACCGCGCCTCGGGCTGCATCCGGTCGCGTTCACGATGCTCGTCAGCGATACCGACAGCTTCGCCTATCTGCTGCCGACGCAGATCACCGCCGGCGTCATCGCGTACAGCAGCGGCGCGTTCTCGACGGCCGACTATGCGAAGGTCGGCGCGGTGTCGGTGCTGATCGCGATCGTCTACGGCCTCTGCGTGATCGCACCGTGGTACGCGTACATGGGTATTCCCGTCTGGGACGC
The DNA here is from genome assembly GCF_001718315.1 of Burkholderia diffusa. Taxonomy (NCBI): domain Bacteria; kingdom Pseudomonadati; phylum Pseudomonadota; class Betaproteobacteria; order Burkholderiales; family Burkholderiaceae; genus Burkholderia; species Burkholderia diffusa. The sequence continues at coordinate 735,061 of NZ_CP013363.1, read as the reverse complement.
GAGCGCGCCCTGGCCGTTCGCGCACTGACGCGCGCTGCCTTCCCTCGACATCATTTTGCATTCCACAATGAACGAATCCCACGACGCCATCGATACTGTTGACGCGCGCGCCACAGCGCTGCGCGACCGCCTCGGCCCGCACGTTGCGCCCGACGGGCTCTACGAACGCCACAAACGCCTGCCGTTCGCGGGACGCGTGCAATGCAACGTCACGCGGCTCGAAGCCGGCGAGTGGAGCGAGATCGTGCTCGACTACGAAGTCGGTTCGTCCGGCATCGCCGACGGCGGCTGGCTGAAGGCGACCTTCAAGTTCTATTCGGACTGGGCGCTGTTCCAGACGAGCGACCCGAGCTCCGCGAACTACATCAGCGCCGAGTACCACGCGGCGCCGCTCGTGCCGGGCCAGAGCCCGGCCACCGTGCAGGCGCTGAACGTGCGCTTCGACCAGAAGGGACATGAGCGGCCGTTCCAGAAGGCCGTGATCGTCGACATCGTCGACGGCTACGTGAATGCGGGCGACCGGATCGTGATCCGCCTCGGCGACCGCCGCCGCGGCCCCGGCACGCGCGTGCAGACCTTCGTCGAAGACAACTTCCGATTCCGGCTCTACGTCGATCCGCTCGGCACGTCGCGCTTCGTCGCCGTGCCCGGCGACGTGTCGATCGACATCCGTGCCGGTGCGCCGTCCGACGTGCTGCTGAACGGCCCTCGCTTCGTGCAGCCCGGCACGCGCGCACCGTTCCGGCTGTCGCTGCAGGACCGCTGGGGCAACGCGTGCCGCGATGTCGGCGGTCATGCCCGGGTCGTCGCGTACGACGCCCGCGGCGAGATCGTTTACGGGCGCGAACACGCGCTGCCCGATACAGGCTTTGCGAGTTGCGCGTTGGACGACCTGCCGGTCGACGCGGGCACGCTGCGCATCGTCGCCGACGTACCGGCGCACCCGGACGTGCGTGCGGCCGAAGCGTGGCTGACGGTCGACGCGTCGCTGCCCGTGCCGCGCGCGCTGTATGCTGACCTTCATGTACACGCACATGACACGGTCGGCACCAACAGTCCCGAGTACAACGCGCGCTACGCACGCGACATCGGCGGCATCGACGTGCTCGGCTATACCGCGAACGACTTCCAGATCACCGACGAGAACTGGCGGCTCGGCGTCGACGCGGTCGAGCGCTTCAACGAACCGGGCCGGTTCGTCGTGTATCCGGTGCAGGAATGGTGCGGCAGCTCGACCGCAGGGGGCGACCACAACGTGGTGTTCCTCGGCGACGAGCAACCGGATTTCCCGTACAACACGCGCGGCGAACATAACCGCACGCTGGTCTGGAACGAAGACATGAAGGGGCATGCGGTCGAACTCGGCCGCTGGCCCGTCGAGGAACTGTGGGATGCGTATGCGGACAATGCCGCGCAACATCTGGTCATGCCGCACGTGGGCGGTCGTCGTTACATCCCCGACTGGCATCATCCGGAGCTCGAGCGGCTCGTCGAGATCGCATCGTCGTGGGGCCATTTCGGCTGGCTGTACCAGGACGTGATCGCACGGGGTTATCAGCTCGGCGTCGCGGCCAGCGGTGACGAACATCGCGGCCGGCCCGGCGGCGGCGCACCCGGCGTACAGGTCTTCGGCGTGCATGGCGGGCTGACGGGCGTGCTCGCGCCCGTGCTCGATCGAAAGCACGTCGGCGAAGCGCTACGCGCGCGCCGCACGTGGGCGACTAATGGCGAGCACAGTACGCTGCTGGTGCGCTGCGGCGATCACTGGCAAGGCGCCGCGTTTGCGCACGAAGGGCCGGCGCGGCTCGACTATCGGCTGCTCGGCCAGTCGGGCTGGGAATACGTGGCCGCGTATGATCACGACGGCTTGCTGTGGGAACGCAACCTGCACGCGGAACTCGGCTACGCGGAGCGGCTGATCCGGGTCCGCTGGGGCGGTGCGCGCATCCGCGACCGTTATCGCTGGGCCGCGTGGCGCGGCCGGATCCGGATCGTCAACGGCACGATTCACCGTTTCGGGTCGAACGGGTTCGAGCATGTCGAGGAGTCGGCATGGCGCACCGGCGCGACCGACATCGAGTTTCGCAGCGACACCTACGGCGACGCTGACAGCATCGAACTCGACGTCGGCAATCTCGCCGCCGCGACAATCGTGGTCGAGGGCACGATCGACAGCTTCGCGAAGGTGGGCGACCCGCTGGAGCGCAATCCGTTCGTGCACGCCCCTGTGTTCCGCTTCGAAATCAGCGGCGCGGAGTTGCTCGCGCGTGAATCGGCGACACACGCACTCGGCGGCACGGAGCTATTCGTCGCGATCGAACGGCTGACGGACAAGCCGCTGCCAGTCGATCTCGCGGGCAGCATCGACGTGGCGCCCGACAACGCATCGTTCGGGTATCGCCCCGTCTATTTGTTCGGGCGGCAGCGCAACGACAGCAAGGTATGGTCGTCGGCACAGTTCATCACGTTCGAGTGAGGCGTTCTTGCAAGCGTCGGCCATCTGGCACCTCGAACTCGATCGCATTGGGTCGGTCAAGCTCTCACGGCCCCCACATCGCCAATCCGGCTAGCCGCACGGCGGGTGTTGAAGTTCGCAGATACTGCTAATGGTGTCCGCTCGTGCGCTATTCGTGTCCGGCTATTCCGCTAATGCGGGACGGCGAAGGTCAGGCTGCGGGACTGAACGGCGGCAGGCCGCTGGCGAGGTGTTTCAGCGAAGTGCGCTGAGCTCTAGACGATGGTGTTGAAGCGCGGCATAGGCGTGCGCCAAGGCTCAATATGGACAGCCTCCACAACCCCGGAAAACGGGCATTAAAGTCGCGCCCCCGGCTTGGGATGAAAGGTATATTGTTGCGCACGCATCCAATGTACTGGGCATCGATTACGCGCACGCTGTGCTCTTGCCGCGAGCGACTTTCCTCATTACGCCGCTCGTGAGCCACACTGACATTGCAAGCTCTTGATGAACCGCCCCGGGAATCGGGGAGGCAGGTTGGTTCAAGCTGATGCCAATTCGGCGGCGGCTGTTCCAAGTTGCCAGGTCACACTAACTCCAGCGTTGCCAATTCAACGGATCACTTCGTCAGGCGGCCCGGCGCATCTGCGAAACGGCCCGCGCGCGCACCGCAACGTCAGGATACGTGCGCAATCGGCGCGGAGACAAGGTGAAGCCAACCAAATGATGCTTTTGCGGAAAATGTGCAAATTTGCGGAAACTAAACGGGCCGCCGGGCTACACGGCTCGCCCAGCTAAAAGCGTTGTGGCGGAAGGCAGCCAGAGTCGAACTGACCCGGGAGTGTCTGACACCCCCAACCGGGTTTGAAGCCCGGCCGTACCACCGGATACGAATGCCTTCCGTGGGAAAAACAAAAGAACAACGAGCGCCTACGCCTGTATACCCACCCAACCGCTGTCAGGCCGCAGGAAGTGAAGATCGCGGTGGAAGCGAGTATACCCAACCCGATCGAAGAATTCGAGAATCTGGATCGCCCGCTTGCGGCCGAGCCCGGTCGCGTCGCGGAAAGTCGCCGCATCGAGCCCGCCGCCGCGCGTCGGTGCGAGAAGCGCCACCAGCCCGGCCAGCTCGCGCACGACATCCGCGTGATAGAACAGGTCGCGCACGACCTGATGCACGTCGCCGCGCCGCGCGAGCTTGCGCAGTAGCGTGCGCACGACATCCTCGGCCGCGCCCGTGTCGCGCGCCAAATCGCGGACCCACGGCGGATCGAAGCGCCCTGCATGAATCAGCGGCAGCAGTTGCTGCGCCAACGCTTCCTCGCGCGCATCGAAACTCACCGAATGCGACGGCAGATGCAGCCACGGCCCGCTTCGCGCAACCTCCCCGCCATCGACCAGCGCATCGACCAATGCGCGCCACAGTGCGTCGCCGACGAGCGGCGCCGCCATCCGTCGCAGGCGTGCCGCATCGAGCCCCTGCTCGTCCGGCATGCGCTCGTGATACGCGCGCAGCGTATCGATCGCCCGCGCCTGCAGTGCATGCCAGTGCGCTCGCGCGATTACCGTGCCGTCGTTCGACGCCCGCTCGCGCTGGCCGATCGCCACGGCGTCATCCGGCAACGCGAGCGCGTCGGGCGCGAAACCCGTCAGGTGCGTCAGCATCGCGCGGGCGATACCGAGCGGTGCCTGCGCAAGCAGCGCATCGAGCCGCCCTTCGTCGAGCCACACGGCCAGCGCGTCGAGCCATGCGCGACGCGCGGGCGTGCGGCGCTTGCGCGCGGGACCGAACGGATCCAGCACGCGACCGCCGCCAACGGTACGCGTCGCCTGCGGATTGCGGACGATGAAGCGATCGCCCGGCAGCGCGAACACGGGTTCGTCGAATACCAGTTGTACGCGCATCTTCTGGCCGGCCGCGAGCGTATCGCCGTCGAGCAGCGCGACGTGCGCGACGCGATGCAGCGTGCCGAGATGCACGTGCAGCGGCGCCCAGTGCGTCAGCGAGAGCCCCGCATCGGCGAGCAGCGTCAGGTCGACGTCGAGACGCGGCGACGTCGCGACCAGCCGCGCATCCGCGACGGTATCGCCACGCTCGACGTCCGCCTTGTCGACGCCGGCCAGGTTGAGCGCGCAGCGCTCGCCCGCGCGGCCCGCGCCGACCGGCCGGTTCTGCGCATGGATGCCGCGCACGCGAGCGGCGGCGCCGGTGCGCACGACCGCGAGCGTGTCGCCGGTCGCCACGCGGCCCGCGAATGCGGTACCGGTCACGACGGTGCCCTGCCCGGCGAGCGTGAATACGCGATCGACCGCGAGCCGGAACAGGCCGTCGTCGCGGCGTGTACGCCACGCGAGCGCCGCATCGGCGAGATGACGCTTCAATGCGGCGACACCCGGATCGTCCTCGCGCGTCGCGCAGGTTTCGAAGATCGGCGCGCCATCGAGCGTCGTGCCGTGCAGCCACGTGGCGATCTCGTCGCGCACGGCCGACAGGCGTGCGGTGTCGACGCGATCGCACTTCGTCAGCGCGACCGCGCCATGCGCGACGCCAAGCAGTTGCAGGATCGCGAGGTGCTCGCGGGTCTGCGGCATCACGCCATCGTCGGCGGCAATCACGAGCAGCGCGAAGTCGATCCCGCACGCGCCGGCCGCCATCGTATGAATCAGCTTCTCGTGGCCCGGCACGTCGATCAGGCCAAGCACGTCACCGTTCTCGAGCGGCGTATACGCATAACCGAGCTCGATGGAGATGCCGCGCGCCTTCTCTTCCTTCAACCGGTCGGTGTCCACGCCGGTCAGCGCCCGCACGAGCGTCGTCTTGCCGTGATCGATATGTCCCGCGGTACCGACGATCATGCAGCGGGCCCCGCGACCTGCATGCATTGCGCGACGAATGCCGCCTCATCTGCCGCCTCGACGCAACGCAGGTCGAGCCGAAGCGCATTGTCGGCGATGCGGCCGATCACCGGACGCGGCCATTCGCGCAGTCGCTGCTCGAGCAGCGCGAGCGCACGTCCACTGCGCTTGCCGTCCGGCGTGCGCACGACGAGCCCGGCACTCGGCAGCTGGTCGACCGGCAGCGCGCCGCTGCCGATCTGGCTGAACATCGGCTCGACCGTCACGTCGAAGCCGCTGCCGAGCGCGGCCTGCAACGCCGGGCGCACGCGCTCCGCCGCGTCGGCGATGTCGCGCTGCGGCCGCGTCAGCAGGCGCAACGTGGTGAGCCGCTCGCGCAGGAATTCCGGCGCCTGATAGAGCCGCAGCACGGGCTCGAGCGCGGCGAGCGTCAGCTTGCCGACGCGCAGCGCACGCTTGAGCGGGTGTTTCTTGATCTTGGCGACGAGCGCGCGATCCCCGACGATCAGGCCGGCCTGCGGCCCACCGAGCAGCTTGTCGCCGCTGAATGTGACGAGATTCGCGCCGGCCGCGACGGTTTCCTGCACGGTCGTCTCGTGCGGCAGGCCCCATTGCGACAGATCGGCAAGCGTGCCGCTGCCGAGATCGACGACGACCGGCAGCCCGTGCTCGTGCGCGAGCGGCGCGAGCTCGGCCGTCGTCACTTCCTTCGTGAACCCGCTGATCGCATAGTTGCTGCAGTGCACCTTCATCAGAATCGCGGTGCGCGGCCCGATTGCATCCGCGTAATCGCGCAGATGGGTGCGGTTGGTCGTGCCGACCTCGCGCAGCTTCGCGCCCGCACGACTCATGATGTCGGGAATGCGGAATGCGCCGCCGATCTCGACCAGCTCGCCGCGCGACACGATCACTTCGCGTTTCGGCGCGAGCGCGGACAGCGCCAGCAACACGGCTGCCGCATTGTTGTTGACGACGGTCGCGGCTTCCGCACCGGTCAGTTCGCACAACAGATCATCGATCAGGTCGTCGCGATCGCCGCGGCGGCCGGTGGCGAGATCGAATTCGAGGTTGACGGGCCGGGTGAGCGCGTCGACCACCGCGCGCACCGCGTCGTCGGGCAACAACGCGCGCCCGAGATTGGTATGCAGCACGGTGCCCGTCAGGTTGAACACCGAGCGCAAGGCGCCCGCGTTCTGTGCGGCCAGTGTGCGGGCAACCGCGGCGGCGATGCGCAGCTCGTCAAACGGCTCGGCCGCCGGCGGATTCTGCTGGGCGGCGGTGCGCCAGCGTTCGAGTTCGGCACGCACCGCGTTCAGCACGCGGGTGCGGCCGTAGTCGGCGAGCAGCGGCTGCAGCGGCGCCGACGTCAACACGCGCTCAACGGACGGCACGCGCGCGAGGACAGCATTCAGTTCATTCAAGCCCGGGTCGGTCACGTAATGGTGGCTCCATTTCCTTGCGTGGCAGGGCAACCGGCACCGGCGCGCGTGCGCCCGCCCCGGCTGCGCGCCGTCACTCCGCGTCGCGCGACATGTCCGGCCACAGCAGCGGGTTCGGCGAACTGCGCTGGTAGCCGGCTTCGTTCATCAGCAGGTCGAGTGTGAGGCTCGCGAGATCGTCCGCCAGCGGCTCGAACTCGTAGTCCTTCTCCTGGTAGCCGATCTTGCGATAGGTCTTGCATTCGTCGCACGACTCGGCCTTGACGGCTTCGCTGCCGCCCTCGATCCCGTGGTAGGCGATGCCCTTGGTCGAGTCGCAGTGCGAACATTTCGTGCGCACCATGTGCCACTCGGTCGTGCACAGCCCGCACTGCAGGAAACGGTAGCCCTGGAACTGGCCCCCGACGCGCACGACGCTCGCGACCGGATGCGTGCCGCACACGGGGCACAGCCCCGGCTGGTCGAGATACGGGACGTCGGCCGGTGCGACGCGGCTCGCGAGGTCGGTCCAGACGACCTGCAGCGCGGCCATCAGGAACGGCGCGGTGGCCGGATCGACTTCGGCGAAGCGCAGCGCGAGGATCGCGTCGGCCTGCGCGTCGAGTTCGGCAGGCGCCATCAGGCGCAGCCGGTCGAGCAGCTTCGCGAGCGACGGATTGACGAGCCCGGCGCTTTCGACGCGGTCGAGCAGTTCATACAGCACGGCCCGCCACTGCGGGTTGCGCTCGCCGTCGAGCGCCGGCACGAGCGGCATGGAATGCTGCTGCGCACGCGCGATCGCTTCGGGCGACGGCATCGGCAGGTTCAGCGCCTGCAGCGTCGCGTGCTGCGCATCGGCGACGGTCGCCATCAGCCGCAGGTAGCCGCTGATCGGGTTCAGGTCGGCGAGCTTGCGCAGCCTTGCGGCACGCGCGGCAAACACGGTGCCGCGCTCCGGCAGCCGAAAGCGCGGAATGGCCGAATGATCGAGCGTCGAGATCTCGGTCGGTTCGAGAATGCGTTGTGTCACGAAAATGTCATCCAAAAAAACAAGCGCCGACGGATCGGCGCTTTCCAGGCGATTCCGGCGGTGGCGGGACGATACGCAGCAATCGACGTACCGCCCCGCTCCGGTGCGTTACTTCACGCTTTCACGGAACCACTTCGGGTGATGCTTGCGGGCCCAGCCCAGCGTGACGGTGCCGCGCACCATCGCCCCGATCGAGCCTTTCACCCACAACGCCGCGTAAATATGCACGATGATGCTCGCGATCAGCACGAAGGCCGCCACGGCATGCACGACAGCGGCCGCGCGAATCGCCCCGATCGGGAAGTAGAACGAGAAGTAGCGCCGCCAGATCACGATCCCCGACAGCAGGAGCAACACCAGGCACGCCACCAACGTGAAGAATAGCAGCTTCTGTCCGGCGTTATAGCGGCCGACGGGCGGCAGCTTGTCTTCCCGGTTGGTCAGCACGTCGTCGATCTGCTTCAGCCATTGCCGGTCGTCCGCGTCGAGCGCGTTGTGGTGCCAGAAGCGCACCACGAGAATCGCGAACGACACGAACATCACGAGACCGACGAACGGATGCAGGATCCGCGTCCACTGGCCGCCGCCGAACAGCGCGGTGAGCCAGAACATCGACGGATGGAACAGCGCGAGCCCGGACAGCGCGAGCAGCACGAACGTGATCGCGGTGATCCAGTGGTTCGTGCGCTCGTTCGGCGTGTAGCGGACGATCAGGTTGGGGTCGTCGTGCTTCATTTTGCGTCCTCCTTGATGCGTCGCGCCTCGTCGCGGGCGGCGGCTTCCTCGTCCTCGCTGACCTCGTTCGGACCGACCCGGGTGTAGTGGAAGAACCCGGCCAGCGCGGTCAGCGCGAGGCCGGCGACCGCGAGCGGCTTCGCGATGCCCTTCCACAGCTTCACCATCGGGCTGATCGACGGATTGTCGGGCAGCCCGTGGTACAGCGACGGTTTGTCCGCGTGGTGCAGCACGTACATCACGTGCGTGCCGCCGACGCCCTGCGGGTCGTACAGCCCCGCATGCTCGAAGCCGCGCTCCTTCAGGTCTTCGATCCGCTCGGCGGCGTGCTGCTTCATGTCCTCCTTGGTGCCGAACACGATCGCGCCCGTCGGGCAGGTCTTCACGCAGGCCGGTTCCTGGCCGACCGCGACGCGGTCGGAGCAGAGCGTGCACTTGTATGCGCGATGATCCTTCTTCGAGATCCGCGGAACGTTGAACGGGCAGCCGGTCACGCAATAGCCGCAACCGATGCAGTTCTCCTCGTGGAAATCGACGATCCCGTTGTTGTACTGCACGATCGCGCCCGGCGACGGACACGCCTTCAGGCAGCCCGGATCCTCGCAGTGCATGCAGCCGTCCTTGCGGATCAGCCACTCGAGGTCGCCTGCCGGGTTCTCGTATTCGGAGAACCGCATGACCGTCCACGAGTGCTCGGTGAGGTCGGCCGGGTTGTCGTACACGCCGACGTTGGTGCCGACTTCGTCGCGCAGGTCGTTCCACTCCATGCATGCCGTCTGGCATGCCTTGCAGCCGATGCACTTCGATACGTCGATCAGCTTCGCGACGCTCCCAGTCACCGGTTCGCGCACCGTGGGCGGTGGCGTCGTGGTGGCCGAGACGCGCTTGATATCCAGCGATTGCAATGCCATCTCTTCCCCCTTACGCCTTTTCGACCTTCACCAGGAACGACTTGAATTCCGGTGTGTACGAGTTGCCGTCGCCTACGGACGGAGTCAGGGTATTGGCGAGATAGCCGGGCTTTGTCAGACCCTTGAAGCCCCAGTGCAACGGGACGCCGACCGTCTGGACCTTCTTGCCCTCGATCGTCAGCGGCTTGATCCGCTTCGTGACGAGCGCGACCGCCACGATGTAGCCGCGCTTGGACGACACCTTCACACGATCGCCATGCGCGACGCCGACTTCCTTCGCGAGATCTTCGCCGATCTCGACGAATTGCTCGGGCTGGATGATCGCGTTCAGCCGCGCATGCTTGGTCCAGTAGTGGAAATGCTCGGTCAGCCGGTAAGTCGTCGCGACGTGCGGGAACTCCGACGCCTTGCCGAACGACGCGCGGTCGTCCTGGAACACGCGAGCGGCCGGGTTATTCAGCGCCTGCGGGTTGTCGGGGTGCAACGGGTTCGCCGCGAGCGGCGTCTCGAACGGCTCGTAGTGCTCGGGGAACGGGCCTTCGTTCATCCCCGCGCGGGCGAAGAAGCGCGCGACGCCTTCCGGGTTCATGATGAACGGCCCCATCCCGTTCTCGGGCGGCTCGTCGGCCTTGAAGTCCGGCACGTCGGCGCCCTTCCACGCGCTGCCGTTCCAGCCGATCAGCTTGCGGGTCGGGTCGAACGGCTTGCCGCTCACGTCGCACGATGCGCGGTTGTACAGGATCCGCCGGTTGGCCGGCCATGCCCATGCCCAGTTCAGCGTCTGGCCGATGCCGGTCGGGTCGGAATTGTCGCGCCGCCCCATCTGGTTGCCGGCCTGCGTCCACGCGCCGCAGAAGATCCAGCAGCCGCTCGCGGTCGTGCCGTCGTCCTTCAGCTGCGCGAATGCGGCAAGCTGCTCGCCCTTCTTCACGAGCGTTTTCGTCGGATCCTTGGGATCGGGCAGATCGGCCAGCGCGCGCCCGTTGAACTCCATCGCGAGCTCTTCGGGCGTCGGGCTTTCAGGGTTCGCATACGGCCACGTGAGGTTCACGATCGGGTCCGGATACTTGCCGCCGTCCGTCTGGTACATCTTGCGCATGCGCAGGAACAGCCCCGACATGATCTCGAGGTCGCTCCTCGCCTCGCCCGGCGGCTCAGCGCCCTTCCAGTGCCATTGCAGCACGCGGCTCGAACTGACGAGCGAGCCGTTTTCCTCCGCGAAGCACGTGGTCGGCAGACGGAACACCTCGGTTTGGATCTTCGACGCATCGACGTCGTTGTAGTCGCCGTGATGCTTCCAGAACTCGGACGTCTCGGTCGCGAGCGGATCCATGATCACGAGCCATTTCAGCTTCGCGAGGCCCGCTGCCGTCTTCACCTTCGACGGCGCCGCCGCGAGCGGATTGAAGCCCTGGCAGATGTAGCCGTTCATCTTGCCGGCATTCATCAGCTCGATCGCCTGCAGCAGGTCGTACTGCTTGTCCAGCTTCGGCAGGTAATCGTAGGCCCAGTTGTTCTCGGCGGTCGCTGCGTCGCCCCACCACGACTTCATGAAGCTGACGTGGAAGGCCTTGTAGTTCTTCCAGTAGCTCAGCTGGTTCGGCCGCAGCGGCTGCTGCGCGCGCTTCTTGATGTAGCCGTCGAAATCCTGCTCGGCCTGCATCGGCAGCGTCATGTAGCCCGGCAGCAGGTTCGACATCAGCCCGAGATCGGTCAATCCCTGGATGTTCGAGTGGCCGCGCAGCGCATTCATCCCGCCGCCGGCGATGCCGATGTTGCCGAGCAGCAGCTGCACCATCGCGCCGGTGCGGATGATCTGCGAGCCGATCGAATGGTGGGTCCAGCCGAGCGCGTACAGCACCGTGCCGGCGCGGCCGGGAACGGCCGTCGTCGCGAGCATTTCGCACACCTTCAGGAATTTCTCCTTCGGCGTGCCGCACGTCTGCTGGACCATGTCCGGCGTATAGCGCGCGTAGTGCTGTTTCATCAGGTTGTATACGCAGCGCGGATGCTGCAGCGTCGGGTCGACCTTCACGAAGCCGTCGTCGCCGCGTTCGTAGTCCCAGCTCGATTTGTCCGGGTACGCGTGCTTCTCCGCGTCGTAGCCGGAATAGATGCCGTCGTTGAACGCGAAATCCTCGCGCACGATGAACGAGAAGTCCGTGTAGTTCTTCACGTACTCATGCTGGATCTTGTCGTTCGTCAGCAGATAGTTGATCACACCGCCCAGGAAGACGATGTCGGTGCCGGTGCGGATCGGCGCGTAGTAGTCGGCCACCGAGGCCGTACGCGTGAAGCGCGGGTCGACGACGATCAGCCGCGCCTTGCGGTGCGCCTTCGCCTCCGTTACCCACTTGAAACCGCACGGATGGGCCTCGGCTGCATTGCCGCCCATCACGAGAATCACGTCCGCGTTCTTGATGTCGACCCAATGGTTCGTCATCGCTCCACGGCCAAACGTCGGGGCAAGACCTGCCACCGTCGGGCCATGTCAGACACGCGCCTGATTGTCGAACGCGAGCATCCCCAGACTGCGGATGGTCTTGTGGGTCAGGTAACCGACCTCGTTGCTGCCCGCCGACGCGGCCAGCATGCCGGTAGTCAGCCAGCGGTTGACCTTCGCACCGTCTTCGGTCGTCTCGACGAAGTTCGCATCGCGGTCGGCCTTCATCAGCTTCGCGATCCGGTCGAGCGCGTCGTTCCACGAGATCGGTTCCCACTTGTCCGAGCCAGGCGCCCGGTATTCGGGACGCGTCAGGCGGTTCGGGCTGTGGATGAAGTCGATCAGGCTCGCGCCCTTCGGGCAAAGCGTGCCGCGGTTGACGGGATGGTCGGGATCGCCTTCGATATGGATGATGCTCGACTGCGCGTTCTTCGCGCCGTCACCGAGGCTGTACATCAGGATGCCGCAACCCACCGAGCAATAGGGGCAGGTGTTGCGCGTTTCGACTGTGCGCGCCAGCTTGTACTGTCGGACCTCGGCGAGCGCTTCCGTTGGAGAAAAGCCCATCAGGGCAAGACTCGATCCGGCAAGCGACGTGGCCGTCACCTTCAGGAACTGGCGCCGGGACATTTGTAGCATGATGGTCTCGGCGTTTTTGTGGGGTGGGGTGAAACTGAAAGGAATTATAGACAGTTCAGGCAACTATGATCGAATCCTCGGATCAATACCGATTTGTCTGATCCACGATGTCCTCGCATTCAACGCCCAATCGAACCGTCATGAAACGACAGATCACATCCGAAGCCACCCGTCTCGCGCAACGACAGGCCAACTGGGCACTCGACGCGTTCAAGCGCTTCTCGTCCGACCGCTGCTCGGCGATGGCCGCGAGCATCGCGTTCTTCTCGGCGTTCTCGCTCGCGCCGACGCTCGTGATGGTGATCGCCGTGGCCGGCTGGTTCTACGGCGACGACGCCGCACGCGGCCAGGTGTTCGAGCAGGCGCATCAACTGATCGGCGACGACGCGGCGGCCAGTATCCAGACAATCGTGCAGAACGCACATCGCGCGGGCGAGCGCGGCGGAATCGCGACGCTGATCTCGTTCGCCGCGCTCGCGCTCGGCGCGTCGGCGACGTTCGCGTCGCTGAACACCGCGCTGAGCGTGATCTGGCCGAGTACGGAAAGCCGCTGGTCGAGCATGCTCGGGCTCGTGCGCGTGCGGCTGATTTCGTTCGGGCTCGTGCTCGGCGTCGCATTCCTGTTGATCGTGTCGCTCGTGCTCGATACCGCGATCACGTTTATCGGCACCTGGCTGCTCGGCGATTCGCCGTACGTCGCGATCACCAACCTGCTGCAGTTCTTCGTCGGCATCGCGGTGCTCGCGGGCGCGTTCGCGGCGCTGATGAAGTTCCTGCCCGACGCGCGCGTCGCGTGGCGTGACGCGTTGATCGGCGGGATCGTGTCCGCGATCCTGTTCTCGGGCGGCAAGAAGCTGTTCGCGCTGTATCTCGCGCACGCCGGCACGGCCAGCGCGTTCGGCGCGGCCGGATCGTTCGCGGTCCTGCTGATGTGGCTGTACTTCTCCGCAGCCGTGCTGCTGCTCGGCGCCGAATTCGCGGCCGCGCGCGGCGATGCGTATCGCCGCACCGGCAACACCGCGGCCGCGGCCGCTCCGCCCGATCGCGCAAGCAGCGACTGATTCGCGACGCATTGCTTGCCGCTGCCGCGCGCCGCGCGCGTGGTATCGCGGCCCTACGCGAGCGCTTCCCTTTCCGCAACCATCCCGCCCGCCGGGCATTCGCGCACGTTGACGCGTTCTTTGCATCGACACGCGATGCACGCTGCAACGGCAAACGTTTGCATGCCTCGATTTCCGCGCTCGAACCGGCGAAACTCGCCCATCCGCTGCCGGATGCACCAACCGCCGCAACAATCGCAGCGCAGCAATTGTCAACTATTTCAAAAAGCGGAACAGTCGTTGATGTGCTTGATATATATGGACTTTTTCCTGCTGTTACCTTTTCGAGACACTTTATTTTTTAAGCTTTCTTGCATGTATGGCACTGAGCTATTCTCCAATCCGCAACAAATAACGAATGACGATTCATTTGCGTGGAGATACTCAACGATGAAGAAACTCGCACTCTCGACCCTCTCGCTCGCCCTGCTGGGCGCCGCTGGCGCTGCTCACGCTCAGTCGAGCGTCACGCTGTACGGCGTGATCGATACGTCGATCACCTATGTCCACGGTAACGACGGTCAAGGCAACAATTCCTGGTCGATGGGTAGCGGCAACCTGCAAGGCAGCCGTTTCGGCCTGAAGGGTTCCGAAGACCTCGGTGGCGGCCTGAAGGCGATCTTCCAATTGGAAAACGGCTTCAACTCGGCATCGGGCGCACTGGGCCAAGGCCGGCGCATGTTCGGTCGCCAGGCTTACGTCGGCCTGGAAAGCAGCCAGTACGGTACGCTGACGCTGGGCCGCCAATATGACCCGATCGTCGATCTGGTCCAAGCCGTGACGGCCGACAACTATTTCGGTAGCGTGTTCGCTACGCCGGGCGACGTCGACAACAACGACAACTCGCTGCGCGTCAGCAACGCGATCAAGTACACCTCGCCGGTGTTCGCAGGCTTCCAGGTCGAAGGCATGTATGCCCTTGGTGGCGTCGCAGGCAAGACGGGCGCTGGCCAGACGTGGTCGGTCGCAGCCGCATACAACAACGGCCCGGTCGGCGTTGCGGCAGGCTACTTCTATGCGAACAACCCGACGCCGGCAGCAGGCGCACGCACTGACTGGACCTCGACGACGTCGGACAACATCGTCGACGGCCCGATCAACCTGGGCTATGTCTCGGCAAAGTCGATCGCCATCGCGCAAGTCGCAGGTCAGTATGCAATCGGCCCGGTGACGCTTGGCCTCGGCTACAGCAACGCACAGTACAAGCCGGACGCATCGTCGGGCTTCGGTTCGACCGAGAAGTACAACACGGGCCGCGCGTTCGTGACGTACCAGGTCACGCCGCCGGTGCTGCTGGGCCTCGGCTACTCGTACACGAAGGCAAGCGGCAATACGGACGCCAAGTACCATCAGGTGTCGCTGGGTGCGGACTACTCGCTGTCGAAGCGCACGGACATCTACCTGGTCGGTGCGTACCAGCATGCGAGCGGCACGCAGCTCAACGCAGACGGCACGACGTCGCCGGCGCAAGCATCGGTGGGCTCGTATGGCATCGCTGGCACGAAGTCGCAAGAAATCGTCGCACTCGGCCTGCGCCACAAGTTCTAAGAAGTACGTTTCCGGCGTGCATGGCGTCTCCGACGCCATGTCGCCGAACTGCAAAACCAGTCACCGGTTTCGGCCGTGGCTGGTTTTTTTTCGTCCGCTGCCGGCGGCGCCCGGTCGAACGACGACGCCCCCGGGGCTCCGGGTGCGACAACCGGCATGTGCGCAGTCCCTGGACCACCTGTCGCGCGCGGGACGCCTGTCCAGAGGCACCCGGACACCCCTCGCTGTCCGACGGCTACGACGGCTACATACGGCCGATCCCGTGCACGCCGTCGCGCGGACCACTCGCTCCACGTCAGCCTGACGCGCGACAACGGGATCCCTCATCGCAACGGGCGTTTGTCCGTCCACCCTGCCGATTTCAATACCGCGACGTGAAGCACTATGCTTCGACGTGTCGATTTCGACGGCCTTCGTCCGTCGTATCGATGGCGGCGCGCAGATTGCCCCGTCCCTCACCGATACCCGACAGGAGACGCTCCATGACGATTCAGAAGATCACGCCATTCCTCTGGTACGCGACCGAAGCCGAAGAAGCCGCGGCCTTCTATGCGGGCATTTTCCCCAACTCGCGCGTCGTGCGCGTCACGGCGGTCGCCGGCACGGACGGCACCCGGATGGTCGAATTCGAGCTGTTCGGGCAGCCGTTCATCGCGATGAGCCACCCGCGCACCGAGACGTTCAACCACGCGATCTCGCTGATGATCAGTTGCGCCGACCAGGCGGAACTCGACCGCTACTGGAGCGCGCTGCTCGACAGCGGCGGCACGGCCGACGGCTGCGGCTGGCTGCGCGACCGCTTCGGCGTCTCGTGGCAGATCGTGCCCGACGCGCTGATCCCGATGATGGCCGACCGTGACGGGGTCAAGGCGGCGCGCGTGGCCGCGGCCATGATGCAGATGACGAAGTTCGACGTCGCCGCGCTGAAGGCCGCCTACGCCGGCACGGCGGGCTGACGAGGCACGGGTGTCGCGGCCTCCGTCGCGCGGGCGTCGGCACGCTCGTGGAGCGCGCGCGATACGCGCTTGGCCGCGGCCGTCGACGGGATTGCATCGCGCCGCGACGCAATCGCGCGCAGCGGCCGTTCGCACGCTGCTACGCCGACATCATGGCTTCGACGATCCGTCGCACGTAACGCACGAATGCGGCGACCGGCCGGCCCGACAACAGCGTATCGGCACCGTCATCGTCGCCGTGCAGGTAGACGGTACGCGCGGCCGACAAGACGGGCCGGTACGCGTCCGGAAGGCGCTCCAGCGCCCACGCCGCGGCGACATCCTTCGGCGCGATCCTGCCGGTCGCGGCGCTGTACCAGATGCGTGCGAGCGCGAGCACGACGTTGCATTCGTCGCCGCGCCAGTCGGGCTCGGCATTCCACTGCGCAACCGTGGCGACGAGCGCGGCTGCGAAATCGCGCGTGGGCACCGCGTCGAACCATGCGGCCGCGTGCGGCCCGCGCAGCGCAACGGCGTGCTGCCGCACCTTCGTCAACAGAATCGCCAGATCGTGATCGACGCACGCCGGTTCGGCGATACCCGCGCAGATCGCGGCGCAGCCATTCACCGAACTGCAGTTCGCGTCGGGCCGGATGACGCCACGGCACCACGTCGCCGTGCACGACCACGGTGACTTCCAGCGCGCATGCGTGCGGTGCTCTGCGGCGGCGCAGACACGTCGAGCAAATCGAGCATCAGCGCGCGCCGCAGCGCTTCGTCCGGCGATGCGGCAACCGTCGCCAGCAGATCGATGTCGCTGCGCGGTTTCAGCCCGCCGTCGAGCGCCGAACCGAATAGATGCACTGCCAGCAGCGTTGCGCCGAGATGCCGTTCGATCGCGGCGCATGCGGCCGTCACCTGGTCGGCGATCTCGGCAGGAACGATCGGCGCGTTCATGACGCGGGCCCCGCGCGACACACGCGCGGCGTACGGCGATGCACAGCCGCGCGCCGGCACGAACACGGCGATTCGGTCATCGGCGCAAGCGGCCCGCAGTGCCGGATACGCGTTACGTCGAACCGTATTCGCGCCGCGCGATACCGGCGCGTGCGCGCGATTTGCGCAGCGCAATAAAAATCCCCGTACGCTTTCGCGTACGGGGATCGTCGGACATCGCAACGGCCGCCGACATGCATTCGGCGACCGTTACGCGGCATTACGCAGCCGCGTCCTTCAGCTTCTTCAGCGCACGTGCCTTCACGCGCACGCTGGCCGGCTTGGCCGGGAACCAGCGCTCTTCGCCCGTGAACGGATCCTTGCCGAAGCGCTTCTTCTTCGCCGGCACGACTTGCGCCGTGATCTTCAGCAGACCCGGCAGCGTGAATTCGCCTGCGCCCTTCTTGTGAACCGAGCCCAGCACGACGTTCTCGAGTGCGGCGAGCACCGCCTTGACCGCCTTCACTTCGACAGCTGCGCGCTCAGCGATGTGCGTTGCGAGCGATGCCTTCGTGAACTTGTCCTTCAGCGGCGTCGGAGCAGCCGGTGCTGCCTTTGCGACAGCCTTCTTGGCCACTACTTTCTTCGCGGGCGCAGCCTTTTTGGCAGCCACTTTCTTGGTCGCCGGTACGGCAGCCTTCTTGGCCACCTTTTTTGCGGAAGTCGCCATGTTTCTCCTACCAGGTGTGGTCGTTGGATACACGAAGCGTGCAACGCGCGCGCTTCAACGCCGGATTCTACAAGCGCCTTGACGCTTCGTGGAGTACTTTTATGCGTTTTCGCGGGGTTTCCCGCAGGTTTTGTTGCGCGCGACCGACTTCGACGGCGCGCCAGCATCGAAAAACGCCTTCACGTATACGTCCAAACGCGTCCGATCGCGAATTACGTTCGATATTTGCGCACCTATACTGACCTCGCTCAGTGCCCCGGATGCCTTCATGCGCGAAGTCAGATACGTCAAAGGACTCGACGGCCTGCGAGCCATCGCCGTCATCCTCGTTTTCCTGTCCCACAAGGGCCACGTCCTCGCTGTCGACGTCGGCAAGCTCGGTGTGTGGACGTTTTTCTTCATCAGCGGATTCCTGATCGTCGGCGAATTGCATCGCAACCGTCAGGCGATCGAATGCGGCACGATGACACGCCGCCATGCGCTGGCGCTGTTCCTCGCGAAGCGCGCGCTGAGAATCTTTCCCGTCTATTACCTGTTGCTCGCCGCGCTCGCGATCGCGCACGCGCTGTTCTACCAGCGCGGCGTCAATCTCGGGCTCGCGTGGCACGCGACGTTCCTGTCGAATTACTGGATCGGCGTCGTGAAGGACGGCTGGCCGGGCTCCACGTCGCATTTCTGGAGCCTCGCGGTTGAACAGCAGTTCTATCTGATTGCGCCGCTCACGCTGCTCGCAGTGCCGGCCGCGCGTCACGTCGCGCTGGGCGTCGCCGCCGTCGCGCTGTGCGCGTTCGCGCATCTCGCGCTCTACGCGCTCGATGCATCGCCGGTGCTGATCTACGCGTTTTCCCCGTGGAATTTCGCGCTGATCGCGCTGGGCGGCGTCGGTGCGATGGCGCTCGCCGATCACGGCCAGAACGTCGTCCGCCGCATTCCGCCCGGCTGGCTCGGCGCGGCCGGCGTCGTGTTCTTCCTCGCGCTGCCCGCCTTCACGATGCTGCCGGACGTCGTCACGGGGTTCGTGGATCTCGGCCTGTCCGCGTCGCTCGGCGCGCTCATGCTGTGGATCGTCACCGAACCCGACCATCCGGCCGTGGCACTGCTCGACTGGTCGCCGCTCGTCTATCTCGGCACGATCAGCTACGGCTTTTACCTGTTCCACAACCTGATCCCGGCACGTTTCGGGGAGATGCCCGCGCTGTTCGCGCACGTGCCGATGCCGGCGATCATCCGGGAAGTGCTGCCCGAAGTGCTGCAGTTCGCGCTCGCCGTGCTGCTCGCCCATCTGTCGTGGCGCTATCTTGAAAGGCGGCTGCTCGACTTGAAGAAGCCGATCGCCGCGATGCTGGCCCGGTACTTCGTCGCGCGGCCGAGCACGTCGCCACGCTGAGCGCGATACCGGCGCCGACGAGACGCAGCCTGTCGACGCCCGTCATTCATCAACGCGTAAGCGACCGGCGCGTCGGCACCGGTTTCATCGCCATGGCATCCGGCGCACCGCGCAACGCGCGCTCGAACCGGCATCACCGTCCGGCGGCATACCAGAATCGTCGCACACGCAACCGATCGAATCCGCCCGAAATCCGCCCCGCCGCTGTGGTCCACACGCAAAAAAGCCCCGACGCACAAGGCGGCCGGGGCCAACGGAACAACCACCACCTGAAACAGCGAAGCAGCGCGGCTGCTTATGCGACAGCAGCCAGCGCGGGCAGACAGGTACGCAGGTACGCCTCGAATTCGCGGCTCACTTCCGGATGCTGGAGCGCGAGCTCGACGGTCGCCTTGAGGTAGCCGATCTTGCTGCCGCAATCGAACCGCGTGCCGTAGTAGCGATACGCGAGCACCTGTTCGTTCGCGAGCAGCGTCTGGATCGCGTCGGTCAACTGCAGCTCGCCGCCGGCACCCGGCTTGAGCTTGCGCAGGTGATCGAAGATCGTCGGCATGAACACATAGCGACCGACCACGCCGAGGTTCGACGGCGCGTCTTCCGGCGCCGGCTTCTCGATGATGCCCGACAGCTTGATGATGTCCTCTTCCCACTCGCGGCCTTCGACGACGCCGTACGAGCGGCTGTCCTCGCGCGGAATCGTCTCGACTCCGATCACCGAGCTGTGATAGTGGTCGAACACGTCGACGAGCTGCTTGAGCACCGGCTGCTCGCCGTGCAGCAGGTCGTCGGCGAGAATCACCGCGAACGGCTCGCCGTGCACGAGCTTTTCCGCGCACAGCACCGCGTGGCCGAGACCGAGCGCTTCCGGCTGGCGCACGTAGAAGCAGTTCACGTGGCTCGGCTTGATGCCACGCACGAGTTCGAGCAGCTTTTCCTTGCCGCGCGCCTCGAGTTCGGCCTCGATCTCGTACGACTTGTCGAAGTGATCCTCGATCGCGCGCTTGCTGCGCCCGGTCACGAAGATCATCTCGGTGATACCGGCGTTGATCGCTTCCTCGACCGCGTACTGGATCAGCGGCTTGTCGACGACGGGCAGCATTTCCTTCGGGCTCGCCTTCGTTGCCGGGAGGAACCGCGTGCCGAGACCGGCGACGGGGAACACGGCCTTGGTGACTTTCAACATGTTCGCATCCTGATTGCGTTGACTGCGCCGCGTCGCTGCGCGACCCGGCGCGATTGTTTTTCGAACGGCATATCGAGAACCGGCGGCACGGCCAATTCCACTCCGCTCATTTTCGATATGGACCTATTGCCCATGTTTCCGGAAAATGGATAATCCGCGAACCCGGTCGATATTGCCGAACCCCGAACCGGGACATAAACAAATTACCGATTTTCCGGATACAAATTCTTACGATTCGAATTCCTCGATATACGGGACGCCGCCCCGCTCGAGGCCCGGGCGAATCGGCTCGTTCTTCAGCGCCTCGCGGTACGCCGACAGCACGGCCATGACCAGCAGTACTGCCGCGCTCGCGATCCAATGCATGTCCATCTTGCCGCTCCTTGCATCAATCAACTGGAGCTTCAAGCTATCAGAAAAAAATCGGCAAATAATTGTGGCGTCGGCGAAACCGCTTTCACACCGGAATAAAACCACCATCTGAAACACCATCATTTCCCGGCGTGATTTTTTTATTCATTCGATCGAATTCTTGCGCATTACGATTGGACCATCCCCTTCATCCGTCGCAAGGAATCGAATCGCATGCAAGCTTTCAGCGGATCGTCTTTGGCCGCGCCGCCCGTCGCCGACCACAAGGAACACGTGATCGACGCGATGCGCGGGTTCGCGGCGCTGCTCGTCGCCTATTTCCACTGCCGCCAGGTCGTCTGGGTCGGCATGCAGAGCTTCCATCACGCTTACGGTCATGCGCTCAGCCCGAGCGTGATCGCCGGCTACCTGACCTTCCCGTTCGCGTGGGGCTCCGCCGGCGTGCCGATCTTCTTCGTGATCAGCGGTTACTGCATCCACCGCAACGCGGCGCTCAAGCTCGCGGCCAACCCCGCGTATCGGCTCGACGCGCCCAACTTCTGGGCGCGCCGCTTCGCCCGCATCTACCCGGTGCTGCTCGCCGCGCTGCTGTTCACGCTCGCGATGGACGCGGTCAGCCTGCAGATCGCGCCGGTCAGCCACAAGATCCGCGATGTCGGCCTCACCGCGTTCCTCGTGAACCTGTTCTCGCTGCAGGGCGTTGCCGGCTACACGTACGGATCGAACGGCGCGCTGTGGACGCTGTCGCTCGAAGTGCAGTTCTATGCAATCTACCCGCTGCTGTTCGCGCTGCGTCGACGCATCGGCATGCCGGCCATCGTGGCGGCCGTCGCGCTCGTCAACGTCGCGTCGGCATGGCTGCTCGAACGCCACGACCTGCAGTTCTTCACGTCGTACTGGCTGTCCTGGACGGTCGGCGCGTGGATCGCCGACGTGCGCGCGCAGCCGGCGCGCGGCACGGCCGCCGTGCCGTCGCGCGCGTGGTACGTCGCGGCCGCCGCGCTGCTGGCCGCGGGCTGCGGCGCGTTCCATTTCGGCCAGTACGGCGCGTTCCAGCTATGGGCTGCCGGCTTCGCATGCTTCCTGTACCGCGCGCTCGCCTGCCCGCCGCGCCCGACGCCGCTCTTGCGCGTGCTCGGCTGGTTCGGCGACTTCAGCTACTCGCTGTACCTGATCCACCTGCCGCTGTTCGTCTGCCTCGGCTCGGTGCTGTTCCACTCCGAACTGCAACTGTCGATCTGGCCGTCGATCACGTTCATGGCCGCCGCGATTCCGGTCGCCTACGTGTTCTACCGGCTGTTCGAACGCCCCGCGATGATGTGGTCGGCCAGCCTGAAGCCGACGCGCGGCGCCCGCGTCGTGGCACCGGCCCCCGAGCAGGCTGCCTGATTGCGCCGTTACGGCGCTCCCGGCCCGCGCGCGCCCTGGGATCGTGCGGGGGCCGATTGATGGGCGCCACGCGCGCGGCGGATCCATGGGCGCGTCGGGCGCGGCGGGTATCACGTACCGAAGCCTGGACGGCTGCACTGCCCGTCGCCCCACCCGCCTCACGACATGACCTCATGGCGTCGCCGACGGCATTCCGTGAAGCGTTTCCGAGCCAAACAGCAGGCAAGGCTGCCCAGCGGCGGTCCGTGCGCCAACGCATCAGCAGCACCTCGCCGCCGGCAACCTGCGCCTGACACTCAACAGGCTCCCGCCCGCCCAAAAGCAGAACCCTCATGCAGCACGTCGCCGCATGAGGGCCCGTTTCCCGGCGCATGGCGGCGCTTCGCGCCGACGCACCGCATCTACCGCTTCTTCGCCTTCGCGGCCTTCGCCGTATCCGCGAGGATCTTCTCGACCCGCTCCACATAGGTCTCGGTGCCGAACCGGCGCACCGCTGTCGCCCGCCCGCTCGCGACAAGCCGCTCGCGCAGCGCTCCGTCGTGCTGCAGCCGGCCCAGTGCGTCGGCCAGCGCGGCCGCGTTGCCCGGCTCGCACAGCAGCCCGTTTTCGCCGTCCTCGATGATCTCGACGACCCCGCCCGCGCGGGCCGCGACCACCGGCCGCCGCGCAAGCATGCCTTCGACGATCACGCGCCCGAACGGCTCCGGCGTGATCGACGTATGCGCGACCACGTCGACCGCCTTCATGCACGCGGCCACGTCGCGCTGGAACCCGAGAAAGTGCACGCGGTCGTCCATTCCGTGACGCGCGACGATCTCGTGCAGTTGCGCCGCGTATTCGTCCTCGCCGAACAGCGGCGCGCCGACCAGCGCCACGTGCATGTCGGGATGGCGAGCCGCAGCCTCCAGCAGCAGGTGCTGCCCCTTCCAGTGCGCGAGGCGGCTGAACGAGCCGACCAGCCACGCGTGCTCGGGTACCCCGAAGCGCGCGCGCAGCGCGGCCTGGCTTGCCGTGTCCAGCGCGTCGAACGGTTCGGCCGAGATGCCGTTGAACACGACGTCGACGTGCTGCGGCGTGAAGCCCGTCAGCGCACGGAATGCCTGCGCGGACGCGTCGGAGTTCGCGATCACGCGCGTGACGCCGAATCGCGCGCAGTATTTGATCGCCATCAGCTGCTTGTTGCCGAAATGGTCGCCGCTGACGATGTCGCGCAGGTGCCACACCACCGGCTTGCGCGCGAGCCGCCCGGCCAGCGCCGCGACCACCATCGCGCGCTGCGTGTTCGCGTAGATCACCTCGGCGCGGCGTGCGCGCCGCGCGACGTCGCGCACGAGCGTGACGAGCTGCTTCAACGCACCTGTCGACACGCCACCCTGCTTGCGCACCCCGGCGAGCGCGCCCTGGTCGAGCACGTCGACGCGCGCGCCGATCTCGTCGAGCGCCGCGCGGAACGGGCCGTCGTCGAACAGCACCACGTCGGCGTTCGCGCGCATGTGCTTCATGATCTCCAGCAACGACAGCTCGGCGCCGCCGAGCACGCCGCTCTGGTCGAGCACGAGCGTCGCCGGGCCGCGCGCGGGGGGTGCCGGCGCAACGGCCGTGCCGCGCTGCGCGGTCGAGCCGGGCAGCGCGGCCTCCACGTAGTCGAGAAAGCGCCGCCGGAACGTGTCGGCCGAAAAACGCTCCGCGTTCGCGCGGCACGCCTGCGGCGAGAAGCGCTGCGGCGCGCGTTCGAAATCGTCGACCGCCGCGACGATCGCGTGCGGCGTCTGTTCGTCGAAGAACAGCCCGGTCGGATGCGCGTGCGAGCGCGGTTCGAGCACCGTCTCGAGCGCGCCGCCCTTGCCGTATGCGATCACGGGCGTGCCGCATGCCTGCGCCTCGACCACCGAGATGCCGAAATCCTCCTCGGCAGCGAACACGAACGCCTTCGCGCGCCGCATCCGGTCGTGCAGCACCGCGAACGGCTGGTAGCCCATGATCTCGACGTTCGGGCCGGCCTTCGCGCGGATCTTCTGCATCTCGGGGCCGTCGCCGATCACGACGAGCTTGCGCTCCGGAGTGTGCGAGAACGCTTCGACGATCAGGTCGATCTTCTTGTACGGCACCATCCGCGACGCGGTCAGGTAGAAATCGTCCTTCGCCTCGTTCAGCGAGAAGCCGTCGACGTCGACCGGCGGGAAGATCACCGCCGCATCGCGGTGATACACCTTGCGGATGCGTCGTGCGATGAATGCCGAGTTCGCGACGAAGCCGTCCACCGCATTCGCGGTGCGCGTGTCCCAGTTGCGGATGTAATGCAGGATCATCCGCGCAAGCAGCGACTTCGGCCCGTGCGTGAGATTCGACTGTTCGAGATACTGGTGCTGCAGGTCCCACGCGTAGCGGATCGGCGAATGCACGTAGCTGATGTGCATCTGGTCCGGCCCGGTCAGCACGCCCTTCGCGACCGCATGGCTGCTGGAGATCACGAGATCGTAGTCCGACACGTCGAGCTGCTCGATCGCGAGCGGCATCAGCGGCAGGTAGCTGCGGTACTTGGTGCGCGCGAACGGCAGCTTCTGGATGAACGAGGTCGTCACCGGCTTGCCGCGCACGAACGTGCGATCGTCGAGGAAATCGACGAGGCTGAACAGGTCCGCATCGGGAAAGCACGCGACGATCTGTTCGAGCACGCGCTCGGCGCCGGCGTACGTGACGAGCCAGTCGTGGACGATCGCCACGCGCAGCGGGCGCGAGGCATCGCGTGCGCCCGCGTGCGCGGCCGGTTCGGTCCGGCGCAGCGCGGCGGTGTCGCCGGCTTCGGCCACGGCGGCATCGGCCGTGGCGAGGTTCAGGATGGCGTGTTCCGCCAGATCGCGATTCATACGGTTTTCCTCGCATTGAGACGGACGAACAGGTCGCGCGCGAGCGCACGCAGGGCCGGCGTCATCGTGAGCGACCACGCAAGGTTCAGCACCAGCACGACCGCGCAAAGGCCGATCGACTGGCCCAGCCCCGGCCACGCTTGCGCGAGAAACAGGCTCGCGAGCAGGAAGGCGAGATGCGCGAGCATGTCGAGCACGATCGCGCGCATCCGGATCGCCGACAGGTAAAGCAGCACGCCGTAATCGACCAGCGCGCGGGCCGCGACGACCACCGCCGCGCCGATCAGCCCGAAGTGATGGATGCCGAGCCACAGGCCGCCGACGAAGAACGGCATCTCGACGAGCCCGGCGAACGCCGCCCGGGCCGGATTGACCTGCGACTGGATCAGGATCCGCATGACGCTCGCCTGGCCGACGAGCCATACGCTGATCACCAGCACGCGCCCGACCGGCGCCGAATGTGCGGCGAGATCGGCGCCGACCCACAACGTGAGGAACGGCGCGAGCGCGAAGATCGCGACGATGCCGACCGGCGTGAACACGCCGTTCAGAAATTCGAGCGACTGGCGCGCGAGCGTATCGGCATGCTCGCGGCCGACCGCCGACAGGCGCGGAAACAGCGTGCGCACCAGCGCGTTCGGCAGCATGTTCAGCCGCGTGACGAGGTTCTGCGGAACCGTGTAATAGGTGACGAACTTCGCGCCCATGCCGGCGCCGAGCATCACGCGATCGAGCGTGTCGGCGATCATGCTGGTCGTGCTCGCGATCAGCATCCAGCCGCCGAAGTTGAACAGCCCTTTCGCGGTGCCCCACTGCGGCGGGTCGATGCGCCGGATGGCGAGCACCTTGATGCTCGCGTGACCGAGCATCACCGCCGCGATCAGCCGCGCGACGACGGCCGCGGCCAGCACCGTCTGCAGGTTCGGCGCGATCCACCATGCGGCGCCGAGCGGCAGCAACTGGAACAGGAACGTGCCGATCGTCTGGTTCGTGTTGAACACGCCGAACCGTTCGGCGCCGTTGATCGCGCCGGCGAACACCCACGACACGTTCGCGAGCGGGATCGCGAGCGCGAGCCACGGCAACGCGAGATACACCTCGTGCTGCATCGCTGCGGACACCTTCGTGAAATACGCGGTGTAGACGAACGCACCGAAATAGATCAGCAGTCCGCCAACGATGCCCGTGCCGAGGTTCAGCCAGAACGCGCTCCAGAAGACGCGCGCGCTTTCGTCCGCGTTGCCGCTCGCGAGCGCCTTCGAGATGTGGTTCTGCGCGGCCATGCTCATCCCGAGATCGAGGATCCCGAAATAACCGATCAGCGTCCACACCAGGCTGACGACGCCGTAGCGTTCGACGCCCAGCGCGTGAATGTACGCGGGCACCGTCACCAGCGACACGAAGGTCGGCAGGATCAGGCCGATGAAGTTGATCGAAACGTTCTTGAGTATGCCTTTGTCCATGCTTGTGCCCATGGGCCTGTTCCCGCGGATGACGGGTTTGAGAACGTGCGTTGCAGGTCGTCGCGCCGCGCCAGGGAAGCGACGACCGACGCCTCGATACGGCCGGCAACGCACGTTTCCGAAATTAAAAAAACCTTCGCCGGGCGGGTCGCCAGAAGGGCCCGTTATTAGCGGGAACAGGCCCATGACGTCGACGACGGTGCCGCCCGTTACGGTTTCCAGCGATACATCAGCACCTTGCCGCGTGCGTCTTCCTCGACGAACACCAGGTATTCGCCGTTCTCGCGCCGGAACGCGCTGATGCCGAACGGCACGTCGACCCAGCCCGACGCCTTGCCGACCTCCGCGCCCGGGCTCATCACGCCGACTTCCTTGCCGGTTTCCTTGTCGTACACGTGGACCTTGCCGACCGGCTCCACCGTGAAGATGTAGCGGCCCTCGACCGTGATTCCGATCAGGTCGAGGATCGGCTTCGCGTCGAGCTGCCAGGGCAGCGCGACCGTGTAGCGCACCACCGGCGAGCCGGTCGACCATTTGTCGAAGCGCACCAGCACGCGGCCGACTTCCTTGTTGATGCCCGGCTGCGGCGGCGCGTCGGCCGTGTAGCCGGTCACGTACAGCGTGTCCGTCTGCGGCTCGTAGATCGCGCGGCGCAGCTGCGTGAACGGCTGCGGCATCGGATAGGTCGTGACCTTGTCGTACGAGTAGATCGGGTTGCCGGCCTTGTCGATGCCGCCGTAGCCGAAGCGATGAATGCCGCGCACGTCGCTCGTGCGCCAGATGTCGCCCTTCGTGTCGACCCACCAGCCCCAGCCGCCCGCCTTTGCCTTGCCCGTCGTGTTGGTCGTGAATTCGTCCTCGTCGAGCCGGCCGTTGCCGTTCGTGTCGCGCCAGATCCAGTCGCCGCCGGGCGGCTTGTTCGGCACCTTGTCTACCGGCCGCGCGCGGCCCGCGATCAGGCCAGACGGAATCGCGACCTCGCCGTCGCGCTTCGCGTCGAAGCGATAGATCTTCAGGTGGTCGGCGTACATGTCGGTCAGGTACAGGAACGTGCGGCCGTCGATGCGCCGCGCGAACGGCATGCCGGGATACTGGTCCGTATGGAACACGGGATCGTCCGGATACTTGAAGCGGTTCGACAGGAAGCCGACGTATTTCCAGTCCTGGCCGGGCGGCTTCGACAAATCGAGCTCGAAGCGCTTGTTGCCCGTGTACACGCTGTTCGGCCGTGCCGGATCGAGCCACGCGCCGTCGACAAACAGTAGCCCCTGCACCTGCCAGCGCAGCTTGCCGTCCGGCGTATAGCTCTCGAGCACCGCGCCCAGCCCAGCGCCGATCGTGTCGTGACGCGGCCCGATGCCGTTCATCGACACGTAGACGTTGCCCGCGCGATCAACGCCCACACCCGTCAGCCCATTGAAGCGCTGCGGCCCCGGACGGCCCGGCACCGGGCCCGCGAAGATGCCGCCGCGCTCGCCCAGCGTGCCAGACGGCGCATAGCCCTTGCCGCCTTTCGAGAAGATCAGCACCTGCTGGCGAGGCCCGTTGTCCGCGACCAGCACACGCCCTTTCGCGTCGACCGCCACGTCCACCGCGTCGGTGCCGTCGGGCAGCGCGGGCGCGTCGTCGAGCTTGCGGCCGTCCGCGCGCACGTGCACGAGATGCGCGGGGCCGCCGATCGTATCGGTGAGCAGCCAGAGCGTGCCGTCGCCGGCCAGCGCGATGCGGCCCGGCTCGTGCGCGCTCCACGTGGCTTTCTTCTGCATCGTCTCGGCGTCGTAGACGTCCACCTCGTCATGTGACGGATTCGTCGCGAACAGCGTCTTGTCGTCGGCCGCGAGGCCGCCGACTTCCGCCTTCGCCTCGCCCACTTCCGAGCGGGCCGGGGCCGGCACCTCGTTGACCATCATGAAGCTGGCGGCCATCCGCGCGCGCCCGGCATCGGCGCGACCGCCGGGCGCGACCTGCGGCGCCGCGCGGAACGGCGCCGGCTGCTTCATGTCGCCGATCGTGCGGCGCGAAATGCCGAACCACTGCTTGCCCTTGTCCGGCCAGATGCCGGGCGACTGCAGATGGCCACGCTCGTTGCCGACGCCGATCGCGACGTACGCATATTTACTGTTCACCGCGACCGCGTTGCCGCCGAGGTTGCCCCAGCCGTGCGTGCCGCCGGCGAAGCCGAGCATCTTCCCGTCCTGATAGACGCTCGCCTCGGCGCCGCTCTCGTCCCACGGCGCGTTCGTATACACCTTGCCGTCGGGCGTCACCGCGATCGCGCGAATGTCGATCTGCGTCCAACTGCCGTCGCCATAGCCGAACGTGTTGCCGATCCACGAAGTGGTCGCGGGCAACACGGTTTCAGCCGAGGCGGCGCTCGCGGACAGCGCCGCGCATACCGTCATGCCAACCAGAATCAGACGTCGCAATGCGCTCTCCAGACTCGATGCGGAAGCGACTGGCGCCGCGGCATGCTGCTTGCCCTGATGCCCTGTCGCTAAATAGGTTTCAAACGTCGCGATGCAGGTTACAAGCAAAAATAATCACAAGAAATTTGGAAATATTTTGGGATGTTTCCACCTGAAATATCGAACCGGAACAGCGGCAAACTGGCCCGACGAAGCGGCAATATCGACCGCCTTTCATGCGGCTATCCGTAGAAAATGCCGCTTTGCCCCGCCCGCCGGGGCGCTTGGCCTGCAAACCTTTCATGACGCGATTAAAACGACCGGCATTCGAATGTTTTCAGCCGGATAAATGACATGCGTTTTTTTGCCGATTTCTTTTCCCTAGAATCGATTTCGATTCAATATTTCATTTAAACGCATGCATTACGTTCACGCATCGGATGCGCGGCGCGCCACGGCATCGGCCGCGCGTCGCGAAGGAGCGGCGCGATGACAGGCATCTCGCGCACCGCCGACCTCGCCCCGCCGCAACACGGCCGCATCGTGCAGCTCGACGGGCTGCGCGCGATCGCCGTTGGCGCCGTGTTCCTGCAACATGCGCTGAAGGCGCCGCTATGGATGGGCGTCGACCTGTTCTTCGTGCTGAGCGGCCTGCTGATCACCGGCATCCTGCTCGATCGCAAGGCGCGCGGACAGTCTTACTTCAGCCACTTCTACGCGCGCCGCGTGCGCCGCATCCTGCCGCCGTACGTGCTGCTGCTCGTCGTGTCGACGCTGCTGTTCGGCGCGAGCTGGCTGCCGCACTGGCCGTGGTTCGCGTTCTTCTCGACCAACATCGGGCTGTCGCTCGGCAGCATCGGTCACGACAGCCTGAACGTGCTGTGGTCGCTCGCCGTCGAGGAGCAGTTCTACATCTTCTGGCCGTTCGTCGTGCTGTGGTGTTCGGAGCGCGCGCTGCTGTGGATCGCCGCTGCGCTGATCGTCGCGGCGCCCGTGCTGCGCGCGATCGCGACGCCGTGGTTCGATTCGTTCTGGCCCATCTACTACCTGACGCCGTTCCGGATGGACCTGCTCGCCGCGGGTGCGCTGCTCGCGATCGTGCTGCGCCGCGACCGGCGCGCGCTGGAGCCGTTCTATCCGCTCGCGATCGTCGGCGCGCTCGTGTCGCTCGCGATCCTCGGCTGGCTGCACCTGTCGTTCCCGCGTTTCCGCGCGGCGAATACGCCGCTGTCGAATGCCGCGCTCTACAGCATCTCGCTGCTGCTGTGCACGTCGATCGTCGTGATCGCGCTGCGCGGACGCGGCCTCGTGCAGCGCGTGCTGACGAACCCGCTGCTCGTGTACGTCGGCACCGTCAGCTACACCGTCTACCTGATTCACCTGAGCGTGCTGTACGCGCTGTGGCCGTTGCACCTGAACCGCTTCGTCACGGCCGCGCTCGCCCTCGCCATCACGCTCGCGTACGCCACCGTGAGCTGGTACGGCTTCGAACGGCGCCTGACGCGCGGCCCGGCACGCGCCACGGTGCCCGCCGCCGCACGCACGACCGCCTGAATTTCTCAATCCATCGATTCGACCAGGACATTGCCATGAGCCAAACTCGCAAGAAGGCCATCATCACGGGGATCACCGGGCAGGATGGCGCCTACCTGACCAAGCTGCTGCTCGACAAGGGCTACGAAGTCACGGGCACCTATCGCCGCACCAGCTCGGTGAACTTCTGGCGCATCGCCGAGCTCGGCGTCGACACGCACCCGAACCTGTCGCTCATCGAGCACGACCTGACGGATGCCGGCTCCAGCCTGCGGCTGCTCGAACGCACGCAGCCCGACGAGCTGTACAACCTGGCCGCGCAGAGCTTCGTCGGCGTGTCGTTCGACCAGCCGGCGACGACCGCCGAGGTCACGGGCATCGGCCCGCTGAACCTGCTCGAGGCGATCCGCGTGGTGAGCCCGAAGACGCGCTTCTACCAGGCATCGACGTCCGAGATGTTCGGCAAGGTGCAGGCGATTCCGCAAACGGAAACCACCGCGTTCTACCCGCGCAGCCCGTACGGCGTCGCGAAGCTGTACGCGCACTGGATGACCGTGAACTACCGCGAGTCCTACGGCCTGTTCGGCTGCAGCGGCATCCTGTTCAACCACGAATCGCCGCTGCGCGGCCGCGAGTTCGTCACGCGCAAGATCACCGACACCGTCGCGAAGATCAAACTCGGCAAGGCGGGCAAGCTCGAGCTCGGCAACCTCGACGCCAAGCGCGACTGGGGCTTCGCGCTCGAATACGTCGAAGGGATGTGGCGGATGCTGCAGGTCGACGAGCCCGACACCTACGTGCTCGCGACCAACC
The DNA here is from genome assembly GCF_001718315.1 of Burkholderia diffusa. Taxonomy (NCBI): domain Bacteria; kingdom Pseudomonadati; phylum Pseudomonadota; class Betaproteobacteria; order Burkholderiales; family Burkholderiaceae; genus Burkholderia; species Burkholderia diffusa. Next base: position 703,913 of record NZ_CP013363.1, on the reverse strand, counting down.
GCACCGAGACCGTGCGCGACTTCGTGCAGATGGCGTTCGCGGCCGCCGGCTACCAGATTGAATGGACCGGCAAGGGCGAACAGGAACGCGGTCTCGACGCGTCGAACGGCAACGTGCTGGTCGAAGTGAATCCGAAGTTCTACCGCCCTGCCGAAGTCGACCTGCTGATCGGCTGCGCGGACAAGGCCAAATCCAAGCTCGGCTGGGCGCCGGAAACGACGCTCGAGCAACTTTGCCAGATGATGGTGGAAGCGGATCTGACGCGGAATCGTCACCATGACACGTACTGATGCCGGACGCTCGACGCGCCGCGCATTCGTCACGGGTCTGACGGGCTTCACCGGCCGCTACATGGCGCAGCGCCTCGAGGCGGCCGGCTACGACGTATGGGGCACCGTGGCGCCCGGGGCGGCGCGGCCGGACGATCCGGCGCTCGCGAACTGCACGCTGGTGCCGGTCGACCTGCTCGATGCGCACGCGATGCGCGCGGCGGCCGCCGATGCGCGGCCCGATGCGGTCGTGCATCTGGCCGCGCGTGCGCACGTCGCGCAGGACGAGCCGTCGCAGACTTACGCGGTCAACATCGTCGGCACGCGCAACCTGCTGGCCGCGCTCGCGGGCCTGGACCGCCGCCCTTCGGCGGTGCTGCTCGCCAGCAGCGCGAACGTCTACGGCAATTCGACGGCCGGCGTGCTCGACGAAACCGTCACCCCCGCTCCCGCGAACGACTATGCGGTCAGCAAGCTGGCGATGGAATACGCGGCGAAGCTATGGGCCGACCGGTTGCCGATCGTGATCGCGCGGCCGTTCAACTACACCGGCGTCGGCCAGGACGATGCGTATCTTCTGCCGAAGCTCGTGTCGCACTATGCGCGCAATGCGCCGCGCATCTCGCTCGGCAATCTCGACGTGAGCCGCGATTTCTCCGACGTGCGCGACGTGACGGCCGCCTATTTGAAGCTGCTCGAAGCCGCGCCGGCCGGCGAGACGTTCAACGTCTGCTCGGAACGCGCGTATTCGCTGAAGGAAGTGCTGGCGATGCTGTCGCGGATCGCCGGCTACGTGATCGACGTGACGATCGATCCGCGTTTCGTGCGGCACAACGAAGTAAAAAGTCTCAGCGGGTCGCGCGAAAAGCTGCGGCGTGCAGTGGGCGAGCTGCCCGTGACGCCGCTCGACGACACGCTGCGATGGATGATGGAAGCGATGCGCGACGTGCAGCGGCCCGCGCAGGCCGGGCACACCGGCTGATTCCGTCGACGCGCGCGGCGCCGGCCAAAAAAAACGGGCCGCTCGATCAGATCGAGCGGCCCGTTGTCATGCCGGCCCTGAAACGTGCCGCGGCGCTCAGCCCTCGAGGCCGCGCGCGAGATCGTTGCGCAGGTCGCCCGCGTTTTCCAGGCCGACCGCGAGGCGGATCAGCCCTTCGGTGATCCCCGCGGCCGCACGCGCTTCCGGCGTGATGCGGGCATGCGTCGTCGTCGCCGGATGCGTGATCGTCGTGCGCGTGTCGCCGAGGTTGCCGGTGATCGAGATCAGCTTCGTGCTGTCGATCACGCGCCACGCATTCGCGCGCTGCTGCTCCGGCGTGTCGCCCTTCAGCTCGAACGATACGATTGCGCCGCCCGCCTTCTGCTGGCGCTTCGCGAGTTCGTGCTGCGGATGCGATTCGAGCCCCGGATAGAACACACGCGCGACGGCCGGATGCGAATCGAGCCAGCGCGCGATTTCCAGCGCATTCGCCGACTGCTTCTCGACGCGCAGAGACAGCGTCTCCATCCCCTTCAACAGCACCCACGCGTTGAATGCCGACAGCGTCGGACCCGCGCTGCGCACGAACGGGAACACCTTGCCCATGATGAATTCCTTCGAGCCGACCAGCGCGCCGCCGAGCACGCGCCCCTGCCCGTCGAGGAACTTCGTCGCCGAGTGCATCACGACGTCCGCGCCGAGCTTCAACGGCTGCTGCAGCACCGGGCTGCAGAAACAGTTGTCGACGACGAACAGCGCGTTCGCGGCCTTCGCGATCTTGCCGATCGCCTCGATGTCGGCGAGTTCGGTCAGCGGGTTCGACGGCGTTTCGAGGAAGAACATCTTCGTTTCGGGCCGCACCGCTTCCTGCCATGCGTTCAGGTCGGTCGGATCGACGAAGGTCGTCGTGATGCCGAACTTGCTGAAAATCTGCGAGAACATCCCGAGCGTCGAGCCGAACAGGCTTCGCGAGCTGACGAGGTGATCGCCCGCCTGCAGCGCGGCCATCACGACCGACATGATCGCCGCCATGCCCGACGCCGTCGCGATGCAGGCCTCGCCGCCTTCGAGCGCGGCGAGACGATCCTGGAACATGGTGACGGTCGGGTTCGTGAAGCGCGAATAGGTGAAATAGTCTTCCGAATTCGCGAAGCGCTCGGCAGCCTCGGCCGCGCTCGTGAAGCAGAAGCTCGACGTGAGGAACAGCGCTTCCGAATGCTCGTTGAAGTTGCTGCGCTGCGTGCCCGCGCGCACGGCGAGCGTGTCGAAGTTGAGGGAGTCGTCCATGTTCCGTTTTCCGTATTCGAGGGCCGCGCCGCGGATCATGCATCGGGCGCGAACCCAGCCACAAAATCAGGCCAAAACAAAAAGCCCGCTATGCGTCGGCATCAGCGGGCTTCGGTGCGGTACGACAGCGATCGACTCGGGCCGGCTGCCGCCGGCCTTCGCTTTAGCTGTTTTGGGAAGTCGCCCCGCGTCCGCAAGCTGAATCAAATCGACGCAAGGCCACATCCTATCACGCTTCATCCGAAGCGTGCGCCGGTGTCACTCGACCGACAGCTGCAGGTTCATCTGCGAACGGGCGGCATCGCCAGCCGTGTCGCGATCGGCCTGCGACGCCGGCGCGAGACGCGCGCGCTCGATCGCGTCGAGGTACTCGGGCGTCACGGCGCCGGTGATGTAGTTGCCGTCGAAGCACGACGCCTCGAAGCGCTCGAGCTTCGGGTTGATGTCGCGCACCGCGCGGCGCAGGTCGTCCACGTCCTGATAGATCAGGTAGTCGGCGCCGATGATCTTCGCGACTTCATCGTCGGTGCGACCGTGGGCAACGAGCTCACCGCGCGTCGGCATGTCGATGCCGTAAACGTTCGGGAACTTCACGGGCGGCGCCGCCGACGCGAAGATCACCGACTTCGCGCCTGCATCGCGCGCCATCTGCACGATCTCGTGCGAGGTCGTGCCGCGTACGATCGAGTCGTCGACGATCAGCACGTGCTTGTCCTTGAACTCGATGCTCATCGCATTGAGCTTCTGGCGCACCGACTTCTTGCGCACGGCCTGGCCCGGCATGATGAACGTGCGGCCGACGTAGCGGTTCTTGAAGAAACCTTCGCGATACTCGACGCCGAGCTTCGCGGCGACCTGCATCGCGGCCGGACGCGACGAATCGGGAATCGGCATCACGACGTCGATCGGCACGTTCGGCAGCTCGCGCTTGATCTTCTCGGCGAGGTAGTCGCCCATGCGCAGACGCACGTTGTAGACGGGCACGCCGTCGAGGCACGAATCCGGACGCGCGAGATACACGTACTCGAACATGCAAGGATTCAGCGTCGGGTGCTCGGCGCACTGCTGGCTGTGGAAGTTGCCGGCCTTGTCGATGAAGATCGCCTCGCCCGGCTGCACGTCGCGCACGAATTCGAACCCGATGCCTTCGACCGCCACCGACTCCGACGCGACCATCCACTCGGTGCCGTGTTCGGTCTCGAGCTTGCCGATGCAGAGCGGGCGGATGCCGAACGGATCGCGGAACGCGAGCAGGCCGTAGCCGGCGATCAGCGACACGATCGCGTACGAGCCCTGCAGGCGGCGATGCACGCCCGCGACCGCCTTGAACACCGCGGCCGGATCGAGCTCGAGGCCCGTCGTCGACAGCTGCAGCTCGTGCGCGAACACGTTGAGCAGCACTTCGCTATCGGAATTGGTGTTGATGTGCCGGCGATCGATCCGGAACATCTCGTCCTTCAGCTGTTCCCAGTTCGTCAGGTTGCCGTTGTGCGCGAGGATGATCCCGAACGGCGCGTTCACGTAGAACGGCTGCGCCTCGGCTTCGCTCGACGCCGAGCCGGCCGTCGGATATCGGACCTGGCCGATGCCGAACGTGCCGGGCAGGCTGCGCATGTTGCGCGTGCGGAACACGTCGCGCACCATGCCGTTCGCCTTGTACATGTGGAAATTGCTGCCGTCCGCCGTCGCGATGCCCGCTGCATCCTGACCGCGATGCTGCAGCAGCAGCAGGCTGTCATAGATCAGCTGATTGACGGGGGATTGGGAGATAACGCCTACGATGCCGCACATGGCATGTCCTTCAAGATGACAAAATCGGTTCCGTCCTACCCGGTGCGCGTCGTCACACGCGCACGTACTGGGCCATGCCGTCGGGCAGGAGCTGCTTCAGCTCGTGCACGCCCTGCTCGGCGAAAGGACGCAATAGCGCATTGCGCCAGAAATCCTGTTTGGGCAATTCGGTCAGCCCGGCCGCCGCGACCAGCAACACCACCAGCACGCAGCCGCGCACGAGCCCGAACATCATGCCCAGCGAGCGATCGACCCCGCCGAGGCCCGTCGCCTGCGCGATCCGCGACAACAGCGCGTTCGCGACACCCGCGACGAACACGACGCCGATCACGATCAGCGCGAACGCGAGCACCCACTGTGTCAGCGCGCCGCCCGGCCAATTAGCCGGGATATACGGCACGACCAGTCCGACATAGCGGGCCGCGATCACGATCGCCGCGATCCAGCCGATCAGCCCGAAAATCTCCGAGACGAAACCGCGCCATGCGCCACGCAGCGCAGACAACGCGATCACCGCCAATACAGCGTAGTCGAAAGCCGTCAGCATCGCACGTTACTGCGTGAGTCCGGCTTCGCGCACCTTCGCGATCGCGGCGGACGCCGCCGCGCGATCCGCGAACGGGCCGGCACGCAGCAGTGTAGCCGTGCTGCCGTCCGCCTGCTTGCGATGCTCGACATATGCGGGCACCCCCGCCGATTTCAACTTGGTGGCCCATGACCGGGCCGTCGCGTCGTCCTTGAACGAACCGAGCTGCACCGCGAAGCGAGCACCGGCCGGCGACGCCGGCGACGATGCGTCGCCGCTGTCGGCCGCGGCGTCGGCGTTCGCGACCGTCGCGGGCGCCGGTTTCGGCGCGGCAGGCTTCGGCGCGGGTGCGGTCGTGGCCGGCTTCGCAGCGGGCTTCGGCGGCGTCACGCTCGCCGTGGTCGTCGAGGTCGTGCTATCGGGCTTCGCGGCCGGCTTGACCGCATCCTTGGTCGCGGGCGCGGCCGCCACGGCGACATCGGATGCCGGCGGTTCGTCGTGCGCGACGCCCGCCTGCACGTCGGACGTGTCGTCGTCGCGCGGAGCGACCGCCTGATGCGCGGGCCGGTTCGGGATGTCGATCGCGATGTCGTCCGTCACCGGCTTCGGGTGGGAATCAAGCACCATCGGCAGCACGATCACCGCCGCGACGACGAGCGCGATCGCACCGACGAGACGCCGGCGGGCGCGTTGCTTTTCTGGAAGGGTCGGATCGAGGAGCAGTGCGTCCGACTCCGGACGCTCGGTGCGGCGCGTGCGTCGCTCGACGCGTTCAGTGCGCTCCGTGCGCACGTTCCGGGAGGCCCCGGTACGACCGCCGCGCCGCGGGGGCGCGTCGTCGTCTTTCTTGCCGAACGAGAAAATTCCCATGAATGGCTGAGTCCGAAACTGCCCGTCAGTCAGTGTTGCTGCGATTTCCGGTAGGCCATCACACCTGCCACCGTATGGAAACTGCCGAAAACCACGATTCTATCATTCTCGGATGCTCTTTTTAGTGCATCGCGAAACGCTTCGGCGGGCGACGCGAACCGCGTCACGCTCGAATCGGCCCCCTCCTGCACGCCGGCCTTGCGCAGCGCGGCTTCGAGCTGCTCCGCGCTCGCCGCGCGCGGCAGCGGCAGGTCGGTCACGCACCAGTGGTCGATCTCGCCCTTCAGATGCCGCAACACGCCGTCGATGTCCTTGTCGTGCATCGCGCCGAACACCGCGTACGTGTACGGGAAGAAGCCCATGTTGCCGAGGTTCTGCTCGAGCACGGCCGCCGCATGCGGGTTGTGCGCGACGTCCAGCACGATCGCCGGCTTGCCGGGCAGCACCTGGAAGCGCCCCGGCAGCTCGACGTTGGCGAGCCCGAGCCGAATGTCCTGCGCGGACACCGGCAGCACCGGGCGCAGCGCCTCGAGCGCGGCCAGCGCGGCCGATGCATTGATCAGCTGATTCGCGCCGCGCAGCGCCGGGTACGCGAGCGCCGGATAGCGCTTCTCGCGGCCGAGATAGCTCCATTGCTGGCGCTCCGCGCCCGGCTGCGCTTCATAGCGGAAATCGCGACCGACCAACCACAGGTCGGCGCCGATCGCTTCGGCGTGCTCGACCAGCGTGTTCGGCACCGCGGGATCACCGCAGATCGCCGGCTTGCCCGCGCGGAAGATCCCTGCCTTCTCGAACGCGATCTTCTCGCGCGTGTCGCCGAGGTATTCGGTGTGGTCGATGTCGATGCTCGTGACGATCGCGCAATCGGCGTCGATGATGTTGACCGCGTCGAGCCGGCCGCCGAGACCGACTTCGAGGATCACCGCGTCGAGCCCGCGTGACGCGAACAGATGCAGGATCGCGAGCGTCGTGAATTCGAAGTACGTCAGCGACACCGGCTCGGGCAGCGACGTGCGCGCTGCCTCGACGGCTTCGAAGTGCGGCAGCAGCTCGGCGTCGCTCACCTGCTGGCCGTTCACGCGCGCGCGCTCGCTGAATTCGAGCAGGTGCGGCGACGTGTGGCAACCGACCTTGTAGCCCGCGTGAACGAGGATCGCCTCGAGGAATGCGCAAGTCGAACCCTTGCCGTTCGTGCCGCCGACCGTGATCACGGGGCACGCGAATTCGAGTTGCAACGCCGCCTTGACCTGCCCGATGCGGGTAAGGCCCATGTCGATGCCGACCGGGTGCGCGCGTTCGAGATGCGAAAGCCACGCGTCGAGAGTGGGAAAAGTGCTCATCGGATCAAATCTGAATCGGTACCGCCACTACGCCAAAAAACGAAACGCGCCGCCCGGCGGTTCAGCCGGGCGACGCGCGCAGTTCACAACGCCGCGCCAATCAGGCCAGCGCGTCGGCCGGCTGTCGCTGCAGCAGCGCGAGCAGTTGCGCGATCTCGTCGCGCATCTTGCGGCGATCGACGATCATGTCGATCGCGCCCGTCTTCAGCAGGAATTCCGCGCGCTGGAAGCCTTCCGGCAGCTTCTCGCGAACCGTCTGCTCGATCACGCGCGGGCCGGCAAAGCCGATCAGCGCCTTCGGCTCCGCGATCACGACGTCGCCGAGGAACGCGAAGCTCGCCGACACGCCGCCCATCGTCGGGTCGGTCAGCACCGAGATGAACGGCAGCTTGGCTTCGGCCAGCTTGGTCAGCATCGCGGTGGTCTTGGCCATCTGCATCAGCGACAGCAGGCTTTCCTGCATCCGTGCGCCGCCCGACGCCGTGAAGCAGATGAACGGCACCTGCTGCTCCAGCGCATTCTGCGCGCCGCGCACGAAGCGCTCGCCGACGACCGAACCCATCGAGCCCCCCATGAACGAGAACTCGAAACAGGCCGCGACGACGGGCAGCGTGTGGATCGCACCGCCCATCACGACCATCGCGTCGGTCTCGCCCGTTTCGTCCATCGCTTCCTTCAGACGATCGGGGTACTTGCGGCTGTCCTTGAATTTCAGCGAGTCGACCGGCACGATTTCCTGGCCGATCTCATAGCGGCCTTCCGGGTCGAGCAGCCCGTCGAGACGCTCGCGCGCACCGATGCGCATGTGGTGGTCGCACTTCGGGCACACGTGCAGGTTCGCGTCCACGTCGTTGCGGTACAGCACGGCCTCGCAGGACGGGCACTTGACCCACAGGCCTTCCGGAATGCCCTTGCGGCTTTTCGGGTCGGTCTGCTTGATCTTCGGCGGCAACAGTTTGTCGAGCCAGCTCATCGTATGGTTTCCTGTTCCGTGGCGGGGCGGGCCGACCGGCCCGTTCCCGCTTCCTGTGTTGTGTTTATCGCGCCGTCTTGCCGGCGCCGTCCAGGGCGGCGCGCAGCTCGGCAATGAAAGTCGTCAGCGCGGCGGCGGCGCCGTCCGGCGCGGCGCTCTCGAGCAGCTGCACCAGGCGGCTGCCGATCACGACGGCGTCCGACACTTCGGCCACCGCGCGCGCCGTTTCGGCGTCGCGGATGCCGAAGCCGACGCCCACCGGAACCGGCACGCGCGACTTGATGGCCGGGATTTTACCCGCAATGCTCGAAACATCCAGATTTCCGGCGCCGGTCACGCCCTTGAGCGACACGTAGTACACGTAGCCGCTCGCGATCTTGCCCACGTCGGCGATGCGTTCGTCGGTCGACGTCGGCGCGAGCAGGAAGATCGGATCGATCTGCGCGGCGCGCATTTTCTCGGCGAATACGCCCGCTTCCTCGGGCGGATAGTCGACGACGAGCACGCCGTCGACGCCGGCCGCCTGCGCTTCGGTCGCGAACGTGTCGACGCCCATCCGCTCGATCGGGTTCGCATAACCCATCAGCACGACGGGGGTTTTCTGGTCGGTCTCGCGGAAGCGCTTCACGTCGGCGAGCACGCTCTTGAGCGTGACGCCGCGCGCGAGCGCGCGCTCCGACGAGCGCTGGATCACCGGGCCGTCGGCCATCGGGTCCGAGAACGGCACGCCGAGCTCGATGACGTCGGCGCCGCCTTCGGCGAGCGCGTGCATGAATTCGACGGTCTTCGCGGGATCGGGGTCGCCGGCCGTGATGAACGGAATCAGGCCCTTGCGGCCTTGTTCGGCGAGTGCGGCGAAGGTCTGCTGGATACGGGATGACATGGCAATTTTCCTTGTGTCGATCGGAGCTGGCGCTTTGGCGCTTGCTCCGATCCCATGCCGTGGCTGGCCGGAGTTAGCGCTTCAGCGCTTATTCCGGCCCCACGGCGGTCGATCGGAGCCGGCGCTTCAGCGCTTGCTCCGATCCCATGCAAAGCAAGCGATCGGCAAAACGGCGGCGCGACTCACGCGCACGCCGGCGTGGCGAGCGCGCTCACGCGCTCGTGCGCGATCGCGCAATAACTTTCGTTGATCTCGTAGCCGACGAAGTCGCGCCCCTGCCGTGCGCAGGCCACCGCGGTCGTGCCGCTGCCCATGAACGGATCGAGCACGCGGCCGCCCGGCGGGCAACTCGCGAGCACCATCCGCTCGATGATTTCCAGCGGCTTCTGGGTCGGATGATCGACGCGCTCCGCGTGCTGACGATGCAGGCGCGAGACCGACCAGACGTCCTTCGGGTTGTAACCCATCTCCAGCCACTTGCTGCCTTCGAACAGCTTGCGCGAGCGGGCCTTCTTCGTGTCGGCGTCGTACGGGATGCGGACCGGATCGAGATCGAAGTAATACGCCTTGGAAACCGCGAAAAAGCCGATGTTGTCGTGCACCGACGTGAAACGGCGCGTCGTGCCGCCCATGCTCGGCACGCGTCGGTCCCAGATGATCTCGTTGACCATCGTGAGCTTCGTCTTCAGGAAGCTGAAGATTTCCGGCGCGTACTGCCACGTGCAGAAGATGTACATCGACCCGCTCGGCTTGAGCTTCGGAATCGCGAGCTCGAGCCACTCGCGCGTCCACGCGAGAAAATCGTCGCCCGAGCGCTTGTCCGAATCGTTGCCGTAGTCCTTGCCGAGCCCGTACGGCGGATCGGCGACGATCAGGTCGATCGACGCATCCGGCAGGCGCGCGGCTTCCGACATGAAATCGCGGTTGTGCAGTTCGATCCCGGACGGCAGCGCGCACGGCACGGCGACGGCAGACTGCACCGCCTCCGCTTCGCTCGCGGCGCCGCCGCCCGGTTGTTCGATCAGGTCACGCATCGGTCGGGGTCAGAGCGCGATGCCCGATCGCTCGGCGACCGTATGCATGTCCTTGTCGCCGCGGCCCGACAGGTTGACGAGCAGGATCTTGTCCTTCGGCAACGTCGGCGCGAGCTTCACGCCGTACGCGATCGCGTGGCTCGACTCGAGCGCGGGGATGATCCCCTCGATCCGGCAGCAGTCGTGGAACGCCTTCAGCGCCTCTTCGTCGGTGATCGGCACGTACTGCGCGCGGCCGCTGTCCTTCAGCCATGCGTGCTCGGGACCGACGCCCGGATAGTCGAGACCTGCCGACACCGAATGCGTTTCGATGATCTGGCCGTTGTCGTCCTGCAGCAGATACGTGCGGTTGCCGTGCAGCACGCCGGGGCTGCCGGCGATCAGCGACGCGGCGTGACGGCCGGTGTCGAGGCCGTCGCCGGCCGCTTCGACGCCGATCAGCTGCACCGACGTGTCGTCGATGTACGGATAGAAGATGCCCATCGCGTTCGAGCCGCCGCCGACGCACGCAATCACCGCGTCCGGCTGGCGGCCGGCGAGTTCCGGCATCTGCACCTTGCACTCGTCGCCGATCACGCGCTGGAAGTCGCGCACCATCGCCGGATACGGATGCGGGCCCGCGACCGTGCCGATGATGTAGAACGTGCTTTCGATGTTCGTGACCCAGTCGCGCATCGCTTCATTCAGCGCGTCCTTCAACGTGCGCGACCCCGATTCAACCGGCACGACCGTCGCGCCGAGCAGCTTCATCCGGTAGACGTTCGCGGCCTGGCGGCGCACGTCCTCGGCGCCCATGTAGACGATGCACTCCATCCCGAAGCGCGCGCAGATCGTCGCCGTCGCGACGCCATGCTGGCCGGCGCCCGTCTCGGCGATCACGCGCTTCTTGCCCATCCGCTTCGCGAGCAACGCCTGGCCGATCACGTTGTTGATCTTGTGCGCGCCGGTATGGTTCAGGTCCTCGCGCTTCAGGTAGATCTGCGCGCCGCCGAGCATTTCGCTCCAGCGCTGCGCGTGATAGATCGGCGACGGACGACCGACGAAATACTTGAGTTCGCGCTCGTATTCGGCGACGAAATCGGGGTCGTTGCGGAATTTTTCATACGCCGTGCGCAGTTCATCCAGCGCGTGAATCAGCGTTTCGGCGACGAACACGCCGCCATACGGGCCGAAGTGGCCGCGATCATCAGGAAGGTTGTACATGGTGTCACTCTCGATCGGTCGGCGCGCCCCGCTGTCGGGGCCGCACCGGCTTGAATCACCCGGCGTCCGCTTCGCGCACCGCGCGTACGAACGCCGCCATCCGGGCGTGATCCTTCACGCCCTTCGCGCCCTCCACTTCGATGCCACTCGAGACATCGACAGCAAATGGGCGCAACTGGCGGATCGCATCACCGACGTTTTGCGCGTTCAAGCCACCACTCAAAACGGCCCGATGCGCGAGCTCTGCGGGAATAAGTGACCAATCGAAGACCTTGCCGCTACCGCCGTAGTCCGGCACCAGAGTGTCGAACAGGAGGCCGCGCGCTTTCGAATAATGAAGAGCCGATTCTACCAAATCGGCCGGCTGCGTCGAGGGGCCGACGCGCACCGCGCGCAACCACGGCAGGCGTGCCGCGCGGCCGAGGGCGTCGCACTGCTCGGGCGTCTCGTCGCCGTGGAACTGCAGCACCGTGAGCGGCACGTCGCGCACGATCGCCTCGATCTCGGCTTCGGTTGCGTTCACGAACAGGCCGACCACCGACATGAACGGCGGCGCGAGCCGCGCCAGCTCGGCAGCCTGCGCGATCGAGACCGCGCGCGGGCTCTTGGGGTAGAACACGAGGCCGATCGCGTCGGCGCCGATTGCGGCGGCATGCAGCACGTCCTCGGGGCGCGACAGGCCGCACAGCTTGATGCGCGTGCGCGGCGCGAGGGCAGCCGCGGCGGAAATCGAAGGAGACACGGCGTGATCCGTCATGGTTGTGGGTCCAGGTCAGCCCAGACGCTGCTCCACGGCACGCTGCCGAGCTGCGCGGGCGGGACGGCGAATTCCGCCGGGTAGCCGACATGGGCGAGGTACAGCCCGTCGGCCATGAACGTCGGCGCGGCGAGATTGCGGTCGCGCCCGGCCAGCACGTCGGCCAGCCAGTCCGCCGGGTAGCGGCCGCGCCCGACCGCGACGAGGCAGCCCATCAGGTTGCGGACCATGTGATGCAGGAACGCATTCGCGCGAAAGCGGAAATGAATGAAGTGCCCTGCACGCCGCACGTCGATCTGGTACAGGTGTTTGACCGGCGTCTTCGACTGGCATTCCGACGACCGGAACGACGAGAAGTCGTGCTCGCCAATCAGGTGCGCGGCGGCGCCGCGCATCGCATCGTCGTCGAGCGGCGTGTGGATCCAGCCCGCCCGGCCCGCCAGCATCGGCGAACGCACGGGATGCACGTACAGCGCGTAGTAGTAGGTGCGTTCGAACGCCGAAAAGCGCGCGTGGAACGTGTCCGGCATCGGCTTTGCCCACTGTACCGACACGGTCGGCGGCAGGAATGCGTTGGTGCCGCGCACCCACGAGAAATCCGCGCGGTCGAGGTCCGTGTCGAAGTGCACGACCTGCCCGAGCCCATGCACGCCTGTATCGGTACGCCCCGCGACTGTCGTATGCAGCGGCACGCATGCGAATTCGCCGAGCGCGCGCTCGAGCGCATCCTGCACGGTCTTGCCGTGCGGCTGCGCCTGCCAGCCGCAGAACGCGGCGCCGTCGTACTGAATCCCCAGCGCGATCCGCATCACGCCTCTTCCGCCAGTTTCGCAAGCAGCGCACGCGCGTCGTCGCGCGTCGCAGCGTCGTTCGCATCGACGACTTCCTGCAGCAACGTGCGCGCACCGGACAGGTCGCCCAGCTCGACGTACTCCGATGCGAGATCCAGCTTGTTGCGGGCGATGCGGGCGAGCTCTTCCGGCGTCAGCGCAGGCAGCACGGCACCCGGCGCGGATGGCAGGTCGAGATCGAAGTCCAGTTTCAACGCGCCGAACTGCGCGCCGCCGAGCGGTGGGAGCGACGACGGCGCGAACGTGCTACCCGCGTGAGACGCCGGCGTTGCCGCATCCGGATCCCAGTCGAACTCGTCGTCCTGGTCGGCCGGATGTTCAGCAGCCGAGTCGCTCGCATCAACGTGCGGGGGCGAGATGGATTGACCGTTAGTTGCGATTTGGTCGCTTTCGACTTGCGCGTCCCGAGCGGCCGGCTCTTCCGCCGTACGCGGCGGGAGCGGCATGTCGAGGCTGTTCAGCGCGCTGATCGCGTTCTGCATCAGCGCCGCGTGCTGGGCATCGTTCGTCGCCGGCGCGGCGGGTGCTTCGATCGGCTTACCGGGCGTTGTCTCCGCAACGGGCTTCGCGTCATGCGGAACCGACTCTGCGACGCGCGCCAACGCGGCCGGCGCGGCCGGCGCTTCCGTTTGATCGTCTTGCGTCGTCCCCGCTTCCGACGACGAATGCACGTCGAGATCGCGCGTTTCGGTCACCTCTGCCGCTACCGCGGCGGCCGAAACGAGATTCGCATCGGCAGCTGCGTCACGTGCGACCGGCGTTTCGGGAAGAATCGGCGGCACAGCTTCGACAGGCGACGACGATGCGCCGGCATCAGCACCCGCCGTGCCGTCGGTTTCCGGGGTGACCGGCTCGGCAGGTCGCGCTTTCCGGCGCTTGCGCCACGCGAAGCCGGCCGCGAGAACGACCACGGCCGCGCCGGCCGCTGCGGCCGGGCGCCAGTCGATCTGTTCGGAACCACGCGCGGCCGGCGCCACCGTCGCGGGCACGGCCGGCTGCACCGGCGCCGATGCCGGCTGCGCCGCATTGGCGGCTGCGCCGGACGCCGCCTCGCTCGCGGCAGGCGACGACGCGGCAGCAGATGCGTTTTCATTCGTGGCGGAACGCGGGGCAGCAGGCGCCGGCGCAACGTTGTTCGTCGCGGCCGGCTTGCCGATCCCGTGTTTCTGCAGCTCCATCAGCACGCGGTTCTTCAGCGCGAGCAGTTGTTGCAGGCTCGACGGCCGCGGCTGCGATGCACCCGCGACGGGTGCCGCCGCGAACGGCTCGTGCACGCCTTGGCCTTGGCTACCCTGCGCGGGCGGAATCGCGGCTTCGCTCGCGGACGACGGGGCCGCGGACTGAATCGCACCGCTCCACACGTGCGGCCCGCTTGCACCGGCCGCAGGCACGGCCGGCTGAACCGGTTCGACCGTCGACGCACCATGCGCAGCGGACGCGCCGGTCAAAGCCGACGTCCCTGCAGCGACTGCCGCCGCGCCGCTCGCGCCGCTGACCGGTGCCGCATGCGCTGCCGATGCGGCCGGCGCCGCTTGCACGGCCGACGCCGAATGCGGCGCGGACGCACCATGCTGCGCAGCCGCGACCGTACTCGACGCGGGAGCCACCGGGGACGCGGCCGATGCACCTGATGCACCTGAAGCACCGGCCGCCGCGAGCGCCGCGCCCGTCGCGTCGAGCGCCGGCACCGTCAGCGTCGCGCCGACTTTCAGGCGGCTCGGGTCGCGCTTCATGAATGCCTGCGGGTTGGCGTCGAACAGCGCGCGTCCAGCGCGCGCAAGCACGCCGGGATCGTGCGACTGCGTGGCCGCCTTCGCGAGATCGTTCAGCGACTGGCCCGGCTGGACCGTCACGGTGAGCGGCGCGGGGCCGCCTGCTGCGGAAGCCGGCAGTTCGACGGTGCCGGCCGCCCAGGCCGACGCGGCCGCGCCGAGTGCCAGGATCGCCAGCGCGCCGCGCACGGCGCGCGACAGACGGGACTGACGCGGAAACAAGGAAATTCGGGACATCGTAGGCTCTATCGCCGCGCGCGGGCGCGGCTCGGATTCGCGTAGGGAAGCATCAATAAAGTCGCCGCAGAAATGCAAAAGCGTCGCGCAGAACGCGACGCTTTCGGCGACTCTGCGCGTCGTAGCCTCGTAGTTTACTTCACGCGATCGGGTTCCGGCCGAATTCGTCGCCGGTGGATGCGGCCGCACACGCCCGCACATCGTCGCGACCGCTACCCGCGCCGAGCCGTGGGCGCATGGCTGGCGCGATTGCCGCGCTGATCCTCGCCATCAATCGCGCACGGCAGTTTTATCAAAAGAGAATCATCAATCGATGAAAACCGTGTCGGCTGCATCGCCGCCGAAATGAATTCACGTCCGTACGGTTCGCGTCGCGCCTCTCTCGCAAGCGGCTCGGGTTCTGCCCGCATGCCGCAGCGCCAACCGACGAAAAAAACGCCTGCCGCCCCACGAGGGGCTGGCAGGCGTTTCGCATCGCGCGCCGACAACGCACGCGCGGTGCAGGTCGATCCTTACTTGTCGAGCAGGATGCGCAGCATGCGACGCAGCGGCTCGGCAGCGCCCCACAGCAGCTGGTCGCCGACCGTGAACGCCGACAGATATTCGCCGCCCATCGCGAGCTTGCGCAAGCGACCGACCGGCACCGTCAGCGTGCCGGTGATCTTCGCCGGCGACAGGTCGCGCATCGACGCTTCACGCTCGTTCGGCACGACCTTCACCCAGTCGTTGGCCGACGCGAGGATGCCGTTGATTTCGTCCAGCGGGACGTCCTTCTTCAGCTTGATCGTCAGCGCCTGCGAGTGGCAGCGCATCGCGCCGATCCGCACGCACAGCCCGTCGACCGGGATCGACCCGGGCTCGCCCATGGCCGGCTTGCCGAGGATCTTGTTGGTTTCCGCGCCGCCCTTCCACTCTTCCTTCGACATCCCGTTGCCGAGATCCTTGTCGATCCACGGAATCAGCGAACCCGCGAGCGGCACGCCGAACTGGCTCGTCGGCATTGCATCGCTGTTCATCGTCGCGAGCACGCGGCGATCGATGTCGAGAATCGCGGACGCCGGATCGGCGAGCTGTTCCTGCACCGAACCGTGCAGCGCGCCCATCTGCGACAGCAGTTCACGCATGTTCTGCGCGCCCGCGCCCGATGCGGCCTGATAGGTCATCGCCGTCATCCAGTCGACGAGGTTCTCGCGGAACAGGCCGCCGAGCGCCATCAGCATCAGGCTGACCGTGCAGTTGCCGCCGACGAAGTTCTTCGTGCCCTTGACGAGTGCGTCCTTGATCACGTCGAGGTTGACCGGATCGAGGATGATGACCGCGTCGTCCTGCATCCGCAGCGACGAGGCCGCGTCGATCCAGTAGCCGTTCCAGCCGGCCGCGCGCAGCTTCGGGAACACGTCGTTCGTGTAATCGCCGCCCTGGCACGTGATGATCACGTCGCACTTCTTCAGCTCGTCGACGTTGGTCGCGTCCTTGAGCGTAGTCTCGTTTTTCGCGAACGACGGTGCCTTGCCGCCCGTGTTGCTGGTGCTGAAAAACACCGGTTCGATCAGGTCGAAATCACCTTCTTCCTGCATGCGCTGCATCAGCACGCTGCCGACCATGCCGCGCCAACCTACGAGACCTACGTTCATGACTAACCCTTTGAATGGAGCTTCCCCGCCATTTCCGCCCCCGGCGTGACCGCGCGGGGAAACAGGCGGGCACGACGGACGATCAGCGTTTAATGATCGTTTTCGTGGTAATGGTTTTCGTGATGACGATGGCGCGCGTACCCGCACGGGCAGTGTTGCCGTGGAGTTTCAGGACCGGGGAGATCAGGGAAATCAGCGCCATCGTTCGAGTCTACACAAAGCTGGTTGGCCGCACAACGGCCAACCACGCGCGAACCGGCCGATTTCGCGGCCCGTTCGCGCCCTTTCTACAATTCACCGCGGATTGCTTGCCGTGCGCGTTACAGCGCGGCGACCACCGCGTCGCCCATCGCCGCCGTGCCGACCTGCTTGCAACCCGGCGTCGCGATGTCGCCGGTGCGATAGCCTTGTTCGAGCACCGTTTTCACGGCGCGCTCGATGCGATCGGCCTGCTCCGCGCGATTCAGCGAGTAGCGCAGCAGCATCGCGGCCGACAGGATCGTCGCCAGCGGGTTCGCGATGCCCTTGCCAGCGATGTCCGGCGCCGAACCGTGTGACGGCTCGTACAGGCCCTTGTTGTTCTTGTCGAGCGACGCCGATGGCAGCATGCCGATCGAGCCCGTCAGCATCGACGCCTCATCCGACAGGATGTCGCCGAACATGTTGCCGGTCACGATCACGTCGAACTGCTTCGGCGCCTTCGCGAGCTGCATCGCCGCGTTGTCGACGTACATGTGCGACAGCTCGACGTCCGCGTATTCCTTCGACACGTCGATCATGATGTCGCGCCAGAATTGCGACGTTTCGAGCACGTTCGACTTATCTACCGACAGCAGCTTCTTCGCGCGCTTGCGCGCGGCCTGGAACGCGACGTGCGCAATGCGGCGCACTTCCGGTTCCGAATAGCGCATCGTGTCGAAGCCTTCGCGCTCGCCGGCGAACGGGCCGTCGGGAGCCGCGCGCACGCCGCGCGGCTGGCCGAAGTAGATGTCGCCGTTCAGTTCGCGCACGATCAGGATATCGAGGCCCGCGACCAGCTCCGGCTTCAGCGGCGACGCGTCGACCAGTTGCGGATAGCAGATCGCCGGGCGGAAGTTCGCGAACAGCTCGAGATGCTTGCGCAGCCCGAGGATTGCCTGCTCGGGGCGCAGCGCGCGCTCGAGCGAGTCGTACTTCCAGTCGCCGACCGAGCCGAACAGGATCGCGTCGGCTTCCTTCGCGAGTTTCAGGGTCGCGTCCGGCAGCGGATGACCGCTCGCCTCGTAGCCCGCGCCCCCGACCGGCGCCTGTTCGAGTTCGAACTTCTCGTCGAGGGCGTTCAGCACCTTGACCGCTTCGTTGACGATTTCCGGACCGATGCCGTCGCCGGGCAGCACTGCAATCTTCATGCGTTATTCCTGACTGGATAGGTGTGGGTGGCAGGCTGGCGAGCGCACGTCATGCGCGCCCGCCCGGAGGCAATCTCAGCCGACCAGCTTGTTATTGAGCCACGGCTGCTTCGCAAGCCGCTCGGCCTCGAACTGGCGGATCTTGTCCGCGTGACGCAGCGTGAGGCCGATGTCGTCGAAACCGTTCAGCAGGCAGTACTTGCGGAACGCCGTGATGTCGAACGCATACTCGCGGCCGTCGGCCGTACGCACGACCTGCGCGTCGAGATCGATCGTCAGCTGATAGCCGTTGAACGCATACGTGTCGTTGAACAGGTGATCGACCTGCTGCTCGGTCAGCACGATCGGCAACAGTCCGTTCTTGTAGCAGTTGTTGAAGAAGATGTCGGCGAAGCTCGGCGCGATGATCGCGCGGAAGCCGTACTGCTGCAGCGCCCACGGCGCGTGCTCGCGCGAGCTGCCGCAGCCGAAGTTCTTGCGTGCGAGCAGCACCGATGCGCCCTGGTAGCGCGGCTGGTTCAACACGAAATCCGGGTTCAGCGGGCGCTTCGAGTTGTCCTGGCCCGGCTCGCCGTGGTCGAGGTAACGCCATTCGTCGAACGCGTTCGGGCCGAAGCCCGTGCGCTTGATCGACTTCAGGAACTGCTTCGGGATGATCGCGTCGGTGTCGACGTTCTCGCGATCGAGCGGCGCCACGACGCCGGTATGCACATTGAATTTTTCCATGATCCGTCTATCCGGTTGAAGGGCCGGCATTCAGCCGGCGCACATCGACAAATTCTCGGCGGATGTCACTCCGCGGCGCGCTGCAGTGCGTTGCCGGCGGCATTGACATCCTGGCCGAAGCCTCGGACGGTATTGCAGCCCGCAAGGCCGAAACCCAGCCCCGCGAGCGCCAGCGCGGCAACCAGCCGCGCGATGAGCTTCGATGCCGTCACGCGTTACCCCAGCTTGCGAATGTCGACGAAATGGCCTTCGATCGCCGCCGCCGCCGCCATCGCGGGGCTCACCAGATGCGTGCGGCCGCCCGCGCCCTGCCGGCCTTCGAAGTTGCGATTCGACGTCGACGCGCAGCGCTCGCCCGGATCGAGCCGGTCGGCGTTCATCGCGAGGCACATCGAGCAGCCGGGCTCGCGCCATTCGAAGCCTGCATCGGTGAACACCTTGTCGAGGCCTTCGCGCTCGGCCTGCGCCTTCACGAGGCCCGAGCCCGGCACGACCATCGCGAGGCGCACGTTCGATGCGATGCGGCGATTCAGCTTCTTCACGACATACGCGGCCGCGCGGATGTCCTCGATGCGCGCGTTCGTGCACGAACCGATGAAGATCTTGTCGACCTTGATCGACTCGATCGGCGTGTTCGGCTCGAGCGCCATGTAGGCCAGCGCGCGTTCCATCGCGTCGCGCTTGACCGGATCCTTCTCGCGCTCCGGATCGGGCACGCGACCGTCGATCGACGTGACCATTTCCGGCGACGTGCCCCACGTGACCTGCGGGACGATCTCGGCCGCGTTCAGCTCGACGACGCGGTCGAACTGCGCACCTTCATCGGACTTGAATTCGCGCCAGTATTCGACGGCCTGGTCCCATTCAGCGCCGGTCGGCACGAACGGACGGCCCTTCAGGTAATCGATCGTCGTGTCGTCGACGGCGACCATGCCCGCGCGCGCACCGGCTTCGATCGCCATGTTGCAGACGGTCATCCGGCCTTCCATCGTCAGCGCGCGAATCGTCGAGCCGCCGAATTCGATCGCGTAACCCGTGCCGCCGGCCGTGCCGATCTTGCCGATGATCGCGAGCACGATGTCCTTCGCGGTACAGCCGCGCGGCAGCGCGCCCTCCACCTTCACGAGCATGTTCTTGCTCTTTTTCTGCAGCAAGGTCTGCGTCGCGAGCACGTGCTCGACTTCCGACGTGCCGATGCCGTGCGCCAGCGCGCCGAACGCGCCGTGCGTCGACGTGTGCGAATCGCCGCAGACGATCGTCATGCCGGGCAGCGTCGCGCCCTGCTCCGGCCCGATGATGTGCACGATGCCCTGGCGCACGTCGTTCATCTTGAACTGCGTGATGCCGAACGCGTCGCAGTTCGCGTCGAGCGTGTCGACCTGGAGCTTCGAGACCGGATCGGCGATGCCGTGGCTGCGATCCGTGGTCGGGACGTTGTGGTCCGACACGGCCAGGTTCGCGCTGACGCGCCACACCGGGCGGTGCGCGACGTTCAGCCCTTCGAACGCCTGCGGGCTCGTGACTTCGTGCAGCAGCTGACGGTCGATGTAGAGCAATGCCGTGCCGTCGTCCTCGGTGTGGACGACGTGGGTATTCCACAGTTTGTCGTAGAGAGTCTGTGCCATGGGTATGCGGGGTCGTTGTGACTACAAGCCTTGCGGATGCGGTCGATTATGCCACGCAGAATGCGCCACGGCGCAGGCCGGAAGCTAAAAAACCCATTAAAAACAGTGGTTTGGCTAGTAGTGCCAATACCTGTATCGGCATTACCAGCCAAACGGCAGCATCGGACGACTTGGCTCGCCTTGCTCGCGATGTTCGCGTCGTGGCGGATTCCGGCATACGATGAAAACGGCGTGCGGCTGCACGCCCCCCCTTCACGGCCCGGCCCCGGAGCCCACGACGATGAAGCTCGGCATCAACGAATCGCTCGCCCGCCTCGACGCAGAAGGCACGCTGTTCACGACGCTGTTTCGCCACGGCTCGCTCGACGTCGAGCTGTACCGGCCGCGCGGCGAGGACCTGCAGACGCCGCATACGCGCGACGAGGTCTACGTGATCGCCACCGGCACGGCCCGCTTCGTCGTCGACGGACGCGAATGCGGCGTCGCGACGGGCGACGTGGTATTCGTTCCTGCATTCGCATCGCACCGTTTCGTCGGCTTCTCCGACGACTTCTCGACCTGGGTGTTCTTCTACGGCCCCGAAGGCGGCGAACGCGAAGAGCGCAGCGCGTGACACGCGGCAATCGCCGCGCTTCCCGCACGATCTCCTAGACTGTCTATTCGCAACGGGCGGCGCGACCGCCCTCCCCGCCATCACGATGCGCGCATGGCCCGGCGCATCGACCGGACAGGAGCACGGCATGCGATACGAACTTTATTACTGGCCCGAGATCCAGGGCCGCGGCGAATATGTGCGGCTCGCGCTCGAGGCGGCCGGCGCCGACTATGTCGACGTCGCGCGCGAATCGGGGCGCGGCATGGGCGTGTCGACAATGATGCGACTGATGGACAGCACGAACACCGAGTGCGTGCCGTTCGCGCCGCCGTTCCTGAAGGCCGGCGACGTGATCGTCGGACAGACCGCGAACATCCTGCTGTTTCTCGGCTCACGGCTCGGGCTCGCGCCCGACGACGAAGCCGGGCGGCTGTGGGTTCATCAACTCCAGCTGACCGTCGCCGATTTCGTCACCGAGATCCACGATACGCATCATCCGATCGGCAGCGGGCTGTACTACGAGGATCAGAAAGCGGAGGCCGCCGAGCGCGCGGCCGATTTCCTCGCACACCGTCTGCCGAAGTTTCTCGGCTACTTCGATCGCGTGCTCGAGCAGAATCCGCACAAAGGCGGTTACATCGCCGGCGGCGCGCTCAGCTATGCGGACCTGTCGATGTTCCAGCTGATCGAAGGGCTGCGTTATGCGTTCCCGAAGGCGATGAAGCGCGCGGAGCGCAAGGTCGCGGGACTCGTCGGCCTGCACGATCGCGTTGCACGGCATCCGCCCGTCGCGCGCTATCTGGAGTCGCCGCGCCGCATCCCGTTCAACGACATGGGGATCTTCCGGCACTACCCGGAGCTGGACAAGTAACGCAGGCCGCCGCGTCAGTCGCCGTAGCGATAGCGGCTGCGCATCGCGTCGAGCGGATTGCCGTCGGCGAGCGTCCCGCCGAGACTTCGGATCACCGCGCTCGCCGCGTTGATCGCGGTCTGCACCGCTCCCTCGATCCAGCCGCCCGTGAACGAACAGCAGCAGCCGGCCAGGTAGATGCCGCGGTCCGACGACGGGTCGGCGGCCGTCTGGAACTGGTAGAACAGCGCCTGCGAATGGATGTCCTCGCCCGGATAGTTCAACTTGAATGCCCCGAGCGCATAGCGGTCCGACAACCAGTCGTGGCTCGTGACGTTGCGTGCGTAATCGTCGTCGAGCGGCCGCAGATGCGCGGCGAACGCCGGCGAGACGACGCCGATCTCGGCCACGAGACGCTTGAACCGCTCTACCTTGTCGGTGAGCGACAGAATCTTGTGCGAATCGTCTTCCCACGTGTAGCTGATCAGCACGACGCCGTGTGCGTCGGGGTCGTCCGGTGCGTAATCGAGACAGTAGATGCCGCGCGCCAGCGTGTCCGTCTGAATGTTGTGCGGCAGCCCGTGCCTGAGCCAGAACTTGTCGCGGGTCAGCACGAACAGCTTCGACGAGCTGACCATGTGTGTCTCGTTGATCGCGCGAACGACGTTCGGTTCGAACAGGTTCGCGATGCCGGTGATGCCCATGCCGACCTGCATCGCGCGCGTCGTGGTCGCGACGATCACGCGGTCGAATACGTGCGTCGCTCCGTCGTCGAGCGTGAGCACGAAGGTGCCGTCCGGCTGCTTCGCCACGTGCCGCACGGCGGCATGGACGATGCAGTCGCGCACCCGAGCATCGCCCCTGCCATCGTCGAGCAGCCCCTGAGCTAGCGTGAAGATGCCAGCCGGGATCAGCCGCTGATCGACTTCGAGCTCGTTGACCACGATCCGCAGGATCTCGAGGAACGATGCGCGATAGACTGGCTGGAAGCCTCCCGAGCCGATGCCGAGCGTGCCGAACAGGCGCAGGTCTTCGCCCTTGCGCCAGCGCGCGCCGCCAGGCGGCGTCGCGCCCGTGAAGATCTTGACGATCGCCGAGTAGAAGGACTCGTCGCCGAACCGGTCGATGTACTGCTGCCAGCCGTGCCGCGCGTCGTCGTAGCGATGCGCGCGCAACAGCGCCGTCAGTTCGGCCGGGGCGGGCAACTGCGTGCCGTCGTCGAGCCGCACGCCTTCGCGAATGAACGCGCGCCAGCCGCGATCGACGCGATCGAACAGCGCGGGAGGTGCATCGCCAGCGGGCCAGCGATACGCATGGCCCTGGTAGTGGATCTCGGTGTCGACGACACCCGGATCGGGAAACACGGACGCACTGTCGACGGCGAACCGCTCGAGATAGTGGTAGAGCGCGGCCTGTGATGGCGGGAAACGCATCGCGCCCATTTCGGCGAGCAGGTGCGGATGGTCCGGATTGATCGACTGGGACAGCAGGCGGCCGCCCACGCGCGCGCGGTTCGCCTCGAACACGACAACCTGCCGTGCACCCGCGCGCAGCAGTTCGCAGGCGGCGACGAGGCCGCTGACGCCCGCGCCGACGATCGCGATCCGTGCGTCGCGCGCGCACTGCGCCGGCAGCGTGCCGAGATGTCCGCCGGTGCGGGACAAGAAGGCGCCGTAGTCGTACAGCGTATCGATGTACGGCAACGTATGCGGCAGGAATTCAGGAGCGTTCATGTGGTCGGGAA
The DNA here is from genome assembly GCF_001718315.1 of Burkholderia diffusa. Taxonomy (NCBI): domain Bacteria; kingdom Pseudomonadati; phylum Pseudomonadota; class Betaproteobacteria; order Burkholderiales; family Burkholderiaceae; genus Burkholderia; species Burkholderia diffusa. Next base: position 680,576 of record NZ_CP013363.1, on the reverse strand, counting down.
CGAAAATGGACATGCTCGCCGCATGCATTCAGACAGGCAGGTGGATGCTGCCCAGCGGCGCATCGGCATTGACGAGATCGACACGCTTCACGCGGATGCGCAACGCGTCGTCGCATACCGCGAGTTCATGGGTGTACCAGCCGGCGAACAGCGTCTGTTCGTCGCGTCGCGTTTCGACGTAGTGAAACGGCGTGCGCAGCACGTAAGCGCCGCGTCCGGGGTCGATTTGATCGACGTGCGGCTGCTGGAGCAGATGGTGGCCGCGACTCGCCGGCTGCTGCGAGAACGTCCGGCGCCCCGCCAGCCGCTCGATCCGGATGCGCAGCAGCAGCCGGTCCTCGTCCATCAGCGCGCCGTGCAGCGCGGTATCGGGCTGATCCGGCGACAGCGGCATCCAGTAGCGGGCATCGTCCGCGTACAGCGCGAGCCATTCGTCATAGCGCCGCTCGTCGAGCAGGCGTGCCTCGCGATAAACGAACGCGGCGAGCTCATCGTGCGGAAATACGCGCATCTGCGGCCTCCTGTATCGATACGGGCGCGATGTACTGCAGCCACGCCCGGAACTGGTTCCGGATCTGCCGTTCGCTGGTGCCGTTCGTCTCCGACGTGGGCTGCGCGAACTCCTGCGGCTCGAACAGCCGCCCGACATGCACCCAGTCGCGCGCCTGCGTGGCGAGGCCGCGCTGTGCGCGTTCGTACATTTCGAGATCGTCGTGCGCAACGATCGACGTCGGCGCATTGATCAGTCGGTTGTAGGCCAGCGTGCGCTCGAACAGCGAATCGGGCGCGCCGACGAGACGGAACGACCACGACTCCACCAGCGTGCGGTCCACCGCCAGCGGCTTGAACACGCGCAGGATCTGGATCGGCCCTTTCACCATCGCATTCGGAAACAGCACCGTGTTGTGGCGCACTTCGCCGAGAATCCGCCCGGCACGCGCTTCGCCGTAGGCCGCGATCATCTTCTCGTGATAGCCGGGGATCGGTGTGTAGCGCGCGTGAATCGAATCCACGGTGCCGGTGTGACCATGTCCGTTGGGCCACACACGCAATCCCATCTGCTCGAAGAACGCGTGCGGCTGGATGAACGGCTCCAGCAGCTCGACCGCCATCGGCTTCGCCTGCTGCGTGCCGTCACGCTCCCACACGCGTACGGCCGTGCCGGCCGACGACTCGTGCGCGACCATCGGATGGCAGGTGTCGGTCTGGTTCTCGACCAGCATCTTCCAGTTGCATCCGTGCACATAGCGGAACACGCCGCCCGCGACCTCGACTCGACCTTCCGGCGAGCGATCGACGAGATTGTCGAGCGACGACAGCGCATCGCCGAAGTACGCATCGAAATCGACACCGGACCGACTCAGGCGACAGAACACGAAACCGCGATGCTCATGGGTCGCGCCGACCGCCTGCATTCCCTTGCTCGCTTCGCACGATTCGAAGCCCGTGTCTGCGTAGCCGCGCCGCAGCGGAATCGCGTAGAGACTGCCGTCGGTTCGGTATGACCACGCGTGATACGGGCAGCGGAAGAACGTACCCGTGTTGCCGGAGGCATCCGATACCAACTGCGTGCCCTTGTGCGAACAGCGGTTGTGCAGCACCCGCACCGAACCGTCGCCGTGGCGCACCATCACGACCGGCTCGGCGCCGATCGTCGTCGTCACGTAGTCACCCGTTGCCGGAATCTGGCTGACATGGCCGACGTAGACCCACGTGTTCCAGAACAGATGGCGCATCTCCAGCTCGAAGATGCGCGGCGACAGATAGAGATCCTTATGAACCTCCGTATCGCGCACGAGCGAAGCCACGGCATCGGTGAACGATGGCGCCGTCATGCGCGCCCCCGACTACGGACGCGATGCGGCCGCGCGTCCTCGTGACGCACGATATCGATTTCTTTTGTTGTCATCTCTCAGGTTTCTGCTTGGTATGCCACTCGGAGGAGCATGAGCCTGCCGCCGTGCGGCGGTCGGCAAGCGGTGCGCGGGACGGTCAGCCCGTCACCGGTGTCTCGTGCAAGCGCAGCCAGCCGATGCGGCCATCCGTGTCGCGCTCGAACACGACGGTCGAACGGCGCACGGTTCGCCGCCCCGCCGCGTCCGTCTGCGTTTCGCGATAGGCGATCGTCGATCCGCCCGGCCACGCGCTCACCTCATGCAGTTCGTCGATCGCGATCCGCAGGCCGGGCCGTGCACCGAAGCCGCGCGAAAACAGGATGTCGATATCCGCGTAGTCGAGCGCATGCCCATGCAGCGAGATCATCGAGAAGTCCCGCGAAAAGCGAGCGAGCAGCGGCGCGAGCGCGTCGCGCGACGCGCTGCCGGACAACCATTGCTCGATGTCGACGTGTGCGTCGACCACTTCCTGGAAAAACGGGTTTGACGAATTCATCTCGAAACTCATGAACGTTGAGAGGCGGCACGCCCGGCGGGCGCGCGATGCGCAGCGAGGCGCATGACGAACGGCAGCGGCAGCAGCGTCGCCAGCGCACCGAGGCCGAAACATTGCTGGTACGGCAGCCGCCCGTCGTCGCCGGACATCGACAGCAGGAAGTTCAACGCACTGCCCAGCACCGCGACGCCGAGGCAGAAGCTCAGTTGTCGGTTGATGTTCCACAGCGCGCTCGCATCGCCCATTCGCGCGGCCGGGACATCGACAAACGCCGCGCTTTGCGACGTGCTCGTGCACATGCTGGCGCCGAGCCCCATCGCGACGAATGCGAGCACGCGCCCGGCCTCGAAACCGGCAAGCGGAGTTGCAAGCATCACGATCCCGATCGCGTCGATCGCGATCCCGCACATGAACAGCGGTTTCGGCCCCCACTTCGGGAAACAGCGGCGCGTCGTCGCGATCGCGGCGAACGACGCGATCGCCCACGGCACCATCAGCGCGCCCGTATGCGTCGCGCTGAGCCCGAGCGCATTCTGCAGGTACAGTGCGGCGACGAGGTTCACGCCCGTGAACACGCCCGGCACGCACAGATAGACGATCAGCCCGATCCGCAGCAGCGGCTGGGCGACCAGGCGCAAGTCGAGCAGCGGCGCGGCAGCCCGGCGCGCATGCACGACATACGCAGCGCCGGCGACGAGCGCGATCGTGAGCGGAACGAATGCGTCGCGGCCCGCGCCCGGCTGTCCCGCGAACGTCAGGCCGAGCAGCAGCGCGACGAGCGCCACGGCGCTCAGCCCGAGGCCGCGAACGTCGAGCGCCGGCGGGCTGCCATCCGGTTCGTCGGCCGGCAGCCACGCGAACGCAAGCATGCTCGTGACCACGGCGAGCGGCAGCATCCCGAAGAAGATCGCCCGCCACGACACGCGATCGACGACCACGCCGCCAAGCGCCGGCGACAGCGCCGGCACGAGCAGCGCGACCATCATCACGATCGACGTCAGGTGCGCCCGCGCATCGGGCGGATACGCGCGATAGGCCATCGTCTGCCCGACCGGGATCAGCAATCCGCCGCCGAGCCCCTGGATCAGCCGCCATGCCAGCAGTGCACCGATCGACGCCGACAGGCCGACGCCGACGCTGCCGAGCGCGAACAGCAGCAGCGACGCGATCAGCAGCCGGCGCTCGCCGAGGCGCCGCGCGACCCACGTGCCAAGCGGGATCACGACCGTCAGCCCGAGCACGTACGTGTTGCCGATCCACGCGAGCTGGGCGACCGACGCGTGCAGCTCGCGCTGGATCGTCGGGTAGGCGGCGTTGATGACGAACATGTTGGCGAGGTCGATCGCGAATCCGAGCAGGTAAACGGCGGCGATTTTCGAGCGATCGGTCATGGCGGCGGAAGACGAACGAAACGCCGCAGTGTAAGGTTCGCCGCGCACGTCGATAAGCCCGGCCGGACGGCAAGACTGGTCGAAAAATTTTGACAATCAGGGCACCATGTCGGTTTTCCGCCTCGCATCCGACACGTCATGGTGAGTCTCGATCGTTTCGCCGTCTTCCGCGCCGTCGTGGAAGCTGGGTCGTTTACGGCCGCCGCAGCCCAGCTGAACCAGGCCCGGGCCGCGGTGAGCTTCAACATCAAGCAGCTGGAAGCCGAGCTCGGCGTCGCGCTGCTCACGCGCACCACGCGGCGGGTCGAGCTGACCGACGCGGGCGAGCGCTTCCATGCGCGCTGCCTGCGCGTGCTGGAGGAAGCCGAAAGCGCGATCGACGACGCGCGCGGCGAACATGGTGGAATGCACGGCGTGCTGCGCGTGACGTCGACCGTGGAGTACGGGACGATGGTCGTCGCCCCGGCGCTTCACACGTTCATGCAGCAGCATCCCGCGCTGCGCGTGCGGCTCGAAACGCATGCGTCGCAGGTCGACCTGGTGCGCGAGCGCGTCGACGTCGCGATCCGGCTCGGTCGCCTCGAACAATTCCAGGATCTGCCGTACCGCGGCGCGTGCCTCGCGACGTATGAAGTGCGGCCCGTCATCGCGCCGTCATTGCTCGCCGCTGCCGGCCTGTCGCACATCGAGTCGCCGGACACGCTCGCCCGGTTGCCGCAACTCGGCCATACGCGGCTCGAGCGCATCGCCTCGTGGCAGCTCGCCGATCGCGACGGCAACCCGCACGCGTTCCGGCCCGGCGCCAAGCCGCGCGTCGTGGTCGACAACGCGTCGGTCCTGCGCGTGCTCGCGCGGCAAGGCAGCGGTGTCGCACTGCTGCCCGAATGGGTCGTGCGCGACGATCTCGCGAGCGGCGCGCTGATCGATGCGCTCCCCGGCTACCGGTTTCCGCCGCAGGCGGTCTATGCGCTGTACCCGTCGACCCCGCACGTACCGCAGAAAGTACGTGCATGGGTCGACTTCATGAAGGCATATCTGGCCTGAACGCGGCACGCGCGCATCAACTCAGGCGCGCGCCGCCTCGTCCCGCAGCAGCGCGTCGATCCGCCGGGCGATCGCGAGCAGGCGGCGATCGGCGCCCCACGGCCCTTCCAGCATCAGCCCGACCGGCAGCGCCGTGCGCGCGGAGCGCCCGGCCGGGATCGAGACGGATGGCACGCCCGCGAGCGTCGCCGGCGAAGTCTGGCGCACGATGCGCGCGAACAGCGCCGCATCCTGCTCGGCGCTCATCGCGGCCGTGTCGTCGAGCGATGGCGGCTCGCCCGGCACCGTGGGCAACGCGATGCAATCGACCGGCGTGCCGAACGCGTCGTCGTACCAGCGCACGAGACGCTGACGGCATGCGATCGCGTCCGCATAGGCCTGCGCATCGACCGGCGCGGACACGAAGGACCGGAAGATCGCGCGGACGTCGTCGCTCGCGATCCGCTCGACGAACGTGTCGAACGCAATGCCGAGCCGCTCCGTCGCGAAGCGGCGCCAGTACCGGTTTGCCTCGTATCCCGCGATCGGAAAGCCGCATGCTTCGCTGGCGTCGTGCAGCGGCATCGCCGGCAACGGCACGAGCGTCGCGCCGGCCGCCGCGAACGACGCCAGCGCACGCTCGATGCAGATCGCGACACCGGGATCGAGCGCGTCGAAGTACGGTGCCCCGGGCACGCCGACGCGGAACTGCGGCCATTCCGGTGCGGTCACGGCGCTGTCGTCGCGCGTCAGCACCGCATCGAGCAGCAACAGATCGTCGATGCCATGGCCGATCGGCCCTACCGTGTCGCGCGTGGGCGACAGCGACAGCACGCCGTGCGCCGAATAGCGCTGCGCGGACGGCCGCAATCCGTAGACACCGCAGAATGCGGCCGGAATCCGCACCGAGCCGCCCGTGTCGGTACCGAGACCGAACGGGATGCCGGCCGCCACGGCCGCCGCCGTCCCGCCGCTCGACCCGCCAGCGATACGCCGCGGATCCTGCGGATTGCCGACCGCGCCGAAGTGCCGGTTGCCGCTGGTGATGCCGAACGCAAGCTCGTGCATGTTCGCCTTGCCCAGCGGCACCGCGCCGGCGTCGAGCAGGCGTCGCACGGTCAGCGCGTCCGCCGCCGCCCGATAGCCGCTCACCGCCGGGCTCGCGCCGAGCGTCGGCATCCCGGCGGTATCGAGGTTGTCCTTGATCACGAACGGCACGCCGGCAAGAGGCAGCATGTCGCCTCGAGCGACGCGCGCATCGACATGCTCGGCCGTGCGGCGCGCGAGTTCTTCATCGACGTGCGCCATCGCATTGAGCGGCGCAATCGCCGCGAGACGCGCAAGTGCGTCGTCGGCCAGGTCGACAGCGCGGCGTTCGGCCATACGCACGGCATCGGCAAGCTCGCGCACACTGGCGGCGGAAACGAATGAAAGGGAAGAAACGCGGTTCGGCTGTGTTGTCATGTTGTGTGCTGGACGCGGAATCGATCGGGAAACGCGCGACGCGCCGGAGGCCTCGTCCGGCACGCTACGCGAACGCGATGGTATCCCGGCCGGCGGCCGCACGCACGCCGTGCGCCGCACGACTACCGCTCGCGCGCTTGCCCCGTTTCGTCGGCCGGGCGCATCAGCCACGGCCCGATCTCCATCTCCTCGTACCGCACGAGCCGGCTCTTGCGCACGCGACGATACGCCCACCAGATCGCGACGAACAGCGGGATCCATACATAGATCGACAGCACTTCCATCCAGTCGACGCGGGCCGCGAAGAATGCCTGGTAATCCTGCCCTAGCGAAATCACGATGCAGATCGCGATCGCGAACAGCGGCCCGAACGGGAACCACTTCGCACGATATGGCAGTTGATCGAGCCGGTAGCCCTGCTTCAGAAAGCCCTTGCGGAACCGGTAGTGGCAGACCGCGATGCCGAGCCACGCGATGAAGCCGGTGATGCCGACCGTATTGAGCAGCCACAGATAGATGCTCTGATTGTTGGTCAGCGACGTAAGGAAGCACAACCCGCCCACCGCCATCGTCGCGTAAAGCGCGTTGCGCGGCACGCCGCTCGGCGAAAGCGTCGCGAACATCGCGGGCGCACGGCCTTCCGCCGCGAGGTTGTACAGCATCCGCGTGGCCGCATACGTGCCGGAGTTGCCGGCCGACAACACGGCCGTCAGGATCACGAGGTTCATCGCGCCCGCGGCAAGCGGAAAGCCCGCATGGCTGAACACAAGCGTGAACGGGCTCACGCCGATGTCGGTCACGTCGCTCTTCAGCAGGTTCGGATCGGTGTACGGCACCAGCAGGCCGATCACGAAAATCGCGAGCACGTAGAACAGCATGATCCGCCAGAAGATCTGCTTCACCGCGCGCGGGATCGTCTTGCGCGGGTTTTCCGATTCGCCGGCCGTGATCCCGACCAGCTCGGTGCCGAGGAACGAGAAGCCCGCGATCAGCGCGACGCTCATCATCGCGTGCACGCCGCCGACGAACGGCGCGTCACCGGTCCTGAAGTTGCGCCAGCCGACCGGCTGCCCGTTGCCGAGCAGGCCGGCCGCGATCAGCAATCCCGCCGCGATGAACGCGATCACGGTGACGACCTTGATCAGCGAGAACCAGTATTCGGATTCGCCGAAGCCGCGCACCGAGAGCGTGTTCAGCAGGAAGATCAGCACCAGGAACCCCGCGCCCCACCACACGCCCGGCACGGCTGGAAACCAGTAGCGCATCACGATCTGCCCGGCGACGAGTTCGATCGCGATCGTCACCGCCCAGCTGTACCAGTAGGTCCAGCCGAGCGCAACGCCGAAGCCTTCGTCGACGTACTTCTCGCCGTAGATCGCGAACGAGCCCGACACCGGCATCAGCGCGGCCATCTCGCCGAGCCCCGTGACGACGAAGTAGACCATCAGCCCGATCGCGATATACGCGGCGATCGCGCCACCCGGCCCCGCCTGCGCGACCGACGCACCCGATGCGACGAACAGCCCCGTGCCGATCGAGCCGCCGATCGCGATCATCGCGATGTGGCGGCTCTGCAGCCGGCGTTTCAGCGCCGTCCCGGACGGCGCGGCCGTCTCCACTGCCGTTTGCAAAGCATCCATAGTGTTCACCCTGATTGGATTCGGGTCGCCCCGATTGATTCGGAATACCAATCGATTGGCCCGGTTATTCGCGTCGAAACCGGTCCGGCCCGCCAGGCCGTGCGTCCGGTGCCGGCGGCCCGGACGCGCACGGCCGCGTCAGACCACGCTGCGCTTGATCGCCTGCAGCTCGGCCGTCGTCACGATTTTCTCGATCCGGAAGCGAGGGCTTTCCAGCCACACGTTCGCGATCCGCCGGTATTCGTCGAGGTCCTCGCACGCGAGCCGCACGAGAAAATCGAACGTGCCGCTGACGAGCCAGCAGTCGAGCACCGCCGGGTTGTTCCGCATCTCGTCCTCGAACGGCGCCTGCGAACGCCCGTGGTCGGCCAGCACGATCTGCGCGATCACGACGATCGGCTTGGCCGCGCGCGGCGCCTTGATCACCGCGCGATAGCCTTCGATCACGCCAAGCGCCTCGAGCCGCTCCACGCGCGCCTGACACGGACGCGGCGTGAGGTTCACGAGCTCCGACAGCTTCCGGTACGAAATCCGTCCATCTGTGCGCAGGATGTCGAGAATCCGGAGGTCGATCTTGTCGAGCTGCATTTTCTTGTCGGTCATCCGCATTCGCTCCGGTCGGGTCGTGGCTGGTGCGCGGAGCGTCTCCTCCAGTTCCGCGCGGGGCCACATTATCCGGCCGAAGCGGCCGCGCGCCAATCGGCTAGAAGCGCAGCGACAGGCAGGTCAGGCCGCCGTCCATCTTGCGGAACTCGCTCGTGTCGATCACATGCAACGGCAGCCCGAGGGCGCTGATCGCGTCGTGCACGCGCGGATAGCCGGCCGGCGTGATCAGCGTGCCGTTCACGCGCAGCGTGTTGCCCGCGTATTCGTCGGCGGCCGAGACGGCGATCCGGCGATAGTCGGTGAATGCCGGATGCGCGGCCAGCGCCTCGGTCACGAGCAGCGTGTCGTCGCCAAGCGCGTTGACGACCGACTTCAGGTGCAGGCCCGCGCCGACCGGCACCGCGACGACCGAATAGCCGAAGCGCGACACCAGCGACTCGAACTCGGCAATGCCGTCGGCATCGGTACGGCTCGTCAGGCCGATATAGAAACGCTTGCCGACCAGCATCACGTCGCCGCCGTCGAGCCGGCCCGCCTGCATCGGCAGCAGGTCGCGATGCGCGCGGAGCGCAACTTCGATGTGCACCGTCTCGCCGCGCCGCGCGGGCGCCCCCGGGCGCGTGATCACCGCGAATTCAGGCGTGACGACCGCGACGTCCTCGACGAAGTGCGAATCGGGGAAAGCGTCCAGCGGCGGCAGTTCGGTCAGTTCGACGCCGAGGCCGCGCAGCGCATCGCAGTAGGCGTGGAACTGCGTGAGCGTCTTGTCGTAGTCGGGCGCACCGAGCGCGGCGGTGGTGAGACCCGCGCCGCAGGACGGCGCGGGACGGCGAACGATCGCTTGCGTGAATTGCATCGACTCCTCCATGGTCACGCTGCCCCCGTGCGGCGCACGGGGCAGCTACGTTGTGTTCGGACCATTATCGGAAGCCAAATTGCGCAATTCGCGTCGAATTCGGGCGTTCCCGCAGCCGATCGCGTCGAATTGCAGGCAGAACACAGCGGATTCGGCAAACGGCCGGCGCGCGCGGGCAAACCCGCCGTACGCGGATGCCGGAGCGGCCGATGCATCTGCTGCCGCCGTTATGCAGCGACAGGCACGAACCCCATTTGCGCACGCCCCAGCGCCGTCAGATCGCCTTCGCCTGCTCGTCCGTCGAAATCGACCTCGAAATGATCGGCCGGAAAATCGGGCGGGCTGTCGCCGCGCAGGAACGCGAGCCGCTGGCGCTGCAGGTACGCATCGTTCTTCGCGCAACCGGGCGCGGCCGCGATGTACATCACGTTGCTGTCGCCGCTGCCGCGATGCGCATCCTCGACCGCGTGCACGACGTCGCCGTGCCAGAACACCGCGTCGCCCGGTTCCATGTGCGGAATCGGCACCAGCGCGTCGAGCAGCAACGCGTGCCATTCGGGCAGGATCGACAGCGCGCGACCCGGGCGCGCGCCGCACAGGTCGTCGTCGGCGACGTCGTCCTGCAGCGCACGCAACACGACGTACGCCATCGCGTTCGCAACCGGGATCAGCTGCAGCGTGCCGTCGCCGGGCCCTTGCGGCGTCAGTGCGGTCCAACCCTGGAACGTGCGGAACATCGAGCACACGGCCGGCGACGGAATTTCCTCGACGCCGGGGCGGAATGCGGCGTCGAATGGATCGTAATCGCGCCAGCTACCGGCGAGCACGTGGCGATACACCTGCCGGAAATTCGCGCCGAGCCAGCGTTCGACCGAACCGCCGTCGACGTGCGGCGACAGCCCGAGCGACGTCGAGCCCGGCGGCCGGCGGCGGATCCGGTCCGCGTACGCCGGCACCTGGTCGGGATCGAAATGCATGCGCGTGCCGTCCGCATGACGCCACAGGCGGTTCAGGAACACGCGTGCCTGCGTGAGGGCCGGCGACTGGCGCGCGGCCACCTGCGGCTTCGACCAGTAGACGCCGTAAATCTGCGGTTTGCCCGACGCGAGGTTGCCGAAGTAGCGGTCCTCGGCGCGCGCATGCAGCCGCTCGGCGAAGCGGTTCGCATCCAGATAGGTGCCGATCTCGTCGTTCCAGTCGCGCGCCTGCTGCGCGTCGAACACGCCGCGAATCACCGCTGCGCCGTGCGCGCGAATCGCGGCGACCGCCTGCGGATCGACACGGCCGCTCGCGATATCCGCGAAGCGCAGCACCGGAATCACGTCGCGGCCTTGCGCGTGCGCGCGGCGGATCGCGTCGACCTGCCGCGCGATGTCCCCCTCCAGCTCGCGGAACGTGGCCGCGTAACCGGGCAGGTCGGCGCGCAGCGCCCTTTTTGCCGTGCGGATCGCGGCCGGCAGATCGTCAATCGTCAGGTGCATCGTCGTCTCCTCGCTGAATCGTGTGTCGTGGTGAGCATTCAGCGTACGGCCGACGCGTCATCACCATCGATACTATCCAGCCAACTATCGATACAATTCCGACAACCGCTCGCTACTCGCGACGATGGCAGACCACGCACAGCTTGTTGCCGTCCGGGTCGCGGAAATACGCGCCGTAGTAGTCGGGGTGATAGTGCGGGCGCAAGCCCGGCGGCCCGTCGCAGGTGCCGCCGTGCTGCAGCGCGAGCGCATGACAGCGGTCGACCTGCGTGCGGGTCGTCGCGTTGAACGCGATCGTATGGCCGTTGCCCGGTTCGGGCGCGTGGCCGTCGAGGGGCCGGCCGAAGAAGAACAACGGCCGGTCGGTATCGGCCGGCATCCAGCCCGACCAGCCATCCGGCTCGCTGAACTTCAGGCGCAGCCCAAGCTCCGCGAGCAGCGGCGCGTAGAACTCGTCCGCGCGCGCGGTATCGCTGACGCCTACGCAAACATGTGAAAACATGGCATCGCTCCGTCGTGACGATCGATCACGATCATGCCACGGCGCGTTGCCCCGCTCGACCTGAGGTCGCGATGAAACCGCAGTACGAGCATGTGACGTTCGCCCCCGGCTGTTCGATTCGCGTGTATCACCGTCAGCTCGCGCACATTCCGTTCGAATGGCACCGACATCCCGAGTACGAACTGACGCTGACGCTGAACAGCCGGGGCCGGCGCTTCGTCGGCGATCATGTCGCCCAGTACGCGGACGACGACCTGGTGCTCGTCCCGCCCAACCTGCCGCACACGTGGTCGTCGAATGCGCGCATCGATCGCGATGCGCCGGAAGTCGCGCTCGTCGTCTGGTTCGACGGCGACTGGGCACGGCGCATGGCCGACTGCTGCCCCGAGTACGCGCCGCTGCGCTCGCTGCTGCGTCGGGCGGCGCCCGGCCTCGCGTTCGACGCCGAGACGGGCCGCGCGATGCGCGCTCGCTTGCCGCAGCTGCTCGACTCATCGCCGCGCGTCCGCCTCGCGGCCGCACTCGACACGCTCGCCGATCTCGCCGAAGCCGGCGGCGAACCGCTCGCCACCGCGCAGGCCTATGGCCGGCCTGACGCAGCCGCAACATCGGCCGACTCGGCCGCGCCCGAAGCCGAACGCCTCGACCGCGTGCTCGATGCGATCGACCGGCACTTCCACGAGCCGCTGCGCATCGACGCGCTCGCCGCCGTCGCGCACATGTCCGAACGCACGCTGCAGCGGCTATTCGCGCGGCATCTCGGCGAAAGCGTCGGCCGCTACGTGCAGCGGCTGCGGCTTGCGCATGCGTGCCGCCACCTGATCGGCACCGAATGGCCGATCGCGACGGTCGCTGCACGCTGCGGCATTCCGAACGCCGCGAACTTCAACCGCCAGTTCCTTGCCGCGCGCGGGATGACGCCCGGCGCATACCGGCAGTTCTTCGCACGGCACGGCCACGCTCCCGACGCCGGCACGCAGCCACCGCTCGACACGCGGCCGCCGTCGCTGGAACGCCATGTCGTTCGGCCGCGCAAATGAAAACACCCCGGCGGGATGACCCACCGGGGTGTCGGGGCGTTGCGATTGCCGGACGCGAGCGACCTTGCGGCCATTCGCGCCGCGCACGACTTAACGTGCGTTGAGCGGCTTCGCTTCGCGCGGCGTGTCGCCGATGAACAGCTGACGCGGACGGCCGATCTTCTGTTCCGGATCCGCGATCATTTCGTTCCACTGTGCAATCCAGCCGACCGTACGTGCCATCGCGAAGATACACGTGAACATCGACGTCGGGATGCCCAGCGCGCGCTGCACGATGCCCGAGTAGAAGTCGACGTTCGGGTACAGCTTGCGCGACACGAAGTATTCGTCTTCCAGTGCGATCTTCTCGAGCTGCATCGCGAGCTTGAACAGCGGGTCGTCGTGCAGGCCGAGTTCGTTCAGCACTTCGTAGCACGTTTCGCGCATCAGCTTCGCACGCGGGTCATAGTTCTTGTACACGCGGTGGCCGAAGCCCATCAGCTTCACGCCCGAATTCTTGTCCTTCACCTGCTTGATGAATTCGGGGATGTTGTCCGGCGAACCGATCTGCTCGAGCATGTTCAGCGCGGCTTCGTTCGCACCACCGTGCGCCGGGCCCCACAGACACGCGATGCCGGCTGCGATACACGCGAACGGGTTCGCGCCCGACGAGCCGGCCAGGCGGACCGTCGACGTCGAAGCGTTCTGCTCGTGGTCGGCGTGCAGGATCAGGATACGGTCGAGTGCGCGGACGAGCACGTCGTTGACCTTGTACTCTTCGCACGGGTTCGAGAACATCATGTGCATGAAGTTCGCGCTGTACGACAGCGAGTTCTTCGGGTACACGAACGGCTGGCCGATGCTGTACTTGTATGCCATCGCAACGAGCGTCGGCAGCTTCGCGATCATGCGGATCGCCGACACTTCGCGGTGACGCGGATCGTTGATGTCGAGCGAGTCGTGGTAGAACGCGGACAGCGCGCCGACCGCGGCGACCAGGATCGCCATCGGGTGCGCGTCGCGGCGGAAGCCACGGAAGAAGAAGTGCATCTGCTCGTGCACCATCGTGTGCTTCGTGACCGTGTCGACGAATTCCTTCTTCTGCGCAGCGTTGGGCAGCTCGCCCTTCAGCAGCAGGTAGCAGGACTCGAGGAAGTCGGCATTCTGCGCGAGGTTGTCGATCGGGTAACCGCGGTACAGGAGTTCGCCCTTGTCGCCGTCAATGTACGTGATCGCCGAATTACACGAAGCCGTCGACATGAAGCCCGGGTCGTAAGTGAACTTGCCGGTCTGGCCGTACAGCTTGCGGATGTCGATCACGTCCGGGCCCATCGTACCCTTGTAGATCGGCATTTCGACGCTCGGCGAGTTGTCGCTGAACGATAGCGTGGCTTTAACATCAGACGGAGTCATGGCACATCCTCAATCGAAATAAAGAAACGGGATTCGATAACGGGCACAGCGCGTTACACCTTGGCGTTACACGTTGCGCAGCATCTCCAACAGCCGGTGAATGTCCGGGCTGTCTAGGTCGCCCTCTGGTTCCTTGCGCGCGAGGAGCAAGTCCATCAGGTCGTTGTCGCTCAGATCGAGCAGGCGCGACAACGCGCCTACGTCTGCATCGGTGAGGTCATGCTCGTATCTGCTGAAGAAACGCTCGAATACGATGTCGTTCTCCAGCAGACCCCGCCGCGCGCGCCAGCGCAGGCGCGCGCGGCGGTGCGGGTCGGATTGATGCGAATCGTCGCTCATCACGAATTTAAACCGCGCGACGAACCATCAGTTCCTTGATCTTGCCGATCGCCTTCGTCGGGTTCAGGCCCTTCGGGCAAACGTCGACGCAGTTCATGATCGTGTGGCAACGGAACAGACGGTACGGGTCTTCCAGGTTGTCGAGACGCTCGCCGGTGGCGGTGTCACGGCTATCCGCGATGAAGCGGTAAGCCTGCAGCAGGCCGGCCGGGCCGACGAACTTGTCCGGGTTCCACCAGAAGCTCGGGCACGACGTCGAGCAGCTCGCGCACAGAATGCACTCGTACACGCCGTCGAGCTCGTCGCGCTCTTCCGGCGACTGGAGGCGTTCCTTCTCCGGCGGCGGCGCGTCGTTGATCAGGTACGGCTTGATCGAGTGATACTGGTTGAAGAAGTGCGTCATGTCGACGATCAGGTCGCGCACGACGGGCAGGCCCGGCAGCGGGCGCAGCACGATCTTCTGCGGCAGGTCGTTCAGGTTCGTCAGGCACGCGAGACCGTTCTTGCCGTTGATGTTCATCGCGTCGGAACCGCACACGCCTTCACGGCACGAGCGGCGGAACGACAGCGTCTCATCCACGGCCTTCAGCTTGACCAGTGCGTCGAGCAGCATGCGCTCATGCTTGATCTCGAGCTCGTACGTCTGCATGCGCGGCGCCGCGTCCTTGTCCGGATCGTAGCGGTAGACTTCAAAAATGCGTTTTGCCATTTCGGATTCCTTTGACTCGGCTTAGAACGTGCGCGGCTTCGGCGGCACGGAGTCGACCGTCAGCGGCTTCATTTGAACCGGCTTGTAGTCGAGGCGATCGCCTTCGCTGTACCACAGCGTATGGCGCAGCCAGTTGTCGTCGTCGCGGTGTTCGTAATCGCTGTGCGCGTGCGCGCCGCGGCTTTCCTTGCGCGCTTCCGCCGACACCATCGTCGCGCGGGCGACTTCGATCAGGTTCTCCAGCTCGAGCGCTTCGACGCGCGCGGTGTTGAACACCTTCGACTTGTCCTTCAGGTGGATGCTTTCCACGCGCGCCTTCAGGCCGGCCATCTGCTCGACGCCTTCCTTCAGCAGCGCCGACGTGCGGAACACGCCTGCGTGCTTCTGCATCGTCGAACGGATGTCGTTCGCGACGTCCTGCGTGTACTCGCCCGACGTCGACTTGTCGAGCTTGTTCAGACGCGCCAGCGAGAACTCGCCTGCATCGGCCGGCAGCGGCTTGTGTTCCTTCTGGTTCTTCACGTGCTCGACGATGTGGTTGCCGGCTGCACGGCCGAACACCACGAGGTCCAGCAGCGAGTTCGTGCCGAGGCGGTTCGCGCCGTGCACGGACACGCACGAGCACTCGCCCACTGCGTAGAAACCGTTGACCGGATCCTTGTGGCCGCGCGACGTGCCGACGACCTGACCGTGGATGTTGGTCGGGATGCCGCCCATCTGGTAGTGGATCGTCGGGACGACCGGGATCGGTTCCTTGATCGCGTCGACGTTCGCGAACTTCAGCGCGATTTCGCGGATCGACGGCAGACGCTTCATGATCGTCTCGGCGCCGATGTGCGACAGGTCGAGCAGCACGTGATCCTTGTTCGGACCGACGCCGCGACCTTCCTTGATTTCCTGGTCCATCGAACGCGACACGAAGTCACGCGGCGCCAGATCCTTCAGCGTCGGTGCGTAGCGCTCCATGAAACGCTCGCCGTTCGCGTTGCGCAGGATGCCGCCTTCGCCGCGCACGCCTTCGGTGATCAGCACGCCCGCGCCGGCCACGCCGGTCGGGTGGAACTGCCAGAACTCCATGTCCTGCAGCGCGATGCCCGAACGCGCGGCCATGCCGAGGCCGTCGCCGGTGTTGATGAACGCGTTGGTCGATGCCGCGAAGATCCGGCCTGCGCCGCCCGTCGCGAACAGCGTCGTCTTGCCTTCCATGATGTAGACGTCGCCCGTCTCCATCTCGAGGGCCGTCACGCCGAGCACGTCGCCGTCCGCGTCGCGGATCAGGTCGAGCGCCATCCATTCGACGAAGAACTGCGTCTTCGCTTCGACGTTCTGCTGGTACAGCGTGTGCAGCAGCGCGTGACCGGTACGGTCGGCGGCCGCGCAAGCGCGCTGGACCGGCTTCTCGCCGTAATTCGCGGTGTGGCCGCCGAACGGACGCTGGTAGATCGTGCCGTCCGCGTTACGGTCGAACGGCATGCCGAAGTGTTCCAGTTCGTACACGACGTTCGGTGCTTCGCGGCACATGAACTCGATCGCGTCCTGGTCGCCGAGCCAGTCGGAACCCTTGATCGTGTCGTAGAAGTGGAAGTGCCAGTTGTCTTCGCTCATGTTGCCGAGCGACGCGCCGATGCCGCCCTGTGCGGCTACCGTGTGCGAACGGGTCGGAAACACCTTCGACAGCACGCCGACCGACAGGCCCGCGCGCGACAGTTGCAGCGCTGCGCGCAAGCCCGAGCCGCCCGCGCCGACGATCACCACGTCGAACTTGCGGCGCGGCAGGGAAGTTTTGATTGCAGCCATTCTTTACACTCTCCAGAGAATCTGCGCGGCGTAGCCCGCACATGCGAGCAGCCAGACGATGGTCAGCGATTGCAGCAGCAGGCGCACACCGACGGGCTTCACGTAGTCCATCCAGATGTCGCGCACGCCGACCCATGCGTGGTAGAAGAGGGAAAGCAGCGTCACGAAGGTCGCGAGCTTCATCCATTGCGCGGAGAAGATCGATGCCCAGCCTTCGTACGAGAAGTCATGCGCGCCGAAGAACAGGACGAGCAGAATGACCGTGTAGACCGCCATGATCGTGGCGGTGACGCGCTGCGCGAGCCAGTCGCGCAGGCCGTAGTGAGCGCCGACGACGAGGCGCTTCGAGCCGATTCGGTTATTGGCTGCCATTTTCTTAGAATGCTCCGAACAGTTTGAGTGCCATGGCGATCGTCAGGGCGATCGAGACGACAAAGACGACGACGGCCGTCCGCTTGCCGCCTTCCTTCGAGACGGCGTCGTGGTTGACGTCCATCAGCAGGTGGCGAATGCCGGCGCAGAAATGGTGGAGGAACGCCCAGGACAGCGCGAGGACGATCAGCTTGACGACGATGTTGGAGAGGAAAGCCTTGAAGACTTCGAAGCTGAGCTCGGAGGTGAGACTCTGATCGAAGAGGAACAGCAGGAACGGCAGGAACAGGAACAACAGCGCGCCGCTGATACGATGGAGAATCGACAATATCGCCGCCAGGGGCATGCGATATTTCAACGTGATGTCGCCGATTCCGATGTTCCGGTATTCCGGCCTCGGCTTTCTTACTGCGTCAGTCATGCTAGACCCCTACTATGTTGTCACACTAATCCGCGATTTTAGCGCCTTTTTATATCGCGCTGCAGCGAAAGTCTGCTCTGGATCATTACGCGAACGGGAATAAAGGCGGCCCGAAACGTGCTACGCGAGCGTGTGAAACGCGCATGCACGCATGCCTGTGCCGATACGTCGTCAGCTCAGGTCATTGTGATAGTAATACCCGGTCGTGACATACCATCCGCGCCGCACTTCCACCGGCCGGTCTCCGTATGTATAGGACACGCGCTCGACCGACAGCAAAGGGAAACCCGCCGGCACGTGCAGCAGGTCGGCCACCGCCGGCTCCGCCGCCACCGCGCGGATCTTCTCCGTCGCGCGGATCATCCGCGTGCCGAATTCCGTCTCGAACATCGCGTAGAGCGGCCCTTTGTACTCGCTCAGCCGCTCGAACGTGAGCCCGCGGAACATCGCGCCCGGCAGCCAGATCTCGTCGAGCACCGTCGCTTCGTTCTCGAACTCCAGCAGGCGGCGCACCTGCACGACCGGGTCGGCCGGCTTCAGGTCGAGCTGCCGCGCGATCTCGGCCGGCGCACGCAGGCGCCGGCATTCGAGCAGGCGGCTCACGTGCGGATGCTCCGCACCGTCGTCGGCCAGCAGCCGCAGAAAGCGGAACTGCGCGCGATCTTCGTTGTGCGTTGCAACAAAAGTGCCCTTGCCCTGCCGCCGGACCACGAGGTTTTCGGCGGCCAGTTCGTCGATCGCCTTGCGAACGGTGCCCTGGCTGACCTTGTAACGGGCCGCGAGCTCCACTTCGCTCGGAATGATCTCGCCCGGCTTCCACTCGCCGGATTCCAGGCTTTGCGTGATCAATGACTTGATCTGCTGGTATAACGGACTGAAGGTCGGCGACGGCGACGCGGCAGGCGCCGGCACGGAATCGGCCGCGCCCGGCTGCCCTGGGCCGCCTGCGCCGGTCGGATTCGCGTTGTTCGCCTGGTTCGATGTCATGGCGCGCATTTCATCACAAACCGCGCTTTTCCGTCCACTCAAATTCAGCAAAACATCTGTCTTATATAAGACATATGATACCGTTTGACTTTGGGCCCGTCGGCTCCTACACTCCGGGGCGAGCAAGGGTTCGCGGGTGCAAAACGCGTCCCCGGCTACGTGCCACGGCCGTCTCCAGGTTCACCGCGTCTGCCTTTCGCGAGTCCTCCGCCCTGCTTCAATGCAACGCTACGCGTAACGCGCATAGAATGGCGTTTTGCCTAGCGTCCACCGCTTCACCCGTCCTGGAGATTTTCAATGGCTAAGCCCGCAAAGCGCGTTGCCGTCACCGGCGCCGCAGGTCAAATCGCTTACTCCCTGCTGTTCCGCATCGCGAACGGCGACCTGCTCGGCAAGGACCAGCCGGTCATCCTGCAACTGCTCGACCTCCCGCAAGCCCAAGCCGCCGTCAAAGGCGTCGTGATGGAACTCGACGATTGCGCGTTCCCGCTGCTCGCGGGCGTCGTGATCACCGACGATCCGAAGGTTGCATTCAAGGATGCAGACGTCGCGCTGCTGGTCGGTGCACGTCCGCGCTCGAAGGGCATGGAGCGCAAGGATCTGCTGTCGGCGAACGCCGAGATCTTCACGGTCCAGGGCGCCGCGCTGAACGAAGTCGCGAGCCGCGACGTGAAGGTGCTGGTCGTCGGCAACCCGGCGAACACCAACGCGTACATCGCGATGAAGTCGGCGCCGGATCTGCCGAAGAAGAACTTCACGGCGATGCTGCGCCTCGACCACAACCGTGCGCTGTCGCAACTCGCGGCGAAGTCGGGCAAGCCGGTCGCATCGATCGAGAAGCTCGCCGTGTGGGGCAACCACTCGCCGACGATGTACCCCGACTTCCGCTTCGCGACCGCCGAAGGCGAGTCGCTGCTGAAGCTGATCAACGACGACGTGTGGAACCGCGACACGTTCATCCCGACCGTCGGCAAGCGCGGCGCGGCGATCATCGAGGCGCGCGGCCTGTCGTCGGCGGCGTCGGCGGCAAACGCGGCGATCGACCACGTGCGTGACTGGGTACTTGGCACGAACGGCAAGTGGGTCACGATGGGCATCCCGTCGGACGGCTCGTACGGCATCCCCGAAGACATCATCTACGGCGTGCCCGTCACGTGCGAAAACGGCGAGTACAAGCGCGTCGAAGGCCTCGAAATCGACGCATTCTCGCGCGAGAAGATGGACGGCACGCTGGCCGAACTGCTCGAAGAGCGCGACGGCGTCGCTCACCTGCTGAAGAACTAAGCAGGCTGCACAGCCGGGCCGCCTCCGGGCGGTCCGGTCACGGCATGGGCGGCGGGCCTGCAGCCGGCCCGCCGCCCGATCCGATCCGGGCACGTTTTGCCGCTCCCGGCGCCCCGCGCGCCAGCCCAGAACGCGCCCGAATCCGATTTTCTCCACGTTGCCCGCCTCCTTGACGTAGAAGAGATGTCCGCGCTCACTCCTGCACAAGTGCTGTACGACGGGGCGTCCCCGCCCGCGATCCTGCCCTGCTGCGATCACTACGCGGGCAGCGAAAAGCTGATGCGCAAGTCGCTCGCGCTCCAGGCCGAACTCGGCCCCGTGTTCGACATCACGCTCGACTGCGAGGACGGCGCGGCCGTCGGTCAGGAAGCCGCGCACGCGCAGCTCGTCGCCGAACTCCTCGGCAGCGCCGAGAACCGCTTCGGGCGAGTCGGCGTCCGCATCCACGACTTTTCCCATCCCCACTGGCGCGACGACGTGCGCATCGTGCTGCGCGCCGCGCACACGCCGGCCTACGTCACGCTGCCGAAGATCGCCAGCGCCGCCGACGCGGCGGAGATGGTCGCGTTCATCGAAGGCACGCGCCGCGAACTCGGCCTCGCGCAGCCGATCCCGGTCGACGTGCTGGTCGAGACGCACGGTGCGCTTGCTCAGGCGGCCGCCCTCGCCGCGCTGCCCCTGGTCGGCACGCTCAGCTTCGGGCTGATGGACTTCGTGTCCGCCCATCACGGCGCGATTCCCGATGCGGCGATGCGCTCGCCCGGCCAGTTCGACCATCCGCTCGTGCGCCGCGCGAAGCTGGAAATCGCCGCGGCGTGCCACGCGCACGGCAAGACGCCGTCGCACAACGTGACGACGGAGGTGCGCGACATGGCCGTCGTTGCCGGCGATGCGCGCCGCGCGCGCGACGAGTTCGCGTTCACGCGGATGTGGAGCATCCATCCCGCGCAGATCCGCCCGATCGTCGACGCATTCGCGCCGCGCACCGATGAAGTCGCGCTGGCCGCCGAGATCCTGCTGGCCGCGCAGGCCGCCGACTGGGGCCCGACGCGCCACGGCGATACACTGCACGACCGCGCGAGCTACCGCTATTACTGGTCGGTGCTGCGCCGCGCACGGGCGACCAGCCAGCCTCTGCCGGCCGAGGCCGCGCCGCTGTTCGGCCCGGCCGCCGGAGACGCGCGGTGAGCGCGCGCCGACACACGCATTTCATTGAATCACCGGAGCGTGAACCCGAGACAGGTTTGCGAAACGACAAAAAACGTAACGGAGCCCGAAAACCTGAAATATGCACGGCCAAATAGGTGAAAATAGCGGCCGCTGCGCGCTTCCGGGGCGCGTGCAGTTTCAAACCGGCCGACGGCGTCTGCCGCCGGCCCTTGTCAACTGATTATCGAAAGGTTCTGACTCCATGAAGAAACTCCTGATCGCTACCGCCATCGGCGCGTTGTCCGCCACGATGCTGGTGTCGGCTCCGAGCGCGTTCGCCCAGACGGCAACGACCGCGAAAAAGGCGGCCAAGCGCCCGGCGCCCGCCAAGCGCATCATCCCGCGCAGCAAGAAGGCGCAGGCGCGCGCAGCCGCCAAGGTCGATCCGGTGCCGGACGGCGCGGTCAAGTGGTCGTGCAAGGAAGGCCTGTCGTTCGACCTGGCCGGCGACATGAAGCGTGACCAGGTCGTTACGGTTCACTGGGCGAAGAAGAACTACAAGCTGCCGCGTCAGGCCACGACGACGGGCGCCGACACGTTCTACGATCCGGCCGCGGGCTTCAAGCTGGTCGTGATCCCGAGCAAGGCGATGCTGTTCAGTGACGCCAACGGCGGCGAGCGTCTCGCCGACGAATGCGTGACGCCGGAAATGGCGCAAGGCACGCCGGCTCCGACTCAATCGAACGAGCTGAAGCCGGCAACGAACTAAGCGCGTTTTCTCGCTCCCAGGCCCCTCGATGTCCGCCTCGGTCTCCAACGTCCGCCCCGCTCCGGATACGGTACTCGTCGATATCGTCGACTACGTGCTGAACACCGGAATCGACAGCGCGCTCGCGCTGGAGACGGCGCGTCATTGCCTGATCGACACGCTCGGATGCGGACTCGAGGCGCTGTCCTACCCTGCCTGCACCAAGCTGCTCGGCCCCGTCGTGCCCGGCACGATCGTGCCGAACGGCGCGAAGGTGCCCGGCACGTCCTTCCAGCTCGATCCCGTCCAGGCCGCTTTCGACATCGGCGCGATGATCCGCTGGCTGGACTTCAACGACACCTGGCTCGCCGCCGAATGGGGTCATCCGTCCGACAACCTCGGCGGAATCCTGGCGACGGCCGACTGGCTGTCCCGCACGGCCGTCGCGGCCGGCAGGAAGCCGCTCGCCATGCGCGACGTGCTCGTCGCGATGATCCAGGCCCACGAGATCCAGGGCTGCCTCGCCCTCGAGAATTCGTTCAACGCGGTCGGGCTCGATCACGTGTTGCTCGTCAAGGTCGCATCGACGGCCGTCGTCGGCCGCCTGCTCGGACTCACGCGCGACGAGCTGATCAACGCGGTATCCAACGCATTCGTCGACGGCCACGCGCTGCGCACCTACCGCCACGCGCCGAACACCGGCTCGCGCAAGTCGTGGGCGGCCGGCGACGCGACGTCGCGCGCGGTGCGCCTCGCGCTGATCGCGAAAACGGGTGAAATGGGCTACCCGTCGGCGCTCACCGCGAAAACCTGGGGCTTCTACGACGTGCTGTTCAACGGGCAGCCGTTCCGCTTCCAGCGCCCGTACGGCACGTACGTGATGGAGAACGTGCTGTTCAAGATCGCGTTCCCCGCAGAATTTCATGCGCAGACGGCCGCCGAGGCCGCGCTGCAGCTGCACGCGCAGCTCGCCGCGGCCGGCCGCACGACCGACGAGATCAGCCGGATCACGATCCGCACGCACGCGGCCGCGATCCGCATCATCGACAAGCAGGGTCCGCTCGCCAATCCGGCCGACCGCGACCACTGCATCCAGTACATGGTCGCCGTGCCGCTGCTGTTCGGCCGGCTGACCGCGGCCGATTACGAAGACGCGGTCGCCGCCGATCCGCGCATCGACGCGCTGCGCGCGAAAACCGTGTGCGTCGAGGATCCGCAGTTCACGAAGGATTACCATGACCCGGCCAGACGATCGATCGCGAATGCGCTGACGATCGAATTCGCGGACGGGTCGAAGCTCGCCGAAGTGGCGGTCGAATACCCGATCGGCCATCAGCGACGCCGTGCGGACGGCATCCCGCTGCTGGTCGAGAAGTTCAGGACCAACCTCGCCCGTCGCTTCCCGGCAAAGCAGCAACAAGCGATTCTCGACGTGTCGCTGGACCAGGCAAAGCTCGAAGCGATGCCGGTCAATGAGTACGTCGACTTGTATGTGATATAGCCGCAGGACTCTTTGTTTCCTAGCCTTAAACCCAGGAAAATCACCATGGCCCACAATCTCCACAAGACCCTCAAGGAATTCGACAGCGGTTCCGGCAAAGGCAAGTTCTACTCGCTGCCGCAGCTCGGCAAGGAACTGAAGACGAAGATCGAGCGCCTCCCGGTGTCGATCCGTATCGTGCTCGAGTCCGTGCTGCGCAACTACGACGGCAAGAAGATCACCGAAGAACACATCGAGCAGCTCGCGAACTGGAAGCCGACCGCGAAGCGTGTCGACGAGATCCCGTTCGTGGTGTCGCGCGTCGTGCTGCAGGACTTCACGGGCGTGCCGCTGCTCGCCGACATCGCGGCCATGCGTGGTGTGGCAGAGCGCTCGGGCAAGAACCCGAAGAAGATCGAGCCGCTGGTCCCGGTGGATCTCGTCGTCGACCACTCGGTCCAGATCGACTACTTCCGCCAGAAAGACGCGCTCGACCTGAACATGAAGCTGGAATTCCAGCGCAACAACGAGCGCTACCAGTTCATGAAGTGGGGCATGCAGGCGTTCGATACGTTCAAGGTCGTGCCGCCGGGCGTCGGCATCGTCCACCAGGTGAACCTCGAGTATCTCGCGCGCGGCGTCCACAAGAAGGCGGACGGCGGTGACACCGTGTACTACCCGGACACGCTCGTCGGCACGGACAGCCACACGACGATGATCAACGGCATCGGCGTGGTCGGCTGGGGCGTGGGCGGCATCGAGGCGGAAGCCGGCATGCTCGGCCAGCCGGTGTACTTCCTGACGCCGGACGTCGTCGGCGTCGAGCTGAAGGGCAAGCTGCGCGAAGGCGTGACGGCCACCGACCTGGTGCTGACGATCACCGAGATGCTGCGCAAGGAGAAGGTCGTCGGCAAGTTCGTCGAGTTCTTCGGCGAAGGCACGAAGTCGCTGTCGCTGCCGGACCGTGCAACGATCGGCAACATGGCGCCGGAATACGGCGCGACGATGGGCTTCTTCCCGGTCGACGAAAAGACCATCGAATACTTCGAAGGCACGGGCCGCACGAAGGCGGAAATCGCCGCGTTCGAGAACTACTTCAAGGCACAGAATCTGTTCGGCATTCCGAAGGCCGGCGACATCGACTACACGAAGACGGTGACGCTCGACCTGGCAACGGTCGCGCCGTCGCTGGCGGGCCCGAAGCGCCCGCAGGACCGCATCGAGATCGGCAACGTGAAGTCGACGTTCACCGAGCTGTTCTCGAAGCCGGTCGCGGAAAACGGCTTCGCGAAGAAGGCGGACGACCTGAACGCGCAGTACACGACGAGCAACGGCGTCGACGTGAAGAACGGCGACGTGCTGATCGCCGCGATCACGTCGTGCACGAACACGTCGAACCCGAGCGTGCTGCTGGCCGCCGGCCTGCTCGCGAAGAAGGCCGTCGAAGCCGGCCTGACCGTCGCGCCGCACATCAAGACGTCGCTCGCGCCGGGATCGCGCATCGTCACGGAATACCTGACGAAGACGGGCCTGCTGCCCTACCTCGCGAAACTCGGCTTCGAAGTCGCCGCCTACGGCTGCACGACCTGTATCGGCAACGCGGGCGACCTGACGCCGGAACTGAACGAAGCGATCACGAAGAACGACATCGTCGCGGCTGCGGTGCTGTCGGGCAACCGCAACTTCGAAGCGCGCATCCATCCGAACATCCGCGCGAACTTCCTCGCGTCGCCGCCGCTGGTCGTCGCCTATGCGATCGCCGGCAACATCACGCGCGACCTGATGACCGAGCCGGTCGGCAAGGGCAAGGACGGCTACGACATCTACCTCGGCGACATCTGGCCGACCAGCGAGGAAATCCACGCGCTGCTCAAGTTCGCGCTCGATCCGAAGAAGTTCGAGGACAACTACTCGAAGCTGACCAAGAAGGGCGACCTCTGGAGCAAGATCGAGGGCGAAACGGGCCAGGTCTACGACTGGCCGAAGTCGACCTACATCGCCGAGCCGCCGTTCTTCGGCAACGACTTCTCGATGGAGCCGGCCGCTTCGATCCCGACGGTCCAGGGCGCGCGCGCACTGGGCATCTTCGGTGACTCGGTCACGACCGACCACATCAGCCCGGCAGGCTCGATCAAGGAAGACTCGCCGGCAGGCAAGTGGCTCAAGGAGAACGGCGTGCAGAAGGCCGACTTCAACAGCTACGGCTCGCGCCGCGGCAACCACGACGTGATGATGCGCGGCACGTTCGCGAACGTGCGGATCAAGAACCTGATGATCCCGGCGAAGGCGGACGGTACGCGCGTCGAAGGCGGCCTGACGATTCATCAGCCGAGCGGCGAACAACTGTCGATCTACGATGCGGCGATGAAGTATGTCGACGCCGGCACGCCGACCGTCGTGTTCGCGGGCGAAGAATACGGCACGGGCTCGTCGCGCGACTGGGCCGCGAAGGGCACGCAACTGCTCGGCGTAAAGGCCGTGATCGCACGCAGCTTCGAGCGGATCCACCGTTCGAACCTGGTTGGCATGGGCGTGCTGCCGCTGCAGTTCAAGGGCTCGGACAGCGTCCAGTCGCTCGGCATCACCGGCGAAGAAACCTACGACATCGAAGGCCTCGGCGACGACTTCAAGCCGCAGCAGGACGTCACGCTCGTAATCCACCGCAAGAACGGCGAAGCGACCCGCGTGCCGGTGCTGCTGCGCATCGATACGCCGATCGAAGTCGACTACTACAAGCACGGCGGTATTCTGCCGTTCGTGCTGCGCTCGCTGCTCGCAGCGTAAGCGTCCTGCTTTTGCAGGTGCCGCAGCCGCCTCGCGGCGGTTGCGGCCGATTTGGATGCCCGACCTCGTGTCGGGCTTTTTTTTATGCGCGCGCGGCGGGAGCGCAATGTCGCCGGTACGTCATGCGGCCTTGTCGCCGCGCTCCTTGCCCCCCGCGCGTGCCCGCACGTTCTTCTTCAGATGCGCACGGTTGTAGTCGATCGCCGCGCGAACGAGGCGCTTCAGCGCTCGCTTGTCGAGCGTGTCGCCTTCGAGGAAATCGATCGCGCGGCGCGCATTGCCGTCGAGCCCTGCGTTGAATAGCCCGTCGGGATCGGGCAGGTGCGCACCGTGCATGAACGTGAGTTTCACCTTGCCCTTGTGTGCGTTCGCGACCGCGATCATCCCGTCGCACGACCACACCGGGCTGCCCATCCATTTCCATTCCTCGACGATGCCGTCTTCGGCGGCAAGGATCGTCTCGCGCAGGTCGGCGAACGTCTTGCCGCGCCAGTCGGCGATGCCCGCGATCAGCGCGTCGATGCGTGCCGACGGCTCCAGGTCCGCTGCGCTCATGCCCCGACCTCCGGTTCTCCATCGGGACGCGCCAGCACCTGTTCGAGCGACTCGAAGAATCGCACCCACCCGTGCTGCGCGCCGCGATATGCCTGCTCCTGATCCGCGCGGAAGCCGGCCTGCTCCATGCGCAGCAGCGTACCGCCCGACGTCGGCGTGAGCGTCCACGTGACGACACTTTCCAGGCCATACGCGGCCCATGTATAGGAAAGCACGCGCTGAGGCTCGATCGTCAGCACCTTGCAGTCGACCGAACCCCAGTCCGCACGGAAGCTGAATGCGCGGCCCGCGACGGGCTCGAAATCGCTCTGCATCAGCCACGCCTCGATCAGGTGCGGTTGCGTGAGCGCACGCCAGATCCTCTCCGGCGGATGCGGGAATTCCCGTTCGACGACGACGGTACGCGTTTCGGTAGTGGCCTGGTTCATTGATCCATCCTTTTGAGCAGATCTTCGAGGGCGTCGAACCGGTTCTGCCAGAAGCCGGCCATCTGGCTGGTCCAGTCGATCAACGGAGTCAGCGCCTGCGGCTGCGCGCTGTAGTGCGTCTGCCGGCCCTCGTGACGGTCGCTCACGAGCCCGGCCTGCTTAAGGACGCCCAGATGCTTCGATACCGCCGGCTGCGACACGCCTGCATGCGCCGTGAGCGCGGCGACAGTCAACTCGCCCTCCTCGCACAGCCGCTCGAAGAGCGCGCGGCGTGTGGGATCGGCAAGCGTCCTGAAAAGCATGTCGTGAGCGTTTTGCATGTTCGAATCAATAACCCGATGGTTATGGATTGAAGGATAGCGGGCGAACGGTGCGCCTCAAGGAGGAATTTTGCGGGTGACGTCGTTCGGTCCTGCAGCGCGCTCGT
This sequence comes from Burkholderia diffusa, assembly GCF_001718315.1. Taxonomy (NCBI): domain Bacteria; kingdom Pseudomonadati; phylum Pseudomonadota; class Betaproteobacteria; order Burkholderiales; family Burkholderiaceae; genus Burkholderia; species Burkholderia diffusa. The sequence goes on along the minus strand of NZ_CP013363.1, from coordinate 653,310 downwards.
TTGCCGGAGCGGGCCGGGCGGCAATGAACCGGCTTGCGATGGACATCCCTGGCGCGCCGAGCCGGCGCCATCGTCCGCATTCGAGCATTTCCTCTAATCGACCCATCCCGCCCGCGAACCGAAAGCACGCTGCAAGACTCGGGAACGCGCTGTTCCACAGTTCGGGAAACGCTCGCAATCGACTGGCCCCGTTTTTGTGCATCCGAGCATCGCGGCGGCTTTGCGTTGGCGTCATGGCGATGCTTGACCACATAGTGCAACGCGCGACCCGCCGGCGTCCGGCCGCACGCGATGCGCGCTCGCGGAGATTCGCTCCGCGATCACGCGCATTCCGATACCGCAACGAACGAGTCGCGCGTGCAAACGCCGTCGACCGCAGCGCGATCGCGTCGCGAACCGGTTCCCTCCGCCGGTACCGATGCCGCGTGCACCTGCGACGCCGCGCGCGCATGCGAACACGCCGATGTCAGAACTGACAGCTATGGAAACTGGCAGCTACCTGAACGGCACCGACGCCCTACGCTCGTCACCGCTCGCGGCCCCACAAGGGCCGGGGGCTCCAGCAACGTCGTCTCTCCTAAAAAGGACTCCCGATGAAAAGGAACGCCTGGTTTGCCCGCCCCCTTCCGTCACCCCGCCGCCTCGCGTGCGCGTGGCCGCTCGTGCTCGCCGCCGGCGCGGCGCATGCGACGACGGACTGGGTCGACACTCACACGAAGGCCTTTCTCACCGGCCCGCAATTGATGGCGCGCAGCGCGGCGCCGTCCCTCGAACTCGCGGCCGGCGAGACGACCGACATCGTCGTCAGCCTGAAGCTTCGCAATGCCGCGCAACTCAAGCAGCTTGCGCACGACGTGAACCGGCCCGGCAACGCGCATTACCGTCAGTACCTGACGCATGAGCAGTTCCTCGCCACCTACGCACCGACCGATGCTCAGGTGAAGTCGGTCGTCGACTATCTGCGCAAGAGCGGCTTCGTGAACATCGAAGTGGCGCCGAACCGGTTGCTGGTGTCCGCGCGCGGCACGGCCGGCACGGTGAAGACCGCGTTCAACACGTCGCTCGTGCATTTCCAGTACGCGGGCCGCTCGGGCTTCGCGAACGCGTCGACCGCGCAGGTGCCGCGTGCGCTCGGCGACGTCGTCGGCTCGGTGCTCGGGCTGCAGAACGTCGCGCGCGCACGGCCGATGCTGCGCATCGGCAACGTCGCAAAGCCGCAAGCGCTCGCGGCCGGCATGGCCACCGGCCACTATCCGAAGGAATTCCCGGGCCTCTACAACGCGGCCGGCGTGCCGACCGCGGCCGGCGTGACCGTCGGCATCATCACGATTGGCGGCGTATCGCAGACGCTGCAGGATCTGAAGCAGTTCACGTCGAGCAACGGTTACGGCACGGTCACGACGCAGACCGTCAAGACCAACGGCACCGGCACGAGCGGCAGTTACAGCGACGACCAGGACGGCCAGGGCGAATGGGATCTCGACAGCCAGTCGATCGTCGGCTCGGCCGGCGGCCAGGTCGGCAAGCTGGTGTTCTACATGGCGGACCTGAACGCGGCCGGCAACACGGGGCTCACGCAGGCGTTCAACCGAGCGGTGTCGGACAACACCGCGAAGGTGATCAACGTGTCGCTCGGCTGGTGCGAGACAGACGCGAACGCGGACGGCACGATCGATGCCGAGGAACAGATCTTTACGACGGCCGCCGCGCAAGGCCAGACATTCTCGGTATCGTCGGGCGACGAAGGCGTGTACGAATGCAACAACCGCGGCTATCCGGATGGCGCGAACTACACGGTGTCGTGGCCGGCCGCGTCGCCGCACGTGCTCGCGATCGGCGGCACGACGCTGTACACCACGTCGGCGGGGGCATTCTCGAACGAAACGGTGTGGAACGAAGGTCTCGACGCGAACGGCAAGCTGTGGGCGACGGGCGGCGGCGTCAGCACGGTCCTGCCGGCACCGGCATGGCAGTCGGGCAGCAATCGCCAGTTGCCGGATGTGTCGTTCGACGCCGCGCAAAGCACGGGCGCATACATCTACAACTACGGCCAGTTGCAGCAGATCGGCGGTACGAGCCTCGCCGCGCCGATCTTCACCGGCTTCTGGGCGCGCCTGCTCGCGGCGAACGGCACGGGTCTCGGCTTCCCGGCCGGCAAGTTCTACGCGGATATTCCGTCGAACCCGTCGCTCGTGCGCTATGACGTCGTGTCGGGGAACAACGGCTATCAGGGGTATGGCTACAACGCAGGCAGCGGCTGGGATCTGACGACCGGCTTCGGCAGCCTGAACATCGCGAACCTCAACAAGCTGATCCAGACGGGCGGCTTCTGAGCGTGATGCGAAGGCCGGTGCGCGGCGGTCGTTCACCGCGCGCCGGCCGGGAAACTCGCGAGCAGCGGGCGGGCGCGGAACGCTACTGCGACGCCCGCTCCTTCGCCGGCGTCGCCGTGACCGGTGCGACCGGCACGCCGGCCCGGTGCGACGGCGCAAAGAGCCGCAGCCCGCTCGCGACGCTGGCGGCGCCGGCAAAGCCCGCGCCGAGCATCAGCGCGAGCGTCGGCCCGTGACGTCCGGCGATCCCGAACGACAGCGCGACGAGCGCCGCGCCGGTCGCCTGCCCGATCAATCGCGCGGTCGCGATGATGCCGCTCGCGCCGCCGCTGCGCTCGGGCGGCGCGCTCGACATCAACGCCTTCAGGTTCGGTGACTGGAAGAAGCCGAAGCCCGCGCCGCACAGCATCATCCGCCAGCCGATGTCGATGACGTTCGGCGTCGCCGGCAACGCGGCGAGCGACACCATTCCCGCACTCAGCAGTGCGAGCCCGATCGCGCCGAGCAATCCGGGAGGGTAACGATCGGACAGCCGACCCGCGATTGGCGCGGCGAGCGCGACGATCGCCGACCACGGCGTCATCAGGAAGCCGGTCTCCACTGCGTCGCGATGCAGAACGGTTTCGAAGTAGAACGGCAACGACACGAACGCGAGCCCCTGCGCGGCAAACGCGCATACGGCCGTCAGTGCGGACAGCGTGAACACCGGTCGGCGGAACAGATCGACCGGCAGCATCGGCGCCGGGTGCCCGGCCTGGCGGCGGATCAGCAGCGATCCGAACGCGAGCGCGACTGCGGCAGCCACGAACACGGCGGACAGCGGCCCCCGCTGCGCGAATTCGCCAAGCGCGAAGATCAGTGATGCGAACGTGATCACGTTGAACAGCGCGGCGAGCGGATCGAACGCATGCTTGCCGCGCGCCGTCTGCGGCAGCGACGGAATCGCCACGGCGAGCGCGAGCACGCCGAGCGGCATGTTCACCGCGAACAGCCACGGCCACGCGGCCACCGACAGGATCAGCGACGCGATCGTCGGCCCCACGGCGAACGACACGCCGACGACGAGCGCGTTGAAGCCGACGCCGCGCCCGAGCCGGTGCGCGGGAAACAGGTTGCGGATCAGCGCGACGTTCACGCTCATGATCGCGCTCGCGCCGAAACCCTGCACGATCCGCGCCGCCGTCAGTTGCGGCAGCGTCGCCGCGAGCGAGCAGCCGAGCGACGCGAGCGTGAACACCGCGAGGCCCGCGACGTATACGCGCTTGTGACCGACGATGTCGCCGAGCGACGCGAACGGCAGTAGCGTCGCCACCATCGCGAGCTGGTAGGCATTGATGATCCACACCGACGCGGCCGGCGACGCATGCAGGTCGGTGGCGATTGCGGGCAGCGCGGTGTTCGCGATTGCCGTGTCGAGCGTCGCGAGCGCGACGGCCAGCAGCACCGCGGACATCGCGCGCCAGTTGACGACCGGCTCGCGGGTGCCGGCAGAGGATGCGAATTCTGACAAGATGAGGCTCGGCTGACGAGCGACGCGCAGCGTCGCGGATTGAGCGGCGCGGCACCGGCGCCCATACTGCAGGCACGGAACGCGCGTCGCCGCGTGCCGTATTGTTGCAGAGCCTCGTCGAGCGTGCAGGCAACCGCGTCGTCAGTCAGCGAAACGAAAGCTTCGGTGCGCCCCATCGAGTGCGCGGCATCGTTGTGATCGCAACCATCGACGCTACACCGGACGCTGCGGTTGCGGCCGTCACGACACCGCGCGCCGCGCGTTGCGTCCGCGCAGCCATTCGAGCGCGAGCAGCAGGCTCGTCGAGAAGATGATCAGGATCGTCGCGAGCGCGGCGATCGTCGGGCTGATGTTCTCGCGAATGCCGGTAAACATCTGGCGCGGCAGCGTCGTCTGGTCCGCGCCTGCGAGGAACAGCGTGACGACGACTTCGTCGAACGACGTCGCGAACGCGAACAGCGCGCCGGACATCACGCCCGGCGCGATCACCGGCAGCGTCACGCGGAAGAACGTCGTGACGGGATTGGCGCCGAGCGACAGGCTCGCGCGCACCAGGTTCTGGTTGAAGCCCTGCAAGGTCGCCGCGACCGTCGTCACGACGAACGGCACGCCGAGCGCCGCGTGCGCGGCGATCAGCCCCGTGTAGGTATTCGCGAGCCCGAGCGGTGCGAAGAACAGATACATGCCGACGCCGACCACGACGACGGGCACGATCATCGGCGACAGCAGCACGGCCATCAGGAGCCCCTTGCCGCGGAAGTCCGTCTTCGTGAGGCCGATCGCGGCGAGCGTGCCGAGCACGGTCGCGACGACGGTCGCCGACGGCGCGACGATGAAGCTGTTCTTCGCGGCCATCCGCCACTCGTCCGACGCGATCAGGTTCTCGTACCAGCGCGTCGAGAAGCCCGGGATCGGATAGACGAGGAACGTGCTCGACGAAAACGACAGCGGCACGATCGCAAGCACCGGCAGGATCAGATACAGCAGCGTCAGCACGACGAGCACGCGCAGCGCGACATACCACGCGCGCTCGACGAACGACATGTGCGGCGCGAACAGCGGCCTGGCGAGTTTCATGGTCGGCATCCCCTTCCCGTTTCGTTATGCGCGGCGCTCAGCCGAGGCTCACGTTGGTGCGCGTGAAGCGCCCGTACACCGCATAGAGCACCAGCGTCGCCGCGAGCAGCAACCCGCCGAGCGCGCACGCCATGCCCCAGTTGATCGTCACGTTCGTGAAGTACGCGACGTAGTAGCTGACCATCTGGTCGTTCGGCCCGCCGAGCAGCGCGGGCGTGATGTAGTAGCCGATCGCCAGGATGAACACCAGCAGCGCGCCGGCGCCGACGCCCGGATAGGTCTGCGGCACGTACACGCGCCAGAACGCGGCGAACGGGTGGCTGCCGAGCGACACGGCCGCGCGCTGGTAAGTCGGCGGGATCGACTTCATCACGCTGTAGAGCGGCAGGATCATGAACGGCAGCAGGATGTGCGTCATCGAGATGTACACGCCGACGCGGTTGAACAGCAGCGTCAGCGGATGCGAGATCAGCCCGCTGCCGATCAGCGCCTTGTTCACGAGCCCTTCGCTCTGCAGCAGCACGATCCACGCGGCGACGCGCACCAGCACCGAGGTCCAGAACGGGATCAGCACGAGGATCATCACGAGGTTCGCGCGGCGCTCCGACAGCGTCGAGATCCAGTACGCGAGCGGATAGCCGAGCAGCAGCGCGAACAGCGTGACCGCGACGCCGATCACGAACGTGCGGCCGAAGATCGCGAGATAGATCGACTGATCGGGATCGGCCTGCACGATCTGGCCGAAGCCGTCCTGCTTGTGATCGAGCGCGGCGAGCAGGTAGAACGGCGACAGCTGGCTGCCGTTCTTCGCGATCGACTGCCAGTATGCAACGTCGCCCCAGCGCGAATCGAGGTCGATCAGTTTCGCGCGCGTTTGCGCGGGCGTCAGCGCCGCGTCGTTGTCGCCTTTCAGCGGCATCGCGCGCGCCGTCTTCGCGACGAGCGAGCGGTAGCCGGGAATCTCGGTGTTCAGGCGCCGCGCGAGCGCGCCCATCGCCTCGCTGTCGGCGACCTTCGTCATGTCGGCCGCGAGCGCGACGTAAGCGGCATCGGCCGGCGGCGCCTTGCGGTCCCAGCCCGACAGCGCGGCGACCGTGTTGGGCAACGCGGTCGCGATCTCGGGGTTCTGCACCGCGCGCGTGAGCAGCGTGCCGATAGGCACGACGAAGATGAGCAGCAGGAAGATCGCGAGCGGCGCGATCAGCAGCAACGCCATCGTGCGCTTGCGGGCCTCGGCGGCCTTCAGCTCGCGCTTGAGCGCGGCTGTCGACGGCGAGGAAGGAGCGATCGTCATCGTGTTCAACGGTTCTCTCCGGCCGGGCTCGATCCGGCGGAATGCCGCGCGACGCAGTCGATGCGCCGCGCGGCAGGTTGCATCAGGACACCTGAGTAGCGGTTACTTCGTCGCCCATGCGGCGAAGCGCTGCTCGAGCTCGTCGCTGTGGTCGGTCCAGAAGCCGATGTCCTCCAGCACCGCGTTCTTGCCGTTGGCCGGCGAGTTCGGCAGGTTCGCGAGCGTCTTCGCGTCGAGCGACTTGATCGCCGCGATGTTCGCGGGGCCGTACGCGATGTGTTGCGCATACCCTTGCTGCGGCTTCGGCGTCAACGTGTACGCGATGTACTGCTCGGCCAGCGCCTTGTTCGGCGAGCCCTTCGGAATCGCCCAGTAGTCGAGGTCGTAGATGCTGCCGTTCCACACGACCTTCAGGTTCTTGCCTTCCTTTTGCGCGGCGTCGATACGGCCGTTGTACGCGGTCGACATCACGACGTCGCCGGCCACCAGGAACTGCGGCGGCTGCGCGCCCGCTTCCCACCACTGGATGTACGGCTTGAGCTCGTCGAGCTTCTTGAACGCCCGGTCCTGGCCAGCCTTCGTGCCGAGCACCTTGTACACGTCCTTCGGCGCGACGCCGTCGGCCATCAGCGCGAACTCGAGGTTGTAGCGCGCGCCCTTGCGCATGCCGCGCTTGCCGGGGAATTTCTTCACGTTCCAGAAATCGGCCCAGCCGGTCGGCGCGGTCTTCAGCTTGTCCGCGTTGTACGACAGCGCGGTCGACCACACGAAGAACCCGACGCCGCACACCTGCGGCGATTCGGGAATCAGGTCGGATTTCTTCGCGATCTTCGACCAGTCGAGCTTCTCGTAAAGCCCTTCGTCGCAGCCGCGGTTCAGGTCGCCCGACTCGACTTCGACCACGTCCCAGTTGACGTGCTTCGCCTCGACCATCGCCTTCACTTTCGCCTGCTCGCCGTTGTATTCGACGGCCGTGACCTTGTTGCCGGTGGCCTTTTCGAACGGCTGGTTGAATGCGGCCTTCTGCGCGTCGCCGTTCGCGCCGCCGAAGTTGACGACCGTGAGTTCGGCCGCCGCGGCCGATGCGCCGACGACGGCGAGCGCCAGTGCGAGCGCGGTGCGACGCGCGGTAGTGCTTGCTCCGTTCATGGTGGTTCCTCTCCTCTCGTGGTGGAAGTGGGCAGTTGTTGTTGACGACGTGCTGCGATAAAGCGGGAAAAATCCTGCGTCAGGCGAATACGCGCAAATGCTCGGGCGCGAATGCGAGCGATACCGGCGCGCCAGGCGCGAACGCGTCGAGCGCGCCCGTGCCGAGCGGCACCTTCACGAAACATTCGTCCTGGCCCGGCAGCGCGCAGCGCATGCGCACGTGATCGCCGAAATAGATGAGACTGCGCGCCTCGCCTGTCACGCGGTTGGCCGTGCCGTTCGCGTGCCCGTTCGCGAGGCTCATGCGTTCGGGCCGGATACACGCGACGGCCGGCGCACCTTCGGCCGCGTCGCCGATGCGGCGACCGACGAGCTGCGTGCCGTCGTCGAGCCGGAATTCGCAGAACTCGCCGTCGATGCGCGCGATGGTGCCGCGCAGCCGGTTGCTGTCGCCGATGAAGTTCGCGACGAACTCGTTGCACGGCGATTCGTACAGGCGGTCGACGGTATCGAGCTGCTGCACGATGCCCTTGTCGAACACGGCGACGCGATCGGACATCGTGAGCGCCTCGCCCTGGTCGTGGGTCACGTAGACGAACGTCACGCCGAGCTTCTCGTGCAGCGCCTTCAGTTCGTACTGCATGTGTTCGCGCAACTGCTTGTCGAGCGCGCCGAGCGGCTCGTCCATCAGCACGAGCTTCGGCTCGAACACGAGCGCCCGCGCGAGCGCAATGCGCTGCTGCTGGCCGCCCGACAACTGCGCCGGATAGCGTTTCGCGAAACGCTCCATCTGCACCATCTTCAGCGCATGCGCGACGCGCGCCTCGCGCTCGGCCGCCGGCAGCTTGCGCACCGACAGCGGATACGCGACGTTCTGCTCGACCGTCAGATGCGGAAACAGCGCGTAGTTCTGGAACACCATGCCGATGTTGCGCTTGTGCGGCGGCACGGTGTTCAGCAACTCGCCGTCGAGGCGGATCTCGCCGCCGGTCGGAAACTCGAACCCCGCCAGCATCATCAGGCAGGTGGTCTTGCCCGAGCCGGACGGCCCGAGCAGCGTCAGGAATTCCCCTCGGTGGATGTCGAGGTCGAGCGATTTGACGACCAGCGTCTCGCCGTCGTAGGTCTTCCGCACGCCGCGAAAGCTGACGATCACATCATCGGACTTCATCGTGGCTGTCCCCTTGCTGCGCGACAAATGTTTTTGAGATGGACCCACTATACGGCGGGCACGGTTCTACAATAGGGAACCATTTCAATATTCCTAGTAGGACCACTTTGGATACCGTGATCCTGGCCGACTGGCTCTCCGCCCGTCTCGACCGCAGCTCGTCCGAGCCGATGTACCGACAGCTGCTGCAACTGATGCAGCAAGCGATTCTCACCGGGGAATTAGGGCCAGGAACAAAGCTGCCGAGCTCGCGCACGCTCGCGGCAGACCTGTCGATTGCGCGCAATACCGTGCTGCACGTGTACGACCAGCTGACGGCCGAAGGCTACGTGCTGACGACGACCGGCAGCGGCACCTACGTGGCCGATACGCGCCCGGACGCGGCCGCGATCCGCGTGCCGGGCGCCACGCCTCCGCCGTCCGACGCCGGCGCGGCAGCGCAGCAGGACGCGCAAGGCTGCCTGTCGATGCGCGGCCGGCAGCTGATCGAACACGCGGGCGTGTCGCGGCGCCAGTGGGGTGCGTTCATGCCGGGCGTGCCGGACGTGTCGGAATTCCCGAGCCGGACATGGAGCCGCCTGCAGGCGCGCCTGTGGAAGGAAGCGAATCCAGAGTTGCTGACGTATGCGCCGGGCGGCGGCTACCGGCCGCTGCGCCGCGCGCTCGCCGACTACCTGCGCGTCGCGCGCTCGGTCAAATGCTCGCCGGACCAGGTGATCATCACGACCGGCATCCACCAGTCGATCGACCTCGCCGTGCGGCTGCTGTCCGACATCGGCGACCGCGCGTGGGTCGAGGAGCCGTGCTACTGGGGCGTGCGCAGCGTGCTGCAGGCGACCGGCCTCGCGCTCACGCCGGTGCCGGTCGACCAGGAAGGCATCGATCCGGGCGCGAGCGACATGCAGCACCCGCCGCGGCTCGTGCTCGTCACACCGTCGCACCAGTATCCGCTCGGGATGGTGATGAGCCTCGCGCGGCGCCGAATGCTGCTCGAGTACGCACGCCAGCACCGCTGCTGGATCATCGAGGACGACTACGACAGCGAATTCCGCTATGGCAGCCGGCCGCTCGCGTCGCTGCAGGGGCTCGACGACGGCGGCCGCGTGATCTACGTCGGCAGCCTCGGCAAGATGCTGTTCCCGGGTCTGCGGATGGGGTACATGGTCGTCCCGGAGCATCTGGTCGACACGTTCCGCACCGGGTTGTCGGAGCTGTATCGCGAGGGCCAGCTGATGCAGCAGGCCGTGCTCGCGGAATTCATCATGGACGGGCACCTGACTTCGCACGTCAGGCGGATGCGCACGCTGTACGGCGAGCGCCGGCAATTGCTGATCGATGCGATCCATGCGCGCTTCGGCGACGCGCTGCCCGTGATGGGCGACGAGGCGGGACTGCATCTGGTGCTGGGCCTGCCCGATACGTGCGACGATCGCGCGGTCACGCAAAGCGCGTTCGACGCCGGTGTGATCGTGCGTCCGCTGACCAGCTACTACAGCAACCGGGACACCGCTCGGCGCGGACTGCTGCTCGGCTATGCGTGCGTCGCGCACGAAGGCATCGGCCCCGCGTTCGACACGCTTGCGGCCACCATCGAACAGCATCTGCCGCGGCACTTCACGCGCGCGGCATGACCGCGCATCACTGCGCGGCTGCCGCGCCGCGGTCGAGCGATGCGGCGCGCATCGCTTCGCCGGGCTTCCTGAACATGCGCTGCCGCAGCGCCGCGATCTGCGCGTCGCGATCCTGCGGTGACAATCCGGCCGCGGCGATCTGCGCACGCTGCGCCGCATAGTCGGCATAGCGGCTCTGCCACGATGCGTCGTCCTGCTGCATCTGCGCGACGCGCGCGGCGGCTTCGGGTCCGAGTGTCTGCACCAGTTGCGCGCGCATCGAGTCCGGCCTCGCTCCGCTCTTCTGCAATTGCACAATCTGGTCGATCGCGGCCTGCTGCCGGTCGGCCTTCTGCCGTGCCGCGCGTTCGTCGGCGGGCATCTGCTGCGCGAGCGCCGCGAGCCGCTCCGCCTTCTGCGCATCCGTCAGCGTGCGATCCTGCGTAATCTTCAGCCGCGCGAGATCGTAGCGCTGACGCCACTGCTCCTCCCCGAAGAACGGCTGGCTCCAGTCGCCGAGCGCGCGTGATGCGATCGACGCGCGCTGATCGAGCGCGACCTGCAACGCACCGAGGTCGGACTTGTCGACCGCGCCCGCCTCCGGCAGCTTCGCGAGCGCGTCGAGATACGCGCGATATCGATGCCAGACGTCGAGCGCCTCGGGTTGCGCGACCGTGCCGTCGAGCTGTGCGGCGATCTCGCGCACGACGAGCGCATCGAGCGCGGCCGCGCTCAGGTCGCTCCGCGCAGTCAGGCAGTAGTCGAAGAAATCGCGCACCGTGCGCGACTTCGCAAGATGGCCGCCCGCATCGAGCGGCAGCCTCGGCGCACTGGAACCGGCGAGCGGCGGCGGCAAGCCCGCGCTCGCGGGCAATGCGGCCTGCGGCGGCGCGGCGCTCGCGCCGCCGAGCACCGCCGCGTCGGCCGACGTATGCGTCGCATCGGCGCCGCGATGCGACGCCGTGCCGCTCCAGATTGCGACGCCGGCGATCGCCGCCAGCCCCATCGCGCCGTACGCCGCAACGCGCCGCGCGAGCGGCGCGCGTCCTTCACGTGCCGTCATCGATCAAACGCCCGCGAGCTTCAGACGGTTCGCATGCGTGCGGATCACCGCGACCGGATCTTCCGCATTCGCGCCGCGCACACCGAGCAACTGGTTGATCTCGTCGAGATGGTTCCACTTGTAGCTCGTGCTCAGCACCTTTCCGTATAGCGCACTGCACTTCGATACGAGCCCGTCGTTCTGGCCCGAGGCCCGATTGATCATCACCGTGCCCGTGCCGAACAACGCAAGCGTCGACAGGTCCAGCGCGTTTGCCGGATCGATCAGCGGAATCGTGCTGGTATCCGTCGCGCCCGTCACGCCGAACGCAGAGACGGTCGGCTGGATCGCCGTGCCGGCCCACGAATACAGCAGATGCGTGTTGCCGCCGACGGTTTCCGTCGGCGCCCCCGTCTGGCAGCTGCCCGGCGCGCCGAGACCCGCACTCGGGTAATTCTGGTTGTACGTGGCGGCCTGGGAAGTCGTCAGCGTCTTCAGCGCGGCGAGCGCGTCCTGGTTGGTGTTGTTGCTGCTGCTCGTCAGGATCCCAAACACATTGATGAACGCCGCGATCACCGACGACGACAATCCAGTCGGATCGTAGGCTAGTACGCCCTGCACGAAGTCGGCGAACTCCGAGCCGCGATGCGGCGTGCCGATCGTCGTCACAGACGCGACGAGATCGGGCGCGACGGCCGCGACATAGCGCGACGTGAGCCCGCCCTGGCTGTGGCCGACCAGGTTCACCTTGGTCGCACCGGTCGCGGCGAGCACGGTCTTGACGTAAGCGAGCAGCTGCTCGCCGCGCCCATTCGGCCCGTCGTCGCTCTGGAATCCAGACAAGTTCGCGACGTAGACGGTCGCGCCATGCTGCTGCAGGTCCTCCTGGATGCCGTACCAGTACTCGAGCACGCCCGCGTACTTGTCGGTGCCGGTCAGCCCGTGCACGAGGATGATCGGATAACGCGTCGCCGCGTAGTCGTCCGCCGGCGCGGTTGCCGCCATCGCCGCGTGAGGCGCCGCGAGCATCATCAACGCGGTCGTCCCCGCGAACGGCGCGACGCTCATCGCGCAAGCCACTGCCCCTGCCACCACCCTGGAACGCATCGATCTGGCCATGCATGTTCTCCTGATTATTGTGCTGCCGGTGCGAATGAGATCGGATCGACGCGTACGGCAGGTCGCGAACGGTCGCGGACACCGTATGCGTCGAATGCGGGAGTGAATCACGAGTCGCGAACGTTTGCGCCCTGACTAGATACGGTTCTCTAATCGGTTGACGCGCCCCGCCCGTTCGGGCGGGGCCGCGTTCACACGCGCGCATGCTGCATCGCACACGCGCGCCGCGCGTTACAGCTTCGCGCTGACACGCAACCATGCCGTGCGCCCCGGCTCCATCACCGGCGCGTTCGCCGGATAGCCGAAGCCCGCGTTGCCGGCAAGGTTCAGGTGCTCGGTGTAGGCCTTGTCCAGCACGTTGTCGATGCCGATCGAGATCTGCACCTTCTTGCTGACGTTGTACTGTGCATGCAGCGACAGCACGCCGAAGCCGGCGCTCGGACCGAAGTCCTTGCCGACCACATTGCCTTCGTTCAGGGCATAGCGATGCTGCGGCGCAACGACGCGCCACAGCCCGCCGGCCGACCATGCGCCGCGCGTGTACTCGAGCCCGAATCGCGCTTCGAGCGGCGGCATCTGCGGCAGCGGATCGCCATTCGTCGCGTTGCGCCCCCACGCATACGCGAGCGACGTCTCGACGCGCAGCGGTGCGACCGGCCGCCACGACACGCCGGCTTCGCCGCCCATGATCTGCGCGTTGACGTTGGTCGCCTGCGTGGTCGGGCCCATCATGCCGGCAGCGTAGTTGAACAGGATGTAGTCCTGCACATAGCCCGCGTAAGCCGACACCCACGCATCGAACCGGTCGCTCTTGTACTGCGCGCCGATGTCGAGCTGCGTGGTCTTCTCGGGCTGCACCGCCGAGAACGCGTTGACCGAACCGGCCGGCCCGCGTTTCGCGGAGAACAGCTCCCAGTAGTCTGGATAGCGTTCCGCGTGACCGATTCCCGCGTACCACGTAATCGGCAGTACCGCGAGATCGCGCTCGTACCGCACGAAGCCGCTCGGCAGCACGCGCGCGCGATCGTCGTCGAAAGTCGGGTTCGGCTTGCTCCCCATCATCCCGCGCGTCGTCGCACGCTTGTCGCGCGCGCTTGCGTAGTCGATCCGCGCGCCCCCGATCACGCGCGACGCATCGCTCGCATACCACGTCAGCTCGCCGAACGCGCCCGCGTTCCACATCGTCGCCTGTGCATCCCACGGCTGGTCGCCGTAGTTCTGTCGCCCCATCGCCGAGCGCGCATCGAGCCGGTTCGACTGCGCATCGACGCCGGTCACGAGTTTGAAGTCGTCGCCGAAACGGAACGTCGCCGCGGCCCGCGCACCGAGCGTGCGGCGCCGCACCTCGGATGCCATTCTCATCGGCATGCTGCTGGTCGGGTCGGGCTGCCGCAGCGTGTAGTTGTCCATCACGTGGTCGGCTTCGTTGTAGTACACGCGCGCTTCGATCCGGTCGAGCACGTTGCCGAGATGCCGCTTGTCGAACGACAGGCCGAACGTCTCGCGGCGGAAATGCGCGCCGTCCATCCCGCGCCCCGCGTAGCGCGCATAGCCGTCGCCGGTGCCCGCCGTCAGTTCGACGCGCGTGTGATCGTCGGGCGTCCAGCCCAGCGCCGCGTCCGCGTTCCACTTGTCCCATTGCGACGGCACGGTATTGCCGTTGCCGTCCTCGTAGTCCTGCGCATGCGCATGGTTCGCGGTCACGCGCCCGTAGACGTCCGGCGTGCCGGCCGTCACGTCGACGTTCTGATCGTTGCGACCGAACGATCCGCCGACCAGGCTGCCGTCGAAGCGCATGCCGGGGCGCTCGAAACGCGGCGTCACGCGTTCGAACAGCACGGTGCCGGCCGATGCGCCAGGGCCGTAAAGCACCGTCTGCGGGCCCTTCACGACGGTGACCTTGTCATAGCTTTCCGGCGCGATATACGAGGTCGGCGCATCCATCCGGTTCGGGCACGCGCCGAGCGTCGGCATTCCGTTCGCGAGGATGTTCAGCCTCGACCCGAACATCCCGCGCAGCACGGGGTCGCCGTTCGTCCCGCCGCTGCGGATCGAAGTGAAGCCCGGGATCGTCTTCAAGTAATCCGCGCCGTCGCTCGCCGGCAGCGGCTGGCGCGGCGTCTTCGGATCCGTGACGACGACGAGCGGCGTCGTCAGCGGAGACGCAACGACTTCAACGGGAGGCAGCAGCGCGGCCGCGTCGTCCGTCGGCGCACCGGCCGCCTGCGCGGATTCGGTCGCGGCCGCCGCCGCGGTCATCGCGCCGACGGCCAGCGCGGGAACGGTGAGTTTCAGCATGCGTGGCACGCGCCGCGCACGAGAATGGCGCGCCGCCCTCGGCGCGCGCAAGGAAAGAAGGGTCATGATCGAAAGCCCGAGTGACGCCCTCCACGCGGCCTCGATGGACCGCACGGATATCGGCGATGAATGGAACGGAAGACAGCGCGTCAGGCGCGCTCGGGCGGTGCGCGTGGGTAGGCGCGCGGATAGCGGTCGGTGCGTGCCGCGACCGCGTGCGGCGCGACGGCGAAAACGGCATGAGGGCGGACGAAAGCGATCGATGCGGCGGCCACGCCGCCGATCGCGGGACTGTGCGCGAAGAAGCCGCAATAGCCGCACGCGTCGAGATGGAGTGCATGGTCGTGCGCACGGCCCGCATCGGGCGCGCGGTGTGCACCATGCTCTGCACTGCAGACGATCGCGTCGGGTGTGGCCGCCTGCGTGATGCGCCACTGCGACACCAGCGGCGCCGCGATCGCGAGCCAGATCGCGAACACGCCGAGCCAGGCGGTCAGGTGACGATGTCGGTGCAGCATGCGCGGCGATGCGAAAGCGGAATGTAAAGGCAGCCGAGATGTTACAGAATGTTCGCCGAGATGGCCAGTCGCGCATCGCGGTAAACGGATCGGGGGCGCATGGTTGTCGATACAACCATGCGCCCCCCCGGCTTCTGCGCGGCTTCAGCGCGCGGCGATCACGGCGCCATGCGTCGCAACACGTCGTCGCGCCGGATGAAATGGTGGTAAAGCGCGGCCAGCGCATGCAGGCCGATCACGAAGTAGAACGCGTTGCCGATCAGTTCGTGCGCTTCCTTGATCGTCGGCCGCAACGCCTTGTCCGGGCCGAACAGCGTGAACGACACGCCGATCCAGTCGAGGGACACCGGCTTGCCGCCCATGTTGACCATCATGATGCCGAGCAGCGGCTGCGCGATGATGAACACGTACAGCGCGACATGCGCGAGCTTCGACAGCCACTTGAGCAGCGTCGCCTGCGGAATGGCTTCAGGCACGCGGCTGATCGCCCGCCACAGCACGCGCAGCACCGACAGCACGAGCACGAAGGTGCCCGCAAGCAGGTGCACGTTCATCCAGAACACGCGACTGTCACTGCCTTTCGGTCCGCGTATCTCGATGGACAGATAGGCCAGCGCTACCAGCAGGAAGATGGCCCAGTGGAAGAAGATCGCGGGTGAGCTGTAGCGCGTCTGTTTCGCGAGGATGTTTTTCATGCTGTGTCTCGTCATTTCTCGTGTGGTAAACGCGGCTGGCACATGCCGCGGCTGCCGGTGCCCCGGCGGTTGCCCCGATTGTAGCCTCACGCGCGACCGGCGTTGTGCGGCCGGATCAAATATCCGAAGAATCCGCGCGGCCCGTCCACTGGCCCGTCATATGGAAAGTCCGAATCGCGCGTGCCCGCGGCTGTGGCAGGATGAAGCTTTGGTGCGACGTTGCGCGGGCATCATGAGCAAAGCGTTCTTCGTTGCGGCCTACCGGCTGATCGCCGCGTTGCTCGCGGTGTCGACCACGCTGCATAGCGTCGCCGGCTACTGGGACATGCCGACCTTCCATCTCGGCAACTACCTCAGCTACTTCACGCAACTGAGCAGCCTCTATGCGGCGGGCATGCTGGTCGTGGGGTTGTCGCGCATCACGCGTCCCGGCTCGGCCCGCTACGAATCGATGCGCGGCGCCGCCGTGCTCTACGTGCTGATCACCGCGATCGTCTACGAGCTGCTGCTCGCCCGGCTCGATGCGTTGCGCCACGTCACGCCGGCCCTCAATAACTGGGTCCTGCACCGGATCGTGCCATTCGTGGTGCTGTGCGACTGGCTGTACGTGGAACCCCGCTCGCCGATTGCGTGGCGCAGCGCGTTCGCGTGGCTCGGTTTTCCGGTCGTCTATCTCGGCTATACGCTCGTGCGCGGCGCGATGGAGAACTGGTATCCCTACCCGTTCGTCGATCCGCGGCCGCACGGGTACCTGCCGGTCGCGATCCAGTGTTCGCTGATCGCGCTGGGTGCGGCGGGACTCGCGCTGGGCATTCGCTGGCTCGGCAATCACGCGAGGCAGTCCGGCACCGCGGAGCTCAAGGAAGGGTGAAGACGAGAACGTGTGCGCCGCGCGGCGCACACGTCGTGACGCGGCGCGTCAGCCGCCGTTGCGCGGCAGGAAGTTCATCGGATCGACGACCTTGCCGTTCTGCCGGACTTCGAAGTCGAACGTCGCGCGACCGCTCGCGTCAGTGCCCATCTCGGCAACCGGCTGGCCCGCACGCACCGCGTCGCCTTCGTTGACGAGCAGCCTGGCGTTGTGTCCGTAGGCCGTGATGAGCCCGTTGTCGTGCTTCAGGATCACGAGCGGGCCGTATGCCTTGACGCCCGACCCCGCATAGACCACCCGCCCGTTTGCAGCGGCTCGCACCGAACGGTCGGGCCCGGTCGCCGCGATCACGATGCCGCGCGTCTTGCCGGCCTGGAATGGCGTCGCGACCATGCCCGTGGCCGGCCAGGCCAGCGAGCCCGGTTGCGCGGCTGCGGCGGGCGACTGCCCGAGCGAGGTCGCGGCAGGCGGCGGCGCGACGCGAAGCACCTGGCCGGGCGACACGGCGTCATTAGGCGACATGTGGTTCCAGCTGGCCACGTCCTGCACGCGCTGCCCGTAGGCGGCGGCGATGCCGGCGAGCGTGTCGCCCGGATTCACGCGGTAATAGCCGGCGATCACGCCCGGCGTGGCCACCGACGCCGACGTCGACGGTCGTGCCGGCTGCCAGCTGTCGGTCCACGGCGTCATCGTACAACCTGTCAGCGCGGTGGCCGCGGCAGCGAGCGCCGCCTGCGGCAGCCAGCGCGCCAGCGCATCGTGGATTGGAATCGTTTTTCTCAAGGGTCCTCCCGGATTTGCGTCGTTGCGCCGCCCACCGCCCTCCGGCGCGCGACGCACGATGTCCGGCCGGGCGGCCGGACCAACCAGTATCCGACCGCTCTCGCGGCCGTCAGTTTCCACAGCGGGACGTCGGCGTGAACGGGCTCACCGGCCCCATTTTTTCGCGCCATTTTCGCGTCGTCCCGGCCGTCAAAGATACCATCTGTCATGGTCAGGACCGCGACAGGCGCCCGATCCGGCAACAATCTTGCGGCATCGCACACGCACGCCGGCGGGCCGCGAGCCGCTTCGCGCGGAGCGTCCGGAGCGGCTTCGGGCCACCTTTCCGCGGCCGCCAGCCGTGCCGCTCCCGATTCCCCCGGCCCGCTGCCGGCCGCCTCCTATACTCGAAGATGCACCGCACGATCCAGCGATAACGAGGAGAAAACCATGAACAATCCGACGTTTCTGTCCGTGCAGCTCAATGCCGAGGATTTCGCCGGTTCCAGCGGCCTCGTCGAATTGCTTAACCGGCATCTGTTGTTCGCGACGGACGTCGCCGAAGCAGCGGACGCACTCGTTCAGCTGGCGAGCGTCGCACACCTGAGCGGCGCCACCCGGCACAGCGTAGAGCTGCCGGTACTCGCGATCGAGCGGCTACGCGACGCACTCGACACGCTGAGCGGATACGACGAGGCGTGGCTGCAAGCGCTGGAGCCGGCCGACGCGCTGTTCCGGGACATCGGTCGCGGCCCTCGTCCGCTGCATTGACACGGCGGGACGCCGCCAATGAAAACAGCCCGTTGTTCCGTGATGCGGAACAACGGGCTGCGGGTACTGCGTGGGGTCACATCAGGCCGCACCTGCGGCCGGGGCTCGATGACGATCAACGACCCTTGTAGACCGGTGCGCCATCCGACACGCGCTTGACCTGCCAGCCGGTCTTGGCGGCAGCCGGAGCGCCCGACTCCTGCTGGGCGGCCGGTTGCGCACCGTAGCCGCTCGTATCCGCGGCAGCCACGTTCTGTTGCGGGTTCACGCGGGCTTCAGCCGCCTGGATACCTGCCGGGTAGTCCGTACGGTCGCTGCCCAGCTTGTAGCCGGCCTGTTGCAATTGGACCAGTTCGGCCTTCACCTGCGCACGGGTGACGGGCGCGTTCTGTTGGGCGAACGAGACGGCGGGAACGGCGAGGACAGCAGCAGCAGCGAACGTTGCGATCAGCGATTTCATGATTAACCTCCGGGATTTTTTTGCTCCGCCGCACACACCATGTCTGCAGCGATTGAACAAAGTTTAGTCCCGAGATCACCTAGGGAAAACCATGAAAGAACGAAAACACTGTTTCCTCGGAGCCAACAATTCCGGGATCCGGGAACGAAAAACCCTACTCAAGGAATAGAATTTCGCAACAATGGCGTCCTCGCCAGCCGGTTACGACCAGTTCGCGTGGAAGCTGCCCGGCTTGTCGGTACGCTCGAACGTGTGGGCGCCGAAGAAGTCGCGCTGCGCCTGCACAAGGTTCGCCGGCAGCCGCTCGGAACGATAGCTGTCGAAGTACGCGACCGCCGACGCGAACGCCGGCACCGGCACGCCTGCCTTCACCGCGGCCACCACGACGTCGCGCAGCGACGCCTGGTAATTCGCGGCGATGTCCTTGAAGTACGGGTCGAGCAGCAGGTTCGCAAGCGCCGGATCCTTCGCGTACGCGTCCGTGATTTTCTGCAGGAAGCGCGCACGGATGATGCAGCCCGCGCGGAAGATCTTCGCGATCGTCCCGAGATCGAGGTTCCAGCCATACTCTTCGGACGCCGTGCGCAGTTGCGCGAAGCCCTGCGCGTACGAGATCACCTTGCTCAGGTACAGCGCGCGGCGCACCGCTTCGACGAACGCGGCGCGATCGCCGTCGAACGACGCGGCGGCCGGGCCCGACAGGATCTTGCTGGCCGCGACGCGCTCGGTCTTCAGCGACGACAGCACGCGTGCGAACACCGACTCGGTGATCAGCGGCAGCGGCACGCCCAGATCCAGCGCGTTCTGGCTCGTCCACTTGCCGGTGCCCTTCTGCGCGGCGCGATCGAGGATCACATCGACGAGGTGCTTGCCGGTTTCTTCGTCCTTCTTGCCGAAGATCTTCGACGTGATCTCGATCAGGTAGCTGTCGAGCTCGCCCTGGTTCCACTCGGTGTACACCGCGCCGAGTTCGTCGTTGGTCAGGCCCGCGACGTCCTTCAGCACGGCATAGCTTTCGGCGATCAGTTGCATGTCGCCGTATTCGATGCCGTTGTGGACCATCTTCACGTAGTGGCCCGCACCGTCCGGCCCCATGTACGCGACGCACGGCTCGCCGTCCGACGGCGCCTTTGCGGCGATCTGCTTGAGGATCGGCTCGACCAGGTCGTATGCGTCGCGCTGGCCGCCCGGCATGATC
The DNA here is from genome assembly GCF_001718315.1 of Burkholderia diffusa. NCBI lineage: Bacteria > Pseudomonadati > Pseudomonadota > Betaproteobacteria > Burkholderiales > Burkholderiaceae > Burkholderia > Burkholderia diffusa. The sequence continues at coordinate 633,432 of NZ_CP013363.1, read as the reverse complement.
GACGGGCCGCGCAACGCGCCCTCTTCGCCGCCCGACACGCCGGTGCCGATGAAGTGCAGGCCCGATTGCGCGAGTTCCTGGTTGCGGCGGATCGTGTCGGTGAAGTGCGTATTCCCGCCGTCGATCAGCACGTCGCCCTTCTCGAGCAGCGGCTTGAGCGATGCGATCGTCGCATCGGTCGCTTCGCCGGCCTTCACCATCATCAGGATCCGGCGCGGCGTCTCGAGCGACGCGACGAACTCCTCGAGCGTATAGGTCGGTACCAGATTACGGCCGGGGAATTCGGCGATCAGTTCGTCGGTTTTCTCGCGGCTGCGGTTGTACACCGACACCGCGTAACCGCGGCTCTCGATATTGAGTGCGAGATTGCGGCCCATCACCGCGAGCCCGATCACACCGATTGCTTGTTTGCCCATTAGTCAATTCTCCGGAAAAAACGGGGCGCGACCCGAACCGGGCCGCGCGCACAGGCGAAAGGATAGTGGAAACCCGGCTGCGATGCGCGCTTGCGTATCATTGCTCCGCGTGCGCCACGCGCCTGAACACGACGCTCAGGTTGTTCGCCGGCATCTCGACGACCTCGACGCAGTCGAGCCCGCGGTCGAGGCCGAGCGCGACGACCGCCTCGAGATCGCGCACGCCCCACGACGGGTCGCGGCTGCGCAACTGCCGGTCGAACGCTTCGTTGGACGGCGCCGTATGCCGCCCTTCGCGGCGATACGGGCCGTACAGGAACAGCACGCCGCCCGGACGCAGCACGCGCGACGCGCCGGCGAACAGTGCGTCGGTGCAAGCCCACGGCGAGATGTGGATCATGTTGATGCAGACGATCGCGTCGAACGCCGCGGCCGGCCACGACGCGTCGCGCACGTCGAACGCCAGCGGCTCAGCCAGGTTCGCGAGCCCGGCATGCGCGACCCACGCGGCGATCGAGCGGCGCGCGTGTGCGTCGGGATCGCTCGGCTGCCAGCGCAGCGCCGGCAGCGCCTGCGCGAAATGGACCGCATGCTGCCCGGTGCCGCTCGCGATCTCGAGCACGTCGCCGGTGGCGGGCAGCACGCGACGCAACACGTCGAGGATCGGGCCGCGATTGCGCTCGGCCGCCGGCGCCGACAATCGCGCGGACGGATCGGGCGAGGACGCCGGCCCGGTCACGATGCGCACTCCGGCGCGCCGCCGTCGACGCCCAACCGCGCATTCAGCGCATCGAGCGCGGGTGCGCAACGCGCCTCCACCTTCAGCGTCAACATCGGATCGGCGCGCGTATGGCCGAGGTTCAGCGCGGCGACGGGTTTGTTCCGCGCCTGGGCCCATACGCAGAACCGGTAGCCGGAATACACCATCAGCGACGAGCCGACGACGAGCAGCGCATCGGCCGCATCGAGCGCCTGCGACGCCAGCGCGACGCGTTCGCGCGGCACGTTCTCGCCGAAGAACACCACCGCCGGCTTCAGCAGCCCGCCGCAGGCCGGGCCGACTGGAATGCGGAACGTGTCGAGCGCGGCCCATTCGAGGTGCGCGTCGCCGTCGGCGGCGGGTTCCGCCTGCGCGCCGTGCAGCTCGGGATTGTTCGTTTCGAGCAAGGTCTGGATCGTCGCGCGCGCATGATGCGCGCCGCAATCGAGGCACGTGACGGCGTTGATGCCGCCATGCAGTTCGATCACGTCGCCGCTGCCGGCACGCTGGTGCAGCCCGTCGACGTTCTGCGTGACGAGGCGCTCGATCCGGCCGGTGCCGCCGAGCCGCGCGAGCGCGACATGCGAGCGGTTCGGCTGCGCACGGCCCACCACGGGCCAGCCGATCATGCTGCGCTCCCAGTAGCGGCGGCGCGCGGTGTCGGAGCCGAGGAATTCGTGGAGCTGGATCGGCGGTGAGCGCATCCATTGACCATTGCGGTCGCGATAGCCGGGAATGCCGGAATCCGTGCTGATGCCCGCACCGGTCAGCACGAGCAACCGCGGATGGCGCTCGACGAACGCGTGCAGCGCATCGAGCGCGGCCGGATCGATGCTGGCGGACGAGGGGTCGGGCAAGGCGATGTCATTCATGTTGGCGGCGCGTGATCGGGCGCGATGGCAAGCCACGCGGCCAGCGCGCCAGCACATGATACAGAACGCCGCGCAATCGGGCCTGCGGTCCGTGCGACACCGGTGCAACAAAAAAGACGCCCATCGACCACATGGCGATGGGCGCTTCAACAATTGATCCATCGGGGTAGTGGATCAACTGACAGCACAATGTCGTCGGATCCACCGCGGCGCGGCCGGCGGACCTTTCCCCTGGACTACACCTTCTATTTCCTGATGTTGGGCGGATCGCCGCGCGGCACCGCGTGCGGCATGCGCACGCATGCGTTGCGCGCGGCACGCGTGCGTTTCGCGCGCCGGCATGACGATCCGGAACTCATGATTGCCCATCTGCGTGCACGGGCGGTTCCCCGACGGCCGACTGGCACCGGTCGGCCTCGTGCGTCACGCCTGCACGTCGTCGTTCGGAACGAACCCGAATTGTTCGGATGAAACGAAAAGCCGCACGCTCATGTCACCGCAATCAACGGCGAAGCGAATTCACGGGCAGGTCGGCGATTCATGTTTGCAACACGACACGTTGCGATTCGGTCTGTTCTCATTCTCTTGTCCCCGTCTTTTAGGCGTCGACCCACTGAAGCGACAGCCGGGCCCTACTGCGCCGGCAATCGCGCTCACGGCGCATACAGATATGCAAGGAGCGCACCATGCTTCGCGGCGCAAGGCCTCGCGGCCGGTGAAGTGACCCTGATGCAGATCGGGCGGCGACAGAAATGCGTGAACGTTTCGAAAGTGAAACGATCGGAAACGGCCAGCGCGTTCGCGCGGACAAGCGCGGCGCCAGTGTTGCAGGAATGTAATGGGTGTGCCGGCGAGACGTTCGGAGCTGCAGGACGACGACGATATGCTTGCAATCGCCCTGCCCCTGGTCGCGCATGCGTGAGCGAACGTGCACGTCGAACATGAGCGCGTCCTGGCTGCCGGCGGCGTGATCCGAATGCGGCCGACGACCGGCTTCGACCACTTTCACGCGTCGTTCGGCGGCATCGACGCGGCAACCGTCGCGCTCGACCATCCCAAGCATGCCGGAACCGCGCCCGCGCCGATTCCGCCGTGTATCGCTCGCCGCGCGTCGCAGGCGTCGCGCAAACGCGTTAGCATGCAAACACCGCACGAAGCGCGCCCGCTTCGTCGCGTCTTCAAGGAATGGACATGCCCCTGCCCGCTTCCGGCCGCGCCGACGTCGCGCAACGCGTCTTCTCGGCCGAGCGGCTGTCGATCGGTCTGACGCTGCCGCTGCTGCGCAGCGGCCGGACCATCGCCGATTTCAACGAGCAGCTCGAACTCGCGGCGCTGGCAGATTCGCTCGGCTTTCGCGCACTGTGGATTCGCGACGTCCCGCTGAACAGTGCCGACTATCCGGACCCGGTCGGACACCTCGATCCGTGGGTGTTGCTCGGTGCGCTCGCGTCGCGCACGCGCCGTATCGCGCTCGCCAGCGGCGCGATCGTGCTGCCGCTGCGTCATCCGCTGCATATCGCGAAAGGCGCGCTGTCGGTCGCGACGCTGTCCGGCGGACGCTTCATCCTCGGCCTCGGTTCCGGCGACCGGCCGCCCGAATATGCGGCGTTCGGCGTCGATGCGGAAACGCGGCGCGTCCGGTATCGACGTCATTGGGATGTCGTCGCGGCCGCGCTCGGCGTGCCGTCCCGTGTGCTGCCCGACGAAACGCCGCCCGACGCGCCGGACTTCACGCTGCTGCCGGGAAGCGATGCCGCGGTGCCGATGCTCGCGGTCGGCTCCGGCGGGCAGAGCGTCGACTGGATTGCACGGAACGCGATCGGCTGGATGACGTACCACCGCGATCCTGACACGCAGCGCGCGCGTTATTCGATGTGGCGCGCGGCCGTCGAGCGGCTCGCACAACCGTGCTTTCGCGCGTTCGGCGTGTCGATGCGGCTCGATCTCGATGCGAATCGCGATGCGCCGGCCCGCGCGCTGCCGCTCGGCTACGCGACCGGACGCAACGCGTTGGTCGGCATCCTGCAGGCCATGCGCGCAGCCGGCACGCACCACGTCACGCTGAATCCCGGCTCGGACCGGCCCGTGCGCGAGATCATCGAGGAAATCGCGGAGCACGTGCTGCCGGTCTTTCACGACGAGCAGCGCTGATTCATCAGGAATCCAGAGTTTTACGCATGTAGCCGCAATCGCCGTTTACACCGAATCGTGTGTGCCGGCTAGCACGTTTCGTTCCTAGTCTGGCCGTCGCTGCCACGCGACACAGGCCGCGCCGCCCAGCATGCCCGGTTCGAATATTTGTCCACGGAACTATTCGGGTCCGTTCGCGATCATGTTAACTTCCGTCCATCGTCCAGACCGGCGGGCCACATTTCGATGCGCGCCCGCATGCCTACTCATGCGACACTTCCTGCTCGGCTGGCTGCTCGCCGCCGTCGTATCGATCGCCCACGCGGCTGCCCCTGCACCAGCTGCCGCATCGGCCGCCTCCGGCGCCGCGCCGGCACTGACGCCGCAACAGGCGCAGCAGGCCCTTTCCGTCCTGCAAAATCCGCGCGAGCGCGAACAGGTCGAAACGACGTTGCGCGCGATCGCCGCCGTCGGCGTGCTCAGCACGCCCACGCTTCCAGCGAGCGCCGCGGCACCGGCCAGCGCGGCGTCGGCCGCCACCGCCACGCTCACAACGAACGGGCTCGCGTCGATGCTCGTCCGGCAGGGAGCACGCTGGGCCGGCGAAATCGGCGGCGCGCTGAACGAATCGCTGCGCTCACTGCTTGATGTCGGCTCGGTCGGCGTCTGGTGGCATGAGCGGCTGGTACGCGCAGACGAACGCGCGGATCTCACGCGCGCGATCCTGGTCATCCTCGCCGTGCTCGCGCCCGCGTTCATCATCGAATGGTTCGCGAAGCGGCTGCTGCGACGCGCGCTGGCCGCCCTGAGCACGCGTCGTGCCGAATCGTCGCGCCGGGCCGAGCCCGAGCCAGCCGGGCCGGACGACCCCGAGGCATCAGCATCGGCGTCGGCCGACGCCAGCACCGCCAGCACCGCCGCGCCCGATACGTCGGCGCAAGGCCGCGGCCATGCGCGGCGCCACACCACGCTGCTGCGCCGGATGCCGCGCGCGCTGGTCAGCCTCGCGCTGCGCGTGGTGCCGCTGCTGGTGTTCGTCGGCGTCGCGAGCCTGACGATGTCGGTGCTCGACGGCGCCGGCACGCCGACCGAATCCGCACTCGAATCGCTGATCGACATCTACGTGATCTGCCGCCTCGTGACGATCGTCAGCCGGCTGTTCTTCCAGCCCGATGCGCGGCAGTTGCGGCTCCTGCACGTCAGCGATGCGTGGGCCGCGATCGCGCAGCGCTCGATCGCCCGGATCGTGATCGTCGTCGGCGTCTGCACGGCCGCGGTCGAGATCGCCGCGAGCTTCGGCCTCAGCGACGCCGGTCACGTCGCGTTGCTGAAGGCCGTCGCGCTCGTCGGCCACTTGATGGTCTCGGCGTTGATTCTCCGGTGCCGCCAGCCGGTCGCCGCGCGCATCCGCGCGGCCGGCGACGATCGGCCGGCCTTTGCGATGGTCGGCAACGCGCTCGCCGACGCGTGGGCGCCCGTGTCGGTGTTCGTCGTGATGGCGCTGTGGTTCGTGTGGGCGCTCGACGTCCATAACGGCTACCGCGTGCTGATCACGCTCGGCGGCCGCTCGATCGCCGTGATGATCGGCATGCGCATCGTGTCGATCGTGGTGTTCGGCGCGCTCGCGCGACTGTTCCAGCGCCGCGACGACGATCGCACGCTGGTCCACCTGCACGCGTACCGCTACTACCCGCTGGTGCGCCAGATCGTGTCGGCGGCGATCGCCGTCGTGACCGTCGTGCTGCTGTTGCAGATCTGGGGCGTGCCGATCTTCCACGCGTTTCAGACCGGTACGATCGGCCATCGGCTCGCGTCGGCGCTGATCACGATCGCGATCGCGGCCGTCGTCGCGCTGATCGTATGGGAAGCCGCGAACATTGCGATCGAGCGCCGCCTGCAGCAGTGGACGCGCGAAGGCAACCTCGTGCGCGCGGCGCGGCTGCGCACGCTGCTGCCGATGCTGCGTTCGCTGCTGTTCATCATGATCGCGCTCGTCGTCGTACTGACGGGCCTCAGCGAAATCGGCGTGAACATCGGTCCACTGCTCGCCGGCGCCAGCATCTTCGGCGTCGCGCTCGGCTTCGGCTCGCAGAAGCTCGTGCAGGATTTCATCACGGGGATCTTCCTGCTGATGGAGAATGCGATGCAGGTGGGCGACTGGGTCACGCTCGCCGGCGTGTCCGGCACGGTCGAATACCTGTCGATCCGCACCGTGCGGCTTCGCGCGGGCGACGGGTCGCTGTACACGATCCCGTTCAGCTCGGTGACGACCGTCAACAACACGAATCGCGGGCTCGGCAACGCCGCCGTCAAGGTCAGCATCGCATACGGCCAGGACATCGATCTCGCGATCGCGACGCTGAAGGAGATCGGCGCCGCATTGCGCGACGATCCGAATTACAAGGACGGCATCCTGTCGGATTTCAGCTACTGGGGCATCGACCAGGTCGACGGCGCGACGATCGCGCTGGCCGGACAGATCCAGTGCAAGGACTCGGCACGCTGGGGCGTGCAGCGCGAATTCAACCGGCGTATCGCGGTGCTGTTCCGCGAGCGCGGAATCCGGATCGCGAATCCGCAGCGCAGCCTCGTCGCGTATGACGATGGTTCGCGACCCGTGGCGCCCGGGAACAGCGACGGCCATGCCGTCGGCACGCCGGCCGCCGAGCCGCCACCACCCGCTGCACCGGACCGCAAGCCCGACTGATCGTGCGGATGCCGCTGGCCGGCCACCGCGCGTCGCGTCGCGCCGAGCCCCGCCATCGAACAACAGACAGCCGCGCTCAACGCACGGCGGTTTTCTTCGCGCGCTGAACGCGCTTCGCCGCGTTCGCCGGCCCGTCCGGCTTCGCGCATCGTCGATCGGATCAGGTCGATTCGCCGACGCGTCTGGCGCGCGTCGAAACCGGCGCGCCACGATGAAAGACGGGGGCGGGAGATTCGAATGATTTCTCGAATATGGTTCGTTTATTACGAATCGAATCGCGAATTATCCGGCGGACGAAGCCGCGATTGCACCCGGTTTCCGGGTTGACTATTACAAAACACCTTCTGACTTTTCAAAAATATTTCATCTTATTGCATTTAACTTTGTTTCATATAATCAGAAAAAGTTTGACACCGAACTTTCGTTCTTGATACCGTCCGATGCAAGCAATCCGACGAATTGCAACGCACGCAATCGTTCCTGCTCGACGCATCTCGTTTCTGCCATACCGAAGTTCTCGCCGCCGACCGTCGCTTCCCCCGTTGGCGCATGCAACATCCCGATGCACTCATTGGGCAGCTGCCGTCCGGCAGCAGGCCGGAGGACCGAATCAGATGAGCAGGACACCGAAACTGTTGCTCTAGCCATCCCGCCTGCATCAGGCCTGCAGGCGCGGCCGATTCGCAGCGCCTCCTTTACCGAGCATTCCAACATTTCGCCCCCGGAGGATCACCACCTTCCCGGTCGGGCGAAAGGCCCCGTCGCGTCCGCGCCATCCGCGTGAGCGCGACGGATATCGGCGGCGCACGATCCGCACCGCCGTCGACCGTTGTTGTCCGTGCAGTTCGATGTTCAACCGGAGGGGTAATTCAAAATGAATCAGGTTGCAGACAAGAAACAAAAACACATCCGCATCGTCAAGCTCGCCTTCGCCGCAGCAGCGGCCGCTTCGTTCGGCATGACGGCCGTCCATGCCGCACCGGCCGCCGGCTGGACCGAAACGCGCACCAAGGGATTCCTTCCGCTCGTCCAGCAGGGTGAAAGCAGCGGTACCGCCGTTGCGCCGGCAGCCAGCACTGCCGCCGCTGCCGCGGCTGCCACCGAGATGGCGCCCGGCGAATCCATCGACATCGTGCTCGGGTTGAACCTGCGCAACGAAGCGCAACTCGACCATTACCTGCACGACCTGCATACCCCCGGCTCGCCGCACTACAAGCAGTTCCTCACGTCGGCCCAGTTTGCCGCGCAATACGCGCCGACCGACCAGCAGGTCGCCTCCGTCGTCGCGCACCTGCGCCAGGCCGGCTTCGTCAACATCGTGGTCGCGCCGAACCGCCTGCTCGTGTCCGCGTCGGGCACCGCGGCAACGGTCAAATCGGCGTTCCGCACGACGCTCAAGCGCTTCACCCGCAACGGCCGCAGCGTCTATGCAAACACCGATGCCGCGCAGGTGCCGAACGCGATCGGCGGCATCGTCGGCGCCGTGCTGGGCCTGCAGAACGTCGAGCTCATGCATACCGGCGCGGGCAGCCAGCCACAAGGCAACACCAGCAACCTGACGATCCCGGCAGGCGCATCCGCGGTGCCGCACTACCCGACGGAATTCTCGTCGCTCTACGGCGGCGACGGCACGCCGACGGCCTCGCAGACCACCGTCGGCATCATCTCCGAAGGCGACCTGTCGCAGACGGTCAACGACCTCAACACGTTCGCCGCGAACAACGGTCTCGGCACGATCAGCAGCAGTGTCGTGCAGACGGGTCCGTCAGGCAGTTCGTACACCGATACATCCGGCACCGTCGAGTGGAACCTCGACAGCCAGTCGATCGTCGGCGCCGCCGGCGGCAGCGTGAAGCAGGTCGTGTTCTACGTGGCACCGTCGATGACGCTCACGGCGATCACCGCCGCGTACAACAAGGCGGTGAGCGACAACGTCGCGAAGGTCATCAACGTGTCGCTCGGCGTGTGCGAATCGTCCGCGTACAGCACCGGCTCGCAGGCGACCGACGACACCATCTTCAAGCAGGCCGTCGCGCAAGGGCAGACTTTCTCCGTATCGGCCGGCGACCACGGCGCGTACGAATGCGCGAGCGGCACGCCGTCGCGCTCGACCTACACGGTGAGCGAGCCCGCGACGTCGCCGTACGTGATCGCGGTGGGCGGCACGACGCTGTTCACCAATACGTCGACCAACGCGTACAACAGCGAGATCGTGTGGAACGATCCGAGCTGGCAGCCAGGCACCGTGTGGTCGACGGGCGGCGGCTACAGCAAGTACGAAGCCGCGCCGTCGTGGCAATCGTCCAGCCTCACCGGGTCGACCAAGCGCGCGCTGCCGGACGTCGGCTTCGACGCCGACTTGCGCACCGGCGCGATCCTCGTGGTGAACGGCCAGACGTCCGACACGCTGTGGGGCTCGGGCTACCTGAACAACGAAGGCGGCACGAGCCTCGCCGCGCCGATCTTCACCGGCATCTGGGCGCGACTGCAATCGGCCAACAACAACGCGCTCGGCTTCCCGGCGTCGAGCATCTACAAGTACTTCCCGAGCAATGCGGCGCTGGTGCACGACGTGACGTCCGGCAACAACGGCAGCGGCACGTACGGTTACAAGGCGAAGGCCGGCTGGGACGCGACGACGGGCTTCGGCAGCGTGAACATCTCGAAGCTGAACGCGTTCATCCAGAGCACGTCTGATTTCGCGCGCTGATCGTGCAATGAGCGGCGCGGTTCCGGGTGCGGATCGTTTTGCGCGCCCGGAGCCGCATCAGCGTCACCGCGCGCACCGCGTCCAGATCGACAGTGCGTCGGCACACGCGCACACGGTAGCCGCGAGCAAGCCGGCATCACAGCTGCGATTCGATCGGAAACAAGCCGAGAAACCACACTTCCATGCGCCGCGCCGCCGAAACTTCGGGTTCGTGATCGAGCTCGGTCACTTTCCCGTCCGCGTCAGTCTGAATCCACTTGAGCCGCGTCTTCCCGGTCGGGTCGGTCCTAGATTCGACGCGCCACGCGATTCGATCGAGGCGCGGCTCCAGGTCCATCGCGACCTCCGTCGCAATCGCGGGACTCTCGCAGTAAACACCGATCTCGGTATTGAGGTTCAACGAGCGCGGATCGAGATTCATTGAACCGATGAAAATGCTCTTGCGATCGAACACATAGGTCTTCGCATGTAGCGAAGCACGCGACGAGCCGATGATGACCTGCTTCGAGATGCTCTTGTCGCCTGACGGCCGCCGTTCGTAAAGCCTCACGCCGGCTTCCAGCAGCGCACTCCGATAGCGCCGGTAGCCGGCATGCACGGCCGCGACGTCGGTGGATGCGAGCGAGTTGGTCAGGATCGTTACGCGCACGCCGCGTGCCGTGAGCGCGTGCAGCCGTTCGACCATGTCCTTGCCCGGCACGAAGTACGGCGACACGATCAGCAGTTCTTGCTCCGGCCGCAGTGCGAGTGCGCGCAGTTGGGGCATCAGGTGCCCGTCGCTGTCCTTCGGCGAGCGCGCGATCTTCGCCGGATCGTCGTACAGGACCGTCGCCTGCCCCCAGGACAACTCGGTGCCATCGCCATGCACGATCTGATCGAGCCTGTGTCGCGCTTCGAGCACGTACGGATTGTCCTCCATCGCGCGCAGGTAATCGCGCAACCGTTCGCGCTCCCGGTCAAGGCCGTCCGGGGCGGCGTCGTGCCCGACCAGCGCATCGATCGGATACGCGTACGGCGAATTCCAGAACGTATCGAATTCGGTCGAGATGTCGCGCACGACGGGGCCGTGCACGACCACATCGAGATCGCCGAACTCCAGCATCGAAGACGCACCGAAATACTCGTCGCCGATATTACGGCCGCCGACGATCGCCGCCTGATTGTCCGCGATCATCGCCTTGTTGTGCATGCGCCGGTTCACACGCGAGAATTCGAGCACCGTGCCGATCTTCTTGAAGTGACGCGTGGCGACCGGATTGAAGAGCCGGATCTCGATGTTCGGATGCGAGCTGATCTCGAGCAGCTTGCGATCGTCCGCGTTCGTCCCGAGATCGTCGAGCAGTGCACGCACACGAACCCCGCGATCGGCCGCACGGATGATCGCGTCCGCGAGCTCGTGTCCGGTCAGGTCGTCGTGCCAGATGTAGTACTGAAGGTCCAGCGAGCGGTCCGCGCGATCGGCGAGCAGCACGCGTGCATCGAGTGCATCGACGGGATCGCGCAGCAGGTGAAACGCGTCCTGCCCCGGATGGGCGGCGGCCTGTTGGCGGAACGCGATGCCGAGGCGCGTGGTTTCGGTATCGGTGAATGCATGCGTTGGCGCGCGACCGGTCTGCGGCGGCAGGCTCGCGCACGCGGCAAGCATCAGCAACGACAGAATCGCACTCCACGAACGCAACATGATCATGATGGCCGCCCCCACCGTCGGGCGAAGTCTGGTTGTGTTTGTTGTGGCTGCCGGACGGAACACGGCGCTGGCCTGCGGTTCGCGCGCTCGACGATTCTCGATCGTGCGCGCCGACCGCGCTACAGCATACTTCGATTGATAGCGGGACGGCACGCCCCGCGCGTTTTCCCGGTGGCGGCGATGCGACACGCGACGCCGGCGTGAACGCACTCAACACGCGCGACACATTCAGGCAGCATACAAAAGAAAAACCCGCGAAGCCTTGCGGCGTCGCGGGTTTCGAGACTTCCCCGGATTACCCTGGAAGCGAATCTGGTGGGCCCCCCGGGAGTCGAACCCGGCACCAACGAATTATGAGTTCGCTGCTCTAACCAAGCATGAGCTAGGGGCCCAGACGAGAAGCAACGTGTGCTACACGCCACTCCGGCAACGAAGCCGGGCCGGCATTGTAACAACAAAGACGCCAAAGAGGACAAACGCCACCGGCATCACGCGGATACCGGCGGCGTTCGCAAGTAGGACGCTGGAAATCAGTTCCCTTCGAGGAACGACTTCAGCTTGTCGGAACGGCTCGGGTGACGCAGCTTGCGCAGCGCCTTGGCCTCGATCTGACGGATCCGCTCGCGGGTGACGTCGAACTGCTTGCCGACTTCCTCGAGCGTGTGATCGGTGCTCATCTCGATACCGAAACGCATCCGCAACACCTTCGCCTCGCGCGGCGTCAGCGAATCGAGCACGTCCTTCACGACATCGCGCATGCTTGCATGCAGCGCGGCATCCGCCGGCGCGACCGTGTTGTTGTCCTCGATGAAGTCGCCGAGATGGGAATCGTCGTCGTCGCCGATCGGCGTTTCCATCGAGATCGGCTCCTTCGCGATCTTCATGATCTTGCGGATCTTGTCTTCCGGCATCTCCATCTTCTCGGCAAGCGTTGCCGGATCCGGCTCGAGACCGGTTTCCTGCAGGATCTGCCGCGAGATGCGGTTCATCTTGTTGATCGTTTCGATCATGTGAACCGGAATACGGATCGTGCGCGCCTGGTCCGCGATCGAGCGCGTGATGGCCTGGCGGATCCACCACGTCGCATAGGTCGAGAACTTGTAGCCGCGGCGGTATTCGAACTTGTCCACCGCCTTCATCAGGCCGATGTTGCCTTCCTGGATCAGATCGAGGAACTGCAGGCCGCGGTTCGTGTACTTCTTCGCGATCGAGATCACGAGACGCAGGTTCGCCTCGGTCATTTCACGCTTCGCCTGCCGTGCCTTCAGTTCACCGGCCGCCATCTGGCGGTTGGTTTCCTTCAGGTCCTTCAGCGGCAGCACGACGCGCGCCTGCAGGTCGAGCAGACGCTGCTGCTGTTCGCGGATCGCCGGGATGTTGCGCGACAGGACCGCGCTGTACGAATGACCTTCGGCCGCGATCTTCTCGGCCCAGTCGAGATCCGTCTCGCTGCCCGGGAAGCGCGCGATGAATTCCGAGCGCGGCATGCCGCACTTGTCGACGACGATGTGCAGGATCTGACGCTCGACCTGGCGCACTTCGTCCACTTGCGCACGCAGCGTGTCGCACAGACGCTCGACGGTACGCGCGGTGAAGCGGATCGTCATCAGTTCGCTCTGGATCGTTTCCTGCGCCTTCAGGTAGGACTTCGACTTGTAGCCTTCCTTCTCGAACGCGCGGCGCATCTTGTCGAACCACTCGCTGATCTGCGAGAACTTCTCGAGCGATGCGCGCTTGAGGGCTTCGAGCTGGGCGGCGTTGGCGGTTGCCTGAGCGGCACCGTCATCGTCCTCCTCTTCCTCTTCTTCCTCTTCCTCTTCGGCTTCCTCGTCCTCGTTCTCGATCGCTTCGGCTTCCTTCGCCGAGAAACCGTCCGTATCGGCGGAATCCGAAGCATTCGGATCGAGCAGGCCGTCGACGAGTTCGTCGACGCGGATCTCTTCGTTCGCGACGCGCTCGGCCATCGCGAGGATGTCGGCGATCGTCGTCGGACACGCGGAAATCGCCATCACCATGTGGCGCAGGCCGTCCTCGATCCGCTTCGCGATCTCGATTTCGCCTTCGCGCGTGAGCAGCTCGACCGTGCCCATTTCGCGCATGTACATCCGGACCGGATCGGTCGTGCGGCCGAATTCCGAATCGACGGTCGACAGCGCGACTTCCGCTTCTTCCTCGACTTCATCGTCCGACGACGCGGCCGGCGCGTTGTCGTTCAGGAGCAGCGTTTCCGCGTCCGGCGCCTGCTCGTAAACCGCCACGCCCATGTCGTTGAACGTGCCGATGATGCCTTCGAGGGCTTCAGTCTCGGTGAAGTTGTCCGGCAGATGGTCGTTGATTTCGGCATACGTGAGGAAGCCGCGCTCCTTGCCGAGCTTGATCAGCGCGCGCAGCTTCACGCGGCGCTCTTCGAGCTCCTCGGCCGTGCCGGGCGTGCTCGTCGCGAACGCTTCCTTCAGCAGCGCCTTTTCCTTGGCGCGACGATCGCGCACCTTGGATTTGCCCGGGGCAGCCGCGGCTGCGGGCTGCTCGTCGCTCTGATTTGCGTCGTCATCGACGGATACTTCGTTCAGCTTTTTGGTCATGGAGTTCGCCGTACCGGCTATATCGACTCGCGGCTGCTGGACGACAGCCGGTTGAACCGTGGGTGCATGAGTAGTACGTACTGCCGTTTCGTCCGCGGCGGCAGTCGTGTCCCTTGCGCTTTTCGCACTTGCCCGCTTCGCCGCCGGCTTGGCCGGCCCGGAGTCGGGTCTGGCGGCAGCCCGTGTTCTGGCTGCCGGCGCCGGCGCAGCCTGAGCAGTGCCGGCCGCGGTTTTCTTTCCTGCAGGGGCTGACGTGGCTGAAGACGTTGTCCTGGTGGAAGAAGCAGACTTGGCCGCTGTGACCTTCGTGGTCGGCTCCGTCGAGCCCTTGCCTGTTGCTTTCTTTCCGCCTGTCGTCTTTGCCATCGCGATTCTCGCCTCTGCTTAGAAAACAAACCGCTGGAAACCTTATATTATAGCACGCTGGGACGTCCTCTCCTGACGCCCAGGCCGCCTACAGCCCGAGCCGACGCTTCATGTCGGTTCGCTGCCGGTTCAATTCCGTCAATTCAGCCAGTTCCTCGGGGGTGAAGGTGGATTGCCGCGCAAGCCGATCGAGCCTGTCACAGCAGGCGTCATAGCGCATCTTGAGCACCGCGGCCTGCAGCTCCTCCCCCGCGATCCGTTCCTGTTCACGCTGCCGCTCGGGCACCGTCTCGTCTTCCGGATTCTGTAACAGCAAATCGCGGACGTTTTCATCATAGTCCAGAATTTCGCGGAAGATTTCCTCGTAAGTCGCGCCGTTCGAGGACGCCCGCAGGACATCCGACAGCAGCCGGAACTCCGCACCGTCGCCCAGCGCACGCGCATGCTCGACGACTTCGGCGAACAGCTCGCCGATCCGCGGCAGCGCGTGCAGGGTCGCAAGCTGTTCGTCGTCGAGCTGCGACGCGATTCGCGGATGCATGACGAGCGTACGCAACGCACGCTTTTCGCTGTCCGTCACACGCCGCCGCTCGCTGCGCGCGGGCGCCTGGCGAGCCGGCGCCGCGATGCGCGCATCGACCTCCGACAGCCCCGCGACTTCCTCGAACGGGATATCGAGTCGGTCGGCGAACATGTGCATGATCTGCGCGCGCAACGCGTTCGCCGGCAACGCCTGCAGCAGCGGCTTCGCATCGAACAGCGCCTTCGCTCGACCTTCCGGCTGGTCGAGCGCCTTGCCGGCAATTGCTTCGTTCAACAGAAATTGTGACAGCGGCATCGCGCGCTCGACCTGCTCGGAAAACGCGTCCGCGCCGAATTCGCGTACGTAGCTGTCCGGATCGTGTTCGGACGGCAGGAAAAGGAATCGGATCGTCCGGTTGTCCGCCGCATGCGGCAGGCACGCCTCGAGCGCGCGGCGCGCCGCGCGCCGGCCGGCCGAGTCGCCGTCGAAGCTGAAAATGACCGTATCCGTCTGACGCAGCAGTTTCTGTACGTGAATCGGCGTGCACGCCGTGCCGAGCGTCGCGACGGCGTTCGGGAAGCCGAGCTGCGCGAGCGCGACGACATCCATGTAGCCTTCGACGACCAGCACGTACTTGCGCTCGCGGATCGCGAGGCGCGCCTCGAACAGCCCGTACAGTTCGCTGCCCTTGTTGAACAGCGGTGTTTCGGGCGAATTCAGGTACTTCGGCTCGCCGCTGCCGAGCACGCGCCCGCCGAACCCGATCACCTGCCCCTTCACGTTGCGAATCGGGAACATGATCCGCTCGCGGAACCGGTCGTAGCGTCGCGCGACGCCCTGCGCATCGGTTTTCTCACTGACGATCACGAGCCCTGATTCGACAAGCGAGTCGTCGCGGTAGTCCGGGAACGCGGCTTCGAGGTTCTGCCAGCCGTCCGGCGCATAACCGAGCCCGAAGCGCGCAGCAATCTCGCCGGTCAGGCCCCGGTTCTTCAGATACTGGATCGCGACCGTCGCGCCGCGCAATTGCTTGCGGTAGTAGTCGCACGCCGCGGACATCACGTCGGACAGCGCGGTCGCGACCGATTTCGACACGGGCGCCGGGTAATCGCCACCGCCCCCTCCACCTCCGCCGCGCGTCGACGGCTCATGCGGCACGGTCAGCCCGACCGATTGCGCGAGCTCCTGCACGGCTTCCGGAAACGTGAGCCCCGCATGCTCCATCAGGAAACCAATCGCCGTACCGTGCGCGCCGCAGCCGAAGCAGTGATAGAACTGCTTGGTCGGACTGACGGTAAACGACGGGCTCTTCTCGTTATGGAACGGGCACAACCCCATGAAGTTCGCGCCGCCCTTCTTGAGCTGCACGTACCGGCCCACCACGTCGACGATATCGACGCGGTTCAGCAAATCCTGCAGGAACGAATGCGGAATCACCGTGGGATCGAGCGAAAAAAGACAATACGACGCCCCGGCGCACGCGCATGCGGCGCCGGGAAGCGGGTTTTACTTCGACAACGCGGCCTTGACCTGCGCGGAAACGGCCGTCATGTCGGCCCGGCCCGCGAGCTTGCCCTTCAGCACGCCCATCACCTTGCCCATGTCCTGCGGGCCGGCTGCACCGGTTGCAGCGACCGCGGCCTGGACTTCGGCGGCCACTTCGTCGTCCGACAGCTGTGCCGGCATATAGGCGGCCAGCACCGTCAGTTCCGCCTGCTCCTTCTCGACGAGATCGTCGCGGCCGGCGGCCTGGAACTGGCTGATCGAATCCTTGCGCTGCTTGATCATCTTGTCGATCACGGCGGTGATGCCCGCGTCGTCGAGGGTGACCCGGTCATCGACTTCGCGCTGCTTGATCGCGGCCAGCAGCAGGCGAATCGTCGCCAGACGCTCGCTTTCCTTTGCGCGCATCGCGGCCTTCATGTCTTCGCTGATCTGCTCTTTCAAACTCATCTTTCACCCGGGATGAAAACGTGACTTCGACGCCCGCGAACGGGCGTCAACACAAAAACCCGCTTGGGACTAAGTCTCAAGCGGGTTGCTCGAATCCGGCATCGGCGACTCGCGGCCCCTGACCGAGGCCGATCGTGCGGAGCTCGCCGGTGCGCCGCTCAGCGAACCGCGCGGCGCTCAATCGTTCAGTACAGCTTCTTCGGCAGCGTCTGGCTGCGGATCCGCTTGTAATGACGCTTCACCGCGGCAGCCTTCTTGCGCTTGCGCTCGGCGGTCGGCTTCTCGTAAAACTCCCGCGCACGAAGTTCGGTCAGCAGACCGTTCTTCTCGATCGTGCGCTTGAAGCGGCGCATGGCGACTTCGAACGGCTCGTTTTCTTTAACGCGAATGATCGTCATGATCCGACACGAATAAAGGTTTGCAGGGAAGATTTACGAGTATAGCAGAGCGCCGCGCAAAGACATAAGAGCCGGGTTCCGTCAATGGCCGGCCCGCGCAGCCGTGTCACGCGCCCCGCGCAAACTCCGCCGCCGCCTGCCCCGCCGCCGTGCCCGACGCCCACGCCCACTGGAAGTTGTAGCCGCCGAGCCAGCCCGTCACGTCCACCGCCTCGCCGATGAAGAACAGTCCTGGCACCCGAGCGCTCATCATCGTCGCCGACGACAGTTCGCGCGTATCGACGCCGCCCTTCGTCACCTCCGCCTTCTTGTAGCCCTCGGTGCCGTTCGGTGTCAGCGTCCAGCCGGACAGCGCGTCGCCGATCTGGCGCAGCGTCTTGTCGGGCAGGTCCGCAAGCCGTGCGTCGGCCGCGACGCGGTGGGTGTCGAGCCAGACGTGAGCGAGGCGCGACGGCACCCAGTCCGCGAGCAGCGAGCCGATCTGGCGCTTTGACGTGCGCTTCGCGTCGAGCAGGTCGGCCACCGCGTCGCGCTGCGGCAACAGGTCGATGCGGATGGGGTCGCCGGACTGCCAGTAGCTCGAAATCTGCAGGATGCCGGGGCCCGACAGGCCCCGATGGGTCAGGAGCAGGTCCTCGACGAATTCGCCGCCGCGCTTCTTGTCGCCGGTCGACACGCGCACTTCCAGCGACACGCCGGACAGCGCCGCGAACGGCTCCCAGTCCTGCTGCGCAAAGGTGAGCGGCACGAGCGCGGGCCGCGTATCGACGAGCTTGTGGCCGAACTGCTTCGCGAGCCGGTAGCCGAAGTCGGTCGCGCCGATCTTCGGGATCGACAAGCCGCCGGTGGCGACGACCAGCGCGCGTGCGCGAATCGGCCCCGCCTGCTGCGTGTCGAGCGTGAAGCCGTCGGCCGGCGCGTGGCGCACCGCGTCGACGACCACCGGCCGGCGCCAGGCAATGCCGCCCGCATCGCATTCATGCTTCAGCACGTCGATGATCGCGTCGCTGCCGTGATCACAAAAAAGCTGCCCCTTGTGCTTTTCGTGCCAGGTGACGTGATGGCGCTTGAGCAGCCCGAGAAAGTCGCGCGGCGTATAGCGCGCAAGCGCCGAGCGTGCGAAATGCGGATTCGACGACAGGTAGTTGTCGGGGCCCGCGTAGAGATTCGTGAAGTTGCAGCGGCCGCCGCCCGAGATGCGGATTTTCTCGGCGAGCCGCGGCGCGTGATCGATCAGCACCACGCGGCGGCCGAGTTGCCCGGCGACGGCGGCGCTCATCATCCCGGCGGCGCCCGCGCCGATCACGGCGATGTCGTAGGTTTCCATGGCGCGGATTGTTCAGCCCTTCAAATGTCAGGAAATTATCGCTATTTATCAGCCACTTACACGAAAGCGGCTGACGAATGTCTCAAAGAAGGGCGAATGATACATGCGGCGGCGGAGAACGCAACGCCTGATTGGTGGCGCAGTCTCGCCTGAAAAGCCGTGCTGGATGCACGAGCGTGTTGCCGCTGGCGATTCAGCGACATCACTTTCCGTTGCGTGGCTCCAGCAGCCGTGCGAGCGCATCGGCGAGCACTTGCAATGCGTCGCCGGCGCCGACCAATCCGTCCGTCCGGATCTGCTGCTCGAGCCTGACACATCGTAGCCCCAACTCGCGCTGCTGAAACACGCCAAGCGCCCCTTTCAGCGAATGCAACTCCGCCAGCATCGCTGCCGCATCGCCGCACGTCAGCGCCTTGCGCAATGCGTCGAGCGACTTCGCGCACGAGCGGCGGAATGCGTCGACAACGGCAGGCGGGATCGCGCGATCGCCTAGTGGCGCATCGCCGTCATCCGCGTCGCCCTGTTGCGCGCCGGCAGTGTCGGCCCGGTCGGCGATCTGCGTCAGGATGCGTGCCAGTCCGCCCAGCGAAAGCGGCTTCGACAGGACCGCGCGAATGCCGAGTTCCGTGCAGCGCCGATGCTCGTCGACGGTTGCGTCCGCGGTAACCGCAACGATCGGCGTGCGCGGCCAGCGCTCGCGCATGATCCTCGCAAGCACGTATCCGTCCATGCGCGGCATGTTCAGGTCGGTCAGCACGACGTCGAAGCTTTGGTCCGACAACATCTGCAACGCCTCTACGCCATCCGCTACGATTCGAACCGAGCAGTCGAGCATCGACAGTTGCTCCTGGAGCAAACGCTGATTGACCTCGTTGTCCTCGGCAACCAGCACGTGCAGCCCCAGACGCCGTGCAGGCTGCGCGTCGGAGTCGGAGGCGGCCGCGTCGCCATTCGACCGCGATGCCGCCGGCGACGCCAGCGATTTACCGTTCAGCACGTGGTCGAGCGCCGCGCGCAATCCGGCCGGTGCATGGCACGACACGGTCAGCACGCGACCGACGCGCATCGGCTGGAGCGGGCCATCGACGCTGCAGTTGACGACCGCGGCGCAGTCCTCGACGTGCCGGTTCTCGCTCTGCGCCGACCAGCCGCTGCGATCGCCGTAGATCACCAGCAGGCGCCCACTCGTTTCCGCGATTTCATCCGGATGATGCGCCGCTTCGACTTCCATACCCCATGACGTCATCAGCGGCACGGCGCACGCATGCCATTCGTCGGCCGCGGCCAGCAACGTCACGCGCTGGCCGGCAAAGATCCGCGCATCGGGCACGACGTGCGCCCGCGCCGGATCGACACGATCGAGCGGAACGCGCACGGTGAAGCAGCTGCCTGCGCACGCTTCACCGTCGAATCCGATCGTTCCACCCATCCCGGCAGTCAGCCGCTGGCACAGCGCGAGACCAAGGCCCGTGCCGCCAAAGCGCCGCGAAATCGACGAATCGGCCTGCGCGAATGCCTTGAACAAGTGCTCGCGCTGCGCGTCGCCTATCCCGATGCCTGTGTCCGCGACGCTCACGACGAGCATCGCGCCCGTTTGCGGCCCGTCGAGCGGCACGTCATATCCGATGGTCAACGTCACCTTCCCGTCGGCCGTGAACTTGATCGCATTGGACAGCAGGTTGTGCACGACCTGCGCAAGGCGTGCCGGATCGCCGCGCATTCGTTGATCGATCGACGAGCCGAACGTGCCGTATAGCGCGACACCCTTCGCTTGCGCGACCGGCGCGAACATCACGAGCGCACGCGTCATCACGTCGGCGACGTTGAATGGAATGTACTCGAACTGCATTTCGCCGGCCTCGATCTTCGAGAAGTCGAGTACGTCCTGAATGATCGCGAGCAGGCCGTTCGACGATGCGCGGATCGTCCGCAGGCGGTCGCGCTGCAGCGGATTCAGCGACGAATGGGCAAGCAGCTCGAGATTGCCGAGGATCGCGTTGAGCGGCGTACGGATCTCATGGCTCATCGTCGCGAGGAACGTGGATTTCGCGGCGTTCGCCTGGTCGGCCGCGCGCTTCGCGTCGCGCAGCCGCTGCTGCAGTTGCTTGCTTGCGGTCATGTCGACAAACGCGGTAACGAGCACGTCCTCGCCGAGATACCGGCCTCTCGCGAAACGGGCCTGCAGCGCGATCTCGCCGCCATCGCGCGTGGGTAGCGCGACGTCCTCCTGGAACACTTCATCGGACTCACCGCCATGCGCCGACTGCAGGCGCGCGTACCGCTTCGACAACTCACCCAGCAAGCGCGGCATTCCGCCGTCGAGCAGATCGCTCAGCGCCAGCAGCGACGAGCCGCCGTACAGCAGTTCGCCGCTGCCGGTCGACACGAGGCCGATGCCGACCGGCACCGTCTCGATCACCGTGCGGCTCAGGCGCTCGCTTTCGAACACCTGCTCGGAGCGCGCGTACATCGGCAGAAAGACACGCCGATTCAACTGATAGAGCAGCAGCCAGATCACGGCAAGCCCGGTCAGCGCGATCGCGGCAGCCGCCAGCGCCCTGGCCTGGATCGCTGCCGCGACATCACGCCACGAGTACGTGTAGACGAGCGAAAAGCCGCTGTCGCCGAGCGGCTGTGCGAGCACGAACCGGCCACCGGTCCGGTATGCCGTCACGCTGCCGGCATCGAGACGATGCCCGCGACGCCAGTTCGAAACGAAATCCAGCTCCGCGCGGCCCGGCGCACGCTGCGACGCCGTAGCGACGATTTCGCCGGAATCGCTCAGGATGGCAAACATTCCGTCATGCGTACCGCCAGCAATCGGCCAAAGCAGGTCGTCCGGATCGATCTCGCTGACGAGCACCGCTTCGACCTTGCCCGCGGACATGACCGGCGATGCAAGCTGAAGCACCTTGCGGCCGGTCGGCAGTGCATAGAGCCGTGGTACCCAGTAGGCTTTCGGCGCCGTGCCGAGGAGTTCGCTCGGCGCGTCGAATGCAAGCTTCTCCGTGCCGTCCGTCAGTTCGCGCGTGAAGTCGGCGCGGCCCTCGACCGTGGCAAGCCGCTCGGGGTGAGCGACATCCGACGACGGCATGATCGCGACGACACTGCGGTCCGCATTGAAAAAAACCTGTGTGATCGATCGCCCGAGCACTCTCGACGTCGCGACGTTCGCGCGCCCCACCTGTGTCGCAAACGCGAATGCACGCTCAAGCGTTGCATCGGCCGGCGCCGCGTGCGGCGCACCGGCGATCAATACTTCGAGCCGCTCGGACGCGAATGGCTTCCAGCGCAGCAAATTGCCATTCGCGCGGAATTGCTCGATGAGAGCGTGCGGCGCCGCCCGCTCGTCGTCCCACGACAGCTCGGCCCGCACTACCCCGTTGAGGAAGGAATGCTCATTCGCGTTGATGCGGCCTCGAACAAGCCGATGCGCGATCGCAAACGTCTGCGCCTCGTCCGCGATGTGCGTCTGGACGAGGTAGGTCGCCTCGAAAACGAGCGCGAATGTCATGACGAGCACCGCGGCCCAGCGTCCGCCGACCATCAGAAGTCGGTGATAGCGCCGCAATTCGTCCAGTGTCTGTCGAAGAAATGGCATGGAGGTCCCGGTGATGCAATGCAACGATGCGCGCAGTGTATTCCCCGACGAGCCGCCGCGGGGCGCCACGTCGTGCAACAACGGTACTGACCGCCGGCTCGGGTAAACTAGCCGCGCCTTATCCCATAAAAAGCCCTGAGCCCACTGACCTCCGCCCTGCCACCATGAAGATCCGCGTGATCCTGTCGGACGATCACCCTACCGTGCTATCGGGTGTGCGCCACGAACTGAGCCGTGCGCCGACGATCGAGATCGTCGGAACGGCGGCACGCACGGACGAACTGGTCGCGCTGCTGGCACGCACGGTCTGCGACGTACTGATCACCGACTATGCGATGCCGGGCGGCGACTTCGTCGATGGACTACCGATGCTGCATTACATGCGTCGCACGTGGCCCGACATGAAGATCATCGTGCTGACAACGATCGACAATCCGGCGATGCTGCAGGAAATGGCGAAAAGCGGTGTGGAGGGCGTACTCAGCAAGCTGGACGATGTCGATCATCTGATCGCGGCCGCGCATGCGGTGTACGCAGGTGCGACGTACTATTCGCCGAGCGTGCAGGCGAGGACTGCTGCGCCGGCGGTGGCGTCTCCCCCGACACAACCTCTGACGCCACGCGAAGCGGAGGTGATCCGGCTCTATGTGTCAGGCCTGTCGATCAGCGAAATCGCCACGCAATTGAATCGTGCAAAGCAGACGGTCAGCGCGCAAAAGATCCGGGCGATGAAGAAGCTGGGTATCGAACGCGACGCGGACCTGTTCCAGTACGCCTACGAAACCGGCCTCGCCGCGTCCGGCACGAAGGGCAACGGCTGACGCAGCGGTCATGCATTTCGTGGATGCGTCAGCCATCCAGCCCCCATCGCCACGCAATATAAGACTTGTCCCATATGTTTTCAAGAACAATAAGACAAGTCAGACGCCCCGCCTGGACTCTCGCCGCTAAATTTTGATTTTCGAAATCAAAAGAGCGGAGAGACCAGCCATGATTGCAAATACCACGTTCAACGTGCTGATCGCGGACGACCACCCGTTGGTGCTGACCGGCATCGAAGCGGCGCTGCGCAGCCTGCGCTCGTTGCGGATCGTCGGTGCCGCGAATAATTCGACCGAGATCGTCGAACTGCTGTCTCAGAAGTCATGCGACTTGCTGATTACCGATTTCACGATGCCGGACGGCAAGTTCAACGACGGACTCACCATGCTCACTTACATCCGGTCGCATCATCCGGATCTGCCGATCGTCGTGTTCACCGCGTTCGACGGCATCGCGCTGACCGATAAGCTAATGAAGATCGGCGTCAAGGGGATCGTCAGCAAGGCAGACGATATCGGGCACCTGATCTCGGCGATCTACGCCGCGCGCTCCGGTTCGGAGTATATGTCGCCGGGCGTAAGCCGCCCGAAACGCAGCGTGCGCGGCAGCCGCGGGAAAAACGATCTGACCAAGAACGAGCTTGAAGTGCTGCGGCTTTACGTGTCGGGCATGTCGATAACCGAAATCGCCGCGCGACTTCATCGCACGAAACAGACGATCAGTGCGCAGAAGATCAAGGCAATGCACAAGCTTGGCGTCGAACGCGACGCGGATCTCTATCAGATCGTGTACGAATCGGGGCTCGGGACGCCGAGCATCTTCGACGTATGACGCCGCGACGATCCTGATGTCCGACGTGCATGAACCACGGGATGTCGATGTCTGAAACTTGCGAGCATGCGATCGGGCGCGCGCCACGCACGTTACGGCAGGCTCGTGAAGGGGGCAGCTTTGAACAGCCCCGCGGTTTCCGGCGTATGGCCTCGCGTGCAATGCCGTTGATCGATACGGATCCACTCGGTCAACAATCGACCCTACCCAATCCGAGGCGATTTACCTTCGCTATCGCTTCGGCAATCCCCTTCTTGACCTGCGAAATCTCGGGTGACAGCATTCGGACGACCTTTTCGCCGGCCAATTCTGGCGTACCGCTCGCGAACGGAGGCTTCGGGTCGTATTCAAGAAACAGCGTGGTGGCCCTGGCGGCATCTTCACCAATGACCAGCGCGACGACCTCCAGTCCGAAATCGATACCGGACGTGATCCCGCCTCCCGTGATCCGGTTGCCGTCAACGACGACTCGTTCGTTCACCACGATTGCCCCCATCATCGCCAATTCGTCACGCACCGACCAGTGAGTCGTTGCCCTCGCGCCCTTCAGCAATCCCGCCGCCGCCAGAATCAGCGATCCGGTGCAGACTGAAGTGACGAATCGGCTGTCGCGGCTCTTTTCTCGAATAAAGGACAACACTTCGGTATCCGACATGATCGCGATCGAACCTGGGCCGCCCGGCACGAACACGATATCGAGATCGTCCGGGCAATCGGCGAACGTGCAGTTCGGATTGATCGACACGTTCGTGTCCGTAGATAAAGGTTCGAGTGTCTTCCAGACGAGATGGATATCCGCGAATCTGCTGAATACCGTCTCGGGTCCGAGCAAATCCAGGAGCGTCATGTTCGGATAACACACCATGGCGATCTTCAGCTTTCTCGATATCATTTTTCATTCCACTTATTGATGTTCTCACCCCGATCGCGCTCCCGTCCGACACACGCGCCCACGAAGACCTAGAGACTGGAAGACGGCGTCGTGAAAACGAGGCGCAGCGTGCCCGTGTAATGCCCCGACACCTTGTCGATCTGATTGAACGCAGGGGTCGTGAGTTCAAGCGGTGTGGGCGTGCAAAGGACCGGGGTCTGTATGTTCGGCAGACGCACCTGGCGAACTTCAGCCCGGTTGACACCCTGAAGGCGGACCGTCTCGCCGTTGTGCATCGACAATCGCTCGCCGTTATAGGTCAGCGCGACCGCATAGTCCACGCGATCCCTGCTGTTCGACGCGTTGCCGCCGTCGCGAACCACTGAAAAAAGCTCCGGTGCACGGCCGCTCGTTTGTACCGTGTCGGAAAGCGTGACTTGATAGGCGTCGCTATTGGCGTTGTGCCCGTCGTACAGACAGACATCGAGCGTCGCGCGGCCGTCGATGCGGCCACCGGCTTGTCCTGGTATCGGTTGGCTGCGCAGATTGAGATTGACGAGCGGCGTAGCACTGCCGAATGCAGGCAGATAGACTTCGATGTTGTTTCTGTCAGTGACGGTCAAGGTGATTGATGCAGAATGGTTGGCGAGCAGTTTCCAGGTCACGCTAAGCAAGCGGAGTTTCAGATTAGCCTCCCAAACACCACCGCTCGGGATCTTCGCCATCTCGCTGCCCGGCAGCCATGCGGTGATGCCCACACCGAATGGTTTATTTCCACCACAGTAGTAGTCCCAACGCTTCGAATTGAGCGCCGTATTTTCAGGAGCCCATCCGTCTCCGCAAGTCGACTTGTGGAACATCCACGGAGTTCGGTATGCATATATCGTTAGGATTGCAGTCATTTTACTGCGTCTTTCCGTAAAGAGAATCGGGATTGTGGTGTTTCCAAATATATCCTCGGTGGTTGGCCGTGTTGCGCATGCGCCAGTGGCAGGATCAGTTTCAGACAGACATACCCAAGTGTCTTGCGCGTGGTCAGTCGTCCATGAAACAGCAATCTCCTTGTTCCAGATGTATTTGTCGGCGGGCGGCGAGGAACGATCGAACTCGACGTCAACGATCTCGTGTTTGTCGCTCGGGGCGATCCACCCGTCGTCGGCGAAAGCGCCGCCGCTGTACAAGGCCATGGCCGCCGCCACGACGACAAAGCACAAATGGAACCGGAGTCGATCCAGTGCCCGCAAAATGGTGAGACAGATGTTCATGTTCAGCATGGTGTTTGATAGTCGAGACATCCGTGAGCCGATATCGGTTCGGCACGTGGCGAGCGCACGATGGCAGAGGTGAGCGCTCTCGCCATGCCGTCCCCGACACGCCCGCAGTCGTGATACTGATTGGCCAAGCGAGCTGATCGTGCGACTTCATCGCGATACGTCCGATGCGCTCAAATGCGCGTGCAGGGCCGGCACGATCTTCAACAGGCGCTGCGCGTAAGATCGCTTGCGCAACTGCTCGGGAAGCGCCGCCTGGTCGATCGACTCGCACCGGATGTCGCCGGTCAGCATGACGACGTCCTGGCGCGTACGCACCTTTACCGGGCAACTCAATACGCCGTCGGACGTCACCGCGTAAAGCGTATCGGGCCGGTAACCTAGCTCGATCAGAAAGCCGCCGTCGTCGTCCGCGGCTGCGGCGGGCGCGTTCAATAAGCGCGCGCCGGACAATGCGACACCGTTCGGCCCAAGCAGCCGGCCGACATACGTATACGTCACGCTCGCGCCGACGTCGCGGCTGACGATCTTGCCCGGCATCATGAAGTAATGGCGTACCCCGCCCCCGCTTTTCACGCTTGCGGTGACCGCGGCTTCGCGCGCGGCACTGTCCCGCACTTCCGCCGAAGTCGAACTGAAACCCTCGATCGGCATCATGACGCGCGAGCCGAAGCCGAGCGTGACCGGCCGCATGCCGTTGACGACCAGTTCCGCGGCACCTGCAGCCTGGCCATCGTCGCGCTTGTCGACGGTAACCGCGAGCGCCGCCGCCGGCTCGCCCTGGCCCGCATCCGGTCCGACGAACATGCCCGGCGAACCGATCGCAAGCGACGATGCATAGGTTCCGTTGAACGACGGATTGATTCCACCCGTCATGCGGGAATACGATCCGCCCGCGGTCATGCTCAGGTTTCCATAGCGTCCATCAATGCGCCCACGCACCGACGCCGAAAGCGTTTCGTCGCGGTACCCGTTCAGATCCAGCGCGAGTTCCCGGTTCGTGCCGTTCTGCCAGTTCCACGTGCGGTTTGCGTTGTAACCGATCTGCATGTCGCCCGAGCGGACCGTCCGCAGGTCGATACCCGCCGATGTGAACGTGGTCATGCCGCTCGACGTCGGCGGCTGGCTCGCCGCCGACAGCGTCACGCTTGCAAGCACTCCCATGTCGTGCGGGCGATTACCGCTGTTTCGGCTGTAATACGCGCCGACCCGCATGTTGACCATGGCGCCGCCCCACTTGTACGTGCGCGACAGCGCCACCTGGAGTGCGCGCGACACGTTATCGCCTGATCTCTCATGGCCGTCGGGACGAACAGGCAGACCCGCATCAGAGGGCCATCCATACGACAGACGACGTCCAAGCGACCGGTTGAAGTTGTAAGCCGTCGTGGCTTGCCACCCGGCGACGGGAAAGCTGATCGTTGCGCTCAGCGAGTCGTAGCATCCGATATCGCGTGCAGCCGAATACTGCGCGCCGTTGCAGCTCGTGCCGCGCAGCTGATACCGCGAAACCATCCACGAAACGCCGTTGGTAAAGTTGATCTGCTGCGTATTGCCGCGCGACCCATCGTTACCGGCGAAGTAAGCCGCCGACACATCAAGTGTCCCGTGACGGAAGCTGTGTCGCCAGTCGACGCGAGTCTCGTTGTATAGAGCGCCTCCGACGGCAGCGACGCCCGACGTGAGCGCGAGGTCGAACGGCAGCGTGACGCGCACGCCGGTCTGCACATTGAACCGCTTCGACGGGCCGGTTGGGTCGTCGGCGCCCTGATCGTCTCCGGTCTGACGGCCACCTTGCACGAACCATTGGGTACTGCGGTCGGCGAAGTCCCCGCCAGATTTGCTGAAATGCTGGAATTCGGTGCGGCTGAGAACATCGCTTTCGTAGATTCTCAACTCAACCGAATAACGGCCCTCCGGAAACGCCGAGGAATCGAGCGTGTTGATTCCCGAGTTCAGGTAGAACGTTCCGAGCAGCTGACTGCCGCGATAGGCGTCGATACGCGCATCGCGCGGCAGCAACACGACGATCGGCGTGCCGCGCGCGGCCGCATTCCGGTTCAGATAGGCTTGCGTCGTGCCGACGCGCACACCGTCGAACGAACCGAGCGGCAGCATCGTAAAGCCGAAGTTGCCGCCTAGCGCACTGGACAGGTAACGCTGATCCATACGGCCGATCTGGCCATAGTATCGGCGGCTGAGGTCGTATCGGTAATAGAGGTTGTCAAAAGACAGGCGGGTGTTCGATTGACCTTGGCTCTCCGCGTTGAACATCGTCCAGTTCATGCCAACGAACCCGTTGGTCATGACGCCAAGCGCGCCGGCTCCCGTGACGCTCAGGTTCCGGTATGCGCGGCCGCTCGTGAAATTGATCGTCTGCCGATGAACGAATGCATTCTCCGCGTCGGCGCTCTGCGTGCGATACAGGTCGCCGCCGACATCGGGTTGCGGCAGCCAATTCTTGTTCAGAAAGAGATCGAGCGCGCCTTCGCTGTCGTTGAAGATGACGGCTGCCGTCTGCGTGTCGAGATAGCCGCACCCGTTCGCAGACGGAGACGTCTTGCATGCGAGATGACCGTTGCGCGCCATCGGGACGGAAAGCGCGTCGATGATGGCTTGCCGCTCCGCACTCGCCCGCGCATCGCCGGTTTCGATCGCCTCGAGTACCGCCTCCGGTTGTTCGAGCCGTACCTCGTCGGGATCGACACGGACGGGGAACACACCGAGCGAGCGGTCGAGCAGGCGGATTTCAAGCTGCTCGATCTGACCACGCGCGATGTCTTCGAAACCGGGCGGCACTTTCTGAGCGTCCGCCGCGTTGGCGTGGGCGTTTGCCGCGCAAACCACCGACAGTGCCGTAGCGAGGGTAGTAGAAACAGGCTGCATGGCGGACGAACGCTGTCCGTGACGCAGGCGTCACCAACAGAATGCGCAATGGATTGAGAGGTGGACGACTGAAGGGCGCGGCACGCGCAAACGCTCGTGCCGCGCGACGGAAACGTCGATTATTTGCTCGGCGGCGCGACGGCCTTCGCGGCCTGCGTCAGCACGATGCTGACCACACCCTGATAGCTGCCGGCAGTGGTGATCACGGATGCCTTGGACGGCTTGATTTCGAGCGGCATGTTCGTCGTGCTGGTGGCGCTGGCGTCCGTAAAGACGTCGCTGGCCTTGATCGTGATCGGCGTAACATTCAGCTCCTTGCCGCCATACGCGACAGACAACGGAATCGGTTCGGCCGACGTATTGGTGACCGACACCAGTTGGGGCTCGACAGCGAGGCGAACCTGGAGATCCCGGGAAGCATCGTTGCTGAAAATCTTCGTCTGCACCGATTGCTTCTGCAGACCGGAGCCAGGGACGTAGCTGAGACGAAGCGTTGACGGCAGCGCAGATCCGTCCGGCTGGAGCAACTCCAGCGTCGGGTCGACATCAGCGACGACGGTAATGTCCTTCTGAACTGCCATTGCGGACAAGGACAGCATCGACATGGCGATGACGGGAATGTATTTGATCATCATTTAATATGGAGTCCTTCTTTAACTATTAAAAATACGCCAACCATCTCGACAACAAAGATGGGAGACAACCCTCCCGACAACCGATCAATTGAACGGGAATTCCTGCGTCTGAATACCCTTCACGCTATCGACCTGGTACTTCACACGCAGCAGGGAACGCGGATGCGGGACGACATCATCCGGAACCGAAAGCGACTGGCCGGGGTACACGCTGCTGTCGACTGCATGCCAGACGCAACTTACTGGAGTAGGTGCCTGCTGGCAGCGGCCGATATCGAGCACACCGATGCGCACGTTGCCCCTGTTCTCGATCGACGTTGGCGTGACGACCTCTATCCGGGGTTGCGCAACGACGGGCAACACCCTGACCAGCACGCCCCAGACGAGATTGACGCTCACGTCGCCTTTGACTGCGCGGGTGTCGTCGGCGCCATCGTCGAGCGTGGTAACCGGCTCGAAATAGACACGGTAAAGCGTCTCCTCCTGGGGGCGAGCGAGGCTGATCAGTCGCACGACATGGCTTGCACCGCCGGACAACACGAATTTCTGGGGCGACACGACAAGACCGCCGCCGTCCGCGACACCGACGGAAATTTCGTGCTCACGGTCGGTCGCCGGCTCGATAACTTTTTTCACCGAGACCTTTACGTACTGCACCTCGTCCGATTTCGAATAGACGCGAATCTGAGCGGTTTGCGCTTTCGCGGTATCGATAGCGAGCGACATTGGGTAAACAGTCATATTTGCAAAAGCATTCGCAGCTGTTACCAATGAGGAAGAAGCGAGCAACGCACAAAGAACGCGATGATCAAAAATCGGAAATCCGCTTCGTCTCGCAACAGCGTGTTTTTCAGCAGCGCGCCGCCGACACAAGCCGTGCCGCGACACGACGTCGCGCGCCATTTTCAGTGTCAATATGATCTTCATTGCGACCTTGCAGGGGAAACCGAAAAATCCGTAATATCGAGCCCACGCAGTCTATCGACGGCCTCCTCCAAATTGAAGCTGACGAGTCTTATTTTTATCGAATTGAAAAATTGACGAGGCCAGCGGCCCGCGCTCGCTGGAGGTCCGGATGAGTTTCCATACGCGACAAATGAAATCAAAAAAGTTCGATCAATTAAGTTATCCATATTGAATCGCGCGAACATTGGATCGACAACTCGCCAAACGGAATGACGCAATGCCAACGCATTCGATCCGGGGGTAGACGTAGATCATGAGGAGAAGCGATTGCGCGAACATTCAGCCCATTGGATCCGATGACATCCGCCTTGCGAAGGTCCGGGCGTTGTGCGCGAAGCGAAAATTGACAGAAAGGAACATCTTTACCGTGCGCTGCACGATCGCCTGACCTGCCCCCGGGCACGGCGCTGCATCGCGCGGCGGGGCTCGCCTGTTATAATTTCCGACTACCGTCGATATTCCGGCTCGCGCGTTTCCAAACGCGCCCCACACCCACCATGCTCGTTCTCGGCATCGAAAGCTCCTGCGACGAAACCGGTCTCGCGCTCTACGACACGCAGCGCGGCCTGCTCGCGCACGCGCTCCATTCGCAGATCGCGATGCACCGCGAATACGGCGGCGTCGTGCCCGAGCTCGCATCGCGCGACCACATCCGCCGCGCGCTGCCGCTGCTCGAGGATGTCATGGCGCAAAGCGGCACGCGCCGCGAGGACATCGACGCGATCGCATTCACTCAAGGCCCCGGCCTCGCCGGCGCGCTGCTGGTCGGCGCGAGCATCGCGAATGCGCTCGCACTGGCATGGAACAAGCCGACCGTCGGCATCCATCACCTCGAAGGGCACCTGCTGTCCCCGCTGCTCGTCGACAAGCCGCCGCCCTTCCCGTTCATCGCGCTGCTGGTATCGGGCGGCCACACGCAGTTGATGCGCGTGACCGATGTCGGCGTGTACGAGACGCTCGGCGAGACGCTCGACGACGCGGCCGGCGAAGCATTCGACAAGACGGCAAAGCTGATCGGCCTCGGCTATCCGGGCGGCCCGGAAGTGTCGAAACTTGCGGAAACGGGCACGCCGGGCGCCGTCGTGCTGCCGCGCCCGATGCTGCATTCGGGCGATCTCGACTTCAGTTTCAGCGGCCTGAAGACGGCCGTGCTCACGCAGATGAAGAAGTTCGAGGCGGCAAAACTCGAAGGCGAAGCGCTCGAACGCGCGAAAGCGGATCTCGCGCGCGGCTTCGTCGACGCGGCCGTCGACGTGCTCGTCGCGAAGTCGCTCGCCGCACTCAAGAAGACGAAGCTCAAGCGCCTCGTGGTTGCGGGCGGCGTCGGCGCGAATCGCCAGTTGCGTGCCGCGCTGTCGGCCGCCGCGGCCAAGCGCGGCTTCGACGTGCACTACCCGGATCTCGCGCTCTGCACCGACAACGGCGCGATGATCGCGCTCGCCGGCGCGTTGCGGCTCGGCCGCTGGCCCGAGCAGGCAAACGCCGACTACGCGTTCACGGTAAAACCGCGCTGGGATCTCGCGTCGCTCGCACGCTGATCCGCACGACGCACCGGCACGCACCGGAATTCACCTGCCAAAAACACAAAGGCCGCTCGATCGAGCGGCCTTTTTTCCTTGCAGCGGCAAAACGCCGCAGCGGCACGATGTTACGCAGCGTGCCGCTTGTCGCGCTCGATCAGCGCATACGCGCTGTGATTGTGGATCGACTCGAAATTCTCGGCCTCGAGCACGTAGGCGATCACGCGCTCGTCCGCATCGAGACGCTGAGCGACATCGCGCACCAGATCCTCGACGAACTTCGGGTTTTCGTACGCACGCTCCGTGACGAACTTCTCGTCCGGACGCTTCAGCAAGCCCCACAGCTCGCACGACGCCTCTTCTTCCGCGATGCGAATCAGCGCCTCGACGGGCAGGTCGGCCGCGAGCTCGGCGTCGATCGTCACGTGCGAACGCTGGTTGTGCGCGCCGTACTGCGAGATCTTCTTCGAGCACGGGCACAGGCTCGTCACCGGCACGAGCACCTTCAGGAACAGGCGTGCTTCGCCGTTGCGGCTTTCGCCGGCGAGCGTCACTTCATAGTCGAGCAGGCTCTGCACGCCCGACACCGGCGCCGTCTTGTTCACGAAGTACGGGAACGTGACCTCGATGCGGCCGGCCTCGGCTTCCAGTTTCTCGAGCATCGACGCGAGCATCGCACGGAAGCGCTCGACCGTCAGCGGCGCGCGATTCTCCTCGAGCAACGCGACGAAGCGCGACATGTGCGTGCCCTTCTGATCGGCAGGCAGGCGCACGTCGAGATTCCAGACGCCGACGGTCGGCTGCACGTCGCCGCTCTCGGTGCACACCGTCAACGGATGCCGGACCGCCTTCACGCCCACGCGCTGAATCGGAATCTGGCGGGTATCCACCGTGCTCTGCACGTCGGGCATCACGAAGGCGGGATTCATCTGGTTCATCTTGTTCAATCCTTGTAAGCCGCGCGTCCGACGACGCGCACGCCGCGCCATGCGGCAGCCGGAAAAGCAACATGGGCCCGCAGGCCCATGTTTTCCGCATCAATGTAGACCGGTTGCGCCAGTCGCACCGACGCCGCCCGGAGGCGGCGCCAGCTTATGCGACCCGCTTCGCCTGGCCGGCGACATCGGCCACCGGGCTCAGGAAGCGTTCGCGAATCGATTTCGCGATGCCCGCGCCGTCAAGGCCGCATTGCGACAGCAGCTTCGCGGGATCGCCGTGATCGATGAACTGGTCAGGGAGGCCCAATTGTATTACGGGTCGGATAACCCCACTCTCCATCAGGGCTTCGACGCAGGCGGAACCCGCACCGCCCATCACGCAGCCTTCCTCGACCGTGACGAGGTAATCGTGCGTCTCGGCGAGCTCACGCACGAGCGCCGCATCGATCGGCTTCACGAAGCGCATGTTCGCGACCGTTGCATCGAGCTCCTCGCCCGCCACGAGCGACGGCGCGACCATCGTGCCGAACGCGAGGATCGCGACGCGCTTGCCTTCCGGCTGCGACGTGCGGCGACGCACTTCGCCCTTGCCGAGCGGGATTTCGGTGAATTCCTTCACCGTCGCCACACCCGTGCCCGCGCCGCGCGGATAACGCACCGCGGTTGGGTTCGGCTGCTGAAGCGCCGTGTGCAGCATCTGGCGGCACTCGTTCTCGTCGGACGCCGCCATGATCGTCATGTTCGGGATGCAACGCATGAACGCGAGATCGTACGCACCCGCGTGCGTCGCACCGTCTGCCCCGACGAGGCCCGCGCGGTCGATCGCGAACACGACCGGCAGGTTCTGCAACGCGACGTCGTGGATCAGCTGGTCGTACGCACGCTGCAGGAACGTCGAGTAGATCGCGACGACGGGCTTCAGCCCTTCGGTCGCGAGGCCGCCCGCGAACGTCACCGCGTGCTGCTCGGCGATGCCGACGTCGTAATAGCGATCCTTGAAGCGCTTCTCGAACTCGACCATGCCGGAGCCTTCGCGCATCGCGGGCGTGATGCCGACGACGCGCGAATCGCGCTCGGCTTCATCGCACAGCCATTCGCCGAACACCTGCGTGTAGGTCTTTTTCGCGGGCGTGGCCGACGGCTTGATGCCTTCTGCCGGGTTGAACTTGCCGGGGCCGTGATAGAGCACGGGATCGGCTTCGGCGAGCTTGTAGCCCTGGCCTTTCTTCGTGACCACGTGCAGGAACTGCGGGCCACGCAGTTCGCGGATGTTCTGCAGCGTCGGGATCAGCGAATCGAGATCGTGACCATCGATCGGGCCGATGTAGTTGAAGCCAAACTCTTCGAACAGCGTGGCCGGCACGACCATGCCCTTCGCGTGCTCCTCGAGCTTGCGCGCGAGTTCAAGCACCGGCGGCGCGACGCTCAGCACGCGCTCGACGCCCGCACGCGCGGCCGCGTAGAAGCGGCCCGACATCAGGCGGGCGAGATGGCGGTTCAGCGCGCCGACCGGCGGCGAAATCGACATGTCGTTGTCGTTGAGGATCACGAGCAGCTTCGCATCCTCCGACACACCTGCGTTGTTCATCGCCTCGAACGCCATGCCGGCCGTCATCGCGCCGTCGCCGATCACGGCGATCGAGAAGCGATCGTCGCCGTTCAGCTGGCTGCCGATCGCCATCCCGAGCGCCGCCGAGATCGACGTGCTCGAGTGCGCGGTGCCGAACGTGTCGTATTCGGACTCGCTGCGGCGCGGAAAACCCGAGATGCCGTCGTACTGGCGCAGCGAATGCATCTGGTCGCGGCGGCCCGTGAGGATCTTGTGCGGGTAGGTCTGGTGACCCACGTCCCAGACGATCCGGTCGTTCGGCGTGTTGAACACGTAGTGCAACGCGATCGTCAGCTCGACCGTCCCGAGGTTGGACGACAGATGGCCGCCCGTCTTCGACACGCTGTCGAGCACGAACGCGCGCAGTTCATCCGCGAGCGGTTGGAGTTGGCGACGATCGAGGCGGCGCAGATCCGCCGGGTCGTCGATGGTTTTCAGCAAGTCGTACATCGTCGTTCCATTGTAGGAAATCAAACGCGCCCGCATTCTATTGCACGCACCGTAGCGTGTGCGCAGCGGCGGGCTTCGCGTCAGCTGACCCGGTTCACCACCAGGTCGGCAAGTTCGGCGAGACGCTGTGCACGTGCGCCGAACGGTTTCAGCGCATCGTGCGCGTCGGCACGCAGCTGGGCCGCGAGCTCACGCGATGCGTCGAGGCCGAGGATCGATACGTAGGTCGGCTTGTCGTTCGCCGCGTCCTTGCCAGCCGTCTTGCCGAGCGTTGCCGAATCGGTCGTGACGTCGAGAATGTCGTCGACGACCTGAAACGCCAGACCCACGGCACCCGCGTAAACGTCGAGCGCGGCCATCGCTTCCGCCGACGGCGTGTCGCCGGCCAGCGCGCCCATCCGCACGGCGGCACGCAACAGCGCGCCCGTCTTCATCCGGTGCATCGTCTCGAGCTGTTCGCGCGTCAGCTTGAGGCCGACGCTCGCCAGGTCAATCGCCTGCCCGCCGGCCATGCCGATCGAGCCGCTCGCCAGCGCAAGCTCGCGCACGAGCGCGGCCTGCTGCACCGGCGACAGTGCCTCGGCGTCGGTCAGCGCGACGAATGCCTGCGACTGCAGCGCATCGCCGACCAGCAGCGCCGTCGGCTCGTCGTACTGCACGTGCACGGTTGGCTTGCCGCGTCGCAGCGCGTCGTCGTCCATGCACGGCATGTCGTCGTGCACGAGCGAGTACACGTGGATCATCTCCAGCGCCGCCGCCGCTGCGTTGCGCGCCGCTTCGGTCGCGCCGGTCAGCTCGCCTGCCGCATGGCACAGCAGCGGGCGAACGCGTTTGCCGCCGCCGAGGACCGCATAGCGCATCGCTTCGTGAAGTTGCGTCGGCACCACATTATCAGCCGGCAAATAGTGGCCGAGTGCATCCTCGACACGGTCGAGCACGGACCGCATCCATTGTTCGAATGTCATAGATCGTCGTCTTCGCCGTCCGTGGCGGCCGTTCCGGACGAAAGCGGCTTCAGCGTCGCGCCGTCGAGCACGCGAACCTGCTGCTCCACTTTCTCGAGCTGCTGTTGGCAAAACGCAACGAGGGTCGCACCGCGGCGATACGCCGCCAGTGAATCCTCGAGGCTCAACGCGCCGCCTTCCATCCGGGCAACCAGCGTCTCGAGTTCCGCGAGCGCCATCTCATAGTTGTCCGGCAACGGGTCGGTGCCATTGCCGGGCGGCGTGGCGCCAGGGGATGCGGTTTTCGCCATGGACGAGGGTGTCAAATTTCAAAACAAGTCGAACATTCTACGGCAAAAGAGAATTCTCCGATCTGCCGACGTGGCCAGTCCGGCACATCTTCCGGCCCCATCTTCGACGCACGGGGTGCACACCCCGATTGCCTCTCGACAAAAAATTGACACAAATCAGGCACTTAATCCTAGCCTTGCGAGGCGAACCGGGTATAATTCCACGTTTCCCTAAATCGATTTTTCGATGGTTGGGTTGTTCACTGCTTTCACGCTAACACCGGGAGTGGGAATGTCCAATCTGAGCGATGCGCTTCAGTTGAAGTCGGCTCACAGCCAGCTTCCAGTCACTGCCTATTTCGATGAGGCGCTCCTTGAGCGCGAGATCGAAACCCTCTTCAAGAAAGGACCTCGTTACATCGGGCACGAATTGATGGTGCCCGAGGCGGGGGATTATTTTGCGCTGCCGTCCGAGAACGAAGGCCGCGTGCTGGTCCGCAACCCGGCGAACCAGATCGAACTGCTGTCGAACGTGTGCCGTCACCGGCAGGCAATCATGCTGAACGGGCGCGGCCACGCGCAGAATATCGTATGTCCGCTGCACCGCTGGACGTACGATCTGGAAGGCCAGTTGCTCGGCGCGCCGCACTTCCCCGACAAGCCGTGCCTGAACCTCGGCAAGAGCCCGCTGCAGAACTGGCAGGGGCTGCTGTTCGAGGCCGAAGGCCGCAACGTCGCGCGCGATCTCGCGAACCTCGGCACGAAGCATCACTTCGACTTCTCGGAGTACCTCTTCGATCACGTCGAAGTGCACGAGTGCGATTACAACTGGAAGACGTTCATCGAGGTCTACCTCGAGGATTATCACGTCGTCCCGTTCCACCCGGGCCTCGGCAGCTTCGTGTCGTGCGACGATCTCAAATGGGAGTTCGGCGACTGGTACAGCGTGCAGACGGTCGGTGTGCACAACGCCCTCGCCAAACCGGGCAGCGCGACCTACCAGAAATGGCACGAGCAGGTGCTCAAGTTCCGCAACGGCGTGCCGCCGGAGTTCGGCGCGATCTGGATGGTCTACTATCCGGGCCTGATGATCGAGTGGTATCCGCACGTGCTCGTCGTGTCGTGGCTGATCCCGCGCGGCCCGCAGAAGACGACCAACATCGTCGAATTCTATTACCCCGAGGAAATCGCGCTGTTCGAGCGCGAGTTCGTCGAGGCCGAGCGCGCCGCCTATATGGAGACGGCCGTCGAGGACGACGAAATCGCGATGCGGATGGACGCGGGCCGCCGCGCACTGATGGTGCGCGGTGAATCGCAGGTCGGCCCATACCAGAGCCCGATGGAAGACGGCATGCAGCACTTCCACGAGTTCCTGCGCCGCCACCTCGGCGACATCTGATCGGGCACGCGGCGCGCCGGCGCCGCATGGCATCCGGCATATGAAAAGACGGGTTTCGGCCCGTCTTTTTTTGTTTAGACTTGGAGTATCAGGCCGTTTGCACTCCAGGGAGCCGTCATGCCACATACCCACTACACCACGCTCATCTCCGCAGCCAATCTCGCCGAGCGTCTGGCCTCGGCGCCGGGCAGCGTCGCCGTGTTCGACTGCCGCTTCGACCTCGTCGACCCGAGCGCAGGCGAAGCCGCCTATGCGGCCGGCCACATCCCCGGCGCGCAGTATCTCCATCTCGACCGCGACCTTTCGGGCCGCAAGACCGGCACCAACGGCCGCCATCCGCTGCCGACCCGCGACGCCTTCGCGACGCTGATCGCCAGCCGCGGCGTCAAGCAAGGCCAGCAGGTCGTTGCGTATGACGCACAGGGCGGCGCCTATGCGGCGCGGCTATGGTGGCTGCTGCGCTGGCTCGGGCACGATTCCGTCGCGGTGCTCGACGGCGGCCTGCAGGCATGGGAAGCGGCCGGCCAGCCGCTGACCGCCGGCGTGCCGCATCCGGCCGCCGGCGACTTCCGCGCGACGACCCCGCTCGAATCGACGGTCGACGCGGCAGCCGTGCTCGCGAACGTGACGTCGGCCAAACGCGTCGTGATCGATGCACGCGCACCGGATCGCTATCGCGGCGAAAACGAAACGATCGATCGTGTCGGCGGGCACATTCCCGGCGCACGCAACCGGTTCTTCAAGGACAACCTGGCCGCCGACGGCCGCTTCAAGACCGGCCATGAGCTGCGCGAGACGTTCACCACACTGCTGGCCGGCACCGAACCGAACAGCGTGATCCTGCAATGCGGGTCCGGCGTGACCGCATGTCACAACGCGCTCGCGCTCGAAATCGCGGGGTTGCATGGCGCGTCGCTGTATCCGGGCTCGTGGAGCGAATGGAGCGCCGATCCGTCGCGGCCGATCGCGACCGGCCCGAACCCGTAACCACCTGCGCGGTGCGACGACGAAGCGGTGGCACCGGCCGCCGCTTCGTCGTTTCACATCACGCCGTACTTGTGGAACCACTCGATCGCGCGCTTCCAGCCGTCCTCGGCATCGCCCTTCACGTAACTCGGCCGATAATCTGCGAAGAACGCGTGACCGGCATCCGGATACACGACGATCTCCGATTGGCGCGCGAGTTTCGAATCGCTCGTCTGGATCGCCTTGCGCATGTCCGCGAGCGACGCCTGCGTGATGTTCGTGTCCTTCTCGCCGTACAGCCCGAGCACCGGCACCTTCAGCAACGACGCATGATCGACCGGATTGAACGGCGTCATCTCGTCAGTCTTGCCCTCGACGAACCCGTACCACGCGACGGCCGCGCGCACGTGCGGATTGTGCTCCGCATACAGCCATGCCTGGCGGCCGCCCCAGCAGAATCCCGTCACACCGAGACGCGACAGGTCGCCGCCGTTCTTGCCGGCCCACGCGACAGTCGCGTCGAGATCCTCCGTAACCTGCCGGTCGGGTACCTTGCTGATGATGTTGTCGTACAGCTCCTTCATCGTCGGATACTTCGATGCATTGCCCTGGCGCGCGAACAGGTCGGGCGCGATCGCCAGATAGCCGAGCTTCGCGAAGCGACGGCAGACGTCGGCGATATGCGCATGCACGCCAAAGATCTCATGGATCACGATGACGACCGGCAGGTTCGTCTTGTCGACCGGCTGCGCGCGATACGCGGGGATGCTCGCGTCTCCCGAGCGGATTTCAATGGTGTCGACGTCCAGCCCGGTGCTGTCGGTCGTGATCGTCTGCGCCGACACGGGCAGCACGGCCGCCGCGAAAGTGCCGCCCAGCGCGGCCTGCATGAACTTGCGGCGCGAGAACGGAACGTGGGGAACCAGGCTGTCGACTTCGGGTTTCAACATGAATGCACTCCTCGATTGGGCGCCGCCGTCACGGCCGGGGATTCGACCCGGCATCACACAGGCGGACAGCGCGGATGTCGCGGCGGTTGGCACCCCGCCGCAAGCGGAAACCCGGACAAGATGCCCAATAATCCGTTGTCGAGTCAACTGTCAGATGTGTAAGACTCGATTACGACGGTGCAATGCAGCGGCATCCAGCGGTATCGATAGCCGCCGCGCCCCGGCCCGGCAAGGCCATGCGCGGCATACGTGCGGCGAGCGCCGTTGCGCGCTCGATGTCGAGGGATCGAAACGGAGCGATCCGCAATAAACAGGCCCGATGGGCGAATCCGCAGCCACCCGCACTCGAAGCGACAACGGGCAGAAAACGCGCACGATACGCGTTCCCAGCCCGTCGGAGCATGCGTGCTGTCAGTGCAGCTTGACGCGCGGCAGCGTCGTGCGGCGCAGCCAGTGCGCGACCGTATCGAGCATCATGCGCGGATAGCCGTGCAGCGCCGCGACGTGCAGCCGGTACAGCGACATGTACATGAAGCGGGCGAACAGCCCTTCGATCAGCATGTTGCCGCCGATCAGCCCGCCCATCAGGTTGCCGACCGCGCTGAAGTGACCGAGCGACACGAGCGAACCGAAATCGCGATACGTGAACTCGGGCAACTGACGTCCGTCGAGCCGGCAGCCAATCGCCTTCAGCAGGAAGCTCGCCTGCTGGTGCGCGGCCTGCGCGCGCGGCGGCACGTTGCGCTCATTGCCGGGCCATACGCATGCCGCGCAATCGCCGAGGGCGAAGATGTTGTCGTCGGTGAAGGTCTGCAACGTGCGGCGCACGTCGAGCTGACCGAGCTTGTTGACCTGCAGACCATCGAGATTCGACAGCACGGACGGCGCCTTGATGCCGGCAGCCCAGACCGTGAGATCCGCGCGCACCGTCTTGCCGCTCGCGGTGTGCACGAAACCCGGCGCGACTTCGGTCACGCGCTCGGCGAGCATCAATCGCACGCCGAGCTTTTCGAGCAACTCGGCCGTTGCGGTCGAGACGCGCTCCTGCAGCGCGGGCAGAATTCGCGGCCCCGATTCGATCAGCACGATGCCGACGTCGTGCTGCGGGTCGAGCTTGTGCAGCCCATAGACGGACAGCACCTGCGCGGTGTTGCGCAGCTCCGCGGACAGCTCGACGCCCGTCGCGCCGCCGCCGACGATCACCACCTGGATGCGCGGCTCGTCCGCCGCTCCGGGCGCGGGCTGCGCCGGCGCCTGATGCTCGGCGCGCATGCACGCGGCGATCAGGCGCTTGCGGAAGCGCTCTGCCTCGCCGACCGTATCGAGCGCGATCGCGTTTTCGGCGGCGCCCTGCACGCCGAAGAAATGCGTCGTGCTGCCGATCGCGATCACGAGCGTGTCATATTCCAGATCGCGCGCCGGCAGGAGTTCCGCGCCGTCGCTGTCGTTGACGGGCGACAGCGTGATGCGCTTCGCCGCGCGATCGAGCGAGGTCAGTTCGCCTTGCTGAAACTCGAAGCCATGCCAGCGCGCCTGCGCCGCGTATTCGAGTTCCTGCGTGAACGGGTCCATGCTGCCGGCCGCGACCTCGTGCAGCAATGGCTTCCAGATGTGGGTCGGATTGCGGTCGACGAGCGTGACGAGCGCACGCGCGGGACGATTGCCGCGCGCGCCGTAACGGTCGCCGAGCCGCGTCGCCAGTTCCAGGCCGCCCGCGCCCCCGCCTACGATGATGATCCGATGCATCCGATTCCCCCTTTGCGATTCGAAACTGCTGCCGCCGGACGATGTAGACGCGATGCGTTCGCGCCGCCCGTTGGATTAACCGGTTCGGACATCATCGATGTGCAGTTCGAAACACTTCGATGCGCCGATCCCGGAACGCGGGGCGCGCTGCCCCCGCGACAATGACCTGACTGACATGCATTGTCCGGGAGCTTGCGCGTTGACCACAAGCAAACCATCTCGATATTCGGCATCCCTGCAACAATATGCCGCGGGAAGCGGGAATCACGCGGGGTGCGTCAGTGTGCCTCTTCCCAGTTCGCGCCGGCACCCACTTCAGCGACCAGCGGCACCTTCAGCTTCGCCACGCCACACATCATTTCCGGCAGTTTCTCGCGCACGAGCGACAGTTCGTCGTCGGGCACCTCGAGCACCAGTTCGTCGTGCACCTGCATGATCATTCGTGATGCAAGCTGGTCGCGCGTGAGCCAGTCGTCCACCGCGATCATCGACAGCTTGATCAGATCGGCCGCCGTGCCCTGCATCGGTGCATTGATGGCCGCACGTTCCGCAGCCTGACGGCGCGGGCCATTGCCGCCGTTGATCTCCGGCAGCCACAGGCGGCGACCGAAAACGGTTTCGACGTAGCCCTTTTCCTTCGCCGCCGCGCGCGTGTCCTCCATGTACTGCGCGACGCCCGGGTAGCGCGCGAAGTAGCGGTCGATATACAGCTTCGCCGCATCGCGCGTGATGCCGAGGTTCGACGCGAGGCCGAACGCGCTCATCCCGTAGATCAGCCCGAAGTTGATCACCTTCGCGATCCGGCGCTGATCGGAATTGACCTCCAGCGGCGTCACGCCGAACACTTCGGCGGCGGTTGCGCGGTGGATGTCCTCGCCCTGCGAGAACGCACGCAGCAGCGACGCGTCGCCGGAAATGTGCGCCATGATCCGCAGTTCGATCTGCGAATAGTCGGCCGACACGATGCGGTGGCCCGGCGACGCGATGAACGCCTCGCGGATCCGCCGGCCTTCGGCCGTGCGCACCGGAATGTTCTGAAGATTGGGATCGTTCGACGCGAGGCGGCCCGTGACCGCGACGGCCTGCGCGTAGTTCGTGTGCACGCGGCCCGTTGCAGGATTCACCATGCGCGGCAGCTTGTCGGTGTAGGTCGACTTCAGCTTCGACAGCCCGCGATGCTCGAGCAGCAGTTTCGGCAGCGGGTAATCCTCGGCCAGCTTCTGCAGCACTTCCTCGTCGGTCGACGGCGCGCCGCTCGGCGTCTTCTTCACGACCGGCAACTGCAGCTTCTCGAAGAAGATCTGCCCGATCTGCTTCGGCGAGCCGAGATTGAATTCGCCGCCGGCCAGTTCGTACGCCTGTCCTTCGAGCTCGACGAGACGCGTCGCGATCTCGTTGCTCTGCGCCTGCAGAAGTGCGTCGTCGATCAGCACGCCAGTGCGCTCCATCTTGCGCAGCACGAGCGACACCGGCATCTCGATCTCGCGATACACACGCTCGAGGCCCGGTTCGCGCGCGACCTGCGGATACAGCGCATGATGAAGCTGCAGCGTGATGTCCGCATCTTCGGCCGCGTACGCGGCGGCCTGCTCGAGCGCCACTTCGTCGAAGCCGATTTGCTTCGCGCCCTTGCCCGCCACGTCTTCATACTTGATCGTCTTGACGCCCAGGTGACGCAGCGCGAGGCTGTCCATGTCGTGCGTGCGGTGCGACTCCAGCACGTACGACTCAAGCAGCGTGTCGTGCTCGATGCCGTTCAGCGCGATGTCGTAGTTCGCGAGCACCTGCGCGTCGTACTTCAGGTGCTGGCCCACCTTCTTGCGATCGGCCGATTCGAGCCACGGCTTCAGGCGCGCGAGCACGTCGTCGATCGGCAACTGCTCGGGCAGGTCGGGGCCGCGGTGCGCAACCGGAAGATACGCGGCCTTGCCCGGCTCGACCGAGAACGACAGGCCGACGAGCCGCGCGGTCATCGGATCGAGCGACGTGGTCTCGGTATCGAACGCAGTCAGTGCGGCCGCATCGATCTTCGCGAACCATGCATCGAACTGCTCCCAGGTCTGGATCGTGTCGTATTCGCGGACGATGTCCGCGGCCACCATCGGCGCCGGATCGCCTTCCGGCGCATCGGCGCCGCCGCCTTCGGCGGGCGCGCTGTCGACTTCGCGCAGCCACGTCTTGAAGCCGTAGCGCGCGAAGATGTCGCGCAACAGGTCGCGCGCTTCGCCGTCGCTCTTGAGCGACGCTTCGATCGATTCGAGATGCGGTGCGAGATCGCAAGCCGTGTCGACGGTCACGAGCTTGCGGCCGAGCGGCAGGAAGTCGAGCGCGCGGCGCAGGTTGTCGCCGACCACACCCTTGATCTCGCCCGCGTGTTCGATCACGCCGTCGAGGCTGTCGTATTGCGACAGCCACTTCACGGCCG
This sequence comes from Burkholderia diffusa, assembly GCF_001718315.1. NCBI lineage: Bacteria > Pseudomonadati > Pseudomonadota > Betaproteobacteria > Burkholderiales > Burkholderiaceae > Burkholderia > Burkholderia diffusa. The sequence goes on along the minus strand of NZ_CP013363.1, from coordinate 589,881 downwards.
TCTTCGGTCCGCACTTCTCGACGCCGGGCACGTTGTCGACGGTGTCGCCGATCAGTGCGAGGTAGTCGATGATCCGCTCGGGCGGCACGCCGAACTTCTCGATCACGCCGCTGCGATCAAGCGTCTCGTTGGTCATCGTGTTGACGAGCGTGACGTGATCGGTGACAAGCTGCGCGAGGTCCTTGTCGCCGGTCGACACGATCACGTTCATCCCGTGCCGCTCGGCTTCGCGCGCGAGCGTGCCGATCACGTCGTCGGCCTCGACGCCCTCGACCATCAGCAGCGGCCAGCCGAGTGCACGTACCGCGCCGTGAATCGGCTCGACCTGCAGCGCAAGATCGGGCGGCATCGACGGACGGTTTGCCTTATAGTCGGCATAAAGGTCGTCGCGGAACGTCTTGCCCTTTGCATCGAACACGCAAGCGCTATACTCTGCACTGACTTCCTTGCGCATACGGCGCAGCATGTTGATGATTCCGTAGAGCGCTCCGGTCGGCTCCCCGCCAGGGCCACGCAAATCAGGCATCGCATGGTAAGCCCGATACAGATAGCTCGAACCGTCAACCAATAGCAGGGTCTTACCTTCCAGATTTCGTTCTTCAGGCATTATGAACAAGAGAAAAGTGATTCCGAGTCTGCGTTCGCTCGCAGATCAAGAACGCGCGACGGCCAAGAAGGCGCGCGCATCGTGGCAGATGTTCACGATTATGGCAGAGTTTATCGAGGCGACCGAGTACCTGTCGGAGATCCGCCCGGCCGTCAGCATCTACGGTTCTGCCCGTCTGAAGCCCGACACGCCGCCGTACAAGCTGGCCGTGCAGATCGCGCGCAAGCTGTCCGACGCCGGCTTCGCGGTGATTTCCGGCGGCGGTCCCGGCATCATGGAGGCCGCGAACAAGGGTGCGCACGCCGGCAAGGCGCCGTCGGTCGGCCTGAACATCGAGTTGCCGCACGAGCAGGCGGGCAACCACTATCAGGACATCTCGCTGCGCTTCCGCCACTTCTTCACGCGCAAGGTCACGTTCGTGAAGAACTCCGACGCGGTGATCGTGATGCCGGGCGGCTTCGGCACGCTCGACGAACTGTCCGAAGTGCTCACGCTGATCCAGACGAAGAAGTCGCGCCTCGTGCCGATCATTCTCGTGGGTAGCACGTTCTGGCAGGGGCTGCTCCAATGGTTCCGCGACCAGTTGATTCCGATGGGCCTCATCAATCCGGAAGACATGGACCTGATGCAGGTGATCGACGATCCCGACCAGGTGCTCGACGCCGTGCTCGCATTCTACGAGGACAGCGGCGAAGAGGAAGGCGCGGACGGCGAAGACCATCCGCCGCGGCCCGAAGAAGACCGCATGTTCTATCTGTAATTCGATCGGTGTGATGACCGCGCCTCATGGCCGGCATCCCGTCTCCCGCGCGGCAGGCACGGCAATTCCGCCACCTGCCGCGCGTCATTTTGTAACGCCGTATTAATCCCGCCGCGCAGCCGCGCGCCGCCCGAATGTCAAATCCGGGCAGCCTGCATCGCGCAATGCAGGCGACGCTTCCCATGCTCGGCCCGCCATTGTCAAATCATGCAGCGCGCGACCGATCCGGCCGGCGTGCCCGACGTCAATCCGCCGTAACAAACCCGTCTCGCCTTTTCCGCGCCGCGCCTGCACACTGCATCTCGTCGGCGTGGCGTCCCCCCGGTGGAACGATCCCCCCTCGCGTCCATCGCGTCGCGCCGGCCCTTTTGACAAAGACATCACGGAAAACAACATGAAACGCTCGCTGATTGCCCTCGCCTTCGCCGGCCTCGGTCTTTCGCTGTCCGGCCTCGCCCAAGCCGTCAACGTCGACGTCAACATCGGCACGCCCGCACCGGTCGTCGTCGCGCCCGCGCCTGTCGTGGTCGCACCGGCGCCCGCGGTCGTGGTCGGCTGGCACGGCGATCGTTACTGGGACGGCCGCCGTTACTGGGAGCGCCGCGAGTGGGAAGATCATCAGCGCCATCGCGGTCACGGCGACTTCCATTGCCCGCCGGGACACGCGAAGAAGGGCGAGTGCTGAGCATCCGGGTGTGGGGTCGACGGCCCACGTACTGCAAGACAAAGAACAAGGCCGCACGAGAACGAAAGTTCGCGTGCGGCCTTTGTCGTTACGCCCGCGGCTCGCGCGGCGTTCACATCACTGAAACGCCACTTCCGCAAAACTCCGCAGTTTCCGACTATGCAGCTTGTCGAGCCCGTTCGTGCGCAGAATCTCCATCGCCTTCACGCCGATCTGCAGATGCTGGTCGACCTGCCCGCGATAGAACGTGTCGGCCATGCCCGGCAGCTTCAGCTCGCCATGCAGCGGCTTGTCCGATACGCACAGCAGCGTGCCGTACGGCACGCGGAAACGGAACCCGTTCGCGGCGATGGTCGCACTTTCCATGTCGAGCGCGATTGCGCGGCTCTGCGACAACCGCTGCACGGGCTCGCGGTGATCGCGCAGTTCCCAGTTGCGGTTGTCGACGCTCGCGACCGTGCCTGTGCGCATCACGCGTTTCAGTTCGGCGCCGTCGAGCTGCGTCACTTCGGCCACGCCGCGCTCGAGCGCGAGCTGCACTTCGGCGAGCGCCGGGATCGGCACCCACAGCGGCAGATCCGCATCCAGCACGTGATCCTCGCGCACGTAACCGTGCGCGAGCACATAGTCGCCGAGACGCTGCGTGTTGCGCAGCCCCGCGCAGTGACCGAGCATCACCCAAGCATGCGGACGCAGCACCGCGATGTGATCGGTGATGGTCTTCGCATTCGACGGACCGACACCGATGTTGACCATCGTGATCCCGCTGCCGTCCGCGCGCTTCAGGTGATACGCGGGCATCTGCGGCAGCCGCGGCGGCGCGGCGCCTTCGGCCGGCTCGCTGCCGAGGTTCGCGTTGTACGTGATGACGTCGCCCGGCTCGACGAACGAACTGTACTGGCTGCGGTACGCGCGCACATCGGGATCGGTGCTTTCCGTCATCAGCGTGCGGCCGAGCTTCACGAATTCGTCGATATAGAACTGGTAGTTCGTGTAGAGCACGTAATTCTGGAAGTGCGTGGGCGACGTCGCCGTGTAGTGACGCAGCCGGTGCAGCGAGAAGTCGACGCGCGCGGCGGTGAACAGCGCGAGCGGATGCGGCTCGCCGGGTGCCGGTTCGAACGTGCCGTTCACGATGCGGTCGTCGAGGTACGACAGGTCGGGGGTGTCGAAGATGTCGCGCATCGCGAGCAGTCGGTCGCGGTCGAGTTCGCCTTCGAGATGGATACCTTCGGGAAACGCGAAATGCACCGGAATCGGCTGTGACGACACGCCGATCTCGATCTTCACATGGTGGTTCTTCGACAGCAGGCGCAGTTGCTCGCGATAGTAGTTCGCGAACAGGTCGGGGCGCGTGACGGTCGTCTCGAACACGCCGGGGCCCGCGACGAACCCGTACGAACGGCGTGAATCGACGTGCGTGTTGACATCGGTGCGAATCCGCACGAACGGATAGCACGCGCGTACGTGCTCGGTGATCGGTTCATGGCGGCGATAACGCGCGAAGGCGTCGCGCAGGAAGCCCGTATTGGTGTCATAGATGGCCGACAGCCGCGCGACGGCGGCAACGGAATCGTCGAATGCTTCGACGGGCGGGCTCTCGGGCGTCAGCATCCGATGCCGGCGGCTCAAATCGTTCTTCATTTTCATCACCTCGTCTGATCGAACGACATTACCACGGAACCCGGTCATGCTCATGGCCGCCCGCTTGCACGCCGCTTGCACGCGAGGGCCGGGCCGCGCGCAGTATTTGCTAAAATCCGAAGGTTCACTGGAGACTCATCATGAAGCCGCTCATTCTCGTCGCCGCTGCCGCCGTGCTTGCTGGCACGTTTGCCGCTGCCGGCGCCGCCTACGCCGCCGGCGGTACGCCCGACGCCGACGCGCAGGCCCGCGCCGAGGCCAACGAAGCCGCCGGCCTGCCAGATCTCCGCAAGATCAACCGCCCGGGCGCCGAAGTCACGTCGAAAGTCGACTTCGCCGACATTCGCCGCACGCCGAGCTTCCATGAAAAGAGCAAGAACGGCACCGAGGTCACCGAGTACCGCGATCGCGGCAAGCCGGTCGAGATCGACGTGAAGTCGAACTTCGGCACCCGCTACCAGATGAGCTCGACGCTCGACACGTCGCCGAAGCCGCATGACGCGGGCGTTCCGATCACGCGCCTGCCGTCGGTGAACCTGCGCTACTGATTTCCTGCCGCGCCGCGCCGATTCCGACGCGGCGCGCCGGCTTTCCCTTCACCTCCTGTCGCGCCGCCCGCCGCGCGCGCGGACAACTGACCAGACGCATCTCGCATGGCCGTTTTCACCGCTGTTTCCGACTCCGATCTCGCGCAATGGATGCGCCACTACGAACTGGGCGACGTGCTGGCGTTCCGCGGCATTCCGTCCGGCATCGAAAACAGCAACTTCTTCCTGACGACGACGCGCGGCGAATACGTGCTGACGATCTTTGAAAAGCTGACGGCGCAACAGCTGCCGTTCTACCTGGATCTGATGCGCCATCTGGCAAGCCACGGCGTGCCGGTACCGGATCCGGTGCCGCGCGACGACGGCGCGCTGTTCGGCGAACTCCACGGCAAGCCGGCGGCGATCGTCACGAAGCTCGACGGCGCCGCCGAACTCGCACCGGGGGTCGAACACTGCATCGAAGTGGGGCAGATGCTCGCGCGCCTGCACCTCGCGGGGCGCGATTATGCGCGCCACCAGCCCAACCTGCGCAGCCTGCCGTGGTGGCAGGAAAACGTGCTGGCGATCGTCCCGTTCATTTCCAACGCGCAGCGCACGCTGCTCGAGAGCGAACTCGCGCACCAGGCCGCGTTCTTCTCGTCGGACGACTACGCGGCGCTGCCGAGCGGCCCGTGCCACTGCGACCTGTTCCGCGACAACGTGTTGTTCGCACACGCGGCGCCCGGCACCGGTCATGACGTCCGGCTCGGCGGCTTCTTCGATTTCTATTTCGCGGGCTGCGACAAATGGCTGTTCGACGTCGCGGTGACCGTCAACGACTGGTGCGTCGATCTCGCGACGGGCGTGCTCGACGTCGCGCGCGCGGACGCGCTGCTGCGCGCGTACCAGACGGTCCGGCCGTTCACCGTCGAGGAGCGCCGCCGCTGGAGCGACATGCTGCGCGCGGGCGCTTACCGCTTCTGGGTGTCGCGCCTGTACGACTTCTACCTGCCGCGCGCGGCCGAGATGCTCAAACCGCACGACCCCGGTCATTTCGAACGCATCCTGCGTGAGCGTATCGCCCACACGCCCGCGCTTCCCGAGACCCATACCGCATGCAACTGATCGAAGTGCCCGCGAAAGCGGGCTATGTCTGGTTCCGACAAGGCATCTGGCTGTTCCGCCGGAACCCGCTCGCGTTCATCACGCTGTTTTTCACTTACCTGCTGGCGATCACGCTGGTATCGATGGTGCCGGTGATCGGCGCGGCGCTGCCGCTGCTGTTCATCCCCGGCATCGCCGTCGGCTTCATGGCCGCGTGCCGCGACACGGTGGCCGGCAAGCCGGTGATGCCGACGATCCTCATCGACGGCTTCCGCTCGTACGGCTCCGTGACGACGCAGCGGCTGCTCGTGCTCGGCGTGGTCTATGTCGCGTTGATGGTGCTGGTGTTCGCCGCGTCGTCCATCGTGGACGGCGGTGGGCTGCTCACGATGATGCTGGGTGCGACGAACGAAACGAGTCCGACGCCGGAAGCGCTTGCCGCGCAAGGCACGCTCGGCGCGCTGCTGCTGGCGACGCTGCTCTACGCGCCGGTCGCGATGCTGTTCTGGTTTGCGCCGGTGCTCACCGCGTGGCACGACATCCCGCCCGCCAAGGCGCTGTTCTTCAGCATCGTCAGCTGCTGGCGCAATCGCGGCGCATTCGTCGTGTACGGCCTGCTGTGGTTCGGTGTCGCGCTCGGCACGTCGTTCGGGCTGTCGCTGCTGCTGCAGGCGCTCGGCGCCGGCGCTTATGTGCTGACGATCATGATGCCGGTGACGATCATCATCGTCACGATGATGTACTGCTCGTTCTACGCGACCTATCGCGGCTGCTTCGGCGTGCAGGAACCCGGGGCAGCGACGCCGGCATCGGGCCGCTGAGCGGGCCATTGCCACAGACTCGGGCCGGCGCAGACCGCCGGCCCGCCCAGCTTGCCTCCCCCGGCCAATCTGGCGGCCGGATCTTTGCCGCCCCCTGTTCAATCGAATCCGTTGCGCGCAAAATAATTTGCATGCAAATCGTTAGCGCGTCCGCCGCGCCACCCGAATCATGGACCGCCTGCCCCCGCTTCCCCAAACGCTCGACGAGCAACTGTGCTTCGCGCTCTATTCGACATCGCATGCGATGACGAAGACGTACAAGCCGCTGCTGGACAAGCTCTCGCTGACCTATCCCCAATATCTGGCAATGCTCGTGCTGTGGGAGCGCGACGACATCGCGGTGAAGGACATCGCCGCCCGCCTCGACCTCGACCCGGCCACCGTCACACCGCTGCTGAAGCGGCTCGAGGCGCTTGGCTACGTCGAACGCGTGCGCAGTGCAACCGACGAGCGCGTCGTGAACGTGCGTGTGACTGCGGAGGGCCGTGCGCTGAAGCTCAAGGCACGCTCGGTGCCCGCCGATCTCTTTTGCGCGATGCAGCAAACGCCCGAATTTCTCGTCAGGCTGCGCGCGGATCTCCAGCAATTGCGCAACGCGCTGTCGGCCGCCAACGAAGGCTGACCGCCCGCCGATCGCGAACGAGCCCGGTAACGCCGGACTTTTTCTTCAAAATTCATTTGCACACAAATCATTTGTGTTCTATATTTCGTTCGTGGCCGGCGACACCCGTCCGACCGGACCGCTTCCTACCATTCTTCCGACAGGAGCTGCACCATGAACATTCTGTACAAGACCAGCGCCACGAGCACGGGCGGCCGCGACGGCCGTGCGGTATCCGCCGACAACAAGCTGGAAGTGAAGCTGGCCGCGCCGCGCGAGCTCGGCGGCACGGGCGCGGAAGGCACGAACCCGGAGCAGCTGTTTGCCGCAGGTTACTCGGCCTGTTTCCTGAGCGCGATGAAGTTCGTCGCCGGCCAGAACAAGCAGACTCTGCCGGCCGACACGCAAGTCACCGCTGAAGTGGGCATCGGCCCGAACGACGCTGGCGGCTTCGGGCTCGACATCGAACTGCGCGTGTCGCTGCCGGGGCTCGCCAAGGAAGATGCGCAAGCGCTGGTCGACAAGGCTCACCACGTATGCCCGTACTCGAACGCGACCCGCAACAACGTGCCGGTGCGCCTGACGGTCGTCTGACGCGACACACGCACGACGCGCGACGCCGAATGCAAAAAGGGCGTGTGCGGCTGCTTGCCGCACACGCCCTCTTGCGTGATTCGCCGGACCGACTGGCGAGCCGGCCCGCGCTGCGCCGCTTAACGCGAGCCGAACGAGAACGGACGGTTCATCGCCGCTTCGCGATCGATCTTGCGCATGCGGAATTCGAGATCGTAGATGTCGGTTGCTTCGGACAGGTACGCGTCGGCGCGCTCTTTCGCGGCCTTTTCAGCGTTCTTGGTCAGCATCAGGAAGAGGTGGCTCAGCAGGTACATGTTCGATCTCGCAATCCAAAGGTTCTTTGACTAGGGTTTTCCCGAATTATAGGGAAAACCCTAGTCTTTGGCCAGCATCGATCAGACGGTGCGTCGTTCGGTCGCCACAGTGCGGCGATTCTCTTCGAAAAAAGACCAGATCATCGCGCTCGCATCGGGGCCGACCGCCGCATGAAACGGCACCGCTTCGTCGCCGCCCGCCCATGCGTGATCGAGCCCTTTCACATGACAGAGCCGCACAATCGATTCGCCGTCGCGGCGCACATCGGTGACCTGCGCACCTGCCACACGCGTTTCCACACGCTCGCCGCCGCGCAGTGCGCCACGGCTGTCCGCGAGCCCGTTCAGGCGCATGAACTGCACCGTCAGCTGGTCCGCGTTCTTCGGTGCGACGACATGGTCCCGGTCACCCTGCACGATCAGTACTGGCATGCCCGGATACGCCGCCGCATCGACCAGCGTATCGACCACCGCGGCCGGATTCTGCCGCAGGCCTCGTCGCATCACGTCCATCGCGCTGATCCCGGAATTCGCCTCGCCAAGCGCGGGGCCCGAGTGCAGCGCCACCGCCGCAAAGCGGTCCGGATGGTGCAGCGCGAGCAGTGCCGCCAGGCCCGCGCCGGCGGACAACCCGGCGACGTAGACGCGCGATGCATCGAAGCCGTGCTCGTCGACGAGCGCATCGACGAGCGACGCGACCGCATCCGCCTCGCCACGGCCCGCGCGGTCGGTGTCTTCATACCAGTGCCAGCAGCCGTGCGCGTGGGCGCGCGACGACTGTTCCGGATACAGCACTGCGAAGCCGTACTTGTCGGCCAACAGGTTCATCCGGGTGCCCTGCGCGAACTCGTCGGCCGATTGCTGGCAGCCATGCAGCATCACGACGAGCGGTATCGCACCGCGCCGGCGACCAGGCGGAACGTACAGCCCGTAGGCGAGCTGCTGGACCAGACGGCCAAGCGCGGGCGCCATCGGATGCTCGCCGCGCGTCCACTCGCCGGCCGCCCATGCAGCCGCGCGCGGCCGCACGCGCGACTCACGCGGCGGAGACAGATCGGTTGCGGCGGGCGACGCCGCGGCCTCGAGCGTATCGCGCGCGATACGCTGTGCATCGCGCGCCGCCCGTTTGGCGACCGGAGACAGCATACGTTTCATGCCGCCCAGCCATACCTTCGTCAGACTTTTGGTCATCGATCGGGCTCGCAGTCAGGAAAAATAGGGATACAACACTCGGCGCATCGTTCGACTTTGTGCAATGCACCATAACATTGTTTCTGGGATTTTTCCTGCACGCGGATAGTTCCCCGCGGCGCGAAAAAGGGGCCTCGAGCACACGCGGCGCTATACTGGGGCTTGGTCGCTTGTATCCGTTGTAGTCGTTCTTCCCGGCTCGCGCGTTGATTTAAGCATTCGTCCCGCCTCTGCCCGTTCCCCTTCCGATGTTCGACCTGCCCTCTCACCTGTGGATCACGATCACCGCGTTCGGTGGCGCCGGCCTGACCTTGCCGCTCGCGATCACGATCGCCGTGTGGCTCGCACTCGGCTATTCGTGGCAGCGCGCGGCCGCGTGGCTCGGTGTGCTCGCCGCCGCGATCGGGGTCGTCGCGCTCACGAAGATCGCATTCCTCGGCTGGGGCGTGGGCATCCGCGCATGGGACTTCACGGGATTCAGCGGCCACGCGATGCTGTCGACATCGGTCTACCCCGTCGCGATCTTCCTCGCGCTGATCCGCACGCGCACGCCGATGCGGATCGCCGGCATCGCGCTCGGGCTCGCGGCCGGCGTCGCGGTCGGCGTGTCGCGCGTCGCGCTCGACGCACATTCGCCGTCCGAGTCGATCACCGGCTGCATCGTCGGCGCGATCGCCGCGCTGGCATTCATCGCCGGCTCCTGGCACGCAGTGCCGCACCGCTGGTCGGTGCCGGCGGTCGTCGCAAGCCTCGCGCTCGTCACCGTCGCGCTGCACGGCATCACGGTGCCGTCGCACCGCTGGGTCACCCGGGTCGCGCTTGAACTGTCCGGGCACGAACGGCCGTTCGTCCGTGCCCGCTGGAAAGCCAATCCCAACTACCGGCCGGCATCACAGCCGTCGTCGCTGCACCGCACCGGGTCGTCGCAGCCGTTGCTGCACGCGTGACGGGACGCGCCCGCGTCATTCACGCCGTCTTTCAGGTCTGAAGATTTCATGCGCGCCGTCGCATGAACGGTATGTCGAGCGTTATAACCCGCCCTATATTACGATTACGATTTCCAACCATTCGAACGACAAGACCATGCGCTCAATCGTCCGCCCGCTTCGCCGCACCTTGCTCCGCCTGCTGCCGCTCGCCGCGCTTGCCACGGGCATCGCGTTCAGCACGCCGGCATCCGCTGCCGACGAACTGGTCGTATCGGCGGCCGCAAGCCTGACGAATGCGTTCAAGGCCGTCGGCGATGCTTATCAGAAGCAGCATCCGGACACCAAGGTGCTGTTCAACTTCGGCGCGTCGGACGTGCTGATGCAGCAGATAGCCAAGGGCGCGCCGGCCGACGTATTCGCATCGGCCGACCAGAAGGCGATGGATCGCGCGATCAGCGAAAAAGTCATCGTGCCGGGCACGCGCCGCGATTTCGCGGCGAACTCGCTCGTGCTGATCGTGCCGGCCGACAACCACGCGGCCGCGCCGACGTCGCTGAACGACCTGACGGCGCCCGGCGTGAAGCGCATCGCGTACGGTGACCCGGCGTCGGTGCCGGTCGGCCGCTACACGGAAGGCGCGCTGCGCGCGGCAGGCGTGTGGGACGCCGTCAGCGCGAAGGGCGTGCTGGCCGCCAACGTGCGCCAGAGCCTCGATTACGTCGCGCGCGGCGAAGTCGACGCGGGCTTCGTGTTCGGCACCGACGCGGCGATCATGCCGGGCCGCGTGAAGGTGGCTCTGACCGTGCCGACGCAGACGGCCATCACCTATCCGATCGCGGTGGTCAAGGACAGCCGCCATGCCGCACAGGCGCAGTCGTTCATCGATTTCGTCGCGTCGCCGCAAGGCCAGGCCGTGCTGGCGACGTTCGGCTTCAAGCCCGCGGGCAAGTGAGCGCGGCATGATACACGACGCGTGGGTACCGCTGCTGTTGTCGCTGAAGGTCGCCGGCTGGGCGACCGCGCTCGACATCGTGCTCGGCGTCGCCGCCGCCTTCATGCTCGCGCGTTGGCGCTCGCCGCTGCGCGACGTGGTCGATTCGCTGCTGACGCTGCCGCTGGTGCTGCCGCCGACGGTGCTCGGCTATTACCTGCTCGTGCTGCTCGGCCGACGCGGCGTGTTCGGCGCATGGCTCGACACGCTCGGCATCGAGCTCGTCTTCACGTGGCAAGGCGCGGTGATCGCATCGATGGTCGTCGCGTTCCCGCTGATCCTGAAATCGGCGCGCACGGCGTTCGAAAGCGTCGATCCGCATCTCGAGCGCGCGGCACGCACGCTCGGGCTCGGCGAAGCCGCGGTGTTCTTCCGCGTGACGCTGCCGCTCGCCACGCGCGGCATCCTGGCCGGCGCGCTGCTCGCGTTCGCGCGCGCGCTCGGAGAATTCGGCGCGACGCTGATGATCGCCGGCAACCTGCCCGGCCGCACGCAGACACTGTCGGTCGCGATCTATGCGGCGGTGCAGGCCGGCGACGACAGCACGGCCAATTTCCTCGTGCTGGTGACGTCGATCACCTGCGTGCTCGTGCTGCTCGCGACCGGCTGGCTCGTGCCGTCGCGCGCCGGGCGGAGCCAGCCGACATGACGCGCCTGCCGCATCCGTACGGCCGCACTTCGCGGGTCGAGGCAAAACACGTTCAGGTCGCGCGAGCGGCTTCCCGCACGCACCGACCGACACGACGGAGGCCCGCATGAGCGTTGCCGTCGACATCCGAAAGACCTACGTGAACGCGGAGCGCCGCTTCACGCTCGACGTGTCGTTCACGGCCAATACGCAGCGCGTCGTGCTGTTCGGGCCGTCCGGCGCGGGCAAGAGCATGACGCTACAGGCGATCGCCGGCCTGCTGTCGCCCGACCACGGCACGATCGCGCTGAACGGCGAACCGCTGTTCGACTCCGCGCGCGGCATCGACGTGCCGACGCGGGCGCGCCGCGTCGCGTACCTGTTCCAGGACTATGCGCTGTTTCCGCATCTGAACGTGCGCCAGAACATCGCGTTCGGGCTCACACCCGGCTTGCGCAATCCGCGTGCGAAGGCCGTGCCGCCCGAAGTCGCGTACTGGCTGCAGGCGTTCGAACTTGACACGCTCGCCGGGCAATTTCCGTCGCAGTTGTCGGGCGGGCAGAAGCAGCGCGTCGCGCTTGCCCGCGCGCTGGTCGCGCAACCGCGCATCCTGCTCCTCGACGAGCCGTTCGCGGCGCTCGACGGTGCAATGCGCCAGCGCATGCGCCACGAACTCGCCGAACTGCAGGCGCGGCTCGATATCCCGATGGTGCTCATCACGCATGACCCCGACGACGTCGCCGCGTTCGGCGACCAGGTCGTGCAATTGAGCGAAGGACGCGTGCAGGCTGCCACGCCGCACGCCGAGTGGCCGACGCGCGTCACCTGATCGCGCAGAGGCGGTGGCCAAAGCAGCCACGTTCGAGCCTGAGAGAAGCCGCACTGGCGGCACAAGCTGAAAACGGGATCGAAGCCGGCGCCTTCCGTACGTTGGGCGGCGCCGGTTTCGCCTCGTCCACCCACGGTCATCGCGGGAAACGACGCGCGCCGCCGCCGCGCGCGATCAGCCGGTCACCGCGAGAATCACGCTCGATGCCTTGAACAGCGCGATCGCACGCCGGCCGGCGTCGAGTTGCAACGCCCCGACGCTGTCGTTCGTCACCACGGCCGTGAGCGTCCCGCCGCCATCGAGCGCCAGTGTCACCTCGCTGTTCACCGCGCCCGCCGCGACGGTTTCGACGGTCCCGTGCAGCTGGTTGCGTGCGGACACCTTCAGAGACGCCTCGGCTCCGCCTTCATCGTCGACGGCCAGCACGACCCACGACGCCTTCACGAGCGCGCACGCATCCGCGCCCGGCTGCAGGCCGAGCGCATCGGCGCTTTCGTGCGTCAGCACCGCGACGATCGCCTGGCCGCCGGGCAGCACGAGCGTCACCTCGTCGTTCACCGTGCCGCGCACGATCGACTTGACCTTGCCGAACAACTGATTGCGCGCGCTCGTCTTCATCCCGATCCGGCCGATCAGGGCCCAGTCGACGTCGAAACCGGACACCGCAGCGCTCGCGGCGTCGATGAAGCGGCGATGCTCGCGCTCGATCGTGCGGAACGCGGCAATCAGCGACGTCGCGCGCGGCGTCAGCGTCGTGCCGCCACCGCCCTTGCCACCCGTCGAGCGCGTGACGAGCGGCTCGCCGGCCAGGTTGTTCATCGTATCGATCGCATCCCATGCGGCCTTGTAGCTGAGGCCGACGGCCTTCGCCGCGCGCGTGATCGACCCGGTGTCGCCGATCGCCGCGAGCAGCGCGATGCGGGTGGCGCCGCCGAGCGTCTGCTCGCCCGCACGCAGCCACAGTTCGCCGCCCAGTTCGAGCGGTCCGGCGGAAGAGGAAGGAGGCGACGCGTCGCTCATCGGTCTGTCTGAAGAAAACGGGTGGCCATTATAGTGAGCGCGCGCCGCTCAACGCGGCGGCTTGCCATCCAGCTTTGGCGGGCGCAGGCTCGCGAGCAGCGTCTCGGCGTCCCTCGCCGCGCGTTGCTCGAGCGCGGCACCGTAGCCGCGCACGAAACCGAGCTGGTAAGCGGGCGCCGCCAGTTGCTCGAGATGATGCAGCGCGACGATCGTGTCGTTCGCCTCGCCGAGCACGCTCTGCACGCGCGCGAGCGTCTTGACCGTTTCGTTGCGCGTGCGGCGCGAGGCCAGCGACGCGAAGAATTCGAGCGCGTAGCGCAGCCGCTTCGCGTCGATCCGCACCTGATGCCGCGCAGCCGTGTCGAGCGACGTGAGCGACGGCGATGCATACAGGTGACCGAACAGCCGCCGCACGCGCTTGGTTGCGTGACGCCGCAGCGGCGGTGCATCGTCGTCGCCATCGGTCGGCGGGAGCGCGAGCGCGCTCAGCCACTCGAGCCAGCCGAGCGTCAGGCGCGCATAGCGCGCCGAATGCAGCGCCTGACGCAGTTCGACGCGCGCGGCCGTCGCCTGTACGCGCGCGGTGTCGAGGGTGCCGTCCCAGTCCGCACTGCCGCCATCGGCCGCGATCAGCGCGGGCAGGCTCTCGGTCGAGAACACGTCCCAGTCGCGCACCGTGCCGAGCAGGGTCGCCAGCCAGCGCAAGTCGACGCCGAACGTGTTCTGCCATTGATCGTCCGCAAAACGCGGGAAAAAGCGCATCAGCGTACGCAGCCGCCGCAGCGCGACGCGCATCTGGTGCACGAATTCGGGATCGTCGCGGTCGAGCACGCCGGCCTCGTTGCCGAGCCATTGCGCGGCGATGTCGCCCGACAGCGCGAACAGCGCAGCCCGCTGCGTGCGGATGCCGGTCAGGTCGACGAGTTGCGCCTTGACCGGCCCGGCAACGGCAGGCTCGCCCGCGCACGCGCGATCGATCACGCTGGTCAGCTGCACGAACGCGGGCCATGCGCCGCTGAGTTCGCGTGCGGCGGCGAACAGTGCGCGCAGCGCGGCTGTGCGTGCGGCGATGGTTTCCCAGTCGGGCGCCGCGAGCCGCAGCTCGACGTGGCGGCGCGGCGGCTCGGCGCCGCCGTGCAGCGTGATGTCGTCGAGCGTCATCTCGACCACCACGCCGCTGTCGTCCGCCCAGCGCCCGCGGCGTCGCTCGCTGACGAGCCGCAGCGGCGCCGGCGCGGACGATGCGGCGACCGCCGCTTCATCAACGTCGAGCGCACCGGCGGTCACGCGGTCGCCCTCGCCCGTGGCCTGAGCCGTTTCCGCCTCGGCGACCGGTACAGACGCGGGCGTGGCCACGGCGATGTCCGCATGTTCGGCATCGAACAGTTCGCGCTCCACCACGCCGGGCGCGAATGCCCTCGTGCGCGACGCGACGACCCGCCGCCCGTGCGCGTTCGACTCGATCCATGTCCACCAGCACTCGCCGGGATTCGGCTCGGCTTCCTCGACCTGGCACGGCTCGATCGTCACACGCTCGTGGCCGCGCCGCATCCGCACCTGCGGACAGATCCGCCACGCACGAACGAGTTCGGCACCGAAGTCGCGATGCTCGCCACGGGCCCGGCTTCCCGTCTTGACCGGCCAACCTTCCAGCGACAGGCACAACACGATTTCCAGCACACGCGCCATGGAGACTCCTGCACATGAAGAATCGCCGGCACATCGACCGCGCCGGCGTCGCCCGTGAAGCAGCTTCCATAGTACACGCCGCAAAAACGCGCGGGAGACGATCTGGCCCTGTCGCGCCTGTCGCGCATCAAAACAACGTATCAGACGACGTATTGCGCGATGCCGTTGCCGAACGACCAGTCCTCCTTCAGCACTTCGACGAGACTGATGAATACGTCCTGCGGCCGCACGCCGGGCTGCCGTGCGAGGTTCTCGGCGATGGTCCGGTACAGCGCCTGCTTCTGCTCGAGCGTGCGCGTGTTGTTCGCCGTGATCTGGATCATCACGAGATCGTCGCTGCGTTCGATGTCGAGGTAGTGGCGGCCGAACACGAAGTTCTCGGCTGAATGCTCGGTCACGACCATGAAGATGTCGTCCTCGGGCACGTTGAACGTGTGCATCAGCGCGCGATGCACGCCGTCGACGAGCGCCGCACGGTAGGCGGCCGGTTTGCCTTCGCGCATGGCGATACGGGTGAGCGGCATGGTCCTGCTCCTTTCGGTCACGTTGAAGAATTGGAAACGCCACGTCAGGTTAGCCGCGCCTAACTATAATAAACAGTCGTCATTAAATATTTCATTCATTTACATTCGAAATGAAAGTCCTCGACCTCGATGCGGTACGCGCGTTCGTGCTGGTCGCCGATCTCGCAAGTTTCACGCGCGCCGCCGACGCACTCGGCACCACGCAATCGGCCGTCAGTCTCAAGCTGAAGCGGCTCGAAGCACACCTCGGCAAGCCGCTGCTCGCGCGCACGCCGCGCGTCGTCAAGCTGGCCGCCGACGGCGAGAATTTCCTGCCGGCCGCCCGCGCGTTGCTCGACGCGCACGACCAGGCGCTCGGCGCGATTTCGGCCGGCACGCACCGTCTGTCGCTCGGCGTTAGCGAGCACGTTGCGGTGCCCGACCTGCCGGCCGTGCTGACGAGCCTGCACCGGCAGGATTCCGGGCTGTCGCTGGAAATGCATCTGGGCATGTCGGCGAGCCTGCTCGCGCAATACGACGAAAGGCGGCTCGACGCGGCGATCGTGCGGCACGAACCAGGCGAGGATCCGCCGCGCGACGATGGCACGCTCCTGTTCACCGAACCGCTCGCCTGGCTCGCCGCGCCCGACTGGGCGCCGCGCGCCGGCGAACCGCTGCCGCTCGCGGTGCTGGCCGGCCCCTGCGGCGTGCGGGCCGCCGCGCTGCGCGCGCTCGAGCATGCCGGGCGGCCGTGGCGCGAGCGCTTTACGGGCGGCGGCGTCGCAGCGGTCACGGCCGCCGCCGCGGCCGGGCTCGCGGTCTGTCCGCTGGCCCGGCGCGTCGCGCCGCGCACGCTCGTCGACGTCGGCGCGAAATTCGGCTTGCCGCCGCTGCCCCACTCGCAGGTCGTGCTGTATTCGCGCGTGCGCGACGCCCGCGCGGCGGCCGCGCTTCGAAGGTTTTCCGACAGCCTTGCAATCTCGGCGTAAACTAGTCGGTTTCGCCGTTCGCAATCTTCCGAAGAATTCCGATGAAGCCCGAAGCCCGCAAGCATCTCCGTGCCAACCTGCTGATGCTCGGCGCCGCCGCGATCTGGGGCTCGGCGTTCGTCGCGCAACGACTAAGCCTCGACGTGATCGGGCCGTTCCTGTTTACGGGGCTGCGCTTTCTGCTCGGCGCACTGGTGCTGATCCCGCTGCTGGCGTTCAACGCGGGCTCGCGCGCGCAACTCGCGGCCATTCGTCGCGAGCCGGCGCTGCTCGCGCCCGGCCTCGCGCTCGGCGGGCTGCTCGCCGTGTCGATCTCGCTGCAGCAGTTCGGCCTGCAGTACACACGGGTCGCGAACGCGGGCTTCATCAGCTCGCTGTACGTCGTGATCGTGCCGCTGATGGGCGTGTTCGTCCGCCACCGGATCGGCGCCGGCACGTGGTTCGGCGCGCTGCTCGCGGCGATCGGGCTGTACTTCCTCAGCATCGACGAGCATTTCTCGGTGCTCTACGGCGACTGGTTCCAGCTCGTGGGCGCCGTGATCATCGCCGCGCACGTGATGGCCGTCGGCCATTTCGCGAAGCGGCACGATCCGCTCGTGCTCGCGTTCCTGCAGTTCGTCGCGTGCGGCGCGCTATGCCTCGCGGCCGGCCTCGTGATCGAGCCGGTCAGCATCGCGATGCTGCGCAGCGCGCTGCCGACACTGCTGTACGGCGGGCTACTGTCGGTCGGTGTCGGCTATACGCTGCAGGTCGTCGCGCAGCGCGATGCGGCGCCCGCGCACGCGGCCGTGATCTTCAGCATGGAAGGCGTGTTCGCGGCCATCGCGGGCTGGGCCGCGCTCGGCGAGACACTGACGCTGCGTGCGCTGATCGGCTGCGCGCTGATGCTGGCCGGCCTGCTCGCCTGCCAGTTGCTGCCGAACGGCGACGCCCGGAAAAAGGACGAAGACGCGCTGCCGGCGTGACGCGCGCGATCCCTATAATGGCGGTTCGCGTGTCTTTCATGCCAACCGCTTCCGACAGGCCAGCTCCGTGACGCCCCATCCCGTCGATCCCGCCGCCGATCTCCTGCGCGAACGCGCAGCGCACTATGCCGCCGAGGCCGCGCTGTTCCTGCGCGACCAGGCGCTGTCCACCGCATCGCACGACCTGCGCAGCCCGCTGAACGCGATGCACAGCTGGGCGTACGTGCTCGAGCGCCAGCTCGCCGGTGCCGACCCGAACCTGCAGCGCGCACTCGCGGGCATTCGCGCGGGGATCGACCAGCAGGTCGCGCTGATCGACGACGTGCTCGACGCGCCGCGCGCGGCAACGCGCACGCTCGCGATCGCCGCGCAGCCGTTCGCGCTGCGCCCGCTGCTCGACGACACGCTCGCACTGGTGCGCGTCGCGCTCGCCGACGCTCGGCAGGTGACCGTCGACGCGACGCTGCCCGACGGCGAGCCGTCGCTGAGCGCCGATCGCGAACGCATCGCGCAAGCGCTCTGGACGATGCTGACGACGGCCGTCGAAACCAGCGCCGCCGGCAGTCGCGTGACCTTCACGTGTACGCGCGACGGCGCGCTGTGCGTCGCGCACGTCGCCTGCGACGTGAACGCCGACGCCCTCGGCGATCCGGCGCTGCCGCATGCATTCGAACCGTTCGCCCGCCGCGAGATGCTGCGTGCGCGCGACGCGAAACGCGTCGCGTGGGCGCTCGCACTGTGCCAGCGTGTCGCGCTCGCGCACGGCGGCACCTTCGCGCACACTCCGTTCGCCGACGGCTCCGCCGCCACCCTCTCGTTCTCCATCCCCTGCGAGGCGCCGGTGTAAGCGATCGGCCGCCCGAATCATTACATTTACCTTTCCCTTTCCCTTTCCGGCCCTATACTGACGGGCCTGTCATGACTGGAGCAATTCTTTGTTACAGATCTTCGCGCTCATCGGCGCGTTGTTCCTGGTGGCCCTCAACGGTTTTTTCGTCGCAGCCGAATTCGGCCTCGTCAAACTGCGCGCGACGCGCGTCAAGACACTTGCCCGCAAGCACGGGCTGCGCGGGCGCATCCTCGCCGTCGTGCACGGCCGGCTCGACGCTTATCTGTCCGCGTGTCAGCTCGGCATCACGCTCGCGTCGCTCGGCCTGGGCTGGGTCGGCGAACCGGCTTTCGCTGAACTGATCGGCCCGCTGCTCGACCTGATCGGCGTGCAGTCCGAACGCATCGTGCACCTGATCTCGCTCGTGTTCGCGTTCTCGCTGATCTCGTTCCTGCACATCGTGGTCGGCGAGCTCGCACCGAAATCGATGGCGATCCGCCAGTCGGAAAAGGTCGGCCTGTGGGTCGCGCTGCCGCTCTACGTGTTCTACTGGGCGATGTATCCGGCGATCTGGGTGCTCAACACCAGCGCGAACGCGGTGCTGAGGCTCGCGGGGCTGTCGGCTGACCACGGCGGCGATGCGCACTATTCGACCGACGAGCTGAAGCTGATCCTGCGCAGCCGCCGCAGCGCGGGCAACACGGCTCAGCCGGCGCGCGGCACGTACACCAACGACGAGTGGAACACGCTCGCGCATTCGCTCGATTTCTCGTCGATGACGGTATCGGACCTGATGCGGCCGGCGCATGAAATGATCGGTCTGCGCCGCGACCTGCCGCTGCCCGACAACATGGAGATCGTCGCGCGGCACCGCTTCAGCCGCTATCCGCTGTTCGAGGATGCGTCGCGCGAACACGTAAGCGGGCTGATCCATCTGAAGGACCTGTTGCTCGCGCGCCATGCCGGTGCGGCGCTCGAGGACCTGTCCGACTACGTGCGCCCGGTGCAGTACGTGAAGCCCGACACGCCCGCGCTGGAGCTGTTCCGCCGCTTCCGCAAGGGTGCGCCGCACTTCGCGCTGGTCGGCAACAAGGGCGAGAAGCCGATCGGCTTCCTGACGCTCGACAACCTGCTCGGCGCGCTGGTCGGCCAGATTCACGACGAGTTCCGCCAGGGCGATGCGGACTGGAGCCGTCTCGACGACGGCACGCTGATGGGCAAGGGGAGCCTGCCCGTCGTGTCGCTCGAGCAGGCGCTCGGCATCGACATCGACGAAGGGCGCGCGGAATCGGTCGGCGGCCTCGTGATCCAGGCGCTCAGCGATTTGCCGACCGAAGGGCAGCGCGTGTCGTTCGATCGCTTCGACGTCGTCGTGAAGAAGATGAACGGGCCGCGGATCGTACTGGTGCGCGTCTATCCGAAAATCGCGAAGGAGGCCGACGAATGACGGCCTCCGCTTGTCGCGCGCGATGACGCCGACGCTGCCGCGCTGCTACGTGATCACGCCGGAGCCGTCGTCCATGGCGGCCACCGATTGCCGCGCATTCCTCGACAGGCTGTCGGCCGTGCTCGCGCACGGCGAGACGCTCGTGCAATTGCGCGTGAAGTCGTTCGACGCAGACGCATTCGCGCGGCTGGCCGCCGATGCGCTCGCGCGCTGCGACGCGGCCGGCGCGCAACTGATGCTCAACGGACCGATCGACGCGGCGGGCGTGATGCAGCTCGACGGCGCGGGCTGGCACCTCGACGGCGCCGCGCTGCGCGCCGTCGCGCAACGGCCGCTGCCGGCCGCGCGCCGCATGTCGGCCGCATGCCACACGGCCGACGATCTCGCGCTGGCCGCGCGTGCGGGCGTGGATTTCGCCACGCTGTCACCGGTATTGCCAACCCTCAGCCATCCCGGCGCGCCGACGCTCGGCTGGGCGCGATTCGCCACGTTGGCCGCGCAGGCCGCGATGCCGGTCTATGCGCTCGGCGGCATGACCCGCGCGCATCTCGACGTCGCGCGTCGCCATGGCGCGTACGGCGTCGCGGGCATCCGCGGCTTCTGGTAAGAGTGCGGCCGGCGCGCCTGCGCCCGGCAGTCCGCAGGCATCATGCGCGCGGAACGGCACGCATCGCGCGCCATGTGCTGTCGTCGATCCGGCGCACGTCGTGCGTCAGCGCGTATTGGTTGACGTCCCCCGTCAGCCACGCGACGAGCGAATACGGCGGCAACTCGCCTTCATCGATCCGGTCGCGTGCGCGCGCAGGCGTCTCGAACACGACCTGCCCGCTCGGCGCATCGAACGGCACCGCGTCCGGCGACAGGTTCAATGCGATGGTCAGCGTTTCGTCATCGGCGAGCCGCCATGATGCAAGCAGCGCATCGGCATCGCCGTCACCGCTCGCCTTCAGCGCATGCGCGTCCTGCGGCCGGCAATCGGACAGCCGCGGCGCAATCAGCTTCGCGCGCACCGCGAGCGCGGACTGCACGAAATGCGCACGATCGGCATCGCGCGCGGTTTCGTCGAAGACCAGCGGGATCTGCGGCGTGAGCAGCGATAGCGCAAGCGCCGCGAGACCGGGAGTTTGCTCGCGATCGCCCTGCACGCTCTCGCGCCATGCGCCATCGGACAGCACCAGCGACGTGAGCGACAACCCTTCGGCGTGTGAACCGTCGCCCGCCGTGGCCGGCTGGAATGCCGCGCCTGCCGCGGTCAGCGCGCGAGCGAGCGTGTGGATCGACTGGTGAGGTGAAATCCCTTCGTGCGCCGACCCGTCGCGCCCCGTCAGCCGATGCAGCGCGCGTTCTCCGCAACCATTCCACTGCGCATCGAAATGCGTATCGGCCAGATGCACCGGATGGCGCTCGCTGCCGAGCACCAGGTGGATCATCCGGTCGGCCGGCACGGCCGCACGCACGCGGTCGGCGATCTCGCGCAACCACGACGTGCCGATTCGGTCGGCCTCGCGCAGCCGCAAGCCATCGCAACGGTATTCGTCGATCCAGTACAGCGCGTTGTCGCAGAAGAAGTCGCACACATCCGGATGGTCGAGCGCGAGCGGCGGCACCCGCAGCGGATCGTCGCGCGTATGGAAGAACGGCGCCGCGTAATGGCGCAGCGCGTCGGTGCCGCTGCCGAAGCGCGCGTAATCGAGTTCGAGCAGAACCGCGAGACCGTAGCCGTGTGCATCGTCGATCAGCGCCTTCAGGGCGTCGGGACCGCCCTCTGCCGCGAGCGGTGCGAACGGCAGGCTGTCGTGCGGCGACGCGAGCAACTCCAGCGCGGTCACGCCGAGACGCGCAAGCCGAGGCAAGCGCTGGCGCACGCCGTCGAAGCCGCCCACCGCGTGCGGACGAATCGCGTACAGCGCGATGTCTTCCCACGGACGTCCGCGCCAGAATGTGTTGCGCCACGTGAACGCGCGCGGGTCGACGACCTCGCTCGGGCCGTTGAGCCCGTCGGGTTGCGAACGCGATGCGGGATCGGGAATCGACGTGACGTCGTCGAGCCGGTAACGGTAACGCGCGCCCGCACCGCATTCGACGAATGCTTCGAACCAGTTCGGACCGGCCGCCACCATCGGGACGAGCGTCGGGCCCATACCGGTATCGAGTTCGAGCTGAACGTGCGTGCTGCCCGGCGCCCATACGCGGAAATGCGTGCGCGGCGACGTGCCGACCGCGCCGCAGGGCTGCGCGCCGAACGGCAGACAGTGAATGTAGTGCTGCGCATACGGATCGTGCGGACAATCTGACATCATGCGCTCCTCGTGCGTACCGAGCGGCATGGCCGCGCGGTCGGCGCGGCGCATCGGCGCCCGGCATGCGACGGCCAGGCAGGGGGAAGAAAAGTATGCGCCGGTTTCACGGCCGCGACGCATCGAATCGTCACATTTTTAAATGCGAACCGACCCCGCCGACGTTTGCGTGCATCGCGCACGGAGTCGGGTAGTCGGCATACCGGAATGTCCGCTCGTCTTGTTGCGCGGCCGACCCGCGCTTACGCTCGGTGCAACGCGCGTGGACAACCCGTCCGCGCTCGAACCCGCATCGAGGAATCCGCCATGTCGCTCCCCGCCAGCGCCGCGAAGTTCGATCCGGCACGCGCGCACGAATACGCCGAACAATCCCGCATCGCGCTCGCCGGCTACGACGCGTGCCACGAGCTCGCCGCGTGCATGCTCGCGGCCGCGATCGGCGTGCCCGAGGCGCGGCTCCTCGTCGTGGGTGCAGGCGGCACGGGGCAGGAAATCTGCGTGCCCGCCGCGCTGGAGCCCGGCTGGGCGTTCACGGCCGTCGATCCGTCCGCGCCGATGCTCGCGCTCGCGCGTGCCAACGTCGAAGCGGCGGGTTTCGCCGCACGCACGCAATTCGTCGAGGCCGGCGTCGACGCGCTGCCCGATGAGCCGGCCTTCGACGGCGCGACGCTGATCGGCGTGCTGCATCACGTCCCCGGCGACGCGGCGAAGGCCGCGCTGCTGGACGCGATCGCGCGCCGCGTGAAGCCCGGCGCACCGCTCGTGATCGCGGGCAACTATCGCCGCTACGCGGACCACCCTCGCCTGCTCGACGCATGGCAGCAGCGCTGGCGGATGAAGGGCGCGACGCCCGACGCCGTGCGTGCGCAGCTTGCGAAAATCCTGCAGGGCGCCGATCCGCCGGCTGCGGAGGAAACCGTGTTCGCATTGCTGCACGATGCGGGCTTCGATGCGCCGCTGCGCTTTTTCTCGAGCCTTTTCTGGGGAGCGTGGATCGCGGCGCGGCGCGGCGCGTGACGACGCGAAACGGCGCAAGGCGGCAACGTCAGCGCGACCGACATCCAGACGAGCTTCGGGCTCGAAGCCGCGATGGCGCGCGGCGACGACGGCACGTATACGTCGATCGCGCGTCTTCTCGAAACAATCCACGCGCGGCCTGCCGGCCGCCGCATGCTCGTGTGTCGCAGTCCGTACGCACGGCTCAACTCACCCGCGTCAGCTCAACAACCCGGCCGCAACGTTGATCGACAGTCCGAGCACGGCCATGTTGAAGTAGAACGACAGGATGGACTGCGCGAGCACCGCGCGCCGAGCGGAACGGTTCGCAAGCGACACGTCGGCCGTCTGCGACGCGACCGCGAGCGTAAACGCGAAATACAGGAAATCCCAGTAATCGGGCTCGGGATTGCGGTCGGGGAACCGCAGTGCGCGATCGCCGCTCGGCGAGCCGTAATAGAGCCGCGCATAGTGCAGCGTGAAGATCGTCGGAATCAGGAACCATGCACCGAACAGCGTCGCGCCCGTGACCGCGTAATGGCCGAGCCCGGCGCGAAAGCCCACGTTCTTCGCGGTGGCGAGTTCGATCGCGATCGCGGCGACGCTCGCGACCGTCGCGATGCAGATGACCGTCAGCACGGTCGTCGCGTTCTCGTCCTCGCGGATCGCGATCTCGCGCACCTGATGATGATGCGCGGTAACCATGCGCACCCACATCAGCACGAGATACAGCCAGATCGTGCAATCCCAGCCGATCAGCGCGCGCACCGTCGGCCTCAGCTGCAACGGCAGCAGCACCGCGCACAGCACGCCGGCGGCGAGGGCGGCGACCATGCGCGGCCGGTTGCGTAATACCTGCGGATAAAGCGTCATCGTACGATTCCGAAAGCGGATGGAAAGGATTCGGCCGGCGTGCTAGCAGCCCGCTGCACGGCGCCGGGCGGTACCGCCCCGATTATCGCCATTCCTGCATGACGTTGCGATGGGCGCGAGCGCCTAAGATATCGGGATGACTCCCGTCCTCTGCCATCATCCCGCGAACGCGGCCGGCCGCGACTTCGTCGTGGGCGATCTGCACGGCTGCGTGGATGTGCTGCGCGCGCTGCTGCACGACGTCGGCTTCGACCCGGCTCGCGACCGGCTGTTCTCGGTCGGCGATCTCGTCGACCGCGGCCCCGCCTCCGAAACCGCGCTCGAACTGCTCGACCGCCCGTGGTGCCATGTGGTGCGCGGCAATCACGAAGAAGTGCTGAGCCTCGTGTCGCGTGGCAAGCTGTCGCCCGACGCGTGGCGTGGAATCGGCGGCGACTGGGGCGCCGATCTCCCGCCGGAACGGCTGCACGCGCATGCGGCGCGCGTCGACGCACTGCCGCTCGTGCGCGTGATTGGCGACGGCCCCGCGCGCTTCAATGTGCTGCACGCGGAATTCTTCGGCGCGGACGCCGAACTCGACACGGGCAGCTATTCGCCCGACGTGCGCGAGCGACTGATCTGGGGGCGCGACCTGGTGCAGGGGCTCGCCGACCCGGCCCGGCAGGCCGGCCTGTCGCTGACCTGCACCGGCCATACGCCCGTGCGCGCGCCGCAGCGCATCGGCGCGCAATGGTTCATCGACACCGGCGCGTTCGCACCGTCGGGACGCCTGACGATCGTCGAGCCGCGCACGGGCAAGACGTGGTCGCTCACGCAGGCCGACGCGCGCGCACGTCACGCGGGCGACTTGCCACTGCCTTAAGGCCCGTTCTCGTCAATAACCGACCTTGGGCCGGCAGCGTGCATCGCGCCGCGACGCGCACGCGGTTGCGTGCGCTCGCTAGCCGACCTGGTTCAGTTCGAACACCGCATCGATCGCGGAGCCGTTCCAGTTGTATTCGAGATATGCCGCGTGATGACAGTCGCGCAGCAACGTCGTGCGAAACGCCGCGAGACACTCGCCGAGCGGGTCGCGCACCGACGGATAGACGATCCCCGCGCCGCCCGCATTGCGCACCGCGCGGCCGAGCGCCTGCCCGGCGCTGTAGTCGAGCGGATCGAGCAGCCCCGGGCTGCGCTGCGGCCACGTGCGCACGTCGGCGACGTCGCCCTGCGCGTACACCGTGTACAGCCGCATCTGCTGGCGCATCGGTGCCTCCTTCGTCGCGGCCAGGAACAGCCCGCTGTGATAACGCGTCTCGGCGATCGCCGTATCGCGCGACCGACCGCAGTAGAACACGCCATAGCTGCCGTCGGAAAAGCGGCTGCCCTGCGGATTGAGGTGCGTGAACGCGGCCATGATCGGCCCCCAGCCGGGGCCGTAGCGACGCTCAGCCGGCGGCACGAGTTCGAGCGTGCCGACTTCGTTGCGGATACGGTCGTTGGTCAGCGATTCGAGCGCATACAGCGCGTCGAAATCCTCGGCGGCCGCGACGCGGTCGAACAGGTTGATGGCCGGAAAACGGGTGGGAATCACGCGATAGGCAGGTGCCCAGTCGACGATGGTCGTGGGCCAGTGTCGTATTTCTTCGATCGGCATCGTCACGCCCAACCACCCCGCATCGCGTCGAGATATTGACGGACGGCAACCAGATCGCCGACGTTGCCGGCAAGCATGCGGTCGAGCGCGCGCTTGCCGCCGAACGGCGCGGCGTCGTTGGGCCGCTTGACCCAGGTGTCGGCCGCGGCCGGCTGCGGCAGCAGGATCTGCAGCGACTTGTAGATGCCGAGCAGCAGCGATAGCCGCTCGAGCGTATCGCGCGGCAGGCGCGCCGATTCCGGCGCTGCCTTCCACTTGAAGAACGTCGAGCGGCCGGGCGACCCGAGCAGCACGATCTGTTCGTCGATCGTCAGCTCCCAGTCGCGCGCGATGTTGAAGAACGCGCGCAGGCCGGCCGCCGACATCTGCGCGACCGAGGCCTGCCGCGGGGCGGAATGTGGATCGAAGGCGGGCTGTGACATGATCGTTAGTCTCTAAACGAATTTACTAACAAGATTAGTCCATTTCCGCATTTTTGCAAGGGTCGCCCCCCCGCAGCGGCGGCATTCCGTCCGATGGATCGATATTTTTTGTCCATTCTGGACTGATATTTTATTTTCTGCGTTAATGACCGTGCGGACAGCGCGCCGGGACGCGATGCGTCTCCGCAGCAACCGTGTCGCCCAGAACCGGATAGACCACGCCAAGGAACCACCATGAAGAGACTGATTGCCGCCGTTTCGATCGCCCTGCTCGCGGTATCGGCAGGCCCCGCCGTCGCGAAGGACTGGACCACGCTGCGCTTCGGCACCGACGCCAGCTACGCGCCGTTCGAATCGAAGGCGCCCGACGGCAAGCTCGTCGGCTTCGACATCGACCTGGGCAACGAGATCTGCGCGCGGCTGAAGGCGAAGTGCGTGTGGCTCGAGAACGATTTCGACGGAATGATCCCGGCGCTGAAGGCGAAGAAATTCGACGCGGTGCTGTCGTCGATGTCGATCACGCCGCAGCGCGCGGAACAGATCGGCTTCACGACGAAGATCTACAACCAGCCGACGCGGCTCGTCGTGAAGAAGGGCTCGCCGCTGCTGCCGACGGCCGAATCGCTGAAGGGCAAGTCGATCGGCGTCGAACAGGGCACGACGCAGGAAGCGTATGCGAAGGCATACTGGGCGAAGCAAGGGGCGAACGTCGTGTCGTACCAGAACCAGGACGGCGTGTATGCGGACCTGACGTCGGGCCGCCTCGACGCCGCGCTGCAGGATGAGGTGCAGGCCGCGATCGGGTTCCTGAAGTCGCCGCGCGGCGCGGGCTACCAGTTCGTCGGGCCCGAACTCGTCGACGAGAAGGTGCTCGGCATCGGCGCCGGCATCGGACTGCGCAAGGAAGACACCGACCTGAAGGCGAAGATCGATCGCGCGATCCTCGACATGGTCAAGGACGGCACGTACAAGCGGCTCGCGTCGAAGTACTTCGACTTCGACATCTACGGCGGCTGAAGCGGCGCCGCGCGCGCACGGGTGCGATAACCGTCGCGCGCGGCCTGACCGCCCTTCCCCTGCCCGCCGGACGGCGACGCCTCCCTGACGTTCGCCGCCGTGCCGGCTCATCGTCCGTATCGCGCATCCGGACGCCGCACGTCATTCGCATTGCAAACGGATCGCCTGCGCTGGCGACCGCAGGCGCTCGACGTCGTCAATAAGCGAAGACCGGGCGCCGGGGGACCGGCGCCCGCGTGCACATCCCCATGCGGATCGGGTTGGCGAGCGGGAAAGTGCCGGCCCGGCGCGGATGACCGGGTATCAGCCGGATCCGCCTCGCACCGGGCGCGGAGAGGTGGCCTGTCGACGCATGCCGGCCGGCAGCAAGATGCGCGGTCGACCGGCGATGGGCCGAATCACTGCGATCGCGGCCTGCCGGCCGCGGCGTGTGGCGATCGTTCGTCATTTTTCTACCCCGTATTCGAACCGTAGCTTGTACCGGCAACCGGACACCGCCGGCGCCCCGACGATCCGTCGACAACGGCCCATGCCATCCGGAGCGGGGCCGTGCGGCCCGTCCGTCCGGTCATCCCCGCGGACTGCGTCCTTGCCGGTCCTCGCATGGTTCGCTGCCGAACCGGCCGGACGCCACGTCGTCGACTTTCGCACCTCAAACGCCGCAAGGAGCGGGCCAGCTTCGTTCCGGGCCGGCCGCACAAGGCTTTCATCGGACAAGCCCGCGACCGGAACGGGCGGGACAGGCGGGACGTTGCGAAACTGAAACATGCAGGGCGCAGGCGGGCGCGTCCGTGTGGCGGCAACGCCTTGCGGGACAAGGCGCGTGGACGATGAGGAAAATTTTCCCGGCACGGGCGGCATGCCGCCACGCGCGTTTCACGGGTCGATTTGGGTGGCCGTCGGCGGGAAACGTTTCACGCGCTTTACACGCCGCCGGACGCTCCCGTACGGGGCGCTTGCGGACGCTTCCGTGCCGCCGTTCAGCCGACTCGCTGGTGGTCGGCGTCGTCGGGCGGCGCGCTGTCCTTTCCGCCGTTGTCGCCGTTGTTGTCGTGGTCGTTGAGCCCGTGCTCGATCATCATCCGGTAAAGCGTGACGCGCGAGATGCCGAGTTCGGCGGCGGCCTTGTTGATCCGGTGATCGTTGCGCAGCAGCGCGTTTTCGATCGCGGTGCGCTCGGCGAGCGAACGCGCCTGCTCGAGCGTCACGGGCTCCGTTTCGCCCGGGACATCGAGCCCGAGATCGTGCGGCGTCAGCAGCCGGCTCTCGGCCATCACGATCGCGCGGCGCACCCGGTTGATCAGCTCGCGCACGTTGCCGGGCCACTCGTAGCGGCGCATCGCGTCGAGCGCGGCCGACGTGAAGCCGCTGATCTTGCGGCCGCTGTCGGCCTTGTATTTCTGCAGCACGTAATGCGCGAGGATGTCGATGTCCTTGCCGCGCGCGCGCAGCGGCGGCTCATGAATGCGCAGCACGCAAAGCCGGTGATAGAGGTCCGCGCGGAAGCGCCCGGCTTCGACGGCGCCGTCGAGATCCACGTGCGTCGCCGAGATGATCCGTACATCGACCGGAATCGACTCCTGGCCGCCGAGCCGCTCGATCTTCCCTTCCTGCAGGAAGCGCAGCAGGCTCGCCTGGCTTTCGACCGGCATGTCGCCGATTTCGTCGAGAAACAGCGTGCCGCCGTTCGCGGATTCGATCCGGCCCGCGCGCCGCTGGTTCGCCCCGGTGAATGCGCCGCGCTCGTAGCCGAACAGTTCCGACTGCAGCAGGTGATGCGGAATCGCGCCGCAGTTGATCGCGACGAATGGCCCCTTGCCGCGCACCGAGCGCTCGTGGATCGCGAGCGCCGTGAGTTCCTTGCCGGTGCCCGACTCGCCGGAGATGAACACGCTCGCATCGGTTTTCGCGACCTTGCGGATCGTGCTGAACAGCTGCTGCATCGCTTCGCAGTTGCCGATCATCCCGTGCTCGCCGATCGACGCCGCGTACGCGGCGCCATCGACGCGATCGAGCGCGGCCATCCCGCGCGCGTGGCCGAGCACGTGCGAAATCCATTCGTACGGCAACGGCAACGTCACATAATCGAAACAGTAGCTGCGAATCAGTTCGCGCACGGCAGCGCCGATCGTGACGCCGGCCTGCGCGACGGATATCCAGCCGATCGCCGGCTGGCTCAGGCACGCCTTCAGCGCGGGATAGTCGCGCGACGTGAAGCCCGCGAAATCGACGAGCCCGGCAGCGACGTTCACGCCGGACGTCATGTTCTGCGCGGCGCCGGCCGTCTTCGCGACCGAGATGTCCCAGCCGAGCCCGCGCAGTTGCGCCAGCAACGGCTCGTCCGGCGAACGCATGATCACGAACAGCTTGCGTCCGGCCTCGGGGGCGGTAACGGACACGAGCGGCATCTCGGACGCCGCCGTCCCGCTTGCGTCGGGTGACCTTGCAACCATCGTTCTTCCCCGCTTGGCGTTGTTATCGTGCGCCGGCTCGCCGCCGCATCCGAAGGACCTCGATCGAACCGACATATTGGCCGCATTTCCGTCCGAATAAAATCCCCCCGGGCAATAATCGCGCGCCGGGCGGATCCTTTCATGAACGATATATCGGTGCTGCCGACGCGCGGCTAGATGGGTGATATCCCGGTGGCGAGACGCGTGCGAAACACGGCCGTACGGGTATCGGGCGCGCGAAGCCGCGCCGGTGCGGGCGCGCCGGTGCGACACGCGACGCCGGGCGCGTGGAATCGGACCGGCCGCAGGCACCGGCCTGGCCCCCGGCGGCCGTACCGGCGCCCGCTCGCGCAACCGTTTTCCGCTTGACGCCGGTCAATCGTCAGAAGAAGTGGGGTTGATGCACGAACGCAACACGTGCCGCGTGGCGCGGCGGCGTCAGCGCCCCGAGGCGAGCGGCGCGAGTGCGTTGGCGCGGCCGCGTCCGGCCGATGCGCCGTCGTGTTCGCCGAAGGCGGCGACGAGCGCGTCGACGCGCGCGAGGTGGTGGCGGTTGTCGTGGTCCCACGGATGGAAGCCCGGCCGGAAAAAGCTCAGCCATTCACGTGCGATGCGCGGGAACAGCCCGCGACGTGGCCCGTACAGGAACGCAATCATGCGCAGCATGCCGCGCACGCGATGCCTGATGTCGCGATCGCGCGACAGCAGCGTCACGTGCATCAGGAACACGGTCGGCCAGAAGGTCAGCGTCGTCACCAGGTACACGCCGATGCGGATCAGGTAGCGGCGCAGGCCCGGTTTCATCACGGCGTTCCACACGTCGTAGGACACGGCCTTGTGCTCGGTTTCCTCGAGCGCATGCCACAGCCACATCTGCCGGTAGCCTTCGACCGAGCCGTCCAGGCGCGTCGGGTCGCGCAAGAGCCAGTCCGCGAGCATCGCCGTGTAGTGCTCGGCGGCGACGGTATGCGCGAGCTGCACCGAATGCGGCAGCGTGCGCTTCGCGAAGCCGAGCACCGTCCACACGCGCTTGTCGAGCTTGCGCGCGGGCAGGCGGTTGGCCTGCATCAGCTCGTTGTATTCGACGTGCTCGCGCGTATGCATCGCTTCCTGGCCGATGAAGCCGAGCACCTGCCGCTTGAGCACCGGGTCGTCGATCCGGTCGCGATAATTGCGCACCGAATCCATGAAAAAGCGTTCGCCGGCCGGAAACAGCAGCGATAGCGCATTGAAGAAGTGGGTCACGTGCGGGCCGAGCCCGTTCCAGTCCTTCACGCGTTCGACCGGCAGGTCGAAGCGCAGGTCGCGGCGCACCGGCATCACCTCGGCTGCGGTGGCGGAAGCGGCTGACTTCATGTTCGTCGTTCTCCTGGTTTTCGGGCGGCCCGGCAGCCGTCGCGACCTCGTCGGCGCGGCCCGGGCAGCGCATCGCGCAACGCCGAAATCTTGACATCGATAGCTGTAAAGATAGGCGCCGGCCGGCGCCGCGCGCAAGCCGCGCGGTAGACGCGCGCTTCCAAACGGGGCGCGGTCGGCAGCGCGGAAAAAACGACGTACGAGCGGCGTTCGCGCGTGCCGCGATTCGAACGCGCATGCCGTCGCGCGGCCCGTGGACGTGCGGCGTGCGCCGTGGCCGGAACCGAAGCGAAAGCCCCGTGCGACGGGCATTGCGTGCAATCGCGCGGCGACGTTCGGCGCGATGCCGAACAGCCGGATCACACCGATTCATACGCATCCGGCATTCGCTCGGTGCAACTGCGTCGATTCGCTTCGCGAAAAATTCAAACGCGCGTTCCATTTGCATTCGGGGCACGATGCCCGAACGGCGCGAGCGCGGCATGCGGCGGCGCCCGCGGCGCGCGCGGCGGCACCGTGCGCGCTCGCCTACAATAGCGGCTTTACCGAACCCTTTTCAGGAGAAGTCATGTCTGTCACCACGACCGCATCGGGCCTCAAGATCGAGGACCTGACCGAAGGCACCGGCGCGGAAGCGCAAGCCGGCAAGACCGTCAGCGTCCATTACACGGGCTGGCTGACCGACGGTCAGAAATTCGACTCGAGCAAGGACCGCAACGACCCGTTCGCGTTCGTGCTCGGCGGCGGCATGGTCATCAAGGGCTGGGACGAAGGCGTGCAGGGCATGAAGGTCGGCGGCGTGCGTCGCCTGACGATCCCGCCGCAACTCGGCTACGGCCCGCGCGGCGCAGGCGGCGTAATTCCGCCGAACGCGACGCTCGTATTCGAAGTCGAACTGCTCGACGTCTGACGACGCCGTCGGCCGACGCTCTTCCGATGGAACGCATCCCGTCCCCCGCCATCTCGCTGCGCCGTTACGACACGTGCGAAGCGTCCGACGTGCACGACTTTCACCAGATCGTGCTCGGCGTCGACGGCGCGATGGTGATGGCGGTGGACGGCGTCGGCCAGCGCATCGACCGGCACGCGGCGTGGCTGATTCCGGCCGGCGCGCGCCACGATTACGCGGGCCTCGGCGACAATCGCCAGCTCGTGCTCGACCTGCCCGTCGCGTCGCTTGCGGTGCCGCAGCGGCTGTTCGACAGCGCGCGTGCCGTGTCGATCGACCCGGCGCTGACGTCGCTCGTCGCGCAGGTCGCGGCGGCGGCCGCGCGACTCGACGGGCCGGCCGACGACACGCGGCACGCCCATCGTTTCCAGTGGCAGGCCGCCGCGCGTCTGTGCGATGCGCTGCTCGGCGACATCAACCTCGCCGCGCCCGCGGCGGGCCTGGATTTCGCGCGTATCGACCGCTGGCTGCGTGTCCGGCTCGCGGAGCCGCTGCGCATCGCCGATCTCGCCGCGCACTGCGGCTACGGGATGCGCCGGTTTCATCAATTGTTCGTCGACGCATTCGGCGAAACCCCGCACCGCTACCTGCAGCGGCTGCGGCTCGACGCCGCCGTCGTGCTGCTCGCGGACGGCCGCCATCCGCTCGTCGACATCGCCGGCATGGTCGGCTTCGCCGACCAAAGCGCTTTCACGCACGCCTTCACGAAGCGCTTCGGCGTCGCGCCCGGGCGCTGGCGCGGCGAGCAGCACTGAGCACTCGCGCACACCGCTCCAGCCTGCCGAAAGGCCGCGTCACGGCTCGCTGAGCCTCCGGGCCGCCGGTTCCCTGGCGCCGCGTCCGCCGGCAAGCCGACCGATATCGACGCTTCACGCCTGCCTGAAACGTCGCCCGCCCGTCGCGTCCTACGATGGGTGCATGGATACGACCATGCGCTCCCCCGCCTTTCCACCCGTGCTTGCCCGCATCGTCGCGACCGTCAGCATCGGCTTCGTCGTCACGCAGCTCGACGTAACGATCGTCAACATCGCGCTCGCGCATCTGGCAGGCGATCTGCATCTGCCGGTCGCCGGCCTGCAGTGGGTCGTCGACGCATATACGCTCGCGTTCGCGGTGCTGATGCTGTCGGGCGGCGCACTGGGCGACCGCTTCGGCGCGCGCCGCTTGTACATCGCCGGCCTCGTGCTGTTCGCGCTCGCTTCGCTTGCGTGCGGCGCCGCGGATGCGCCCGCGATACTGATCGCCGCACGCGCGCTGCAGGGCGTCGGCGCCGCGGCGATGCTGCCGAATTCGCTCGCACTGCTCAACGACGCCTGCCGGCACGATCCGCGTCTGCGCGCCCGTGCCGTCGGCTGGTGGACGGCCGCGGGCTCGATCTCGATCGCGGCCGGCCCGGTTGTGGGCGGCTTGCTGATTGCCGCATGGGGCTGGCGCGGCATCTTCCTCGTGAATCTGCCGTTGTGTACGGCGGGACTGGCGGCCACGTTCGCATGGGTGCCCGCGCGTCGCATCGCCGCCGCCTCGAAGCAACCCACGACACCCGTGCGCTCCGTGCGGGCACTCGACCTGCGCGGCCAGCTCACCGCGATCGCGATGCTGACCGCGCTAACCGCCGCCGTGATCGAATGGCAACCGCTCGGCTTCACGCATCCGGTCGTCGCCGGCGGCTTCGCGCTCGCGGCGCTGGCCGCGCTCGCGTTCATCGTGATCGAGTCGCGCACCGCGACGCCGATGCTGCCGCTGTCGCTGTTCCGTCGCCGCACGTTCAGCGCGGCGGTGCTGTTCGGGATCTGCGTGAACCTCACGTACTACGGCACGGTGTTCGTGCTTGCGCTGTACCTGCAGCGCGTGCGCGGCGAATCGGCGTGGCAGGCGGGGCTCGCGTTCCTGCCGCTCACCGGCGGCTTCCTGCTGTCGAACCTCGCGAGCGGCCGCGCGGTCGCGCGTCACGGCCCGCGCGCGCCGATGCTCGCGGGCGCGCTGGTCGCCGCGCTCGGCTATGGAGCGCTGCATTTCGTCGATGCGTCGACGCCGCTGCCGCTGCTGCTCGTGCCATTCCTGCTGATTCCGACCGGCATGGGCTTCGCGGTGCCCGCGATGACGACGGCCGTGCTCGCGTCGGTCGAGCAGGACCGCGCGGGAATCGCGTCGGCCGTGGTGAACACCGCACGACAGGCCGGCGGCGCGATGGGCGTCGCCGCGTTCGGTGCGCTCGCGGGTGGCGGCGGCGCGTGGCAGACGGTGGACGGCCTGCATGTCGAAACCGGCGTATCGGCCGGGCTGCTGATCGCTGCAGCGTTGCTCGCAACGCTGGTCAGGCCGGATGCGCATCGCGGCGCATCCGGTGTGCGCCGCGTGGTTTCGGCAGCCGATTGAACGGTGCGCTCGGCGGTCGTCGAATGCATGTCCGGCGCGGCGACGTCGCGAAGCGGCAACGACGCGTTCCTTGCATCGCGCGCCGACCGGACACTCACGCCCGCGTCCCGCCCCCCTCGCCGCCCACCTTCCGCACGACCGTCTCCGTCGCCTTCAGCGGCCGGCCGTCGTCGTGCCGAAGCGCTAGCTTGCGGATCGCACGGCCCGTCTTGCGCTCGACCAGCACCGAATGCGGCTCGCCGCGCGCGAACAGGTTCGCCTCGCCCCACTGCCGCAACATCACGATCACCGGAAACAGCCCGTCGCCCTTCTTCGTCAACGCGTACTCCTGATATGCGCTGCCGTCCGACGCGGGCACGACTTCGAATACGCCGGCGTCCACCAGCATCCTGAGCCGATCCGACAGGATGTTGCTCGCGACGCCGAGGCTCGCACGAAAATCGCCGAACCGGCGCACGCCATCGAACGCGTCGCGCACGATCAGCAACGCCCAGCGATCGCCGACGATATCGGTCGCCCGCGCCACCGGGCACGGCGAATCCGCGAGACTTTTCTGTCTGGCCATATTGCTCTCCACTCCACTGTCGCGCCGACGCCTTCGCAAGCCGACGGCCGTCCGTGCGCGGGCCTGTCGCCCGCCGCTACACAGGTTGCATTTTAAAACTACTTTTCCTACACTCACACTACTTTCAAATTGCAACTACTTGAGTGAGCGTCTGGCCTCATGGAATCGTCCTGTTCAGGAACGGTCGCGACGAACGCGACATCTCGCACCGCGCGTCCGGTCGACAACCCGCGCGTGTCGGGCGTGCTCGTCGTGCTGCTGGCCGTCTGCTGCGCGGCGAGCGTCGCGAACGTGTACTACGCGCAGCCGCTGCTCGACTCGATCGCACATGACTTCGGCGTATCGCAGGCGGCGGTCGGTGGCGTCATCACCGCGACGCAGCTCGGCTGCGCGCTCGCGCTGCTGTTCGTCGTGCCGCTCGGCGACCTGCTGAACCGCAAGCGCCTGATCACCGTTCAACTTCTGCTGCTGACCGCGGCATGCATCGGCGTGGCCGCTTCGTCGACGCGCATCGCATTGCTGGCGGCCATGGTCGCCGTCGGGCTGCTCGGCACAGCGATGACGCAAGGGCTGATCGCCTGCTCGGCCGCGCTTGCCGGGGCCGGCGAGCGCGGTCGCGTGGTCGGCGCGGCACAGGGCGGTGTCGTGATCGGCCTGCTCGTCGCGCGCTCGCTCGCCGGTGTCGTCACCGATATCGCGGGTTGGCGTGCGGTTTATCTGGTGTCGGGTGCGCTCGCAGTCGCGATGCTGGTCGCGCTGGGCCGCCTGTTGCCCGATGCAGACGCGCCGCGCGAGCGCATCGGCTACGCGGCGCTGCTCGGTTCGATGGTCACGCTGCTGCGCAACGAGCGCGTTCTGCGTGTGCGCGGGGCGATCGCGCTACTGCTGTTCGCGGCGTTCAGCATCTTCTGGAGCGCGCTCGTGCTGCCGCTGAGCTCGCCGCCGCATGCAATGTCGCATACGCAGATCGGTGCATTCGGTCTGGTCGGCGCGCTGGGTGCGGCAGCCGCCGCGCGCGCCGGGCGGCTCGCGGATCGCGGCCTCGGCGAAGCCACGACCGGTACCGCGCTCGCACTGCTCGCGCTCTCGTGGCTGCCGCTGGCGTTCGCCGGCACGTCGATCGCGTTGCTGGTCGTCGGCATCGTGCTGCTCGACATCGGCGGGCAGGCCGTCCACGTCGTGAACCAGAGCATGATCCTCGGCGCGCGGCCCGATGCGCATGCACGCCTCGTCGGCTGCTACATGCTGTTCTATTCGGCCGGCAGCGGGCTTGGCGCGATTGCGTCGACGATGATGTATGCGCACGCCGGATGGATCGGCGTCTGCGGGCTCGGCGCGGCGGTCAGCGTGGTGGCATTCGCCGTATGGGCCGTGACGCTCAGGCGTGCATGATGCGTGTCGAAGTGTCGAACACGGAGCGCGAGCCGCGGCGGCTCGCGCAGAACGAAAAAACGGCTCGCCCGGAACGGGCGGCCGGCATGCGGAGCCCACGCACGTCCATGCGCGGGCTCGACCGTCGCGGCGGCGTGCCGCGTTCGCTCACCCCGCCGCCTGAATCGCCTCTTCGTACACGCCGGCGACGCGTCGCGCGATCACCGCGTTGTCGAAATGTTCGCGCGCATAGCGCTTGCACGCGGCCTCGTCCGGCAGCGTGATCGCGCCCGACAGCGCGCCGCCGAGCCCTTCTGCGATCGCCTCCGCGCCCGTCGACGGCAGCACGAGGTCGTTGGACAACCCGGCCACCGCTTCCGGGAGCCCGCCGACCGGCGTCACCAGCACCGGCGTGCCGGATGCCAGCGATTCGACCGTGATCAACCCGAAGCCTTCGAGCGCGACCGTCGGCACGACGCTGACCGTCGCCGCGCGGTACAGCGCCGCGAGATGATTGTCGGGCACGAACCCGAGCAGCTTCACGTTGTCCTGCAGCCCCGCGTCGTCGATGCGCTGCTGCAGTTCCTCGCCGATCTTGCCCTTGCCGGCGATCAGCAGCAGCACGTCCGGGTGACGGTGCTTGACGAGCCCGATCGCGTCGATCAGGTCTTCCAGCCCCATGCGCCGCACGAGCCGGCGCACGGCCAGCACGATCGGCCGGTCCTGCGGCAGTTGCAGCTTGTGCCGCGCCTCGGCCGGCGTGAGCGGCGTATCGAACTGCGCGGTATCGACGCAGCCGGGGATCACGCGCACGCGCGACGGATCGATGCCGTAGCGGTTCGTCAGGATCTGGCCGAACGCCTGCGACAGCACGATCAGGCGCGACGAGCGCGTATAGACGGCCTGCTCGAGATAGCGCTTCGCGCGCTGCCCGAGCGACGCGGCGCCCTCGACCTGGCTTTCGTCGGCCCACGGCCCCTGGAAATGCGACACCTGCGGAATCCCGCGCGTCACGTCGAGGCCCGGAAACGTGTACAGCGCGAAGTGCGACGAAATCACGTCCGGCCGCTCGCTGCGGATCTCGTCGCGCAACGCGCGGCGCGCGGCGAGCATGCGACGCGCGAGCGGCTGCGACGCGGGGCCGAAGCCCTGGATCGCACCGCCCGTGTCGTCGGCGACCTTCGGCGAGCCGGCGACGAGCCCGCGCACCTCGACGCCCGCACCGGGCAGCGCGCCGACGAGCGAGTAATACATCCGGTCGAGGCCGCCCGCGCGTTCGGGGAACCAGTGCATGCCGATCTGCAACGATTTGATCGGCCGGGAAGATTGGGACATTACGACTGCTCCTGCGTAACCGCATGCTCGACCCGCTCGAAGGCGGACGGCTGCGAGGGTTGGCCGATGCGCCGGTAGAGCGCGACATACTGGGCGCCCATGTGGGCCCAGCCGAAACGGGTCATCAGTTCGCGGGCCGCGTCGCCCATCGCGCGGCAGGTGTCGCGCGACGCCGCGAGCGCGCCGATCGCCTGCGCGAGCGCGGCCGGATCGTCGGGGTCCTCCAGCACGATCCCGCAGTCGCGCGTGATGATTTCCGCGCCGCCGGCGGTGCGCGCGGTGACGACCGGCAACCCGGCCGCCATCGCTTCCAGCAACGACAGGCTCATCGCTTCGTAGCGCGACGGAAACACGTATGCGTCGACCGAGCGCATCAGCGTCGGCATGTTCTTCACGAGGCCGAGGAAATGCACGCGCGAATCGATGCCGAGCGCGCGCGCCTCGTCCGGATACGGGCTGCCGGGCAGATAGCCGGCCACCGCGAGATGGACGTTCGCCGGCAGCTTCGTCAGCGCCTTCAGCACGGTGCCGAGATTCTTGCGTGGCGTACGCAGGTCGCCGACGAACAGCAGCAGGAACGCATCGTCCGGCAGCTTGAACGCCGCGCGATCGGCCTGCGCATCCGCGAACGCGCCGGCGTCGACGCCGTTGTAGATCACGCTGATCTTGCGGCTGTCGATGCCGAGCCCAGCGATCTCGTCGGCCACCTTCTGCGACACGGCCGTGATCGCGCGCGAACGCCGGTACGCCCAGCGCTCGAGCGCCGTATTCACGCGGGTGTAGACGTACTGGTAGGCCGACCACAGCCCCTTCGTCAGCCCGAACGGGTAATACGGGCTCTTGAACCAGCCGCCGTGCACGAAGTGCGCGGTGTTCACGTCGGCCCTGATCCACGAAATGAAGCCGTTCACGTGCAGCACGTCGTACTCGCTGCGATGCGCGCGCAGCCACCATGCGCTCTTCAGCGCGAACACCTGCTGCTTGACGAGATTCGACGGCCAGAAGCCGCCGACCTTCACCGGCACCCAGCGCACGCGCGGGTCGGCCAGCAGCTCGGGCGCGACATGCGACGCGACCAGCGTGACCTCGTAGTTTTCAGCCAGCGCCGCGCGCGCGATTTCGTAGTTGACGCGGCCCTGCCCGTCGTTATGTCGCACGACGTGCGTGACGATCGCGATTCTCAATGGTCGCCTCCCCGTGAACGCGCGGCGGCCAGCAGGCGCTGCGCCTTCTGCCAGTGCGCCGCGGATAGTATCGAAAAAATGGCCGTGAACAGCAGCAGGCCGCCCGTGCCGATCAGCGAGTTCGTGAACACGAGCATCGCGAACACCGACAGGCACAGGCTCAGGCATGCGCCCACGAACTTGTCCTTGCGCAGCTTGAACGCCGCGCGCAGCGTGCGGGCGAGCAGCATCACGACGCCCGACAGGTACAGCAGCGTGCCGGGCCAGCCGAGCACGAACGGCACGTTCATCACGCCGCTGTCGAAGCTGCCGTACTTGCCGAGCTCGCCGCTGTCGCTCGACAGCTTGGTGGACGCGCCGGTCGCCCCCATCCCCTCGCCGGCGACGTCGGTGAACGCCGTTTGCGCGAAGGTCGCGTAGAACTTGTTGCGATCGTCGTAGCTGCGGTCGTCCTTCAGGTTCGCGATCGATTGCAGGCGCGCGCCGAGCCGGTCGGCCACCGGCCCGACGGTCAGCAGCGGCACGCACAGCCCGACGAGCACGACGCCGCTGATCAGGATGCGCATCCGCACGCGATTGCTCGACTGCACGAGCTGGATCGCGAGCGCGATCACCCAGCCGCCCCAGGTCGAGCGCACGAGACACAGCGCGAACGACACGAAGCCGGCGGCGCCCGCGAACCAGCGAACCTTCTGCGGCGCGGCGAACACGAACACCAGCGCACCCATGATCGCGAACGCGAACGGCCCCGACGAGTTCATCGTGCTGAAGACGCGGACGCCGTACGGCACCGGCTCGCCCTGCGAGCCCATGTCCGAGCCGATCATCCACAGCACGTCCCACTGCGGCATCACGAAGTACTGCACGACTCCGTACACGCCCATCACGAGCATGCCCCACATGAAGGTGGACAACAGCACGTCGCGGTACTCGGGATAGTCGCGCGAGTTGACCATGATGTGAAAGCCGATCAGTACCGGGTACACCCAGTTCGCGAGGTCGTAGGTCGCGGCCATCACGCCGCTCGACACGATCCCGACCAGATACGCATACGTCAGCCCGAACAGCATCAGCAGCACGGGAATCCCGCGCCGCTGCGCGAGCACGCGGTAATGCCTGAGGAGCCCGAACCCGGCGATCATCGTGACCGCGAGCGGCGCGACCTGGATCAGGCTCGTCGGCGTGAACGCGCCCTTCGACCAGTCGGCGAGACGCCGTACTTCAGGGCTCAGGAACCACACCCACCACATGAAGCCGACGTAGCGCGCCGGGCTCTTGAAATACAGCCAGATGCCGACCGCGATGGCCAGCACCGGAAATGCGAGCGTCAGCACCTTGCCCTGGTGAATGGCGATCAGCGCGGCGGTAAACGTCCACAGCCCGGCCTGCCCGACCCAGTGCTTCGGCTCGGGTAACCGGCTGCGGCTGCGCGACGGCGCGCGTTCGGCGGCAATCGTACTCATCGATCCGCTCTCACTGCGACGACGGACGCGAATCCGCGAGCGGCATCGCGAGACCCGTCGCCGCGGGCGTGCGGCGACGGCGCAGCATGTCGCGCGTGATCCGCACGTGCTGTTCGGCGAACGCCTGCGTGGTCAGGTCGCGCTCGCGCAGGCACGCGGCCGCGGCGCGCGCGCATTCGAGCGCGGCGGCCGGATCGGCGGCGAAGCGATCGGCGGCCTCGCGCATCGCCGCGATATCGAACGCCGGCACGTACGCGGCCGTGTCGTGCGGGAAGTAGTCGCTGAGCCCGCCGACGTCGGACACGATCATCGGCTTGCCGACCGCCGCCGCCTCGAGCATCACGGTGATGCCCGACGCGTGGAAGTTCGGCCGCAGCGGCACGACGATCACGTCGGCCCATGCATACAGCTCGTGCTGCTTCGCGAGGCCCGAGGCCGAGCCGATCTTCACGTTCGGCGCATGCCACTCTCGCGGCACGCGCCGGCGCGTCGCGAGCCGCACGTCGTAGCGCTCGTCGCCGCCGAACGCGGCGAGGAACGTGCGCCAGTCGCGATCGCGGTCGTTGCCGATCGCGGCGATCCGCAGCGGCCGGTTCGGCTGCCACTGCCGCGGCTCCGTCGGCGGGAAGTCCTGCGTGTTCAGCCCGTAGTAGACGAACTCGGCTTCGCGCCCGAGAAAGCGGCGGCACAGCTCGGCGTTGTCGCGGGCGAGCGTCGTCAGCGCGTCGGCGCGCGCGAGCAGCTTGCGGTACAGCCAGCGGCGCGGGGCGCCGAACGTGTTCCACTTGTCGAACAGCCACACGCTCTGCGCGAGCAGCAGCGGGCGCTTGCCTTGCGCGCCGGCGAGCTTCAGGATCAGCGCGGCGGCGAGATGCTCCTGCTCGGTGTGCGTCCAGATCACGTCGGTGCTCAACAGCGCGGCGCGATTGCGCCACGCATGCACGACGTCGAAGCCGAGCGCCGCCTTCAGCGCACGGCGCGCAAGGCTCGCGATGCGGTTCTCACGCCGGTCCTGCGAATAGGTCAGCCGAAATTCGTCGGATTCCGCGTGG
The DNA here is from genome assembly GCF_001718315.1 of Burkholderia diffusa. NCBI lineage: Bacteria > Pseudomonadati > Pseudomonadota > Betaproteobacteria > Burkholderiales > Burkholderiaceae > Burkholderia > Burkholderia diffusa. The sequence continues at coordinate 548,884 of NZ_CP013363.1, read as the reverse complement.
TGATAGCCGTACAGGCAGCCGATGTTCTCGCCTTTCCGGTAAGTACGCGGATCGGCGCCGTAGAACAGGTGGACGTGAACCTTCGTGGAATTCATGCAAGCCCTCCGGGGATGGCCGCGCGTCGTGCGCGCAGCCCGTTCAAGACGTCACCGGCGGCATCGCCGCACGATGGGGGGCAAGGTCGGCGCGACGCGCGTCGCGTGCGCCGCGGCGCACCGCGCGCCAGTGCTCGCGCACGCGGTCGCGCCGCGCGGTATGCAGCGACAGCAGCAGGTGCGCGAAGCCCGGATAGACGCGCGTGCCGATCAGCGCCCACCACCACCACGCGATCTCGCGCCGCACCGGCGGCAGATGCTCGCGCAGGATCAGGTGCAGGTTGTACGCGCCGTTGCTGATCGCATTCAGCGATGCGGCGTCGCGCCGGTCGTCGTCGAAACGCTCGGCCGGAAAATGATCGACCGCGATCGCCGGGTCGTAGACGAGCTTCCAGCCTTCGCGCTGCACCTGCATGCTGAAACCCATGTCGTTGTGCACCTGCGCGCCGGCGCCGCGCAGCCGCGTGTCGAAGCGCAGACGTTCGATCGCGGCGCGGCGATAGCTCATGTTCGCGCCCTTGAGCATGTCGACTTCGCGCGCGCCGCCGACGCCCAGATGATGGTTGCCGATGATCTTGCCGGACAGCGTGAGCTGGCCGACGAGCTCGCGCGACTCGTCGAGCACGCGGCCCTTCTCGTGCACCCAGTCGCGGCCGCCGACCGCGCCGACACGCGGATCGGCCAGGAACACGGCTTCGACGCGCGCGAGCCAGTCGGGGCGCGGCGCCGCGTCGTCGTCGGTGATCGCGACGATGTCACCGTTCGCCGAGTCGAGTCCCTTGTTCAACGCGGCAACCTGTCCCGGCACGTCGACCGGCACGATCCGCAGCGGCAGCGTGCCGCCGACCGACGGATCGGCGAGGCGCTCGTGCGTGGCATCGTCCTCCGGGCGCGCGACGACGATCACCTCGTCGGGCAGCCGCTGCTGGCGCTGCAGCGCCAGCAGGCAGCGCGCGAGGTCGGCGGGACGCCGATAGGTCGGAACGAGCACGGAAATTTTCATCGAAGGTTCTCCAGTCGGCCGGGACGGCGCTGCGCGGCCGGCCCGGTTTCGTGCAATGCCGTCAGGCGCTCAGGTATTCGTGGACGGCCGCATAGCCGCGGCCGTAGCCGCGCGCCTTCGGCGGCACGCCGTTGAAGATCCCGCCTTCCAGATCGACGCCCGCGGTACGCAGGCGCTTGATCGCGTCGGCGATCTCGCCTTCGGTATGCATGCCCGAGCGCAGCACGAGGAAGGTCGCGCCGGCCATGCGCCCGATGATGGTCGCGTCGGTCACCGCCAGCACCGGCGGCGAGTCGATCAGCACGACGTCGTAGCGCTTGCCGAGCCCTTCGAGGTATTGCGGCAGGCGCGTCGACATCAGCAGCTCCGACGGGTTCGGCGGGCGCGTGCCGGCCGAGATGAACGACAGGCCCTGCACCGGCGTCTCGCGGATCGCCTCCTCGAGGGGCGACTGATCGCTCAGCAATTCGGACAGGCCCGGCTGCACGGTGAGGCCGAAGTAGCGGTCGAGCATCCCGCGGCGCATGTCGGCGTCGATCAGCAGCACGCGCTTGCCCGAATGCGCGAGCAGCACCGCGAGGTTGACCGTCAGGAAGCTCTTGCCGATACCCGGCGTCGGGCCGGTCAGCACGATCACGCGATTCTTCGCGTCCATCATCGCGAACTGCATCGCGGTGCGCAGACTGCGCATGCTTTCGACGCTCAGGTCCTTCGGACGCAGGCTCGCGAGGATCGGCCGCGCGCGGCCGCCGCCCTTCTCGGCCATGGCGTCGAGCTTCACCTGCTCGGTGCTTTGCGGCACCAGCCCGTACAGCGGCAGGTTGAACGTGCGCTCCACGCGATCCGGATCCTCGATGCCCTGGAACAGGTTGCGGCGCAGGAACACGATGCCGGTACCGAGGATCAGCCCGAGGAATACCGCGGCCGACAGGATCAGCACCTTCTTCGGCTTGACCGGATCGCCCGGGCGCAGCGCCGAATCGACGAGGTGGATGTTGCCGCCCGTGCCGGCCTTCTGCACCGACAGCTCCTGCACGCGGTTCAGCAGCAGCACGTAGATGTCCTCGGCGACCTTCGCGTCGCGCTGGAGCTGGACGGCCTTCACTTCGGTCGCCGGCAGGCTGCGGAAGCGGTTGCTGAACTTGTCCTTCTCGCCCTGCAGCTCCGCGAGCTGCTGCTTCGCGGCGATCACCATCGGGTGCGAATCGGTGAAGCGCTGCGCGAGCGACGCGAGCTGCAGGCGCTGGGCCGCTATCTGCTGCTCGTACTGCACGCTGCCTTCGAGGTAGACCTTGGCCTCGTCGCTCGCGTTGATCGAGCCGGACGTGCGCTGATACTGCGTCAGCGCGGCTTCCGCGCGCTCGAGATCCGACTTCAGGCGCGGCTCCTCGCCCTTCAGGAAGGCGAGCATCTTGGTCGCTTCGGCCTGCTTCGCGACCACGTGCTGGTTCAGGTACGACTGCGCGAGCGCGTTCGCGATCGCGGCGGTCTGGTCCGGGTCCTTGCCTTCGAGCGAAATCTGCACGACGCCCGTCTGCTTGCCCTGCTCGGTCACCTGGATACCCGACTGGAAGCCGGTGATCGCGTCGAGATCGTTGTAGCGAACCACGGTGAACTGCGTACCCGGGCGGGCGACGAGCTTCTGCACGAGCAGCGTGACGCCGCCGCCCTGCTCCGATTCGCCGACCCGGCCCGACAGCAGGCGGTTGCCGTTCGGGTCGACCAGCGTGTAGGTGCCGTTCGGGCCGGCCGTCAGCGTCATCTTCTTGCCTTCGAGCGCAGGCACGACACTGATCGTGTCGATGTCGGCAACTTCGCCGCCCCACGCGTACGACCGCAGGCCGAACCACGCGCGCGACGGCTCGCCCGGCGTCGCGACGCGTGCGGCGAGGCTGCCGATCAGCGGAATCGTCTTCGGTACGACCGAGAAGTTCAGCTTGAACTGCTCGACGACCGGCGCGACGACGCCGCGGCTCTTGATGATCTCGATTTCCGCGTCGGTCTGCGCCTGTTGCGGCCCGCTGTTGATCGTCGCGCCCGTCTGCGTCTGCGTAAGCGCCTGCGACGTGTTGTCGTTGCTCTCGACCCGCACGTGCACGTCGGCCTGGTACACCGGCTTCGCGATATAGCAGTAGAGGCCGGCGAGCGCGATGACGGTCACCGCGATGCCGAGCAGCAGCCAGATGTCGTCCATCAGCACCTGGAGCAGCTGGCCGAGGACAACGTCCTCTTCCTCGGTTTTCGCGGTCAGATCCGCGTAGGCGTGTTTTGCTTGCGTGTTCACCATTCGTTCCCGCTTGAGTGGTGCCGGGGCGGAGGCGCCGCCCCGGCGGGCTATCAGCGCGTGATTTGCCGCATGTAGAAGATCGTCTGGATCGTCGGCAGCACCTGCTGCAGCACACGGTTGAACTGCACCGAGCTGGCCGTGCTGACGTAGACGACGTCGAGCGGCTGCAGCGGGAAGCGGCTCGACAGCATCAGCGCATCCGGCTGCGTCATGTCGAGACGGAACACTTCCGGCTTCGTCGGGTTGTCACGCATCCCGCGCATCACGTAGATCTTGCGCGGATTCGCATCGGTGTCGAGAATGCCGCCGCCGGCCGTCAGCGCGTCGGCGATGGTCAGCCTGCCCTTGAGCATCGGCACGGTGACCGGCGTCTTGACCTCGCCCATGATGAACACGCGACTGTCGCTGCGGTCCGGCACGTTGACGATGTCGCCCTGTTGCAGCATCACGTTCTGCTTCACTTCGCCGCGGTCGAGCACGCCGTTCGCGTCGAGCGTGTAGAGCTTGCCGTCACGCGTCAGGCGCACGCGCTGCAGGTCGGCCTCGGCGGTCGAGCCGCCCGAGCGCGAGATCGCGTCGACGAGCGTCAGCGGCACGTCGCTCATCGCGAGCGGGCCCGGCGTCTTCACCTCGCCCGTCACCTGCACCTTCTGGCTGCGGAACGACAGCACGCGCACATCGAGCTGCGGATTCTTCACGTAGCGCGCAAGGCGCGTGGCCAGCTCGTCGCGCGTCTGCGCGATCGTCTTGCCCGCCACGTGGATGCGGCCGACGAACGGGAAGAAGATCGTGCCGTCGGCGGCCACGGTCTGGCCGTACGGATCGGCCTGGCCCGGCAGCGACGACGAATACGGCTGCTGCAGCGCGCCCGCGATCGTCTGCGTCGTGTTGCCGCCGCTCGAGAACGACTGGCCTTGCGGCGTCGTCAGCTCGGGGTGGTCCCACACGGTGACGCCGAGGATGTCCTGCGGGCCGATGCGGTAGACGTACTGCGACGGATCGCTGTAACGGCCCGGCGGCAGCGGGTGTTCGACCTGCTGCTTCTGCAGCTGATCCATCACCAGCTTCGCGTCGATGTAATGAACCGGATAGGTTTCGGCCTGGCCCTGCCGGCCGTCGTCCTTCAGGTTCGACGAGTCGAGATAGTTGCCGGGCGCGGTCGCGCAGGCCGACAGGAAGGTCGTCATCGCGACGGCGAGCGCCAGCGGGCGCATGGGACGTTTCAGCATAGTTTTTGCAGCCATCCTTGAACCAGACGTTCGATCAATGAGTAGCTCTCGCGATAGTCGGCCTCGGGGCCGCCATGCGGATCCGAGATCTCGGCGTCCTCCCACTTGCCCAGCAGGTGGACCTTGCCGCGCGCGAACGGATCGACCGATTCGACGGCCCTGATCTGTTCGCGCTCGCTGACGAGAATCAGGTCGGCGTCGCGCACGATCCGGCGCGACAGGCGCCGCGACCGGTGCTTCGTTGCATCGACGCCGCGCTCGGCGAGCAGTTGGCGCATCACCGGATCGATGCCGTCGCCATCGTTCGCACGCACGCCGGCGGAGTGGAACGTCACGCGCGGGCCGCCACGCGACGCCGTGTGCGACTTGAACAGCAATTCCGCCGCCGGGCTGCGGCAGACGTTCGCGTGACAGACGATCAGGATGTTCCGGAACATGGCGTCTCGAGTCGGGTTACGGGTAGCGGCGACGCGCGGTTACGCGTTCGCGCGCGCGGCGCCCGGCACGCGGGCGGCGACGGCCTGACGCGAGCCGGGGCGGCCGATCGGGTGGTATTCGATGCCCTGCTCGCTCATCGTCTCCGGCTCGTACAGGTTGCGGCCGTCGAAGATCACCGGCGATTTCCATTGACGTCCGAGCGCGACGAAATCCGGGCTCTTGAACGCCTTCCATTCGGTAACGATCACGAGCGCGTCGGCATCGCGCGCGGCCTGTGCCTCGTCGTCGACGAAAGTGAGGCGCTCGAGCCAGCTCGGGTGATCCGCGAGATCGAGCGCGAGCACACGGCGCGCTTCCTGCTGCGCGACCGGGTCATACGCCGCGATGCGCGCGCCGCGCGACAGCAGCTCGGCGATCAGCTCGCGGCTCGGCGCCTCGCGCATGTCGTCGGTGTTCGGCTTGAACGCGAGACCCCAGATCGCGAACGTGCGGCCCGTGAGGTCCTCGCCGAAGCGCGCGACGATCTTGTCGGCGAGCACGCGCTTTTGCGTCGCGTTGACCGACGACACGGCCTTCAGGATCTGCAGCGACTGGCCGTGCTCGTCCGCGGTGCGGATCAGCGCCTCGACGTCCTTCGGGAAGCACGAGCCGCCGTAGCCGCAGCCCGCATACAGGAAGTGATAGCCGATGCGCGGATCGGAGCCGATCCCGCGGCGCACCGCCTCGATGTCCGCGCCGAAGCGGTCGGCCAGGTTCGCGAGCTCGTTCATGAACGAGATGCGCGTCGCGAGCATCGCGTTCGCCGCGTATTTCGTGAATTCGGCCGAGCGCACGTCCATGTACAGCGTGCGTTCGTGATTGCGGTTGAACGGCGCATAGAGCTTCTTCATCAGCTCGCGCGCGCGCTCGCCCGGCACGTCGTCGTCGCAGCCGATCACGATGCGGTCCGGCCGCGTGAAATCGTCGACCGCCGCGCCTTCCTTCAGGAACTCCGGATTCGACACGACGGAGAACATCGGGACGTCGCCGCCGCGCTTCGCGAGTTCCTCGGCCACCGCCGCACGCACGCGCTCGGCCGTGCCGACCGGCACCGTCGACTTGTCGACGATCACCTTGAAGCCCTTCATGTAGCGGCCGATGTTGCGCGCCGCCGCGAGCACGTACTGCAGGTCGGCGGAGCCGTCCTCGTCGGGCGGCGTGCCGACCGCGATGAACTGCACGTCGCCGTGCGCGACCGCCGCCTCGATGTCGGTCGAGAAGCGCAGGCGCCCGGCCGCGCGGTTGCGTGCGATGACTTCCTTGAGGCCCGGCTCGTGGATCGGCACACCGCCGTTGTTCAGGATGTCGATCTTCGCCTGATCGACGTCGAGACAGAACACGTCGTGCCCGATGTCGGCGAGACAGGCACCGGTGACAAGACCTACGTAACCGCTGCCGATGATAGTCAGATTCATGATGTGTCGGACCTCGTGACCAATGATTCGAAATTCGTGAAACCGGGTGTCTGCGCGGAATGGAACCGCGTCAGTAAGCGTTGCTGCCGGTGAAGCCTTTCCAGAGCGTCAGCACGACGATCTTGATGTCGAGCCAGAACGACCAGTTCTGCATGTAGTACAGATCGAGCTTCACGCGTCCCATCATCTTCTCGATCTGGTCGGTCTCGCCGCGAAAGCCGTTGATCTGCGCCCAGCCGGTGATGCCCGGCTTGATCCGGTAGCGGAACATGTAGCCCTTCACCAGATCCTTGTAGATGTCGTCGTGCGCGAGCGCGTGAGGCCGCGGGCCCACGACCGACATCTCGCCCTTCAGCACGTTGATGAACTGCGGCAGTTCGTCAAGACTCGTGCGGCGCAGGAAGCGGCCGACCGGCGTCACGCGCGTGTCGTTCTTGGTCGCCTGCGTGACCTGTCCCGCGACTTCCTGATGCACCTTCATCGAGCGGAACTTGTAGATCTCGAACTCGTGCCCGTCGATGCCCTTGCGCTTCTGGCGGAAGAACACCGGGCCGGGCGACGTGAGCTTGATCAGGCACGCGATCAGCACCATCGCCGGCGCGAGCGCGGTGAGCGCCGCCAGCGCGAACAGCCGGTCGAACACGAACTTCGGCAGGATTCGCACGTCGGTGATCGGCGACGCCGCGAGGTTGATCGCCGGCACGCCGAGCACCTCGACCACTTCCTGGTTGAAGAACGACAGCGTGCGCACGTCCGGAATGAAACGGATGTTCACGAAGTCGTGGCGGAACACCGTCACGATCTGGTGAATCCGGCGCTCCTCCGTGATCGGCAGCGTGAGCCACAGCTCGCTGATCGCGCGGCTGCGCACCAGCCACACCAGCGATTCGAACTGCCGCTCGATGCGCACGTCGTCGAGCGCGACTTCGCCCGGCGCTTCGCTTTCGTCGTACACGCACACCGGGTTGAAGCCCGCTTCCGGACGCGCCCGCATCTGCGCGATCAGCCGCCGCGCCGCCGGCGTGCCGCCGACGATCGCCACCGCCTTCAGGTTGTAGCCGCCGCGACGCAGTTGTCGCAGCACGACGTGCACGCAAGCCTTCGAGCCCGCAAGCAACGCCATCGTCACGAGCGCCCAGTAACCCAGCCACAGTCGCGACAGGTCGCCCGACTGATGAAAGCTGAAGCTCATCAGGATGCCCGCGAGCTCGACCACCAGCCATGCGAACGCGACGCGCCCCACCAGCCCGACGAGACGCTTGCCGCGCCACGACTGGTAAATGCCGATGGCCGGAAAGAACACGACGACCAGCAGGCAGTCGAACAGCACCATCGTGCGCTGCAGGTCGTTGAGCCAGATGCTGCCGCCGTGCAGCGCGGCGGCGATCAACGCCCCCAACACGACCATCGCGATATCGATGACTCTCGCCAGCACGCTCAACATGTCCGCTTCCTCTTTGAACAGGCGTTTGCCGAACAGCTCCTCGTGCAGCCCGTGCCGCACCTTCGATTCAAACGTTGCATGACGCTATTGAAGCGGCAAGAAAATCGCCCCTCAAGCGCACAAGTATTTCGAAAAATAATCGGAAATTCTTGCCGCGACATTCTTGAATTAAATCGGCACGTTTTCCCGAATTGATCGCGAACCGGGATTTTTTCAGCAACTTTACGGTTCCCCGCAACCCTTTTCAGGATTGGGATACAGCCCGATTCGCCGAATTATTTTTTATTTTTTTATTTGCATCGCATGCTATCTGGGAAAAATTTCCCCGACATGTGCGCGACGAGTATCGTACAAATCGCCCGGTTTTATTGTCGATTTACTTCATGCTACAAACAGGCACTGACTTCAATCGAGGAGAGTGTCATCATGAATGCTCCGGCCGTGGCCGCCGATACGCGCCCTTCTTCTTCCGCCGCAACCGACGCCGCGACGCGCGTCGCGGTGCAGCCGGTGATCCTTGCCGGCGGTTCGGGCACGCGTCTGTGGCCGATGTCGCGCGAACACTATCCGAAGCAGCTGATCGGCCTGCTCGGCGATCATTCGCTGCTGCAATCCACCGCGCTGAGGCTCGACGGCCTCGTGACCGGCCATCCGTTGAACGACGATGTGCTGATCGTGTGCGGCGAGGATCACCGCTTCACGACCGCCGAGCAACTGCGCCTGACCGGCAAGCGCGCATCGATCATGCTCGAGCCGCTCGGCCGCGACACCGCGCCCGCGCTGACGCTCGCCGCGCTGCGGATCGTCGCCGGCGGCAGCGATGCAGTGATGACCGTGATGCCGGCCGACCACGCCGTGGCCGACCAGCCGCGCTTTCATGCGGCCGTCGCGGCCGGCGTACATTTCGCGGCCCAGGGCAAGATCGCGACGATGGGCATCGTGCCGGGCCGCGCCGAAACGGGCTATGGCTACATCCGCGTCGGCGCGCCGCTCGGCGACGCCGCCACCGGCAACCTCGACGTGCGCCGTCTCGACCGCTTCGTCGAGAAGCCGCATCTCGAACTCGCGCAGCAGTACGTCGCATCCGGCGAATACTGGTGGAACAGCGGGATCTTCATCGTGCGCGCGTCGGTGTGGCTGAACGCGATCCGCCAGCTCGAGCCCGAGATCCTCGCAGCCTGCGAGCAGGCCGTCGCACGCGGCAAGGACGACGGCGACTTCTTCCGCGTCGACCGCGACGCGTTCGCCGCGTCGCCGTCGAACTCGATCGACTACGCGGTGATGGAGCGGCTCGTGAACCTGCCGCAGCTGTGCGAAAGCGTCGTCGTGCCGCTCGACGCGGGCTGGTCGGACGTCGGTTCGTGGGACGCGATCTGGCAGATCCTGCCGAAGGACGAAGCCGAGAACGTCGGCCGCGGCCGCGTGCTGTTCGAAAACGCCGAATCGACCTTCGCGCATTCGGAAAGCCGGCTCGTCGCATGCGTCGGCACGCAGAATCTCGTCGTCGTCGAAACGCCCGACGCCGTGCTCGTCGCCGACAAATCCTGCGTGCAGGACGTGAAGAAGATCGTCGGGCGCATCAAGGCCGAACGCGGCGCGGAAGCAACCGATCACCGCAAGGTCCATCGCCCGTGGGGTCATTACGATTCGGTCGACATGGGCGAGCGCTTCCAGGTGAAACGCATCGTCGTGAAGCCGGGCGCGCGACTGTCGCTGCAAATGCACCACCACCGCGCCGAACACTGGATCGTCGTGCGCGGCACCGCTCGCATCACGCGCGGCGACGAAACCTTCCTGCTGTCCGAGAACGAATCGACGTACATCCCGCTCGGCGTGTCGCACCGTCTCGAGAACCCGGGCAAGATGCCGCTCGAGCTGATCGAAGTGCAATCGGGCGCCTATCTCGGCGAGGACGACATCGTCCGCTTCGACGATACCTACGGACGCCAGTGATGCAATGCCTGCCGGGCGCGCCGTCTCGACGGTGCGCCCGGCACCGACTGCACGGGTAGACAAAAAAAACGCGCGGGCGTCGTGATGGACGACCCGCGCGTTTTCGTTCGGACGACGATCAACCTACGCGATACGCGTATTCGCGGCGGTCCGACTGCACCGGGTCGTTGCGGCTCTCTGACAACGCGCCCGCGCGACGCTCGGCGATGAAGCGCTTGATGTCCGACTCGGCGCGCGCCAGCGCGGACAGGCCGGCCAGCACCTCGCTTTGCGGCGCACGCACCGGTTCGTCGCTCGCGCCATGGCGATCGATCCACTGACGCGCCCAGTCGAGCGCGTACTGCTCCGCTTCCTCGGCATCGGTGAAGCGCGGGCCGATCAGGCCGGAGCGCTCGACGCGCCGGTCGTCCTGCGTGATCTCGGCCCACGCGCGGTACATCAGGTTCTGCACTGGCTGCGCGCTGCCATAGATCGTGTAGCCGCGGTATTCGTCGACTTGCGGCTCGGCCGCGGCGAAGCTCGCGGCGGACGGACGCCCGTGACGCAACCCCGCAGATTGCGCACCCGGCACCGCGAACGATGCACCGGGCGACGCGTCGTCGGCGTCGTTCGGCATCGGGGCGAGCGTCGCGCCCTCACCCTCCCAAACGTTTGCCCGCGCGACCGGCAGTTGCCACGACTCGGGGTTCTGCCAGAACACGCCGCGCAGACGGTCGTTGTCGGGCACGGGCTCCGCGCGGCATGCCGGTGCGACGGGCGCCGGCGGCGGCGGCACGTACGCGAACGTGCGCCCGCTGAACTGGGTCAGCACGTCGATCATCTGCAACAGCGTGCCGTTCGCGAGCCACTCCTCGTAGCGACGGCGGCACGTCGGCCCGGACGGATAGCGCCCGGGCAGTTTGGACCACGCTTCACCGGTCGTCAGGATCCAGAGAACCGCGTTGGCAACGACGCGCGGTTCGGCGCGCGGACGGCCTCGACGATTCAGCCGGATGGGCTCATCGGCGATCAGCGTTGAAAGTCGAAACCACTCTTCATCGTTAAGCTCATCGAAGAACATAGTTGATTTCTCCACGCAGCCAGGCCAGGGCTGCGATTGTCGGCGCCGTCGTCACGCATCGCGTCACGGGGCGGCCCGGTTGCACATTATGGTTATCCGAATGTTGTGCATGCCGGTGCGACACCGCACTTTCACGGTGCCGCCATTCACGGCAATGGCGCACAAACTACGGTCTCACTCCAATGTGGGAATTTTTGTGCACGAAGCATACCATCCCTAGGGTTTATCTCAATATGACAATGACTTAATGTTACGCACTGAAACAACCTGCCAAGGATGGGCAATCCATTTACGCTTGAATTTTTTTACGCGATCGTTATGCGTGATGCTGGGAAGCCCCGTCTGGCGGGGCTTTGCTGGATGCCGGTGCGGCACGTCAGACGGGCGCCCGCGTTGTTCCGACCCTTGCCGGAGACAATCCCCTGAATTGCCGTCGAAAATCGGTAAATCAGGGAAAATTTCGTAACAAGATATTCACGGATCGGTAAATCATTCAAATTCCATTGGCCTGATTTTTCCCCATGCACAATCTTTTTATTGTTTCTCCGCAAGTAATGAAAGCGGTTGGAGATTCGATGCACATTGTTTCCCGGCATGCAAGCGTCGACGGGTTTGTTACATCCTGGAGTCGCAAACGGGCGACAGCGGCGGGCGCGGCGATCAAGCGCCGCGTTTCGGGTCGGAACGGTTGGAATTCGCGCGGGATGGGAAGCGGCACCCGGCCGCACGCGTCAGCGTAGATCGCCGGCCAGCGACGCGGCGACGTCCGCGTCCACGCGTTGCGCCGGCACCGTATAGGCCGGGTGATCGCAGCCGATCGACAGCGTCGCGCCGCCCTTGAGCGCCGCGCGCATCGGTGCATCCAGTTCGAAGCGCACGAAATGCACGGCGGAGGTCTTCTCCGCGTTGTCGCGGTCGAGATCCTCGTCGGCGATCGCATAGACGTCAGGGTGCCCGTCGACCCGGAGATACACGCGATCCTCGACGCCGATCAGCCGCGCGAGCGCCGCCCTCCGTTCGGCCTCGTGCTCGTATTCGATCTGCAGCGTCGCCTTCAGATTGGTGCCGTCGGGCACGAGCGGCAGATAGGCTTCCAGCTCCCCCTCGATGCCGGCCTCATCGAAGATCTTCTCGATGTGCAGCATTTCCTGGATCTGGTAGCGAATCGTGGTCTCGTCCTCGAACAGGAAGCGCAGATGGTTGCCGAGCGCCACCGCGCGGCGGCGCTTGTACGCGACGAGCCGTGCGTGTTCGGCCTTGCGGATCTTCGCGTACGCTTCGAGCGTCAGCAGCGAGTCGCGGGTCAGCGTCATGAGATGTCCTCGGATAGCGTCGATGTCTTCGTGGAGCGGCCGGTTCAGATGCCGTACGCGCGGCGCAGCAGCGTCAGTGGATGCGCGAGCGGCGCGGCCGGCAGCCCTTTCTCGTCGATGCCCTGTGCGATGTGATGGCCGGCGAGCGCGCAGTCCGACGACACCACGTCCGGCTTCGGCTCGGCCATCGCCTTGAACACGGGCGTACCGATCCGCATCGCGTCCGCATGGAAGGCCTTCTTCACGCCGAACGTGCCCGCGTGCCCCGAGCAGCGCTCGACGACATTCACGCGCGTATCGGGCACGAGCGACAGCGTGTCGGCCGTCTTGCGGCCGATGTTCTGCACGCGCGCATGGCATGGCACGTGGTACGACACGGTGCCGAGACCCTGCTTGAAATCGGTCTTCAGCAAACCGTCGCGATGCCGCGCGATCACGTATTCGAACGGATCCCAGAATGCATCGGCCACCGCGCGCACGGCTTCGTCGCCGGGAAACATCAGCGGCAGTTCGCTCTTGTACATCAGCACGCAACTCGGGATCGCGCCGATCAGCGCATAGCCTTCGCGCGCATAGCGTTCCAGCACCGGAACGTTCACGGCCTTCTTCGCGGCGACGCCCTCGAGGTTGCCCTGCTCGAGGAGCGGCATCCCGCAGCACGCTTCGCGCGTGACGAGCTCGTACGGAATCTCGTTGTGCGCGAGGATCGCGAGCAGGTCGTGGCCGATGCCCGGCTCGTTGAAGTTCACATAGCACGTCGCGTAGATCGCGACCTTGCCGGGCGTGCGTTCGCCGTCACGTACCGGCAGGCCGTCCGAGCGCTTCGCGGCGCGCCGGAACTTGCGCGGCGCGAACTCAGGCAGCCACGCGTTGCGATCGACGCCGAGCGCCGCTTCGAGCGCGTGGCGCGCGGGCGGCGTGCGATTCACCGCGTTCACCGCCTGCGTGACGATCGGAATGCCCGCGAAATGGCCGAGCGCGTCGGTGTTCGACAGCACCTTGTCGCGCAGCGGCGCCTCGCCGCGCTTGTAGCGCGCCGCCTTGCCGCGCAGCATCAGGTGCGGGAAGTCGACGTTCCATGCATGCGGCGGCACGTACGGGCATTTCGTCATGTAGCAGAGGTCGCACAGGTAGCATTGGTCGACGACCTTGCCGAACGCGTCCTTCGGCACTTCCTCGATGTCGCCCGTCGGCGTGTCGTCGACGAGATCGAACAGCGCGGGAAACGCGCCGCACAACGACACGCAGCGCCGGCACCCGGCACAGATGTCGAACACCCGCGTCATTTCCGCATCGATCGCGGCCTGGTCGTAAAACGCTTCGGACTGCCAGTCGAGCGGATGCCGCGTCGGGGCTTCGAGACTGCCTTCCTTGTGTGGCATGGGGCGCTCCAGCGTGGCGCGCATGCGCGCGGACGCGCTGCCCGCGTGATGCGGGCAGCGATCAACGCACGGCCGGCCGCAGCATGTCCGGCCGGGCCGTGCTGCCTTGCTGCCGGACGCGCGTCAGTCGACGAGTGCGTCGAGCGCCTTCGTATAGCGGTTCGCGTGGCTGCGTTCGGCCTTCGCAAGCGTTTCGAACCAGTTCGCGATTTCGTCGAAGCCTTCGTCGCGCGCCGTCTTCGCCATGCCCGGATACATGTCGGTGTATTCGTGCGTCTCGCCGGCAATCGCCGATTCGAGGTTCAGCCGCGACGAGCCGAACGGCAGCCCCGTCGCCGGATCGCCAACTGCTTCGAGATATTCGAGGTGGCCGTGCGCGTGGCCCGTTTCGCCTTCGGCAGTCGAGCGGAACAGCGCGGCGACATCGTTCTGGCCTTCGACGTCGGCCTTCGAAGCGAAATACAGATAGCGCCGGTTCGCTTGCGATTCGCCCGCGAATGCGGCCTTCAGATTCTCTTCGGTCTTGCTGCCCTTGAGTTGAGCCATTTGCGCCTCCGTTCGAGTCGGCGCGGCCGTGTGCGAAGCCGGGCCGATCATGTATGTGGGGAACGAAGCGTATGCCGGACGCGCACGCTTCGTGCCTTTTAATCTAGGCGCTGGCGTTCGCATCCCCCAATAGGCTTTTTCAATCCGCGCGATAGCGGAGGTCGGGAATGAGGGACAGTTGAGGGGCGGGATTGGCTGGGTCGGCTGGGTCGGCTGGGTCGATCGGATAGGCCGGATAGGCCGTTTGGCAGGCTGGGTCGGCATTTCGCTCGGGATTCGGCCTGCGCCTTTCGGCTTCCCGCGCGACGCCCGGTGCGAATCCGCCAGGCGTCGCGCATCATGCGTCATGCATCCGTCGCGCGCTTCAGCAGCAATTCCCTTTCGCGCTCGTTGCGGGTCAGCTCCGCCGCTCGACGGAACTCGCTCTTCGCTTCGTCGGCGCGGCCAAGCTTGGCGAGCAGGTCGCCGCGCACGCTCGGCAACCAGTGATAGCGGGCCAGCGCCGGATCGTCGCGCAGCACGTCGACGATTTCCAGTGCCGCGGCAGGCCCGAACGCCATCCCCACCGCCACCGCGCGGTTCAGCTCGACGACCGGCGACGGCGCGACTTCGGCCAGCGCGTCGTACAGCGCGACGATCTGTGCCCAGTCCGTTTCCGACGCGTGGCGCGCGCGCGCATGGCACGCCGCCAGCGCGGCCTGCAGCGCATAAGGGCCGCGCACGCCGCCGAGCTTCGTCGCGCGCTCGAGCGCGGCGAGCCCGCGCCGGATCAGCAACGGATCCCAGCGGGAGCGATCCTGGTCGAGCAGCAGCACGGGCCGCCCCTGCGCATCGGTCCGCGCGTGCATGCGCGACGCCTGCAGTTCCATCAGCGCGACGAGCCCGAGCACCTCGCTTTCGTCCGGCATCAGCCCGGCCAGCACGCGGCCGAGACGCAGCGCCTCGTCGCACAGCGCCGGGCGCGTCCAGTCGTCGCCCGCGGTCGCCGCATGGCCTTCGTTGAACACCAGGTAGATCACTTCGAGCACCGACGCGAGCCGCGCGGGCCGCGCATCGGCGGCCGGCACCTCGAACGGCACGCGCGCCGCCGCGAGCGTGCGCTTCGCGCGCACGATGCGTTGCGCGATCGTCGGCTCGGGCGACAGGAACGCGCGCGCGATCTCGCTCGTGGTCAACCCGCCGAGCAGCCGCAACGTCAGCGCCACGCGCGCATCGGTCGACAGCACCGGATGGCACGATGTGAAAATCAGCCGCAGCAGGTCGTCGCCGATATCGTCGTCGCGCGCGTCGGCGAGCGCATCCGCGATGTCGGGGACGACGTGCGCTTCGAGCGCGTCCATTTCGTGTCCGAGCTGGTCGCGCTTCGCCGCATGCAGCGACTCTTGCCGGACCCGGTCGAGCGCGCGCCGCTTCACGGCCGTCATCAGCCATGCGGCCGGGTTGTCGGGCACGCCGTCGACCGGCCAGTGCTCGAGCGCCGCGACGAGCGTGTCCTGCGCGAGTTCCTCGGCCACGCCGACGTCGCGCACCACGCGCGCCGCGCGGGCAATGATCTTCGGCGCTTCGATCCGCCAGACCGCTTCGATCGCACGGTGAGTCGCCTCACGCGTCACGACGCCTGCCCCTCGGCGGACGCATCCAGCGGCATGGCCATCAGCTCCCATGCATGCCCGTCCGGATCATCGAACCCGTGGCCGTACATGTTCGGATACTCGCGCGGCGCTTGCGGCGCGGACCCGCCGGCCGCGAGCGCCTTCGCGACGATCGCGTCGACCTCGGCGCGGCTGTCGCACGACAGGCACGACAGCACCTGCACCTGCGTCGCCGGATCGATGATGGTCTTGCCGGTGAAGGTCTGGAAAAACGGCCGCACGAGCAGCATCGCGAAAATCGCGTCGCTGATCTTGATGCAGGCGGCCTGATCGTTGGTATAGGCCGGTACGACCTCGAAGCCGAGCGCCTGGTAGAACGCCTTCGAGCGCGGCAGGTCGGCCACGGGCAGGTTGATGAAAACCATCTTGTGCATGACGGATGCTCCGGTGAGATTGGATTCGAGCGGCTTCAGGCGTGGGTTCGGCCGACGTGGAGATCGCGAAACCGCTCGACCGCGTCGCTCGGTGTGAGGTCATCGAGCTCGAACAGCGGCCGCACCTCGATCTCGCAGTCCATTTCGGCACCGAACGGCGCGGGAAACCGGCGCGTCCATTCGAGCGCCTCGTCGCGCGAGCGCACCTGGATCAGCGTGTAGCCGGCAATCAGCTCCTTCGTCTCCGCGAACGGGCCGTCGACCACCGTGCCCTTGCCGCCGGTATACCGCACGCGCCAGCCGCGCGCGCTCGGCCGCAGGCCGTTCGCATCGAGCAGCACGCCGGCCCTGGCCAGTTCCTCGTGGTAGACCGTCATCGCCTCGACCAGCCGGTTGTCCGGCAATGCATCGGATTCGCTGACGGCATTCGCCCGGATCATGATCATGAATCGCATCGCTCACTCCTTGTCATCGGTGAAAAGGGGCGTCGGTTCGTCGGCGCCTTATCCGGACGACGGGCGGCAGACCGCCGGATCGACGTGTCATGCAGCGAATCAGGGTAAATACCGAGACGCAGCCGTCACAGGAAGCATGGACCGACCGCGCGCACTTCGACCGTGCACCATTGCGCGGCCGGGCACTGGCGCGCGATCTCGATCGCTTCGTCGCGCGTGTCGACGTCGACGATGAAGAAGCCGCCGACCATTTCCTTCGCCTCGGCGAACGGGCCGTCGACGAGACGCGTCTCGCCTTCGCGCACCTGCACGCGCGTCGCGCGCTCGGAGCGCTCCAGCGACTCGACGCCGCGCAGCACGCCGCGCGCTTTCAGCGTCTCCGCGAAATCGACCATCCGCGCGTAAAGCGCCTGTCCGTCTTCAAGCGTGCGTTCGGCGCGCTGGCCGGTCGGTTCGACAATCAACAACATGTAGGACATGGAAATCTCCTGTGGGGGCCGTGCGCGAAAGCGTTCGGATCGCAGGCCGGAACGATACGTCGGATGCGTAGCGTAGCAGCCGCGGCCGCCCCGCCGTCATCGTTGGCCGTTCGGCACTGGCCCGATGGCCAATTCGATCACGGCACGCGATTTTGCCGTCAGGATGCTGGCACGAATGTTTGAATTTTCTTCTCGTGGAGCGCGTCATGTTACGCCTGCCAGCAATCATGCTCGCCGCGCGCGCGAAGGCCGCGCATGCGCGGCCCATCAACGCCGATGAGCCGATCGCGCTGCAATCCGTGCCCGATTACAAACTCGGGCGCAGCCCCCGCCGATTACGCGCCCGACGCATATCGCTCGTCGGACCACGATCCCGGCGACACCGACCTGGCGCTGGACGACAGCGCCGCGTGACCCGCCGCGGGCACAAACCCTGCTCCGCCAGGAAATGGGCGGTTAGTGCAATTGCATCGGCACGGCAGGTGCAACGGCACTATTTACCTGATGCATCGGGCGACGCCATATTTACTGGACTTTCACGTCGCGCAACGGCTCGCTACGTCGTTTCGCCCGAAGCGCGAAATTTTTTCAACCGCCGCCCCGCCCCGTCGCGCGGGGCTTCCCGGGAAACTTGCCGACGAATTGAAAATTTGTCTCGAAACTCATTTGGCTGATGTGAATCACATTGGTTGCTGGGATCCGTCTTATCTTCAAATTGGCCCGCACCCGGCCTGCAAATCAAAATCCAAGGAGGATAAACATCATGGCGCTCACCGACTCGATCGAACACAAGCTGGACCGCGGCCTGTCCGATATCCGTCGTACCGGCCGGCGCGTGGGACGCACGACCCGCTCGGCCGCCCGTGACCTGCATGCGGACGTGTCCGACGATCTGCGCGGGCTGGTCGATGAACTGGAAGATCTGCTGAAGAACGACGGCGACGGCGATATCGCCGCGCTGCGCAAGCGCGTGCAGTCGCGGCTCGACGAAGCGCGCAGCACGCTCGACTACGCGTCGGGCACCGCGGCCGCCCGGCTGCGCGATTCGGCCGAGCGCGTGTCGCAAGCCGTGCACGACAACCCATGGCAGACCGCGGGCGTCGTCGCGGGTCTCGCGTTCGTCGCGGGCCTGCTGCTTGCCCGCCGTTGAACGGGGCCGGCCGCCCCATCCGTCCTCAACCCGACAACGAAGGAGAAACGCCATGCAGAAGTCCCTCGCCCTGAAAGCCGCCGCCGCCGTCATGCTCGGCAGTCTCGCACTTGCCGGTTGCACCACCACGCACGACAGACCCGACAACGCATCGACCAGTGCGTCGAAACGCGAGTCGATCGACGCGAGCGTGAACGCGACGCTGTCGCGCCTCTATTCGACGGTGCCGGGCTCGCGTGAGCTCGTCGCGAAATCGCGCGGCGTGCTCGTGTTCCCGAACGTGCTGCAGGCCGGCTTCATCGTCGGCGGCCAGTCCGGCAACGGCGCGCTGCGTGTCGGCGGCAGCACCGTCGGCTACTACAACACGTCGTCGCTGTCGGTGGGCCTGCAGGCCGGCGCGCAATCGAAGGCCATCGTGTTCCTGTTCATGTCGCAGGACGCGCTCGACTCCTTCCGCAAGTCCGAAGGCTGGTCGGCCGGCGCCGATGCTTCCGTCGCCGTCGTGAAGGTCGGCGCGAACGGTGCGGTCGACTCCAACACGGCCACCGCGCCGGTCGAGGTGCTGGTCCTCACCAACGCGGGCCTGATGGGCGACCTGTCGGTCAACGGCACCAAGGTTACCCGGCTCCACATCTGACGAGCCGACACGGCCCCAGCGCCGATTTGCTTCCCCGCAACGCCGCGACTCCGGTCGCGGCGTTTTCGCGTGCGCCGCGCGCAGCGGCTATGATGGCGGCACCTTTGCGGGCATACTGCCGATCGGGCCGCCCCGCGCGCGCTTCACCGCGAACCCGTGACGTTCGCGAGCCGATCGCGCCCGAGGCAACGAGATTCCATCAAACCACGCATCAATCTGCGCGAATCATCCATGGACAGCGGACACGATCACCAAAAATTCTTCTATTTCCTGCTGTTCGCGGTCACCGTCGGACTGTGCTGGATACTCGCGCCGTTCTCCGGCGCCGTCTTCTGGGGCACCATTCTCGCGATCCTGTTCCAGCCGGTGCAGCGCTGGCTCGCCGCGCGCTTCGGCAAGCGGCGCAACCTGGCGGCGCTCGTGACGATGTCGCTGATCATCCTGATCGTGATCCTGCCGCTGGTATTCGTCGCGGCGACGCTCGTGCAGGAAATCGCATACGTGTACCAGGAGCTGAAGAGCGCGCAGCCGAATTATTCGCAGTACTTCCATGACATCATTCACGCGCTGCCGACGTCGATCCAGAACCTGCTGCAGAAATACGGGCTGACCAACATCCCCGGCATCCAGAAGAAGCTGACCGACGGCGCCGCGCAGATCAGCCAGTTCGCGGCAACCCAGGCGCTCAGCATCGGCCAGAACACGTTCCAGTTCGTCGTCAGCTTCGGCGTGATGCTGTACATGGTGTTCTTCCTGCTGCGCGACGGCGGCGAGATCGGCCGCCGCGTGCGCCGCGCGATGCCGCTCGACGAAGAGCACAAGAACCTGCTGCTCGCGAAGTTTACGACGGTGGTACGCGCAACCGTGAAGGGCAACATCGCGGTCGCGCTCGTGCAGGGCGCGCTGGGCGGCCTGATCTTCTGGATCCTCGGGATCGAGGGCGTCGTGCTGTGGGGCGCGCTGATGGCGTTCCTGTCGCTGCTGCCGGCGATCGGCGCGAGCCTCGTGTGGGTGCCCGCCGCGCTCTACTTCCTCGCGATCGGCGCGATCTGGAAATGCGTGATACTCGTCGCGTTCTGCGTCGGCGTGATCGGCCTCGTCGACAACCTGCTGCGCCCGATCCTCGTCGGCAAGGACACGAAGATGCCCGACTGGGTCGTGCTGATCTCGACGCTCGGCGGGATGGCGCTGTTCGGCATCAACGGCTTCGTGATCGGACCGCTCGTCGCCGCGCTGTTCATGGCGAGCTGGGACATCTACGCGCGCGCCGAACAAGCGGAATGACGCAACGCGTCACGGATGCCGAATCCTGATCACGACGGGCGCCGGCGCGCCCGTTTCCATGTCCGGCCCTGTGACCGTCAGCACGCCGCCATACGGGCCGACACGATGCGTGCGCCCCGCTTCCAGCGGCACGATCCGATCGTCGCGCGCATCGCGCCATGTCGCGCGAACCTCAGCGCCCGCGGGGCGTGAAAGCGGCTGGCCGTCCAGTTCCACGAGCGCCACATGCACGCCGGGCAGGCACCGGCCATGCGCATCGAACCGGAGTGTCGCCGCGGTCGCGCTGCTTGACGCCTCGACCGACGGCGCGTCGAATGTCACGTCGTACAGATCGACGAGCGCGCCGGCGAATCGCACGATGCCATCCGCGTGTTGCTGCTCGGCCGCGCCCGCGCCCGACATCGCGAACGCAATGCCGAACCCGGTTGCGACGATCCGCAGCCTGGCGCCGATGCGCCGCTTCGTTCGATCGCGCACCGCCGCCGGTGCCGCTTGCCCCGTCTTCGTTTGCATGTTTCGCCTCCCTTTTCGCCGCGCAAATGAAAAACGGCGGCGTGACGCGCATGTCACGCCGCCGTTTGCTGGCAATTACTTTAAGGAGAGCCGCCGAAACAATATATGGGACAAGTCCTAAATTGATACCGGACTATTCGGACTCAATGCCTAAACGTACCGCGACTCATGCATCCGGATCGACGCGCAGCACGAGCTTGCCGCGATGGTCGCCATCGAACAGGCGATTCAGCACGTCGGGTGCGTTCTCGAGCCCGTCGGCGACGGTTTCCTCGGCCTTGAGCCGGCCGTCGCGCAGCCATCCGGCGAGCGTCTGCACCGCTTCGCGGCTCTTGCGGTAGTCGAGGATCAGGAAGCCGCGCATCGTGATCCGCTTCGAGATCAGCACGCCGACGTCGTCCGCCGCGCGGCCGCTGTTGTAGTTCGAGATCACGCCGCATAGCGCGACACGCCCGCCGATCACCATCCGCGACAGCACCGCGCGCATCACCTCGCCGCCGACGTTCTCGAAGTTCACGTGCACGCCGTCCGGCGTCGCGGCCTTCAGCTGCTCACGAAAATCGTCGGCCTTGTAGTCGACGGCCGCGTCGAAGCCGAGCGTCTCGGTCAGGTAGCGGCACTTGTCCGCGCCGCCCGCGATTCCCACCACGCGCGCGCCGTGGATCTTGCCGATCTGGCCGGCAATCGAGCCGACCGAGCCGGCCGCCGCCGACACGACGAGCGTCTCGCCGGGCTGCACCGGCGCGATGTCGGTCAGCCCGTAATACGCGGTCAGGCCGCTCATCCCGCACGCGCCGAGCAGCGTCGGCAGCGGCAGGCCGGACTGCGCGGGCAGCTTCACGAGCTGCGCGGCCTGGTCGGCCGCCACGACCGCATAGTCCTGCCAGCCGACCAGCCCCTGCACCAGATCGCCTTGCGCGAAACCCGCATGGCGCGACGCGACCACGCGCCCGATGCCGAGCGCGCGCATGACTTCGCCGATCGCGACGGGCGGCAGATATTGCGGCACGTCGCTCATCCACACACGGTTGGTCGGATCCATCGACAGATACAGCACGCGCACGAGCACTTCGCCGTCGACGAGCGCCGGCACGGGCGTTTCGACGAGCGAAAAGTGTTCGCGGCCGACCCGCCCTTCCGGGCGCGTCTTCAGCAACAGCTGGCGGTTCACGGGTGTCGTCACGATGTTCTCCTCCGGTTGTTGTCGTCGATGCGCGTCAGACCGCGCACATGCCGCCGTCGATCACGAGTTCGGCGGCCGTCACGAAGCGGCTCTCGTCGGATGCCAGATAGACGGCCGCATGCGCGACGTCATCCGGATCGCCGAGCCGGCGCAGCGGAATGCCGCGTGCGAGCTTGCGCGTCGCATCGCGTTCGCCGAGCGACTGGAACAGCGGCTCGACGATGCCCGTGCGAATGAACGCCGGGTGAATCGAGTTGCAGCGCACATCGAGTTCGCGGCGCGCGCAGTCGATCGCGACCGACTTCGTCAGCGACGCGACCGCGGCCTTCGACGCGTTGTACGCGGTGAAATCCGGTTCGACCTTGAACGCGGCCACCGACGAGATGTTGATGATCGACGCCGGGCGGCTTGCGCCCAGGTACGGTAGTGCATGCTTGCAGCCGAGCACGATGCTCTCGACGTTGATCGCCATCACGCGCCGCCATTCGTCGAGCTCGATCTGCGCGGGCGCGCCCATCGACCCGACGCCGGCATTGTTGACGAGCACCGACAACCCGCCCATCGCCTCGTTCGCCTGTGCGAGCAGCGCGTGCCAGCGCGCCTCGTCGCGCACGTCCTGCGTGGCCGCGAACGCGACCGGCGCCGCGTGTCCCGCATTGAGCTCGTGCGCGAACGTATCGAGCACAGCCGCGTCGGCGATGTCGGTCAGGAACACGCGCGCGCCCTGCTCGACCATCCGGCGCGCGATCGCGCGGCCGAGGCCGCCGGCGGCGCCCGTGATGTACGCGCACTTGCCTGCGAGGCGCGGGGAAACGACTGTCATGGGACCTGCTCCTATCGTGAATCGTCGTGGCGGACCGGTGCCGCGACGGCGGTTGCCGTGCGCTGGCCGACGGCCGCGCGGTTTGCGCGAGTATAGCGAGCCTGCCGCACCGCGCCGGACAAGTCGGGCGGGCCGCCCGCTGCCGGCCACGATCGAACGAACGCCAGCGTACGCGATTGCCGCCGATCGATGAAATGAATATTCGTAATGCCCGGTCATAGATACGGTTCATGACCTTCGTATCTCCGGGCGCCCCTGTGCAACGCACCGGATAGCCGAGAATAGCGATTCAATGAAGGCCGACCACCGGAATTTGGCGACGAAAAGGAAAGAATCGGATGTGCGGCTCGGACGGGCCGCCGCCTCGGCGACCGCCTCGCCGGACATCGCGACACCCGGGCAACGATGTGCTGGAAAGAACGGCCGTCAGAACCCGTTGCCGGACGTGCGCATGAGTGCGCAGAACTGCGGGGAGTGCGTATCGATCATCTGCTGGAACGGTGCGCGATTCCCGTACGCGATGCCGGACACGAGGAGCAGGCAGACGGCCGCGATGCGCGGCGAGAATGGGCGCTTGCGCGCCCGGTCGTAGGTCCGCAGGAACACCAGCGCGACCAGTGCGCCGAGCAGCCAGCCGACGACGACTTCGGGAATCGTGTGCGAATGGTCGAACACGCGCGCGACGGCCGTCACCGCGCCGACGGCGAGACCGGCCGCCACACCCGGCGCCTTGCCGGCACGGAAGGCCTGCCACAGCATCGACAGCGCGACGGTCCACACGGAGGTCGACAGCATCGTATGGCCACTGATCACGCGGAAGTCGAACTGCGGGATTTCGACACCGCAGCCCGCGTAGAGAATCTTGGTCGCCCCGACCAGGCTCATGCCGGCCGCGAGCAGCACGATCCAGCGCACCGCGAGCCGCCAGTCGGACAGCGCGAGCCAGACCGCGCAAGTCAGCGCGACCGGCAGGGTCAGCGCGGCATCGCCGATGTTGCTGATTTCACTCCACATAACGCACGTCGAACGGCTCGCAAAAGGCGCAGTTTAACGCAGGCGCGCCACACGCCTGTTTCAGCCTGTGACAGGCTGTATCAGCCCGCGACACCCGTAATCAGCAGCAGGTTCGTGCCGGTGATGACCGCGAACAGCACCCAGGCCGCGACCTGCATCCGGCGGCCGATCGCATGCTCGCCCATCGTGTTGCGGTCGCTGACCGACCGGATCAGCGGCCACATCGCGAACGGCAGTTGCAGGCTCAACAGCACCTGGCTCCAGACGAGCAATTTCCCGACCGAGTTCTCGCCGAGCCACAGCACGCCGACCAGCGCGGGCATCAGCGCGAGCCCGCGCGTGATCAGCCGGCGCTGGTAGCACGGGATTTTCGTGTGCAGGAAGCCGTCCATGATCACCTGGCCGGCGATCGTGCCGGTCAGCGTCGAGCTTTGCCCCGACGCGAGCAGCGCGATGCCGAACAGCAGCGCGGCAGCGCCGCCCGCGATCGGCGTGATCAGCCGGTACGCCTGTTCGATGTCGGTCACGTCGTGCTGGCCGGTCGCATGGAACGCCGCGCCCGCAACGATCAGGATCGCCGCATTGACGAGCATCGCGACGAACAGCGACACGCAGGTGTCGATCCGCACCAGCGCGAGCGTGTCGCGGATCAGGCCGCGCGCGCCGCCGACGACATGGCGCGTCTGCACGACCGACGAATGCAGATACAGGTTGTGCGGCATGATCGTCGCGCCGACGATGCCGAGCGCGAGCACGATCGCGTCCTTGCGGTCATGGCCGGGATTGCCCGGCACGAGCCCTGCCGCGACCGCGTGCCAGTCGGGCGGCGTGATCGCGACCTGCGCGACGAAGCAGAACGCCATCGTCGCGATCAACCCGAGCACGATCGCCTCGATCTGCCGGACGCCCTTGCCCTGCAACCCGAGGACGATCACCGTGTCGAGCGCGGTCAGCACGATCCCCCACGCGAGCGGCACGCCGAGCAGCAGCTTGAACGCGAGCGCGCAACCGAGCACTTCGGCGATGTCGCACGCGATGATCGACACCTCGGCGGTCCCCCACTGCACGATGCGGCCGAAGCGGCCATAGCGGTCGTAGCTGGCCTGCGCGAGATCCTTGCCCGCGACGAGGCCGAGCCGCGCGGCGAGCATCTGCAGGAAGATCGCCGCGAGGCTCGAGAACGCGACGACCCACAGCAGCGAATAGCCGAATTGCGAGCCGGCCTGGATGTCGGTGGCCCAGTTGCCGGGATCCATGTAGCCGATCGCGACCAGCAGCCCGGGGCCGAAGAAGCGCTTGAGCTTCATCCAGCGCGACGCGCCGGCGTCGATCGTGATGCTGCCTTTTACTTCCGATGGGCAGAAGGGGGCTGTGGCGGTAGTGGGGAGCAAGGGCATGGAAACCGGGGATCGTGATCGCGACACGGTGATTTTACGGTCACCCGTCCCGTTTTCTCCCGCACATCGGCACGCGTACCGCGGCTCGCCCGCTCGCCGCCGGATTTCGCGGGCCGCGGTACGAATTGCGGATCGGCCGCGCCGCCGCCGTTCGTCAGGATCCGCTCGCGCTCGGCGACGCGAAATTCCGTCGGCGACACCAGGAGGCGCTGACGAAACAGCTTCGCCAGGCGCTCGCCGCTGCCAAAGCCCGTGCGCCGCGCGACCTTGTCGGCCGGCAGCGTCGTGTGGATCAGCATGTGGCATGCACGTTCGAGCCGCACGTGCTGCACGAACTCGGTCGGCGTCACGCCGATTTCCTTCTTGAAACGCCGCAGGAAATTGCGCTCGCTCATCGCCGCCGCCTGCGCGACTTCCGCGATCGAAATGCGGTTCGCGCTCTGCGCGCGCAGCCGTTGCGCCGACATCCGGATCGACGGGCTCGCGCTCAGCTCGCGAAACGCCCACATCGACTGCGCGTAGCGCTGCTCGACCGGCCGCATCAGGTTGCTGGCGATCTCCTGCGCGGCGCTGTCGCCGAGATCGGCGCGGAACATGTCGAGCACGGCCGCGAACACGTCGGCCTCGCCGGCCTGCAGTTCGATCGAGGCCGCCGCACGGCGCGTGCGCCCGGTTCGCGCGTGACCGGAATCCATCTGCCGCTGCGACGCCGCGAGCGTCGACAGGTCCATCGCATCGACGATCCATCGCGCATGCCGGTGGATGTCGCTCAGGCGGCGCCGCAATGCATCGTTCCAGTTGACCGACGCGCGGTCGCCATGAAGATGAAAGAACGCGCGTGCACGCAGGCCGTGCTCGTCGCCGAGCGGATCGGCGGCGATCTGCACGCCGGACGACGACTGCAGCAATCCCCCGCTTTCCGATACGTACTTCAGCTGGTAATCCGCACTGAACGCGTGCAGGCGATTCGCCAGGTTGAAGGCCTCGCCAAGGCGCGCGGCCTGCGCCAGGGAAAACCCCCTTACTCAAATAGATGACGACCCATCTTTGATCTGCTGCTTCCACTGCCAAGCCCCCGGACTGTTTCGACTTCTTTTAATGCCGTCGAACTGTCAGGCTTATATTTGGTTTGAACTCGTGCGACAGGGACGGCTATCTCGAAATATGAAGCGACGGCATCTTAGCCGAACGGGTCGGGTCTTTGGCATCAAATGGCCGACCGCGACAGCATGATGGCGGATTTCTACAGGCCGTCGCCGCCCGCTTGTGCGGCCGCGCGGAAATGCGCATGCCGACGGGCAGGCGCGCGTCGCGCAGCGGATGCGTGCACGCTCGCGCAGAGACGCCGATCGCTTTCGACACGCATCGATCGTTTCTCCAGCGCACGCAGCCCCGCATTCCGCCGTTCGCGCATCCATTAGAATCGCTCCACCGTCCACCACGCCGACTTCGTCCGTGCCCGCCGATCATCGTCTCGACCTGAACCTGTTCCGCGTGCTCGATGCGGTCTACGTGTACGGCGGCATCGGTGCGGCCGCCCGTGCGCTACACCTGACGCAACCAGCCGTCACGCATGCGCTCAACCGGCTGCGCGCGCATTTCGACGACCCGCTGTTCGTCCGCCAGGGCAACCGCGTCGTGCCGACCGAGCGCACGCGCACGATCATCGCGGACGTGCAGCTTCACCTCGCCGGCCTGCAACGCACCGCGCGCGACCCGTCGGCATTCGACCCGGCGACGCTCGACCTGAGCATCGCGGTCGGCATTCGCGACGTGCTCGAATCGATCGCGCTGCCGCGGATCGTCGCCGCGTTCGCCCACGAAGCGCCGGGCCTGCGATTCGTGAGCCGCCGCATCGCGGTACACGACATCGAACGCGAGCTCGCGTCGGGCGATCTCGACCTGGTCATCGATCGACGCGTGCAGACCGGTCCGCGCATCGCGACCGAACACCTGCTCGACGATTCGCTGGTCGTCGCGATGCGGCACGATCATCCGTTGACGGGCGGTCCGCTGCGGCGCGGCGACTATTTCGCCGCGCGGCATGTCGCGGTGTCGCCGCTCGGCGAACCGCAATCGCTCGACGTGCTGCTCGGCAACGACGGGCGCCTCCGTCACATCCAGCTCGTTTGCCAGCATTACTTCGCCGCCTGCCAGATCGCCGCGACGGGCGACCTGCTGCTGACGCTGCCGCGCACGTATGCGCTGCGCATGGCGGCGATGCTGCCGATCGCCGTGCAGCCGCTGCCGCTGCGGCTCAAGCCGTTTCCGCTGCTCGCGTACTGGCACGAGTCGCGCGAGACGGACCGCGCGCACCAGTGGGTGCGCGAACGCGTCGCCACGCTCGTGCGCCGAAGTGCCGGAGTGCCGGCGTCGCCGGCTGATCCTGGCTAGCCTCGTCGACGCACGCAGCACCCGCGATTTTCCTCGAGACGGTATGCTGACGGCTCGCACGCCGCGCATCGCCGCGGCCGCCTCTTTCCCTGCTTACCGGAGACTTGCCATGCCGCTCATCCATGCTGCCGCCACCCTCGCCGCCGACGCGCTCGACTACGTCGTCCAGCTGCAGGCCGGCACGCACGCGCTGACCGGCGACGAAGCGCCGCGCGAAGGCGGACAGGGCTTCGGGCCGGCGCCGTTCGAGTTCGTGCTGGCCGGCCTCGCGCAGTGCACGGCTGCGACGCTGCGCATGTACATGCAGCGCAAGACGTGGCCGGCCGTGCGCATCGATGTGCGCACCGAGCTGCACGCCGATCGCGAGGGACAGCAATACGTGCGCCGCGTCGTGACGCTCGATGGCCCGCTCGACGATGCGCAGCGCCAGCGGCTCGCGGAAATCTGCGAGAAGACGCCGGTGACGCTGTTCATCAAGCGCGGCACGCGCATCGAAACGACGCTGAACTGACGGGGCGATGTACCGCGCCGCGCACGATCCACGCAGATCGGTACGCGGCAAACAAAAAACGGGCGGGCCGCGCACGATGCGCGGCCCGCCCGTTTGCGGATATCGTCCGGCGCTTACAGTCCGAGCGCGGACAGGTCCAGCTTGCCGTCCTTCACCGGCGGGCACCAGAAATACGCGCCTGTCAGCGGTCGCGTGAAGCGGAACAGGCCGTCGACGATACCGTCGTCCGCACCGCTCATCCGGCGCATCTGCACGTCAAACGCGCGGAACGAGCAGCCGAACGCGACGAAGTAGAGCCCCGCGCGGCGCGCATCCGCCCACGGCGACGAACGGCGCAGCATGAACGCCTCCGGCTCGAAGCTCTCCTGCGCGGTGCGCTTCACGTGTGCGAACTCGGGCGCGTCGTCGAGTTCCTCGTTGTCCGAGCGGCGACGGCCGATGATGTGATCCATGTCGCCGGATGCGATGCTGTCCATCCGGTCGAAGTCGTGCAGCCATTGCTGAACCGCGACGAAGCTCGAGCCGTCGAGACCCGCGCCCTGCCCCGTGACGATCGCCGCGGCCAGCGCGTCGTCGCCGGTCGGGTTCTCCGTGCCGTCCTCGTAACCCGACAGGTCGCGATCGTTCGAATAGCGGAAACCGTCGACCACGTCCTGCAGCGCGAACGCCGGCGCAAGCGCGCGCTCGATCGCCCGCGCCCGCAGCACCAGCTCGCCCCGATCGTCGCCGCGCAGCCAGACCCAGACGTCGGCCGGCGTGATCGGCAGCGTGCGGTCGTTCACCGCGAACGCCGGGTATTCGGTGAGGCCCGGAACCGGGCGCCCGAGGTGTGCGGCCAGCGCGTGTCCGAAGCCCGCGACCGTGTCGCGCCCGTCGACGAGCTCGCGCAGTGCCGTCAGCGCCGCTGCCACGTTGACGTTGTTCGAAATCGTGAAAGTGAGGTATCGGGCCGCCGTGTCGATCGGAGCCAGGATGCCTTGCTGAACGTCGCTCATCGTTTCCTCAGGAATGTATCAGGGGTGAATCCGCGGGGCCGCGGCGGCCGGCGCGCAGCGGCAAAGTGTAATCGATCGGCCCGCCACCCCGTGCGGCACCGCACCGCGGAATCCACACGAAAAAGGGCCGAAAGCCCGAATACTAACCGTATCGACGCTGCAACGCCGCATTCGTCAGACGTTGCGGCGCCTGCGGCACTGCTGATAAAATCCCTTCACGTCTTTTCGGCGTCCTTTCAACCGTTCACTTCAGGGAGGTGCAGATGTTCCGAATGCCAGCAGCCTTCCCGAACGTGGTCCCACGGCGCGGCTGATCCAGCCCGTCGCCCGCGCCGGCTCCCGAGTGCTCCGCTAACTCGCCAGCCCGCGCATTTTCCCGACAGTCCGTTTCGTTTCGCCCGCGTGGTCCGCGCGGCAGGGCTGTTGCGTTTTCGACGTTCTCCGAACCGGAAAGTCCCGTCGCGCGACGCGCCGGGCAACAATACATGACCAGAAAAACCACCCATCTGGGCGGCCAGGCATTCCAGGCCGTCTTCGGCTTCACGTTCCGCTATTGGCGCAAGCAGCCGGTGCGCATCGCGACGATCACGACCCTGGCGCTGCTCGGCGCGCTTGCCGACGTGCTCACGCCGCTGTTCGCCGGGCGCCTCGTCGATGCGCTGTCGACCGGCCTGACCGACCGCGCCGCCGCGTGGCATTCGGCCGTCGTCGCGTTCGGCACGCTGGCCGCGCTCGGCATCGGCGCGACGCTGCTGCGGCAGGGCGTCTACCTGAACATCATCACGCTCACGCTGAAGATGATGAGCGAGATCGCCTCGGCGTCGTTCCATCGCGTGCAGCGTTTCTCGACCGACTGGCATGCGAACAGCTTCGCGGGGTCGACCGTGCGCAAGATCACGCGCGGGATCTGGGCGCTCGACCTGCTCAACGACACCGTGCTGATCGCACTGCTGCCGTCGGTCACGATGCTCGTCGGCGCGACCGTGCTGCTCGGCACGCACTGGCCGGTGATGGGGCTCGTCGTCGGCGCGGGTTCGCTGCTGTACATCTCGGTGACGGTCGCGGTGTCGCTCGGCATCGTCGCGCCGGCAGCACGGCTCGGCAATTTGTGGGACACGCGCATGGGCGGCGCACTCGCGGACGCGGTGAGCTGCAACGCGGTCGTCAAGGCGTTCGGCGCGGAGACGCGCGAGGAAGCGCGGCTCGCGCGCGTGATCGACAAGTGGCGTCAGCGCACGCGCCGCACGTGGGTACGCGGCACGCTCAACGGCGGGCTGCAAGGGGCGATGCTCGTCGCGATGCAGGCGGCGATGATCGGCGTCGCGCTGCGGCTGTGGGCAAACGACGAAGCGAGCGTCGGCGACATCGCGTTCTCGCTGACGATGTTCTTCATGCTGCAGGGCTACCTGCGCGACGTCGGCATGCACATCCGCAACCTGCAGCGCTCGGTCAACGACATGGAAGAGCTCGTCGCACTCGAGCGCCAGCCGCTCGGCATCGACGATCGTCCCGGCGCGCCGGCAATCCGGATCGGGCAAGGCGAGATCCGCTTCGAGCACGTGACGTTCCGTTACGGCAACCATCCGGTGCCGCTGTACGACGACTTCTCGATGCGCATCGCGCCTGGCGAGCGCGTCGGCCTCGTCGGCCATTCCGGGTCGGGCAAGACGACGTTCATCAAGCTGATCCAGCGTCTGTACGACGTGTCGGGCGGGCGCATCACGATCGACGGCCAGGATATCGCGCAGGTGCGGCAGGATTCGCTGCGCAGCCAGATCGCGATCGTCCAGCAGGAACCCGTTCTGTTCCACCGCACGCTGGCGGAGAACATCGCGTATGCGCGTCCCGACGCGAGCCGCGCGGAGATCGAGCGCGCCGCGCGTCTCGCCAGCGCGCACGACTTCATCGTCGCGCTGCCGGACGGCTATGACACGCTCGTCGGCGAGCGCGGCATCAAGCTGTCGGGCGGCGAACGCCAGCGCGTCGCGATCGCGCGCGCATTCCTCGCGGATGCACCGATCCTGATTCTCGACGAAGCGACGTCGAGCCTCGATAGCGAAAGCGAGGTGCTGATCCAGCAGGCGATGGAGCGGCTGATGGTCGGCCGCACGACGCTCGTCGTCGCGCACCGGCTGTCGACGGTGCGCTCGCTCGACCGCCTGCTCGTGCTCGATCGCGGCAAGGTGATCGAGGAAGGCAGCCACGACGCGCTGATCCGCATCGACGGCGGGATTTATCGCCGGTTGTTCGAGCGGCAGG
Organism: Burkholderia diffusa; assembly: GCF_001718315.1. NCBI lineage: Bacteria > Pseudomonadati > Pseudomonadota > Betaproteobacteria > Burkholderiales > Burkholderiaceae > Burkholderia > Burkholderia diffusa. The sequence continues at coordinate 517,560 of NZ_CP013363.1, read as the reverse complement.
CGCTGGAGCTGGCGAAGGGCCTGATCGATTCGCCGCGGCACACGGCGGACGACGCCACCGGGCCGCTGGGAGAGCCGACCGAGGTGTAGCGCAAGCGTGTCGCGATGCGGCCCGGCGGTGGGATCGCCGCCTGGCCGCATCGCCCCGACCGTAGACGGAGCGGGGCCGTGCCATGTGCACGGCCCTTTTTTCGTCTGCGGATATCGCCGGCCGCCCCTGAACCGCGCGCCGCCGCGTTGCCTTTTCCGGGATCACTTATCATGTCGGCCAGGCAATTTGCGACGAAAGGCGGATCATGTTTACAGGCATTGTTCAGGGTGTTGGCATCATCAAGGCCATCAAGGATCACGGCGAACTGAGAACGTTCACCATCGAGTTCCCCGAGCGGTTCACCACCGGCATCGAGATCGGCGCGAGCGTCTCGGTCGACGGCGTCTGCCTGACGGTGACGACCATCCACTCGCCGCTGCTGATCGACTTCGACGTGATGTTGCCGAGCCTGAGAATCACCACGCTGGCCGAGCTGGCGACCGGCGCCCGCGTCAACGTGGAGCGGGCCGCGAAGGACGGCGCGGAAATCGGCGGGCATCCGCTGTCCGGTCACGTCGACTTCATGGGGACCATCCTGCATATCGCGTCGTCCGAACACAACCGGATGGTCCGCATCGGCGTGCCGGCCGATTTCAAACGCTATGTGTTCGCGAAGGGCTATATCGCGATCAACGGCTGCAGCCTCACCGTGTCGGACGTCAATCGCGACGAAGGCTGGTTCGAAGTCTGGCTGATTCCCGAAACGCGACGCGCGACCACCTTCGATGCCAAAGGCGTCGGCGACAAGGTCAATATCGAGATCGAACGCAGCACCCAGGTCGTCGTGGATACGATCCGCGAGTCGGTCAAGGAGACGCTCGGGGAGCTGACCGGCGTCGTGACGGCCTTGCTCGCGGAGAAAGGCATCGACATCGAGGAACTGCTCGCGCGGAACGTCGCGAAACTGCCGAAGGCGTGACGGACGCGCCTCGTTCCCGGTGATCGGCGCGATCACCGGGTATCGCTTTCCGTCGACACGTCGCGCCCGCCGCCGTCACTCCGCCTCCACCCGCGCGCCCTTCCCCACCGCCACCCGCTGCGATCGATAAATCCCCGCGTGTCCGGAAAACAGATACGCGACCACGCAAGCGACGATCGCATAGACGCCGACATCCGCGCCGAACAGTTCGATCGCCATGATCGTCGACGCGATCGGCGTATTGGCCGCGCCCGCGAACACCGCGACGAAGCCGAGCCCCGCGAGCACCGGCACCGGCAGTGCGAGCACCTGGCCGAGCGCGTTGCCGAGCGTCGCGCCGATATAGAACAGCGGCGTCACCTCGCCGCCCTTGAATCCCGACGCGAGCGTGACGACGGTAAACGCGAACTTGCCCGCGAAATCGTAAGCCGGCAGCGGCCCGTGAAACGCGGCCTCGATCGTCGGAATTCCGAGCCCGAGATACTGCGGCACGTTCAGCACGGTGGCGGCCACGGCCACCAGCGCGCCGCCGAGCACCGGCTGCAGCGGCGCATAGCGCACGACGCGGCGAAACCATGCGGTCAGCGCATGCGTCGCGAACGCGAACAGCCGGCCGACGACGCCGAACGCGACACCGGCGACGACCGTCGCGGCCAACCGCGCCGCCGACACGGCCGGCACGAACGGAATCGCATAGACGGTGTGATGCACGCCCCACGCGCGGCACACGACGTCCGCGACGATCGCCGACGCGACGCAGGTCAGCAGCGCGTCGTACCGCACGCGGCCGATCGCGAGCACCTCGAGCCCGAACACGGCGCCCGCGAGCGGCGTACCGAACACCGACGAGAACCCGGCCGCGATGCCGCCCATCAGCAGCACGCGCCGATGCTCGCGATCGAGCCGGAACAGGTGCGTGACGCGATCGGCGAGCGCGCCGCCCATCTGCACGGCCGTGCCCTCGCGGCCGGCCGACCCGCCGAACAGGTGCGTGACGACGGTCGCGACGAGCACGAGCGGCGCCATCCGCTTCGGCACGAGCGCCTTCGGATCGTGAATTTCGTCGATCAGCAGGTTGTTGCCGCGCGCGACCGACTGGCCGAACCGGTGGTAGACCCAGCCGGTCGCGAAACCGGCGGCCGGCAGCCCCCACAGCAGCCACGGATGCGTGACTCGCGTGCCGGTCGCCCAATCGAGCGCGATCAGGAACAACGCGGAAGCCGTGCCGGCCAGCGCGCCAAGCAGGGCGGAAAGCGCGAGCCAGCGGCACACGTAGCGCACGGTCGCGAAAAAATCGGCAGAAGTCGAGAAAAGCATGATTTCCAGATTCGACGGGACATCAAAACCTGGGCGGCAGAATACCGCATGGACGGCCTGCGACCTCCTGACGACCCAGGAACACGCAGGCATCATCAGCCGGGCAACCGGCGGTTGAGGGCCGAACCGCGCGCGACGCGCCGGGCCGGCCGCAGGGAGGCATGCCATCTCCGCAGGCGGCAATTGTACGCGACGCCGCGCGGCGCGCGCAATGCGGCCCGCCGAGGCCGCCGCCGCGCCGTCAGTCGGGCGGCGTGCGCATCACGCGCGAGATCAGTTGCGGCGCGATGCGCTCGAGCGGCAGGATCGCCGACGCGGCGCCGATCGCCGCGGCCGCCTTCGGCATCCCGTAGACGGCGCTCGTCGCCTCGTCCTGCGCGATCGTGTAGCACCCCTTCGCGCGCATCGCCTTCAGCCCGAGCGCCCCGTCGCGCCCCATTCCGGTCAGCAGCACGCCGAGCGCGTCGCCCTGCCAGCCATCGGCGACGCTGTTGAAGAACACGTCGATCGACGGCCGGTATGGCGTCTCGGCCGGATGCCGCGTATAGCCGAGCACGCCGCGCGGCGACATGGACAGGTGATCGTTGGTGGCCGCGAGCAGCACCTCGCCCGCCTGCGGCACACTGCCCTGCCGCGCGACACGCACGGGCAGCCGCGTATAGCCGTCGAGCCACTCCGCCATGCCGACCGCGAACGCCTGGTCGACGTGCTGCACGATCACGAGTGCAGCCGGAAAATCGGCCGGCAGCGCACGCAGCAGCGCGGTGAGTGCAGTCGGCCCGCCCGCCGACGCGCCGATCGCGATCAACGTCGGCAGGCCGCGAGCGGGGGTCGGCCCGGGCGGCACGAGCGTCACGGTCCGGCTTTCGAGCAGGCGGCCGATCTGGTCGATCTTCGCGAGCAGCGGCTGCGGGCCCGCATCCGACGGCAGGCCGAGCGCGAGCGTCGGCGTATCGACCGCGTCGAGCGCGCCGGCGCCCATCGCCTCGTAGACCGACGACGTGTTCGCGCTGACGCTCGCGGTCACGATCAGGATCGCGCACGGCGCACGCGCCATGATCTGCCGTGTCGCGGCGACGCCGTCGAGCTTCGGCATCACGAGATCCATCAACACGAGGTCGGGCGGATGCGCGACGCAGAAATCCACCGCCTCGTCGCCATCCGTCGCGACCCACAGCACGCGATGGTCGGTGCGCAGCGCGATCACGCGGCGCAGCGCCTCGACGGCAAGCGGCAGATCGTTGACGATGCCGATGTTCATCCGCGCGCGTCCCCGATCAGGTCGTGCACCGCATCGAGCAGCGCCTCGTCGTGGAAACTGCTCTTCGCGAGGTAGTAGTCGGCGCCCGCATCGAGCCCGCGCCGGCGGTCCTCGTCGCGATCCTTGTACGACACGATCATCACCGGCACGCGCTTGAGCATCGAATCGCCCTTGATCAGCGTGACGAGTTCGATCCCGTCCATGCGCGGCATGTCGACGTCGGTGACAACGAGGTCGAACGCGTCGCTGCGCACCGCGTTCCAGCCGTCCATTCCGTCGACCGCGACGGTCACGTCGTAACCGCGCTTTTCCAGCAGCTTGCGTTCGAGCTCGCGCACCGTCAGCGAATCGTCGACGACGAGCACGCGGCGGCGCCGGTCGCCGAGCGCAAGCTGCGGATCGCGCGTGAGCTTCGCAAGCTGTCCGCCGCGCACGAGCTTGTCGACGGAGCGGATCAGGTCCTCGACGTCGACGATCAGCACCGGGTCGCCGTTCTCGAGCAACGCGCCGGCCGCGATGTTCTGAATCTTGTGCAGGCGGTTGTCGAGCGGCTGCACGACGAGCATCCGTTCGCCGAGGAAGCGGTCGACCGCGACACCGTAGAGCTCGGGCTCGCCGCCGACGACCACGACCGCCGTGCTCGCGCGCGCGACGTCGGGTTCGCCGGCATCGAGCAACTGGTGCGCGGCGACGAGGCCCGCGCGCCGGCCGTCGAACGGAAAATGCGGCTGGCCTTCGAGCACGTCGATGTCGTCGTGCGACAGTTCGAGCGTGCGGCGCACGTGCGCGAGCGGGAACGCATAAGGCTCGCCGCCGACCTCGACCAGCAGGCTGCGGATCACCGACAGCGTGAGCGGCAGCTGCAGCACGAAGCGCATGCCCGCGCCGGGCTCGTTGAAGATGCGCACCGCGCCGCGCACGCCACGCACCATTTCCTGCACCGCGTCGAGGCCGACGCCGCGGCCCGACACGTCGGTCACCGCATCGCGCATCGAGAAGCCCGGCAGCAGCAGGAATTCGAGCAGTTCGGGATCGGACAGCCGCGCGGCCGTCTCGTCGTCGGTCAGCCGCTGGCGCACGACCGCCGCGCGCAACGCATCCATGTCGACGCCCGGCCCGTCGTCGATCACGCTGACCAGCAGCGAGCCGGCGCTGTGCCGAGCCTCCAGCGTGACGCTCGCCTCGGCCGCCTTGCCGCGCGCGCGACGCGCGTCGGGCGGCTCGACGCCATGATCGATCGCGTTGCGCAGCAGATGGCCGAGCGGCGCGTCGAGCAGGTCGAGGATGTCGCGGTCGACCTGCGTGCCTTCGCCGACGATCGAGAAGCGCACCTGCTTGCCGAGCGAGCGCGCGAGGTCGCGGACGATGCGCGGATACGCGCGCGTCGCGTCGCCGAACGGCCGCATCCGGCATTGCAGCGCCTCGTCGTACAGCTGCTCGGCGATGTGCGTGCTGCGCCGCTCGAAGCGATCGAATTCGTCCATGCGCTCGGCGAGCGAGCGCTGCAGATCATTGAGCATGTGCCGCACTTCGTTTACCGACGCGAGCACGCCCGCGTCGAGTTCGTCGGCAAACTGTTCGTACAACAGATCGAGCGAACGGGCCGCATCGCGCTGCGCACGCTTCACGCGCAGCATCGACTCCGCGAACGGCTTGAGCCAGCGCGATTCGACGAGCGACTCGCCGGACAGGCTCAGCAGCCGGTTCAGCGTATCGGCCCGCACACGGCGCATCGCACCCGCGCCGGCCGCGCGGCCGGCCTGGACCGGATCGGGCACGGCCGCCGACACGGCCAGCGGCGGCACCGCGGCAGCGGCCCCAACGGATTCGTTCGCGGCGCCGTCGTGCTCGCGAAGCGGCACGACGGACGGCGGCGCCGACGGCGGCAGCGCGAAGGCCGAGGCAGGCATCGCGTGCGCGCCGTCGGCACTCGTCAGCGCCAGCGCGAACGCCTCGATCTCGGTCGGCGACACGGGCTGCGCCTGCGGATCGGCGACGCGCACCAGCAGATCGACGCCGGCGAGCAGCACGTCGACGTGCGTGGCCGTCAGCGCGATCGTGCCGGCCTGCGCGGCGACGAAGCATTCCTCCATGCGCCCCGCGATGTCGACGCCGAGCGGCACGCCCACGATGCGTGCGGCGCCCTTCAGCGAGTGCGCGGCGCGCATGCACGCCTCGAGCGCGACGGAATCGGGCTCGCCCGACTCGAGCGCGAGCAGGCGCTCGGACAGCGCCTGGGTCTGCGTGCGCGTCTCCTCGCGATACAGCTCGAGCAGCGACAGGTGGCTCAGATCGTCATCGCCGCTCATCGCATGCTCCGTGTCACGGCGTCGAACAGCCGATCGTCGTCGAGCAGGCCAACCGACTTGCCCCGCCACGACAGCACGCCGCGCGACAGGCCGGCGCTCGCGCGCCCGACCGTCGCCGGCACCGGCACCCATTCGGATGCGCCGAAGCGCAGCACGCCCTCGACTTCGTCGACTGGAAACACGACCGGCTCGCCGTGGTGCGCGGCAACCAACAGACGCGTGAAACGGCCGTCCGAGCCGCCGTTGCCGCCCTTGCCCGCGTCGAGGCCAAGCAGCGCGCCGATCGAGATCGCGATGCGCAGCGTGCCGCGAATGTTGACCACGCCGCGCACGGCCGAATGACGGCGATACGGCAGCGAATGGATCGGGCGCGTGCCGGCGATCTCGCGCAGCACGCCGATCGGCAGCGCGAGCCATTCGTCGGCAACACGAAACGCCAGCGCTGCCTGGCGCGTATCGTCGTCGCCGTGCGCGCCGGTCGCGTCGAACGCGCCGATCCGCTGCGTGGCGTCGGCCATCTCGGCGACGCCGAGCGGACGTTCGAGCAGCTTCGCCGCGTGATACGCGTAGACCGGACAGTTCAGGCAGCGCAGGCAGTCGGCCAGCCGCTCGCACGAGCGGTCGCCGCGCGTGCCGATCCGGTTCCAGCAATCGTCGACGCCGATCGTCGTGTCGTCAGTGGCAACGGCGTCGCGGTTCATTCTTTCCTCGGTCATCCCGATGTCGGCTCCCAACCCGTATTCTCGTTATCCGGCCGAGCGCCGCGCACGCTCGAGCAGCCATCGCGCGCCGGCGCCATCGCCGCCGACGTCGAGCAAGGTCGCGAGATGCGTCAGCGCTTCGTGGTGCGTCGGCCGCAGATACAGCGCCTTCCGGTAGAAATCGCCCGCTTCCGCGACGCGCCCGCGCGCATCCGCGATCAGCCCGTTCAGGTAGAACGCATCGGCGTGCGGCCCGGCGTGCGCGGAGAACTGCGCGAGCACGCGCTCGGCCTCGTCGAATGCGCCCGCGTTGGCCAGCGCCTGCGCTTCCTCGAGCGTCGGTGCGACGCTGCCGGCGACCGGCGCCGCCTGCGCGGGCAGGTCGGCCGGGGTCGCCGCATGGGCCGGGGAGTCGACGCGCAAGTCGGCCCGCTGCTCGCGCGCCGTCGTGCGCTCGGCCGGCGCGACCGCGGCGCGCGACGGCGCGGCATCGCTCCACGTCGGCGGCACGATGGCCAGCAGCGGGCGCGTCGCGGCCGGCGGCGCAACGGCGAAGCGCCCGGCGCGCCGGTACGGCGCGATCGTCGGCATCGATGCTGCATGGCCGTGCGCCGCGGCGCCACCGCGCGCGGGATGAAACGCGAACGCCAGCGGCACGCGCGCCGAGCGCATCCCGTGCCGCATCGCGACGCCCGTTTCGGCAGGACCGACGAACAGCATCCCGTCGTCGGCGAGCGAGCTTTCGAGCGAATCGATCACGCGATCCTGTGCATCGCGGTCGAAATAGATCAGCACGTTGCGGCAGAACACGAAATCGTAGCGGATGCCCGTGTCGGTGCCCGGTTCGACCAGGTTCGCCTGGCGAAACTGCACGCACGCGCGCACGCGCTCGTCGAGCAGCCAGCCGTCGGCGACCGGCGTGAAGTAGCGGCCGCGGAACTCGGTCGCCGTGCCGCGAAACGCATTGCGCCCATAGCAGCCGAGCCGAGCCTGTTCGATCGCGCGCGCGCTCAGATCGATCGCGTCGATCGTGAAGCTGGCCGGATCGAGCCCGGCGTCGAGCAGCGCCATCGCCGCCGAATACGGCTCCTCGCCGGTCGAGCACGGCGCGCTCAGCACGCGGATCACACGCCCCGGCATCGCGGCAAGCCGCTCGGCCGCAAGCCGCGCAAGCGTCGCGAATGCCTCGCGATCGCGGAAGAACCACGTCTCCGGCACGACGAACAGTTCGATCAGCGCGCGCCGCTCGTCGGGCGACGCGTTGAGATGCTGCCAGTACGCGTCAAGCGCTTCCGGCGTGACCGGCGGCCGCACCGCCGACGGCAGCCGCTCGCCGTCGCCCTGTAGCGCCTGCACACGCTCGGTCAGCGCTCGGCTCAGGAAATCGTTGCCGAGCGAATCGGGGTCGATGCCGGTCTCGCGCACCAGCCAGCCGCGAAATCGCGAATCGGACTCTTTCATGCGGACTCCTCTCCATGGCCCGGCTGGCCGTCGAACAGATACAGGCGCGCTACGTCGTCGATCAGGTCGGACACCGAGACCTGCTGCACGATCCCGTCGGGCGTGTTTGCGACGCGCCCGAGCCAGCGCGTGCGCGCGGTCGATACGCCGCTGGCGCGGAACGCGGTGCGGTCGATCCGCAGCGTCTGCGTCGCGCGCTCGACGATCAGGCCGATCACGCGATCGCGATCGAGCTGCCCGATGCGATAGCGGGCCATCACCAGCCGCGTCGAGCGCAGCGCATGCGCGCGCCGCCCGAGCGCCAGCATCGGCACGTCGATCACGGGAACGGGCTGACCGCCGCGCATCAGCAGCCCGGCAATCCAGTCGGGCGCGCCGGGCACGGCTTTGGTGGACGCGAGCGGCAATACCTCGTCGATGTCGGCCGCGTCGAGCGCATAGCGCTCGCCGTCGAGCTCGAACATCAGGAACAGCGCGTGCGCGCCGCCGTGCGACTCGGCGCGCGTCACGCGTCGACCTTGAAGCGCGACACGCTGGTGCGCAACTGGTTCGCGACGAGCGTCAGGTCATCGATCGCCTGCGACGACTGGCGCAGCGATTCGGCCGTCTGCTGCGCGGCTTCCGACAGCTGCGACAGCGCCTGCGTGATCTGCTCGGCGCCGTTCGCCTGGGTCTGCATCCCTTCGTTGACCATCTGGAAACGCGGCGCGAGCGTCTGCACCTCGGCGATGATCTGCGACAGCTGTCCGCCGACCTGCTGCACGTCGAGCATCCCGCGGCGCACTTCCTCCGAGAACTTGTCCATCCCCATCACGCCCGCCGACACGGCCGACTGGATCTCCTTCACCGTCTGCTCGATGTCGTACGTCGCCACCGCCGTCTGGTCGGCCAGGCGGCGGATCTCGGTCGCGACGACCGCGAAGCCGCGGCCGTACTCGCCGGCCTTCTCGGCCTCGATCGCCGCATTCAGCGACAGCAGGTTGGTCTGATCGGCAACCTTGGTGATCGTCGCGACGACCTGGTTGATGTTCAGCGCCTTCTCGTTGAGGATCGCGAGCTTCGCGTTCACCGAACCGGCTGCGTCCATCACGCTGCGCATCGTCTCACCCATCCGCGTGAGGCCGCTCTGGCTCACGCCCGCGAGCGTCGCCGACTGCTCGGCCACGCCGGCCACCTCGTTCATCGTGCGCAGCAGGTCGCGCGACGTCGCGAAGATCTCGCGCGAGGTCGCGCCGATTTCGGTCGTCGTCGCCGCGGTTTCGTTGGCGGTCGCCTGCTGCTCGCGCGACGTCGCCGCGATTTCGGCGACCGACGTCGTCACCTGCAGCGACGACTGCTGCGCGCGCGCGACCAGCTCGGTCAGCTCGTCGGCCATACGATTGAAGCCCGTCTCGAGCGTGCCGAACTCATCGCGGCGGCGCAGGTCGAGGCGACGCGTCAGGTTGCCGGTGCGCATCACGTCGTGCACCTCGACGAGCCGCGCCATCGGCACGGTGACCGCGCGGAACAGCCCGTAGCCGAGCGCGAGCGCGGAAAACAGGACGATGCCCAGCGCGGCGGCGAGCACGATCTCGGTATCCTGCACCGACTCGCGGATCAGCTTCGCGGACTGGTCTGCGAACTTGCGGTTCTCCTGCACCAGCGTGTTCGCGCCGCGCACGACCTCGGCCCACGCCGGCTGCACCTTCGCATATCCGGAGACGGCCTCTTCACGCGACACGCGATGCCTTTGCACGGCATCGTTCAACAGCGGCAGGTAGCGATCGAACGACGCGCGAAAGGCGGCAAAGCGCTGACGGTCGTCGTCGCGGAACGTCGTGTTCTGATAGTCGACCGACAGCGATTCGACGTCCTTCACCGCATCGCCGATCTTCGCGAGATCGCGCTGTACCGCCTCGGGGTCGGTATCGACGAATGTCGCCTGCTGCAGCATCGTGAACGATTCGTTGACCGCCCCGCGCAGCGACGCCGCGAGATAAACACCCGGCAGCGAATCGCGTTCGATGCTGACGGCTTCGGCATTGATCGCGCGCAGGCGCTCGTAGGACACACCTGCCGTCACCAGCATCAGCACGAACAGCACGCCGAAACTGAACAGGATACGGTTGCCGAGCGTCAGCCGGGCGGCGCCGATCGTCGGATGCAGGCTTTCATTGGTCGCGCGGGGCGTCACGGTGGCCATGTTCGTTATGGGCTTTCTAAAATCAGCGTTGAAAAAAACCGCGCCCGCCCGCGCGCCGGACGGCGCGCCACGAGCGCATCGGGGTCTGCGGGCAGCGCGGCACCGGCCGGCCGCGCCGCGAAATCATCGCTCCGCTTGCGCCGGCAGCCGAAGCGCGACCATGAAGCCGCGCGCCGTATTGCGCATCAGGATCTGGCCGCGATGCCGCGCGGCCGTCGCGCGGACGAACGCAAGCCCGAGGCCGAAGCCGCCGCGCGCCGCGCCATGCACGGATTCGAGCCGCACGAACGACTCGGTCGCGGCCGTGCGCTGCTCGGGCGCGATGCCGGAGCCCGCGTCCTCGACGCCGATCAGCCACGCACCGTCGTCGCCGCTCAGCGTGCAGTGCACGTCCGTGCCGGCCGGGCCGTACTTCAGCGCGTTGTCGATCAGGTTTGCGACCGCGCGCGTGACCATCATGCGGTCGCCCATCGATACGCACTCGGTATCGGGCACGTGGGCAACGACCCGGCTGCCGAATCCGGCCGCCTTCTCCCACAGCTGGTCGACGGCGTCGAGCACGATTTCGTTGAGACTCAGGACCTCGTGCGCGCGGCGTTCCGACTGCGCGCGGGTCAGGTGGATGAAGCCGTCGGCGAGCGCGAGCGCGCGCCGTGCGTGGCCGGCAATGCGCTCCATGACCGGCGGCATGTCGCCGTGCTCGGTCCGGTAGACCTCGAGCAGCGCGAGAATCGACGTCTGCGGCGAACGCATGTCGTGCGACAGGAAATCCAACGCTTCGTCGCGCTGGCGCGACATCAGGTACGAATTCGAGTGATAGCGGATGCGCGCGGTCAGTTCCATCGCGTCCGGGAGCTTCACGAGGTAGTCGTTCGCGCCGGCGATGAACGCCTCGCGCTTGACGATCGGCTCTTCCTTCGCCGACAGCACGATGATCGGCACGCGCGCGGTGTCGGTGTCCGCGCGCCACGCGCGAACAAGATCGAGGCCGTCGATTTCCGGCATCACGAGATCCTGCAGGATGACCGTCGGCTTCACGTCGCGCGCGACCGCCATCGCCCGATGTGCGTCGGTGCACACATGCAGGTCGATATCGTGCTCGCTGCGCAGCGCGCGGCGGATCACCTCGCCGACGAACGGCTGATCGTCTACGAGCAGAACCGATAGCCCCGACTCGAGACAATCCGGCGCATTTTCACCGCTGGATTCTTTCATAAATACCGTTTCAAACGCCAAATCTCCAATTGATTCTTTCATAGGAGTTGTTTATCCGACTTGGACGCCATCTTAAATTTGGCGGTGAGAAATCCGCCTATTGTTGCCGATCTGGCCTGTCGGCATTGCCTCGCAGGGCTCCGAACGCCGATTTTCACCCCGACGACGGCCGTATTACCTCCGCGCGCTTTCTCTCAATAAAGATAACCGGCTGATTCTAAATGAAATTAGAACACAGCATCTATCTCATTCCGGTTTAGTTTTGCCAAATATGGTGAAAGAGCGGGATTCAGATAAATCAGATCATTTCCGGATGCGAAAGACGAAAACGTTTGCGAGTCCGGCATCGCGAGGTTTGCATGCGCTGCAAGGCTGTCGTGTCCAACGTATCGGGGCCGGATTCCGATGCAATGGAATCGGAAGAATATGGAAAAGAAATCGCGCGTCGCGTCCGGTTCGGCGCGACGCGAAGGCTCGCGGCGCCGCGCACCGAACCCGATTGACGCGGCCACGCGGCCGCGCGTTCAGGGCCCGACTACACGGCCGGTTACCCGCGTGCGTGTTGCGCGGACACTTCCTGCAGGTCGAGATCGCGCTCGAGCATGTGCAGCATCTCGTCGTGGATGCGGCCCGAACGATGCAGGCGCAACAATTCCGCACGCCCGGCCTTGATCGCGGCCAGCACGACGTCGTAGTGCGCAATGCGCACCTCCGCCGGATAAGCGGGCTCGTTCTTCGCCCGCTCGGTCAGTTCCGCGCGATACGTGTATTGCTCCAGCAGGCGCGGATGAATCACCTTGCCGCTCTCGTCGCGCACCAGCGGCTGGATCGCCGCGAGCTGCGCAGCCTCGATATGCGCCCACGCCTGCGGCTCGGTCAGGTGATGCGCGACCCGCTCTTCATGCTGAGGCAGGCGCAACAGCCGGATCAACGGCCCGATGGTCGTGCCCTGCATGAGCACGGTGACGAGGATTACCGCGAACGACGCGACCAGAATCACGTCGCGGCCCGGCAGCGCCTCCGGCAACGACAGCGCGATCGCCAGCGTCACGACCCCGCGCATCCCGGCCCAGCTCATGATCGTCGCGGCCTTCCAGTCGGGTGCGACACCACGTCGAATGATCCCGCGCACCGGCACCTTCAGCGCCTCGACCGCGTAGATCCAGACGAAGCGCGACACGACCACCGCCACCAGCACCGCGAGGACCGGCGGGACCATCGTCGCGAGCACCTGCTCGAAACCGCCGAGCCGGTGGATCGCACCGCGCAGCGACAGCCCGATCAGCACGAACACCAGCGCTTCGAGCAGGAACACGATGACCTGCCAGAACGCAGTGCCGCGTGTGCGCACGGCCGCCGAGAACACCTCGTGCTGATGCCAGCCGACGATCATGCCGGCCGTGACCGTCGCGATCACGCCCGACACCTCGACCATCTCGCCGGCGATGTACGCGATCCAGCCGGCGATCACCGCGACGGTGATCACCAGATAGTCGTCATCGAGCAGCTTCAGGAACCACACGACGAGCTTTCCGACCACGAAGCCGACCACGACACCGCCGATCCCGAGTTCCGCGAAGCGCACGACCGCGTGCTCGAGGCTGAACGCCCCCGTCAGCGCGGCCGCCACCGCGAAGCGGAACAGCACCAGGCCCGCCGCGTCGTTCAACAGGCTTTCCCCTTCGAGCAGCACCATCAGCCGGCGCGGCAGCGCGACGCGCTCGAGCACCGCCTTCGCGGCCACCGCGTCGGGCGGCGACACGATCGCGCCGAGCGCGAAGCACGCGGCCCATGGCAGTGACGGCACGACCCAGTGCACGGCGAAACCGACCGCGAACGTCGTAAACACCACCGCGCCGATCGCGAGCATCAGGATGCCGCCGACGTTGTGCTTGAATTCCTCCCACACCGAGAAATACGCGCCGTCCATCAGCAACGGCGGCAGGAAAACGAGCAGCACGAGCTCCGGATCAAGGTTGATCGGCGGCAGGCCAGGAATGAACGCGATGCCGATGCCGCCGATCAGCAGTGCGGCCGCGGGCGGCAATCGCAGACGCTTGGCGATGCATTCGAGCGCAACGATCGCGAGGAATGACAACAAAACCAGCTTGAATGCCGAGACGGGGGACATGAATCGACCTCGTGAGGAATGAATGCGCACGCCAGCCGGTGTCGCACCCCGGTTGGCCAATTCGCGCGATTACATCACGATGCGATGCGTACAGTCGAGCGCGTTCGGCAAGCGCTGCGCCCGGCGCCGCCACAATGGCGCAACGGCGGGCGCCGCCGCGCTCATCGGCGTGCGCGGAAACGAAAACGGCACGCGGGCCGCCACGATCGCCCGCGTGCCGTCATGCCGCGTCCTTCGCGCTAGCGGCGCCGCACGACCATCAGGCGCGGCTCGGTCATGTCCTCGATCGCGTAACGGATCCCTTCGCGTCCAAGCCCCGAATCCTTCACGCCGCCATAGGGCATGTTGTCGACGCGGAACGACGGCACGTCGTTGATCACGACGCCGCCCACCTCCAGCTCGTCCCACGCCCGCTGCGCATGCGCGAGCGAATCGGTAAACACACCCGCCTGCAGACCGAAGTCGCTGTCGTTGACGCGCGCGAGCGCATCGTCGAAACGCTCGAACTTCTCGAGGATCGCGACCGGCCCGAATGCCTCCTTGCGGTACAGGTCCTGTTCGCGACCGACATTTTCCAGCAGCGTCGCCTCGAACATCGCGCCATCGACCTTGCCGCCCGCGACGATCTTCGCGCCCGCCGCAACGGCCGCGTCCATCCAGCCCGACAGCCGACGCGATTCGGATTCGGAGATCATCGGGCCGACGAACGTCGACGGATCCTTCGGATCGCCCATCTTCAACGAACGCGTCTTCGCGATCAGCTTGTCGCGCAGCGCGTCGTACAGGTCCGCATGCACGAGGATTCGCTGCACGCCGATACAGCTCTGGCCCGACTGGTAATACGCGCCGAACGCGAGACGCTCGACCACGTAGTCGAGTTGCTCGCGCTGGTCCGCGTCGACGATCGCCGCCGCGTTGCCGCCGAGCTCCAGCACGACCTTCTTCTTGCCGGCCTTCTCCTTCAGCGCCCAGCCCACGGCCGGCGAACCCGTGAACGACAGCAGCTTGAAGCGCTCGTCGGTCGTGAACAGATCCGCGCCGTCGCGATGCGCGGGCAGCACCGAGAACGCCCCCTTGGGCAGATCGGTTTCGGCGAGTACCTCGCCGATAATGAGCGCGCCGATCGGCGTGCGGCTCGCGGGTTTCAGCACGAACGGACAGCCTGCGGCCAGCGCGGGTGCAACCTTGTGCGCGGCGAGGTTCAGCGGGAAGTTGAATGGCGAGATGAACGAGCACGGGCCGATCGGCACGCGCCGCGTATAGCCGGTGTAGCCTTGCGCGCGTGCCGAGATCTCGAGGTTGATCACCTCGCCGTCGATGCGCACCGACTCCTCGGCTGCGACGCGGAACGTATCGATCAGCCGCGTCACTTCGCCCTTCGAATCGTTGATCGGCTTGCCGGCCTCGATGCACAGCGCCTCGGCCAGCTCGTCGAATCGCTCGCGAAAGCGCGCGACGCAGTGGTCGAGCACCGCCTGACGCTTGTAGGCCGGCAATTCGCGCATCGGCTTCGCGGCGCCGACCGCCGCACCGATGGCCGCATCGATCGCCTTCGCGTCGGCCAGCGCGACGCGCGTCGCGACCTTGCCGCTGAACTTGTCGGTCACTTCGAGATCGGTATTCGCGTAGACGGCCTCGTTGGCCAGATAGTACGGATAGGTATCCTTCAGCATGGAACGCTCCTTCCGGTGAACTACGGATTCAGAGTTGCGCCGACAGGCGCTTGATTTCGCGGTTGAGCACGCGCTCGTTGTCCGAATAGTCGATCGGCACGTCGATTACGTGCACGCCGGGCGTCGCGAAGCAGTCGCGCAGCAGCGGCTCGAGATCGTCGGCCGCTTCGACGCGATGCCCGTGCGCGCCGTAGCTCCGTGCATACGATACGAAATCGGGGTTTTTCAGCGTCATCGCGAAATCGGGGAAATTCATGTTCTCCTGCTTCCAGCGGATCATCCCGAACGCGTCGTCGCGCAGGATCATCACGACGATGTCGAGCTTCAGCCGCACGGCGGTTTCGAGTTCCTGCGAATTCATCATGAAGCCGCCGTCGCCGCACACGGCGATCACCTTGCGCTGCGGATGCACGATCTTCGTCGCGATCGCCGACGGCAGGCCCGCGCCCATCGACGCGAGCGCATTGTCCAGCAGCAGCGAGTTCGGCTCGTGCGCACGCCAGTAGCGCGCGAACCAGATCTTGTACATCCCGTTGTCGAGGCAGACGATCCCGTCAGCCGGCAGCGCCTTGTACAGGTCGTTCACGATCCGCACCGGGTACATCGGGAAGCGCGGGTCGTGCTGGCCTTTCTGCAGGTGTGCGTCGAAGTGCTCCTTGATCATCGCGAAGCGTGCGAAATCCCAGTGCGGCTGCGGCGCGATCGCCTCCTTCATTTGCCACACCGCGTTCGCGATGTCGCCGACCACCTCGATCTGCGGGAAATAGACGGGATCGACCTGCGCGCCGAGGAAGTTCACGTGAATCACGGTCTTGTCGTCCGTGCGCATGAAGAACGGCGGTTTCTCGATCACGTCATGGCCGACGTTGATGATGCAGTCCGCATGCTCGATCGCGCGGTGCACGAAGTCGCCGTCGGACAGCGTCGCGTTGCCGAGCCACAGCGGATGCGTTTCGTCGATCACGCCCTTGCCCATCTGGGTCGTGAAGAACGGGATACCCGTCTTGTCGACGAATTCGAGCAGCATCTTGCAGGTCGTCTTGCGATTGCCGCCCGCGCCGATCATCAACAGCGGGTGGCGCGCGGCCTGGATCGCGTCGACCGCGTGCGCGACCGCCTTTTCCTCGGCTACCGGCCGCCGGCTGTAGCTGCGCGGAATCGGCTTGCCGTCGCCCTCCTCGTGCGCGATGTCCTCCGGGAGTTCGAGGTGTGCGGCCCCCGGGCGCTCCTCCTCCGCGCGACGGAACGCCTCGCGCACCGCCGACGGGATGTTGCCGATCGACACGATCTGCCGCGTGAACTTCGTGAGCGGCTGCATCATGCCGACGACGTCGACGATCTGGAAGTGTCCCTGCTTGCTGGACTTGATCGGCTTCTGCCCGGTGATCATCAGCATCGGCATGCCGCCGAGCTGCGCATACGCGGCGGCCGTCACGAAGTTGGTCGCGCCCGGCCCGAGCGTCGCGAGACACACGCCGGTGCGGCCCGTCAGGCGGCCGTAGGTGGCAGCCATGAATCCGGCCGCCTGCTCGTGCCGGGTCAGCACGAGCTTGATCTTCGATCGCCGCAGCGATTCGAGCAGATCGAGGTTTTCCTCGCCGGGAATGCCGAACACGTACTCGACGCCTTCGGCTTCCAGCGCCTTCACGAACAGATCCGATGCTTTCATGGGGGACTCTCGGTTGATGCCGCCTGCCCGGCTTACGGGCGCGCGACGTTCAGAACGCGCGCCGGCCTACGGCACGCGGACGCTTTACCTACTGGACACTGACCACGGCACTGCCCGCCGCGCAACGCACGGCGGCGCCTCCCTGTGCAGGAGGGCAAACGGATCCGCCCGCGCGCGGCAAGCACGCACGGGCGGCAAGGACGTTTTTGATTGTAGACGGATTCGCCGAATTCCGACTTCGGCCAAATGGCAGGGTCCGGCTGCGCGAAAGGATCGGCCTGACGGCCAATTCGACGTCAAACGGCGCGCGCGGCCCTATCGTTGGGGGCAACCAGATTCCATTCACCCAACCCATCTGTGAACCACGGTTGACACAATGCCATTCATGCCCCACAGTGCGCCTACATTCAGTATCCGGACCACCGACGTCTTCGATGCATGGTTTGCCCGCCTGCAGGATCGCGTCGCGCGGCGGCGCATCCAGGCACGCATCGACCGTCTGTCGATGGGCAACCCGGGCGACTGGAAATCCGCCGGCTCGCCCGTCGTCGAAATGCGTGTCGACCACGGCCCCGGCTATCGCGTCTACTACGTCAGACGCGGAACGATATGGGTGATCCTGCTCTGCGGCGGCGACAAGTCGACGCAACAGGCGGACATCCGCGCCGCGCACGCGATGCTCGAGCGGCTCGACCTGGAGTGATCATGGACAAGATCAAGACCCGGCCGTGGGATTCGGCCGAACACCTGAAGACCGACGACGACATGGCCGACTATTTCGAGGCCTGTCTGCAGGAGGCCGGCGACGATCCGGCCTTCATCGCGCACGCGCTCGGCGTGATCGCCCGCGCGCGCGGCATGTCGCAGGTCGCGCGCGACGCGGGCCTGTCGCGCGAAGGACTGTACAAGGCGCTGTCGCACGACGGCAATCCGAGCTTCGGCACGATCCTGAAGGTCATCAAGGCGCTCGGCCTGCAACTGCACGGCGCGAAAGCGCACGCGTGATTCAGCGGCGCACGATGCGGCACCGTGCGCGCGACATATTAGGCAGGGCGGGAGCAAACGGCCGGCGTCAGATCGACCGAGTCGGTTTGGCCACATTCATTCAGGCCCGAGCGTGGAGCCCGATCATTCGCTCCATCCAACAGGTCCGGCGAAAGCGGTAACCGTGCCGGTTACGATCGGAGACTTATTCGCCAGTGACCTCAGTAGCCGCTATGCGCGGTGCGAGAAGCTTCATCTGCGCGTCCGGCCGCGCGTTCAGTCGAGAGGAACGGTAAGCTGATCGATCACGGCGCTGGTCGGCGGACGCACGCCGCGCCACCAGGCGAACGCTTCGGCTGCCTGCTCGACCAGCATGCCGACACCGTCCGCCACGCCAAGTACGCCCGCATTGCTCGCCAGCCGCAGGAACGGTGTCAATCGCTTGCCGTACGCAAGCTCGTAGGCCGTGCCCTTCGGGCTGAAAACGCCGGGCGGAACGGGCGGCAGGTCGCCAGTCAGGCTCGCTGACGTCGCATTGACCACCAGGTCGAAGCGTCCCATGCGTTCGAGATCGGCATAGCCACAGGCGACGAGCGCGCCACGTCCGGCAACCTGGGCGGCCAGCGCCTGCCCTTTGGCGACGTCGCGGTTCGCGATGACCATTTCAGCCGGGCACGCGTCCAGGAACGGCAGCAATGCGCCGCGCGCCGCGCCGCCGGCGCCGAGCATCAGCACGCGCTTGCCGGCAATCGACAGACCAAGGTTGACCTCGATGTCGCGGATCAGCCCGATGCCGTCGAAGTTGTCGGCCAGAATGCGCCCGTCTTCGAATTTGAGCGCATTGGCGGCGCCGGCCAACGTTGCGCGCTCGCTGCATTCGTCCGCCATCGCGAAGGCCTTGAGCTTGAACGGCGCGGTCACGTTCATGCCCTTGCCGCCAGCGGCGGCGAACGCCCGCACCACCTCGGCAAAGGCCTCTTGCGGCTCGACCGGCCCCTCGATTGCCGTATAGCGCAAGTCCTGCCGCGTCTCTTCGGCAAAGAGACCGTGGATCAGCGGAGATTTCGTGTGTCCGATCGGGTTGCCGATCACCGCGTAATGGTCAGTCATCGTGGGCTCACCTGGAATAAAGAACGCCGTCGGTCTGCATCGCGTCGATCTCGGCCGAGTCGAAGCCCAGCGAGCGCGCCACCTCGGCGTTGTGCTGCCCGAGGTCGGGTGCGACGTCGCGAATCGTCGTGTCGCAATCGGAGAAACGGAACGGCAGATTGGGCAGGCGCAGCGTGCCGTAGCGCGGGTGCTGCTGCTCGACCACCATGCCTCGTGCGTGGATCTGAGGGTCGGCCAGCACCTCGTCGATGCGCTGCACCTTGGCGCAGGGGACGTCGATGCCGTCCAGCAATGCCAGGATCGACGCGACGGAGCGCGCGGCCACCCAAGGTTCGACGACCGACAGGATGTCCGACCGATGCGCGTTGCGCCCCACGCTGTCGTGGTACCGCGTGTCGGCGCCGAAGCCCGACGGGCCGCCGTGCGATTCGATCAGTTTTGCAAAGCGTTTCCACGCATCGTCCACTTGTGCCGCGATCACGAGATCGCCGTCCGCGGCGCGGAACACGCCATAGAGCGTCGAGGTCGGCATGTCGTGCCCCGTCTGCTCGGGCAGCGCGCCTTGCAGCGTGTAGCACTGCACCGCGTACTCATGCATCGACACCAGCGTGTCGTACAGCGCCATGTCGATGTGCTGACCGCGTCCGCTCTTCGTGCGCCCCAGCAACGCGGCGTTGATCGCGGCTACCGCGTGAATGCCGGTGTACATGTCGCCCAGCGAAATGCGCAGCAACGGAGGGCGCTCGCCGGGCGTGCCGACCATCTGCATGATCCCGCTTTTGGCTTCGGCAATCAGTCCGAAGCCGGCACGGTGCGCGTCCGGCCCCGTGTGGCCATAGGCCGAAATCGAGCAATACACCAAGCCCGGATTGCGTGCCGACAACGCCGCGTAGCCGAGCCCCAGCTTGTCCAGCGCGCCGGGCCGGTAGTTCTCGACGAACACGTCCGCCGAGTCGCACAGGCGCTGCATGAATGCCTTGCCGCGCGGGTCGTTCATGTTGACGCTCACGCCGCGCTTGCCCATGTTGAGCTGCAGGAAATAGCCGCTTTGCTGGTCGTCGAGCACGGTGGCGTGCTGGCGCCCGGCGTCGCCGCTGCCCGGGCGCTCGACCTTGATGACTTCGGCGCCGAGCGCCGCCAGGCATCGCCCCACGTACGGACCGGCGAGGAAGTGGCTGTAGTCGACGACGCGAATACCTTCGAGAGGACGGGCCTGCATCAGAACGCTCCCGGCCGGCGCGGCACCATCAGGCGATGTTCGCCGTGTTGAACCACCTGGCCATCCTGATTGATCAGTTCGGACGGCAGCACGACGATGCCCCAGCCCGGGCGACTCTTGCTGGTCCGCATCGAGCCGACTCGGAACTTCACGTGCAGCACGTCGTCGACCTTGATCGGCAGCAGGAAATCCCAGCTCCAGCCCAGCGACATGCCGGGCAGGAAGCGGTAGTCGCTCTGCGTCTTGAGGCCGTCCGCGATCGACAGCCCGAACAGGCCGTGCGCGACGATGCAGCCGAAGTGACTGGCGTTTGCGTAGTCCTCGTCCACGTGCACCGGCGTGTGGTCGCCGGTGAGATCGGCGTACGCGAGGATGCGCGCCTTGGTCACCGTGTATTGCGGGCTGACGCATTCGTCGCCTTCGCGCGCATCGTCCCAGTATTTTTCGATGATCGTCATCTTCATGCCTCCGAGCGTGGGTCGATCGCCAACGCCTGCGCGACGCAGGAGGCGGGCCTGGCCTGGATGAATTCGACGGCGAGGCCGTCCGGCAGGCGAAGCCAGTTGCGCCCCTGAGGCATTTCGGTCACGCCGAAGCGCCGTGCCGAGGCCAGCGCCGCCTCCATGTCTTCGCACATCACGCCGAGGTGGGCGAGCCGGCCTTCGGGTCCGCCATATTCCGGGTCGTGGATGAACTGCAGGCCGCCGAGCGTCCAGTACTGCCGCGGCGCGTCGAGCGCGCCGTCCACTTCACGCATGGTCATGCCGAAAACGTCTTCGAAAAAACGGATGTGCCACCGGATGTCCTTCACCCAGATCGCGACATGCTCCAGATACGCTTTGGGGGCATTCATCGGGCTGCCTCGCCATGCTTGCGGTCGGCCATCGCGCGTTCGATTCCCTTGATGCATGCGACGAGCGTGGCGTTGACCGGTGTCGGCACGCCGTACCGTTGGCCCCAGCGCACGACTGAACCGTTGATGTAGTCGATCTCGGTGATCGAGCCCTTCTCCAGGCTTTGCAGCATCGAGGTCTTGAATGCCGTGGGCAGCCCCTCGGCGGCAAGCGTCCAGGCTTGCTCGGGATCCGTCATCGACAACCTGACGCCGGCCGCCTGCGCGGCCGCGATCGCCTCCGCCACGGCCGCGAGCGATGTGGCCTTCAGCTCGGGCTCGTCGTAAAGCTGTCCGTAGGTCAGCCCGGTGACGCCGGTGAGTGCACCCGTCGCGACGTTGACCAGCAGCTTGTCCCACATCGTGCCGATGATGTTGTCGCTGACGGTCGTGCCGAGGCCGGCCGCGTTGAACGCGTCCGCGATCGCCTGCACGCGCTGCGTGATGCGTCCGTCGAGTTCGCCGATATAGGTGAGCTTGCCGCGCACGCCGGACTCGACGTGTCCGGCCCCGCGCAGCACGCCGCCGACATAGGTCTTGCCCGCGAGCACGCGCTCGCGGCCAACCACATCGGCAAGGATGTCCTCGTGGCCCAGGCCGTTTTGTAGCGACAGCACCAGCGTATCGGGGCCGACCAGTTCCGGCGCACCACGCATCGCCGCTTCGGTGTGGAACGATTTCACCAGCACGATCACCAGATCGGCGGCGCCGACTTCGGCGGCTTGCGTCGTCGCGTGGACGCGGACATGCCGCGACCCGTCAGCATCGTCGACCCGAAGACCATCGCGGCGCATCGCATCGACATGTGCCGCCGAGCGGTCGATCAGCCAGGTCTCGTGGCCGCCTTCGGTGAGCGTGGCGCCAATCGCGCAGCCCAGCGCGCCGGCACCCAGAATTGCAATCTTCACTGGCTTCTCCTTGATATATAGCTGCACGATAGGATCAGCCGCTCATAGTGGCAATTCAATGAATACAATATCGTCATTGCACAGGACAATAACGCCATGACTCCGTCCGATCTGCCCGACTTGAAGCTGCTTCAGCTCTTCGACCTGTTGTACGACATCCGCAGCGTCACGCGCGTGGCCGAGCAGCTCGGGCAGAGCCAGCCGA
Organism: Burkholderia diffusa; assembly: GCF_001718315.1. Lineage (NCBI taxonomy): Bacteria > Pseudomonadati > Pseudomonadota > Betaproteobacteria > Burkholderiales > Burkholderiaceae > Burkholderia > Burkholderia diffusa. The sequence continues at coordinate 495,314 of NZ_CP013363.1, read as the reverse complement.
CGGTCAGTATCTGGCTGGGACACTTGCGGGAATACCTGCACGATCCGTTGTTCGTTCGAACGCCAGGCGGCATGGCGCCGACGCCGCAGGCCGATGCGCTAATCGGGCCGTGCCGGGAAATCCTCGAATCGTTGCGGCGGTTCACCGCATGGGAAATCGCGTTCGATCCGGCAACGGCTCAGCGGCGGTTTCGCATCTGCATGACCGACGCGAGTCACATCACGCTGCTTCCGCGGCTACTGGCCCATGTGCGCGCGCAGGCGCCCGGCGTACGGCTGGAAGCCGCACGGATCGACGGCAACACCGAGCGCGCGCTCGAATCGGGCGAGGCCGATCTCGCAATTGGCTATGTACCGTGGCTCGGCGGCGGAATTTATCAGCAGAAGCTGTACGACCAGGATTGGGTATGTCTCGCCAATCGGCATCATCCGCGGATTCGCGGTCGTCTTGGGGGAAAGCAGTATCGTTCAGAAGGCCATGTCGCCATCACGGCGGGAACGGGGGCCCAGCTCCTTGAAGAAGCGTTGCGGCGGGAGCGCATCGAGCGTGACGTGATGCTGGAGTTGCCGGGCTTTCTCGGTTTGGGCGCGATCATTCAGAGCACCGACCTGATCACGACGCTGCCCCGTCATATCGGCGAGACGCTGGCTCACGCCAGTGACCTCGCGGTTCATGCATGTCCGATCCCGGTCGAGGGGTTTGCCGTACGGCAGCATTGGCATGCGCGATATCACCACGAGGCGGGGAATCGCTGGCTGCGTGGCCTCGTGATTCAGTTGTTCGGGGCTTCGCGCTGACGGGCAACCGGCGGCGTCCCGAACGAGCCGAGCGCGAGTGACTCACGTCGGAAGGACTGACTCTCTCGACGATCGGGCGACCAATCGGAGCTTCATCAATGCAACCACCCCGCCGCCCAGCGCGGCACCAGCGACACCAGGTACAGCCCGAGCCCGATCAACCCGCCGACCAGCGTGCCGTTGATGCGGATGTACTGCAGGTCCTTGCCGATGTTCAACTCGATCTGCCGCGACATCTCACGCGCGTCCCAGTTGCGCACCGTATCGCGGATGTGGCGCATCAGGAAATCCGCGAAATCCGGCGCCATCTCGTGCACGGCCTTCTCGATGTGCTCGTTCAGCGACGCGCGCAGCGTCGGGCTCTCCGCGAGCCGCGCGCCGAGCCAGCCGCCAAGCGTCGCGGCCTGCCGGTGCAGCGTTGAATCGGGCCGCGCGAGATCGGCCTTCAGCCATGCGCGCAACTGGTCCCACAGATCGCGCACATAGTCGTTGAACGCGTCGCCGTCGCGGATGTAGCGCTTGATCTCGTCGCCCTTCGCGATGAACGCGGGGTCATGCTTCAGCCGCTCGGTGAGCCGTACGACCGTGCGATCGAAGCGCTGCCGCAACTCGTGCTCCGGATCGGCCGCCACGCCTTCGAGCACGCGGCTCACCGCGTTCGCCAGCATCCGCGCGCCGTTCTCGCCGAACCACTGCGTCGGCATGATCTTCTCGACCTTCGGGTATTGCGTCTTCAGCCATTCGACGATGAAGCCCGCGATCACCTCGCGGTTCTCTTCCTTGTCGAGCACATCGACCACCTGCTCGATCGCGTCGTCGAGCAACGCCTGGTGGCGGCCGTCCTTCGTCAGCGTGTCGAGGATCGCGCCCACCGATTGCGACAGGTCGATCCGGTCGATCACCGCGCGAAACGCGTCGTGGACGAACGACTGGATCCGCGCGTCATCGGTCATGTCGAGCGCGAAGCTCATCAGCTTCGTCACGTAGCCGCCGAGCGCGTCGGTGTTCGCGGGCTCGCCGAGCCATGCGCCGAGTTTCCGTGCGGGATCGTGCTGGCGGATCTGCGCGACGAGTGCGTCGGGGCCGAGGAATTTCTCGCGCACGAACACCGCGAGGTTGTCGGCGATCTTGTCCTTGTTCTTCGGGATGATTTCGGTGTGGCGCGACACGAACGGGATCGGCACGCGGCGGAACAGCGCGACGACCGCAAACCAGTCGGCGAGCGCGCCGACCATCGCGGCCTCGGCCACCGCCTTGAAACCATCGACCCACGGGCCGCGCGGCAGCAGGATCGTCGTGGCGAATACCGCGACCGCGGCCAGCAGCAGCCACAGCGCGCGGCGCTTGCTGCGTTTCAGTTCGAGGGCTTTGTCTGGCGTCATGGGCAACCGGTGAAACGGCAATGCCGCTAATATGCACCGATCGCCGGCCCGCGACAAACCCGTGCGCGTCTCGCGAGCCGGAAAGGTTGTCCGGAACCGGGTTGTTTCCGTGTTTCCGCTACCCGACGCGAACGCGGCCGCGCCGGCCGCGTTCGCGCACTGCGTCAGAGAAACGTCTTCAGGTTCACAGCGGGATCGGCGAGCTTCGCCGGATCGGGCACGGCGCCTGCCGCGATCAAGCGCCGCGATGCGCCGATGTCGCGCCCCAGATTCGCCGCGGCCACCGCAGCGATCTTCCCGTCCTCGTCCAGCCCGAACACCGTGAATGGCCCGCTCGCGGGATCGCCGCGCACGACGATCGTTCGCTCGCCGCCGAACAGCCCGAGCATCTGCAGGTTGCAATCGTACTGATCGGACCACAGCCACGGCAGCTCGGCATAGGTTTCATCCGCACCCAGCAGGTTCGCGGCCGCGACCGCCGGCTGATTCTCCGCGACCTGCCACGACTCGATCCGCACGTGGCGCCCGAGCAGCGGATTGAAGTGCATCGTCACCTCGCCCGCCGCGAAGATCGCGCGATCGGCCGTCCGGCATCCGGCATCGACGCGGACGCCGTTGTCGACCTCGAGACCGGCAGCCTGCGCGAGTTCGACATTGGGCACGACGCCGATACCGACCACGACGACATCGGCCGGCACATCGCCACGATCGGTCTCGACGATCGCGCCGCCGCCCGGTGCGCAACGAATCGCGCTTGGCAGCGTCGCCATCTGGAAAATCACGCCGCGCCCATCATGCAGTTGCCGCGCATACGCGCCGACGACTTCCGGCAACGCACGCTGGAGCAAGCGCGCCGCCGGGTCGATCACCGTCACGTCACAACCGAGCTGGCGTGCCGCGGCCGCCACTTCGAGGCCGATGAAGCCGCCGCCGAGCACCGCCACGCGACGCCCCGGCGCGAGCCGCGCGCGCAACGCACGCGCATCGGCAACGGTGCGCACGTAATGCGGAACGACGCCTTCGTCGACCGGCCCGCCGAACGTTCGCACACGCGAACCCGTCGCGAGCACCAGCCGGGCGTACGGCAACGTCGCGCCGTCGTCGAGCCGTACACGCTGCGCATCGCGCTCGATCGCATCGACGCGCGTGCCGAGCCGCAGCTCGATGCGCTGCGCGTCGTACCATGCCGCGTCGCGAATGAACGCACGCTGCTCGCCGCCGTCGCCCAGCAGCGCGTCCTTCGACAGTGCAGGCCGGTCGTACGGCAGCTCGCGTTCCGCGCCGATCATCACGATGCGTGCATCGGCGTCGCGCGCGCGCAGCGCCTCGGCCGTGCGCCGCGCCGCGTGGCCGGCGCCGACGATCACGAACGGGTCAGCCGACATTGACTTCCACCTGCCCGTCGACGATCCGGATCGGATAAGTCCGTACCGGCTCGGTGATCGGCGCGCATTTCGGCGCCCCCGTGCGAATGTCGATCAGCCCCTGGTGAAGCGGGCATTCGACGCAGCCGTCTTCCACATAGCCTTCGGACAGCCGCGCGTGACCATGCGAACAGAGGTCGTGCATCGCGAACAGTTCGTCGCCGATCCGGAACACCGCGATCGGCTTCTGGCCGGCGACGCGCGCCGCCGGTTCGTCTTCGGAGAATTCGTCGAATGCGCCCAGCGGATGCCATTCGGCGAGCGTTGCTTCGGTCATGTCGTTTCCTCGGCTGTCAGATCGGGGTGGCGAGCAGCGTCTGCACGCGCGACGTGTCGTAGATCACGCGCTTGGTCTTGTAGCGCAGCCCGTCGGGCGTGCGCACGACCGTGTCGTAGTACTTGCCGGCCTGGTACACGTTCGATTCGCCGTTGCTGCGCGTCTGCACGACCACGTAGTTGCTCTCGGTGTCGATCTCGCCGTCGCGCTCCGCGACGATCGTGAGGCCCGACGTCATGTGCCGGTACGTGTGCTCTTCATAGATGTTCGCGTGCCGCAGCGACACCACGCGATCGCGCAGCATCCGCTGGTTCGTGCAGTGGACGATCCCGACCGGCAGCCCGAGATCGGCGTTCTCCTTCGGCACGATCTCGTACGTGCAGTCCTCGGTGAACATTTCCGGCCAGTGTTCGAGCCGGTCGTTGTCGAGGTGGCCGATGTAGCGGTTCTGGAGCATGTAAATCTCGAACCACGTCTTCATGTCTTCCGTCATTTCGCGCTCCGCTTCAATAGCCCATCAGCTTCTGGTACCCGACCCAGAACTTGCGGATCAGGCTTTCGGTGATCACCGTGTCCTGCTGGTCCGGGTTGCCGCGCGACATCTCGATCACCGACGTCGCGTCGGCGTCGCGCACCGTGCCGCGTTGCACCAGTTCGGTCGCCTCGGTGTCTTCCATCGAGATGTAGCCGGCCGGCCCGACCAGGTTCGCCTGCTTGATGCGCAGCGCACGCAGCTCGGGCGTGTCGTCCGCGTAACCGAAGAAGTGGAAGATCAGCTCGAAGTTGTCCGGCCCCTTCGGGAGGATCTGGCGCGCGACCAGCGTGTTGTGGATCTGCTGGATCACGAGCTGGGGGAAGATCGGCTGGATATGGTTCGTGCAGTCCTCGTCGTATTCCGACACGAGATCGAGGATCGATTCGTCTTCCAGATGGAAGCCCTCGTCGAACGACCGGATGTTCTGCTGCTTGTACGCGGCCGACGTGTCGTCGCCCGTCTTCGTCACCGTGATGATGCTGTGCAGCCCGTGATTCGCATCCGGAATCGAGCGCGCCTTCATCCCGACGCGGAAGATGTTGAAGGTCGTATGGAACAGGTGCAGCATGCTCGCGTGATACGGATCCTTCACGTTCTCCATGTACAGCTTCCAGTTCGACTTCGAATACTGGCGCGTGCAGCCGAGATACTCGATCGGCTTGTGGAAGATCCGGTCGATCCACGGACGCATCTGCTCGCCGAGATAGTCGGGCAGCGGCGCCACGTCATCGCTGAAGGTCGCGAACACGAGCCCGCGATAGCTGTCGACGCGCAGCTTGCGCAGCCCGTGCTGCTTCGGGTCGAAGTCGGCCGGCATCCCGGTCATCCCCTTCTGGCCGCGCCGGAACGGCACGCCGAGCAGGTTGCCCTGGTTGTCGAAGCTCCACTGGTGGTAGACGCACGTATGCGAGCTCGCGTTGCCGCGCGACTTGCGGCATACCTGCGCGCCGCGGTGCGCGCAGCGGTTCACCCATGCGGACAGCGTGCCGTCCTCGGTGCGCGTGACGACGACCGGCGTGTCGCCGACGAACGTGCTCTTGAAGTCGCCGGCGTTCGGGATTTCCGCTTCCAGCGCGACGAAGTTCCACGTCGGCCCGCGGAAGATGCGTTCCTGCTCGCGATCGTAGACGGCGCGCGAGCTGAACACCTTGTACGGCACGCGCGAGCCGTCGTCGTGCGGAAAGCGCACATCGGACGCGTCGTCGCGCGCGGCGAATACGACGGGCGATTCTGTCTGCTCCATGTCGGACTCCTTCTGGTTCCGTTTCGTTGATTGCATGGAGCCGATTTTTGAAAAGCTAATATTCGGCGTCTATCCGGAAAGTGCGATTGCGGCGGTGCAATATCCACTTTCGGCGGATTTCTGCGCTAGCATGGCGACACACGCGACCCGCGCACGATCGCGACCCATTCGTCGGATCGAAGCGCGCGTTGTTCATACCAAGGCCGATGCCCATGTCCCCAACGTCGTTCGAGCCGCTTGCGCTGCGTGCGCACAGGCTGTTCGAATCCCGCGATCTCGACGAGACGCGCGAGCGGATCTCGCGCGTGATGCAGCCGCACGCGCTGCTGCCGAGCGGCCGCGTGCAGGGTGCATCGCATATGGATTTCGTGCGGCTCGGCGGGCTCGGCATCGGCACCATCGCGTTCGGCGACGCGATGCGCGTGCAGGTCGACGCCGTCGACGGTTATTACCTGCTGATGTTCTGCCTGTCGGGGCAGGCGGAAGTCCACGCGATGGGGCGCCGGCTCGGCGTCGACGGGCAGACCGGCGTGCTGTGCGCGCCCGGCGAGCGCTTCGACGCGGTGCTGTCCGCCGATTGCGAGCAGTTCGTGCTGCGCATCGATGCCGCGACCGTCGGTTCGCTGACCGGCGACCCGCGCGCGATGCTCGACCCCGTGCTGCACATCAGCGATGCCGCGCTCACCGCGTGGCGCCAGCAGCTGATGCTCGTCGCCCGTTCGCCCGAGCTGCTCGAAAGGGCGAACGCGAACCCGCGCGTTGCGTCACAGCTCGAGCACCTGCTGATCGATTTGCTGATCGAAGGCCACCCGCCATCGGTACCGAGCGCGCGGCAAGATCCCGCGCCGGGCTTCGTGCGGCGTGCGCAGGAGTTCGTGAACGCGCACTACGCGCAACCGCTGCAGCTCGCCGATATCGTCCAGGCCGCCAACGTGCCGGAGCGGACGCTGCGCGACGCCTTCCTGCAGTTCCGCGGGATGAGCCCGATGCAATACCTGCGCGCGACGCGGCTCGAGCATGCGCGGGAGTTGCTGCGCGGGTCGGTGTCCGAACGACGGATCGCCGATATCGCGCTCGATTGCGGATTCACGCACCTCGGGCGATTCGCGATCGCGTATCGGGAGAAGTTCGGCGAATCGCCATCGGAGACGCTCGACGGGAAGCGGTAGGCGGTACGCCGGTGCTGGCTCGCCGCGTTGCGGATTACCGGCCGGTTCGGCTTTCCTGCCCGCTCGAGCACGCATCAGCGCCACCCGTTCCCCCAATTCGGCCAGGCATGCCAAAACCGACCGTTAGTTGCAATCGATACGGAAACGATCATCCCTGGGCTGCCGGCCCGATCATCTCGCGCGCGATCGCGCAAAACGCAGTCGTCGCGGCGCTTTCGCCGTGCAGCCGGCGGCTCATGATGATCGGTGACGTCGCCGTGGGTTCCGGCAGCCGCCGATAGACGACGCCCTTCACGCGCACGCCTTCCACGCTTTCCGGCACCAGCGACACGCCCACCTGCGCGGCGACGAGCCCGAGCGCCGTCTGCAGTTCGCGCACCTCGTGCACGGCAGCCGGCACGAGCGCGCCGTCGCGCAACGCGGACAGCTGCTGGTCCGCGAAGCTCGGCCGCGGCGTGCTCGGATAGACGATCAGCGTCTCGTTGGCGATGTCCGCGAGCGTCAGCGGCCGGTCCGGATCGGAGAGCGGATGCCGGACCGGCAGCGCCGCGATCAGCTTTTCCTCGATCAGCGCCTCGCGTACGAGCTGGTCGTCGTCGAACCGCAGGCGGCCGAAGCCGACGTCGATCCGCCCGCCCTTCAGCGCGCCGAGCTGCTCGAGCGTAAACATTTCGATCAGCGACAGCTCGACGCCCGGATGCGCGTCGCGAAACGCGCGAATCACGTCCGGCAGCGCGCCATAGAGCGTCGATGGCACGAAGCCGATCACGATCCGCTCCGACAACTGCGCGAGCCGGCGCGTCAGCGGGCCGAGTTCGTCGGCCTGCTCGACGACGCGCTTCGCTTGCGCGTAGAACACGCGACCCGCGTCGGTCAGTTTCAGCGGTCGCGCGCCGCGCTCGAACAACGGCAGCCCGACCTCGTCCTCGATCGCCTGGAGCTGGCGGCTCAGCGGCGGCTGCGTCATGTGCAGCCGCTCCGCCGCCCGCGTGATGTTCATTTCCTCCGCGACGGCGATGAAGTACCGAAGCTGGCGCAATTCCATTTCATGCCTCGAAGGTATGGAAGTAGTCGGAAAGAGTGTTGGACGACGCTGGGCGGGAATTCCTACCATGTGCACCAACAGGAGGAATCGCATGATAGCAACTGCCGCCACCATCGAACGCATCGAGACGCTGCTCGTCGACGTGCCGACGATCAGGCCCCACAAACTGTCGGTCGCCACGATGAATTGCCAGACCCTCGTGCTGGTCCGCGTTCGATGCACGGACGGTATCGAAGGCGTCGGCGAGGCGACAACGATCGGCGGCCTCGCGTATGGCGAGGAAAGCCCCGAGAGCATCAAGGTCAACATCGACACCTACTTCGCACCGCTCCTGCAGGGCATGGACGCGACACGCCCGGGCGCCGCAATGGCGCGTGCGCGCAAGCTGTTCCAGGGCAACCGGTTCGCGAAGTGCGCGATCGAGACCGCGTTGTTCGACGCGCAGGCGCGCCGCCTCGGCGTGCCGCTGTCCGAGCTGTTCGGCGGCCGCACCGTCGATGCGGTCGACGTCGCATGGACGCTCGCGAGCGGCGACACGCAGCGCGACATCGCGGAAGCCGAGGCGATGCTCGATGCGCGCCGCCATCGCGCATTCAAGCTGAAGATCGGTTCGAACGCGGTCGATGACGACGTCGCGCATGTCATCGCGATCAAGCGCGCGCTCGGCGAGCGCGGCGACGTGCGCGTCGACGTGAACCAGGCATGGACCGAAACCGACGCGATCCGCGCCGGCGCACGGCTCGCGGAAGCCGGCGTCAGCCTCGTCGAACAACCAATCGCCGCGACCAACCGTGCGGGCTTGAAGCGCCTCACGCAACTCGCGCACATTCCGATCATGGCCGACGAAGCGCTGCACGGCCCCGTCGATGCCTTCGCGCTCGCGCAGGACCGCGCGGCCGACGTGTTCGCGGTGAAGATCGCGCAATCGGGCGGCCTGCTCGGTGCGGCGAGCGTCGCATCGATCGCGTCGGCCGCCGGCATCGACCTGTACGGCGGCACGATGCTCGAAGGCGCGGCCGGCACGATGGCGTCCGCGCAACTGTTCAGCACGTTCGGTTCGCTGAAATGGGGCACCGAGCTGTTCGGCCCGCTGCTGCTCACCGAGGAAATCCTCATCGAGCCGCTGCGTTACCAGGATTTCAAGCTGCACCTGCCGGCGACGCCCGGCCTCGGCATCACCTTCGACTGGGCGCGCATCGAACGGATGCGACGCAACGCCCGCTGATCCCGCATGACACGACAACCGAAACCGGAGACACAGATGAACAAGCAAGCCATCGACGCCCTGCTCAAAACCTTCGACGACGCCGCGGAAAAGCCCGGCAACCCGCGCGTGCGCGCGATCGTCAACCGAATCGTGAAGGACATCTGCTACACGATCGAGGATTTCGACGTGCAGCCGAGCGAGTTCTGGACCGCACTCAACTACCTGAACGAAGCCGGCCGTGAATTCGGGCTGATCGCCGCGGGCCTCGGCCTCGAGCGCTTCCTCGACGTGCGGATGGACGAAGCGGAGGAAAAGGCCGGCTTCCACGGCGGCACGCCGCGCACGATCGAGGGGCCGCTGTATGTCGCGGGCGCGCCGGAATCGGTCGGCCACGCGCGTCTCGACGACGGCACCGATCCGGGCCAGACGCTGATCATGCGCGGCCGGGTGCTCGGTGAGGACGGCACGCCGATCGCGAATGCGCTCGTCGAGGTATGGCACGCGAACCATCTGGGCAATTATTCGTACTTCGATCAATCTCAGCCGGCGTTCAACCTGCGCCGCTCGATCCGCACCGATGCCGAGGGCCGCTACAGCTTCCGCAGCGTGCTGCCGGTCGGCTACAGCGTGCCGCCGGGCAGCAAGACCGAGCAACTGCTCGACCAGCTCGGCCGCCACGGCCATCGCCCGGCGCACATCCACTTCTTCGTTTCGGCGGACGGATATCGTAAGCTGACGACGCAGATCAACATCGAAGGCGATCCGCACATCTGGGACGACTTCGCATTCGCGACCCGCGAAGGGCTGATCCCGAAGATCAAGCAGGCCGAGGGAGCGGAAGGCAAGCCGTATGGCGTCGACGGGCAGTTCGCGCTGATCGACTTCGATTTCTCGCTGCTCAGGGACAAGCAGGACGTGCCGGCGAGCGAAGTCCAGCGGGCGCGTGCACAGGCCTGAGCGGCCCTCCCGTTCGACGAATCGACAACGCAAGGAGTGCAGGATGCTGTTTCATGTGGAAATGACCGTCCGCCTGCCGGCGGACATGGATCCGGTCAAGGCGGCCACGCTGAAGGCCGAAGAGAAGGCGATGTGCCAGCGGCTGATGAATGATGGAGTCTGGCGGCATCTGTGGCGGATCGCGGGGCAATACGCGAACGTCAGTATTTTCGACGTGGAAAGCGTGCAGCAACTGCATGATGTGTTGAGTCAGCTGCCGCTGTTTCCGTATATGGAGATGGAGGTGCGGGCGCTGTGCCGGCATCCGTCTTCGGTGCGGGAGGATGATCGGTAAGCAAGGCGGCCGAGCACTGACAATACGGGCGGCCGGCGATCGCATTGCGGGCTGCCCGTTTCATTTCGACATCCGCATCCGCAGATGAGGTTGCCGCACGGCTACTTCTGCACCCCAACCTTGTCGGCGACTTTGTCGCCATACACCTTCGCGATGCGTCGCGCGACGATCGCCTGCAGCAGCGTCTCAGTGAAATCGTCGGTGGTTTTCCAACCGCTGCCGTCCTTGGCGAACGTGAAGTCACCCTTCAACTGCAGCATCGACGGTGCGCCGATCGCGCCGAGCAACGGATCGCGATAGTCGATCAGCAACGGGCACGACACACGATCGCCGCCCAGCTGCTTGCAGTCGGCGGCCGGCATGACGCCCAACACGCCGTTCGTCAGCGTTGTCAGGTCGTCGTCGCCGGGAGGCGCCCAGCCCCGACTGGGAGCGCGCGCCGACACGTTCTCGTCGAGCTGCGCGACACCCGCCATGAATGTCGTGCCGATGACGTCCCGCCCAAGCGGCGCGCCGAGCTTCGGATCCAGCCCCCGTACGCTATAGCGGGCCGCCACGTATTCGGAGGGTAGCGTCTGCACGACGAAATTGCTCTTGTCCTTGTTGTCGCGACGGATCACATAGCCGAGCGTCGTGTGCTCGTCGGCAGCACTCACGTCCGCCAGGCAGCCACGCGCGCCAGCAGCGGCGTCGTAACCAACTTCGCGATGGTTGCTGACAGTCGGAACGGACGTGTTGCCCTGTTCAAGCATCTGCATCGGATTCTTGCGCATCATGTCCATACGCGCATCGAGCATCAACAAATTGAGTGTTTTGATCGTGCTTGACGCGGTGCACGCGGGCGCCTGCGCGGGCCACAACAGGTAGGTGCCCACCGCCAGCGCGGCGGCCAAGCCGCCGAAGCCGATAAGCATCTGCTTCTTCTTGTGTTCGCGCTGGATCGATACGACCGTTTCGCTCAGACGTCGTTCGAACCGCAACGGATCAAGTGTCTTCAGCATTTGCATCAGCACGAGTTTCGTGCGGATGTCGGCGACGTGGCCGTCCAGCAGTTCCTGCGTCGCCTTCGTCTCGGCTTCCCGTGTCGTGTAGCCCTCGGCGATCAACCAGTCGAGCAGCGTACGGGCGTAGCTCGTATCGGGAAGCTCGGCCGGTGAGTCCTTCAAGCGCTGCGCGACACGCGCCGCCTGTTCCTCCGTCAGATAGCCGCCGGCTTCGAGTGCCATCAGCAGGCGAGCGGGAGCGTTGTTTTCAGTCGGTTCCGTCCGGCCCGTCTGTTCGAAATTCATGATTGTTGTTCTCCGTCGAGACGGATTCGCTGCGCGGGCTGTGCGGGCCCATTGTGCAGACGAATCGCGTCGATCTCCGGAAACTACTTGATTTGGCTGCAGGTGTCGATATGCCCACACCGGACTTTCCCGCGACGGACTCTCACGCGCGATCAATACTCGTGCGCAAGATGAACGGCAAACCCTTCTTTCCCCGGCGCAATCTCCGCCTTCAGCGTCAGCGCCGGAATGTCGTAATCGCCCGCGTTCTGTCGCCGGAACGGAATCGGCTGCGCAGTCCACAGTTCGTCGAGACGCTTGCCGAGCGCCGCACGCGTCTCATCGAAGCGCGCGTCGTCCATCCGGTGCGTCTGGTAGATCACGAACGGCGGCAGCACGTCAAACCCCGGGTAATAGAGAATCCCGTGCTGAATCGGAAACAGCACGTCGTCGATCGGCCCGTTGATGCCGCGTGCGCTGTAATGCGACTCCCAGCCGCCCGCCGTGACGACGATCATCGCGCGCTTGCCCGCCAGCGAACCTTCGCCGTAACGGTCGCCCCAGTGCAGGTCTGAGTGTTCGCCGACGCCGTATGCAAACCCATACGCATACACGCGCTCGACCCAGCCTTTCATGATCGCCGGCATCGAAAACCACCACAGCGGAAACTGCAGGATCACCGCGTCGGCCCACTTCAGTTTCTCCTGTTCGCGCGCGATGTCTTCGCTTTGCGTGCCCGTCGCGAACGCGCGCTTCGAATCGAGCGACGGATCGAAACGCGCGTCGGGCGTGCGATCGGTCACGTCGTTCGCATCGAACGCGGCCTTCCAGTTCATCGCATACAGGTCCGTCACCTGCACGCAGTGCCCCGCCGCTTCGAGATGCTCGACGGCAAAGTCGCGCAGCGCGCCGTTCAGCGAACGCGGTTCCGGATGGGCATAAACGATCAGCACATTCATGTTCGGCACTCCGTTGATTGAATGACTGCAGGATGCCGTCGTCAAAGGTATATTGGAAATGAATTCCCAATATTTCAGGTATAGCCGTGAACAATCTCAGACGACTGGATCTGAACCTGCTGGTCACGCTCGACGTGCTGCTCGTCGAGCACAACGTTACGCGGGCGGCCGAAAAGCTGAACATGTCGCAGCCGTCGGTCAGCGTGCAGTTGCAGAAACTGCGCGATCTGTTCGGTGATCCGCTGCTGCTGCCGGGACCGCGCGGCATGCGGCCGACCGCCCGCGCGGAAACGCTGCGCGAGCCGCTGCGGGACGCGCTCGACGCGCTCGAACGCGCGGTGCTGACGGCCACGCCGTTCGATCCCGCAACCGCGACGAACACTTGGCGCGTGGCCGCTACCGACTATGGCGAATCGACGATCGTGCTGCCCGCGCTGAACACGCTACGGTCGGCCGCCCCGGCAACGCGCGTCGCCGTGGTCGAGCTCGTGCCACCGCGCATCGAGCAGGATGCGGAGCGCAACGGCATCGACCTGGCCTTCCACACGACGGAAGGTTCACCGGAAGGGATGCGGCGCCTGCCGCTGTTCGTCGAGCGCTACGTGCTCGTCGGCCGCGCCGGTCATCCGAAGCTGAAGCGGCGCCCCACGCTCGCGCAGTTCGGCGCACTGGAACACGTGATCGTGTCGCCCGACGGCGGCGGCTTCGTCGGCGTGACGGACGAAGCACTCGCGAAAGCGGGCGCCGCACGACGCGTCGTGCTGTCCGTTCCGCATTTCCTGTTCGTGATGTCGGCCGTCGCCAGCACGGATCTCGTCGCGATGCTGCCCGAGCGTCTGGTGCGCAACTCACCCGCGTTGCGCGTGGTGGAAGCGCCCGTCCACGTGCCCGGCTACGAAATGTCGATGCTGTGGCACGAGCGCGTGCACCGCGATCCGGCGCATCGGTGGTTGCGGGAAACGATCGCGGCGTCGGTGTAAGCCGTTCGCGAATGCCGCGCGACGCGCGCATCGGCCACCGGCGCCGCCACGCTCGACCGGGTGCCGCCAGGCACACATGCATTCAGGACTTGAAACCGCCTCGAACACTGTATATATTTACAGTTCTTTTGCACCATTTGACCCGAATTCCGTCATCCATGACGGACGGACTTTTGTGAGGCGACCATGTTCCAGTCATCCGCATTCGATCCCGAGCAACCCGGCTTCAACCCCGTCCACTTCGAGCGTGCCGCGCAGCGGGCGGTCGTCGATCTGCAGCGTGTCGTCGGCGGCCCCGCCCAACGGGCGCTCGGCCTGCGCCGCCGCACCCATCCGGCCGCCGCCCGCACGATGAGCTGGCAGGCATTGCTGAACGTCGAGGAACTCGCGTTCTCCAATACCGGCTTTCTGAGCCGCAACGATCCGACGGTCGTCGACGCATTCATCCGCCTGCGCGACAGCCGGCTGGTCGCGGCGGATGTCGAAGAACCGGTCGACTGGCGTCGCGACGACGACGACCTGCCGGCCGTCTACCTGATCGTCAAGGCGATGCTGGAAGCGGAAGAGGAAGAACGGGCCGAAGCGGCCTGATCTACGCCGGCCGGTGGCGCATGGCGCTCTGCCGGTGCCGCGCCGCCACGTTGCATGGCGACGCGGCGCATTCCTTCCCGGTTGTCCGCATACCGCGGCATGTCGAATGAATCACCAGGCGGAAAGTCGCGAGCCGCCGCGCAGGCACACCGCCGCCGCGCGACGCACTCCGCCGTTTCGCCACCCGGAACGACGCCCGTTACAGCCGCGCCGCCAGTCGCGAGCCCTGATCGATCGCACGCTTCGCATCGAGCTCGGCCGCCAGTTCCGCGCCGCCGATCAGATGCACCGAGCGTCCGGCCGCCTGCAACGGCGCCAGCAGCGCGCGCTGCGGCTCCTGCCCGGTGCACAGCACGATCGTGTCGACTTCGATCAGTTCATGATCGGTGCGCTGCTCGCCATACGACACGTGCAGCCCGCGCGCATCGATCAGTTCGTAGTTCACGCCGCCGATCATCTTCACCTGCTTCATCTTCAGCGTCGCGCGGTGAATCCAGCCGGTCGTCTTGCCGAGCCCCTTGCCGAGCGGCGCGGCCTTGCGCTGCAGCAGCGTCACTTCGCGGGCGGGCGCGGTGACCTGCGCGCGCGTCACGCCGCCGCGCGTCGCGGCCGGATCGGTCACGCCCCACTCCGCTTTCCACTCCTCCAGATCGAGCGTGGGCGACTCGCCGTTCTGCACCAGATATTCGGCGACGTCGAAGCCGATGCCACCTGCGCCTACCACCGCGACACGCCGGCCGACCGGCTGCCCGCCGGCCAGCACGTCGATGTAGCTGAGCACGTTCGGCCCGTCCTGGCCGGGAATCTTCGGGTCTCGCGGCGCGACGCCGGTCGCGAGCACGATCTCGTCGTAGCCGCCCGCGATCAGCTCGCTCGCATCGACGCGGCGGTTCAGGTGCAGGTTCACGCCGGTCAGCTCGACCTGACGGCCGAAGTAACGCAGCGCTTCGTCGAACTCCTCCTTGCCCGGAATCCGCTTCGCCATGTTGAACTGGCCGCCGATCTCCGCCGCCCCGTCGAACAAGTCGACGTGGTGGCCGCGCTGCGCGAGCACGGTCGAGCACGCGAGCCCGGCCGGTCCAGCGCCGACCACCGCGATGCGCTTCGGCTGCTGCACGCGCACATAGGTCAGCTCGGTTTCGTGGCATGCGCGCGGGTTCAGCAGGCATGACGCAATCTTGTTCTTGAACGCGTGGTCGAGACACGCCTGGTTGCAGCCGATGCACGTGTTAATCTCGTCTGCCCGGCCTTGCGCGGCTTTCACGACGAACTCGGCATCCGCGAGCAACGGGCGCGCCATCGACACCATGTCCGCGCAGCCGTCCGCGAGAATCTGCTCGGCCACCTCGGGCCGGTTGATCCGGTTGGTCGTCACGAGCGGAATGCCGACCTCGCCCTTCATCTTCTTCGTCACCCACGCGAATGCGCCGCGCGGCACCGACGTCGCAATCGTCGGCACGCGCGTCTCGTGCCAGCCGATCCCCGTATTGATGATGGTCGCCCCCGCGCGCTCGACGGCCTTCGCGAGCTGCACGGTCTCGCTCCAGTCGCTGCCGTCGGGAATCAGATCGAGCATCGACAGCCGGTAGATCAGAATGAAGTCGCGCCCGACCGCCTCGCGCGTGCGCTCGACGATCTCGATCGGCAGACGAATCCGGTTTTCGTACGAACCGCCCCACTGGTCGCCGCGCTTGTTCGTATGCATCGAGATGAACTGGTTGATGAGGTAGCCCTCGGAGCCCATGATCTCGACGCCGTCGTAACCGGCCTCGCGCGCGAGTTGCGCGCAGCGGACGAATGCGCGGATCTGCCGCTCGACGCCACGCGCGCTGAGTTCGTGCGGCGCGAACGGCGAGATCGGCGACTTGATCTTCGACGGTGCGACCGCGAACGGGTGGTAGCCGTAGCGGCCGGTATGCAGGATCTGCAGCGCGATCTTGCCGTCGTCGGCATGCACGGCGTCGGTAATCACACGATGGCGCCGCGCGCCGGCCGACGTCATCAGCGTGCCGCCGAACGGCTTGGTCCAGCCGGCCACGTTCGGCGCGAAACCGCCGGTCACGATCAGGCCGACGCCGCCGCGCGCGCGTTCGGCGAAATACTCGGCGAGCCGCGGCAGCGTCTTGCGGCTGTCCTCGAGGCCCGTGTGCATCGAGCCCATCAGCACGCGATTCTTCAGCGTGGTGAAGCCAAGGTCGAGCGGCGCGAGCAGGTGGGGAAAGGAGGTCGTCATGATGATTCTGCCGGTTAGCGATGAGCGTCATCGTAGGCCGCGCACCGCCTTGAACGTGAGGGGGCAAACAGCCATAATGCTTGTCATTTCCGGCCAAATCGACATGACTTCCCCGTCACGCAAGGACCACCTCGGGCTACGCCGGCCGACGATTCCGGTCGCCTATACGCGCCTGCTGCTGCAGGCGCTGGCCGCGCGCGGCGTCGATCCGGCCTCCGTGCGCGCGGGCACCGGGCTGCGCGATGCCGTGTTGGCCGAACCGGACGCGCGCGTCGCGCCGTCGCAATGGGGCCGGCTCGTGCTCAACGCGATCGAGATCGGCGGCGATCCGGGCATCGGGCTCGCGTTCGGGCTGCTGCTGAAGCCGACCGTGCATGGCTTCCTCGGTTATGCGACGCTGACCGCGCGGGACATCCGCGAAGCACTGGTCGTCACGCAGCGCTACTTCCGCATGCGCAACCGCCAGTATCGGCTGACCTATGCGGAAGACGAAGATGGCGCGACGCTCGAACTGCAGGGCGTACAGGCGAGCCCCGTGCTGCAGCATCACGTGATGTTCGAGTTCGTGCTGACGGGGCTCGCGCAGAACATCTCGCAGTGGTCCGGGCGCGCGTCGCCGCCGATCGCGCTGCGCTTCACATGGCCCGAGCCCGATTACTTCGCGCGCTATCGCGACCAGTTGCCGCCGGTCGAATTCGGCTGCGCGGCGAATGCGCTGTGGATCGCGCGCGACGTGCTCGACTGGCCGCTGCCGCTCGCCGACGAAGTCGCGCACCGGCAAGCGCTCGTGCAGGTCGAGCGCGAGTATGCGCAGGTGCGCCAGGATGAAGGCGATCTCGTCGAGCGCGTGCGCGCGGAACTGGCGCGGACGGCCGGCAACTATTCGAGTCCGGAGGCGCTCGCCGACGCGCTGCTCGTGTCGACGCGCACGTTGCGGCGCCGGCTCGAGGAAGCCGGGTCGAGCTACCGTCAACTGCTCGACGAAGCGCGGTTTCGCGATGCGAAGCAGTTGCTGTCGGCATCCGACCTCGACCTGAAGACGATCGCCGAGCGGTTGCAGTTCACCGACCCGGCGAATTTCACGCGCGCATTCCGGCGCTGGGCCGGGCAGACGCCGAGCGCCTACCGGGAGGCGGCAGCCGGAACGACGCACGACTAATCGCGGAACGCGGGCGGCACGACGTGCGTGGCCCGTATTGCATCGTCCGGTCGAACGGCGATCGGCTGCTTTGTGCCCGGCACGATCCTGCGTTGCGCGTTCAGCCCGATTGCGTGGTGCCGAGCCCGGCGGCCCGCACAATCGGCCGACACGAAACGCGCTGCGCTCGTGCGGGAAGATGCGTCGCACACCCGCTTCATCCGGGCCGGCGAGCGCGTGACGCGTCAGCCGCCGATGTGGATCCGCGCGCCGCCGTCACCGTCGCGTGCGTCTATCCGCACGTCGCCCGTCGCGGCGACGATCGCGTCGTATACCTGATCGTTCACGCACACCACCGGCACCGCGATCGCATACAGCTCGGCGGCGACGATCGCGCCGATCGAGATGATCAGGTCGCGCTCCTTCAGCACGATTCCGACCGGCCCCGTGCCGTTGCGCACGACTTCCGCGAGCACACTGCTGCTCGAACTCGAGCCTTTCGCGTGCGGCATCACCATGATCCGGCCGGCCAGGCTGGCGCCCGCCTGCGGATGCGCGCGGTCGACGATCCGCCCCGCGCCCGAATCGTAGCCGCCCCAGAAGCTGAGCGGCTTGTCGAGCACGATCGTCGTCGCGCATGCGCTGCCCGGCACGAGCGTGTCGCCCGTCAGTTTTCGAGCCATTGCTTCAGTCATCGAATCGCACCTTTCCTTCGAACGCGGAACGCACGCACTCGCGCATGCTGCCGTACGCCACCGTGACGCCGATGTTCGCCGGCGCGTACGATGCCCACTTCCCCGAATTCGTCATCACCAGGCCCGACAGCTGTTTCATCACCGGCGTGATGTACGTGCAGGTGTCGACGACGATCTGGATGCCGCGCGCGCCGAACTTGCGGGCAAGCCCGAGCTCACCCAGTTCCCACAGGATGAAGCGGCTCGTGTTCACGTAGAAATCGCACTTCGGCTTGCCGTCGAACTGATCGAGCAGTGCGTCGAGCGTGCGGAATTCGGCCAGCGAGAAATGCGGCGTGCCGAGCGCGACCGCGACGAGCGCATCGCCGGCCGCACCGTGGTTCAGCGTGCGGCGGATCTCGTCGAGATCCGCCATCGCGACGTCGACCGTTCGCTGCGCCGCCTGCCCGTGCAACGCGGCGTCGAGCGTCGGCGCCTCGGGTGTGACGCCCACCGCATGGAACAGCGCGACGGCCCCGCTCGATGCGGCGGCCGCGCCGAGCGCCTTCAGTTCGTCTTCGGTGGTGTCCGCCGGCAGCCCGACGATCGCCGGCACCGTCGCGCCGGCGATCCGGCCAATCAGCAATCCGAGCGCCGCGAAATAGATGTCGCGCGACGGCCGGCTGCCGAAGGCCGGCGCGTTGAACACGATCCGCGCCGCGCGATTCGATTCGACGTGCAGCCCCGCATACGGCGCGCGTCCGGTGATCGCGGCGGCCAGATCGAGAAAATCGCCGTAGCGGCTCGTGCGCGCGCCGAGCACCGAGTTGGCGAACACGATCGCATTGGATTCGGCCCATGCGATCTGCTCGCCCAGGCGCGGACGATTCTTCAGCTGATATGGCGCGCACGTGAAGCTCGACTCGCAGCCGAGCTGCAGGTGCGCGTCCATCAGACGCTGCGCGTCGCGCTGGATCGTGCGATCGCCGTGATACAGCTCGGGATGGATCAGGTCGAGCGACCCGACGTTCAGCGTGGTCGGCACGGCAACCCGCGCGCCGGTGTCGACGAAATATTCGACGAAGTCGAGGCTCGTCTGGCCGTGGTAAAGACAGCCGTCGATGTGCGCGGACGTGATGTCGATCAGGTGGGGCGCCGACATGACTTCGGCCGTGCGCGCGACGATCCGCATCGCGCGCGCGACGCCGTCGCCGAATGCGCCGCGCAACATCGCGTCGTCGCGCTCGCTCAACTGCAGCATGGAGGGTGCTCCTCGTGTCTCGTCCGGTGGATCCGGATCGCTTTTGCAATACTACCGCGCGCGTTGCCTATCGCTGCGCCGTCAGGCTGAACAGCTCATCGCGCAGCGCCTTGGCGCGGCCGCGGCCGAATTGCGTCTCGAACTCGTCCTGCGCGGCCTGCCACGCGACTTTTGCCTGCGCGTAGGTGCGCTCGCCGAGCTTCGTCAGGCTGAGCGCATGGGCACGCGCGTCATGCTCGGACGCGGTCGCGGCGACGAACCCGTCGCGCTGCAGCGGCTTCAGCGCGCGCAACAGCGTCGTGCGATCCATCACCAGCGTGTCGGCGAGTTCGCTCATCAGCAGGCCGGGCCGGTGCGACAGGTTCGCCATGATCGAGAACTGCGCGGGCGTGACACCGACCGGGGCCAGATGCCGCTCGTAAAGTTGCGTGACGAAACGCGCTGCCTGCCGCAGCGCGAGGCAATTGCAGGCCTGGGCTATCTGGATATCGTTCATGACCGGCAATTTATATGTGCATATGCATAAAGTCAATGTACACTCCGCCGTAACATGGCCGGGCGGCCGCGTGCATCAGGCGCCCCGCCATCGCCCCGAGGAGACGGACATGGACTACATCGACAAGCTGCGGATCTTCCGGTCGGTGGTGGAAATGCGCAGCTTCACGCGCGCCGCCGACATGCACGGCCTCGCGCGGCCGGTCGTGTCGCGGGCGGTCGCGGATCTGGAGGCGCGCTTCGGCAGTCGCCTGCTGCACCGGACCACGCGCCAGGTCTCGCTGACCGAAACCGCCGAGCGCATCTACGAGCGCTGCACGGCCGTGCTCGACGAACTCGACTCGCTTGAAGCGCAGGCGCAGTCGCACACGCGCGAGCCCGAGGGGCTGCTGCGCCTCGTCGCGCACACGACGGCCGCGCTGAACCGGCTGGTGCCGCTGATCGCCGGATTCAAGGCCGCGTATCCGAAGGTGCGCCTCGACGTCACGCTGACCGAGCGCCCGGTCGACCTCGTCGGCGAAGGCTACGACATCGGCATCATCGTGCCGTACATGCTGACGAGCGAGACGACCGTCGTGCGGCTGATCGAACGCATTCCGGTGGTGATCGTCGCGACGCCCGCGTATTTGCGCGCGCATCCGCGTCCCGAAACGCCGGCCGACCTCGCCGGTCATCCGTTCGTGCCTATGTCGCCGTCGCTGCGCCGGCCCGCGCTGTCGTTCCGCGTCGACGGCGACACACTGACCGTGCCGTTGACCTTCGACATCTCGTCGAACAGCCCCGTCTTCAACCGCGAAATGGTGATGCACGACTTCGGCATCGGTGTCGTGCCGAGGACGCTCGTCGAAGCCGAGCTCGCGTCGGGCGCGCTCGTGCAGTTGCTCGACGGCGCCGACCTCGTCGACGCGTTCGTGGAGATCAAGCTCGCTTACGCGAACCGCGCGCTACTGCCGGCGAAGGTCAAGGCGTTCATCGACTACACGGCCGCATACGCCGACCGCGAAGGCGGGATTGTTCCGGCCGCTGCGTGATCCAGCGCGAAAACGCGCCGTTGCCTCGTCGATTGGTACAGCCACGGCACCAATCTGATCCCGTCCTGCCCCTCGCTCCCGGCCGCTCCGCCACCTAACATGTGCACATGCACAAGACCACGCTTACCGATGACGATTGTTTCGCGGTCCGGCAAGCCGCACGGCGGATCTCGCAGTTCTACGAGCGCTATCTGTCGCGGGCGGGCGTCACGCCGTCGCAGTACAGCATCCTCGCGCTGTTGCAGGAGCGTCCGGGCCTGACGATGGCGACGCTGTCCGCGGTGCTGGTGATCGAGCGCACCGCGCTGTTGCGCACGCTCAAGCCGCTGGTCGGCGCGGCGCTGGTTGCGGGCCGGATCGAGCCGCGTTGCCGCCACCAGACGTTCGCGCTGACCGTGGAGGGCGAAACGAAGATCGCCGACGCGCATGTGCACTGGCTAGCCGCGCAGGAAGCGTTCGAGCGGCGGTTCGGGTCGGTGCAGGCCGCCCGCCTCAGAGACGAATTGTTCCGGATTACTGACAACCTTCCGGAACGTTAGGACCTGTTCCCGCCAATAGCGGACTAGCAAACGTGCCTTTCCCCGATCGACGACGCGTCGTCGGTCGCGTCAATAAGTGCATATACATAGGTGATTCGATGGAAACGACCCAAACCGCTGCCTCGCGTGAGGCAGCCACGACAGACCGGCCGGCGGCGCAGCAACGCCGCGTGCCCTGGATGCGGATCGCGGTGGCCGCCGTCGTCGTCGTGGTCGCGGCCGCGGCGCTCGACTGGCTGCTCGTGCTGCGCTTCCAGGAAAGCACCGACGATGCATATGTCGGCGGCGACGTCACGGTGCTCGCGCCGAAGGTGAACGGCTTCGTCGACAGGATTCTCGTGACCGACAACCAGCGCGTGAAGGCCGGCGACGTGCTCGTGCAGCTCGATGCGCGCGACTACGATGCGAAGCTCGCACAGGCGAGCGCCGAAGTCGACAGCGCGCGCGCCGCAGTGGCCGAACTCGCAGCGAAGCAGCAACTCCAATACGCGGTGATCGGTCAGCATGCCGCGGACAGGAATGCATCGTCGGCCGAGCTCACGCGCGCGTCGTCCGACCGCGTGCGCTACCGCGAGCTGGTGAAATCCGATGCGGTATCGAACCAGATCGCCGAACGCGCGGACGCCGATTATTCGAAGGCCGATGCGGCCGTCGCACGCAGCGACGCCGCGCTGCTCGCATCGAAGCGGCAGCTCGACGTGCTCGGCGCGCAGCTCGCCGACGCGCGCGCCCGGGTGAACACGGCACTCGCCGCGCAACGCGTCGCGGCGCTCAACGTCGAGTACACGACGATCCGCTCGCCGGTCGACGGTTACGTCGGCAACCGCACGGGCCGCGTCGGGATGCTCGCGAACGTCGGCGTGCCGCTGCTGACGGTGGTGCCCGTGTCCGGGCTGTGGATCGACGCGAACTTCAAGGAAGACCAGCTGCGCAAGATGCGCGCGGGCGATCGCGTCGACGTCGCGCTCGACGCGTCGAACGCGCGCCTGCACGGCCGCGTCGACAGCCTGGCGCCCGCGACCGGTGCGACCTTCAGCGTGCTGCCGCCCGAGAACGCAACCGGCAACTTCACGAAGATCGTCCAGCGCGTGCCGGTGCGCGTGCATCTCGATCCGCAGCCGGGCATCGAGCAGGTGCTGCGCCCGGGTCTCTCCGCGGTCGTGACCGTGCATACCGACCACGCGAACTGAACGGGAGCCTGCGATGACCACCGCGTTTTCCGGCGACCCCGCGTCGCAACCGACGAAGCAGCGCGTCTTCGCGTTCGCGCTGATGTGCGTAGGCTTCTTCATGGCGACGCTCGACATCCAGATCGTCGCGTCGTCGCTGCGCGACATCGGCGGCGGCCTGTCCGCTAGCCAGGACGAGTTGTCCTGGGTGCAGACGGCCTACCTGATCGCCGAGATCATCGTGATCCCGATGTCGGGCTGGCTGTCGAAGGTGATGTCGACGCGCTGGCTGTTCGTCGCGTCGGCCGTCGGCTTCACGATCACCAGCATGCTGTGCGGGCTCGCGTGGGACATCAATTCGATGATCCTGTTCCGCGGCCTGCAGGGCGCGCTCGGCGCCGCGATGATCCCGACCGTGTTCACGACCGCATTCGTGCTGTTTCCGGGCAAGCAACGGCTGATCGCGTCGACGACGATCGGCGCGCTCGCGTCGCTCGCGCCGGCTATCGGGCCGGTGATCGGCGGCTGGATCACCGACCAATGGTCGTGGCACTGGTTGTTCTACCTGAACCTCGTGCCGGGCATCGTGGTAGCCGCGCTGGTGCCGCGCTACGTGCACATCGACGAACCGGACCTGAGCCTCGTCAAACGCGGCGACTATCTCGGCATCGCGCTGATGTCGGGCTTCCTCGGCTGCCTCGAATACGTACTGGAGGAAGGCCCGCGCAAGAACTGGTTCAGCGACGACGCGATCATCATCTGTGCGTGGATCTCCGGCATCTGCGGCTTCCTGTTCATCGTGCATGCGCTGACCGCGAAAGACCCGATCGTCGACCTGCGCGCGCTCGCGGTGCGCAATTTCGGGATCGGCAGCCTGCTGTCGTTCGTGACGGGCATCGGGATCTTCGTGACGGTGTTCCTGACACCGCTGTTCCTCGCGCAGGTGCGTGCGTTCAGCTCGCTGCAGATCGGCATCGCGCTGCTGTCGGTCGGCGCGTTCCAGCTGCTCGCGCTCTGCGCGTATGCGTTCGCCGCGCGCTACGTCAGCATGCGCGCGCTGCTCGTATTCGGGCTCGTCTGCTTCGGCCTCGGCTGCTACCTGTACACGCCGATCACGCACGAATGGGGCTGGCGCGAACTGCTGCTGCCGCAGGCGCTGCGCGGCATCGGCCAGCAGTTCAGCGTGCCGCCGATCGTCACGATGGCACTGGGCTCGCTGCCTCAGTCGCGGCTGAAGTCGGCGAGCGGCCTGTTCAACCTGATGCGCAACCTCGGCGGCGCGATCGGCATCGCGGTGAGCGCGACGATGCTCAACGACCGGCTGAACTTCCACTACCTGCGCCTGAACGAACACGTGAGCGCCGGCGAGCCGCGGGTCGCGTCGCTGCTCGACCGCCAGGCCGCGTACTGGACCTCGGTGGCCGGCAACACGCTGGATACCGCGCAGGCCGGCCTCGCCAACCTCCACCGCCTGATCTATCGCGAAGCGCTGACGCTCACCTACGCGGATGCGTACTACGCGCTGTCGCTGTGCTTCGTGGTCGCGCTGCTTGCCGTCGCGTTTTCCCGTCCCATCACCCTGAACGCGCCGCCGCCGGACGCGCATTGAAGCCAAGGTCATCTTCATGAAGAAGCTACTCGTCGCGCTGGCCGTCAGCGCATTCGCCGCCGGCTGCGCGGTGCAACCCGCTCAGCATCCCGCGCTGCACGATTCCGTTCGATCGCTCGCGCCCGCCGCGTGGGACATCGACGTGCCGCATGCGGACATCGGCGCCGCCGCGTGGTGGGCGCAGTTCAACGATCCCGTGCTCGACCGCTTGATCGCGACCGTGCTCGACGGCAACCTCGATCTGCAAGCCGCTGCCGAGCGCGTGAAGCAGGCGCAGGCGCTGACCGTGCAGAAGCATGCGGTGTTGCTGCCGGAACTGGACGCGACCGCCCGTGCGTCCGACGCGCGCCAGAACACGCCGCCGCCGCTCGGCTATGTGCGGCAGGCCGGCGCGGGACTCGCGCTGAGCTGGTCGCCCGACGTATTCGGCGGTGAACGGCTCGACCTGCTGGCCGCGCAGGCCGAACTGGTCGGGCAAAAGCACGCGGAAGACGCGATGCGGCTCGCGCTCGCGGCCGATGCGGCGTCGGCCTATGTCGACCTGCGCTGGGCGCAGCAGGAACTGAAGATCCTCCAGGACAACGCGGCGATCCGCCGGCATGCGCTCGAACTCACGCGCAAGCGGCAGGCGTTCGGGCTGTCGACGGAGCTCGACGTCACGCGCGCGCAGAACCAGCTCGATGCGCTCGAAGCGCGGATTCCGACGACGCGTGCGCAGATTGCACATCAGCTCAACCTGATCGCCGTGTATTCGGGCCGCACGCCGGAGTCGGTCGACCGGCTCGTGCTCGCGCAGGCCGGCACGATTCCGGCGCCGCCTGCCGGGTCGCCCGCCACGCTGCCATCGCAGGCGCTGCTGCGCCGGCCGGACGTGCTTACCGCCTACGCACGGGTCGAGCGGCGCGCGGCACAGGTCGGCGTCGCGAAGGCCGAGCGGTATCCGAAGTTCTCGCTGAACCTCGCGGACGGAATACTGGCCGCGTCGTATCTCGGGTTGCCGACGTTGACCGACAACCTGTTCAGCGCTGCGTTGAGCGCGACGAGCCCGATCTTCAACGCGGGGCGAATCACCGCCGACATTACGCAAAGCGAAAGCCGGATGCGCGAGTCGGAGCTCGGGTTGCGACAGACGATGCTGCAGGCGCTGCGGGAAGTCGAGGATGCGCGTGCGAACCTCGTCAGCAGCGATGAAGCGACGCGCCGGCTCGACAGCGCGCTCGCGGCGTCGGGCAAGGCGCTCGGGCTGGCGAACCAGCTCTACAAGGGCGGCGCGACGGATTTCCTGGACGTGCTGTCGGCGCAGGAGGCGTATTTGCGGGATTCGGACGCGCTCAATCAGGTCAGGCGCGAGCATGCGCTGGCGGCAGTCGCGTTGTATCGGTCGCTCGGCGGCGGGTGGAGCAGGAACGATGCGGCGGGTGAAGCGCAGGCCGTGGCCGTCGCTGCCACCGCCACGCAGGATTGACCACGGCCGCCATGCGATGCCTGCGCCGTCGTCCATGCACGGAAAGCCGCGCACGCGACGTGGTCAGCCCGCGTCCGGCCACCGGTATCCGATCACCTCGCTTACCGGATACGCAAGTTCACGCACTTCTTCGAGTTGATTGCCGCCGAACAGGTACACGCGCTCGTCGTCGTGACGCAGATAGAACCCGACATGCCCCTTCCAGCTCGCGGGGTCGTCGCGCGTCAGGATCGCGATGCAGCCGTACACCGGACGCTCCAGCGGCCGCCCCCAGTCGAGCCACGAACGCGCGAGCGCCGACCCGGTGCCACGAATGCCGGCGTGCGTCATGCACCAGTTGACGAACGACGAGCACCACGAAATCTTGTCGTCGTAGCCGACGAGGTTCGTGTGGTTGTTGTATTCGACGATGCGCGGATTGACGCTGCCGGGCGGAAAGCGGCGGATGCCCAACTCGGCCAGTGCGACGGCCATCCACGGCGGATGGCCGGCTTGCGGGTTGCCCTCGGGGTTCGATCGGATCACGACGGTCTCGGGTGCGGTTGTCGGAACGGGTCGTCAATCTTCGCACGAATGCGAAAGATTTTTTCGCCTTCGTTCGGCCCGGTCGTTCCGGAACCGCCCCGCCTCGCGTCGCGCCGAGGCGATCGCGTCAGCCGCGCCCTTTCCCGTCACTCGACCGTCACCGATTTCGCGAGATTCCTCGGCTTGTCGATATCCGCGCCGCGCAGGCAGGCCGCGTGATACGCAAGCAGCTGCAACGGCACGACGTGCAGAATCGGCGACAGCAGCCCGTAGTAATCCGGCATTCGCAGCACCGACACGCCTTCACCGTTGTCGATCCGTGTATCGGCATCCGCGAATACGTAAAGCTGCCCGCCCCGCGCGCGCACTTCCTGCATGTTCGACTTGAGCTTCTCGAGCAGCGCGTCGTTCGGCGCGATCGTTGCGACCGGCATCGCATGCGTCACGAGCGCGAGCGGCCCGTGCTTCAGTTCGCCGGCCGGATACGCTTCCGCGTGGATGTACGAAATCTCCTTCAGCTTCAGCGCCCCTTCGAGCGCGATCGGGTAATGCAGCCCGCGCCCGAGGAACAGCGCGTTCTCGTGCCGCGAGAATTCCGCGGCCCAGCGCTCGATCTGCGGCTCGAGCGCGAGCACGTCCTCGAGCGCGCTCGGCAGCCGCCGCAACTGCGTCGTGTAACGCGCGAGCTGCGCATCGTCGACGTAGCCGCGCAGCCGGCCGAGCGTCACCGCGAGTATGAACAGCGCGACGAGCTGCGTCGTGAACGCCTTGGTCGACGCGACGCCGATTTCCGGGCCGGCGCGCGTCAGGAACCGCAGTCCGGTCTGGCGCATCATTGCGCTGGTCGGCACGTTGCAGATCGCCAGCGTATCGATGTGGCCGAGTGCCTGCGCATACTTGAGCGCGGCGAGCGTGTCGGCGGTCTCGCCGGATTGCGATACGCTGACGACCAGCGTATTCGGCAACGCGAGCGCGTCGCTGTAACGGTATTCACTCGCGATCTCGACCTGCGCGGGCAGGCGCGCGATCGTCTCGAGCCAGCGGCGCGCGGTCAGGCCGGAATAGTGACTCGTGCCGCACGCGAGAATCAGCACGTTGTCGATCTGTTCGAACGCGCGCGCGGCATCCGGGCCGAATATCGCGGGATCGAACAGCCCCGCATCGGGAATCGTCGCGGCCACGGCCTGCGGCTGCTCGAAAATTTCCTTCTGCATGAAATGGCGATAAGGCCCGAGCTCGACTGCGGCCTGCGCCGACGAGACGGTCTGGACCGGACGCTCGACCGGCGTGCCGCCACGTTCGAGGATGCGCACGCCGCCCGGCGTCAATTCGACGATGTCGCCTTCCTCGAGAAAGATGAAGCGATCGGTGATGCCGGCGAGTGCGAGCGCGTCGGACGCGAGAAAGCATTCGTCATCCTTCAGGCCGACGACGAGCGGCGAGCCGACCCGCGCGCCGATCAGCCGCTGCGGCTCGTGCTTGCTGAACACCGCGATCGCGTACGCGCCGTGCAGCTGCGACGTCGCATCGCGCACGGCGGCGAGCAGGTCGCCGCGATACTTGCTGTGGATCAGATGGGCGACGACCTCGGTGTCGGTCTGGCCGTCGAAATGGTAATTCTCGTCGGAAAGTTGCCTGCGCAACGTTTCGTGGTTCTCGATGATGCCGTTGTGCACGAGCGCGATTTCGTCGCGCGAGAAGATCGGATGCGCGTTGCAGGTTGCGGGCGCGCCATGCGTGGCCCATCGGGTGTGCGCGATGCCGGTGCTGCCGGACAGCCCGGCGCTGCGCACGTGCGCATCGAGATCGGCGACGCGCGACACACTGCGCTCCCGGCGCGCCTGGCCGTCGACGACGGTCGCCACGCCGCATGAATCGTAGCCGCGATATTCAAGGCGGCGCAAACCTTCAAGCAGAACCGGAACGATGTTCCGTTGCGCGACCGCGCCGACGATGCCACACATGACACGTCTCCTTCCCTGTTTCCGTTCATCGACCGTGCGCCGTCATGTCAGCGCGATCCGGTCACCGTTACCTCCGCCGTCGTGAACCCGCATTTGGCGGGTGCGAGCGGATCGGCCATCCGGCTTTCGAATGCCAGGTACAGCGCCTCCTCCAGTACGTTCCAGTGCGCGCCATGACGGTACGGGCCCGAGCGCGCATACCAGCAGGCGACCGTGCCCCAGTCGTTCATCTTGAATGCGACCAGCGCGATCAGCCCCCACGGAAAATCGGAGCCGGCCAGTTGCATCCAGGTCTTGCCGTACTTCTGCATCCACTGCGCATAGATCGTCTCGTTCGACTGATCGGGCACCTGGATGCCGGACAGGATCGGGAAGATCTGCGCGACTTTCGCCGGATAGAAGCTCGTGTCGCTGATCTTCTGCGTGCTTGCGCGAAAGCCGGATTGCGTGCCGCGCCAGAACACCTTGACGATCGCGGACGACAGCCGGTCGGCGCGCTGGCTCCACGGGCCAGCACGCGCATAGTCGCCGCGTCGCACGTAATACGCGGCGAGCGCCTGGAACGCGCTGTGCACCTCGACGTTATCCATCAGCAGCGCGACATGCAGTGACGACGATATCTGATAGACACCGCTCGCCTTGTCGAGCAGCGTGTCCAGGTGCGCGCCCGCGCGATTCAGGCTGAGTTCCCAGGCAGCCGGCATCCCGTCGGGAGGCGCAAAGCGCGCGAGCAACTCGATCCAGGTCGCCATCATCGCGTCATCGGCATCGGCTTCCGCGCACGATGCGGCCACGCCGGCCTTCACGCAGTAACGGTCGAATCCGCCGTCGAGACGCTGGCGCGGCAACACCCATGCAATCCACGCAAGCGCGGCCTGGTGGGCGTCCATCCGGGTGTCGGCGGCGGCAAGCAGCGCCTTCGCCGCGAAATATGGATCGATGCCGGCGCCGTTCAGGCGCACGGTGATCGCGCCGTCCGGGCGTTGATACAGCCCGTTCAGCTGAAGTTCGGCGGCGCCCGCGTGCGGCACGATGCAGCACGCGGCGACGCAACAGGCAACGCGCCATGCATGGCACAGCCTGACAATGGCCGCCACGCACGTGCGTGCGACCGGGAAAAGCGCGGGCCGGTTCATGATCGGGGGCTCCTGCGCGGTAGTCCTGCGCAATTCCCGCCGGGCGCGGCGTTGGCCGCGTCGCGCGCCGGCGAGTGTATCGACGTTGCGGCTCAGTGCACCTTGGCGCTGGTGAACTTGAGGCTGGTGCCGCCGTTCGCGGTCACGAGCCAGTACGTCGAATCGGTGATACTCACGCTGCCACTGCCTTGCGTGATGATCGGCAACGCATACGCAGCCTTCGGCAGCAGCCACGTCATGTTCGTCAGACTGGTCGGGTGGCTGGCGGAGAATGCCCAGCCGCTGCCCGTGTCGGTGGCCGACCACGTGACGTTCAGGCGCGAACGGTCGAAGGCGGTTATATCGGTCATCGTGTACCACCGGAACTGCCCGGTCAGCTTCAGCGTGTTGGCTTGCGTGAAGATCGCGGACAACGTGGACGGGTAGAACGACGCGCCATACGGATGCGCATAGATCAACCGGCTCGTGTGGTTCGCGACGACGAAGTTCATAAGTGCGGCGTACCAGTTGTTCACGTCGGTCGTCGGCACCGCATACTGCTGGAACTCCTCGAACGTCGCGTACTTGCCGAACGGCATCACGGGGTAAGCCCACAGGCCTGGGTTCAGCATCGCGCCGTTGCGATATGCGCGGGTCGGTGCCGAGCCGGTATGGCCGGTGAAGTAGTACCCGTTGAAGCCGTTGCTTTCGAGCCAGTTCACCGACCACGTCGGCGTGTTGCCTTCCGGCGCCGCGTACTCGACGTCCGGCAGGCCCGTCGCGGCCTGAACGGCCTGATGGTTCATCACGAGGTACTGCGTGAACGTGCTCGCGTTCGTTTCGCTCGCATTCGCCCCCCAGTAGTCGTGAATCCAGCCGCCGTGGCTGCCGACGTGATGCCCCTTGGTAATGAAGTACTTGAGGAGATTCTGCGCCGTCGGGTTGTTCGCGAGATTGATGCCGTCGCCGTCGCCGAAGGTCGCCTCATCCGGGCCGGCCGTCACGACGAGCGAGAACGGTCCGTTGTTCCACACGCCGAGGCTCTTCAGGTAAAGCGCCGGCTGGATCTGATCGCCCGCGCAGAAGTGCCAGTTGAACACGAGGCCGGCCTGCGCCTTCGGCAGCGGCGACAGCGACGGCAGGTTCAGCATCTGCGTGCCGAAATAATGCAGGTAGCCGTGGATCAGCATGCCGTCGGTCTGGCCGTCGAGGTAGGCAAGCGGCAGGTTGACGAACAGCACGCCGCCGTTGCCATACGTGTTGTAGCCCGACACCAGCCCGAAGGTCGGCGACGTCAGGATCGTCGTACCGGAATACGTGCCCTGCGTGACGAAGCTCGGGTAGGTCAGGAAACCGTACACGTAGCCGGAGATGCCTTCGAGCGTGTCGGTCGTGGTCGCCAGCGTGGACGCAAGCGTGGTGGCCGTCTTGCCGGTCGCGGTGCTCAGCAGCGAGCCGGCGCTATACGTGGTCGTCTTCTTCAGTTTGCCGGTCACGGTGCCGGTGAGTTTCGGTAGCGTCTGGCTCAGCACGCCGCTACCCGTGGGAGACGTCGTGTACTGGAACCACGCATTGTGGTTGTAGTTCGCGAGGCCGCCCGGGTTCGACGGGCTGGCAGCCAGGAACAGCGCGCTGCCCGACGTCGATGTCGACGCCGACGTCGTCGACGAGCCGGAGCTGCTCGTCGACGCGAACGAGGTCGTGGGGCTGGCGGCCGTGGTCGCCGAAGTCGTCGTCCATGCCATCGACTTGCCGGGGGGCACCTGCAGCGTGCGCAGCCAGCTGCTCATGCCGGTCACGTTGCCGAGGCCGATCATGTTGCCGCCGTATTGGTCATACAACACGTAATCGACGCCGACCATGTTGCTGAAACGAGACTTCGGGCTCACATAGAAGCCGGCAGAATTCAGTACGCCGAAATCGTAGACGAGCATCACCTTGCCGCCGTTCAGCGCGTAGTTCTGAATCGCCGTCACGAGTGCGTCGGCAGCCGTCGTATGAACCTGGTCCGGCAGGATCAGGCCGGGATACTGCGACAGCGAAGCGCCGGCGGCCATGAACTGGCTGTCGGTCATGACCGTGATCTGCAACCCCTCCTCCTGCGCCGTATCGAGCCACGCGGACACGCGAGGATCAGGCAGCGTCAGCGTGTCGGGCACCAACAGGAGAAGCTGGTTGGTGGCCGCCTGAACGCCGCCCGGACTGAATGCGAACGCCAGCGCGAATAGCGCGAACAGGATCCGCAAGAACTTGCCTGACTTTGCCAACATGGTGTGCTCCTCGCTTAAGGAATGGGTGGCGTCACAGCAGCGATGAGCGTGCCGCGAGCTCGGCCCACCTTGCCCGGTAGATGTGTGCGGCTGCCCAGTTCGTCGAGCATCGAACGACGCCGGCCAGCGGCGGCCGAGCCGTCTTCTCGGTGGAAACGAATCGATGCGACGCAGACAGAGAAGCGAACAACGTGCCATTGGCTCCGGAAGCCCTGTCGTGCTCGCTCCGCGCGTCGCGTGCCGCGCGGTGCGGCGAAAAATGCGGCCGAATCGTTTCATCACTGATACGGCGGCGTTTGGCGCGAATCGTCGGATGGATTCGTCAGCGAACCGGGCCAGCTCGCGCAGTAGGTGTAGAGCGTGACGAGCAGGCCGATCAGCAGCGGGCCGCCGAGCAGGAAATAGCAGAACGGCAGGAACAGCAACGAGCCATGATGGATGACGACCGCGTGCAGCAGCATCACGAACGGCAGCGCGAACACGAAGTAGCCTACGACGAGAAGCGATGCGGCGAGCTTCTGCAGCGGCGTGAAATCGAGCGGGTAGTACAGCGCCGCCATCACCAGCGGAATCAGGGCGATTGCCGCGCCGTGCAGCACGAACATGTCGCGCAGATGCAGCATCGGCACATACGGGAACGCGCCCGGGTCGAGCCAGAAATACGCGCAGATCAGCAGCTGCGTGAAGCTCGCGATACGTAACAGATATGCAACGGGCAACCAGTTCGCACGCCGGAAGAACGACGCGCCGAAGCCGAGCGCGCAAAGCACCGCGGTCACGGCAAGCTGCGCCCCGCTCGGCATTCGCGCGGCGAGATCGATCGACAGCAGCGGGACGCGCGGCGCATCGGGCGGGTAGCCGATCACGATCACATGCAGTGCCGGATCAATCTCGTGCGCACCCCACGCCATGACCGCGCGCCAGTAGCGCCACGCGAACGGCAGACCGATCCACAGCAACGCATAGAGCATCGGTGTCAGCAGCACGATCGACATCAGCCAGCGCTGCGGATGCGGGTGGGTCCGCAACGAACGGTCGACGGAAGGACGGACGGGATGCGTCTGCATGGCGCCCGCTCCCGTCACCAGCGATAGAACACGCTCAGCTCGCCGCCGATCCGTGAATAGTAGGGGTTATGGTAATAGTCGAACTCGACTTGCGTACCCCACTTGCGCGTGAACCAGTAGCGCCATTTCGCGATCACTTCGTGACTGCGGAAATCGGCGATCTGAGAACCGGATCCGGTGACCTGGTATGCCTCGCGGCCGAACCCGCCGCGCAGCACGATCACGCTCTTCCCGACCTCGCCGTAGGTGACGGCGCCGTAGTATTGCGGCGCCTTCACCGAGCCCGGCGAATCGACCGTGTAGTTCGTCCCCGCCTCGAAAATCCATTTCGGCAGCGCATACCAGATCAAACCGGCGTGATACAGCTGATCCCTGTGGCCGCTGCGGTTCCATGCATAGCCGGCACCCAGCGACACGATCAGCGACCGGTTGGACAGCAGCTTGCGGTTGATCGAGAGGTCGACGCGTGCGCTCGGCAGGATCGTCCCGGACGTGGTGCCGGAAAACCCGATGCCGCCGAACCAGTCCGGTCCCAGGTCCTGCACATACGTCAGCGAGCCGAGCTGCGTGTTCTCGCCGAAACGATGCAGTTGCGCCAGCTCGCCGAGTATCGTGCGGCCGCCGTCCTGATAGACGCCGCGCACGTGCACGCCGTACCAGTCGCCGTATCCGTGCGTCAGGTGCGCGCTGGATACGCCGAGCGACATCTCGGCATGCGGTTCGCTCGGCGCCTGCACATGCGCGATCACGGCGTCGGGCAACGGCGGCCGGTTCGTATCGTCAGGTGAGAATTCGGCAAGCTGCGTGCCGTCCGGCAGACCGTCGGCGGACACGCGCACGAACACGGGCGCGTCGAGCGTGCGCGGCACGATGACGGGCGCGACGGCGTCGGGTGGCGATGCGGGTACCGGCACGCCGGCATCATCCGGGTGCGCCGCGAGCACCGGCAGCGGGCCGACGGCAACGCCGCACAGCACGGCCAGTGCGGCGACCGGTGCGCGCGAGCCGCGACAGCGGGAACGATCGGACATGGAGGCGCTCCTTAACGGGATGCGTGAAACCAGCCGCTGCGGCATGCGACGAGGTCGCCGTGCACGCATGCATGGCCGACGACCGAGACGTCGCGCGCACAGGCGCTGACAGGATGGCCTGCGACACCGATGCGCGCGCCGGTCAGGCGCAGCAGGCCACCGGCCGACACGACGCCGTCGATGCAGCTGCCGCTGGCGAGCAGCACGTCGTCCCGCGCGAACACCGAACCGTGCAGCAATGCGTGACGCTCGAGTTCGACGCGATGCGCCTTGACGCTGCCGCGCAGCACGCAGCCGTCGCCGAGCACCAGCGTGCCGTCCACGACGAGGTTGCCCTGCACGACCGTATGTGCGGGCAGACGCACGTCACAGGGCAGCAGGTAGCGGCCGTGCACGTAGCGATGCGGCAGTTTGGAAAAGTGGCGCGTCAGCGAGATCGCACGGCGCGGCGCGACGGCCGTATCGTCGGCGGGCAGCACCGGCGCCTTGCCGAAAATGATCGGCTCGCCGTACAGGCACGCGAAGCCGCCGGCGCCGTGCAGGTGTACCGTCCCGCCCACCACCACGCCACGCAGCACCGCGCTATCGACGTCGATATGCGGCGCGTGCGCGAGCATGCCGATCGTCGCGCCGGCATGAACGTCGATACGCTGCTCGGCGAACGCATACGTGGCCCGCGCGCCGCCGTCGAGGGTGATCGCGCGATCCGCGTACAGCACGTCGTCGCAATGCGCGTCGCGCACGACACGGATCTCGTCGTCATGCCGCACCAGGAGCCCGAGCGCATGCCACGGCGGCACCGTGGACGAATCGGCCGGCCGCGCACCGCTCGCGTGCGCGCGCAACGCATCGCGCCAGCGCGTGGCGAGCAGCGCCTGATCGACGAACGGCCCGTCGCCGATCGGCAGTGCCGCCACGTCGCTGCGCCGGATCAGCTCGTGCAGCAACGGCAGGAACGGCAGGCTCAGAACGCCAGCCACCGGCACCATCACATTGAAGGTCGTCATCGCTCACCGCCCCGGTTTCAATTGCCGGCGAAAACGCTCGGTCTTGTCCCATTTCAGTTCGCGGCGCAACGCGGCGTCGAGCACGAGCCCCCATAGCGCGGAGACGACGGCCGCGATCGTCACGCAAAAGCCGACCACGTTGACGGGCACCAGCCGCAGGCGCGTCGCCCGACCGTCGAGCCGCGCGGCGACGACGATCTCGAAGAACACGCCGAAATTGCCGAAGGTGCTGAACCCGAACAGCGCGAACAGCGACACGAGCAGGCCGAGCGCCGTCGAATTGACACCGTTGAGCAGATAGAGCGTGATCGCGGTGCCCCACGCGATTGCGAGCAGCGCGGGCATGAGGAACACGCCGAGCAGCAGCGCGCCGTCCAGCCGGCAACGCCGCGAGATCAGCGGATTGCGCAATACCGGACCGAGATGGCGCAGCAGCGTCTGGTTGTGCCCCTTCGCCCAGCGCGTCAGTTGCCGCGCGCGCACAGCCCAGCGCTCGGGCACTTCCTCGTAGCATTCGGCGTGATTCAGGTAGACCGTGCGCCAGTCGCTCAGCAGCAGCCGATAGGTCATGTCGGTATCCTCGGCGAGCGTGTCGTCGCACCAGCCGCCGACCGCATCGAGCGCGCCCTTGCGGATACCGCCGACCGTGCCGCCGTACTGCGGCACCAGGTTCAGGTTGTTGCGCGCCTGCTGGTTGACCTGATAGCCGCCCGCGCGCTCGAGATCGAGCAGCCGCGCGAGCAGGTTGCTGTCGGCGTTCTGCGGCACGACGCGGCCCATCACCGCTCCGACTTCCGGATCGAAGAATGGCGCGACCAGTTCCTTCAACAACCCGGGACGCGGCAGATAGTCGGCATCGAACACCACCATGATGTCGCCGCGGATGAAGCGCAGCGCGTCCTTCAGCGCGGCCGCCTTGCCGGGCTTGCCGCTCTCGCGGTGAAACGGCTGGATGAGCCCGGGCGCCAGCGCCCGCACCTCGTCGATCAGCACGCGCGTGTTGTCGGTCGAACGGTCGTTGACCGGAATGATCGTCAGCCGGTCGTGCGGATAGGTCGTCGCGAGCAGTGCCATCAGGCAATCGACGACGACGGCTTCTTCGTTGTGCGCGGCGACGAACACCGTGAGCCGCGGCCATTCGCCGTGGGTAACAGCCTGATAAGGCGCGTGTTGCGGCTTGAACAGACGATCGAGACTGAACACGTAATGCCGTGCCGCGTACACGCAGGTCAGGACCGTGAACAACCATAAGTAGGCGACACAGGGGACCAGCAGCGTGTCGGGGTCGATCGCGACCGGCGCGAAACGGGCCGGCGCGGGTTCGAGCAGCGAGGCCGCGTCGGTCGACGCGCGCGCCGCGCGCGGCCCGACGCCGGCATAGGCGGCGCTGCGCTCCGCCGCATCTGCCGCGGGCATGCCGATGCGCACCGCGTCGGCGAACGGTCGCGATGCGGTGTCATGCACGACCTGCGAGCAGGCCAGCACGATCAACAGCAGGATGCATTCGACGCAGAGCGACGCCGTTCGACGGTTCTTCATGTCCTGGCCCCCGTGCCGGCGACGGCGGCAGCCGAGCGCGCGTGCCCGGGCCGTGAATCGCGCGGATGTCAATGGAAAGCGGCCCCACGTTCGTCGTGCAAGCGCGGGCGTCTTCCGCACCGGCCGAAAGTGCCGCGCCGCTTTCCGGATTCGTTGCTTTGGCGTCCCTGTCCGTCTGCTGTCGTTGGAACACGTCGGAACGCGCCTGTCCGCCCAGAACAAGCAAGCGGCGAGCCATCGGCCGCAGTGCCCCGTGCGGCAAGGATCGGCGATCGGGTAGCGGAAGCGGCCGGGGCGGCGGCCGCGTATTTTTGATTCACCGACGAATCAGCTTTTGGCACGGCATGTGCGGTCGGCATCGCGATCCGTTCGCATTGCGCGGCGAATTGTCAGTTCATCGCACGTGTGTCGCCATGCGCAATGCGGCTTCGAGACGCGACCCGTCTCGGAACATGCACGCTACCGCTGCCGAGCGCGCGGGAGGGCCACCATGCGGTCGTGCCCGCCGCTTTCCGGCCACGCGTTACAGATACGCAACATTTCGCGCCTGTCGGCTCGCGCAGCGCGAACGATGCGGCGCGACGGATAAAGCATTGGTCCGTGACCCGATCCGGATGAACAGCGACGCACCTTTCATTGCCCAGACGAAATTCGCATATCGAAGCGATTCAATGCGCTTCGAAAGATGGATGCCGTTCGAGCGGCAGCCGACGCTCGAGCCACGCCGCCATTCTTCGAACGACGCGACCTGACCGCTCGCGTGAACGGTTGCCCGTTTATCCGCATCACGCCGATCCGCGGATGTGACGTCCGTAGCAGTTGTGAAACGTTCCGTAACGCACCGCACGTGCTGCGCGAATCGGAGCCGGACGCACGGGCCGCTGGTTTGAATATTGCTGTATCGAAAGCGGGATCACCTTCCCGGTGCGCCGGCGCGCGGCAACGCGAATCGTGTGACGGAAGGGCGTGGCGATCGACACAGTGAGGAACGCTCATGACGTGATTGACGAGGTGCAAGGGGACGTCCGTAGTCCGACGATCGCGTGGCGGAGACCGCGCGGACAAGAACAGTGCGCTCCCCCGCCACTCCGCTGATTGCCGCGCGGCCGACACGGGCCGGCGTGGCCGCACGCGAGGACGGGACGGGTCGCCTGCAACCAGGCTTTGGCGCCGGGTGCCGGGTCTTCCGGCGCGAAGATGCTCAACGAGGATAACGATGAAGAAGATCTTGCTTGTATTCGGGACTCGGCCGGAAGCCATCAAGATGGCGCCGCTCGTCCGCGCGCTGAAGTCGCGCAAGGATGTCGACGCCCGCGTGTGCGTTACCGCCCAGCATCGGGAAATGCTGGATCAAGTTCTCACGTTGTTCGACATCAAGCCGGACTACGATCTCAATCTGATGCGCCAGGGCCAGACGCTGACCGACGTGACGACCGGCATTCTCCAGGCGATCGGGATCGTCTTCGACGATTTCCGCCCCGACGTCGTGCTGGTGCACGGTGACACGACGACGACGCTGGCGGTCAGTCTCGCGGCGTTCTACCGCTATCTGCCGGTCGGGCACGTGGAGGCGGGCCTGCGCAGCGGCGACATCTGGTCGCCGTGGCCCGAGGAATTGAATCGCCGCGTGACCGATGCCGTGTCGTCCTGGCATTTCGCGCCGACCGGCCAGGCGCGCGACAACCTGTTCAGCGAAGGCGTGCCGGTCGGCGCGGTCGTGATGACGGGCAACACCGTGATCGATGCGCTGCACGACGTCAAACGCATGCTCGACCACGATACCGTGCTCAACGACAGGATTGCCGCGCACTTTCCTTTTCTGGATCCGTCCCGCCGCGTCGTGCTGATCACCGGTCATCGCCGCGAGAGCTTCGGAGAGCCGTTCCGGAATTTCTGCGAGGCGCTCTGCGCGCTCGCGAACCGCTATCGCGATGCGCAGTTCGTCTATCCGCTTCATTTGAATCCGAACGTGCGCGAGCCGGCGCGCGCGCTGCTCGGCAGCGTGCCGAACATCTACCTGATCGAACCGCAGGAATACCTTTCGTTCGTATTCCTGATGTCGCGCTCGCATTTCATCATCACCGATTCGGGCGGCATCCAGGAGGAAGGGCCCGCACTCGGCAAGCCGGTGCTCGTCACGCGCGAGACGACCGAGCGGCCCGAAGCGATCCAGGCCGGCACCGCGCGGCTCGTCGGCACGGACCGGGAGCGAATCGTCTGGGAGGCGTCGCGGCTGTTCGACAGCGAGAGCGCGTACGAGGAAATGGCGCGTGCGAGCAATCCGTATGGCGACGGCCATGCGAGCGAGCGGATCGTTCACGCGCTGATGCATTCTCCGGGAGCGACCGCGAACGCGACAAGCTTTTCGCTGGGGGCCGCGGAGATGCCGTTCAATGCGCTCACGCTGGGGTTGCAGGCGTTGCGGTCGCCTTGAATCCGGTCGCCTGGCGATATGCCAACGGGCACGACGGGCGGCGACACGCGATGTTGCCGTCCGCTACCGGACCACGGCATCGGCCATCGATTGCGCCTGCGCAACCAGCCGAGGGTAGATCCGCTGTGACACCACCTGCCTGGCGAAACACGCCTGCCGCGCGTCCTCGGGCACGCGCGCGCCGCTGCATGCCGCGATCGGACGCAGCGTCACGCTCTTCCACTGGATATAAATCCGTTCGCCCTGCCGGACCGACACGGCCAGCGTGTTCGGCCCGTCCGGCACGCCGTCCTGGCTTTCACCCAGCAGCCACGCCTTCACCACGCCGTCGGCGGGCTGCCGCTTGACAGGCAACTCGGCGAAGCGAAACGCCGCGGCGTCGTCGCCGAATACGTCCGTGTAAAGCGTTTCATTGTCGAGAATCGCGGCCACGTCGTCCGTCGGCTTGACGCCCGCATCCGCCGCGCTCGCCCACGCCTTCAGCAGCGGAACCGTCGTCACGACGAGATTCGCCTTGCCGTCGGCCGACTTGAAGGCCAGCGCGTCCGGCCCCGGCTGCATTCCGTCGACGGGGCCGACGCTCTGCACGGTCCCCGCCGCCTTCGCGGCAAACCCTTTCGCCCGGACCGTGCCGATGAGTCTGGCGAGTCGTGCATTCACGTCAGCCGTGTACTGCTGGTCGACATTCGCCCGATCTTCCGTTCGCGCGGCGGCCACGGCCGCCGCAGCCTTCTTCCGATAGGCAAGATACGAATCCGCCGGCGATGCGACGACCTTTGCCCCGACCGCGACGAGCACCGCCGCGACCACCACCGCCCCTACCCCGACCTTCAGTCTTGAAATACGCTTCATTTTTATGACGTAAACGAATCCCGCGCCGACAGCGAAAACGTCCCGCCATGATCCCACGGCCGGCGTCCTCGGAAGCGCATCATTCTAACGTCGCGCGCGCGCTTCATTCATCCACCTTGAACGCCGATACGAGTCGCGTCAGTTCCTCCGCCTGCTGCCGCAGGCTTTCCGCTGCCGCCGCGCTTTCCTCCACCAGCGCCGCATTCTGCTGCGTCATCTGATCGAGCGACTGCACCGCGTCGCCGATCTGGTCGATGCCGGCGCTCTGTTCCAGGCTCGCCTCGGCGATTTCGCTCATCATCGCGCTGACGCCCTGCACCTGCGATACGACATCGCGCATCACCGTCCCGGCCTCGCTGACGAGCCGCGACCCGGCATTCACCGTCCCCGCGCTGTGCTCGATCAGCGCCTTGATCTCCTTCGCCGCCTGCGCGCTGCGCTGCGCGAGGTTGCGCACTTCCGACGCAACGACCGCGAACCCGCGGCCCTGCTCGCCGGCGCGTGCGGCTTCGACCGCTGCATTCAGCGCGAGGATGTTCGTCTGGAACGAGATGCTGTCGATCATCACGATGATCTCGGCGATGCGCTGCGACGCGTCGCTGATCTGCTCCATCGTCGTCACCACTTCGCCCACGACGTGCCCGCCGCGCGTCGCCGTATCGGATGCGCCGGTGATCAGCTTCGCGGCCGTCGTCGCGGTTTCGGTGTTGTTGCGCACGACCGCCGTGATTTCCTCCATCGACGAAGCGGTCCGCTCGAGGTTGCTCGACTGCCCTTCGGTCCGCTCGCTGAGGTCCGCATTGCCCGACGCGATCTGCGCGGATCCGGTCGCGATCGACGCGGACGCCGCACGAATCCGATGCACGAGCGTCGACAACGACGACACGAAGCGGTTGAACGCGTCCGCAAGCTGGCCGATCTCGTCCGCGCTCTCGACCGTCATCCGGCGCGTCAGGTCGCCCTGGCCGCTCGCGATCTCCGACAGCAGCGTCGCCGCACGGCGAATCGGCGCGGCGATCGCGCGCCCGACCAGCCAGATCACGACCAGCGCGACGCCAAGGCCCGCGATCGCGGCGACCAGCGCCGCGCTGCGAATCGCACGCGTCACCGGGCCGAGCAGCTCGGCCTGCGGCACTTCGACGACCACGTACGCATTCAGCTCCGGAATGAACGACGTCGCGATGAAGCGCGCGCCGCCGTCGCCGTCGTAGCTCAGGTACGCATACGGCTTGCCGGCCAGCAGCGTCGACGAAGCATCACCGGGCAGCCCCGGTTCGTCCTTCAGATAGTGCTTGCCGTCGATTAGCGACGTATCGCGATGCATCATGATCGCGCCGTCCGGCCGCACGAGGTACGCGAATCCCGTATCGCCGATCCGGTACGCGGCGATCCCTTTCGCGAGCGCATCGACGGACAGGCTCATGCCGGTCGCGCCGACCGGCGCGCCGTCGAGTTCCACACGGCTGTTGATGAACATCATATAGCCGCCGGCCGTGACCTCGCGATCCATGTTCACGTCGTAGGCCTTTCGAGACGCGAGGAAAGTCGTCAGCCACTGATCCTTGTCGGTGACCTTCCGCTGCAGGCCGGCTTCGTTGTAGTAGTTGCCGCTCTTCACCGACACCCATTGCACGGACGCCGCCTTCTGCTCGTCCTTCACGTTCCTCGCCAGCTGGATCCAGTTGCGCGTGCCGGCGTCGGGCTCGCCGTCGGCTTCCCATTGCAGCAGGAACGCATCGCGCGCGAGGACGCGCGATACGGCGATCGGCCCGGCCATCTGCCGCTGCACGTCGGCGCGAATGCCGTTCACGGCCGTCGGCAGCTCTTCGCGGACGACGCGATCGCGCACGGCGTTGCCGATCAGACGAACACTCAACCCGCTCGAGATCGCGACGAACACGAGCAGGCAGCTCGTCATGCTGAGAATCAGCTTGTTCTGAATGGACAGCTTGCGCCAGAAATGCATGAGGAACCCTCGATAACCGCTCGGTCTGAGCCAGCTTGGGTTATCGGCAGGCGCGCGCGGAATCGCATCGCGCGGTTCACATGTTCGTCATGCGAGATCGGATATGTCGTTGGCGGGTAACCGCCGCGCGGCGCTCGACAATCGCACGCTCAATACGCGACGAAGATCGTCACGCGCCGGTTGCGCGCCCGCGCGGCCGCATCGTCGCCCGCGACGAGCGGCTGCGTATCGGCCCGCCCGATCGCGGCGAGCCTGTGCGGCGCAACGCCGCGATCGGCCAGATAGCGCACGACGCTGCCCGCCCGCGCGGACGACAGCTCCCAGTTCGACTCGTATTTCGCATTCGCGATCGGCACGCTGTCGGTGTGCCCTTCGACGAGAATGTCGCCGGTCGCATGCTCGCTGAGCGCCTGCGCGATCTGGTTCAGCACCGGCGTCGCAGCAGGCAGCAAACGTGCATCGCCGACGTTGAACAGAACCTTCGCGTCGATGCCGATCTCGATCCCATGCGGCGCGCGCACGAGCGAGATGCGGCCGTTCGATTTCAGCGCGTCGAGCGATGCCAGCCATGCGGGCGCACGCTCGGGCATTGCTGCGTCGGGCGCGCTTGCGGTTCCGTTGTCGTGCCGTGCGAGCGTCTGATAGCGCGCATCGAGCGCGTTGTATTTCGCGAGCTGCAGCACGTACAGCGCGAGAAACAGCACCATCAGCGTCGTGATGAGATCCGCGTAGGAAATCAGCCAGCGTCCGGACTGCGTGCCTTCGGCTTCGTCGTCGCGATCGGCGGCGGCCGAGGCCGCCCGCGCGCCGTCAGTTCGAGCGGTCATGTCGAAGCTCCCGGTGCGTCATGCGAGGGACTCCGCCGCGCGGCCGCGCACGTCGCCGGTCAGCCGCGTCTCGATCGTATGCGGCGACTCCTTGCGCGAGATCGCGAGCAGGCCGTCGAGATAGAGCTTGCGGAAACGCAGCTCGCTGTCGATCTGCGCGCGCAGCTTCCCGTATAGCGGCAGAAACACGAGATTCGCGAACGCGAGGCCATAGAGCGTCGCGATGAATGCGACCGCGATGCCCGGCCCCAGCTGCGCCGGTTCGAGAATGTGACTTGTCACCTGGACAAGCCCGAGCACCGAGCCGAGAATGCCGAACGTCGGCGCATAGCCGCCGGCCTGCTGCCACACGCGCGCGGCCGCGAGCCGGCTGCGCTCGTATGCATCGAGCTCGCGATGCAGCGCGTCCTCGAGCACGGCAGTCGACACGCCGTTCGCGAGCAGTTCGAGCCCGCGCCGCGCGAACGGATGAATGCCGCTCACGTCCATCGATTCGAACGCGAGCAACCCGTCGAGTTTCGCGCGATCGCCCCACTCCAGCAGGTCGGTCAGATGCTTGCGGTCGACTTCCTGCGCACGCACGAACGCGAGCCGCAACTGTTTCACCGCATCGAAGAACCGCGCCCACGTGTTCTGGATCATCACCGCGCCGAGCGTACCGCCGAGCACGATCACGAGCGCCTCGAACTGGAACAGCGTCGAGAAATGTCCGCCTTCCAGTGCGAAGCCGAACACGATGGCCGCGCCGCCGAGCAGCACGCCGGCCAGGGTCAACAGGTCCATATGTGTCTCCGGTCGGGTCCGTGCGTCACGCGTCGGATGACGCCAGCGGCATGGGCGCCGCGCCCGCCGCCGGCGCC
This sequence comes from Burkholderia diffusa, assembly GCF_001718315.1. Lineage (NCBI taxonomy): Bacteria > Pseudomonadati > Pseudomonadota > Betaproteobacteria > Burkholderiales > Burkholderiaceae > Burkholderia > Burkholderia diffusa. The sequence continues at coordinate 452,075 of NZ_CP013363.1, read as the reverse complement.
TTGGCCGCGCGCACGGCATCGAGCACGCGCCGTTCGATCTCCTCGATCTCGATCGGGTCGAGCTTCAGCTCACGGCGCATCACCCACGACACCTCGTTGCGCCGCGTTTCCGTCATCACGGAGAACAGCTTGTCGGCCACCGCGCGATCGTCGAGGCTCGCGATCAGCTTCGCGAGATCGTACGTATCGAATGCGCTGATCACGTCGAACAGCGTGCGCTGGTCGACCCACACGATATCCTCGAGCGCGCGCACGTCGTCGCCGGCGCGCGGGCTGCGACGCGAGAAATACGCGACACCCTTCTGCTCGACGTAACCGAGCACTTTCGACTTGCGGAACGCGAAGACTTCATCGGCGATCTCGCCGTGCGACAGCTTGTTGAGCAGCAGCTTCCGGTCGACGCCGATCAGCGCTTCGAGATCGGCCAGCTCGATCAGTTCAAGCTCGCTGTTGATCGACAGGTCGAGATCGTGATCGGCAACCTGCTGCGCGCGATCGATCACGCGCGCGGCATCGAACGTGACGACCTGGCGCGCATCCGATGACGCCGTGTAATCGGTCGTGCCGCCGGCATGGTCGGCCTGCGCGGCTTCGATCGTGACGAGATTGAGCTTCTCCATGCGGCGCAGCATCGCAAGCACGTGCGGGCGCGAATGGCCGGCGATCGCGCGGCAGCGGCGAATCACGTCCGCGAGCGGCACCGACGCCTGGGCCGCCTGCGCCTGCATCGGCCGCCGCGACCACGCGTCGTCCGATCCGCGCGTGTCGGCACCCGCCATCAGCGACAGCACATGCGCATACGACAGCACGCCCGGCATGAAGTCGGCGTGCGTATAGGTCGCGAGCTGGTCGTCCTTGCGCTTCACGCGCCGGATCATCGTGCGCACGACATGACGGAGCAGCGCGGACAAGTGCTCGATTTCCGCGTCGAGCAGCTCGGCCGGCACGACCGTGAGCTGGCAGAACGACAGCGCCTTTGCCGTATGCGCGCGCGGTTCGGATGCGAGCAGCGCGGATTCGCCGAAGAACTCGCCGCGTCCGAGCGTCGCGACGACGACGCGCTTGTCCTCGCAGCGCGTCGACAGCTCGACCTTGCCGTCGGCGATCAGAAAGATGACGGGCTCGCCGGCGAAGCCCTCCGAGTAGATGATCTCGCCGGGCGCGGCCGTGCGCGTCCACGATTGCTGACGGTTCAAGTTGGTTCCCCTGCTGCGCTGGTTGTTGCGGACTGCGCGTCGCATGTCGCATGCATGCGATCGACAGTCGTCCCCGTGCCCGATTAACGTCATCGGCACCGGCATCCTTTAGGGAATTCGTTCTCGTTTTCAGCGAAAATCGATGTGAAACGTTTGCGTATTGCGCAGCCGCCTCTTTTGTTGATCTCAACCCCGAGCATGCGAACGATGGCGACTCGAAAATCGGCACGTTACGCCGCTTCCACGACGACACTTCGCGATGGCCGATCTCACCGCGGCGTTGTATCTGGAAATGTTCGAGAAGGTGTTCGGGCGATACGCGTTCGCGCGCCGCGCGTTGACGTACTGCGCCGTGGGCCAGACGGTGGCCGGGCAGACACCGTGTTCGAGATTGCCGCCATACCTGAAACGCACCACATGCAGACGGGTGTGGGCCGCTACGGTTCGTTCAACGGCAGCAGGTGGTTGACCCGGATCCATTCGATCGTGCGTGCGACGATCCACGAAAACGAACCGTAGAATCGCACCGCCGATACGGAAGGCGATGTGCGCGGCGCGCGCGACGTGACGTCATGGTCGTTGCCCGATGCACGCGCGGTATGGCAGCGATCGGCACAGCAACACCGGCGCTCCAAACGAATCGCCCCGCACGGGTGGCGGGGCGCGATGCCGCACGGGGCGCGAGCGGCAACACTCGCGCACGCCTCGCGTTACGAGCAGGCCTTGCCGTGCGCCGCGTGGAACCCCTTCGCCTTCGCATCGGCTTCCGACATGTAGCTGCCGTGCTTCGTCTTGCCGTAGTACTTGTCGGTCGAGCAGTGGTAGACCTTCGTGCTGTCGTTGACCCACACCTTGCCCGCGCCGCCGCCCGGCGCCGCTGCCGCGGTCGTCGCGGGCGCGCTCTTCGCCGGTGCCGCACCCGATGCTGCGGAAGCGGAAGCCGCGGTCGCGGGGGCTGCAGCCGGTGCGCTGGCCGCGGCTGCCGACGATGCGCCGTACCACGTCTTCACGCCCTTGTGGCCGGCGCATGCGCCCTTCTTCGACGCGCCCGAGTAGAAGGAGCCGTCCTTGCACAGCCCGGTCGTGCCGGCCGGCGCGCTGGCCGGAACCTGTGCAAACGCACCGATCGACATGCCCATGCCCGCGACGAGCGCGGCGATCAACATCGTCTTTTTCATATTCCTCTCCTGATTTGCCTGAATGGGAAAAACGTCCCGACGCGATGCCGGGAATACCGTGCCGCGGGTCAACGGACCCAGCGACACACGCGGTGATGGTGGTGATCGAAATGGCACACGCGGTGCGAATGGGCTTCGGCCAGCGCCGGTACGAGAGCAGCGCAGGCGACGGCCGTCACGGTCAGGATCTTCGCGATGCGGGTCATGACATTCTCCTGGGTAGGGCAGCCGGTGGTCCGGCTGTTATCCCCTTAACGCGGCACGCCGACGCGCCGTGCACCGCACCTGTCGCGAATTGACCATCTTTGACACCGTGTAACGAAACATCACGCGCGGCTGACAAACCGCCATCCATTTTTTCGATTTCCTTACGCGACAAACGATTCGGACCTCGAATGACCGAAGCAGAACGAGGCGCCTGAACGAGGCCAATAAAAAACCGCCTTCACGAAGGCGGTCTTTTGGAGGCACGGCATCACGTCCGAAACCACGGAGGCGTGCCGAGCCTTTCGGCACGATGACGATGGGAAACTCGGCCTCGTGACGAACGCCTGTCGGCGCCGCTCATTTGAGCCGCCCCGACAGGAACTGCCCGAGCCGCTCGCTCTTCGGGTTGACGAGAATCTCCCGCGGATCGCCCTCCTCCTCGATCTTCCCCTGGTGCAGGAAGATCACGTGGTTCGACACGTTGCGTGCGAAGCCCATCTCGTGCGTGACGACGATCATCGTGCGGCCTTCCTCGGCCAGCTTCTGCATCACCTTCAGCACTTCGCCGACGAGTTCCGGGTCGAGCGCCGACGTCGGTTCGTCGAACAGCATCACCTCCGGCTCCATCGCGAGCGCACGTGCGATCGCGACGCGCTGCTGCTGGCCACCCGACAGGTGAGACGGATACATGCCTTCGACACGGGGCGCGAGGCCGACCTTCTCCAGATACTTGCGCGCTCGCGCGACGGCCTCTTCCTTGCCGATCCCGAGCACGGCCATCGGCGCCTCGATCACGTTCTCGAGCACCGTCATGTGCGCCCACAGGTTGAAGTGCTGGAACACCATCGACAGTTTCGTGCGCATGCGCTGCAGCTGCTTCTGGTCGGCCACACGCAGCGAGCCGTTGCGGTCGCGCGTGGTCTCGATCGGCTCGCTGCCAATCGTGATCTGCCCCGAGCACGGCTGCTCGAGGAAGTTGATGCAGCGCAGGAACGTGCTCTTGCCGGAGCCGCTCGAGCCGATGATGCTGATCACGTCGCCGGCCTTCGCCTTCATCGACACGCCCTTCAACACCTCGTTGTCGCCGAATTTCTTGTGCAGGTTGTCAACGGTGAGCTTGTACATGCTTGGTCCTTCCTTGCGAATCTTGCGAATGCGTTAATGGCCGCGCGGCGACAGATACGCGAGCCAGCGCGTCTCCAGCTTGCGGAACGCCCAGATGAGCGCGAACACGACGATGGCGTACAGCACGGCGGCGATGCCGTAAGCCTGGAACGACATGTACGTGGCGGAATTGACGTCGCGCGTGACCTTCAGGATGTCGGGCACGGTCGCGGTGAACGCAAGCGTCGTCGCGTGCAGCATCAAGATTACTTCGTTGCTGTAGCTCGGCAGCGAGCGGCGCAGCGCGGACGGCAGGATGATGCGCGTATAGAGCTTGAAGCGCGACATCCCGTAGGCCATCCCGGCCTCGATCTCGCCGGCCGACGTCGCCTTGATCGCGCCCGCGAAGATTTCCGTCGCATACGCGCATTCGTTCAGCACGAACGCGAGCAGCGTGCAGTTCATCGCGTTGCGGAAGAACGTGTCGAGCAACACGTGGTTGTGCACGACCTGCAGGCTGTAGATGCCGGTGTAGCACATCAGCAGCTGCACGTAGAGCGGCGTACCGCGGAACACGTACGTATAGAGCCACACCGGGCCGGAAATCCAGCGGTTCGACGACGCGCGTGCGATCGCGAGCGGCACGGCCAGCGCGAAACCCAGCGCGATCGACACGACCAGCAGCCACAGCGTGATCGCCAGGCCGCTGAAGCGGTAGCCGTCGGTATAGAGATAGCTTTGCCAGTACTGGCTGACGAGTTCGATCACAGTGCAAGCCTCCGGACGCCGGCGGAATAACGCTTCTCGAGGTGGTGCAGCACGACGTTCGATACCGTCGTGATCGCGAGATAGATCGCACCGGCCGCGAGCGTGAAGAAGAAGAAATCGAGCGTGCTCTTGCCGGCGTCCTGCGACGCCTTCACGACATCGGCGAGGCCGATGATCGACACGAGCGCGGTGGCTTTCACGAGCACCTGCCAGTTGTTGCCGATGCCCGGCAGCGCGAAGCGCATCATCTGAGGAAACAGGATCCGGTGAAATACGCGCCAGCCGCTCATCCCGTATGCAAAGCCCGCTTCGAGCTGGCCGCGCGGCACCGCGAGGAACGCGCCGCGGAACGTTTCGGTGAAGTACGCGCCGTAGATGAAGCCGAGCGTCACGACGCCGGCCACGAACGGGTCGATGTCGATCTGGTCCCAGCCGAGCAGGTCGGTCGCATTGTTCAGCAGGATCTGGATCCCGTAGAACAGCAGCAGCATCAGCACGAGATCGGGCACCGCGCGGATCAGCGTCGTATAGAACGTGCCGACCGACTTGAGCACGCGGTTCGTCGACAGCTTCGCGCCCGCGCCCGCGAGGCCCAGTATCAGCGACGCGGCGAGCGACAGCACCGCGAGCTTCACGGTCTCGACCGTGCCGGCCCACAACAGCGGGCCAAATCCTTGGAAGATCATATAAGGGATCCAGAACGAAGTGGCTGGATTGTCAATAGCCATTAACCGCGCATCAAACGATATCTGCGCACTACCTGATGCGACTTGCTCATCAAGCCGGACGCATGATGCGAAGCGGGTTGCACGCGGCAACCGACGCGGCGCGCGCCACAGCCGACGCGCGCCGCATGGACGATCAGCCGCCGTAGACGTCGAATGCGAAGTACTTCTTCTCGAGCTTCTTGTACGTGCCGTCCTTGATCATGTCGGCGATCGCGTGGTCGATTTTCGCCTTCAGGTCGGCGTCGTCCTTGCGCAGCCCGATGCCGGCGCCGTTGCCGAGCGTCTTCGGATCGTCGATGTCCTTGCCGGCGAATTCGAAGCTCGCGCCGCGCGGCGTCTTCAGGAAGCCGAGGTCGGCCTGCACCGCGTCCTGCAGCGCGGCATCGAGGCGGCCCGACATCAGGTCCTGGTACACGCCGTCCTGGTTCTGGTAAGGCACGACCTGCACGCCCTTCGGCGCCCAGTACGTCTTCGCGTAGGTTTCCTGGATCGTGCCCTGCTCGACGCCGACCGACTTGCCCTTCAGCGATTCGGCCGTCGGCTGCAGGTTCGCGCCTTTCTTCGCGACCAGGCGCGTCGGCGTGTTGAACAGCTTGTCGGAGAACGCGATCTGCTCGGCGCGCGCCGGCGTCATCGACATCGACGACAGCACGCCGTCGAACTTCTTCGCCTTCAGGGCCGGGATCATCCCGTCGAAGTCGTTCTCGATCCACACACATTTGGCCTTCAACCGCGCGCAGATCTCGTTGCCGAGATCGACGTCGAAGCCGACGACCTTGCCGCTTGCGTCCTTCGATTCGAACGGCGGATAGCTGGCGTCGACGCCGAACCGGATCGTCGACCAATCCTTTGCATGAGCACCGACCGCGAGGCAGGCGAGGGCAATACTGAGCGCGAGTTTCTTCATGGCGTTCCTGTCTTAGGCGAACTGGGCACGGGTCCCGTCGGCGTCGCCGCCGCGAACCCTTCCAACCCGGGAGCCGCTCGTTCAGTGACTCCCGAAGTTGTACATACAACTTTGCCTTTTTCAGGTCGCGGCCAGCAATCCGTGTTTATCTCTAATTGTCGGTGGATTGTTTCCATGAGCGAATTTCCCTTATATTTCAATTCGCTATAGATTACATGCAGATGGAATCCAGCTTTCTGTGCGGGTTCGGTGCGTCGTCGCCGCGCCTGCATTTGTCTATACTTTTCAGCCGGCGCGGCGACCGCGGTCCGCGGTACCGCTGCGGGGCTCCGATCGGCGCGCCGGATGCAGGCCGGAATAACCCGAATCCCGGGCGTACAGTCGGGCCTGCCCCGCGTCGAACCCGGTACACTCCGCCCGGACACCGCACGAAGGCCGGCCTGCGACGGCACGCGGCCGCCGTCTCTCGAACAGCAATGCAATGACCACACCGATCTATCAGGAAATCAAGGACTTCATCCTCGCGCGCATTCACGCGGGCGAGTGGGCGGAAGGCGACCAGGTGCCGTCGGAGAACGAGCTCGCGCGCGAATTCAATGTCGCGCGGATGACGGTCAACCGCGCGCTGCGCGAGCTGACGGCCGAACAGGTGCTCACGCGCACGCGCGGCTCGGGCACGTATGTCGCGTCGCCGAAATACGAATCGACACTGGTCGCGATCCGCAGCATTTCCGATGAAGTCGCCGCGCGCGGCCATGCGTATCGTGCGCAGGTGCTGGAGGTCGGCGCGGCCGTCGCCGATGCGAAACTCGCCGACGAGCTGCAGCTCGACACCGGCAGCCCGATCTTCCATTCGCGCGTGCTGCACTTCGAGAACGACACGCCCGTGCAACTCGAGGAGCGCTGGGTCAATCCGGCCTGCGCGCCCGAATATGCATTGCAGGACTTCACGACAACGACGCCGAACCAGTACCTGACGCGCGTCGCGCCGCTGCAGCGGGTCGAATACCGGATCGAGGCCGCAATGCCCGATGCGGCGACGCGCCGCCACCTGACGACGGACGAACGCGAACCGTGCCTGCTGCTGCATCGGCGCACGTGGTCGCAAGGGATGGTCGCGTCGGTGGCCAATTTGTGGCATCCGGGCAGCCGCTACCGGTTCACGGGGCATTTCTGACGCGGGGCCGACGCGCTCAGGCCACGCCGGGGCGCCCCCAGCGCTCGATCGCGCCGACCGCCAGCCGCACCCCGTCCTCCCGCGCGATCCGCGCACCGAGTTCGACGGCACGCGCTTGCGTGTCGGCGCGTGCCGCGAACGCGATCGCGCGTGCTAGCGCCGCAGCGTCCACACGCCGCCCCGCTACCGGCGCATCGGCCACACCGAGGCGTTGCAGCCGGCTCGCCCAGAAAAACTGATCGCCCGCGAACGGCACGACGACCGACGGAATGCCCGCCCGCGCGGCCGAATGCGTGGTACCCGATCCGCCGTGGTGGATCGCCATCGAAACACGCGGAAACAACCGGTCGTGCGGCGTCTCGCCGATCATGCACACATGCGCCGGCAGCATCGACGCATCGATGCCGCTCCAGCCCGGATGGAACAGCGCGCGCCGGCCGTCGAGCGCACGCAGCAGCGCGTCGACCATCGCGGCCCGGTCGAACCCGGCCATGCTGCCGAAGCCGATATACACGGGCGGATCGCCCGCGTCGAGAAAGCTCGACAGCGCGGGCGGCGGCGTCCACGCCGGCGCGTCGACACGCCATTGACCGCATGCCAGCACATGCGGCGGCCAGTCGGCCGGATCGGCCAGCAGCGCGGGCGACACACCGTAGAGCATCGGATGATCGGTCCATACGCGCCGGCGCGGCAGCAGTCCGCACACGCTGGCGCGCGCTGCATTGGTCGCCCTCTTGAACGCATGCCACAGCAGTGCGTTCACGAACCCGTGGCTCGCGCGATTCAGCCAGCGCGGCACCTTGCCGGGCGGCAGAAACGGCGACGCGAACGCAGCGGTCGGCGTGATCGGAATCATTCCCGTGCCGATCGCCGGCACGCCGCGATACTCGGCGATCGACAGCCCGACGAATGACGCCAGCCCCGACACCAGGATCGCATCGCAACCGGCCGATGCGGCCGCGACTTCGCGCATCCATGACGCCGTGTTCGCATTCGCGATCGCCGCGAGCGCCTTCGACGTGTCGTTGAAACCGCCGCGCCCACGCACCGCGCCGGACAACGCGCCATCCGGCGCGATCGCCGCGCGGATGTCGCCGGACAGCGGTGCGCAAGGCACGCCGAGCGCGGCGGCCGAACCGAGCGTCGCGGCGTCGGCCAGCAACCTGACCTCATGGCCGGCATCCAGCAGCGCGCGGCCGAGCGCCGCGAGCGGGCGCGTGTCGCCTTCGGTTCCGTAGGTGGCGATGACGAGTTTCATGCGTGGCTCCTCCTGCACGATGCAGGCGAGTGGATTCGTAAAAATGCACGTCGTATACTAATGCAATTCGTACACTTTCAGTCGATACCGAACCATGCCGACGACGACCGACGATCCGGGCCGCCGCGCACGCAAGCGCATCCAGATGCTCGCGCATCTCGCCGACACCGGCGCACGCCTGTTCGATGCTCACGGCTACGATGCCGTGACGATGGAACAGATCGCCGCGCAGGCCGATGTCGCGAAACGCACGCTGTACAACCACTTTCCGACGAAGGAGGCCGTGCTCGCGCACTGGCTCGAAAGCGAACTCGCGCGCGATCTCGCGCATCTGCAGCGCGACATCGCGCGACGGAAGACCTTCGCGTCGCGGATCGCCTGCGTGCTCGACGCGTCGGCCGCGTGGTGCGAACAACATCCGGTGTACCTGCTCGCATACCTGCGGCATCGATTCCTGAGCATCGGCGTGGCGGAAGCGGAAAGCGGGAAAGGCAACGGCGGCGACATCGCATCCGTGTGGGAGCAACTGATCGCGGCCGGACAGCAGGCAGGCGAACTGAACCCGGCACTGGCGGCCGACCAGCTCGCCACATGGTTCCATCACCTGTATCTCGCGGCGATGCTGCGCTGGCTGACCGTGCCGGGGTTGATGCTGAAGCGGGAATTCCAGTCGGTCGCGAAGCTGTTCGTCGAAGGCGCGCACGCAAAAGCGTGAGCGGTCGTCGCGGCCCGTCAGCGCTCGGAGCCGCCGACGGCTGCTGATCGATCACCTCGCGCATCGTCACGATCTGCGCGGACAGCGTTGGCTGCGCTTCGCCCGAATCGCGCGCGCTCGGGTAGTCGCGCTTGAATCGTTTGTAGTAGTCCTGCTGATGTTCCATCCGTTCGTTCAACACATCGCGTTTCGCGCGAGAATCGCGTCGAACGTGATGCTTGCCCGGGCTGTCGCGCTGAAAAAGCGCGCGCGCCAACCGTGGAAGGTATCGCGCGATGAGGAGGGATTTTTACAACGATTGCACGAACCGGATGCCAAATTTCCCGCGCAGCAGTATGCTGGTGCCGTACGACCGCGCACGATGCCTCGGGCAATCCCTTAGTCCGCACGTCGTCGCGCCGCCGTCGCGACCGCAATCATGCGTTGCAAGGAGGGCTTCTTGATGGCTACCACGCATCAGCACTTCCACCTCGAACTACGGCACGCCACCGCGCCGACGTATTTCATCAGCTACCTGTTTCCCGCCTTGCTGTTCGTCTACGAACTGCTGCGCGTCGGCCAATGGATCCGCGATCACGGGATGCAATTCGCCGCGTTCAAGCAGATGGGTTACGAATATCTGCTGATGCTGCTGTTCGTCGGGTTGCAGATCGTCGTCGAGGCGATCTTCCTGCTCGGTGCCGCGATGCGCCGCGACAATCGCGACTTCGAACACCGGCTGCCGAACGTGGTTCTCGGCATCGGCTGCTCGATCGCGATTCTCGCGATCGACCTCGCGATCCAGCTGTCGTTCTGAGCGCCGGCGGGTTCGGCCCGCCGGGTCGCATCGCACTGCGGCGCCCTGGCGTTCACGCGAGCGCGTCGCGCAGGAACGTCGCCACGGCCGCGAGTACGTCGTCGGTCCGCTCGCGATGCGGCATGTGTCCGCATCCGTCGAGCAGCAGGAACGACGACGGCCCCGCGACGCGCGCGGCGATCCGTTTCGGATGCACGTCAGATCCGTATTCGTCCTGCTCGCCGTGAATCGCGAGCGTCGCGCACCGCACGCGCGGCAGTTCGTCGTCGAGGCTCCAGTCGCGAAACGCCGGCGACAGCCACGTATCGACCCACGCACGCAGCACCCATTCGGCCTTGTCGCCGTGATAGCGCGCGAGCCGGTCGAGCTGGCCGGGCGCGTCGAACTGCTGCTCCGCCTCGCGAATGCCGTCGCGCGTGCGATCCTCGACGAACGCCTGCGCGGAGACCGTCACCAATGCGCGGCAACGCGCCGGATACGCCGCCGCGCATCCGACCGCCATGCCGCCGCCGACGCTGTGCCCGAACGCCACGAACGCATCGATGCCGAACCGCTCGAGCAACGCATGGAACCCTCGATCGGCCTCGTCGCGTACGAACGTCGTGCCGAGTTGCCCCGGATGACGATCGGACCGGCCGAAGCCCAGCCGGTCGTAAGCGATCACGTCGCGCCGGGTGGCGCGCGCGAGTTGCGCGGGGAAGTCGCGCCATAGTTCGACGCAGCCGAGCGAATCGTGCAGCAGCACGATCGGCGCTGCCGGCGTAGGCGCGGCCGGCTCAGGCGCGGCCGATGCCTGCGCCGGCGCGCCGTGCCAGCGCTTCGCGAAGAGACGCCCTTGCGGCGTCTCGACCCAGGTCTCCTCGGTCACGATTTCAGTCATGTGTGTCGTCTGCATGAAGGCGGCCGCACACGCGGGCCGCATCGAATGCCGACGATGGTGGCCCGGCGACGCATGCCGCGTCAAGCAAGCCCCGCCGTCCGCGCGCTCATTCGGGTTGTGGCGGCAGATATTCCATCTGCGACTCGTCGTACAGCCGGTAGATCAGCGCCTGCATCGCGCGGATGTCCTCCGACTCGTCGAGCATCCGCATGCTCATGATGATCGGCGACACGAGGTTCGGATCGTCGAGCGGCTTGTAGCTGATATCGTCGCGCTTCAGGCCGTACACGCTGTGCGGCACGACCGACACGCCCTCGCCCATCGCGACGAGCCCGAGCGCGATCTGCAGTTCGCGCGTCTCGTAGATCTTGCGCGGCTGCAAAGCGCGATCGTGAAAGGCGGCGAGCACCTGGTCCGCATAGCTCGGCCGTGGGGCCTTCGGAAAAATGATCAGCGTGTCGTTCACGAGATCGTGCAGCGACAGCACGGGCTTCGCGCCGTCGAGCACGTGACCGACCGGCAGCGCGACGATCATCCGCTCCTCGCGCAGCACGACGCGCCGCACGCTCGGATCCTCATGGCGGATGCGGCCGAACCCGACGTCGATGCGCCCTTCCTTCAGCGCCTTGATCTGGTCCATCGTCGACATCTCGTGCAGGCTCAGCTCGACGGCCGGATACTCGCTGCGAAAGCGCCGGATGATCTTCGGCAGCATCCCGTAAAGCGTCGAACCGACGAATCCCACCGACATGCTGCGCTCGATCTTGCCGACCCGTTTCGTCATCGATTCGAGTTCGGTGGTCTGCGCGAGCAGTTGCACCGCGTGCGAATAGAAGAACCGCCCCGCGTCGGTGAGCTTCAGCGGCCGCGCGTTGCGCTCGAACAGCGGCACGCCGAGCGCCTCCTCGAGCTGCTGGATCTGCCGGCTGAGCGGCGGCTGCGCGATGTGCAGGCGCTCGGCCGCACGCGTGAAATTCCGCTCCTCTGCAACCGCGACGAAGTAGCGGAGGTGTCTCAACTCCATGTTCGAACCCTCCCGGACCGGCAACGGACGTTCATTCGGCTCCGCGCGGACACATGCCGCGCCGCTCGTCCCGCGATCGCCTGATCCCGATGCCATGACGATACCTCAGCCCGCGTCGCTACCGGCGCGAGCAGCGCGGTGCCGGACGCCGGGGCGGCACCACGCCAAGCAAAACGGGAAGCCGCCAGGCTTCCCGTTTCGTCATCGATGCCGCGTCGCGGCAGCGTCTCGATCGTGTGTCACGCCTCGGTCGCGTACAGCGCGTCGCGTTGCGCGTCGCTCAGCGAGTCGAGCGGCACGTCCGGCAGCCGATAGCAGATCATCGCGCCGTACAACTCGGCCAGGCAGTTGCTGCCGGCGTCGAGCGCATAGCCGTCCTCGCCGTCCGGTGCCGGCGGATACACTTCGCGCCACGCGTTGATCGCGGCTTCGATTCGCACGATGGAAACGGGTCCGGCCTTCCGCTCGGCGGGTGATGCGCTCATGGATTCCTCTGGGTTGCGCGTTCCGCGGGCCGTGCCGGCCGCGGCGGAACGATGGAAACGGCGGGCGCCGCCGGCCGCCGCGAGTGGCGCGCGCCGGATGCCCGATCCGCGTCGCGCTCGTCGCGCCAGCCGGGCCGTGGCCCGGCAAGGTCGGGCAATATAACCGGCTTTGACCCCGTGCAGGGAAAAGCGGACAAAAAAAACGGGAAGCGCGCAGCTTCCCGTTTCATTGCGCCATCGCGCGACCGCGTGCCAGGCGGGCATCAGCCCACGGTTTCGCGGTTCTCCACGCGCTGCATCTGCGCGCCGCGATTCGCGGCGACCCACGGCGCGATCTCCATGTCCTCGTAACGCACGAAACGGCTCTTGTTCAGAAGCCGGTAGCCGAGCCACACGACGAGGAACAGCGGAATGCCGACGTAGGTCGCGGCCACGCCCGCCCAGTCGATCCGGTTCGCGAGGAACGCCTGATAGTCCTGGCCGAGCGCGATCACGAGACACAGGACGAACGCGAACAGCGGGCCGAACGGAAACCACTTCGACTGGTACGGCAGCTGGTCGACTGCGTAGCCCTGCTTCACATAGCCCTTGCGGAACCGGTAATGGCTGATCGCGATGCCGAGCCACGCGATGAAACCCGTCATCCCCGACGTGTTCAGCAGCCACAGGTACACAGTCTTGTCGCCGTACAGCGAGGTGAAGAAGCACAGCGCGCCGACGGCGGTCGTCGCGTACAGCGCGTTGCGCGGCACGCCGCCGGCCGACAGCTTCGCGAACAGCTTCGGCGCGCGGCCTTCCGTCGCGAGGTTGTAGAGCATCCGCGTCGACGCGTACATGCCCGAGTTGCCGGCCGACAGAACGGCCGTCAGGATCACCGCGTTCATCACACCGGCCGCGAACGCGAGGCCCGCGTGGCGGAACACGAGCGTAAACGGGCTCACGCCGATGTCGGTCACGTCGCTCTTCAGCAGGTTCGGATCGGTATAGGGAATCAGCACGCCGATCACGAAGATCGCCAGCACGTAGAACAGCAGGATCCGCCAGAACACCTGGCGCACCGCGCGCGGGATCGTCGTGCGCGGGTTCTCCGATTCGCCGGCCGCGACGCCGATCAGCTCGGTGCCCTGGAACGAGAAGCCCGCGATCATCGCGACGCCCATCAATGCGGGCAGGCCACCCGCGAACGGCGCGTCGCCGATCGTCAGGTTGCCCCAGCCGTTGGCCGGCGCGCCTTTCAGAATGCCGAAGATCATCAGCAGGCCGACGCCGATGAACGCCAGCACGGTGACGACCTTGATCAGCGCGAACCAGTATTCGGCCTCGCCGAAACCGCGCACCGTCAGTGCGTTGAGCAGGAACATCACGCCGAGGAACGCGGCGCTCCACCAGACGCCCGGCACGTCCGGGAACCAGTAGTGCATCACGAGTTGCGCGGCGACGAGTTCGACCGCGATCGTCACGGCCCAGTTGTACCAGTAGTTCCAGCCGAGCGCGAAGCCGAAACCCTCGTCGACGTATTTCGCGCCATAGGTCGCGAACGAGCCCGACACCGGCATGAACGCGGCCATCTCGCCGAGGCTTGTCATCAGGAAGTAGACCATCAGGCCGATCAGCATGTACGCGACCATCGCGCCGCCGGGGCCGGCCTGCGAGATCGACGCGCCGGACGCGACGAACAGGCCCGTGCCGATCGAGCCGCCGATGGCGATCATCGTCAGATGGCGCGCCTTCAGCGCGCGATGAAGCTTGGGTGGGTTCGCGGACGAACCGGGTTGGTCGGAATTCGGAGTTGCGGACATAAACGAGACGAACGTTGAGCGGGCCGGCATCCGGAGCCGGCGCGTGCGGGATCGGGGCGCGGCGCGCCGCCTGCTGCGATGCATTCGATGCGGCCCCGATATGCGTTGTGCGCCGGGCGCCTGCGGCGAAGCGCGGATTCTACCTGATTCGCCGAGCGGAGAGCTGAGCGCCGAACGCCCCAGGCATTGCGTACAGACGCAGCAGAATCAACAAGTTGGATGCGGCGACGGCGACGAGACGGCGGCACGGCCGCGGGTTGCGCGGCACAGGTCATGCCATTCATGCGGTCATGCGCGGCCCGAACCGCGTAGCGAGTAATCGCGCGGGCGCAATGATTCGATCCTGTATTAAAACGACAAATCGATCGACATCTGACGCCAATAATCAGACAAAATACCGGCCGCCGTAATTGATTTAAATCAAATTCGATACCTGGCTCACGGTAACGGTACGTAATCGTTCCGAATCGCGATCGGCGCATGCATCTTTTGCATCGCCCGGCGAAATCCGGGAATTCGCGAGATAATGCCGAATAATGCGAATTAATCAGTGCGCGGAATCGTCTGCGACGCAAATATCCGCCGCCCGTCCCCGAGAATGAAGCCACACACGCCGCTCGCTACGCTGCGCAGTCATACCGCGTCGGCCGTGGCACGCATTCTGTCGCCCCGCGGCGTGCTCGTAGCGGGCGTCGTGCTGTTGCTGTTCAGCTGGGGGCTCTCGACATCGCTGTTAATCGAGGCACGCCACGACGCGTATGACCACGCGGTCGAAAATTCGCGCAACCTGATGCTGCTGATCGAGCGCGATATTTCTCGCAATATCGAACTGTACGATCTGTCGCTTCAAAACGTCGTCGACGGTCTCGCTGATCCGGAGTTGATGACATTGCCGCCGCGTCAGCGCCACCGGCTGCTGTTCGATCGCGCGGCGACCGGTGCGTATCTCGGCGCCATTTTCGTGATGGATGCGCATGGCAATATCGTGATCGATTCGGCCGAATCGCCGCCGCGACAAGGCAATTTCGCCGACCGCGACTATTTCGCCGTGCATCGCGACCGGCTCGCGCAAGGTCTTTACATTAGCCGACCCTATGCGTCGCAGTTGCGCGGCGGCGCGTTGACGATCGCGCTCAGCCGCCGGATCACGCTGGCCGACGGCCGCTTCGGCGGGATCGTCGTCGGCACGCTCAGCATCGACTACTTCCGCGCGCTGCTCGACGGTCTCGCGGTCGGCAAGCACGGCAGCGCGGCAATCGTCGAGGACAACGGCACGCTCGTGTCGCGCCTGCCGTACGATGCGCGCGTGGTCGGCCTCGATCTTCACGACGCACCGCTCTTCATCGAGGCGCAGCGCCGCAGCGAAGGCGCGCTGACGGGCATCGGCGCGATCGACAGCGTGCGGCGCATCTATGTTTACAAGCATCTCGCGAATCTGCCGCTCGTCGTCGACGTTGCGCCCGCGGAAATCGACGTCTATGCATCGTGGCGCCATCGCACGATCTGGGCCGCCGTGCTGATGTGCCTGTTTACGGCGTTCATCGGCTGGGGCTCGCTCGCGCTGTCGCGCGAACTCAAGCGCCGGCAGATCGCCGAGTCGAAGCTGTACCGGCTCGCGTACACCGATTCACTGACGGGGCTCGACAACCGCGGCACGTTCGACACGGTGCTCGCGAAGGAAGCGCAGCGCGCGTCGCGCAGCGGCCGCCCGCTGTCGGTGCTGTTCGTCGACGTCGACCATTTCAAGGCGTTCAACGACTATTACGGCCACCTCGCCGGCGACGACGTGCTGCGCCGCGTCGCGCAATCCGCGTCGGGCTGCCTGCGCCGCGACAGCGACCACGTCGCGCGCTACGGCGGCGAGGAATTCGTCGTCACGCTGCCCGACACCGATGCGCGGGGTGCGGCGACCGTCGCCGAAGCGATCCGCCATGCAATCGCCGGGCTCGACATCGCACACGCGCGCAGCCCGTACGGGCACGTGACGGCGAGCATCGGCGCCGCGACCACGGCCGGCGGGCGCGTCAACGCAGCGACGCTGCTGCGGCAGGCCGACGAAGCGCTGTACCGTGCGAAGTCCGGCGGACGCAATCGCGTGTCGAACGCCGAGGCAAACACGGCCGACGCGTGACACGACGGCCGGCGCGGCGGCATCCGCGCCGCGCCGCCGTGGACAGCCCGCGCGTGTTCGGCTAGCGTTACGTCAGCCGCGCGCGCGGCGCGGCGCCGACCCGCGCGGGCCGCACGCGCGTATTCCGGCCACCCCGCCGGCCTCCCCGGCCATCCCCGCTCCGTCATGACCGCCCAGCTTCCTGCCCGATTGCCGCCGCTCCTGCGCCATGCGCTCCGTCCCCTGCTGGACCCTTACCGCCGCTACCGGCACGCGAAGCTGATCCATGCGGCACGCGTCGCGCTCGCGATCCTCGTGTCGATCGCCTTGTCCACCGGGCTGCGCGTGCCGCACGGCGAATGGTCGACGATCACCGTGCTGATCGTCGTCGGTGGGCTGCAGCACCACGGCAATATCCGCAAGAAGGCGGCCGAACGCGCGCTCGGCACGTCGATCGGCGCGCTCGCGGGGCTCGGGCTGATCCTGCTCTACTCCGTCCTGCACGCGCCGCTCGCGATCTACCTGCTGATGGCGATCGCGTGCGGGTTCTGCGCGTATCACGCGATCGGCAAGGCCGGCTACATCGCGCTGCTGTCGGCGATCACGATGGTGATCGTCGCCGGACACGGCGACAACGAGATCGTCGACGGCCTGTGGCGCGCGGTGAACGTGCTGACCGGCATCGCGATCGCGCTGGCTTTCTCGTTCGCGCTGCCGCTCTACGCGACTTACTCGTGGCGCTACAAGCTCGCCGACGCGCTGCGTGCGTGCGCGGCCGTGCATGCGCGCCTTGCGGGCGACCGCCACGTGAGCGACGACGCACACCTGAAGGAAATGGCCGCGCTGAGCGCACTGCTGGTGCAGTTGCGTTCGCTGATGCCTTCGGTGTCGAAGGAATGCGAGATTCCGGTCGCGCAGCTCGAGGCGATCCAGCGCGGCCTGCGCCTGTGCATCGGCTATCTGGAGATTCTGTCGAGCACGGTGCCGGCCCGCGACGACGTGGCTGCCCGCGAATACATGCGCAACGAAATGAAGGCCGTGAACCGGCGCATCCGCGACACGCTCGTCGGCGCGAGCCGCGCGCTCAAGTTCGGCACGCCGAGCCGGCTCGCGGCCCGCCGCCGGCCGGCCGAGCCGCCGCACGGCGCGCCGCCGCCGCAGCTGTCGGGCTATGTATCGATCACGGCCAAGCTGGCCGGCGAAGTGGATCAGTTGCGCGAGAAACTGCTCGATACCGCGCAGGCGTGGAATATCTGAAGAGCGGCGGATTCCGGCGGACGGCGGACGCCTTTCAAATTCCCTTCAATAAGGCGAACCGGATGCCGGCGCCAGCGGCCGTGCGTGTCGGCCGCTCCGGCCCCCGAAACCGGCCCCGCGCGGTGGCGCGATCCCGCCGGTTTCAACGGTCGCCCGGATCGGTTCCCGGCGGATTCTCCGGCCGGTTGATCGCCCGTCAGGCCCGCCGCGACAAGCCCGACGACGTATTGGCGCGAAAATCAGGTCTTGCCCCAACTTCCCGGACAGCCGATACTCGCATATTCCGCGAAATACGATCCCACCGGCTTCAATCCACGGTAATTCCTATGAGCACGATTCTCGAAAGCCTCCCGACCGGCCAGAAGGTCGGTATCGCCTTCTCTGGCGGCCTGGACACCAGCGCCGCGCTGCACTGGATGAAACTGAAGGGCGCCGTCCCGTACGCATATACGGCGAACCTCGGCCAGCCCGACGAAGACGATTACGACGCGATCCCGAAACGCGCGATCGAATACGGCGCAGCCGGCGCCCGCCTGATCGACTGCCGCGCGCAGCTCGTCGCCGAAGGCATCGCGGCGCTGCAAAGCGGCGCGTTCCACATCACGACGGCCGGCGTCACGTACTTCAACACGACGCCGATCGGCCGCGCCGTGACGGGCACGATGCTCGTCGCCGCGATGAAGGAAGACGGCGTCAACATCTGGGGTGACGGCAGCACGTACAAGGGCAACGACATCGAGCGCTTCTACCGCTACGGCCTGCTCGTGAACCCGGACCTGAAGATCTACAAGCCGTGGCTCGACCAGACGTTCATCGACGAACTCGGCGGCCGCGCCGAAATGTCCGAATTCATGAACCAGGCCGGCTTCGCATACAAGATGTCGGCCGAGAAGGCGTATTCGACCGACTCGAACCTGCTCGGCGCGACGCACGAGGCGAAGGATCTGGAAAGCCTCGAAAGCGGCATCAAGATCGTGAACCCGATCATGGGCGTCGCGTTCTGGCGTGACGACGTGAAAATCGCCGCCGAGGAAGTGACGGTGCGCTTCGAAGCAGGCCAGCCGGTCGCGCTGAACGGCGTCGAGTTCAAGGACCAGGTCGAGCTGCTGCTCGAGGCGAACCGCATCGGCGGCCGCCACGGCCTCGGCATGAGCGACCAGATCGAGAACCGCATCATCGAGGCGAAGAGCCGCGGCATCTATGAAGCCCCGGGCCTCGCGCTGCTGTACATCGCGTACGAGCGCCTCGTCACCGGCATCCACAACGAAGACACGATCGAGCAGTACCGCGAGAACGGCCGCCGTCTCGGCCGCCTGCTGTACCAGGGCCGCTGGTTCGACCCGCAGGCGATCATGCTGCGCGAAACGGCACAGCGCTGGGTCGCGCGCGCGATCACCGGCGAAGTGAAGATCGAACTGCGCCGCGGCAACGACTACTCGATCCTGAGCACGAAGTCGCCGAACCTCACGTACCAGCCGGAACGTCTGTCGATGGAGAAGGTGGCGTCGACATTCTCACCGCGCGACCGGATCGGCCAGCTGACGATGCGCAACCTCGACATCACCGATACGCGCGACAAGCTGCGCGTCTACACGCAAGTCGGCCTGCTGACGCCGGGTGAATCGTCGGCGCTGCCGCAGATCAAGGGCGACGGCGAGCAGTAAGCGTCGTCGTTCGACACGCCGGACGCGTAGCCGATACGCGTCTCGGCCGGGCAGGCCACGTATGCGTCGCCGCACGCGCGGCCTGCCGTTCCCCTTCCGCCTCTACCCTTCCTGCGTTTCCCCTGCTATCGCATCACGCCCGCATCGCCCGCGAACGGCGCTGCAACGCTGCTGCATTCATGGCAAGCTCCGAGCCGTCCGATTTTCGGCCCGGCGCGGGACCTCCCTCACCGTCATTCACCTGAACGGCCCGATCATGATCGATACGTCGAAGGCGACGGCCGATGCATGTGTGCGGGAGATCGTGCAAAACGTCCGCGCATCGGGCGCATAGCCGAACCTTCGATCGCCGCGTCCGGCATGCGCCGCCGTCAATGATGCTGCCGCACTCCCGGCACGACCTGCTCGCGCGCACCCTTGCGGCTCAGCAGCAGCGTGACGACCGCCGATACCGCGAGCGTGCCCGCAACCACGTACAGTCCGGCCGCATACCCGCCCGTCACGTGCTTGAGCCAGCCGATCGCGAACGGCCCGACGAACCCGCCGAGGTTGCCGATCGAATTGATCATCGCGATCCCGGCGGCCGCGCCGGCGCCTGACAGGAACGCGCTCGGCATCGCCCATAGCGGCGCCTTCGCGGCGCTGATCCCGATGTTGACGACGACCAGCGCGAGCACGGTCAGGAGCGCGGTGCTCGCCTGCCCCGCGAACACGAAGCCGATGCAGGCCAGCACGCACGGGATCACGACGTGCCAGGGGCGCTCGCCGGTGCGATCCGAATGCCGTGCCCATCCGATCATCGCGACGACCGCGGCGATGCTCGGAATGCCGGTCAGCAGGCCCGTCTGCAACGCGGTGAAGCCGAACTGCCTGACCATCAGCGGCGCCCACAGGCCGAGCGTATAGAGCCCCGCCGACGTGCCGAAGTAAATCAGCGCGAGCGCCAGCACGCGCGCGTCGCGCAGCGCCTGCCACGCGCCGGCCGTATGTCCGGCATGCGTGTGCCGCGCATCGGCCTCGGACTTCAGCTTCGCGATCAGCCAGTCGCGTTCGTCCGGCTGCAGCCACGCGGCCTTCGATGGCGCATCGGTCAGGCACTTCAGCACGACGAAACCGAGCGCGACCGCGGGCAGCGCCTCGATGATGTAGAGCATCTGCCAGTCGGCGAGGCCCAACATCGGCGGCATCTGCATGATCGCGCCCGACAGCGGCGAGCCGATCGCGGTCGAGATCGGCGCGGCCGCCATGAACCACGCGGCGGCCACCGCGCGCTGCTTCGCGGGAAACCACAGGCTCAGGTACAGGATGATGCCGGGAAAGAAACCGGCTTCCGCCATGCCGAGCAGGAAGCGCAGCACGTAGAAGCTCGTCGGCCCGGCCGCGAACGCGGACGCCGCCGACACGATGCCCCACGTGATCATCACGCGCGCGATCCAGATGCGGGCGCCGACACGATGGAGAATCAGGTTGCTCGGCACTTCGAACAAAAAGTAGCCGATGAAGAACAGCCCGCCGCCGAGCCCGAACGCGGTCGGCGACAGGCCGATCGCCTTGTTCATTGTCATCGCCGCGAAGCCGACGTTCACGCGATCGAGAAAGCTGACGAAGTAAAGCAGCATCACGAACGGAATGATGCGCCACATCAGTTTCCGCGCGACGCGGGTTTCCAGATCCGCTTGCATGTGTCTCCTCCTTGGAGGTCGGGCCGCGCTCTCCGCGAAGCCCGGTGGGTGCCGGCCGGCGTCACGGCGAAGCGTGTGCGCCGGCGCCCGGCTCGCGTCGAATGCGCGCGTCGCGGGCAAGAAAATCCGCGCAGCCACGAACGGAACGCGGCCGGCTGCGCACACGCGCGGCCGTCGCCGTTCGTGCTGCCGTCAGATCGCGACCGCCGCGCGCGCGACACGCTCGCAGACGGCGGCCGTCACCTGCGCGGTCGTCGCACTGCCGCCGAGATCGCGCGTATGCAGCGACGGATCGGCCGTGACGGCCTCGATCGCCTGCATCACACATACGGCCGCTTCCGTCTCGCCGAGATGCTCGAGCAGCATCACGACCGACCAGAACGTGCCGACCGGATTCGCGAGGCCCTTGCCCATGATGTCGAAGGCGGAACCGTGAATCGGCTCGAACATCGACGGATAGCGGCGTTCGGGATCGATGTTGCCGGTCGGCGCGATGCCGAGGCTGCCGGCCAGCGCGGCGGCGAGATCGCTGAGGATGTCCGCGTGCAGGTTGGTCGCGACGATCGTGTCGAGCGACGCCGGGCGGTTCACCATGCGCGCGGTCGCGGCATCGACGAGTTCCTTGTCCCACGTGACGTCGGGGAATTCCTGCGCGACCTGCTTCGCGATCTCGTCCCACATCACCATCGCGTGACGCTGCGCGTTGCTCTTGGTGACGACGGTCAGCAGCTTGCGCGGACGCGACTGCGCGAGCCGGAACGCGAAGCGCATGATGCGTTCGACGCCGGCACGCGTGAGGATCGACACGTCGGTCGCCGCCTCGATCGGATGCCCCTGGTGCACGCGGCCGCCAACGCCTGCGTATTCGCCCTCCGAGTTCTCCCGCACGATCACCCAGTTCAGGTCGTCCGGCCCGCAGCGCTTGAGCGGCGCGTCGATGCCGGGCAGGATGCGCGTCGGGCGCACGTTCGCGTACTGGTCGAAGCCCTGGCAGATCTTCAGGCGCAGGCCCCACAGCGTCACGTGATCGGGCACGTCCGGATCGCCGGCCGAGCCGAACAGGATCGCGTCCTTGCCGCGCAGCGCGTCGAGGCCGTCGGCCGGCATCATCGCACCGTGCCGGCGGTAGTAATCGGCGCCCCAGTCGAAATCCTCGAACTCGAACGCAAAGCGGTCGCTGCCGCGAGCGAGCGCTTCCAGCACCTGCTTGCCGGCCGGCACCACTTCCTTGCCGATGCCGTCGCCGGGAATGGTCGCAATACGGTAGGTCTTCATGCTGACATCCTTGATTGATCGTGAGCGTGAACGCACTTTATCCAACTGGAAGTGCAGTAACCGGGGCTATACTCAAAGCATCTTTAACTTCAATTCACGAATCCCGCCATGACGGATACCGTCCAGCCGTCCGATCTCGGCTTCTTCTCGACACTGGCCGCATCGGGCAGCCTGAGCGCGGCGGCGCGCGAACTCGGACTGACGGCGGCGGCCGTCAGCAAGCGGCTCACGCAGATGGAGCGGCGCGCGGGAGTGACGCTCGTCAACCGCACGACGCGGCGCATGATGCTGACGCCCGAAGGCGACGTGTATCTCGACTACGCGCGCCGGATCCTCGATCAGATGGATGAGCTCGGCGAACTGCTCGGCAGCGCGAAGCAGCGGCCGAAGGGACTCCTGCGCGTGAACGCGACGCTCGGCTTCGGGCGCAGCCACGTCGGCCCGGCGATCTCGCGATTCGTCACGCGCTATCCGGAGGTGTCGGTCCAACTGCAGTTGTCGGTGATGCCGCCGCCGCTCACCGACGACGCGTTCGACGTGTGCATCCGCTTCGGCGAGCCGCCCGATGCGCGTGTCGTCGCGCGACGGCTCGCGCCGAACCGGCGGCTGCTGTGCGCGGCGCCCGCATATCTCGCGCGACACGGGACGCC
The DNA here is from genome assembly GCF_001718315.1 of Burkholderia diffusa. Lineage (NCBI taxonomy): Bacteria > Pseudomonadati > Pseudomonadota > Betaproteobacteria > Burkholderiales > Burkholderiaceae > Burkholderia > Burkholderia diffusa. The sequence goes on along the minus strand of NZ_CP013363.1, from coordinate 429,215 downwards.
CGGCACGCCGCACGAGCTGACGCGGCACAACTGCATCGGCATCCGGCAGGGCGACGAAGGCTATGGAATCTGGCGGCTGACGAGCGGGCGCGGCGCGGCGCGCAACACGGAAGCCGTGCGGATCAACGGCAACCTGACGACGAACGACGGCGAGATCGCGGTGAAATGGGCGCTCGACGGGCACGGGATCCTGATGCGCGCCGAATGGGATATCCGCGACTATCTGGCGGACGGGCGCCTCGTCGTCGTGCTGCCGGACCACGAGACGCCGAGCGCCGACATTTACGCGGTATATGCGCAGCGGCACCAGATGTCCGCGCGGATACGGGCGTTCGTGGATTTTCTGGCGGGAGAACTGGGCGGGTGACGGCACGCGGACGGAGCAGACATCGGCGCCCGAAACGCTGATATTCTGGCGAATCGAACCATTGCATGATCGGGATATCCGCGCCGCCGCATCATCCCCCGCCGCTGCGCCAACCTTGCCGGAGCCGCCATGTTCGATCTGACCACGCTAACCACCTTCACCGCCGTCGTACTGGGTCTGTTCCTGATTCCCGGCCCCGCCGTGCTGCTCGTGCTGAGCCGCACCGTACAGGGCGGTCGCAGGACCGGCATCCTGACCGGGCTCGGCGTCGCGAGCGGCGACTTCGTGCATACGCTGTTCGCGGCGGTCGGGCTGTCGGCGCTGCTGATGACGTCGGCGCTCGCGTTCAACGTCGTGAAGCTGGTTGGCGCCGCGTATCTGATCTACCTCGGCGTGCGCGCGCTGCTCGACAGGCCGTCCGATCCGTCGCTGCCGCAGGTGTCGCCCGTCACGCCGCTGAAGGCGTACCTGCAGGCAATTCCCGCCGAAGTGCTGAACCCGAAGACCGCGCTGTTCTTCCTCGCGTTCATGCCGCAGTTCGTGCATCCGGAACGCGGCTCGACGTTCGTGCAGTTCGCGGTGCTCGGGCTGATCTTCGTCGTGCTCAGCTCGCTCTACACGACGCTGATCGCGTGCTCGATCCGCCCGCTCGGCCGCCTCGTGAAGCGGCTCGCATGGCTCACGCGCTGGCAGGGGAAAATCATCGGCTCGATCTTCATCGCGCTCGGGCTGCGCGTCGCGGTCCAGCAACGCTGACGCGCGCGTTTCGCATGACGCCCGGCGCGGCAACCGCCGGCGCAATCCTCCATACCCGACCTGCCGCGCCCGCCTGACTACCTCGCGCCCAGCGCGTCCCGCACGCCGTCCCAATCGAGCCCGAACCGCGCGAGATACTTGCGCAGCCGGTCCGCGTCGTTCGGCTGCTTCTTGTTCTGCCGCGACACCGCGAACAACGTGCGGCCGGCGTCCGACAAACTCGCCGATGCACGGCACACGTCGAGCACGCGTTCGAGCTGCGCGCGGTCGAACAGGTCGAGTTCCGCCGCACGCGTGCCGAATACCGCGTCGACGCACCCTTCGGATGCGCACGCATCGTGGGGCGACGACCACGTGCGCGTCAGCCGCTCGACCTCCTGTTCGGCAATCGCCTCGGTAATCCGCCCCGCATCGGCCAGCGTCGCCATCCGCGTGACCGATGCGGACAACTCGCGGAAGTTGCCGGCCCATGCCGCGCGCGGCGATGCCGCGAACGCGAGATAGCGCCGCTTCGCTTCCACGTTGAACCGCACCTGCTCGCCCTGCTCGCGGCCGAAGCGATCGAGCTCGAATTCGAGGTTCGGCTCGATGTCCTCGCGCCGATCCGCCAACCCCGGCAAGTCGTACGTCCACAGGTTGATTCGCGCATACAGATCCTCGCGAAATGTGCCGGCGGCCACCATCTGCCGCAAATCGCGGTGCGTGCCGGCAATCAGCTCGAAATCGCTGGCCACCTCGACGTCCGCGCCGACCGGCAGGAAGCGCTTCTCCTCGATCGCCTTCAGCAGCATCGCCTGCTCGTCGAGCCCGAGTTCGCCGATCTCGTCGAGAAACAGCAGGCCGCCGTCCGCCGCGCGCAGCAAGCCCGCACGCGCGGACTGCGCGCCGGTGAACGCACCCTTCACGTGGCCGAACAGCGTCGACATCGCCGCGTCGCCGCGCAGCGTCGCGCAGTTGATCTCGATGAACGGCCCCGCGAGCCGATGGCGGCCGCGCTTCAGTTCGTACACGCGTTTCGCGAGAAACGACTTGCCGGCGCCTGTCGGACCGACGAGCAGCATCGGTGCGCGCGAGCGCACGGCCACACGCTCCAGTTGCTCGATCAGCGCGTTGAAGCGGGCGTTGCGCGTCGCGATGCCGGCCTTCAGGAACGACACGGTTTCGTCGCGCTCGCGCGTGAACCGCTGCGCGATGCGGTTGTAGCGCGACAGGTCGAGATCGATCACCGACACGGTGCCCGGCCCGCTCGGTCCTTCGTCGGTCTGCTTCGGCGGCCCCGTCTGCACGAGGCGCGCGGGCAGGTAGCGCGCTTCCGCGAGCAGGAACCAGCAGATCTGCGCGACGTGCGTGCCGGTCGTGATGTGGATCAGGTAGTCCTCGTGGTCGAGGTCAAACGGATACGCGCGCGCAAAGTCGTGCAGCGTCGCGTAGACCTCCTCGAAATCCCACGGATCGTGGATCGTGACCGGCGTAAGCCGCACCTCGGTATGCGGCGACAGGTTCGCGAGATCGTCGCGCACCTGATTGGCGAGACGCGCGTAGCCAGGCGGATGCAGCAGCTCGAGCCGGTCGATCGCGAAGTCCGGCTGCATGCAGAGCGACACCGTCGGCCGCCACTTGCGGTAACGGCGCGGCGCACGGCCGCCCTGGTCGAGCACGGTGCCGAGAAAGCCGATGGCGACGGTCTTGCGCATGTTTATCTCATGGGATAAGAAGCGATCCGATTGTATCGGAATTCGACGACGATGCGATGCGGCGGCCTTCCCGCGACCGATCGTTGAAGAGCATGAATTGTCCTTTCTTTTCAAGGACTTGTTCGCTTTCCCCGTAGCGGGCTCCGCCCGCTGGCACGCTCTTCGCTAAATGGAAGACGCCGGATGTCCCGCTGGCCCGCGAGCCAGGGTTCACAAAGCCCTGCTGGTGCGCCGCCGCCGAACCTCGTTCGTCGCGGCAGCGCATGCCGCCATGGACAGACGAAGGCAAAGGGGCGCGCGAGGCAGCCTTGTCCGGGTTCGAATCCCGGAGCGCCCACTGTTCGGAAGCTCATTCAGGTGGAGCAGCCGGCGCGAGCCGGTGTGTGGCGGGTTCGAATCCCGTCCGAACGCCGTCCGCAAGGACGGTCTGTCGATAGAAGCAGTACCCGCCGGTGCGGGCCGACAGGCCCGCCGCGCGTCGGACCGGTTGCGGTTCCGCGCGATCGGCCGGGCGGCCGGACGGCCCGCGCGAATGCGCTCGACGACGCGATGCTGGATGCGTCGCCGCGCGCAGCCGCGCCGGGCCCGCGCGCCGCCCGCCCGATCGCGTCGCGCCCCGATCCGTGCGACGCGTGTCGCCCGGCGGTCATTGAAGAAAAGGACAAGAATATGTGGAAGCGTCATGTGGTGAAAAAGAACGAACGCGCGCTGCTGATGAATGAGGGCGATTTCGTGAAGGTGCTGGAACCGGGAGTGTTCAAGGCCTTCGATCCGTTCAAGCGTCTGTCGGTGCAGACCGCGCGTCTCGACGCGCCGCTCGCCGACGCGGCACTGGCCGACTACCTGCGTCACGATGCACCGGACGTGCTCGCGCAACACTTCGTCGCGATGGATCTGGCCGACGACGAAGCGGGCCTGCGTTACGAAGACGACGTGCTCGTCGAGATCCTGTCGCCCGGCACGCGCCGGCTGTACTGGCGCGGCCTGATCGCGCATCGGCTGGAGCGCGTCGACCTCGCGCAGGTCAGCATGCTGCCGGCCGCGCTCGCGAAGCGCATCGCACAACCCGCGCTGCGTGCGCGCGGCGTGGCGGGCCTGACGGGCGTGCTGCTCGCGCAGGTGCCGGCATATCACGTCGGTATGCTGAAGATCGACGGCAAGATCGAGCGGCTGCTGGATGCGGGTGTCGCAGCGTTCTGGCGCTTCAACCGCGACATCGCGGTCGAGCTCGTGGACCTGCGCCTCCAGGCGCTCGAAGTCGCCGGCCAGGAAATCCTGACGCGCGACAAGGTAGCGCTGCGGCTGAACCTGTCGGCAACGTGGTGCTATGCGGACGTGCTGCGTGCGTTCGGCGAGTTGCAGAAGCCGGCCGAGCACCTGTATCGCGAGCTGCAGTTCGCGCTGCGCGCGGCGGTCGGCACGCGCTCGCTCGACGAGCTGCTGGAGGACAAGCAGGCGATCGACGACGTCGTGATCGCCCAGGTGCGCCCGCGGCTCGCGCAATCGGGCGTGGACGTGCGCAGCGTCGGCGTGAAGGATATCGTGCTGCCGGGCGACATGAAGACGATCCTCGCGCAGGTGGTCGAGGCCGAAAAGGCCGCGCAGGCGAACGTGATCCGCCGCCGCGAAGAAACGGCGGCGACGCGCTCGCTGCTGAACACCGCGAAGGTGATGGAAGAGAACCCGACCGCGCTGCGGCTCAAGGAGCTGGAAACGCTCGAGCGCGTCGCGGAACGGATCGACCGCATCTCGGTGTTCGGCGGCCTCGACCAGGTGCTGAACGGACTCGTCAGCATCAAGGGCGCGTGATGGATGAAACGGCGCGGCGCATGGGTGCCGCGCCGCACCAATAGAGGAATGAAGGGTGAAGCAAATGAGTAACGACGAATTCCAGGTGATGGAACTGTCGAACGGCAAGCCGGTGAAGATGTGGACGCAAGGCGTCGCGGTCGAGGACGACGCGCGCGCGCAGTTGCGCAACACCGCGCAGATGCCGTTCATCTTCAGGCACGTCGCGGCGATGCCGGATGTCCACCTTGGCAAGGGCTCGACGATCGGCAGCGTGATTCCGACGAAGGGCGCGATCATCCCGGCCGCGGTCGGCGTCGATATCGGCTGCGGGATGATGGCCGCGCGCACGACGCTCACGGCAGCCGACCTGCCCGATTCGCTCGGCGGGCTGCGCAGCGCGATCGAACGCGCGGTGCCGCACGGCCGCGCGCCGGGGCGCCGCGATCCGGGTGCATGGGGCGATCGCACGCCGACCGCCGTGACCGAATCGTGGAAGTCGCTGCTGCCGGGCTTTCAGCGGATCGTCGACAAGTATCCGAAGCTGGAGAAGACGAACCACTATGCGCATCTGGGCACGCTCGGCACGGGCAACCACTTCATCGAGGTGTGCATCGACGAAGCAGGTCGCGTGTGGTTCATGCTGCACAGCGGCTCGCGTGGCGTCGGCAACGCGATCGGCAGCCTGTTCATCGAGCTCGCGCAGGCCGACATGCGGCAGCACATCGCGAATCTGCCCGACCGCAACCTCGCGTACTTCACCGAGGGCAGCCGGCACTTCGACGACTACGTCGAAGCGGTCGGCTGGGCGCAGGACTACGCGCGCCGCAACCGGCAGGCGATGATGGATGCGGTGATCGGCGCGGCACGCGGCGTGATCGCGAAACCGTTCATGGTCGACGAGCACGCGGTGAACTGCCATCACAACTACGTGCAGCGCGAACGTCACTTCGGCGAGGACGTTCTCGTGACCCGCAAGGGCGCCGTGTCCGCGCAGAAGGGACAGCTAGGAATCATTCCGGGCTCGATGGGCGCGAAGAGCTTCATCGTGCGCGGGCTCGGCAATCCCGAGAGCTTCTGTTCGTGCAGCCACGGCGCCGGACGCTCGATGAGCCGGACCGAAGCGAAGCGCCGCTTCACGGTCGACGACCAGGTGCGCGCGACGCGCGGTGTCGAATGCCGGAAGGATGCGGGCGTCGTCGACGAGATCCCGATGGCCTACAAGGACATCGATGCGGTGATGGCGGCGCAGCGCAGCCTCGTCGAAGTGGTGCACACCCTGCGTCAGGTGGTGTGCGTGAAAGGATAGCGCGTCGCGCGGCCGAAGGCCGGGCGGCCGCGCGCAATCAAAGGAAAGGACAACGATGAAAACGGCAACGACACTGAAGACGGTGCGCAGCGCGCATCCGGTTGATCCGGCGGTACGGGCACGCGTGATGACAGAACTCGCGGACGTCGAACGCCGCCACGACGTGAGCGTGTTGTTCGCATGCGAATCGGGCAGCCGCGGCTGGGGCTTCGCGTCGCCGGACAGCGACTATGACGTGCGCTTCGTCTACGTGCACCGGCACGACTGGTACCTGCGCGTCGAACCGCAACGCGACGTGATCGAGCGGCCGCTCGACGACGAACTCGACGTCAGCGGCTGGGAACTTCGCAAGGCGCTGCAACTGCTGCACCGGTCGAATCCGACGCTGCTCGAATGGCTCGCGTCGCCCGTCGTCTATCGCGAGGACGCGCGCTGGACGCCGCGCCTGCGGGCGCTCGCCAACGCGTTCTTCTCACCGATGCGCGGACGGCATCACTACCTCGCGATGGCGAAGAAGAACTTTCGCGGCTACCTGCAAGGCGACACGGTGCGTTACAAGAAGTACCTGTACGTGCTGCGGCCGCTGCTCGCGGTGCGCTGGATCGACATGGGGCTCGGGATGCCGCCGATGCGATTCGCGGATCTCGTCGACGGCACCGTGCACGAGCCGGCGGTGCGCGACGAACTCGATGCACTGCTCGCGTTGAAGATGCGCGCGAACGAAGGCGAGACCGGCCCGCGCCGCCCCGCTATCCACGCGCTCGTCGAAACGATGCTCGCGGATGCCGAACACGATCGCGACTACAAGCGGCCTTGGGGTGACGCTGCCATGCTCGACGCATTCCTGCGCGATGTGGTCGACGCCCGCTGACGAACGAACGACGCGATGCCCGCCGGCATCGCGTCGTTTCCGTATCGCCCTGCTTGCGGCCACCGTCGCGCGAGTCGTCGCGAGGGCAACACGCGTCTCGTTGTCGGCGTTCGATGCCGCGCTGATGCACCGCCGTCGCTTCACGCGCCGACGATCGAGATCGAAAACCCGTCCCAGCCCTTCAGCCCGACCGTCTGCACGGCGGTCGTCATGAGATTCGGTTCGGCGACGATTCGCGCGAACCCGGCGCGCACACCGACGACGTCCGGCTCGTGGTTGTCCGGATCGGCCACGCGCCCGCGCCGTACGACGTTGTCGACGACGATCACCGTGCCCGGCCGCGACAGCTTCAGCGCGGCGTCCAGATAAGCGGCGTTGTTGTCCTTGTCCGCGTCGATGAAGATGAAGTCGAACGGCGCCTCGCCCGCATCGACGAGCCGCGCGAGGCTGTCCTTCGCGCTGCCGACCACCACCGACACGACATCCGCGAACCCGGCGCGCGCGATGTTTTGCGTCGCGACCTTCGCATGATCGGGGTTCAGTTCGAGCGTCACGAGCCGGCCGCCCGGCGGCAACGCGCGCGCGAGCCAGATCGTGCTGTAGCCGCCGAGCGTGCCGACTTCGAGGATGCGCCGCGCGCCGCGAATCGTCGCGAGCAACTGCAGCAGCTTGCCTTGGTTCGGCGCGACGTTGATCGCGGGCAGCCCGGCCGCGTCGCTCGCCGCAAGCGCGGCGTCGAGCACGTCGTCGGACGGCACGAGCGTCGCGGAGAAATATGCATCCACCCTGTTCCACTGATCCTGGTCCATCGCGCCCTCTCGTCTGCGGAAAAATGCATTCTATGCGCGACGGCCCCATAAGCAACCAACCATTCGTTCTAAAGGCAGCAGCGCACCTGCTCCTATAATCGCTCGACCACGACAACAACAGACGGAGCACCCATGACCGATCAGGCCTCTTCGAACTGGCGCCTCGAAACCATCGCCGTGCACGGCGGCTATCGCCCCGACCCGACCACGCGCGCGGTCGCGGTGCCGATCTACCAGACCGTTGCGTACGCATTCGACGACACGCAACACGGCGCGGACCTGTTCGACCTGAAGGTCCAGGGCAACATCTACACGCGGATCATGAACCCGACGACGGACGTGCTCGAGCAGCGCATCGCCGCGCTCGAGGGCGGCATCGGCGCGCTCGCGCTGGCGTCGGGCCAGGCAGCCGTCACATACGCGATCCAGACGATCGCCGAAGCCGGCGACAACATCGTGTCCGCCAGTTCGCTGTATGGCGGCACCTACAACCTGTTCGCGCATACGCTGCCGCAATACGGCATCACGACGCGCTTCGCCGATCCGCGCGACCCGGCGTCGTTCGAGCCGCTGATCGATGCGCGCACGAAGGCGATCTTCGCGGAATCGGTCGGCAATCCGCTCGGCGACGTAACCGATATCGCCGCGCTCGCGGAAGTCGCGCATCGCCACGGGATCCCGCTGATCGTCGACAACACGGTGCCGTCGCCGTATCTGCTGCGCCCGTTCGAACACGGCGCGGACATCGTCGTGCACTCGCTGACGAAGTATCTCGGCGGCCACGGCACGAGCCTCGGCGGCGCGATCGTCGATTCGGGCAAATTCCCGTGGGTGCGACACGCGGATCGCTTCAAGCGACTCAACGAGCCCGACGTCAGCTATCACGGCGTCGTCTACACGGAAGCATTCGGACCGGCCGCCTATATCGGCCGCGCGCGGGTCGTGCCGCTGCGCAACATGGGCGCGGCGATCTCGCCGTTCAACGCGTTCCAGATCCTGCAGGGCATCGAGACGCTCGCGTTGCGTATCGAACGCATCAGCGACAACGCGCTGAAGATCGCGCAGCACCTCGCGCGCCATGAACACGTCGAATGGGTGAACTACGCGGGACTGCCCGATCACCCGGATCATCCGCTCGTCGCGCGCTACCTGTCGGGCCGCGCGCCCGGCATCCTGACGTTCGGCGTGAAGGGCGGTCGCGACGGCGGCGCAAAATTCCAGGACGCATTGAAGCTGTTCACGCGGCTCGTCAACATCGGCGACACGAAATCGCTCGCGACGCATCCGGCGTCGACGACGCACCGCCAACTATCGCCGGCCGAACTCGCGAAGGCCGGCGTGAAGGAGGAAACGGTGCGGCTGTCGATCGGCATCGAGCACATCGACGACCTGCTCGCCGATCTCGATCAGGCGCTCGCGCAGCTGTGACCCGACGCGGGCGCGTCAAACGTCTTGACCTTGGAGCGGCTTCAAGGTGTTCAATCCCCGGTTGATGCCGGGGCGATGCCCGGCGCGAAACCGTCGCGCGCCGCGGCACCCGCTGCGGCGTGCTCCACCGCCGAGGCCACATGACACCGACCGAAAAGCTCGCACTGCTTACGTTACCGCCGCTGCTGGCGGCCTGCTTCGGCGCCCTCGCCGCCGCATGGCGCGCACCGGGCCCGAAAACGTCGAGCATCATCCAGCATTTCACCGGCGGCATCGTGTTCGCGGCGGCGGCGCTCGAGTTGCTGCCGCAGGATCGTGCGCACGCGCTGTTTCCGGTCGTCGTCGGCTTCGTGCTCGGCCTGGCGCTGATGCTCGCGATCCGCGCGCTGTCCGGCGCGGTCGAAACGCGCTTCGAGGATGCGCGACTGCCGGTCAGCCTGATCATCGTCACCGCGATCGATCTCGTCGTCGACGGCCTCGTGCTCGGCATCGCGTTCTCGGCGAACGACGAAAGCGGCATCATCCTGACCGTCGCGCTGACGCTCGAAGTGCTGTTCCTCGCGCTGTCGGTCAGTGCGGCGCTGGCTTCGGCAGGCGTCGGCCGCTTGCTCGCGATCGTCGCGCCTGTTGCGCTGGCCGCGCTGCTGAGTCTCGCGGCCGTCGTCGGCAATGCGGTGTTCGCGGGACTGCCCGCGAACCTCTACGCGGCGCTGCTCGGGCTCGGCACGGTCGCGCTGCTCTACCTCGTTACCGAGGAACTGCTCGTCGAAGCGCACGAAGTGCCCGAGACGCCATTTGCGACCGCCGCATTCTTCACCGGCTTCATCGTGTTCTTCCTGATCGAAGGTTCGGTGAAGGCTGGCTGACGCGCGAGCTTCACCACGTCGTCGCGGCCGTCGGATACGTCTCGACGATGCGTGTGCCGTTGACGGGCGTCACGCCCTCGTTGCGCAAAGCCGTCCACAGGTCGATCGCATGTTCGCGCGACTTGCGGCGGCAGTCGTCGGTCAGCACGTTCAGCGCAATCACCTCGTCGCGCGTGGTCAGTTGCAGTTGCTCCTTCAATTTGCGTGATCGATGCGACGCCGTGCGGACCTCCCGGAGCATGATCCGCTGCTCGGCGAGAGGCGCGGGCGCGCCACCCGCATCGACAGGCAGGAACGTCAGCAGTCCGTTGCCGACTTCGCATTGCCCGCGCGCAAACGTCGCGCTCCACTCGCCCGCCGGCACGATCGAGAACTCGCAGCGCATCCTTTCGCTCGCGCGCCGGCCAACTTCGTGCTCCGGTGCATGCGACAACGCACGCTCCGGCCAGCCGGCTGCCATCACGGTCGACGCCGTCAGGGATGCGGCCAGTACGATCGCTTTCATCATGTTGCGCATCATTCGCTTCTCCCCGAAAACATATCAACGCAGCGCGAAGCCGTTGTCGTGCGCATCGACGAGCGGCGCCGATTCACCGCGATGCACCGTCGAGCGATGGATTTGCTGATTGCGCGCAATGGTGGCCGGATTCGGCGGGTAGTCGTGCTTCGGACTCGGGATCACGCCTTCGTGGCGGGCGCGCAGCAGTTCCTGGCGCACTTCCTGTCGGGTCCGGGACTGCGCGGCGGCCGACTGCGAGAAAGCGGCGATCGCCAGCGCGGCTACGGCGATCGAAATCACTGGGCGTCCAATGTGCATGAGCTTCGCTCCTTGTCCGGAATGGGTAACGGGTGTTCAAAGATTGATCCGGCGGTGGTGCGCGATCGTGAACGCGGGATGACGGTTTCGTCATCGCTCGCGCTTCTTCAACCATCAGGCAACGGAGAGCAATGGACGCTCGACGGCGGTACGCAGACGGCGCAAGGATCGTCAATCTCAGGCTGCGCCATCGCTTCCGATCGGGGCAGCGGCAACGCTCGGGCGCGCGCATGACGAAAATTTCATCTTCGGGTCAGGCTTGCGATGAAGCGTGTCGCTACCATCGAATGCGTGACGGGGATGCCCCCGTTGCAAACCACGCAAGCGTATCGCTGTCGCACAGCGCGATTACGCGTTGGGCCCGGACACTGTGAGTGCCGGGCTTTTTTTGTTCTTTGCGGAATTGTTTGGTGTGTCGGTTGCCGACCCTGAACGGCCCTTCAGATTTATCCAAAGCGGCCAATCGTTGTGACCTGCGGCGGGATTTTGTAGCCACGCTCGATGAGTATCTTGGCCTCGGCGCGACTGCGCAATCATTCCCGATTAAATCGCTTCTCCCGCAGCGTGCCGTTGGAACCTTCAACGGAGCCGGTCTGCAAAGGGCGGCAAGAACGGACACCGCGTGTACGATCTGGTCTTCAAGAAAACCATCCAAGGAGAGAGGAATGAATCCGGAACAGGCCCGAGCCGAAGAAACCCAGGCGATGGAGCGCATGGTGGCCGCCACGCTGCGCGTGCAGAGTACGTTCGCCTCGATGCAGAAGCAATTTCCGCCGCAAGGCAGCGGCGAGCCTTCGCCGTTCGCGCTGCAAACCTTTGATGCCGCCCTGCAGGAACTTGAAGACGCACAGGCCGCGTTCGATGCGCTGCTGAACGATCTGATCGACGGTAACCGCTAAAGCCTACGCCCTTATCTGCACCGATTGTCGACGATCTAAAAAGCTGTGTCGAACGGCCGTTTGTGGCCGGCAAGCGACCGCTCGCCGGCCGTGATGCCATCGAACCGTTGCCACGTGGCTACCAAGACAGCGGCTCAAGCAGCGCAGGCTCGCCAAACTCGACGAGCCGCGCGTTCGAGCGCGAAAAATACCCGCTCCAGAACCGCTTCAGGTCCAGCAATGTCTTCGGGTCTCGATAGCCGTTACGCTCGGACGTCGATCCGCTGGCGGCCGGCGGCATGACACCGCCTCCGAGGACATAGATTCGCGTTGAGCCGAAATCACCAAAGAGATTATTGTCCTGCACCTTCTTAAGTTCGACGTCGGGATTGATGTGTCGCACGGCATTACGCGCATAGAAGCTGGTCACACTTGAGTTCTCCAGCCCGTCCGTGACGACGAAGACCAGCTTGCGCGCGACCTTTTCCTGGGCCACGGCGGGTGACACGCTCTTCAGTGCCATCAGAATATCCGACTGATCCAGGTTCGATGTCCCCGACTTCAGTACCTGTGCGGTCGTTGCTACCGCGAGTCGCTGGCCATACACCAGTTGCTGCTGCATGCAGGTGTGGAAATCCCGCAGGCGTCTCATCACGACATTACTTTCCTCGGCGGGAGGAATCGGACGCTCGATGACGCCTGTATGCAGCACATTCAAATAGTGCCCTTGCGAAAAGGCCGAAAACTCAGCGATGACGAACTTCGTACCGGGCTTCAGCATTGACTGAACGTTGTCGAGCACGGATTTCTGCAACGTGGCGTCGAGCAACACAGTCTGGTCGATCAGCACATAGATGAACTGATCGTACGGGGCTTGCGGCGGAGCGATCTTGTTGGCCGCATAGCAACTGGGGACGTCGTTCGTCAGGCCCGCGTGAGCGGGCAGTGCAGCCGACAACGCGAGGCAGGCGCCGAAGGCGAAGGAGCGCAGTACCTGGATCGATCGGCGCATCAGATGTCCCCGAGGATGTCGTCTTCGAGACGCGCCTGTTCGGCGGCAGCCTTGCGGTGCGCCTTGAGGGCTTGAACGGCGGAGAGGATCGAACTGCGACGTTCGACCGAATCCTCGGCGGCGATGTCGAGAATCACCTTGCGGCGTTCCTGATCGGGCTCATCGAGAATACGTTCCGCGATTCGTGCGACGTCGCTGAAGAGCGGGAGTGTTTCCGCCGCCTGTACGACATTGACGGATTCCTGTGGCGCGGACTGTTGCGCGGATTGCCCAACAGCACGGGATACAGGAACGACATCGCTTTGTTGCGTGTGGCGAGCGGCTGGTGTGAGAGCCGTTTCCTCTTCCACCTTGCGTCTGTAGTAGTCGCTGCAACTGACTTTCGATACGTATTCGCGGTACTTCGGCACTTCACGACCGAGGTGCGAACGAAGTTCTGTCAACCGCATGTTGCCTCGATCGAGGGCAGGCTTGATGTGCTTCGCCTGGTAGCTCTGAAAGCTGGTATGGCCGAATGTCTGCCGATAGGCGTTCTTGCCGTCACCGATGAACGAACTGCCGAATGCCTGAAAAAATCCAAGTGCCTGCGTGATCACATAGATGATTGCGAGGACGATTGCGCCAGCGATGCCCTGGCTAAACATCTCACTGCTCAGTTCGTGGTCGACGGTCTGCTGCGCAGCGCGTGACGAGTCGGCCACATCGGTCGGCATCGGTGTCGACGCATCGAGACCCGGCACGGCAGGGAAAGGATTGCTGCCCCCGCTTGTTGCCAATTGACCGTGGTCGGCGACATGATTGGTCATCTCGATCTGCAAACCTTTGATCCGCATCCACGTGATGCCGATCAGAAGAACGGCGAGCAACGTAATGGCAACGATCGGCACGACGAGGCTGCCGCGATCGTGCGCACCTTCCAGCACGCGGCTGCCGAAGCGCACCTTGGGCGATGCATCCTTGTCGACCTGCTGGTCGTCGCCGCTGCTGATCTTGTGACCCGTATAACCTTCAACCGTCGCATTGACGGAGCCGAGCGCCTTTTTGATAGCGGAGCGCTTGTACACCGCGGAGCCTGCCGCATGAGTCAATCCGAGCAGACCGACGGCCATCACGGTTGCAATCACATAGCCAATCCAGACCATCTGATTACCGGTGATTTCGCTGGCGACGAAAGGCGCGATCAGCATTCCTGTACCGGCCGCTTCCGCGATCGTCAACAGGATCAGTGCGACAAACATGAACGCCGACATCGGCGAGCGTCCATTCTGGTGAGTAATCTTGAGATATTCGCTCGCGCGCTCGAACACCCTTTGATCCACTTTCGGCAGCTTGTCGATATAGGTGGAGCACAGCGATTCTTCTGCGGGCGGCAGGCCGGCGTCCTTCCACGTCGCTATATTTTCAATGCCGTGGGTTTGCTGTTTCCAGCGGCGCATTTTGCCAACCAGCGGGACGCACACCCAGAAATCAGCCCACCAGAGGTCGTCGGTATAGCGCTTCCACACGAAAAAGAGTGTCACGACAGCCGCAATCAGAAGTGGCAGCGACCACACGATCGAGGAGACTAAAGCCTGGAGAAAATCGGTTGTCACGTTCGGGCCCCGGGGTTATTGGTTGTTAGTGGTTAGCTGGTTTTAACGAAGTGCGAAGTTGCCCGACGCGGTGTAGTCCACCGATCGGTTCGTATAGTAGACGTTGCCCGTCGCGCGAGGCTTGCTGACCGGGACAACCAGATCCATGCACTGCATCGGTCCCCTTACGAAAACCCGATAGAGCGTAGCGTCACTGCCGCGATACACGTTGACGGGAACCCGGGCGGAGTACGAGGGTTTCTGGCTTACGTTGCCGCTGTAGTCTTTATAGATTTTGAGTTCTGGCTCGGGTACGGGGCTGCCTGCATCACTAGGCACGCGTACGTCGAGCAGCGCAATCAAGTTGCCGCCAAGTCCAGCTGTCCATGGCGCGCCGTAAAAGCCCGGCAGGTAATCGCGAACGTTCAGCACCTGGTCAGTGGCGAGATTACGCACGGCTGATGTAACGTGCGGACGATCGCCCAGGCACGAGTTGAGAGTCATGGGGGAGTCGGCGTTCGCATTGCCGATCAGACTGAACGACGACGACTTTGCCGGAGCCGAACCGAGGCGCACCGGAATCCCCCTACCTGCAGTTGGCGTGCCGCCGAAGTCGAAACCCGATCCTGCATCGCGAACAGCTACTGTGGCCTGCGGCGGGGCTACGGAAGCAGGCGCAGCAGTGGATGCGACCGTTGGGCTTGCGCTAACTTCCGTCTTGATGTTGTTCGCGCTGCCTGCTTTCGCGACGGTCGTCGGCTTCGATCGCCGTTTGATGGTTGTTTGGCCCGTTGTCGCGTGGGTAGCGGACGTGGGAGTGATCGTGTTAGTGCGCTCGCCCGAAGACGTCCCTTGCGGGGACACCGTGTTTGCGTTGGCGAAGCGATAGTTTGCCGGGTCAGCCGTGCGGGCAGACAGGAATTGTTGCAGGTCCTTTTCCGTTGGAACATCAACAATCTGCACGCGCTGGTTTTCCTCGCGGCCCTGATCTGTCGTATTCGGGGCGATCGGTAGCGTGTCGCCCGCGCCTTGGTAGAAGATGTTCTGGACAGGCACGCCCTGATCCGCAAACACCTTGGCGACAGCTTTCGCTCGTTGCTGTGAAAGCGTCGCAGGATCCGCGCCGAGCGACGTATCGTTTTCGTCGGTGTGTCCGACGATCAGCACTCTGCGTGACCCTACCTGCGCGCGCTGCTCGGGCGTCGCGTTCGAGGGCAGCGCTGCCAGTAGCGTTTTCGGTGAGTACTGGGTGGCGATTTGCGCCAGGTATTTGCGTGCATGCGGAGTCAATTCCGCGGTGCCCGCGACGAACTCGTCGGATTTGTTTTCGAGCTGGACGTCGAGGCCAATTGTCACTGGTTTGTCGGCAGAATTGGCAACTCCTGGCTTCGCCTGAGTGATTGGGGCCGATGCCAGTTTCAAACCATTCGCCTGCGCGATCCTGTACAGTTCGCACCGGCGAGCGTCTAGCGTGTGGCCGACCAGGAAGCCACCGCCCGCCCCGATTACGACGCCAGCTGCAGCACCTTTTGCGCCGTGCGCCAGATAACCGATTACACCGCCGGCCACCGCACCAACGGCAATGCCAATATTGCGACCATTGTTTGAGCACGGGTCTTCGTTATTGAAAATGCTGTTGAACTGGCTTTTAACGGAAGCAACAACTTCCGGTTGACCAGTTTGCGGGTTAATGGCACATCCCGAAACACATAGGGCCACGCCCAGCACGATGGGGCTGCGAATCGTCATTCAAGTCCTTATATAGATCCGAAAGCCAGGCCTCTCTACCTATTCGACCGGCAAGCGCTAGACCGGAGTTAATTTGCCGGTCTCAGCACACGAATAGAGGTTAACGGCATAAAGTCGTGCGTCTTTAGCGCACTTGGCGACAAAAAAGCGCGGCGCAGACCGGCTATAAAGGCAATTGACAAGGCTGCAGTTTCGGCGAAATACCGCGATCGAAAGGCTGGCGCGACCTGGACCGGTCACGGTCGTGCACCAGCGTGGATTGCCAGCGCAATGGATCGAACGAAGTGTTTGATCGACGATAGACGCGCACTGAAAACAGTGAATGGGACCGTGCGCCCCAGTCCGGGGGTTCAAGCGGGCCTCACCGAGACGTGCAATGCGTCAAATGGTCGGGATTGTGAGTTCGCCGATGCAGGAAACTGTTGTCCGGCATCATCGTGCCCGCACCATCAGTGTTCCGTCACATTGCAAACGTAAAACTCAGGCTTCTCAATGGACGAAAATGCCGATGACTTGATGGAGACCCTCGGGATTTAAATGACCACCCTTGCGGAGTGGAGCTGACTCTCGAATGTCGTGGCGACGCCGCGAACTAATGTCGCTTTTTGGCCGAACGCGGCCGGCGCCGGCCGCCGCCCTGCAACGCGCGACCAGCGCCAATCGCCCCTGAACAGCCGATCGCAGACGAAACTACATGGATGGCGTCCTGGCAGCACGCAGCCACGCCGGTGACGCATGACCATCCACCGCTCTTTCAAAGCTTCGCCACTCGATCCCGAGGGATTCCTCGCCCAACGCTTCAGTGAGGTAATCGACAAAGCGACGCACTCCAGGTGGTATGCGTCGCGCGCTCGGATGAACCGCCTGGATCGCTAACTCAGTGGCACGGTAGGCCGGCTGCAGCGACACAGTTCGCCCCGGCGCAGGTGCTCGCCGAACACGAAAGTCTGACCGTACGATATCCGGGCCGTCCGCGAGGACGGCCATCGCCGCGCCCGGCGACACACGCGCATTGACATCGGAACCGATCAGTCCATATAATCGCCTCTACTTTCAAGCACCGCATCGTTTGCGAAACTGATCGATGGCAAATCCGGCTGGCGTGGGCCGCCCCCGCGAATTCGAACTTGGCGATGCCGCGCGCGACGCGATGGACGTTTTCTGGGACCGTGGATATGAAGGCGCGTCCCTGCCCGACCTGATGGCCGGCACGGGCCTGTCGCGCGGCAGTCTCTACAAGGCATTCGGCGACAAGAAGGCGTTGCTGCTGGCGGCGCTCGACCTGTACATGGCCAACGGGCTAAAGGAGACCGCGGACATCCTGTCGCAACCCGGCCCCGTGAAGGATGCGATTCGCGACTCGCTGCTGCGCTATGCGCGCCTGTCCGTCGGCGAGGCCGGCCGGCGGGGATGCCTGGCGATCGCGATGACCACCGAACTGGCCGCACGCGACGCAGATGTCGCGGAGCGCACGGGACGAATGTTCCGGCGCCTGCAGCAGCTCTATGCAGGCGCGATCGTCCGCGGCCAGGCGAGCGGCGAGATCGCCGAGCAAGACGAACAGGTGCTGGCGCGTTTGCTCGTCTGCCAGGTCGAGGGCATGCGCGTGCTGGGGAAAACCGGCGTGCCGGAGCCCGACATGCTCGCCCTGGTCGACCGCACGATGCGCCTCCTCGACTGAATTTTTTTACCCACTTTGGAACCATTTGGTTCCTTATTGAGACCCGTCCATGTCACGAAATGATCCCGTCTCGCCCGACCCGCGTCGCTGGGCCATGTTTTCGGTCCTGCTCGTCGGCGCGTTCCTGCCACCGCTGGACTTCTTCATCATCAACGTCGCGCTGCCATCGATCCGCGCGGAGCTGGGCGCGTCGTCGTCCGCCGAGCAACTGGTCATTTCGTCGTATGCCGGCCTGTACGCCGTGACGCTGATCACCGGCGGGCGCTTGGGCGACCTGTTCGGCCGCGGCCGTATGTTCTTTCTCGGGTTGATCGGATTTGCGACGGCCTCAACACTATGCGGCCTCGCGAGCTCGCCGTGGACGCTCATCGCCGGTCGCGCATTGCAGGGTGTGACGGCCGCGATCATGGCGCCGCAGGCGCTCGCTTCGATCCAGGCGATCTTCCCGGAAACGGAAAAGCCGTTAGCACTCAGCTTGTATGGCGCGGTGTTCGGCCTCGCCGCCGTGGTCGGGCAAGCGCTGGGCGGGATCCTGATCTCGCTGAACCTGTTGAACCTGGGTTGGCGCACGATCTTCCTCGTCAATCTGCCGCTGGCGATTCTGGTCGTGCTGTTCGGAATTCCGCTGTTGAAGGAAACGCGTGCGCAGCATGCTCGCAAGCTCGACCTCGGCGGTACAGCGCTGTCGATGCTGACGCTGGGCGCGCTGATCGTGCCGCTGATCGAGGGACGCGAAGCAGGCTGGCCCGTCTGGGCATGGGTGTCGCTGCTCGCGGTGCCGGCCCTCGCCGCGTCCTTCTGGCGCTACGAGCGCCGGTTGGGTAGCCGTGGCGGCGCACCGCTGCTCGATCCGGCCGCGCTGCGCGCGCCGGGGCTGGGACGGGCGTTGCTGATCGCGCTGCTGCTGTACGCGATCGGTGCATTCTTCCTGCTGTTCTCCGTGTATCTGCAGAATGCGTTACACGTCGACGCGCTGAGCGCGGGCCTCGTGTTCCTGCCATTCGGCGTGGGGTTCCTGCTCGGCCCATTGTCGACGCCGTTCTGCGCGCGTCTCATCGGCGCTTACGTCAATCCGTTCGGCATGGGGCTGGAGGTCGCCGGGCTGGTCGGCCTCGCATGGTTGATCGATGCCACGCCGATCGGGATGCCGCTTGCGTCCGTGCCACTCACCGCCGCGCTGTTCGTCATCGGTTTCGGACAGGGGCTCGCGCTGCCCACGCTGATGCGCATGGTGACCGGGCGCGTCGCACCGGCGCTTTCCGGCATGATCGCCGGCATCGCCAGTTCGACGCTGCAGGTCAGCACGTCGCTCAGCGTCGCGATCATCGGCGGCATTTTCTATACGGCCCTCGGCACGCGGCAGGATCCGGCCGCCATTGCGCATGCGTTCATCGTCGCGCTTCTCTCGATTTCGTTGTTCCTCGCCGCCGGCACCGCGCTCGGCATCTCGCTCGCTCGCACCTCCCCCCAGCGGACCTCGGTGCGGGCAGCCGCCCTGCCGCGCTTCGGCCCTGAACGCGATCGGCCGTAGTCGCCCGTCTCGACATTCATCGTTGCATCAGTGCGACCCGGAGGGTTCTTATGTATCTCGTCGTTTCGTATCGCCGAGCCGCAGGCACGCGGTTCGATTCCCGTTACTACGTCGAGCAACACATTCCACTCGTGGAAAAATCCTTGAAGCAGTACGGACTCGAATATGTCGATGCTTTTTTCCCGGCACGAAAGGACAGCGAACTGATCGTCGTGGCGATGTGCCGCTTCACGGACCGAGCCGCGCTGGATGCGGCGTTTGCGTCCGCGGAGGCGGCGGACGTCATGGCCGACATCGACGCGTTCACCGATATCGAGCCC
Organism: Burkholderia diffusa; assembly: GCF_001718315.1. NCBI lineage: Bacteria > Pseudomonadati > Pseudomonadota > Betaproteobacteria > Burkholderiales > Burkholderiaceae > Burkholderia > Burkholderia diffusa. Next base: position 409,768 of record NZ_CP013363.1, on the reverse strand, counting down.
GATCGGCACGTCACGGATGTCATCTCGCGTGCGCAGTATCGACGGTCGCGCGCCGCCATGCATCAGCCGGCGCCATCGGTCACTTGTCCGATGGCGCCCGCAAATGACCGGATGGCGGGATAGGCAAACCGTCACGCGCGTGACCGAACCGGGATGACAACCGCCATCGGTCGTGGTCACGCCCGACCCTGCGACGTGCGACCGGCGACTCTGGCCGAAGCCGACATTCATCGTGTTCCTGACAGCGGTAACTCGTGCGGAAATTCCGAGCTTCCCGGTGGCCCTACCCATCGTCCTTGGCGAAAACCAGGCGACTCCACGTCACGCCCATGCGTCGATTTCCTCGCTGAGAGGATTCGGTCTGAACGTTCATTACAGTTCGCAGGCCATTAGCATTCGCGAGTTGCATCGTCTCCGCGGCCGAAACATCGAACATCCGTCGGCCTGCGGGAACGGGGCCGTGGCGCAAGGACATGACAAGAACTGCACCATCGCAAAGAAGAGCGCTGACATTCGGCATCGCGCGGCGACGTTCGTGCTCGTCAAGGTGCATCCAGACAGCGGATAGCATTACAAAGTGAAATTCATTTCGCCTGGAACGCAGTATCGCGAGATCCGGAAGGCTATCGTCCAGCCAGTCAATCCGGGGAGACGGATGCTGCCGCATTCCTGCAACCCGTAGCGCGTCTACCGGTTCGACGGCTACGACCGAATGCCCCATCGTTGCCAACGCAGCAGCGTCGGTTCCGATACCGGCCCCGACGTCGAGGATGCAGGATGGCGCCATCGGAACGAGATGCATGATGCACGCGTGATGCTCCGCAAACGAAATGTCCCGCCATTGCTCGATGAGCAATGGCGCATTCTCCGCGTAGCCCTCCGTGCCACTGACACCAATGGACACGCAGCCCTCCATGCGCCTGTGTTTCGGGAAATTTACCAGTTGTCGTCGATTCAGTGCTGGCGACCCAATGTCGGAAACCGGCCGAACTCGAGCGCATCGCCGTTACCTCGAACGCTTCTAGCGCGCATTCCGCGAAATGTGTCAACCGACCGCCGAGTCAACAGGGTGTTGCAGGCCGTCAGAACATCTGGCCTTGCACGTATTCAACGACGCTCCGTAATCGGACCCTCAGCGCCAACTTTCCCAACGGTGCTGACGGGGCCGCCAACGGTGATCGGGCCATGTGCTTCCAGATCACCGTGCACGGTCAGCGCGCCATGCACGGTAAGAGGACCGTGAAACGTATTTTCTCCCTGACGTCGGCGTATGGCATGACCGTCAGGAGGAATCCGTTCAATCGAGGCCGCGGTGATCGGGCCGCGGGCGAAGACGTCACCGGCCACCGTCAGCGAGCCGTCGACAGTAACCGGCCCGAGGACGACGAGCGATCCGTCGACGCTGAGCGGCCCCATGACGACCGGTTCGGCATGTCCTGACGTGAAAGACACGGAGGTCGCCAACAGAACCGAGGCCGCGAAGGCGCTCCCTGCCAGTCTCGACGCCATGCTCTTTGCTGGCGCCAGATTAGAGCATTTCATATGCCATCCTGATCGATGCAACTTACGCGAGTGCCAGCGGTTCGCAGAATCGCGACGGCCAGCGGCCGATGAAGCAGGTCCGGGCGGTATCGTTCCAGTCTAGTCACGGAGGTGACGAACACAAGCGGCATTGGCGCGATGGCACGACGAGCGCGGTTTGCAACTGAACGTCAGCGTGTACCGAGAAGCGACTGGTCGAGCGTCTGCGGGCGCCTGCCAGAGAATGACAGATACTGGCCGAGCACCGGCGTTCTTGCCCGCGTTCCTCGAAAATCCGCGACGAATTCTGTTTCTCTCACGTACGGCCGATCACCGCCTCGGAAACAGGCACGGATGCACTTTCACGTAGAAGTTCGGATTGCCGCAGCGATGCCCCGCATAGTCGATCTGCTCGCCGGGCATCAGTCCGGTGGGCACCGCATCGCGCATGGCTTTCGGTGCCGGCGATCCGACCGTTTCGCCATCCGGAGGAAATAAAGCGCACCCCGCGACCAACGGGGCGATCAGCAGGGCGAGCAACGACAGGCGAATGGCGGGACGATCCACGGTTTGGTCCGGAGCGGAAAATCGAAACGAGATCGCCCGCCTTCCATGCCGGCGCGGCGAACGGTGTGCATGCCGTCGACACCATCGGTCGCAGGCACGCGCCATGCTCCGCTTCCCGCTCATCGCACACATGACCCGAACATGACGATTGCGTCATGTCGGCCGCCACGCACGTTCCACACCGCCACGCAATCTGACGGATTTTTCATCTGCCGATCACGGCGACGCTCGGCTGCTTTCGCATACTGGTTCCATGGATCGCCACCCGGCGGCCTCATCAAGGAGAGCTCCATGAAAACGGTAAAACTCGCTGCCCTGTTCGTCGCCGCGACGTTGTCGCTCGGCATCGCGACGCAAGCCGCATTCGCACAAACGCAAACGCAGACGCAGGGCAAGACCCGCTCGGAAGTCGTCACCGAACTGAAGCAGGCGCAGCACGACGGCACGGTGCCGACGAGCAAGACGCAGTACCCGCCGACCAGCGAGATCGTCGCGCGCAACAAGGAGCTTCACGGGATTTCGGTGCACGCCGGCGAGAAGTCGCCGCAGGCCGACAATCACGACAGCCTCGCGACCCGCTGATGCCGGTCAGGCGCGGCCGCGGCTGCACAATCGCGGGCAGCGTGCGGCGCGCCACCGCATCGCGGCGAACACACGGCCGTGCCAGCGTGAGATCTCAAGCATGGACGGCCGGCACCGCATTCGACGCGACCGGCGGACGCTGCGGAAAGCGCAGCCAGAATGTCGTGCGCCGGCCGGGATCGCTGTCGACGCCGCATTCGCCGCCATGGTTGTCCATGATCGACCGGACGATGGCGAGGCCGAGGCCCGTCCCCGACGCCGAATTGTGTCGCGACGGATCGACGCGATAGAAGCGCTCGAAAATCCGCGCGACATGCTGCGCATCAATGCCCGGCCCCGTATCCGATACGGCGATCGTCGTCGCCCCGGCCTGTTCCGAACAATCGATCGTCACGACGCTGCCGCGCGGCGCATACGCGAGCGCATTGGACAGCAGGTTGCTCAACGCGCGCTGGTACAACGTGAGATCCGCATCGACCCATGCGTAGCCGTCCACCTTCACGGTCACGCCCGCATCCTCCGCAAGCGGCTCGTAGTAGCCGGCGACACGCGACGCTTCCTCGGCCGCATCGAGCCGTCGCACGTCGATCGACGTGCCGGCCTGCTCCGAGCGCGCGAGAAACAGCATGTCCTCGATCATCCTCGACAGCCGCTGATACTCGTCGATGCTCGACTCGATCACGCTCCGGTATTCGTCCGCGCTGCGCGGCTGCGACAGCACGACCTGCGCGGCCGCCTGCAGATTCGTGAGCGGCGTGCGCATGTCGTGCGCGAGATTCGACGAGAACTGGCTCAGGCGCGTGAAGGATTCGTTCAGGCGGGCTAGCATCCCGTTGAATGCATGTTCCAGTTCCTTCAGTTCGCCGGACGTATCGAGTTCGGGCAGCGGATGGGCCAGCCTGCTCGTCGACATTTGCTCGGCCCGGGCCGCGAAGCGCCGCAGCGGGCTCAGGCCAAGCGCCGCGATGCCGTATGCGATCGCGGCCGCCAGCACGACGCCGAACACCTCGATCACGACGATCGTGTATGCATGCGTGCGCAGCAGCCGCACGTCGGCGCTGCGGTCGTACTGCACCGCGACGCGCACGACGGGCGCGCCCGCGCCGGCGAGCGGCACGGTCATCACCAGATACTGGTGCCGCATGCCGGGCGGCGCGACGGATACCGGAATACGGCCAGCGTCCTTCGACAGCAGCGGCGCGTAGGTCCGGAACCCCGGCGTGCCGACGATGCGCGTGCCGGCCGCATCGTAGATCGCCAGATCCATGTTCGGATGCCCGTGCAACTGGTCGACCCAGATATCGGTGTCGCGTGCGACCTCGGCTGTCGAACGCGCTTCCGCCAAATGCGCGCCCAGCGCAACGGATATACCGGCCATCTGCTCGGTGGCCGTCGTCTCGATGCGATTGCTCAACGCCTCGTACAGCGCAACCCCGCTCGATGCGAGGATCACCGACGTCGACAGAATGATCAGCGTGGTCAGGCGTCCGCGCAGCGTGCGCGGCAGCAGGCGCGCGATCATTTCGCCGCGCCGTCGCGCACTTCGAGCACGTAGCCCATCCCGCGCACGGTATGGATCAGCTTCGGTTCGTAAGCGTCGTCGATCTTCGAGCGCAGCCGCCGGATCGCGGAATCGACGACGTTCGTATCGCTGTTGAAGTTCATGTCCCACACCTGCGACGCGATCGTCGCGCGCGGCAGGATCTCGCCTTCGCGACGCATCAGCAGCCACAGCAGCGCGAATTCCTTCGCGGTCAGCAGGATCGTGTCGCGCTGCCGCGTCGCCTTGCGGCGCGTCAGGTCGAGCTCGAGATCGGCCACGCGCAGCGTGTTCGAATCGCGCGGCTGGCCGCGCCGCAGGATCGACTTGATGCGCGCGGTGAGCTCGACGAAGTCGAACGGCTTGGCCAGGTAATCGTCGGCGCCAAGCTCGAGGCCTTTCACGCGATCGCCGACGTCGTCGCGCGCGGTGAGGAACAGCACGGGCGTCGACTTGCTGCGGCGCAGGTTCTGCAGCAGCGTCCAGCCGTCCTGCCCCGGCAGCATCACGTCGAGCACGAGCAGGTCGTACTCCTCGGTCTCGGCCTGGTGCTGGCCCGTGATGCCGTCCTCCACCCAGTCGACGACATACCCGGCTTCAGTCAGGCCCTTGCGCAGATAGGCGCCGGTTTTCGGTTCATCCTCGACAATCAGAATTCGCATCACGCATTACCCTTGAAGAAACCCAGCCGGCGCAGCACGCCCGCGCCGAAGCCGCCGCGCAATACCGCACGCCACGACACCGCATGGCTCACGCGGTACAGCACCGGCAGCACCAGCAGCGTCAGCGCCGTGGACGACAGGATACCGCCGATCACGACCGTCGCGAGCGGACGCTGCACCTCGGCGCCGGTGCCGGTTGCGAACGCCATCGGCAGGAAGCCCAGCGACGCGACGAGTGCGGTCATCAGCACGGGCCGCAGTCGTGTGAGCGCGCCCTCGCGCACGGCCGCGTCGAGCGGCATCCCTTCGTCGCGCAGGTTGCGGATGAACGAGATCATCACGAGACCGTTGAGCACCGCGACGCCGGACAGCGCGATGAAGCCGACCGCCGCGGTGATCGACAGCGGAATCCCGCGCAGCCACAGCGACACCACGCCGCCGCTCAGCGCGAACGGAATGCCGGTGAACACCAGCAGCCCGTCCTTCACGTTGTTGAACATCACGAACAGCAGCACGAACACCATGAACAGCGCGAGCGGCACGACCAGCTTCAGCCGCTCGCTTGCACTCTGCAACTGCTCGAACTGGCCGCCCCACGACACCCAGTAGCCGGCCGGCACGCGCACGTCCTGCTGCAATTGCTCGCGCGCGTCGGCGACGAACGAGCCGACGTCGCGGCCACGCACGTTCGCGCTGACGACGACACGCCGCTTGCCGTCCTCGCGGCTGATCTGGTTCGGGCCCGGCGTGACCTCGATCGTCGCGAGTTCCGCGAGCGGCACGTACGGCGCCTGTGCGAGCGGCGCGCTGGCGCCTGCGGCCGGCGCGGGCAGCGCGATCGGCAACCGCTTGATCGCCTCGATGTCGGAGCGCAGCTCGTCGGGCAGCCGCACGACGATGTCGAAGCGGCGATCGCCCTGGAACAGCGTCCCCGCCTTCTGCCCGCCCACGGCCGCGGCCACCGTGTCCTGCAGGTCGGCGACCGTCACGCCGTAGCGGGCGAGCTTGTCGCGGTCGAGGTTGACGGTCAGCACGGGCAGCCCGGTGGTTTGCTCCACCTTCACTTCGGATGCACCCGGCACCTTCAGCAGCGCGGCGGCGATCTGCTCGCCGGTCTGGTTCAGCACGGCCATGTCGTCGCCGAAGATCTTCACCGCGACGTCGCTGCGCACGCCCGAGATCAGCTCGTTGAAGCGCAGTTGGATCGGCTGCGAGAACTCGTACGCGTTGCCGGGCAATTCCGCGAGCGACGCCTCGATCTCGCGCACGAGCTGGTCGCGCGGCTTGTTCGGGGCGGGCCACTCGTCGGTCGGCCTGAGCATGATGTAGCCGTCCGACAGGTTCGGCGGCATCGGGTCGGCCGCGATCTCGGCCGTGCCGGTGCGCGCGAACACGCGCTCGATTTCCGGGAAGCGCGCCTTCAGCGTCTTCTCGATGGACTTCTGCATCTCGACGGACTGCGACAAACTCGTGCCGGGAATCCGCAGCGCGGCGACCGCGAGATCGCCCTCGTTCAGGCTCGGGATGAACTCACTGCCGAGCCGCGTCGCGAGCCCGAGCGTGACCAGCACGATCGCGCCGGCGCCGAGCATCACGCGCGCGGGGCGTGTCATGAAAGCGGCGAGCACCGGATCGTACGCGCGCCGCGCCCAGCCCATCAGCCGGTTCTCCTTCTCCTCGACGCGCGCGCCGATGAACAATGCGACCGCTGCCGGGATGAACGTGACGGTCAGCACCATCGCGGCCGCGAGCGCCATCACCACGGTCACGGCCATCGGATGGAACATCTTCCCTTCGACGCCGGTGAGCGCGAAGATCGGCAGGTACACGACCATGATGATCAGTTGCCCGAAGATCAGCGCGCGGCGCGCCTCCTGCGAGGCGCCGAATACTTCCGCGAAGCGTTCGTCGCGCGTCAACGGCCGTCCGGCAACGGCCTGCGCATGCGCGAGCCGTCTCACGCAGTTCTCGACGATCACGACGGCTCCGTCGACGATGATCCCGAAGTCAAGCGCGCCGAGGCTCATCAGGTTCGCGCTGACCTTCGCGTTGACCATCCCGGTAAAGGTCATCAGCATCGACAGCGGGATCACGAGCGCGGTGATCAGTGCCGCGCGGATGTTGCCGAGGAACAGGAACAGCACGGCGATCACGAGGATCGCGCCCTCCAGCAGGTTTTTCTTCACCGTCGCGACGGCCTTCTCGACGAGCACGGTGCGGTCGTAGACGGGAATCGCCTTCACGCCGGCCGGCAGCGTACGGTTCACGTCCGCCATCTTCGCCGCGACGGCCTTCGCGACCGAGCGGCTGTTCTCGCCCATCAGCATGAACACCGTGCCGAGCACGACCTCCTCGCCGTTCGACGTCGCCGCGCCGGTGCGCAGCTCGCGGCCGATGTCGACCTGGCCCACCTCCTTCATCCGCACCGGCACGCCGCCGACGTTGGTCAGCACGATGTTCGCGATGTCGTCGACAGTGCGCGCCTGGCCCGGCACGCGCACCAGGTACTGCTCGCCGCGCTTCTCGATGTAGCCCGCGCCGACGTTGTCGTTGTTGCGTTCGAGCGCACGCACGACGTCGGCGAGCGTCAGCCCGTACGACATGAGCTTCGCCGGGTTCGGCGCGACGCGGTATTCCTTCACATAGCCGCCGATCGAATTCACCTCGGTCACGCCGCGCACGTTTCTCAGTTGCGGCCGGACGACCCAGTCCTGCAGCTCGCGCAGGTCGGCCGCCGTGTAGCGCGTGCCGTCGGGCTTGCGCGCGGACGCATCGGCCTCGACGGTCCACAGGTAGATCTCGCCGAGGCCGGTCGACGTCGGCCCCATCGCGGGCGCGATGCCGGCCGGCAGCTTGTCCTTCGCTTCCTGGATGCGCTCGTTGACGAGCTGCCGGGCAAAGTAGATGTCGGTGCCGTCCTTGAAGATCACGGTGACCTGCGACAGCCCGTAGCGCGAAATCGAACGCGTCTGCTCGAGGCCCGGCAGGCCGGCCATCGCGGTCTCGACCGGATAGGTGATGCGCTGCTCGGCCTCCAGCGGCGAGTAGCCGGGCGCGGCCGTATTGATCTGGACCTGCACGTTGGTGATGTCGGGCACCGCGTCGATCGGCAGCTTCTGGTAGCTGAACACGCCCAGCGCGGCCACGGCCGCGATTGCCAGCATCACGAGCCAGCGGTGCGCGATCGCAAAGCGGATCAGGCGCTCAAACATGGCGAAATTCCTCGAAGCGGGGAACGGCCACTGCGTGGCCCCTCGGCGGGCGACGTTCATTCATGTTCCGCACTCCCCTTGCCGAGCTCGGCCTTCAGCACGAAGCTGTTCGAGGCCACATATTCCTGGCCCGGCCTGAGCCCCTTCAGCACTTCCGTCGCGCGTTCGTCGCGACGCCCCGTCTCGACGGCCTGTGCAACGAAGCCCTTGGGCGAGCGCACGAACACCGACGGCGCACCGTCGACGTCCTGCAGCGCATCGCTCGCGACCGCGAGCGGCACGGCCTGCTTGCCCGCGTCGACCGACACGTTCACGAACATCCCCGGCCGCCACACGCCGTCCGGATTCGGCAATACGACGCGCGCGGGCGCGGTGCGCGTCTGTTCGCCGAGCAACGAGCCCACGTAAGCGATCGGGCCGCTCGAGCGCGATTCGAACGCGGTCGCGCTGACGGTCGCGTCGCGGCCGACACGCACATCGTTCAGCCGCTGCGCGGGAACGGCCATCTCGGCCCACACCGTCGACAGGTCGGAGATCACGAACATGCTCGCGTCGGCCGCGATCGCTTCGCCAGGCGTCGCATGTTTCTCGACGATCGTGCCCGCGAACGGCGCGCGCAGCTCGTAGCGGTTCAGCGCGCCCGAACCGGCCGGCGCGTTCAGCGCGGCCAGTTTCTGCCGCGCGTTCTGCACGGCGATCTCGGCCTCGCGCAGTTGCACCTGCGCCTGCTGGTAGTCCTGTTCCGCCGAGATGCGCTCCTGCCACAGCGTGCGTTCGCGTTCATAGGTCGCGCGCGCACCCGCCAACCGGCGTTCGGCGGTCAGCAGTTCGCTGCGACGGTCCGCAAGATCGGTGCTCGCGATCACGGCCAGCACCTGTCCCTTCGCGACGTTCTGCCCGAGCGACGCCGACACCTGTTCGACGATGCCGGCCACGCGCGGCACGACGTGCGCGGTGCGATCCTCGTTGAATTTGATCTCGCCCGGCAGCTGGAACGGCGTGGCGATCTGCGCGGGGCCCGCCTTCGCGATCGCGATCCTCGCCGTCTGGAGTTGCGTGTCGGTCAGTGTGATCGCGCCGTCCGCGCGGGCGAACGGGAAGGACGCGGCCTCGTCGCCCGCCTTGACGTCGATCGTCGCGTCGAACACGTGCGGCTTCGCGATCGACTGCGCCGACACGAATTTCTGGCCCGCCGCGTCGAAACGCATCGGTTCATGCGAGCGGTCGTACCGCACCAGCGTGCCGGACACGGCAACGCCCTTGTCGACCGGCTTGCCGTCGACGAACGGATAGACGACGAGCCGCGCGTCGCCGGGCTTTTCCGTCATCACGATCTCGACGGACAGTTTGCCGCGCGTAAGCACGACGCCGCCGTGCGAGCCGGTGCCCGCGCCTTCGGCCGCTTGTGCGGCTTCGGTGTCCACTGGCGCGGACGCACCGCCTCGCGTGACGGCGAGCGCGCCGAGCACGATCCCGACGCCGCCGAGTACGGCCGCCGCAATGACGAAGATTCTGCTGCGTGACATGATGATCCTTCAGGTGAAAGGCGCGGCTATTGCGCGACGGCTGTGAGCGGCGTGCCGACGAGCCGACCGATGTCGGCGCGGGCCGCATGCGCGTCGGCAAGCGCGCGCACGTATTGCGATTGCCCCTGGAACAGCGTGCGCTGCGCGTCGAGCACGTCGAGGAGGCTGAACTTGCCGAGCTCGTAGCCGCGCGACATCGCATCGAGCGCGAGCCGCGCGCCGGGCAGGATGTCGGTCTTCAACCGCCGAGCTTCCTGCGCCGCCGCGTCGAAGTTCGCATACGCCTGCGCCAGTTCGAGCCGCAGCCGCATGCGCGCGCGATCGAGGTCGGCGCTCGCACGTTCGGCCTTGTGCGTCGCTTCGAGCAACGCGCCACGATTCGTGTCGAACAGCGGAATCGGAATGGACACGCCGACCACCGCCTGGTTGTCGGGCTGGCCGCCGGTCGTCACCCGCTTCACGCCCGCGCTGACCGTTACGTCGGGAATGCGCCGCGCCCGTTCGAGCGACACGGACGCGTTCGCGCGCAGCATCTCCGCTCGCGCGACACGGGCGAGCGGCGCGTCGTCGAGCTGCGCGGCGAGCGCGGACAACGGTTCGACCGCTGGCACCGCTTCCAGATCGCCGAGCGCGACGCGCCGGTCGCCGCGCGCTTCACCCATCACCGCATTCAGCTTCTCGCGCGCGACGTCGACACGGCCGCGCGCGGTCGTCACCTCGATCTGCACGCCGGCCGCCGCCACCTGCGCCTTGGTCGCCTCGACCGGCGACACCTTGCCGGCCCGAGCGCGGCGGCCCGCGAGGTCGGCCGAACGCGCGGCGATGGCGGCCGACTCTTCGGTAACCTGAAGTTGCCGCTGCGCGGCAAGCAATCCGTAGAACGCCGCGATCACATCGGCGCGCACGGCGGCACCCTGCTCGTCGAGCGACGCGTTCGCGACCTCGCGGCCGTACGACGCGACATCGACCCGTGCACGGCGCTTGCCGCCGAGTTCGACGGTCTGGTTGATCAGTGCCGTCGACGTGCGCTCCGCGCGACTGAAACCTTCCTGCAGGAACGACACTTCCGGATTGGGACGCACGCCAGCCTGCATCAGCGCGCCGGCCGATGCATCGACGTCCGCTCGCGCGCCGCGCAACATCGGGTTGTTGCGGGCTGCGGCCGCGAGCGCGTCGGACAGCGTCAGCGACGGGAACGAAAGTGCATCGGACGGCGGTGCGGTGCCGGAGGCCGTCGATGGCAACGTCAGCGGCGGCGCCGCAACCTGCGACGACTGTGCCTGGACCGTCGCGGCCGTTGCGAAGACAACGGCCGCGACGAGGGGGAACTTGAGCATGTTCGGTTCTGCGATAACGGTTCGCACCGATGCTACGGATCGGGTGCGATGCGAACATGAGCCGAAGATGACAATTCCGTCATGTTGGATGCGACGGAGTGAGGACGTGCGATGTCGCGCGGGGACAGCGTCCCGCTTCGAAGCTCACGCAGTTCGGATAAACGTGCGGCGCAATCGCCGCATCGAAGGAGGGAAGAAGAAGCTCGGGCAGCCGACGCGGCCGGCACGCGGCGTTACACGCTGCCCCGCTTCGCGCGCCAGCGCTGCATCAGCCAGTCGAGCAGTTGTCGTCCGTCGCGTTCGCCGAACCAGCGCGCGTGCCCGAGCAGGTAGCCGTCGTACGCGATGTCGACGATCGCTGGGGCGTCAATGACGCACCCGAAATACGCAACCTCCGACAGCGCGAACTCCGTATGCACGATCGGCAACATCGCGACCAGCGCCGCATACGCATCGTCGCTCAACGGTTCGAGCGATTCGTAGCCGTCGAGCAGCGCATCGATGTGCGCGTATTCGATGCGGCGCGCATCGGCCGGCGCCATCCAGTCGATCGTATTGCGCTCGATCGCCAGCGCGATGTCCATCACCGCGCACGTGCGATCCGACAAACCGAAATCGAGCACGGTGCGCACCCGCGCGCCGGGGCCGGCATCGGTCCACAACAGGTTCGAAGCGTGCCAGTCGCCGTGCGTCCACAACGGCGACAGAGCAGGCAGCAGCGGTACGAGGCGCGCGTGATACGGGCCGATCGCAGCCGCTACATCGCCACGCCAGTCGCGCGTGCCGAGCGCGCGCGTGAGCAGCGGCTGCGCATCGACCCAGCGTTCGAGCGCGCCGGCGAGATCGGTGGACGACAGCACGCGGAAACTCGACAACAGCGTGCGCACGGGCCGCGCCGGCGCATCGTAGCCGGCCGACGCGCGATGCAGTTCGGCCAGCGCGCGGCCTGCCGCGTACGCGTGCGAAGCATCCGTGAACGGCTGCCACGACATCACGCCGCGATACGCGTCGACACCGGGCGCGACCACGTGCACTTCATAAGTCCAGTCGCCGGATGCGAACGCAGTCGCACCGTCGTGACCGGCGAGCACGTCGGCGACCGGAACACCGCGCTCGCGCAAATGCGCGATGAAACGGTGCTCTTCCTCGAGTCCGGCGACATCGCGCAGGCTCACGTGATGACGCTTGACGAACAGTGCGCGCCCGTCCGTCGTGCGCACGAGCACGGCTGCCGAGAATGGCCGCGGGCTGTGCCACGTGAGCCGCGCCGGCACGCCGACGCCATCGATCCGCGCGAGCACGGCCGCGACTTCGGCGTGCGTCATAAGCGGCCAGTCGCGCTCGGCCTGCTCGCCGTCGACGCCGAACTGCGGCGGTGCGACGTCTCGCGCATCGGCGGCGTCACGCGATGCAGGCGCGTTCGGCTCGAGAGGAAATGTCATGGACGACGCAGCTCCGTAGTTGAATCGGCCCGTCAATCAGCTCGCCGGGCTTGCCGTCGCGCGCAGCGCGTCGGCCGTCCGGCTCCAGTCGCGCCAGCCGACAACGGCGAGCGCGATGAACAGCGCATAGAGGCCGGCCGTCAGATACAGCGCCTTGAACACGAACATCCCGACGTACACGACGTTCACGACGATCCATAATCCCCACGACGCGATGTAACGCCGCGCGGTCCAGTATTGCGCGACGAGGCTGAACGCCGTCAGCGACGCATCGACGAACGGCAGCGCCGCATCGGTCCAGCGCGCCATCATCCCGCCGAGCAGCGCGCCGCCGACGACGGCCGCGATCAGGTCGGGCAGCATCTGCCGCGGCCGCACGCCGGTGACGGGCGCGACGTCGCCCGCCGGCGCCGCGCCGCCGCGCGCCTCCAGCGCACGCTGCGCGATCCAGCGGCGCCAGCCGTACACCTGCAGCACCGCGAACGCGCCCTGCAACAGCATGTCGGAATACAGCTTCGCGTCGAAGAAAATCCAGCCGTACAGTGCGACCGACGCGAGCCCGACCGGCCAGCACAGCATGCGGCGCTTCGCGGTCAGCCAGATCGCGAGCGCGCTGACGATCACGCCGGCGATTTCGAGTGGGGACATCGTCTGTGGTCTCCTGGTGGGCTGTCGGGGCCGCGCATCACGCGGCCGGATCCGGACGATCAGAAATCATAGGTCAACGATACGCGCGCCGTGCGCGGCGCACCCGGGAACAGATAGGCATCGCCCTGCTGCTCGCCCGCGTCGCGCCAGTAGAACTTGTTGAACAGGTTGTCCACCGACACGCGCAACACCGTGCGATGGCCGCCGATCTTCGTCGTGTAGCGTGCGCCGAGATTGAACACGAACCACGATGGCACGCGCGCGGTGCCTTCCTCGTTCGCATTGCGCGCGGCGCTGTACTCGACGCCGCCGAGCATGTTCAGGCCCGCGACGCCCGGCACCGCGTAGTCCGCATACAGCGACGCGCGCAGCGCCGGCACGTTGATGATCTGGTGCCCTTCGTACGCCGGCGAACCCGAATCGTACGCGCGCGCGCGAATCGCCGCGACGCTGGCCGTCAGCCCGAGCCGCTCCGTCACGCGCCCGGCCGCGCCGAGCTCGATCCCCTGGTGGCGCTGCGTGCCGCGCTGCACGAACGTGTAGCTCGTGCCGGACGCATCGGGATCGGCGAACTGGAACGGCTTGCTGATCGAGAACACGGCGGCCGTGAGGCTCAGCCGATCGAGCCAGTCGTATTTCGCTCCGAGCTCGAACCGGTGCGATTCGACCGGCGGCAGGAACGCATACGCGTTGGTCGCGCGCACCGGCGCCTGGTCGCCCAGCGACAGCGCCTTGCTGTACGACGCGTACAGCGACAGCGCGTTCACCGGTTTATAGACGACGGCGACCTGCGGCAGGAACACCGAGCGGTCGGTATGCGTCGCGTCGCCGTCGAGGCTGGCCCAGCTGCGCTGGCGCAGCAGCACTTCCTTGCCGCCCGCGAGCAGTTGCCAGTGCTCGCCGATGCTGACGCGGTCGAGCCCGAACACGCCGTACTGCCACGAGTCGAGCTGCGGATACGACGGCCCGGCCGTATTCGGCGACGGCGCGAACGCGACGTCCGGTCCGTAGATGTTCTCGCTGCCCACGTAGTCGTACACGGCGTTCGCCATGTGCACGACTCGGCGCTGCACGCTCACGCCGAGCGTCAACTCGTGACGCAGCGGGCCGGTCGCGAACTTGCCCGTCGTCACCGCGCGCAAGTTGTCGTTGCGGCGATATTCGCCTGGGCTGCGGAAGTCGTATACGTCGTAGTCGCCGTTCGCGCCGAAGAAGAACGGCGACGTCGCGCCGGCCGCGCAGCTCGGCGCATACGAGCAGCCGTACGCGAACGCGCTGTTGTCGTCGATCATCGTGCGGCTGCGGCCCGCCGCGATGTAGGCCTTCCAGTCGTCGTTGAACTGGTAGTCGAAGCGCGCGTTCAGGTTCAGCGCGTCGGTCGTCACCGGCTTCGCCCACGACTGCGTGCCGAGCGCCTTCGACGTCGTGTTGACGGACGGCACGACGGTGCCGCCGAGCAGTTGGTAGCCGGGTGCGGAACGCTGGATCCACTGCTGGAATTCCGCGTTGAACTGCAGGCTCGCGCGCGGGCTGATGTCCCAGTCGGCGGCGATCGAGCCGAACGTGCGTCGCCCGTTGGTGCCGTCGATGTACGAGTGCATGTTCTCCTTCGCGGCATTGATCCGGAAGCCGAACTGATTGTCGGGGCCGAAGCGGCGGCCCAGATCGACGGCCGCCGACGTCGAGCCGCGGCTGTCGACGCCGGTCGTCACGCTCGCGACGTTCGCCGAGCGCTTCGTCACGAAGTTGATCACGCCGCCCGGCGCGACCACGCCGCTGTCGATGCCGGCCAGTCCCTTCAGGATCTCGACGCGCTCCTTGTTCTCGAGCGGCACGTTCTGCTCGCCGGACACCGTCAGTCCGTCGATCCGGATCGCGCTCGCGAGATCGACAGGAAAGCCGCGGATCGCGAAGCCTTCGTAATAGCCGACCGGCGCATAGTCGTTGACGACCGACGCATCGTTGCGCACCACGTCGCTCAAGCGTCTGGCCTGCTGGTCGTCGATCTGCGCGCGCGTGACGACGTTGACGGAGGCCGGCGTGTCGCGCAGTGGCGCATCGTCGAGCCCCGCGACAGACGCCTCGCGCACGTGAAACGTGCCACCGCGTTCGCCGCTGACCGTGATCGCCGGCAGTATCGCTGCGCCGGCCGCATCGGCGTCGGATGCCGGTGCGTCGCCCGGTGCCGCGGCGGCCTGCGCCGCGAAAAGCGTGATGCCGAGACCGACGCCAAGCCCGACCTTCGCGCGCCGCCGTGCGGACGCCGCTGTTCTTCTGTTCACCGTCATTGTTCTGGATGGAAACTCGCCACTCGACCCTGTCGAGACACTCGAAACTCGTTATGCAGCCGCGAAGCGCGACCCCACGCAAGAATCCGCGACCGTTCCTGCGGCAGCAGGGCACGGACGTCGACACGATATTCATCAGACGAATCGAGCGATCAGGCCGCATGCGGGCCGATCGCTCGGGAAAGCGCAGGATGGGACATCGGATGACGGTGGCGCGCCCGGCACCGACGCCGCCATCGATCCCTGGATCGCGAGCGTGTCGGGCGGCCGGCGCCTTGCGTGTTCTTGTCATGCGGGAGGCGCTTCAAACATCCCGGTGCGGGCGCCGGGCATCCGCGTGCGCCATTCGTCGGAACGGCGGCGTGCCCGTCGCGCGCGACATCGCGGCGCGGCGCGCATTTTACCCCGGGTGGAACGAGCGGCAGGGAAAACCGCCCGACGCGCGGCCATGGCAGGCGCGGCGGGTGGCATGTACTACGCGGTGTCGGCGACTTTCAGCCCCAATGTGTCGATCATCTGCTGACGCATCACGAACTTCTGCACCTTGCCCGTCACGGTCATCGGCAGCTCGTCGACGAAGCGGATGTAGCGCGGAATCTTGTAGTGCGCGATCTGGCCGTTGCAGAACGCGCACACGTCGTCCTCCGTCATCTGCTCGCCCGCGCGCAGTACGATCCACGCGCACAGCTCCTCGCCGTATTTCGCATCGGGCACGCCGAACACCTGCGCACTCTGAATCTTCGGATGCCTGAACAGGAATTCCTCGATCTCGCGCGGATACACGTTCTCGCCCCCGCGGATCACCATGTCCTTCAGGCGGCCGACGATGTTGCAGTAGCCGTCGGCGTCGAGCGTCGCGAGGTCGCCCGTATGCATCCACCCGTCGACCAGCACCTCGCGTGTCTTCGCGTCATCGTCCCAGTAGCCGAGCATCACCGAATACCCCTTCGTGCACAGCTCGCCCGTCGCGCCGACCGGCACGATCTCGCCGTTCGGGTCGACGATCTTCACCTCCAGGTGCGGCTGGATCCGGCCGACCGTCGTCGTGCGCTTCTCGAGCGGGTCGTCGGTCGAGCTCTGGAACGACACGGGGCTCGTCTCCGTCATTCCGTACGCGATCGTGATCTCCGACAAATGCATCTGCGACACGACGCGCTTCATCGTCTCGATCGGGCACGGCGAGCCGGCCATGATCCCCGTGCGCAGCGTCGACAGGTCGAATTTCGCGAAGTCCGGATGATCGAGTTCCGCGATGAACATCGTCGGTACGCCGTGCAGCGCGGTGCAGCGTTCTTCGGCGACGGCCGCGAGCGTCGCGACCGGATCGAACGCCTCGCCGGGGAACACCATCGCCGCGCCCTTCGACACGCACGCGAGCACGGCCAGCACCATCCCGAAGCAGTGATACAGCGGCACCGGGATGCAAAGCGAATCCTGCTCGCTGAACCGCATCGCCATCGCGATCGAGCGGGCGTTGTTGACGACGTTGCGGTGCGTGAGCGTCGCGCCCTTCGGGCTGCCGGTCGTGCCGCTGGTGAACTGGATGTTGATCGGATCGGTGGCCGCCAGCGTCGCGCCGATCGCGTCGAGCCGCGCGACATCGAGCGTGTCGCGGCCGCGCGCCATCACGTCCGCGAAGCGGAACATGCCGGCCGACGCGACCTCGCCCATCGACACGACCGTGCGCAGGCTCGGCACGCGCGCCGCATGCAGGTCGCCGGGCGTCGCGCTCGCGAGCTCCGGCGCGATGGCCTGCAGCATCTCGACGTACGCGGACGTCTTGAAGCGCTCGGCCGCGATCACGGCCTTGCAGGCGACCTTGTTCAGCGCGTATTCGAGTTCCGCGAGGCGGTAGGCCGGGTTGATGTTGACGAGGATGGCGCCGATGCGCGCGGTCGCGAACTGCGTGAGCAGCCATTCGCTGCGGTTCGGCGACCAGATGCCGACGCAGTCGCCCTTCGCGATCCCGAGCGCGGCGAGGCCCGCCGCGAGCACGTCGATCTCGTGCGCGAACGTGCGCCAGTTCCAGCGAATGCCCTGCTCGCGGAACACCACGGCCGGACGATCGGGAAAGCGGCCCGCCGTGTCGAGCAGGAACCGGCCGATCGTCGCTTCGGATAGCGGCACGTCGGTCGCGCCGCGCACGTACGACAGTCCGTCGCGCGGCATGCTGCTGGCGATGGCGGTGGTCACGATGTCTCCTGGTCTACGGCGCCGGCGCGCAGGCCGGCGCATGCATCATCGTGTAAACATCTGCGCGGTCGTGATCGCCATGTCGCCGCCCGGCACGCGAATGTCCTTCAGCTTCTTCAGCGTGTCGGCGTCGTAGACGGCGACCGTGTTGAAGGTGCCCGCGAGATAGACCTTGCTGCCTTCGCGATTGAATGACAGGCAATAGTACGAGTGATCGAGCGACGCGGCCTCGACCAGCTTCTCGTTCTTCACGTCGTACTTCGCGAGCCGGTTCAGCACGCCGTACATCGCGTTCGGATCCTTCGGCGACAGCCCGCCCGTGAAGTACACCTCGGTGACCGGCGCGAAATCCCTGATGGTCGCGTTGCCCGTCTTCAGGTCGATGTCGATGTAACCGTACATCGTCTGCGCGGAGGCGGGATCCTTCTTCGCGTCCTTGAAACGGTCGGCCGTATAGAGCAGGTTGAACGTGTGCTGCGGACGCTGCTGCGGCCACACATACAGCACGTCCGGCTGGCCGTACAGCGGCCGGTTCCAGTTGCGCAGCGGCACGGCGACGTCGTACTTGCCGGTCTGCGCGTTCATCCGGTAGATGTCCGCGCCGACGATGAACAGCGACCCGTCGTCGGCGGCCTGCAGCATCGTCGTCTGGCGCGGCGCCGCGAACGTGCGCACCGGCTTCGCGTCGAGGCCGGCGTCGGTGCGGTAGACCTGCAGGCGCGGCGACTGCACTTCGTAGCTGTCGCGGTTCAGCTTCGTCGGATTGACGACGCTGTAGATCTCCGTGCCGTCGGGGCTCAGGCCGATCGAGAACATCGCGCGCGCCCGCTCGTTGCCCGCTTCCGCGAGTTCCGCATGGAACACGGTCTTGCACGAATCGAGATCGACGCCGTACAGGTCGCCGTAGTGGTTGTTCAGCACGTACGCGCGCATGCGGTCGGGGCTGATCTGGATCGTGCCGGGGCCGAACGCGTCGGGCAACGTGCAGGTCTTGACGATGCTGTCGGTGCCCGTGTCGATCACCGTGAGGTTGTTCGGGTAGTTCGTGACGGCGAGGTATTCGCGGCCGGCCTGCAGCGGACCGTCGGCCGCCGCCGACAGCGACGCGGCGGAGGCGAGCGCTGCGGCGAGGAGCGCGCGGCTCAGGGGTGTCGTGAATCGCATGGAGAATCCTTGATCGATGCCGGGTGGATCACTTGTCTTTCGGAAACACGCTGCCGAGCTGGCGCCAGTCCGCGCCGGAATCGGCCGCATGCTTGTTCCAGTCGGGATAGGTGCTCATCATGTCGGGTACCTGCGCGGGCCACCAGCACGGATCGGAGCAGCCGTACAGGTCGGCCTCCATCGGCTGGCACAACGACGCGACCCCGCCGAACACGTCCGTTTCCCAGCCGGGATCCGTCGTCGACGTACAGCCCGCGACGGAAGTCATCGCGACGACTTCCTCGAGGCGATCCTGCTGCACGGCCTCCTCGAGCTTTTTCGCCTTGTTGTTGAGCGGCTTCAGATGTTTCATGTCAGTTCGCCTTGCGCGGAGTGATGTGGTTGCCGATGAACGCCGGGTTGCCGGCGATGATCCGGCTGTAGATCTCGATGCCGAAATCGATCCAGTCGCGCATCAGCTCGCAGTAGTGGTAGGTCGGATGCGTGGGATCGCCGTAGCGCGCGTAGCTCTCGTGATAGCAGCCGCCCGAGCACAGGTTGCGGATGCGGCAGGTCTCGCAGCCGGTGCCGCTGCGCTCGAGCCGTTGCGACAGGAAGTCGTTGAGCTCGGCCTGTGCGACGCCCTCATGCACGTTGCCGAAGGTCGGCAGCGTCGAGCCGGTGAAGCGGTGGCACAGGTTCAAGTCGCCCTTGTGGTCGACCGCGAGCATCTTGAGCCCCGCGCCGCACGGCAGCGACTTCTTGTGCCCTTCGTGCAGGTCGGTGATCAACTGGTGGAGGTTCGAGAAGCCGATGTTGCGGTTCTCGAGCGCGGCATCCAGGTAGCGCCGGCCGAGTGCCTTCATGTTCGCGAACACCCGCGCGAGTTCGTCGGGCTTCAGATTGAACGTGTCGAGCTGCCCCGACGTGACCGGCGCGAAACCGACTTCCGCAAAACCGAGCTCGTTGAACAGGTGATCCCAGATGCCCTCGATGTCGGTCACGCCGCTCGTGAGCGTCACACGCGCGCCGACCGGGCGACTGCGGTAGCGCTCGAGCAGCATCTCGACCTTGCGGCGCACGACATCGTAGGTGCCCGCGCCGCCGACCGTGCGACGGTTCAGATCGTGGATCGAGCGCGGCCCGTCGATGCTGACCGACAGCCCGAAGCGGTGCGCGTCGAGCCAGTCGACGATCTCCTCGGTCAGGAGCGTCGCATTGGTCGTCATCACGAATTCGACCTGCTTGCCGAGCGCGCCGAAGCGCAGCTCGCAATACTCGACCATGCACTCGATCAACTTTCGATTGCTGAGCGGTTCGCCGCCGAAGAACACGACCGTGTAGCGCGGCAGGTCGGGCGACTCCTTGAGCAGCATCTCGACCGATGCCTTCGCGGTATCGATGTCCATCCGCCGGCCAGCGGACGGCGTGTCGAGGTCTTCCTTGTAGCAGTATGTGCAGCTCAGGTTGCAGCCGGTGTTCACGTTCAGCACGACCGTGTCGATCGCGGTGCGCTCGACGCGCTTCACCGCGATCTCCGGCGTGAGCGGCGAGCCGTCGCTGACGACCTCGAGGGCCATCAGCTCGCCGAGCGTCTCGGCGAGTTCG
This sequence comes from Burkholderia diffusa, assembly GCF_001718315.1. Classification (NCBI taxonomy): domain Bacteria; kingdom Pseudomonadati; phylum Pseudomonadota; class Betaproteobacteria; order Burkholderiales; family Burkholderiaceae; genus Burkholderia; species Burkholderia diffusa. Next base: position 389,499 of record NZ_CP013363.1, on the reverse strand, counting down.
CCGCGCGGCGAACGGCTGGCAAGCCGCGCGAACAGTTCGTCGGCCGTGCAGCTGCTCGCGCGCAGTGCATCGATGATGTCGGCCGTCACGCGATCGGCCGCGAACAGCGAGCTGCTCGGCACATGGAACATCAGGCGCTCGTCGTCGACGCGCACTTCGTGCACGTTGCGCTCGACCACGTTCAGCAGGGCGCTCATCGGATTCTCCTTGCGTTGTTCGGATTCGGACCAGGCCGCTTCGCGGCCCGGCGCGCGGACATGCGGACCGGTCAGGGCAGCGGCGGATTGTTCCAGCGCTGCACCGCGACGATCATGTGCCCGGTGCCCGTCACCGTGCGCGAGCCGTCCGTCACCGTCGCGACGACGTTCAGATTGCCCGTGTTGTTGGTGCCCATCCGGCGCGCGGGGTTCGGGCCCGCGTCACCCGGCGTGAAGATGCCCGTCGATGCCTGAATCGTGCCGGCGAACTGCGTGTCGCGATCGCCCTTCGATTGATCGTCGAACGGCGCGATCGACCATTGCGCAGGCACGACGCCGATGCGGAACGGCTTGCCCGCACCGTCGACACCCCACGCGACCGCATCGAACCGCCCTTCGACCTTCGGCGTCGAGCCGCCGTTGCCACCGATGCGCGCGACCGCGAAGTCGGGTTCGACCTTCACGTCGCGGATTTCACGGTAGACCGCGAACCCGTCCGCATGCGCGGCGCCAACGCTCACGCGGCGCGTGCCGATCGCGCTGCCGTCGGCAGCCTTCACGCGCACCCGCACGTAAGCCGGCGTGCGTTCGAGCACCGATGCGACCGTGACACCCGGCCCGAATACAGGTGCGCCCTGCAGGTTCGCGCCGACGATCGTCACGTCGGCCTCGCCGCCCGCCTTCACATAAGCGGGCTGCACCGCGATGATCCGTGCATTGCCGAGCTTGGCGGCATTGAAGTCGAGGCCGCGCTCGTCATGCGCATCGTCGAACATTCGGCCGCGCAGCACGCCGTCGCTCGCCATCAGCACCTGACGCATCGTCGTGTCGCCAACTTTCACGCTCGCGCGCCATTCGTAGCCCGTGTACAACGTCGCGGTGCCGGTACCGACGAGCGGGCTGCCATCCGCGAAGCGGCCCTTCAGTTCGATGTCGAAGCGGTCGCCCGCGCCGCCCTTTACCGTCATCGTGCCGTACGCGTCGCCCTTGCCCGGCATGTGGCCGCCGAAGCTCCACGTGCCGGCGAGCGCGGTCGCGGGCGGATGATGCTGCTTCCACTCGGCCCACGCCTTGCTGTCGTATGGGTAATCCTTCGCGAGCATCGGCGCCATCCGGGTGAGCGCGACCTTCAGCCAGTCGCGGTCGCGGCCCATCGCCGAATACTCGATCGACGGCCACTGCCCGAGGTGGAAATTGACGAGCCTGTCCCATTCAGCGACCGGGCGGCGCTGCAGCAGCGGACGCGCAGCCGAGTGACAGCGCGCGCACATCTGCTTGAATTCCTCGTTGCCGACGGTCTCCTGCGTGTTCAACCGTCGTTCGGGTGCGTAACGGAAATCCTGCGTCTCCGACGGCGCGAGGCCCTGCGTATCCGACAGGTACTTCACGAGAATGCGTCGCTCGTCGTCGCTGATCGTGAGACCGTGCATCGTCTGCATTCGCGCGATCGTCATCAGCCAACCTTCCGGCGTCTTGCGCTGGTGACTGATGCGGCTCCACGAATCCTTCGACTCGGCCGCGTGACAGGCCGCGCATGTCTGGCTCAGGATCGCGTGCGCGTCGCGCGGCGCCTGGGCCTGTACGGCGCCCGAGGCCAGCGCAAGCGCACCGGCGGCGGCGACGGCCGCGGCCGCGCGGGGCGGCCTGCTGCGTCGAATGAAAGTCTTGAACAAGGCTCTGCTCCTTTACGTGGGGTCTCGAATCGTCCGGCATGCAGCGCTGCGGCGCTTGTCTCACGCTCTTCAAGCACAGGCCGTGCCAATTGCCGACATCGGGTTCGCCACAAGGAAAACACGCGCTTTTGCCGCCGAACGCTCGGGAAAATCCCGATTCAAACCGGCGCGTCAAACCGGCAATCGCGCGCCTTTGCGGCGCTGCCGCCGTGGCAGCCGGCAGCGCGCGTGCCGCATGTCGCGTCTCATGTTGCATCCGGATTCTCAAATTGAGACGCCACGTAGCGAACGCGGCGCGATACCGGGCACATTTGCGATCGCGAGCTGTCGCGCCGCACGCCCGGCGCCGCATGACGCATGCGGCACACACGCGGGCCGCCGCGCGATCGTTGGAATGGAAGCTGCTTTTTGCCATGACACCCGAACCCCGATGAGCGAGGAGCTTCCATGCAGGCAACGTTGTCGTTACTTCCGCAAACCCAGTCGTTCATCGCACGCACGCCGTCGATGCTGATCGGCGATACGTGGCGCGGCGCCGAAAGCGGCGCTACCCTGGCCGTCCACAATCCCGCGACCGGCGACGAACTGTGCCGCGTGCCGGCGTCCGGCGCGGCCGACGTCGACCGCGCGGTGCGCGCCGCCCGCCAGGCGTTCGACGATTCCGCGTGGAGCCGCATGCGCCCGCGAGAACGGCAGAACCTGCTGTGGCGTCTCGCGGATCTCCTTGAACGCGACGCGCAGCAACTGGCCGAGCTCGAATGCGTGAACAACGGCAAGAGCGCGCAGATCGCACGCGTGATGGACGTGCAGCTGGCGATCGACTTCCTGCGCTATATGGCCGGCTGGGCGACCAAGATCGAAGGCGCGACCGTCGACGTGTCGATGCCGCTGATGCCCGACAGCCAGTTCCACGGTTTCATCCGGCGTGAGGCCGTCGGCGTGGTCGGCGCGATCGTCGCGTGGAACTTCCCGCTGCTGCTCGCATGCTGGAAGCTGGGCCCCGCGCTTGCGACGGGCTGCACGATGGTGTTGAAGCCGGCCGACGAAACGCCGCTCACCGCGCTGCGGCTTGCGGAACTCGTGCAGGAAGCCGGGTATCCGGCCGGTGTGCTCAACGTCGTGACCGGCACCGGCGCCGAAGCGGGAGCCGCGCTCGCGCACCACCCCGACGTCGACAAGCTGACCTTCACGGGCTCTACCGAAGTCGGCAAGCTGATTGGCAAGGCCGCGATGGAATCGATGACGCGCGTGACGCTCGAGCTCGGCGGCAAGTCTCCGACGATCGTGTTCGACGATGCGGACCCGGCCGTCGCGGCGCAAGGTGCGGCGACCGCGATCTTCTTCAATCACGGCCAGGTGTGCTGCGCGGGCTCGCGCCTGTACGTGCAGCGCAAGCACTTCGATCGCGTCGTGGGCGACATCGCCGGCATCGCGAGCAACATGAAGCTCGGCAATGCGCTCGACCCGTCGGTCGACATGGGTCCGCTGATCTCGGCGAAGCAGCAAAAGCGCGTGGCCGGCTACATCGAGCGCGGACGCGAGCTGGGAGCGCAGCTCGCGTGCGGCGGCGAAGCGTACGGCCCCGGCTACTTCGTGAAGCCGACCGTGCTCGTCGATGTCGACCAGAAAGGCCCGCTCGTGCAGGAGGAAATCTTCGGGCCGGTGCTCGTCGCGATGCCGTTCGACACGATCGACGATGCGATCCGCCTCGCGAACGACACGCGCTACGGGCTTGGCGCGAGCATCTGGACCAACAACCTGTCAGCCGCGCACCGGATGATCCCGAAAATCCGCTCGGGCTCGGTCTGGGTCAATTGCCACAGCGCGCTCGATCCGGCGCTGCCGTTCGGCGGCTACCGGATGTCGGGCTTCGGCCGCGAGATGGGCGCGGCCGCGATCGAACACTATACGGAGCTGAAATCCGTGCTGATGAACGTGTGATCGCGTTGCCGATGCAAGCACGCCTGCGCCGCGCGGCAAGGTCGCGCGGCGTGCCTGCTCCGCCCGCATGCTCATATTTCCGCGCTTTTCCTCACCTATAACGACAACGAGACGCCCGATGCGCCGCCACCCCGCTTCCCGCCGCACGTTCATGATCACGGCCGCGGGCCTGCTGCCGGCCGCCGCGCTACCGCCGTTCGCCGGAAAACGGGTTGCGATCGGCGGCTGGTGCAACGCATACGACCCACGGATGTAACCGCCGCCATCGCGCGAAGTCCACACGCCTCCCAGCCATGCACACCGCCCCGCCACGCACGCCGAACGCGCTCCGCACACGCGCGCGAATCGCCCGCGTGGCCGCGCCCCGCCTGGATCTTAGGTTTTTGACCGGATGGATTTATGCCCGGGCTTATGCCAGACTCGGCGAGCCTTTTTGCGTGCGGCCGCGCCGGATCGGTGGGCCCGACATTCTCCTGAGGAGGGGCGACGTGCAAGACTACTTCCCTTCCGGCCAACGACTTCCGGACCGGCTGCAGGCAACCCGCCTGATTCGCGAACGCCTCAGTTCCGACGGCGTGCTGCCGCAAGGTTGCCTGCGCATCGAAATCGACCAGTCGTGGCGGCGCAGCCTCGATCACGGCGTGCGCTGGGACGACGACGCGCGGCTGAACCTGCATGAATTCTGCAATGTCGACGAACTGCGCGACGCGAATCGTCCGCTGCTCGACGCTGCCGCCCCGGAACTCGCATTCCTCGCCGAGCGCTGCGGACGCGACGGGATGATCCTGCTGGCCGATGCGCGCGCAACGATCCTGTCGGTCGACGGCGACGTGAGCCAGCTCGCCGCGCTCGGCATCGGCGATATCCGCGCAGGTGCGAGCTGGTGCGAGTCGCTGCGCGGCACCAACGCGCTCGGCACCGCGCTCGTCGAAGGCCGTGCAGTCGCGATCGACAGCGGCGAGCATTTCCTCGGCCGACTGAGCCGCTTCTCGTGTCGTTCGCTGCCGCTGTGCGATCCGCACGGCAAGCCCATCGGCGTGCTCGACCTCACGCGCGAAGGCGACCTGCCGCTCACGCTCGACGGCATGTCGTTGCTGATGAGCGCGGCGGCCACGCACATCGAGACGCGTCTGTTCGATGCCTATTTCCCCGAGCATGTCGTTCTGGTGTTCCACCCGCGTCCTGCGTATCTCGGATCGAGCTGGAGCGGCGTGCTTGCCGTGTCGGAAGACGGCCGCATCGTCGCCGCGAACGCGCATGCGTGCGAACTGCTCGGCACGGCGCGCGATGCGCTCGTCGGCCGCCGCTGCGAAAGCGCGGCAGTCACGCGCATGCCGTCGTTCATCGCGTTCGCCGAGCAAGGCGGGATGTTGCGCGTGGAAGGCGTCGACGCGGCGTTCCATTGCAAGGCGCTGCGCCTGCCGCGCGCGACCGCGGTGCCGGCCGTGCGCGAACGCGTGCCGTCGCAGGCCGCCGCTGCCCGCGACGATGCCGGCAGCCAGGCGCTCGCGTCGCTGGCTGGCCGTCAGCCGCGCCTGCTGCGCGCGCTGACGATGGCACGGCAAGGGCTCAACAACGGGCTGCCCGTACTCGTGCAGGGCGAGACGGGCACCGGCAAGGAAGTCGTCGCGCGCGCGCTGCACGATGCGAGCGAGCGCGCCGGCAAACCTTTCGTCGCAGTGAACTGCGCGTCGATTCCCGAAGGGCTGATCGAATCGGAACTGTTCGGCTATCGCGACGGCGCGTTCACGGGCGCGCGCAAGGGCGGGATGACGGGCCGGCTGATGCAGGCGCACGGCGGCACGCTGTTTCTCGACGAGATAGGCGACATGCCGCTGCACCTGCAGGCCCGCCTGCTGCGCGTGCTGCAGGAACGCAAGGTCGCGCCGCTCGGTGCGGGGGATGAGCAGCCGATCGACATCGCGGTAATCTGCGCGACACACCGCGACCTGCAGACGATGGTGCGCGAGAAGATCTTCCGCGAGGATCTCTATTACCGGATACACGGCGTGAACGTGCAGCTACCCGCGCTTCGCGAACGCGACGACGTCGACCTGATCGTCGCCGCACTGCTCGCGCGGCTCGGCGCGCCGCATGTGAGCGTGAACGCCGAACTCGCCGACGTGTTTCGCCAGCACCGCTGGCCCGGCAATATCCGCCAGCTCGAGATGGTGCTGCGCACCGCGCTCGCGGTGCGCGACCCGCATGACGACGTGCTCGGCCTCGACCATCTGTGCGACGGTTTCGTCGACGGCGTGTGTCCGGCGCCGAACGCTTCGTTCGGACTGATTCGTCGCCACGAGGACGAACTGATCCGTGAATCGCTCGCACGCCACGACGGCAACGTCGCAGCCGCCGCGCAGACGCTCGGGATCAGCCGCGCGACGCTGTACCGCCGGCTCAAGCGGCTCCAGTCATGATGACGCGCGAGCATTCGGCCGATACGTTCGTCAAGCGTCGATCGCGCCGATGCTGAAACTCGTCCTCCGCTTCGTGAAGACCGACGATCGCGCGCAGCTCGCGCGTGCGCTCGGCTGGCTGTACGGCTTCGTTCGGCCGCACCGGCTCGCGATCGCCGGTCTGCTCGCGCTGTCGGCCTGCGCATCGCTGCTCGCGCTCGCGCAACCGTGGCTCACGAAGGAGCTGATCGACCGCGGGCTGGTAGGCAAGGATTTCCGGATGCTCGTCGCGATCGCGTTCGCGATGGTGTTCGCCGGCTTCGTCGGTACGCTGCTCGGTGGCATTAACCGTTATCTGCATACGCGCCTGTCCGGCCGCGTGCTGTTCTCGCTGCGCAGCGCCGTCTACGCGCACCTGCAGCGGCTGTCGCCGTCGTTCTACGGACAGCGCCGCCTCGGCGACCTGCTGTCGCGCCTCGACGGCGACGTCGCCGAGATCCAGCGCTTCGCGCTCGACGCGCTGTTCTCCGCCGTGTCGAACGTGATCGGCCTCGTCGGCACGCTGGCGCTGCTCGTCACGCTGTCGTGGAAACTGTCGCTCCTCGCGTTGCTGTTGATTCCGTTCGAGATCCTGTGGCTGCGCACGATGCGTCGCAAGGTCGAGCGCGATGCGCGTTCGGTGCGCGAAGGCGCGGCTGACGTGTCGTCCTTCCTCGTCGAGACATTGCCGGCGATGAAGTTCATCCAGGCCGCCGGCCGCCAGCGTACGGAACGGGCACGGCTCGACGGCCTCGGCGATCGCTATATGGCGCGCCTGCTGAAGCTGCAGGTCACCGAGTTCATCACGCAGTCGGTGCCCGGCACGCTGACGTCCCTGTCGCGCGCGGGTGCCTTCATCGTCGGCGGCTACTGGGTGATTCGCGGCGACTGGCCGCTAGGCTCGCTGATCGCGTTCTCGAGCTATCTCGGGATGGCGATCGGCCCCGTGAAGAGCCTGCTCGGGCTTTACGTCGCGCTGCAGCGGATGACGGTCAGCCTCGGCCGCGTGATGGAGCTGCAGCACGCGCCGGTGGCCGTTCAGCCGCCGGCCGGCGCGCGTGAGCTGCCGCCTCGCGGCGATCTCGAATTCGTCGACGTGTGGTTCGCGCACGACGAGCGCACGCAACCGGTGTTGCGCGGCGCAAGTGCATGTGTGCCGGCCGGCAGCAAGGTCGCGTTGACCGGGCTGTCGGGCAGCGGGAAGTCCACGCTGATCGACCTGATGCAGCGCTTCTACGACCCGCAGCGCGGCAGCATGCGTATCGACGGGATCGATCTGCGCGACGTCGATCTCGACGCGTTGCGCCGCCACGTCGCCGTCGTCAGTCAGGACATCGTGCTGTTTCGCGGCAGCCTCGCCGACAACATCCGCTATGCGGCGCCGCTCGCGACGCACGACGACATCGTACATGCCGCGCGCGCCGCGCAGCTCGACGAACTGATCGCGACGCTGCCCGGCGGGCTCGACGGACCGGTCGGCGAACGCGGGCAGCAACTGTCGGGCGGCCAGAAGCAGCGCATCGCGATCGCGCGCGCACTGCTGCAGGCGCCGGCGATCCTCGTGCTCGACGAAGCGACATCGGCCGTAGACGAAGCGACCGAGCGGCAGGTCATCGCGCAGATCGACACGCTGTTCGGCGACCGCACACGCATCCTCGTCAGCCACCGTGCATCGACCCTCACCGGTGTCGACCTGCATTTCGAACTTGCGGACGGGCAACTCGCGCGGCGCACGCACCGGGATGTCGCGCATGCCTGACGATCGGGCCGTGCGTGTCGGAGTCGTCGACAGCGGCTATCCGTCGTCGCTGAGCGGACGCGTCGTCGACGCGCGGCGCTTCGCGTTCGACGATGCGTCGGTGGTTCAGGCCGCTGCCGTCGAATCCGACCGCATCGGTCACGGCAGCGCGATCTGCACGACGATCGCGGCCGCCGCACCCGATGCGGCGCTGGTCGTCGCACAGGTGTTCGAAGCGCGCGGCGTGACGAGTGCCGCTCAGATCGCGCACGCAATCGGCTGGTTGCTGACGCAACGCATCCACGTAATCAACCTGAGTCTCGGCCTGCTCGCCGATCGCGACGCGCTTCGCGATGCATGCGCGGCCGCTGTCGCGCAGCGCGTGACCGTGTTCGCATCGAGCCCCGCGCAAGGCGCGCCGGTCTTTCCGGCCAGCTATCCGGGTATCGTGCGCGTCACGGGCGACGCGCGCTGCGCGTCCGGCCAATGGTCGTGGCTCGACAGCGCACAGGCCGACTTCGGTGCGGTCGTATCCGGCGGCTCACCGCACGCGCCGGCCGGTGCGAGCATCGCGTGCGCGGCGCTCAGCGGCCTCGCCGCACGCTGGTTGGCGCGCCATCCGGATGCCGATACGGCGGCACTTCTCGATCATCTGCGCACGAACGCCGCCTACGTCGGCGTCGAACGGCGCACGCACGCGTCATGAGCCGCGCATCGATCGTCGTGCTCGGTGCGGGGCCGGCCGGTGCGGCCGCCGCGCTCGGCCTCGCACGGCTCGGCTATCCCGTCGCGGTCGTCAGCGAATGGCGACACTTCGATGCGGTCGAAGGCGTGTCCGACCGCGTGCTGCAGGGGCTGCGGCATGCCGGGCTCGTGCAGGCCGCCGCATGCGCATTGCCGCCCTGTGCCCGCACGACGTGCTGGAACGGCCACACGCGCACGCTCAATCACGAACACCTGATCGATCGCCGCCGCTTCGACGCGGCGCTGCGCCGCGATCTCGCCGACGCAGGCATCGCGGTGCACGAAGCGACCGTCCGCTCGGTGCAGGCGGACGGCGACGGCCACGCGATTCGCATCGACACGCCGGGCGGTGCGCAAACGCTGCAAGCGACGTTCGTCGTCGAGGCGCGTGGCCGGCTCGCGCCGCTCGCCCGTGATGCGATTCGTGGACCGCGGACGCTCAGTCTGCTGAACGTGTGGCAACGCGCGCCGGGCGAAGCGGCGTCCGCGATCGAGAGCTTGCCGGACGGCTGGGCGTGGATGGCACGCCTGCCCGATGGCCGCTGCTACTGGCAAGCGACGCTCGACGTCGCGACCACGACGCTGCCGCTGCGCGATGCGCTGCCCGCGTGGTGCGCAACGCTGCGGCAAACGCGATTCGCGCGCGACTTCTTCGGCGCGAACGGCCTGGCTTCCGGCACCGATGCACGCGTGTACGCGCGCACCAGCAGCGCCACACTGTGCGGCGACACCGGCGGCCCGAACTGGCTGCGCGTCGGCGACGCGGCGATGGCCGTCGATCCGCTGTCCGGAAACGGCATCTTCCAGTCGCTGTCGTCCGCGCTTCAGGCGCCGGCCGTCATCCATACGCTGCTCGCACATCCCGAACGCGCGACACTCGCGCTGCGCTTTCACGCGCGGCGCATCAACGCGCTGTTCATGCGCTTCGCACGGATCGGCCGCGACTTCTACGCGCTCGACACGCAATGGACCGATCGGCCGTTCTGGCACGCGCGCCGCGCGTGGCCCGACGATGCGCCGTTACATCGCGCGCCCGATTTCGACGCGCTCGCGATCGAGCGGGCCCCCGTGATCGACGGCGACACGATCGCCGAAGCCGACGTCGTCACGAGCCCCGACCAGCCGCTCGGGATCTGGCATCTGCAGGGCATTCCGCTCGCGCCGATCGTCGCGGCGTTGCGGGAACGACCGGTCGCGCAGGTGCTGGCGGCGTTCACGCCGCCGCAGGCCGCGCTCGTGCGGCGCTGGCTCGAAACGCAGGGATATCCGTTTGCGCGCGCCTGACGCGCGATTTTCCGCCTCCTTCTCCCGCCACGTCCACGCCGTCTTGCCGCGACCTCCGCGTCGCGACGCGCGTCATTTCGTCCGCGCGATCCCGCATCGGGTCTCGCGTCTCAACTTGAGACGCGGCCTGCGACAGGCGATGCGAATTGCTACGCGATTTGCGCGCGATCAAGCGCGATTCGGCAGCCACATCCAAATGAAATGGAACGCAGAGAGCGCATCGCGGTCTTGAAACGGGTGATGGCATGCCATCTGCTTATGGAAGGTCACGCGCCGCTTGCGCCGCGCGCCGGACCATCGCCCGTTTCATCTTTCGAGCCCGAACATCACATGAAAAAAGCACGCTTCATCCTGTCGGCAGGATTCCTGATCGGTTGCGCGAACGCGCATGCTCAAAGTTCCGTCCTGCTGTTCGGCGTCCTCGACGAAGGGATCAACTACACGAGCAATGTCGGCGGCAAGTCGTCATGGCAGATGGCGAGTGGCGATCTCGCGACGAGCCGCTGGGGCATCAAGGGCAACGAGGATCTCGGCGGCGGATTGCACGCGATCTTCGATCTGGAAAGCGGCTTCGCGGTCGAAAGCGGTCAGTTGGGCTACGGCGGCCGCCTGTTCGGCTTCCAGTCGTACGTCGGGCTGCAGTCGGACCGGCTCGGCACGCTGACGCTCGGCCGCCAGTTCGACACCGTCGCCGACACGATCGGGCCGCTGACCGCGAACGGCAGCTGGGCCGGCTTCCTGTTCTCGCATCCGCTCGACAACGACAACACCGATGCGTCGTTCCATGCGAACAATGCGGTGAAGTACACGAGCCCCGCATTCGGCGGCTTCTCGGGCACCGTGATGTACGGGTTGAGCAACTTGGCGGGCGGCTTCGCGCGGAACCGGATGCTCGGTGTCGGCCTGAACTACACGTACCAGACGCTGTCGGTGGCCGCCGTCTACGAAAACATGTCCCACCCCGGTGCCACGACGGGCGGCGCACTCACGCCGGACGACACGGATTTCGTCGCGGGCAACCAGAAAATCTACGGGATCGGCGCGAACTACGGAATCGGACCAGCGACTTTCGGCGCCGTCTATTCGCACGTGAACGTCGGCCAGCCCGATGCATCGCTGTATGCGGGCAGTCTCGGCCTCGCGAATGCTCGGCTCACGTTCGACAACTTCGAAGTCAACGCGAAGTACAACGTCACGCCGGCCTTCCTCGTTGGCGGCATGTACACGTACACACGCGGCGGCCTGAATCAGGCAGGCGCGAAATCGTCGCTGCACTGGAACCAGTTCGGCGCGATGGCGCAGTACTTCTTGTCGAAGCGCACGTCGGTCTATACGCAGGTCGCGTATCAGCTGGTCGGCGGCAGTGCGAGCGGCACGCCGCTCGACGGCGGGCTCGTGCCCGGTTCGCCCGGTGCATCGTCGAACGGCCATCAACTCGTCGCGCGCGTCGCGATGAATCACACGTTCTGATCGGGGTCGCCGCGCGCCGTGCCGCGAATGGGCGCGGCACGCGCGACGCTCAGAACCCCTGCATCGTCACCGTCGGATCGACGACCAGATGGACGACGCCGTAAATCACCGCGCCGACCAGCACCGCGAGCACGATCGCGACGAACGGCAGCAACGTGAAGTTGACGTTCGCGAGATCGGACGCGTGCGCCTTGCTGTTTCGCACGCCGAAGAAACTCCACAGAACCAGGCGGATCATGCTCAACAATTTCATGATGTTGCTCCTTTTCTCTATCGGTTGACGCTATCGTCGATCCGACCGGTCTTCGGAAAAAGAAGCAGTTGCGCGCGGATTGTGCGCAGCACGCGCTGTGCGACCGTGTGTCGCAGCATTGTCGCACGCACGTCAACAATCGAGCACGAGCGGCACCGCGGCCCCTTCGGCAGGCCGCGCGACGCACAGCAGCGCGCAGCCGGGTTCGACCGGCGCATCGTGCGTCTGCACGTAATCGACCGCGCCGGACAGCACGCGCGTCGCGCACGTGCCGCACGACCCCGCCCGGCACTCGGACGGCACGGCCACGCCCTGGCCTTCGGCGAGTTCGAGCAACGTGCCGTCGGCGGGCGTCCATTCGGTGTCGCGCGCCGAGCGGCGGAACACGATGGGCATGCTTGCCACCGCCGGTGCGCTCGCCGCGCGGCTCGCGTGGCGCGCGATGCTCGACGGCCCGAACGCCTCGAAGCGGATGCGCTCGTCCGGCACGTTCAGCGCGCGCAATCCGTCGTACAAATCGCGCATGAACGCGGACGGCCCGCACAGGTAGAAATCGTAGTCGTCGAACGGCAGGATGCGCTTCAGTTGCGCGATGTCGATGCGGCCCGGTCTCGCCGCGCCGTCGCGCCGCGGCCGGCTGTCGAACCAGTGCAGCGACACGCGCGCGTCGGCGTCGGCAATGCGCGTCAGTTCCGCTGCAAATGGCCGGTCGGCCGAGTCGCGCGCGCCGTGCACGAACACGATGCGACGCGATGCGTCGCCGTCGGCGAGCGCGCGGCGCAGCATCGCGATCATCGGCGTGATGCCGATGCCGGCCGACACCAGCACGGCCGGACGCGGACTCGCGATGTCGAACGTGAAGCGGCCGCGCGGCATCTTCGCGTCGAGCGTCATGCCTGCACGCGCATGATCGTGCAGCCAGGCAGATACGCGTCCTTCACGCTTCACGGTGATCCGGTAACCCGGTGCGCCAGGTGCATCAGACAGCGTGTAGCTGCGGATCGCCGGCGCATCTTCGTCAGGCAGCGCGATGCGCAGCGTCAAGTGCTGCCCGGCTTCGTACGCCGGCAACGCATCGCCATCCGCCGGTTCGAAATGAAACGAGCGGATCGCGCGCACCTCGTCGACGATCTTCGCGATGCGCAGCGGACGCCAGCCGGAGGGCGATGAGGATGCGGGTAGGGATGCAGGCGCAGGTGCTGATGTGGACGCGGATGCGGCCTGCATACCAGCCCCCGCCATCGCCGCGAATTGCGGCGCCCGCTCGACCGCCGACCACCGGAACGGCAGCACGCCGCGCATGCGCCGCACTTCGCGCACATGAAACCGCACGACCCGCTGCGCGCCGTCGAACGACGCGACGAGCGCCCCGTCCCATACAATCTCCGCCCGCGCGGCAACATACAGCAGATCGCCGCTGTCGAAATCGACGAACAGCAGCCCCGCGCGCGGATCGTGCTGCAGGTTGCCGAGCGTATTGAAGAAGCGATTGCCGCTGAAATCCGGCGTCGTCAGCGTGTGCGCGTCGTCGACGCGCACGAAGCCCGGCATGCCGCCGCGATGCGACACGTCCGCCCCGCGCGCGGCGCCCGCGTCGGCCGACGTGTTCGCACTCGCGACAAAGAACGTATCGGCCTGCGCGAGCAACGCGCGATCCGCGTCGCTCAACCGGTCCGACACGGCGGACACGCCGGCCGCCCCGGCTTCACGCGCGACGAACACCGGTTTGCGGCCCTGGATGTATTTCGCACAGTTGCCGAAGCTCTGCTCGACCGCGATCGTCAGCCCGCCGTCGTCGGCCGCGCGCACGACGCCGTTCACGCGATTGCGCCGGCGCGTATCGAACTCGATCCCGAGCCCGCCGAGCGGCGCACCGGGCTGCCACGCGCCGGCCAGCGGATCGCCTGGCAGCGCATCGCCGTCGATGCGCAGCGTGCGCGCGTCCGGCGTCGTCACGAAGCCGGGCGTCCCGACACGCAGCGTCGCCCATGGCTGGCCGTGTGCATCCACGCCGCCGAGCACGAAGAACGGCAACTGCGCGAAGAAGGCCCGGTGCTGGTCCGGCATGAAGCGGCGAATCCCGCGCCGGCCGGCGGTGTCCGCGGCCTCCGTCACGCCCGCGCGCTGCTGCACGGCAAGCTCGCCCGCATGAAACGGCGCAACGTCGAGTTCCCAGCCCGGTACGGCGGCGGTCGGCGCGGTCATCGCGTTCTCCCGGTAAAGGCGCGGCTTCGCGTCAGGCGGCAAGCAGGCCGGCACGGGTCGGCGGCATCGCGACGAAGCCCGGCAGCGCCTCGACGCGCGCGAGCCACGCGCGCACGTGCGGATACGGCTCGAGCGACACACCGCCTTCCGGCGCGTGCGCGATGTACGTGTAGGCGGCGATGTCGGCGATCGTCGGCTGCTCGCCGGCGGCGAACGGCTTGCCGGCGAGTTCCTGGTCGATCGCGGCCAGTATCTTTGCAGCGGTGCGCTTGGCCGCGTCGTGGTCGAGCGGCGCGCTGAACACGGTGACGAGCCGCGCGGCCGCCGGCCCCGATGCGATCGGCCCGGCCGCGTACGACAGCCAGCGCTGCACGGTCGCCGCGCCGGCGGCATCGTCGGGCAGCCAGTGCGCGTCGCCGTAGCGCTTCGCGAGATAGACGAGGATCGCGTTCGAGTCGGCGAGCACGGTGCCGTCATCGTCGATCACCGGCACCTGCCCGAGCGGATTGAGCGCGAGAAACGCCGGTTCGCGCTGCGCGCCGCCGGCGAGATCGACATCGACGGTATCGAACGGCAGCCCCAGCAGCGACAGGAACAGCCGGACGCGATGCGCATGCCCGGACAGCGGGAACGAATAGACGCGAACCGGGCGGGCAGGCTTGCTGGCGACGGACATGAAACACTCCTGGATCTCGCGCCGCCGGGAATCGGCGACGAACGGCTCCAGCGTAGCGCTCGCCGTCGATGCCCAGAAGACGGATAATCGCTGAAACATTATCCGCTTTCATAGGACAATCACCGATGGCCGATCTTCGCGACGTAAACCTGAACCGGCTGGCGATCTTCGTCGCAGTGGTCGATGCCGGCTCGCTGACGGCCGCAGCCGAGCGGCTCGGCCTCGCGAAGACGGTCGTCAGCACGCACATGCAGCGCCTTGAATCCGAGGTCGGCGCGAACCTGCTGGTACGCACCACGCGACGGCTGAGCGTGACCGATGCGGGACGCGCGTTCTACGACGCGTGCCGCGACATCGTGCGCGCGACCGAAAGCGCGCTCGATGCGGTATCGTCCGACTCGGCGCCGCTGCGCGGCACGCTGCGGGTGAGCGTGCCGATCGACTACGGCGCGCTCGTCGTCGCGCCGGCCGTCGTCGCGCTGCGCGACGCACACCCCGGGCTCGACGTCGAACTGATCGCGAACGATCGCGTCGTCGATCTCGTCGCCGACAATCTCGACGTCGCGATCCGCATCGGCCGCCTCGCGGATTCGAACTATCGCGCGGTACAGCTCGGCGAGTACGAGAAATGGCTGGTCGCGAGCCCGGCGTTCGTCGCGCGGCACGGGCTGCCGCGTGCTCCGGACGCGCTCGCCGCACTGCCGTTCGTGATGCTGTCGACGCTGTCGCGCCCGCAGACGCTCGAGCTCGACAGCGCGCACGAAGGCAAGGCGTCGGTGCGCTGCGTGCCGCATTTCGTGTCGAACACCGCGACGGCGTGTCGGGCGATCGTGCTGGCCGGCGGCGCATTCGGACTGCTGACGGATTTTTCGACCGCGGACGACGTCGCGGCCGGGCGGCTCGTGCGGCTGCTGCCCGCGTGGCGCTCGGCGCGCGCCGGGATTCATGCGGTGTATCCGTCGACGCGGCTGCCGTCGCCGAAGGTGCGGGCGTTCATCGATGCGATGAAGGCGCGGACCGGCGAGACGGCGGCTCGGCCACGCTCGATGCGTTCCAAGCGCGCGGCTGGCTGAAACGCATGGCGGAATGCTTGCGCCGCGTGGTCTTTCGGCATCCCGACGACTCGCCTGCCCCGATCGTCAATGCGCCGCCATCAGCCTTCTCTCTCCTTGACGATTCGGCCGCGTGGCTCTTGAGATAGATGACCGGCTTGTCTCACGTTGAAAATTTCATGAAACACCCCTCCGCGGCCACCGTCCGTCACATGAACTTCACGTAGCACTCCTTCCTCTCGACCTCTTCGCGCTTGAATCCTCTGTCGGCCATGCACGAAGCGTACTCGTCCGGCAGCGGCTTCAGATTGAAGATCCGCCGGTCGATCGCGGTGGGCAGGCCGTGATCCAGTTCGTCCTGTGCCTCTTCGCAAATCGCCTTGGCGAGGCTGGTCTTCAAAGGCTCCCCGGTGATGATGTTTCGGATCTTTTCATATTCCCCGCTCTTGCAGGCCGCAATGGCATCCTGAAGGTGTCGCGTGTAGATGGCATCGCGACATCGATCGCCTTCCTGGTCCGCATTCCTGAATATCGCCGCGAGCGTCTGCGATTTCCACCTGGTTTCGTAGCGCGTCGTCTCGCTGAACGGCCAGCAGCCGCAGCCCGTCAGCATCAGGACAGAAGCCCCCAGCCCAGCCCACGCCGTACGGCACAACCATCGGTTCCGTGCTTGCATGAATTCCTTGTTATCGATTATCGGCACTACGCGATCGCAGGCAGCCGGCCCGGCGCCCGCGTCCCGTCTATCCAGTCGTCTGCAACGTTCCCAGCAGCACCTTCCTGCAACTCGCGACCATCTGCGCCTCCGGGTCGCGATACCCGGTGAGCAGCCACGCCGCGCCGACGTTCGTCATCGCGCCGACCAGCGCGAGCCCGACGAGCCGCTGCTCGGTGCGCTCGGCAGGCGTCACGGCCTCGCGCGCCGTGCCGATCGCCATGATCAGCTTGCCGAAGTCGATCAGCATCCGCTGGTACGTCATGTCGGTATCCGCGCTTACGCCCATCACCTCGAGCAGCAGCACGCGCGCCGCGCACGGGTCGCGCAGGAAGCCGAAGAACGCGGCGAGCCCCACGTCGATGCGCTCGCGCAGATCGCCGCCGCGCTCGGCCACCGCACGCGCGACCGCGTCGTGCAGTTGCTGCGCGTGATGCAGGTAGGTGCAGCGCAGCAGATCCTCGGTACTGTCGAATGCCGCATAGAAATAGCGGTCGTTGAGCTTCGCTTCCTGGCAGATCGACCGCACGGTCGCCTTGCGGAAGCCGACGGTGCCGAACACGCGCGTCGCCGCGCGGATCAGCGCATCGCGCCGCTCGGCGGCCCGCACCTCGGGCGCCACGCCGCCATACGCCCGGCCCCGTTTTTCCGTTTCGAGTGCTTTCTCCATTTCGCTATTTGACATCAGGACACCCGAAAACTAAAGTGGTGACGAATAACACCACAATAGGCGCGCCGCCGACGCAGCACAAGCGGAACGGGAGGAACGACGAATGAAGGGGTTTTCCGGCAAGGTCGCCGCGATCACGGGCGCCGGTTCGGGCATGGGCCGCAGCCTTGCGGTCGAGCTCGCGCGGCGCGGCTGCGAGGTCGCGCTCGCCGATGTCAACGACGTCGGGCTCGCCGGCACGTCGGCCGCGTGCGCGAAGCACGGCGTGCGCACGAGCACGCGGCGGCTGGACGTCGCCGACCGCGATGCGGTGTTCGCATGGGCCGATTTCGTGCGCGCCGAACACGGCAAGGTCAATCTGATTTTCAACAACGCCGGCGTGTCGCTGGCCGCGAGCGCCGAGACCGCGCGCATCGCCGATCTCGAATGGATCGTCGGCATCAACTTCTGGGGCGTCGTGCACGGCACGCAAGCGTTCCTGCCGCATCTGCGCGCGTCGGGCGACGGGCATGTGATCAACACGTCGAGCCTGTTCGGGCTCGTCGCGATGCCGACGCAGAGCGCGTACAACGCGACCAAGTTCGCGGTGCGCGGTTTCACCGAGGCGCTGCGGATGGAGCTCGAACTCGACGGCGCGCCTGTGAGCGCGACCTGCGTGCATCCGGGCGGCGTCGCGACCAGCATCGTCGACGCGAGCCGCGTCGACACCAGCATCCACGCGCTCACGGGCCAGGACGAAGCGACTCATCGCCGCCAGGCGAACCGCCTGATCAACGCGACAACGGCCGACGATGCCGCGCGGCAGATCCTCGCAGGTGTCGAGCGCAACGCGCGCCGCGTGCTGGTGGGCGCGGATGCCCGCCGACTCGACAAGCTCGCCCGCCTGCTCGGCGCCGGCTACCAGCGGCTGGTGCTGCGCCACGTGCGCCGCGCCCGCGCACGCAATCTCGAACGCACTCATGCCTCGGCCGCGCTCCCGACCACACCGACCGAGGATCCCGCATGACCTCGACGACGACCGACCGGCGCGACGCGCCGTCCGCCTGCGGCGACGGCCGCGACCTCGACGTGCTGATCGTCGGCGCCGGCCTGTCCGGCATCGGCGCCGCCTATCACCTGAAAAAGCGCTGCCCGTATGCGAGCGTCGCGATCGTCGAGGCACGCGACGCGATCGGCGGCACGTGGGACCTGTTTCGCTATCCGGGCGTCCGTTCGGATTCCGACATGTTCACGCTCGGCTACAGCTTCCGCCCGTGGCACAGCGACAAGGCGATTTCGGACGGCCAGACGATCCTCGACTACATCCGCGATACCGCGCGCGCATACGGCATCGACAAGACGATCCGCTACGGCCAGAAGGTGGTCGCGGCCGACTGGGATTCGAACCGCGCGCGCTGGACGGTGCGCATCGAGCGCACACGGGACGGCGCGGTCGACACGCTGATCTATACGTGCCGTTTCCTCTACATGTGCAGCGGCTATTACGACTACGACGGCGGCTACCTGCCCGACTGGGCCGGCATGGAATCGTTCGAAGGCCGAATCGTTCATCCGCAGCACTGGCCGAAGGACCTGCCGTACGCGAACCGGCGCGTCGTCGTGATCGGCAGCGGCGCGACGGCCGTCACGCTGGTGCCTTCGATGGCGGCCGATGCGAAGCACGTGACGATGCTGCAGCGCTCGCCGACCTACATCGTGTCGCTGCCCGCGCGCGACAAGATCGCGAACGCGTTGCGCCGCGTGCTGCCGTCGCGCCTCGCGCACCGGGTCGTGCGCATGAAGAACGTACTGCTGACGATGTACCTCTATAACGTGTCGCGCCGCAAGCCCGAGCGGACGAAACAGTTCATCATCCGCGCGGCCGGCAAGCAGCTCGGCCCCGACTTCGACGTCGCGAAGCACCTGACACCGCGCTACATGCCGTGGGACCAGCGCGTGTGCCTCGTGCCGAACGGCGACCTGTTCAAGTCGATCCGTGCGGGCCGCGCATCGATCGTCACCGACGAGATCGAGCGCTTCACGCCAACCGGCCTGAAACTGAAGAGCGGTCAGCAACTCGACGCGGACGTGATCGTCACCGCGACGGGGCTGAAGGTGAAGATGCTCGGCGGCGCGCGCGTCACGGTCGACGGCCGCGCGGTCGATCTGCCGCAGACCGTGTCTTACAAGGGAATGATGTACAGCGACGTGCCGAATCTCGCGTCGTCGTTCGGTTACACGAACGCGTCGTGGACGCTGAAGGCCGAGCTGATCGCGCGCTACGTGTGCCGGCTGCTCAACCACATGCGCGCGAACGGCTACGACACCTGCGTGCCGCGGCTCGGCGCCGGCGATCTCGGCGACGTGCCGGCGGTGAACCTGAGTTCGGGCTACATCCAGCGCGCGGCCGGCATCCTGCCGAAGCAGGGGCATCGCAAGCCGTGGAAATTCCACCAGAACTACGTGCTCGATCTCGCGTCGCTGAAGTTCAGCGGGCTCACCGATTCCGCAATGCAGTTCGAACGCCGCGCGAAAGCCGGCCCGGCGGCCGCGCCGGTTGCCGAACCCGTACTCGAAACCCGTTGAGGCCGACATGAGCCATACGCTCCACCTGATCCAGAACGTGCTGCTCGGCGTCGTCGCGGTGCTCGCCGCGCTCGCGCTGTTTTCCGGCTACGTCGCGCGCCGCGTGACACGCGCGTTTCCGCCCGAAGGCCGCTTCGTCGACATCGGCGGCGACCACATCCATTACGTCGAATACGGCAGCGGCCCGCCGCTCGTGTTCGTGCACGGGCTTGCCGGCCAGTGGCGCAACTTCGCGTACCTGCCGCTCACGCGGCTCGCGCAGCACCATCGCGTGATCCTCGTCGATCGGCCCGGCGCCGGCCGCTCGCTGCGCGGCGCCAGTTCGCAGGCCAACGTGTTCGCGCAGGCCCGCACGGTTGCCGCGTTCATTGATGCGCTGAAGCTCGATCGGCCCGTGCTCGTCGGCCATTCGCTCGGCGGCGCGATCGCGCTCGCGGTCGGACTCAACCATCCGGAGCGCGTGAGCCGGCTCGCGCTGATCGCGCCGCTGTCGCATGAGCAGACCGAACCGCCGGCGCCGTTCAAGCCGCTGATGCTGCCGTCGCCGCTGGTGCGCCGCTTCGTGTCGTGGACCTTCGCGATCCCGCTGACGATCCTGACCGGGCGCAAGGCCGTGAACCAGGTATTTGCGCCGGAAGCCGTGCCGCGCGACTTCCCGGTGAAGGGCGGCGGCCTGCTCGGGCTGCGGCCGCACGTGTTCTACGCAACGGCGACGGACTTGCTGTCGGCGCCCGTCGACCTGCCCGCGATGGAGCGCCGCTACGCGGACCTCTCGCTGCCGGTCGACGTGCTGTACGGCCGCGCCGATCCGATCCTGAACTGGCGGACGCACGGCGAGGCGCTCGCGCAGAAGTCGGCGCGCGTGCGGCTGAAAGTCGTCGAAGGCGGCCACATGCTGCCGGTCACGATTCCGGACGCGACGGCGGACTGGCTGCTCGAAGTCGCCGCCGCGCCGGTCGACGCGCCGGCGCAGGGCGCGCACGTCGCGCATTGATCGTCAACGGGCCTGCCGGGCGCGATGCGTCGCGGGCCGGTCAGGCTTCGTCGTCGGGCAGCGACAGGCCGAGCTCCGCAATGACCTCGCGCGCGTTGCGGAACGCCTCGACCGCCGCCGGCGCGCCTGCGTACAGCGCGCTGTGCAGCAGCACCTCGCGGATTTCGACGAGGCTCGCGCCGTTGTTGAGGGCGCCACGCACGTGGCCCTTCAGTTCCGTGCCGCGGCCGAGCGCGGCCAGCATCGCACAGGTACAAAGGCTGCGCGTCTTCAGGTCGATCCCGCCGCGCTGCCATGTGCTGCCCCACGCGTGCTCGTTCAGCCAGTTCTGCAACGGACGCGAAAAACCGTCGAGGTCGCGCATCGCGCGCTCGACGAATGCGTCGCCCATCACCTCGGTGCGGCGCGCCTTACCCTGTTCCCTGTCCTGTTCACTCATGTCGTGTCCTGTCTGAAGTCGTGGCCGGCTTCGTCGTCGCGGGCGGCCGGATGGGTCCACGTCATGTTCGCGGCGCGCGGGCGTTTCGTCAAAGAAAGCGCCCTCGGGTCGTGGCCGGCCACGTCGCACGGGCAACGTCGGATCGAACGCTACGTAACATCCGGGCCGGCGTTACGGTTCCTTACGGGAACATCACGGCGAACCCGTCGGCGCATCGGATGCGCCCATCTCGCGAAACCACCATTCCTCCGTTTAAATCGCGCCGATATTCCCGATTCCCGCAACAAAGCGCTGGCGCATTGCGCGGAATATGTCATGGCGCGGAATTTGCAGTAATCGGCCCGACACAACTTCCAATGTCGAGGCCACCATGCACCATTACTTGAAGAAGACGGCGGTATCGCTGGCCGTCCTGTCACTGCTCTCACTGTACGGCTGCGGCTCCGTCGACGGACCGGTCACGCCGTCGATCAAGCCGAGCACGTCGGGCAGCGGCGGTAGTTCGGGGACGTCGGGAACCTCTGGTACTTCGGGTACTTCCGGTACTTCGGGCACCTCCGGCACGTCTGGCACCTCCGGTACGTCAGGCACCTCCGGTACGTCGGGCACCTCCGGTACGTCGGGCACTTCCGGCACCTCGGGCACTTCCGGCACCTCGGGCACCTCCGGCACGTCTGGCACCTCCGGTACGTCAGGCACCTCCGGTACGTCGGGCACTTCCGGCACCTCGGGCACTTCCGGCACCTCGGGCACTTCCGGCACATCAGGCACCTCCGGTACGTCGGGCACCTCCGGTACGTCGGGCACTTCCGGTACGTCAGGCACCTCCGGTACGTCAGGCACCTCCGGTACATCAGGCACCTCCGGTACGTCGGGCACTTCCGGCACCTCGGGCACTTCCGGTACGTCGGGCACCTCCGGCACGTCTGGCACGTCTGGCACGTCTGGCACCTCCGGTACCTCCGGTACGTCTGGCACTTCCGGTACGTCTGGCACTTCCGGTACGTCGGGCACCTCCGGCACGTCAGGCACCTCCGGCACGTCAGGCACCTCCGGTACGTCGGGCACTTCCGGCACCTCGGGCACTTCCGGTACGTCGGGCACGTCGGGCACTTCCGGCACGTCGGGCACTTCCGGCACCTCAGGCACCTCGGGCACCGGCGTCACCCCGCTCGGCAATGTCCTCCAGCAAACCGGCACGCTCGTCACGGCACTTGGCACGACGGTCGCGAACGGCGGGTCGCAGATCGGCGGCGTGCAAGTTCCGGGCACGAACCCGACGACGGCCACCAGCATCGGCAACGCCGTCACCAGCCTCGGCAACGGCGTGCAGTCGCTCGGCAACGGCGTTGCGGCCGGCCTCGGCTCGATCGGCGTGTCGCCGAACCCGCTCGGCCCGACGCTCACGTCGGCCACCGGCCTGCTGACCGGCGCCGGCGGCGCGGTCAACAACCTTGGCAACGCGGTGACGAGCCTCGGCACCGGTCCGCTGTCGCCGCTCGCGCCGGCGACGACCCTGGTCGGCAGTCTGGTCAACACGGTCGGCACCGCGGTCAACTCGACCGCATCGGCACTGAATACCGCGCTGAACAGCGCGCCGGTCCAGCAACTCGAAACGCAACTCGGCAGCGTGATCAACCCGATCACGAACACGCTGACCGGCGGCGTCACGACGCCGGGCGCCACGCAAACGCTCGGCGGTGCAACCATGCTCGGCGCCCCGCTCAACAGCCTGCTGAGCACACTCGGCAGCGGCCTCGGCCTCGCCGGTTCGCAGATCGGGAGCGCGACCGGCAACCCGGTCGGCACGAGCGCCGGCAACAGCGTGTCCCAGCTCGGCAACACGGTGGCATCGGCCGGCGGCCTGCTGTCCAGCGGCAGTTCCAGCAGCGGCACCAACCCGCTCGCACCGATTACCGGTCTGCTCGGTACGCTGACGGGCGGACTCGGCGGCGGCAGCAGTTCGAGCGGCTCCGGCGGCACCAGCGGGACGAGCGGCACCAGCGGCGGCCCGCTCGCGCCGATCACGGGCCTCCTCGGCACGGTGACGGGTGCACTCGGCGGCCTCGGTTCGAGCGGTACGGGCGGCACCAGCGGTACGAGCGGCACCAGCGGCACCAGCGGCTCGGGCATCGGCGGCCTGCTTGCACCGGTCACCGGCCTGGTCAACGCGCTGACGCCGCTTGGCGCAAGCCTCACCGGCACGGTCACGACGCCGGGCGGCAGCCTGACCGGCAACCTGGGCGGTGCGCTGACGAACGGTCCGGTCGGCACGCTGACGGGCTCGCTGACGTCGCCGGCCGGCGCGCTCGGCGCGGTCGGCACGGCCAGCCCGGCCGGTGCGGCCGGCACGGCGACGACGCCGTCCGGCAGCGGCGCCGTCACGGCCGGCCTCACGGGCAGCTCGAACGGCGGCACCACGGCTGGCGCGACCAACCTGCTGGCACCCGTGACGAACCTGCTCGGCGGCCTGCTCGGCGCCACGCCGAAGAAGTAACGCTTCACCTATCAGAACCACAGGCCAATGGCCGGGCACATTCCAATCCAAAGCCCGGTCGACGGCCGGCGCCACCCGCCAAGCGGGGGCGCCGGCCCTCATCCCGACGAGGATCCAATCATGAATTCCACGCTCGACGGCATCGCCGCGGTCCAGGACCGCCCGCCCCGTTCCGCCACGCCATTCCGCGCCGGCCTGCTCGGCATCGCGGCCGGTCTCTTCGCGCTGTGGATCACGCGCGACCAGCCGAACCTCGACGCGGCCGCGCGCGCAGTCATCGCAAGCCTTGCGATCATCGGCACGATCGCGCTGCACGAAATCCTCATCTCGCGCGTCTACCTGCGCCCGAGCGCGGGCCTGTCGCGACAGGCCGTACGCCCGCTCGGGCTCGCGCGCGTCGCGACGCGGCTCGGCGCGCTGACGTCGATCTACGCCGGCATCGGCATGATCTACTGGCTGCTGCCCGAATATCACGGCACGTTCTATCTGCCGTTCTGGTCGCTGCTGCGCTCGCTCGCGCCTTACGTGATCGTCGCCGCGCCGTTCTACTTCGCATGGATGGATCGCCACCAGCGCGAAACCGACGACGCGTACCTGCTGTGGGGCCGCTACGTGTTTCGCCGCGAGAAGCCCGCGAGCTGGCAGCCCGTGCGCGAGATGCTCGCCGGCTGGGGTGTGAAGGCATTCTTCCTGCCGCTGATGACCGTCTATCTGTCGAAGGACGCCGATCATCTGAGCGCGTCGCTCGCGAACGCGCTGCACGCGCCGATGACGCTCGCGACCTTCGTGTTCCTGTACGACCTGTCGTTCACGATGGACCTGATGTTCGGCACCGTCGGCTATCTGTGCACGTTCCGCATCCTCGACAGCCACGTGCGCACCGTCGAGCCGACCACGCTCGGCTGGGTCGCCGCGCTGATGTGCTACCAGCCGTTCTGGTCGCTGATCTCGAACAATTACATCCGCTACGAAGGCTCGCTGTTCTGGGACAACTGGCTGTTGTCCGCGCCGACGCTGCGCGTGATCTGGGGCGCGGCGATCATCCTGCTGCTGATGACCTATGCGCTGTCGACGATCTCGTTCGGACTCCGTTTCTCGAACCTCACGAACCGCGGGATCATCACGTCCGGCCCGTATCGTTTCACGAAGCATCCGGCGTACATCACGAAGAACCTGTCGTACTGGATGGTCTCGGTGCCGTTCGTCGAGCCGCTCGGCTGGCAGGTCGGACTGATGCACTGCGCAGGGCTCGTCGCAGTCAATCTGATCTACTACACGCGAGCGAAGACCGAGGAGCGGCATTTGATGCGCGATCCTGACTATCGTGCGTATGCGGAGTGGATCGCGCAGCATGGGCTGTTCGCGCGAATCAGGCACGCGTTCGGGGGGCGGCAGGCGGGGTGAGGCAGCGACGGGCAGCGGGCCGTCGGCAGGCGCGGGGCATCACATCGGCGACTGCCGTCGAGCATGCTCCGGACGCTGTAATACAGCGCTGCCGCCCCTGTCATCATGACGACGGCGCCCGGACGAAGCAGCGCAACACGCCCCGATTCGACACGAACCGCCGGGCGACGAACGCCGACAAGCGACTTCGACACATCCGCCCCTTGCGACCAATTGTCGCGAAACACCGCGATTCTCCGCGTTTCGTCGCTTTTCTCCGTCAGTCCGATTGCCCGCCCCGTGCCCGTCGCGTATGGTGCTGACCGTCCGCGCGCCTGTCGCCCGGACCTCCGACCGTCGTCCCGCACGACGGCCGCGCGGGCCGTGCCCGCCATCACCGTCTCCGCGGCACAGCGTTCGGCGCCGCGCATTCATGAGGAGACAGGCGTGATTCACAAAGTCCTGATCCTGTTCGCACTCTGCATCGCGGGCCTCGCCGCGATCGCCGCCGGTTTCCAGCACATCCCCAGCTGATTCGCGGCCCCGGCTCGCTCGCCGAGCCCGGGGGCCGCTGCCATTTTTTTCCGTTTGCGATGATCCACTTTCTCGATGCGCCCGGGACGGGCGCCTTTTGCCATGCGTATCGACGTACAGCATTCCCAGCAAGACATCGACGATGAACTCGACACGCTCCACGCGCGTCTGCACCAGCCGGGCCATCGCCTGCACGGCCTGCCGGCCGTCGCGCTCGGCGATTCGGGCCTGATCGTCCGCCATCGCGAGGCCGACGGCGAATACTTCCTTTACGTCGAGGATCCGTCGGCCCGGCAGCTCGCCGGCTACACGATCTTCAACCGGCTCCCCGAACTGCCGCGCCGCGCGGACCGCTACCTGCGCGCGCCGCACACGCGGCTGCGCGGGTCCGCGCAACGCAAGGGGCTCGCGACGACGCTGTATCGATGGGGGCTCGACGCTGGCCTGTGCCTGATCAGCGGCGCACGTCAGTCGGTCGGCGCGGCGCAGCTATGGACCGCGCTCGCGCATAACTACCGGCACGGCTTCGTCGACGTCGAAGGCCGCGCGCTGCGCTATCTCGGCGAAGCCGTCGCGGACGACGTATACGGTGCGCTGCATACGCGCCGGCTGTTGCTCGGCAACGGATGGACACTCGGCGACCTGGCACGCGCAACCGGGATGATCGACACGCTTGCAGCGGCGCGTCAGGACGTGAAGTTTCCGCGGGAAGGACGCGAATGGCATCACCTGCGCCGTGTCGCGAACGCGCGTCCCGGCGCTCGCGCACCGATGCGATAATCCATCGGATCCGCGCGGCGTCGCCGCGCAAGCCACCTTCCCCTACGCTCGCCGATGGCTACCGAACCCCGAACCGATTCCGAGCGCCGCATCGAAATCGTCGCGCTGTGCGGCAGCCTTCGCGCGCAGTCGTACAACGCGGCGCTGCTGGACGCAGCCGCACGCGTCGCGCCGCGCGGGATGCGCATCACGCGCTTCGATCGTCTCGGCGAATTTCCGCTGTTCAATCCCGATACCGAATATCCGTCGCCGGCCGCGGTACGCGACCTGATCGAGCGGCTGAACGCCGCGGACGGCATGCTGATCGCGAGCCCGGAATACGCGCACGGCGTGACGGGCGTGATGAAGAACGCGCTGGACTGGGTCGTGGGATGCGAAGCCGTGGTGTACAAGCCGGTCGCGGTATTGAACGCGTCGCCGCGCGCGACGCATGCAGACGCGGCGCTGCGGGAAACGCTGTCGGTGATGTCGGCGCGCATCGTCGAGCGCGCGTCGGTCGCGCTGCCGATCCTCGGCAGCCAGCTCGATGCGGCGGGCATCGCCGCGCATCCGCCGTTCGCGTCGGCGCTGACCGACGCGTTGCACGCGCTGCGCGCGGCGATCGACGCACCGGCGCCGGGGCGCTAGACGGCGACCGGCGTCGCTGAAAGCGTGCGTTATCGCGCCTTGGCGCGTGTAGTCTTCTTCGCGGGTTTCGCCGGCTTCGCGGCCTTCGCGCGCGGCGCTTCCTTCTCGGGCTGAGCACCGCCGCCGGCGAGATCCTCGAGCCACGCCAGCGCATCGACGTACGACAGGAATTGCTGCAGGTATTCCGGCGACAGCTCGCGCATCGTCGCGAGCGACCGATGCACGAGGCTATTCGAATTGAGCGGCCCCGCGTTGCGCGGCACCTGGTCGAGCGACTGGCGATACTGCTGTTCGGTGCGGACCTTCGACCACATCGCGCGGAAGTAGTCGATCAGGTCGGGATCGATCCCGCGCCGATCGGCCTGCGCGTCGCGCGCTAGCTGCTCGACGAGCTCGCCGAGCAAGCTGCGCGCAGGCGCAGGCGCCGGCGCGTTTGCTTCTGCCTTCTCGCTCGCGGCTGCCGTTTCACCGGCTCGCGAGACGATCTGCGCAAACCCTTCCAGTAGCGTCTCGAGTCGCGCGTCGAGCAACGCGCGCGCGTCGCCGTCGAGCGCGGCCGCGCGCTTCTCGAGCGCGTCGAGCCGCTGGAAGCGCACCGGATCGAGCCGGTCGGCGCCCTGCTCGCGCCACGCGTCGAGCGTCGCGCGCACGTGCGTCGCGTCGCCCGTCACTTCGCCTTCCCTCCGTTCGATGCGCTCTTGCGCGGCACCGGCGCGATCTCCACGCGGCGGTTCTTCGCACGGCCTTCATCGTCCGCATTCGAGCTGACCGGCTGCTCGGAGCCGAACGCGGCCGCGAACACCGACGGCGCCGGCACGCCGGCGTCGATCAACGCACGCGTGACCGTCAGCGCGCGCTTGGCCGACAGTTCCCAGTTGTCCGCGAACTGGCGGTTGCCGGCGCGCACCTGCTGGTCGTCGGCGAAGCCGCTGATCATCAGGATCTCGTCGCGAGTCTTCAGGTACGCGGCCAGCGGCGCGGCGAGCGTCTTCAGCAGATCGCGGCCCTCGGGCTGCAGCTGGTCGGAGTTCAGCGCGAACAGCACGTTGCCGCTGATGCCGATGCGGCCGTTCACGAGCGTCACGCGGCCGGCCGCGAGCGGCCCGGCAAGCGCCTCTTCGAGCGACTTGCGCTGCTGCGCCTCCTGCTGGCGCGCACGCACGGCTTCCTCGAGCTTCGACGTGAGCTGCAGCTGCATGCCGATCACGCCGACGAGGATCAGCACGAATGCGCCGAGCAGCACCGACATCAGGTCGGCGAACGCGGGCCACACCGGCGCGGAAGATGCGCCGTCGTCGATTTCGTCGTGCATGCGTTACGCTCCGACCGATGCCCGCCGACCGGCGATCTGCTGCAGGTCCTCGACGATCTGCTTCTGCGACATCATGCTCAGATCGATCACCTCGCGCGCCTGCGCGACGTAGTACTCGAGCTGCTCGTCGCTGCGCGCGAGCGACTTCTCGAGCGCGGCCTCGATGCGCTGCAGATGGTTCAGCAGCTTGTCGTTCGACTCGCCGAACACCTGCACGGCTGCACCGAACGCGTCGCCGAGGCTCGCGACTTCGACCGCCCCCGCCGTGACCTGCGCGGCGACCGAATCGAGCTTGCGCGTTTCGGCATCGACGGCGTCGTTGAAGCGCGCACCGACGCGCTCGAGCAGGTCGGCCGACGTGCTGACGAGTGCGTCGATCGCGGCGCGCTGCTCGGTCGATGCGTGGTTGACCGCGCCGAGCAGCGTCTCGAGCGTCGCGAGCAGGCGGCTGCGCTCCTCGAGCATCGCGGTATCGCGCACCATGCTGTCGGACAGGCGCTGGCGCAGTTCGGCGACGACGTCGGCCGCGGCCTTCGGCGCCTCGGATGCGGCCTGCACGAGGCGCGAGATTTCGGTGATCGTGTCGCTCGCATGCACCTGCGCCTGGGCAGTGATGTCGTTCGCGGTGCGGGTCAGCGTGTCGCAGATGTCCTGCTGGCGCGTCGCGGCCTGTGCGCTCGTCCGCGCCCACTCGTCACGCAGCGCGGCGGCCATCGCGGCCAGCGAGTCGTTCCATGCGGACAGGCGTTCTTCGTCGCGTGCGGCGAGTTGTGTCTGCAGGCTCGCGTGCGATTCGCGAATCGTCGACAGCAGGTCGTTCGAACGTTGTTCGAACGTGGATGCTTGTGCCGCGAGATCGCGCGTGGTTTGGGCGAGCGCGTCGCAGATTTCCTGCTGACGGCCCGCGCTGTGCACGCCCGCACGTTGCCATTCGTCGCCGAGCTTTTCCGCCATCGCGGCCAGCGAATCGCTCCATGCCGCCAGACGTTCTTCGTCGCGCGCGGCCAGTTGCGTCTGCAGGCCCGAGTGCGAATCGCGAATCGTCGACAGCAGGTCGTTCGAACGTTGTTCGAACGTGGATGCTTGTGCCGCGAGATCGCGCGTGGTTTGGGCGAGCGCGTCGCAGATTTCCTGCTGACGGCCCGCGCTGTGCACGCCCGCACGTTGCCACTCGTCGCCGAGCTTCGCGGCCATCGCGGCCAGCGACGCGTTCCATGCCGCCAGACGTTCTTCGTCGCGCGCGGCCAGTTGCGTCTGCAGGCCCGTGTGCGAATCGCGAATCGTCGACAGCAGGTCGTTCGAACGTTGTTCGAACTTGGACGCTTGTGCCGTGAGATCGCGCGTCGTTTGCGCGAGTGCGTCGCAGATTTCCTGCTGGCGACCCGCGCTGTGTACGCCCGCACGTTGCCACTCGTCGCCGAGCTTCGCGGCCATCGCGGCCAGCGACGCGTTCCATGCCGCCAGACGTTCTTCATCGCGCGCGGCCAGTTGCGTCTGCAGGCCCGAGTGCGAATCGCGAATCGTCGACAGCAGGTCGTTCGAACGTTGTTCGAACGTGGATGCTTGTGCCGCGAGATCGCGCGTCGTTTGGGCGAGCGCGTCGCAGATTTCCTGCTGACGGCCCGCGCTGTGCGCACCCGCGCGCTGCCACTCGTCGCCGAGCTTCGCGGCCATCGCGGCCAGCGACGCATTCCACGCCGCCAGACGCTCTTCATCGCGCGCGGCCAGTTGCATCTGCAGCCCCGTGTGCGATTCGCGCATCGCGGCGAGCGCCGCGCCCGAATGCCGCTCGAACGTCGCAGCGGCTTCGCCGAGCGCCTTCGCATGCTGGCTGGCCAGCGTCTCGCCAACCTGCTCCTGGCGCGCGAGCGCATCGCGCCACGCGTCGGACAGCCGGCTTTCGGTCGATTCGAGGCGCGTCGCGACGCCGTCGAGGAGGTCCGTCGAACGCTGCGCGAAAGTATCGGTGAACTGGCCGAGCGTGGTCTGCAACTGCTGCGCCACGGCATCGCCCGCGCGACGCTGCTCGTCGAGCGCGCGACTCCAGACGGCGGTCACATTCGCGCTGGTCTTCTCGAAACCGTCGGTCAGCCCGTCGAGCTGACGCTGCACGGCGCCCGTCACGGTATCGCGCAGCGCGGCCATCTCCTGCGCGAGCCCCGTCATCGTCGCCGCGACGACCGGCTGCAGCGCGGCACCGGCCACGCGCGCACTCTCGGCGGCGCTTTCCTTCAGCGCATCACCGACGTTCGATGCCAGGCCCGCGTACGCACGCTCCGTCCGATCGAAGAACGCCTGCTGGCTTTCGATCTGGCGATCGTGCAACGCGACGCTGCGCGCCTCGAGCGTCGCCATCATCGTCTGCAGCCGGTCGACCAGCGCCGGCATCACGTCGGCCTGGCGCTGCAGCAGCCGGAACGATTCGTCGCGCTGATGCGCGGACGAATGCACGCGCAGCGTCGTCGCGATCTTCCCGTCGAGCTGCTGGCCCGCGTCGAGCCGTTCGCGGCGCACGAGCGCGGACAGCAGGCCGAGCATCGCGGACGTGGCGACACCCGCGATCGACGTGCCGAACGCGAAGCCGAGACCCTTCACCGGCGCGATGAGCGACGCGCGGATCGCGTCCAGGTCGGTCGCGCTTTCGAGCGCGGCGCCCGTGCCCTTCAGCGTCACGACCATCCCGAGCAGCGTGCCGAGCATGCCGAGCAGCACGAGCAGGCCGACCAGATACGGCGTGAGCGACGGGCCCGGCAACGCGACGCGCGCGCCTTCGACGCGTGCCCGCACGGCGCCGCGCAGGCCCGGGGGCAGCGTATCGAGCCATGTGTCGAGTTTCGCCGGCGGTTCGGTCAGCCCGGCCACCGCGCGCGACAGCGTGGCGGTGGCCTGCCGGTAGCGCTGCAGCTCCCACGCACCGGCGATGTAGCACGCGCCGATCAGCAGTGTGACGGCCGTCGCGAGCGGGTTCGACGCGACATAGCCGACGCCGATCCAGCACACTGCGAGCAGGCCGGCGATGAAGACAACGAGATCAAGACGAATTCTGGACATAGCGTAGGGATTAGCAGGTACGAAGGGCCGCGAGCAGCCCGTCTACCGTTTGAAACCGGACTTCGAGTTCGGCGAGCAGGATGCTTTGCATCTCGTTGCGGAACGTGTCGAGCCACGTGCCGGGCACGATCGCCGCGGCGGACGGTGCGTCGCCCTCGGCATCGGGCGCCGCTTGCGCGTCGGCCAGCGCCTGCCGTTCCGCGTCGCGCAGCCGCTCGAAGCGCGTGCCGAGCAGCGCGGGCACGGCGGACAGCAGGCTGCGCTCGCGCGCGCCGAGCACGCGCTCCATGATCGCGTCGAGCGTCGCGAGCCGCGCCATCCCGGACGAGCGCGCGGCGACCGCGACCCGCAAGCGGCCGCGCAACTGGCCGATCGCGGTCTCCATTTCCTGCTGGAGCGTCAGGCAGCTCTGGCGAAAATCCGCGAAGTCGGCCGTATCGGCGGGCGACGGCGGCAGCTCGCCGGGACGCCGCCGCGTGCGGGGGCGATGGGCGGCCGCGATCGCCTGCGCGAGATCGTGGCGCACGCGCGCGCAGTCACGCTCGGCGTCGTAACCACGCACGCCGGCCGCGACGCCGGGCGGGCTCGCATTCAGCGCGGACGACAGCGTGATCGCGTCGGTCCAGCCGAGCCACTGGCTCAGGCGGTCCGACAGCGTCTGCCGGGATTCCGCGACGTCGGCATCGGTCAGGCGCGCGAGCAGCCGGACGAGCGTCGGGCCGCTCAGCGCCGGGCGCGGGGGTGCTTGCACCATGCTGCAAACCGTCAAAAAAGGCAGCAGTTTACACGTCGTCGGGAGGTCGACCGCCAGAATCGGGGAAGCGACCCGGCGCGGCCCGCCGCGCAACCGGCCCGAACGCCCGCAGCACAAGGCTCGCGGGCCGATCGCGGGGGTCTCCCGGTGTGCCGGCGCGGCGCTGGCCACGCGTCCGGACGCGTTCCGGAGCCTCGCCTGCGGGCGCCGGTTCACGCCAGACCATGATGTTCGCCTGCGTACGTTTTCGTCACGGACGTGCGGTACCATCGCGACACCCGCCACGCGATTCGCGACCGATGCGGGCCCGCGCCCCCTGCAGCCGGCGCGCGGGCCGCCGGACGCGCCATGGATATCCGGCCGATATCCGCGGGCCGCGGGTGGCGCGCCGGGTGACGCGCGCCGCCGCCCATGACAACGACCGATAACAGACGGGCCTGCCCGACCGCTCACGATGCTTTCCGACTTCGTCGCGCGCCTGCGCGAGCGCTTCAGCAAACCGCCGACCCGGCAGGACTTCGCCAACCGCCTGATCGCCGCGCTGCGCGCGACCGGCGACACGCGCGAGTGGCTTCACGAGGACGACAAGGGCCGCCTCGTGCAAGCCGATGTCCCGTCGAACATCATCAACCTGCACAACCTGTTCCGCGACTACGCGGACGCGAAACCGGCCGAGCGCGAAGCGACGCTGCAGCGCCAGGCGAGCGCGATGATGCAGCACGAGATTCCGGCGAACTTCGCGGATGTCCGCGCACGGCTGCGCCCGGTGATCCGCAGCGCGACCGAGCGCGGCACGGTCGCGCTGCAGCTGGCCGGACAGCCCGCCGCGTCGGAAGTCGCGTTCCGGCCGCTGTGCGAGAACCTCGAGATCGGCATCGCGTACGACGGCGAATTCAGCGTCGCGCGGCTGACGAGCGCGCGGCTCGCCGAATGGGGCGTCAGTTTCGACGACGCATGCGACATCGCGATCGACAACCTGCGCGGTGCGTCGTCGGCGCCATGGGCCGCGTTGCGCGACGGCGTGTTCCTGTCGCAGTTCGGCGACTACTACGACGCGGCGCGGCTGCTGCTGACCGACCTGCTGCACCGCCAGCCGATCTCCGGCGCGCCGGTGGTGATGGCGCCGAACCGGGCCGTGCTGCTGCTCACCGGCGACCGCAATGCGGCGGGGCTCGCGACGATGGTCGAACTCGCGGAACAGGCGCGCGCGCAACCGCGACCGCTGCCGCCGCTGATGCTGCGCTGGGATGGCGCTGCGTGGCGAAATTTCGTTCCGGCAGGACTGGAAGCGAAACTGCACGCGCTGCGCGTGGACGAACTCGCGGGCGACTACCAGGATCAGCGCACGCTGCTGGACGATCTGCACAAGCGGAACGGCATCGACGTCTTCGTGGCGTCGTACACCGTGTACCGGCGGCAGAACGGCGAGCTGTTCAGCGTCGGCGTGTGGAGCGACGGCGTGCCGACGCTGCTGCCCGACACGGACATCGTCGTGCTCTATCGGGAAGCGACGCGGCAGTCGGCCCACGTGCCGATGGCCGCGCTGCGCGACGCATGCGGCGACCTGATGACGGCCACCGCGCACCAGCCGGTGCGGTATGAAGTGACGGCGTTTCCGGATGATGCGCGCTTCGCGGCGCTGCTGGAGCGATTTCCGGCGGTATGACGCGCGCTCGCGCAGCCAGGGGGCGGTGAATCCGGGTGGTAGGCCCACCACGCCGCCATGCGCAATGAGCGGCCGTGGCCGCATGCCTTCCAGGCGGGCAATCGCGGCGCGCGGCGGCGGCACCGCCTGCCGTCAGATCCCCGCCTTCGGCGCGTTCAGGATCAGCCGCAGGCCGAGCAGCGTGATCGCACCGGCCGCGACGCGATCGACCCACTTCTTCGCGCGCAGATAGAGCTCGCGCGGCCGGCGCGTCGAGAAGCACAGCGCGACGATCGTGTACCAGCCGAATTCGACGCCGAACACGAGCGGCGGCAGCGCCAGATAGCACCAGAGCGGCGGATGCTGCGGCAATAGCGCCGCAAAGATGCTGCCGTACCAGATTGCCGTCTTCGGGTTGCTGAGCTGGGTCGTGAGGCCGGTCCAGAACGACTTGCGCGCGCTGCCGGCCGCGACGGCGTGCGAATCGTCCATCGCGATCGGCCGATCGGCGCCGCGCCAGATCTTCGACGCCATGTAGATCAGGTACGCGCCGCCCGCGAGCTTCAGGCCCACGTACAGCCATTCGACCGCCTGCAGCAGCGTGTAGAGCCCGGCCAGTGCGACGCCGCCGAACGCGATCCCGCCGACGCCCATGCCGAGCGCGGTCGCCAGCCCGTCACGGCGCGACAGCCCGATCGAGTTGCGGGCGACCAGCACGAAACTCGGGCCCGGAATCATCGCGCCAAGCCACAGCGCGGCCAGAATGGCGAGTACGGCAGCCGATGCAGTCATCGAAGTCTCCTTGATCAGCGACGGCGAAGCGCCGGCGGCGCCAGCGCGTCGATTCCCGACGGTGAAGCTGATGATTCTGGCACGCTTCGCCGCCCGCCGAAAGCACCCGCGCGCTGCTATGCTGGGCGCCGTTCCCGCCATCGCGCCACGCTTCCCATGATCGAGATCCGCGCCGCCCGCTATCCCGACGATGCCGCCGTCGTCGAAGCGATTTTCCGCGAATACATCGCGAGCCCCACCGTCAGCCTCGCGTTCCAGGATTACGAGCCCGAACTCGCCGCGCTGCCGGGCAAATACGCGGCGCCGCGCGGGCAATTGCTGCTCGCGTGGCGCGGCGAGCGCGCGGTCGGCTGCGCGGCGTTTCGCGAAATCGACGCGACGACGTGCGAGATGAAGCGCGTGTACGTGCGTCCCGAAGCACGCGGGCTGAACGTCGGCCGCCAGCTCGTCGAACGGCTGTTGCGCGATGCGAAGGCGGCCGGTTATGCGCGGATGTGCCTCGATGTGCTGCCCGAATTCGTCGCCGCAAGGCAATTGTATGGTTCGCTCGGCTTCACGCCGGCGCCACCCGTTGCGTTCAATCCGGTGCCCGGCACCGAGTTCCTCGGCCGGGATCTGTGATGGGCAGGACCGCGCGTCGTGCCCTCCTCGCGCTGCTCGCCGTGCTGGCGTCCGGCGCACGGGCCGACGGGCTGCCGCCATCCATCGCGACGCAGCTGCCGTCCGGCTACCAACCAATCGTCGCGCGGGAAGGACCGGACCTCGGCGACGGGCGGCGCAGCTTTCTCGTCGTCGTGCATCGCGCGGCCGATACGCGCGGGCAGCCGTCGCCCCGCCCGCTGCTGATCTTCGAGGAGCGGCCCGATCGCGCGTACCGGCTCGCCGCGCGCAACGACCACGTGGTCCTGCGCGCGAACGAAGGCGGCCAGTGCGATCCGTTCGATCCCGAAGACGCCGCCGACAGCGGCCTGTCGGTGAAAGGCCGCTATTTCACCGTGCAGAACTTCGTCGCGTGCGGGCAGCACTGGAGCGACTACGTAACGTTCCGCCACGACCCGCGCACGCACGGCTGGCTGTTCTCCAGCGAGATCTACACCGAATCGTTTCCGCTCGACGACAAGCCCGACGAAGTCACCGTCACGCGCGCCGATGCGCACCGCCCGGTAACGTTCGGCCAATGGCGGCGCAAGGACTGAAAAGCCGTCGGCGAATCGTGTTCCGCCTCTTGCATCGACACGACTCGCCTCGCCCCGCCAACCGGTCTACCATGGGCGCTCGTCGCCGTTCGGGCGCGCACCGGCGCGGCATGCGGCTTGCGCGTCCCCGTTTCCCACGTTGAACCAGCGCAGGAGAACGTCATGACGCAACACTTCGACGCGATCGTCATCGGTACGGGCCAGGCCGGCCCGCCGCTCGCCGCGCGGCTCGCGGGCGCCGGCATGAAAGTCGCGGTCGTCGAGCGCGGCCGCTTCGGCGGAACCTGCGTGAACACCGGCTGCATTCCGACCAAAACGCTGATCGCGAGTGCGTACGCCGCGCAGCTTGCACGCCGTGCGGCCGAATATGGCGTGTCGGTCGGCCCCGTCAGCGTCGACATGAAGGCCGTGAAGGCGCGCAAGGACCGGATTTCCGGCCGCTCGAACCACGGCGTCGAGCAATGGGTGCGCGGCCTTGACAATACGACCGTGTTTCAGGGTCACGCCCGATTCGAGCGGGCAAACGCGGTACGCGTCGGCGACGACGTGCTCGAAGCCGACCGCATCTTCATCAACGTCGGCGGGCGCGCGCAAATCCCGCCGATGCCTGGACTCGACTCGGTGCCGTACCTGACCAACTCGACGATGATGGACGTCGACTTCCTGCCCGAGCATCTCGTGATCGTCGGCGGCAGCTACGTCGGGCTCGAATTCGGTCAGATGTACCGCCGCTTCGGCTCGCGGGTCACGATCGTCGAGAAAGGGTCGCGGCTGATCCATCGCGAGGACGAGGACGTGTCGCAGGCCGTGCACGAGATTCTCGCGAACGAAGGCATCGACGTGCAGCTCGATGCGGACTGCCTGAGCGCGCGGCGCGACGGCGACGGTGTCGTGATCGGCCTCGACTGCACCGGCGGCCGCCGCGAGGTCGCGGGCTCGCACCTGCTGCTCGCGGTCGGCCGCGTGCCGAACACCGACGATCTCGGGCTCGAACAGGCCGGCGTCGCGGTCGACGCGCGCGGCTACATCACGGTCGACGACCAGCTGCGCACCAACGTGCCCGGCATCTGGGCGCTCGGCGACTGCAACGGGCGCGGCGCATTCACGCACACCGCGTACAACGACTACGAGATCGTCGCGGCCAATCTGCTCGACGACGATCCGCGCAAGGTGTCCGACCGCATCACCGCGTATGCGATGTACATCGATCCGCCGCTCGGCCGCGTCGGCATGACACTCGCGGAAGCGCGGCAGACCGGCCGCCGGCTGCTGGTCGGCACGCGGCCGATGACGCGGGTCGGCCGCGCGGTCGAAAAAGGCGAGAGCCAGGGTTTCATGAAGGTGATCGTCGACGCCGACACCCATGCGATCCTCGGCGCATCGATCCTCGGCGTGACGGGCGACGAGGTCGTGCACGGTTTGCTCGACGTGATGGCCGCCGGCGCACCGTACACGACGATCAGCCGCGCGATGCACATTCACCCGACCGTGTCGGAGCTCCTGCCGACGCTGCTGCAGGATCTGCATCCGGTCGAATGAAAGTCGGCGGGCGCGCGAGCGCCCTGCGCGCCCGGTTCGCGCGTGCGTTGCGTGCCCGCCCCGGCGCCGAACCGTGTGCGAAGATGGCTGTTCGCCACGACACCCGGAAGCGCCATGGACCGTCTGCAAACGATGCAGATCTACGTACAGATCGTCGAACGCGGCAACTTCACGCAGGCGGCCGATGCGCTGCAACTGCATCGGCCAGCCGTCACCAAGGCCGTGCAGCAGCTCGAACAGGAACTCGGCATCCGGCTGCTAAACCGCAGCACGCGCCGCGTCAGCGTGACGGCCGAGGGCGAAGCGTTCTATGCGCGCTGCGTGCAGCTGCTCGGCAGTATCGACGACGCGTTCGCATCGTTCCCGAAACAGCGCACGGTGCCGAAGGGCCGGCTGCGGCTCGATATTGCCGTCGCGCTCGCGAAGACGGTCGTCATCCCCGCCCTCCCCGAATTCCAGCAGCGCTACCCGCAGATCGAGCTCGTGCTCGGCGCCAGCGATCAGCCGGCCGACCTGATCGGCGAAGGCATCGACTGTGTCGTGCGGGTCGGCACGCTCAAGGATTCGAGCATGGTCGCGCGCACGGTCGGCGCGGTGCCGATGGTCACGTGCGCATCGCCGGCCTATATCGTCCGCCACGGGCTGCCGCGCACGCTCGACGATCTCCGCGCGCATCGCGCGGTCAACTTCTTCACGGGCGCCAATCGCAAGATTCTCGAATGGACGTTCCGCCAGAACGGCGAACCCGTCGACGTGAAGCTGCCGAGCAGCCTGCTCACGAACAACTCGGAAGCGCTGCTGTCGTGCGGGCTCGCCGGCCTCGGCATCGTGCACGCATTGCGGCCCGCACTGCAGCCGAGCATCGACTCGGGCCAGCTGGTCGAGCTGCTGCCCGGCATTCCGGCCGAGCCGAAGCCCGTGTCGGTGATGTACCCGAACCGCGCGCACCTGCCCGACAAGGTGCGCGTGTTCATCGACTGGCTCACGGAATTGTTCGCACGTCGTTATCCGGCCTGACACACCCCGCCGCTCGCCATCCCACGAGCGGCGATTGTTATTCGTCGGATAACAATCAGTAATTCCGTCGCGCGTTTATCCGGCAGGGGCCGCCGCCTACAGTTCTCCTTCATCCACACCCGTTCATCGAAGGAGTCCTTCATGTCCCGTATCGTTCGTTTCCATCGTACCGGCGGCCCCGACGTGCTGCAGATCGACACCGTCGACGTCCGTGCGCCCGGCCCCGGCGAAGTGCAGCTGCAGGTGAAGGCGATCGGCATCAATCGGGCGGAAGTCATGTACCGCAGCGGCGAGTACACGTTTGCGCCGCGCCTTCCCGCATCGCTCGGCTACGAAGCATCGGGCGTCGTCGCATCGGTCGGGCCGGACGTGACGTCGTTCTCCGCCGGCGACGCGGTGAGCGTCGTGCCGGCGTTCTCGTTCGCCGACTACGGGATGTACGGCGAGGTGGTCAACGTGCCCGCGCATGCACTTGTCCGGCATCCGGAGAACCTGTCATTCGAGGAAGCCGCCGCAACATGGATGATGTTCGTCACGGCCTGGGGCGCGCTGATCGAACTCGGCGGGCTCGAGCGCGGCGACGCGGTGCTGATCGGGGCCGCGTCGAGCAGTGTCGGGCTCGCGGCGATCCAGGTCGCGAACCGGGTCGGCGCGATGCCGATCGCGCTCACGCGCAGCGAAGCGAAGCGCCAGGCGCTGCTCGACGCGGGCGCCGCGCACGTGATCGCCGGCAGCCCGGCGGATCTGCCGCGGCAAGTCGCGGAACTGACCGGCGGCCTCGGCGCGCGCATCGCGTTCGATCCGGTCGGCGGCCCCGACGCGGCGAATCTGCTGCGTGCGTTGCGCACGAACGGCACGTTCTTCCAGTACGGCGCGCTCGACACGCGCGACATCCCGGTGCCGGTGATGGACCTGCTCGCGCGCCACCTGACGCTGCGCGGCTACGAGCTGTTCGAGGTTACCGGCAACACACAACGGCTCGAACGTGCGAAGCGCTTCATCGTCGACGGGCTCGCGGCCGGCGCGCTGAAGCCGTCGATCGACCGTACGTTCGCGTTCGATGACATCGCGCAAGCCCACCGGTACATGGAGGCCGGCACGCAAGTCGGCAAAATCGTCGTGACCGTCTGAGCGTTGCGGCGACGGGCGTGCCGACCGGAAGCGGCGGCACGCCCCCGCGCATTCGCGCATCAGGTCTCGAAGTACCGCGGCCGGTCGATGTCGGCCAGCAATCCCGGCTGCACCGGCCTCCAGTCGAGCCAGGCCCGCGTGCGCTCGCTCGTTGCGGGCGCATCCATTCCCGCGAACATCGCGAACCACCCGAAATGCTCACCGGCTTGCGCGGCCGATTTCGACACGACCGGCACGCTCAGCCGGCGGCCGATCACTTCCGCGATCTCGCGGAACGGCACGCCCGTATCGTCGACCGCGTGATAGCGCGCGCCGGACGCGCCGCGTTCGACCGCAAGCCGGTACACGCCCGCCGCATCGAGCCGGTGCACGGCCGGCCAGCGGTTGCCGCCGTCGCCCAGATACGCCGACTCGCCCTTCTCCCTCGCGAACGCGATCAGGCGCGGCACGAACGCGTGATCGCCGTCGCCGTGCACGGACGGCGGCAGACGCACGACCGACGCGCACACGCCGCGCGCGTGCAGCGCGGCCGCCGTCGCTTCCGACGCGCGCGGATAGGTCGGCGACACCGGCACGTGCGGATCGTCCTCCGTCGCCGCCCGGCCGGGTGCGACGAGCGCGAGGCCCGACGTGACGATCAGCGGCCGCGCCGACCCCGCGAGCGCCGCACCGATCGTCTCGATCGCGCGGCGGTCGAGCTCGCAGTTTTCCGCGAAGCGCGAGAAATCGTGATTGAATCCCGTGTGGATCACCGCGTCGGCGGCCTCGGCGCCCCGTGTCAGGCTGTCGAGATCCTCCAGCGACCCGCGATGAACGTCGGCGCCCGCGGCCGCGACCGCCGCTGCGGCTGCGTCGGAGCGCGCGAGACCGAGCACCGCATGCCCGGCGGCCACGAGTTCGGCAACGACTGCGGAGCCGACGAAACCCGACGCTCCCGTAACAAAGACACGCATGATCGACCCCTCCGAATGAATGAGAGGCTTACTATCTGTCGACCGTCGCGGGCGGTGAAGACGTGACGGTTTACCGGTAAACGAACTAACAGGCTATGGCTGACGCATCCGACAACCTGCTCGGCGCGTACCTTCGGGACCGCCGCGAGAAACTCGATCCGGCCGCGCTCGGGCTGCCCGTCGCGCGCCGCCGCACGCCGGGCCTGCGGCGCGAGGAAGTCGCGCAGCGCGCGCACGTGAGCGCCGCGTGGTACACGTGGCTCGAACAGGGGCGCGGCGGCGCGCCGTCGGCCGACGTGCTCGACCGGCTCGCCCGCGCACTGCTGCTCAACGACGCCGAACGCGAGCATCTGTTCCTGATCGGCCTCGGCCATCCGCCCGAGGTGCGCTATCACGCGAGCAGTGACGTCACGCCGCGCCTGCAGCACGTGCTCGATTCGCTCGACGCCAGCCCGGCGATCGTGCGCACGGCGACGTGGGACGTCGTCGCGTGGAACGACGCGGCCGCCGCGACGCTGACCGACTATGCGACGCTGTCGCCGCCCGCGCGCAACATCCTGCGGCTGATCTTCGTCGATGCCGGAGTGCGCGACGCACAGCAGAACTGGGAGCGCGTCGCGCGGTTCGCGGTGGGCGCGTTTCGCGCCGACATCGCACGCGGCGGAGCGACGCAGGCCGTGCAGGCGTTCATCGACGAGATGCGCGCGACGAGCGCGGAGTTCGATGCGATGTGGCGCGATCACGACATTCATTCGCATCACGAAGGGACGAAGGAGATTCGTCATCCGCAGGCCGGGCGGATCGCGCTCGAATACTCGGCGTTCTCGGTGACCGGGCGCCCCGACCTGAGTCTCGTGATCTTCACGCCGGCGACGCCGGCCGATCGTGCGCGCATCCGGACGCTCGTCGCCGCGCGCGACAAGGCCCGCGAACGGGCGGACGAATCGCGCGCGCCGGCCGCCTGACACGTCGAATTTTCGCCCGCAGCCGCCGTCGGAATCGCATCCGGCGCCGTGCTTGAAACGGACGCGCCGCGCGCGCTGCCGGTGCCACGCCGCCCGCCGCGACGGCCTCGGCCGCCTGCCGGTTCGAAGGCGCGTCTCGCGCGTGCGCTGCCCCTTTTCCCCGCTTCAGCTCCCGTTTTGCCGCGTTCGTTTTAACCAACGGCCAGTGAAATTGCGCGGCTCATTCATCTGACGACAGCCGCCGGATCGACGTGCGGCAAAACGCTGCGCCGCGATGCACGCATCGGACGACGGCGAACGCGCGACAGCGTGCGCAGCATGCGACGCGCGTGTGCGCATGCAACGAACGACCTCGGCGGCCTGCACGATGCGGCGCCTTGCGCAACGGGCATGAAGCTTGCGCCTCCCGCGCGCTCGCAATCTGCAACGGCGAGTGCGCGTCGCTTCGCGGCGGCGATGCGTGACTGGCCGGTCAGCGCCGCATCCCATAACGAAGGAGAACGTTGTCATGGACGAGACGAATGCATATCGCCGCTACAATCGCCGACGCTTTCTCGCGGGCGTTGCAGCGATGGCGGGCAGCGTTGCGCTGCCAGGTTGCGGCGGAGACGGCGACGGACCCGGCACGGACGGCAACGCGAGCGCACCGTCAATCGGCGACACGCCGTCACCGAACGGCCGCGATCGCTACAACCTGCCACGGCCGGCATTGCCCGACCCCGCGAGTTCCGGCATCGATCACATCGTGCTGGTCACGATGGAAAATCGCTCATTCGACCACTACCTGAGCTGGGTGCCCGGCGCCGAAGGCATGCCCGCCAATCAGCAATTCAACGACGCGTTCGGCGGGACCAATGCGCCGTTCCCGCTGTCGGCCAATCCCGCTTACGGCTATCAGGCATGCGCGTACCACGACCCGAACCACAGCTACGAGGGCGCGCGCACGCAACTGGCTTCGGGGGCGATGAACGGCTGGCTCCTGACGCCGGGAACGAGCCTGACGCGCGGCGACCTGTTGCCCATCGGCTTTTACACGTCGGCCGATCTGCCGTTCTTCAGCGGGGTGGCGAGCAGCTACACGATCGGCGATTTCTACTTCAGCGGCATCCTGACCAACACGTTTCCGAATCGCCTCTACCTGCACAGCGGCGCCACCGACCGCCTCGCCGACACTGCTGACAACTCGTCGCTGCGCACGATCTGGGACAACCTGAGCGATGCCAACGTGGGTTGCAGCTACTACTACCACGACGTACCGTTCACCGCGCTGTACGGCACGCGCTATCTCGGCATCTCGCACATGTTTTCGGATTTCCTGTCGAATGCGGCGGCGGGAACGCTGCCGCCGTTCTGCATGGTCGACCCGGCTTTCACGGGCGAGCAGCAAGGTGTTTCCGCGGACGATCATCCGCATGCGGATATTCGCGACGGGCAGGCGTTCCTCAACCAGGTTTATGACGCGTTGCGCACGAGCCCCATCTGGAATCGCACGCTGATGATCGTGGTGTACGACGAATGGGGCGGCTTTCTCGAGCACGTGGTGCCGCCGATCCGGCCGATCAGCAACAGCGAGCACGCGATCGGCAACGACGGCAAGCTCGGCTTTCGCGTGCCGCTTGCGCTGCTCGGCCCGCGCGTTCGCGCAGGCACGGTGACGCGCTACCCGTTCGACCCGAGCTCGATTCATGCACTGCTGCAATGGCGTTTCGGATTGAAGCCGCTCGGTGTACGCGGCAGCGACCCGGCGACATTCAACCTCGCTTACGCGCTCGATTTCGCCGACGCGCCGCGCACGGACGCGCCGGCGTTCACGGTCGCGCAAGGACCGTTCGGCGGAGCGTGTCCCGGGCAGACCGCACCCTCGCCGTCCGGTTCGGTCTCCGGCATCGACCCGTCGCAAATGGCGGCCGGACCGTCGTCCAGTCCGGCAGTCGACCGTTTCGCCGAATTGCGCGCGAAGGCAGCCGCGCTCCGATTCCGGACGGGCGCATGACGGCGGCGCGCACGCGGCTGCGCCGATCGAAATCGATGCAGCCGCCCCTTTGCTCGCACACGGCGCCGGAGGACAATACGCCGTGATTCCCACCGAGGTCGCTCGACATGGCCCGATTCCAGCCCGACGGTTGGCATACCGTCACGCCTCGCATCGTCGTTCCCGATCCCGACCACCTGATCGCCTTCATCAAGGTGGTCTTTCACGCGCAGGGCGAATTCCGTTCAGGACTGCCAGCCGAAATCAGGATCGGCGATTCCGTCGTGATGGTGAGCGGCGGGGACGGGCTGCGCGACCCGATGCCGGCGTTTCTCTACGTCTATGTCGAGAACACCGACTCGACCTATCGCCGTGCGATTGCCGCAAATGCGACTTCGCTCGAAGCGCCGGCCGACATGCCGTACGGCGACCGGCGCGCGATGGTCCGGGATCCGTGGGGAAACACGTGGCAGATCGCCACGCATCGGCGCGATCTGTCGGTTGACGAGATCCGGGCTCGGCTGGCTGGCGACGCGTAAGCGACAGCCGGGACACCGGAACCCATCGATGCTTCGCGTGCATCTCAACCCGTGCATGCGATGCGTGCGTCGGCTGCCGGCGCGCCGCTCGCCACGACAACGCATCCGCCTTCCGCCCCGCCCTGCTGTCGCATTCGTTCAGATTCGCGTCGCGTGCGAGTAAAACCTCCGCGCCGCGCCTGCCGTTAATCCGTTAGCAACCCCGGCGCCCCGCATTTCGACGCGGCGCCCCATCGTCGTTCGTGATCCGGAATCCACATCCGCAGTCGGCCGCCCGTCGGGCCGTCTGCAAGGGAACGTCATGCGAAAACTCACCATCCGCGGCGGACTCGTCGCGACCATCGCCGGCTATACGGCGCTGCTCGTGCTGGTCGTCGGCGCGTGCATCGCCGCCCTCTATGCCGGGAACGGCTCGCTCGAAGCGATGTACCGCGACGACACCGCGTCGCTGCTGCACCTGAAAACCAGCTCCGAACGCATGCTGGTGCTGCGCGAACGCGTGAGCGACGTCGCGCAGATCATCAGCGCCGGCCAGCCCGCGAAGGCGGAAATCGCGCAACTCCACACGCTCCTGAAGCAGAGCGACGACGAACTGGACGCATACACGCGCCTGCATGCGCGCGACGCCGACGAGCAAACGCTGTTCGACACACTGCGCAATCGCCGTCGCACCCTGCTCGACCAGGTATTCCTGAAGGCGATGTCGCAACTCGATCACGACAACGCATTCGACTTCCTCGACACGCACCGCACCGCGCCGCCGGCACTCTTCACCGCCTACCAGGAATCGATCGACGCGCTCGAATCATTCCAGGTCGCACGCCAGAAGGCGCGCTACGATGCGGCCGGCGCGCGCTTCCACCGCATCGTGTGGGCCATGGTGGCGGTCGCGCTGTTCGCGCTGATCGTCGGTTTCCTGGCGCAGCGCGTGCTGGCGAAGGCGATCATCGCGCCGATCCATCTCGCCGTCGCGCATTTCGACAGGATTTCGAAAGGCGACCTGACCGGCACGGTCGTCATTC
The DNA here is from genome assembly GCF_001718315.1 of Burkholderia diffusa. Taxonomy (NCBI): domain Bacteria; kingdom Pseudomonadati; phylum Pseudomonadota; class Betaproteobacteria; order Burkholderiales; family Burkholderiaceae; genus Burkholderia; species Burkholderia diffusa. The sequence goes on along the minus strand of NZ_CP013363.1, from coordinate 344,736 downwards.
CCGGCGAAAACGAAATGGCGTATCTGCTGAATGCATTGAAGCGGATGCAGGAGGGCCTCGTCGAAACCGTGAACCAGGTGCGCTCGAGCACGGAGACGATCGTCGGCGACGTCCGCACCATCGCGAGCGGCAACGTCGACCTGTCCGCGCGCACGGAGCAGCAGGCCGTGTCGCTGCAGCAGGCGGCGGCGAGCGTGGAGCAGCTGACCGCAACCGTGCGCCAGAATGCGGACAACGCGCGCGATGCGCGCACTTACGCGCAAGGCGCGGCCGGTATCGCCTCGAAGGGCGGAGACGCGATGCAGCGCGTCGTCGAAACGATGTCGGCGATCTCGCAGAGTTCCACGCGGATCTCGGGCATCGTCGGCGTGATCGAAAGCATCGCATTCCAGACCAACATCCTCGCGTTGAATGCCGCGGTCGAAGCGGCGCGTGCGGGCGAACAGGGGCGTGGCTTCGCCGTTGTGGCAACCGAGGTGCGAGGCCTCGCACAGCGCTGCGCGTCGGCGGCGAAGGAGATTCGCGAACTCATCGGCCGCTCGGCGCAGCGCGTCGAAGATGGCAGCGGCCTCGTCGCGCTCGCCGGCTCGGCGATGAACGAACTCGTCGCCGCGGTCGAACGCGTGAACGCGATCATGGGTGAAACGAGCATCGCGTTCGACGAGCAGACAGCCGGCATCGAGCAGGTGAACGCTGCCGTCATCCAGATGGAGCAGACGATGCAGCGCAATGCCGCGTTGGTGGAAGAAGCGGCCGCCGCGGCGCTGTCGCTCGAGGATCAGAGCACGCGGCTCAGCGATGCCGTCGCGCAATTCCGTCTTCGACAGGCGGCGGCGTGACGTGATCGGCCCGACCGGTGTCGGGCCTGCCGGCACGGTACGACACGCGAGTCGCGCCCGGTAACGTTGCCGGCAAAATGTGGATCGTCCGGCGTGCTGCTCGCGCCTAGGCCGCCCGCGCCAGCAGGTCCATCGCGAAGGACTTCGCGTGCGCGACGGCCTCCTGCGCGTCGGGGAATACGCCGAGCTGCTCCCAGCGCTCTTCGGCCGCGTAGGTTCCTTTCACGGCGAGCGCCCGCTGAACGCGCAGCTGGGCTGCGAATCCGCCGTCCTCCAGGGGATGCGCCATCGCGACGACCTTGTGCGGGGGACTGGCTCGCTCCGGCTGATTCAACTCGACCGGACCGCCCGGCACGCCGATACTCGTCAACTCGTTCCTGGCCTTGCAGTCGGGGCAATAGAAACACCATCCCGCTTCTTCACGACCGGGCTTGACCTGACCGCGAGCCAGCACGGCACGGCATTCAACGTTTTCGCAGATGAACGGCATGGCAGTCTCCGGAGTTGTTTGACGGAAATCCTAGCATGTCCATCGGTGGCGAAACCAGGAAAAAACCCGCCCCGAACCGGCCCGCCCTCCGCGTCATTGCAGCGCACAAACCGCAGCCCCCGCGGCGCCGTTCAGCAGCGACTGCGCCCCCACAGCGTCTTCGGCTGGTCGAGCAGGTGCCGCAATCCGCTGCGCGCGATCATCGTCTGCGCAACCGGCGTCACGCGCTCGAGAATCTCGTTCTCGTCGATCGACAACACGCGGCGATCCTCCATCGGCATGCGGCCGCCGACCATCGTCATGCACACGCCGGCCGCGTTCGCGAAACAGGTCACGCGATACACGGGCAGGTTCATCGGCATCATGTGCGGGCGGAACAGGTCGATGAGCAAGCAAGCCGACGACACGGCCGCGCGTGATGCTGCTATGCGGTTTTCCCGGACAGTCCGTGCATCGGTCGCCGCAATGCGGCGTCGAACGGGTTCGTGCGCGGGCCGATCGCGTCGGCCTGGCGCCTGAGCAGTTCGACGACCATCGGCATCCGGTCGTCGCCGAGGCGCGACGCCAGCGTGCCGACGCTCAGCGCGCCGACCGGATATCCGGTGCGGTCGAGGATCGGCACCGCGACGCCGGCCATCCCGTCGAGCACGCCGCTGTTGCGGCCTGCATAGCCGAGCTGGCGCACGCGTTCGATCTCGGTGCGCAGATACACTTCGTCGAGCACGCCGTAGCCGCGAATGCGCGGCACGTTGAAGCGGATCACTTCCTCGCGCTCGGCTTCCGGCAGGAACGCGAGGATCGCGAGGCTGCCCTGCCCGACGCCGAGCGCGACGCGCCCGCCAATGTCGCCGGTAAACGAGCGGATCGGGAATGGCCCTTCGCACAGATCGAGGCATACCGCGTCGAAGCCGCTCTTCACGAGCAGGAAGATCGTCTCGCCGAGACTCGCGCACAGCCGCAGCAGCGCGGGCCGGCACAGCGTGCGCATGCTGCTCGGGTTGCCCGCCAGCGCGGCGAGCGCGAAGAAGTCGACGCTCAACCGGTACAGCTTCGATTGCTCGTCCTGCTCGACCATCCCTTCGGCGATCAGCGATTGCAGGATCCGGTGCGCGGTGCCCTGTGTGAGGCCGACGGCCTTCGCGAGGTGCGTGACGCGCACGCCGTCCTGCTGCATGCCGGCCAGCGCGCGCAGGATCGCGAACGCGCGCTGCAGCATGCCGGTGCCCGGCGCACCGGCGGCATCGGCGGCGGTGTCCTCGTCCGGGGCCGGCATGCGTGCGGCACGCGACGTTCCGCGCGAATGAGGTTCCTGCATGCGAGTTCTCCTCGGTGATTTCATTGAACGGAATACGCCAGCCGCCATTGTCGTGCCGCCGAAATGCGGCGGGCATCCGGGTGTGCACGGGATTGACGCGCGCCATTCACTACCCGGCCACCCCTCATTGAATGGAACGATTTTCCGGCGAAAACTCAAATCATTCCGCCCAATGGAATTTTTTCGAAATTCATCCCGTTGAGCAGAATTCGAAATTGACGCTCCGAAATATGGCTGGCTAGAGTCCGCGTCAATGATGCACCGGCCATCCGGTGTGCGAACCCGGAGCTCCCATGTCGTTTCTCACGCTTACGGATCTGACGAAATCGTTCGGCGAGCTTACGGCCGTCGCTGACGTCAACCTGTCGGTCGAACAGGGCGAATTCGTGTCGCTGCTCGGGCCGTCAGGCTGCGGCAAGACCACGACGCTGCAGATGATCGCCGGCTTCGTCGACGTCACGCGCGGCCGCATCGCGCTCGACGGTCAGGACATCACGCACATGAAGCCGAACCGCCGCGGGCTCGGCATCGTGTTCCAGAGCTACGCGCTGTTTCCGCACATGAGCGTCGCGGAGAACGTCGGCTTCGGGCTCGACATGCGCGGCGTCGACAAGGCGGAGCGCGCCGAACGCATCCGCGCGGCGCTCGCGCTCGTGCGTCTCGATGCGCTCGCGCACCGCTTTCCGCGCGAGCTGTCGGGCGGCCAGCGGCAGCGCGTCGCGATCGCACGTGCGGTCGTGATCGAACCGCCGGTGCTGCTGCTCGACGAGCCGATGTCGAACCTCGATGCGAAACTGCGCGAGGAGATGCAGTTCGAACTGCGCGCGATCCAGCGCAAGATCGGCACGACGACGATCATGGTCACGCACGATCAATCGGAAGCGCTGTCGATCAGCGATCGCGTGGTCGTCATGGAAGCCGGCCGCATCACGCAGACCGATACGCCGTATCGTGCGTACGAGCGCCCGGAAAGCCACTTCGTGTCGCAGTTCATCGGCAAGGCGAACCTGCTGCCCGGCACGATCGTCGCGCACGACGGCGACGCGATCCGCATCGACCTCGGCCACGATCTCGCGGAGACGGGCCGCACCGCGCACCTGCCGGCGCGTGAGCGCGACGTACGCATCGGCGACGCCGTGTCCGTGTGCATCCGCCCTGAAAAGCTGCGCCTGTGCGCGCCGGGCGCGGGCCGCCTCGCCGCGACCGTCACGAGCCGCTTCTTCCTCGGCAGCCAGTGGCTGTACCGCGTCGAAAGCGTGCTCGGCGAAGTGCTCGTGTGCTGCCAGAACGAAGGGGCGGAGCCGCTCGCCGAAGGTGCGCCGGTCGGCGTGGACTGGCACAGCGACGCGGTGCGCGTGATGCGGCGGGAGGCCTGAATGGGACAGCCTGCCCGACCGCTCCCGACCGACGGTACGCCGGCCGTGCTCCCGCAAGCGGCCGCGCCCGCATCGGCCGGCGGTTGCACGTTGCGTGCGTCATGGCGTGCTCATGCGCCGTTGTGGCTGATGTGCGCGCCCGCGTTCCTCCTCTTCGCCGCGCTCGTGCTCGTGCCGCTCGCGATGACGTTCGCGCTCACGTTCTACCGTTACGACCCGGCCACCGGCCCGATCGCCGCGTTCCAGTTCGGCAACTACGCGGAGGTGCTCGGCTCGTCGTACTTCCACACGATCTTCGCGCGCACGTTCGGCATCGCCGCGCTGACCACCGCGATCTGCGTCGCGATCGGCACGCCCGAAGCGTACGTGTTGTCGAAAATGCGCGACCCGTGGCGCTCGCTGTTCCTGCTCGTCATCCTTGCCCCGCTGCTCGTATCGGTCGTCGTGCGCGCATTCGGCTGGAGCATGCTGCTCAACACGAGCGGGCTCGTGAACCAGGCGCTCGGGCTCGTCGGTCTCGGGCCGTACAAGCTCGAATACACGACGTTCGCGATCGTGATCGCGCTGGTGCACGTGATGCTGCCGTTCATGGTGATTCCCGTGTGGACCGCGCTGCAGCGGCTCGATCCGCAGACCGAGCACGCGGCGCTGTCGCTCGGCGCATCGCCGTTCACGACGCTGCGCCGTATCGTGGTACCGCAACTGATGCCGGGCGTGCTGTCCGGCAGCCTGATGGTGTTCGGGTTGTCGGCGAGCGCATTCGCGATTCCGGGCCTGCTCGGCGGACGCCGGTTGAAGGTCGCGGCAACCGCCGTCTACGACGAATTCCTCGGCTCGCTGAACTGGCCGCTCGGCGCGACGATCGCGGTGCTGCTGCTGGTCGCGAACCTCGTCGTGATGCTCACCTACTACCGCGTGCTCGAACGCCGCTATGCGCGCAGCCTCGGAGGCGCTTCCCGATGAGAAAGAACGGCCCCTTCGCCCTCGCGTTCCACACGCTCGTGATGCTGTTCGTGCTCGCGCCGCTCGTGATCGTCGTGCTCGTCGCGTTCACGCCCGACGAAACGCTCACGTTGCCGACGCATGGCCTGTCGCTGCGCTGGTTCCGCGCGATCCTCGACTATCCGGACTTCGTCACCGCCTTCGCCAACAGCGTGAAGCTCGCGTTCGCATCGGCGACGCTGTCGCTCGCGATTGCGTTGCCCGCCGGGCTCGCGATCGGTCGCGCGGTGTTTCCCGGCCGCGCGTTCCTCAACGGCCTGCTGCTGTCGCCGCTCGTGATCCCCGGCCTCGTGCTCGGCATCGCGCTGCTGCGGTTCTTCGCGCTGATCGGCGCAACCGGCTCGTTCGCGTGGCTGGTGGTCGCGCACATGATCGTCATCACGCCGTTCGTGATGCGGCTCGTGCTCGCGTCCGTCACCGGCCTCGATCGCAGCGTCGAACAGGCCGCATGCTCGCTCGGCGCCGATCCGTGGACGACGTTTCGCCGCATCACGCTGCCGATGATCGTGCCCGGCATCACCGGCGGCTGGCTGCTCGCGTTCATCAACAGCTTCGATGAACTGACGATGTCGATCTTCGTCACGTCGCCGCAGACCGTCACGCTGCCGGTGCGCATGTACATGTACGCGACCGAATCGATCGATCCGATGATGGCGTCGGTATCGGCGCTCGTTATCTTCATCACCGCCGGCGCGATGCTGCTGCTCGATCGCGTGTACGGCCTGAACCGCATCCTGATCGGCCAACACTGATGACGACTCCCGTTTCCCGTTCCACAGGCCTCGCGGACGACGGTGCGCAGTTCGTGCGCGTTGCCGAACGCGAGCGCGCCGCCGTCGCGTTCATGCTCGATGGCCGTCCCGCGCACGCGCTCGCCGGCGACACCGTGCTCACCGCGATCCTCGTCGCGCAGCGCCGCGTGCGTGTGAGCGAATTCAGCGGCAAGCCGCGCGCGGGCTTTTGCCTGATCGGCGCATGCCAGGACTGCTGGGTGCGCACCGAGGCCGGCGCACGCGTGCGCGCATGTTCGACGCCGATCGTCGACGGCATGCGGATTCTCACGGGTGCGCAGCCCGCCGCGGCGGGAGACGCATCATGAGCGACGCATTGCGCCCGGTGATCGTCGGCGCCGGGCCGGCCGGCGTACGCGCGGCAGAGGCGCTGGTCGACGCGGGGCTGCGCCCCGTCGTGATCGACGAGAACGCGCGGTGGGGCGGACAGATCTATCGTCAACCGCCGGCCGAAGGTGCGTTCGCGCGCGGCAAGCGCGTGCTGTACGGCTTCGAGGCTGCGAAGGCCGATGCCGTGCACCGGACCATGGCCGCGCTGCTGCCGCATGTCGACTATCGACCCAACACGCTCGCATGGGCTTGCGGCGCCGGCCGCGTCGACACGCTGCAGGACGGTCGCGAGACGACCGTGCCGTTCTCTCATCTGATCGTCGCGAGCGGTGCGACCGACCGCATGCTGCCGGTGCCGGGTTGGACGCTCGCCGGCGTCTACACGCTCGGTGGCGCGCAGGTCGCGCTGAAGGCGCAGGGCTGCGCGATCGGCAGCCGCATCGTGTTCGCGGGTACGGGACCACTGCTGTATCTCGTCGCCTATCAATACGCGAAGGCCGGCGCGCGGGTCGCCGCGGTGCTCGACACGAGCCCGCTGCGCCAGCAGGCAGCCGCGACACCGGCCCTGCTGCGCATGCCGTCCACCTTTGCGAAGGGGCTGTACTACATCGGCTGGCTGCGCGCGCATGGCGTCGCGATCGAAACGGGCGTCACGCTCGAGCGCGTGCTCGGCGAGCGGCACGTGACGGGACTCGCATGGCGCGCGGCCGGCGGCGGCGCGCCGCCGCGGATGCTCGACTGCGATGCGCTCGGCCTCGGCTTCGGGCTGCGTTCGGAAACCCAGCTTGCGGATCTCGCCGGCTGCCGGTTCAGTTTCGATCCGCTTAACCGCGCATGGCTGCCCGAGCGCGACGCGGCCGGCCGCACGTCCGTGCCCGGCATCTACGTCGCGGGCGACGGCGCCGGCATCGCAGGCGCCGACGCTGCCGAGGCGTCCGGGCGACGCGCCGCGCTTGCGCTGCTCGACGATGCGGGCATCGACACGTCGTCGCCCGCGCGCGCCGGCAAACCCGATGCGGCGATGCTGGAACGCAGGCTGGCCCGGCTCGGCGCGTTCCGCGCGGGCCTCGAAGCCGCGTTCGCGCCGCCGGCCGCACTCGCCGCGCGCTGCCCCGACGACACGATCGTGTGCCGCTGCGAGGAAATCGATGCGGGTGCGCTGCGACGCTGCATTCGCGCCGGCGAAGCGACCGAGCTGAATCGGGTGAAGGCGCTGACACGCGCCGGGATGGGCCGCTGCCAGGGCCGCATGTGCGGCGACGCGACCGCACTCGTGCTCGCCGCGGAGACCGGCCGTTCGCTGGAGGACGTCGGTCGGTTGCGCGCGCAACCACCGGTAAAGCCGTTCCCGATCTCCGCCGCGCTCGCGGGCGACGATGTCGCGGCGATCCCCGACGAGGCGCGCGATGAGTGAGCATCGGCACTACGACGTCGCGATCGTCGGCGGCGGGCTCGTCGGTGCATCGGCCGCGCTGGCGCTGACGACGCGCGGCTTGCGCGTCGCCCTGTTCGAGCGCCGCGACTGCGGCGCGCAGGCGAGCGGCGTGAATTACGGCGGCGTACGCTGCCAGGGCCGCCCTGCCGAACAGCTGCCGCTCGCGCTGCGCGCGCGGCGCATCTGGGATCGCCTGCCCGAGCTGATCGGCATCGACGGCGAGTTCGTCGTGTCGGGCCACTTGCGGCTCGCGCGCAGCGACGCCGATCTCGATGCACTCGATGCCTATGCGATGCTCGCCGGCGAGCACGGCCTGCCGCTGCAGGTGATGCGCGGCGACGCGTTCCGCCGCCGCTATCCGTGGCTCGGCCGCGCGGCGGTGGGCGGCTCGCTGTGCGCGACCGACGGACATGCGAACCCGCGCGTCGTGTCGCCCGCATTCGCGCGCGCAGCCCGCGCGGCAGGCTCCGACGTATTCGAGCACACGCCGGTCGATGAGGTCCGGCACGACGGCACGCGTTTTCACGTTCATGCCGGCGACCGCGCATGCACCGCGACGTGGCTGATCAACTCGGCCGGCGCATGGGCGAACACGATCGCCGCACGCTTCGGCGAAGCCGTGCCGATGGAGCCGATCTACCCGAACATGTGGGTAACCGAACCTCTGCCGCCGTTCATCACGCACAACCTCGGCGTGTACGGCGGCGGCGTTTACGCGCGGCAGGTTGCGCGCGGCAACTGCGTGATCGGTGGCGGGCGCGGCCGCGGCGACGGCGAATTCGGTCAGCCGTCGGTCGATACGACACGCGCGGTAATGCGCGATGCGTGCGCGCTGCTGCCCGCATTGCGCGACGCGCTGCTGATCCGCACGTGGAGCGGCGTCGAAGGCTGCACGCCGGACCACAACCCGATCATCGGCGCGAGCCGCACGACGCCGAACCTGCTGCATGCGTTCGGCTTTTCCGGCGGCGGTTTCCTGCTCGCGCCGGGCGTCGGCGAGGTGCTCGCCGATCTCGTCGTAACGGGCGAAACCGCCACGCCACTCGATGCATTCTCGATCGGCCGCTTCTTCCGCGAAGCCGCGCCGACCGCCCCTTTCCGTCAAGAGGAGACCCAACGATGAAACTGCTCGGAACGATCGCGGCGGCTGCCGCCTTCTGCATCGCAGGCGCCAGCGCGCCCGCATTCGCGCAAACGAAGACGATCTATGTCGGCATGAACGGCGGCCCGATGGAAAAGGCCTATACGAGCCAGGTGCTGCCCGACTTCGAGAAAGCGAACAACGTGAAGGTCGTCGTCGTGCCCGGCACGTCGTCGGACGTGCTCGCGAAGCTGCTCGCGAACCGCAACAAGCCCCAGATCCACGTCGCGTTCCTCGACGACGGCGTGATGGCGCGCGCGGTCAGCCTCGGCGTATGCCAGAAGCTCGACGATTCGCCGGTGCTGAAGGAGCTGTATCCGTTCGCGCGGATGAAGGACGACGTCGGCGCGGGCGTGCAGCTCGGGATGACGGGCATCGCGTACAACAAGAAACTGTTCGCGGAGAAAGGCTGGGCGCCGCCGACGTCGTGGATGGATTTCGCCGATCCGAAATACAAGGGCAAGGTCGTGTTCCAGTCCGCGTCGAGCAGCACGTTCGGGCTGCACGGATTTCTCGCGATCAACCGGCTGCTCGGCGGCAGCGAACAGAACGTCGAGCCGGGCTTCAGCAAGTGGGCGAGCACGGTCGGGCCGAACGTCGTCGAGTACATCCCGAACTCCGCGAAGATCTCCGAGATGGTGCAGACCGGCGAGGCCGGCCTGTTCCCGCTGACGCCGACCGGCGTCGGCGACCTGCAGGACAAGGGCATTCCGGTTGCGTATGCGAACCCGAAGGAAGGCCCGGTGCTGCTGCTCGTCGACCTTTGCGTGGTCGCGAACAACCCAGATCCGCAACTGGCGCAGAAGCTCGCGCAGTTCCTGCTGTCCGCGCCCGCGCAGACGAAGGCGGCGGAGGCCGGCAAACAGATCCCGACCAACCGCCTCGCGAAGATGCCCGCCGCGATGCAGCAAAGCCTCGGCAACATCGACGAGCTGGTGCGCAAGGTGACGGTGGTCGACTGGACGGCGATCAACGCACGCCGCGCGCAATGGGACACGCGCTGGAACCGGCAGATCGAGCGGTAATTGGCGCCGGGCGCGCGCGGGAACGGCCGCGCGCGCCGCGACCATCATGTGCGGGAGCGACGCCACGCCCCTTTTTCTCTGCGGACTCCATCAGGGCGGCGGTGCCTGTTACGTCGCTCCCCGCAACGCGCGCTGTCCCGCCGCGAGCGCCGCGCCCGCGAACAGCGTCAGCGCCGAATAGACGAGCCCGCGCGCGAGCCCCGCGCTGTCGGACACCCAGCCGATCGCGACAGGCCCGGCGATCTGCCCGAACGCGAAAATCGTCGTGAACGCGCTGATGCCCTTCGCCCAGCCTTCCGGTGGCAGGTTGTGGCGCACGAACGCGGTCGTCGACGCGACCGCCGACAGGAACGTCGCGCCGAACAGCACGCCCGACGCGAACGCGGCCGCCGGATGTACGAACAGCGCGGGCATCAGCGTCGCCACGCCGAGCAACGCATTGAGCGCGGCGAGCGCCTGGCCGCCGCGCATCCGGTCGAGCAACCCCGACCACAGCCGCGCCGACACGACGGTCGCGACGCCGAGCATCACGTAGAACGCGGACACGACCACGCCGCTCATTCCCGCGCCACGCAGCAGCGCGACGATGAACGTCATATAGCCGATGTAGCCAACGCCGAACAGCCCGTAGCCCGCGAGCGCAAGTGCGAAGCGCGCGGCGCTCGCGCTCGCCGCCGGCGCGGCACCGTCGCGCCGCCCGGCCGGCGCCGCGTGCGCATGCTCGATGCGACGCGCCGCCGCCACGGCGATCGCCGAGAACAGCACGCATGCGAACGCGAGCGCGAACCATGCCGGTTGCCAGCCGTGCGCGCGATGCACGAGCGTCGCGGGCACGAGCAGCGATGATGCAACGATGCCCCACCCCGTGCCGCCGTAATAAAGCCCGAGCAGCAGCCCTGCATCGCGCGGCGACGCGGACGCGAGCCGCGCGGCCAGCACGCCGCCGCTGATGAAGATCAGCGCGCTGCCAACACCGGTCGCGAGCCGCTCGACGAGCAGCGCGTTCATGCCGGACGTGAGCCCGCATGCGGCCATCAACACCGCGGTCAGCGCGCAGCCGGCCGCCAGCAGCGAGCCGCTGCGCCAGCGGCGCGACAGGAACGGGAAAACGAGTGCGCCGATCAGGTAACCGGCCGCGTTCGCCGTGTTCAGCGCGCCGGCCTGCGCGAAGCTCCAGCCGAGATCGGCCTTCATCGGCGGCAGCAGCAATGCATACGAGAAGCGCGCGAGGCCGAGCGCGATCGCGCTGCCGAGCGACAGGCAGATCGCGAGCCGCCACGCGGCCATCCGGTCGGGTTCGGTGGCGCGTGCATCGGGCCGTGCTCGGCCGGCGTGCTCCGGTTGCGGCGCTGCGCGCATCGCGTGTCTCCATCGTGGTTCGAATCGTGCCGCCGGGACGGCGGTGTGCGCACGGTTGCGACCCGCACGCGAAGTCGTCAGATGGTGCCAGAAAATCCGGGCCGCCGCCGAGGTCGGCTCGACGACGGCCGGTGGACCATTCGCATGGACGCTCGACGCGTGCGCATCGTTCGTGAATGGTGAAAATGGAAACGATCGACGCGATTGCAGTCGCAATTCAAATAAATCGCATGACTCCATTCATCATTGACGACCTTGATATTCAAAAAAATCCATGGCCTTCTCGATCCGATTCACACGCCTTCATCGAACGACCCGCAGCAAACCCGCTTGTTTAGCACACCACAGCTAAAAACCTTGCAGCGCATTGCATTCGCGAAATCGTCAGACTAATATCGACGCCACTCGTCCGGTATTCACGAAATTCCTGACGAGTGGCGGTCATTCCTTTACCGCGCTTCATGTTGAATCGCTCATGTTCACCACAGGAGAATTGACATGCAGGAAACTACGCAGATCGAATTGCTTGACTGGATGCAGGAAGACACGCACCCCGAGGCCGTCGACATGATGGTCGAGGATGCCGTGGTGCCGTTCGGCACCGCGCTGTGGCCGGTCTGAGCGGCCAGCCCGTTCCCGCGGAAGGGCTGCGGCCCTTCCGCCGCTTCCGGAGATACGCATGCTGAACCTGCACCGCGCGCTCGGCTATCACCCGGCGCTGCGCGACAAGCTCGCACGCGGCGAAACGGGCAAACTGCTGGTCGGCTACGACACCCGCAATCGCGACGTCGCGTTGCGCGCGTTTTCCGCGTTGCCCGACTCGTTCGACGCGGCGACCCTCTGCCTCGAAACCACCCCGCCTGCCGACATCGCCGCCGCGCTCGCGCGCGCGGATCTGTTCGTGCTGCTGTACGACTCGTCGTGCCTGCCGACGCCGTCACCGAGCGGCCCGCCATTCCTGGCCGCGATCCGTCCCGCGATCGTCGAGCACTGGAGCAAGTCGGTGCTGTTCAAGGATTACGGCCCGCATCTCGACGAAGCGTTCGCCGAATCGCTCGACGACATCGCCGCGCGCAACGGCCGGCTGATCGAAGCGGCCGCGCGCGCATCGCAGGTCCACTTCATCGACGAAGCCGGCAACACGCTGACCGGCTCGCTTTCGCCGGACCAGAAATGGACGAGCGTGGACGGGATGGGCAATCTCGACGTCGTGCCCGGCGAGATCGCGACGCACGTCACCGACCTGCACGGCTCGATCGTATTCAGCGGCACGTTCCTCGGCACCGTGCCGTTCGCGATCAAGTACCGCGTGACGGAACGGCTCGCGACGCTGCACGTCGAAGACAGCCTGATCGTCGATTTCGACAGCGACGACGCAGGCTTCCGGCGCGACTTCGCGTCGTACCTCGACCGGCATGACAATCACCGGCGCATCGAGGAGTTCGGCATCGGCACGAACCTGGGCATCCGCGCGCTGTACGGTCGCAACGCCGGGTTCGAGGAGCGCCATCCGGGCCTGCATCTCGGCCTCGGCGGCGGCGCGAACGGCAGCCACCACCTCGACCTGATCTTCGCGCACGGCACGCTCGCGTTCGACGAGCGGATCGTGTTCGACGGCGCGTTCGCCGTCTGACTTTCGATCAGGCTTCGGCGGCCGCCGTATCGCCGAGCCACTTGTACATCACGAGGCAGTCGACGAAGCCGAGCCGCGCGTGGCGATACGCGCGCGGCAAGCGGCCGACGATCTCGAAGCCGAGCTTCTGCCACAGCGCGACCGCCACCTCGTTCGTCGCGACCACCGAATTGAACTGCATCGCGAGAAAACCGCGTTCGCGAGCGACCTGCTGCGAGTGCTCGCACATCAGGCGCGCGACGCCCTTGCCGCGCGCGGCCTCGGCGACCATATACCCGCAGTTGCACACGTGATTGCCGGGCCCGGCCGCGTTGGCCTTCAGGTAGTACGAGCCGAGCAGCACGCCATCGTCCTCGGCGACCCACGTGCAGAGCGGCGCGTCGAGCCACAGCGCGCGAGCGGTCTCCTGCGTCGCCGCCGGATCGAATGCATAGGTCTCCTGCGCGGCGACGATCGCGTGGTACGTGGGCCAGAAGCGGGGGAAATCATCTTCGGTCATCGGGCGAAGCGTGATCATGCGGGTCCTTTCGAGTCGAGGGATCGAGGCGGCATTGCAGCGGTAGCGCCGCGAGCCGCGCGTATCGCGCGATGTTGCCAGAAACGCGCCGACCATGTCGCTCCATCCAAGGACCGCCACGTAGCCCGCGCAACCGGCGTGTGCCTGACACGCCGCTCACGCTTCAAGGCTGCACCATCCATACGAGCAGCATCGCGGCCGGCGCCGCACTCATCCCCGCCGGCGGCCGCTCGACCGTCGGCTCGACCTGCAGCGCCTGCGCGATCGCCGCCGCGTCGTCGACGGTCGCCGTGCGCACGATCGTCATCAGCCGCGCGGGCCGATGCAGCGTCTCGCGATACAGCGCGCCATACCACAGCGGCCGCATGCCGAGCGCATCCTGCAGCACATACGGATAACGCCACAGCCGCAGTACGAGGCGGCTGTCCGGTCGGGCCGGATCGACACGCACGAATACCCGGCGCGTACTTTCGCCCTGCGTGTAGCGCGGCAGCACGGGCAGCGCATCGGCCCGCGCCTGCGGCAGCAGCCAGCGCAATGCCGTGGCAGGCGACCACGGCGTCGCGCGCTGCCAGCCGGCCATCGAAAGATGGCGGTCGAGCGTGTCCGACGTCGCGCACCACTGCAGCGGCAGATATTCCTCGCGATCGCCGCCGATTTCGGTGCGCCGCGTCGGCACGCGCTGCCACCCGCCACGCATCCACTGATCGACGGTCATCGCGACGACGTCGCCCGCGTGCGGACGCGCCGCGCGATCGAGCTGCCAATGCGCGGGCACGGTCCAGACACCAGTCGTCGCGAGCACGACAAGCACGGCGACCAATGCGCCTCGCGGCTGCACATGCTCGCGCACGCGCCAGTACGAATACGCGCCCGCCAACATCGCGAACCACGCGAGCCCGAGGCTCCAGCCGCCGAGCAGACCCGACAACCACGTATCGCCGACGTACAGCCGCGCGAAACCGCCGAGCACGATCCACAGCACGACCGCCGTCACGACCGGGATGCGCCACAGCGCGGGCCGGTCGCGCGTCAGCACCCAGCCAATGCCGCTGCTCGCGAGCATCGCGAACGCCGCGTCGGCGTCGGGCAGCGGCACGTGCAGCGCGCCGGGCGGCAGGCTCGCGGGTATCGTGCCGGGCGAGCCGGCGCCAAACGCCGGCACGAGCACGAGCGCGATGCCGGCCGTCGCGAGCCACCATGCGGACGTGATCCAGCAGCGATGGATCATCAGCCAGACGAGAAACGCCGCTGCGACGATCAGCCCGGTATCGTGTCCGTGCAGCACCGCGAGCGCACGCATCGCAGCATCGACGGGCGGCGTGCGCAGGTTCTGCAGGAACGCATACAGCGCAATGTCGGCGTGCATCAGCGGATCATTCGCGACGACGTCCTGCACGATGCCGGCAAACAGCCACACGCAGCCGACGAACAGCAGCGCGAACACGGGCACCGCACCCGGCAGGCGGCGCACACGCACCAGCGCGTCGTGCAGCCGCGCGCCGAATCGCGGCCAGCGGCGCACGCACGCGTACATGAGCGCGGCGAGCACACGGCGCAGCAGCGGCCAGCCGCGCCGCAGCGCGACGCGCACGCCGATCCACACGAGCGCGACCAGCGCGACGACCACCAGCAGGATCGCGGCGACCCGCACGCTGATCGCGGCGGCCAGCACCGCCGACGCGCCGAACAGGATGCCCGGCGCGACGTGCACGGGCGCCCAGATCAGCGCCGACGCGATGTTGACCGGATAGAACGACCGGCGCGGCAGCGTTGCGCACCCCACCACCACCGGCACGACCGCACGCACCGGCGCCAGGAAGCGCGCGAGCACGATGCTTTTCACCCCGTGGCGCAGCACGAACTGCTCGCCACGCGCATACGCATCCGCATAGCCCAGCCGGACCCATCCATTGCGGATCGCGCCGCGGTAGTGGCGACCGAGCTCGTAGCTGATCCCGTCGCCGACGATCGCGCCGGCGGCCGCGACGCCGATTGCCGTCCAGCCGTCGAGCGCGCCCGCGCCGATCAGCGTGCCGGCCGCGAACATCACCGCACCGGCCGGCACGACCGTGCCGATCAACGCGATCGCCTCGGCGCAGGCGGTGGCGAACACGATCGCCAGCACCAGCGCCGGGTGCGCGCCGATCGCACTGAGCCACGCGTGGATCGTTTCGCTCATCGCGGGCCGCGCGGCGTGGCGGCGCGACGATTCCGCACCGGGCCGGCGATGGCGTGGGGAAGGTTCATCGGTATGCGTGCACGTTCGCGCCCGCCGGCCGCGTCAGTCGAACTCGTGTTGCCGCGCGTCGGCTTCGAGCGGCGCGTCGTGGTAGCCGACGGTCGCGATCTCGTGCAGATAGCGCACGAGAAACGCGCCGATCGACCCGGCCCTCTCGTATTGATGCACATGGCGGAATTCGTGCGTAAGCAGGCGGCGCGTATCGTGACCGCGCAGCACGAACACCGCATGGCCGAGCGTGAGGCCGATGGTTCCCGGCGACAGCAGCCCGGTGTCGCGCGCAATCGCGCCGAGCGCCGGCGTGTCGGGAAACGGCAGCCGGTCGCCGACCACGACGCGGATCCGCTCCGGTTGTGCGACGCCCACGATACGCGCGTCGTCGGCCTGCGCGGACGTCAGCGGCACGCCCGTCGCGAGCCCATGAGCCGCCTGCGCGTCGGCCCATGCGACGGCGTCGGGCAACGCGGACGGCAGGATGCGGGCGAGATCGATCATCGTGGCGGCTCCTCGGGTCTTGACGGGCAATCGGGCACCAGTTTATCCCTGAATCACGGTGGTCCGGGAGGGCACGCCGTCCGCCCGACCGTGACGATTCCTCGGGAATACCCTCCCCGTCTGCCTCTACCACCCATGCCATTTCGCGACGATTATTTCGCTTCAACACACATTCGACACCCGGATGTCTCAAAAATGTCCCTGAGGCGCACCATTTCCCGTTGCGGCGGCATATATTGATCAGAAGAACCGCCGCGGCGACAACCGGCAGAGCAACCCGCGGCGTCATCCCGAAGAGGACCGCTAGATGATCAGGGTAATTCTGGCTGACGATCACGCAGTCATGCGAGACGGACTGCGCTACATCCTGGAAACGGCCGGCGGTTTCGAAATCGTCGGCGAGGCGAGCGACGGCGCGGCCACGCTCGCGCTGGTCGAGCGGCGCGCGGCCGACGTGTTGCTGCTCGACCTGTCGATGCCCGCACCGACCGGTATCGAATTGATCCGGCTGGTCAAGACGCGGGCGCCATCCCTACGCATGCTGGTTCTGACGATGCATGCGGAAACGCAGTACGCGGCGCGCACGTTCAAGGCCGGCGCGACCGGCTACCTGACGAAAGACAGCGCGACCGCCGAACTCGTCCAGGCCGTCACCAAGGTCGCGACCGGTGGCGTGTACGTGAGCGCGTCGGCGGCCGAAAGCCTCGCGCGCACGATGCGCGCGCCGTCCGAAATGCTGCCGCATGAGCGGTTGTCCGAGCGCGAGCTCGACGTGATGCGCCGCATCGTCGCGGGCCAGACGGTCACGCGGATCGCGGCGGATCTCACGCTGAGCGCGAAGACGGTCAGCACCTACAAGACGCGCATCCTCGAGAAGATGGAGCTGCCGCACGAAGCCGCGCTGGTGCGCTACGCAATGCGCCACGATCTCGACTTCGGCGTCGACGACGCATGATGTCCGCATTCCGCTTCCGCGCGGCCACAGCCACGGCCCCCGACGACGATGCGTCGGAGCCGTCGCGCCTGTTCATGTCGTCGCTGCCGCCGCAGCGGCGCGAGCGGCGACTCGCGATCGCGACGGTCGTCGTGTCGGCCGTGATCTTCGTCGCCCTCGCGCCGTTCGCGGGCATGCCGCTTGCCCGCGTGTGGGGCTTCATTCCCGTGTACCAGTCGGCGATCGTCGTCAACGACATGGTCACGGCCGGCCTCCTTCTCGGTCAGTACGCGATCCTGCGCGAGAAATCGCTGCTCGCGCTCGCCAGCGGCTACCTGTTCACGGGTTTCATGGCCGGCACGCACATGCTGACCTTTCCGGGGCTGTTCACGCCGACGGGGCTGCTCGGCGCGGGCGAACAGACGACCGCATGGCTTTATCTGTTCTGGCACGGCGGCTTTCCGCTGGCGGTCGCCGCATACGCGCTGCTGCGTGCGGCGCCGCACGCGCATCCGCCGTCGCTCGAGCAGCGCCGTGCCGCGATTCCGCTCCTGCTCTGCATCGTCCTGACGGCCGGCGCCACCGGCGCGCTCGCGCTGCTCGCGACCGTCGGCCACGACCTGCTGCCACGCATCATGCAGGGCAACCGAATGGCCTCGACGATGACGAACGCGATCGCGGTCGTCTGGGCGCTGAACCTCGCCGCGCTCGTGCTGATGTGGCGGCAGCGGCGCCGTCATTCCGTGCTGGACCTGTGGGTGATGATCGTGCTCGTCGCATGGCTGTTCGACATCGCGCTGTCGTCGATGCTGAACCACGGACGCTTCGACCTGGGCTTCTACGCGGGACGGACCTACGGCCTCGTCGCGTCGGCCGTGGTGCTGTTCGCACTGCTGTTCGAGAACGGCCGGCTGCATGCGCAGACGGTGCGCGCGCTGGCCGGCGCACGCTATCAGCACCTGCTCGTCGTGCAGAAGAGCGCGCAGCTCAACGAAGCAAACGAACGGCTCGAACAGCGCGTTGCGGCGCGCACCGCGCAGTTGAGCGCGTCGAACCGCGACCTGCGGCGCGAGGTCGAGGAGCGCGTGCGCGCGGAGCGGGCGCTGCAGGCATCGCGCGAAGAGCTGCGCGAGATCGCGGCGATCAGCGCGAGCGCACGCGAAGCCGAACAGCGCCGCATCGCGCGTGAACTGCACGACGAACTCGCGCAGACGCTCGCGACGCTGAAGAACGATCTCGAATGGCTGCTCGATCGCGTGCCGCAGGACGATGCGCCGCTGGCGCGCAAGATCGCGGCAATGCATGGGCTCGCGCGCGGCGCGGTAACGGCCACGCGGCGCATCGCGTCGGACCTGCGTCCGCTGATGCTCGACGATCTCGGGTTCGCGGCCGCGATGCAGTGGCTCGTGGAGGATTTCCGGCACCGCCACGGCATGGCGTGCACGCTGCATGTCGAGCCAGGCGAATTGCAACTCGACGAACCGTATGCGACGGCCGTGTTCCGCATTGCACAGGAAGCGCTCGCGAACGTCGCGCGGCACGCGGCCGCGTCGAGCGCGACAGTGGCCCTCGTTTATCGTGACGAGACGATCGCGCTGACGATTCGAGACGACGGCGCGGGATTCGATCCCGGTGCGCCGCGCAAGTCGGGCTCGTTCGGGTTGGTCGGTTTGCGCGAGCGCGCGTATCTCGTCGGCGGCACGCTGCGGATCGATACGACGCTCGGCGAAGGGACGACGGTGGAGGTCGATATTCCGGTGGCGGCTGCGCATGTGGCGATTGCGCATGAAGGAAGCGGGGCGTCGCGGGCGCAGGGATAAAGCCGTCGGGCAGCAACGGCGAAATGCCGCGGCCGGGGGTCGGTGGTCGTCTTCTTCGCATTGATGCCGAACGGCGAGGATCGCGACCTGTTCTATCGCGCGCACGGGTTTTCGCCGCTCGTCCAATCAGTTCGTGCGCCTGCGCGCAGCGTTCAGCATCGTCTGAAACGTGGCGTGCACTTCGGTGGCATCGACGTACTCACCCGTGCGCCGCGCCTCCATGGCGGATGCCCGGCCGCGCGCGACGAACTCGCGCTGCACGCGTCGCCGTGCGACGGCCTCGCGCAGCGTCGGCTCCACGAACACCGGCAGCGTCTCGTGTTCCGCCAACACGGTTTCCGCTTCCTCAAGCAGGCTCTGACTGATCGGTAGTCCCGATGTCGCCGTCATTTCCGCTTCACTCTCCATGCGTCACGATCGGGTGCCCGGTAGCACATCGGCACGATCGAGTGCGGGGACTGCAAAAAAACGCAGCCCCCGGCTCTCGCCGTCGCTCACGCCCGCGCGGCCACCATCCCCCGCTCCGAGCGCGTCCATGCGACCAGCGCGCCGATCCCGAGCAGCGCGAGGCACACGATCGGCACGATCATCGGCCCGAATGCGGTGCCCGTCATCTTGCCCGCGAACGGCATCAGGTTCTGGCTGAAGAAGCCGCCGAGATTGCCGATCGAGTTGATCGCCGCGACGCTCGCCGCCGCACGCGCGCCGGTGAAGTAGCGCGGCGGCATCGACCAGAAGCACGGATACAGCAGCGGGATGCACGCGCCGCCGAGCACGAGCGCGATGAAGCGCAGCGGCGTCGACGGCAGCACGAGGCTCAGCAGGAAGCCGAGCGCGCCGAGCGCCGCGACGATCGCGATCGTGCGCAGGATGCTCTTGGCGCGCCGCAGCTTCGACGGCAGCCACAGCAGCAGCAGCACCGCGAGCGCCCACGGCAGCATGCTCAGCAAGCCGTTCGTACCGCTCGACACGCCGAACGATTTGACGAGCGTCGGCAGCCAGTACGTGACACCGTACAACGATGTCGACATCAGCATGTAGGTCGCCGCGAACAGCATCACGCGCGGATCGAGCAGCGCCTTCCACGGCTGCGCATGCTCGGCCTGCATCGGCTTCTCGCGCTCGAGCGCGGCCGCGACGATCTGCTTCTCGCGTTCGTCGAGGAACGGCGCATCGCGGAACGACGCCGGCAGCACGCGGAACACGACGATCGCGACGATCACGGCCGGGATGCCCGTCGCCACGAACACCCATTGCCAGCCCGCGAGCCCCCACACGCCGTTCAGGCTCAGCAGCACGCCGCCGACCAGCGAGCCGAGCATGTTCGCGAGCGCGCTGCCGAGCGTGAAGATGCCGAGCACCTTCGCGCGGTAGCTCTGCGGAAACCACAGCGTCAGGTAATAGATCACGCCCGGATAGAAGCCGGCCTCCGCGATCCCGAGCAGGAAGCGCAGCGAACAGAACGCGGGCATCGACGTCGTGAAGCCCATCAGCACGGTGATGAGGCCCCACGTCAGCATGATCCGCGCGAGCCACACGCGTGCGCCATAGCGATGCAGCGCGAGCGTGCTCGGCACCTCGAACAGCAGGTAGCCGATGAAGAACAGCGACGACGCGAGACCGAACGCTGCCTCGGTCATGCCGAGGCTGTGCACCATCTGCAGTTTCGCGAAGCCAACGTTCTGCCGGTCGATGAATGCGATCAGGAACATCACGACGAGGATGGGCAGCAGGCGCCGCGCCATCTTCGACATGATGCGCTGTTCTTCGGCGGACGCGGGGTCCAGGGTCTCGGTGGTATTCACTGCGGGCTCCTCCGTGAATCGGTTGCTTGTCGGTTGAATCGGCGCCGCGCGCGATGCATGCGCGGGCGCGGGGATGTTCGATGAAATCGCGGTCCGGCAACGGACGGCGGCAGTCAGCCGGTCCGGTAGTCGTCGAGCATCGGCGCGAACATCTCGTGCCATGCGCTCGGCTTCGCCTTGATCGTGCCGGCGAGATACAGGAATTCGACGTAGTCCATCAGCTGGTTCGGCCGCACCGAGAAACGCGTGTCCGGCGCGGCGAGCATCCGCATCACGTCGTCGTGCGACACGCCGACACCCGATGAGGCCGCATACAACGCGGCGGCCGCGCGCGGGTCCTGCGCGATCAGGCGGTTCGCTTCGTCGAGCGCGCCGAGAAACGCCGCGGCCAGTGCGGGCTCCGTGTCGACGAGCCGCTTCGGCGCGAACACGACGTCGAGCGTCAGCGGGCCGAGCACGTCGACCGAATTCACGACGCGATGAATGCCCGGCTGCCGCAACTCGAGCGTCGAGAACGGCGGTGACGTGAAGTGCGCGGTGACGCCGTTCTCGCGGCGAATCAGCGCCTGCATCGCCTGCGGATGCGGCAGGTTCACCGTGATCGAATCGAGCTGCGCGAAATGCTTCGCGCCGAGTTGCCGACTCGCGACCATCTGCAACACGACCGCCGACAGCGACGTGCGGATGCCCGGTACGGCGATCCGGTCGGACGGCGTGAAGTCGCGCAGCGACGCGAGGCCCGGCCGATTCGCATTGAGCGACAGCGACGTCGTGGACAATCCGCTGATGCCGATCACCTCGACGTTCGGAATCCCCCGCGCGCGCGCCCACAGCTCGATGAAACCCGGCGCGCCCGCGCCTGCGAAATCGAGCGTGCCGGCCATCATCGCGTCGTTGACGGAATTGCCGCCGTCGAGCAGCACCCAGTCCACCGCGATCTCGGGCAGGCCGTGCCGCACCGCATGCCGCTCGAACAGCCGCTGTTTCTCCATCACGAGCAACGGCAGGTACAGCACGCCATAGCCTTTCGAGATCCGCACCGTGCGCGGCTTCGCGCGCACCAGCGACGGTGCGGCAAGCATGCCGAGGCCGGCGGCGAGCAACGCGCGGCGGCGCGGCGACGCGATCATGCGCATGCCCTCGTGCGGCCGGCGGCAAGCGACGATGCCGCAGCCCGCGTCAGGCTTCGCCGTGCATTCGGTCGCGCCTTCGTCGTGCCCGTGACATGCTGCATGTTGCCGTCTCCTCTGGTATTAATGCCGTCATCGCTCGTGCCGGCTGAACACAGGTTATCGAGCGAGTCTGAGAAAATGCTGACATCCCGCCCCCGGGGAAACCCCTAACTCATCTACCTGCAAACGGCACCATGCGCATTCTCGTCGTGGAGGACGATGCCGAAATCGGCGCGGCGATCCACAGCCGCCTCGTGCGGCTCGGCCATGCGGTCGATCTCGAAACCGACGGCTCGATCGCGAACGGCTTGCTGCGCGTCGAGCGTTTCGATCTCGTCGTGCTCGATGCGAATCTGCCCGGCCTCGACGGCTTCTCGGTGCTGCGCAACCTGCGCGCATCGGGCAGCACGACGCCGGTGCTGCTCGTCACCGCGCGCTCCGCGATCGACGACCGCGTGAGCGGCCTGGGCCTCGGCGCCGACGACTATCTCGTGAAACCGTTCGACTACCGCGAGCTCGATGCACGCGTGCAGGCGCTGCTGCGCCGCAACAGCGGCCACGCGAACGACGTGCTGACGCTCGGCGGCCTCGTGATCGACCGCAGCAGCCGTCTCGCCGAACTCGACGGCCAGCCGCTGTCGCTGTCGCGCCAGGAATTCGCGCTGCTCGAGATTCTCGCGAGCCGACCGCAGCGGATCTTCTCCAAGGACGAACTGCTGAACCAGCTTTTCAGCTTCGGCAACGAGCCGACCGCGAACGCGGTCGAGCAATACGTGACGCGCGTGCGCAAGAAGCTGCAGGGCAGCTCGGTCGAGATTCGCACCGCGCGCGGAATGGGGTATCAGATTGCCGCGCATTGACTGGTTCCCGAAGACGCTGTTCGGGCGCACGCTGCTTTTCATCGCGCTCGTCGTCGCGACCGGCGCGCTCGCGCTTGCCGCGATTGCGCGCTACTACGCGGGCGTCGCGGCCGAGCGCGCGTACGACCAGTTGCTCGCCGGCGCATCGATCCAGGTCGCGGAGAACCTGTACGTGCAGGGCGGCGTGCTTGCGCTGAACCCGCCCGTCGCCGCGCTGTCGACGCTGTCGCGCTACGACCTCGTGTACTACAAGGTCGTCGATTCGCGCGGTGTCGTCGTGGCCGGCTACAACGATCTCGCGAGCCCCGCGACGCTCGCCGCCGCGAAACAAGGGCCTGCGTTCGCGAACGCCGTCTACCAGGGGCACCGGATCCGCACCGCCACCATCGCACGCTACATGCCCGAGGAAAGCACGCCAGGCTGGGCGCTCGTCACCGTTGCGCAGACAATCAATGCGCGGCAGCAGCTGACGAACGACATGAGCATCAAGGTGTGGACGCTGATCCTGCTGATGAGCGTGCTCGCGATCGGTGCGAGCGGCCTGGCGATCCGGCGCGGGCTGCGCCCGCTCGCTCAGATTGGCACGATCATTGCCGCGCGCGATCCGGCCGATCTGCGGCCGGTGGCCGTCGACACGCCGAGCGAGATCGACGCGATCATCGGTTCGATCAACGGACTGATGCGCCGCCTCGCCGAGCGGATCAACGCGATGCAGCGCTTCATTGCCGACGCCGCGCACCAGATGCGCACGCCGCTCGCGCGCCTCGACGCACAGATCGAATTGCTCGACGGGGAAGTCGATCCCGCGCGTCATGCGGCGCGGCTCGATGCGTTGCGCGCGACCTGCTCGGATGTCGGCCGCCTCACGGGGCAGCTGCTCAATCATGCCATGGTGATTCATCGCACCGAGGTCGTGCCGCTGCAACCCGTCGACCTCGTCGCGCTCGCGAAGGACGTGCTCGGCCGCACGATTCCGCTCGCGGACGCGCGCGATGTGGCGGTCGCATTCGCGAGCGACGCACCGCATGCATGGATCGACGGCGATGCGATCAGTCTGCAGGAGGCGTTGTCGAACGTGCTGCACAACGCGCTGCTGCATGGGCATGCGGACGACATCGTCGTGTCGGTCGCCAGCGCGGGCAACGCGGATCGAGCGGTGACGCTGACCGTCACCGACAACGGGCAAGGGATTCCACGCGAGCATTGGGACGCGGCGCTGCAGCCGTTCGTCCGGATTGCGCCGGACGGCAGCGAGCGTCGAACCGGATCGGGGCTCGGGCTCGCGATCGTGCAGGAAGTGATGAAGGCGCACGGCGGACGTATCGGGTTCGCGTTTCCCGATGCGGGCGGGTTCGCGGTGGTGCTGACGTTTCCGCAAGCGGCGACGAAGCGCGCAAGCGAAGCTTAGGGAACCGTATGATCTGACGCGCGAGCAATCGAACGCCACATGGCGACAGACGCTCGGTCGTCGCTGTCGCGGTCATCATCGGCATTGCGCTGCGCACGTCGCGCCACCAGCAGATCCAACTGGCCATACTGGCAGTCGCGGAACGGCCGCCACAACGTTCCGACGCTGGCGTGTTTCCCGACATCCGCAGCATCGCGCCTTCGGCAAAACCGACGCAACTGGATGACTACGCCTTGTGCGTCGACAACAAGATGCTCGTTTCCGTATTCGCGATCCCGTCGATCAGGCGGATCGCGCCGAGCACGCGATCGAAATGCTCGAGCGAATCGGCATGCAGCTCGGCGACCAGATCCCAGCGCCCGTTGGTACTGTGGATCGACGCGACGTTCGGATGCCCGCGCAGCACCTTCACTACTTCCGCGCCGCGATTGCCCTGCACCGCGATCGACATCAGCGCGCGAATCCGGTGTCGCTCGGCCGCCGGCTTGAGCCGCACCGTATAACCGACGATCACGCCGTTCTTCTCCAGCCGCGTCAGCCGGTTCTGCACGGTCGCGCGCGCGACGCGCAATTCCTTCGCGAGCGTGACGACGGGCATCCGCGCGTTGTCGCGCAGCAGCGCGATGAGCTGCCGGTCGACGTCGTCGAGCGTAATCATGAACGGACCTTCCTGTTGAACGTGAGACGGCCGCCAGCGTGCCGGACGGCGCGCATTTCGACCACCATGGCTTGTACAAACTGCCGGATATGACCAGCAATTTGCGAAGTCTATCGATAAATCTGCCACTTTTGCCGTCTTTTTGTTGGCTCGACTCACGGAAATAATGACTCCATCGACCGGCCGCACACGCCGCGACGCCGCTTTTGATGGAGCCGGGGCCCAGGCCGTCGCGCCCGCCCCGGTCGGCCAGGACGCCTGGACACCCGTACCGGCAAAAATTGGAGACAGACCGATGACCCGCTTCCTCGACGTTCCCGCCACCGCCCGACTGATCGCCAGGACTGGCGTCACGCCGTTCCTGCGTGAGCTCGTCGACACGCTGCGCGCCGATTACATGCAGTGGGCCGACTTCGACAAGTCACCGCGCGTCGCCTGCCACTCGCGCGACGGCGTGATCGAGTTGATGCCCGTTGCAAACGCATCGCTGTTCGCGTTCAAGTACGTGAACGGCCATCCCGTCAACGCCGCGCGCGGCATGCACACGGTGATGGCGTTCGGGGCGCTTGCCGAAGTCGACACCGGCTACCCGCTGCTGCTCGCCGAACTCACGTTGACCACCGCGCTGCGCACGGCCGCGACGTCAGTGCTCGCCGCGCAGGCCCTCGCCCGCCCCGACTCGCGCACGATGGCGCTGATCGGCAACGGCGCGCAGAGCGAATTCCAGGCCATCGCGTTCCACACGCTGCTCGGCATCGACGAAATCCGCGTGTTCGACGTCGACCGCCACGCGACCGACAAGCTCGTGAAGAACCTTGCCGCGTACCCTGAATTGCACGTCGTACGCGCCGCATCGACCGCCGACGCCGTGCGCGGCGCCGACATCGTGACGACCGTCACCGCCGACAAGGCGTACGCGACGATCGTCACGGCGGACATGATCGAGCCCGGCATGCACCTGAACGCGGTCGGCGGCGACTGCCCGGGCAAGACCGAGCTTGAAGCGGACGTGCTGAGCGCGGGCCGCGTGTTCGTCGAATTCGAGCCGCAGTCGCGCATCGAGGGCGAAATCCAGCAGATGCCGGCCGACTTCCCGGTGACCGAACTGTGGCGTGTGCTGCAGGGCGAGGCGGCCGGCCGTGAACACGCGGACGAAGTCACCGTGTTCGATTCGGTCGGCTTCGCGCTCGAGGACTACTCGGCGCTGCGCTACCTGTACGCGCTCGCGCAGCAGCACAACGCAGGCGTCGAGATCGCGCTGATTCCGCCGGCCGTCGATCCGAAGAACCTGTTCGCGCTGATCGACGATCCGGCCGCGGTCGCGCAGGGTCACGCGGCCTTCGTGACCGAAGCCGTCGCCGCGTTCGCGCGCTGATCGTCATCCCGGGCGGCGTGCACGCCGCCCTGCTCTCCGCCTCTCGCCGTTACCGCTCATGAATCTCGTATCGATCCAGGCGCCGGCCGCCGTCGTGATGATCCGGCCGCACCGCTTCCTGCCGAATCCGCAGACCGCGGCCGACAACGCCTTCCAGCGCACGCCCGCCGCCGACGCGAACGGCACCGCGTCGGTGTCGGCCGCCGCACGCGATGAAGTCACGGCCGCAGCGCGCACGCTCGCCGACGCAGGCGTGCGCGTGCACGTGTTCGACGATCACGGCGAGCGCGACACGCCCGACTCGGTGTTCCCGAACAACTGGTTCTCGACGCATCCGGGCGGGCACATCGCACTGTTTCCGATGTATAGCCCGAACCGCCGCCGTGAGCGGCGCGCGGACATCGTGGAGATGCTGAAAGCGGAATACCGCGTACAGGACGTGATCGACTACTCGGGGCTCGAATACGACGACGTGTTCCTGGAAGGCACCGGCGCGATGGTGCTCGACCACGTCGCGCGGATCGCATACACCGCGCGTTCGCGCCGCGCCGATCCGATTGCGCTCGAACGCTTCTGTACGAACTTCAACTTCGAGCCGATCTGCTTCGACACGGCCGACGCGAACGGGAAACCGATCTATCACACGAACGTGATGATGAGCGTCGCAACGGACTTCGCGATGGTGGGTCTCGACCTGATCGCCGATCGCCGGCGCCGTGGCGAAATCGTGCAACGCCTGGCCGAAACGGGCCGCACGGTGATCGCGCTCGATCACGCGCAGATCGCGAATTTCGCGGGCAATACGCTGGAACTGTCGGGCACGAACGGACGCGTGCTCGCGCTGTCGCGGCGCGCGTTCGACTGCCTCACCGGCGACCAGCGCGCGACGATCGAACGCAGCGCGCGGCTGCTGCCGCTCGACGTGCCGACGATCGAACTGGCCGGCGGCTCGGTGCGCTGCATGCTCGCGGGGATTTATCTCGCGCGGCGGACAACCGCGCGGGATGCGACCGCCGTGGAATCGGCCGCATTGCCACGCGAGACGATGTCGCAAATCTGACCGCCAGGCATGCAAAGCGCAGAACGGTTGCCGATGCGATGCAACGACAACCGTTCTTTATTTGAAGGCGATTGAACCGGCAAGCGTCAGCCCGAATCGGCAATGCTGCAGAATGCTCCGGCATCCGAACGATACCGGAGCCCGCAGCGCCACTCACCCCGCCAGCAGCTTCAACCCGGCCGGCAGCGTTTCGCCGAACACGCGTGCCGTGTCGGCTTCGTCGAACGCGATCGCCTCGCGCACCATGTCGATCCACGCGGCCGACACATTCGCGGAAGACAGGCGTTTGATCACCGCCTCGCGCGTTTCATCCGGCAAATCGCGTTCGCGGTCGCCCGTCATCCGCGCGATTTGCGCAACCGCGAATGCCGCGGGTTCGACCTGCTTCCAGTCCAGCGCGAACAACGCGTCGAGCCAGCGGTTCGCGACGTCGGCCGGCACGACACTGTGCGCGCTCCCGTAGAACGGCCGCCGCGCGCCGATCCGCCCGAGCGCCCACGCGCACAGCGTGCGTTCGGCCGGCTTCTGCAATTGCACGATCAAACGCTCGGCCAGTTCCACCTTGCGCTCGACCGGCAATCGTTCGAGCGACGCGGACAAGCGCGTCATATCGGCCGGGCCGACCTTGGCCGGATCGAACGGCAGCTTGCGGCGCTTGTCATCGGATGGTTCGAGGAACGCGATGGCATCGCGCACCTGCGTCTGCGCGTCGTCGTCGAGGCCGCCGGCCACGCGCCGCCACAGCGTCCACCATTCGGACCACACCTGCGCGTCGTTCACGTACTGAATCCCGTCGTCGAACAGCGGCCACAGCTGCTCGATGCGCCACGCATCGAGCGGATGGCCGAAGCCCGGGCGCAAGCAATAGCCGGCGAGGTTCAGCCACGCGCGCTCGTGATCGGCCGAGCGCCGGCGGCGACGCGCCCGCGCGAGCAACGCGTCGAACAGTTCGCGCGCGAGCGCGACGTCCCACTCGTCGCGCGGGCCGAGCACCTGTTCAAGTTGCGCACGCAACCGTCGCGTGTCCTTCGGCGTGACGTTCGCGGCCTTGCTGCCGAACGAACGGTCGATCAACTCGATCGCGTGATCGAGACGCGGATGGCGCGCGAGCGCGGTGTCGTCGCCCTGCGCGGGCGCATCGCCGCGCAACTGGAATTCGAGCCGCCAGCGCCGCGCCGCGTCGTCGGTCGCGATGCAGTGCATTTCGAGCGTGCCGACTTCGGTCAGCGACGCGGTGAGCTTCACCGGCGTTTCGCGCGCATCGCCGCCGGCTTGCCGGTCGACGACCGTCGCGATCGGCGGTAACCGCACGAAATCTCCGCCGTCCAGTTCGACGAGATCGCCGGGCCGGTATGCCGTGTCGGCTACCGTCGATACGAGGTGGAAACGCACGGGCTGCCCGAGCTGAAGCGCGAACGTGCGCTCCTCGAGCCGGATCTCGCGGCCCTCTTCCGAACCGCGCGGCAACAGGCAGACGCCGCGCGGGGCCGCGTCACCGTCGCCATCGTCGAGCACGAGGAAATAACTGCGCGCGGAGCCGCCGCCGATGCGCGGTGCATGCCCCGCCCGCGCCAGCCCGTAGGCCACCGCGCCGCGCGCGACCGCCACATCCGGATGCGCGTTGTGCAGCACGTTAAGCGGTGCGCCGCGCCACGCGCCGAGCGTCTGCGCGAGACGGCCGGCAAGCGCGCCGGCGCGAAACACGCCGCCGTTGAGCAGCAGCGTGTCGGGCAGCGGGCCTTCCGCATGGCGATTCAGGAACGCGGCGACGTGGCGCGTGACGGCCGGGTCGCTCGCATACGGCAAGCCGAATTCGACGATCGCGGCCCGCGCACGGCGCGGCAGCTCGCCGGCCTCGACCTGCGGAAAGAAGCCGTCGACGACGATCTGCTCGACCTCCTGCCGCGTCAGCTCGGCCGAGCGCGCGCCGCCGACGAGCTTGCTGCCCGCGCCGAGCAGCGTCACGGCGACGGACGCCGGCGCGTCGTCGCCGAGCAGCCGCTCCTTGGCCGCGCGGCAGCGTTCGACGAGCTGCGACAGGCTCGCGGCGGACAGCCGCGTACCGGGCTCGGTCAACCGCGGCTCGAGCAGGCGCGCAAGCGCGAGGTCCATGTTGTCGCCGCCGAGCATCAGGTGATTGCCGACGCCGACGCGCGTGAAGGCCGGTTCGCCGCCTTCGCCCGGCGCGACGTCGACGAGCGTGAGATCGGTCGTGCCGCCGCCGACATCGCAGATCAGCACGCGGCGCGCGGCGGCAAACGTGTCGCGCAACGTCGCGCGCTGGCCGTACAACCAGTCGTAGAACGCGGCCTGCGGCTCTTCCAGCAACCGCAACGCCGGCAGTTTCGCGCGTCTGGCGGCCTCGACCGTCAATGCGCGCGCGCCGTCGTCGAACGACGCCGGCACCGTCAGAATGACGTCCTGCTTCGCGAGCGGCGCATCGGGAAAGCGTGCGTCCCACGCGGCACGCACGTGCGCGAGATAGCTCGCGCTCGCGTCGACCGGCGACACCTTGTCGACGCCCTCGGCCGCGCCCCACGGCAGGATCGCCGCGAGCCGGTCGACCGATGCGTGCGACAGCCAGCTCTTCGCGCTGATGACGAGCCGCCCCGGCACCTGCGCGCCGAGCGTGCGCGCATAACGACCGATCACGGCCGGCGGCGCATCGGCCGCGGCCGCGCGGGTCGTGTCATGCGTCCACGGCAGGCGCAGCGCGTCCGGCGGCAGTTCGCCCGCCGCCGGGTGATAGCGCACCGACGGCAGCAGCGGCTGCGAGGCCACCGCGCCGGGGCCAACCAGCTGCTCGACGTCGAACACGCGGATCGCGTCGGAGCCGGCCTCGACGTATGCGACGACCGTGTTGCTTGTGCCGAGGTCGATGCCTACCGTATAGCGCTTCATCGCGCTCAGGCGGCGCCGCGCACGTCGAACTCGACTTTCCAGCGCTCGTTCGTGCCGCTCGGGATCGCCTCGAGCTCGAGCGTGCCGACTTCGGTCACGCACGCATGCAGCTTCACCGGCACGACCTCGCCGACCGTGCGCCCTTCGGCGGGCAGCGTCGCCTGGATTTCCTCGAGCTCCTGCAGCTCTTCGGGCGACCAGTAGTCGAGCAGCGTGCCGACCTGATCCTGACGGCGCACCGACGACCCGAAGAAGCGGAACTGCACCGGTTCGCCGACGACGAGGCCGAACTCCTGCGGCGGCAGCGCCGCATCCGTGCCTTCCTCCATCCCGAAGGGCGCGACGCAGAGCGCCTGCACCGGCGGCTCCAGCCCCGGCACGGCGGGCATCGCCGATTCGATCGCGACGTAGTACGCGCGCGCCGTGCCGCCGCGAATGCGCACGCCGCGGCCGCGCTTCACGTAACCGTAATAAGCCGCGCCGCGCGCGACCGCCAGATCGAGGTCCGCGCCTTCGAGCAGGCGCGCGGGCGATGCGCCTTCGGCGGCCAGCCAGCCGTTGAGCGTGTCGAGCACGCGCTGCGTGAGCAACGTCGACTTGAACACGCCGCCGTTGAACAGAACCGCCGTCGGATGGAGGAACGTCGCGCCTTGCGGCAGCGTGCGCTGCACGCCGTCGAGCGTATCGAGCGCCGCGACCTGGCGGCCGAGGAACGCCGCGAGATGGCGCGTGATGCCCGCGTCCTGCGCATACGGCAGGCCGAGCTGCGTCAGGCCGACGCGCGCACGGCTCACCGGACGCGCCGCCGCGTCGACCTGCGGGAAAAAGCCTTCGAGGATCGTCTGCGTGAGTTCCGCGCGCGTCAGCTCCGTGCGGATCGAGCCGCCGATCAGCTTCGAGCCGCGGCTCGGCACGACGAGCGGCACCGCATCGGTCGTCGGGTCGGACAGCAGCGTTTCCTTCGCCGCGCGGCACGCGTAGGTCAGCGCGCGCAGTTGCCACGGATCGGCCTGCGTGCCCTGCTGCGCGAGCTTGCGCGCGACCACGTGCGCGAGCGCGAGATCCATGTTGTCGCCGCCGAGCAGGATGTGCTCGCCGACCGCCACGCGATGCAGTTCGAGATTGCCGTCGCGCTCGACCACCGCGATCAGCGACAGGTCGGTCGTGCCGCCGCCGACGTCAACGCACAGGATCAGGTCGCCGACCTGCACCTGCTTGCGCCAGCCGCCTTCGCTTTTCTGGATCCAGCTGTAGAGCGCGGCCTGCGGCTCCTCGAGCAGCGTCATCCGCGAATAGCCGGCGGCACGCGCGGCTTCCGCCGTCAGTTCGCGCGCGGCCGGGTCGAACGATGCGGGGATCGTGACCGTCACGTCCTGATCGGCGAACGGCGCGTCCGGATGTGCGTGGTCCCACGCTTCGCGCAGGTGCGTCAGATAGCGGATCGAGCTTTCCAGCGGCGACACGCGCGACACTTCCGGCGGCGCATCGCTCGGCAGAATCGCCGCACGGCGGTCGACGCCCGGGTGGCACAGCCAGCTCTTCGCGCTCGACACGAGGCGGATCGGCGTGCCCGCGCCGCGCGTGCGCGCCATTTCGCCGACCGCGAAGGTGCGCGTGGCGGTCCACGGCAGCGTCAGGTCGCCCTGCGTCAGCTCGCTTTCATGCGGGAGATAGAGGAACGACGGCAGCAGGTCGCGCGATTCCAGCGCACCGGGCGCGGTCAGCTGCGCGATCGGCAGCACCTGCTGCGTAATTTTTTCGCCGTCGCTCGCGGCGCTGTCGACGTACGACAGCGCGCAATGGGTCGTACCAAGGTCGATACCGATCGAATAGCGCGGATCGCTCACAGTTCCACCTCCGCCGGTGCGATCACCGATGCGTCGTGGCTGCCCGTCAGCTTCGGCAGGCGCACGTCGGCCACGCGCCAGCCGCGATGGCTGACCGTACCCGTGAACGGCGCCGCGCCGACCACGTTGCCCGTTACGCGCACGGCCGTCGCGTCGAAGCCGGCCGGCAGCGTCACGCGGCTGCCTTCGGCTTCATCGCGCACCGGCACGATCGTGAAATGCTCGCGTAGCGCAGCGCGGCAGCCGTCGTGCACGAGGCGTGCGGCGGCGCCGATGTCGGCGTCCGCATAGCCGGCGATGTCTTCCTCGACGAAGTCGATGAAGCGCGCATCGCGCTGCAGCAGGCCGAGCAGTTGCAGCGCGGCTTGCGGGCTCGCTTCGCGCAGCTCGGGGGCCGGAGCCTTCACGGGCGCAGGCGCAGGCGCCGGGGCCGGGGCGCCATCGCGCACGCGCAGCACGCCGGCCGCGAACTCGCGGTTGCCGATCACGGAGAAGAACGTGCCGACGGCCAGCGACAGCCGGCCGAAGAAGGACAGGTTGGATTCGGGCATGGGGTCTGGACTCCTGTGGGCTCGCGACACGGCGAGCAACTTGCCTGGGCGCCGGGCGGCGGCGTGCGATTGCGCACTGCCGCCGCCCGGCGCGTGATTCGGGCGCGCCCTCTCGGGTGCGGAAAACCCGTATTTTGCCCTGTGGCGAGCGAACCGGGCAGAAGTTGGGGGACAGAACACGGCGGCGCGCGGGTTTCGCGCCGCGCCGGATTGCGTCGGACTGCCGGCTATCGGGTGACGGTCGGGCGACGGCCGAGATGTTGCGGCGCGTCAGCGCGGCTTGCGGCGGCGCGCCGCCTTCGTCTCGAAATCGCGTGACAGCATGCCGAGCGTGACCTCGCCGAAGCGCGCAAGCAGCACCGCCTCGGCCTCCTTCAGCGTGGCCGACAGATGCGCATTGACCGCCTGTTCGACCAGGCATTCGGGTGCATCCTCGGCCACCAGATCGGAAAACACCGGCGGCTCGCCCACCGCGCGATAGACGTCGAGCAACGTGATGTCGTCGAGCGCGACGCTGAGCGCCCAGCCGCCGCCGTGCCCTTTCTCCGACTGCACATAACCGCAGTCGCGCAGCCCGCCGAGCAAACGCCGCACGACGACCGGATTCGTGCCCAGCATCGCCGCGATCGCCTCCGACGTCAGCGGGCCGTCGGCCTGGTCCATGTGAATCAGCGCATGAAGCATGCGCGACAAACGGCTATCGGTTCTCACGGACGGTTGGCCTCCACTCTCGAAACTCTTGAAGTTGCATGAATGATACCATCGACCTATCATGCAACTTCTCGTGTTTCATGAGTGAGTGACCGTCGAAGCACGTTCTTCGCTTGATGCGGATTCGGGAAAGGAGTGAACACATGCAGAATCATCATGAAGTGATCGTGATCGGCGGCAGCTTTGCGGGGCTATCGGCCGCGATGCAGCTGGCACGCGCGCGGCGCCGCGTGCTCGTGATCGATGCCGGGCAGCCGCGTAATCGTTTTGCCGAACATGCACACGGATTCTTCGGGCAGGACGGCAAGCCGCCTGCGCAGATCGTCGCGGAAGCCGCCGCGCAGCTCGCTGCCTATCCGACCGTGCAGCGGATCGCCGGCGACGCGCGCACTGCCGAGCGCGATGCGAATGGCCGCTTTCACGTGACACTGGCGGACGGCAGCCGCGCAAGCGCCGAGCGGCTAATCCTCGCGACCGGCATCCGCGACGAACTGCCCGCACTGCCGGGTCTCGCGCAACGCTGGGGCGTCAGCGTGCTGCATTGCCCGTATTGCCATGGCTACGAGGTATCGGGCCGTCGACTCGGCGTGCTGGCCACGCATCCGCTCTCCGTGCATCAGGCGATCCTGATTCCGGACTGGGGACCGACGACGTGGTTCACGCAGGGCGTAGTCGAGGCGAACGAGGAGGAAGCCGCGCTGCTCGCCAAGCGCGGCGTGCGTATCGAGCGGTCGCCCGTCGTCGACATCCTCGGCGAAGCGCCGCACATCGACGCGCTGCGGCTCGCCGACGGGCAGGCCGTGCCGATCGATGCGCTGTTCATCGGCGCGCGCACTGAGATGGCGAGCGATCTCGCCCGACAGCTCGGCTGTGCATTCGACGACGGGCCGCTGGGTACGGCGATTCGCGTCGATACGTGGAAGCAGACGAGCGTTCCCGGCGTGTTCGCGGCCGGCGATGCGTCGAGCCTGATGACGAATGCGACGTTCGCGTCGGCGTCCGGCGTCGCGGCCGGCGTGGGCGCGCATCGGTCGTTGATTTTCGGGCTCGACGCGTGATGCGTGCGGGGCGTCCGCCTTGATCGACGATGCGGCACGCGGCCTTCTTCATGCCGCGCGCAGCGTGCGCGATCGGCGCGTCGCATCCGGCCTGTCGCGCGCTGAACGACGACGGCGTGATATCTTCCATCGCCATGCATCTGTCCAAAGTTTCCGCCATCTCGTTCGATCTCGATGACACGCTGTGGCCGTTCGGCCCTTCCGTCGAACGGGCCGAGGCGTCGCTGCATGCGTGGCTGATCGCGCATGCGCCCAATACCGCGAGCGTACTGCCCGCATCGCAGGCACTGAGCCAGCTGCGCGACGAATACGAGCGCTTGCGCCCGGACCTCGTCGGTGACTACCGCGCATTGCGCATCGGATCGATCCGGCTTGCGCTCGAACGCGCGAACGAAGACGTCACGCTGACCGACCGCGCATACGACGTGTTCTATTCCGCACGAAACCAGGTCGAGTTCTTCGACGACGTGTTGCCGGCGCTCGCGTGGTTGAGCGCGCGATTTCCGCTGATCGCGGTGACGAACGGCAATGCGGATCTTGGGCTGACCGGCGGCGGCGAGTTCTTCCGTGAAACGCTCAGCGCGCGTGCGTTCGGGTTCGCGAAACCGGAGCCGGAAATCTTTCACGCGGCTGCCGCGACGCTCGGCGTGCCTGCGGCGGAACTGCTCCACGTCGGCGACGACTTTCACCTCGATATCGTCGGCGCATTGAATGCGGGGCTGCAGGCGGCGTGGGTCGTGCGCCGCCAGGACACGGAAGCGGAGCACGCGGCGCAGCGTGCTCCGTCCCCGCATCTGACCGTTAGCGACCTGTCGGTGCTGTGTCGTGCGCTCGGCGGCCCCGTCGAAGCGTCGTAACCGGAAGCCGGCCAGGCCGCTGGATCGCGCGGCCGAGGTCGATCGTCCCCGTCGGCACGATCGACCGCCGCGTCACGCCGCCTTGCGCGCGTCCGCGATCCGCTGCGGCGCCTTCGGCCGCGCATAAAGCCGCTCGAGATACGCGCGCAATTGCGGGAACGGTTCGATCAGGTGGCATTCGCTCGCCCAGTCGATCAGGTAGACCGTCACGCAATCGGCCACCGTCAACGAATCGCCGACGATGAATTCGCGTCCTTCGAGATGCGTGTCGAGGATCGCGGCCATCGTCGCGAAATCCTCGCGGGCCAGCTCGATATCGGCTGGCGAGCGCTTTTCCGGCGGATAGATGAACGAATGGCGCGTAATCCGCCACAGCGGCTGCTCGAGCTCCGTCACCGCGAACATCACCCACCGATAGGCCTGCGCGCGCAGCGCCGGATCGACGGGCAGCAGCGCCTTCTCCGGGTACTTGTCCGCGAGATACAGCACGATCGCGGCCGACTCGGGAATCACGAGGTCGCCGTCCACGAGCACGGGCACCTTGCCGGCCGGATTGAGGCGCAGGAATTCGGGCCGCTTGTGCTCGCCCTCGAGCAGGTTGACCGACACGAACTCGAAATCCGCGTCCAGTTCCTTGAGCCCCCAGAGCGCGCGTTGCGAGCGCGTGCCGGCGAATCCGTAAAGCTTCATCGCAATGTCTCCATCGATAATGTCGGGAAAAATCGCCGCGCACGGGCGACGGGCCATCGGCCGCGACGGCCGCGCACGCAGCGCCTGTCGCCGCTCACATGCCCGGCACCGCGAGCACCGGCATCACGTCGATCGCGTCGCCCGGGAACAGCGTGAAATGCGGATGGCCTTCGAACAGCGCGGCGGCCGCATCGTGCGAAGCGGCGCGCACGACGGTGAAGCCGCTCATCGCATTGGCGGTGTCCGTCACGCCACCCTTGTCGATGGTCTTGGTCTTGCCGAGCGGCCCGCCGAGCTCGACGACCGCGTCGCGATGCCGCTCCACCCACGCATGCCATGCGGCGATCCCCTCGCGCTCCCGCGCACGCCGCTCGTCTTCCGGGAGCGCCATCCATGCCTTCATCCCCGGGCTATCCTTGCTGCCGAGGAATACCGCGAGATACAACTGCTGTTGCGCACTCATGCTTCCTCCGTCCGATGGCGGGAACGACGGGCTGCCGCTCCTCGCCCTTGACACAATAGGTTGATATCAACACAATTGCAACATGGCACGCAAAGAAATGCTCCCCTTCGAAACGACGCTGATGGTGCGCGATTGCTGCCTGTGCCTGCACATGCAGCGCGCGGCGCGCAATCTCGCGCGCATCTTCGACGATGTGCTGCGTCCGCTCGATCTCACCAACGGCCAGTTTTCGCTGTTGATGTCGCTGAACCGCCCGCAGCCGGCCGCGATGAAATCGGTCGCGTCGTTGCTCGCGATGGACCGCACCACGCTGACCGCCGCGCTCAAGCCGCTCGAGCGGCGCGGGCTGCTCACGATCACGCAGGATCCGGACGACAAGCGCAGCCGCCTGCTCGAACTCACGCCGGCCGGCCATCGGTTGCTCGCCGAAGCGTTCCCGCTGTGGCAGCAGACGCACGCCGAAATTGAGCGGCCGTTCGCAGCGGGCGAAGTCGATGTGCTGCGCGGGCAGTTGCGCGCGCTGTCGGAGGATCCGGTTACGCGCGGCTGACGTGGCGCGCCATGCGCTTCACTTGCGCCCCTTCGTCGGCATCAGCAGTTGCGCGAACTCCTGCAGAAAGCGCACGGGCCCGTGCGCGTGCAACGCCTGCCCGCTGCTGAGCGCGCCGTCGATGACGGTCGCGAGGCGCAGCGCGTAGGTTTCCGGTTCGTCGATCCGCATCGCGCTGGCCAGCTCCGTCAGCCGGCGCCGCAATTCCTGTTTGTGCGCGACGGCCACCTTGCGGGCCGGATGATTGCCGTCCGCGTACTCGGCGGCGATATTGATCTGCGGACAGCCGCGATAGCCGGGGCGCTCGATGCGCTCGCCGATCCACCGCAGTTGCGCATCCAGTTCCTCGCGCGGCGTGCGCCGGTACTGCGCGGCCACCGCGTCCCAGTGCGCCCAGAAATCCGCGTCCTCACGCAGCAGGAACGCCTCGATCAGGTCGTCCTTCGTCGCGAAGTGTCGATACAGGCTCGTCTTCGCGACGCCCGCCTGCGCGACGATCAGGTCCACGCCGACCGCCCGCGTTCCTTCCTGGTAGAACAGCGCGCTCGCCGTTTGCAGAATGCGTTCGCGCGTATCGGGCGCGCGCCCGTTCGTGTCCGTTCCCTTTTTCATCCAAGCCCGGCCGCCGAGGCCGCCTGTCCCGCGAAAGTGCATCCGATGATAGCACCGGGAAGTTGACGACGCTACAGGTCTGTACTATAAAACAGACCGTTCTGTATCGGAGTTGATCATGGACGATCGAATGACGGTTGCAGTGTATGGCGCCACGGGTCACACGGGGCGGTTCGTCGTGGCCGAACTGGAACGGCGCGGCCTTGGCGCGATCCGCATCGGGCGCGATGCCGCGCGACTCGCGCAAGGCGGCCACGACGCGGCGCCGTGGCGCGTCGCGTCGGTCGACGATCCGGCCGCGCTCGACGCCGCATTGCGCGGCGCGCATGCGGTGATCAACTGCGCGGGCCCGTACCTCGATACCGCGCTGCCGCTCGCCGACGCGGCGTTGCGGGCCGGCATTCCGTACCTCGACCTGACGGCCGAGCAGCCGTCGGTCCAGGCGCTGACCGACCAGCGCGATGCCCAGGCACGCGCCGCCGGCGTGACGCTCGTGCCGGCCGCCGCGTTCTACGGCGGCCTGGCCGATCTGCTCGTCACGGCGGTCGTCGACCCACGTGAGCCGATCGAGCGCGTCGATGTCGCAACCGGCCTCGACAGCTGGCATCCGACGCGCGGCACGCGCGTGACCGGCGCGCGCAATCATGCGATCCGGTTGATCCGGAAGGACGGCAAGCCGACCGAGGTGCCGTCGACGCCGCGCGAACGCAGGTAGTCGTTCCCGGCGCCGCTCGGCGACATCGACGTGACGCTGCTGCCGTTTTCGGAAGTGATGACACTCGCGCGTCATCTGCGCATCGATACGATCGAGTCCTGGCTCGCGACGCGCGCGCTGCGCGACGTGCGCGATGCCGGCACGCCGCCGCCGCAACCGGCCGACGCGCTCGGCCGCTCGGCGCAGCAATTCGCGATGGACGTGGTCGCCGTGCAGAACGGCACCCCGCATCGCGCGACCGCGTCGGGACGCGACATCTATGCGGTCAGCGCGCCGATCGTCGTCGAGGCGGCGCGCCGCCTGCTGCGCGGCGGGACGCCGACGCCGGGCGGCGTACGCAGCCTCGGCGAACTGTTCGACGCACGCGATTTTCTCGCGGCGCTCGACACGGTCGCCGTATCGTTCGACACGATCACCGATCGGAATTTCAACCGGAGGAACGAGCATGAGCCGCAATAACGACGAGAAAGCCGCGTATTTCCGTTCGCTTCACCGCGCGGGCCAGCCGCTCGCGCTGTTCAACGTGTGGGACGCCGGCAGCGCGCGCACGGTGGCCGACGCGGGCGGCGTCGCGCTGGCGACCGGCAGCTGGTCGGTCGCGGTGGCCAACGGTTTCGTCGACGGCGAGCAGATTCCGAAAGCGCTCGCGATGGAAGTGCTCGCGCGGATCGCGCAGGCGACCGACCTGCCCGTCACCGTCGATCTCGAAAGCGGGTATGGCGAGCGGCTGGAGGATGTCGCCGACACGATCGCGCGCAGCATCGAGGCCGGCGCGATCGGCTGCAATCTCGAGGACAGCTTTCCGGCGACGGGCGAACTGCGCGCCGTCGACGCCGCGGCGGCGCGCCTCGCGGCGGCACGGCAGGCGGCCGACCGCGCCCAGACCGGCTACTTCATCAACGCGCGCACCGACGTGTTCTTCAAGGCCGCGGCCGACACACACGACGAACGTTTGCTCGACGACGTGCTGACTCGCGCGCGTGCGTACGCGGAAGCCGGCGCCGACGGGCTCTTCGTGCCGGGGCTGCGGTCGCCGGCGCTGATTCGCGCGCTGACGGCGGCGTCGCCGCTGCCGGTGAACATCATGCGTGTGGCGGAAACGCCGACACTGGCCGAACTCGCGTCGTACGGCGTCGCGCGCATCAGTCACGGGCCGTACCCTTACCTGCAGGCGATGAAGGCGCTTGCGGCAGTGGTCAGGCAGGGCGGCTGATCGGCCGCTGAATGTCGCATGAAGCAAACTGCGGGCACGCTGCAAGGTGCAGCGTGCCCGCGCCGATCACTTCATCCAGATGCGCTGGATTCCCGACCGACGGACCGCACCGGAGCGCGCTCACCGCGCGCGTCGAGCGGCCCGCGTGCACGTCACTCGGCGAGCGCCGGCGCCACGCCCACCCGCTTCGGCACGCCGGTCACGATCGTCGCGACCGCCACGGCCAGCACCACGGCCGCGCCGAGGAACACGCCGCCTGCGCCGTTCGCGTCGAACACGACGCCGCCCGCCGCCGCGCCCGTCGCGATCGCGAGCTGGATCGCCGCGACGATCAACCCGCCCGCGCTCTCGGCTTCATCGGGCACGGTGCGCGTGACCCATGTCGACCATGCGACCGGCACGCCGCCGAACGCCATTCCCCACAACGCGACGAGCACCGCGTCGATCATCGGTGCGCGGCCGAGGGCGACGAGCGCGACGCCGAGCACGACCATCAGCGCGGGCATCCCGATCAGCATCGGCCGCAGCCGGTGCTCGAGCACGCGGCCCGCGAGCGACGTGCCGACGAAGTTCGCGATCCCGTAGCCGAGCAGGATCGCCGACAGCCCGTTCACGCCGACACCGGCAACCTGTTCGAGGAACGGCCGCAGATACGTGAAGAACGCGAAATGCCCGGTGAACACGAGGATCGTCGCGAACATCCCGAGGCCGACGGTCGGCCGGCGCAGCACGTCGACGAGCGTGCGCAGTCGCGTCGTGCCGCTAGGCGGCATCGACGGCAGCGTCATCACCTGCGACGCGAACGCGAGACCGCCGAGTCCGGCCGCGATCAGGAACACGTTGCGCCAGCCGATCAGGTGCCCGAAATAACTGCCCATCGGCGCGGACGCGATCGTCGCGACCGCCACGCCGCTGAAGATGATCGACAGCGCGCGCGGCACCATCGCGGTCGGCACGAGCCGCATCGCGGTGGCGGTCGCCATCGTCCAGAAGCCGCCGAGCGCGACGCCGAGCACGACGCGGCCGATCAGCAGCGTCGTCAGGTTGGGCGCGAACGCGACCGCGAGATTGGACACGACCAGCAGCACCGAGAACGCGAGCAGCACGCGCCGGCGGTCGATCGTGCGCGTCAGCGCCGAGATCAACAGGCTCGTGACGAGCGCGACCGTCGCGGTGGCCGTGACGGCCTGGCCAGCCACGCCTTCGGTCACGCCGAGGCTGTCGGCCATCGGCGTGAGCAGGCTCGCGGGCAGGAATTCGGCGGTGACGAGACCGAACACGCCGAGCGTCATCGCGAAGACGGCGCCCCAGGCCGGCTCGCGGGGGGCCGCCGTGGTGGCGGCAGAGGAGATTCCGGGATTCATGCGTCGTTCCGAGTCGTATAGGGAAAATACTGATGAGGGCGTATCGTAAGGAACGACAGCAGGACGGTCTATGACATACAATCCGTTCTTGTTGATCGATCGTCCGAATTTCGCGATGTCCGAACCCCTGCTCCCTCCCGTCCCCGACGTGCACGACCTCGTCAGCGAGCTGCTGCTGGGGATGCGCCTGAGCGGCGTGCAATACCGCCGCATCCAGGTGCCGCGGCCGTTCGGGCTGAGTTTCGGCCATGCGCCGGGCCGCGCGCAGTTTCATTTCGTCGGGCGCGGGCCCGTGCTGCTGCGCGACGCGGACGGCACGACGATGCGGCTCGAGGCCGGCGACGCGATCCTGTTGCCGCACGGCCGCATGCACGCGCTGGTGTCCGATCCGGATGCGCCGTGCCGCGAGATCGGCGGATTCGAGGCCGCGAAGATCTGCGACACGGTCGCCGCGGTGGGCGCGACGTCGTGCGCCGCGACGGAGCCGGCCGCCGGCGATGCGCTGATCTTCAGCGCGTGCATGGAACTCGATCTAGGCGGCATGCAGCCGCTCGTCGGAACGATGCCGGAATTCATGCATGTCGGCACGCTGCTCGCGCGCTACCCGGAAATCCGCCCGATGCTCGACGCGATGGAGCGCGAATCGTGCTCCGAGCGCGCGGGCTTCGCGGGCATCCTCGCTCGGCTCGCGGACGTGGTCGCCGCGTTCATCGTGCGCGGCTGGGTCGAATGCGGATGCGGCGACGCGACGGGCTGGGTACAGGCACTGCGCGAGCCGAAGCTCGGCCGCGCGATCGTCGCGCTGCATCGCGATCCGGGGCGCAACTGGAGCGTCGCGGATCTCGCGGACGAAGCGGGCGTATCGCGCTCGGTGTTTGCCGAGCGCTTTCTCGCGGCCACCGGGATGACGCCGGTGCGTTACCTGACCGAGCTGCGGATGCGGCTCGCCGCGCAGTGGATCGCGCGCGAGGGCGAGACGATCGAAGCCGTCGCGTACCGGCTCGGCTACGGGTCGCTCGCCGCATTCAGCCGCGCGTTCAAGCGCGTGGTCGGCAGGCCGCCGGGGGCGGTGCGTGCCGAAGGCGACACGCACGCCGACGTGTGACGTACAACGCCTCGCGCAGCGCGGGGCCGGGCGAATGCCTTCCGAATCGCACCGGCATCAATCGATCCGCCGTCGCCCGTGACGACTGCGTTCAGCCGCTGCGCGCGTCGAGCTTGTCGACCAGCGCGGTCGCGCACTGCACGGCCAGCGCCGCGCACTGCTCTGCGTCCACCGGCGCACCGTTTGCGACGGTGCCCTGCACGATCCGGCCCAGCAAATCTTTCGAGAGATCGGCGATCTCGTTGTCCCGTTCCGTCATGATGTTCCTCCTTGCGCGCCGCGCCGATGGCGGGCGACGCGCTCACTTTCCCCTGGCCGCTCAATGCCCTTTCGCGCGCACGACGATCTGCGCCTGCGTGTCGCGCTCGATGCGTTCGAGCGACGCACGCAGCGCCGTGAACTCGTCGGGCGTGCAGACCTGACGGCCGAATTCCGCCTTCATCCGCCGCGTGACCTGCACGATCCGCGTGGCCGCATCGAATACGTAATGCGACGCGAAGTCGACGAAGCGGTCGTGCACGGCCGCATCGGCCGGCAGGTCGGTCACCGCGACGTCGGGCGGCAGCGCGATCTGGCCGGTCTCCTCGAACGTACCGCCGACGCACGTCCACGGCTGCGTGCGCACGGGTTCGGCCAGCCAGCCTTCCACCTGCGTCGCGATGCCGCCCGTGAGGCTCGACAGCACGGGCACGGCAGTCGTGCCGTCCGGCCACACGAAGTGATCGAGCGTACCGGCATACGTCACGTCGAACGGGCCGCCCGTCGCACGGCGATCGCTCGTCGTGATCCGTGCGCGACCGCGCAACCCGCTTTGCCGCAGGCGTTCGTTCGCGAGCTGCCGGATGCGGTCGGGCGCCGCACGGCGAAACAGCGTGCGTTCGAGCTCGGCGGTCCAGCCGTCGTCCTCGACGAGCGCGTGGAACGGCGCGGCGCCCGGTCGCGAGGCATCGATCGCCACGCGCGCGGTGCGGTGTTTCGGCTGCATGGCGGGCGTGCGCGACAGCACGCCGGAGTCGACGAGCAGCGCCGGCCGATCCATCACGATCGGCGGCAGGTAGCCGAACGCGATGCCGGCCGTCGTGGTGTCGGCGTAGAAGCCGAAATCGGGCAGCCATGTGATCGCGTGATTGATCGCGCCGCCGCCGTAACCCGGCACCGACGGCAGCGTGTACACGGAGCCGAGATTGATCAGCACCGGTTCGCTGCGGATGCCGACGGCCGCGAGCAACGCGCCGAACAGCGCGACGTGGTCCTTGCAGTCGCCGTAGCGATTGCGCAGGATGTCGGTCACGCGATGCGGCGCGGCGGCCGTCTCGCCGAGAAAGAGCGCGACGTAGCGCACGTTCGCCTGCACCCAGTCGTACAGGATGCGCGCCTTGTCGTGCGGATCGGCGGCGTCGGCGGTGAGCGCGCGTGCGAGTTGCACGACGGCCGGATCGTTCACGCCCGGGTCGACGGCCGCGTCGCGGTAGCGCGCGGCGAACGCCGCATAGTCGGGCAGCGTGGATACCACGAGCCGGTCGCCGTAGGTCGGGTAGCCGACCGCGCCGCTCTCGATGCGCTCGTACGGGCCGTGCCGGTAATCGAATTCGTAGCGCGTGCGGCCGTTCGCGGTCACCGGCGGCAGTGCGACGTAGCCGCGCGTCCGCGTGCAGCGTCATGTCGGCCGGCACGTCGAAGATCAGCCGCTGGTTCTCCACCGGCTCGCGCGACGGTTCGACGTAGTAGCCGAAATACCCGACGTTGACGGGCCTCGTGCGCGACTTGCGGAACGCAATGCGCGTGCTCGACCCGGCCTCGACGCCCGGAAACACGACGGTGCGCAGCAACCCGTCCTGGAACGTCGGCGCGCCGGCCGAGCGCGGCTCCTGGACGTCGCGGATGCCGTCAGGGCCGACCGGATGCGCGACGCCGTCGCGATCGATCGTCTCGGCCGCGAGCAGGTCGACCTTCTCCAGGTTCTTGTCGAACCACACGTAGCGCTGCGCGACGGGGTCGATGCCGTTCGCGTTGTTCGCTCGCAGTGTCGAATCGTCGTGCTCGTCGAGCGAACCGTCGTGCTGGATCACGAACACATGGACATCGCTGACGAGCGTGACGGGCGCTTCGTCGCCCGTGTCCGCGAAA
This sequence comes from Burkholderia diffusa, assembly GCF_001718315.1. Taxonomy (NCBI): domain Bacteria; kingdom Pseudomonadati; phylum Pseudomonadota; class Betaproteobacteria; order Burkholderiales; family Burkholderiaceae; genus Burkholderia; species Burkholderia diffusa. The sequence continues at coordinate 300,890 of NZ_CP013363.1, read as the reverse complement.
GCGGGACGCACGAATACCAGCGCGACGACGGCGGCGGCAACCGCCAGCGCGGCGGCACGGCCCGGCAGCCTGCCCGTCGATCGGAACGGAAAACGCACCACGTCGAAGCTCTCCGCGCGTTCGTGTTCATGTCGGGGCGCAACGGACACGCATGCGCGCGCCACGCCCTGTCGTTCAGTCCAGTGTGGGTGACGCGCCCGCGAGCGTCAAGCCGCTGCGGGCCGCCGGCGCGGCTCGAGCGGTCCGTCACACTTTCACGGATCGGCTTCGCGAGATCGCCATTTACATCACGTCGTGACATATAATTCGGACAGGTAACGATGCATGCGACGTCGCCGAAACGAATGACGAGTCCGTCGAATTCGACACGCCGGCATGGGGAAGGAGACATCATGCTGATCAACAACGATTTCGAAATCGGTTATCTCGTGATCGCGTTTGCGCTGCTGGGCGTGATCCTGATCGGTGCACTGCTCACATCGCTGCATCTCGAGCGTTGGCATCCGAAGCTGGTCGGCGCCGCGATCGGCGCACTGCTCGGGATCGCATTGATCGAGGCGATGCCGATGCTCACGTAAGCGCGGCTTGGCCCCTCGCTCGTTCCCCCTCCCCGCCACGCACCTCCGGCGCGGGGTCGGAACGGGCCGGCACGCGTGACGGAGGGATCATGGAGTTCGCGCTCTGCCTGGCCTGGCATCAATGCGGGATTCGCGCGGGCGCGTTGGCCGGTCCGGGGGCCAGTCGGCTGACGCCGGCTCACGGAGCCCATCGTTCCCCAATCTGTTGGAGGCGACATGGAAAACGGTATCGTCGCGACCATCCTGCTGCTCGCGGTCCTCGTATTCGCGGTGCTGTTCTTCGCGGAACGGCGCAGCCGCGACAGCACGCGCGACCGGCTGCTGCACCGCACGTCGCGGCGCTCGGCACGCTCGCATAGGCACCACCATTCATAAGGGGCAAGCGCCGCGCACAAAAATCGGCCGACGGCATGGCGTCTCGCGACGCCACGCCGTCGGCCTTGCAGCGGAGGTCCGGTTCCCGGGCAGCCGGCGCACGTGGCGCGCCTACACGCCCCACATCACGTGCCGCCCCTGTTCGCAGGCCGCACGCATCATGTCCAGCAGCGGCCACGCGCGTTGCGCAAGCCCGCCCGCATGCGGCGGCAACTCGCTGCGCAATGCCTGCGTCGAGCGCTCGTGCGCGCTTTCCCGCGTCATGTCGTCCCTGATCGCCTGCTCGAGCCGCGCGATGGCACCCGGCAATTCGTCGGCGGAAATCACGCCGCGCACGTCGAGCCCCTTGCCGGCAATTCCCAGCAGGTACTGCGCCAGATCGCTCAACATCACGATGTCCGGTGCGGCGGACGACCGAAACGTCACCATCATCGCCATGCTCCGTTGTCGTCGCCGCGGGACCGCGCGCCGTCATTCGCCGACGGTCGCGGCGAGCCCTGCCTGCGCGGCGATGCCGATGTGCACGGTCGTCGCGCCGAGCTTCTGAACCGGTGGTTCGCCCGGCACGATGTGCGCATCGTACGGCAGTGCGTTTGCGGCGCACCCGCCGCAGACAACTGCCTGCCTTTATTTTATGTCACATTATGATGCATTCAAGCATCAGGCCCGGGAATGACGGCACGTTTGGCGCAAAAGCTGCCAGTGTGCGCCGGGGATGCCGCGCGCCGTGCGGCACGCGCGCGGCGCGCATCGTCGCGTCAGTGACAGTCGCCGATGCGCTTGCCGCGCCACGTCCAGGCGAGCGTATACGCGCCAGCCTGCGCATGCTGACCATGCAATTGCCCCTTCAGGTCGTAGCGCGTCGACGTCACGTCGCCGGTCACGGTCGCATTGCCGCGGCCCTGTTCGTTCGCGCAGGTCAACGCGACCTTCAGTGTCGTGCCTGCATAGTTCCAGTTCGTAATCGTGCATTTGACGTTGTCGCGCTGCAGGCGCGACGCCATCGTCTTGCGCAGGTTCTTCGCATCCGCATCGGTCAGGCACTGGTCCGGCGCCGGGTCAGTGCCTTGCGGCAGCGGCTTGCCGTTCAGCGTGTATGCGGCTTCGTCGTGCCAGATACCCGGCGAGACGGTCTGCGCGAATGTCGAGAAAGCAATGCCGGAAAGACCGGCGGCAACCAGCATTTTCATGGGGTCGAGGATCGATTGAAAGGCGCATGCGCGGCAGCGCATGCGCTCGGTCCGGAAGGTGTTATTGCTGCACGAGTTCGACGCGGCGATTCTGCGCGCGGCCGGCGTCGTCGCCATTGGACGCGATCGGCGACAACGACGCGACGCCCTTCGCGACGAGCCGCGCCGGCGCGACCTTGTAGGACGTCGCAAGCGCCTGTGCGACCGCCTCCGCACGCTTTTGCGACAGGTCGACATTGTGTGCGAACTGCCCTTGATTGTCGGTATGGCCGACGATGTAGACCTTGAGCGCCGGGTTCGCCGTCAGCAGCTTCGCCATCTCGTCGAGCTGCGGCTTCGACTCGGGCTTAACCTGTGCCTTGTCGGTATCGAAGTAGATGCCGTACAGCGCGACCTTGCCCGTCGCTGCCAGGCCCTTCTGCAGCGCGCCGGAATCGAGCACCTTGACCTGGCCGGTCTGCATCGGCTTCACTTCGACCACTTCCTCGTAGACGAGCGTCCGCTTGTTCGACGCCGAATCGTCCATCACGTGCAGGAACACATATGCATCGCCCGACGCGCGCGGCAGCTTCGCGAGGATCGTCCGGTGCTTGTCGCCGAAGTACGCTTCGCCTCCACCCGACTTCATCATCTTGTTGGAGCTGATCACGAAGCGCTGGAACTCGAGGCCGTTGCCCTGACCACACTGATCCTGCGTACAACGAAACAGAATCTGGAACCCACCCTTCTGCAACGCGTCGAGATAGTTGCGCTCGACTTCCAGCGTCGATCTGTTGCCGCCGATGGTATACGCGACACGCGTCACCTTCCCTTCCAGCGCCAGGCCCTTGGCCGCCTTGACGTTGTCGATCGGCTGGTTGGGCAGAAACGCTTCGTCGAACTCGGTCTGCGAATAAGCGTTGATGGTCGCGCCGGAAAAGCGCGTGAGCAGCGGATGATCCTTCGAACCCGGTACGTCGCCGGCGGCAGAGGCCAGCGTGGAGAGCGTCAGCAGCGCGACAGCGGACAGCCCGCGCAATGTGGATGTTGCAGCCTTCTTCATTGAGTCCCTCGGAAAAGGTTTTGTTGTGTGATCGAAAGCAACGAAGCGCGCGAATATTACCAAATCTTTCCGGACAAAATATCGATACCTGAATATGTTTTCAGCGCCCTTCCGGCGACAACGTTTTCGTGCGCCCGATTCGCGACCGCGAGCCCGCCGCCGGCCGTGAGCGCGAGCAACGTCGACGTGTACCGCATCGTCACCTGGCCGTTCGGCACGCGCGGATCGGACGCTCAGCAGGAAATGCAGGAGGACGAAGCCACGCCCGACACCAGCCCCGGCTTCCCCCCGAGCAACGACGTCGCGATGCGCCAGCCGTGGCGCCGGTCGGGAACAGCTCGATTTCCTGCTTGTAGCCGAGCGCGATGACGAACACGGCCGCCACAGTGGCACACGCAAGGAACAGCGCAAGCGGCGTGTGGTGCACGAGCGCGAGGAACGCCTCTTCCTGGCCGTAGCACGATGGCGATATCCGGTCGGCGCCGGGCTCGACCCAGGCCCCGACGGCGTCACGCCGACCGCAAGCCGCATGCGGGTCGAGCGCGTTCAGCGGCTTTCCGACGCGCGACCGACACACCCTCTGGAATGCGGTCGGTCATGGTCCCTCCCGTAACGCCCGGCGTGGCGGCGTTCTCTAAAGCCAGCCGCCCCGGCCGCCGCATCGGTCCGCACATTCCACGAGACGCGGCCGGCGGCCCAACGCCGTTTTCAACGCGCAAACGATTGGCAAGTCGCGCCGCAACCGCATGCCCGTACCGACCAGCGGTCGAACGCACGAACGATCACCGCATCGTCACCCCGACCGCCCTTGCCGCCTCCGCGCGGCCGGGAGGCCGCACCCCGACCGGCACTCGACGTCGCCATTCTCCCGTCGAGCGATCGCATCGATCGCTTCATTCGCATGGCTCGCACGGTTCGCGCCGAACGCACTGCCCGCTCGCGTCCCGTTCATGCGTTGTTCCGCGCATTTCCGCTTCTATGCGCGCGCAACAATGGCGGTGCCTCGCGGCCGGCGCCGTCCGGGGGAAGGTTTCCACGATGCCGGCCGCGGCGGTTCTTGAAAACCACATCTCACGAGGACATACCATGCAACTCCAATCCCATCCGGCGTGCCGTCCGTTTTACGAAGCAGGCGAACTCACGCAACTGACCGCGTTCTACGAAGAAGGCCGCAACGTCATGTGGATGATGCTGCGATCGGAGCCGCGCCCGTGCTTCAACCAGCAACTCGTCACCGACATCATCCATCTCGCGCGCGTCGCACGCGACTCGGGCCTGCCGTTCGACTTTTGGGTGACGGGCTCGCTCGTTCCCGAGCTGTTCAACGTCGGCGGCGACCTGAGCTTCTTCGTCGACGCGATCCGCAGCGGTCGCCGCGACCAACTGATGGCCTACGCGCGCTCGTGCATCGACGGCGTGTACGAGATCTACACGGGCTTCGGTACCGGCGCGATCTCGATCGCGATGGTCGAGGGCAGCGCGCTGGGCGGCGGCTTCGAGGCCGCCCTCGCGCACCACTACATGCTCGCGCAGAAGGGCGTGAAGCTCGGCTTTCCCGAGATCGCGTTCAACCTGTTTCCGGGCATGGGCGGCTATTCGCTGGTCGCGCGCAAGGCGGACCGGGGGCTCGCGGAATCGCTGATCTCGTCCGGCGAGGCGCATGCGGCCGAGTGGTACGAGGATCGCGGGCTGATCGACCAGACGTTCGACGAGGGCGATGCGTATCTCGCGACGCGCACCTTCATCGACGTGATGAAGCCGAAGCTGAACGGCATCCGCGCGATGCTGCGCGCACGCGAGCGCGTGTTCAATCTCACGCGTTCCGAGCTGATGGACATCACCGAGCAATGGGTTCACGCGGCGTTCACGATCGAGCCGAAGGATCTCGCGTACATGGAACGCCTTGTGATGCTGCAGAACCGGCGCGTGTCGAAGCTGCGCACGGTGTGATGTGAGCGAGGCGCCGCCGCGAAACCGGCGGCGCCCGTCATGCGGTGAGGCTCAGGCGATCATCCTGAGCTTTCTCGTTTCCGCGAGCCAGGCCTCGAACGCCTGGGCCGGCATCGGCCGCGCGAAGTAGAAACCCTGCGCGTGGTCGACGTTGATCTGCTTCAGGAATTCGGCTTCCGCGCGCGTCTCGACACCTTCGGCGACCACCGAGAAACTCAGCGCCTTCGCAAGCGACACGACCGAGCGCACGAGCGCCTGCGAGCGCGGGTTGCGGTCGATGCCCGTGATGAAGGAGCGATCGAGCTTGATCGAATCGAGCGGCAGCCGCGACAGCTGCGACAGCGACGAATAGCCGGTGCCGAAATCGTCGAGGTGAATCTCCGCGCCGAGCTGGCGGAACCGCTTCATCAGCTCGTGCGCTGCTTCCTCGTCCTCGATGAAGCTGCTTTCGGTGAGCTCGATGTCGACGAGGCTCGGCTTCAGCCCCGCGCCGTCGAGGATCGACGCGAACTGGTCGACGATGTTCATGTCCTGCAACTGGCGCGCCGACACGTTCACCGCGATTCGCACGCCCAGCCCCTTCGCCTTCCACGCGGCAGCCTGCGCGGCCGCGGTGCGCATCACCCAGCGGCCGAGCGGCGCGATCAACCCCGACTCCTCCGCGAAACGGATGAATTCGATCGGCGCGACGATCCCGCGATCCGGCGACTGCCAGCGGATCAGCGCCTCGACGCCGTGCACGTCGCCGGTCGCGATGTCGACGACGGGCTGGTAGTGCAGCACGAACTGCTCTTCCTCGAGCGCCTTTCGCAGGTTCGTGTCGAGCCACATGTACTTCGCGACCTTCTGGTTCATCTCCAGCGAGAACACGCGGTACGTATGCTTGCCCTCTTCCTTCGCGACGTACATCGCGGTATCGGCGCTGCGGATCAGCGTTTCGAGCGAATCGCCATGCTGCGGATACATCGCGATGCCGATCGAGCAGCTCGTGTAGACCTCCACCAGCCCGAGATGCATTGGCGTACGCAGCCGCTCGAGGATGATCTGCGCGGTCGCCTCGAGCAGCGGCCGCGTGCCGTGCTCGAACAGCACCAGGAATTCGTCGCCGCCGAGCCGCGCGAGCGTCGCGCCGGACGGCAGGCAGCCGCCGATGACCGCCGATACGTCCTGCAGCAGGCGGTCGCCGGTGATGTGCCCGTAGTGGTCGTTGACGCGCTTGAAGTTGTCGAGATCGAGGAACAGGATGCCGACCTGGCCGCGCACGTCGGTGCGGTCCGCGGCCAGCGCGACACGGATGCGCTCGCTGATTGCATGACGATTCGGCAAACCGGTCAGCACGTCGGTATTCGCGAGCTCGGTGAGCCGCTGCTGCGCGTTGCGCTCCTCGGTGACGTCGATTCCCGAGCAGATCAGGAACTGCTCGTCGACGCCGCTGCCGCTCTGCACGAACTTGTTGCGGAACTGGAACAGGCGCGGACCGTTGACCGTGTTGATGTAGCGCTCGACCGCGAACGAGCGGTTGTTCTGGAAAAAGCCGGTGATGTTGCTGCGCGACTGCGCACCCTGCTCGGGACTCATGAACAGCTCGAACGCGCTTCGGCCGATCACGTCGACCTCGCGCTTGCCCGTCACTTCCTCGCACAGACGGTTAAAGCGCTGCACCATGCCGTTGCGGTCGAGGATCACGACGAGCGAATTCACTTCGGACACGACCTGCTCGGCGAACGCGAGCCCGTGCGCGAGGTCGCTGGCGACGGACGCGGTATCGGAATAGGCGGAGGCCGTGCCGGCCCAATTGGCGGTATCGACCTTCCGGCCGACCAGATGGAGGCTGACCGGATCGCCGAACAGCGCGAGTTCAAGCACGAGATGCGACGTGACGCCGGTAAGCGCGCGGATCCGCGCGGCCTGCTCGCCGGTCAGTGCCACCGCGACATTGGTCAGGCCGCGAACGGCGGCCAGTTCGAGTGCATTGCTGTCGCAGCCGAGACGCCAGCATGGGCTGCGCGTACCGAGATGCGCTTCGAGCACGGCGCTATCGTTTTCGTCATCCATGGACACGCCCCGATCGAGAAAAAACGCACAGTTTAGACGGAGGCGAGCCGGCCGCCACCGATCCCGGGCGCGCTGCGCGCGTACCCGGCGGGGCAGTCGTGATGACCGTGCCAGCGGCCCCTCGTTGCGTACTTGTTTCCAACCAATGCGAACCGGCGTTCGCGCATGTCGCGCGCAGGTTTCCAACCGAATGATGGAAGCCATCTTATCAAATGACGAAGAGGATTGGCACTCACATCTTGAACGAGGTGTCAAGGAATCGGAATTCGATTGCCTCGGGGGATTTTTCGTGATCGGCAACTCGCGCACGGGCGCGCGCGGAAACCCTGAACCAGGCTGGTGAAACCGGCGTCGCGCCTTGCCAGGCGGACGTTCCGAGGGATCGCCATGCCCGGCGGCGATCCGCGCGCGGCGGCATTCTAGACGGGGTCGGATCGCATTGAGCGATGCGGAAAATGGAGAATTTCCATTTCCGTTCATGCGGGAATGTACGTCCTTATTCCCATATTCGCCGCAATATCAGGCCAATTGCCGCAAACGAATATCTCGCCGAGTCGCGCAGGCCTCGCGGCGAGGTAATCGAGCCGGTGTGATCCTCGTTGCCGCGACGCGCGAAAACCGTACGTCGGGCGCGCCGCCGCACCGTTTCCGCACGTTGCATTGCATCGCACCGCTCAGCCGGCGGCGCCGTAACCGCCGCCGCCCGGCGTTTCGACGACGAATACGTCACCCGGCGCCATCTGCGCGCGGCCGACGTGCTCGAGCGTTTCGACCGTGCCGTCCGCCCGCTCGATCGTGTTGCGGCCGAGCGCGCCGCCCTCCCCGCCCGCCGCGCCGAACGGCGCATGGATCCGGTTGTTCGACAGGATCGACGCGGTCATCGGCTCGAGGAAGCGGATCCGCCGCACCGCGCCGTCGCCGCCTCGCCAGCGCCCGCCGCCGCCGGAGCCCGCCCGCAACCGATGCGAGTCGAGCCGCACCGGATAGCGCCATTCGAGCACTTCGGGGTCGGTCAGCCGCGAGTTCGTCATGTGCGTCTGCACCGCGCCGACGCCCGCGAAGCCGTCGCCCGCGCCGCTGCCGCCGGCAATGGTTTCGTAGTACTGGTAGCGATCGTTGCCGAACGTGAAGTTATTCATCGTTCCCTGGCTCGATGCGACGCAGCCGAGTGCGCCGTACAGCGCATTGGTGATCGCCGACGACGTCTCGACGTTGCCCGACACGACCGCCGCCGGATACTCGGGATTCAGCATCGAGCGCGCGGGCACGATTACCGTCAGCGGCTTCAGGCAGCCGGCGTTAAGCGGGATGTCGTCGCCGACCAGCGTACGGAACACATACAACACGGCGGCCATGCAGACGGCCTTCGGCGCGTTGAAGTTGTTGTCGAGCTGCGCGGACGTGCCGGTGAAGTCGATCTCCGCACGGCGCGCCGCGCGATCGACGCGAATCGCAACACGAATCTCCGCGCCGTTGTCGAGCGGATAGCGGTACGCGCCGTCCTGCAGCGCGCCGATCACGCGCCGCACCGCCTCTTCCGCGTTGTCCTGCACGTGTCGCATGAACGCAAGCACGACATCGCGGCCGAACTGCTCGACCATCCGCCGCAGCTCGTCGACGCCCTTCTGGTTCGCCGCGATCTGCGCGCGAAGATCGGCCATGTTCTGCTCGACGTTGCGCGCCGGATAGCGGCCCGATGCGAGCAACGCGCGCGTATCGGCATCGCGCAACACGCCCGCCGACACGAGCTGCCAGTTGTCGATCAGCACGCCCTCCTCGTCGATGTGTGTCGAATCGGGCGGCATCGAGCCCGGCGTGGTGCCGCCGATGTCCGCGTGGTGGCCGCGCGAGCCGACGTAGAACAGCGGTGCGTCCGAGCCGTCGGCGAACACCGGCGTGATGACGGTCACGTCCGGCAGGTGCGTGCCGCCGTGATACGGGTCGTTCAGCATGAACACGTCGCCGTCGCGCATGCGGCCGCGATTGCGCTCGATCACCGTGCCAATGCTCTCGCCCATCGAGCCCAGGTGCACGGGCATGTGCGGCGCGTTCGCGATCAGGTTGCCCCCGCCGTCGAAGATCGCGCACGAGAAATCGAGCCGCTCCTTGATGTTCACCGAATACGCGGTGTTCTGCAGCCGCAACCCCATCTGCTCGGCGATCGACATGAACAGGTTGTTGAAGATCTCGAGCCGTACCGGGTCGGCGTCGGTGCCGAGCGAGCGGCGCGTCGGCAGCGGTGTCGTGCGCGTCAACACGAGGTTGCCCTGCGCGGTCATCCGCGCGCGCCAGCCGGGTTCGACGACGGTCGTGCCATTCTTTTCCGCGACGATCGCGGGGCCGTCGATCGCGTCGCCGGCGAGCAGCGTGTCGCGCACGTACAGCGCCGCGTCATGCCATTGGCCACCGGAATAGAAGCGCACGGCACTGTGCGCGTGCGGCGTCGCGCCCGCGCCGCGCGGCGCGAGCGGCGCGATCTCGACCGGCGCATCGGAACGGCCGATTGCCTCGACCGATGCCAGTTCGGCGACAAGCGGCGTGCCGGGCATCAGGAACGCGTAACGCTGCCGGTATGCGGCTTCGAACGCCTGCTGCATCGCAGCGACGCTGCCGGCCGGCACGTCGAGCGCGGAATCGGTGCCCTGGTAGCGCAGGTGCACGCGCCGCTCGGTCGCGATGCGCTCCGGCGGCACGCCCTGTTCGAGCAGCGCGCCGACGGCATCGTCGGTCAGCCGGTCGAGCGCGGCATTCAGCGCCGGCAACGACTCATCGGACAGCACGGCCTCCACCGCGCGCTCGCGCATCGCGGTCTGGTCGGCAAGCCCCATTCCGTAGGCTGACAGCACGCCCGCGAGCGGATGCGCGAACACCTGCGTCATCCCGAGCGCGTCGGCCACGCCGCATGCGTGCTGACCGCCCGCGCCGCCGAACGTCGTCAGCACGTAGCGCGACACGTCGTGACCGCGCTGCACCGAGATCTTCTTGATCGCGTTCGCCATGCTGCCGATCGCGATTTCCAGGAAGCCTTCGGCCAGCGCCTCGGGCGTGTCGCGCCGCCCGGTCGCCGCGTGGATCTCGTCGGCGAGCGCCGCGAATTTCGCGGCCACGCCGTCGCGATCGAGCGGTTCGTCCGCGTGCGGGCCGAATACGCGCGGAAAATGATCGGGCTGGATCTTGCCGAGCATCACGTTGCAGTCGGTCACCGTCAGCGGGCCGCCGCGCCGGTACGCGGCCGGCCCCGGATTCGCGCCGGCCGATTCGGGCCCGACGCGCAGCCGCGCGCCGTCGAAGCCGAGCACCGAGCCGCCGCCGGCCGCGACCGTGTGGATGCTCATCATCGGCGCGCGCATCCGCACGCCAGCCACCTGCGTCTCGAACACGCGTTCGAATTCGCCGTTGTAGTGCGATACGTCGGTCGACGTGCCGCCCATGTCGAAGCCGATCACGCGATCGAAGCCGGCCGCGCGCGCGGCGCGCACCATGCCGACGATGCCGCCGGCCGGGCCGGACAGGATCGCGTCCTTGCCCTGGAACGCATCCGCGCGCGTCAGGCCGCCGCTGCTCTGCATGAACTGCAGGTTCACGCCGGGCATCTCGTGCGCGACCTGCTCGACGTAGCGGCGCAGGATCGGCGAAAGATACGCGTCCACCACGGTCGTATCGCCGCGCGACACCATCTTCATCAGCGGCGACACCTCATGCGACACCGACACCTGCGTGAAGCCGATCCGGCGCGCGAGGTCCGCGAGCGCGCGTTCGTGCGCCGTGTAGCGATAGCCGTGGATCAGCACGATGGCCAGCGCGCGCACGCCCGAGTCGAACACGCGGCGCAACGCTGCCTGCGCACCGTTCAGGTCGAGCGGCACGACGACGTCGCCGTGCGCGCCGATTCGCTCGTCGATTTCGACGACGGTCTCGTACAGCGCATCGGGCAGCACGATGTCGAGATCGAACAGGCGCGGCCGGTTCTGGTAAGCGATGCGCAGCACGTCGCGAAAGCCGCGCGTCGTCGCGAGCGCGGTGCGTTCGCCCTTGCGTTCGAGCAGCGCGTTGGTCGCGACCGTCGTGCCCATCTTCACCATGTCGACGCGTTCGGGCGTGATCGGCTCGCCGTCGGCGAGGCCCAGCAGGTGGCGGATGCCGGCCACGGCCGCATCGCGATACTGCTCGGGGTTCTCCGACAGCAGCTTGTGCGTGACGAGCGAGCCGTCGGGCCGGCGCGCGACGATGTCGGTGAAGGTGCCGCCGCGGTCGATCCAGAATTGCCAGCGCGCGGCGTCGGAGGAAACGGGGAGAGTATGTCGGTCGGTCATGGCGATGAACTCGATGCGTCGTTGAAGCGAAGGACGAGCGCCGCCGCACGGCGCGCGTCGCGCGCCATGTGAGGGCTTCGATGAAATGGGAGCGGAAAAAAAGCGGGCGGGTGCCCGCTCAGGCGGCGTCGAGTTCGCGGCCGCGGGTTTCGGGCAGCGTCAGCGCAGCGACGATCACCACGCCGTACGCTGCGACCGCGAAGATGCCGATGCTCATGCCGAGCCCGTACTGCTTCGACAGCGCGCCGATCAGGAAGGGGAACAATGCGCCGATCGCGCGGCCGACGTTGTAGCAGAAGCCTTGCCCGGAGCCGCGCACGCGGGTCGGGAACAGTTCGGTGAGGAACGCGCCCATCCCGGAGAAGATGCCCGAAGCGAAGAAGCCGAGCGGGAAGCCGAGCCACAGCATCGACGCGTTGGTCAGGTTCAGCGACGTGTACGAGAACGCGATCACCATCGAGCCGAGCGCGAACAGGATGAAGTTCGGCTTGCGACCGAGGCGATCGGTCAGGTATGCGCTCGTCAGGTAGCCGACCCACGAGCCGAAGATGATCATCGCGAGATAGCCGCCGGTGCCCATCACGGTCAGATGCCGCTCGGTCTTCAGGAACGTCGGCAGCCAGGTCGTGATCGCGTAGTAGCCGCCTTGCGCGCCGGTCGTCAGCAGTGCCGCGCGCAGCGTCGTCGACAGCAGCTTCGGCGCGAAGATTTCGGTAAGGCGCGGCGCGTCCGCCACCTTCGCCTGCGTGGCCTTCTCCTTCGCGTAGACGTCGGGCTCCTTCACGTAGCGGCGGATCGCGACCACCAGCAGCGCGGGCGCGAGGCCGACGAGGAACAGCGCGCGCCACGCCAGTTCGGCCGGCAGCACCGAGAACAGCAGCGCATACAGCAACGCCGACAGCCCCCAGCCGATCGCCCAGCCCGACTGCACGAGGCCGACCGCCTTGCCGCGATCGCGCGCGCGGATCACTTCGCCGATCAGCACCGCGCCTGCCGTCCATTCGCCGCCGAAGCCGAAGCCCATCAACGCGCGCGCCGCGAGCAGCTGGTGGTAGTTCTGCGCGAGCCCGCACAGCGCGGTGAATACCGCGAACCACAGCACCGTCAGCTGCAGCGTGCGCACGCGGCCGATCCGGTCGGACAGGATCCCGGCGATCCAGCCGCCGAGCGCCGACGCGAGCAGCGTCATCGTGCCGATGAACCCGGCGTCCGCGAGCGAGATGCCCCAGGTCGCGACGAGCGTCGGGATCACGAACGACAGCATCTGCGTGTCCATCCCGTCGAGCATGTAGCCGACCTTGCAGCTCCAGAACGCGCGGCGTTCGCGCGGTTGCGCGTGCGCATACCATCCGAACGGGCCGTTGCGCTCGGGGCTCGCGGGGCCCGCGGGGTCGGCGGCGGGCGCCGCGAGGGTCTTGCTTTCCATGGTGAAGCTCCTGTCGAAATGTGCGGTCGGAACCGTGCGGGTCGTGCGGGTCGTGCTCGTGATTGCCGCGCCGCGGCTGCGCGCCGCCCTCCGGCCGCGCGGATCGTCTGCGGTCGCGGCGCGCCGCCGTGTCGGGACCGGACCGGCGAGCGCGCGGGCCGCCGGCGCCAGCCGGATCAGAACACGGCCAGCGACGCGTTCGTGATGTCGGTCATCAGCATGTAGCCGGGCGTATGCGCGATCGCGAGCGGCAGCTTCGCTTCCATCAGCGCGGTTTGCGGCGTCACGCCGCACGCCCAGAACACCGGCAGTTCGTCGTCGCGCACCGTCACCGCGTCGCCGAAATCGGGGGCGCCGAGATCGGCGATGCCAAGCTCACGCGGATGGCCGATATGGACCGGCGCGCCGTGCACACCCGGGAACCGGCTCGTGATCTGCACCGCGCGAATCGCGTCGGCGCCGCGCAGCGGCCGCATCGACACGACCAGCTGGCCGCCGAAGATTCCCGCTCGACGATTCGGAATCGACGTGCGATACATCGGCACGTTGCGCCCCTCCTCGATGTGGCGCAGCCCGATCCCTTCGCGCGCCAGCATGTCCTCGAACGAGAACGAGCAACCGATCGCGAACACGACGAAATCGTCGCGCCACAGCGCCTCGAGCGATTCGACCCGCTCGGTCAGGCGGCCGTCGCGGTACACGTTGTAGCTCGGCGCGTCGGTGCGGATATCGAGATCCTCGCCGAGCACGTCGAGCCGGAACGCGCCCGGTTCGCCGACGCCCAGCAGCGGGCACGCCTTCGGGTTCGCCTGGCAGAAACGCAGGAAATCGTGCGCGTACGCATTCGGCAGGATCGCGAGATTCGCTTGCGCGAACGGGCCGCACTGGCCGGCAGTCGGGCTGCGGAATGCGCCATTGCGGACGGACTGGCGGAATTCGGAAGGCGTCATGATGGTCGTTGGCGGATCGGTATGTCGTCGGGATGACGGTTGCGTCAGCGGATACGGCGAAGAATAGAAAAGAAAAAATTTTGTCGCCAACGAGTTTTTTTGCGCCCCGTGTATAGAATTCCTTAACGGATCTCGGGGTTTTCCCCGGTCCCGTTCATTTTTCTCCACCGGCAAGCTGCGCGTCCACCGTCAGTCAGCCCGCCATGAACACGCGTTTCCTCGAAACCTTCGTTACGCTCGCGAAACTTCGCAACTTCCGCACGACGGCCGCCGCGCTGCACGCGACGCCGGCCGCGATCTCGCAGCGCCTGAAGGCGCTCGAGGACGAATTGCAGACCGTGCTCGTCGATCGCGACAGCCGCGAGTTCCGGCTCACGCCGAACGGCGAATACCTGCTCGGCTATGCGAAGGCCGTCGTCGAGGCCACGCACGAGCTGCAGGCCGCCGCTGCCGGCGAGAGCGCGCTGCGCGGCAAGCTGCGGCTGGGCGTGATCGAGACGGTAGTGCACAGCTGGCTGCCGAATTACCTGCGCCGCCTCGCCGCCGACTATCCGCAGCTGGAGATCGATCTGACCGTCGACGTGAGCGTCGTGCTGCAACGCCGGCTGATGGCCGGCGAGCTTGATCTGATCATTCGCGTGGAAGGCAGCGACGAGCCATCGGTCGTCTGCGACGCACTCGCGAACTATCCGGTGCGCTGGATCGCGCGCGCGGGGCTGCTGCCGGCCACGCGCACGGGCCTCGCGCGGCAGGTGCTGCGCCAGCCGATCCTGACCTACGGGCGCGGGACCGCGCCGCACCGGGCGCTCGAGGACATCGTGCGCACGCTGGCCCACGCGCATGGCGTGCCGTTGTCGGAGACGCGCATCACCGGCTCGCCGTCGATCTCGGTGATCGTGCAGCTCGTGCGCGACGGCTTCGGCGTCGCCGCGATTCCGGTGCTGTTCGTCGATGCGCTGATCGCGAGCGGCGAGGTCGTCGAGCTGCCGCTGCAGCCGTCGCCGCCGTCGATCGTCGTGTCGATGTCGCGGCGGGCCGACGCACCGAAGTTCGTGCATGGCGCGTCGATCGCGGCGCGAGCCGCCTGTCACGAGTATTGCGAGAAGAGCAACCGGTTGCTGGTGGAGGCGCTTTGATGCGGTTCGACGTCACCGTGCGAATCGCCCCCGCAATCGCGATCGGCGGCGCGAGCCCGCCGGGCCGCATCACGCGGGTCCCGCATGCGGCTGCGCGAGCTTGCCGTCGCCGTACTCGCGCAGCACCTGCGAGATCACCACGCGATAGCCGTCCAGCCAGCGCGCCTGCTTCGCCTTCGCTTCCAGATGCGCGGGATGCCGCATCAACTGCTGCAGCGCCGCCTCCGATTCCCAGTAGTAGACGTTCTGGATCAGCCCGGCCTCGGCGTTCTCCCACGTCTCCTCGCCAAGATAGCCGGGCGTTGCGCGCGCCATGTCGGCGATCTGGCGGTCGAGCCGGTGAAACTCGTCGTCGTATTGCCCCGCGCGGAAAATGAAGGTCGACGCGTACATGCGCACTCCATCGGAGACGGTTGAAAGAGCGGCAAGTGTAAGGCCCGCGCGGCGGCAGTCGTCTACCACGGGCGGCGCACCGAGTCCTGGTAGCGCGTCAGGATGAAATGCGCGACGTCGTCCGAGTGATACGCGGCGACAAATTGCGCGACCCACGGCTTCGCGCGGTCGGCGTCGCGCACGGTCAGCACGTTCGCATACGGCGAGCGTGCATCCTCGAGATTGATGCTGTCGCGCGCCGGCTGCAACCCCGCGCGCGCGGCGTCCTCGCTGTCGATCGCGACGAATGCGGCCGAATCGAGCGCCTCGTGCAGCCGGTCGCGGCGCAGTGCCACGAATTTCAGCGCGAGCCGGTTGCCCGTCACGTCGCGCAGCGTCGCATGCAGGCCGGCCTTGTCCCGCAGCGTCACCAGCGTGTCGTTCTGCAGCAGCACGAGCGCACGCGCCATCCCGCGCGGATCGGCGGGGATCGCGACCGTGGCGCCGGGCAGCAAATCGTTCAGACTCCTCATCTTGCGCGAATAGAGCGCCATCGGCAGCGTGACGGTCGGCGCAACCGCAGTCAGTGCATAACCTTTCGCCGCGCGCGTCGCGGCGAGACACTGCGCGTCCTCGAAACTCGCCACATCGATCCTGCCGTCCGCGAGCGCGGTATCGATGCGCGACGCATCGTCGAATTCGACGACGTCAACGCCCAGCCCGCGCGCGGCCGCGACGCGCTTCACTTCGTCGACGATCTCCGCATGCACGCCTCGCGTCACGCCGACGCGTACCACCGGCGCGGCGGATTCGGCGGCAACGGCCCCGACCGGTTGGGCAAGACCGCAAGCAACGGTCAGCCACGCGGCAATGAAACGCAGCACCTGCTTCACGACGCATCCCGCAGGATCGTGCGGAACCCGATATGCGACGCAGCCAGATCGGCTTCCTGCCGTTCGCGCGACGATGCGCGATAGCGCACGCAGTAATCGCGCGAGCACAGGAACGAGCCGCCTTTGATCACCATCGGCGTGTCGTGCCGGCGCGTCGGCGGCGCAATGGCCGCCGTGTCGCCGTTCGTGTGCGACTGATGCAAACCCGTGTATGCGTCCTTCGTCCATTCCCATGCGTTGCCGATCATGTCGTACAGGCGGAAGCCGTTCGCCGCGTAGCAGCCGACGGGCGCCAGCCCAGCGTGCCCGTCCTCGGCCGTATCGAGCACCGGAAACGCGCCCTGCCAGTAGTTCGCGGCCGGCTTGCCCTGCGCGTCGCGCGGCGCCGCGTCGAGCGACGCGTCGTCGCGACCGGCCTTGCCCGCGTATTCCCATTCGGCTTCGGTCGGCAGATCGCGCCCGAGCCAGTGCGCATACGCGAGCGCATCGCGCAGCGTGACGAGCGTGACGGGCAGGTTGCCAAGCCCGTCGACGCTGCTGCCAGGGCCGTGCGGCTGCCGCCACGATGCGCCTTTCACCCACGTCCACCACGCGAGGTCGCGCGCATTCAACTCTTCGCGCGTCGGCACATGAAACACCGCAGCGCCGCCCTGCTGCTCGGCCTCGGTCACGTAGCCGGTCGCCTGCACGAACGCGGCGAACTGCGCGATCGTCACGTCGGTCTGGTCGATCCAGAAGCCGCCGACACGCGTCTTGCCGTCGCCGACCGGACGCTCGTCCGCATAGCCGCGCGTACTGCCGAACACGAACGCGCCGCCGCTCAGGTGCACCATCCCGGCCTTCGGGTCGTCGCGCCACTTCGCCGGCAGCCCCGAGTAGCGCTCGCACTGCCGCTCCGAGCCGAGCGGTGCGAGCGTGCGGCCGCGATTCGCGTCGTCGAAGGCGCCGCGGGGCAACGCCGACGGGCTTGCATAGCCAGCGGCGAACGCGGCGGCGAACAGCGTGGCCGCGAGCGCCGCGCCGAGCGTCCAGAAGCGGAGCCGCATCGTGTCGTCCTCAGTAGTAGCCGCGCGGACGCAACGGCTCCACGCCGCCGACGTTGCCCATGTAGGTCTTCCACTGGTCGACCAGCGTGCCGATCACCGACGGGTTCTGCGCGGATACGTCGGTCGTCTCGCCGCGGTCCGCCGCGAGGTCGTACAGCTGCCAGTGACCATCGAGCGGGCCGAGCGGCGGCTCGGTCCACAGCGCCTTCCAGCGGCCGTCGGCGCTGCGCAAGTAGGCGCGGCCGTACGCTTCGTCGCCGAATGGCGTCGTATGCACTTCGCCCGTCGCCGAGCCGGTGAGCACCGGCAACAGAGATTGCCCCGTCACCGGATAGACGTAGCGGTTGTTGTAGACCACCTTGCCCTTGTTCTGGTCGACGCCCGTCAACGTGTTCACGAGCGGCGGCGCCGGCTGCGACGGCGGCGTGACGCCCGCGACCGCGAGGAAGGTCGCCGTGTTGTCGGTCACGTGCGTGAACGCACGCAGCGTCGGCAACTGCCGCGTCTGCCCCGGAAGGCGCACGATCGTCGGTGTCGACACGCCGCCTTCGGCCGAATAGCCTTTGGTGAGCCGGAACGGCGTCGCGCTCACTTCTGCCCAACGCAGCCCGTATTGCAGCCGTTGCGCGTTCTGCTTGCCGTTGTCGGTGCCGAGCGTCGAATAGACCGGCTCCTGCCCGTTCGCGGTATCGGTCGCCGTCGGGTCCGCGCCGGAGTCGATCGGCCAGCCTTCGGCGCCGTTGTCCGACTGGAACATGATGAACGTGTTGTCGTATTCGCCGATGTCCTTCAGGTGCTGGATCAGGAGGCCGATGTTGTAGTCGAGGTTCTCGACCATCCCCGCATAGATCTCCATGTAGCGCGCCTGCGCGCGGCGCTCGGCCGGGGTCAGGCTCGCCCACGACTTGTCGACCTTGCCGGCGCCGTAGTCGCTGTAGCCGTCGGCGGCCGAGTGCACGGCGCTGATGTACTTCGCGTTCGCGGTGCCGTTGTTCGCGGTGGCCGGCGATGCCGACGTCGTTTCCGGCAGGCCGTCGAACGGCTTGAAGTCGGCGGGGATCAGGCCGAGCGCCTTCTGTCGCGCGATCCGCGCGTTGCGGATCGCGTCGTAGCCGGCGTCGTACACGCCCGCATATTTATGCAGCCACGGGTCCGGCACCTGCAGCGGCCAGTGCGGCGACGTGTACGCCGCATACGCGAAAAACGGCTTCCCGTCCTGCTTGTTCGAGTCGATGTACGAGATCAGCTTCTGCGTATAGAAGTCGGTCGAATAGAACACGGCCGGACTGCCGCCCGCGCCGCCCGCGCCGCCCGGCTGTCCGGGCTGGCCCGGCTGCACATAGCGGCCGTCTTCCGTGTAGTTCGACGAGCCGGCCGGCTCGTGCGCGAAGTGGTTCGTCGCCGCGCCGCCAAGCAGCACGTAGCTGCGCTCGAAGCCCCACTGGTCCGGCGTCTGTCCGCTGCCCGTCGCACTGCCGACGATCCCCGAGCCGATATGCCACTTGCCCGCGATATAAGTGTGATAGCCGGCGTCCTTCAGAAGTTGTGCGAACGAAAGCGCGCGATCGTTCAGATAGCCTTCGTAGCCGGGCAGCCCGCGCCGCTCGTCGGTCGGCACGCCCATCGTGCCTTCGCCGACGAGGTGATGATCGGTGCCGGAAATCAGCATCGCGCGCGTGATCGCGCATACGGTGCCCGTGTGGTGATTCGACAGGATGCGGCCCGATGCGACGAGCGCGTCGAGGTTCGGCGTGCTGATCTCGCCGCCGAATGCATGGATGTCGGAATAGCCGAGATCGTCGGCCATGATATACAGGATGTTCGGGCGCTTGGCCGCGGGCGTCGCATTGGCCTGCGGCGGCGGATCGCCATCGATGCCGCCGCACGACGCGAGCGACAGCGCGCCGGCGGTCGCGGCGCAGACGACACGGAAACGGAAGGCATGCCACGGCGACGCGGATTTTTTCATTTTGTCGAACGCTCGATCTACGGATCGGCGATCTTAGCGTCGCCCGCGCAAGCCCCAAAGTCGGATTCGTCACATGCTAACGGGAATGGGGAATATGCACGCCGGCCCTTGTTTTACGACGCGCGCGACAATGCGTGCGTTGCGCGAATGCGCGTATGGTCGCCATGGTTCGCGTCGGCCGCTCCGATCGTGCGTCGTGGCTACGGCGCCTGAACGATGCGCCGCGGCACGCGCTCGCCGTCCGCCTCGTCCGACGCCAGCATCCGCGGAATCTCGTCAATGAGCGCATCGATGACAACGCGCACCTTCATCGGCACATTGCGCGACGCCGGCCGCACCACGAACACTTCGGCGCCCGACACGCTGTCGCTGTCCATCACGAGCACGAGACGGCCGTCGCGCACGTACGGCGCCATCAGCCAGCATGGCAGCCACGCGAGGCCCGCGCCCGCTGCCGCCGCGTCGGCGATCGCCTGCAGGTCGTCGAACCGCAGGCGGCCTGCCGGGCGATGGTCGTGCACCGCGCCGTCCGCGCCGATGATTCGCCACGGCGTCGGCTGCCCGCCGCGCGAATAGGCGACGCCGCCGTGCGACGCGAGTTCGTCGAGCCCCGACGGCCGGCCGTGGCGATCGAGATACGCGGGCGATGCACAGATGCCCATGCGCTGCACACCCAGCTTGCGGCCGACCAGCGCACTCGTGTCGGCAAGCGGACCAATACGCACCGCGATGTCGAAGCCGTCGTTGACGAGATCGGCGACGCGATCGCTGAACGACACGTCGATTTCAAGCCGCGGATGACGCTCGACGAGACGCCGCACGACAGGCGCCACGCATTGGCGGCCGAACAGCACGGGCACGCTGACCCGCACGCGCCCGGTCGGCTGGCGTCGGCCCGCGTCGAGCGCGGCTTCCGTCTCGCCGAGTTCGGCCAGCAAGCGCCGACACTGCTCGTAATAGACGAGCCCTTCGTCGGTCAAGCCGAGCTGGCGCGTCGTACGCCGCAAGAGCCGCGCGCCCAGCCGCTGTTCGAGCCTCGCGACGATCTTCGCAACCGCCGAGCGCGTCATGCCGAGGCGCAGCGCCGCCGCCGCGAAGCTGCCCGACTCCACGACGTCGACAAATTCGGCGATGCCCCTCAGCCGCTCGTCCATGCAATTCCGCTCCGGTGGGATGACTGATTTGTATCCGCTTCGGCGACAATCGTTGGCCGAATTCTCGCCAATGCGTCCCGTTGCGCAACATTATGATAGTCCCGTCTATCTCGAAAAAGGAGTCGCCATGCACGCATGGCAAGTCAAACCAGGAGACGGCATTGCCGGGCTCCGGCGCATCGACGCGACGCTCCGCCCGGTCGGACCGACCGACGTCGTCGTGAGGATCCACTCGACAGCACTGAACTATCGCGACCTGATGTTCGCGCGCGGCGACTATCTCGGCATCGGCACGGACGCACTGATCCCTGTCGCCGACGGCGCAGGCGAGGTCGTCGAAACCGGCCGCGACGTCACGCGGTTCAAGCCGGGCGATCGCGTGATCAACACGTATTTCCCGCACTGGATCGACGGGCCGCCCACGCCGCGGAAAGTCTCGGGGTCGCCCGGCTCCCATTTCGACGGCGTGCTCGCGGAACGCTTCGTCTCCGAGGAAACCGCGCTGGTCGGAATTCCCGCGCATCTCGACTACGACGAAGCGGCGACGCTGTCGTGCGCGGGCATCACCGCGTGGAATGCGCTGTTCGTCGATGGCGGGCTGGAGCCGGGCGCGACGGTCGTGCTGCTGGGCACGGGCGGTGTATCGATCATCGCGCTGCAGCTCGCTCATGCGGCCGGACTGCGCACGATCGTGACCTCGTCGAGCGATGCAAAGCTCGAACGCGCCCGCGCACTCGGTGCGGACGCAACGATCAACTACCGCACGACACCCGAATGGCAGCATGAAGTGCTGCGCCTCACCGGCGGTGCGGGCGCGGATCTCGTCGTCGAAGTCGGCGGACGCGATACGCTCGCGCGCTCGATCGCCGCGACGAAAATGGGCGGCATCGTCTCGGTCATCGGCGGCCTCAGCAGCTTTGGCGGCCCGGAACTCGGACTGCTGTCGCTGATCGGCGGCATCCGGCAGCTGCACGGCTTGATGGTTGGCAGCCGCGCGATGCTCGACGACGTCGTGCGGCTCGTCGACGCGAAGCGGATCAAGCCGGTGGTCGATCGCGTGTTCGGTTTCGACGAGGCGCCGCAGGCCTATGCCTACCTGCAGTCGGGACAGCATTTCGGCAAGGTCGTGATTCGCGTCGCGTCGTGACGGATGAACGCGGCACACGCCACCTTCTCGTCGCCGCGCACTCTATACCACTGCAAAACGCTGCATCGGTCGCGCGGCTGATGATGACGACCGATGCGACCGTGTCGGAAGCGCAGAAGGATACGGCGCGGGCCGCGGCACCGGGCGGGCTGGGGTTCGACTTCCGACGCCGGAACGCGCAGACGCCCGATTCGGGCGCCGCACGCGTCGATACCGGACGCGTGGCGGCGCCGGTCGCCACGCGTTTCTTTCGTTTGCGACCGCCGCGCGCGCCGTCGTCAGAACATCTGGCGCAGGCCGATCGCGGCCCCGACATTGTTGGTCCTGCCGATCTGGTCGACCTTGCCGGTGAGCCGGTTGGTGGCACCCGGATAGTCGGCCGCGAACGCGCCGTTGCCGCGTGCGAAATCGACCGTGCCGTACACCTCCGTGTGCTTCGACAGCGCATATTCCGCCAGCACGGTCGCCGAGTAGTTGATCCCGGAGCCGAGCGTGCCGTCGAGACGCTCCGCATTGCGCGCGTGGCCGTAATAACCGGCCACCGTGATCAGCAGCGGCGCGGTGGCCTGCCAGTTCGCGCCGACGTAGAACGTATCGTCGATGCGATTCGGGCTGCCGCCGCCGAGCGTGGGCGCACCGGCCTGCTGCATGTTGAAGTCCGTCGTGCCCGTCTTGTCCTGACCATGCAGCCAGCCGGCCAGCAGACGCACGGACGGCGTGACCTGATACGCGCCGCTCACGTGCAGGAAGTTCACTTTCGCGCCATTGACCGCACTGCCGTTCACGGACGCCACCGAGGTTTGCTGGAAGCCGGCGTTGATCGACGCGGGCCCTTGCGCATAGGTCAGCTCGACTCCGTACGTGCTGTCGAGGCCCATCGCGCCGGCATGATTGCCGAACCCGTAGATCGCATCGACGCTGAAGCCGTTGTACGTGAACTTGTACTTCACGGAGTTCGGCACGGTCAGGTAATTGCCGATGCCGTTGTACGCCCAGCTGTCCTGCCAGTAGTCGCCGACGGTCATCGGATCGAACACGTCGCCCATCGTGTCGTACAGCGGCGCGTACTGGTTGCCGAAGGTCAGCGAGCCGTACCGGTCGCTCGACAGGCCGACGTATGCCTGCCGGCTGAACAGCGTGTTCGCGACGTGCAGCTTGCCGTCGCCGAGCTCGAAGCCGTTCTCGAGACGAAAGATCGCCGACAGGCCGCCGCCGAGATCCTCGCTGCCGCGCAAGCCCCAGCGACTATGCGTTTCCGGGCCGACCGTCATGCCGACCAGGTCGCGGCCGTCCGGGCCGGCGTTCGTCTGATAACGGATCGCCGTATCGACGAGGCCATACAACGTGACGGAACTCTGCGCAAATGCGGACGACGCCGCTGTCAAGACAAATACCGCGCCGACACCACCGGATACGACGATGCGTTTCATGAAAGGCCTCCCTGAGCGATTGATTTTGTAAGCAGTCCGACAGCATTCGTGTCCGACTGCCGGTATAGCGCTCGGGAGAATAATCGGTCATATTCGCGGCACATATTGCTGCTTCTGGATTGGACCTTTCCAATGCCGTCAACAATCGCACCAGCAGCCGTGCGGCGACCGGCAAGTCGTGCTCGGTTAAGATCAACATCCCTTCCGTCGCTTCACCGCCCAAGCCATGTCGACCACTATCGCTACCCTGCTGCCGCTCGCCGGCGTCCTGCTGCTCAGCGTGGCCAGCCCGGGCCCGAACTTCGTGATCGTCACGTCGACCGCGATCGCGCAACGCCGCGCCGGCGTGATGACGGGGCTCGGCCTCGCCGCCGCATCGGGCACCTGGGCCGCGATCGCGATTGCCGGCCTCAGCCTGCTCGTGACCCACGTCGCCTGGGTGCACACCGCGCTGCGCCTGGGCGGTGCGACATACCTGATCTGGCTCGGCCTGAAAATGGTGCTGACCGCGCGCAAGCCGGTCGCCGTTTCCGCGCCGGCCGCGTCCTCCGGCTGGCATGCCGCACGGAAGGGCTATGTGGTCAGCATGACGAATCCGAAAGCCGTCGCGTTCTACGGCAGTATCTTCGCGTTGATGGTGCCGGCCCATGCACCGGCGTGGCTCGATCTGGCCGTCGTCGCACTGTCGATCGGAATTTCGGGCGCGTGGTACTGCTCGATGGCGCTGCTCGCGTCGCACCCGTCGGTGCGCCGGCTGCTGGTCCGGCGCAAGGCCGTGCTCGACACGACGGCCGGGCTGCTGCTGATGGGGCTCGGCGGGCGGATGCTGGCGGGGCGCTGAGCGCCTTCACACTCTCGCGTCGCCGCGGGAAAAGACTGCTTACGCCACCCTGCACGCGACGCGCTGTGCGTTGCAGCGGAATCCGAAATGAAATCGCGCGCCGGGTAGAACGGCGCGCTTCGATGAAACGATGATCCGATGAACGGCGGCCGACGGACGTGGCGGCGCATCGTCGACGCAACCACATCCCGTCACCGCATCAACGTGCCGGATCGACCACCACGATCGGCACGCCGCGCGCCTCGATGTCGCGCCCCGCGAGCAAGCACAGATCCTCGCGATGATGCGCGGCAACCACTTGCACGCCCACCGGCACGTCATTCACGATCTGCGTCGTTACCGCGAGCCCCGGCAGCCCCATCGCCGGCAGCGCCCGCAGCGTGAGCTGCGCTTCCCATACGCGCTCGAACCCTTCCGGCCCTTGCCGATCGAGATCGTCGGGAAACGGAAGCTCGGACGACACCGGCAACAACAACACCGCATAGTCGTCGAGAAAGAGCCGCCATTGCCGCGTCAGCGTCGTACGCCGCACGAGCGCGCGGCTGATCACGTCGGCCGGCAGATCGCGCACCTTGCCGCGCACGCCCGCGATCACCGCGGCTGCGCCCGGATCGCCGTCGCTGGCGACCGCGTTCGCCAGCACATCGAATCCGTCGCCTAGCCAGAGCTGTTCCTGAAACAGCGCGGCCTCGCGCATCGGCGGCGTATCGTCGATTTCGTCGACGGTCCAGCCCGCGTCGACGAGCCGTCGCGCGGCATCGCGCAACGCGGCCTCGACCTCGGGCACGACCTCCAGACCGCGCGGACGCACGCATAGCGCCGCGCGCTTCGGCACCGCGCGGCCGTCGATCGGCACCGGCACGTACCACGGATCGCGCAGGTCCGGCGCGGCCAACGCACGCAACGCCAGTGCGAGATCGTCGATCGTGCGTGCGATCGGCCCCGTCGTCGACATCAGTTGCGCGCCGATCGCACGCTCCGGCGATGACGCATTGAATGCCGGCACGCGCCCGAGCGACGGCCGGATGCCATGCACGCCACACGCATAGGCCGGATAACGCACCGAGCCGCCGATGTCGGTGCCGAGCGCGATCGGGCCGATCCCGGCGGCCACGGCAGCCGCCGCGCCGCCGCTCGAGCCGCCCGGCGTCAGCGAACGGTTGCGTGGGTTGTACGTATGGCCGTGCACGAGGTTCGACGTGAACCAGCGCAGCGCGAACGTCGGCGAATTGGTGCGGCCGAGCAGCACGGCGCCCGCCTTTCTCAGGTTCGAGACCGACGGGCTGTCCGTGCTCGCGATCAGTTTTTCCTGCAGTCGCGTGCCGTTGGTCGTCGCGAACGCTGCGACGTCGACGTTGATCTTCACAGTCACGGGCACGCCGGCGAGCGGGCCCGGATCGTCGCCTCGGGCGATCGCGCGATCGACGTCGTCGGCCTGCCGCCGCACGTCTTCGGGGCGATGCTCGACCACCGCGTTGATCGCCGGGTTCACCGCTTCGAGGCGCGCCAGTGCGGCATCCGCCACTTCCCGCGCCGACACTTCTCGCTGCCGCACGCGTGTTGCAATTTCGGTCGCCGACAGTTGCCAGAGTTGCTGCGTCATGACATCTCCTCGTGAAAGGACATCACAATCACCGACGGCGCCGCGTCGTCCGCAACGCGGCGCCGCATTCACTGCGCATCCTGCTTCGCACGCTCCGCCGCCGCGATGATCGCGTCGGCCACGGCCTTCGGCTGGCTCAGCATCGCGACGTGGCTGCCGTTCACGCGCGTGACCGTCGCGCCGATCCGCTTCGCCATCGCCTCCTGCAGTTCAGGATCGATCATCCGGTCCTGCGTCGCGACGACGAACGACGACGGCTTTGCATGCCAGGCCGCCTGCGCGACCTTCTCCGAAATGCAGCCACCGTACCACGGCCCTTGCGTCGCCGCGACGATGCGCTGCTGCGCGGGCGGCAGGTCCGGCGCGAAATCCTGCGCGATCGCCTTGTCCGATAGCGTCGCGAAACCGCCGCCGTCCTTGCGCAGTTCGCCGGCCCACGACGGTGCCGGCAACCCCTGCGTGACGTCGGCGATCGACTGGCCGTTGTCCGGCGCGAATGCGGCGACGTAGACCAGCGACTTCACCTTGTCGTCGTTGCCGGCGTCGCTGATCACGACACCGGCCCACGAGTGGCCGACCAGCACGACGGGGCCCTTCTGCTCGTCGATCGCGCGCTTCGTCGCGGCTGCGTCGTCGGCAAGCGAGCTCAGCGGGTTCTGCACCGACACGACGTGCAGGCCGCGCGCCTCGAGCAGCGGAATCACGCGGTTCCAGCTCGATCCGTCGGCGAATGCGCCGTGCACGAGCACGACGTTCGTGCCTTTCAGATCGTCCATCGGCGCGGCCTGCGCCGCGACCGCACCGAACAGCCCGCCGAGCACCGCCGCGGACACCAGAACCCGTTTCGTCAAACCGATCATCTTCATGCTCCTTTCCGTCGTGTCGTTCATCTGAAGTGTTGCCGATGCGGCCGCGCCCGCGTGCGGCAGGCGCGGCAATGCATCACGAATGTGCGTACAGGTCGTCGGCGTCTGTCCGCGCGTTCCGTGCAGCGCGCTTGTCGGCTGCGGCATGGCGGGCGGCAGGCGCCGATGCGGAGGCCACGTTGTCGTCCTGCGACTTCGACGAGCCGTTCTGGTCGGAGCGTGCTACCTGTTGCGCGGCGGCGACGTTCTGTGCGGCGGCGATATCGTCCGGGTAACGCGCGTCGCTGCCGGCCGGGTTGTAGCCGGCCTTCTCGAGGCGAATGAGCTCGGCGCGCACGTCGGCGCGCGTGAGGCCGTGGCCGGTATCGGCGAACGACAATGCGGGGATCGAAGCGAGCACTGCGACTGCGAGGATTCGAGCGGCTTTCATGAGATTTCTCCTTGGCGGAAGTTGGGGTATCGATCATTCGGCATCCGGTGCGAACGTTTCGCACCGAACGTTTGCTGCATGTCGACAGTAGAACCCGCTCACGTATCCGGCATGTTTCCGAAACAGGTGGGTTGTGCAATCCGATGTTTCCGCAACGGTTCCCGATACAGTGCGATACAAACCCGGCAACCAATACGCCATTCGCCTGCGCCGCCACCATGAAAAAAGGCGTGCCGCGAGCGGCACGCCTTTCCGCCAAACCGATCCGCTCAGGTCACTTCAGGGCGCAAGCCGCGTGAACACAAAATCGTGATTCTTCACGCGCGCCTGATGGCACGCGAAGCAGGTCTGGTGCTGGCCGATATCGGCCGGCACGCCGTTGATGAAGCGCCCGAAGCCCCAGCCGCCCGTCGACGCATAACGGCGCGAATCCTTCACCATCACCTGCACGGTCGTTGCCTGGCCGGGCACCGTCGCCGGCGCGAACTCGTCCGACTGCTTGCGCTTGTACGCAAGCTTCACGAGGATCGTGCCGTCCGGAAACGGCAGCGTCGACTGTTCGAGCGCGCGAATCGCGACGGGATTGCCGAGAACCACGCGCAATTCGTCGAGCGGCGCCGCTTCCTCCGCCGGTGCGGCCATTTCCCACTTGCGGTAGCCGGGCGGGATCGTCACCCCGTAGACGGGCGACGCGCCCGGCTTCGGCTGCTCGGCCAACGCGGCCGGCCCGCCGACGGCCAACGTGGCGGCCAGCAGCACGCCGGCAACGTATGCCCGTCTCGCACGGAGAGACAACACGCGAACCCCGGCCTGCATCACAGATGCTCCACTTGCAGGATCGCCTCGGCGAATGCCTGCGGCGCTTCCTGCGGCAGGTTGTGGCCGATGCCGCCGGTAATCGTCCGGTGCTGGTACTTGCCCGTGAACTTCTTTGCATACGCGGCCGGCTCCGGATGCGGCGCGCCGTTCGCGTCGCCTTCCATCGTGATCGTCGGCACGGCGATCGTCGGGCCGGCCGCGAGACGCCGCTCGATGTCGTCGTATTGCGCCTCGCCCTTCGCAAGCCCGAGGCGCCAGCGATAGTTGTGGATCACGACGGCCACGTGGTCGGGGTTCTGAAACGATGCGGCGCTGCGCGCGTAGGTCTCGTCGGAGAACTGCCACTTCGGCGACGCCAGTTGCCAGATCAGCTTGTTGAACGCATCGCGGTTCGCCGCGTAGCCGAGCGCGCCGCGCTCGGTCGTGAAGTAGAACTGATACCACCACTGGAATTCCGCTTGCGGCGGCAGCGGCTTTCGGTTCGCCTCCTGACTGCCGATCAGGTAACCGCTCACGGACACCAGCGCCTTCACGCGTTGCGGCCACAGTGCCGCGATGATGTCGGCCGTGCGCGCGCCCCAGTCGTAACCGCCGAATACCGCGCGCTCGATCTTCAGCGCATCCATCAGCGCGACGATGTCGACGGCCGTCACTGCCTGCTGGCCATTGCGCACGGTGTCGGCCGAGCGGAACGTCGTCGATCCGTAACCGCGCAGGTAAGGCACGATCACGCGATAGCCGGCCGCCGTGAGCAACGGCGCGACTTCCGCGTAGCTGTAGATGTCGTACGGCCAGCCGTGCAGGAGGAACACGACGGGGCCGTCCTTCGGCCCGAGATCCGCATACCCGACGTTCAGCACGCCCGCGTCGATCTGGTGGATCTTGCCGAGCGAGGCCGCACCGGCCACGCGCTTCGGCGTCGGCGCATCAGGGGCCGACTGCGCCCGCGCGAGCGAGCCGAACCCGAGGTCGGCCAGGCTCAGGCCGGCGAGCGTCGTACCCAGGATCAGGCGGCGGCGGGTGTTCACGGTATCAGGCATGACTCGTTCTCCATTGTCGATCGCTAAGAAAGGACGCCAGCGGCACGTGCGGGCGCTCCGGGTATCGCCTTCGCGCCACCGGCGCGAAACGCTTCACCGCCTTTATATCCGTTCCCTTCTGGCGCTTTGTATCCCAACGTATCTGTGTTTCGGTGCGACACATGACGATTCAAAATCGCATGCGAAACGGCCGGCTGCCGGCCGGCGCGGGTCGCGCTGTCGCCACCCGCGCCGGCCCGTAACGCCGTCGCTCGATCGAATCGCGCTTACGCGCGACGCAACGGCCGGAACCCGGCGCGCACCTCGCGAGCAAACAGTTCCGGCTCCTCCCATGCCGTGAAATGCCCGCCCTTGTCGACTTCGTTGAAGTAGATCAGGTTGTGATAGCTGCGCTCGGCCCAGCTGCGCGGCGCCTGGTAGATCTCGCCGGGGAACACCGTGATCGCCGCCGGCAGCGAGATGTCCACCGCGTTGAAGTTGTTCGAGTGATCCTCCCAGTAGATCTGCGCGGCGGACGTCGCCGTGTTCGTCAGCCAGTACAACGAAATGTCGTCGAGAATCTCGTCGCGCGGGATCGAGCGTTCGGGCACGCCGCCGCTGTAGGTCCACTGCGAGATCTTGTCGTACATCCACGCGGCCTGCCCCGACGGCGAATCGGCGAGCGCGTACCCGATTGTCTGCGGGCGTGTGACCATCATTGCCGAGTAGCCGGTGTTGTCGCGATAGAACGTCGCGAGCTTGTCGTACGCGGCCTTCTCCTTCGGCGACAGCGACGCCGGCGCCGGCGCGTCGGTCTGGAGCAGCGTCGCGATGTCCGGCGGCACCGTCGCCGGCATGTTCACATGAATGCCTGCCAGGCCCTGCACGCGCTGCATCGCCATTCGGTGCGAGATCACCGAGCCGCAGTCGCCGCCCTGCGACACGAAGCGCGTATAGCCGAGGCGCGCCATCAGCACGCCCCATGCGCGCGCGATGTGATCGGAGCCCCAGCCCGTCTTCGTCGGACGCCCCGAAAAACTGAAACCCGGCAACGATGGCACGACGACGTGGAACGCATCGTCGGCACTCGCACCGTGGGCGGTCGGATCCGTCAGCGGACCGATCGCCTTCAGCAGCTCGAAGATCGAACCCGGCCAGCCGTGCGTCATGATCATCGGCATCGCATCAGCATGCCGCGAGCGCACGTGGATGAAGTGAATGTCGAGCCCGTCGATTTCGGTGATGAACATCGGGAAACCGTTCAGGCGCGCCTCACCCTTGCGCCAGTCGTAGTCGGTGCCCCAGTAGCGCAGCAGCGCCTGCATGCGCGCGAGCCGCACGCCCTGCGATTCGTCGGCGACGGTCTCGCGGCCCGGCCAGCGCGTCGCGGCAATGCGGCGGCGCAGGTCGGCCAGCGCTTCATCGGGGATATGGGCGGTAAACGGGCGAATGCCGTCGCCGCCGGTTGCAGCATGCAGCGCGGTGGGCAGCATCGCGGATACGCCGGCGGCCACGGATGTGGCGAGCAGGTGGCGACGCATCGGGGAAAACTGTGTGGAAGACATCGTTCGGCATCTCCTTTCGTGAAGTGGAAAGTGAACATGCCGCGTGGCCGAGCGCGCCTTCACTTCCATTCGGGCGTGCGCCGGTCGTGCGGCGTTGCCCATTTGAAAGGTCTGACGTATCCGGGATGTGTCTCGTTTGTACGCGTTTGTAGCGGAGAGGCGACCGACGCCGTCAGGGCGCGATCCAGCGGCCTTCGTAGCCGTCGTCGATCACGTCAAACACCGCGCGACGATGGCCGCTGCGCGCGAGTTCGAGCCAGTCGATGCGCGTCACCGTGACGTGGAGCAGGCAGAAGTTCTGGTAACCGTCGTCGGTGGGCGTCGTGCGGGGACCGGAGCGTGCGATAACGTGCGCGTCCTCCGGCGACTCGATCGGCGTGCCCGGGCGCAGTGGTGCACGATACAGCAACAGCGTATGCGGACGGTTCGATTGCCAGACCGCGCGACGCTGCGCTTCGTCGTCGCAAATCGCCGCAACGCCTTCCGCGCGAATCTGCACGAGCGAATCGAGATCGCTCGCGACGATCGCGATGCGCGGATCGCGGCGCAACTCCGCGACCTTGTCCGAGCGCGCATCCGTGTGGAACGACAGCCGATGTTCGGCGCGACTCACCTGCCGCAACACGATCGTGCGCACCTTCGGCGCGCCGTCGAGGCCGAGCGTCGCGGCCTGCAGCATGGTGAACGGAGAGCGCTGCGCGCCCACGCCGGACGCGAGGCACGACCAGACGCGGTCGTACGTTTCCGTGAGCGATTCGATGTCGATGTCGGCCATGATGACCCGGCGCGCCTGCGTGGTTCGATCGCGCCAGCTTACCCGTTTCGGCGGCGGGCTGCCGTTGCAAGCCCCCGCCGCGCAGTTCAGTTGTAGCCGAGGACGACCGGTGCTGCGTCGCGCGTGTCGGTCGAATCCGCGCCGAAGCGGCCGAGAACGTCGGCGACGTACTGCGGCCCCGCGCTGATCTGCGACGACTTGTGTTCGACAGGACGGATGCCGGCCATGCGCGGTGCTTCGTCCATCCATGCGGTGTCGTTGACGACGATGCTCATGTTTATCTCCTCCTCATGCGGCCAGCGCCGCACTGTGCGCGCGCACGAGACGCGCCACGCCTTCCCGGATCGCGTCGGCGTCGGGCGCCGCAAACGACAGCCGCAGCGAAGCGGCGTCGACGTTGTCCGCGAAGAAGGCCTTGCCCGGCACGAAGACGACCTTGTTCGCGATCGCCTGTTGCAGCAGCACGTCCGACGATACCGCGCCGATCCGCGCCCACACGAACATCCCGCCTTCGGGACGATGGAAGGTAATCGCGTCGCCGAAACCGTCGCGCAGCGCGTCGCACATCGCATCGCACTTGCGCTTGTAGGCCGCCGTGATGCGCGGCAGATGACGTTCGAGCGCGCCGTCGGCCAGATACTCGGCGGCGGTGGCTTGCGTCCACGGCGTGCTGCACAGGTCGACCGTCTGCTTCGCGATCACGCAGCGTCGCGCGATTTCGGCCGGCGCGATCGTCCAGCCCACGCGCAGCCCCGGCGCGGCGATTTTCGACAAGCTCGCGAAATGCACGATCCAGTCGCGTGCGCCCTCGACTTCGTTCGACAGCGCGAGCATCGACGGCACGGGTTCGCCCGCGAAACGCAGGTCGCCGTACGGATCGTCCTCGACGATCAGAAAACGGTATTGCACCGCGAGACGCAGCAGCTTCAGGCGGCGTTCTCGCGTCAGCGTCGCGCCGGTCGGATTCGCGAAGGTCGGCACCGTGTAGAGCAGCTTCGGCTGCACGATCGCGCCGGACGCGAGTTGCGATGCGAGGCGATCGACGTCGAGGCCATCGCCGTCGACGGGAATCGTCACGATGCGCGCCTGTTGCAGACGCATCGCCGACAGCGTCGCCGGATACGCCGGTTGTTCGGTCAGCACGACGTCGCCCGCGGCGACCATCACGCGCAGCAGCAGATCGAGGCCCTGTTGCGAGCCGGTCGTGACGAGCATTTCGGCCGGCGTGCACGTCACGTTGCGGCGCGCCATCAATGCGATCAGTTGCTGCTTCAGTTCGGCGAGGCCGTCGGTCGGGCCGTATTGCAGGCAGCGGACCGGCTGCGCGTACGCGCGTTCGGCGGCCGCGTTCAGGCCGTCGACGTCGAACAGGTCGCTGGCCGGGTAGCCGCCGGCGAACGAAATCATCCCCGGTTCGGAGAGGTACTTGAACAGCTCGCGGATCGGCGAACCGGCAGGATTCTGGAATGAGGGCGTGAACGCGTACATGTCGTCGTGAGCTGGGTGGCGATGACGGCCGGGATAGCCGACAGGCGCCGCCCGCCAAGGCGCTTCGGGCGCAATGGCGGGAATTCGAGCCACGATTGTCGATAGTCATTAACGCCGCGGCAAACGATATCTATGCACTACGTCTTGCGGTTTGGTCATCAAATGAGGGCGCCCCGCGCGAGTTCGGCCGACTACCCGGGTCGCCTTGCTGGCGTCTCTCGTCCCCTTCATCGACAAACGATGTCGACGCTCAGGATCTCGTACCCGGGATCGGCATTCTCGCTCGCTACCTTTTTCGCTTCCTCATACGACCGAAAGGACATGGCTTCTTCGATTTCCGGGGCCATGCCGATGTCGCCGTCCTCGCCGGTACAGAGAAACTGCAGACCGGTCTTCACGACATAGATGGTGGTCATGTCTCGCTCCATGGTTTGCATGGGGAATTTCCAGTCTAGCCTCCGCGCTTCCTCATGCAACGCCGGCCGGCGATGGACTGGATCCCCCGCCCCGCCCCCGATTACCTAGGTAATTGACACGTATGGACCTAGGTAATTGTCCTCCCTACCATGGTTTTCGACGCGAATCCAAGCGCCCACATGAAGAGGACACGACCATGACCACACAGGATGTCGATACCAGCACGCTACGACGCGTGATCGCCGCAGCGTCGATCGGCAATTTCGTCGAATGGTTCGATTTCGCCGCATACGGCTTTCTCGCCACCATCCTCACGCGCGAATTCTTCCCTAGCGGCGACCCCACGATCGGGCTTCTGAAGACTTTCGCGGTCTTCGCGGTCGCCTTCGCATTCCGCCCGCTCGGCGGCCTCGTCTTCGGCGTGATCGGCGACCGGATCGGACGCAAGCGCACCCTTGCGCTGACGATTCTGATGATGGCCGGCTCGACGACGTTGATCGGTCTGCTCCCGACCTACGCGAGCATCGGCTACTGGGCACCGTTGCTGCTCACGATCATTCGCTGCGTCCAGGGGTTCTCCGCAGGCGGCGAATACGCCGGCGCATGCGCGTACGTGATGGAACATGCACCGCGCCGCCGCCGCGCCTTCTTCGGCAGCTTCGTGCCGGTATCGACGTTCTCGTCGTTCGCATGCGCGGCGGTAGTGGCCTATCTGCTCGAATCGTCGCTGTCGTCGCAGGCGATGGTCGAATGGGGCTGGCGCGTGCCGTTCCTGATCGCGGCGCCGGTCGGCCTCATCGGCGTCTACCTGCGTGTCAACCTGAACGAAACGCCCGCGTTCCAGGCGCTCGAAGGCAAGCACGACATCGCACATGCCCCGCTGATGGAAACGCTGCATTCGCAGTCGTGGAATATCCTGAAGCTCGGCGCGTTCGTGTCCGTGACGGCGCTGTCGTTCTACACGTTCACGACGTATTTCGCGACCTACCTTCAAGTGGCAGGGCACCTGTCTCGCGGCACGTCGCTTCTCGTGACCGTGCTCGCGCTCTTCTTCGCCGCGGCCCTGTGCCCGGTCGCCGGCTTCTTCTCCGACCTCGTCGGCCGCCGCGCGACGATCGCCACGACCTGCATCTTCATCATCGTGGCGGTTTATCCGGCGTTCTCGCTCGGCGGCTCGGGCGTGCTGTCGCAATCGTTGATCGGCGTCGCGCTGCTCGCGATCGGCGCGGTATTCTCGGGCGTGGTGACGGCGCCGCTGATGTCGGAAGTGTTCGCGACGAAAACGCGCTACACGGCATCGGCCATCACGTACAACCTCGCCTACACGATCTTCGGCGGTACCGCACCGCTCGTCGCCACGTGGTTGATCGCCGCCACCGGCACCAACCTGTCGCCGGCGTACTACTTGATCGCCGTGTCGATCTTCGCGATGATCGGCGGCCTGGCCCTGCCGGAAACGTCGAAGACGGCACTCGAGGAAGCCGGTCCGGCGACCGCGAGCGCCGCCCGGTCCGCCAAGCGCGGCGTCGAACGCGCCGTTTGAGCACGGGCGCCGTTCCCCCGTCCGCCAGAACTCGACGCACAGGCAAACACCATGACCAGCCTTCACGACTCCAGCATCATCATCGACGGCCTGAACATTTCGCGGTTCGAGCGTTCGGTGTTCGAAGACATGCGCAAGGGCGGCGTCACGGCCGTCAACTGCACGGTCTCCGTGTGGGAAGACTTCCAGAAGACAATCGACAACATCGCGGAAATGAAGCAGCAGATCCGCGAGCACAGCGAAATCCTCACGCTCGTGCGCACGACGGACGACATCCTGCGCGCGAAGCGGGAGAACAAGACCGGCATCATTCTCGGCTTCCAGAACGCCTATGCGTTCGAGGACAATCTCGGCTACATCGAGGTGTTCAAGGAACTCGGCGTGAACGTGGTGCAGCTCTGCTACAACACGCAGAACCTCGTCGGCACGGGTTCCTACGAACCGGACGGCGGTTTGTCCGGATACGGCCGCGAAGTGATTCAGGAGATGAACCGGGTCGGCATCATGGTGGACCTCTCGCACGTCGGCGCGAAGACGTCGTCCGACGCGATTGCCTGTTCGAAGCAGCCGGTCACCTACTCGCACTGCTGCCCGTCCGCGCTCAAAGCGCATCCGCGCAACAAGACGGACGATCAACTGCGCGAGATCGCGGAAGCAAACGGCTTCGTGGGCGTCACGATGTTCATGCCGTTCCTGCGACGCGGCGCCGACGCAACCATCGACGATTATCTGGAAGCCATCGAATACGTGATCGGCGTGATCGGCGAGGACAAGGTCGGTATCGGCACGGACTTCACCCAGGGCTACAGCACCGAGTTCTTCGACTGGATCACGCATGACAAGGGCCGCTATCGTCGCCTCACGGATTTCGGCAAGGTCGTCAATCCGGAAGGAATCCGCACGATCGGCGAATTTCCGAACCTGACGGCCGCGATGCAACGTGCCGGCTGGAGCGAATCGCGCATACGGAAAGTGATGGGCGAGAACTGGCTGCGGGTGTTCGGCGAAGTCTGGAACGTCTGAATCGCACGACACATACGCACCCGCCATGCAGCCACAATTGCCCATCGACGTCGATCCGGACACCGGCGTCTGGACCACGGACGCGCTGCCGATGCTGTACGTGCCGCGCCACTTCTTCACGAACAATCATGTCGCCGTCGAGGAAGCGCTCGGCGTCGAGGCATACGCCGAGATCCTCTACAAGGCCGGCTACAAGTCCGCTTACCACTGGTGCGACAAGGAGGCGAAGCAGCACGGCATCGAGGGCATGGCCGTGTTCGAGCATTATCTGAAACGGCTGTCCCAGCGCGGCTGGGGCGTGTTCAGCATCGCCGAAGCCGATCCGGCGACGTCGCACGCGCGCATCCATCTGCACCACTCGTCCTTCGTGCTCGCGCAGCCCGACAAGCAAGGCAAGCTCTGCCACATGTTCGCGGGATGGTTCGCCGGCGCGATGGACTGGGTCAACGACACCGCAGCCGACGCGGAGAGCAAGGGCCCGCGCGCGCATTCCGCAGAAGTCCGGTGCGCGGGCGAAGGGCACGACTGCTGTGTCTTTCATGTCGGGAGCCGGTCCGCGCAAGCGCTACAATCCGACGGGAGCGAACCCGCCCGATAGCCTTGGTCCGAACACGGTTCGGACCCGTCGACAAGATGCCGACCATGACCGACACGATGCCAAGCCTCGACTACGAAGATCTCTTCAGGCATCTGCCCGTCGCGGCCATCGTCGCCAGGGAACGCGTCATGGTCGACTGCAACGAGAAGGCGCTGCAACTGTTTCGGGCAACCCGCGACGACATCATCGGCCAGTCGTTCGCGAAGCTGTATCCGCAGCAGAAGGACTTCGCGACGACCGGCCGCCGCCTCGCGCCGCTGCTCGCCAGACATGCGGGGTTCAGCGACGACCGCATCATGCGTCGCGTCGACGGCAGCCATTTCTGGGTTACCGTGTGCGGCTTCGGCTACAACCCGAAGCGTCCCTTCGAGCTGGCCATCTGGACCTTCACCGACCTGTCGGAAAACGCAAAGCATCCCGACGTCACCAGCACCTTGACCGATCGCGAGCGCGACGTCGCTGCATTTCTGGTTCACGGACTCACCAGCAAGGAAATCGGCAAGGAACTGAGCATCAGCCCGCGCACGGTCGATATTCATCGCGCGAGCTTGTTGAGGAAGTACGAGGTACGCACGACCCACGAACTGATCACGCGCCTGCTCGCGTGAATTGCGCGCGCGAAAACGGTGCATTCCGCATCCGCGCTCCGAAAAAAAGCCCGGCAAAGCCGGGCCAATCAGATTGAGACACAAGGAGAATCCCGCCCACCACACAGGGGGCGGTCACGCCGCGCTACACGACGTTCTTTTCGACGATCGGCCGGTTTTCGAGCACACGCTCCCAGCCGAGCGACGACAGGTCGAGCGATTCATACCGCCCGTTCAGGATCAGTTCACTTACGCCACGCCCCGTCGCGGGCCCTTGCTGCAGCCCGTGTCCGCTATACCCGTTCGCGAACACGACGTTGTCGAGTTCGGGGTGATATCCGATGATCGCGTTGTGATCGAACACGTTGTATTCGTAGTACCCGGACCAGCAGTTCTCCACGCGCAGCGCTTCGAATTCCGGCACGCGATTCGCGAGCGTCGGCCAGATCACCTCGTCGAACAGGTCGTGATCGACCTCGTCGAGCGGCAGATCGTCGGGATCGCGATCGGGGCTCGGCGACGTCCCGCAAATATACGTGCGCCCTTCCGGCCGGAAATACACGCCCGTCGGATCGATCAGCAGCGGGCAATCGGTCAGCTTCGCCGGCGACGACACGTTGAAGATGCTGCGACGCCGCGCATATACGGGAATGTCGATGCCCATCATCGACGACAGCGTGCGCGTCCACGCACCGGCCGCGTTGACGAGCGTGTCGCACGCGTAGCGCTCGCCATCGTTCGTCATCACGTGCGTGACCTTGCGACCGTCGCGAACGACGCCGGTCACATCGGCCGGCACATACCGCGCGCCCAGCGCCTGCGCCTTCTTGCGCAGCGCCTGCACGAGCCCGTAACCGTCGAACCAGCCTTCGCCGCTCACGCCGTAGGCGCCCGACACGAGATCGTCGACGTTCAGCCACGGAAACTTCGCGCGCAGCGCGTCGCGATCCATCAGCCGGATATCGGCGCCGAGCTTGGTCTGCAGCGCGTGGTTCTCGCGCAGCGTCGCATCGCCCGCCGGCGTCGCGAGAAACAGGTAGCCGCCTTCGTGCAGATCGATCGACGGCCGCGTGCCGTCGACCTCGAGCCGTTCGCCGATCGTGCGCAGGAAGTCGATCCCGAACAGCGACATCTCGATCGACAGCGGCGTCGAGAACTGCTGACGAATCGACGCGGCCGACAGCGCCGACGACGACTTCGCATAGGTGGGATCGCGTTCGATGACGGTCACGGACACCGTCGGATCGGTAGCACGCAGGAAATAGGCGATCGAGCTGCCGATCACACCACCGCCGACGATGACGACTTGAGAACTCACGACTGACTCCAGTTGCACGTGAAAGGCGCGGCCGGCTGGCCGCGCCCGAAAGTTGTTCGTGCCGCGTCGCGCGCGGCGCCGTGCGTGCGAACCACCCGGCGAATCGCCCCGACGTGCGCCGCGACCGCATCGGGTCGCTTCGGCTATTTCAGCACGTCCTGCATCGCCGCGAAAGTCCGCGCGCGTTCGGGTACTCAGTCCGCCGTTTGCGTCGTGACGGGCTGCCACGCGGCGTTCTTCACTTCATACAGCGTCGAGCTCGGGTTCTTCAGGTCGCCCGTGTTCGTGAACGCGATCGTGCCGGTGATGCCGTCGTAGCGCGTGCCCTTCAGCGCGCCGTTGAAATCGGCCGGCTTCGTCGAGTTCGCCTTCTGCATCGCATTGATCGCGATCCACGTCGCGTCGTACGCGAACGGCGCATACGCGAGCATGTCGACGCCGTATTTCTGCTTGAATTTCGTTTCGAACTGCTTGCCCTTCGCGAGACGCGCGAGCGGCTGCCCGTATTCCCACACGGCCGCGCCTTCCGCCGCGTTGCCGGCGAGCTTGATGAAGTTCGCGTTCATCACGCCGCCGCCGGCCAGGAACTGCGCGCGGATGCCGAGCTGGCGCATGCGCTTGACCAGCATCGCGGACTGCGCGTCGAGGCCGCCGAAGAACACCAGGTCGGCATTCGAGCTCTTGATCTTCGTGAGTTGCGCGCTGAAGTCGACGGCTTTGTCGTTGGTGAATTCGCGCGCGACGATCATGCCGCCATTCGCCTTCGCGGCCTTCTCGAATTCGTCGGCTTCGCCCTGGCCGAACGCGGTGCGGTCGTCGATGATCGCGATGCGCTTCGCCTTGGTCACGCTCGCCGCATACGCGCCGGCATTGCCGGCGTTCTGCGCGTCGGTCGCGATCACGCGATACACGGTGCCGAGGCCGGCGCGCGTGATGTCGGGATTGGTCGCCGACGGCGTGATCATCGGAATGCCGGCCTTCGCGTAGATCTTCGACGCGGGCAGCGTCGTGCCGGAATTGAAGTGGCCGATCACGACGGCCACCTGCGCGTCGGTCAGCTGTTGCGCGGCCTGCACGCCGATGCGCGGATCGCTCTGGTCGTCCTGCGACGCGACGACGAACTTCACCGGCTTGCCGCCGATCGTCGTGTGCGCGGCGTTCGCCTCGTCGACGGCCATGCGCACGCCGTTCTCGATGTCCTTGCCGTATGCGGCGCCGCCGCCGGTCAGCGGCACGGCCACGCCAACCTTGACGACCGTCTCCTGCGCGTGGGCCGCGCCCGTCTGGAACGCGAGGATCGCGGCGGTCAGTGCAATGCCGGAAAGCGAACGAATGCGGAACGTCATCGGCCAATCCTTCTTCTGTGGGTCGGGATGCGACGCGCGACCATCGCGCGCCGGCGACCTCCCGCGTGCCGGTGATGTTTTCGTCGCCGGGTGGCCGCCGATGGCGCGTCACTTGCCGGTCGATCACCGCGGCTCCGTCTCCGGGGAACCTGGCGGCGCGAAAGAGGTGCACCGATTGTGGGTAGCCAATACGCGTGCAGCAAACGAAATATCGGAACTATGTTGTGAGGAATTGTCATCAAGTGCCGGTGCTGCGGCCGGCATGCGGCCCGCGCGACGGCGGGCCGGGGAGGGGAAACACCAGCGGGATGCGCGCATCGCGCGTTGGACCGCGCTCGCACGGGTAATGCAGATGGAGAATCATCGCCGTATCAGGCAGTGGCAACGCGCGGCACGTCGCGCGATCGGTTCGTCGCGCCGGGGCCGCCGGTCAATGCCTGTCGGTGCCCGTATGCTTGCGCAACGCATCGGCCGCCTCGCCGGCCTTTTCCTGGACCTTGCCGGCCTGTTGTTCCGCCACGCCTTCCGCTTCCGTCTCGCGATCGCCCGTCACCTTGCCGAGCGCTTCCTTGACCGAACCCCTCACTTGTCTGAGTTTGCCTTCGATGCGATTCCTGTCCATGGTCGTCTCCTGCGATGAGTTGGGGAGAGCCGGCGGCGAGGCGGCCCGCGCCGCACCGCCGAGTGGACAGGATCGCAGCCGCGCGCAACACACGGCAGATGCGGATGCACCAGCCTGCATGGTGCATTCGCACCGATGGCGCGACGCGCGGCGTCAGTCCGTGCCGTTCGTGCCGCCCTTGTCGGCGCCCTTCTCGGCGCCCTTCTCGGCTCGCGCGCCGTTCGCGTCGGACGCGCCGACGATCCCGCGCTCGCGCGCCCACACGATCGCCTCGCCGCGGCTATGCACGTCGAGCTTCGCGTAGATCGTCGCGACGTGATTGCGCACCGTGTTCGGCGCGAGCCCGAGGCGGGCGGCGATCTCCTTGTCGGCGAGACCGTGACAGAGCAGGTCGAACACGTCGCGCTCGCGCGCGGTGAGGTCCGACAGCTGCGCGCCGGCGTCCGGCGCATTCGCGCGCCGCACGTTCGCCAGTTTCTCGATCAGCGTGCGGCTGAACCACGACGCGTCCTGCATCGCGGTTTCGATCGCATAGACGAGCTCCATCTCGGTGCGCTTGCGATCGCTGATGTCGAGCAACGCGATCAGCAGGCAATCCTGCCCGTGAATCGCGACCGGTTCGGCCGACACGACGCAATCGCGCACGTCGCCGTCGCGCGTGCGGATCTGCACGTCCGCGTTGCGCACGTTGCCGTCGCGCGCGAGCTGGCTGTCGATGTGTTGCCGGGCGCCACGTTCGGCCCATAGCCCGATCTCGTCCGCGGACCTGCCGAGCAGATCGTCGCGCGCATGGCCGACCATCCCGACGAAGGCATCGTTCACGTCGAGCAGCTCGAAGCGGCCGGCCGTGACGATCGCGGTCGCGACCGGCGCCATCCTGAACGCCTTCGCGAAACGCTCCTCGCTTTGCCGCAGCGCGAACTCGGCCTGCTTGCGCGGCTCGAGATCCATGAACGTGAACAGCATGCACGCCTCGCCGTTCATGTCGATCGGCTGCCCGGCGACCACCACCGCCTTCGTGCCGCCGTCGGCGCGCTTGAGCACGGCCTCCATCTGCGGAATCGTCGCGCCCTCGCCCAGCCGCTCGATCGCGAGCTCGCGCCGTTCGGCCTGTTCAAGCACGTCGACTTCGTAGACGGAGCGGCCGAGCACGTCGTCGCGCGCATGGCCCGTCATCTCGAGGAAACCTTGATTGACCTTCACGTAGCGCAGGTCGTCGAGCCGGCAGATCACGGCCGGCGCGGGGTTCGCGTTGAACGTGCGCTCGAAGCGGTCCTCGGCGCTCGCCCATTCGGTCGCATCGTGCAGCACGAGCGCGAGGCAGTCGGGCTCGCCGGCCGCGTTCGTCAGCACGAGGCTGCGGATCCGGTGAACCCAGCTCACGTTCTCGTCGGCGGCCGATTCGACTTCGACCGTCACGTCGCTGAACTCCTCGCCGGCAATCACGCGATCCATCGGATAGTGGCCGTCGCGCACCGGATGGTTGTTCCGGTAGCGCAGCCTGAAGCGCTCGCGATACTCGGTGACGTCCGCGCCAAGCGCGTCGAGCTCGGTGACGCCGTGCATCGCGAGCGCTGCCTCGTTCGCCCACACGATGCGCTGGTCGGGTTCGATGAGGATCACGCCCTCGGTGAGCCCCGCGATGATCTGGTGCAGCTGGCGCCGGTCGGTATGCGACTTGAGCGCCTGTTCGTTTACTCGTTCGTCCATTGATCGGTGGTCCACGTGGTCGACATCGTTGCCGGGCCGGCTGCCTCCGCGCCGATACGCGCCAACCCGCGCCGGCTGGCGCGTGCACGCAATGATCGCGTGCGGGCCGAGGCGATCGACAGGCGCGGATGCACCATGCGCAATAGTACATTCGCATGCCGCGCCGGCTGCGTGCGCCATCCCGCCGAGCGGCGCGCGACACGGCTTGCGCGCCGGCCGCCCGCATCGCGCGCATCACGACGCGCTTCCCCGGCGCACTTCCCGTTCCCGCTCGTTCTTTCATTCCCGTGCAAACGCACTAGCCGATCCGGTGAATTTGCGCGATGCCCGCGTGCATTCGCGCCGGTACGCTGGTACTGCATCGGCGCACGTGCGCCGCCTTTTCAAAACAGCAGAGGAGGATCACCTGATGAAACAGCATCAGACACCCGATCCGACGCGACCGGAGCCGGCCCCGGACAATCCGCCCGAACCCTCGCCCGGCACCGATCCGCCGGTACCGCTGCCGCCCGATGTGCCGCGCCCCGACATACCGCCGCGCGAGCCCGGCTACGACACGCCGATCGCACGGTAACGCGCGACGCGCTCCCCGTTCGTCGATTCATCCATCCACCACGCCAATCGAAGGAGAACATCAATGAACAAGACCTCGCACCTTTCGACGCTACTCGCCGCGAGTGCGGCTTTCCTGCTCGCCGCCGCACCGCTCTCGAACGCACAGGCGCAGACACAGGCATCGTCGTCGACCGACACCACGATGACGTCGAATTCGGACCAGCCGGTGACCGACACATGGATCACGACCAAGGTGAAGAGCGAACTCGCGACCACCAAGGGCGTGAAGAGCACCGACATCAGCGTGAAGACGGTGGACGGCGCCGTCACGCTGACGGGCGTGCTGCCGTCGAAGACCGCGGTGAAGAAGGCCGTCGCCGTGACGCGCTCCGTCAAGGGCGTGAAGCACGTCGACGCATCCGGCCTGAAGGCGAAGGCCTGAGCTGTCGCGCGGCCGAGCGCCGCGCTTTTCTCCCCTTACTCCAGGAGCAGACGATGAACGAAGACAAGATCAAGGGTCAATGGAAGCAGCTGACCGGCAAGCTGAAGGCCAAGTGGGGCAAGTTGACCGACGACGATCTGACCGTCGCCGAAGGCAACCGCGACTATCTGGTCGGCAGGATCCAGGAGCGTTACGGCATCGCTCGCGACGAGGCCGAGAAACAATTGAAGGAATTCGATCGCGAGCTCTGACGCGCCGGTCGTCATACCCCGCCGCGATGCATCCCGCATCGCGGCCACGTGGAGGGCCACGGCATGGGCAAATATCTGATCGCATGGCTGCTCGGCGTACCGCTCGGCGTGCTGGTGCTGTTCTATCTGGTCACGCACCTGTTCTGACGAACGCGGCGCCCATTCAATGCAAACGGGCCGGCGGCTGTCATCAGCCGCCGGCCCGTTTGCCTGCCTGCGTCGCGCTTACTTCGCCGCGTTCGCCGTCATCTTGAAGATGCCCTGCGCGTTGCCCGCGTCGAAACGCAGGTCCGTCACCCAGCGGCGCGTCGCCTGATCGAACGTGCGGCGGCGCGTGATGAACTCATAGAACGAGCCCGGCACGTTCCGTTTCACGATGCCGCCGTCGCGCGTGCGGAATTCGCGCTCGACGATGTCCGCGCGATACGCGGTCTGGAACACGCGGCCCGAACGCGAGCGTTCGACCTCCGGCTTCATCGGCCGGCCCTTCGCCTTCTCGTCGTCGGACAGCTTGTACACGTCGGTCACGCGATCGGTCGCGTGGTTGAACGCGTTGCCTTCGGTCGCGATCCACGCCATCTCGGCCGATTCGAGCAGCAGCGTCTCGTAATCGAGTTCGTTCGGCAGGTCGTGCTGGCGCGCGAACGCGCCGACGATCTCCGGCAGCAGCGCATGCGCGGCGTCGAGCGGCAACCAGCCTTCGCGCTCGATCTCCCACAGAAGCGCGACGGCCGCCGGTGACAGCGGATCGCGCGACGAGCTCACGACGTTCGTCACGGCCTGCTGGAATTCCTTGGAGAAGCGTTCCGGATGCAGTTCGCTGACGAAGAACTGCGCGATTTCGTCCGGCGCATCTTCATGCGCATACGCGCGGCCGGTCATGCCGAGCTTGTCGAGCGGATAACGGCCGTTCAGGCGAAAGCCCAGCGGACGCAGGATGCGCGTGAACGCGGCTTCGCCCGGCGGCAGCGCGCCCGTGTGCGGCCAGCGCACCGTACGCAGCGCGCCGTGGTCGAAGTGGACCGAGCCGCCGTTTTCGATCGCGTCGGCCGTGTACGCGCGGCCGTTCGCCGAACGTTCGAGCAGCCCTTCGAACAGCGCCATGTTCATCGCCTGCGCGATTTCCGCGCGCGTGACGACGTCGGTTTCCCATTCGTCGAGGATGGCCGGCATGTTCAGGGTCGCGAACAGGGCGTCGGTCTTCGCCTGTCCCAGCAGCTTCGTCAGCAGGCTCTCGATATTCGGATTGCGCATCAGGATTCTCGTGTTCAGGGGACCGCCGGCAAGCGTGCCGGCCATTCGCATGCCGGCCGCCCAGCGGGCGCCTTGCCTTGCGTGGGAAGCATTATTCAAAGGGTTGCAGCGGCGCGTAAAGCGAGATTAAATTGAGATGTGATGAGTTTTCGGAATCATCGGCCGTCTCCGCACTCGTCCGCCGGTCCGCCGCGGGCGGGTCGGTTCGTCAGACAAAACGAGCATCATGCGCAAATTCAAGATCCCCAACATGGGTGCGCTCGTGGCTTTCGAAGCCGCGGCGCGCCACGAGAGCTTCACGCACGCGGCCAAGGAGCTGTTCCTGACCGAAAGCGCGGTATCGCGGCAGATCGCGACGCTCGAGGCAAGCCTCGGCGTGCGGCTGTTCGCGCGCGTGAAGCAGCGCGTCGTGCTGACGCGCGCCGGCAAGCTGTACGGCACGCAGGTGCGGCGCGCGCTGGAGGCGCTCGATCGCGACACGCTGTCGATCATCGCGCACGGCAGCGGCGGCGGCTACCTGGAGCTGGCGGTGCTGCCGACCTTCGCGTCGCACTGGCTGATCCCGCGCATCAAGAGCTTCTATGACCGCACGCCGGACGTGCGCGTGAACATGGGCAGCCGCACCGACCTGTTCTCGTTCGAGGACACGCACTTCGAGGCCGCGATCCACTACGGCAAGCCGACCTGGCCCGGCACGTC
Source organism: Burkholderia diffusa (assembly GCF_001718315.1). Classification (NCBI taxonomy): domain Bacteria; kingdom Pseudomonadati; phylum Pseudomonadota; class Betaproteobacteria; order Burkholderiales; family Burkholderiaceae; genus Burkholderia; species Burkholderia diffusa. The sequence continues at coordinate 256,093 of NZ_CP013363.1, read as the reverse complement.
GTCCGATTACCTGTTCGGCGAGGAAGTCGTGCCGATCTGCTCGCCAGCGCTGCTCGACGGGCCGGTCGAACGCGTGGAGGATCTGCTCGCGTATCCGCTGCTGCACTCGACCACGCGTCCCGGCGCGTGGGCGCAATGGTTCGAGACGCACGGCGTCGAGGACATCCGCACGATGCAGGGTGTGCGCTACGAACTGCACACGATGCTGATCAGCGCGGCCGCGGCCGGGCTCGGCATCGCGCTGGTGCCGAAGTTCTTCGTCGAGGAGCAGTTGCAGCAGCTCGGCCTCGTCGTGCCGTGCGACGCGGCGACGGTCGGCGATTCGGCGTACTACCTCGTGTATCCGACGGAGTTGAGCCACAGCAAGCCGCTTGAGCTGTTTCGCGGCTGGCTGCTCGAGCAGGCGAGCGCGTATGCGGCGCCGGCTCCCGACGCGGACGGCGACGACATGGACGACATGGACGACGACGAGGACGTCGAGTAACGGCGCGGCCGCGCCGGCGCAGCGGCCGGCGCGGGCGACATCCTTACATGTGCCATTTCACCGTGGCGGTCAGCGTGCGCGGATCGCCGGGCATGTTGTACAGATCGGCGTTGCCGTGCGCGGCAATGAAGTACCGGCGATTGAACAGGTTGTCGAGCGTGAGCGTCACGTCGACCTTCTTGCTGCGATAGCCGGCGCCGAGATTGAACACCGTGAACGACGGCAGCGTGACCAGATCGCTGGCCGACGTGTAGCGGGCCGACTGGAACTGCATCCCCGCCGCCGCATAGAAACCATACGGCAGCTCGCGCTTGAGCCACAGGCTGGCACTGTGCCGCGGCATCAGCCCGGGCGTGTTGCTCGACAGCGCGAGGCCGGCCGCCGTCGATTGAGGCGAGCCGTCGACCGTGCCGTTCAGGTACGCGTAACCCGCATACACCGACCATTTCGGCGCGATCTGCCCGGTGAATCCGAGCTCCGCCCCGCGCACGTGCTGCGTGCCGATCGGCAACGCATAGCCGGGATTCGCGGAGTCGCCGATCTGCTGGTTCGTCTGCCGCATGTCGAACAACGCGACGCTGGCCGTCGCCTTGCCGCCGATGTCGAAGCGCGAACCGATTTCATATGCGGTCGTCTTCTGCGGCGCGAGCGCGGCGCCGTTCGAGAACGCGCCGGAACTGATCAGCGTGTCGGCCAGCGGCGAGAACGACTGGCTGAACGAACCGTACAGCGTCAGCCAGTCGAGCGGTTCGTAGATCAGGCCGACACGCGGGCTCCACGCATGGTCGGTGCGATCGAGATTGACGTTCGACGACGTGTAGTCGTGACGGATCTGGTTCAGGTAGTCGAAGCGCAGACCCGCGAGCACCTTCCAGTGTTCGGTCAGCGAGATCAGGTCCTGCGCATACACGCCTGCGAGCCCGACGACGGTGGACGCGTTCGTCTTCGCGCGCGCGCCGATCGGCACGCCGGGCAGCACGATCGGCTGCGGATTGAAGAGATCGTAGGTCGCGACCTTCGACACGCTGTAGACCGTATCGAATTTCTGCTGCTGCGACAGCTCGAGCCCGTACAGCAGCTCGTGGCGCATGCCGAACAGCGACGTCTTCTGCGTGAGCTCGAACAACCCGTCGATGCCGTGATCGGTGCGCTGGCGCGTCGACTGGTCGAGCGTGACGACCGGGTGCGCGGCGGTCTTGATCGGCTCGTAGGTCACGTAGTTCTTCCGCTCGAGCGAGAAGTCGTACGCGCGAATCGCGCCGTGGAACGACAGCGAATCGTTGAAGCGGTGATCGAGCGACACCGTCGCGCTTTTCGCCGAGATGTCGTTGCATGAACTGTTCACCCCGTCGGCCGAGCCGTAATACGTGTTGATCGGCACATCGACCGGCCGGCCGCGGTAAGCGGGCAGGCCCTGGTCCGACGTGCGGCGATCGTGCAGGTAGTCGAATTCGACGTTCAGCACCGTGTCGCTGTCGAGCTTGAACTGCGCGGACGGTGCGATCGCCTGCCGGTTGAGCTGGAACTGATCGCGGAAGCTGTTCGAGTTCTCGGCCGCGCCGGTGACGCGAAAGCGTGCGGCGTCGTTCGCATTCCAGCCCAGATCGAATTCGCCGCGCCGCTCGCCGCGCGTGCCGAGCGTCACGCCTACGTCGTTCACCGGGTTCGCCTGCGGCCGCTTCAGCACGCGATTCACGATGCCGCCCGCCGAACCGCGCCCGTACAGCACGGCGGCCGGCCCCTTCAGCACTTCCACGCGATCGACGTTCGACAGGTCGCGGTAGTACAGCGCATCGTCGCGAATGCCGTCGACGTATTGATCCGTGATGCTGTTGAAGCCACGGATCGTGATCTGGTCGCGCTGGCCGTCGCCGACCGAAAAGCCGACGCCCGGCACGTTGCGCAGCGCATCCTGCAGCGACGTGGCGTTCTGATCCTCGATCACCGCGTGCGGCACGACGTTCACGGTCTGCGGCACGTCCATCAGGGACATGTCGGTCTTGGTCGCCGCGCGCGAATGGCCGCCGTCGTACGACGCATGCTCGGCGGACGCGTTGACGGAAATCGCGGGCAGGGTCGCCGCGGTGTCGCTTGCCTGCGCACAGGCGGCGCGTGTGCCGGCAAGCGTCGAGGCGATCAGAAGTGCGTGGCACGCGCTCTTGTTGAGTTTCATCGTGGAAGTGAAGGCAGAAGGAAAACGGTGAGCGCAAACGCGCTGGCCGCCGCGCGAACCGGCGCTTCGACGAGCGGACACCATTGCGCGCACAACGGACGGCGCACTGGCTATCGCTCCGTCGCGCGGGCCGATATGCCCGTCAGGAAAACGCCGTTACGACGCGTCACGGCTCGTAACGGAGCGAAATATTAAACGAGAATGATTCGCGTTATTAGTTAATTTTTAACATGTCGCCTTCGTGCAACGTACATCGGGCTGACACTGCGGATTCCTGACAAATAGCCTTCAATTTCTCGCGCGAATGCGCCGATGCCTTGATGAAAACAAAAGGGCATGGACGAGCGCGGCGCGTGATGGCCGCGTGGATCGAAGGGCTGCTTGGGATATGTCGGAAAGACGAAAGAGGATCGCGAGAGACTCAATGGCGGAGACGGGAATCGCTCGCCGGTCCGGTGCGCGCCGGGCCGGGCAACCCCGACCCGGCGCTCCGGGCAGCCGACCTCGCATCGGCAGCGCGGCGGACCTTCTCTGTTTTATTCACTGCGTGTGATCTCTCAGGTTCCGGGGCATTTTTTTACTTCACCGCGCTCGGCCATTATCCGCGCAATCCGGCCAAAGTGAAACGTTTGCGCGCGCACCAAACCGCATATATCCAGGATTCCGACACAGTCATGCAAATACCTTACGCAACGATCGACAGCATTCGGCAAATCTTGCATTCGGTTCGGCGTTCCTTTTTAATGGAACTGGTTCCATTCCGCGTTTCGGCCATGCCGCCGCGTGACGCCACGTCGTCCGCGCGTCATCATGCCGATTCAGGATCGACGATCATTCAGCTCAGGATTCCGCATCGCCCGTCCTTCCCGGACACCCCCTCAAACGAGACCGTCATGCCCGATTCCGCCTCCCTGCAGCAGCTGTTTCCCGCCTATCAAGACATTCCCGCCGAGTTCCGGCTTGCCGCGCCGATCCACCAGCGCGTGTCGCTGGTCGACGGCGAGTTGCGCCCGTGGGACGGCGCGACCAAGACCGTGCTGTCGCCCGTATGCGTGCGCCAGCCGGACGGCAGCGTCGCGCAGATGGAGATCGGCAGCTATCCGGTGATGGGCGAGACGGAAAGCGATGCGGCGCTCGACGCCGCGGTGCGCGCGTACGATTCCGGCCGCGGAGAATGGCCGACGATGAAGGTCGAGCAGCGCATCGCATGCATGCAGGACTTCATCAAGCGAATGGTCGCGCAGCGCGAGCTGGTCGTGAACCTGATCATGTGGGAGATCGGCAAGAGTCTCGCCGATTCGCAGAAGGAGTTCGACCGCACCGTCACGTACATGACGCAGACCATCGACGCGCTGAAGGAGCTCGACAACGCGAATTCGCGCTTCGTGATCGCGGAAGGCACGATCGGCCAGATTCGCCGTACGCCGCTCGGCGTCGTGCTGTGCATGGGGCCGTACAACTATCCGCTGAACGAGACCTTCGCGACGCTGATTCCCGCGCTGCTGATGGGCAACACCGTGGTGTTCAAGCCGCCGCAGTACGGCACGCTGCTGTTCGAGCCGCTGCTCGACGCGTTCCCGAAAGGCGTGATCAATACGATCTACGCGCCGGGCGCGGTGGTCGTGCCGCACATGCTCGCGTCGGGCAAGATCAACGTGCTCGCGCTGATCGGCTCGAGCAAGGTCGCCGATCACCTGAAGAAGCAGCATCCGAAGTCGCACCGGCTGCGCGCGATCCTCGGCCTCGATGCGAAGAATGCGGCGATCGTGCTGCCCGACGCCGATCTCGATCTGACCGTGAAGGAGTGCCTGCTCGGCGCGCTGTCGTTCAACGGCCAGCGCTGTACCGCGCTGAAGATGCTGCTCGTGCATCGCTCGATCGTCGACGAATTCCTGAAGCGCTTCACCGCCGCGCTCGAACAGCTGAAGATCGGCATGCCGTGGGAGAAAGGTGTCAGCATCACGCCGCTGCCGGGCATGCATCGCACCGCGTACATGACCGACGCGATCGACGACGCGAAGGCCCGGGGCGCGCAGGTCGTCAACCATTCGGGCGGCGAATTCAGCAAGACGCTGTTCTACCCGGCCGTCGTGTATCCGGTATCCGAAGGGATGAAGCTGTATCGCGAAGAACAGTTCGGGCCGATCATCCCGGTCGCGCCGTTCGACGACGTGGAAACCGCGCTCGACTACGTGACGACGTCGGAGCACGGCCAGCAGGTCAGCATCTTCGGTTCCGATCCGGCGCAGATCGGCGCGCTCGTCGATCCGCTCGTCAACCAGGTGTGCCGCGTGAACATCAACTGCCAGTGCCAGCGCGGGCCGGACGTGTTCCCCTTCGCGGGGCGCAAGGATTCGGCCGAAGGCACGCTGTCGGTGACCGACGCGTTGCGCGCGTTCTCGATCCGCTCGATGGTCGCGGCGAAGCAGACCGACGGCAGCAAGCAACTGCTCGATTCGATCGTGTCGGATCACTACTCGAAGTTCATCAACACGGGCTTCATTTTCTGAAGTGCCAAAGCCGATCCGCCGCGTGTTCGCGCGGCGGATCGTTTGTCCGGCTTCACGCGTGCGGGTGGTCCGTTCACGCGTTCGACGTCAGCAACCGGATCCCCGCCACGCCGAACACCACCGCGAGGCACGCTTCCATCGCGCGGCGGCCACGCACGTACAGCCGGCGGGCGGCGTCCGTCGAGAACACCAGCGCATAGCCGCCGAACACCAGGCATCCGATCGCGATGCAACCCGGCACCACCGCGCCATGCGACGCGCCCGCGCCGTTCGACGACAGCGCAACGATCGACACCCACACCAGGATGGCTTTCGGATTCGTCAGATGCAGCATCGCGCCGCGCGCGTAGAAGCGCGACAGTTTCCGATCTCCGGTCGCCTTCGGCGTGGCGGCCGCCTTGGCCGACCATGCGGTGCGGCCCGACTTGAACGCGAGCCACAGCAGGTACACGCCGCCGAACAGCTTGATCGCGACCAACAGCTTCGACCATGCGAGCAGCGCGGCCGACACGCCCAGCGCAGCCACCGTCGCCCAGAACATCGAGCCCGAGATGACGCCGAGCGCGAACGCGAGCGCGGCCTTGCGGCCGTGGTTCGCGGCGACCGACATGATCGCGAGATTGCTCGGGCCGGGGCTGGCCGTCCCGACGAAATAGGCCGTGTAGGCCAACAGCAGATTGGCCGAGAAGAAGGCGTGGACGCTCATGTCGAACCTCGCGGAGATGATGCGATGATTGTTCGCAAACACCGCGCGGCTGCCCATGGACAGTTGTCCGGTTATTCGCTGGGCCAGTTGGGCAGCGCGCGCGGCACAGGTTGCGCACGCATCGGGCGTGCCGCGAACACGACGTCTCGGATATGAAACATCCGGCGCATGTGCGGTGAGCTTTCGTCGTGAGGCGGGCGACGCCGCGACTCGCCGCGCGAGACCGTCCCGACTTCGGGCAGACGCCGGGAGCGGCACCGGCACGCGCCAGACACGGCATTTCCCCGATTCGTCGACGGAAACACAGGGCTGGTTTCAGTCCGGCGTTACGTTACATCGCTGAAGCATTTCATTCGTTCGGCCCCTGTCGCGTTGTCGCCTGTGGTCGCATACAGCGTATGGATCCCCTTCTCGATTTTCCGTGCAAGCCAGTAGCGACGGGGCGCGATGACCGCTGCCGCGCTCCTCGTCAACATTGCTCAACACTCGGATCGCGGGGCTGGTACGGAATCTGCATTCCCATCGGGTAACAGTCGCGCCGACGATCGGCGCGAACATGAACCCGGATCGCGGCCCGGCACCGGACACGCCCGACCGATCCACGCAAAGTATGAGGCTCTTCATGGATGCGCTGCCCAACTCATCCGATACGTCATTCCAGATCTTTCTCGCGAAACTGCTCGAACAGCCGCAGCCCGAGTGGACGGAAAAACAGCAGATGGAACTCGAGATGGCGCGCACGCTGTCGACCCAGATGGTCAACTATGCGGAAGGCATGCGCGGCGGCAACGCGGATCTCGCGCGCTGCCTCGTGCTGCTGCGCTACGCGAAGGTCCTCGACTTCATGCTGACGTCGCTCGCCGCGCATCGGGACATTCATCCGCAAACGCTGCGCACGCTGTTCCGGCTCGCGAACCTGAAGGTCGACGATGCGTATCCGGTGTGAACGGGCATCGGGCAGCCCGACGCGGCGCCTTCTCGGCTAGCGCGCCGCCCGCCCCGCCATCCACTTGCGGTAACGCCGCGTCTGACACTGCGCGGCAAGTTGCTGCGACACCAGCGCGCGCAGCGGCGACACGCCCGGATGCGTGCGCCGCCCGACACTCAAGCGCGCGAGCTGGAACTTCACGACGGCCATGTTCGCGAGCGCGCCGAGGGCCTTGTTCTTCCACCGGATCGGCTGCAGCGCCGGCGCGCTGTCCTTGCCGGCTTGCCAGTCGCGCGGCAGGTTCGGATCGATCGACAGCGCGGTCGCGATACCGACCATCGCCACGCCGCTGGCGACCACCTGTTCGGCCACCGCGCGGCGCCGGATGCCGCCCGTGACCATCAGCGGCATGGCCGCGACGGCCGTGATGTCCCGCGCGAATTCGAGGAAATACGCTTCGCGGGCCAGCGTGCGGCCGTCGCGCGCCTCGCCCTGCATCGCCGGCACTTCGTAGCTGCCGCCCGACAGCTCGACGAGGTCGACGCCGAGCGGATTCAGCAGTTCGACGACACGCTTCGCATCGTCCGCGCTGAAGCCGCCGCGCTGGAAGTCTGCCGAATTCAGCTTGACCGACACGACGAACGCCGGCGACACCGTCGCGCGCACGGCGTGCACGATGTCGAGCAGAAGCCGCGCGCGGTGCTCGATGCTGCCGCCCCACGCGTCCTGCCGGCGGTTCGTCAGCGGCGACAGGAACTGGCTCAGCAGATAGCCGTGCGCCGCGTGGATCTGCACGCCGGTGAAGCCGCTTTCCTCGGCAAGCTGCGCGGCGCGCACGAAGCGCTGCCGCACGTCGGCGATGTCGGCTTCCGTCATCTCCTTCGGCACCGGGAACTGCTTCGACAGCGCGCCGAGCGCGAGCGGCACGGCCGACGGCGCGAGCGTCGTCTGGCCGAGCGCCGCCTGCATCTGCCGCCCCGGATGGTTGATCTGCATCCACACGTGCGCGCCGCCGGAACGCGCGACCTGCGCCCACCGCCGGAAGCGGTCGAGATGCGTGTCGCTGTCGAGCACGACGCCGTTCGGGCCCGTCATCGCGCGGCCGTCCACCATCACGTTGCCCGTGAGGATCAGGCCCGCTCCGCCGTCGGCCCACGCCTGGTACAGGCGCAGCAACGCGTCGGATGGCGCGTGATCCGCATCGGCCATGTTCTCTTCCATCGCGGCCTTGGCGAGCCGGTTCGGGATCACCGCGCCGTTGGGCAGCGTGAGGGGCGCAAACAAGTTCATGGTGGACTTCCTCGATTGACGATGCCCAACCATAACTTTAAAGTCAGCTTCAAGGTCAAGCCCCTCTGGAGCACGAGGATGAAGATTGGAGAACTCGCTCGAACCAGCGGCATCGCGGCATCGCGCATCCGCTTCTACGAAGCGAGCGGCCTGCTCGAACCGGCGCGCCGGCAGGCGAACGGTTATCGGGAATACGGGCCGGAAGCGCTGACGCGGCTCGCGATCATCGACCGCGCGCAACGCGCGGGCTTCGCGCTCGACGAGATCCGCGCGGTGCTGCCGCCCGATCTCCGCGCGTGGCCGCGCGACGAACTGCTGCAGGCGTTGCGGCACAAGGTCGACGAAATCGCGTTGCTCGAACAGCGGCTCGCGCAGAACCGGCGCAACCTGCAGGCGCTGATCGACGAGATCGCGAACAAGCCCGCCGGCGAGGATTGCGCGGGCGCCGCGCAGCGCATGCTCGACAAGCTGTGCAAGGAAGTGGCAGGGGCGGAGCCGGAGCCGGCACCCGTGCCGCGCCCGCGGCCGATCCGCAAGCGCGCGTGAGCGCGTGGCGCGTTCGATGTCCGAGACGTGCGGCACGCGGCCCGCTTTGCGCACGGCAACACGGATTTGCTTACGTCGCAGGTAATCGACGGGCGCCGCCCGCGCGCCGATCATGGCTTCATCGATCGACCCATCGCGTCGACGCCACGGAGCCCGCCATGACCGCCTACGCCATCGCCCACCTGCACGACGTCGAAATGTGCGACGACATCGTCGAATACCTCGAACGCATCGACGGCACGCTCGCGCCGTTCGGCGGTCATTTCGTGATTCACGGCGCGCGGCCCGACGTGCGCGAAGGCGTGTGGCGCGGCGACCTGATCGCGATCGCGTTTCCCGATCTCGATACGGCGCGCGCGTGGTACGAATCAGATGCGTACCAGCAAATCCAGCCGCTGCGCGCACGTCACGCGAGCGGCCCGTTGATCCTGATCGACGGCGTGGACGAGCAGCACAAGGCGACGGACATCCTGCGCTGATCCACCACGCCGGCGCCTGCGATGCTTACTTCGCGTTGCGCTCCATCGGCTCGCCGACGACGAACCCGCCGCCCTGGTAGCGCTGCGCGGGATCGTCGTACTCGGCAGTCGGCGCCGTCACCGGGAACAGCCCGGCGAACTGCTCGGAGCTGTCTTGCGGCCGGTAGCCGAGGAAGCCGGCCTTCGTGTTGTCCCACCATTTCACCGGATTGTCCGACACGCCGTAGACGATCACGTGCCCGACGCGGTTCGTCAGCAGCGAGCAGCGCACGAGCTCGATGAGGTCGCGATAGCTGAGGAACGTCACCAGCATGCGCGGATTCTTCGGCGCCTCGAACGACGAGCCGATCCGCAGGCATACCGTCTCGATCCCGAAGCGATCGAAGTAATAACGCGACAGCGACTCGCCGAAGCACTTCGTCACGCCATACAGGCTGTCCGGACGCTGCGGCGAATCGGCGTCGAGCACTTCCGTGACCGGATGGAAACCGATCGCATGGTTCGAGCTCGCGAACACGACGCGCTTCACGCCGTGCTTGCGCGCGGCTTCGTACAGGTTGTACGTGCCTGTGATGTTCGCATCGACGAGATCGTCGAACGGCGCGTCGACCGAAATGCCGCCGAGGTGGACAATCGCGTCGACGCCGTCGACGAGCGCCATCACCGCCGGCCGGTCCGCCAGATCGACGACCCGGATTTCTTCGTGCGGGGCCGCGTCGTCCAGCGCGGCGATGTCGCTCACGCGCACGACGTCGGCCCAGTTCGCCAGCGCGCCGCGCACCTGGCGGCCGAGGTTGCCGGCCGCGCCGGTCAGCAGCAGGCGCCCGAACGGCTTGCGTGCGCCGGTGGATGTGGCGTTCATCGAATCTCCTTGAATCTGTTCTGAAGTGTCCTGGACGTCGCCCGAATTCAATGAAATCGGAAAACGTTTTCCAACTATACGCGGGACAAAAGCCGAACGTCAATGGTCGGAGCCGCCCGGAACCATCCGCACTTTCCCGATATCGGCCGGTGGCCGGACGCCGGCTTTTTCTGCCACAATCCGGTGCAATCGAACGAAAACGTTACCCTTCCGATGAAAAAAGTTTCCCCGACGATCCGCGACGTGGCGGCGGAAGCCGGTGTGTCGGTCGCGACGGTATCCAAGTACGTGAACGGCACGCAGCGCTTTTCGCCAACCGTCGAAGCGCGGCTCAAGGAAGCGATCGAGCGGCTTGGCTACCGTTCGAACCCGCTCGCGCGCTCGATGATCACCGGACGCACGCGCACCATCGGCCTCGTGATCCTCGACATCAGCAACCCGCACTTCACCAATGTCGTCAAGGGCGCGAACCGCGTCGCGCTCCAGCACGACTACACGCTGCTGCTCGTCGATACCGAAGAGAACCAGGCGCGTGAACGCTCGCTGATCGAGGCGCTCGCGCAGCGCGTCGACGGGCTGATCGTCAGCACGCGGATGCCCGACGACGAGGCCGGCTGGATGCTCGACTTGCACAAGCCGCTCGTGCTGCTGCGCCGCAGCCCCGGCCTGCCGATTCCGAGCGTCGGCATCGACAACCGGCTCGCCACCTACATGCTCGCGCGCCACCTGCTCAATCTCGGCCATACGCGCATCGCATACCTTGGTTTCGGCCCGGCGCGCGTGAACGACGAACGGATCCAGGGCGCGCGGGACTGTCTCGCCGAAGCGGGGCTCACGCTCGACGTGTACGACGCGCATGCGCCGACCGCCGACGCCGGCGAGCGCGCATGCTCGCGCGTGATGCTCGGGCCGCACCGTCCGCAGGCCGTGATCTGCTACAACGACCTGATCGCGCTCGGCTTCATGAAGGAAGCCGCGTCGCTCGGGTTCCGGTTGCCGCAGGACGTGTCCGTCGCCGGCGTCGACAACGTGCCGTACGGCGAATACGCGGCGCCCGCGCTCACCACCATCGACATCCAGAGCGAGAACATGGGCGAGCTCGCGATGCAGAAGCTGATCGACGCACTCGCCGGGCGCACCGACGCGAGCTATTCGACGTTCGAGCCGCGGCTGATCATGCGTGCGTCGACGGCAGCGGCCGGTTGAAGCGCGCGACCGCGTTCGCCGCCTGCCGCCTCTTCGTCATCGCTTCGCGTTCGTGCATCGCAAACAAAAACGCGCCGCCTCCGGGCGGCGCGTTCGTTTGCCGGCACGCGATCAGGCGTCGAGCTTCGCGGGCTTCATCTTCGGCGTGAGCACGTGCATGATCGCCAGCGCAAGCAGGTAGGCCAGCGCGCCGATCGCGAACAGCACCCAGTAGTGGCCCGTGCGCTGGAGCACCTGGCCGATCACTTCCGAGAACAGCACGCCGCCGATCGAACCGGCCATCCCGCCGATGCCGACCACCGAGGCGACCGCGCGGCGCGGGAACAGGTCGGACGCCGTCGTAAACAGGTTCGCCGACCAGCCCTGGTGCGCGGCGGCCGCGAGGCCGACGATCAGCACCGCGATCCACAGGCTCTGCACCTGCGACACGAACGCGATCGGCAACACGCAGCACGCGCAGATCAGCATCGCCGTCTTGCGCGCGCCGTTCACGCTCCAGCCCGCGCGCAACAGCATCGACGACAGCCAGCCCCCGCCGATGCTGCCGACCGTCGTCAGCGCATAGATGCACACGAGCGGCAGGCCGATATGCTGCATGTCCATCCCGCGCGACTCGTTGAGCCACTTCGGCAGCCAGAACAGGTAGAACCACCACACCGGGTCGGTCAGGAATTTGCCGATCAGGAACGCCCACGTCTCGCGCTTGCGGATCAGTTCGCCCCAGCGCGGCGCGCCGGCATCCGCGTTCGCCGCGTCGAGCGCCTCGGCTTCGTCGCGCGGCTCGTCGTATTCCGCGGCGAGCGCGCGCGTGTCGGCCGTGCGATACATCACCAGCCAGACCGCGAGCCACACGATGCCGATCGCGCCGATGATCACGAACGCCGCGCGCCATCCGTAGGACACCGCGATCGCCGGGATGATCGCCGGCGCGAACACCGCGCCGATGTTCGCGCCCGAGTTGAAGATGCCGGTGGCGAGCGCGCGCTCGCGACGCGGAAACCATTCGGCCGTCGTCTTGATCGCGGCCGGGAAGTTGCCGCCCTCGCCGATCCCGAGCAACGCGCGCACGGCCGCGAAGCCCATCACCGAGCCGACCGCCGCGTGCAGCATCGCCGCGATGCTCCACACCAGCATCGCGACCGCATACGAGATGCGCGTGCCGAGCCAGTCGACGATGCGCCCGAACCCGAGCAGGCCGATCGCGTAGAACGCGGAAAACGCCATCACGATGCGGCCGTACTGCACCTGGCTCCAGCCGATGTCGTGCTGGAGCATCGGCGCGAGCAGGCCGAGGATCTGTCGATCCATGTAGTTGATGACGGTCGCGAAGAACAGCAGCGCACACACGGTCCAGCGGTAGCGGCTGGCGGCCGCGCGCACCGCGCCGACGACGGCAGATTGCATGAGTGTCTCCGATGCGCGGCCGCGCCCGCCGCGCCGCTGGATATTGCCTGTCCGGGACCGGCGACGGGCGCCGGGGCGGGCGGCGGCCCATCCCTTGCGTGGCACGGCCGCTCGTCCGTCGAGATCTGGAAAACGTTTTTCAAAGGATAGGGCTTCGGCCGGTGCCGTGTCAGTCGGGGATTTCGATGAGTCATCTCAAATTCAGCGCCGCAAAAAGAGATGACTGTTTCGCAGAGTGGCATTAACCGTTTTTTCGGGATTTTCCCGTGTGCGAAACAGGGCCATGACGCGTGCCTGCGCGTCGATACACATGTCCGATTCCAGCCAGAATCGGCAGCGAGGATGGTTTACAGTCGCCTCATGCACCTCGATCCAGACACCTGCTACGACGCGCTGCTTTCGCGGAACCGCCGCTTCGACGGCTGGTTCTTCGTCGGCGTGTCGACGACGGGCGTGTATTGCCGCCCCGTTTGCCCGGTGAAGCCGCCAAAGGCGCGGAATTGCAGTTATTACCCGACCGCCGCCGCGGCGGAGAAAGCTGGCTTTCGGCCGTGCATGCGATGCCGGCCCGAACTCGCGCCCGGCCACGGGCTGCTCGACCTGTCCGGCAATCTCGCCGCCGCGACCGCGTCGCTGATCGAGGACGGCTTCCTGAACGAGCATCCCGTCGATGCGCTCGCGCAGCGGGTCGGCGTGACCGAGCGCCATCTGCGCCGAATCTTCGCCGCGCAGTTCGGTGTGTCGCCGATCGAATTCGCGCAGACGCACCGGCTGCTGATGGCCAAGCGTCTGCTGACCGATACCGCGCTGCCAGTAGCCGTGGTGGCATCGACCGCCGGGTTCGGCAGCGTGCGGCGCTTCAACGATTTGTTCCGCCAACGCTACGGCCTCAATCCGCTGCGCTTGCGCAAGGGCGCCGGTGCATCCGCCGGTGGCGACATGACCTTTCCGCTGCCGTACCGGCCGCCGTTCGCATGGCCCGAGCTGATGCGCTTTCTCGCGCCGCGCCAGATCGACGGCGTCGAGCGCATCGACGCGCATGGCTATGCGCGCGCCGTCGCACTGCCCACCGGACACGGCGACGCTCACGTGACGGGCTGGCTGTCCGTCACGCACGTGCCGCAACGGTTCGCGCTCGCGGTGACCGTGTCGCCCGCGCTCACGCCCGTCGTGCCGGCCGTGCTCGCGCGCATGCGGCGGCTGTTCGATCTCGACAGCCGCCCCGACGTGATCGACGCGCATCTGGGCGAACTCGCGGACGGCTCGCCCGGCCTGCGCGCGCCCGGCGCATTCGACGGGCTCGAGATCGCGATTCGGGCGATCGCGGGCGAACGATTGGCGGCGACGCAAGCAGGCGCGATGCTGGCGCGCGTGGCCGAACGCTTCGGCACGCCGATCGACCACGCACCGCCAGCGCTCACGCATGCGTTGCCTTCCGCTGCAACGCTGGCGAGCGTGCCGCCGGCAGCGTTCGAAGCAATCGGCGTGGCGCGCGATGCTGCACGAGCGATCGTGTCGGTGGCACGTGCTGTCGCAGACGGCGCGCTTGCGCTCGAGCCGATGGCGCCGCTCGATGCGACGCTCGATGCATTGCGCGCGCTGCCCGGCTTCGACGAACGCGCGGTGCAGTATGTCGCAATGCGTGCAATGGCCTGGCCGAACGCGTTCCCCGCGGACGACGCGTGGTTTGCACCGCGCGCCTCCGCCGCCGAGCGTGCGCGCATCGCATCGTCGGCGCCGCCGGCGGCGAGCTGGGCGCCATGGCGCGCGTATGCCGCATTGCATGTGTGGCGCCTTCATGGAGAAGCTTCGCGATGACTCCCGCTCTTCTGATTCCGAGCCCGCTGGGCGACATCGCCATCCGTATCGAAGACGATGCGCTGACGGGTCTCTTCTTCGTCGGCCAGAAATACTATCCGTCGCTCGCGATCGCAGCCGATGCGACCGCCGGCGCACGCAACGTGTCGCCGCTCGCGCGCAAGGTCGCCGATGAAATCGCCGAATACTTCACCGGCGTGCGCGAGACCTTCTCGGTGCCGATTCACCTGCGCGGCACCGCGTTTCAGCGCAGCGTATGGAAGGAACTGCTCGCGATTCCGTTCGGCGAGCTCGTGTCGTACGGCGACATCACCGAACGCATCGGACTACCGATGAGTGCCGCGCGCGCCGTCGGCGGCGCGGTCGGCCGCAATCCCGTGTCGATCATGGTGCCGTGCCACCGCGTGATCGGCGCGTCGGGCAGCCTGACCGGTTATGCGGGCGGCATCGAACGCAAGCGTGCGTTGTTGTCGCTCGAAGGCGCCGGGTTCGCGCGCGGAGAGCGCCATCCGATGCAGCAGGCGTTCGCGTTCTGATGTCGCGTGTGTAGTTTTCGCGGGCGTCGTGTGGCCTAGTCGTTGCCGCGCCTGCGCATCGCGTGCGTGACTCGCGCGTTCGCCTCGAACTTCGCGCGATGCGTCGAGAAGAACGTCCGCACGTTGCGGACGTTCGATGCGCCGGTGAACAGTCGCCGCGCAAATGCATCGTATTCGGCGACGTCGGCCAGATCGGCCACCACCACGAAATCCGGCCCCGGCGATACGCGGTAGCACTGCGTGACCGCCGGCTCCGCGCACACGTAGGCCTCGAACGCGTCGTAGTCTTCCGCCGTCTGCCGATCGAGGCTGATTTCGATCAAGGCCGTGACGGCCGTGCCGATCGCGACCGGGTCGAGCACCGCGACCTGGCGGCGGATCACGCCCGCTTCCGTCAGCCGCCGCACGCGGCGCATGCAGGTCGGCGGCGACGACAGCGCACGCTCGGCGAGTTGCAGGTTCGACACCGATGCGTCGTCCTGCAGGATCGCGAGAATGCGCAGGTCGAGATCGTCGAGCGTGATGCCGGCCATCGGCGGCTCCTTCCGGTCAGAGTGTGAAATTTAATTTCAGCATAATACATGGCATCGCAACGGTTTCATCTTCGCGCATATTTTGAAATTTAATTCCATTCAGCCACTCATACCATCGCTGTCACGGGTCCAGACAGGACATTTACGGAGCGCGATATGTGTGGAATTGTCGGGGCGGTTGCCCAGCGGGACATCCTGCCGAACCTCGTCGAGGGCCTGAAGCGGCTCGAATACCGCGGCTACGACTCATGCGGCGTGGTGGTTTATCGCGACCGTGCGCTGGCACGCGCGCGCAGCGTCGAGCGCGTCGCCAACCTGCAACGCGAGATCGCCGCGCACGCGTTGTCCGGCTACACCGGCATCGCGCATACGCGGTGGGCAACGCATGGCGCGCCCGTCACGCTCAACGCGCATCCGCACTTCTCGCCGAGCGACGACAACGCGCGCATCGCGCTGTCGCACAACGGGATCATCGAGAACTGCGACCAACTGCGCGCCGAACTGCAGGCGCACGGCTATGTGTTCGCGAGCCAGACCGACAGCGAAGCGATCGCGCACCTGATCGACCATCTGTACGACGGCGACCTGTTCGACGCGGTGCGCCGCGCGGTCGCGCGACTGCGCGGCAGCTATGCGATCGCGGTGATGTGCCGCGACGAACCGCACCGGATCGTCGGTGCACGCGACGGGATGCCGCTCGTCGTCGGTGTCGGCGATGGCGAGAATTTCCTGGCGTCGGATGCGATCGCGTTGTCGGGCATCACCGATCGCATCGCATACCTGGAGAACGGTGACGTTGCCGATATCCAGCTGCATCGCTACTGGATCGTCGACGCGGCCGGCCAGCGCGCCGAGCGTGCGGTGCAACGGGTGGCCGCGCACAGCGGCGCGGCCGACCTCGGCTCGTATCGCTACTACATGCAGAAAGAAATCTTCGAGCAGCCGCAGGCAGTGGCCGATACGCTGCTCGACGTCGCGTCGATCATGCCCGAGCTGTTCGGCGACGGTGCGTGGCGTGTGTTCAACGACGTCGACTCGGTGTTGCTGCTCGCATGCGGCGGCAGTTATCACGCGGCATTGACCGCGAAGTACTGGATCGAGAGCATCGCGAAGCTGCCGGTGAGCGTCGAGATCGCGAGCGAGTTTCGCTATCGCGACAGCGTGCCGAATCCGCGCACGCTGGTCGTCGCCGTGTCGCAGAGCGGTGAGACGGCCGACGTGCTCGGCGCCGTGCATGTCGCGAAGCAGCGCGGGATGATGCATACGCTCGCGATCTGCAACGTCGCGACGAGCGCGCTGATGCGCGAATGCGCGCTGCAGTTCGTCACGCGTGCGGGAATCGAGATCGGGGTGGCTTCGACGAAGGCTTTTACCACGCAGCTCGTTGCGTTGTTCTTGCTGACGTTGTCACTGGCACAGGTGCGCGGCCGATTGAGCGATGACGAGGAGAAGGCGCATCTGCGTGCGCTGCGGCATCTGCCCGATGCGATGTCGAAGGTGCTCGCGCTGGAGCCGCAGATCATGGGCTGGTCGGAGTTGCTCGCGCGACGCGACAACATGCTGTTCCTCGGGCGCGGGATGCATTACCCGATCGCGCTCGAAGGCGCGCTGAAGATGAAGGAGATTTCGTATATCCATGCGGAGGCTTATCCGGCCGGGGAATTGAAGCATGGGCCGCTGGCGCTGGTCAGTCATGAAATGCCGGTGATTGCGGTGGCGCCGAATGACGTGCTTCTGGAAAAGCTCCGGTCGAACATGCATGAGGTCAGCGCGCGGAACGGCAGGCTTTTCGTGTTCGCGGATGTGGACTGCGGGCTGGTGCCGAGTGACGGGATCGAGGTGGTTCGGCTCAATGAATACTACGGGCCGCTTTCGCCGATTCTGCATACGGTGCCGATGCAGTTGCTGGCTTATCACGCGGCGTTGGCGAGGGGCACGGATATCGATAAGCCGAGGAATCTGGCCAAGTCGGTGACGGTGGAGTGAGGGTATGTCTTGCTGCCCGCAATACTTAAGGTAGCTCATTGCGAGGGAACTGCAGGTGCCGCTGAGCTACCAATTGGAACTAGTCGGAGCCGGGTTCCCGATGTGCAGTTCCCAACCCGCGCTCCGGGAGTTCGAGCGCGACGCGTAATGTATCGGCGAACTCACGAAACTGCACGCGCAAATGCGGGATGCGTGCGGTTTCCGGACTCCCGCCTTACTTGGCAATAAGAAAGCGGTCGCGGTTCTTCGCGTCGCGAATCCACAGCGGGGCGCGGCCTCGGCCCGACCACGTCTCCCCCGTCTTCGGGTTTTGGTATTTCGGCTCGGCAACTGCTGCCGGTTTCGCGGCCGTCTTCGCGCGCTTGCGACCAAAAATCTGGTCTTCAGTGATGCCGTACTCGTCAACGAGCTCGCGAATCTGCGCAATCACGGCTTCGAGCTCCGCGATGCGAGCGGCTTCAGTGCGCTTCTGGAGCACGTCAAGTTGTGCCTTCAGCTTCTTGTAGGTTTCAGTCATTCGTTAATTCTCCTGTATTTTGAGAACAATACGTAAATCATGATAATTCAGCAACCGCTTGATCGCACGCAATCATCATCCCCTCGCACAAGAAAATCGCTACTTCGACAAACTCAGCTTCTTCGACAGCACGACACCGCTCGACGGACTCACCAGCCGGATGGATTGGAGATCCATGTGCAACCTGGAGATCCGGGTCGTGATATCCGTCGGCTCCTCGATGCTCGGATCGACATGCTCGGTTTGTTCAGTCAGGTAAGGCCGAACCAGGCGCCCGGAAAATACGAGTGCGAAGTCGCCATGCGCTTGGGCGTACACGGCAGGCGAAAGCCGCATGCGGCTGCGAATCGACGTCTTTTTCCCTTCCCCGGCGTCGAGCTCGATGATATCGACCTGCTGGATATACCCTTTCGCCTTCGCTTCGGGTGCAATCACTAGCCCTCGCCCTCGCGGCCCCGTCGTGACCTTTCTGAGCAGGATGCTCGTTCGGTCGTCGCGCTCCGCGTCGAACAGGTCGACGTCCAGCGTCATCAAGCGCCGCTGCGCTTGGTATCTCAGCCCGTATCGCACCGGCACCACGAACGTCACGTCACGATCGAGATCGACGGCTGCCAGGTCGGGATTCGGGCCATGCCGATCGGTGGCGCTGGAGACGAGGCCGCGAACCCGTGCACTCAATGAAGGGGCGGCAGCGCTGACGTGCTGCTTCTTCAGCGCATCCCGGATTGCAACCGGATCGTCACCGACAATCGATCGTCCGGTGGACGTGCCATGATCGACAGCGGGCGCGACGCGCGTCGCGCCGTCTGCAGCCTGCACCTCCGCGTATGCCGCCACTGGCGCCAGCATCATCGCCAACACGACGCCCCACGCGAAGCTCGAACGACCCAACTTGGATTTCCTGTGAAGCACGACGAACTCCTGATTTTCTTTCTGATCGGTCAACGACGAGCACTATAGGGTGGAATGGCGCGCGACGCACCCCCGTTCGAAATGACTCATGGCCGGCTCGCCGATCAGGAATCGGCACCCTCATACCCGCCCATCCTCGCGCCGATACTCCGCTGGCGCTTTCCCCACCAGCTTCCGAAAATCGCGCGTGAAATGCGCCTGGTCGAAATACCCCAACGCCTGAGCCAGTTCCGCGAGATCGACCGGCTCGCCGCCGGCAAGCTTGTCCGCGGCCTCATGCAGGCGATAACGACAGATCACCCACTTCGGCGTCACACCCACGTAGTTGGAAAAGAGCTGCTGCAGCGTGCGCTCGCTCATCCCCGCGCGCTCGGCCAGATCGCGCACCTGCGTGAGGCCGAGATCTTGCTGCAGCATCTGCAAAATCGCGTGAATGCGCTCGACCTGCGGATCGGCCGGCGGCAGCACCCGCAACAGCAACGCCTCCGCGGCGGCCACCATTCCGGCATCGTCCTCGGCACCGAGCACGGCGCCTTCGGCTTGCGCATCGCCACAATCGAGCAGCGTCGACACCGGCAGCACCTTGTCGGTCGACAAATGCACCGGCTTGCCGAAGAATGCCCGGAACGCCCCCGGCCGAAACCGCAAGCCAATCACCCTCCCGGCCCCGGCCAGCGTCGTCTCGAACGCCCCCGACACCACCCCGAAGATCCCCGTCCGCCGCCGGTCGAACACCAGATTCACGCATGGATACGGCAGCGTGCGCTGCACATACGGCGGCTGATCGCGCAGATTCCATTCGACGATCCAGTGGTGATCCAGCACCCCGGCCAGTTCGGCGCACGGGTAATAGCGATTCAGGCGGAAGCGCTGATTGAAGGCTTTCGGGCCGACGACGCCCTTGGGCGTCTCGGTCACGTTACGCAAGTCGGCCATGGTGACGAACCGTTGAGATGACTGCGTGATGATGCACCGCCACAGCGGATTTTTCCAAGACGAAGCCGCGCGGCCGTCCTACATTGGAATACTCGTCCCCAACGCACACCGGAGCCCGCGATGCCGCAAGACCGTCACCTGACCCTGTACCACTCGCCGCGCAGCCGATCGGCCGGCGCGCGGATGCTGCTCGAAGAACTGAGCGCCGACTACGAACTGCACGCGTTCGACCTCTCCGCCGGCAAACATCACGACGCCGAATATCTCGGCATCAACCCGATGGGCAAGGTGCCCGCGCTGCGTCACGGCGACGTGATCGTGACCGAGCAGGCCGCCGTCTACATGTACGCGGCGGAACTGTATCCGGAAGCCGGCCTGTCGCCGGCGCCCGGCGATTCGCTGCGCGGCCCGTATCTGCGCTGGATGACGTTCTACGGTTCGTGCCTCGAGCCGGCCGTCGTCGACCGCTCGATGAATCGTCCGCCCGCGGCCTACTCGACGTCGCCCTACGGCGACTTCGATGCCGTCATCAACGCGATCGATGCACAACTGGCAAAGGGGCCCTGGCTGCTGGGCGAGCGCTTCACGGCCGCGGATGTGCTGTGGGGCTCGGCGCTGCACTGGACGACGATGTTCAAGCTGGTGCCCGAGACGCCGCACATTCGCGCCTATATCGACCGCGTTCTTGCTCGCCCGGCCATCCAGCGTGCGCAGGCGGCGGATGCGGCACTCGCGGCCGAGCAGGACAAGGCCAAGGAGGCAGCGTCCGCTGCAAGGTAGTCCGATACCGGGCGGACCTTGACGCAAAGTCCGCCCGGCACGCCGTCAAAACATCGTATGCACGCCAACGCGCGCCACGGCCTGGCTCGCCGAACTCGACGCCCCGTTCGGATCGAGCACGCCGTTGATCTGCGCATTCGCCCCGCTGTTCGCGCGCTGATAGTCCGCCGACACGTAAACCATCGTCCGTTTCGACAACAGGTATTGAAGCGCGACGCTGACCTGATGTGCATGGTTGTCGTTCACGGCTTCGTTGCCCTTCATGTACATGTATTTCGCGCCGAGAAAGATGTCCGGCCTGATGCGCCATACTCCACCGGCTTCGGCCATCCACGCGCCCGCGTCGTTGAACGAATTGTGCACGGTGGTCAGCAACGCCTTCGCGGTCACCGCACCGAAGTCATAGTGCATCCCGATGCCCCAGTTGCGCACACTGGTCGACGGCGTACCGGGCGCCGGACCATACTTCTCGTTCGTATAGGCCGCACCGATACCCAACGCCCCGACTTCGTAGTTCAGCCCGGCGCTCACGGTATTGTCGGCACCGACGGAGCCCGCCACGCCGCCGAACGCATACATCACGCCCCCGGAAAACCCGGCAATCGTCGGCGAACTGTATTTGACCGAATTCGCAACCGGCTTGCTGCCTGCCGTGCGGTCCCAGTCGAATGCGCCGGTGGGATTGCCAGGCAGCGCGAGACGCTGGAACGGGCCATTCCTGAACCCGTACAGCCCCGTGAGATCCATCGAGATCGCGTTGCCCTTCGCAAACAGGGAATCCACCATGAAGTCGTACTGATTCCCCAGCCTGACGCTGCCGAACCGGTCGCTCTCGATGCCCACATATGCGTTGCGCCCGAAGATGCCGGTGCCGACGATGCTGCCGTTCGCCATCGAGAACTGGTTCACGAGCGCGAACGTCGCGTGATATCCGCCACCGAGATCTTCCGTGCCGCGCAAACCGAACAGGTTCGGCGTGAAGATGCCGTCGTCGAACTTGACGTTCTTTCCGCCGCCCTCGTTGCTGACATACGAGATGCCGCTGTCGATCAAACCGAACATGGTCACGCTGCTCTGCGCGTACGCGCCCGGCGCGATGGCAAGCATCGCGATCACTCCAAACCTCAGTTTCATTGTGTCTCCGTCTTTTCTTGTCGATACGAATCGGGCACTCGCCCGATTCTTCGTGAAACAACGACTTCCCCGGCCCGGCTTCGAATTCATCCGGGTCGTGAAAATGAGTATTCGATTAGCTTTACTGATTGAATGGAGCGGGTGAAATCCAGCTTAATTCCGATGTCATCCCGCGTGATTCGATTACCGCACGGCCCGACTCCAGTCGCGCAATCCGACCTTCCGAATCAAGCGCTCCGACAAATCACCCATGCCGTCGAATCCACCTCGACGGCCACGGCTTCCAGCCCGGCACCCGAACACGGCCCGTCGATGCACACACCATCGTCGAACCGGAACAGCGCGCTGTGATGCGCACACATCAGCACCTGCGACCGATAGCAGGAAACGTTGCCCGGCACGAAATCGAGCGGAACCGAGAAATGCGGGCAACGATTCACGTAAGCCCACACCTGCTCTCCACGCCGCACGACGATGACGGGGCGCCCGATGCACGCTTCGTCGACGACGCGCGCCCCGCCGTCCGGCACATCGGAGAACCGGCAAAGTCGAGCGGCGCCCATGATTCACGCTCTCCGCTCGGGATTGCCGAGGCTCCAGTCCCACGGTCGAACCTCCACCCGCGAGAACAGCCCCTCCTTCACGTACGGATCGTTGCCGACGAACTGCATCACCGCATCGATGTCGTCGGCCTCGACGACGAGCAACGTGCCGTTCATCGCATCGCCCTGCGGATCGAGCGTCGGGCCGCCGAGCCGCACATATACGCCGTGCTGCGCAGCGGCGCGCAGGTAGGTCCGGTGCGTGGACCGCACGCGGTCGCGCACTTCGCGCATTCCGGGCTGGTCGGTCGCAAACACTGCAAAGAATCGCGCCATGTCGGTCAGCTCCGGTCGAGCACGAAGTCGTACGTCGCTTCGCGGTACGCGCCGCTCAACCCGAACCGGCGCGCGAGTTCATCGCCCGCCGCACGCGGACGATAGGCAACCATCAGCGACGGCTTCACGCCGAAGACGGCATCCGACTTCAGATAGGCGTCCTCTTCGTCGAACAGATGCGTGACGAGCTTGCGGTAGCCCGGCGCGTCGATCATGAAGTGCAGATGCGCGGGCCGCCACGGATGACGGCCGGTGGCATCGAGCATCTTCCCGACCGGGCCGTCGGTCGGAATCGGGTAGCTGACCGGCAGGATCGTCGTGATCGCATAACGGCCTTCGGCGTCGGTGCGGTAGCGTCCGCGCAGGTTGCCGTGCGGCTGCGCCGTGTCCTGTCCGGAATACATGCCGTTTTCCGCCGTCTGCCACACGTCGAGCACCGCGTCGCGCACGGGTGCGCCGTCGGTGGTGAGCACGCGGCCGTGCACGACGACGGGTGTGCCGGGCGTGAACGCCATGTTCTCGCCATACGCGCGCTCGGGCATGCCTTCGATGTAGAACGGGCCGAATACGGTCGTTTCCGTCGCGCCGGTTGCGAAGCGATGGTTGATCGCATCGACCAGCATCGACACGCCGAGCGTGTCCGACAGCAGGATGAATTCCTGGCGCACGACGTCGTCGCACATCTGCCCGGTTTCGGTCAGGAAGCGAATCGCGGCCATCCACTCCGCCTCGGTCAACTCCGTCTCGCGGACGAACGCATGCAGATGCCGCACAAGGCTCTGCATCAGCACGCGCAAGCGCGGATCAGGCGTACCGTCGAAGCTGGCGACGACCTGCTCGGTCAACCGCGTATCGCCGTCGTCATGAAGCTCATTCGTCACGTTCGTCTCCTGTGATGCAGCCGGCCGCTCAATGCGGCTCGCGCCCTTCCCACGCATGCTGAAGCAATTCGCGAATCGGCGCGCGTTCGATCGGCCGCGGATTCGCATAGGGATTCCGGCAGGCGAGGTCGGCGGCTTCGTCGAGGCCCGCTTCCGGCATCCCGATGTCGGCAAGCGCCGGCGAGAGGCCCAGTTGCCGATTCAACCGGAACAACAGCGGGCCGGCGTCGGCCGCGTCGGTGCCGCCCAGCGCCCGTGCGACGCGGCGCAGCGCGTCGGGCGCCGCGGCATGGTTGTAGTGCGCGGTATGCGGCAACATCGCGGCGTGCGTCTGCGCATGCGGCAGGTTGAAGGTGCCGCCGAGCGTATGACACAGCTTGTGATGCAACGCCATGCCGACCGAGCCGAGACACGTGCCGGCAAGCCATGCGCCATACAACGCGCGGCTACGCATCTCACGATCGTTCGGATCGCGAACGATCACTGGCAGAGCCTCGCCGAGCGCACGGATCGACTCCTCGGCCATCAGGCTGATCACCGGGTTCGCATCTTCCGCGTAGAGCGCCTCGACCGCGTGAGCCATCGCATTGACGCCCGACGCCGCCGAAATTCCGGGCGGCAGCGACAGCGTCAGCGACGGGTCGTAGAGCACCGTCCGAGGCAGCACGCGCGCATCGCGCCCAGTGCGCTTCAGCCGGCCTTCCGTGAGCCCGAAGATCGGCGTCATCTCCGAGCCCGCGTACGTGGTCGGCACGGCGAGGATCGGCAGCGACGACTCGAGCGCGATCGCCTTGCCGAGCCCGATCGTCGAGCCGCCGCCGATCGCGACGCAACAGTCCGCGCCCAGCTCGGCGGCCGTCTCGCGCGCGGCACGCGCGACTTCGACCGGCACGTGCATCACGGCCTGCGCGCATACGCCGGCCGCGCGCTCGCCGAGCACGCCCCTGACCCGTTCGGCGAGCGGCTGCTGTTCCGGCGTCGACAAAATCAGCGCCCGCTGCGCGCCGAGCGCGGACAGCTCGTCCGGCAGCCGTTCGAGCGCACCCCACTCGAACACGACGCGCGACGGCGTTCCCTGATAGACGAAGCGCTCCATCTTGACCTCAACGCTTGAAGTGCGGCGGCACCTTGCCGTCGACGTTGACCCACACCGAGCGCGCTTCCGTGTAGTCGTGCATCGCCTCGAAGCCCATCTCGCGGCCGTAGCCCGACTTGCCGATGCCGCCGAACGGGCTGCCCGGATTGACGCGCTTGTAGCAGTTGATCCAGCACATGCCCGCATCGATCCGCGACGCCATCTTGTGCGCGCGGGAAAGATCGTTGGTCCAAAGGCCGCTGCCGAGCCCGTATTCGGTCGCGTTGGCGATCGACAGCGCTTCCTCGTCGCTGCCGAAGCGCAGCACGGTGACGAACGGGCCGAACACTTCCTCCTGCGCGATGCGGTCGGCGGCGCTCTTCGCTTCGATGATGGTCGGGCGCACGTAGTAGCCGTTGGCGAGTGCGGCATCCTGCGGCGCACTGCCGCCCGCGAGCACGCGGCCGCCCTGCTCGCGCGCGACGTCGACGAACGACAGCACGCGGTCGAGGTGTTGCTTCGACGTCAGCGGCCCCATCTCGGTGTCCGGGTCCAGCGGGTTGCCGACGCGGATCGACGACGCCAGCGCCACGAAGCGCTCCAGGAATGCGTCGGCGATACGTTCATGCAACACCAGACGCGAACCCGCGATGCACGCCTGCCCCTGGTTGTGGAAGATCGCCCATGCGGCGCCGTTGATGGCGGCGTCGAGGTTCGCGTCGTCGAACACGATGTTCGCGCCCTTGCCGCCCAGTTCGAGCTGCACGCGCTTCAGGTTGCCCTGCGACGCCTCGACGATGCGGCGGCCCGTCGCCGTCGAGCCGGTGAATGCAATCTTCCCGACGCCGGGGTGTTCGGCAAGGCGCTGGCCGGCCGTATGGCCGTAGCCGGGTACGATATTGACGACGCCCTCGGGGAAGCCAACCTCGGCCATCAGTTCGACGATGCGCAGCGTCGACAGCGGCGTGATCTCCGACGGCTTGAGCACGACCGTGTTGCCTGCCGCCAGCGCCGGTCCCATCTTCCAGCTCGTGAACATCAGCGGAAAATTCCACGGCACGATCTGGCCGACGACGCCGATCGGCGCGCGCTGCACATAGTTCAGGAAGCCGGTTTCGACGGGAATCACCGAGCCCTGCAGCTTGTCGGCCATGCCGCCGAAGTAGCGGAAGCATGCTGCCGTGCGCGGCACGTCGAGCGCGCGCGAATCGCGGATCGGATGGCCGGTGTCCAGCGATTCCAGTTGCGCGAGCTCCTCGGCGTTGGCTTCGATCGCATCGGCGAGGCGCAGCAGCAACCGGCCGCGCTCGGCCGCCGGCATCGCCGACCACTGCGGGAACGCGCGGGTAGCGGCTTCGACCGCCAGGTCCACGTCCACCGCGGTGGCGGCCGCGATCCTCGTGATCAGCGAGCCGTCGTGCGGATTGAGCACGTCGATCGTGCCGCGCTCGACGGCGTCGACGAAGCGCCCGTCGATGAAGAGTTGGGTTTGCATGAATCGTCCTCGATGTATTGCTGAAGTGCGTGCGGCTCAGAACTCGATCGGATACGGCGCTAGCTCGCCGCTCTCGTATCGCTGCGGCAGGTCCGGCGTCGCGTTTTCCCAGACCAACAGCATCGAGCGCTTCGTCGAGTAGCCCTGGTGCCGGATGTCGGCGGGCATCGCGCAGATGTCGCCCGCCCGCATCGTGATGCGCGCGCGCGGCGCGCCGGTATTCTTGTCGCCGATGTCCCACACGATTTCGTCGGACAGCTGCAGGAACCATTCGACGCGGTCGTTGCCGTGGAACACCGGCAGGATGAATTCCTCGGTGGTCGGGCAGAACAGGCTGCGCCCGCACACGGACGTCACCGACGGATTCCACGTCACGTCCGAACGCGACAGGTACTTGAAGAGGTTGAACGCGTGCAGTTCGCCTTCGAAGCCGGGCTTCACGTGCACTTCCGGCTCGTCCTGGCCGACGTCGAGAAACGCGCGGTTGACCGGCAGCTCGTCGCGCAGCGGCGAGTCGCCTTCGAGGCCCGGCATGCGGCGCGTGGCAATCCGCGTGCGTTCGATCGCCGCGCCGTTCTCGCCGTGCTTGCGGCCGAATGCCGTGCCGGTTTCCTCGGGTGCCGCGAACGGGTCGAAGCCCTCGTTGGTCCAGTCGTGCAGCATGGCCTTGAAGGTCGCCATGATCGTCGGCGTTTCGAACGTCTCGGTGTAGTCGACGCCCGCTTCCTTCAGGATTCCGTTGAACGTGCCCGCGTAGACGTCGACCTGGCCGTAGTGATTGCGCGTGCCGAACACGTGATCGAAATTCACCCAGCCGTAGAAGAAGCCCCACGCGACGTCGCGCATCATCGCGCGCAGGAATGCATCCGCGGGCATCGCGTGCGTGCGGGTCTGGCCTTTCGCCGGCCAGCTGATCTTCACGAAGTACTCGTCGCGCTGGAACGCGAACTCGCCGAGTTGGAAGCGGCGGTAACCGGTGACGGCATCGGCTTGCGTCGCCTGCACCAGATCGGCGGCAAAGCCCGCGGAAGGATCGAGGGTCTCGAGGGTGGCCATGACGTGTCTCCTGGAATGGTTGAACGGGGCGGTCGGGTGGATCAGTGCAGGCAGATGTCGGCCCACTTCTCGACGGACAGCTCGCCGAGCACGGTCTGCACGAGCGCGACGCCCGGCTTGCCGGCGGCGA
Source organism: Burkholderia diffusa (assembly GCF_001718315.1). Lineage (NCBI taxonomy): Bacteria > Pseudomonadati > Pseudomonadota > Betaproteobacteria > Burkholderiales > Burkholderiaceae > Burkholderia > Burkholderia diffusa. Next base: position 228,838 of record NZ_CP013363.1, on the reverse strand, counting down.
AGCGATACGCGCAGCCGGCCGGCAGCAACGCCTGATGCCCCTTGCGCAGGACGACGTAGCCCATCTCGCGGCCTGCCGGCTGCGCGCCGGCGCTCACGGTTCCGCGGCCGGTAGTCGGCGGGTTGTCGAGCTTGATGAATTCGATGCGGACTTCGCCATCCATCTGGATCGCGAACTCGTCGTGTGCGCACGCGAACCACGGCGACTGGCCGTCGGTCCGCAGCACTTCGATCACGTATTCGAGGTTCTTGCCGGCGACGACCTTTTCGTAGGGAGCCGACTTCGATGCGATCTCGAAGACGTTCGAGAACGCGTAGTGTTTTGCGCTGCCGCTGGTGATTTCGATCTCGCCCCTGGCATGGCTGTCGAGCGAGCCAAAGACGGTGTGGAATGCCGTGTCGGTCATTGCTGTCTCCTGAGTTGAACTGCTTGTTGGCTTCAACTCTAGGGGCAAGGGCGCCCGTCAACAAGGCGACGGACCGCGACTACGGCATTTGCGATTCGCGAATAATCGCTTCGTTCAGCGAACCCAGCCGCGCTCCAGCAGCGGGCGGTCCCACGGCGACTCGTCGCCGATGTATTCGACGAGGAATTCGACCAGCGCCTTCACCTTCAGCGCCTGTCGCTGCGTTGCGGGATAGACGGCGGCGAAGCTCAGCGGCGCGATCTGGAAATCGGTGAGGATGGGCACCAGCCGGCCCGCGACGAGCGCGTCGCTCGCGACCAGCGTGGGCAGGCACACGACCCCGCCGCCCGTCAGCGCGTATTCGCGCAGCAGGTGCACGGAGTTCGAGCGGATCATGCCGGGCAATTCCATTTCGACGACCTCGTCACCGCGCGTGAGGGTCCAGCGGTTGCGCGACGGATAGCCGGAATACAGTGCCGTGGTGTGCTGCAGCAATTCGCGCGGATGTTGTGGCGCACCATGCGCTTCGAGGTAGGCCGGCGACGCGCAGAACAGGCGTCGCACCACGAACAGGCGCCGCTCGATCAGCGATTCGGATATCGGCGGAAAGATCTGGAACGCGATGTCGAACCCTTCTTCGACTGGGTCCACGACGCGGTCATTGACGATGATGTCGAGCTGAATGCCCGGATAGCGGCGATTGAATTCGGCGAGCGGCACGCCGAAGTGATCGAGCGCGAAACCGGGCAGCATCTGGATACGCAGCCGCCCGGTGGGCGTCGCGCGCAGCTCGCGCATCTGGTCGGTCAGCTCGTTGACGCGCCCGACGACCTCGGCGCATTCGCGGTAGAAGGTCTCGCCCACTTCGGACAGGCGCACGTGGCGCGTGCTGCGATGGAACAGCGGCGCGTTGACGAACTTCTCCAGTTGCTGGATGCGGTTCGTCACGACCGAACTGGTGACCCCAAGCTGTCGCGCCGCTTCCGCGAAACTGCTCGCCTCCGCGACCCTCACGAATGCCTCGATGCTCAGAAACCGGTCCATGCCGCACCCTTTCCGAAACCCAAATCGGCAGTCTAACCGCACCTGCCTGCCGGCTGGGTCACGCCGAACGCGTCACACTGTCACCCGACGGGTGTCAATCCCGCCGGCCGCCCGTGCGAGCGTGACCTGGCGAAACGTTACGGCTGCTTGCCCGCCGACAGCTCCGGCTGCAAGCTCATGCGCCGCTGCAGCACGGCCGGCGCGGTTTCCCGCAGCAGCAAGCTGACCACGATGCCAAGCAGCACCGCCCCCATCGGCAACCACAGAATGTTCTGGATCCCGAAGTGTGTGGCAACGTAGCCGCCCATCGCCGGTGCGATGCCGCCGCCGAAGATCTCGCCGCAACCGACCACCACGCCGATTGACGTCGACACGAGCCCGACGGGCGCGGCTTCGGTGGCCACCGGGCCCGACAGCAGCGACACCAGCCCGAGCGTGAAGAACGACGCGACGAACAGCACCGCGAACAGGACGAGCGGTTGCGGGCCCAGGCCCCGGAAAACGTAGAGCATCACCGCCGTGCCGGCAAAACCGACGATGCTCGCGAGGCGGCGGCCCACCAGGTCGGACAGGCCCGGCAGCCCGAACTGCCCGAGAAAGCCGCCGAAGCCGATCGCCGACACCACCAGGCCCATCTTCTGCGTGCCGAGTGCAAGGTAATCCGTCAGGTACAGCGGCAGCAGCGCGCCCAGCACGAACACGCCGGTCATCGCACAGCACAGCGCGGCCATCGCGACGAGGATGTTGCGGCTCTTCAGCACATGGCCGAGCGATGCCGGCGCGTGTTCCGACACGACCTCCTTCGCGCGCTTCGGTTCGCGGATCACGAAGAACATGATCGCGCCGAGGATCAGCCCGGGAATCGCCACGAGCGCGAACACCCAGCGCCACGACACGACGCTGAGCAGTTGCGTCGCGATGATCGGCGACAGCGCGAGCCCGAACAGCGCGAAGCCGCTTTGCTGCAGCCCGAGGTTCAGGCCGCGCCGCCGCGGATGCGACACGTCGGCGGTGGCCGCGAAGCTGGTCGGGCAGAACGAGCCTTCGGCGACGCCCATCAGCCCGCGAATCGCGATCAGGCCGAGCAGCCCGCCCGCAACCCCCGAGAAGCCCGACAGCAGCGAGAACGCGATGATCGCCGGGATCAGGACCTTGCGGCGCCCGACCTTGTCGGAAATTCCGCCCATCAGCGCCGCGAAGATGCCCCACGACAGGCCGAGCACGCCGATGCAGTTGCCGACGTCCTGCGCGCTCAGGTGCAGGTCCTTCATGATCGAAGGGAACAGCGGCGCGATGAGCCAGCGGTCGAGGCCGACCAGCCCGAAACCGAGCGCCAGCAGCGTCACCGCCTTCCACTCATAGGAGGTATCCCACTCGTTTGCTTTCATGTCCGTCTCCATGGACCGGTCCACCTGCACGCGCCGGGGCGTTCGTGCACGAGTCCGGTCCGTTGTCTTGTGTGTGCGATGCGACGTGAGTCGCGAGGAAGTGGCGGCCGCCTTTGCCGTTGCGGGCGTCGAATTCAATCAGCCGACGCCGGAACGATAGGTGCGCACACGCGGATCGGGTATGGAACAACTGGCGAACGCGCCATTCGCGAAACGCAAATAATCGGCCGATCGGTGCGGGCGGCGTCAGCAGGCGGCACGGAACACGCGGCGGCACGGGCGGAATGGCGCGGATGCGGGCATCACCGGGGGAATCCCTCATGGACATCGGCGGATCGTTGCCTGGCGCCATGCGCGACCCCAGGATTCGATTCTCTTCAAATCGCCATTCATGGAATGTTTTTCCACATATCTTCTAATAGCCAACGCATTTTGGATCCTTTTTCCCCGCTCCTCCTCGTATCATTTCTCCCTCACGAAAAGAAAGAGCCAGAGAAGGACATGAGCGACACCACCCCGCTGCACTACCTCGACTACGCGGCCACCACCCCCGCGGATCCTCGCGTGATCGAAGCGATGACGGCCTGCCTCGGTGCCGACGGCATCTTCGGCAATCCCGCGTCGAGTTCGCACGCCGCCGGCCGGCTGGCCAGGGAAAAGGTCGAGCACGCGCGTGCGCAGGTCGCCGCGTTGATCGGCGCGGATGCCGACGAGATCGTCTGGACGTCGGGCGCCACCGAATCGAACAACCTCGCGCTCAAGGGTTATGCGGAGACCGCGACCGACAAGCGCCACCTGATCACCAGCCGCCTCGAGCACAAGGCCATCCTCGACACGATGGCGAACCTGTCGAAGCGCGGCATGACCGCGACCTACCTGTCGCCCACGGCCGACGGCGAAATCACCGTCGACGCCGTGGCCGCGGCAATCGGCCCCGACACGGGCCTCGTGTCGCTGATGCTCGTCAACAACGAGCTCGGCACGCTGACCGACATCGGCGCGATCTCGCGCGTCGTGCACGCGGCCGGCGCGCTGCTGCATGTCGACGCGGCGCAAGCGCTCGGCAAGACGCCGATCGACGTGCGCGCGCTCGGCATCGATCTGCTGTCGATGTCCGCGCACAAGGTGTATGGCCCCAAGGGCATCGGCGCGCTGTTCGTGCGCCGCGACATTGCCGGGCGCATCGCGCCGCAGATCCACGGCGGCGGCCACGAACGCGGCCTGCGCTCGGGCACGCTCGCGACGCACCAGATCGTCGGGATGGGCACCGCGTGCGCGGTGGCCGCCGAAAAACTCGAGCGCGAAACCGCGCGAATCGCGACGCTCAGCACGCGCCTGAAAGACGCGCTGCTCGCGCTCGGCGACATCACGCACAACGCGGCGGCGGCACGCCGCATACCGCACACGCTGAGCCTCACGGTCAACGCGCCGGGCTTCTTCCCGTTCATGCTCGGCGATGCGCTCGCCGTGTCGTCGACCTCCGCGTGCAACTCGACGAGCGGCGCGCCGTCCCACGTGCTGACCGCGCTCGGCCTCGACGCGCAAGCCGCCGCCCGCACGGTGCGCATCAGCTTCGGCCGTTTCACGACGGAGCAGGACGTCGACTTCGCGATCGCGTGTTTCGCGCGCGCGCTCGAACAATGCCGGGCTGCGGCGGCGACCGGGTTCACCGCATCTCGACAGATCACGCCGGCGGACCTGAAGGCGATTCGCAACGCAGGCTTTCGTGCGGTGATCTGCAACCGGCCGGACGGCGAAAGCGCCGATCAGCCGGCCTTCGAGGAAATCGCCGCCGCCGCGCGCGAAGTCGGCCTCGACGCACGCTATCTGCCGGTCGAACGCGACCGGATCGGCGAGGCGGAAGTCGATGCGTTCGGTGCGCTGGTCGATGCGCTGCCGAAGCCGGTGCTCGCATATTGCGGAAGCGGGAGCCGCGCCGGCATGCTGTGGAATCGGCTGACCGCGCGGCGGACGGCAACGGTCTGAGCGCAGTCTGCATGTAACGAAGCGCTCCGCGTTTGCGCGCGAATCCTGCGGTGTGCGGCCGCGCGGGGCGTCCCGCACCGTTAGGTAACCGGAATGAATGCGATACCGCATCGTTCCCCGTCCATCTCCCCGTCTCCTGAAGCCGCCACTCCGTCAACCCGCTTCGCCACACGGGTTGGTGCCACTCCAGGCGGCACCTTTCCCCCTGTGTCGAAGTTCCACAAGGGCGGATCATCCCTGATCCGTATGGATTTCTTACAAATATTCAACCCTGCATGCGATGCCCATGAACGGTGCATGCATCCTGAGTTTCACCGCATTGCCGAAATCCGATATCGCCGCGAGATTTGGCTTCATACCGTTCCCGTATCGGACCGGCACGCGATCGCCATCGATACATCACATCGCGTGCCGCCGACGAATTCCAGGAGCGGGCTGCCGTGCCGGGCCCGGGCAGCGATGACGGTCCTGCGTCGCAGGACATTCGTGACGGAGCGAACATGGATGCGAAAATCCAGCCTGATTCAGGCACTGACAATGACGTAAGCCTCCTCCACAAGATGGGATACGCGCAGGAGCTGTCGAGACGCATGAACGGCTTCTCGAACTTCGCCGTGTCGTTTTCGGTAATCTGCATCCTGTCGGGCGGCATCACCGCGTTTCAGATGGCGTTTTCCGCGGCCGGCGGCGCATCGATCGGCCTTGGCTGGCCGCTCGGCTCGCTGTTCGCGCTGATCGTCGCGGTGTCGATGTCGCAGATCGCGTCCGCGTTCCCCACCGCCGGCGGCCTCTATCACTGGGGCGCGATCCTCGGCGGGAAGAAATGGGGGTGGATGACGGCGTGGCTCAACCTGATCGGCCTGATCTTCGTGATCGCGGCGATCAACTTCGGCACCTACGATCCGTTCTTCAAGACATTGATCGCACCGATGTTCGGCGTCAGTCCGGACAGCCTGACCTGGTGGCATCAGACCGCGTTCATCGCGGTCGTCACCTTTTCGCAGGCAATCCTGAACGCTCGCGGCATCAGGATCGCAAGCAAGATCACCGACTTGTCCGGCTATCTGATCTTCGTCGTGACGATCGCGCTGGTCGTGTCACTGCTGGTCTACTCGCCTGTCGCGTTCGACCTGCATCGGCTCGTCACCTTCACCAATTACACGGGCGTCGACGGCGGCGCATGGCCGAAACAGACCACGCCGCTCGCGTTCCTGTCCGGCCTGCTGCTGGTGACCTACACGATCACGGGCTTCGACGCATCCGCGCACACGTCGGAAGAAACGCACGACGCGGCGAAGAACGTGCCGCGCGGCATCATCGGCTCGGTGTTCTGGTCCGCGGCGTTCGGCTACGTGATGGTGTGCGCGTTCGTGCTGGTCATGCCGGACCTGACCGCCGCAATGAAACAGGGCACCGGCTTCTTCGAAGCCATCCTCGCGCCGATCCCGAAGGCGTTGCGCGTGTGCCTCGAGCTCGCGATGTTCTTCATCAACTACGTGTGCGGGCTCGCCGCGATCATGTCGACGTCGCGCATGATGTACGCGTTCGCGCGCGACGGCGGGCTGCCGGCGTCGAAGCTGCTGCGCAGCGTGAATCACAACCATCGGACGCCCGGGCCCGCGATCTGGACATGCGCCGTGCTCGCGATCGTCGTCACGCTATACGGCGACGCGTTCTCGGTGTTGAGCGCGGGCAGCGCCGTGTTCCTGTTCATCTCGTACGCGATGCCGATCGGCTCGGGGATGCTCGCCGAAGGGCGCACGTGGACCGAAAAAGGCCCGTTCCAGCTGGGCATCTGGTCGAAGCCGTGCGCGCTCCTCGCGCTGGTGGGCGCGTGCGTGCTCGCATACGTCGGCATCCAGCCGCCCAACGAGAAGGTACTCTACGTGCTCGTCGCATTCGTGGCGGTACTGATGGTCATCTGGTACGGCTTCGGCGTGCGCAGAACCTTCGCCGGGCCGCCGATGCTCAAGGACGCGCGCAATGACGAGCGCATTCGCGAACTCGAGGCGAACGTCGATCCGACCGTGTGACGCGACACCGATTCGCACACAGCGCAAAAAACCGGTTCGCGGTTTCGCGAGCCGGTTTTTTTACGTCGCTTCGGAACCGAGCAGGTTCAACCGCGTTGGCGGTCGAACCCGGCTGCCGCGTGTCAGCCGTAGACCGGGAAACGCTTGGTCAACTCCGCGACCCGACCACGCACGCGCTCGATCGTCGCTGCATCTTCCGGCGCTTCCAGCACGTCGGCGATCAGGTTGCCGACCATCTCCGCTTCCGCCGGGCCGAAGCCGCGCGTCGTCATCGCCGGCGAACCCAGACGGATCCCGCTCGTCACGAACGGCTTTTCCGGATCGTTCGGGATCGCGTTCTTGTTCACCGTGATGTGTGCCGCGCCCAGCGCCGCTTCCGCCGCCTTGCCCGTGATGTGCTTCGCGCGCAGGTCCACCAGCATCACGTGGCTTTCCGTACGCCCCGACACGATCCGCAGCCCGCGCTTGACCAGCGTTTCAGCCAGCACCCGCGCGTTCTCGACCACCTTTGCCTGGTACGCCTTGAATTCCGGCGACAGCGCTTCCTTGAATGCCACCGCCTTCGCCGCGATCACGTGCATCAGCGGCCCGCCCTGGATGCCCGGGAAGATCGCCGAGTTGATCTGCTTCTCGTACTCCGCCTTCATCAGGATCACGCCGCCGCGCGGGCCGCGCAGGCTCTTGTGCGTCGTCGTCGTCACGAAGTCCGCGTGCGGCACCGGGTTCGGATACACGCCCGCCGCGATCAGGCCCGCGTAGTGCGCCATGTCGACCATCAGGTACGCACCGACCGACTTCGCGATCTTCGCCAGACGCTCGAAGTCGATCTTCAGCGCGAATGCCGACGCGCCCGCCACGATCAGCTTCGGCTTGTGTTCGTTCGCCAGTTTCTCGGCGGCGTCGTAGTCGATGTCTTCGTTTTCGTTCAGACCGTAGCTCACGACGTTGAACCACTTGCCCGACATGTTCACCGGCGAGCCGTGCGTCAGGTGGCCGCCGTGCGCGAGGCTCATGCCCATGATCGTGTCGCCCGGCTTGAGCATCGCGAAGAACACGCCCTGGTTCGCCTGCGAACCCGAGTTCGGCTGCACGTTCGCGGCTTCCGCGCCGAACAGCTGCTTCACGCGGTCGATCGCCAGTTGCTCGACAACGTCGACGTATTCACAGCCGCCGTAGTAACGCTTGCCCGGATACCCTTCCGCGTACTTGTTCGTGAGCTGCGAGCCCTGTGCGGCCATCACGGCCGGGCTCGTGTAGTTTTCCGATGCGATCAGCTCGATGTGCTCTTCCTGGCGGCGGTTCTCGTCCTGAATGGCAGTCCAGAGTTCCGGATCGACGTTGGCGACGGTGCTGGTAGTGCGATTGAACATGATGATTGATCGAAAGAAAGTGATGGATTGACCCTGGTATGCCGGACTTGCCCGGACCCGCGAAGCCGAGCGCTGGACCCGCGCGCGATGACGTCATCGACCATGCCGCCCCGCGATGCCGGCTGAACGATGATTCGGCATTGCCATTCCAGCAGACGCAAATTCGTTCAGATAGAAGGATTACGACAATCCGCTAGGACGCATCGCGCGGCGAACCGGCAAAAAAAATCGAAGGTCCGCATCGCTGCGGAACCTTCGACGGAACCTGCCGTTCCCGGAGAATTCGTGCCCGCCCCTCCGCTTCCTGCGAATTACGGGGCCTAAACAGCGGAGAAACAGTTGTCGACGAACAGATGCGTGCCGTTGACGAAGCTCGATTCGTCGGACGCAAGGAACAGCGCGGCCGCGGCCACTTCCGACGGCTCGCACAGCCGGCCCTGCTGCACCGCGATAGCCGCTTCGGTGGCGTCCACGCCCATCGCCTGCAGATCCTTCAGCTCGCGCATCCCGTGCGGCGTGCGGATGAAGCCGGGCGCCAGCGCGTTGCAGCGGATGCCGCGATCGCGGTATTCGACGGCGATCGCCCGCGCGAACATGTGGCACGCGCCCTTGGTCGCGTCATACAGCACCTCGCCGGGCGTCGCGCAGACGGCCGAGATCGACGACGTGCAGACGATGCTGCCGCGCCCCTTTTCCAGCATCTGCGGCAGGACCGCCTTCGTCATCAGGAACATGCTCTTCACGTTCACGCCCATCAACCAGTCCCATTCGGACTCGTCGATGTCGAGAAACGGTTTGACGATCAGCGTGCCCGCATGATTGAACAGAATGTCCGCATTGCCGTACTGCCTGCGCGCGGCATCGACCGCCTTCTGCACGTCCGACTGCTTCGACACGTCGGCGCCGAGGCCGATCGCCTGCAAGCCGGCATCGCGCAGTCGCGATGCGAGCATTTCGGCGGCGTCGCCGTCGCGGTCGATGATCGCCACCTTCGCGCCCTGCGCGGCGAACAGTTCGGACGCGGCGCCGCCGCATCCGCCCGCGCCGCCGCTCACGATGGCGACCTTGCCGGCCAGGCGCCCGTCAATCTTCGCATTCATGTGTCGTTCTCCAGTCTGGTTCGTTCGGACCGCTCAGCTGAACAGCGTCCGAAGATGATCGTTGAGGAAACGGCCTTCCGGGTCCACGCTGCGGCGCAGTTCGCGGAACGCTTCGGCCTTCGTAAACCAGCGATCCACATCGTCGCGGTTCGTGAAGTGCAGCTTGCCCCAGTGCGGACGCGAACCGTAATCGCGCAGGATGTCGTCGACGTCCTTCAGGAACGGCCAGTAGTCGACGCCGTTCGGCCCGCCCGAGCACGAAATCGTCACGCTGTCCTGATTGTTGAACGGGCTGATCCACGCCGGATCGCCCTTCGTGAAACGGTACTCGACCGGGAAGATGCAGTCCCGATGCTTCGTGAGGATCAGGTCGCGCACGCGGCGCAGCGCGTCCTTGCCGTGTTCGGCAGGCACGGCGTATTCGAGTTCGTGGAAGTTCGCGACGTAGTGGATCGCATAGACCTCGGCGCTGTACGCGATCTTCTCGTGCTCGCCTTCGAAGAACGTGCGTTCGTCGGTGACGTCCATCACCTTGATTTCGCACACGTCGTAATCCTTCTTCGAGTTCGATACCTTCGTGGTGTCGGGCAGGCAGTACAGGTGGCGGCTTTCGGACGTCGGGCACCAGAAGAAACCGAAATGCCGGTGCGTGGCCGCGAGGTCGTCGTACTTTTCCATCAGCGCGTCGAAATCCTCGCGCCACACGCGGTCGTGCAGCCAGAACGCATCGGTCACCTGAAGCGTCAGCTCCGACACCACGCCGAACAGGCCGAGGTTCACCTGCGTCGCATGCAGCAGGTCGAGGTCCTGCCTGTCGCTCACTTCCATGATCGATCCGTCGGGGCGAACGATCCGCATCCCGACGACCTGCGACGACAGATTGCTCAACGTCGTCCCCGTGCCGTGCGTGCCGGTTGCGAGCGCACCGGCAATGGCCTGCGAGTCGATGTCGCCCTGGTTGACGAGCGAGAAGCCGATGTCCTTCAGATGACGCGTCACCGCGTTGATCCGCGTGCCGGCCTTCACCGTGACGCGCTTGCGCTGCGCGTCGACCGCGACGATGCCCTGGTAGTCCTTCAGCGACAGCAGCAGGCCGCTCGTCGCGACGACCGGCGTGAACGAATGCCCCGATCCCGAGCACCGGACGTTCTTGCCCTGGCTCGTCGCGGCATGCACCAGCTCGGCGATCTCCGCCTCGCTGCTTGGCGACGCCATGTGGGCGGCGACGCACGATTGATTGCCTACCCAGTTCCGCCAGAATCCGCCACGTGGAAGCTCCATCGACGTCTCTCCAGAAGTGTGCCGCCGGTACCGCGCGGGCAGCCGTGTTCGATTCGTCCGGCAACGCAGTGCAATCCTCGCGGCGCCGCCGCGAGGCGCTGCGTTGTGTCCGTTCGTGCCAAAGGTATTGCGTCGGCCGGCTTTTCACTATCGGATTTCGGCAAGCGAGGGTTTGCTCGAAGAATCGGGCCGCCGGGGTTTTTGACCGGTCCGTGCAGCGGCTACAATGCATCGATCCGGCCCGCCCTTCCCGACTCCGATGACGCCGTCCGCCGATCCGAGCGATTTTTCCGGTGCCCCGCCGTTTGCGCGAACGGTGGCGTTCTGCGCGTTCACCGACGTGGAGGAACAGGCACGGATCTTCGACGGTTGGGATCTCAACTACACGCAGATCTCGGGCGGCCGGTTTCATGGCTCGTCGTCCATCGTGTCGCTCGGCGGCATCCGGCTCCTGGTCGAGGACCTCGACAAGGTGATCCTGCAACAGGGCGCGGTGCCGTCGGACCGCATCGCGGTGGCCGTGCCGCTGGAGCTCGAAGGCCATGCGCGCATGTGCGGCGAGAAGAGCGGGCGCGACAGCCTGCACGTATTCTCGAGCCAGCCCGTGTTCGAGTTCTATTCGCCCGACAGGCACGTGCTCGTGAACGTCGAGATCGAACCCGACAAGCTGTCGACGGAAGCCATGCGCACGCTCGCCGCGTCGCTGCGCGCGCGCACCTTCGCGCCGCTGATCCCGATGACGACCCAGGTCGCGGACCGCTTGCGCGGCCTGCTGCGCCACACGATGGCCGCGGCGGCGAAAAGCACGCCGATCGACGACGTGGCGACGCAGGAGCGCATCGAACTGCTCGAGCGGACCGTGCTGTATGCGATTTCCGAAGCGATGACGGTGCCCGCGCCCGACGCGGAGACCCTCCCGGCGCGACCGACGAAATACTGGTCGCTCGTGAACGCGGTGCAGGAGCGGCTGCAGGATGCGTCGACTTGTCCGCTGTCGATCGCCGAACTGTGCGTGCAGCTCGGCATCAGCCGGCGTACCGCGCAATACGCGTTCAACGACACGCTCAACCTGAATCCGATCGCGTATCTGCGCGCGGTCCGGCTGAATCACGTTCGTCGCGAGCTGCGGCTCGGCGGATCCGTGACGTCGGCCGCGACGAAGTGGGGTTTCTGGCACCTGAGCAGCTTCGCGCAGGACTACCGCGCGATGTTCGGCGAGTTGCCGTCGGCGACGGTGCGACGTTACGCGCACCGGGAGGCCGAACCTCGATCACGCGATGCGTGACGCAGCGTCGCGTTGCTCGCGCAAGAACCGGGCTTGATGAAGAAAGCCGCGGCCGAACGTGCGCCGCGGCGAGTTGGAAGCAGACCGCCCGCGCAGGGAGACGGCCTGGACCGGCCACCGCCCCGCGCACGACCTCGCTATACAGTCACTCCTGCTGCTCCTGCTCCGCCTGCACTTGCCGCTGCTGGATGAACTGCCGCACATCGCTCATCGTCACGCGACCGGTGTGTTTCGCATCGATCTCGTCGAAGTGCTTCGCGACGAACCCCAGCCCGCTGCTCTGCGCCTGCGCTTTCGTCACCGCCGCGCCGTTGCTCAGCACCGTGTTGCCGCCGAGCCGGGCGTCGACGCGCTTCTGCGCCTGCTGCTCAAGCGTGGCGCCGGTCGACGGCAGCACCGGCGCCACGCGGGTCGACGGAAAGAACGGACCGTCGACGCCGTGCCCGCCGCGCGGCAGCTTCACCGGCGCCACCGCCTGCGGCGGCAGTGCATGGGCGCTGCTCATCACGGCACCGAGGACGATCAACGGAGACATACGCCGCATCAAATTGATTAGGGACATGATCACTCGCATTCAATGGATGAATAGAGGGTTCCTTTTCTCAAGGAGTCCGTCGTTTACGGCGCCGCCGCCAGCGTCGTCGCAGCCGTCGCGCCCGGCACGCTGCCGGTCGGCGTGCCGGCCGGGTTCTCGTCCGGCCACGGCGGCGGCAGCGTGCGCAGCGTCAGCGCGGTCGGAATCCGCCTGCCCTGATAGAAGATCTTCAGGTCGCGCTTCATCTGCGGACGCGCCACGTCATCCAGGTACGTCATGTGTCCGCCCTGGAAGAAGTTCACCTGCAGCTTCGGGTTCAGGCCCTTCACAGTCTGCAGCCGCGCGAGTTGCTTCTCGGTGTTGAAGAACGGCGTCGCCAGATCGTGAAGGCCGTTCTCCGCGAGCACCTGGAGCTTCGGATTGAGCTGCAGCGCGCCGAGCAGATCGGGGATCGTGTCGGGCATCGGCTGGCCGTCATGCGAGAAGTCCCACACCTGGATGATGTTGTCGTTCAGCGGCAGGTAGGTCGCGTTCGGCGCGGTGTAGCCGAGGTAATCGGGCATCTGCGTCGCGAGCGCGTTCGTGAACGGCTGCGAGATCAGGATGTCCGACGGATCCCCGTCCGCTTGCAGCCGCGGATCCGAGTTCGGCAACGACACGCGTCCGTCATAGCGGCCGATCGTCGTGCCGGGCAGCAGGCTCGTGCCGAACGGATTCGCGTTGAAGTAGCCGCGCAGCGCCTGCTGCGTGAGGCTCGACGGCAGCGACCACAGCTTCAGCGTCGCATCGCTCGGGAACACCGGCGTGCCGAGCGCATCCGGAATGCCGAGCTGGCTCAGCACCCACGATTGCGAGTACTGCTGCAACTGGTTGTAGATCAGCGTCGTGAACAACTCGGTCTGCAGTGCATACAGATACTGGTTGACCGGCGCCGGCGACACCTGGTTGAAGTACGCCGCGACCGCCGCATAGCCGGGCAGGTAGCCGGCCACGGTATCGGTGTCGAGCAGCAGCCCTTCAGTCGACTGCGTGATCGCCACCGCCTCCACAGCATCGGCGAAGTAGTTCAGGATCGACGACTGCAGCACGATCCCCGTCAGATGCACGCCGGCCGATTCGAGCGCCAGCGCGAGCATGTCGGTACGCGGCGTGCCGTACGATTCGCCGTACAGATAGATCGGCGACGTGCCGCGGCTGTTGACGTTCAGGTAGCGCTGGATGAAGTCGCGCATGATGTTGACGTCCGCGTCCGAACCCCAGTACTTCTGGTTGGTGTTCGGCAGCACGGCTTCCGACAGCCCGGTTCCAGGCGGGTCGATGAACACGAGGTCGGTCGTGTCGATCAGGCTTTCCGCGTTGTCGACGAGCGGATAGTTCGGCCAGTTGTTGCCGAACAGCGGATCGGGCGTGGCGACGCGCGTCGGTGCGAACGAGCCGAGGCGCAACCAGATCGACGACGAGCCGGGGCCGCCGTTGTAGACGAACGTGACGGGGCGCGGCTTACCGTTCGTGCTCGGCGCCGTGTACGCGACGTACGACATCGACGCTTCCGCGTTACCGTTTGCGTCCTGCGCGGTCAGGTGGCCGGTGGTCGTCGTGTAGTTGACCGTCGTGCCGCCGGATTTCCACTGGTAATGCATCACTGCCGCCTTCTCCGAGACCTGCGCGGGTGCGAGGCCGTCGGTCGCGTTCATCGAATAGGCGACGGGGTCGACGTAAGGCTGGTTTGCCGTCGGCGACTGGCTGCCGGCCGCAGCTTGCGCGCTGGCCTGTTGGCTGGCGGTAGTTTGCGCGAGGCTCGACGCGCCCACCGACGACGAATCGTCGCCGCCGCAGCCCGCGAGCGCGAGCGTCACGGCCGTCACTGCGCCTAGCCCGGCCAGCCGGACGCGACGTTCGCGCCGGCTGCCGGTACTGCTTCTGTCTGGTTTCATCTCGGTCCTTGTGTTGGGTCGGATATCGCTTCACACAGGCCGCCATCGCCGGCGAAAAACGCGCAGGCATACCCGCCACTCGCGTTGCACGGTCGGCAGACGGCGGTTGGGGAATGGACTTCTTCGAGACACTGAACTTGATACAGACACAGCAAACTGCTGGCGGAGAATGATGCGGGAACGCCGCCCCCTTGCAGTTTCGACGACTTATCGTATTACCAAAATTTACGACATCACAAAAATAGGCGGTGCTGCGCCGCGTTGTCAAAGATCATTCCGATATTAAAAAATCTCTTATGATGCGAACGACGATCAGTGTCTGGAATTTGAAAGAAAACGAATGTTCGAACCTGGCACGTTCCGGGAATCAATATTGCTGAAATGCGGCCCGTTTTACGCATTTCACGCGGCGCCTTTCCAATACAGGCAGCGCGTGCGAAAGCCCTTCAAATCGATAGGATTATTCTTTCATTTTAATTATCCCGGGCCGATTGACGCGATTCATTGAATAAAGACAGACATCACCCACAAAATACCGATTCAATTTATTTCCGGGACACACGACGGAATTATTTACTCGATGCCCGAATGAAACCACGAATACGCCGAACAGTATTGATGCGTAATACGCGGGTATTCGCACTGGAGACGCGATCATTCGCGTCGCGCATTCCGGATCGGATTGGAGCGTTCCCGAATCGGGCTCGTGACGGCCGAGGGAGGGAGACCGCGCGAGCGGCGGCGCCACCGCCCGGGCGACGACGCGCGGCGACGCCGCACGCCGTCATGCATGGATTCGATTCAGCAATCAGCGCCCGCCGCCCGGCAGCGCGATATCGATCAGCACCGGATCGTGATCCGACGAACGATACGCATCCGGCGCATAGAAGGTCTTCTGCTGCTCGGCCGACTTGTACGCGAGCGTGTACTGCAGCGCGAGCGGCTCGTCCGCGTTGATGTGCCATTCGTGCACGGCCTTCACGTGCGACGCGAGCGGCAGCGACGCGAGCGCATGATCGAGGTAGCCGGCTTCGCCGTTGTACACGTAGCTGTACGCGTTGGCGCCGATCCAGCGCGACACGAGGTTGCGGTAGCCGCGCGATTCGAGCAGGCGGATCGGGTCTTCATACGTGTAGCTGTTGAAGTCGCCGATCAGCAGCGTGCCCTGCCCCGCGACACCCGTCGGCGTGCCGGCGAGCCAGTCGGCCAGCTTCGCGGCCGCGCGCGTGCGCGTCGGGTTCCAGCAGCCCTGGCCGTCGCCCTGGTCGAGGTCGTCGTTCGCCGCGTCCGGGCAGTTTTTCGACTTCAGGTGGTTGACCGCGATCGTCAGTGCCTGCTTGCCGCCGATCCGGCGGAACGACTGCGCGAGCGGCTGACGGCTCTTGTCGTCGATCGCGAGCGTCGACGCGCGGCCGACGGGTTCGACCGCGCGGCTGTCGTAGATCATCGCGACGGCGATCGCGTCGCCGCCCAGGCGCGACGTGCCCGGATCGACAACGCGCCAGTTGCTGCCGAGCTTCGCGGCAAGCTGGCGCACCGCGCTCAGTTCGCCGTAGCCGTTGTTCTGGATTTCCATCAGGCCGATCACGTCGGCGTCGAGCGCCTTCAGCGCGCTGACGATCTTCGCTTCCTGGCGCTGGAATTCCTGGTAGTTCTTCGCACCGCGGTTGTTCGGATCATCGAAGCCGCCGCCGAGACCGTTGCCGTTGAAATAGTTGAGGACGTTGAACGACGCGACGCGCAGGTTCGATTTCGGATCGCGTGCCGGGGCGTTGGTACGCGGATTCGAACGCGTGTCGAACGTCGGCGCGGCCGCACCCGGCAGCGGCTGCACGCGCCATGCGCCATAGCGCACCTCGAGCACGCCTTCGACGTCGCGCACTGTGTAGCCCGAGCGCAGCGTGTTCGCGGCCGACAGTTCCGGCGCCGGATACGGCACGGTCGCCGGGTTCTGCTTGTTCGAGCCGTCGTCGAGGACCAGCCGGTTGCGTGCGTTCGCATCGATCTGCGTCTGCGCCTGCGACGGCGGCACCACGCTCGTCGGCGTGCGCAGGCGCCCGTTGCTCAACATCACGCTGCCGTAGCGGCCGAGCTCGTAGTTTTCGGTGACGGTGAGCGTTTGCGGCAGGCGCACGCGCATCCCTTCGTACGCGGCGAATGCGTTCGGGCTGTCGACCGGCAGCGTGAGGGTCGCGGGCGTGACCGTCTGGCCGTTCGCGCACACCGCGATCGCGCCCGACAGCGTGAGTTGCGTCTGCCCGTATTTTTCCTCGACCTTGCCGGTCACGTGCACGAGATCGCCGGCCTTCGCGCGCACTTTCGGCGCATAGACGAACAGGCCTTCGGACACGCCCGGCTGATTGCGGCGCTGCGCGTCGGCCTGCTGGACGAAGAAGCCGCCGAAGCCGTCCGTGCCGCCGAAGTCGGCGGTGACGACCGCTTCGATCGACACGTTCTGGCCGGCGAGCGGTGACGGCGCGCCCGGCCCCTGGATGTCGGCGATCGGCGTCGTGCTGCCGCCGCAGTTCGGACTGACAGGAGCGGCGGTGGCGGCGAAGACGGGTGCGGCAAGCGTGGGCAGCAGCAATAGCGGGGCAAACAGGCGGATTGTCGAGCGCATGACGGGGAATCCCGGTTGTGAGGGTGGCGAAAGCTTAGCGGCGCTCGATGACAGTTTTTAGTAACCAAAAGACAGATGGATGTAAGTTCTACGTCGTCCGGCCGATGCCGCCATGCACGCGGGTGCGCATGCGCGCGCGGCGCCACGGAGCGGAGTACGGCAGTCGCAACGCGCGACAGCGAGGCGGCACACATGCATGCTTGCCGAAAGCATTCCTCTCGGCTAGACTGCCCCTCGTCTTTGGGGAGTAGCCTGCTTTCCATCCCCCGGAAAGCGAACGCGTCAACACACTCGGCCTGCTGCCGTGGCGCGTTCGGCCGAATCGGTCTGGCGAGACCATCGACGCATCGCGTCGTTCCTGGTCGGACGTCGGCAGATGCGTCATGGTTCGTCCACGTCCGACCACGGAGTCCCCATGTTCCTTTCAGCTTTCTCCCTGCATTTCATTCGCTGCATTCGTTCCGCCACCGCCCGCGTGCCTGCCTGCGGAGGTGCCGCATGACGTTGATGCTCGTCGAACTGGCGTTCATGCTGATCGTCATCCTGGTCGCCGCCGAACTCTTCACGAACGCGCTCGAACATCTCGGCGAACGGCTGAAGATTTCGGAAGGCGTGACGGGGTCGCTGTTCGCCGCCGTCGGCACCGCGCTGCCCGAAACGATGGTGCCGCTGCTCGCGCTCGCGGGCGGCACGTCGAACGCGGCGGTCAACGAGGAAATCGGCGTCGGCGCGATTCTGGGCGCGCCGCTGATGCTCGCGACGCTGACGACATTCCTGATGACGCTCGCCGTGATCCGCTCGCGCGGACTCACCGGCACGATCGCACCCGAGCGCACCGGCTTCGTGCGCGACCTGAACTACTTCATCGCCGCATTCACGCTCGCCACCGTCGCGATGTTCGTTCCGCATCATGTGTGGGCGGTGCGCGCGCTCCTCGCCGCGATGCTGGTCGGCGTCTACGTGATGTACGTCGTGATGACGTTCCGCGCATCGACGCAGCTCGTCGATGCCGGGCACGGCACCGAGGCGCCGCACGCGATGTTCCTGTCGCGTGTCGGGCTGCCGACCAACCTCGCGACCATCGCGCTGCAACTCGCGCTCGGTGTCGCGCTGCTCGTCGGCGGCGCGAAGGGCTTCATTCACGGCGTCGAGGGCGTGTCGCATCTGCTCGGCATCTCCGCGCTGCTGCTGTCGCTCATCATCGTGCCGATCGCGACGGAGTTGCCGGAAAAGGTCAACAGCGTGCTGTGGATCCGCCGCAAGAAGGACACGCTCGCGTTCGGCAACATCACCGGCGCGATGGTGTTCCAGGGCACGCTGCTGCCGGCGATCGGCATCATGCTGACGCCATGGGAGCCGCGCCCCGAAGTGCTGACCGGCGTGGTCATCACGCTCGCGGCGGCGGTGTGGCTGCGCGTCAATGCGCGTGCGCGCGGGCTCGCGATCTGGGCGTTGCTGGCGAACGGGGCCGGATATGTCGGCTATCTGTTCGTGACGCTGACGCGCTGAAAGCTCGGCGCGCTTCGATCAGGACGCGTCGAGCCGAGCGTTGGCCTGCCGCGCATCTCACAGCGGATGCTGACGCTCGATCTGCGCGCGCTCGAGGATGCCGGCTTCGTGCGCCGCACCGTGTATCCGGAAGTGCCGGTGCGCGTCGAGTACGATCTGACTGCGGACGGCGACCGGCTGCGGCCTGTCGTCGAAGTCATGCGCGCATTCGGGTTGTGGCTGAAGGCGCGCGATGCGCACGGCGAGGTCGAAGCGGAAACCGCGCTGGCCCGATAACCCCACATCGAGAAAAACATCATGGAACTCCATGCCACCGTCGGTGCGGCAACGTCCGATATCGACGACGACGAAAGCTGCGCGAACATCTATTGCCACGACGCGGAGCAGAACTATTGCTTCTCGCTGCTGCGCTTTCCGGAAGAAACATCGATCGAGGTGATGGTGCTCGACCAGCTCACCGCGCACGTGAAGGATCTGACGGTGCGCCTCACGGGCGACACAATCGAAGTCGAACTCGATGAGCGCACCGCCGCGCGTCTCGACGGCCACACGCATTACGTGATTCATCTCGCGCCCGGCGAGCATGATCCGGTCGTGCTGCGTGCCGCGCTCAAGGAAATCTTCGATGGCAAGAGCGGATATCGCGACGACAGCGCAAGCGCGTAACCCGGCCTGCCCTCCGCTCATGACATGTCCACATATTGAGCACGCAACGTCCCATTAATAGGGATGCCTGCCCAAATGTTGACGCGCTTTGCTCCACGGTTCTAACGTTCGCCAATGCCATTGGATACGGCCCCGCCCCGCCATGCGTGCGACGGCCGACACAGAACTCAGGAGACGACCGTGGCCCATTCCGCGTCGCGCACGCATGCCAACCCGTCGGCGCAATCGCAATCGCACACGCATGCCGACACAGCACCCGATTCCGCCGCCCGCAGGGCCGCGCCCGCGGCTGCCGCCGTCGCCGAGCCGCCGAGCCGCAAGCGCCTGATCATCCTCGCGCTGCTGTTCGTCACGGTCGTGATCAACTATCTCGACCGCAGCAACCTGTCGATCGCCGCGCCGGCGCTGTTCAAGGAACTGAACATCGATCCGGTCCGCGCGGGCCTTGTGTTCTCCGCATTCGGCTGGACCTATGCGCTGATGCAGATCCCCGGCGGCTGGCTCGTCGACAAGGTGTCGCCGCGCGTGCTGTATGCGAGCGCGCTTGCTCTGTGGTCGGCCGCGACGGTATTGCTCGGCTTCGCCGGATCGTTCGTCGGACTGATCGTGCTGCGCCTCGCTGTGGGCGCACTTGAAGCGCCTGCCTATCCGATCAACAACCGCGTGGTTACGACGTGGTTCCCGACTCGCGAGCGCGCCAGCGCAATCGGCGGCTACACGTCGGGGCAGTTCGTCGGCCTCGCGTTCCTTACGCCCGTGCTCGCGTGGCTGCAGGTGCATCTCGGTTGGCACATGGTGTTCGTCGCGACCGGACTCGCGGGCATCGCATGGGCCGCGGTCTGGTACGCGGTGTATCGCGAGCCGCGCGCGTTTCGCGGCGTCAACGCGGCCGAGATCGCGTCGATCCGCGACGGTGGCGGCCTCGTCGATCTCGAGGACCGCATCGCCGCGCGCAGCGAACGCACGCCGTCGACGTGGCGCGACCTCGGCGTCGTGCTCGGCCGGCGCAAGCTGTGGGGCATCTATCTCGGCCAGTTCGCGCTGAACTCGACGCTTTGGTTCTTCCTCACGTGGTTCCCGACCTACCTCGTCAAGTATCGCGGGATGGACTTCATCAAGTCGGGCTTTCTCGCGTCGCTGCCGTTTCTCGCCGCGTTCGTCGGCGTGCTGTGCTCGGGCCTGCTGTCGGACTGGTTGATGCGGCGCGGCGCATCGCAGGGCTTCGCGCGCAAGCTGCCGATCATCTCGGGGCTGCTGATCTCGACCTGCATCATCGGCGCGAACTACGTGACGTCGACGGGCTGGGTGATCGCGTTCATGACCATCGCATTCTTCGGCAACGGCTTCGCATCGATCACGTGGTCGCTCGTGTCGGGGCTCGCGCCCGCGCGGTTGCTCGGCCTTACGGGCGGCGTGTTCAACCTCGTCGGCAACCTCGCCGCGATCGCGACGCCGATCGTGATCGGGCTGCTCGTCGATGGCGCGGACTTCTCGCACGCGATCACCTATATCGCCGCGATGGCGCTCGCAGGCAGCCTGTCGTACGGGCTGCTGGTCGGCAAGGTCGAGCGCATCGACGCCTGAGCAGGTACCGCGCTACGCGGCCAGCGCGATCGCCTTGATGTTGAACGCGCGCAGCAGATCCTCGCAGAACGCGTCGACGATCGGCTTGTCGCTCGCGCTGCGCTTCATCGCGAGATGCAGCGGCACGTCGAAGCTGAACGTCGTGCGGCCGATGGCCTTCACGAGCCCGCGCTGTTCGAACGGCTCCGCGTAATGCGCGGGCAGATAGCCGAGATGGCCGCCCGACAGGATCAGGATCGTCGCGGCCTCGATGCTGTCCGCGCTCGCGGTCACGCGCCGCTCCGGCAGCGGATACTGCTCCTCCGGCACCGGATAGGTGCGCCATACCCAGTCGTGCGCCTGCAGGTCGT
This sequence comes from Burkholderia diffusa, assembly GCF_001718315.1. Taxonomy (NCBI): domain Bacteria; kingdom Pseudomonadati; phylum Pseudomonadota; class Betaproteobacteria; order Burkholderiales; family Burkholderiaceae; genus Burkholderia; species Burkholderia diffusa. Next base: position 207,747 of record NZ_CP013363.1, on the reverse strand, counting down.
CGGCCGACACCGGCCGCGACGCATGAAACAGCGGATGCCCGCGTCCGCAGTAGATCACCTGCTCCTCGGTAAACAATGGCGTGTAGTCGAGCCCCGGCACGCGATGCCAGAAATACCCGATCGCGAGATCGAGCTGGTTGTTGACGAGGCTTTCCTCGAGTTCCTGCGGCGACGCGACCTTCATCGAGAACGTGACGGCCTGGTCGCGCTTGCGGAACGCGCCGATCGCCTCGGCCAGGCGCGCGTTCTCGACGAGCGGCGCCTGCCCGATCAGGCCGATCGACAGCGTGCCGACCAGCTTGCGGTCGATGTCGCGCACGCGCGCGACGAACTCGGAGGTTGCCGCGACGAGCGTGCGTGCCGTGGCCGCGAAGCGTTCGCCTTTCGACGTCAGCCGAAAGCCGCCGCGGCCGCGATCGCACAGCTTGAAACCGACGCGCGCTTCCAGCGCGGACAGCTGCGTGCTGATCGTCGACTGCCGCACGCCGAGCGAGGCCTCGGCGGCCGTGATGCCGCGTGCGTCGGCGACGGCGAGAAAGACCCGGATGAGCCGGAGATCGAGATCGGTGGTATTCGAAAACATGCTTCGAGCCGCTGCGCCTGAGCGCGTTGTCGGGCCGGCGCGACACCGGCCGTCTTCGCCGATGAACCTTGCCGGACGCGCGCCGCCATCGGCAACGGCTCGCGCCATACTCGTCGCGCGGACATCGCGCGTCGCTCACATCGGGAAGCCCATCGCCTTGATCCCGTTGATCCACGCACGCTTCCAGCCGCCTTCGGCATCCGCGCCGTCGAACGCATGGAACGTGATCTTCGCGGCGACCCAGCGCATCGGCTCCGGCGGGATGTAGCTCGGGCTCTGGTTCGCGATGTCGAGCTTGCGCTCCGGGCTGTCGCGATCGAACAGGATGTTCAGTCCCATGAACGCACCGAACCGGCTCGCCGCGACGCCGAAACCCGTGTAGCCGGCGACGAACACGGCCTTGTCGCCGAGATAGCGCTTCGCGAACACCGAGCCGCGCGAGCAGTAGTCGATCGGGCCGCCCCATGCGTGCGAGAAGCGCACGTCGGCGAGCTGCGGGAACGTGCGATAGAACGCCTCCGCGAGCCGGTAGTAGGTTTCGCGCTCGCCGTCCTGGTGCGGCTCGGGATCGCCGTCGAAGTGATAGCTGACCAGCCCGCCGAAGATGATGTTGTTGTCCTTCGTCAGCCGGAAATAGTTGAGCTGCGTGCGCGTGTCGTACACGCCCTGGCGATTCTTCCAGCCGATCCGCGCGAGCTGCGCGTCGGTCAGCGGCTCGGTCGCGAGCACGTGGTCGCGCACCTGCATCACGCGGCGGTTGATGTCGGGAATGCCAACCTTGGCCGTGCCGCTGCCGAACACGACGCGCGGTGCGCGCACGCCGCCCCTCGGCGTCTTCACGTACACCGTTGCGCCTTCGTCGGTCACCGTCATGAGCGGCGTGTGTTCGTACAGTTTCACACCAAGCGACAGCGCCGCGCGCTTGAGCCCCCACGCGAGCTTCGCCGGATGCACGATGCCGCTGCGATTGCGCGACCACAGCGCGCCCGCGAACAGCGGCGAATTCAGTTGCTCGAGCGTTGCCTCGCGATCCAGCAGCACGACGTCGTGTCCGTATTGGCGATGCAGGTCGTAGTCGCCCTTCAGGTGCGCGATGTGCGCGGGGTCGACCGCCACCGTCATCTCGCCGTTCCACTCGATGTCGGCGTCGATGTCGTAGCGCTTCAGCGTTTCCTCGAAGCCGTCGAGGTTGCGATGGCCGAAAGCCTCGAGCTGCGCGATGTCGTTCGGAAATACGCGCACCGCGTTCGGCAGCCCGTGCATCACCGACGTCGAGATGATCCCGCCCGCGCGGCCCGATGCGCCGTGCGCGACCTTGCCGGCCTCGATCAGCACCACGTCGAGATGCGGCATCTGTTCCTTCGCCTGCACGGCCGCCCACAGCCCGGTGAAGCCGCCGCCGACGATCAGCAGGTCGGCCGTCGCGTCGCCGACGAGTTCCGGCTCGGCGGCCGGTGCGGCCGGGTTGTCCAGCCAGTACGGGAACAGCTTCGTATTCGCGAGCGCCTCGGCGGCGCTCAGTGCGACCGGCGCGCGATGCGCGTCGTGCGCGTGTGCCGGTACGGCCTGCGTTGTTTCTTTGACTTCCATTTCCATGATCCCAGCCATCCCACGTGATCGCGGCCCGCGCGTGCCGTGCGTGCGCGGCGCGCCGAATGCGCGGATTTCACCGATCTCGTCGGTTGTTCCGCCGATGACGATGATCGGCACTTACACCGCAAGCAGCGATGCGTGCGCTCGGCAGACGCGCGACGGACATCGCTTGCGGCCGATCGAAAACGCAACCGCCGCCACGCCCGCGCCGATCCGACGACGCCACGGCGGCGGCCGCGCGCATCACGACTTCTCGAGCAGCACGTAGAACTTCTTCGCGTCCTCGATCGTCTCCCAGCGGCCCGCGAAACCGGCGGGCAGCAGATACCCCTGGCCCGGCGTGAATTCCTTGCGGTTGCCTTCCACGTCGGTCAGCGCGATCCGGCCCTCGACGAGCCACACCGCCTCGTCCGCCGCCGTTTCCGGAAACTCCACCGAGCCGACCTTGCCTTCCCACCAGCCGATGAGGTAGCTGCCGCTCTTGCCCTCGGCCGCGCGCCAGTCGCTTTCGTCCATCCCGAAGTCGAGCTTCGTGAATTCGCCAATGCCTGCGCCGAGCGGCAGGATGTCCTTGATCAGTTTGGTCATCTGAATCTTTCGTCTCTCGATTGAAAAAGCAGAGACAAAGTTACTCATTTACACTGCCCCGGTATGCCCCCCTTCGGGGGGGACAAGCCGCGTTTTCCGGGGCTTGAGGCCGCAGGACTCCGTACCGTATTTCCCCCTAATGACGCGTTCGGCTTCCGACGCTAAAATCGCCGCCGCTTTTCACCGGGGAACCGCATGCTGCTCAACGTGAACCCCTTCCACCGCGACACCGAACGCTTCAACGTGTCGTTCAAGGCGCTGGGCGAGCTGATCGAGACGGTCGGCACGCCGCGCTTCGTGCCGCGTCTCACGCAACTGCTGAACGACGTGGTGCCGCTCGACGTCGCGCACGTCGAACGTTCGCGTGTCGACGGCACGATGCCCACCGGCTACCGCTGCGAATGGATCGGCAGCAGCGGCATCGGCACCGCGACCGCCGAGATCTCCGACGTGATGACGCTCTACTACGAGCGCTTTCTCGACAGCGACCCGCTGTTCGCGGGGCTGCGCGGCAAAACGGGCACGATGCTGGTCGTGCGCGACATCGCGGCGATTCCGCCCGGTGAATTCCGCCAGCGGCTGTTCGACGACGTGCATATCGGCCACGAATGCGTGCTCGCGCGCGGCACCCGCTATGCGCAGCATTCGATCGCGCTGGAACGCGGCCGTGACCGCCCGCCGTTCACGCTCGCCGAGATGAACCGCTTTCGCAGCATCAGCGACGTGCTGTTCCCGCTGCTCGAGCTGCACGCGTCGACCACCGCCGCGCGGCGCGTCGCGCATTCGGCGCCCGAAGTGCATCCGCTCGCGCAGTTCGATGCGCGGATCGCGGCCGACGGCGTGAAGCTGTCGAAGCGCGAGTACGAAACCTGCAAGCATCTGATCTCCGGCAAGACCGTGCCGGAAACCGCCGACATCCTGGGCGTGCGGGTCGCGTCGGCCGAGTCGTACGTGAAGCGCGCGTTCGCGAAGCTCGGTGTGCGCACGAAGCGCGAGCTTGCCGCATGGGGTTCGGCCATGCCGGCGTTTCGGGCGGCCGCGACGCACGACGGCGACGACGCGCCGCCGCCCGCGATCGCACGCCGATCCGGCCCGACGCCGACCGCCGGCTGACGGGCACGGCGCGTCGATGCGGCGGCGCCACTCGCATCGAATGACGTCGATGTAAACGTTGCGACTTCAGGATCTTCGCGTCCGCGTTCTCCTCTACCATCGGCCGATCGTTTTTCATCGGAAAGAGGAGACGGCCCCCATGCACCGCGAACTGAACCAGCCGATGGGCGGCAACGAGATGCCGCGCTTTGGCGGCATCGCCACGATGATGCGCCTGCCGCAGGCCGACACGACCGACGGCCTCGACGTGTGCTTCGTCGGCGTGCCGCTCGACCTCGGCACGTCGAACCGCTCGGGTTCGCGCTTCGGCCCGCGTCAGATCCGCACCGAATCCGTGCTGCTGCGCCCGTACAACATGGCCACGCGCGCGGCGCCGTTCGATTCGCTGCAGGTCGCCGACATCGGCGACGTCGCGACCAACCCTTACGACCTGAAGGATTCGGTGCGCCGCATCGAGCAGGCGTATGACGAGATCGTCGCGAACGGCTGCCGGCCGATCACGCTCGGCGGCGACCACACGATCGCATGGCCGATCCTGCGCGCACTGCATAAAAAGTACGGCAAGCTCGCCGTGGTGCACGTCGACGCGCACGCGGACGTGAACGACACGATGTTCGGCGAGAAGATCGCGCACGGCACGCCGTTCCGCCGCGCGGTGGAGGACGGCCTGCTGCAATGCGACAAGGTCACGCAGATCGGCCTGCGCGGCACCGGCTACGCCGCCGAGGATTTCGACTGGTGCCGCCAGCAAGGCTTCACCGTCGTGCAGGCGGAGGAATGCTGGAACAAGTCGCTCGCGCCGCTGATGGCGCAAGTGCGAGAACGCATCGGCGACACGCCGGTCTACCTCAGCTTCGACATCGACGGTCTCGATCCGTCGTTCGCGCCCGGCACCGGCACGCCGGAAATCGGCGGGCTGTCGGTGCAGCAGGGTCTCGAGATCATTCGCGGGATGAAAGGGCTGAACCTCGTCGGCGCGGATCTCGTCGAAGTGTCGCCGCCGTACGATCCGAACGGCACCACCGCGCTCGTCGGCGCGAATCTCGCGTTCGAGATGCTCTGCGTGATGCCGGGCGTCGCGTGCCGCTAACCCGATCGACAGGAAAACGTTCATGACCACCGCTGATCTTTCCTCTTCCACCTCGCCCGTCGTGCTGCCTGCCGCACGCATCGCCGGCCATCCCGTGCGCACGCACTCCGATGAAGCCGGCGCGCCGATCTTCAATGCGTCGACCGGCGAGACGATCGGCTGGCAGGAATTCGCGACGGCCACGCACGTCGATGCCGCGGTCCGCGCCGCACGCGACGCGTTCGCAGGCTGGCGCGACACGCCGCCCGCCGAGCGCGGCCGCTTGCTCGCGGCGATTGCCGAACGCGTCGAAGCCAATCGCGAACGCCTGGCGGCGCTGCAGATGCAGGTGAGCGGCAAGCCGCCGTTCGAGGCCGACGCCGACGTCGGCGACGTTGCCGCGACGTTCGCGTACTACGCGCAGCTGTGTGAGAACCCGGCGCTGTTCGCGGCCAAGCCGGTAGCACTGCCGAACGACGCCGTCGCGGCCGAGCGCTTTCACGACGCGGTCGGCGTGGCTGCGCTGATCATGCCGTGGAACTTCCCGATGGTCACGGCCGCGTGGAAGCTCGCGCCCGCGCTGGCGGCCGGCTGCACCGTCGTGATGAAGCCGTCGGAACTGACGTCGCCGGCGGAGCACGCACTGCTCGACCTGATCGCCGAAGCCGGCGTGCCGGACGGTGTCGTCAACGTCGTGAACGGCGGCGCGGCAGTCGGCGCGGCGCTGACCGCGCATCCGCTGATCGACAAGATCTCGTTTACCGGCAGCACGGCCGCCGGCCGCAAGGTCATGCAGGCCGCGTCGGAAGACATGAAGCGCGTGACGCTCGAACTCGGCGGCAAGTCGTCGCTGATCGTGCGCGACGATGCCGATCTCGACATGGCGGTGTCGCTGGCAGTGGCCGGCGCGTTCACGAACGCGGGCCAGATGTGCTCGGCCACCGCGCGCATCCTTGTGCACGACAGCCTGTACCGCAGCTTCATGGCCGCGTTCGAGACGGCCGTGCGCGCGCTCGTCGTCGCGCCGCCTTCCGCCGAACACGTCGCGATGGGGCCGCTGATCTCGGCCGCGCAGCGCACGCGCGTCGAGGCGATGCTCGAGCAAGGCATATCGGCCGGCGCGCGCGTTGCGTTCAGCGGCCGCGTCGCCGACAGCGGCGGCGACGGCTTCTTCATGGCGCCGGTCGTGGTCGCCGAGCCGGCCGCCGACAACCTGCTGTGGACCGACGAGGTGTTCGGCCCGGTCGCGTGCGTCAAGTCGTTCCGCAACGACGACGAGGCGATCGCGCTCGCGAACGACACGCGCTACGGGCTCGTCGCGACCGTCGTGACGCGCGACGCTGAAATCGCGAAGCAGTTCCAGGCACGCGTGCGCGCCGGCCTCGTGTGGATCAACGCACCGCAGCTCATCTACCCGCACGTGTGCTGGGGCGGTTTCGGGCTCAGCGGGATCGGCCGCGAACTCGGCGTGACAGGCCTGCGCAGCTACCAGGAGCTGCGCCACGCGATGCGTGCGATCGAGTGATCAGGGCGGCAGGCGGAAGCATGCGACACACGCTCCCGAGGGTGACGATGTCCGCGCACGATTGCGGCGTCGTCACGGTCGATGTGCCGCCGCTTCGGCCTCGGTATCGTGATACTCGACAAACGTCGCGATCTTCCCGCTTTCGATCGTGAGCAGATGCACCCAGTCGTCTTCGTACGTGCGGCCCGTGGAATGCACATGCCAGCGTTGCGTGCCGAGCACGACGACCCGGTTGCCGCTGGCGATGAATTCGCGCGGCTCGAACCGTTCCGCGGTCTGCGCCGCCGCTGGCGCCGCGAAGAACGCCGCGACTTCCTGCGGCCCATGTCTTCTGCCGACGAACGGAACGACGCCGGCCGGCCCCGGGATGAACCAGTCGATACGTTCGGAAAGCGTCTGTAGAATGCCGTCGATATCGGCCCTGCCGAACGCCGCGTATGCCTGCCGTACGAGTTGCACGTTGTCCTGTTCGCTCATCGCACCCTCCGCCTTCGCCCGTTCGACGCGTTGCGGCGCGAAATCTCAGCATGGTCGAACCGCGACGCAGCCCCCATGAGGGTCTCCGGCAATCGGGCGGCACGAATTCCGTATGACCAATCGGCGGTGGCGCTAACCTGACGCCACGATGACGTGCGCCTGAATCTTCCCGACCACCGGCCCGTTGCCATGGCGTCCGGCAATGGCCGCGGTTGCTCGATCCGTCGCGAGCGAAAGCAAGCCGGCATCGCGAGCGACGATTTCGTCGTGCAGCGGCGTTCCCAGGCAATAAGCGGTGGCGACATCGCGTGCCGACGCGGCGTGGCTTGCCTTCTCGCGCGTCGCAATGTCGACGTCGGCGAAACCCGCGCGGCGCAGATCGTCTCGAATCAGCGCGAGATCGTGATAGCCGTGCGGCGTGCGGGCGAGAAATCGCGGCGGGTCGTGCGGAAACAGCGCCGCGACGGCCTGGGTGACTTCATCGGCGAAGGCGTTTTCCTCGATACGGTCCCAGACACTGAAAACGAAACGCCCGCCCGGCCCCAGCACGCGTCGCGCCTCGCCGTAGCCGGCGACCCGGTCGGGAAAGAACATCGCGCCGAACTGGCAGCAGACGACGTCGAACGACGCGTCCTCGAACGGCAGCGCGAGCGCATCCGCCTGCCGCCATTCGATACGGCTGCCGGCCCCCTGTCTGGTGACGGCGTAGTCGAGCATCGGCTGGTTGAGGTCCGTCACCACGTAGCGCACGCCCGGGCCGAGCCGTGGCGCAAGCGCCCGCGTGACCGCGCCGCTGCCGGCGGCGGTTTCAAGCACCGAGCGAGGCGCGAAGGCGGCGACGAGCTCCGCCAGGTCGGCAGCATATTCCGCGAAGATCAGCGGAACCATCAGCGTGTCGTAGAACGCGGGAATCGAGCCTGAAAACACCTTGTCGCGATCGGTCATCACGCTCCCTTGCAAACGTCGAGTGACGCGGTTGCGCGTCCGGTCAGGCACACGCCAGGCCAGCCCTTGCGCGCGACATGTGCGGCCTCGGACGGCCGCGCATGTCGAACGCGGGACACGCTTGATACATGATAGGCGTTGAAACCGGCGAGCGGCGAAGGCGTTGCGCTGTGCACGAGCCGCCGCGAGACAGCGGAACAGCGGACCGCCGCGGAACGGGCGAGCGCGCGTGCGATGCGCGCGCGGCTCGACGACCCGATGCGGATGCTGACGACGCTGCACGCCGAGGCACCGTCTTGGTCAATGCGGCAACTTCGGTGCGCCAGCGGTGCTCGACTTCATCGAAAATGACGCGCGCCCCCTGCGCGCACGCATGCATGTCCGGATCGTCGCCGCGAACGAAGGTCGCGCCCGCGTCGCCTTCGTGCGCGGTCCCGACGGCGCCGAGATCGATGAAGAGGATGTCGTCGCCGGCGCGTACCTGATAGGCGACCGGGAGCGCCTTGCACGTGCGCAGCGTGTTTTCCCCGAAGCGGACGATGGCCGGATGCCGGATGCGCTCCATCCCGAGTTCCTCGAGCACGCTCGACCCCAGCGCATTGGCCTCCGATTGCGCATCCCGGGCTCGATACAGGCCGCGATCGCGTCGACTGCCTGCCACGTCATGGTTCTTGCGTGCCGCATCGCATCGAGCGAAAGCGCTTCGCCGGCGGCCCCCGCTGCGTCGAATTCAAAATGGTGCTCGCGTACCGGTCGATGTGGTTCGGTGCAGTCGATCTCCGCTTCGATAAGCATCGCTGACTATATCGCGTCCCATGCCGATGTGTGACGTGGTTGCATACCCGATTCAGGCGCGGCGTCCCCGCCGATATCCCGCATAATCGGGCGTTGAACCGCGCCAGAAGCATTGTGCGTGTGCAGCAATTCGAAACAGGAACGAGCGCGATCCGGCTCGCCGCAGGGCGGCGGCGCTCGCCCCGGGGGGGGACACCCGCCAATCCCGCTGAAGACAGGACACCGACACATGGACCGAGCCGAGCACATCAGCATCGAACAGGCGGTCGATCTGCCCGCCGACGAACTGAACGGATGCGACTTTTCGTTCGACATCGCGTGGGAGCTGAATGCGCCGTACCAGGATCTGCTCGATTTGCGCGCGCTGCCCGTGCGGCGCAAGGACTACGGCTTCGACCCGGCCGGCTGGGCGCGCGAGGCGTCCGGCGGCACCGCGCTGTTCCGCGCGAGCGCGGGCGGGCGGCTCGCGGGATTCGTCGCGATCAGCGAAAGCTGGAACGGGATGGCCGAGATCGCGGAACTCGCGGTCGACCGCGGTTGCCGGCGGCAAGGGATCGGCCAGTTCCTGCTGGCGGCCGCGGAAGCGTGGGCGCGCAACCGCGGGTTCGGCTTCATGCGACTGGAGACGCAAGCGAACAACGTCGCGGCCTGCTGTACGTACGCCCGCGCGGGCTTCGTCGTCGGCGGCCACGACCGTTTCCTGTACGCCGACGGCGCGAACGACGGGGAAGTCGCCCTCTTCTGGTACAAGGATCTGCGTGACGGGCAGTCCGCGAAGAGCCGGACGGTCGATCCGGAATCGATGCGGCAGCCGTCCTGACCGAAGATCAGCCGCCGGCCCGGTCTCGCTTTCGCCTTACTTGCGCGTCGCGACGATGAACAGGCGCGGAAATGGCAGCAGCACGGTGCCGTCGTCGAGCAGCGGATAGCCGCGCGGCCCGGCGAGCGCGTCGCGATAGCGCGCGACGAACGCGTCGCGTTCGCTTTCGTTCAGCGCCGCGAGGAACGGCCGCAGCGCGCTGCCCTTGAACCATTCGACGACCGAATCGACCCCGCCGCGCAACGGATGGTAGTAAGTCGTGCGCCAGACATCCACTCGCGAGCACGATGGCGACAGCAGCGCGTAGTAATACCGTGCGTCGAACCGCTCGGTGCGCGCCGCGTCCTTGAGCTTGTCCGCCCATGGCCCGACCGACGCGACCTCGCGCATCAGCCGGTGCGCAGGCTCGTCGAGGTTGTCGGGCATCTGCACCGCGAGATGGCCGCCCGGCGCGAGCCGGCCGACGAGCGCCGGAAACAGCGTGTCGTGCGCGGGCACCCATTGCAGCACCGCGTTCGACAGAATCAGGTCGTAGCGGCCCGGATCGTCCCAACTGGAAACGTCCGCGAGATCGAAACGCAGCGTGGGCAGGCGCTTGCGCGCGGCCGCGATCATGTCCGGCGACGCGTCGATCCCGCGAACCGTCGCGCCGGGCGCGCGCGCGATCAGCGCTTCAGTCGAATTGCCGGGCCCGCAGCCGATGTCGATCGCGGTATGGATCGGCGTATCCGGCACGGCGGCCAGCAGGTCGCGCACGGGCCGCGTGCGTTCGTCTTCGAATCGCACGTACTGGTTGGCGTATTGATCGAGGGGGGTCGTCACGGCATGCCTCCTGGTCGGCGTGGACGGCGTCGGGATACCGACAGCCATCGATGCAGCGCATTCTGCGATCTCGTGGTTCTTCAGTAAAATGAATTTAATATCGTTATTGATTCATGTTTCTGATGAAAATCGATACGCTCGGAGTCCAGGCTTTCGTCGCGATCGCCGACGGCGGCAGCTTCAGGCAAGCGGCCGACACGCTGCACGTCACGCAAACGGCGATCACGCAGCGGTTGCGCAAGCTCGAGTCGTTTCTCGGCGTCGCGCTGATCGAACGCACGACGCGCCGCACCACCCTCACCGAAATCGGCCGGCGTTTCCTGCCGCAGGCGCGCCGGCTGCTGAACGAGCTGTCGGACGCACTGACCGAAATCCGCGAAACGGGCCTGAGCCAGCGCGGCGACGTGACGATCGCGTGCGTGCCGACGGTCGGCGTTCAGTATCTCCCGCGCATTCTGCGCGCGTTCTCCGCGCACCGGCCACATGATCGCGTGAAGATCCTCGATCATGCGTCGGCGTCGGTATTGCAGGCCGTGCTACGCCGCGAAGCGGAATTCGGAATCAGCATCGCGGGCGACCAGCACCCCGAACTCGTCAGCGTACCGCTCACGCATGACCCGTACGTGCTCGTCTGCCGCGACGATCATCCGCTCGCGAAGCGTCGGCGGATCCGCTGGGCAGCGCTGCACCCGCATCCGCTGATCTTCGCGGGCGAGGTGAGCGGCAATCGCGGGCTGCTCGAAGGCGCGCTGAAGACGAGCGGCGTGACGCTGCATTCGTTCTATGAAGTGCAGCGCAGTTCGACCGCGCTCGGCCTCGTTGCCGAAGGCCTCGGCGCGGCCGTCGTGCCGAGACTCGCGATCCAGAAGAACGCGTATCCGATGGTCCGCACGATCGAGCTGGTCGAGCCGTCGGTGTCTCGCGCGCTCGTGCTGGTCATGCGCCGGGCCGCGCAATTGTCGCCCGCGGCACAGGCGCTGTACGACATGATCGTCGAGCGCGCGACGCCGGGGCGGTGACGTCAGGCGACGTCGCTCACAGCGTCTTGACCATGAACACGCGCGCCGCCCCTTCCGGCTCGCACGGCACTTCGCCGAACGCCTCGTACCCGTGCTTCCGGTAGAAATCCGGCGCCTGGAACGTAATCGTGTACAGCACCGCGCGAGCACATCCGCGCCGCCTCGCCTCCGCTTCCGCCTCGCGCAGCAGCCTGCTGCCGAAGCCGCCGCCGCGCAGCGATTCCGGCAGGTAAAAGAGGTCGATGAAGAAGAGACCGAGCGACGTCCGGCCGGTGAGGCCGCCCAGGACCTCGCCGGTCGCGGGATTCGTCACGTAGACGTCGAGCGCCGCCGTGTCGCTGCGGCCCGTCATCGCGTGGTTGAATTCGCCGAGCTTGCGGCTGATGAAATCGCGGGCTGCCGGTTGTTCGGTGTCGGTGAGATGAAGGGAAACGGCGGGATGCGCGGTCATGGAAGCGAGGCGTGCGTGGATGAGCCGCCGAACATGCGGTGTTCGCAGCGGGCGTCGCACGACTATAGCGCGTTCGCCGGCAGCGCGACGCTGCGCCGATCATGGCGGAAATGCAATCGACGGGCACATCCCGCGCCCGCCGTTTCGTCACGCCGGCGCCCGTTCGGGCCGTTGCGAATGCTCGAATCGACGCGATGTGAACGCGCGTCAGTTGTACCCGAGAATCGCCACCGCCGCGACATCCGGCCGGTCGACCGTATTCCCGACGAGCGACGTCGTCGGCTCCTGCAGCACGGCCTGATACGACGTCACATGCGCGTCCTCCGGTGCACCGGCTTCATCCCATACCGGTTCGTCGAATGCGTCGAGGCCACTGAAAAAACCGGGTTGCATTTGCGTAAAAGTCATCTCCACTCCTTTTGATATGTTGTCGATGTTCTAATTTGCCTGCTTCAACGCCGCTGCCTGCACGGGGGCGCTGTCGTGCGCGCCCTCCGACCGTGCGAGCTGCGCACGCGTGCGCCGCGTGACGTGAATCACCGCGAACACGACCGGCGCGATCAGCAGCCCTTCCGCCAGTTCGGGATCGACCGGCAGGTTCATCACGTGCAGCGCCTTGAACGCCGCGGTCGCGAGCGACAGCACGTAGTACGAAATGGCGGCCACCGACAACCCCTCAACCGCGTGCTGCAGATGAAGCTGATTGCGTGCGGTGCGCTCCATGCCGGCCAGCAGGCGCGTCACGTCCTTTTCCTGAGCGAGATTCACGCGCGTGCGCAACAGGTCGACCGCTCGCGCGATCCGCGCGGCGATCTGCTCGTGGCGCGCCCACACGCTGCGGCACGTTTCCATTGCCGGCGCGAAGCGCCGCTCCATGAATTCGGCGATCGTCGGCATCCCTTCGATGCGCTCCTCGCGCAATTCGTGGATGCGCGCCAGCACGAGCTTTTCGTATGCACGCGACGCGCTGAAGCGGCCGCCGGACCCCGACAGCGCCTCGACCCGCACCGCGAGATGCGTGAGCTTCACGAGCAACGCCGCGTCGTCGCCGTCGGCGCCGCTCGCGTCCATCCGCTGCATCAGCGCATGGAGCGCCGCGTGGATCTCGTCGAGCTCGCGGCTCATCCGGCGCGCGACCGGCAACGCGAGCAGCGCCATCATCCGGTACGTCTCGATTTCATACAGGCGCTGCAGCAGCCGGCCGCCCTGCTCCTCGCGAAAATCCTCGTCGACGACGAGAAAGCGCATGAAGCCGTCGTCACGCACATGCCAGTCGCAAAACACCTTGCCGCCGCCCAGCACGCCGCTGCCGACGAGCGCCGGCCCGTCGATCCAGCGGCGCAGGTCGCCGCACACGAGCCGCGCGGCATCGCCCGACAGCAACTCCATGCGCACCGCGACGAAGCGGATGCCCGCGAGCCGCGCGAACCAGGCGGCCGGAATCCCCTCGATCGCGAGATCGTCGAAATAGCCGGTGTCGCGACGCGGCGCGACGAACGTGAAGGTCGAAAATTCGGTGTGGCGTTCCCACTTCAGATGCCAGCCGCACGGCGACTGCACCGCATGATGGGTCGCGCCGTCCTGCGGCACGGCAATGCCGGTGTCGCGGCACAGCGCGTGCAGCAGCGTTTCGTGGATGTCGGGCTGGCCGTCCGCGTAGATCGCGTAGTGCGTGAGCGACACGGCTTCGGCGAGCCGCAGGAACGGCCGCGCATGCAATTCCGCGGCCAGTGCGGCGCGCAACGGATGATCCATCATCGGTACACCACTCTTCCCTGTTCAACGCTGCGTGCCGGGCACGCCGGCGTGATCGCCGCACCGCATCGAACGATGCGGCAGGCTCGATGCCACTATGGCAGACACACAGCGACAATAAAAACGCATAATGCTGATCGTTACATTCAGTTTTCCTGATACCGATGAAGATGCTCGATCACGACGTGCTGGCTACCGTCGTCGCCGTCGCGGAAACCGGCAACATGACCCGCGCCGCGGAAGCGGTGAACCGCTCGCAGTCGGCCGTGAGCATGCAGATCAAGAGCCTCGAGGACGCGATCGGCCGGCCGCTGTTCGTGCGCAAGCCGCGCAGCATCGTGCTGACGCGCGAAGGCGAGGTGCTGCTGGGATTCGCCAGACGAATGCTGGCGCTGCGCGACGAAGCGTGGGCGGCCGTGGTACGGCCGGAAGTGACCGGCAAGGTTGTGATCGGCGTGCCGGACGACTATGCGTCGTCGCTGCTGCCGTCGGTGCTGAAGAAATTCTCGGCGACCTATCCGAAGGTCGAGATCCAGGTGATCGGGCTGCCCAGCAGTGCGCTCGCGCCGCTCCTGAAGGACGGCACCGTCGATCTCGTCTGCGGCACGCGCATCAAGGGGCTGTCCGGCGACTTCATCCGCCACGAGCCGATGGCGTGGGCCGCGATGACGAACGGGCCGCGCGTGTGGGAAGAACGGCCGCTGCCGATCGCGGTGTTCATGCCGGGCAGCGTCGCGCGCGAGAACGCGATCCGCAGCCTCGAACGCGCGAAGCTGCCGTTTCGGACGTCCTATGAAAGCCCGAGCCTGCTCGGGCTGCTGAGCATGGTCGAGGCCGGGCTCGCGGTCGCGCCGCTCGCGCGCTGCGCGATTCCCGCGCAACTGTCGATGCTTGGCCGCTCGCACGGGCTGCCCGATCTGCCGCCGCTCGAGCTGATCCTCGCGCGCAGCACGAAATCGAAGCGCCCGCCGTGCGACTTTCTCGCGGAGCAACTGATGGAAGACCTGCAGCGGCAGACCGGCCAGGCCGGCGACGCCTGAACCGCGGCCGGGCGCGCGCCGCCCGTGCCGTCATGAACCGCCGGGCCGTGGATGGCCGGCCGCGAGCAACGCCGCGTTGACGATGCCCGCTACCCTGTCGACGAGCGCTTCCAGCGTGTCGCCATGCACGTACCGCCCGGCAGGCGGAATGCATTCGATCCGCCGGCCGCCCCACTGCGACCCTGCCGTCACCGACAGCGTCGCGCCGAACCGGTTGCCGTGCCGCCGGCCGAAGATGCCGACGCGCTGCTCGCGCAGATACGCCTGTTCCGGAAGAAACAGCCGAATCTCCACCGCGACCTGGTCGGGATCGCTGGCGCGCGCGTTCGCATCGACCGACGGCGCGAACGTCTTCGCGATGCGCAGCGTCACATGCGAGTCCCATGCAGCCAGCGGACCGCCGGCTGCGTCGACACGTTCGAGGTCGACCGACCAATGATGGCGGTCCGGCAGCCGGATCGCCTGACGCAGCAGCACGTCCGCCGCGCGCACGGTCACCCGCAACTGCTGCGCAAGCTGCGTGCCCGACGGCAACGTCGCCACGAGCACGCGCCCGCTTGCCGGACGCATGGTCTGCACTTCTTCCATGAGGTGCATGGATCCTCCCTGTCAACGGGCTGCGCCGCGTGCGATGCGGCGCACCAAGCTTCGCCGCGACCGGCCAGCGGACACCGTGGCCAGCGAACCGGCGGCGAACCATACGGTACGAGCAATCAGCGTTCCCCGGCCGGACGATCCCGCGTCGCCACGCGCAGACGGCGGGCAACGGGGCCGATCACGGCATCGACCTGCTGCGCGATCAGCACGTGCAGCGTGAAGTCGAGGTCCTCCGGCGCGATGTCGAATTCCACGTGGACCACGTCGCGCACGGTACGCGCGCTGACCACATACACGCCGATCGTGGAATGCAGCAGCGCCGCGAGCCGGGCATGCCCGAGCGCGCCGCTGTCGGCCGTCAGCGTGACGGGCAACCGCAGGCGCGGGCGCGGCGGGGGAAACGGATTGACGGTGGTGAGCGCGCCGGCGCGCAGCTGGCGGCCGGCGATGTCGAATCCGGGTACGGGATGGATGAAGGTCATGGCGCGGACGGCGGGCGTCCTGGCTGTTGGACACATCCCCAGCTTAGGAGGCGCGGCATCAATACCGTGCAAAAAAACGGCTTCGCTGTGCAAAAAACGGCATGCGCGCCGCGCCGTACCGCTACGCGAACGCCTCGAGTGACGCGCGCCGCCGCTCGTCGACCATGGCCTCGATCAGCGAGACCAGATCGTCGGTCAGCGGATCGCAGATACCCGGCGAGCGATGCAGTTCGAGGTCGGCGGGCGGCAGCGGCGGCAAGCCGTCCGCTTCGTCGAGCACGCGCCAGTTTCCCGGCAGCGTGCAGCGGTCGATCATCGTCACGGCCGCGCCGTGATTCACCGCGATCTTGATGCCGGTCGGGCTCTGGCTCGTATAGACGACGTGATACGGCCGCTCCGCGGTCGCGAGCGCCTGCAGGCCGCGCTGCCGGTAGCAGCATGTTTCCGGAAACAGCGCGAGCGGTATCGATGCGTACGGGTCGAGCGCGAAGTCGCGATGCGCGGCCCACACGACGTCGTGACGGCCAAGCAGCCGCCCGGCCGCATTCGGCCCGTGCCGCACGACGAGCGCGACGTCCAGCTCGCCGGCCTGCAGCCGCTCGACCAGTTCCAGCGACATCCGGCAATGCACGTGCAGGCGCGCGCCCGGCCGCAGCGCGTAGAAGGATTTCAGCAGGTCGGGCAGCCACAGCTCCGCGTAATCCTCGGGCAGCCCGAAACGCACGACGCCGCGGTCGCTGCTCGTCTGCTTCAACGCGATGATCGCGTCGTTCTGCACCTGGATGATCCGCCGCGCGTGGATCAGGAAGTTCTCGCCATCGCGAGACAGCTCGAGCCGCCGGCTGTTGCGCATGAACAGGTGCGTGTCGAGCCGCTCCTCGAGCGTGCGGATCCGCAGGCTGATGGTCGACTGCGTGCGATGCAGCTGCCGGGCCGCCGCGGTGAAGCCGCCGCTCTCGACGACGGCGACGAATGCGCGGATCAACTCCGGGTCGAGAGAGCTGAGTTTCGACCAATCGGGTCTCTGAATGGCTGCCATCGGAATTACTCGCTTTCGAAAAAGGACGGGGCGTCGAAAGATAAGGCCCGGGGTACGCCGATTGTTGTCCAGACGCGCGCGGTGCTCCAACCCCTGCCCGGGTATGACAAACCCGAAGCCGGCGCGCCGTCGCCCACCCGCACCGCCCGTTCCGCGACATCGTGCGGCCGCGCCGGCGGTCCGGCCGGCGGGCGTCCGCGCGCGGCGATCAGGGCTTTCCCGGAGACGACGAAAACGCATACCTCGATCAGAAAACATCGATTCACCGGCCGCGTCGCGGCCCCGGAGAATCGCCTCACACCAACCTCATCGACGAGACACCGCAATGACCGCACCGCAACCCAGACAGCTTTTCATCGGCGAAGGCTTCGAAGGCCCCGGCGTCAACCTGGCGCACATCAACGTGCTGATCGGCCCCCGCAACGGCCCCGCCGGGCAAGCGTTCGCGACCGCGCTTGCGACGCCGTCGGCCGGCCATGCGCCGTTCGTCGTGATCGCGCAGCCCGGCATACCGACCAAGCCGCTCACGCTATACGTGAACAAGGCGCAGATCGACGGCGACTTCCACGGCAATGCAACATGGGGCGCCTCGCAGGCCGGCATCGCGAAGGCCGTGGCCGAAGCGCTCGAGAACGGCACGCTGCCGCCCGAAGCGGAAAACGACTGGGTCGTCGTGTCGGCGAACTGGGTCAATCCGAAAACCGACGATCTCGACGCCGTGTTCGAGAACAACTACCGCGCGTGCCGCAACGCGATCGTCGCCGCGATGGAAGGGCTGCCGCATCGCGATGCCGTGTTCGCCGCCGCGCGCAACGTCTCGAACCCGTTCTACACGCCCACGAAGAACTGACCGACAACGAGCGGCCGGCAAGGCCGTATCAGGAGGAAGCATGGAATACGTCCGCCTCGGCCAGTCCGGCCTGAAGGTGTCCCGCCTGTGTCTCGGCACGATGAACATGGGCACGCCCGAATGGAAGCCGTGGATCTTCGACGAAGCGCAGAGCGAGCCGATCGTGCGCCGCGCGCTCGATGCCGGCGTCAACTTCATCGATCTCGCCGATTTCTATTCGACGGGGGTCGGCGAGGAAGTGGTCGGCCGCATCCTGAAGCGCAACGCGCGCCGCGAGGAGCTGGTCGTCACGACGAAGGTCGGCTACGACATGGGCAGCTATCCGAACGCCGGCGGCCATTCGCGCAAGCACGTGCTGGACGGCATCGACGGTTCGCTGAAGCGTCTCGGCATGGAGTACGTCGACATCTTCATGCTGCACTTCTTCGACGTGAACACGCCCGTCGAGGAAACGATGAGCGCGATGCATGACATCGTGCGGGCGGGCAAGGCGCGCTATATCGGCGTGTCGACGATGTACACGTGGCAGTTCGCGAAGATCATGCAGGCGTGCGAGCGCAACGGCTGGGACAAGCCGATCAACATGCAGTTGCAGCTGAACCTCGCGTATCGCGAGGAAGAGCGCGAGATGGTGCCGTACTGCATCGACCAGGGCGTCGGCGTGTCGGTGTTCAGCCCGCTCGCGCGCGGCCTGCTGACCTGCGAGCCGCAATCGACGCGCAACCAGACCGACTTCTTCACCGCGCAGATGTATGGCGATGCCGCGTCGCTCGCGATCGCCGAATCGGTCGCGAAGGTCGCGAAGCGGCGCGGCGTGCCGCCCGCGCAGATCGCGCAGGCCTGGGTGCTGAGCCGCCCCGGCATTGCCAGCATGCTGGTCGGCGCCGATTCCGTCGCGCAGTTCGACAGCGCGCTCGGCGCGCTCGAGACGCAGCTCGGCGACGACGAACTGCACGAGCTCGAGCGCAACTACACGCCGTGCGACCTGATCAACGACTACACCGCCGGCAAGCGCATCGCGCGCGAGTCGCGTCCGGCGCAGGGCAGCTTCGCGGCAGACTGAAGGAACCACACGCAATGAGCGAATTTCTGAGAACGGGCCATTACATCGGCGGTGAATGGCACGAATCGCATCGCGCTAGCGATGCAACCTATCCGGTGCTGAATCCCGCCACCGGCGAGACGATCGCGAAAGTCGCGAAAGGCGATGCCGATGACGCCCAGCGCGCGATCGACGCCGCCGCGCACGCGTTGCCCGCGTGGCGCGCGCTGACGGCGAAGGAGCGCGGCGCGCGCGTCAGGCGCTGGGGCGAACTGATGCTCGAACATCGCGATGCGCTCGCGGAACTGCTCACGCGCGAGCAGGGCAAGCCGCTCGCGGAGGCGCGTGGCGAAGTCGCGTACGCCGCCAGCTTTCTCGAATGGTTCGCGGAAGAAGCGAAGCGCATGTACGGCGACGTGATCCCGAGCCCGAAGCCCGACGCGCAGATCGTCGTCACGCGCGAACCGGTCGGCGTCGTCGCGGCGATCACGCCGTGGAACTTCCCGCTCGCGATGATCACGCGCAAGGCCGGCCCCGCGCTCGCGGCCGGCTGCACGATGGTGCTCAAGCCGTCCGAGGAAACGCCGCTGTCGGCGTTCGCGCTCGCGGTGCTCGCCGAACGGGCGGGCGTGCCGGCCGGCGTGTTCAACGTCGTGTCGGGCGACGCGGTCGCGATCGGCGAGGCGCTCACGCATTCGCCCGTCGTGCGCAAGCTGTCGTTTACGGGCTCGACACGCGTCGGCAAGCTGCTCGCCAGGCAATCGGCCGATACGCTGAAGAAGTTGTCGCTCGAACTCGGTGGCAATGCGCCGTTCATCGTGTTCGACGATGCCGATCTCGACGCGGCCGTGCAGGGCGCGATCGCATCGAAGTTCCGCAACACGGGCCAGACTTGCGTGTGCGTGAATCGCTTTCTCGTGCAAGACGGCGTATACGATGCCTTCACGCGCAAGCTCGCCGACGCGGTACGCGCGCTGCGTGTCGGCAACGCGCTCTCGGGCGACGTCGACCAGGGGCCGCTCATCAACGAAGCGGCGCTCGACAAGGTCGAGCGGCATGTGGCCGATGCGACCGCGAAGGGCGCGCGCGTGGTCACCGGCGGCAAGCGCCACGCGCTCGGCGGCACGTTCTACGAACCGACCGTGCTGACCGGCATGACGCCCGACATGCTGATCGCCGAAGAGGAAACCTTCGGCCCCGTCGCCGGCTGCTTCCGCTTCACGACCGAAGAAGAAGCCGTCGCCGCGGCGAACGACACGCCGTACGGGCTGTCCGCGTACTTCTACACGCGCGACCTCGGCCGCGCATGGCGCGTGTCCGGCGCGCTGGAGAGCGGGATGGTTGGCGTCAACGACGGGATCATCTCGACCGAGGTCGCGCCGTTCGGCGGCGTCAAGCAATCGGGGCTCGGCCGCGAAGGCTCGAAGTACGGCCTCGACGAGTATGTGGAGCTCAAGTACACGCTGATGGCGGGGCTTGGCCGCTGACCGCGGCCGGCGGTCGATTCGCGCCGCGCGATGCTCGGCTGTCACGCGACGATGTTCGCGCTGGCCGGCGTACTGCTGGTCGGGAAGAGCGTGTCGATCGCGTGGGCGCCGCAGACGCAGCGTCTGATGCTGGTGGCGGCGGCCGGGCGTGGCGGCGTTGAGGCGGTGATGGTGTGATGCGTCTCGTGCCTGCCGGCAGGCACGAGACGATACCGTGCACGTCGCCGGAACCTGGGGCAGGGCAATCAAGCGCAGCGCGCTCGACCTGGCTGTTCGGCAGACTCCGCGAGTCGAAACCAAGCCGATATGCTGGACACTTTCAGTTCTGCGCCCTGCAACCATGTCTGCCCAGCGTGTCGATCTCAGTCATGTTCTGCCTTACGAGACAACATACTTCGACGATCAGCTCGATGTCGATCGAAACCATCTGGATATCTCCGCGTTGCTCGGCGTGAACGGCGACATTTCCGACGCATTGCTGGTTTCGCTGTGCGGCGCGCCTGCGGGATCGGACATTCAAGCCTATCTCGACAGTGCGGACAGACTGACGTTCGCCGTCACCCATCCAACACTGATCCGATCAGTGAATCGCGTATCCGTGCTTCAAACCCCGGACATGTCCGCACTCGAACTCCGGACCATCGATCTCGTCGATGACGCCGTCGGAGGACTCGGTGCGGCGATGCTGTGGCGCATTGTCAGGGCGTGTGATAGGTTGGGGATCGCCTGGATCAGCACATTCGCGATCGGCGGCCGTAAAGCGCCACCGGAACCCGGTGGCCCCCGCCTGTGCGGGTACTACGCATGGCCGCGGTTCGGTTTCGACGCAGCCATCCCCGACCCGCATGGTGACGAGGCCGCACTGTTCCAGTATTTCCAGGGCTATCCGGTCGGGCTGGCTGACGGGACGCTTCGGTCGCTACGCGCACTCTATGCGACGCGATCAGGTCGCGATTTCTGGCGTGCCGCAGGGTCTCATCGTGCGATGACGTTCAACGTCGCACCTCACGGCGAGTCTGTACTGGCGCTGCATCAATACTTGATCGAAAAAGGAATATACGGATGACCGAAAAGCACCGCGCAATCACCGGGTTCCGAATCGCGAAGCCTGTCGCCAGGCGCAGTCGCACATTGAACGGGGATCTGCCCGTTCGCTTGTGGCAATTGAGGCAGCTCATCGACAAGCTCGCCGCGCGCAAACACCATCACGGTCAAGCGCATGTCGCAAGCACGTCAGCTGTCGAACATGACGCACGGGCGGTCGGCACGCAGGTTGTGCCGCCGCAAAGGAAAGTCTTCGACGTCGGACCTATCGATCGCTCGAAGAGCACGCTGCGCGTCATCTCGATGGCCGATGCCCAAGCGCGTTGTCGCCGGGAAACGCTTTTGCACTTCGGGCTCGATCCCGATCTGTAATGCATTGCGGCCACGAGAAGCCCCCTACCCCTTCCTCGCCGCTTGCGCCCGCAGCCACGCGGCGAACGCGTCCACGTGCTCGACCACCACGTTCTCCGGCGCGATGTCGAGCCAATAGCCGAACGGACCGATCGCCTGGACTGGCGACAACCGCACGAGGCTGCCCTCGCCGATCTCCTCCTCGATCATGGTGAGGTCGACCACGGCAAGCCCCGCGCCCTTGCGGGCCGCGCGAATCGCCTGTTCGAGCGTCGAGAACTCGATGCCGTCGCCGATGCGCTCGACTGCGATGCCCGCCTGCTCGCACCAGTCGTCCCACAGCGTCAAGCGCTTGCCCTCATGCAACACATGCAGCGACGGCAACCTGCGGAACAGCGCATCGAGCGTATCGCCGCGATAACGCGGCGCACCGACGAGCGCATGCCGCTCCATCATCAGCAGCTCCGATTGCATGCCGGGCCGCGCCGCGCGCCCGAACCGAATATGGCAATGACAATCGTCGGCTGGCTCGGTGCGGATCGACAGCTCGACGTCCGGCAGTGCCTCCGCGAGCGTGCCGAGCCGTGGCGAAAACCACTGCGTGGCAAATGTCGGCGGCAGCGATACCGTGAGACGTCGTTTCGCGTCCGGCCGCGCGACGGCGATCCCGCCGATGCCGCGCTCGATCGTGTCGAACGCCTGGCCGACGAACGGCAGCAGCCGCTCGCCCGCCTCCGTCAGGCGCACGCCCTTGTGATCGCGCTCGAACAACCGCACGCCGAGCGCGTCCTCGAGCAACCGGATCTGCCGGCTCACCGCGCCTTGTGTCACGCATAGCGAAACCGCAGCGCGATTGAAACTCAGATGGCGCGCGGTCTCCTCGAAAAATCGCAACGCGATCAACGATGGCAGGCGTCGCATGATATGTGTGTCCCTCTCCGTCTTCCGCCTGGCTGCCAGTCGGCCTGCCAGCAATCTCGAGCGCAGCTTTATCGCAGAAAAGTGCGCGCCCCGGCAGGCCGTGAAAACCCCGATATCCGTTGCGCGCGCGGCCGCAGCATTGATCGCTCCCGTCCCGCCGTCTCCCGCCTACAATAAGCATCCCGCACCAAAACGACACCACCCCGTGAGACGCAAGATGCCGGCGCTGAATGCGCTGAAAGCCTTCGAGATGGCCGGCCGCACCGGCAGCTTCACGCGCGCGGCCGAACTGCTCAACGTGACGCAGAGCGCGGTAAGCCGCCAGGTGCGTCAGCTCGAGAGCCAGCTCGGCGAAACGCTGCTCGAGCGCCGTCATCACCAGCTCGAACTGACGGCGGCCGGGCGTGTGCTGCTGCGCGCGCTGCAGCAATCGTTCGACAAGATCGAGCTGACCGTGCGCAGCCTGCAGGAGAAAACCCACCTGAACCGCCTGCGCGCGAATGTCCCGCCGACCTTCGCCGCGCGCTGGCTGATGCCCCGTCTCGGACGGCTGCGCGACGCGCATCCCGAATTCGAGCTCAGCCTCACGACGCGCATCCACGACAGCCTCGGCGAATCGCGCGTGCTCGACTGTGCGATCCGCTTCGGCGACGGCGAATGGGACGGCTTCGACAACGCGCTGCTGATGCAGGAGCAGCATATCGCCGTCTGCGCGCCCGCGCTCTACGCGCGGCTGAGGCAGGACGGCGCGCCGATCGACCTGAACCGCTTCACGCTGCTGCACGTGCTCGCCACCGACGACCAGCGCTACCTCACCTGGCAGCACTGGCTGAAGGCCGCCGGCATCGCCGACGTCGACACGCGCGGCGGCTACGAGTTCGATCTGCTCGATCACGCGATCCGCGCGGCGATCGACGGACTCGGGATCACGATCGCCGATCGTCACATGGTGGCGCGCGAGCTGGCGACCGGGCAATTGATGCAGGTGCTCAACGTGCACGTCGACGGCCACCAGTCGTACTGGTTCGTCACGCGCCCCGAACAGACGAACCTGCCGCACATCGTGCAGTTCCGCGACTGGCTCCAGCAGGAAGTGTGGCTCGCGAAGCGCCATCTCGAGCCGTCGTCGCCGCTGCCCCAGGTGCCGCTGGCCTGACGGGCGATCCGTCCCCGACTGCCGCCTCGCAGTCGAGCCTTCGCCGCGGTCGCGGGCGACACCCGAGCGGCTTCCACGCCCGTGCGCACTCAGCCTCGCCTGAATTGGCGGCCCGCCCGCCGCCCGGGCACGCGCCACGGCAGTCTTGCCGGACGGGCGATTCCGGACGATCGGCGGAGTAACGTGCGTTTTTCTCATGCTCGACGCGAAAATAAGTCGTTTGTCGTGCATTAAACGCATGAGCAGAATGGCTTCCGTCCCGTGCCGTGCGTTTCGCCGCTAGAAGCGATCCGCCCGCACCCATCGGAGGAGCCACTTCATGCGTACCGAACGCAATTACGTGAACGGCTGTTTCGCCGTCCCGGAAAGCGACGCGCTCATCGTCGTCCACAACCCCGCAACCGAAGCACCGTTCGCGCGCGTGCCGGCCGCGACGCCGGCCGACGCGCTCGCCGCCGTCGCCGCCGCAGCCGCCGCGCAGAAAACGTGGCGCAAGCTGCCAAGCACCGAACGCGCGGCCTGTCTGCACAAGCTTGCCGACGCGCTGATCGCACGCGCGCCCGACATCGGCGCGGCGCTCGCGCAGGAATCCGGCAAGAGCATCGAGGACGCATCGAACGAAGCCGTCTATGCCGGCCAGATCACGCGCTACCACGCCGAGTGGGCGCGCCGGATCGAGGGCGAGATCATCCCGAGCGATACGCCCGACGAGAATCTCTTCCTGCAGCGCGAGCCGATCGGCGTCGTCGCGTGCCTGATCCCGTTCAACTTCCCCGTCTACACGCTGCTGCGCAAGATCGCGCCCGCGCTGATCGCCGGTAACACCGTGGTCGTGCGGCCGAGCAACCATACGCCGGTGTCGGCGTTCGAGATCGCGAAGGCCGTCGACGAAGCCGGCTTCCCGCCGGGTGTCGTCAACATCCTGACGATGGACCACGCGACGGCCGAAGCGCTATGCACGCATCCCGCGGTCGGGATGATCACGCTGACGGGCAGCGTGAACGCGGGTCGCAAGGTGCTCGACTACTGCAAGGCGAACATCGCGAAGCCGTCGCTCGAACTCGGCGGCAAGACGCCCGCGATCATCGAACCCGATGCCGACCTCGAACGCGCGGCCACCGCGCTCGTCGCATCGAAGACCACGCACTGCGGCCAGCTCTGCACGGCGATCGAGCGCGTGTACGTGCACGACAGCGTGCACGACCGTTTCGTCGCGCTGCTGAAGGAAAGGATGGCGGCCGTGCGCATCGGCGACCGCGCACAAGACGCCACGCGGATGGGCCCGCTCGTGAGCGCATCGGCGCGCGCGCACATTCACGGCATGGTCGCACGTGCGATCGCGGCCGGCGCGACGCTCGAAACCGGCGGCGCGATCCCCGACGGCCCCGGCTTCTTCTACCCGGCCACGCTGCTCACCGGCGTGAGGCAGGACATGGAAATCGTGCAGGAGGAAACCTTCGGTCCAGTCATGCCGGTGCTGCGCTACACGACGATCGACGAGGCCATCGCATTCGCGAACGATCACCAGTTCGGGCTGTCGTCGGTGCTCTACACCGAAAACTACCGCACCGCGATGAAGGTGGCGAACGCGATCGAAGCCGGCGAGCTGTACGTGAATCGCACGCCGGCCGATCCGTACCAAGGCTTCCACGCCGGCTGGAAACGTTCGGGCCTCGGCGGCGACGACGGCAAGCACGGCATGCTCGAGTTCACGCAGACGCGCCTCGTCGTCATGAAGTACTGACGCGCGCCGCCGGCTCCATTTCCGGCGCGCGCGGCCACGACACCACGCAGCGCGCGCCGCCCCGCGATCGAACCATACATAACAAATCTGCAGGCATCCGCATCCGGAACGCCTGATGGAGGAAGACACCATGACGACCCAACCGTCGACGCCCGCCGCGTCGCTCGCATTGCACGACGACGTTCACGCGTCACAGCATTCGCGCGCCCGACGCTACCTGCAACTGCTGCTGCTCGTGATTGCCGCGGGCGCGATCTATCCGATGCTGTACCTGCGGCAGGTGTACCAGCCGACGATGCTGCAGTTCTTCCGTATCGACGACGTGCAGCTCGGCTATCTGTACTCGTCGCTCGGCACGATCTTCCTCGTCAGCTACCTGCCGAGCGGCTGGCTTGCGGACCGCCTGTCGCCGCGCTGGCTGATCTGCTTCTCGCTGCTCGCGACCGGCGCGCTCGGGCTCGTCTACGCGACCGGCCCGTCGTTCAACGCGCTCGTGCTGATCTTCGGCGGCTGGGGGCTGACGACCGGCCTCACGTTCTGGGCGGCCGTGATCAAGCGCGTGAACATGATCGCCGGTCCCGACGAACAGGGCCGCTTCTTCGGGCTGCTCGACGGCGGCCGCGGGCTCGTCGAGGCGCTGCTCGCGACCGTCGCGATCACGCTCTTCGCCTACGTGACGCAGGCACGCGGCGGCACCGACGCAGCCGGCTTCACGCTCGTCGTGCATCTGTACGCGTTCTTCTGCATCGCGCTCGGCGTGCTGCTCGCGCTGGTGAAGGATCCGACGCATGCGGACGAGCGCCGCACGGAAGTGCAACGCCGTCGCGACACCGACCGCCGGGGCAACGTGCTGACCGACCTGAAGACGCTCGCGGCAATCCCCGAACTGTGGCTCGTCGCCGCCATCGTGTTCTGCGGCTACCAGGTGTTCTGGGCGACCTACAGCTTCTCGGCCTATCTGCACGAAGGCAATTTCGGGCTGAGCGCGACGGCGGCCGGCTTCATCACGACGCTCAAGCTGTGGATGCGCCCCGTCGGCGGCATCGGCGGCGGTTTCCTCGGCGACCGCGTATCGAAAGTGTCCGTGCTGTTCTGGGCGCTCTTGCTCGCGGCGCTGTCGCTCGTCGGGCTGATAGCCGCGCCGCCGCACAGCCCGCAAGCGATGCTCGTCGTGCTCGTGCTGTTCATCGGGATCCTCACCTACGCGATCCGCGGCCTCTACTGGTCGCTGCTCGACGACTGTCGCGTGCCCGCGCGCTGCGCGGGTCTCGCAATCGGCCTGATCTCGGTGCTTGGCTATTCGCCTGACGTGTTCGTGCCGCTGATCAACGGCTACGTGACACAGACCTGGCCCGGCGCGCACGGTTACCAGCTTTATTTCGGCTATATCGCAGCCATCGCGCTGTGCGGCGCGGGCGCCGCCGCGCTCCTCAAACATCGCCTCGACCGCATCAAGGAGTCCGCATGAAGATCGTTTCGCTCGACACCCACATCGTCGCCGTACCGCCGCCGCACATTGGCGGGATGTACTGGATCTTCGTCACGCTGAAGACCGACTGCGGAATCGAAGGCGTCGGCGAGATCTATTCGGCGACGTTTCATCCGAAGGCAATGGGCCCGATCATCGCCGACGTGTTCGACCGCTACCTGCTGGACCACGATCCGCACCATGTCGAGCGGCTGTTCCGCCAGGCCTATTCGAGCGGCTTCACGCAACGACCGGACCTGACGATGATGGGCGTCGTCAGCGGGCTCGAGATGGCGTGCTGGGACATCATCGGCAAGGCCGCCGGCAAGCCGGTGTACGAACTGCTCGGCGGCCGGATCCACGAACGGCTGCGCTCGTACACGTACCTGTATCCGAAGAATGCCAACGGCGACTACGACTACGACGATCCCGATCTCGCCGCCGAGTGCGCGACCGAAAATGTGAAGCTCGGCTTCACGGCGGTCAAGTTCGATCCGGCCGGCCCGTACACGGCCTATTCGGGGCACCAGCTGTCGCTGGAAGTGCTCGATCGCTGCGAGCTGTTCTGCCGCCGCGTGCGTGAAGCGGTCGGCAGCAAGGCCGACCTGTTGTTCGGCACGCACGGGCAGATGGTGCCGTCGTCGGCGATCCGGCTCGCGAAGCGGCTCGAGAAGTACGATCCGCTGTGGTTCGAGGAGCCCGTGCCGCCCGGGCAGGAAGAAGCGATCGCGTCGGTCGCGAAGCACACGTCGATTCCGATCGCGACCGGCGAGCGCCTGACGACGAAGTACGAATTCCACAAGCTGCTGCAGGCGGGCGGCGCATCGATCCTTCAGCTGAATGTGGCGCGCGTGGGCGGCCTGCTCGAAGCGAAGAAGATCGCGACGCTCGCGGAGGTGCATTACGCGCAGATCGCGCCGCACCTGTACAACGGGCCGGTCGGTGCTGCCGCGAGCATCCAGCTTGCGACCTGCACGCCGAACTTCCTGATCCAGGAAAGCATCATGACCTGGGGCGGTTTCCATGCGGACGTCGTGAAAACGCCGATCCGCTGGGAGGACGGCTACATCATCCCGTCGAACGAACCGGGCCTCGGCATCGAACTCGACATGGACGTCGTGCGTCGTCACTCGCCGTACACCGGCGAACGGCTTCACCTGCAGATGGGCGAACACCCCGTCGACGTGAAGGATCTCGCGCCCGCGAAGGGCTGATCGCGAAGGACGAAACATGACCTACGACTACATCATCGTCGGCGCGGGTTCGGCCGGCTGCATTCTCGCGAACCGCCTGAGCGAATCGGGCCGCTATTCCGTGCTGCTGCTCGAAGCGGGCGAACGCGACGCATCGTTCTGGTTCAAGGTGCCGGTCGGCTTCACGAAGACCTACTACAGCCGCCGCTACAACTGGATGTACTACAGCGAGCCCGAGGCACAGCTCGCCGATCGCAAGCTGTACTGCCCGCGCGGCAAGGTGGTCGGCGGGTCGGGCTCGATCAATGCGATGGTCTACGTGCGCGGCCAGCGCAGCGACTACGACGACTGGGCGAACGCCGGCAATCCGGGCTGGGCCTACGACGACGTGCTGCCGTATTTCCGCAAGCTGGAGACGCACGCGGCCGGTGCAACCGATCCGCAGCATCATGGCTCGACCGGGCCGATCCACATCACGTCGATGAAGGCCGACGTGCATCCGATCGTCCACGAGTTCCTGAAAGGCTGCGCGCAGCTGAACCTGCCGCGCACCGACGACTTCAACGGCGCGCAGTTCGAGGGCGCGGGCATCTACGACCTGAACACGAAGAACGGCGAACGCTGCTCCAGCAGCTTCGCGTACCTGCGTCCCGCGCTGAACCGTTCGAACCTCACATTGCGCTCGAGTGTGCTCGTGCGGCGCGTGACGTTCGACGGCACGCGTGCGACCGGCGTGGTCGTCGCGGGCGAACACGGCGACGAAACGCTCGCCGCCGCGCGCGAGGTGATCCTCGCCGCTGGCGCGGTCGATACGCCGAAGCTGCTGCAACTGTCGGGCGTCGGCGATCCGGCATTGCTTGCGCGCCGGCGCGTGCCGCTCGTCCATCCGCTGCCGGCCGTCGGTCGCAACCTGCAGGATCACCTGTGCGTGAGCTTCTACTTCAAGGCGAACCGGCCGACGCTGAACGACGAGATGGGCACGCTCATCGGCAAGATGAAGATCGGCTTGCGCTACCTGCTGGCCAGGCGCGGCCCGCTCGCGATGAGCGTGAACCAGGCGGGCGGTTTCTTCCGCGGCGCGGCCGATGCGCAGGAGCCGAATATCCAGCTCTACTTCAACCCGCTGTCGTACCGGATCCCGAAGAGCGATCGCGCGAGCATCAAGCCCGAACCCTATTCCGGATTCCTGATCGCATTCAACCCATGTCGGCCGACGAGCCGCGGCACGATCGAGATCGCGTCGAACCGCGCGGAAGATGCCGCGAAGATCCACATCAACGCGCTCACCACGCAGAAGGATCTCGACGAAGCCGTTCAGGGCAGCAAGGTGATTCGCGCGCTGATGCGCGCACCGGCGCTGACGTCGATGACCGTCGAGGAAATCTCGCCGGGGCCGCAGGTAAATTCAGACGAAGCGATGCTCCAGTATTTCCGCGAACAGTCGGGTTCGATCTATCACCTGTGCGGTTCGTGCGCGATGGGGCCGGACGCGGCGACGTCGGTGGTCGATGCGGCGCTGCGCGTGCACGGGCTGCAGGCGCTGCGGATCGTCGATGCGTCGGTGTTCCCGAACATCACGTCGGGCAACATCAACGCGCCGACGATGATGGTTGCGGAGAAAGGCGCGGACCTGATTCTGGCGGATGCGTTGCGGGGCGAAGCGGCCGGCGCGCGGATGCACGAAAGGGAAACGGTCACGCCCTGACGCGGGGTGACACTGGCTGACCGCGCCGGCAAGCGGCCTTGCGTGTGCCCCCCACACGTCGCGGCGGCGGCACGCGTCTTGCTCCCCGTCGAACCGGAGGGCAACACCATGACGACTCATCTCGGGCAACCCGGCTTGCCGCGCGGCGTGATCGGCCGGATCGTCGGTCGCATCATGCGCCGGCACAACCGGCCGGACAACGCGTGGACGCTGTCGCTGCTGGCCATCGAGGATGGCGACCATGCACTCGAAGTCGGGTTCGGCCCCGGCGACGCAATCCGGCTCGCCACCGAAGCGGCGCCGTCCTGCCGCATCGCTGGCGTAGACCATTCACCGACCATGCTGTCTGCAGCACAACGCCTGAACCGCGCCGCCATCGATCAGGGGCGCGTGCGACTGGCGCTCGGCTCGGTCGACGCGCTGCCGTTCGACGACGATGCGTTCGACAAGGCGTTCTCGATCAACTGCGTCTACTTCTGGCCTGCGCCAACGCGCGGCTTGAGCGAATTGCGCCGCGTCGTCAGGCGCGGCGGGATCGTTGCGATCACCGTGCGGGACATCGATCGCGCACCGTACGATGCCTGTCGCGTCGAGAGACTGGCGCGCCTGATGACCGACGCGGGTTTCGCATCGGTCGCCGTGTATCGCAATGACGTGCCGTCGCATCCGCTCGCGTGTGCGATCGGCACGAAGTAGGCATCGCGCCGGCACGGGATCCCAACAGAAAACGGCGCACCGCTCGTCGCGATGCGCCGTATTGCATGCTCCTTTCGATTCCCGGTTCAGCTCACACTCGTGCGCTTCTCGACGAACCGCCGCACATAATCGTCCGCCGGCCGCGACAGGATGTCGTCCGGTGTGCCGACCTGCACGAGCGTGCCGTCGCGCAGGATCGCGATCCGGTCGCCGATGCGCAATGCCTCGTCGAGATCGTGCGTGATGAAGACGATCGTCTTCGACAACGTCGCCTGCAGCTCGAGCAACTGATCCTGCATCTCGGTGCGGATCAGCGGATCGAGCGCGGAAAATGCCTCGTCCATCAGCAGCACGTCGGTATCGGCCGCCAGCGCACGCGCGAGGCCGACCCGCTGCCGCATCCCGCCCGACAGTTCATCCGGGTAATGCTCGGCGTAACCGTCGAGCCCGACCTTCGCCAGCCAGTTGCGCGCGGCTTGCGTCGCGTCGTGCCGGTTCTCGCCGCGCGTGCGCAGCGCATACGCGGCATTGTCGAGCACGGTCTGGTGCGGTAGCAGTCCGAAGTTCTGGAACACCATGCTGACCTTGTAGCGGCGCAGCTCGCGCAGCCCGTGCGGATCGAGCTTGATCACGTCGCTGCCGTCGATCACGATCTCGCCGGCGGTCGGTTCGATCAGCCGGTTGAAGTGCCGCACGAGCGTCGATTTCCCCGAGCCCGACAACCCCATGATCACGAAGATCTCGCCCGACGCGATGCCGAGGCTCACGTCGTTGAGTCCGACGTTGCAGCCCGTTTCCGACAGCACGTCGGCCTTGCGCTTTCCCGCGCGCAACAGGTCGAGCACGCGCGGATGCGCCGCCTCCGGCCCGAACAGCTTGTATACGTGTTTGACGTCGATGGTCGCCATGTGTGCCTCCGTGGCTATGCGCGCGACGATTGCGCCGGCTGGTTCGAATCGGTGGCGGACGGCGCCGCCTTGCGCGGCAGCCGGTACGGCACGCGCGACGCGCCTTTCTGGCGGCGTTGCTGCGCCAGCCGCCGCCGCGCGCGCCGTTCCTGGCCGAAGCCCTGGCTGATGCGGTCGATCACGATCGCGAGGATCACGATCGCGATGCCGGCCTGCGTGCCCTTGCCGACGTCAAGCGTCTGGATGCCCGCGAGCACGTCCTCGCCGAGCCCGCGCGAGCCGATCATCGACGCGATCACGACCATCGACAGCGCCATCATCGTCGTCTGGTTGATGCCGGCCATGATGCTCGGCCGCGCGAGCGGCAACTGCACGTTCACGAGCAGCTGCCAGCGCGTCGTACCGAACGCGCGCGCGGCTTCGGTCACGTCCGGATCGACCTGGCGGATGCCGAGATCGGTGAGCCGGATCAGCGGCGGCAATGCGTAGATGATCGTCGCGAGGATGGCCGGCACCTTGCCGAGCCCGAACAGCATCAGCACCGGAATCAGGTAGACGAAGCTCGGCAGCGTCTGCATCACGTCGAGCACGGGCAGCAGCAGCCGGCGCAGCCACGGGCTGCGCGACGCGAGAATGCCGATCGGCACGCCGATCGCGACCGACAGCACCGTTGCGACGAGCATCAGCGCGAGCGTCTGCATCAGCTTGTCCCACAGGCCGAAGCAGCCGATCGCGTAAAGCAGTAGCATGAAGAGCGCGCCGAGGCCGATGCGGCGCGTCGCGTTCCACGCGATCGCACCGACCACGAGCAGCACGAGCCACGGCGGCGCCACCCGCAGCGCGCCTTCGAGCGGCACGAGCAGGTAGCGCAACAGCAGCGCGCTGAAGTGATGGAAGCTGTCGCCGTATTGCGCGACGAACGTCTCGAGCGCGCCGTTGACCCAGTCGGCGATCGACAGGTGGAGGAAGAAGCCGTTCATGATGATTCTCCGTCGCGCCGCGAAGGCGCGTGACGGCGGCAGCGGGCACAAGCCCGCCGCCGCGCGCAGGTTACGCGCCTTTCAGGCTGCCGGCGATCTTCTGCGCGACGTCGGCCGGCACCCACTGCTTCCACATGTCCGGACGCGTCTTCAGGAACTGCGTGGCCATCGCCGCGCCGTCGATCTTCTTCGTGGTCATCTCGAGGATCGTCTGGTTCAGGAAATCCATCGGAAAGCGCACCTTGCCGAACACGCCGACGAGATCGGGGTTTGCGTCGGCGAACGGCTTCGACACGCCGACAGTCAGCCGCGACACCATGTACGACGACGCGCACTGGTGCGTGCTGCTCTCGTCGCGCAGCGTCTTCCAGCATGCTTCGTTATAGGCCGGCATCTTCAGCGCCGCGAACTTGTATTTCGCCATCAGCGCGGCCGGGCCCCAGTAATAGAACACGATGGGCGCACCGCGCTGGTACGCGGACGCGATCGCCGCGTCGAGCGCCGCGCCCGTGCCCGGGTGGAAGTTCGTGTACGACTGGTCGAGCTTCAGCACCTTCAGCAGGCGCGTGTTCACGCGCTCGCAGTCCCAACCGGTCGGGCAGTTCAGGAACCGGCCCTTGTCCGGCTCCTCCTCGTCGGCGAACACCTGCTTGAACTTGGGCAGATCGTCGACCGACGCGAGCCCGGGCGCGACCGGCTTGATGTTGCGCGCCGGGTCGCCCTTCACCACGTACTCGGGCACGAACCAGCCTTCCGTCGTGCCGCCCGGCAGCGTGTCGCCGATCAGCTTCACGGCGCCCGACGCGACAGCCTTCGCGGTGATCTCGCTGCGGCCCGTCCACTGTTCGGCCCAGATCTGCAGATCGTTGCGCGCGAGCGCCGTTTCCGTCGCGGCCGTGCTGCCCGGCACGACGTCGGTCTTGCAGCCGTAGCCCTTCTCCATGATCTGCCGCAGCACCTCGGTCGCGAACGATCCGCTTTCCCACGTGATGCCCGCGAAATGGACCGTCTTGCCGTCTGCGCACGCGCCGCCGGCCGCATGGGCCGCGGGCGCGGTCAGGATCGTCGCGGCGGCAAGAAGCGCCGTGCTCAGTCGTCGAATCTGCATGGTGGGTCGTCTCCAAATCGAATCTGTTGTTTGTGCGTCGCGGCATGCGCGGCGACCGGCGAATCGCGTATCCGTCCACGTCCGGTCAGCCTGCATGGTCGAGCCGCCGATATGTTTAGGGAAACGAGTAATTCCGATCATTGCAATCGGCCACGCCAATCGATCGCCGGCAGCGCCGTCAGGCCCGCCGGCCGGGCCTCCCGGCCGGTTCTGCGAGGGCATTCCCGGCCTCGCCCGGACACGTCGCGCCCGCGTCCCGCCGTTGGCCGACCGGCGTCGGAGCGCGGCCGCTGCGGGCCGTTCCGGTAGTCGAAACCGGCCGTCGCCCTCCATCGGCGAACCCGATTCCATCCATCGAAATTACTCGCTTTCGGTTCCGGTTCGGCTTCGGAACAATGCGCGGTGTCATCGGAGGAGACAGGACCGGACGCCGCCCGCCGGCACGCCGCCGCGCTCGCGCGGACCGGTGTCGTGCGCGCCGCGCCGCTTCGCCCAGGATGACGGGACGCGCCTCACCGGACGCGCTCACGACAACCGATACAAGCTGGATACCCGGAGATCTCAATGAACAGGAAACTGACCGCGCTCGCCGTCACCGCAGCCTTCGCGTCGCCCGCCTTCGCGCAGAGCAGCGTCACGCTGTACGGCGTGATCGACGAAGGCCTCAACTACACGAACAACGTCGGCACCGGCCACGTCTACGAAATGGCGAGCGGCTATGCGCAGGGCAGCCGCTGGGGCCTGAAGGGCAACGAGGATCTCGGCGGCGGCCTGAAGGCGATCTTCCAGCTCGAGAACGGCTTCGACGTCAACAGCGGCCGGCTCAACCAGGGCGGCCGCATGTTCGGTCGGCAAGCCTATGTCGGCCTGAGCCAGGCGCAGTACGGCACGCTGACCTTCGGTCGCCAGTACGACTCCGTCGTCGACTATCTCGCGCCGACCACCGCCAATGGCAACTGGGGCGGCTACCTGCTCGCGCACCCGTTCGACAACGACAACACCGACAACTCGTTCCGCCTCGACAACACGGTGAAGTACGCGAGCCCGAACTTCGGCGGCTTCCAGTTCGGCGGCGCATACAGCTTCAGCAACAGCACGAGCTTCTCGGACAATCGCGCATACAGCTTCGGCGCGCAATACCAGAACAACGGGCTGCTGATCGGCGCCGCATATCTGCAGGCGAACCGCCCCGGCGACGGCTCGGCCGGCGCGATCACCGCGAACGACGCCAGCTACATCGCCGAGCGCATGCGCGTGTTCGGCGCGGGCATCAATTACACGTTCGGCCCGGCGACGGTCGGCTTCGCGTACACGAACTCGAACTACAAGAACCCGACGGGCAACGGCTATCTCGGCACGCCGGGGGCAATCATCGCGCCGGGTGCGACGGTCAGCGCGATCAAGTACCAGAATTTCGAAGTGAACGGCGCGTACCAGATCACGCCGGCGTTCATGGTCGGTGCGCAGTACGTGCTGTCGCTCGAGAAATACGACGCGTCGACCGGCGACGCGAAGCCGAAGATCCACTCGGTCGGGCTGATGGCCGACTACAACCTGTCGAAGCGGACCGACGTGTACGTGCAGGCCGCGTACCAGCACATCGCCGGCGACAAGACCGGATCGATTCTCGACCAGGCGTTCATCCCCGGCACCGACGCGCCGTCGTCGACGTCGAATCAGGTGGCCGTGCGGCTCGCGCTGCGCCACAAGTTCTGACGCGTCTCGCCGTCTTCACGCGACACCCGCGCGGGTCTGCCGTGGTGTCTTTGCCCGCCCGCAGGCGCACGCCTGCCGGCGGTTTTTTTGTTTCGCGCCGCGACGATGCGGCGCAACGTGATTCATCGCAGATCATGTGGGCGCTGCGTGAACGCGGACACGACACCCCCCCACGATCCACCGTTACATGTGCGCCGCGTCAACGTCCGGCGCCTTTCATGCCGGATGTCGTTTCCTTTCGGGCGACCTGATCGCGCGCAGCTACGCGACGCCGCTCGACCGCCAACATTCGCAGGGTCAATGAAAGGAAGCGCGCCACGATGCAGGCATCACGCCACCTGTCCGATCGCGGCCCGGCGCATCGTGACGATGCGCGCAGGCGGAATATTTGCCCACACGATCCGGCTGGCATCGGCAACAAATGCCGGATCGCGCAGCGGGTGACGCTCGGGCACGCGCAAATCGTAAGTGAACTGGATCATCACGCCATCGACCGACAGCACGCGCTCGCACTGTCCGACGATCGCCGTCACGTCCTGGCGCGGCAGCGTGCGCAGCGGCAGGCAGGACACGATCGCATCGACCGCCGCGTCGGGCGGCAGCAGCCGCTCGAGCTGCCGCGCGTCGCCCGACACGATCGAGATACCGGGAAAGCGGCGTCGCAGGTGCTGCACGAACGCCGGCGACCGTTCGACCACGACGAGGCGCCGTGGCGCGACGCCGCGTTCGAGCAACGCCGCGGTGATCGCGCCGGTGCCGCCGCCGAGCTCGACGACGAGCCCGTCGCCATCCGGCACCGCATCGGCCATCTCGCGGGCCAGATGCCGCGAACTCGGGCATAACGCGCCCACCGCGGCCGGGCGGCCGACCCACTCGCGCACGAATAGTGCCGAGACACGCAACGCGTTCGGCCAGGTCATCGGCCGACCTTGCGCGGTTGCGCCTTCAGCTTCGGCGTGCCAATGATTGCCTGTAACAGGGCTACGACGACACGGGGCTCTTTCACGTGCATCCTCCTGAACAAATCGGTCAGCCGCGCTGGCGCGGCGATCAATCGATTCTAGGAAATGCAAACTTAAGGCGACGTGAAGATTGTCCCTGATTGCGCCGCCGATGCGGGCCGTACCACCGACGGCCGCCCGATCAGCGATCGACGCGCTGCTGAAGCTGCGCGGGATACCGCTCGCCGACGATCGTGATCTGCCGCAGTGCCGCCTCGATCGCCGACAGTTCGCCGGTCGTCAGCGCCACCTCGGCCGCGCCCACGTTTTCATCGAGCCGATGCAGCTTCGTCGTGCCCGGGATCGGCACGATCCACGGCTTGCGGGCCAGTAGCCACGCGAGCGCGATCTGCGCGCGCGTCACGTCCTTGTCGGCCGCGATTCGGCCGAGCAAGTCAACGAGGCCCGCGTTGGCCTTGCGGTTTTCTTCCGAGAAACGCGGCACGATATTGCGGAAATCGGTCGCATCGAACGTCGTGCTCGCATCGATCGCCCCGGTCAGGAAACCCTTGCCGAGCGGGCTGAATGCAACGAAGCCGATGCCGAGCTCCTCGAGCGTCGGCAGGATGCGCTCCTCCGGCTCGCGCCACCACAGCGAATACTCGCTTTGCAGCGCCGTGACGGCCTGCACGGCGTGCGCGCGGCGAATCGTCTGCTCACCGGCTTCCGACAGTCCGAAGTGCGCCACCTTGCCTTCGCCGATCAGGTCCTTGACGGTGCCCGCGACGTCCTCGATCGGCACGTTCGGATCCACGCGATGCTGATAGAACAGATCGATGCGGTCGACCTTCAGCCGCTTGAGTGCAGCATCCGCCACTGCACGGATCCGCGACGGCCGGCTATCGACGCCCTTCATCGGCTCGCCGTCCTCGAATCCGAACTTGGTCGCGATCACGACCTGGTCACGAAACGGCGCCACCGCCTCGCCCACCAGTTCCTCGTTGACGAACGGGCCGTACGCCTCGGCCGTATCGAAGAAGGTCACGCCGCATTCGAACGCCGCGCGAATCAGCGCGATACCGCTCGCCTTGTCGACGGCCGGGCCGTAACCGTAGCTCAATCCCATGCAGCCGAGCCCGATTGCCGAGACTTCGAGGCCGCTCTTTCCAAGCATGCGCTTTTGCATGAATTTCCCCTGCAGAAAGGTGAAGACGATCGACGGGATGCCGAGGAACCGAGTGTAGGTTGATGGATACCTCTCAACAATCGGCGTACCATTTCATGCGTTATTGAGGAAATTTCATCAATGCTGCGCACTGGCCTCGGCGAACTCACGACCTTCATCACGATCGCGGAACAGCGCAGCTTCAGCGGCGCGGCCCGCATCCTGGGCGTGTCGCCGTCGGCGCTGAGTCATGCGATCCGCCATCTCGAAGCGCGGCTCGGCGTGCGGCTGTTCAACCGCACGACCCGCTCGGTCGCGCTGACCGAGGCCGGCGAACAGTTGCTGTTGCGCGTGCGGCCCGCCGTCGCCGATCTCGAGGATGCGATGAACGATGCCGCGACCGCCCGCAACCGGCCGTC
This sequence comes from Burkholderia diffusa, assembly GCF_001718315.1. Taxonomy (NCBI): domain Bacteria; kingdom Pseudomonadati; phylum Pseudomonadota; class Betaproteobacteria; order Burkholderiales; family Burkholderiaceae; genus Burkholderia; species Burkholderia diffusa. The sequence goes on along the minus strand of NZ_CP013363.1, from coordinate 170,140 downwards.
CGGCCAGATCCGGATCAGCGCGTCGGAATCCGCGTCGCGCCCGCTGATTCGGCATGTGCTGCCCGGTTTCGTTGCGCGCTACCCGGACATTCATGTGGAGTTCGTCGTCGATTCGCGGCTCATCGACATCGTCGAACACGGCTTCGACGCGGGCATCCGCGTGCGCGAGGACGTGCCGCGCGACATGATCGCCGTGCGCTTCGGCGACGCGGTCCGCTTCGTCGCGGTCGCGTCGCCCGACTACCTGGCGCGGCACCCGGCGCCTGACACGCCGCAGGATCTCGCGCGACACCGATGCATCCGGTTCCGCTTCGAAAGCGGCGCGCTCTATCGATGGGACCTGATGCGCGACGGCAAGCGCGTGAGCGTCGACGTCGACGGGCCAATGACGCTCGGCAATCTGAGCCTGATGGTGGATGCGGCACTCGCCGGCATCGGCATCGCGTGGGTCACGCATGAGCGCGTCGCGGAGCAACTGGCCGACGGCCGGCTCGTGCGCGTGTTGCCTGAATGGGAGCAGACGTTCGACAGCCTGTGCCTCTACTATCCTGCGAACCGGCATCCGCCCGCCGCGCTGCGGCTGTTCATCGACGCCGTGCGCGAATGGACGGCTTCCGGCGCAAACCCGTCGGACAACTGACGGTTCGCGCCGCCCCGGCCGCGTCACCGCAGGTTGGTCCGCGCGAGTTCGACGATCTCGTCGCCGCGACCGCTGAGGATCGCGCGCAGCATGAACAGGCTGAAGCCCTTCGCATGTGCGATCTCGATCTTCGGCGGCATCGCCAGTTCGTACTTCGACGTGACGACGTCGATGACCGCCGGCCCGTCGTGCGCGAACGCGGTGCGCAGCGCGTGCTCGACATTCTCCGAATGCTCGACGCGCACGCTGAAGATCCCCGCGCCCTTCGCGATCGCCGCGAAGTCGGTCGGGCTCAGATCGACGTTCGTGTCGAGGTAGCCGGCCGCCTTCAGCTCCATCGACACGAAGCCGAGCAGGCTGTTGTTGTAGACGACGATCTTGATCGGCAGATTGAGCTGGCGAGCAGTCAGCAGATCGCCGAGCAGCATCGACAGCCCGCCGTCGCCCGACAGCGACACGACCTGCCGCCCCGGATGCGCGCCCTGCACGCCGAGCGCCTGCGGCATCGCGTTCGCCATCGAACCGTGATTGAACGAGCCGTGCAGCTGTCGCTTGCCGTTCATCGTCAGGTAGCGCGCGGCCCATAGCGTCGGCGTGCCGACGTCGGCCGTGAAGATGGCGTCGTCGGCCGCGACTTCGTCGACGATCTTCGTCAGGTATTGCGGATGAATCGCGCGGCCCGGCGGCTCGGCCACCGCGAGATCGTCGAGCCCCTTGCGGGCGGCCGCGTAGTGCTTCAGCGCGTTCTCGAGGAAGCGCCGCTGCGTCTTGCGCGTGAGGCGCGGCAACAGCGCCGCGATCGTTTCCTTCACGGTGCCGACGAGCCCGAGCGCGAGCGGCGCGCGATGGCCAAGTTGCGAGCCCTTCCAGTCGATCTGCACGATCTTCGCATTCGTCGGATAGAACGGCCGGTACGGGAAGTCCGTGCCGAGCATCAGCAGCGTGTCGCACGATTCCATCGCGTGATAGCCCGAGCTGAAGCCGATCAACCCCGTCATTCCGACGTCGAACGGGTTGTCCCATTCGACGAACTGCTTGCCGCGCAGCGCATGCACGACCGGCGCACCGAGCGTGTCGGCCAGCGCGACCACCTCGTCGTGCGCGCCCTGCGTGCCGCTGCCGCACAGCAGCGTGACCGCGTCGGAGCCGTTGAGCAGCACCGCGAGCCGGTCGAGATCGGCGTCGGCCGGCAGGATCGACGGCGGCGCCGACTCGCTCCACGCGGGTGCTTCTTCCGGGCCGTCGCCGAGCGCGATGTCGCCCGGCAGCACGATCACCGCGACGCCGCGCTCCTCGATCGCGGTGCGCATCGCGCGCGCGAGCACGCGCGGGAACTGCGATGCGTTCGTCACGAGTTCCGCGAAGTGACTGCACTCGCGGAACAGTTCCTGCGGGTGGGTTTCCTGGAAGTAGCCGAGGCCGATCTCGGTCGATGGAATGTGCGCGGCGATCGCGAGCACCGGCTGGTGATTGCGGTGGCAGTCGTAGAGGCCGTTGATCAGGTGCAGGTTGCCGGGGCCGCAACTGCCTGCGCAAACCGCGAGCCGCCCGGTCGACGCGGCATCCGCGCCGGCGGCAAACGCCGCGCTCTCCTCGTGCCGCGTATGCATCCAGCGAATCGAGCCGATCTGGCTCAGGCTGAACGACAGCCCGTTCAGGCTGTCGCCCGTCACCCCCCAGATGCGCTCGATGCCCGCTGCCGCCAGCGTCTTCGCCAGATATTCCGCCATCGTCTGTCTAGCCATCATGCCCTCGCTCGTTGATCTGTCGTCACACGATTGATCCGGCCACGGCAGCCGCCGTCGCCGCTGACGGAACGAGCATACGCGATCGCGCCGCGCGGCGTCGTGACGACGCAGGCGTCACGCGTGGCGACGCAGGCGTCACGCGTGGCGACGCGGCCGCGGACGGGCGCGGCGCCGTGGCTCCGCCAAGCGCAGCACCGGATTGCTTTCTGCGCGACGCTCGGCCATGCGGGGTGGCGCTCACTTCTTCGGTCGCTCGGCACGCCGTCAACGCAGCCAGCGCACCCGGCGACGTCGCGATGCGCTACACCGGCAGCGCATGCGTCGACAGAATCTCCTTGAGTACCATGAACGAGCGCACCTGCCGCACGCCGGGCAGGTACAGCAGCTGTTCCGCATGCAGGCGGTTGAAGCTCTCGTTGTCGCGCGTGCGGACCAGCATGAAGTAATCGAATTCGCCGGTCACGACGTGACATTCGACACACCCGGACACCTTCTGCGCAGCCTTCTCGAATTCGGCGAATGCCTCCGGCGTCGAACGATCGAGCACGAAGCCGATCACGACCAGCATCCCGGCACCCAGCGGCCTCGGGTCGAGCAGCGCGACGATGCCGCGGATCAATCCCATCTCCTTCAACCGTTCGACGCGCCGCAGGCACGCCGGCGCGCTGAGCTTCACCTTCGCGGCGAGGCGCACGTTCGAGATCGATGCGTCCTGCTGCAACTGCCGCAGGATCGCGCGGTCGATGCGGTCGAGCACCGGCGCTGCATCGCCAGGCGCTGCATTGTCGCGATCTAATTTCATTGCGTTACTCGTGCATTTTGCGAACCAAAATTATCTAATTAGCAGAAATATCATCGATAACGTAGGCCGTCGTTATTTATTTCGCAAGCTCATTTTGCGCGGTCGTGCCTATCATTTTTCCATCGGAACACGGCGCGACTGCCGCACCCGACCGTTTCGAATCCCGCCCATCGCCTTTCGGAGCTTGCCGATGAACCTGCAACGTTTCCCGCGTTATCCGCTCACGTTCGGCCCGACGCCGATCCAGCCGCTCAAGCGCCTGAGCGCGCACCTCGGCGGCAGGGTCGAGCTGTATGCGAAGCGCGAGGACTGCAACAGCGGCCTCGCGTTCGGCGGCAACAAGACGCGCAAGCTCGAATACCTCGTCCCCGACGCGCTTGCGCAAGGCGCCGACACGCTCGTATCGATCGGCGGCGTGCAGTCGAACCAGACCCGCCAGGTCGCGGCGGTCGCCGCGCATCTCGGGATGAAGTGCGTGCTCGTGCAGGAGCACTGGGTCAACTACGAGGATCCGGTGTACGACCGCGTCGGGAACATCCAGCTGTCACGGATGATGGGCGCCGACGTGCGGCTCGTCGCCGACGGCTTCGACATCGGCATTCGCCGCAGCTGGGAAGAAGCGATGGAAAGCGTGCGGCAGGCGGGCGGCAAGCCGTATCCGATTCCTGCCGGGTGTTCCGAGCATCCGCTCGGCGGGCTCGGATTCGTCGGCTTCGCGGAAGAAGTGCGCGAGCAGGAAGCGCAACTCGGGTTCAAGTTCGATTACGTCGTGGTCTGCTCGGTCACGGGCAGCACGCAGGCGGGGATGGTCGTCGGCTTCGCAGCCGACGGACGCGCGGACCGCGTGATCGGCATCGACGCGTCGGCAACGCCTGAGCGCACGCATGAACAGATCACGCGCATCGCCCGGCACACGGCCGAGCTGGTCGGGCTGCGGCGCGATATCGAAGAGAAGGACGTCGTGCTCGACACGCGCTATGCCGGGCCGGAATACGGACTGCCGAACGATGGCACGCTGGAGGCGATTCGTCTCTGTGCGCGGCTGGAAGGCGTGCTGACGGATCCCGTCTATGAAGGGAAATCGATGCACGGGATGATCGACAAGGTGCGGCGCGGGGAATTCGAGCCGGGGTCGAAGGTGCTGTATGCGCACCTTGGCGGGGTGCCGGCGTTGAGCGCGTACAGCGGGATTTTTCGGGAAGGTTGAGCTCGAAGTGCGATAGAGACCGGCGAGGCAGGCGTGAAGTGGGCGCCGCCTCAGCCGGTGTGACGCCTCTTGCCGATTTCCACTGGACGGCCGCTTCGAGCCGGCCGGGCCGCAGTGCTCATGCGAGCGCAGCAGTTGGTCGCAGTCGAGCGGCCTTGTGGCGCGGCGATCTGGCCGGCCGCGCGCGCACTTTGATAGGAAACCTGATCTTTATGGCGACCGGAACACCCGGCGTCATCTCAGATCCGCACCGCACTGCCCGTGACCGGCAGCTCCTGCCCGCACGCAGTCGACTGTCGCCTCTCCGGCGTCAGTAAACGGCGAACCATTTTTACTTTCCCCACGTATTATTTGCGCCGCATTGCTTCGCGCTATCCCATCCCGCGAGCGCATACCCGGCTTGCGCGCGGCGAGGCGAATACAATTCACCCACGCCGACACGCAGTCCAAGGCTCTCTCAGGCTCTTTTCAAGCTCTCTTCCAATCGTTCAGTCACGCGCTGGTTGCCGCTTTTCGCCGGGTCGACCTTGTCGACAAAGCCTCCAAAAACTGACGCAACAAACAATAGTGACGCGGTGAGCAATAATAATGGAGAAAAATGGCATGTCAAGATGATTCGCGATTTCAAAGTTTGCACATCGCGTCACTTTTGAATATGCTCTTCGTCGCTAAAACCAGGAGACCCCGTCGAAATGCCCAATAGCGAGCAGGCCAATGCCGATCTTATTACCGCAACCAAGGTGCGCGATCTGCTGACGCGCAACGGCATCCCGCCGCGCAGTCACAACACGACCATCGCGAACGTGCTGGGTCTCAGTTTCTCGGTCGTCACGCGCAAGATGAAAGGCCTGATCCCGTGGAACCTGTCGCAGTTGCAGGACATCGCGACGCACTTCGGCGTGCCGCCCGCGATCCTGCTCGATGACAAGGGCACGCAGCCGGCCGCCGCCGAGATGATCGACGCGACACTCGTGATCGAGTCGCGCCGTCTCCGCTGCCGCGCGGCGATCTCGGCGAAGGCCAGCAGCCAGATCGAAACGGATTTCGTCGCGCTGCAGTGGCAGGGCGAATGGATCGTCACCGAACGCCAGCACGCGCGCGAAGGCCGCCTCTATCCGGTCGACGTCATCGAATTGCGCTCGAGCCAGCCGACCGTGTACGCGGCGCGGATCGCGGTGGTCGACGATTCGCGGGACGTCGCCGAAACCGTGTGCGAATACTTCATCGAAAAAGGCGTAAACGCGATTCCGTACCATGACGGCGCGTCGTTCCGCAAGGCGCTGGAAGTCGAGGATTTCGACGGCTACATCCTCGACTGGATGCTGGGCGACCAGACGGCCGCCGAGCTCGTGCGCGGCATCCGCTCGAGCGAGAACGGCGGCGCGCCGATCTTCCTGCTGACCGGCAAGATCTCCACCGGCGAAGCGAGCGAGGACGAGATCGCGCACATCGTGTCGCACTACAACGCGCGCTGCGAGGAAAAGCCTGTGCGCCTGCCGATTCTGTTCGCCGAAGTCGCGCGCGAACTGAAGATCACGCTGCCGGCCGCCACTGCCGCCGCCGCGAGCTGAGACCACCAAACGAACAGACCACCACACGAACACGATCAAGGGGAAACACATGCGAATTTCGACCATCTGGATCAAGAGCCTGGTCATGGCCGGCCTGCTCGGCATGGCCGCCGCGAGCTGGGCCGCGTCGTTCACGTTCACCGTCGACGGCAAGATCGGCCGCAGCAACCAGCCCGGCAAGACGACGTTCGTCTTTACCGAGCAGGCGCTGATGGCGCTGCCGCAGCACACGATCGTCACGTCGACGAGCTGGACGCCAAAAGCGACCTTCACCGGCCCGCGCCTGTCCGACGTGCTGAAGACGGTCGACGCGCACGGCACACAGATCGAGTTCCGCTGCATCGACGAATATACGTTCACGATCCCCGTGTCGGATGCCGACAAGTACGGCGTGATCCTCGCGCGCACGATGAACGGCAAGGTGCTCGGCAACGACAACTACGGCCCGCTGTGGATCATGTATCCGCGCGACCAGTATCCGGACGAGCTGAAGACGCCGCTCGGCGAAGCCAAGTTCGCATGGCAGATCATCGGCCTGACCGTGAAGTAAGCGCGCGACATGATGCGCGGGCGGTGGAAGAACAGAAAACTCATTCTCATCCTGGGATCGTTGTGGATCCTGGGATTCGCCGCATGGGCATTCCTGCTGTGGGACCTGCTCGCGACCTCGGTCAACGAGGGCGTGCTCGAAGGACCGCGCGAAGGCGTGTTCTGGACGGCCGCGCAATATCGCAACGCCTACACGCGCTTCGAGCGCCAGTTGATCCTCTACTCGACGCATGTGGACGACGACTTCGACCACGTGCAGATGCAGCTCGACAGCCTGTCGGTGTCGTTCGGGTTCCTGCAGCGGCCGTCCGAAGTGTCCGAATACTGGCTGCGCATCCCGCGCGCGCGTGCCGAAATCGCGGTGCTCGGCGCATTCATGGCGCGCCTGAAGCACGACGTGCCGCTGCTGCGCGACGCGCCAAAGGATGCGCCGCACGTGATCGACGACGTCAGCGCGTACTGGCCGAAGGTCAACGGCCTCGCGAACTATTTCCGCGCGATCGAGATGGCGCAGCGCGACTTCACGTTCCATCAGCTGAAGGAAAAGCAGCGGGCGATCCTGTCGCTCGGCATCATCCTCGGCGTGATCCTGTGCGCGCTGTTCCTGCTGCTGTTCTATACGATGCGCACGCGCGACGACCTGCTCGAACGACAGGACGCGGCGCTCGATGCGGAGCGCAAGGCATCCGATCGCGCATTCGAGATGATCGAGGCGAAGAACGCGTTCCTCGGGATGGTCAGCCATGAACTGCGCACGCCGCTGCAGGCGATCTGCGGTTCGATCGAGATCCTGCTCGCGCGGCCGCAGTCCGACGCGAACCTGAAGACGATCCGGCGGCTGCAGAATTCCGCGTCGTCGCTCGAAGCGCTGGTCAAGGATCTGACCGATTACATCAAGCTGCGCTCGACCAAGCGCCTCGCCGAAACCGAAACGGTCGGCATGGCCTCGCTGCTCGCCGAGGTGCTCGATCCGCTGCGCGAGAAGATCGCGGCCAAGCGGATCGCCGTCGCGCAGCGCGTCGAGCCTCGCGACCTCGCGATCCGCTCCGATCGCAAGTTGTTGCGCCAGGTGCTGTCGAATCTGATCGAGAATTCGGTGAAATACACCGTCGATGGATCGATCGACGTTTCGATCATGCTCGTCGACGCGCCGGCCGGCCGGCAACTGAAACTCGCCGTGCGGGACACGGGCGCCGGTATCGCGAAGCAGCATCTGTCGAAAATCTTCGAGCCGTTCTACCGCGCGAACGATGCGGTCGGCCTGCATGTGGACGGAATCGGGATGGGACTCGCGGTCGTGCGCGAGATCGTGACGACGCTGCGCGGCCACGTGGACGTGCGCAGCGTCGTCGGCGAAGGCAGCGAGTTCATCGTGACGCTGCCGGCCGAGGTGCCGGATGCCGGCGAAACGACCGGCGACGCGCCCGCATGGCCGGCCGCCCCCGCGCATCGCAACCGCCGCGCGCTCGTGGTCGACGACAACGACAACGCGCGCGAAACGCTCGGGGCGATGCTGTCGGCGCTCGGCCTCGACGCGGATCTGTGCGGCACCGGGCAGGAGGGCGTCGCCCGTTTCGGCGAAACGCATTACGACCTCGTCGTGCTCGATCTCGAACTGCCGGACCTGAGCGGCTTCGAAGTCGCGCGCCGCATCCGGACGGTCGCGCAACCGAACGACGACGGAAAGTTTCCGTCGATTCTCGGTGTCAGCGCATACGAGTCCGCAGCGCTGCGCGAGAACCAGCGGGTGTTCGACGAATTCCTGCCGAAGCCCGTTCACCTGCGCGAACTCGGCGCGCTCGTCGAGAAGCTGCTCGGCTGAGCGTGGCCGCGATGCGTGACGGACGCCTTCTGGCCACCCGTTGCGCGTTCCCGCTTACTCGCCGATCAAATGCAGCACGATGTCGCGCCGATGCGCGGCGCGGCGATGCTCGAACAGATAGATGCCCTGCCACGTGCCGAACACCATGCGTCCATGCTCGATCGGGATCGACAGTTGCACTTGCGTAAGCGCCGTGCGCAGATGCGCCGGCATGTCGTCGGGCCCTTCGGTGTCGTGCTCGTAGCGCGTGTCGTCCTCGGGCGCGAGCGTCGCGAAGTAACGTTCGAGATCGCGCTGCACGGAAGGATCCGCATTTTCCTGGATCAGCAGCGACGCGGACGTATGACGGCAGAACACGGTCAGCAGCCCGGTGCGGATCGCCTGCTGGTCGACGAACGCGCGCACTTGCGGCGTGAACTCGACGAGGCCGCTACCGCGCGCGTCGACGCCGATATGCGTGATGGCCTGTTGCATGACGGCCTCAGGCGAGCGCGGCGAAGCCGTCGGCCTCGATCTGCCCGGCATCGGTCGGGCGCACGACGCGCGCGACTTCGACCCCGTCGCGCAGGAATACCAGCGTCGGCCACAGCTTCACGCCGAACGAACGGCCGAGCGGCCGGCCCGGGCCATCCTCGATCTTCAGGTGCCGCACGGCCGGATGCGCGGAGAACGACGCGGCGATCGCGGGCTGCGCGCCCGCGCAAATTCCGCACCAGTTCGCGCCGAATTCGATGACGGTCGCACCGGCCAGTGCGTCGACTTCCGCGCGCGTCGGCGCGTTGGCGGTGTAGCGTTGCTCGATGTCCATCGGGCCCTCGTGTGCAATGGTGGAACGGTGGAACGTGGCCGCCGCGTGCCGGCGTGGGCGGCACATGCGACCTTCGATTTCCCACTCTAGCGGAAAAGCACGCGCGATGCCGGCGGCGGGCGCGCCGAGCAAGCGGCCGTGCGCACCGCGCCGCTCGAATGACATGACAAGAATCGGAGCGCCGCGAGGCCGCGATGCGATCAGCATGTGAACTGATCCCGTCAACGAAGGACCGACCATGAATGCTCCGCATCGCGTCACCGAACCCAACATCCTCTATTTCGGCACGCCCGTCGTGCTGATCAGCACGCTGAATCCGGACGGCACGGCCAATCTTGCGCCGATGTCGTCCGCGTTCTGGCTCGGCTGGCGCTGCATGCTCGGGCTCGCCGCCAGCTCGCAGACGACGCATAACCTGATGCGCACCGGCGAATGCGTGCTGAACCTGCCGTCGGCCGCACAGGCGCCGGCTGTCGATCGCATCGCGCGCACGACGGGCACGCATCCGGTGCCCGAGTCGAAGCAGGCACGCGGCTACGTATACGAGCCGGACAAGTTCGGCACCGCCGGGCTCACCGAAACGGCATCGCAGACCATCGCACCGCCGCGCGCGCTCGAATGTCCGGTGCATCTGGAAGCGGTGGTCGCCGCCACGCACGGCATCGGCGACGATGCACCCGACCTGCGCGACCGCATCCGCGTGTTCGAGGTGCGCATCCAGCGCGTTCACGTCCATCCGGACCTGCTGATGGACGGCCGTCCGGACCACATCGATCCGGACAAGTGGTCGCCGCTGATCATGAGTTTTCAGAAGTTCTATGGCCTCGCGCCGCATCAGGTGCATGCGTCGCGGCTCGCCGAGATTCCGGAGCGCGCCTATCGCAGCCCCGACATCGATCGCGCGCGCGAAGCGGGCATGTCGATCGGATAAGATACGGGCCGATTGACCCATGATCGAACCGACGGAGTGTTTCAGTGATTCAACCGACCCACGTATTCAAGGACAACCTCGCGCAACTGCCGGCCATCGACGGTGTCGCTCGCATCGATCTCGTCGCCGCGAACGGCGACGTGGTCGCCAGCATCGAGAACCAGCCGGGCAAGCAGGGCTCGCTCGCGGTGTACAACTATCTGAAGCAGGCATTCGGCACGCTCGACGCGAAGGCCGCCGAGCACGGCCTCGCCGTGTTCGCGGAGCACACCGCCGATGCGCGCAACCGCCCGGGCGCACACCCGAACGTCGATCGCCTGCTGGCAATCGTCGACGGCGGCGACGCGCTGCGGATCGACGTGATCGCGAAGGCTTGAATGCCCGGCGACGGGCACGCACGCAAACGGTCGATGCCCGTTCTTTTCCCGCGTCCATTCCCATGCGTCGCATGACGGTTCAGCCGTTTTCCCGCCTCGTCGCATCGATCGCCGCCGTCGCGGGCGTCGCGCTCGCCGGCGCGGCGTTCGCCGATACGTTGCGCACGGCTTCCGATATCGCGGGCGCGTCGCTGGTTCCGCTCGGCGCGTTGCCGCGCTCGCCGGAGAACGGCACGCTCGACGCGTTCTGCGCGCAATATCGTGCGAAGACCGCAACCGCGGCCGGCCGCGACGTCGCGAAGCTCGGCTGGATCGTGACGTCGGAAGCGCCGCTTGGTCGCTACACGGTCGTTACGTTCGCGAGCGGTTTCAAGCCGGGGACGAGCGCGATCTGTTATGCGCGCAATGCGAACGTCGGGGTCTTCGACGGCACGATGCTCGTCGCGCTCGGCTACACGGCGCGCTCGGCCGGCTGGCAGCTGGGCTCGGTGGAGCCGCTGGAAAGCGGCGCGCTGCTGGTCTGGGGCGGCGATGGCCCGTCGGCGCCCATCGGCGAGCTGCGCGACGAACATGGCGGCTTGCGGCTGACCGCGGTCGCCGCCGAGCGCACGTTCTGCCACGGCCGTGCAGTCGTGCCCAACGTATACGGCAAGCCGCTCGATGCTGCGCGCAAGATCCTGATCTCGCGTGGCTGGCAGCCGCTGCGCCCGCGCGAGAAGCCGGACCCGATGGACGGAGCAGCCACGCTCGCGAAACACGGGATCATCGAAGCCGAAGCGTGCTCGGGCACCGGCATGGGATATTGCGCGCTGCGGTATCGCAGCGCGGCCGGCGTGCTCGGTGTGACGACGGCCGGCGGCGAGCCGGATACGCCATCGGCGAACGCCGTGATCGATTATCAGGTGGCTTGCCGAAAGCCTTGATCGGCGCGGGTGTCGCATCGACACGCGCGCCAGTTCGTTCACGCCGGATCGCACGGCATGCGTTCGTTGTCCCGGCGAAACGGCGCGAATCCGTTGGCGATCGGCCGCGGCGCCACATCGAAACATCGGTCGTCCGGTCGATTGACCCGCATCACGCACGCACCCAAACTGACCTCCCTTTCACGCTGCTTCGGCACGGGGAGACTTCCGTATTCCACCTCTCCACGCCGGCGCTTCCGACCTGCGCTCCCCGCGCCGACACCGAATCGCGCACGTTGCCCGATTCAGATCGCCCGATGCCCGTCGGACGCCGCCTTCCTGATCGCAATCCACCGCAGACGTAACGACGCTTCGACGAACCGAACGTCCGACCGCGTCCACCGTCGCGGTCCAACTACGCATTTGCATCGATATAACATATTTGTTACTATGCCGGCTAACGGATACGAAATTCATTTCTTCAATGCACGCGTGGAAACAGCCGTCATCGCGTTGCCGACAACGCTGTGTGCTCGTTTTTTTGCGCTCGCCGATCGCATGGAACAGTACGGCCCGAATCTCGGCGAGCCGCACACCTTGTCGATGGGAAACGGGCTGTACGAAATGCGACTGAAGGGCGCCGAAGGCATCGCCAGGGTGTTCTACTGCGCGATCGTCGACCGGCGTATCGTCATGCTGCATTGTTTCGTGAAGAAGACGCAAAAGACGCCCCGGAAGGAACTGAAAATCGCACGCCAACGACTCAAGGAGGTTCAAGATGGCAACGTATAAGGCGCTACGCGAGCGTGCCTTGTCTGACCCCGAGGTGCACGCCGAATACGAGCGACTGAACCGCGAAGAACTCGCACTGCTCGACATGATGCTGGCTGCCCGGCGAGACGCCGGCCTGTCGCAAGCCGACGTAGCCGAGCGCATGGGCACGCAAGCACCGGCGGTGACGCGACTCGAGCGCGCGCTCGCGACGGGCCAGCATTCACCATCCATCGATACGCTGCGCAAGTACGCGGCAGCTTGCGGCAAGAAACTCGTGATCTCGCTCGCTTGATGCGTCGTTCCTGGTCACCCGTCGTGTGCACGGCCGGCGCGACGCGCGATCGAAACCCATGTCGATCAGCCGGCGAACTTTACGTGAATGAACATCGCCGCGAGCATGTCAGCCGCGACGCGCATCGCGCATCCGCTGCGTGCATGTCGGGATCAATGCGCATCGCCCGCTAGCAAATCGACTATCGGCGCGCATCCGCACACGTCAGCGATTCGCGCCGAGCGCCACGCGCAGCCGCTCCATCAGCTGCGTGTAGTGCCGCACCACCTCGGCCTTGTCCGTCACGTTCGCAGTCGAAAACCGCTCGGACCACGCGGCCTTCCACTCGTACGTGCCGTGCACGCTGCGGTCGCCGTCCGGGGCCTGGATCAGCGAACGAATCCGCGCGTCGCGCCCCGGCCCCGTATGCATCTCGAACAACGCGTGGATGAACGTGTGATACGCGTCGTACACGTCGTCGTCGAACAGGTAGCGGTAGATGTGGAACGTGCGATCGAGTTCGCGCTTCGCGCGGATCACGTCGTCCGGCGAGATGTCCTTCCAGTAGCCGATCCACGTGTAGAAGCACAGCAGCGCATTGAGCTGCGGCGCGACCGTGTCGTACAGCGTGAGCCGCTTCTCGATCAGCCGCTGGTTGGTCCACTGCACGAGCTCGAGCCGCTTCAGCCGGCGCGCGACGAGCCAGCCGAGACACGCGACCGACAACGGCGTCAGCACGCCGAGCACGAGCTTGACGATTTCCAGCGAATTCCACGGATTGTTGAATGGCTGCATGAATGGCTCGACAAGAATGACGCACCGCGCGGCGGATCGCATTGCGCGCAGCGCGCGTATTCATGGATCCCGTCGCGGTTGACCGTTAGTTGCTTGCGCATCGAAATCGCACCGTGACGCAGCCGGTGCGTGGCGAAGCGGCTCGTCCTCCCAGTGTATCGGCCAAATGTCACCGGCCGGTGACGATTCGCCGAATCGTCGTCACGCGCCCGTGCCGCGTTACGTCGGCAGCGCCGACGTGAGCTTGATCTTCTGCATCGGAATGTCGGTCTTCACGCTCAGCACGCCCGGGATGCGCGTCAGGTATTCCATCTGGAAGCGCCGGTAGTCGTCGATGTCGGCCGCGACCACGCGCAGCAGGAAATCGCAGTCGCCGGCCATCAGATGGCATTCGACCACTTCCGGCATCTGCTGGACCGCCTCGGCGAAGCGGTTCACGGATTCGGCGTCCTGCCCCTTCAGCCACACGCGCGTGAAGATCGTCAGACCCTTGCCGACCTTCGCCGGGTTCAGCACGGCCACGTATTTCTCGATTACGCCCGCCTCCTCGAGCAGCCGCACGCGCCGCAGGCACGGCGACGGCGACAGCCCGACCTCGTGCGCGAGTTCCACGTTCTGCATGCGGCCGTCGCGTTGCAGCGCGCTCAGGATCCGTCGGTCGATAGCATCAAGCTTCATTGGCATCAAATTCCAAAAAAATCGCAAATCACGCGCTCAATGCCAAATTCTTATGAATTTCGATCGGCAACGCAACCCGATTCGAGTCAAAAAAGCAGACAATCCCCCTCCCCCGAAGGAGGAGTAATGAGCAGTAGCGTTTCAACGTCGTCCGGGCTTCGCGACAAGCCCGCCTATGTCGCAGAGATGGGCCGCGGATTGCGCGTGGCGCTGCCCGTCATGCTGGGTTTCGTGCCGTTCGCGCTGGTGCTCGGCGCGCAGGCCGCGCAAAAAGGGCTGAGCCTGTTCGAGGTGCCGATGATGACGGGCCTGAACTTCGGCGGCGGCTCGGAATTCGCGGCGATCCATTTGTGGACGTCGCCGCCGCACATCGCGCTGATCGTCGCGATGTCGTTCCTCGTGAATTCGCGCCACATCCTGATGGGCGCGGCGTTCGCGCCCTACATCCGGCGCCTGCCGCGCCGCCGCGCGTTCGCCGCGCTGTTCTTCATGTGCGACGAAAGCTGGGCGATGTCGCTCGCCGACGCGCGCTCGCGCTCGGCCACGCACATCAGCGTCCCCTATTACGCGGGCATATGCGTGGGGCTGTACCTGACGTGGATCTCGATGACGACGCTCGGCGCGGCGGTCGGCCCGACGATCGGCAACGTCGAGCAGTACGGCTTCGACATGGCGTTCACGGCCGTGTTTCTGGTGCTCCTGCGCGGGATGTGGAAAGGCATGCGCGCGAGCCGGCCGTGGTTCGTGAGCCTGGTCGTCGCGGCCGCCACGCACCTGGCCGTGCCCGGCGCGTGGTACGTTCCGGCCGGTGCGTGCGCGGGCCTGATCGCCGCGCTGCTGTGGGAGCCGCGCGATGCTGCCTGATTTCGCGACGGTCGCGACCATCGTGCTGATGGCGTCGACGACCTACCTGTCGCGCGTGCTCGGCTACGTGCTGCTGCGCAACCGCACGCTGAGCCCGCGGATGGCATCGGTGATGGAGAACGTGCCCGGCTGCGTGCTGATCTCGGTGATCGCGCCGGCCTTCGTGTCGACGCGCCCGGCCGATCTGCTCGCGCTCGCCGTCACGCTGGCCGCGGCGACCCGCCTGTCGATCCTGCCGACCGTCATCGTCGGCGTCGTGTCGGCCGGATTGCTGCGGTATCTGCTCGGGTAATCGGGCACGCGGGCCGCGCGGTTCCGACCCGCGATGCGGGCAGCACGTCGAGCCGGAGAGAGCGGGCGCATCATGCGCCCGTTTTCGCATTCGCGCGCAGGTGCGGCGCTGCACGACGCGACACGCGTCGCGACCGGATGCTAGCCTTGCGGGTACCCGCGCTGTCCTTTCCCTCATTGCCTATCTGCGAGGATCGTCCCGATGTCAGAAACCCGCCCGCTGTTCGACCGCGTCCTGCTCACCAACGACGACGGATTCGACGCCCCCGGCCTTGAAGTGCTCGAACAGGTCGCCACGCAACTGGCGCGCGAAGTGTGGATCGTCGCGCCGGCGGAAGACCAGAGCGGCACGTCGCATTCGCTGAGCCTGCACGAACCGCTGCGCGTGCATCGCAAGGGCGAGCGCCGCTTCGCCGTGCGCGGCACGCCGGGCGATTGCGTCGCGACCGCGGTCAGTCACCTGATGAAGGATGCACGGCCCGACGTCGTGCTGTCCGGCGTGAATCGCGGCGCGAACCTCGGCACCGAAACGGTGTTCTCCGGCACGGTCGGCGCCGCGATGACGAGCATGCTGGTCGGCGTGCCGGCGATCGCGCTGAGCCAGGCCTTCATCGACCGCAACGCGGTGCCGTGGCATACGGCGCGCACGCATGCGCCGGACGTGATTCGGCGGCTGATCGCGGCCGGCTGGGACAGCGATGCATGTCTCAACGTGAATTTCCCGGCGCGGCCGGCCGACGACGTGCGCGGCCTGAAGGCGACGAACCAGGGCGCCGGCACGTTGCAGGGCGTCGAAATCGTGTCGGGGCGCGATCCGCGCGAGATCGACTATCACTGGCTTAAGCTGGCGCGCGCGCCGCGCGACGACGATGCCGATTCGGAAACGATCGCGCTTGGCGAAGGCTATATCGCGGTCACGCCGCTGAAGTTCGAACGCACGCACGACCACGCGCTCGCGCGGCTGCGGTCGAACCTCGGCTGATCGCGCGGCCGGTGATCGGCGAGACCGGCAGGCGGCTTCGCCGCCGGTACGAGGCCGCCGCGCCGACCGCATCACGTATCCGCGGTCAGGTCAGGTTCAATCCGCCGTCGAGCATCACGATCTCACCCGTCACGTAATCGGATGCGACGAGCATCGCAACCGTCTGCGCGACGTCGTCCGGCGTCGCCGCGCGGCGCATCGGCGCGCGCTCGCGCCAGAGCCGCCGCGCGTCGGTCCAGTCGGCGGTCAGCGGCGTATCGACGAGCCCCGGCGCCACCGCATTGACGCGAATCGCCGGCGCGAGCGTGCGCGCCAGCAAGCGCGTCGTGTGATTGAGCGCGGCCTTCGCCGCCGCGTACGGAATCGATGCGCCCTTCGGCCGCACGCCCGCATGCGAGCTGACGTTGATCACGCAACCGGCGCGCCCGCCCGATGCTGCTTCGAGCAGCGCGGGCTGCGCTTCGGCAACGAGCCGGAACGGCGCGATCACGTTGATCTCGTACATCTCGCGCCACACGTCGGGCGTGGCCGCCGCGAGATCGTCATGCGGAATCACGCGGCTCACGCCCGCGTTGTTCACCAGCACGTCGAGGCGGCCGTGCACCGCGAGCGCATCGCGGATCAGCCGCACGCGCTGCGCATCGTCGGCGAGATCCGCCTGCACGTAGGCCGCGCCGAGTTCGCGCGCCATCGCGCGACCGGTTTCGGCGGAGCTGCGCGAATGCAGGATCACCGCATAACCGTCCGCCGCCAGGCGTCGTGCAATGGCCGCGCCGATCCCCGACGTCGATCCGGTGACGAGCGCAACGGGCCGCTGCACGCGCGACGCGCGCGGCTCGGCGACGGTCTGGGTTTCAGGTTCCGTTTCGGAGATGGGGGCATTCATCGGCGGATGCGGCGCGTCCATGGCGTGGAATCCTGTCAGTGGCGTTCCCGCATCATAAGCATGACGACGGCCGATGCGGATGCGTGCCGTCTACGGCCGTTTCGGCAGCTCGACGAAATCCTCGAGGTCGCCGGCGATGTAAAGCCGCTTGCCGATTCTCGGGTATTCGCACACGTCATGTTCGAGGCGCTGGCCAAGAATGAACAGTTCCAGCGGCACGTCGCCGGTGTTCTGCAACGTGTGTGCATCGCCGCCGCGCGGAAAGCCGAGAAAATCGCCCGGCCCGATTTCGCACACGCGTTCGCCGATCGTGGCCGTGCCGGTGCCGGACAGCACGTACGCGCATTCTTCCTCGTACAGGTGGCGGTGATACTCGGCCGACTCGTGGCCGGGCATCAGCGTGAGCAGGTGGCAGCCGATCTGCGTGAGGCCGGTCAGATCGCTGAGCTGCCGTTTGAGGCGAACGGCGTTTGGATTGAGCGAATGCACCTCGCGGGTCGGTTCCATCTTCGCAATGTCGGCGGCTTTTAGCAGTTCACGGGGAGATGTCGTGGACATGGGGATCTCGTCGGCGTCAATGCAGCGGTTGAACGCGCCGCCCAGGCGGGCGCGGCGTGCATGCCGCGTCATTGTCCGACATTTTCACGCGGACGAGATCACCGGCATGATGCTCGCCCACCACTGCCTGGCGACGTCGCTCAGCCCACGTGCACGCCGCGCAGCTTCGTCAGCAACGCGACAAGGCGATCGATGTGTTCGTCCTCCGTGCGCCACGACGACACGCTGATCCGGAACGCCGGGCGCCCTTGCCACACGGTCTGCCCGAACCATGCGTCGCCCGAATCCTGCGCGGCCTGAAGGATCGCGATCGTCTCGTCGTCGGTGCCGGCGCGCACAAGCACCTGGTTCAGCACGACACGGTTCAGCACGTCGTAGCCGGCCGCGCGCAGGCCGTCGGCGACGCGCTGCGCCTGCGCGCAATGCCGCTCCACCAGCGTCGCCACGCCGGCGCGACCGAGCGCGCGCAGCGCGGCCCACACCGGAATGCCGCGCGCCCGCCGCGAGAACTCGAGGTTGAGGTTCTTTTGCGCGTCCCGCGCACCGCTCAGGTAGACGGCATCGCTGTTCATCGCGGTCGCGAGTGCGGCTGCGTCGCGGCAGATCACCATCGCACCGTCGTACGGCGTGTTGAGCCACTTGTGGCCATCGGTGGTCCAGCTGTCCGCGCCGTCGATGCCGTCGGTCAGCGCGCGCTTCGACGACGCGCGCGCCCACAGCCCGAACGCGCCATCCACGTGCACCCATGCGCCGGCGGCCTTCGCGCGCGGAATCAGCGTCGCGAACGGATCGAACTCGCCCGTGTTCACTTCGCCGGCCTGCACACAGAGGATCGTCATGTCGTCGAGCGGCGGCAATTGCGCCGGATCGATGCGGCCGTGCGCGTCGACCGGCGCGACGATCAGGCGCTTCATCCCGAAGCCGAGCACCCGCAGCGCCTTCTTCACGGTGACGTGCGCGAGCTCGGAGAGCACGACCTTGACCTCGGGCGCGCCGATCAGCCCGTCCTCGTCGACGTCCCAGCCCTTGCGTGCGAGCAGTGCACGCCGCGCGGCGACCAGCGCGACCAGCGTGCAGGCCGTCGCGCTCGTGCCGAAGCCGACCGCGCTGTCTTCGGGCAGCCCGAGCACGTCGGCGACCCAGCGCGCGGCCTGCCGCTCGATCGTCGCGGCCACCGGCGAGTTCGCGAACGACGACGCGCACTGGTCCCACGCGAGCATCAGCCGCTCGGCCGCCGCGGCGGCCGGCAGCGTCGCGCCGATCACGAAGCCGAAGTAGTTCGGGCCGTTCGATGCGACGGTCGCGGGCGTGCCGCGCTCGTCGAGCAAGCGCAGCACGTCGTCGGCCGGGTAGCCCGTATCGGGCAGCGGTTCGTCGAAAGCAGCGAGATCGGCGAGCGCGGCCGCATCGGGGTAGGCGCGCCGTTCGCCGGTCGCTGCGAGATACGCGTGCGCGCGCCGGTCGGCGTCGGCCAGCAGGGCGAGTTCATCCATGTCGTTTGCCTCTGTGAAGATCAGAGTTGCAGGAGATCGCGGCCCAACTGATGCAGCGCATCGTCGATCCGCTTGTAGTACGTGAACTTGCCGACGCGCGTCGCTCGCACGAGTCCGGCATCCGCGAGGATGCGCATGTGGCGCGTGGTCGTCGCCGGCGCGATGCCGAGCTTCTCGGTGATGTACGTGCAGCACACGCCGAGTTCGTCGAAGTCGCCATGCGGCTGCGGCGGAAAATGCTTGCGCGGCTGCTTGAGCCAGCGCATCACGGCCAGACGGCTTTCATTGGCCAGTGCGCTGATGCGGGTGACGTCGTCCATGGGTTCGGCCTCGTTTGACGTTTTGAATATTAGCTAAATGACGAAACGTGTACAACCGGCGAAATGCGATCAGGCCATCACGTGCGCGCGAGCGCACCGGCCGGCCGCGCTCGTCAGATCACTTTCTAAAGTTTCCCGCATCCATGCCGTTGTAGCAGGCGATCCCGCATCGAAACCGGCCGGATACGGTCGTCGAGCCAGCCCGCTCGAGGCGGTCGCGTAGATTCCTCTTCCACACACTCGTGAAGGCAACCACCCGCATGGAACCTGTCATTATCACCACCGTTGACGAACTGAAGCAGGCACAAAAGTCCGGTGTCGCCGAATTTCTCGTGATCGGCGAACTAGCGGACAAGCTCAAAAAGACCCGCACGATCATGACGTTGGGCCCGGTTGCGCTGGCGGCACTCGGTGCCGTCGCAGTTGCGGCCATTCCAACAGGCGGCCTATCGACAGTCGGCTTCATCCCCGTCGCCTCGCTGACGGGGATGGAACTCGCCACCATCTTCTTTATCGCCGTGATCGGACTGACGGTCGTCCTCGCGCTTTACAAGGACTATGACGCCGAGTTCACGATGAAGGGTGCGCGCTTCACGAAGAAGCGATAACACCGCCGACGGACGCGCTGATCGGCCCGCCGTCGGCTTTCCGGTGACGGGGCCCCGTCGCGATTCCGTCTGTCGGGTACGAACGTTTCCGACGGCCCATCACGCGCCCACCAGCACCTCCGCAAGCATTGCGATCAGCGCCCGCGCGCCGCGGCTGTACGACACCGCCTGGATAGTCGATCTGCGGATCGACTTCGGCCAGCGAAGCTCGATGCGGCGCGTGCAATCGAAGCGCCGTCTCGGTCCTTCCCTGATCGCCGGCAGGACGCGTTCGAGCGGCTCAATCCGCCGATGCACGGATGAGCAGCCCCGCAGCCCGTCGCGGCCCGATGCAACGGCGGCGCGACCCGACGGTCGTCACCGCGCGACCAGCGCGCGGTCGATCATTTCGCCGATCCGCCGCGCGAGCGCGTCCATCCGCTCGGCCGGCACGCCGCCGTAGCCGAGCACGAGCCCGTTGTAGCCGTGCGCGGCGCCCGGCAGGCAGAACGACGACAGCGGCCGCAGGATCAGCCCGTGCGCCTGCGCGACGCGGCTCAGCTCCGTGTCCGCCACCGGCACGTCGAGCCGCGCCGACAGATGCATGCCACCTGCGCCGCCCGACACCGTCAGCCGCGTGCTCAATCGCCGCGCCAGCGCATCGTGCAGCGCGTCGCGCCGCTCGGCGTACACGCGGCGCATGCGCCGCAGATGCCGCGTGAAATGCCCGGCCTCGATGAAATCCGCGAGCGCACGCTGCTCGACCGCGCGGCCCTGCAACATCAGCGCGCCCGCCGCATCGCGCAGCGGCTGCGCGAGCACGGGCGGCACGACCATGAAGCCGAGCCGCAACGCGGGAAACATCACCTTGCTGAACGTGCCGAGGTAGATCACCGGTGCATCGTCGGCGAGCCCCTGCACGGCCGCGTGCGGCGTGCCGTGGTGGCGAAACTCGCTGTCGTAGTCATCCTCGATGATCCAGGCACCGGCCGCGCGTGCCCGTGCAACGAGCGCGAGCCGCCGTTCGAGGCTCATCACCGCGCCGAGCGGATACTGGTGCGACGGCGTGATGTAGACGAGCTTCGGCGCACGATCGCGCCAGTCGTCCGGATGCGGCGCCAGCCCCTGCACATCGACGCCGATCGGCTCGACCCGCAGGTCGGCCGCGAAGAACGCGTTGCGCGCACCGTGGTAGCCGGGGTTCTCGATCCATGCGACGTCGCCCGCGTCCGCCAGCGCGCGGGCGCACAGGTCGAGCGCGCCCTGTGTGCCGTCGGTGACGATCACCTGCGCGGCGTCGCAACGCACGCCGCGCGACGCGCGCAGATAACCGGCGATCGCGTCGCGCAACACCGCGTCGCCTTCCGCGGACTGATAGCCGAGCTGCGCCGGCCCCGCCGCGCGCCATGCGCGTTCGACGCAGCGCCGCCATTGTGCGAGCGGGAATTCGTCGACGGCCGGCACGCCCGGCATGAACGGCAGCGATTCGTCGAGGCCGCTCGTCGCGCGCTCGGCCTGCGCCACGCGCCGCGACAGCATCGCCGCATCGCCGGCGGGCCCCGCAGCGGCGATCCGCGACCCGCGCAAGCCCATCCGGGCGACGACCGTGCCCTGCCGTGTGCCGATCACGAACCCTTCCGATGCAAGACGCTCGTACGCGTACAGCACCGTGTTGCGCGCGATGCCGAGTTTGTCGGCCAACGTGCGCGAGGCGGCAAGCCGCGCGCCTTCGGCGATCCGGCCGCTCAGGATCGCATCGCGCAGACACGCGTAGAGCCGCTGCTGCTGCGACATCCGCGTGACCGCGTGCGGCCGCGCCTCGCGCTCGAAGGTCGACAGCAGCACCGCGTAATCCATCGTGGCTCCAGAATGTGAGGATGTCATGGGTCTATACATGGTGCCACGAAGTTCCTATCGTGGATGTCTGTTCTCGTTGCCGGCGCGCCGGCAACGCTTCATTTCATCCATCCTCGAAAGGTTCGCGACCATGAACGCTGCCGACACCGGCCTGTCCGTCCGCCCCGTGCGGCAAGACGACTTCGACAACTGGCTGCCGCTGTGGGACGGCTACAACCGCTTCTACGGCCGCTTCGGCGACACCGCGCTGCCGCGCGAGATCACGCAGCTCACGTGGTCGCGCTTCCTCGACGGCGCCGAGCCCGTCCATGCGCGGGTCGCGGAGCGCAACGGTCGGCTCGTCGGGCTCGTTCATTTCCTGTATCACCGGAGCACGACGCTGATCGGGCCGACCTGCTATCTGCAGGATCTTTTCACGCTCGAGAGCGAACGCGGCAAGGGCGTGGGCCGCGCGTTGATCGAAGCCGTGTACGACGCCGCGCACGCGCAACGCGCCGAACGCGTGTACTGGCAGACGCACGAGACGAATCACACGGCGATGCGGCTCTACGACACCATCGCCGAAAAAACCGGATTCGTGATCTACCGGAAGGTCTTGCCGCGCTGATCGTGCCGCACGCGCCGCCGCTGCGGCGGCTTCACGCCAACGGACGCGCCTTGATCCACAGGAACAGCGGCACGCGCGACCACTGCTTCAGCGTGTCCGTGTCGGCGCGGTCAGGCAGCGGCTCGCGCAGCGACACGATCGCGAAGCCGGCCGCCTCCAGCGCATCCATGTAGGCCTGCAGCGGCAGCGACCAGCCCGCGAAATGCATCGACAACCCGTCGCGCGCTTCCACGCCTTCGAAATGCGCACTGCCGAAATACGTGCCTTCGAGCATGAACGGCGCGTCGGGCTGCGGCCCCGCGAAACGGCCACGATCGCGAAACGGATGCACGAGCGACACGAACAGCAGCCCGCCCGATTTCAGCACGCGGCGCGCCTCGTGCAACGCGGCGGCCATGTCGTCGAGGTCCATCAGCACGTTGTATGCCATCACGATGTCGAAGCTGGCCGGATCGAACGGCAAGGCGGCGGCGTCGGCGAGTGCGTAACGGTGCGCGGAATCCGCGCGACGTGCGGCGTCGAGCATCGCGGGCACCGCGTCGCTCGCGGTCACGTCGTAGCCGAGCGCCTTCAGTTCGCGGCTCACACGGCCCTCGCCGCAACCGATTTCCAGTGCGTGGCCGCTGCCGCGGCCAAGGTAAGCCGCCAGCCCCTCGCGATACTTCCAGAATGCATCGTGGCCCGGCCTGCCGGCCCAGTCGATCCATTGGTCGGCGACGTGCGTCCAGTGTTCCGTAATGGCTTTCGCGTCGGTCATGTGCGCTCCCGGTCGGTGTGCGGCGTGCTGCCCCAGGATGCGCATGGTAAGCCGAAGCGGCCGTGTGCGTGTGCGTGTGCGCGTTGCGCGAGCCGGAGCCGCCGCGGCCGGTTTCCGTTTCCGGCAGCGGCGTTCTACAGTTACGAGAAACGACATGCGACGCTGCCAACTTTCACGTTCGGTTCGCGTCCGCCGATACGCACCCGATTCCGAGGAACGTCCATGCCGAGTATCGTCGCCGGTCCCGCCCACCTTCCGCCGAGCCCCGTCGCCGCCGAAACGCGCATGGTGCATGACGTCGCCACGCTGCAGCCGTCGGACTATCGTTCGGCCGACGGCGCATCGTGGGTCATCGCCACCCTCACGCCGGCCCCGGACAGCGGCGAAAACGTGACCGGCACGACCTACTTCGATACCGCGAAACAGCAAACCGTCGCGGTGCCCGACGCGCGCCGGCGTTATGTGAACCGCGGCACCTGGCAGGTCGTCGCGAGTGCGAGCCCGTCGGTGCCCGCCACCGGGCGCTACGACTGGCTGACTCTCGCATGGCTGCCGATCAACCGGCGGCCGCTGCCGCAAACGCCCGAGCATCTGTATTCGCCGTTCATTCATGGCGGCACGATCGTCTACCGATGGAATCCGGCCGCGCAAGGCGGCGAGCAGTTCGGCAATGTACGGATGATCTTTCCGGAGTGGCGGCAGCAGGTGGCGGACGTGCTGCGCGCCGCGCCCGGCGACGTCGCGCATGCTGCGGCGGCCGCGCCCGCATCGGCGCTCGATCGCGTGAAGCAGGACGACAACCCGATGGCCGCCGTGCTCGACTTCGGCGCCGCGCTGCATGAGGAACCGGTCGACCGGATCGCCGCGCGCCTGCCGTCTTTGCTGCGCGCGAACGATCTGCGCGAAGTGTCGGCGATCGTGTTCCAGTGCATCGCCGCATCGCGCGAAGAGGACCGGCCGCGCCTCGTCGAAGCGATCAGCGGATCGATCTTCTCGATCGACGACAGCGCGCGTCTGCTCGCGATCGCCTACGGCGCATTCGCGGCGGGCAGGGCGAAGCCGCGTCCATTCGGCGATGCCGCTCAGGCCGCGCGTATCAACGACGTGTTCGCGGCATTGAAGCAGCGGACGTCGGCGCTCGGCGTGCCCGTCGCTCAGGGTTCGCCATGGTACGAATTCTTCACCGCGTACCGGCTCGGCGGCGCATCGCCCGGCCCCGGCGGACACAGGCAGTAATTACCGGCGCCGCGAGATCGTCAGTCGACCTGACGCTTCGTGAAGCGTCGGCGAAAGCAACGTCGTCCTGAATGCCGGTACTGGGCGTGCAATTCGCGCACGCAACGCACGACGCATGTCGCGCGGTCTGAACGGGAACCCGCGTGCGTCGCTCGGGGTCGAATCGCCACATGACCGGCAACGGTGCCGCCTTCACCGGTCGACCCACGATCCCGCACCTCTTTCTTCCCATGTTGAGCATCGGTCCCTTCTCGATCCGCGTCGTCGCGGTAGCCGCCGCCGCGCTGCTGGCGTGGCTCGTCGCCCGCTTCATCCAGCGCCGCCCACCCGACGGCCAGCACAAGACCGCGTCGAGCCTGATTCTCGACGCGCTGCTGGTCGGGCTGGTTGCCGCGCGCGTCGGCTATGTCGCGCAATGGTGGCGTGAGTATGCAGCGGCGCCACGGTCCATCGTCGCGCTCGGCGACGGCGGCTTCGACTGGCGCATCGGCGTCGCCGCCGCGCTGATGTTCGCCGTGTGGCGGCTGCGCCGCCTGCCCGCGTTGCGCCGCCCGGTGGCGGCCGGCATCGTCGCGGGTCTCGCCGCATGGGGCATCGCGCAAGGCACGCTGGCAACGCTGCAGCACGCGGCGCCGCCGTTCGCAGCAATGCAGCTCGAAGCACTCGATTCGACGTCCGTGCCGCCGCAACGCTTTGCCGGCAAACCGGTCGTCGTGAACCTGTGGGCAACGTGGTGCGCGCCTTGCCGGCGCGAGATGCCGATACTCGAACAGGCGCAGCGCGAGCATCCCGGCATCACGGTGCTGATGCTCAACCAGGGGGAAAACGCGCAAGCAGTGCGCACGTTCCTCGAACAGCAGGGGCTGCGTTTCGACAACGTGCTGCTCGATCCGCCGTTGCGTGCGATGCATGCGTACGGGTCGCGCGGGCTGCCCACGACGCTGTTCTTCGATGCGAAGGGCGCACTCGTCGAATCGCACATGGGCGAGATCACCGCCGCGCGATTGAAGGACGCCGTGGCGCAGCGCTTCGGTCAGTGATCCCGTCGCCAGCCGGCTGGAAGCCGGGATCGATCGTCGATGGCGGAGCGCGTTTCTGCCGGCGCGGCCGCCCCACCCGGCGACAAGCCGGCACGTCGACAACCACCCGCCGCGCTTACGGCCTCGACAACACCATCACCCGCCCCGACACGCGCTGAAGCTTCAACCAACCCGTGTCGGCGGTGAACCGAAGCTGCTGCAACGGAAAATCGAATCCCGCCTTCTGCGCGGCGCTGACCACCGCGTCGGCGATCCAGCGGATCAGTTCCTTTCCTTCGTCGGTCGTCTGGTGACCGTTCTGGACACCGTAGAAATAGCGGTTCCCTGCGTTGACTTCGTTTTGCAGCTGCATCCAGTGCCCCGGCAGGCCCGGCAGGGTTCTGAACAGGTCGGCCACGCGCTGCGTCGTCAGGCCGCGCGCCCACAACGCGCCATTCACCGCCGGCCGCGCCAGGTTGTGACGGTCTGCGTCCTGAGCCTGCCCCTTGATCTCGCCTTTCAGAATATCGGGTTTCGTCATCGCACTGTCCTCGTGAGGGCCCGTCCAACGGGCCGATTGAATAAAAGCCGCCGAATATCGAGCGCGCGCGCTCCGTGCACGATACCGCTAATCTCGAAATTGATCGCCTGTCAGGTGTATCAGGCGCGCGCCGCGATATCGAATGCGATCAGTCCGCGCCGACACGCGCCGTAGCCCGGCCCGCCCGCGCATCGCATTCATTATTCAAAAAATCGCGACGCGCCGCGATATCATTTCACGGATATTTTCAATCATATTCAATTAAACATTCATCATTAAATCGAACTGTTTCGATCTCCGATTTTCTGGACAATTTCCATTCCTGGTCGAATATTTTCTTATTTATTTTTCGCCATGCTGGCCGCGTCGCGTTTGAAACAGCAAACGTTTGCGCGACGCACAAAACGCCTTATCCACCAAACTTCAGGAGGCAAGCATGGCCGACTCTCAAACGTCCTCGAATCGCGCCGGCGAGTTTTCGATTCCGCCGAACACCGACTTCCGCGCGATTTTCTTCGCGAATGCCGCCGAGCAGCAGCACATCAAGCTGTTCATCGGCGACAGCAAGGAACCCGCCGCCTATCACAAGCTGACCACGCGCGACGGCCCGCGCGAAGCCACGCTGAATTCCGGCAACGGCAAGCTCCGCTTCGAAGTGACGGTGAACGGCAAGACGTCGGCCACCGATGCACGCCTCGCGCCGATCAACGGCAAGAAATCGGACGGCTCGCCGTTCACGGTCAACTTCGGAATCGTCGTGTCGGAAGACGGGCACGACAGCGACTACAACGACGGCATCGTCGTGCTGCAATGGCCGATCGGCTGACGAATGAACGCTGACGGAGATTCGCGGCGCGGCATGCCGAGCGCGCCGCGGTCCGGATCGCATTGACGACGGCGCCAACCGCGCATTGCGATCCGTGCGGGCCTCCATCGGCTGTCCCGCGCGCCGCACCACGCGCGACACGGCGAAATCCGATCGCCGGCCGCGTCACGCAAGACCATCCATCAAGACGAGGACGACATGACACAACCCTTTACCCACGACGACCTGTATGCGCTGCTGCAGCTCGCCGGCAACGACGCAACCGCCGTACAGGCGAACGGCGACCAGGCGGTGCTCGACCGCATGCGTCAGTTCATGACCGCGCAGCTCGTGGAAAAACTGCCGCAATACGATGTGTTCGTCGACATCGCGACCATTCCGTACAGCTTCGACGTCGGCAGCTGGCAGAACAAGGTGAAGGCCGACGCGGCTGGCCAGGTAATCGCGTGCACGGTGACGTGGGCCGGCGCGCCCGGTGTGCTGCCCGGCGCGGCGGCGAAGTTCGGCGTCGGCGCGGTGGTCAATTACTTCTCGAAGGCGACGCCGCAACCCGCGCAGCCGAAACCCGCGACGACCGGCGGCGAGCGCGACGGCATCTTCAACCTGCCGCCGAACATCGCGTTCGGCGTGACGGCGCTGGTCAATTCGTCGGCGCAGCAGACGATCGACGTCTATGTCGACGACAACCCGAAGCCGGCCGCGACTTTCCAGGGCGCCGGCACGCAGGACGCGAACCTGAACACGCAGATCGTGAACTCGGGCAAGGGAAAGGTGCGCGTGGTCGTGACGGCCAACGGCAAGCCATCGAAGATCGGCTCGCGCCAGGTCGACATCTTCAAGAAAACCTATTTCGGGCTGGTCGGCTCGGAAGACGGCACGGACGGTGACTACAACGACGGCATCGCGATCCTGAACTGGCCGCTGGGCTAGGCGGCGCTATCCTGTCGATCGTCGCCACGCCGTCCGGCGTGGCGATCCGCATCGACGCTGGCCGACGGCGCGGGGCGGCGCGACCGCATTCGCCGTATTCAAGTGTCGTGACGCGCGTCACGACGCAACCCGGCGCACGGTCGCGCGAACCGCGCCGTGCGCCCCGCCTGCGTCACATCCTGACGATATCGAGCAGCGCCTTCTTGCCGCTCTTGTACGTGAACACCGAGATCGCGCCGTGCTTCAGATCGCCCTGCGGGGTGAAGCTCGTTTCGCCGATCACGCCGCGATAGTCGGTCGCCGGCATCGCGGCCAGCACCTTCGCCGGCTCCGTCGAGTTCGCGCGCTTCATCGCGTCGACGATGATGTACACAGCGTCATACGAGAACGGCGCATACACCTGCATCGGCTGGTGATAGCGCGCCTCGTAACGCTTCACGAACGCCGCGCCGCCCGGCATCTTCTCGAGCGCGATGCCGGCTTCCGAGCACACGACGTTGTCCGATGCCGGGCCGGCGAGCTTCGGCAGGTCGGTCGAGCACACGCCGTCGCCGGCGAGGATCTTCGCGCGCATGCCGAGCTGGCGCGCCTGCTTCGCGAGCGGGCCGCCGGTCGCGTCCATCCCGCCGTACATGATCGCGTCGGGGTTCGCGCCCTTGATCTTCGTGAGGATCGCGCGGAAGTCGATCGCCTTGTCGTTGGTCGCGTCGCGCGAGATGACCTTCATTCCGGCCGACTTCGCCGCCTTCTCGAACTCGGTCGCGAGACCCTGCCCGTATGCGGTCGAATCGTCGACCACGGCCACCGTCCGGATGCCCATGTACCTGGCCGCATACATCGCCAGCGCGGGCCCCTGCTGTGCGTCGGTCGCGACCACGCGGTAGGTCGTCCTGAAGCCCTGCTGCGTATACGTCGGGTTGGTCGCGGCCTGCGAGATCTGCACGACGCCGCCATCGCGATAGACGCGCGACGCCGGAATCGACGTGCCCGAGTTGTGATGGCCGACGACGCCGACCACCTTGTCGTCCACGAGCCGCTGCGCGACCTGCGTCGCGGTGCGCGGGTCGCCCGCGTCGTCCTGCGCGTCGAGTTGCAGCGTGATCTTCCTGCCGCCGATCACGAGCCCCTTCGCGTTGATCTCCTCGACCGCGAGCCGTGCGCCGTTCTCGCTGTCCTTGCCGAGGTGCGCGATCGCGCCGGTCAGCGGCGCGACGTGCCCGATGCGCACGATGTCGTCCGCGTGCGCGGACAACGCAGGCAATGTGCATGCCAGCACGGCCGCGGTCGCGCATGCCGTTTTCTTCCGATGTCGACTCATGTTCGTCTCCTTCCTCGTCGCTGTTGGTTCGTGGTCCAAACCGTCGTTGATTGCAGGCGAAGCGATGCCGTCACACGCGCCCTTCGAAGCCGAGCAGCACGTTCACCGCGTTGATGCCGATTTCCTCGACCATGTAGCCGCCCTCCATCACGAACAGCGTCGGCAGGTTCAGGCGCGCGAGCGCCTCGCCGATTCGAAGGTAGTCGGGCGAACGCAGCTTGAAATGGCTGATCGGATCGTGTTCGAACGTGTCGACGCCGAGCGACACGACAAGCAGGTCGGGCGCGTGCTTCACGATCGCGGCAGCGGCGTTGCCGAGCGCCGCCGCGTAGGTGTCCCACTGCGTGCCCTTCGGCAGCGGCAGGTTCAGGTTGAAACCTTCGCCCGCGCCCGCGCCGCGCTCGTGTGCGTAACCGGAGAAGTACGGGTACGATGCGGCCGGCTCGCCGTGCAGCGACGCGAACAGCACGTCCGGCCGCTCGTAGAAGATGTCCTGCGTGCCGTTGCCGTGGTGGAAATCGACGTCGAGTACCGCGACGCGCGCGGCACCGCTCGCAATGCCGTGCTGCGCGGCGATCGCCGCGTTGTTCAGGTAGCAGTAGCCGCCCATGTACTCGCGGCCCGCATGGTGGCCGGGCGGGCGGCACAGCGCGAACGCCGCGCGCGCGCCGCCGTTCGACAGCAGATCGGCGCCGGTGAGCGCCGAATTCGCGCTCGCGCTCACCGCGCCCCACGTGCCGGCGTTGATCGGCGCGCCGGCATCCATCGCGAAGAAGCCGAGCTTGCCGTCGATGAAGTCGGGCAGCGTCGCGGCCGACGGCATCGCGCGCACCGGCCATACGAGCGGCAGCGCCTGGCAGGTGCGGCCGGTCGCGGCCCATTCGTCCCAGGCGCCGGCGAGGAACTCGACATAGCGCGCGCTGTGCGCGCCGGCATAGCACGCGCGGTCGAACGCACGCGGCGCGATCACGTCGCCGAGGCCGGCCGCGCGGACCTGCGCGAGCACCGTCTCGGCGCGAAGGGGGTTCTCGAACGAATCGGTGATCGCGCCGTCCTTCAGTTCGACGCCGCGATGCAGATGGTGATCGCTGCTGTAGACCGTGAGCATGGTTGACCGTTGCAGTGAGCGCTTCAAGGGGGTGGCAACAGTCTATTGACGCCAGCCGGCAATTGCTTTGCTTTTCACTTCTCCGTTTCATACAATTTTGAGAAAACAGCCTACGGAGACCCTGGAATGAGCAAAAATCGCGCTTCGGTGGAACTGGACGGCGTCGACCGCGCGATGCTCCGCCTGCTGCAGGACGACGGCGCGCTGTCCAACGCGACGCTCGGCGAACGGCTGTCGCTGAGCGTCACGCCGTGCTGGCGGCGGCGCAAGCGACTCGAGGACGAAGGCGTGATCACCGGCTACCAGGCGAACCTCGACCGCCGCGCGCTCGGGATGAACGTATTCGCGTTCGTGCAGGTCACGTTCAACATGCATTCGGACCAGGATTCGGACCACTTCGAAGACGTGATGCGGCGTCACGACGAAGTGACGTCGTGCCACAAGATCACCGGCGCGGCCGACTACATCCTGCAGGTCGTCGCCGCCGATCTCGACACGTATGCGGACTTCGTCGAACGCGTGCTGAGGAAGCAGGCCGGCGTGTCGTCGATCCAGTCGAGCCTCGCGCTGCGCGAGGTCAAGTTCTCGTCGCGCGTGCCGGTGCCGGATGCGTGATCGAATCGTTCAAGGACCCGTTCGCGGGCATCCGCCGTCGAACCTCATCCCATGGAGCGCTACCGTATGAAGCCTTTCACTTGTTCCGCAGCGATTGCCGCGATGGTCGCCTGCGCGCTTGCATTGGGCGCGTGCGCGACTGAGCCTGCTTCCCCGCTTCCGCCCGATGTCGCCGGTCAGAACACCCCGGCCTCGCAGACCGCGCAAGCCGGACAAGCCGCGCCGCCGCTCGTCGGCGGCGATCGCGATGCGCACGGCTGCATCGGTTCGGCAGGCTACGCATGGTGCGAACGAACGCAGCAATGCGAGCGCCCGTGGGAACTCGCGAAGGCGCATGGCTTCGCGAATTCGGCGCAGGGATACGCGCAATTCTGCCGGAGCGGTGCGTCGAACTGATGCCGTGACCGGAACCGGATCGCGGTGCAACGCCGCGGTCCGGATGAAGTATCGATTTCGCGCGCGTCGCGCCCCTCCTGCCCCCGCCTTTTTCCCGTTCCGCGCACCGTCGTTCCGGAAACCCGGACACGTAAAAAACCCCACGAAAACAAGGATATTCCGCGTGTGGGACACGGCAATCGAGTTCGGTTATATTACGCGCCCCTTGCCATCCCGCCCTCGTGGAACGTATCGCGCGCAGCCTCTTTCGACGCAGCCTGAAGCCGCGTCCGGCGAGGCCTGCGGCACGGGCCCGCGCGCGCGGCACGACCGTGAAGCACGCGATTGCGCCACCGCATGAAGCCGATCCGAAGGTGTCCTTCGCAACGGCGTCGCGTGCGCAAATGCAACGGCGAACGCGGCCGGTCCGGAATTCCGGATTCGCGGTCCGGATCTCCGGATGCGCGGGCCGAACGCGAATCCGCATCGGCCGGGCGGCATGGCAAACCGATGCATCCAAGTTGAAAAAGGGATCTGCTGTGATCAAAACGTTACGGGTAATACTGTCGGCGCTCGCGCTGTGCGTCGCGGCGTCGTCCGCGAATGCCGCCGATACGAAGAAGGTCGACGTCCTGCTGGTGGGCGGCGGCATCATGAGCTCGACGCTCGGCGTGTGGCTGCACGAGCTTCAGCCCGACTGGTCGATGACGATGGTCGAACGCCTCGACGGCGTCGCGCTGGAAAGCTCGAACGGCTGGAACAACGCGGGCACCGGCCACTCGGCGCTCGCGGAACTGAACTACACGCCGGAGAAGGCGGACGGCAGGATCGACATCTCGAAGGCGATCGAGATCAACGAGTCGTTCCAGATCTCGCGCCAGTTCTGGGCCTGGCAGGTCCGGCAGGGCGTGCTGAAGAACCCGCGCTCGTTCATCAACTCGACGCCGCACATGAGCTTCGTGTGGGGCGACGACAACGTCCGCTTCCTGAAGAAGCGCTACGACGCGCTGCAGGCGAGCCCGCTGTTCCGGGGGATGCAGTATTCGGAAGACTACGACCAGATCAAGCAGTGGGTGCCGCTGATGATGGAAGGCCGCGACCGCAACCAGAAGGTCGCGGCAACGTGGACGCCGATCGGCACCGACGTCAACTTCGGCGAGATCACGCGCCAGTTCGTCGGCTATCTGAAGACGCAGCCGAACTTCACGCTGTCGCTGTCGAGCGAAGTGCGCGAGATCTCGCGCAACGCGGACGGCACGTGGCACGTGTCGTGGGTGAAGCTGCATTCGGATGAACCGCCGCAGGCCGTCGACGCGAAATTCGTGTTCATCGGCGCGGGCGGCGGTGCGCTGCACCTGCTGCAGGCCTCGGGCATCCCCGAGGCGAAGGACTACGGCGCGTTCCCGGTCGGCGGTTCGTTCCTCGTGACCGACAACCCCGAGGTCGTGAAGCGCCACCTCGCGAAGGCGTACGGCAAGGCGTCGGTCGGCTCGCCGCCGATGTCGGTGCCGCACCTCGATACGCGGATCATCGACGGCAAGAAGATCATCCTGTTCGGGCCGTTCGCGACGTTCTCGACCAAGTTCCTGAAGAACGGCTCGTACTTCGACCTCGCGAAGAGCACCAACGTGCACAACGTCGCCCCGATGATGCGGGTCGGCATCGACGAGTTTCCGCTCGTCCAGTACCTCGCCGGCCAGCTGATGCTGTCCGACGACGACCGCTTCAACGCACTCAAGGAATATTTCCCCGACGCGAAGAAGGAAGACTGGCGCCTGTGGCAAGCCGGCCAGCGCGTGCAGATCATCAAGCGCGACCCGAAGAAGGGCGGCGTGCTGAAGCTCGGCACCGAGATCGTCAGCTCGCAGGACGGCAGCATCGCGGGCCTGCTCGGCGCATCGCCGGGCGCGTCGACGGCCGCGCCGATCATGCTGAACCTGATGCAGAAGGTATTCAAGGACAAGGTCGCGACGCCCGAATGGCAGCAGAAGATCCGCCAGATCGTGCCGAGCTACGGCACGAAGCTGAACGACAGCCCGGCGAAGGTCGTCGAGGAATGGACCTACACGAGCGACGTGCTGCAGCTCTCGCCGCCGCCGAAGATCGACCTGACGGCGCCGTCGCAGGCGACGGGCACCGCCCCGGCGCGCCCCGCGAAGGCATCGGCCGACATGGCGCTGTAACGCGTCCGGCCCCGTTTCGCATCGCACGGCCGCCCTTCGGGGCGGCCGTTTTTCATGGCGGGCGCGGGCGGTGCCGCGCGCACTCGCCGGTGGCGCCTCCACCGGCCCCGCAAGGACGCTCGTCCGAAGCCGGCCGGCGCGCGCCGCATCGCCCACTGCCGGCCCCCCGCATCCGCTAGAATTGCGGGCACGCGCGACGCCGTCGCCACCCGATCCACCATCCGCATCGACGCGGTCCAAGCGACCGCCGGTGCGGCCCGCGCCCAGCCGCGCGAGCGCCGCACGCCGTTGCCGCGCCCGCCGGGCGCGCCACCAACCGAATTCAGCTGGAGAAAGACCGTGTTTACCTGCCGAAACCAGAGCTGCGGCACGCAGTGGGAAACGTCCGACGTCGTCATCAAGGACGAAGGCCAGGGGCTGCTGTTCCGCTGCCCGCTGTGCGGCGCACGCAACTATCTCGAACGCTTCGAGGACGATGAAGGCAACGTCCTCTACGAACAGATGGAAGGCCGCCCTTACCTCGGAGATCTCTCCTGACATGACTCAATCGACCGCCACGCCGTTCAGCGCACTGCCGCTGACGCCCGCCACGCTCGCGAACCTCGCGCAGCTCGGCTATGTCGACATGACGCCGATCCAGGCCGCGAGCCTGCCGATCGCGCTGGCCGGCCAGGACCTCATCGCGCAGGCGAAGACGGGCAGCGGCAAGACCGCGGCGTTCTCGCTCGCGCTGCTCGCGCGCCTCGACGCGCGCCGCTTCGACGTGCAGGCGATGATCCTGTGCCCGACGCGCGAGCTCGCCGACCAGGTCGCGCAGGAAGTGCGTCGCCTCGCGCGCGCGGAGGAAAACGTGAAGGTGCTGACGCTGTGCGGCGGCACGCCGATGCGCCCGCAGGCGCAGAGCCTCGAGCACGGCGCGCACATCGTCGTGGGCACGCCGGGCCGCATCATGGATCACCTCGACCGTGGCAACCTGAAGCTCGATGCGCTGAACACGCTCGTGCTCGACGAAGCCGACCGGATGCTCGACATGGGCTTCTTCGACGACATCGCGAAGGTCGCGCGGATGTGCCCGACGACGCGCCAGACGCTGCTGTTCTCGGCGACCTATCCGGACGGCATCGCGAAGCTGAGCCAGCAGTTCCTGCGCAATCCGAAGGAAGTGAAGCTCGAGGAGCGGCACGACGACAGCAAGATCCGCCAGCGCTTCTACGAAGTGACGGAAACCGAGCGGCTGCACGCAGTAGGCCAGTTGCTGAACCACTATCGGCCGGTGAGCACGATCGCGTTCTGCAACACCAAGCAGCAATGCCGCGACCTGCTCGACGTGCTGCACGCACAGGGCTTCCACGCGCTCGCGCTGCACGGCGAACTCGAACAGCGCGAACGCGACCAGGTGCTGATCCAGTTCGCGAACCGCAGCTGCTCGGTGCTGGTCGCGACCGATGTCGCCGCACGCGGGCTCGACATCGCCCAGCTCGAGGCGGTGATCAACGTCGACGTGACGCCTGACCCCGAAGTGCACGTGCACCGCATCGGCCGCACCGGCCGCGCCGATCAGGAAGGCTGGGCGCTGAGCCTCGCCAGCATGGACGAGATGGGGCGCGTCGGCGCGATCGAGCAGGCGCAGAAGCGCGAGGTCGAATGGCATCCGCTCGCGGAACTGAAGCCGGCCAGCAACGACACGCTGCTGCCGCCAATGGAAACGCTGCAGATCCTCGGCGGGCGCAAGGACAAGATCCGTCCGGGCGATGTGCTCGGCGCGCTGACCGGCGACGCCGGATTCGACGGCAAGCAGATCGGCAAGATCAACGTGACCGAGTTCTCGACCTACGTCGCGATCGAGCGCGGCGTCGCGCGCGATGCGCTGCGCAAGCTCAATGCGGGGAAGATCAAGGGCAAGCGGGTCAAGGTCCGGTTGATGGACGAGGAATGACGCAGTGATGCCGGCGCGGGCCGCAACGCTTACGCGGCGCGCCCGCCCAGCATCGCCAGATACTCCCGTACCGCTCCCCATTCCCCGCCGATCCGGCTGAGCGCGACGAGTTCGGAGCCCGGCACGTCGCCCGCGAGTTTCCGATACACGACATTCGGCGCCGCGATCCGGCTGAGCGGCGCCGGCACCAGCGCCACGCCGAGACCGGCCCCCGTCAACGCGAGCACGGACAGCGTGCTGCTCACCTTGTGCGCGATGCGCGGCGTCCGGCCGAGCACCCGCCGCAGGATCGCAAGCTGCCCTTCGTCGTCGCCGTCGGCCGCATAGAAAATGAACGGTTCGTCCGTCAGCGCCGCGACGCTCACCGAGCGCCGCTTCGCGAGCGCGTGCCGGTCGCTCATCATCACGTCCCAGGCCCAGCTGCCGACCGTCCGCACGGCCAGTTTCGGATCGAATGCCACGCCGAAGGCCGGGCAATAGCCGATGTCGAGGCGGCCCGCCAGGATGGCGTCCTGCTGCGCGGCCGGCGCCATTTCGTGCAGGTCGAGCGTCACCTCCGGCCAGGCCGCGTGAAACGCGGTCAGATCGTCGGACAGCCGCCCCGTCGCGACCGCATTGCCGACGAAGCCGATCCGCACCACGCCCGTTTCGCCGCGTGCCGCGCGCTGCACCACCGTCTTCGCGCGCTCGGCCTGCTCGAGCGTCTGTCGCGCTTCAGTGACGAGCAACCGGCCCGCGTCGGTCAGCAGCACCTTGCGGGTCGTGCGCTCGAACAGCGTTACGCCCAGTTCCTCCTCGAGCGCGCGGATCTGCGCGCTCAACGCGGGCTGCACGATATGCAGCCGTTCCGCCGCACGGCCGAAATGCCCTTCTTCGGCAACCGCGAGAAAGTAGCGCAAATGGCGAAGGTCCATGAAGTCGATTGATCACGCGTAACGATTAATCCCGAAATTTAATCTATTGGAATGAAAAATCAACCGCGCGCATCCTGATGACTATCCGCTGCAGCCCGTCGGACCTTCACAGGAGCCCCAACCATGTCGGACCGCAACCGTATCGACGTTCATCAACATGTCGTCCCGCCGTTCTGGGCCGACGCCTTGCCCGCGCACGGCGGCGACCCGTCGGGCTGGCGCAGCCCCGTCTGGAGCCCTGACGCGGCGCTCGCGTTCATGGATTCACTGGAGATCCAGACCGGCGTGCTGTCGCTGACCGCGCCCGGCGTGCACGGCTGGAACGGCCACGCAAAACGCGACATGGCACGTCAGGTCAACGAATACGTGGCCGGCCTCGTCGCGAAACGGCCGACCCGCTTCGGCAACTTCGCGACGCTGCCGCTGCCCGACGTCGACGGCGCGCTCGCTGAAATCGACCATGCGTTCGACACGCTGAGCGCCGACGGGGTCGTGCTGCTCAGCAACTACGGCGGCGTCTATCTCGGCGATGCGGCATTCGAAGCCATCTGGGCCGCACTCGATCGCCGTCACGCGGTGGTGTTCATTCATCCGGCCAAGCCCGCGATCGACGTCCTGGCCGGCATGCCCGGCCCGCTGCTCGACTATCCGTTCGATACGACACGCACCGCGCTGCAGCTCGTGCTCAACGGCGTGGTCGCGCGCTACCGGAACGTGCGCATCATCCTGTCGCACGCCGGCGGCTTTCTGCCGTATGCGGCATACCGCTTTGCCGAACTCGCGCCGGGCGTGCGCAACGATGTGCCGGATCGCGACGGGCTGCTCGACCTGCTGCGCACGTTCTACTTCGACACCGCGCTGTCGTCGCCGTCCGCGCTGCCGAGCCTCACGGCGTTCGCGCAACCCGATCGCGTGTTGTACGGCAGCGACTTCCCGTATGCGCCAGCCGCCGTCGGGACGTCCTTCACCCACGCGCAGGATGCGTATGCGGCACTTGACGCAGACCGTCACGCCGCGATCAACCGGGCAAACGCGCTGCCGCTGTTCCCGCGCCTCGCCGCCCTCGCGCGGTAACGCACGACGGCGTGCAGCGTGACGCCACGCGATGGCGGCGTCACGCGCTCGATCGGCCCGCGGCCCTCCGCGCTGTGCGGCGCCGTCAGAACGGAATGACGGCCTTCGCCCACACGGCCTCGCCGGCGGGCCGGTTGCGCACGAAGAACTCCTTCACGACGCGCGCCTCCACGCTGATCTTGCCGAACTGGTAACGGAAACCAGGCCCGATCGCGAACGTCTGTCCGCGAAAGCCGTCGCCCGCGACCGGCTGCCCGTTCTGCATGTCGTCGGTGGTCTGCTTGACAAAGTACCCGGACAGTCCGACGCGCGCCTTCGGCGTGATCGCATAGCTCGCCGAGTAATCGATGTGGAACAGGTTCCCCGAGTGGTAATGGGTGTCGTTGTTCGGCGAGTTGAAGCTGTAGGTCATCTTCGCGGATACCTCGATCTTGTCGTTCGGCAACCACGACACGCCGAACACGGGCCGCGCGGTGTAATAGTTCTTCCCGGTGTTCAACGCCGCGTGTGCATCGTACTGTCCGGTCGGAAACACGAACTCGATCGCCGCGACGGTGCGCAGCGCCCCCGATCCCCATGCGATCAGCGCGGGGCTGACGATCAGGTCACCGAGATTGGTGCGGTCGAACGACGCGCCGCCCGCATCCAGCGCCAGGTGCTCCATCGGCAGCACCGCATACGCGCCGTAGCGCCCGCCGAGCACCGACAGGTTCGACATCCACACGACGCGCGGAATCAGCACGTCGGCATCGAGCTTGAAACCCGGCACCGAGCCGTTGCCGTGCGAATCGTTGAAGCGCGACGCATGGTAATGCGTGTAGTACAACAGTCCGTACAGCCCCGCCGGCGGCAGCGCGCCGGCGAAGAACGCCTCCGCGCCCTCGCCGATCGTGTCGCCGCCGCCCTCCGTTGCCGATGCGCCGGTGCTCAGCGCCATGCCCGCGCACGCTGCGAGCGAGACCAGTCCGAATGCAGCCTTTCGTTTCATCGATGTCTTCAATATTCGTTCTACTGAATTGATTTTTTATGGTCGTGCGGCACAGCTGTCAGCCCGTCTATTCGTTGAAGTGCTCGATCACGAGCCGGTTGAAGCGTGCCGCATGCTCGATCTGCGTCCAGTGTCCGCAGCGACCGAACACGTGCAGCTGCGCATTCGG
The DNA here is from genome assembly GCF_001718315.1 of Burkholderia diffusa. Taxonomy (NCBI): domain Bacteria; kingdom Pseudomonadati; phylum Pseudomonadota; class Betaproteobacteria; order Burkholderiales; family Burkholderiaceae; genus Burkholderia; species Burkholderia diffusa. Next base: position 131,831 of record NZ_CP013363.1, on the reverse strand, counting down.
CAGCAGTTCCAGCAGCCTCATCGAGCTGTCGAGCGGAATCACGCGGTCCTCGCGGCCATGGACGATCAGCGTGTCGTGCGGCAACGCGCGCAGTTTCGCCTCGTCGCTCGCGAGCGCATCGACCCAGCGCTGGCGCGGCGCCGGAAACATGTTGGCGAACGCCTCCTGATAGCCGGGTCGCACGCTCGCGTCGTAGCGCAGCTTCGCGAGCTCGTCGTTCACCAGCGTGCGATCGAACGCGAAGATGTCCAGCAGGGCGCGCATGTTCGCGATCGACGGCGTATAGCCCCACACGGCATCGAGCCCCTCGGTCAGCGCGAAGCGCGTGCCTGCCGCGCCCATCAGCACGAGGCGGCCGACCCGGTCGGGTGCGCGGATGGCCAGCGCGAGCGCGAGCGCGCCGCCGAACGAATTGCCGATCACGTGCGCACGTTCGACGCCAAGCGCATCGAGCAGGCCCAGCGCGTGGTCGACCCAGTGGTCCATCGAATACACGTAATCGCGCGGCCGCTCGGTTTCGCCGAATCCGGCCATGTCCGGCGCGATCACGCGAAACTGCCCGGCGAGCGCCGGCATCGTGAGCCGCCAGTTCGCGTAGGCCGTGACGCCCGGCCCCGAGCCGTGGATCAGCAGCACGGGCGGCCCGTCGCCGAGGTCGTGATAGTTGGTGTCGAGACCGCCCGCGACGATCCGGCGGCCCAGTTCGGGATTGGCTGACATGACGCTCCTCCAGTCGATTTCGGTGGTGCGCGGCGCGTCAGCGCCCGCGCTTCTTCGCGCTCTGCCCGCCGATGCCGAAGTGTGCCTTCGGCATCTCGGTGATGATGACGCGCACCGATTCGAGCGGTGCGTCGAGCGAGCGATGGATGGCTTCGGTGACTTCGGCGATCAGGCGTTCCTTCTTGTCGTCGTCGCGGCCTTCCAGGATGTACAGATGTGCTATCGGCACGATGGCCTCCCTTTGCGTCTCGAACGTTCAGATGAATCGCAGGCCGACCGACCCGATGTCCTGCACGCGCAGCGTCACGTTGTCGCCGGCCGCGACGGCCACCGCCTCCGTGATGCCGCCCGACAGGATCAGGCTGCCCGCCGGAATCGATTCGCCGCGCGCGCCGAGGTGGTTCGCGAGCATCGCGATCGCGGCCGCCGGGTGGCCGAGCACGGCCGCGCCGGCGCCGAATGCGACCGGCAAGCCGTTCTTCTCGAGCACGATGCCGAGCGTGCGCAGGTCGACGCCGTCCACGGCCAGCGGCCGGCCGCCCGCGACGAAGCGCGCGGCCGACGTGTTGTCGGCCACCACGCTCTTCAGGTCGAACTTGAAGTCGCGGTAGCGGCTGTCGATCACCTCGATCCCGGCGACGACGAAGTCCGTCGCGGCAAGCACCGCGCCGACATGGCAGCCGGGCCCCTTCAGTTCGGCCTTCGTCACGAACGCGATCTCCGGCTCCACCTTCGGATGAATCAGCGCGGACGTATCGCACTCGCCGCCATCGGGCAAGTCATGGACGTCGGTCAGGAAGCCGAACACGGGCGCGTCCACACCCATCTGCCGCATCTTCGCGTGCGACGTCAGGCCGGCCTTGTAGCCGACGATCCGCGCGCCGCGCGCAAGCTGCCGGCGGCGGATCGCATCCTGCACCGCGTAGGCGTCGTCCCAGTCCATCTCCGGATGACGGTCGGTGATCTTCGGCGTGTCGCGCGCGTCGCGCATGCAGTCGTCGAGATGCGCGGCCAGCGACTCGATCATGTCGGTCGTCAGGTTCATGCGGCCTCCCGCTTCGGTTGCGCCGAGCGCGCCTTCGCGAGCGTCAGCGCGGTGTCCTCGATCATGTCCTCCTGTCCGCCGACCATCCCGCGCCGGCCGAGCTCGACGAGGATGTCGCGCGCGGGAATCCCGTACTTCTCGCCCGCGCGCTTCGCGAACAGCAGAAACGAGCCGTACACGCCCGCGTAACCGAGCGTCAGCGCGTCGCGGTCGATGCGGATCGGGAAGTCCATCATCGGCACGACGAGATCCTCGGCGACGTCCTGGATCTTCCACACGTCGACGCCGGTCTCGATGCCCATCCGCTCGCAGACGGCGACGAACACTTCGAGCGGCGTATTGCCGGCGCCGGCGCCGAGCCCCGCCGCCGCGCCATCGATCCGGTTCGCACCGGCCTCGATCGCCGCGATCGAGTTCGCGACGCCCATGGCGAGGTTGTGGTGACCGTGGAAGCCCAGTTCCGTTTCGGGTTTAAGCGCGTCCCGCACGGCCCCCAGGCGCGCCTTCACGTCGTCGGGCAGCATGTAGCCGGCCGAATCGGTGATGTAGATGCAGTTCGCACCGTACGACTCCATCAGCTTCGCCTGCTTCACCAGCCCGTCGGGGCTGTTCATGTGGCTCATCATCAGGAAGCCGACGGTGTCCATGTCGAGCTTGCGCGCCATCGCGATGTGCTGTTCGGAGACGTCCGCCTCGGTGCAGTGCGTGGCGACGCGGATCGTATGCACGCCGAGCGCGTGCGCTTCCTTCAGGTGATCGACCGTGCCGATGCCCGGCAGCAGCAGCGCGGACACCTTCGCGCGCTTCAGCAGCGGGATCACCGCGCCGAGATATTCCGCGTCGGTATGCGCGGGAAAGCCGTAGTTGACCGACGAGCCGCCGAGGCCGTCGCCGTGCGTGACTTCGATCAACGGCACGCCGGCCGCGTCGAGCCCGCTCGCGATCGCGCGCATCTGGTCGAGCGTCATCTGGTGACGCTTCGGGTGCATGCCGTCGCGCAACGTCATGTCGTGGACGGTGATTCGTTTGCCTTTGAGATTCATTTCCGTTCCTTTCGTCCGGTCGTGGGGGGCGCGTCTGCGGGCGTCAGGCCGCCTGTGCGGCCGATGCGAGCGTGAGGCGGCCGGCCAGCATTTCCTCGGCGAACATCTCGGCCGTGCGCGCGGCGGCGGCCGTCATGATGTCGAGGTTGCCCGCGTATTTCGGCAGGTAGTCGCCGAGGCCTTCGACCTCGAGATAGACCGACACGCGATTGCCGTCGAACACCGGCCCGTTGACGAGCCGGTAGCCGGGCACGTAACGCTGCACGTCGGCGATCATCGCGTGCACCGATTCGACGATGCGCGCTTCGTCGGGCGCGCTTTCCGTCAGGCAATGCACGGTGTCGCGCATGATCAGCGGCGGATCCGCCGGGTTGATCACGATGATTGCCTTGCCCTCGTTCGCGCCGCCGACCTGCGCGACGGCCGCGGCCGTCGTGCGCGTGAATTCGTCGATGTTCTTGCGGGTGCCCGGGCCGACCGAGCGCGACGACACGGTCGCGACGATCTCGCCGTACGCGACCGGCTGCACGCGCGAGATCGCGCGCACCATCGGAATCGTCGCCTGGCCGCCGCACGTGACCATGTTCACGTTCATCTCGCCAGAGCCGATGTGATCCTTAAGGTTGACCGGCGGCACGCAATACGGACCGATCGCCGCCGGCGTCAGGTCGATCATCAGCACGCCGAGCGCTTTCAGCTTGCGGCTGTTTTCCGCGTGGACGTATGCGCTCGTCGCGTCGAACGCGATCTGCACGCCGTCCGCCTGCACGTGCGGCAGCAGGCCGTCGACGCCGTCCGCGGTGGTCTTGAGGCCGAGTTCTCGCGCGCGCTTCAGGCCATCGGAATCGGGATCGATGCCGACCATCCACACGGGTTCGAGCAGGGGGCTGCGCATCAGCTTGGCGAGCAGGTCGGTGCCGATGTTGCCGGGGCCGATCAGCGCGCAACGGATCTTTCGGGTCATGGGGAATTCCTCGTTTGCTTGAAAAAGGGAACGGGCGACGCTTACGCGAACCGCACCGAACACGCGCCGATCCCGCCAATCGACACACGAAAGTTGTCGCCGCGCGCCGCGGGCGCCATAGCGGCGAGCGCGCCGGACAGGATCACTTCGCCCGCCTTCAGCGGAATGCCGAGGCGGCCGAGCGTATTGGCGAGCCATGCGACCGCGTTCACCGGCGAGCCGAGCGCGGCCGCGCCGGCGCCGGTGCCGATCACGTCGCCGTTCTTCTCGAGCACCATCCCGCACGTCGACAGATCGACGCTGCGCGTGCTCACCGCCCGGTCGCCGAGCACGAACACGCCGCACGACGCGTTGTCGGCCACCGTGTCGCCGATGCGAATCTTCCAGTCGCGGATGCGCGAGTCGACGATCTCGAAGCACGGCATCACGCATTCGGTGGCGGCGAGCACCATCGCGTTCGTCACGCCCGGGCCGAGCAGGTCGCGCTTCAGCACGAACGCGATCTCGCCTTCGGCCTTCGGCTGGATCAGCGTATCGAGCGCGATGCACTCGCCCTCGCCGTACACCATGCCCGACAGCAGGTAACCGAAGTCGGGCTGGTAGACGCCGAGCATGTCCATCACCGCCTTCGACGTGACGCCGATCTTCTTGCCGATGACGGTTTCGCCGGCATCCAGGCGGCGCTGCACGAAGCGCTGCTGGATCCGGTACGCGTCGTCGACCGACAGGTCCTCGTGCTGCGACGTCAGCGGCGCGATGGGCTCGCGCGAGGTCATCGCGTCGTACAGCCGGTCGCCCAGCGTGGTAATCAACGTGGAGTCCATAAGAGTTTTCCGGTCATTTACGGGTGGATCAGAGCTTGATGCACACATTGCGCAGCTCCGTGTAGAACTCGAGCGAATGCACGCCGCCCTCGCGACCGATGCCCGATTGCTTCGCGCCGCCGAACGCGGTACGCAGGTCACGCAGGAACCATGAATTGACCCACGCGATGCCGACGTCGATCGATGCCGCGACGCGGTGCGCACGCGACAGGTTGGTCGTCCAGATCGCCGTCGACAGCCCGTACGCGTTCGCGTTCGCGCGGTCGATCACCTCGGCTTCGGAGTCGAACGGCATCACCAGCGTGCACGGCCCGAAGATCTCTTCGCGCGCGATCGGCGAATCGTCGCCGAGGCCGGTCCAGATCGTCGGCTGCACCCACGCGCCGCCGCGCAGGTCCTCGGGCATGTCGGGCACGCCGCCGCCCGTCACGACCGTCGCGCCGAGTTCGGCCGCCTTGCGGTAATACGACAGCACCTTGTCGCGATGCTCCTGGCTGATGAGCGGGCCGAGACCGGTCGACTCCGCTTCCGGACGGCCGGGCCGCAGGCGTTCGGCACCGGCCTTCAGCGCGGCGACGAAACGCTCGAACAGCGGACGCTCGACATACACGCGCTCGGTGCCGAGGCAAACCTGCCCCGCGTTCGCGAAGCACGAGCGCAACGTGCCTTCGACAGCCGCGTCGAAATCGCAATCGGCGAACACGATCGCCGCGTTCTTGCCGCCCATCTCGAGGCTGACGGGCCGCGCACCGTCGGCGGCCGCCTTCATGATCGCCGCGCCGGTGCGCGTCTCGCCGGTGAACGTGATCGCGTTCACGCCCGGGTGCGTCGTCAGGAATTCGCCGGCCGAACCCGGCCCGAAGCCGTGCACGACGTTGTAGACGCCATGCGGCACGCCCGCCGCGTTCATGACTTCGCCGAGCAGCGCGGCCGTCTGCGGCGTCTCCTCCGACGGTTTCACGACCACCGTGTTGCCGCAGGCGAGCGCGGGCCCGACCTTCCACGTCATCAGCAGCAGCGGCAGGTTCCACGGGCAGATCACACCGACCACGCCGACCGGCCGGCGGATCGCGTAGTTGAGCGCGCCCGCGCCGTCCGGCGTCGCCATCTCGAAGGTTTCGCCGGGCACGTTCTTCACCACGTCGGCGAACACCTTGAAGTTCGCCGCGCCGCGCGGGATGTCGATATGGCTCGCGAGGCTCACCGGCTTGCCGGTGTCGGCCACTTCCGCTGCGAGGAAATCGTCGAAGCGGCGCGTGATGCCGTCGGCCACCGCATACAGGAGCTCGACGCGCTGCGCGACCGTCAGGTCGCCCCACGGGCCGGCCAGCGCCGCCCGTGCGGCCTGCACGGCCGCGTCGACATCCGCGCGGCTCGCTTCGGCCACGCGCGCGATCAGCGCGTTGTCGAGCGGCGAGCGCTTGTCGAACCAGCGTTCGCTCGCGCGATAGCCGCCGTCGATGAAGTTGCGGACGAGCCGCGGGTCCGGCTGCCCGCCGGCGGGGCCGCGCGTCGCGGCGATGGGTTCGGTGTCGTACATGATGTGTGTGCCGATAGTCGTGAATCCGTGGGTTCGTGGAGCGCGTTCAAGTGCCGTGCGTCATGGCCCGCCGAAGCCGGCCGCGTCGAGCCCCGCGTGCGCGCATTGCGCGTCCTGCGCCTCGCTGCCACCCGATACGCCGATGCCGCCGATCAACGCGCCGCCCTCGACGATCGGCAGCCCGCCGCCGAACGCGACGAAGCGCGGCCGCAGCACGAGGCCCTGCCGCACCGCATCCGAGTGCGATGCCAGCGCGACGTGCCATGCGTCGGTGGCCAGGCCGAAGCTCGCGGCCGTGTACGCCTTGTCGATCGCGATATCGATCGAATGCAGCGGTGCGCCGGGCATGCGCACGAATGCCGCGAGCAGCCCGGCCGCATCGACGACCGCGACGTTCACGCGCACGCCGAGCCGTTCGGCGGCGTCGGCCGCAGCGTGCGCCGCACGCGCCGCGGCCGGCCAGTCGATCGTGCGCGTGTCGATGCTCCGGTTCGTGTCGTTTCGATCCATGACGCTGGACTCCTCGCGGCTCAGGTGTAGACGGTCGTGAACGCTTCGTTCAGCTCGCCGGAGTGGAAGAAGATCCCGCGCCCGAGCTCCTCCTCGGTCCACGTCGTGACCGGGCGGTCGGGTTGCGCGAGGTAGCCGAGCCCTGCGAAGGTCTCGTTGCGGTTGCCGCTCGGATCGAAGAAATAGATGGTGGTGCCGCGCGTGATGCCGTGGCGCGTCGGCGCGACGTCGATCTTCACCTTGTTCTTCGCCATCACGTCGGCCGACTTCAGCACGTCGGCCCAGTCGTCGAGGAAGAACGCGATGTGATGCAGGCCGTTGCTCGGGCCGCCGACGAACGCGATGTCGTGCGGCGTCGTGCTGCGGAACATCCACGTCGCGGCCTGGATCGTGTTGCCGGGGCCGACCATCACCTGTTCCGCCAGATGGAAGTCGAGACACTCGGCCATGAAGCGCGTGTTCTCCTCGACACGGTTCACGCCGGTTTCGGGGTTCAGTTCGCACATCAGCAGGCAGTGGTCGAGCCAGTGCACGGCCGAGCCCGGAACGTCGTCGGGCCACGGATCGGGGTTCAGCGAGCCGACCGCGGTGCCCACCAGCGCCTTCTTCGCGAACAGCCGCAACTCGTGCCCGCTCGGCAGCAGGAACCGCAATTGACGGCCGACCGCCGGCAGCGCACCCTCGGGCAGCATCTCGGTTGCGATCCCGTATGCCTCGATACGCTGCTGCAACGCGTCCAGATCGGCATCGTGCTCGACCTTGTATGCGGCGTGCTTGAGCCCCGCCTGGTCGGACGGCGACAGGATCAGCGAATACTTGTCCCACTCGTCCCAGCATTTCAGATAAACGTTGCCCGCCGCGTCGCGCATCGTCTCCTGCATGCCGAGCACGCGCACGTAATGACGCAACGCCGCTTCCATGTCCATCACCTTCAGACTGACATGACCAATACGCATCACACCCATGATGTGTCTCCTCCTGGTTTCCTGGTTACTTGTCGATCGCCGGCGCGCCGGCACGGGCCGCGCCGCAGAAGAACGGCTTTTTCAGCCGGCCCGCCACTTCGAGTTCGACGTCGCCGTCCGGCACCACACGGCATGCGAGCGCATAGCCGTCGTACTCTTCCTCCGCGCTGACGTGTGCGCGGCTGATCGGTCCGAGCTTGCGTACCGCGCCGCGCAGCACGCGCACCTTGCATACGCCGCACCCGCCGTTCAGGCAGCCGACCGGAATGCCGCGCCGGCCGAGCTTCGCCATGCCGGCCAGCAACGATTCGCCGGACACGCACGCATAGCGCTCGTCGGTCTGCGCGATCGTGACCGTCCCGCATACGCGGCCCGCGTCCATGTCACACCCGCCGGAACAGCGGGCTGCGCGTCTGTTGCGCGTCGGCCGCCGAGATGAACTTCTCGTGATAGATGTCGCGCTCGAACAGGCGGCCCTGCATCAGCGTCGTGATGCACGCGTCGATCATCGCGGGCGGTCCGCACAGGTACGCCTGATGCCCCGAGAAGTCGCCATCGAAATGCGCCTTCGCGACGTCGTGCACGAACCCTTGCGCGACGTCACCGCCTGCATCCGGCGCGCCTTCGGACAGCGCCGGCACGTACGTGAAGTTCGGGTAACGTTCGGCCAGCGCGCGGAATTCGTCGTGGTAGTACAGCTCCTTCGCGTTGCGCTGGCCGTAGACGAGCGTGATCGGCGCTGTGACGCCGCTCGCGAGCAGGTCCGCGATCATCGAGCGCGGGCTCGACAGCCCCGACCCGCCTGCCATGAAGATCATCGGCCGCGCCGCCGAGCGGCGCACGAAGAAGCGGCCGTACGGGCCCGACAGGCGCATGCGGTCGCCGGTTGCCAGTTGCTCGTGCAGATAGCCGGTGCCGAGCCCGCCCGGCACCTGGCGCACGTTCAGCTCGATCTCGCCGGTCGCCGCGACGTCGGCCGGCGCGTTCGCGATCGAGAACGCGCGACTCTGCCCGAGCCCGGGAATCTCCAGCTGCACGTACTGGCCCGCCTGGAAATGGATCGGCTGCGACAGCTTCAGCCGGATCGACTTGATGGTCGGCGTGAGCTGCTCGATGCGCGTCACGTCGGCCGCGAAGTCCTTGACCGGAATGATTTCCGCGTCCGGCTCCTCGTCGACGTCGGCCTCGATCACGGTGTCTGCCTGCAGCGTCGCGCAGCACGCGAGCGCCTTGCCCTCCTCGCGCTCGAAATCCATCAGCGCGAACGGGTTCGCGTCGCCGAGATCGATTTCGCCGTCGAGCACTGCGACCTTGCAGGTGCCGCACAGGCCGTGACAGCACGCATGCGGAATGTAGATGCCCTGGCGCAGCGCGGCATCGAGCATCGTCTGTCCTTCCTCGACCTCGATCGTCACGCCCAGCGGCTCGATGGTAAGTTGGTGGCTCATGATGGTTCGCTCGTCCGCGTAGCGGTCAGAAGCTCGCGCCGCCAAGGCCGTCGAGGCCCGGCGTGCGGAAGCTGATCAGGTCCTTGTGCCCGAGTCCGTTGTCGGCCAGGCTCTTCGCCGCATCCGGCGCCCACGGCTCGCCGGAGCGAAACCACTCGACGCGGTTCCAGTCGATCTTCGCGAAATCCGGGTGATAGCCGTAGACCGGCGGCAGCACCCTGTCGGCGAGCGCGCCGAACGGCATGTCGGGCGGCAGCGGCAGGCAGAACGGCGCCGGAAACATCAGGTGGTTTTCCCAGCACACGTAAAGCAGCGGCGCCGGAAACTTCCCGACCGCATCCTTCACCGGGAAGTCGTAGGGTTTGAGCGCGATGACGGCCATGTTTGTCTCCTGTCGGCCCGCGTTCGCGCGGCAGCGCGCGCGGGCCTTCTTCAAGGTTGCTGATCGGTTGCTTGTCAGTTGCGCGTGGCCTGCCCGCGCCAGGCCGCGAAATTCTTCTGGTCTTCCGAACCGTCGAAATCGAGGTTGTCGCGGCCCATCTGCACTTCGTAGTAATCGAGCACCGCGGCGAGCGGATCGAAACCTTCGGCGCTCGGGTCCGCATCGGCCGGGAAGCAGTTGCCCTGATGGATCTGGTGCACGGGAAGCCACGCCTGCACGTATTTCTGCGGCTCGTGGTCGAAGATTTCCTTGCAGTGATCGCTGCAGAAATGGAACTTGTTGCCGAGGTAATTCGACTCGCGCGCGCCGATCTTCGTCGGGTTGCCGGGCTCGGTGAACAGCATCGGGATCTGGCAGGTCTGGCACAGCATCGGCAGCGTCTTCATGTAGAAGCGGTTGCCGGCCTTTGCCTGCTCGCCCCAATAGTCGAAGCGCGGGCGGTAGTAGCGGTCGAACGAATCGGGATACTTCGCTGACAGCCACGCCATCTCGTCTTCGGTCGGCACCCAGGTGTGGAATGCCGAGGCCGCGTTGAAGCCGTAGAACGTCGACCATGCCTGGTGGCTGATGTGGTCCTTGCCTTCGCACGCGTCCTGCCAGCCCTTCGGCTCGCGAATGCCGTAGCGCGCGAGATCCTTGAACAGCGCGCCGCCGTTCTGCTCCGCGTACATCTCCCAGGACTCGCGCCAGCTCATCACGCGCTTCGGCTGCATGTAGTCCATCATCATCGCGACCAGCGTGAGCAGCCGATAGCCGCGCCAGAACCACTTGTCGATCCAGCGCTGCACGATCGGCACGTTGTCCGGGTCCTGCTCGAGCATGAACTTGATGCACTCGATGCCGAGCGTCATATGCCGCGATTCGTCCGACTGCGCGGAAAAGCCGAACGTGACCGTCGACATGTCACCGTTGTACGCGGCGCCCGACATGAACGGCACGAACAGCAGGTTCGTCAGCACGTATTCGAACGAGAAGCTGACCGCGGTCAGGAACTCGAACGGCCCCGCGGAATATGCGTCCTCGAAGAACGACTTCGGCACCGACAGGTACCAGACGCGGTCGAACCAGTGGTTCGAATGATGGAAGCCGTTGAAGAACTTGTTGTACGTCGACATCGCGTGCGTTTCGGTCTGGTAGTGCCGCAGCTCGTCGATCGACTGCATCTGGCATGCAATGCGCGCGCCCTCGCCGGTGAAGTGCCGGCCGACGTGCGCGAAGCCGCGATGCGCGAGATATTCGAGCGGCGTCACGCCCTGGAGGAACAGCTTCAGCGCATTGATGTAGCGCGCGTCGGTCACGCCGAGGAACGCGTTGTTCTGCGTGAACGCGTCGATCACCGCGTACAGCTTCTTCTCCTTCTCGCCCTGGTATTTCCAGTACGCATCCATCGTCAGGCGGAATGGGTCGACCCACTTGTCCCAGTCGTGGATCTTGATGCCTTCGTAACGGTCGTACGGGAAGACCTTCTCCATCGGCTGATAGGTCGTCTCCCAGCCGAGGCCGCGCGTCATCGCCGCGTAGCGGTCCTTCAGGCCGAGCTTTTTCTTGAGCGTTGGCGTGTCCATTCGTGTCTCCGGTGTTGTCGGTGCGTGTAGCGCGGCGTTCAGTGCGACCAGCTCAGCGTGAACTGGTCGTCGTCCTCGTCGAGGTGGCCGGACAGCGTGATCAGGTTCACCTGCAGTTGCTGCAGGTCGAAGCGCGCGCCGGTCAGTTCCTCGATCGTTTCGCGACGGATCGTCAGCCGGTCCGGCGCATCGATCTTGACCATCCCCGGCGACTCGACCACCACCGCGCGCGGGTTGTCGGCGACGATCGCGTCGACGATCGATCTGGAGTCCTCATTGGCCTGAAAGGCGATGAATACGTTCGACATGCTGGCTTTCCTTGGGTTGATGGAATTGGCGCGGCGTCAGAGCGCGAGGCCGAGCTTTGCGACGCGTGCATGAAACTGCTCGCGCACTTCGTCGAGCGCCGCGCGGCCTGCGTCCCGCAGCGCACGCGCCGCGACCGGTGCGAGCGCCGCGTCGGCCCGTGCGGACCAGTCGCGGGTCCAGCGGGCGAGCAACGCGCGGTTGTCGTCGGATTCGGCGGCCATGGTCTTCACCACCGCGTCGATCCAGCGGTTCGACTCGGCGTGCCATTCCGGCATGAACGCGGTGAGCATCGCGACCGCCGAGCCGCCCGCGAGCGCGATACGTTCGTCGACGAAGCGGTCGTAGACGAGCGGATACAGCATGCCGTCGAGCGCCAGGTTCTGCGCGATGAACAGCTCGACGGGGTCGGTCACGACCAGCGTGTCCTCGACGTAGCGGCGCAGCGGCTGCCATGCGGCGTCGTTCGTCCAGCTCGCCTTGGCCGTATCGAGCACGTCGGGTTCGGCCATCGCGAGCGCGACGCGCGTCAGGTACTGCGCGACGCCGAGGTTGTCCATCGCATGAAACATCGCGGGCGCCGTGAACGCCGTGCCGTATCCGAGCGCGCAGATCTGCGCGTTGTTCATGTTCGCGCCCCACGCGGCATGGCGCAGCGGCACCAGTACGTCGAGTGCGTGCGCGGCCACGTCGTCTGGCATCAGGCCGATCATCCGGCGCGATTCGACGAACTCGAAGTTCGACTCCATCGCGTCCTGCTGGCGAGCCCGCGTCGTCGCCCACGACGCGTAGTAGAACTGGCGCGGATCCTTCAACGCGTACCAGTTCGCCATCCGGATCGCCGAGCGCGACGCATCGAAGATCTCGTGGTCCGGATCCCAGGTCGGCCGGTAATGGAAGTTCGCCTGGGGCTGCGCGCCCATCATGCCTTCCTGGTAGCGCGTCGCCGTCTTGTCGCCGCCGATGTTCTGCGCGACATGCGCGAAGGTGTGCCGGAGCGGCTTGATGTCGACTGTCTTCAGCTCGATGGTCACTTCTTGCTCCTCAAGGTCATGGGTTCGCTTCGACGTCGAGCCGCGTGACCTGCTGTTCGCGGCAGAACGCGTCGAAGGCGGCAGGAGACAACGTCAGCTCGACGAACAGATCCGGCGCGCCGCCGAGCGAAAACTCGAATTCGACGAAACCGCGCACGTTCGTGCCGGTCACGCGAACACACTTGCGGCCGGGATCGAGCGGGGAAAGATCGGTCGGATGCTGATTCATGATCGGTGTCGCCTCCATGCCGGACTTCAATGCAGCATCCGTGCCACGTCCGGCCACACACCGAAAAAATCTCGATAATTCAGGGAAAGCCCTGACGCGAAGTTCAAATTCGCGATCCACAATGGCGGTTAACCAGAACGGAAACCGCCCGACTGCGACCACGCCTGAAGCCATATCCGGCGGCACTTTTCATCATTTGAGCAACCCGGTCGCGCGCATTTGATGAAATGATCAAATCGATCCGCCCGCCGCGACGCCGCTGGCGAAAACCTTGAAAATCACGAGAAATCTCGACGGAGGAGACATGACGCGGCCCAGCCTGCCCCCATTGCCGCCGGACACCGACCTGCGCAAGCTGATCCACTTTTCGGCAAGCGACGGTCGCATCTGGCTGGCCGGTCAGCGAATGGTGCTGCTGCATGCCGGCGCACTGGCGACGCTGCGCCAGGAACTGATGGAGAGTGTCGGGCCGGCGCAGACGCGACGCTTCTTCACGCGGGTCGGCTTCGCCGCCGGCGAACGGGACGCCGCGCTCGCGCGCGAGATTCGAAGCGGCGCGTCGCTGTTCGACATGTTCCATGTCGGCCCGCAACTGCACATGCTTGAAGGCGCCGTGCAGGTCACGCCGTTGCGGTTCGAGGCCGATCCCGCGACGGGCGCGTTCTACTGCGAATACCGCTGGGAGCATTCATGGGAGGCCGACGTGCACCGCCGCACGTTCGGGCCGCAGCCCGAGCCGGTGTGCTGGATGCTGATCGGCTATGCGACCGGTTACACCAGCGCGTTCATCGGCCGGACGATCCTGTTCAAGGAAACGACCTGTGTCGGCATGCACGATCCACACTGCACGATCGTCGGCAAGCCGGCCGAGGAATGGCCAGACGCGGAAGAGATCTCGTCGTGGTTCAAGGCCGACTCGCTGATCAACACGATCCGCGATCTGCAGACCGAAGTCGAATCGCTGCGCCTCGAGATGACGCCCGACGACGGCCGGACCCGGCTCGTCGGACGTTCCGACGCGTTCCGTGCCGCGTATGCGCTGCTTGAGACCGCCGCGCCGACCAAGGTCGCCGTGTTGCTCACCGGCGAAACGGGCGTCGGCAAGGAACGCTTCGCGCGTGCGCTGCACAGCCTCAGCCCGCGCGCGCAGAAACCGTTCGTCGCGATCAACTGTGCGGCCATCCCGCATGCGCTGATCGAGTCCGAACTGTTCGGTGCGGAGAAAGGCGCATTCACCGGCTCGCAAGCAGTGCGCGCTGGCCGCTTCGAGCGCGCGGACGGCGGCACGCTGTTTCTCGACGAAATCGGCGAGCTGCCGCTCGACGTGCAGGCGAAGCTGCTGCGCGTGCTTCAGGAGGGCGAGGTCGAGCGGCTCGGCGCAACCGACGGCCGGAAGGTGGATGTCCGCGTCGTCGCGGCGACCAACCGCGATCTCGAGGGGGCCGTGCGCGACGGCACCTTTCGCGCCGATCTCTATTACCGGATCAACGTCTACCCGGTGCTGATTCCACCGCTGCGCGACCGGCAGGACGACATCGCGCCGCTCGCGGACGCCATGCTCGAACGCTTCGCGGCCGTGCACGGCAAGCCGGCGCCGACGCTGACCGACTATGCGTACGATACGCTGCGCGGGTATCGCTGGCCCGGCAACGTGCGCGAGCTCGAGAACCTGATCGAGCGCGCGGTGATCCTGTCGCGCCCGAACCGTCCGGTCGATGCGAAGGACCTGTTCCCCGGCGTCGGCTCGCCCGGCGGCGCGACGGTCGACCGGGCCGGGCAGATCCGGCCGGCGGCCGCGATGTCGATCGACTGCGGCGCCATCCTCGACCGGTTGCAGGGCGGCGGCGGGCTCGACGGCCTCGAGCGCGCGCTGCTGCACGAGGCCGTCGACCGCGCGAACGGCAACCTGTCGGCCGCCGCGCGCCTGCTCGGCCTGACGCGCGCACAGCTCAGCTATCGGCTCAACCGCAAACAGGACCAGGAGGACGCGTGACATGAACACCATCCTGCCCGCCCATGCGCTCGACTCCCCGCCGCCGGCACTCGAACCGGCCGCCGACGACGCCGCCGAGCCGCATGCCCGCACACTCAGCGAACATGCGTACCACCAGCTCCGGCAACACATCATCGAAGGACATTACCCGCCTGGCACGAAGCTGCGCGTGGAGCATCTGAAGGACGTGTACGGCGTCGGCGCGGGCACGCTGCGCGAGGCGCTCACGCGGCTCGTCAGCGATGCGCTGGTCGTGGCCGAAGGGCAGCGCGGGTTTCGCGTGACGCCGATGTCGGTCGACGATCTCGAAGCGATCACGCGGCTGCGCATTCATATCGAGGTCGATGCGTTGCGCGATTCCGTGCGGCGCGGCGACGACGCATGGGCGCAGCGCGTGCGGCAGAGTTTCGACATGCTGTCGGCGTGGGAGCAGCCGGTGTCCATCGAAAACCGCGCCGCATGGGAAGCATGCAACCGGCGCTTTCACGAAGCGCTGATCTCGGCGGCCGCCACGCCGTGGACGTACCTGATCCTGCGCATGCTGTCGCAGCAAAGCGAGCGCTATCGGCGCGTGTGCATCGGGCTCGGCGATTCGAAGCGCGACGTGCATGCGGAACACACGTGCCTGTTCGAGGCCGCGATGCGCCGCGCCGATGCGCGCGCCGCACTCGCGCTCGAGGACCATATCGGCACGACGCTCGCCGTGGTACGCAACGCGCCGCCCGGCACCTTGCCGTTCTAGGCATCGCCGGGCAGGGTGCACTCACGCCAGCTCGGGATACCCGTGCGCGGCCGCGTCCCGCGCGAGATCGGCAATCGTGTCGTATGCACTCGGCGGGAGGCGCTCGAACCGGTTGAGCCGCAATGTGCTCGCCCGCTGCGCATCGGCCGTAACCGCGTGATCGAGCGCATCCTGCAGCGCCGCCACGAGCCGCGCTTCCAGCGTCTTCGATGCAATCAACGGCAAACCTGGCGCCGACGCCGTCATGCCGATGATCCGGATGTCCTTCAACAGCTCCGGCAGTGCATCACGCACGTACGCGAACGTCACGCAGTCGATCGCCGCGCAATCGGCAACGCCTGCGGCCAGCGCGCGCAACACGTTCAGATGCGAGCCGAACGACACGACCGAACCGAAGAAACGCCCGTCATGTGCGTGCGGCGCGACCGCATGCCGGAACGCGTTCATCCCGCTGTGTGAATCCGCGCCGTTGTATGCGGCCCGCAACCCGCGACAGGCCGCCAGCGTCGTCGCACCGCCCGAATGCACACGCGCCGACACCACCAGCACACTGCTGTAGCGCGCGCCGTCGCAGCCTGGCGCGTCGAATGCCGGTGTCGCGATCAGGTGCACGGCATCGCGCAATCCGAGCATCCGGTACGGATAACCGCATGTCTGCGACAACAGCAAGCCGTCGTGGCGCCACAGCCCGTGAAGATCCCCGAACGGCTCGTCGAGCAGCGCGACGCCGGCCGGCCCGCCGGCATGCGCGAACGCATCGAGCGCGTCACGCAGCAACGCGCGCCACAGGGTAGCGTGGCGCGGCGTCACGTTGTACATCGGCAGTCCGGCGATCCATGAGCTCATGCGCGCATTCTACGCATCGGCGGTGCATTGGCGAAAGCCCGTTCGCTCGCGTTTCGCGCGGATCCGGCACGCGGCGGGGCAGTCAATGCTTATCGGTCACGCAGCGATAAGCAAATGCGAATTGCTTGGTTGGCCTGACTACGCGATCCGGTTAGCGTTCCGATGTCGCGACACCGTCGCAAGTCGCTGTTCATCGTGGCGCACGGCGAGCCGTGACCCATGTCGGCCAACTGCATCGCGGCCCGCGCCGGCGCGATCGTCCGCTATCCGTTACGCGCGCAGCCCCCGTCTCACCCGCTTCATTCCGCCCCAGCACCATGGCCGAATACTTCGACGTCGACCACGCGCGCGCGATCGCCGCGCTCGATGCCCGCTTCACCGCACGCACCGAGTGGCCGACGTGGCTGCTGGTCGTCGCGATCTACGGCGGCTGGCTCGCCGTGCTGCTGCTCGTGCGCGCCGAGCGCGTGTCGCTCGCGGCCGCGACGCCGCCGCTGATCCTCCTCGGCGCGTGGCACATGTCGCTGCAGCATGAGCTTCTGCACGGCCATCCGACGCGTTCCGCGTTCGTGAATCGATTGCTCGGCTATCCGCCGTTGACGATCTGGTATCCGTACACGCTTTATCGCGACACGCACCTCGACCATCACCGCGACGAGGACCTGACCGTGCCGGGCGTCGACCCGGAAACGAACTACGTGTCGCGCGCACAGTGGGCGCGGCTGCCGCGCTGGCGTCGCGCACTGACCGTTGCGCGCACCACTTTCGTCGGACGTCTCGTGTTCGGGCCGCCGACGAGCGTCGCCGCGATGTTCGCCGACGCATTCGCCGCGTTCCGGCGCGCCGACTTCCGCTATCTGCGGATGTGGGTGACGCACGGCGTGTGCGTGGGCGCGCTACTCGCATGGCTGCAATGGGCGATCGGCGTGCCGTGGTGGTACTACCTGCTGGCGGTCACGTGGCCCGCGCTATCGCTCGCAATGATCCGCTCACTGTTCGAGCACCGCGCCGCACGGCATCCGAAAGCGCGCATCGCGATCAACGAGGCCGGCTTCGCGATGCGGCTGCTGTACCTGAACAACAACTATCACCTCGTGCATCACGACCTGCCGAGGCTGCCGTGGTACGACCTGCCGCGCGCGTACCGGATGCGGCGTGACGCATATGCGGACAAATGCGGCGGCTTCGTGATCCGCGGCGGGTATCGCGAACTGCTGGCGCGCCACGCATGGACGCCGACCGACACGCCCGTACATCCGTTCGATCGCGGCACGGCGTCGCTGTCGACGGGCAGTGGTGCGAAGATCGCCGCGGTCGACGGATATCTTCAGATCAGTACGTAACGCCCGAGCGAGCCGTGCTTCGCCTCGAAGCCGCTCCATGCAGCGACGCGCGCGCAAGGCCGCACGGCGGCGCCGACGCACATTCCTTACAAAAAACCAACAACGCCGATCTCCATCGGCAAATTGCCAATTTCGGCGGCAATGCCCAGAATGACGGATCGTCCGGGGCCTCCAACAATCATCCGCCCCGGCTCAGTCTACCGGCCGCGCGCCGCACTTCCCCTACGACGATGCAACCGAACACCTCGCCCGGCGCGATCCGCTCGATCGGCAATGACTGGTCCGTCTCCGCGATCACCGCGGGTTTTCTCGCGGTGCTGATTTCCTATGCGGGCCCGCTCGCGATTTTCTTCCAGGCATCGCAGGCCGCGCATGTATCCAACGAGATGGTGGCGTCCTGGGTCTGGGCGATCTCGATCGGTGCGGGCGTGTCGGGGCTGTTCGCGAGCTGGAAACTGAAGGTGCCGATCGTGACCGCATGGTCGGCGCCCGGCACCGCGCTCCTCGTCGGCCTCTTTCCGCAACTGACGCTGAACCAGGCCGTCGGCGCGTACATCACGGCCGCGCTGATCATCCTCGTGATCGGCATCACCGGCTATTTCGACCGGCTCGTGCGCCACATTCCGCGCGGCATCGCGTGCGGGATGATGGCCGGCATCCTGCTGCCGTTCGGCATGCGTGCGTTCTCCGCCGCGACCGCGCAGCCAGTGCTCGGGTTCGGGATGATCGCCGCGTACGTAATCTTCAAGCGCGTGCTGCCGCGCTACAGCATCGTGCTCGTGCTGCTCACGGGCGCCGCGCTCGCGACGCTGCTCGGAATGGCGCATCTCGGCAACGTGTCGCCGAGCATCGCGCGGCCGATCTTCATCGCCCCGGAATGGACGCTCGGCACCACGCTCAGCCTCGCCCTGCCGCTCGTCGTCGTGAGTCTCACCGGCCAGTTCCTGCCAGGCATGACGATTCTGCGCGTATCGGGCTATCACACACCGGCGCGGCCGATCATCACCGCGACCAGCGTGATGTCGCTCGCCGTCGCGTGCTTCGGCGGGATCACGATCGTCGTCGCGGCGATCACCGCGGCGCTGTGCACCGGCAAGGATTCGCACGAGGATCCGGACCGGCGCTACATCGCGGGCATCGCGAACGGCGTCATCTACCTGATCGGCGGACTCTTCGCGGGAACGATCGTCACGCTGTTCTTTGCACTGCCGAAAGCGTTCGTCGCGATTCTCGCCGGGCTCGCGCTGATCGGTGCGATTGGCGCGAACGTGCACGGGATCTTCGAGGACGAGGACCATCGCGAAGCGTCGGTGATCACGTTCCTTGCAACCGCGTCGGGAATGACGTGGCTCGGGCTCGGGTCCGCGTTCTGGGGAATCGTGATCGGGTCGGTCGCGTATGCGGTGTTGAGCAGGGTGCGGCGGCCGGCATAGCACGCATCGCGCGCTTCGCGCCGTCGCGCCGCTCACCGCGCGTGCCCGCGCACCAGCGCAGCGAGCGCCTCTTCCGGTGTCGTCGTGCCATGCACCCGCTCCGACACGCCGGCCTCGACGTCGATCCGCCCCGCGTTGTGCACGTCGTACAGATCGACGATCAGTTGCGCATGACGCTCGCTGAGCCCCGCGCGCAGCAGCGTCGCGGTCCACGCGTCGCGCGGCAGTTCGCGCGCGACGATCTCGTGGTCCGCGGCCGCGCCGAGCGTCTGCGCGATATCCCGCACGCTCACGCGCCGCGGCCCCTCGATGCTGACGATGCGCGGCCCGTTGCCGAATTCGGCGGGTTCAAGCAGCAGCCGCGCCGCCGCGACACCCACGTCGGGTGCCCACACCGTCGGAAACACCTTGTCGACCGGATGATGAAAACTCGGCAGCACACCGGTTGCAAGCGCCACCGGCAGCACGCGCGTCCAGTTCTGCAGGTGTTCGGCCGAGCGCAGCAGCGTGAGCGTGGTCGGAACCGTCTTCAACTTTTCTTCCAGACGATGAAAGAGCCGCGTGATGCCCGTGTTGCCGTCGAGCTCGGCGCCGTAGTCCGATAACGCAAGCAGTGCCGGCGGCGGATTCGCGACGAGTGCGCCGGTCACGATGTCGAGCGTGCGCGCCATCGTCGCGGCCGGGTCGCTGTCGGCGACGGGCACCGGACACAGCATCTGCACGGCTTGCGCACCGTCGATAGCCGCTGCGATCGCACTTGCGTCCGTCAAGTCGGCGATCGCCACTTCGCAGCCAAGTTGCACGAAACGTTCGCGATGGCGCGTGTCGCGCAGCACCGCGCGCACGGGATGGCCTGCGTGGCGCAGGGTCGTCACGGTCGACGAGCCGACGTTGCCTGATGCTCCGAAAATCACGAACACGATCCGCTCCTGGACGATGAAGGTGCGGCGATTGTCGGCGAGCGCGAACGGGAAGGCGCGCAGGAGTGGATGATGTGAACAGGAAAGGATGACCGGATGCGGGGCCGCGCACGGATCGCGCGGCCCACCGGTTCGTCAGCGGCTATCGGCCCGACGACGCCGTATCGTCTTCGCCGTCGTAAGCGAGCCGCAGCCCGCCCCGCGCCCCGGACCGCGCGACCTCCGTCGGCGTCGCGCCCAGCACGCGATTCATCCAGTTCGCCATATGGCTCTGATGCGCAAATCCGGCTTCGAGCGCGATCTGGGTGATGCTCAGCCGCCCTTCTAGCAGCAACGCCTTCGCGCGCTCGACCCGGCGCCGCACCACGTACTGATGCACCGGCATCCCGAGCGTCTCGCGAAACAGCACCTTGAAATGCGGCACGCTGATCGACACGAGCGCCGCGAGCTCGGCAAGCGTCATGCGGCGTTCGAGATTGGCCTCGACGTAGTCGATCACGCGCGCCGCCGCCTTCGGCGCGAGCGTACGCCGGCGCTCGCGGAACATGGGCTGGCCGTCGACCAGTCGCGCGACGAGCGCCGTGCACAGGCTCTCCGCATAGAGCGGGTCCGATGCGTCTTCCGCTTCGAGTTCGGCGGCCATCGCCCATGCGATGTGCTGCAGGCGCGGATCGCGCACCTGCAGCCGCCGACGGATCTGCGCCTGCGACGGCTTCAGCTCGAGTTGCTCGAACGTGCGCCGCACGAACGCATCGCTGAGCATGACGTGCAGGATCCGGCAGTCGGCACTGTCGGTCCATTGGCCCGGAAGGCCGGCTGGAATCACGTCGATGTCGCCGTGCGCCTGGATGCGCGACACGCGTTCACCGTCGCACACGCAATCGGCGCGCACGGGCGAGCCGATATGCACGCCGATACGGTGATGATCCGTGGCCGGAATCCGGTATGTACCCGCGCGAATCTCCAGCAGCGCCGCGCCGAAGCCGCGCCAGCCGAGCCCGCGGCTGGAACGCAGGCTGACCGGCACGCCGTTGTCGGTCGGCGCGGCGGGAATCGGATCGCTCATGCTTCTTCTCCACCAGATCGTGGGTCGAACGCGCATTGTGACGCTTTTTCCGGCCGCTTGCCGGGCGCGCACTGCCATTCCCCGCCGGGCAGAAAAAGATCATCCATTCCTGCTCCGCTCCATCCTTGCTTGCGCGCCGACGGCCGCAGTCGCGCTTACGATGGCCTCATCCGACACCTACGGAGACCGTCATGCCCCATTGCTGCCCACAACGCGCGGCGTTCATCCCCGCTTCGCCGTCCCGCGCCGCCCGCCGGCCTGCCGGCCCCCTTTTCCGCAACGGCCGGACCACCTTCGCCGCGCGATGCCTGCGCATGATCGGCTGGTACCGGCTCGAACGGTTGCTCGCGTCGATTCCCGACAGCAACGACGACTTCGGGATCGTCTGACCGGCGGAACGCACCGCTCGCACACGCCGACCGCGTCCTACGGGTGTGCGCCTACTTGCGCCGTCGCTCGTGCGGCGCCACCGTCGCGCCGTCGATCACCGGCGCGCCCTGCTTGATCAGGAAGTCTCGAAACAACCCCGTGACCTGCGAGATCCGCCGGTCGGCGAGCGTGATCACGTACCACTCGCGCACGATCGGATTGCCCGGAAACGGCAGTTGCCCGAGCAGCCCCGTGCGCAACTCGAGCGCACACGCGTGTAACGACAGGAACGCGACGCCGAGCCCCGCTTCGGCCATCTGCTTGATCGCCTCGTTGCTCGACAGTTCGGAGCCCACATGGAAACGGTAGCCGGATGTCTTGAACAGGCTCTCGACGGTCGAGCGCGTGCCCGCGCCGCGTTCGCGCACGAGCAGGTGCGCGGATTCGAGATCCTTGAGCGCGACGCGCTTGCGCTGCATCAGCGGATGGCCTGGCGCCGCGACAAACACCATCGGATGCTTCGCGAACTCCACCGCATGCGTGCGCAGCTCCTTCGGCGCGCTGCCCATCACCGCGAGATCGATTTCATGCGTTGCGAGCATGCGGATGATGTCGTCACGATTGCCGACCTTGAAATAGGTCTTCACGTGCGGTCGCGTCGCGGTGAATTTCACCAGCAGCGGCGGAATCAGATACTCGGCCGTCGTGATCGCGCCGATCCGCAGCGTGCCGCCGAGGTCGCCAGTCAGCGCGGCCACTTCGTCGCCGGCCTCGCTCCACAAATGCAGGATCTCGCGCGCATAGCGCGCCACGATTTCACCGGCGGCGGTCAGCTGCACGCCGCGCCCCACCCGCTGCAGCAGCGCGGCGCCCACCGCTTCCTCGAGCAGGCGAACCTGTAGCGACACGGCCGGCTGCGTGAGGTTCAGCTCCTCGGCCGCGCGTGACACGCTGCCCAGCCGCGCAATCATGTCCAGCGCCTTCAGTTGCCGGAACGTCGCGGTCTTTCCTATAAGTGAATACATATGAGTCGCTTATAAACATTAAATTGTTCGCGTAGGTTCAAAACTATATCGTCGGTTCTTGAGCAATGTCATCCGAATCGTCATCAGCGGGAGCCACAACATGGACCACATCACGCCTACCCTTGCAACGGACCGCGCACCGCGCGTGCCGCGCATCGTGATCGTCGGCGGCGGCGCCGGCGGCCTGCAGCTCGCCACGCGCCTCGGCGACACGGTCGGCCGCCGCGGCCAAGCCGACGTCGTGCTCGTCGACCGCTACCCGACGCACTTCTGGAAGCCGCTGCTGCACGAAGCCGCATCCGGCCATCGCGATCCGGCCTCGCACACGATCGAATACGCGGCGCAGGCGAAGCGCCACGGCTTCCGCTTCGTGCAGGGCGCGCTGCAGCGGGTCGATCGCGCGGCACGCACGGCGACGATCGCGCCGGTGCAGGACGCGGACGGCACGGAGATCCTGCCGCAGCGCGAGCTCGGCTACGACGATCTCGTGCTGGCCGTCGGCAGCGTGACGAACTTCTTCAACGTGCCGGGCGCCGCACGGCACGCGCTGCCGCTCGAAAATCTCGATCAGGCCGAGGATTTCCGCCGCAAGTTCCTGGCCGCCTGCACGAAGGCCAACCACCTGGCCGAGCAGCAGCCGGCGCGCCGCGCGGCACCGATCTGCATCAACGTGATCGGCGCGGGCGCGACGGGTGTCGAGCTGGCCGCGGCGCTGCGCCATGCGATCCAGCAACTGACGACCTATCGCTTCAAGGCGCTGGTGTCCGCGCGCGACGTGCACATCCGGCTGATCGAAGGCGGCCCGCGCATCCTGCCGGCGCTCGACGAAAGGCTGTCGGCCAGGATGCACGCGCAACTGCGCACGCTGAACGTCGACGTGCTGACGGATACGCGCGTCGCGGAAGTGGGCGCGGACGCGGTCACGACCGCAACCGGCGAGCGGCTCGCGAGCGACATCACGATCTGGGCGGCCGGCGTCGCGGGCCCCGCGATCCTGCGCGAGCTCGGTGACATCGCGCTCAATCGGTCGAATCAGGTGCTCGTGACCGATACGCTGCAGACGCCCGACGATCCGCACGTGTATGCGTTCGGCGACTGTGCCGCATGCCCGTCGGCCGATGCGAGCGGTTTCCTGCCGCCGCGCGCACAGGTCGCGCACCAGCAGGCCGTGTATCTCGGCGATGCGCTCGCGCGGCGTCTCGCCGGCAAGCCGGTGCCTGGCTTCACGTTCCGCGACGCGGGGACCGTCGTGTCGCTCGGCCGGGCGGGCGCCGTGTACCAGACCGACCTCGGCGTGCGTTCGCGCTCGCTGATCGTCGACGGGCTCGCCGCGATCGGGCTGTACAAGTTCCTGTACCGCAAGCATCTGTTCAGCGTGTACGGACTGAAGCGCGCGCTGTTCCAGTCGCTGAGCCACTGGCTGCAAAGCCGCAACCAGCCGTCGATCAAGCTGCATTGATCGCCGAGTGCTACGCGGCGTCGCAAGCGACGGCGTATCGGGCCCATCTCGCCCGATACGCCGTTTTTCTCATCTGCACACATCCGGTGCATTCAAATCGTGCGCGCGTTTGGTGCATCACATCGAAGCGTGTCGATACGATGCAAATCATCCGGAAAATGCGGTCTCACGTGCATCCCGCGCCAGCATTGGCTCGCCGCCCCATTCATTAGTCGAATCGTATGAGTCGAATATAAATATTAATTGGTCGCATATTGCCGAACGACGCTAAGGTGGGCGGCATTCCCGTCCGCGAACGGATCGTCACGTCTCAGGAAAGGAATCACCGTGGTCATCGAAGCCATCGTCACCCGTCTCGACGCCGCATTCGCGCAGATCGAAGCGACACCGGATTCGCACGAATCGCGCAACCAGCGCGATGCAATCATCCAGTGGCTCGACAGCGCGTCGGAGCAAGGATATCGACTCGGTCTCGTCACGACGCTGCCTGCCGCCCGGCTCAGCGACATGTTCGAAGGCCAGTTCGGCCGCGCGAACCTCGACCGCTTCTCGGTCGTCGTGACCGACGCGCATCAGCAGGACTCCGTAGGAAATCAGCATCCGTTCGACGTCGCACTGCAAGCGCTGGGCGTGCCGCCCGAGCGCGCGGTGGCCGTCGCCAGCAGCGAACCGGAGCGCCGCGAAGCCGAGACGTTCGGTTTGTCGCGTTGCGTGCGCATCACCGACACGATGCGTTCGATTGCATCGGCAGGCCTGCATTGACCTGAGCACCTGCATACGGGCCGGCTCGCGCCGGCCGGTCGCGATCCGGCGTCATGCCGACGATTGCCCGACCGAACCCTGACATTCTGCTGTCAAAGTCGCTTGCAACACTTCCGGATTCGACCGATTCCGCCCGGAAGGGGAACGACGCGCTTGCCGCGTCGTTCCATCCGTTTCAAGCCACGATGACACGCCCTACCCGTACCGCTACCGCCGTCGCCTTCGCCTGCCTGCTGCTCGCCGCATGCGGCGGAGAAGAAACGTCGACTGCGCCTGCCGCGTCGGCAGACAACGGCAGCACGCAACCGGCACCCGCGCCGGCACCGACGCCCGCGACGTATTACCAGACGAAGACGCCCTATCGTCCGCAGCAGGACGCGGCGACCTACGAAGCGCCGCCCGCCGGCTATACGCCGGTGTATACGGAGCTCGTCGCGCGGCACGGCTCGCGCGGACTGTCCGGCTTCAAATACGACGGCGCGATTTACGCGATGCTGCTCAAGGCCGAGGCCGACGGCGCACTGACCGCGCTCGGCGCGCAGCTGAAGGCCGACACATACTCGATGATGAAGGCCAACGCGCTGCTCGGCTACGGCGTGCAGGGGATTTCGACGCCCGGCTACGGCAATCTCACGCAAACCGGCATCCGCGAACACCAGCAGCTCGCCGCGCGGCTCGCGCAGCGGCTGCCGGCGCTGTTCGCGTCGGGTGGCCGGCAGATCGTCGTCGTCAACTCGGGGCAGGACCGCGCGGTCGACAGTTCGACCTACTTCTCGGCCGCGCTCGTCGCCGCGCAGCCGGCACTCGCCGCCGCGATCACGTTGCCGGCCGCGCCGTCCGGCTATCCGGCGAGCGCGCCGGTCGCGCAGCCCGCCGGCACCAACCGGTTCCTGCTGTATTTCCATGCGCTGAAGCCGGCCACCGATCTCGTGACCGATACGTCCGATCCGTATTACGCGACCTACCAGGCCAGTCAAACCTACCAGGCCTATTCGAGCGATGCGTCCGTCGCGGACAAGCTGAAGACGATCAAGGCCGCGCCGCAAGTCGCGGAAGTCGCGCAAACAGTGCTGGCCGCGCTGGTGTCGCAAGCCTTCATCGCGAAGCTCGGCACGGACGGCTATACGTTCGCGAACACGGGAACCTACGCGTTCACGTCGCCGGACGGCAAGTTCACCAACACGCTGAAGGGCGACGGCAAGACGAAGATCGCATCGGCCGTCGATGCGGTAAACGTGCTGTACAACCTGCTGCAGGTCGCGCCCGCGATGACGGCCGAAACGGGCGGCGTCACGATGGAGAAATACATCGGCGCGGAGCAGGCGCAAACGCTCGCCTATCTGCAGGACGCGGAGGACTATTACCAGAAAGGGCCCGGTATCCATGAGGCCAATCCGGTCACGTACCGAATGGCGAAGGTGCTGCAGGACGACTTCTTCAGCGAGGTCGACGCGATCGCGCGCGGCGACCTCACGCGTGCCGCAAAGCTGCGCTTCACGCATGCGGAAATCGTGATTCCGTTCGCGTCGATCATGAACCTGAAGAACGTGTTCGTGCCGACGCCGCAGGCGCAGACCTACACGTATGCGAACAATCCGTGGCGCGGCGATCAGGTGTCGCCGATGGCCGCGAACATGCAATGGGACGTGTATCGGAACGGCTCGCGGATCATCGTGAAGATGCTGTACAACGAGCGCGAGACGGATTTCCAGGCGGCGTGCGACGGCGCGAAGATCGCCGCGGGGAGCCACTTCTACGATTACACGGGATTGAAGCGCTGCTACGGGTATTCGTGACGCACTGTCAGTCCACCGGGTAATCGAGATCGTGCCAGCGCTTCGCCGATTTCCCGCCGGAGCCGAGGTGGCCGCCGGGGAAGCGCATCACCGCAATTGCGTGAAGCGCCTTCTCGTCGAGCGCGACGTCGCCGCAACTGCGCCTGACCTTGAGATCGCGGACTCGCCCGTGCTCGTCGAGCCATACACGCACGATCACGCGCCTTCTCGACGTGGCGTTCCGCACGCCGCGTGACAGCAGGCGGTCCATCAGCGACATGATGGTTCTCCGTGATGGTTGAACGCTTCGGTTATTGCGGCGCGCATCGACGAATCGATGCGTGCCGGCCTGCGTGCTGCGTCAATGCTGGATGGCTGCCCTTTTGTGCGCCGTCTGGACGACCTTCGGTTTCGCGATGACGGGCGCCTTCGGATCGATGCCGACCGCGTGCTCGACCTTGCGGTTCTTCGCGGGCGCCGCGTGCGCGTTCGACGCGGGTTTCGCGTCGGCATGCGCCGCCGCCGGCGCATTCGATCGCGAAGAACCGGTTTGCCGCCCCGGCTTCACGGCCGTCGCACCACTCGCCGCCACGGGCGAATGCTTGACCTGGTGTGCGTACTCCTTGACGTCGTGGTCGCTCATCCACGATTCCGTATAGGCTGCCGCCGCGGGCTGCGCCAGGTTGAGAGACGCGATCGACGCGACGAGAAAGGCACGAATACGCGTGCGACGATTGAATGCGGTAATGACGAATGCTCCTTGCGAACTGGCTTGGCGCCCCGTGTCGGCGCCGTCGTGGCGGCACGATAAATGAGCGTATCCGGCATCGCAAGCGTCGGAAGGGTGATCCAAACGATTCTTGACGTTTGATCGATCGATCCGGCGCGCGAGGCCATTCAGCATCGCGTTCGACCGCGCCGGAGATGCCCATGTCGTCGCGCATGCGACGCCTCGGCGGCTCACCGAACTCGGGCCCGCCGACGGTGTCGAACGTGCATCGCCGGAGAATCACATGAAACGCGCCGCCCCTTTCGCCATCCTGATCCTGCTTGCCGCCGTCAGCTCGCCGGCGATTGCCGGCACTGCCACGAACATTGCCGCCGCGCCCGTTGCGCAGCAAGCGCGGAACTGCGTGCCGTCGTCCACGTCCGCCGGTACGGCGCCCAGCTCCCGCGCGGCGTCGAAGGCGCCGCCGATCCGCATCTGCGTCGGCGATTCCGATACGCAACTGAACCTGCCGTGGTTCCTGACCGACGTCCTCACCGCCGTTGACACGCATCAATCGCCCCGCGACCTGCTCCACAAGATGCGCAACGACTTCTGAAGCACGGCGGCCGGAACTGACGCGCGACGCAAATATTTCCCATCAAGCATCAATCTCGATATTTCGCGATTTTTTGATTAGCATTATTTCGTAATCCGGTTCGACAGACCTTATACTTGCCGCGCACCATCCTCGTGCCAAGAGACGGTGTCTTCTGTCCCGGCCGCACATCGATGCGGCCGGGTTTTTTTTAGGTTGCGATACCGATATACATGCATTACCGATGTATGTTATGAAGAATCGCGTCGAATCCGGCGCGATGCCGCTTCGCGGGCTTTGCGAGCGTAGAATCGATTTGCGTCCCGATATGGGCGCGAGCCGCGGTGCCCCGGCCAGGCACGGCGAATGCCTCGCGCCAATTCATCGAACGGTTCGACCTGCATTCACATGCGCACAACAACAAGTACGACCCGAGGACCATCCGCGCCCGCACCGCGCCCGAAGCCCGCGTTCCAGCGCAGCGGCGCGTGGCCGCACATCGTCTTCCCGGTCGCCCTGATTGTCTGCATCCTCGTGTTCGTGCTGGCGCTCGTCGTCGCAGGGCGCCTGGCGCGCGACTCGATTGCACGGCACGAAAGGGACGTAGCGAACGACATCGTGATATCGGTCGACCGCATCCTCGACGGGATTCGCTCGCGGCACCCGAATGAGTTGAACGCGCTGGTCGGGCAGCCCTGCACGACGATCTTCAGGACGCTCGCCGAAGTAGGCACTCACCTGCGTTATCTTCGAGCCGTCGCGCTGGCGAACGGCGGTCGCGTCACATGCTCTTCAGCGCTGGGTGCGATTGATGTTCCGCTCGACGCGTACATTCATGCGCCAGCGCCGGGGACGACGGCCATCACGCTGCTTCGGCAAACGCCGTTTCAGCGTCACGTTCCGGTGCTGGCGGCGTTTCGCGCGACCGCGCCCGACTCCGGCGTCCTTTATCTGGTCGAAGGCGACTATGTGGCGGACATGCTCGCGCACGGGACCCGCTTCGGGGCGGAAACGGCCACGCTGTCGATCGAAGGCGCGGGAAGCATCGATCAGCACGGCGAGTTCGTGTCGCCAACCGGCGCGGCACCGGCAACGGGCAGCAGGATCGCGTCGAACGCCTGGCCGTTCACGGTCTCCGTTACCTCGGCGGAACCCTACGTCTGGCAGGTGCAGCGGCGCTACCGACTCATCTGCCTGACGATCGCGCTGCTGGTCAACGGCCTCGTCGCTGCCGCGTACCTGCTCGCGATGGCGCCGCGCCGGCTGTTGCTGAAGGCCGTGCGCAATGCGCTGAAGCGCAACGAATTTCATGTCGTCTACCAGCCGATCATCGACATCGAAACGCGCAGGACCGTCGGCGTCGAGGCGCTGCTGCGCTGGCACCATCCGAAATGGGGGGCCATCAGTCCGGCCGTGTTCGTGCCGCAGGTCGAGTCAAGTGCGGTCCTGCCGAAGGTGACCGAGTTCGTGCTTCGGACAGCCGTATCGGATCTGACCGCACTCGCGCCGTCGGTGCCGCTGCGCATCGCGATCAACGTCGCGCCGAAGGATCTTGAGCGCGCGCGCTTCGTGTCCGTCGTCGAAGACACGATCGCCCGGCTTCCACCGGGCTGCACGCTGGTGCTCGAAGTGACCGAGCGCATCCTGCTCGAGAAGAATTCGCGCACCACCGAGATGTTCGCCACACTGCGCGCGAAAGGCGCGAAGTTCGCGATCGACGACTTCGGCACGCATCACAGCAACCTCGACATGCTGTCGCGCTTTCCGTTCGACTACGTGAAGATCGATCGCCAGTTCATCTCGCCGCTCACGACCGGCAACGCGAAACTGATCGAAGGGATCGCGGCGGTCGCCCACCACTACGGCCTGAAGATCATTGCCGAGGGCGTGGAGACGGAAGAGCAGCACCGCGCGCTGCATGCGGTCGGGATTCAGTACGCACAGGGCTATCTGTATCAGCGGCCACGGCGAGCGGAACACCTGAAGTGGAATTTCGCGCCGATGCCGGCCTGAATGCCGCATCGGCACCGAACGCCGGGGTAGACGAATACGCGACGCACACGCGTCACCCGGTCTGCGCGCGATTCTGGCTGCGTCACGCGGCCGATGCGCCGCGTGACGGACCGTGCGGCGGCTTCCCGCCACCTGATGTCATCGATTCGCCCTTCGGCGGGAACCGCGCGAGAGGCGCTAAAATCCGCGGCCTGGGCATCCACGACGAGCAAGCGTTTTGACGGAGTTCGAGCAGGGTTTCATCCTCACCCGCCACTGGCGGGACACCGCGTCCGGCATCGAGATCGAGTTCTGGCTGGCAACCGAACACGGTCCGCGCCGCGTGCGGCTGCGCCCGCAGGAGGCCGTCGCGTTCGTGCCGGTCGAGCAGCAGGCGCTCGCCGAACGCGCGCTCGCCGGCGAACGCGATGTGGAACTGCGTCCGCTCGCGCTGCGCGACTTCCGCCAGCGTGCGGTCGCCGGCCTCTACTGCCGCCGCTACCGCCATCTGTCCGGACTCCAGAAACGCCTCGCCGCGGCCGGCGTCGACGTCTACGAAGCCGACGTGCAGCCGCCCGACCGCTACGCGATGGAGCGCTTCATTACCGCACCGGTGCTGTTTCGCGGCACGGCCGGCCGCGACGGCACGCTGACCGACACCGAACTCAAACCCGCGACCGGCTATCGGCCGACACTGCGCTGCGTGTCGCTCGACATCGAAACGAGCGTTCACGGCGAGTTGTATTCGATCGCGCTCGAAGGCTGCGGACAGCGGCAGGTCTACATGCTCGGCCCGCCGAACGGCGACGCGCCGCCCGTCGACTTCCGCCTCGACTACTGCGACAGCCCGGCCGAGATCCTCACGCGCGTCAACGACTGGTTCGACGAACACGATCCCGATGCGGTGATCGGCTGGAATCTCGTGCAGTTCGACCTGCGCATCCTGCACGCGCACGCGGAACAATACGGCGTGCCGCTGAAGCTGGGCCGCGGCGGCAGCTTGCTCGAGTGGCGCGCACACGGGCAACAGCCCGATCATTTCTTCGCGGGCGCGGCCGGCCGCCTGATCCTCGACGGCATCGACATGCTGAAATCGGCGACGTGGACGTTCCCGTCGTTCAGCCTCGAATACGTATCGCAGTCGCTGCTCGGCGAAGGCAAATCGATCGACAATCCGTATCAGCGGATGGACGAGATCCAGCGCCGCTTCGATCACGACAAGCCGGCGCTCGCGCACTACAACCTCAAGGACTGCGAACTCGTCACGCGCATCTTCGACAAGGCCGACCTGCTGTCCTTCGCGCTCGAACGCGCGACCGTCACGGGCCTCGCGGCCGATCGCACCGGCGGCTCGGTCGCCGCGTTCACGCACCTGTACCTGCCGCGCATGCACCGGCTCGGCTACGTCGCGCCGAACCTCGGCGACGTGACGGGCCAGAACAGCCCCGGCGGCTTCGTGATGGATTCGCGGCCCGGCCTGTACGATTCGGTGCTCGTGTTCGACTACAAGAGCCTTTATCCGTCGATCATCCGCACGTTCCTGATCGATCCGGCCGGGTTGATCGAGGGGCTCGCGCATCCGGGCGACGACACGTCGGTGCCCGGCTTTCTCGGCGCGCGCTTCTCGCGCACCGCGCATTGCCTGCCCGACATCGTGCGGCGCGTGTCGGAAGGCCGCGACGAAGCGAAACGCCAGCGCAATGCGCCGCTGTCGCAGGCGCTGAAGATCATCATGAATTCGTTCTACGGCGTGCTCGGCTCGACCGGCTGCCGGTTCTTCGATCCGCGCCTCGCGTCGTCGATCACGATGCGCGGCCACGAGATCATGCATCGCACACGCGAGCTGATCGAGGCGCAAGGCTACGAAGTCATCTATGGCGATACCGATTCGACCTTCGTCTGGCTCGGGCGCGAGCACGACGACGAAGCAGCAGCAGCCAAGGGCCGCGCGCTGGTCGATCACGTGAACCGCTGGTGGCAGGCGCACCTGCGCGACCGCTTCGGGCTGGAAAGCGCACTCGAACTACAGTACGAGCGGCATTACCGGCGCTTCCTGATGCCGACCATACGCGGCGCGGAGGAAGGCAGCAAGAAGCGCTATGCGGGCCTGGCGCTCGCGGCGAACGGCAGCGAGGACCTCGTGTTCAAGGGGCTCGAAACCGTGCGCACCGACTGGACGCCGCTCGCGCAGGCATTCCAGCGCGAACTGTACCGGCGCGTGTTCAAGCGAGAACCGTATCAGGACTTCGTTCGCGACTACGTGCGCCGCACGCTCGCCGGCGAATACGACGGGCAACTCATCTATCGCAAGCGCGTGCGCCGGCCGTTGAGCGAATACCAGCGCAACGTGCCGCCGCACGTGCGCGCCGCGCGGATCGCCGACGAATTCAACCTGGCGCGCGGCCGGCCGCTGCAGTACCAGCGCGGCGGCTGGATCAGCTACGTGATGACGACGGCCGGCCCGGAGCCGCTCGAGACGATGCGCTCGCCGATCGATTACGCGTTTTACGTGAGCCGTCAGCTGCAGCCGGTCGCCGATGCGATCCTGCCGTTCCTGCGCGACGATTTCGAACGCGTGATTTCGGGGCAGGGGCAATTGTTCGGTGACTGACGACACGCGGTAGCGCGCTCGCCACCGTGTCGTCATGCAGTTGCGCTGGCAACCGCTTCACGCCCCTGTTGCGCCTCGGGTTGCGCATTCCATGATCGGCATTCTGGCCGGCCCGCTCGTCGAGCGATAAGTAAAACCGATCGACCCGGTCGGAAATCCGACTTGGACGCCGTGCGCGCCGCATCGCACAATTTCGTCCATCGCAATCGAATGAAACCCTGATCCTTCGCAACCGAGTTTTCGTGGCACTCGCGGTCGCCGACGTGTGTCGCCATGCGCTTGAATAAAAAGGAAAAGGCGCGCAAGCCGTGCTTGAACAACCTGCAACGATCCCCCTTTCCGTGCGGTCTCACGTTCCCGCATACCCCGCCTCCCTCTGCCGCGGCGCATGCCGCAAACCCGCGCTGCACGACATGACGTGCGGCACGCCGCCTCCGACGCCGTAGCGCAATCGCAGCAACCCTTTCCGCCTGTCTCGCTCAAGGAAATCGACGTGTCGCAAGCCACCGTCGCGCCGCTACGGCCGCGCGACCCATTCTCCATCGATCCGAGAAAACTCCTTTTCTCGGTCAGCACTTTTATCGCCGCCGCGCTTGTGCTGCTGATCTCGTTTGCCGTCAGCTTCCCGCGCCCCTGGTGGGCGCTGCTGACGGTCTACGTGACCGCGCAGCCCATGGCCGGTGCGTTCCGGCCGAAGACGATCTACCGGCTCGCGGGCATCGCCGCGGGCGCGGTCGTGACGGTTGTGGTCGCACCCAACCTGCAGAACTCGCCCGTGCTGCTGGTGCTGTGCCTCGCGCTATGGATCGGCTTCTGCATCTATCTCGCGGTGCTCGACCGCACGCCGCGCGCATTCCTGTTCCAGATGGCCGCGTTCAGTTCGGCCGTGATCTGTTTTCCGTATCTCGACGACCCGACCAACATCTTCATCACGGCCGTGTCGCGCGTCGAGGAGATGACGGTGGCAATCCTGTGCGTGACGATCGCGCACATGCTGCTGAAGCCCGCGAACAACCGGCCGGTGATTCACGAGCGCGCGCTGTCGTTCCTCGGCGATGCCTGCCGCTGGACCGTCGACGCATTCGGCACGCATCACGCGCGGCTCGAGCACGAGCATCGCCGCAAGCTCGCGGCGGACGTGACCGAGCTCGGGATGATCGCGACAACGCTGCCGTTCGACCAGCGCTTCGCGCTCGCGACGCGCGACACGGTCACGGCGCTGCAGCACCGCCTCGCCGCGCTGTTGTCGATCGCGTCGGCTGCCGCGAACCGGCTCGATCAATTGCGCTCGCTGAATGCGGTCGATGCGGAGACCGCCGCACTCGTCGAGGCGGTGATGGATGACCTGAAAGCGTCGCAGGAAGTCGGCGAAGCGCTCGACGTCGGCCTCGCCGCGCGCTGCCGCAAGCTGGCGACCGAACGCCTGCTCGATCCGACCTGGACGTCGCTGCTCACCGCGAACCTGTTCGACCGCACCGCCGATTTCCTCGACACGCTGCATGCCGCCCGCGGACTCGTGCGCACCTTCTCGGAAAGCGACGCCGAACTCGAGCGTCACCTGCCGCCCGTCGACAGCACGCGCCGCTTCAGGCTCGCGCGCGACCACGGGCTCGCGCTGCTCGCCGGCGCCGCGACGACCACCGCGATCGTCATTTATTGCGCGGTGTGGATCCTGCTTGCCTGGCCGAATGGATCCGCAACCGCGGCATTCGCCGCGCTCGTCACCTGCTCGTTCGCCGCGCAGGACGACCCCGCACCGGTGATCGGCCGCTATCTGGTGTCGACGCTCGTCACCTTTCCGCTCGCCGCGCTGTACCTGTTCGTGATCCTGCCGCGTGTCGACGGCGCCGGGATGCTGATCCTGACGCTCGCACCGGCCTTCATCTGGATGGGCTACATCCAGGCCGATCCCGCGCGCACCGCTCGCGCGCTTCCGATGTTCTCCTGCTTCATCGTCGCCATGGGTTTTCTCGATCGCTTCCAGGCCGATTTCGCGCTGTTCCTCAATACAGGGCTCGCGCAGGTCGGCGGCATCGTCACGACGCTGGTCGTGACCAAACTCTTCCGCTCGGCCAGCACGCGCTGGACCGCATATCGAATCGTGCGTCAGAACTGGGCCGACCTCGCGCAGATGGCCGATCCGCGCCGACCGCTCGATGCGCCGACGTGGACCGCGCGCGCGGTCGACCGGCTTGGCCAGGTTGCCGCCCGCATGGCGTTCGCGAACGAAGGCGATGCGCTGCATGCGGTCGACGGGCTGAGCGACTTGCGCATCGGCCGCAACATCATTCAGGTGCGCGAGGGTCTCGACAGGGGCGATGCGCAGACGCGCGTCGCGATCGAAGCCGCGCTCGAGGAAGTAT
The DNA here is from genome assembly GCF_001718315.1 of Burkholderia diffusa. Classification (NCBI taxonomy): domain Bacteria; kingdom Pseudomonadati; phylum Pseudomonadota; class Betaproteobacteria; order Burkholderiales; family Burkholderiaceae; genus Burkholderia; species Burkholderia diffusa. The sequence continues at coordinate 97,193 of NZ_CP013363.1, read as the reverse complement.
CGAACCTGTATCGCGCCCGCGCCGACGCGCACCATCCGATTCCGGCCACTGCGTCGCTGATGCGCGCGCTGAACCGCGCGATCGGCGCGGCCGCGCGCAATACCACCGGCCGCGACGACGCCACGCTGCTCGCGCTGGTCGGCATGCGCTGCAACCTGTTCCCGCATGTCCAACTCGTCGGAGGAACGTCACGATGATCGAGGAGATCCACATCTTCGGCATCTACATGCCGTCCGCGCTCGCATGGGCCGTCGTTGCGCTCGCCGTCACGTTCCTGCTGCGCGGCGTGCTGCAGCGCCTGCCGCTGCGCGTGTTGCTCTGGCAACCCGCGCTACTCGAACTGGCCACCTTCTTCCTGCTGTGGTGGGGCTTCGCCCGCCTCGCCGACGCCTGTTTCCCGCATCGCCTTCTCTCCTGAACATGAAGCGAATCATCCCCCTGTTACGCACCGTACTGACGGTCGCGATCATCCTCGGCATCCTCGGCGCGATCTACGCGCTGTGGGTGCGCTACCAGATCGAACCGCTCACCCGCGACGGCAAGGTGCGCGCGGACGTGGTGCCGATCGCGCCCGACGTCAGCGGACTCGTCATCGACGTGCGCGTGCGCGACAACCAGAAAGTGTCGAAGGGCCAGGTGCTGCTCGTGATCGACCCGTCACGCTACCGGATCGCACTCGCACAGGCCGACGCGAACCTCGCGAGCGATCAGGCCGAACTCGACGAAGCGATCCGCGAGGATCGCCGCAATCGCGCGATGCCGGACGTCGTCGCCGAGGAATCGACACAGCAAGGCACGACGCGCGTCCAGAAATTGCGCGCCGCGCTCGCGCAGGCACGCTCCGCGCGCGACCTCGCCGCGCTGAACCTCGAACGCACGCTCGTGCGCGCGCCGGTCGACGGCACGGTGACCAACGTCGGGCTGCTGCCCGGCGTGTACCTGAACGCCGGCAAGGGCGCGATGGCGCTCGTAAACGACACGTCGCTGCGCGTCGAAGGCTACTTCGAGGAAACCAAGTTGCCGGCGATTCACGTCGGCGATCCGGCCAGCATCTATCTGATGGGCGTCGCGAGCGAAATCCGCGGTCACGTACAAAGCATCGCCGGCGGCGTCGAAGACCGCGAGCGCGCAGGCGGCGATGCGCAGCTCGCGAACGTGAACCCCGCGTTCACTTGGGTACGACTCGCGCAGCGCATCCCGGTGCGCGTCGCGATCGACTCGGTGCCGCCCGGCGTGCGGCTCGTGCCGGGGCAGACCGCGTCGGTCGAGATTCATGCCCGTGCCGGCGACGTCACGGTGCGCCGGAGCCTGCCATGGTGAGCCTGCGCACGGCCCCCATCGCCGCGCTGGTGGTCGCGCTCGCCGCATGCACGACGGTCGGGCCCGACTATCGCGTGCCGTCGAACGCACTCGTGAACGCACCGGCGGCCAACGGCGCGTTCGTTGCGGGCGCATCGGTCACGTCGAACGACCCGCTGCCCGATCACTGGTGGCGCCTCTACAACGATCCGGTGCTCGACGGTCTCGTCGAAAAAGCGCTGGCCGGGAACGTCGACCTGCGCGCCGCGCAGGCGAATCTCGAACGCAGCAACGCGCTGCTCGCGGCAACGCGAACCGCGCGCGAGCCGAGCGTGGGTTTCGACGCGTCGACGAACTATACGCAGCAGTCGGCGGCATCGGTTCTGTCGCATGTCGAGCCGCCGCGACACGAGATCTACAACATCGGTTTCACGATGAGCTACGACCTCGACCTGTTCGGCGGGATCCGGCGCGGGATAGAGGCAGCGTCCGCGGACAATGCGGCGGTCGCCGCGGCGCGCGATCTCGTGCGCGTGAACGTCGCCGCCGAAGTCACGCGCGCCTATTCGGACCTGTGCAATGCGGGCAACCAGATCGACGTGTTGCAGCGCTCGATCGCGGTCCAGCAGCAGCGCCTGTCGCTGACGCGTCAGCTGATCGCGAATGGCCGTGCGCCGATCTTCGAGCAGCAGCGCGACCAGGGCGGCATCGAAAGCAGCCGCGCCCAGCTCGCACCGCTGCGGGCGCGCCGGCTGAATGCGGCGTTCCGTCTCGCGACGCTCACCGGGCAGCCGCCGGAAAACTACGATCGCGCGCTGCTGTCGTGCAGCGCACCGCTCGAACTGTCGAAGCCGCTGCCGTCCGGGGACGGGCGCGCGCTGCTCAAGCGCCGCCCGGACGTCCGCGCGGCCGAGCGCCGGCTCGCCGCGTCGACCGCGCGCATCGGCGTCGAAACGGCGGCGCTGTATCCGGACATCAAGCTCGGTGCGAGCATCGGTTCGACCGGCGGCGCCGCCGCGTTCTTCACGCCGCTGACGAACCGCTTCGCGGTCGGCCCGATGGTCACCTGGGATCTGCATCGCAGCGCGATCCGCGACCGTATCGAGGCCGCGCAGGCCGACAGCCGCGCGAGTCTCGCGCATTTCGATTCGACCGTGCTTACCGCACTGCGCGAAACCGAGATGTCGCTCGATAGCTACGGAGCCGCGCTCGATCGCCTGCAGCGTCTCGAGGCGTCGCGCGATGCGGCACGCGACGTGATGGAACGGACCGGGGAATTGCGTCGGGGCGGCCGGATCGGCGGGCTTGCGGTGCTTGACGCGCAGCGCACCTGGCTGGTTGCCGAGTCGGCCATCGCGGCCGCGCAGCAGGCGGTGAACGATGCCCAGATCGCAACGTTCCTGGCACTCGGAGGCGGCTGGCAATGAGCATCCCGGACGATCCGACGATCGAACGCCCTGCGCCACGTGATGCCGGCGGGCACGCCGGCGCCGCAACCGGCCTCCCGCGCGGCGGGCCGGCATACGCGCCCGTCGCCGGCATCAGCGTACGCAGCGGTACTCCGCACCGTCGCATGCCATCCCGATCCACCGCCCGGCAACCGGCGCATAATGGCGCGATACCCGATCCACGTGACCAGCGACTTACTCCGCGGAAGATGAAGTTCACCCAACGCAGCCCCCTGCTTCGCAACATCAGCTATCTGCTCGCGATTGACGAACACCGCAATTTCACGCGGGCCGCCGAAGCGCTCAGCGTGTCGCAGTCGGCGTTGTCGCAGAAAGTGCGCCAGCTGGAGGACGAGCTCGGCGCACAACTGTTCGATCGCAGCGGGCGAATGGTCCAGCTCACCGATTTCGGCAGCGTCTACCTCGAATATGCGCGGCGCGCGCACAATGACCTGCTCACCGCGCAGCGTGCGCTGCACGACGTGCACGACCTGTCGCGCGGGCAACTGCGGATCGGCTTCACGCCGACCTTCACCGAATATCTCGTGGCGCCCGTGATCGAGCAGTTCCACGAACGCTATCCGGGCATCGTCATCGAGATCACCGAGATGTCGCTCGATGCGGTCGAGACTGCGCTCGGCGACGATCAGGTCGATCTCGCGTTCGGCTTCGTCGACGTTCGATCCGACGAAATCGAGGCCGAAGCGCTGTTTCCCGAGCAACTGATGCTGGTGGTCGGCCGCACGCATCCGCTGACCGCGCAGCGCGAACCGGTCACGCCGACGCAGCTCGCCCACACACCGCTCGCGCTGCTGACGACGAGCTTCGTGTCGCGCTTCTACGTCGACAGCTATTTCCAGTCGTACGACATGCAGCCCGACGTCGCATTGCAGGCCAATTCGATCAGCGCGGTGCTGAAGATCGTGAGCCGCGGAAAGATCGCGACGATCCTGCCTGGCACGATCGAGTTCGAGCATCGGGACTTGCAGTACGTGCCGCTGGATCCGCCGTTTCCGGTGCGCACGGTCGCGCTGCTGCGGCGCAAGGGCGCCTATCGCACCGTCGCATCGACGGCATTTGCGGAGATGGTGCGCGAGATGCTCGAACACGGCAGCCTGTCGTCGCTGCGCACGTTGACGCTACACGGCCCGTCCTGATCTTCGCCGCGTCGCCCGCCGGGCGATGCGTCCAGCTCGAATCATCGCTTCGGTTCGGCGCGGCATCCGCATGACGGATGTCGCGCCTGCATGCGTTGGCCCGCACGCGCACAACCTCCACTTTATTTCGGATTCCGTATTCATCGAATCCACGCGCGAACAGGCAATTCATCGATGCATGATCGATTTGCCTTATCGACTGGATCGGAAATTCGCCTTGGACACGATCAGGGTTTTCCTTCATTCTTTCGTCATCGATTCCTGATGAATCGGTCGCGCCGAATCCCTGCATCGAGGGCCCCGGCGCCCATGTCGCACGATCCTTCCGCACCACGCCGACACACTCGACAAGAAGAATCCGACACGCCCCGGGGCCATCGACAGGACGACTCGACCACGCCGACATCCCGAATCGAATTGGCAATAGACAACGTTCTTAAAATCGGAATCCTAAATGCTCAAGCCTGTCCTTACCCCGCTCGCATCAACCCTTGTCGCACTCTCATGCGTCACCTTCACCGCCGGCGCATTCGCGCAACAGCAGCCTGCGGCCCCCGCCGTCCAGCACCAATCGAATGCAATCGTTGCGGCCGACACGGCGCAACTCGTCGCGCGTTCAAACGGCGGCGGCAACGTTCGTTCCGACGCCGCAACGAAGGCCGTCGTACCGCTTCGCACAGCGCCGGCCAGCACCCCGGCAACGCCCGATTCGGACTGCGTCGGCCCCGTGAGCTTCTGCAACGTCTACTTCGGCAGCTGATTCCGCCGTCTCCAACGTCCGTGCTACAGGAACCGTCGTGAATCATCTGTTCAGTGCGATGCGGGTCTTTCTCAAGGTTGCCGACACGCATCATTTCTCCCATGCCGCCCACCAGCTGAATCTTTCACCGTCGCTTGTGACGCGCTACGTCGGCGATCTCGAATCGCATCTGGGCGTGAAGCTGCTGCAACGCTCGACGCGCAAGACAGTGCTCACCGAGGTCGGCGTCCGTTATGCGGAAGGGTGCCGCGCGTTGCTGCTGGATCTCTCCGCAATCGAGTCGCGCGCCACGCAGGAATCGAGCCGTATTTGCGGCGACCTGAACGTCGTCGTACTGCACAGCCTGATGTCGACGGAACTGGCGGGGCTGTTCGCCGAATACCAGTCGCGCCATCCGGGCGTGTCGCTTCACATCACGCTGACCGAAACAGAGGTCGACCTGTTGGGCGGCGAGTTCGATGTCGGGATCGTCGCCGACACGATGATCACGTCGGTTTCCGTCGTCTCGCGCACGCTGGTGCATGCGCCGCTCGTCGCGGTCGCCTCGCCCGGCTACCTGCTGGAAGCGACGCCTCCGCAGCGGCCGTCCGACCTCGACGGCTATCGGATCGTCGGCCTCGCGGCCGGTGCGAGAACCTATCGGTGGGCCGGCCCCAACGGCACGCTCGATGCGATCCAGCTCGATGCGCCGGTCACCGTGAACAGCGCACTGATGCAGCGGCAGCTCGCGCTGGCCGGCAGCGGCATCGCACTGCTGCCGGAATTCGCGGTCGCGAACGAACTGCGCGCCGGCACGCTGACGCGCGTGCTCGGCGACTACCGGATCGTGAACGACGGTGTGGCCGTGGCGCTCGTGTACCCGGGCCGGGAGTTCCTGCCAGGCAAGGTACGCGCGTTCGTCGATCTCGCCGCGGAACGCTTCAGGTTGCCGTCGATCGCAGCGCCACGTGCTGTCGGTGCTGTCGGTGCTGTCGGTGCTGTCGGTGCTGTCGGTGCTGTCGGTGCTGTCGGTTCGCGGATCGCCGTCGCGGCGGTCGCCAACGCATGAACCACGTGCTCGTGCGCCGCTCACGCTCGCTCGCACGGAAACACGGCGCGCAGGATTCGCCGCATATCCGCGTGATTCGAGTCCCTGAATTTGTCACGTCGGTTCAGGTCATCGCATGCATGCCGAACCACAATGAAACCTCCTGAGGAAATCGTGAAATCCATCATCATCAACATCGTCACCGCTACCGCCACCGTTCTGCTCGCCGCACCGGCCGCGTCATACGCGCAGTCGTCGCATTCGACGCTCACGCGTGCACAAGTGCGCCAGGAATTGCTCGACCTCGAATCGGTCGGCTACGATCCGTCGGCCGGTGACGCCGACAACTATCCAGACGGCATCGTCGCCGCACAGGAGCGTCTGGCCGCGAAGCGACTCGCCGAACACAAGAACAGCGAGGCCGCTTACGGCTCGACCGGCGCGCCGGGCACATTCTCGGGCGCGCCGGCGGTTGCGGCGGTAAAGCGCTAGCGTGTCGCCGATCGGTGCAGCTGGCTCGACTGTCCAAGCCGGCCCGCTCACCGACCGACACCGCGATGTCGTCGGCGCCCGGCGCGACGGCGGCGTACATCTTCACCGCAAATTCGCCGACGGCCGCGATCACGGCGAACTGATCGACGCGATCGCGCGACGCAATGCGGACGCCGCCGGGCGCGCCGCGCACGAACAGACGATGCTGTCCCGGAAGCGCTTCCTCGACTACATGAAGCAGAAGGTGACGGAATCGATGGCGATGCTGTAGCGCGTCGGCATCGGAGCACCGCCGGCCGGAGCGCACGCGCGTCCGGCTAAAATACCGGCCTGCCGCGCCTCCCGCCGCGGCCGGAGGAATTCACCATGACCGCACGTCGCGGTGCCGCGGTCGCCATCGCGCCCGGTCACGAGGCAGCCAGCCTGTCGAAAGCCCAGAAGACGTTCAATACGCTCGTCGAGCACATCGAAAAGCGGCGCGAACGGCTGCGCGCGTGGGAAGCCGTGATGCCGGCGTTCCAGAAGAAGTTCGTCGACGGGCTGTTGCCGCTCGAACAGGAAGCGACGGCGCTGCGGATCCGGCTGATTCATCTGCTCGACGACACGTTCCTGCGGAAAGGCTTGAGCAAGGCCGAACAGCGCACGCTGTCCGACCTGATCGCCGACATGGCGCGCGACGTGCTGCACGTCAGCGACGACGCGGCGTTAACGGTCATTTACAACCGGCACGCCGAATCCGCGCACGTCGGCAGCGCAGCGGCCGAGCCCCAACCGAAGCAGCCCGCACCGGAACCACCGGCGGATCTCGACTCGCTGTCGCCCGACGAACTTGCCGAACGGATGCAAGCCGAGCTCGACGCGCAGTTCGAGCGCGACATGGCCGCTCACGCGGCGCGCGAGGCCCAGCGCGCGAAGCGGAAGAAATCGCCGAAGCAGTCGGCCGCGCAGGCCAGGATCGAGGCCGAGCAAGCCGAATCGAGCAAGTCGATCCGCGAGATCTATCGCAAGCTCGCGAGCGCGCTGCACCCCGATCGGGAAACCGATCCCGGCGAACAGCAACGCAAGACCGCGCTGATGCAGCGGGTCAACCGCGCTTACGAGAAGGGCAACCTGCTGCAGTTGCTGGAACTGCAGCTGGAGATCGAACAGATCGACAGACGCGCGATCGACGGCCTGAGCGAGGCGCGGCTCACGCGCTACAACGGCATCCTCGAGGAACAGCTGCGCGAACTCGATCAGGAGATCCAGCACGTTGAGAACGATTTCCGGCGGACCTACGGCATCGCGTCGTCCACCAAGGTCGCGCCCGATACGGTCCTGCGCATGCTCGCGCGCGACATCGCCGGCATGCAGCGCGGCAACCAGGACCTGACCGTCGCGCTGCGCGAGTTCGAGGATCCTGATCAGGTCAGGGACTGGCTGAAGGACATGAAGCGCCGGCCGGCCTCGTCGCGCTTCGACGACGATTCGTATTGAGCCGGCAAGCGCGAGCGAACGCGCGATACGCACGCCGCACCCTTCACTGCGGCCCGCCCATCCCGCCCATCAGCGTCATCAATTGTTCACGCAGCCAGCGACTGCCCTGATCCTGATCGGCGCTGCGATGCCAGTAGCAGAAGTATTCGAGCCCCGGCATCTCGAACGGCAGTTCGAGAATCCGCGCCGGGTAACGCTGCAGCAGGCGCAGTGGCGCCGTCAGCGCGAGATCGCCGCGCATCGCGATCAGCGGCGCGACCATGTAGTGCTGTACGCGCATCTGGATGTTTCGGCGCAGCCCGAGCCGCGTCAGCTCCGCATCGACGTGCCCGCTGCCCTTGCGGCGGCTCGACACGTGGATGTGCCCCATCGACAGGTAGTCGTCCATGGTCAGCGTGTCGCCCTTGAACGGGTGATCGTCGCGGATCATGCACGCGTAGCGGTCCCGCACGAGCAGCGCCTGGTGCAGGTGCGGATCGCCGATCAGCGGCGCGTCGATCGCGATGTCGACGGAGCCGTTCGCGAGCGCGGTCGCCACTTCGCGGCGGTCCATCGTGTAGCTGCGCACGTGCATGCCGGGCGCATGCGTCTGCAGCAGTTCGCCGAGCGCTGGCAGCAACAGCGCCTCGGTCAGGTCGCTCATGCTGAGCCGGAACACGCGCTCGGACGAAGCGGGATCGAACACATCGCCTTCGTGCGCGCTCGAATCGAGCAGTTGCAGCGCTTCGCGCACGCGGCCGACGATGTTCTCGGCCATCGGCGTCGGCATCATTCCGGCCGGCGTGCTGACGAACAGCGGGTCGTTCAGCGTCTTGCGCAGCCGCGCCAGCGCATTGCTGACGGCCGGCTGCGTGAGGTTCAGCACCTCGGCCGCGCGCGTCAGGTTGCGCTTGTTGTAGATCGCCTCGAATACGACGAACAGGTTCAGATCAATCTTCGAAAGACGCATCGCCGGATCTCCTTGCCGGCATCTTAATACGCCGTGCGCCTCCCGTTCGCCCACGTCGCCTTCCCGCGCGGTGCGCCGCTCAGCCGCGCAGCGGCCGCGTCAGGTACGGTTCGGTCGAGCCGCGCACCGCGTCCTTGATCTCCATGCGTGCGATCGCCTGCAGGTGCACCTCGTCCGGGCCGTCGGCGAAGCGCAGCGCGCGACCCCAGGTCCACAGATCGGCGAGCGGCGTGTCGGGGCTCAGGCCCATCGCGCCGAACACCTGCATCGCGCGATCGCACACATCCGTGTACACGGCCGGCACGAGCGCCTTGATCATCGAGATTTCCTTGCGCGCCGCCTTCGCGCCGACCTTGTCGATCATCCATGCGGCCTTCAGCACCAGCAGGCGCGCCTGGTCGATCTCGATGCGCGAGCGCGCGATCCATTCGCCGATCGTGCCGTGCCGATTCAGCGGCTTGCCGAATGCTTCGCGCGACTGCGCGCGGTCGATCATCAGTTCCAGCGCGAGCTCGGCCGCGCCGATCGAACGCATGCAGTGATGAATCCGGCCCGGCCCGAGGCGCGCCTGTGCGAGCGCGAAGCCGCTGCCTTCCTCGCCGAGCAGGTTGCGCGCCGGCACGCGCACGTTGTCGAACGTGATCTCGCAGTGTCCTTCGGGCGCGTAGTGATTGACCACCGTGATGTTGCGCATGACCGTCACGCCCGGCGTGTCGCGCGGCACGAGGATCATGCTCTGCTGCTGGTGCGATTCCGCTTGCGGGTCGGTCTTGCCCATCACGATGAAGATCCGGCAGTTCGGATGCGCGGCGTTCGTGATGAACCACTTGCGGCCATTGATCACGTATTCGTCGCCCACGCGCTCGATGCGCGTCGTGATGTTGGTCGCGTCCGACGACGCGACGTCAGGCTCCGTCATCGCGAACGCCGAACGGATCTCGCCGCGCAAGAGCGGCAGCAGCCACTGTTCGCGCTGCTCGGGCGTCGCGAACATGTGCAGCAGCTCCATGTTGCCGGTATCCGGCGCGTTGCAGTTGAACACCTCCGACGCCCAGCCCACGCGCCCCATGATCTCGGCGAGCGGCGCGTATTCGAGGTTCGTCAGGGCCGTGCCCGGCTCGTCGTCCTTCAGGTGCGGCAGGAACAGGTTCCACAGCCCTTCGGCCTTCGCGCGCTCCTTCAGCTCCTCCATGAACGACACGGGATACTGCCCCGCGTGCACTTCCTCGTTCCACTGACGGATGCGCGGCACGATATGCGCGTCCATGAACGCACGCACGCGCTCGCGCAGTTCTTCCACTTTCGGGGTGTAGCCAAAGTCCATGATCGACTCCTCGAGATTCCGTTTTCCGTTCGTTCGGTTCAGAAGGCCGAGACCCCGCCGTCGACGGCGACGGCCTGCCCGGTCAGATAGGTGTTTTCCTTCGCGCACAGCGTCAGCATCGTCGCGACGATTTCCTCGGGGCGGCCGAGCCGTTTCATCGGCGAGCCCTGCGCGAGAAAATCCTGGCGATCGCCGATGTCGCTGTCGGTCACCATCGGCGTCGTGCTGTAGAACGGGCACACCGCGTTCACGCGAATGCCATGCCGCGCATATTCGAGCGCAGCCGTCTTCGTGAGCCCGACCACCGCATGTTTCGACGCCGCGTAGGCGGCGAGCTTCGGCGCGCCGCCGAGCCCGGCCATCGACGCGACGTTGAGGATCACGCCTTCGCGCTGCGCGAGCATCTGGCGAATCTGGTGCTTCATCCCGAAGAACACGCCTTTCGCGTTGACCGCGAAGCTCAGGTCGAGATCGGCTTCCTCGGTATCGATCAGCGCCTTCAGCGGCGGCGCGACGCCCGCGTTGTTGATGCCGACGTCGAGCCGCCCGAAGCGCGCGACCGCCGCCTGCACCAGCGCCGCGACCTCGGCTTCGATGCGCACGTCGCAGCGCTGCGCGATCACGTCGGCGCCGGCCGCGCGCAGCGGCGCGGCCACATGTTCGAGCGCCGCCTCGTTCAGGTCGCCGAGCGCGAGCCGCGCGCCCATCGCGGCCAGCTCGCTCGCGAGCAGCGCGCCGAAGCCGCTCGCGGCGCCGGTGATCATCACGGCTTGGCCGGCGTAGCTGTCGAGTTTCATCGCGCGCTCAGATCGTCAGACCGCCGTCGACGACGATGCATTCGCCATTCGTGTAGCTCGCCGCGTCCGACACGAGATACAACACGGTGCCGGCCATCTCGCGCGGCTCCGCGTGGCGGCGCAGCGGAATCTTGGCCATCCAGGTTTCGTAGATGTCCTGATCGGCGAACAGCGCGCCCGCGAATTTCGTCTTCGTGAGGCCCGGCAGCAGCGCGTTCACGCGGATGCCGAACGGCCCGCATTCCTTCGCGAACGCCTTCGTCATGTTGACGACCGCGGCCTTCGTGATCGAGTAGATGCCCTGGCGGTCGCCCGGCTGCAGCGCATTCACCGACGCGGTATTGACGATCGCGCCGCCACCCTGCGCCTTCATCATCCTGCCGGCCTCGACCGACATGAAGAAGTAGCCGCGAATGTTCACGTCGACGGTCTTTTCATACGCGGCGAGATCGGTATCGAGGATGTGCCCGAAATACGGATTCGCGGCCGCGTTGTTCACGAGGATGTCGAGCCGGCCATGCTTGCCGCGGATCGTCTCGAACGTCGCGGCGATGTCCTCCAGTCGCCCGACATGGCATGCCAGCGCTTCGGCGCGGCCGCCCGCCGCGACGATCGCGTCCGCGACCGCCTGGCAGTCGTCGAGCTTGCGGCTCGACACGATCACGTGCGCGCCCTGCTGCGCGAGCAGCTTCGCGATTTCCTCGCCGATGCCGCGGCTCGCGCCCGTCACCAGCGCGATCTTGCCCGTCAGGTCGAACAGATTCGTTGCCATGTTGCTGTGCTCCTCCATTGATGTCTTGTCGTGCCGCCGCGCGGCGATGTCAGCGATGCGCGCCGATCACATCGACGGCCATCTCGGCCAGCCGGCCGGCCATCGCGCCCACGCGCAGCGCCTGCTCGCTCGACGCGTTGCCCTGCAGCGCGCGCGCCTTCACGCCCTGCGCGATCGCCGCGAGCCGGAAGAAACTGAACGCGAGATAGAAGTGCCAGTCGCGGATCGGCTCGATCCCGCGCAGTTCGCAATAGCGCGCGACGATCGCCGCTTCGTCGGGAATACCGAGTGCATCGCGATCCTGGCCGGCGAGCCCGCGCACCTGGCCGCCCGACGGCAACCGGAGGCACATGCAGAAATACGCGAGATCGGCGAGCGGGTTGCCGAGCGTCGACAGCTCCCAGTCGAGCACGGCCTGCACGCGATAGTCGTCGCGCGCGAACATCAGGTTGTCGATGCGGAAGTCGCCGTGCACGAGCGCGGGTCGGCCCGTGTCCTCCGGGCACGCCTTCGGCAGCCAGTCGATCAGCGTCTCCATCGCGTCGAGGCGCTCCGTTTCCGCCGCGCGATACTGCTTCGTCCATACGCCGATCTGACGCTCGAAGTAATTGCCGGGGCGCCCGTAGTCGGCAAGGCCCACTGCGTCGACGTCCACGTCATGCAGCGCGGCCATCGTGCGCAGCAGCGCGTCGTAGCAGCGCGCGCGATCGGCCTTCGGCAACTCCGGCAGTGCCGGATCCCAGAAGATCCGCCCGTCGTCGAAGCTCATCACGTAGAAGAGGCTGCCGATCACGTCGCGGTCTTCGCACAGGTGATACGGATGCGCGACCGGCACCGCCGTGCCGGACAGCGCGCTCAGCACGCGGAATTCGCGATCGACCGCGTGCGCGGATTTCAGCAATTCGCCGGGCGGCTGGCGGCGCAGCACGTAGCGGCCGCTCTTCGCGTGCAGCAGGAAGGTCGGATTCGACTGGCCGCCGGCAAACTTCTCCATGTCGAGCGGGCCTTCGAAACCCGGCACGTGCGCTTCCAGATAGCGCGTGAGGCGGGCTACGTCCAGGGGCTGGGAAGGGTTCGTCATCGTCGCGATCGTTCGTAGGGTCAGCCGTAGGTGCGCCACGTGTGGCGTTCCGGATCCTCGAGATGCGGGATGCCGTTGAACGACGCCAAGTGGAACGCTTCGGCGTTGAAGAAAAACTGCGAAAGACTGCTGTTGCGGATCTGCAGGTTCAGCGCGATCGCGCTCGACGGCGGCGCGCCGAGCACCTGCTGCACGGTCACCGCAATCGGGCCGCCGGAGCTCACCGCGAGCACGCGCTGGTTGCCGGCCTGGCGGATCGCGGCGCGGGCGTCGGCGACGCGTTGCTGGAAATGCGCCCAGGTCTCGGGTGCGGTGTCGCCCAGCTTGTCGTCGGCCCAAAGGTGCAGCACCTGCCGCAGCGCGCGAAAGTGTTCCTTCATCGAGCCCGCCGCGAGCCGCGCGATCTCCGGATAGTCGCTCGCGGCGGCCGCGAACAGCCCGTGGAAGTCGTATTCGTTCAGGCCGGGATGGCGGTCGACCCGCGCGCCTTCGCCGCCCATCCCGCGCAGGATCGCATCGACCGTCTGCGCATGCCGGTTCATCGTGCCGCAAATCACACGGTCGAACGTCAGGCCCTGCCGCGCGAAATATTCACCGAGCCAGACGCCCTGCTGGTCGCCAGCCGCGGACAGCCGATCGTAGTCGTCCGTGCCGAACGACGCCTGCCCGTGCCGCACCAGAAAAAGTTCAGCCATTGCATGCCCGCCTGAGGGAAACCGAAGGCCCAGCATAGCGAGCGGGGATGCATTTTTGAAATTTATTTTCTGAATCGTCCGGCATTCATCGCATGAATTCCGCGGATTCATACAGCGCGCTTGTGCCGGCCTTCGTCCGGCTTCTCGCCGCGGCACGGGGATTGCGGCAGGAGCCACCGTCATGTCACCACGTTCAGGAGGGTGCGATGCTCGGTACGATCCTTATCATCGTTCTGATTCTGCTGCTCATCGGCGCATTTCCGGCATGGCCGCACAGCCGAAGCTGGGGCTACTGGCCGTCGGGCTCGGTCGGGCTGATCGTCGTCATCGTCGTGATACTGGTGCTGATGGGGCGCATTTGAGTGTGGCGACGCGTGCCTGTGCGACAGGCGCGCGTCATTCGATCGCGCTGCCGTGGCTTCTTTACAAAAGCTGGCGATGAGTGCCAACCCGGCAACGGCGGGCTCGTAGATCGCACTGGTTTCGCCGGCTCTCTTCTCGGCGCGCGGCATGTCGGTGTCCGTCGAAAATTCGCGTCGCGGCGACGCCGGTGCGCGCGGCTATCCGCGCGTCACGCCGCGAGCCCTCGAGCCCTCCGCCGTGCCCGTCCCGAGGCCCGATCGCGGCCAAACCGAACGCCTCCGGTTATCAACTGATCCAAAAGATTCATTAGACGGTGTCTCCTCCGGCGCGCGATGCTGGGCCGACCAGTGAACGCGACGTCATTGCAACGCCGCGCACGAACATGGAGTGAGACACATGCCTGCCGATCACCGTCAACGGCGCCACACGCTGTGGCTGCTGTGCGCGCTTTCGTTCATCCTCTACGTCGACCGCGTAAACCTCGCGACCGCGGCCGGCGCGATCAAGGCCGAACTTGGCCTGTCGAACACCGAGCTCGGCATCGCCTTCTCGGCGTTCGCGTATTCGTACGCGATCTGCCAGATCTTCGGCGGCTGGATCGCCGATCGCGTCGGCGCCCGCATCACGCTGATCGGCTGCGGGCTCATCTGGGTCGCATCGACGTTCATGACGGGGCTCGTACACAGCCTCGCGCTGCTGTTCGCCGCCCGCCTGCTGCTCGGAATCGGCGAAGGCGCGACGCTGCCCGCGCAGGCCCGCGCGATCACGCACTGGTTCTCGCGCGAGCGGCGCGGCGTCGTGCAAGGCTTCACGCATTCGTTCTCACGACTCGGCAACGCGGTCACGCCGCCGATCGTCGCCGCGCTGATGACATGGCTGTCGTGGCGCGCGGCGTTCTTCGTGATCGGCGCGGTGACGCTGGTGTGGCTCGTGTGGTGGATCGTCGGCTTCCGCGAGTACCCGCGCGGCGGCGGCGACCGCGACGACGGCAATGGCCGCGCGCGCACCGCTGCCGCCGCCCGGCCGGCCACGGCGTCGGGCCCGACGCCGTGGGGGCCGCTGTTCCGCCGGATGGCGCCGACGATCTTCGTGTACTTCTGCTACGGCTGGACCGCGTGGCTGTTCTTCACGTGGCTGCCGACGTTCTTCCTGAACGGCAAGGGCCTCGACCTGAAGTCGACTGCGCTGTTCGCGTCCGGCGTGTTTTTCGCGGGCGTCGTCGGCGACACGCTCGGCGGCTGGCTGTGCGACCGCATCTATCGCAAGACCGGCAATCTCGCGCTGTCGCGCCAGAGCGTGATCGTCGCGAGCTTCACCGGCGCACTCGCCTGCATGCTGCCGCTCGCGTTCGTGCATTCGACGGCCGGCATCGCGCTGTGCCTGTCCGGGTCGTTCCTGTGCCTCGAACTGACGATCGGGCCGATCTGGGCCGTGCCGAGCGACATCGCGCCGACGCATGCGGGCATCGCGAGCGGGATGATGAACGCCGGCTCGGCGATCGCGGGGATTCTGTCGCCGATCCTGTTCGGCTATCTCGTCGACCACACAGGCAGCTGGACGGTGCCGTTCGTCGGGTCCGTCGCGATGCTGCTGATCGGCATCGTCGCCGCGCTGCGGATTCGGCCGGATCGTGCGCTGTCGGAATCGATGGCGTCACTCGCCGAAGCGCCGGCCGCGCCGTCGGCACGCTGAAGCGCGCTCCGCGCCGTCGCCACGATCGAGCGCCGGTCGTGCCAGCTGCACGCTGAAGCTTTCTCTGCGGGTTCACGCGCCGCATCCGGCACGCCGCTGCGGGCCGCGTCGCCGTCGTCGCGCGCACCACGCGCGCCGTTCAGCGGTCGGTGAACAGCGACGCGTAGCCCGCCCTGCGTCACTTCAATCGTCATCGCGCTGCCCATCTTCCCGATGAAACAGCGCGAGAAACTGCTGCGCCGGAATGCTGAGCGGCCGGTCACGCCGCACGAGGCTCCCGTACGACGGCAGCTTCTGGTCGAGCGTGTAGTCGAGGATCGCGACGAGCCCGTGCGCCGCGTTGCGCTGTGCGACCGTCAGCGGAATCACGCCGAGCATTCGCGAACGGTCGACGAGGTTCATCGTCGTCAGGATCGAGCCCGTTTCGACGAGCCCGCGCGGCATCGGCTGGTGACGCGCGCGGAACTCGCGCTCGACGACCTCGCGCGCCGGGCTCCCGGCCGGCTGCAGGATCCACGTGTAGTCGAGCAGCGCATCGAATTCGACCGGCCCGGCGCCCGCGAGCGGATGGTCACGGCCCGCGATGATCGCGAGCGCCTCGTCGTCCACCACGCGGAAGTCGCAATCGGTGCCGGCGTTGCGGCCGATCACCACTTCGAGCACGCCTTCGCGCAGTTGCGGCATCAGCCGGTCGCTGGTATCGACCGCGATGTCGATCGCCAACAGCGGATAACGCGCCTTCAGCTGGACCAGCGCCTCGGTCAGCCGCCCTGGCGACGCCGCCATGATGCTGCCGATCGCCAGCCGTCCCGCACTGCCCAGCTGCAGCTCGCCGAGCTCGCGATTGAGCGCCTCCATGCTGCCCCGGATTCCGCGGAAATAGCCGAGCACGCGCTCGCCGGCCGGGTTCAGCACGAGCCCGCGCCCGACGCGATCGAACAGCCGCTGGCCGAGCGCGCTTTCCAGTTCGGCCAGCATCTTCGTCGCGGCCGGCTGCGTGAGGCCGAGCTGCGCGGCCGCCGCGCGCAGCGTCGAGCATTCATCCACCGCGAGCAGCAGCGCGATCTGCCGCATCCGCAGCCGGTTCAGCAACTGGGGAGTCGAGTCTCGTCGATCGATCGAGCCCATTTCGATTACTCCAGGTTATCGGTTCATCAAGAGTTTTCAATTTACCGACTCATTCCGTCTACCTAGCATGAACCCCATACACCAACGGCCGCGCGCCGCCACCGGAGACACCGCATGAACACGCAATCGCCCGCCGCCCGCCACGGAGAAGCCGCATGACGACCGCCGCCGCCCTGCCCGTCGTCGCGCTGACCCTCGGCGACCCCGCCGGCATCGGCGCCGAACTGATCGCGAAGCTGCTCGCGCAGCCCGACGCGACATCCCGCGCGAACCTCGTGCTGATCGGCGACCGCTGGCTGTGGGAATCCGGCCAGCGCGTCGCCGGCGTGGCAGTCGACGTCGAGCCCGTCGCGTCGCTCGCCGCCGTGCGCGGCCGGCCGTCCACGGCGCGCGCCGCGTTCGTCGCGCTCGACACGATCGATCCGGCGCAGGTCACCGTCGGCCAGCCCGGCGCGGCCGGCGGCCGCTCGACGCTGACCGTGCTCGACCTGTGCCTCGACGCCGCGCGCGCCGGCGATATCGACGCGATCTGCTTCGCACCGCTGAACAAGTACGCGATGAAGCTCGGCGGGCTCGAGCACGACGACGAGCTGCACCACTTCGCCGCCGCGCTCGGCGTGACCGGCTACTTCTGCGAATTCAACACGCTCGGCGAGCTGTGGACCGCGCGGATCTCGTCGCATATTCCGCTGAAGGATGCGGCGGCCCAGCTGAGCGTCGAGCGGATCGAACAGGCATCCGAACTGATCTACCGGTCGCTGCTCGCGAACGGCGTCGCGGCGCCGAAGGTCGCGATCGCCGCGTTCAACCCGCACGGCGGCGACGGCGGCAGCTGCGGCCGCGAGGAAGTCGACATCATCGAGCCGGCGGTGCGCAAGCTGCAGTCGCGCGACTGGCCGACCGATGCACCGTTCCACGGCCCGTTCCCGGCAGACACGATCTTCCTGAAGGCGCAGGCCGGCGACTATCAGGCGATCGTCACGATGTACCACGACCAGGGGCAGATCGCGATCAAGCTGCTCGGCTTCTCGCGCGGCGTGACCGTGCAGGGCGGGCTGCCCGTGCCGATCACGACGCCCGCGCACGGCACCGCGTATGACATCGCGGGCCGCGGCACGGCCGACGTCGGCGCGACCTGGCAGGCGCTGCAGATCGCATGCCGGATGGGCGCCGCGCGCCGCACGTCCACCGTTTCGGCGTGATGCTCGCACGCCATCCATACACGACAACATCGATTCCCGGAGACACCATCATGAAGATTCGTTCCGTGCGCGCCCGCGTATTCCAATGGAAAGGCAAGACCGTCCCGCCACAGGGCAACTTCTGCTCGAACGCGATGGACCTGCTGTACGCGCCGCAGGAAACCATGAGCACGTTCCGTTTCCATTCGTGGACGGTCGTCGAAGTCGAGACCGACGACGGCATCGTCGGCCTCGGCAACGTCGCGCTCGCGCCGCACGTCGCGAAGGTGATCATCGACCAGTACCTGGCGCCGCTCGTGGTCGGCCAGGACCCGTGGGACTACGAATACCTGAACCAGCGGATGTATCGCGCGACCCACGCATGGGGCCGCAAGGGCATCGGCATGGCGGCGATCTCGGCGGTCGACATCGCGATCTGGGACATCCTCGGCAAGAGCGTCGGCAAGCCCGTGTTCAAGCTGCTCGGCGGCCGCACCAAGGAAAAGATTCCCTGCTACTACTCGAAGCTCTACCGCACCGACCTGAAGGCAATGCAGGAGGAAGCGCAGCAATACCTCAAGGAAGGCTTCCGCGCGTTCAAGATGCGCTTCGGCTACGGGCCCGCGCATGGGCAGCAGGGCGTGGTGGAGAACCTGAAATCGGTCGCGGCGATTCGCGAGGTGATCGGCTACGACAACGACCTGATGCTCGAGTGCTACATGGGCTGGAATCTCGAGTACGCGAAGCGCATCCTGCCGAAGCTCGAGAAATACCAGCCGCGCTGGCTCGAGGAGCCGGTGATCGCCGACGACATCGACGGCTACGCGGAACTGAACCGGCTCACGCGCATTCCGATCTCCGGCGGCGAGCACGAATTCTCGCTGTACGGATTCAAGCAGCTGCTGGACCGCAAGGCGGTGTCGGTCGTGCAGTACGACACGAACCGCGTCGGCGGGATCACGATGGCGCACAAGATCAACGCGCTGTGCGAGGCATACAGCGTGCCGGTAATTCCGCACGCCGGCCAGATGCACAACTATCACCTGACGATGAGCACGCTCGCATCGCCGATGAGCGAATACTTCCCGATGTTCGACGTGGAAGTCGGCAACGAGCTGTTCTATTACATCTTCGACGGCGAACCGGTGGCCGAGAACGGCTTCCTGCAACTGCGCGACGACGTGCCGGGCCTCGGTCTCACGCTGAAGACCGAGTTCCTCGACCAGTTCGACATCGTCGAGTGAGGGCGGCCATGAACGCACGCTACCAGGGCGTCTTTCCGGTCGCGCCGACGATCTTCGACGAACACGGCGCGCTCGACCTCGACGGCCAGCGCCGCTGCCTCGACTTCATGATCGACGCCGGTTCGCAGGGCATCTGCATCCACGCGAACTACTCGGAGCAGTTCGCGCTCGCCGACGACGAACGCGAACTGATCACGCGCACGACGCTGGAGCACGTCGCCGGCCGCGTGCCGGTGATCGTCACGACGTCGCACTTCAGCGCGCGCATCTGCGCGGAGCGCAACCGCCACGCGCAGGCGCTCGGCGCCGCGATGGTGATGGTGATGCCGCCGTACCACGGCGCGACGTTCCGCGTGCCTGAAGCGCAGGTGCGCGCGTTCTTCCGCGACGTCGCCGACGGCCTGGGTATTCCGCTGATGATCCAGGACGCGCCCGCGAGCGGCGTCGCGCTGCCTGCGGCGTTGCTCGCGGCGCTCGCGCGCGAGATCGATGCCGTGTCGTACTTCAAGATCGAGACGCCCGGCGCCGCGTCGAAGCTGCGCGAGCTGATCGTGCTCGGCGGCGACGCGATCGAAGGGCCTTGGGACGGCGAGGAAGGCATCACGCTGCTCGCCGACCTCGATGCCGGCGCGACCGGCGCGATGACGGGCGGCGGCTATCCGGACGGCATTCGCCGAATCACCGACGCGTATTTCGCCGGACGCCGCGACGAAGCGTGCGAGCAGTACGCGCGCTGGCTGCCGCTGATCAACTATGAGAACCGTCAGTCTGGATTCCTGACCGCGAAGGCGTTGATGAAGGAAGGCGGCGTGATCGCATGCGACCGGCCGCGCGCGCCATGGCCCGAACTGCACCCGCAGGTACGCGCGGGGCTGCTCGATGCGGCTCGGCGGCTCGATCCGCTCGTGCTGCGCTGGGGACGCTAGTCCCGCACCGGTTTGCCCCTGCAACGCGCATGCGTTGCGCATCGGCGTGACGGCGGTCCGACAGAAGGCCGCCGCCGCTCACCACATGGATTGGAGACGTCATGACCCTGCTGAACCCGGCCACCCCGGCCTATGAAGCCGGCGAAGCCATTCCGCGCCGCCGCTGGCTGCGCGTGATTCCGCCGCTGCTGCTCGCCTGCATCGTTTCGTACATGGACCGTGTGAACATCGCGTTCGCGATGCCGGGCGGGATGAACGCCGATCTCGGCATGGACGCGACGATGGCTGGCCTCGCCGGCGGCATCTTCTTTTTCGGCTACCTGTTCCTGCAGATTCCCGGCGGCCGGCGCGCGGCGCTCGGCAGTGGCAAGACCTTCATCGCATGGTCGCTCGTGAGCTGGGCCGTGCTGTCGGCGCTGACCGGGCTCGTTACCCATACGTGGCAACTGCTGACGTTGCGCTTCCTGCTCGGCGTGGCCGAAGGCGGAATGCTGCCCGTCGTGCTGACGATGGTCAGCCACTGGTTTCCCGATCGCGAACGCGGCCGCGCGAACGCGATGGTCATCATGTTCGTGCCGCTCGCCGGCATGATCACCGCGCCGTTGTCCGGCTTCATCCTCGCCGCATACGACTGGCGTCACCTGTTCTTCAGCGCCGGCGCGCTGTCGCTGCTGTGCCTGTTCGCGTGGATGATGTTTGCCGACGACAGCCCGGAAACCGCGCGCTGGGTGTCGCCGCGCGAGAAGGCGTACATTCTCGACGCGCTGCGCGACGAACAGGCGCGCAAGCAGGCAGCCGGCGCGCCGGCTGCCGCGTCGTTCGGCGCGATGCTGCGCAACCCGACGATCTGGTTGCTGATCGCGATCAACTTCTGCTATCAGGTCGGCATCTACGGCTATACGATGTGGTTGCCGACGCTGCTGAAAAACCTCACGCATGGCGGGATGGGCAAGGTCGGCCTGCTCGCGATGCTGCCTTACGTCGCGATGATGATCGGGATGTTCGCCACGTCGTATTTGTCCGACCGAACCGGCAAGCGCCGCCTGTTCGTGCTGCTGCCGCTCGTCGGCTTCGCCGCGTGCCTCGCGCTGTCGGTGCTCACGCATGCGTCGATGGTCGTGTCGTTCGCGTTCCTGATCGGTTGCGGCTTCTTCCTGCAGGCGGCGGCGGGCGTGTTCTGGGCCATTCCGCCGAAGCTGTGCAGCGTCGAGACCGCCGGTAGCGCGCGCGGCCTGATCAACGCGCTCGGCAATCTCGGCGGCTTCTGCGGCCCGTACGCGGTCGGCGTGCTGACCCAGCACGTGAGCGCGGCGGCCGGCGTGTACAGCCTGGCCGTCACGCTCGCGGTGGCCGGCCTGCTCGCGCTGACGCTGCCCAGGCGCTGCGAGGACTGACGCGCCGCGACAGCGACGCGCGCACACGCGAACGAAACAACGGAGACACACCATGAACGACATCCTGTTGCTGGTGCAGAAATGCGCCCATACCTTCAGCTTCTACGACCTTCAAACGAAAGCCGCGCTCAAGCACGTCGTGCTGCCGAACTTCCCGCACGAGTTCACCGTCGACGTGAACGATCGCTTCGCGTACGTGGGCATCTTCGGGATCGAAACCGCGTGGTCGCGCGGCCATGAAGGCGATCATCGGGTCGCCGAGATCGACCTCGTCGAGCGTACGCATACGCGGATGCTCGACCTGTGGCCGTATTACCGGCCGCACGGAATGGCGACCGATCGCGACGGCCGGCTGTACGCGATGAGCGAGGCACACGACATGCTGCTCGTGTTCGACGAACCGACCCGCCAGACCGTGCCGAACATGGCCGTGCCGTCCGGCGGCGTGAAGACGCACCTCGTCACGCTCACGCGCGATGCGAGCCGCGCATACGGCGTGCACCTGCTGTCGAACACGGTCACGCAGTTTCATCCGCGCGACGCGACCGTCGCGCCGCGCGCGGTGATGCCCGGCCCGCGCCCCGAAGGCAATGCGTTGTCGAGCGACGAGCGCACGCTGTTCGTCGCGAATCGCGGCGACGACACGCTCGTCGAGATCGACACCGACACGATGACCTGCGGCCGCCGCGTGAAGACGCGCAGCGATCCGAATCGCATCTATCGCGCCACCGCGCCGGACGGCCGCGACCTGCTGCTGCTGACCAATTCCGGCGAACGGTCGATCTCGGTGTTCGATGCGCGACAGCTGGAAGAGATCGAACGTGTCGCGCTGCCCGCGAACCCGACCGCGCTGTCGTTCCATCCGTCGCGGCGCGTCGCGTACGTGTCGTTCCAGGACGATTACGTGCGCGAGCTCGATCTCGATGCATGGCGGTTCGTCGGCGCGTTGCCGACGCTGCGCGAACCGGATGCGTCGTATGTGCTCGCAGGCACGCGCTGAACCGCACCGCGACGCACCGTCGCCGGACGCGATGCCGGCGGCGCTCGTCGACGCGCATCACCACCTGTGGCGACTCGGCGCGGGTGCGCGCTACCCGTGGCTGCAGGAGCAGTACGATCCGGCGCGCTTCATGTTCGGCGACTACGCGGCGCTGTGCCGCGATTTCGACGTGGACGACTACCGGCATGCCACGCAAGGCGCGCCGATCGTCGCGAGCGTGCACGTCGAGGCCGAACGGGCGCGCGACGAAGCGCTCGCGGAAACGCGCTGGCTGCACGCGGTCGCGGCCGAGCACGGGCTGCCGTCGGCAGTCGTCGCGTGGGTCGACCTGCTCGCCGACGATGCGCACGAGCGGCTCGCCGAACAGGCCGCATGGCCGCGCGTGCGCGGCGTGCGGTTCAAGCCGCGCACCGCTGCCGCGCCGGATGCCGTCGTCGACGGGCCGGGCACACTGCGCGATCCGCGCTGGCCGGCCGCGCTGGAACGCCTGGCCGCGCAACGCCTCGGCTGGGATCTGCGCGTGCCGTTCTGGCATCTCGGCGACGCCGCCGCACTGCTGGCCGATGCGCCGGGTGTCGACGTGGTGCTCGAACATGCGGGGCTGCCGTGGGATCGTTCGGCGGCCGGGCTCGCACGGTGGCGCCGCGGCATGGAAGCGCTCGCCGCCTCGCCGCGCGTGACCGTGAAGATCTCCGAACTCGGCTTGCGCGACGCGATGTGGAGCGACGTGGACAACGCGCGGATCATTCGCGACACGATCGCGATCTTCGGCTGGCAGCGCTGCATGTTCGCGAGCAATTTTCCGGTGGCGGGGTTGCGGGTGTCGTATTCCGCGCTGCTGCGCACGTTCGCCCGTGCGATGGCGGATCTCGACGACGCGGCGCGTCAGGCGATCTGGCATGATAATGCGCTGCGCGTGTACCGGATTTCGTGAACGTGCTTGACTCGGCCCCTGGGGTCGCCTTTATGCTGGCCCGCGAACACTCCTCGACCATGCCCGCTGCCATTTCCCTGCGCCCGGCGTGCACCGCCGACCTGCCGTTCCTGCTGACGCTGCGCCGACTCACGATGACCGAGCATCTGCGACGCGTCGGTGAACCCACCGACGACGAAGCGCATGACCGGCGCATTCGCGCGAACTTCGAGGACGCGATGATCGTCTCCGAAGGCGCCGGCGCCGATCCAATCGGCTTGCTGAAGGTCACGCGCTCCACCGACGAATGGCACGTTCACCAGATCCAGATCCTCCCGTCGCGGCAACGCCAGGGCATCGGCGAGGCCGTGCTGCGCGAGCTGCTGATCGAAGCCGCACGCGAGCACGTGCCCGTTTCGCTCAGCGTGCTGCACGGCAACCCGGCGCGGCGCCTCTACGAGCGGCTCGGGTTCCGGCTCGTGGAGGACACGGAAACCAGTGCGACGCTGATGTGGCGCGCGTGACGTTGCGCGTGCCGGCCTGCGGTTCCCGGGGCGTGCCGAATCCCGCCAATGTCGACGGTCGCCGCACGCCTTGCGAAAGACACGAGCCCCCCCGTCGCGAGGGCCCGCTTTCAAAGCAGACGGCCGATCAATCGTCGTCGCGGCTCGCGACCTTCTGCGTCACGCCCCTGAGCTTCGGATACGGCTGCGCACCCATCATTCCTTTCCACAGCACGCGGTTGAACTGATCCGCCGGCACCTCGTCGGCATCGTCGAAGTCGAACTTCGCCGTCACCTTCGCCCAGTACGCCGCGTCATGCTTCGGCGTGACATCCGGCCCGGCCGCATATTGCAGCGGGCTCTCGCCCGCCCCTTCGGCCAGCCGCAATCCGGTGCCCTTCAGCGCCGTCGACGCGACGGCCGTGTAGGTCCACGACGCCGGGCCGTGCACGTCGAACACGTCGGTCATCGGCCGCTGGTACGCGGTGTTCAGGTTCATGTGCTGCGTGCCGAGCACGTCCTCGATGGTGCGCAACGCATTGACCTGGCTGTAGCGCGTCCGGATCACCGCGCCCTGCTTCACGTACGGCCCGACGATGTACGCAGGCCCGCGATGCGAATCCACGTGGTCGGGGCCGTCCTGCACGTCGTCCTCGGTCACGACGATCAGCGTGTCGTTCGCATACGGGCTCTTCGCGACGGCCTCGACCAGCCGGCCGACCGCCAGATCGTTGTCCGCCTGCTGCGTCTCCGGCGTATTCACGCCGGCGAACGCCGTGCCGAACGCTCCCATGTGATCGTGCGACAGGCGTACCAGCGACAGCGTCGGCAGGTTGCCGCTCGCGACGTACTGGTCGAACTCGTGTTTCCACTCGTTGAGACGCCACTGGTCCGGATACGTCTGGTCGAAACCGCGGAAATACACGTCCGTCATCGACGCCAGCCGCGGGTCGAGCGCGGCGGCCTGGACGACGCCGGCCGCACGCGGATCGACGATCGGGTTCGCCGCCGTGCCGATGCTGCCGATGTTGTTCACGAGAAAGCCATAGTTTCGGACGGTGCCGCCGCCGGCCAGCACCGCGTCGAAGATGTAGCCGCGCTGGCGGCCGAACGGCGCATCGGACGACGCATGGTTGCCGGTGCCCGGCAGCAGGTTCGCCGCGCCGCCCGGCAGGCTGGCGGCCGCGTTGCTGTAGTTCGTGGTGCCGGCCGGACCGGCCGCCGCATCGCGTTGCTGCACCGACTCCCAGTTGACCGGCACGTTGCGGTTCGTCCCTTCGCTCTCGTACGACAGCCCGCGATTCACCGCCGCGTAGTTGATCTGCTGCGTGATCGTCTCCGTGTTGGTGACGCGGCCCTGCAGCGCCCACGACCAGCCGTCCATGCTGCCGTCGCCCGGGTTCATGAAGTTGTCGAGCGTCACGAACTGGCTCGCCAGACGATGGAAATTCGGCGTGATGTTCCGACCGAACTGGGCCAGCCTCGGATCCCCGTTGGCGCCGTTGCCGATGTCGCCGAGCACCTGGTCGAACGTGCGGTTTTCCTTGACGACGTAGATCACGTGCTTGATGTGACGGCGCAGGAAGCCCATCACCTCGTTGTCCCTGTCGTTGTCTTCCGGACGATAGAAGTTGTTGCGCGCAGCCTGCTGCGTGAGCGTTGGCAGCTCGCTGGCCGCCGGCACCGGCGCGCTCACGAGCGACGCGCGCTCGAGCTGGAACTGGTATTCGTTCGACGCGCGCGACGCGGCGGCCTGCGCGGGGGTCGCGCCGAACAGGTGGTCGGGGTTCGGGCCGCTCGTGCTCTTGCCGTTCACCACGTACATCCACGTGCCGTCGGCGCTGAACGTCACGTCGTGCGGCTCGAACGCGGTCGGAATCAGGCCGGTGACACGATACGCGCGCTCGCCGACGAGCGGAATGACGGCGATTTCGTTCGCGCCCGCGTTGGTCGCATAAAGCGTGCGGCCGTCGCGCGACAGCGTGACCGCGTATGTCGCCGCGCCCGTGTGCGCCTGGCCATGCGCGAGCACGCCGGCCGGCGCGCGTGCGTCGATCCGGGCCACGACCGCATTGGCGTTCGTGTCGATCACCGCGACCTGGTCGGCGTTGTCCTGCGCGACGAACAGCCGCGATTGCGACGCGTCGAGCGTCATGCCGAGCGCGTTGCCGTCCAGCTTGATGCGCTTGATCAGACGGCCGCGAGACGGCGACGACACGTCGATCGCGACGATCTCCCGATCGCGATCCGACGACACGTATGCGATGCCGTTGCCCTTCATCACGACCGCGAACGGGAACGTGCCGCCGGCATCGCCGCTGCGGCCTTCGTTGCCGGAGAAGAACGGACGCAGGTCGTGCTCGTAACGCACGTTGTTGGTCGCGGTATCGATCACGCTGACCGAATCGTTGTAGTTGTTCGCGACGACGAGCGTCTTGCCGTCGGCTGACAACGCGAGGCCGGCCGCGTTCGGCTGCACGCGGATGCCGACGCCCTTGCCGGCGTGGCCGAGCGCGATCGTCGTCGACAGCGCCCACGTGCCGCCCTGCTGCGCATAGACGTAGACCACATCGTCGCTGCCGCCGGTCGCATAGAGCTTGCTGCCGTCATGCGAAAACGCCAGGCCGACGAACGCATTGGTCTGCTGAAGCACCTGCCTGAGCAGAGGGCGCGTCTTGTTCGCGCCCGCGACGTCGTACAGGAAGATGAATTGCGTCGAGGCGGCGGTGTCGACCGAACCGTCCGGCTTGTACAGCGAGTTCTGGCCGGCGGTGATGATCGCCAGCGTCTTGCCGTCCGGGCTCAGCTGCGACCGCACGGCTTCCCCGGCGACGAAATGCGGATAGGCCGGCAGCCCGGGATTCAGGAACTGCTGGACCGCGCCTCGCACGGCGAGCGGCGTGACGAACTGACCGCTCGGCACACGGGCGGCGTCGGCGGCGTTGAAGCCGTCCGCATGCGCATGCGACGCAAGCAGCACAGCCGACATGACGGCTCCGAGTCGGAGCGCGCGCTTGACCTGGCTATTTCTCATAGGAATCCTCTGTACCTGTGGGGCGATTACCGTCTGACGTGTCCGGCATGATCCTGGCCTCGTCTGCCCGTATCGCGCGGTGGCGAGGGCCTGTGCCAATCGATCGAGTGCGTTGCGTCGGCGATCGCCGACGTGCCGGCATTACATCTCCGCCCAATGTCAAGCGGATGACCGGCTGCGTTGCGCGCCGGTCTATTACACATCGTTACAGCAAAGGCGTTTCGATGACAGCCATCGTGGTGTCATCGTCACATTCGACGCGTCGCCGTCACGGCGTCCACCGATAAACCGTGATGCTGTTTCCCTTCACGTTGTTCTTCGTCACCACGTATTCGCCGTTCGAGCGGCGATACGCGCGTACGCTGTACATCGCATCGATCGCGCTGCTGGTATCCACGGTCGCGGGGCTCGCGTTGACGAGCGTCGTGTCGAGATTGCCGGTGTCGAGGTTGAACGCGTCGATGTTCGGCCACAGCGGCCCGCTGCTGCTGAACCAGTAGCCGACGAACAGGTGATTGCCGGCCGCGTCGATCGACTTCGCGCCGCCATGCGGCAACGTGATCACCGGGTTCGGCTTCGTCGTGTTGCCGGCGCTCCAGCCGTGATACACCTCGATGCGCGTGCCGATCGACGTCCAGTCGGTACTCCCGACCACACCCTGCGCGAGCACCATCGTGTCGCTGTCGGCGAGATAGACGATGCGCGTCAGCGGCTGGATGCTGGCCGGCACCGGCGTCGGCACACCCGGCCCCCACGACGGCTTGCCGCTCGCGTCGAACCCGGTCAGCGGGTAGTGGTAAATGGCGCCGGTCTTGTCGAGGCCGGCCCAGACGCCGCCCTTGCCGTCGAGGCTGAAGCCGGCCGACACGCGCCGGGTCGTGTTGAACGCGGGGCCGGGGATCGATCCGTCGGGAATCGCGACGTAGCCGTTGGCCGCGTTGAAATGGAAGAAGTAGTAGACCGGCGGATTCTGTCCCGCAGCAACGAGAATCCGATTCGCACCAACGGATGTCAGCAGCCCGAAGTGCTCGTCGCGCTGGGTGTCGCTCATGTTGATGCGCGGGTCCGACGGATACGTGAACGGATCGACGGTATTCGCGACGAACGTGCCGCCCGCGGTGCCGCTGTAGACATGCGTGCCGCTGTAGAACATCGCGCCGTCGGTGACCGGATCCGGCGCGGCGATGCCTTCGAAGTTGAGCGACTGCAGCGTCCACCGCAGGCTGCCGGTGCTGCTGTACGCGTGAATGTCGGTCGCGCCGTTGCGGCCGAGATCCCAACTGCCGCCCCATGGGTTGTTGAGCACATACAGGTTGCCGGCCGTGTCCTTGCCGATGCCGACGATGCGCGTGAAGCGCTTCGCGCCGACCTGCCCCTTGATGCCCGTCATGGTGTCGAGATAGCCGCCGGACACGCCGAACGTACCGGCCAGCGCGGGCCGGCCCGAGACGGAATAGCGCTTGATGTTCATGTCCGGGCCTTCGTCGCCGACCATCAGCTGCCCCGCCGCCGCATCGAAATAGAGCGCCGACGGCCGCGACCCGGCAGCCAGCCGGATCCTGTTCAGCAGCGCGCCGGCCGCACTGAATTCGACGACCGAACCCGCGCTCTTCTGCGCGACCCAGATGTTTCCCGCACCGTCGAGCGCGAGCGCGCCGGGTGCCGACACGCCGATGTCGCGCTGCCACACGCCGTCGGTCGTGAAAACCCGCACGCGATTGCCCTGAAAATCGCTCGCATAGAGCAGCGAGCCGGCCGTCGCGAGCCCGGTGACGACGTCGATGCGCGGCTGGTTGGTCGCCGCGGTGACCTGAATGAGCTTGTCGCGGAACCGCGTGGCGCGGTTGTAGCGCCCGACCGCGCCGCTACCGTATCCGTTGCCGGGCTGCAGTGCGACGAACAACGACGTCGCGTTGCCCGTGATCGCACTGCCCTGAAACTCGGAATGCGCGCCGATCGAGCCGGCGCTCTTGCCGTTCTGGTAGATCGCGACGCCGCCCTCATCCTCGTCCCACATCGACGCGGTGTAGATCACGCCTTCGGGCGCGACCCACATCGAGCGCGCGACGCTGCCGACGTGCGCGGCGAGCGTGCCGTAGGTATTCGCGATCCAGTCGGTGGTATTACCCGCGTTTCCGGCCGGCGCGGTCACAGCGATCGCGCCGGCGAGCAGCACGGCCTGAATCGGTTTTCTGGCGACCATGGCTGATGCTCTCCTGAATGGTGGAGTCATTCACATGAGGGGCAACCGGATGATTTGAAAAATCGACAATGCGTAAATACTTCCGCTCACTCACCCCGGTGCAGTCGGTATTACATCGCGCATGCATTCGATAATCGGCAATGCCGAGAATAACGTCATATAAATCGAAAGAAATTGCGAGCTGCTCGCGCACGCGGGGCGTGTGACTGCGCGAGAGTGAACGACCACTTACGCGCTCGCGCGGCAAGCACGGTTTTCGATGGGGAAAATATCGCCAGGGTTCGAATGCGGCGTATTGAGAATGACGATGTGAATGACGCGATGACGAGGCGAACAGGGCGGCGCGTTCTATCGCAAACGCCGGCCCCGTTTTCAAATCCGGAAGCGGCGCGTCACGCGTGCGACGTGCCGGGTCGCGGCATGAACCGACACAGGCACAGCGGCACCACGACCAGCGCCGCGCCGGCGAGAAAGGTAGTCGACGCGCCGAAACGCGTCCACAGCGCGCCGGCGATGCTGCTCGCGAGCAGCATGCAGATGCCGCTCACCAGGTTGAACATGCCGAACGCGGTGCCGCGCAGCGCGGCCGGCGCCGTTTCCGATACCATCGCGGCGAGGATGCCCTGCGTGAAACCCATGTGCAGGCCCCACACGGCCACGCCGGCGAACATCGAGATCGTTGACGTGCCCATGCCGAGCAGCAGGTCGGCCGCGATCAGCAACACCATGCCGGCCGCGAGCAGGACGCGGCGATCGAGCCGGTCCGACAGGATGCCGACCGGCCACGCCGACAGCGAATAGGTGACGCTCATCGCGACCATCACGGCAGGAATCCATGCCGCGTCGAGCCCCGTCTGCTGCGCACGCAGCACCAGGAACGCCTCGCTGAAACGCGCGAGCGTAAACGTCGCGCCGGCCGCGACGACGAACCAGTAGCTGCGGGGAAACTCGCGCAGGGCGCTCCAGCGCAGCGGCGAGCGAAAATGCCGGTCCGGTTTCGACTGCTCGGGCTCCCGTACGCCGAACACGATCAATGCGATCGCGACGAAGGCCGGCACCACGGCAAACCACAGCACGGTGCGAATGCGATCGCCGAACCACAGCATCAGCACGATCGCGAGCATCGGGCCGAGAATGGCGCCCACGGTATCCATCGACTGACGCAGGCCGAAGCACGCGCCGCGGATTTCGGGCGGCGCGACGTCGGCCACCAGCGCGTCGCGCGGCGCGCCGCGAATCCCCTTGCCGACACGGTCGAGCAGACGGGCCGTCACGACGACGGCCGGCGTCGACGCCAGCGGAAACAATGGTTTGGTCAACGCCGCGAGCCCATAGCCGACCAGCAGCAGCCCCTTGCGGCGCCCGAGCCAGTCGCTGATCGCACCGGAGAACACCTTGACGATCATCGCCGTCGCTTCGGCCGCCCCCTCGAGAACGCCGAGCGCGGCGACGCTCATGCCCATCGTCGACACCAGATAGATCGGCAACAGCGCATGGATCAACTCGGACGACAGGTCCATGAAGAGGCTCACGAGCCCCAGGGCCCACACGGTCCGTGGAATCGCAGGCTTTCGGGCAATCGGTGACGGCGCGCTCATGGTCGGTTCAGTCGGTTGTTTCCCGCGTCAGTTTCGCATGCCGCCGTGCGCGGTCGTTCACGATCTGATGACGCCGGTGATCCGTCATCTTCTTCCAGCCGCGCGCTTCGTCGCGCGTTCGCAGGCATGCGACACAGTAGCCGGTGCGGCCGTCGAACGAGCACACGTCGACGCAAGGGGACTTGACCGCCATGCTCATCGCCCTCGCGTCGCGGGCACGACTTCGACGGTGACATGCGACAGGTTCCTGAATCGCCGCAGCACGCCGTGATAGAAGCGCGCATCCCGGTCCGGATCGGTCGTCGTCACCGACACCACCGCACTCATATGCCCCGGCCCGAGCCGCCACACATGCAGGTCGCCGACCCGGTCGCCAATGCCTTCGATCGCGCCGCGCACGTTGTCCGTCAGACGGCGATCCGAGCTCATGTCGAGCAGGATGGCGCCCGTGTCGCGCATCAGGCCGTACGACCAGTTCGCGATCACCAGCGCGCCAATGATGCCGGCAAGCGGATCCATCCAGACCCAGCCGAACGCACGCGCGAGCAGCAGCCCGACGATCGTCAGGACGGAGACCGCCGCATCGGCGATCACGTGGATGTAAGCGGAGCGGATGTTGTGATCGCGCGCCGCCGCCGCGGATGCGCCATGATCGTGCTCCTCGAACGCCAGTTCATGTGCACGGCCGTTCAGGCGGACGATCGCCTTGAATTCATGCGGTTCGGGAATGGCTTCGGTCGACTCCAGACAGCCATCGCGGCTTTGCATCGCGAACACCTGACGCGTGCCGTCCGGGCGGATCGTCGTCACCGACACGGCGCTCGCATCGACGCGCTCCGTCTCGTGGGTCGCGGGCGCAACGCGGAAAACCGGCGGGACGCCCTCTTCGAACACCGACACGGCGAATACGCCCTGCTGGTCGAAGATCCGGTGCGCTTCCTCTGCGTGGTCGTGCGCGTGGTCGTGCGCGTGATCGTCGTGATCCCCATGACCGTGCCCGTGATGATGGCCATGGCCGTGACTATGGCCATGATGGTCGCCGCTCAGCAGCCAGACGCTCGCGATGTTGACGAGCAAGCCGGCAACCGCGATCGGAATCGCCTCGCCGAAATGGATCGGGACCGGCGCGAGCAAGCGCGCGATCGCCTCGTACCCGATCAGCAGCGCAATCATCGCGAGCACGATCGCGCTCGTGAAACCCGCGAGATCGCCCAGCTTGCCCGTGCCGAACACGAAGCGCGGATCGTTCGCATGCTTGCGCGCATAGGTGTAGGCAAACGCGGCGATCAGCATCGCGCCCGCATGCGTCGACATGTGCAGGCCGTCCGCGATCAGCGCCAGCGAGCCGAAAAGCGACCCGCCGACGATCTCGGCCACCATCATCGCCGCGCACAGCGCGATGACCATCCAGGTCCTGCGTTCGTTCTGCTCGTGCGCCGCGCCGAGAAAGATGTGGTCGTGCCCCGCGCCGAAGGCCTCATCGCTGAAATTGCTCATTTCGCCTCCGCTTACTTGAAGTAACTGTGAACGACTTCGATCAGTTGCTCGGTCGCGCTGCCTTCGTCGTCGTGCCCCTCGGCATCGACCAGATGGCTGCGGATGTGATCCTCGAGCACGACCGCGAGCAGGCCGTTCATCGCGCCGCGGCCGCTCGTGATGAGACGGAGGATTTCGTTGCAACCGCGCTCGTCCTCCAGCGCGCGTTCGATCGCTTCGACCTGTCCCTTGATGCGGCGGACACGGTTCAGCAGCTTCTGCTTGTCCTTGATGGTGTGGCTCATGGTGGTCCTTTCATATACCGGGGGGGACTATATCTCAAATTGCATCTCCGGATAGGGGGGAGGGGTATGTTTTCGACACACCGGATCGCCTGCCGCCAAGCCATGCCAGCCGTCGCCGGGGTTTTCTTGTAGAGTTTGTGACTATTGAGTAGCATTCTCTACATGAATATGCTCACGACATGGTCGTTCCTCGTACTGACCCTTCCCACGCAGAACGCGACGGCGCGCATGCGGTTCTGGCGCGCGCTCAAGGCCAGGGGTTGCGCGGTGTTGCGCGACGGCGTCTATCTGCTGCCGCACTCGGAAGAGCACGAACGGGCGCTGCGCGAACTTGCGGACGCGATTGCCGAAAGCGGCGGCAGCGCGCATCTGCTGCGCGCGCCGAGTCTCGACGCGTCACAGGAGCTGGAATTCCGAACGCTTTTCGATCGAGGAGACGACTACACCGTCTTCCTCCAGACACTCGCGAGCGCCCGCAAGACGCTCGCCGGACAGTCCGCCACGGAACTCACGCGCTTGCTGCGACGCGTGCGCAAGGACTTCGACAGCATCCGAGCAATCGACTACTTCCCGGACGACGCGGCGACGCGCGCCGAAGCCGGGCTGCAGGATTTCGTCGCGTTGGTCGATACCGTGCTGTCGCCGGGCGAACCGCATGCCGCGGATCGCCCTGTCCGGCCGCTCGTCATGGGCGAGTACCAGGGACGCACCTGGGCCACGCGTCGGCGCCTCTGGGTCGATCGTGTCGCGAGCGCATGGCTGATCCGCCGCTTCATCGACGCACGCGCCCGCTTCATCTGGCTCGCATCGCCGGAAGATTGTCCGGCTGACGCACTGGGTTTCGATTTCGACGGCGCGACGTTTACGCACGTCGGCGAACGCGTCACGTTCGAGGTGCTGTTGGCCAGTTTCGGACTGGACAACGATCCTGCGCTCGTGCGGCTCGCGGGGATCGTGCACGCGCTCGACGTGGGCGGCCCCATGGCACCCGAGGCGACCGGCTTCGAGGCCGTGATGGCCGGCACGCGCCAGCGCACGGAGAACGACGATCAATTGCTCGAGCAGATGAGCGCCGTGCTCGACTCCCTGCACGCGCATTTCTCGTCGTGCGGCAAGAACGAGACCGGAGCCAGATCATGACCACTGCCATCGCCGCGACCGAACCGACCTACTCGCTCGGCGCGCTGGTCGCCTACATGTTGCGCCTCGGCACGTTCGGCTTCGGCGGGCCGGTTGCGCTCGCCGGCTACATGCGTCGCGACCTGGTCGAGCGCCGTGGCTGGATCACTGAAGCCGACTACAAGGAAGGGCTCACGCTCGCCCAGCTCGCACCGGGGCCGATGGCGGCCCAGCTCGCGATTTATCTCGGCTTCGTTCACTACCGCATTCTCGGTGCGACACTCGTCGGCTTCGCGTTCGTGCTGCCGTCGTTCCTGATGGTGCTCGCCCTCGGGTTCGCATACGCGCATTTCGGCGGACTGTCCTGGATGCAGGCCGTCTTCTACGGCGTCGGCGCCGCGGTGGTCGGCATCATCGCGATGAGCGCGTACAAGCTCACGACGAAAACCGTCGGCCGCGACAAGCTGCTCTGGGCGATCTTCGTGACACTCGCCGCCGTGACCTTCGTCACGGAATCGGAGATCGCATGGCTGTTCCTCGTCGCGGGCCTGGTCGGCTGGCTGTGGCGCGCCCCACCCAAGTGGCTGCACAGGGGCGGGCTGAATGCCGCTGCCGCCGCCAACCTGCCGGCAATCGGCGCAATCGCGAGCGGCATCGATCTGCCGCAGCTCGTGCAGATCGGCGCGTTCTTCACGAAGGCAGGCACATTCGTGTTCGGCTCCGGGCTCGCGATCGTGCCGTTCCTCTACGGCGGCGTCGTCACGGAACATCACTGGCTGAACGACAAGCAGTTCGTCGACGCAGTCGCGGTCGCGATGATCACCCCCGGCCCGGTCGTGATCACCGTCGGCTTCATCGGGTACCTCGTGGCCGGCTTTCCGGGCGCATGCGTCGCGGCGCTCGGCACGTTCCTGCCCTGCTATCTGTTCACTGTCATTCCCGCGCCATACGTGAAGAAGTACGGGCACCTTCCGGGCGTCAAGGCGTTCGTGAATGGAATCACCGCCGCAGCCGTCGGGGCGATCACGGGCTCCGTCCTCGTTATCGCGAAACGCTCGATCGTCGACCTGCCGACCGCACTGCTCGCCGTCGGTACCGTGCTGCTGCTGTGGCGTTTCAAGAAGCTGCAGGAGCCGGTTATCGTCACGGCCGCCGCGCTCGTCGGACTGGTGGCCTACCCGTTGCTCCATCATTGAGCGGCACCGCGGGGAGAGGGCCGTGACGCATCGGACGAGGTTCGTCAGGCATACAGGAGGCGTGCCATGAAGTCGACTATGCGCGAACGGCCGAAGGTCGACCGCGTCGCATGCCCGTGGACCATTGCGCGACTCATCGACGATTCGCATCACGCGTGGTGCCGGCATGATGCTCATACCTGAAAACCGGTGCGCGTCGACGCTCGCCAGCCGGATACTGCCGGCGGGCACGGATACGACGGCATGGCTCATCCTCGCGAGCCGTGGCCTGCGCGGTTTCTGCGACGGATTCATTGCAGTGCTGCTGCCCGCGTATCTGCTGTCGCTCGGGCTTTCGCAACTGGAAGTCGGCTTGATCGGCACCACGACGCTGGCGGGTTCCGCAATCGCGACGATCGCGATCGGCATGCTCGCGAGCCGCTTCACGCAGCGGCGCATGCTGACGCTCGCTGCGGCACTGATGGCAGCGACGGGCATCGGCTTCGCGAGCTTCTCCACATTGTGGCCGCTGGTCGTCGTCGCCTTCGCCGGAACGCTCAATCCGAGTTCCGGCGATGTCAGCCTGTTTCTGCCACTCGAACAGTCGCGCCTGGCGCAAGCAGCCGACGGCGACGCTCGCACGGCGCTGTTTGCACGATACAGCCTCGTCGGGGCCGTATCCGGGGCGGTCGGGTCTCTTGCGGCAGGCCTGCCGATCGTCGTCGCATCACATACCCGAATCACGACGCTGGGGGCGATGCGCGGCATGTTTCTGGTCTATGCGGCGGCGGGTATCGTCGTCTGCATGCTGTATCGGCGACTGCCGCGCCCGGAGACGCACGCGACAAAGAACGCAACGTTGCCGCTCGGCCCGTCGCGCCCGATCGTCATCAGGCTGACGATGCTGTTCAGCGTCGACGCGTTCGCGGGCGGTCTCGTCGTCAACTCGTTGTTGTCGCTGTGGCTGATTCAGCGTTTCGGACTCTCGATTGCCGCCGCCGGCCGGTTCTTCTTCTGGGCGGGCCTGCTTTCGGCTGGCTCGCAGCTCGCGGCCGCGCCGCTGGCGCGCAGGATCGGCCTGCTGAACACGATGGTGTTCACGCATATCCCGTCGAGCATCTGCCTGATCGGTGCCGCTCTCGCACCGTCGTTGCCGCTGACGTTGACGTTGCTGCTGATGCGCAGCGCGCTTTCGCAAATGGATGTGCCGACACGAACCGCGTACGTGATGGCGGTCGTCACGCCGGCGGAGCGGCCGGCAGCGGCCAGCTTCACATCCGTCCCGCGCAGCCTCGCGGCTGCGCTCGCGCCGACATTGGCCGGCGGCCTCTTCGGTCTCGGCTGGCTCGGCGCGCCGCTGGTCGCATGCGGCGCACTGAAGATCGCGTACGACCTTTCCATGTTGCTTGCTTTTCGACACGTCAGACCGGATGACGGCCGGGCCCGGTAAATGCGGCAGCGGCCGAACAACAAGGAAGCGAGGAGCCACACAAAGCGACGCATCGACGTGAAACATGCGCGCTTCTTGTCACCCCATGTCCATGGAAGGCTCACCGATGCTGATTCTCGACAGATTTTTCCCCGCGATCGCTGCCGGCGCGATCTTGTGTGCCGCTGCGAACCCGGCGGCGGCGCAACAGCACCCTGCGTTCGATAGCGCCGGCATTGAGCGAATCACCGGCCTGAAAGGTTCCTATTCGGAAAAGGAGAAAGTCTTCAAGGTATCGAAACCGCGCGACGACGTGAAGATCCAGATCGACGACCGGGCCATGCCGCCGTTCATGGGA
Organism: Burkholderia diffusa; assembly: GCF_001718315.1. NCBI lineage: Bacteria > Pseudomonadati > Pseudomonadota > Betaproteobacteria > Burkholderiales > Burkholderiaceae > Burkholderia > Burkholderia diffusa. The sequence goes on along the minus strand of NZ_CP013363.1, from coordinate 60,875 downwards.
TTGACTTCATGGGCAGCATTCACGCCTGGGCACCACGGTCAGTCGATGATGATGGGTGACACCGTACTGCTCGAGGACGAGGTGAATCCCGCGATGAGCGCCGCCTTCGATGCCGGCCTGCAAGTCACTGCCCTGCACAACCACTTCTTCTTCGATCGGCCGAGGGTGTACTTCATGCACATCGGCGGCGACGGCGATACGATCAGACTCGCCGAAGGCGTGAAGAAGGTTTACGACACGGTGGCCGAGATCCGTTCCGCTCATCCGGCACCGGAAAGCACGTTCCCCGGACACATCGCCGAACCCAGCACCATTACGGCCGAACCGCTGGATGCGATCCTCGGCGGGAAAGGCCAGACCCGCAACGGCATGTACAAGATGGTCGTCGGCATGACGACGAGCATGCATGGCATCAAGGTGGGCAACGAGATGGGCGTCAACACGTGGGCGGCCTTTGCCGGCTCCGACGACGACGCGGTGGTCGACGGCGACTTCGCGATGCACGAGAACGAGCTGCAGACCGTACTCAAGCGCATGCGCGCCGCCGGCATCAATATCGTCGCCATCCACCAGCACATGAGCGGAGAAACGCCACGCATCCTGTTCCTGCATTACTGGGGCAAGGGCAAGGCGATTGATCTGGCGAGGGCTGTCAAGGCGGCGCTCGACGCACAGGCGGCCGTCCCGCGCTGATGCAGGGCAACGTGGTGCCGCCGCCGGCTCTCGGTAGCGGCGGCGGCCGCCGCGGGAGGAAATCATGAAATACCCGACACACCGGCGCTATGGGGTTCCCCTGTTCGTCGCACTCTTCGCCCTGTTCGCGACATCGGGCATCCTGGCTCACCGCGCTTGCGCTGCGGGCGACGAAACATCAATCGGCACCTTGCCTCTGAAGCACGTCGCGGACATCGCGTTGCCGGGCCGCGCGACCCGGCTCGACTACGCGAGCCTTGATTCGGCCCGCAACCGGCTCTTTATCGCGCACCTCGGCGACGGCGAGGTGATTGCTTTCGATACGCATGCATCGCGCGTGACCGGGCTGATCACCGGCGTATCGTCGGTACATGGCGTGCTTGCCGTGCCGGAGCTGTCGCGCGTCTACGCATCCGCGACCGGGTCCGACGAAATCGTCGCGATCGACGCCGCGACGCTGAAGATCGCCGCGCGCATGCCGGGCGGGCATTATCCCGACGGGATGGCCTATGCACCCGACGTGCACAAGCTCTACGTATCCGACGAATACGGAAAAACGGAAACGGTCATCGACGTCCGGAGCAGCCGGCGCGTCGCGACGATTCCGCTCGACGGCGAGGCCGGCAACACGCAATACGATCCCGTCTCCCGGCACATCTTCGTGAATGTCCAGACGCGTCGTCAGCTCATCGACATCGATCCGGCGACTGACCGTGTAGTCGGCCGTTTCGACTTGCCGGGTGCGAAAGGCAATCACGGTTTGCTGATCGAGCCGCGCAGCCGCCTCGCCTTCATCGCTTGCGAGGACAATGACGCGCTTCTCGTCTTCGATATGCGCGCGCGGCATGTGGTTCGAACGTTCGACATCGGTGGGGGACCGGACGTGCTGGCGTTCGATTCGGCGTCGAACGTGCTCTACGTCGCGGGTGAAGCCGGCAACGTTTCGATGTTCGCCGTCAAAGGTTCCAATGTCATCGAACTCGGCGAGGGACAGCTGGGGCCGAACGCGCATGTCGTCGCCGTCGATCCGGCTACGCACCGCTCGTACTTTCCGCTGAAGGATATCGGCGGCCGTCCGGTGCTCCGTGTGATGGAAACTGAGCACGTGGGTAACCCGTGATCGCCTGTCGGCTGGCGGATCGGCCATCGAACGTCAACGCGAGCCGATTCACGCCAGCACTCCAGGCGCGAGCCGGCGATTGTGGGCTCTTGGAATAAGTGTCTTGGGTCCGCTGGAGAAATCAAGGAGTTGGACCGCCCTGTTGACGACAGCCTGACGCTCGTCTCAGAAAAAGTGCCCGTGGCGACGGGAAGTTCTCAGAAGACATCGACATGATGCCGCCTCCGCAACGGCGAGTACCGAATCGTGAATGCACTCTTTGCCGGTGAACCGGTCCGCAGCGCACTGTTTCACGCGGCACATGACGACGGCTATGCGCTTGTCGCGATGCTGCTCGCAAGCGGACGCTTTGTCGCAGCCATATCGGCATCGAACGACCATCGGCACCATGGAGGACGCTCATGCGCCACCTGACTCGAACGGACCTCGATGCGTCGTCCATCCGGTCCCGCCTGCAACACGTCGCTCAATGGCTTGATCGCATGCCGTACTGGCCGCCTGCGATTCCGTTGCGGCTCGCGGTGGCGACGATATTCCGGAACTCGGCGATGGCCAAGCTCGCTGTTATCCGAAGAGGACAAAATAAGCGGAGCAAGAAAGCACTTCACCAATGAATTCAAGCGCGAAGCCGGGCGGCTGTGTAATCAGCGTGGTGCAACTGTCACACAGGTAGCGCTCGACCTGGACATCGGCGATAACGTGTTGCGCCGCTGAGTCGGGCTGGCGCGTGACGACACGAAGGAATGGACGTCAGCAACCGCTGCGCGCGGAGGCACTGCCGAAAGTCGAGACAACGCCGCAATCGAGCGCCTCAACCATCCGAATCGTCGGCTCTCAACGCTGAACTTCGTTAGCCCGGTTCAATCGAGCAGCGTATTACCGGCTGGTAAACCCGTCCTGGAGAACGGGGGAAAGTCACTACGGCCGCTCCGCAAACCGCTCACTTTCGATAGCTCCGCTTCGATGCCGGCTCTGACTGAACACCTCGCCAGCTTTGCTCGTCTTGAAGACGATCGAAGAGTCTGTTCCGCATCTTTTCATCCAACGGTGTAAGCCCCAGCAGAGAGTGGAACGCGATACCGCTGGCAGCAAAATATCGCAACAGAGATAAATCGAGGTCGGCCGCCTCGTCGCTCAGTGCCTGCATTCTTGCCGAGGCAGTCGACGTCCGGTTTTCAAGCAGGCTCGGACTATCGACAAGCGCCGCAAGAGCGGCCCTCGCCACGGAATTCGGCTGATCGATGGCTTCCCGATAGATGGCAATCTCGGCGGCCAGATTGGGTTCCTTCTTCGATTGGCCCTCTTTCGCCAAGTAGTCGGCCGCTATCTGCTCGAACTGCCGCTCCTGATGTTCCAGCAGGGCCTGGAGCACGCCATGCCTGTTGCGGAATTGATGCAGCAACCCGCCCTTGCTGATACCGCTTTCACGCGACAACGAATCGAACGTAAGTCCGCCAATGCCATCCCTCTCGAGGATGACAAGCGCTGCCTCAATCGCCTTCCGGCGGGAAATCTCTGAACGAGTCCGGTTATCCATTTTCGATGCTGATGACGTTGTGACGCCGGGCCGGCGCCATGGCCGGGGCGCCGATCGCGCACCGCCTGCCGAGCGGTGCAGCAACCTACATGACCGGGAACCATGGCATCGACAAACGGAGCCGACATTGTACTGCCCCCTCCCGAATTTTTACAGACCGGATAGACGGTTTACATTTATTTCCTGCTGCGCTACCATCCGGTCCGTCGGCTCATGGCACTGCGAGTAAGTCGCTCCGCCCCCAAATAAACCCATCTTTTAAGGAATACGAAATGTCAGTTCGCAACAGCGCCTCGCTTCTCCTGGCCGGCGCCGCCATGCTCGCGATGGCGGCATGCACGAGTGTGCAGCCCCTTCCGTACTCGGGCCTTGCGTCCTCGTCGCAATTGAAAGAGAACCGGAATGACGACGCGGCCAAGGTGCCCTACCGGTATGACACACCGGTGGCCTGGTCCCAATACTCCAAGGTCGTACTGGACCCGGTCACCGTTTATCGGGGCAGCGACAACCAGTTTGGCGACATGAAGGACGCAGACAAGGCGGCGCTCGCCGACTACATGAGCAAGACGTTCTCGGAAAAACTGTCGAAGCGATTCAACGTTACGCGACAGGCAGGCCCCAACACCCTGCGTATCAACCTGACGCTCACCGGCGCCGAAAAGACCAAGCCGGTCGTCGGACAGTTCATGCACTTCGACATCGCTGGCAACCTCTATAACGGCGTGCAGGCGGTGCGTGGAGGCCAGGGCGCATTCAGCGGCTCGGTCTCTTATGCGGTGGAAATCCATGACGGCAGCACCGGCCGCCTGCTGGAAGCATACGTTTCGAAGCAATATCCGAATGCGATGAACTTGCCCGCGGCCTTCGGTTCGTTGAGTGCCGCGAAGACCGGTCTCGACAAGGGAGCGGACGCCCTGGTGGAGCGGCTGCGCTGACGATCCGATGCTCGGATGATTTTTCCATCGGGTCGTCTATTTTCAGTTGTCCATATCGATAAATCATGGGCAACGGAGGATACGCGCATGTAACGACGATGCTCGAGAACGCATTGGGGAGTACGTATGGACCAATTTTTACACATGGTTGCCACGCTCGGCCCGCCCCCTTTGATCGTCACCCTTGTCTTTGCGCTTGCGTACCTGCTGGTGGGAATTCCGGTCCACTGCTGGCGCGGTGCTGTGTCCAGGGACGTGCTCGGAACGCTGGCCGGCGTGTTTGCCGCACTTGCATACATCACGCTTGTGTTGAGCGTCACCCGGCATGCTTGAGGCCCTTGGCTGTCGCTTCGGGCCAATTTTCCGGATTCGAACGGCATGCGCGACATCGTCAGCGGCAACTTGCGAATGCGGGGTGTCCTGGAGCCGTATTGAATTGTCTTCGAGATTGACACCATGACGAAGCACGACCCGAAATACCACGCTGCCGGCCACGCGTCCGCTTGTCTTTCGAGCCTGATTGCCTGCGAATACTGCTCGGCTGTCTATCTGCGTGTGCAGCTTGTGGAAGGTGCTTGTGCTCGCTGCCTGCGTTGCGGCGGTTTGCTGTACCGAGAGAGCACGCTCGCCTATCTCCGGCTATTGCCCCTCGTGCTGACCGCGCTGATCTTGTTCGTGGTCTCCGTTGCCTTTCCGATCGTCGAACTGGATATCAGAGGCATGCGCATGCAGGCGACGCTTTGGGGCACGGTAGAGGCGCTCTTCTTGGATGACATGCCGATGATGTCCGTTGTGATGTTCGCAACAACGGTCCTGTTTCCCCTGGCCGAGATGCTGATGATGCTCTACCTGTTGCTTCCGATGTCTCTACGCTGTGTGCCGCCGGGTTTCGCGCACGTGGTGCGCGGTATCAGACAGGCACGACTGTGGGGCATGATCGAAGTCTTTATGCTCGGCGTGCTGGTGACGCTGGCCAAGATCTCCAGTACGGCCCATCTACTGCCAGGCCTTGCGCTTTGGTCATTCGGCGCGCTCGTGTGCGTACTGACGACCATTCTTGCATTCGATCCGCGCAGTCTGTGGCTGTATGTGGACGAGGCGCCACAGCAATGAGCATGCTCATGCCCGCCTCATCCGACGGGGGCGGCCCCTCGCAGCTGTCGGACAACGTGACGCGCCAATCGCTCGACGACGAGAATGCACCGTTGCCCGTCGTGCCCACCACCACATCGATGCGTCTGGTGTGTTGCCACGCCTGTGGCGTGCTCAGTCCACAGTCGTTCGAAGGCCTAAGTTGTCCGCGTTGCGGCGCTGCGCTGCACAGCCGCAAACAGGACAGCCAGGCGCGCGCGTGGGCTTTCCTGATCGCCGCCATGATTCTCCATGTCCCAGCCAACCTGCTGCCCATCATGGTCACCCAATCCATCGACGGCACATCGAACGCCACCATTTTCTCCGGCGTCGTTTATTTCTGGGTCTCCGGCTCGAAAGGGCTCGCCATCCTGGTGCTGATTCCCAGCATGGTGGTGCCGCTGCTCAAGATGATGGCCTTGACATTGCTGCTGCTCTCGGTGCGTTTCCGCACCACTTGGCGCATCCGGCAACAAACCCGGCTGTACCGCCTCATCGAAACAATCGGTCGATGGTCGATGCTCGACGTCTTTGTCGTCGCCTTGCTCAGTTCGCTGATCCGCGCCGGCGCACTAGCCACCGTTACGCCCGGAGCGGGCCTCATGGCTTTTTCATGTGTAGTCGTACTAACCATGCTGGCCTCTCACAGCTTCGATCCCCGCCTGCTGTGGGATTCGCTGGACACAAATAATGACTGAACCCGCTTTGCCGCATTCCCCGACGCTACCCGACATTCGCCGGCGAATACGCTGGCTGCCCTCGCTTGTCTGGCTGGTTCCAATCGTCGCCGCCGTGATCGGGCTGTCATTGCTGATCCATGTCCTCGTCGAGCGCGGCCCCGAGGTAACCGTGACCTTCCGTTCCGCCGAAGGCCTCGTTCCAGGCAAAACCCCGGTGCGCTACAAATCCGTCGACATTGGCCTGGTCACGGCCGTGCACCTTGCGCCGGATCACTCTCATGTCGTCGCCACCATCGCCCTGACAGGCGATGCCGGGAATTTCGCGACCATGGGCACCCGCTTCTGGGTCGTGCGCCCCCGGTTTGCCATCTCTGGCGTTTCAGGCCTGGATACCCTGCTTTCCGGCGCATACATCGGCGTCGACGCGGGCAAGTCGCAGGCGCGCACCCGCTCCTTCACCGGACTGGAAGTGCCGCCGGCGGTGACCTCCGACACCTCCGGCAAGCAGTTCGTGTTGCACGCCGCCGACCTCGGCTCGCTCGACATCGGCTCGCCGGTCTACTATCGGCGCGTCCGCGTCGGCCAGGTGGTGGCCTACCAGTTGTCCCCCGACGGACGCGATCTGTCTCTCCGGGTGTTCATCAACAAACCGTACGACAAGCTGGTCACCGCCGACACGCTGTTCTGGCACGCCAGCGGCGTCGACGTCAAGCTCGACGGCGGCGGCCTCAAGGTGAACACGCAGTCGCTCGCCACCATCCTGTCAGGCGGCATCGCCTTCCAGACGCCGGACAATCCCGCGAGTCGAGAAGCCGCCGCCGAAGACACCCAGTTCGCGCTCGCCAGCGATCAGGCCGAGGCGCTGAAACCCGCCGACGAATCGAGTCCCGCGCTGGTGGTGCTCAATTTCGACCAGTCGCTGCGCGGATTGACCCCGGGCGCGCCGGTCGATTTTCGCGGCATCGTGGTTGGCCAGGTGCGCTCGATCGGTATCGAATACCAGCGCGACGCCAAAACCTTCCGCATGCCGGTGGTCATTGAACTCTACCCGTCGCGCATGGGTTTCAGCCGGGCCGATCTCGCCAACAAGCAGAACGCGCGGAGCATCGCCGAGACCATGGCCAAACGCGGTCTGCGCGCTCAATTGCGTACCGCGAGCCTGCTCACGGGCCAACTGTACGTGGCGTTCGACTTCTTTCCGCATGCGCCGCCCGTAAAAGTCGACATAGACAGCCCGCTGCCCGAACTGGCCACCACGCCCAGCACCATCGACGAGCTTCAGGCGAAGCTTGGCAACATCGTCAGCAAGGTCGACAAGGTGCCGTTCGATCAGATCGCGGGGGATTTGCGCAATTCAATGTCGTCGTTGAACAAAGTGATGAACAACGCGGACAAGCTGGTGACGCAACTCAACGGCGACGTCATGCCCCAGGTCGACGCCGCGCTGCGGGACGCGCGGAAGACGCTCCAGTCGGCCGACGCCACGCTCGCGACGGATTCCCCGACGCAGCAGGACGCGCGCCGCATGATGCAGGAGCTGACGCGCACGGCCACCTCGCTGCGCGCGTTGACCGACTATCTGGAACGCCACCCGGAAGCAATCGTGCGCGGCAAAACGAACTCGGAGCAACCATGATCGGACACTCGAACCTCGCGTCGACAGCCCTCGGCTGGACGCTCGGCGCGTCCATATTGACCGGCTGCGCGTCCCCTGAGCCGCGCTATTACACGTTGGAGCAGGTATCGGCGGGCCGTGCGGCAGTCGAGCAGTGCGCCGCGCCGGCCACCGGCATCGGCTCGCGATGGATCGAGGTAGCCCCCGTAGCCGTTCCCGAACGCCTCAATCGGACCAATCTGATTCTGAATCAGCGCAACGGCACCTTCAAGCTGCTGGAACAGGATCGCTGGCTGGCGCCGCTGCCCGACGAGTTGCGCGATGCGTTGTCGCAACGGCTGCAGTCGAGTCTCGGCGCCGTCGATATCTACCAGCGAAACCCCTCCGGAGTGAAACCGCAATACCGCGTGACGGCCGCGGTGGTCAGCATGGATGCCGAACTCGGTATACGCGCCGGCGCGGTCATCAACTGGACCGTGCAACGCGTATCCGACGGTCAGTTGACGGCCGGCCGTACGCAGGCGGAGTGGCCAGCTCCCGGCGAACTGGGAAGCCTGGTACTCGCCTACCAGCAGATCGTCACCCAGGCCGCCGCCGATATCGCGATGGCCGTGTGTGCGCTGAAGTCATGAATTCCATCCGGCATGGTTCGGATGCGGCTCTACGTCGGGCGAGCCGCGCGAAACCGTAAAGCAACGCAACTTTCGTCGACAGGTGACGACATGAAGAAACTGCTTACCCTTATTCCGCTGATCGCGGTCCTTTCCGGATGCGGGGCGGTCGCCGCACCGTGTCGTGTCGCGTCTGCGGGCCTCAAGGTCATTCCGGTGGTTGGACACTTCGCAGCGGCGCCGACGGATACCTGCGCCGACGTAATCGATTGACGAGCCCTCGAGAAAGGCGTCCCACGGCAACTTCCTTCGAACCGCGCGAAACCGCCGGGCACCGGTTGCAAGACTGGCGCATATCAGGCCCGGCCTTGCAAAACTGCTTCCGCGCAAGGGAACCTCACTTCACTGCGTCGCGTTCGATCAACGTTTTCCCTCGATTTTCCCATCTCAAATGAAAAATATCGTCGTCCTTATGATGACAGCGTTCATCGCGTCTTTCTTTTTTGGCTCTCCGGCCTACGCCCAGTTTCGCGGGTTCGACGACTGGAATCGATCCGGCGACAGGCGTGCCTTGTGCCGCCAATCAATCAAATTGGCAGGTGTAGAAGATGATATGGACCAACGTATCCGAGAAATTGTCAGAAACTCGTATGATGCCATCCAGCGCAGACCAGGAATGAGAAGTTCGACGGATGCCAATGTCTACAGCGAAGTGCTCGACGAAACGCTCAATAATGCTAAATATCCCATACTCAGACAGCTTCTGGAGAGTTGCGCAAGGAACTTCACCATCAGCGAGCTACGCGGCATCAACGATTTCTACATGAGCCCGGCGGGACAAGCATGGCTCCGAAAAGGTCGCGGTTCGATCATGCCGGAGATGGAACGAGCCATTTCCAACATTCAACCTCGTATCAACGAGATCGTTGAACTTCGGTACCGAGAACGCATCATGAACTGACACGGTCGTTACCGGTGTGAAACGGTGCCGAAGACGATCAATTTGAATACAGTCCAAGCGAGTCAAATACGCCGGCACCGCACTTTAAAACCGTCCATATGACGAGAGAATCATCGATTTCCTGAACATCTCGACATGCCATTTGATATGGAAACCTGATTATATCTGCTGGGTGGAGACACTCAACTTGTATAATCGCATTCAGAGAATGCAAAAGTGCTTTACTGAGAGAGAACGTTATTCATGAATTGGGACGATGCACGCGTCTTTTTGGCAGTTCATCGTGTCGGGACGCTGCGCGAGGCTGCAGTCGTTCTCGATGTCGATCAGGCAACCGTGGGGCGGCGACTGACGGCACTGGAGAAGGCGCTGGGTGCGAAGCTGTTTCTCAAGACGCCGTCCGGCTATGTCGTAACGCAGATCGGCGAGCATTCGTTGCTGGCTGCAGAAGCGATGGAGCGAGCGGCGTGCGAGTTCGAGCGTCGCGCACATGGCTCGGACGATCGCCTCGAAGGCGAGGTTCGGGTGACGACAACCGATTCCCTGGCGATGGATTTTGTCGTTCCCGCGATCCGCGCGTTACGCCGGAAATACCCCGGCATACACGTGGTCCTGACAACTTCCGTGCAGGTGCTCAACCTGACGCGACGTGCCGCGGATCTCGCGATTCGAACCGTGATGCCGGAAAATCCCGATCTCGTACGCCGGAAGCTGGCCGAATGGGAAGTCGGCTTGTTCGCGAGTCGCGAGTACCTGGATGCGCGTGGCGCCCCCGCGATTGGATCCGCTTTCGAAGGTCATGATCTCGTTGTCTACCAACCTTCCATCACGTCGAACCAGGGGCACTCACTGTGCGGCGAGTCGATGGAACGAGGGCGCGTGGTAGCGCAAGTGAGTTCGAGCCTGATGCTGGCGACGGCGATCCGGTCCGGTATCGGAATCGGCGAGCTCCCGGCATATATGGCGCAGGAGGACGATTCGCTCGTGCGAATCTGGCCTGACAGGACTCGAACCGCGCCGTATCAGGTCTGGCTTGTTTCGCATACTGACCTGAACCGGACGGCGCGCGTTCGGGCGGTCACCGACGAGATAGCGGCTTCGTTCGACCGCTATCGATAGCGGCCCGGATCTCGTCGGCGGAAAGCCCGGGGGGGTTTAACGTGGCAGCGTGTTGCGCATCGAGAGCGTGCGCCGCGCGGCATACCACCGGGGGACGATCGCGACTGCGGCGACGATTGCGAAGAACGGAATTGCCGTCGCCAGCACGTGGCTTCCGGTACCGAGCAATCCGCTGGACACGGTGGCCGCCAGCGACGCACTTCCGATCTGGAGGAATCCGACCAGCCCAGACGCCGTGGCGGCGCGCCCATGTTCGCTCGCGATGGCGCCCGAGACGGCGAGCGACAACGACGATCCGTTTGACAGGCTGACGAGAAACATTGGCATTACGACTGCGATGAGGCTTTTGAAATGCCACGATTCGCACAAGGCGAATGCAATGCCGCCGGCGACGAAACAGCCCACACCGGCCACGACGATCGAGTCGTAGGACATCCGGTCGAGCATGCGGCGCGAGATCATGTTGGCGGAAATGATGCCGGCAGTAAGCGGCAGATAAAGCCAGCCGCTTTGCTGTTCCGAAGGGCGAGGCCCGAAAAGATGAAGGGCGATTGCGTCAGGTACACGAACCACGCGCAATAGATTGCGCACACGACGAGCGTATATCGGATGAACACGCGATCTCCGAGCACGTCGGAAAAACCGGCCAGCGCAACTGTGCGATGCTGCCCCGGCGCGACGGGCGGCCGCGTTTCTTTCAGAAGAAGCTGTACCAGCGCGAGCGCGACTGCGCCAAACCCGGCGACGAAAATGAAATCGCTTCGCCGCCCGAACCAGGCGGCCAGATATCCGCCGATCGCGGGGGCGATCGCTGGAGACAGCGAGACGAGCGGATATACGATGCTGTAGACCTTTGCGGATTCCTTCTTATCGCAGGTGTCGGCGATGATTGCGCGGCCGATGACGAGACCGGAAGCTGCACCGAGCGCCTCAAGCATGCGCCAGCCGAGAAAGCTTGCGAAGCCGCCGGCACTTGCGCAGCCGATCGAGCCAAAAATGTACAGAAGGATTCCGACCGTCAGCACGGGTTTGCGGCCCCATCGATCGGAGAGGGGGCCATAGAACAGTTGGGCGCAGGCGAGCGCGATCAGGTAGGCCGATACCGTCTGCGGCATCTGCCATGCGCCGATTGAGAACTCATGGGCCATCGACGGCATGGCGGGCAGATAGACGTCGGACGCGATCAGGCCAAAGGCGCTCAACATTGATACGACGAGTATGAGTGAGAAGTTGGACATATTCGCTGGGTTGTTGTGGCGAAGCGCGCGAACGAATGGAGATGACGACGCGCATTGGGTGGCCTCGAGAAAAGACCGGGGCGATCATACGGCGTGCGACGCGGTTCGCGCTCAGACGGAATCGCATCGCTGGGATGCGTTTTTGCGGTCGTGGTGACCGCACGCGAAACCGCCGGGGCAGCAGGCTGTGGTTGAACGCGTGCTGGTGCTGCACGAGTCGAAGAACTGGTGGCCGTATCCCCTGCGGAGACGGCATGATTTCACCTGATTGAGGACGGTGGAGCGAACCGCTTACCGCCCGGTCGCACCATAGTTGAGACGTGGTCTGGTTCGAAATTACCTCCCGCTCCGCAACTTCCGCCCCCCCGTACCGGCACCCATCCATCAAACTGTACCGGTACTGTACAGAAAACCGTCGCTACACTGGCTCCATCCCAGTCTCGAACACGAATGGAGAATCCGCGATGGACTTCCTCACCCTCAGCGCATTGCCCGCCGGCATGCTGTTCGCGCTCGTCACGTCGATCACCCCTGGCCCGAACAACACGATGCTGCTCGCTTCCGGCGTCAATTTCGGGTTCCGCCGCACGATGCCGCACCTGTTCGGCATCAGCATCGGCGTCGCGGTCCTGATGCTGTGTGTCGGCTTCGGCCTCGGCGAGGCGTTCCGGCGCGTGCCGGTCCTGTATACGATCCTCGAAGTCGCGAGCGTCGCGTATCTGCTGTACCTCGCATGGCGCATCGGCACGTCCGGCGAAGTGAAGGCGCAAGGCGCCAAGCCGCGGCCGATGACGTTCCTCGAAGCCGCCGCGTTCCAGTGGGTCAATCCGAAGGCATGGATGATGGTGCTGACCGCCGCGACGACGATCCGCCTGTCCGCCGACTACGGAATGAACGCCGCGTGGATGGCCGTCGTGTTCATCCTGATCGGCTTTCCGTGCATCAGCCTGTGGGCCGCGTGCGGCCAAGGTCTGCGCCGCTTCCTGTCGAACCGCCGCGCGCTGCGCATCTTCAACGTGACGATGGCCGTGCTGCTGATCCTGTCGCTATACCCGCTCGTCGTGCATCTGCTCCCGCAGTAAGCGCTCACAAGTGCACCCGTTGAGCTTCGCGCCATGCAGGCGTACGCTTGTGGTACGGGCGTGTTCAGCCGCTTTGCCGGCTGCACCGCTGCTCTGCATGGAGATTGCCGATGAAGCCAATGCTGAAAGCTGGCGAGCACATCGAGGGCATGCACTGGATAGCCGAGTACCGCCCGCTCACGCACGACATCCGCGTGCTGCGCGAAAACGTCGAAGTGGGTACATACTGCGCGCCGCCCACGCTGTTCGGCGACGAGGAAGCGATGGGCGCCGCGAACCTCGCCGATCATCGCAGCCAGGAAGCCGCGCTGCGCGCGTATCTGCGCAACTTCGTGAAGGAACACGACGCGGAGGAGTAGCGGCGCGGCGGCCGTAAAATCAATGGGCCGCTGACGCGGCCCGGTCTGCCGTTGCGTATCGCCGGCCTCACGACCGTTCGCAACAAGCAAAAGGCCGGGGCATGGCCCCGGTCCCGCTCAATGCCCGAGCGACTGGATCTTGCCGCCCGGCTGCGCGGCACCGTGCGGCCGCGCCATCTGCTTGATCAGCAACGCAAGACACGCAAGCAAGCCCGCGACGGCGATCGTCGCGAACACGCCCGCGAACGAGAAGTGGCGGCGCGTCAGTTCGGCAACGAGGAACGACCCGGCGATCCCGCCGAAGCGGCCGACACCGAGCATCCACGCCACGCCCGTGCCACGCCCTTCGGTCGGATAGAACGCGGCGGCAAGCGCCGGCATCGACGATTGCGCGGTGTTCATCAGCACGCCGGCGATGAACACGACCAGCACGAGCAACCCGACGTTCCCGGCCGCCTGGCCGATCGCATACACGCTGAACGCGGTCAGCGCATAGCACACGGCGATCACGCGGTTCGCGTTGAAGCGGTCCATCAGCACGCCGCACAGCACCGCGCCGACGCCGCCGAGCGGGAACAGCGCGGAAATCAGCGTCGCGCTCTTCGGCGTGAGGCCCGCGTCCTTCAGCAGGATCGGCATCCAGTTGATCGACGCGTAGAAGATCACGAGGCCCATGAAGTACGCGAGCCACAGCATCACCGAGCCGACGATGTACGAGCGCGACACCACGACGCCGATCCCCTTGCTGCCCGTGTGCGGCGCCGATTCGGTCATCGCGAACGAGCCGGCGTTCAGCGCATCGCGAGAGATCCGCGAAAGCGTCGCGCGGATCCGGTCGATGCTCTGGCCTTGCGCGACCATGAAACGCACCGATTCGGGCATCTTCATCAGCAGCAGCACGCCGAGCAGCAACGGCGTCACACCGCCGAGCATCAGCACGCTGCGCCAGCCGAAATGCGGGATCATCCACGCGGCGAGAAAGCCGCCGAACGCAGCGCCGAGCGGGAAACCGCAGAACATCAGATTAATCACGGTCGCGCGGCGCTTGTCCGGGCAGAACTCGCCCATCATCGTGACCGCGTTCGGCATCGCCGCGCCGAGGCCGACACCGGTGACGAAGCGCAGCACCGTCAGATGCCCGATGGTCGTCGAGAATGCGGAAACGAAACATGCGACGCCGAACAGGAACACCGAACCGAGCAGCAGCGAGCGGCGCCCCAGGCGATCGGACAGCGGGCCCGACACGAGCGCACCGCATGCAAGGCCGAACAGCGCGGCACTCAGCACGGGTGCGAGATCGGGTTTGGTGAGGTTCCATTCGCCGAGCAGCGACGGCGCGATGAAGCCGATCGCGGCGGTATCGAAGCCGTCGAGCAGCACGATCACGAAACACATCAGGAATACGAGCCACTGGAAGCCGCCGAACGGCTGCTCGTTGATGAAGGTCTGGACATCGACCACGGGTGCGCGATTCATCGCGAGTCTCCTATTTAAACAACGCGGCCTGATGGCCGCGCCTTTCCTTGTTTGCGCGCCGATTCGCCGCCGGCGCGTCATGCGTCGTCGACATCCGCCGGCAGTGGCAGACGTCGCGATCGGGTCACGTCCGGCGCAAGCCGGCCGTGCTGTTCAGCAGCACCTAGGCGGCCCCATCCTGTTCCTTGAAGATCTTGTCCGCGAGATGGAACGCGGAGTTCGCAGCCGGCACGCCGCAGTAGATCGCGGTCTGCAGCAGCACTTCCTTGATCTCGTCGCGCGTCACGCCGTTGTTGCGCGCGGCGCGCAGATGCAGCGCGAGTTCCTCGCCGCGGTTCAGCGCGACCATCATCGCGATGGTCAGCAGGCTGCGCGTATGGCGCGGCAGCCCGTCGCGCGTCCAGATCTCGCCCCACGCGTAGCGCGTGATCAGGTTCTGGAATTCGTCGGTCACTTCGGTGCGATTCTGGATCGAACGGTCGACGTGCGCGTCGCCGAGCACCGCGCGGCGCACCTTCATCCCCGCTTCGTAACGTTGCTGGTCGTCCATCGTCGGTGCCTCATGCGGTCAGGAAGTCGAGCAGCGCGCGGTTGAAGCCGTCGGTGCACTCGATGTTCGAAATGTGCGCGGCGTCGAATTCGACGTGACGCGCGCCGGGAATCGCGGCGGCCAGCGCACGGCCCTGGTCGGCCGGCGTCGACATGTCCTTCGCGCCGGTCACGACGAGCACCGGCAGCGCGATGCCCTTCACTTCCTCGCGCAGGTCGGCCGCGTTCAGCGCGTCGCAGTTCGCCGCGTAGCCGTCCTTGTCGGTATGCACGAAGGTGTCGCGGATCGCGTCGAACAAACGCGGCTCGCGATCGACGAACGTGTCCGTGAACCAGCGCGGCAGCACGGCGTCGGCCAGCGCGGCCATCCCTTCCGCACGAGCCTTCTGCGCCCGCGGCGCCCACACTTCCGGCGAGCCGATCTTAGCGGCGGTGTTCGACAGCACGGCACGCACGATGCGCGACGGGTAGCGCGCGGCGAGCGCGGCACCGGTCAGTCCACCCATCGAAATCCCGCAGAAGTGCGCGCGGTCGATGCCGACGTGGTCGAGCAGGCCGATCACGTCGCCCGCGAGCTGGTCGATCGTGTACGAACCGGCCGGCGCTTCGGAATGGCCATGGCCGCGCGTGTCGTAGCGCAGGATGTTGAAATGCTGCGCGAGCGGACGAATCTGCGGCGCCCACATCTGCAGGTCGGCGCCGAGCGAGTTCGAGAAGACGAGCCACGGCGCGTCGTCGCGTGCGGCACGGTCGATCCGGTAATGCAGTTTCACGCCGTTGACAGTGGCGAAAGGCATCAGTGTTCTCCTGGTTGTGTCGTGCCCGCGTGCAGCGCGAGCACCGCGTCGACGTAGGCCTGCGCCTCGCCGACATAATGTGCGGGATCGAGCAGCCGCGCGAGCGCGTCGCGCGACAGGTGGGCGGATACGTTCGCATCGGCGGCGAGCACGTCGAACAACGTCGCGCCGGTGCGCACGGCTTCCTTCGACGCCTGCTCGACGACATGATGCGCATCGAGGCGCCCGATCCGGTCGCCCAGCGCGAGCATCACGGCTTCGCCGAGGATCAGCCCGTGCGTCACATCGAGGTTCGCGGCAAGGCGTTCGGTGTTCACGTCGAGGCCGGCGACGATCTGCGCGATCTGCGCGAGCGCGCCGCCGGTCAGGCGCGCGAGGTCGGGCAGCGCATCCCATTCGGCCTGCCAGCCGCCGAGCGCGCGCTCGTGCTCCTGGACCATCCCGGCAAACACGGTCGCGACAAGGTTCGGCGCGCGCACCGCGGCGGTCAGCACGGCCGCGCAGCCGACGGGGTTGCGCTTGTGCGGCATCGTCGACGAGCCGCCCTTGCCGGCAGCCGCCGGTTCGCCGAGCTCGCCGACTTCGGTCTGCATCTGCAGCGACACGTCGCGCGCGATCTTGCCGAGCGTGCCGGTCAGCATTCCGAAGCACGACGCGGCTTCCGCGATGCGGTCGCGCTGCGTATGCCACGGCACGGCCGGCAGGGCGAGCTTCAGGTCGGCCGCGAGCGCGGCGCTCACGCCGGCCGCCTGGTCGCGCAGGCTCGCCAGCGTGCCGGCGGCGCCGCCGAACTGCAGCACCAGCACGCGCGCGCGCAATTCGGCGAAGCGCGCGCGATGGCGCAGCAGCGCATCGAGCCATTGCGCGAATTTCAGGCCGAGCGTGATCGGCAGCGCCTGCTGCAGCCACGTGCGGCCGATCATCGGCGTCGCGCGATGCGTGCGCGCGAGCGCCGCGAGCGACGTGCACGCTTCGTCGAGCAGCGGCTCGAGCACGTCGAGCGTGTCGCGCAACTGCAGCACGGTCGCGGTATCGATGATGTCCTGGCTCGTCGCGCCCCAGTGCACGAACTTCGCGGCCTCGGGGTCGTCGGCCTTCACCTGGGCGGTGAGCTGCTTGACGAGCGGAATCGCGAGATTGCCGCCGAGCGCCGCGCCGTGCGCGAGCGCATCGGCGTCGAGCCGGGCGGCGTCACACGCGCGTTCGATCGGCGCGACCGCGGCGGCGGGAATCACCTGCCGCGCGGCGAGCGCACGTGCGAGCGCGGCTTCGACGTCGAGCATCCGCTGGATCGTCGCGCGGGGCGACCAGATCCGGTTGAGCGGCTCGGTGCCGCAGATGAGGGAGGTCAGGCGGGCGCTGTCTTCGAGCATGGCATCAGATTGGGGAAACGGCGTGCGCCTATTGTCTACCCAAGCGAGCCGGCGTGCGTT
Organism: Burkholderia diffusa; assembly: GCF_001718315.1. Lineage (NCBI taxonomy): Bacteria > Pseudomonadati > Pseudomonadota > Betaproteobacteria > Burkholderiales > Burkholderiaceae > Burkholderia > Burkholderia diffusa. Next base: position 43,539 of record NZ_CP013363.1, on the reverse strand, counting down.
CCATCGCGCCCGCCGGCTCACTTGCCGTTCAGGCCGCGGCCTTGCGCGTCGCGTCGATCAGCGGCACGCCGGTCAGCTTCTGCAATTCGTCGAACGACAGGTCGGTGAAGATCTCGCTCACCGCGAGGCCGTCCGCCGTCACGTCGAGCACCGCGAGATCGGTGTAGATGCGGCTCACGCACTGCACGCCGGTGACCGGATACGAGCACTGCGCGACGATCTTGCTCTCGCCCTGCTTCGTCAGGTGTTCCATCATCACGAACACCTGCTTCGCGCCGATCGCGAGGTCCATCGCGCCGCCGACGGCCGGGATCGCATCGGGCGCGCCCGTATGCCAGTTCGCGAGGTCGCCGTTCGCCGACACCTGGAACGCACCGAGCACGCAGTAGTCGAGGTGGCCGCCGCGCATCATCGCGAACGAATCCGAGTGGTGGAAATACGCGCCGCCGGTGAGCAGCGTCACATGCTGCTTGCCGGCGTTGATCAGCTCGTCGTCCTCCTCGCCGGGCGCCGGTGCCGGGCCCATGCCGAGCAGGCCGTTCTCGCTGTGCAGGAAGATCTCCTTGCTCGGGTCGAGGTGGTTCGCCACCAGCGTCGGCACGCCGATGCCGAGGTTCACGTACGCGCCTTCGGGAATGTCCTGGGCGACGCGCTTGGCCATTTCATCGCGGGTCAGTCGTTTCATTTCGGGTCTCCTGTCGACCGGAGTTGGCGCTTCAGCGCTTACTCCGGTCCCATACAAAGTTCAGGCTGTCAGGCGGCTTGCGATGCCCGTTCCGCGGCCAGCTCGGCCGCATGCGCGGCCTGCGGCACCTCGACGACGCGCTGCACGAAAATGCCCGGCGTCACGATGTGTTCCGGGTTCAGCCCACCGAGCGGCACGACTTCCGACACCTGCACGATCGCGACCTTCGCGGCGCTGGCCATGATGGGGCCGAAGTTGCGCGCCGTCTTGCGATACACGAGATTGCCCCAGCGATCGCCCTTGTACGCCTTCACCAGCGCGAAATCGGCGTGGATCGGCGTCTCGAACACATACGATTTGCCGTCGATCACCCGCGTTTCCTTGCCTTCCGCGAGCTTCGTGCCGAAGCCGGTCGGCGTGAAGAAGCCGCCGATGCCGGCGCCCGCCGCGCGGATCCGCTCCGCGAGGTTGCCCTGCGGAACGAGCTCCAGTTCGATCTCGCCCGCGCGGTACAGCGCGTCGAACACCTGTGAGTCGCTCTGGCGCGGGAACGAGCAGATGATCTTGCGCACCCGCTTCGCCTTGAGCAGCGCCGCAAGACCCGTCTCGCCGTTGCCCGCGTTGTTGTTCACGATCGTCAGGCCGCGCGCGCCCTGCTCGATCAGCGCGTCGATCAGCTCGGACGGCATGCCCGCCGTGCCGAAACCGCCGATCATGATGGTCGCGCCGTCGTGGACGTCCGCGACCGCCGATTGAAGCGATTCGAAAATCTTGTTGACCATGTCTCTTCCTGATACGAACCCGCGGCACGATGCGCGGCCTGTCGAGGGGGCACGCGCGTGTCGCGTGCCGCGTCGAAGGCCGTCGTCGACCTTCGGCATTTGTTCGCTATTCGAACCTTGATTCGATTAGCGAACGATGGCCGATCATAGAGTCGCGCACAGCGCGTTGTCAAGGCGGGATCCTTCGGGGGGCGTCTGGTCGTCGAACGGCAGGCCGACGTAGTTTTCGGCGAGCGACTGCGCGGCGGCCCGCGAGCGGGTCACGTACTTGAGCTCGGCAAACTTCAGGCGATTGACGAACGCCGAGTCCTCCGGCGACGAGTGCAGCATGTTCGTCATGAAGTACGAGAAATGTTCGGCCCGCCACACACGTTCGAGACAGGTCGCCGAATACCGCTCGAGCGGCGTGGCGTCTCCGTTGCGATAGCGCGCGCCGAGCGCGCGGGACAGCGCGCGGACGTCGGCCACCGCAAGGTTCATCCCCTTCGCGCCGGTCGGCGGCACGATGTGCGCGGCGTCGCCGGCGAGGAACAGGCGGCCGTGCTGCATCGTCTCCGACACGAAGCTGCGCATCGGCGTCACGCTCTTCTGCGTGATCCGGCCCTCGGTCGGCATCCAGCCGGTGTCGTTCGAAAACCGCGTGTGCAGTTCGTCCCAGATCCGCGCGTCGGACCACTCCGCGAGGTTTTCGTCTGGCTTGCACTGGAGGTAGAGGCGCGTGACCGTCGGCGAGCGCATCGAGAACAGTGCGAAGCCGTTGTCGTGATGCGCGTAGACGAGCTCGTCCAGCGACGGCGCCGCGTCGGCGAGGATGCCGAGCCATGCGAACGGGTAGACGCGCTCGAACGTGTTCAGCCGCTCGGCGGGAATCGTCTGCCGCGCGATGCCGTGGAAGCCGTCGCAGCCGGCGATGTAGTCGCAGTCGATGCGATCCGCGCGGCCGTCGGCGTGCTTGAACGTGACGAACGGGTGCTCGCTTTCGATATCGTGCAACGCGACATCGCTGACCTCGAAGTGCATCGCGTGTCCGTGCGCGTCGCCGGCCGCGATCAGGTCGCGCACGACTTCATGCTGGCTATAGACGGTGATCGCGCGCCCGCCGGTGAGCGCGCTCAGGTCGATGCGATGCCGCTGGCCGGAGAACAGCAGCTCGATGCCGTGATGTTCGAGCCCTTCGCGGCGCATCCGCTCGCCGAGGCCGGCTTCGTTCAGCGTGTCGACGGTGCCTTGCTCCAGCACGCCGGCGCGGATGCGGTTCTCGCAGTATTCGCGCGAACGCGCTTCGACGAGGATGGAATCGACGCCTTGCAGGCGCAGCAGATGGGAAAGCAAAAGGCCGGACGGACCGGCGCCGATGATGGCGACCTGGGTGCGCATTGTTCGTCTCCTGAACATTGGTTCGAATAATGGAACCCATTTGAGCGCTTTCCCGACTATGCGGCAACGCGATTTTGGAGATAAGTTGTATACGTTTTCCGGATACCGGTCCCACGATGGAAGCGCTCGACCTGAACCTGATTCCCTACCTCGTCGCGCTCGACGACACGCGCAACGTCAGCCGCGCCGGCGACCTGCTCGGCGTGAGCCAGCCGCGCGTGAGCACCGCGCTCGGCCGCCTGCGCGAGTATTTCGGCGATCCATTGTTCGTGCGTACGTCGCGCGGAATGGAGCCGACGCCGCGCGCGCTCGCGCTGCTGCCGGCCGCGCGCGATGCGCTCGCGCAGATCGAGCGCGGCCTCGTCGCGCCGCACGACTTCGATCCGGCGGCGAGCACGCATACGTTTTCGATCGCGCTGTCGGACGTCGGCGAGATCGTGTTCCTGCCGAAGCTGCTGCAGGCATTCGCGACGTGCGCGCCGCATGCGAACCTGCGCTCGGTCTCGCTCTCACACGACGAAGTCGGCCGCGGCCTCGAAGCCGGCTCGATCGATCTCGCGGTCGGCTACTTCCCCGATCTCGACGGCAACAACTTCTTCCAGCAGCGTCTGTTCACGCACCGGTTCGTCTGCCTGATGCGGCGCGGCCATCCGCTTGAACAGGCACGGCCGTTCACGGCCGAGCAGTTCCTCGCGTGCGGGCATGCGGTGGTGCGCGCCGAGGGGCGCAGCCAGGAGGTGCTCGAGAAATACCTTGCGAAGCAGCGCATGCAGCGCCGTGCGGTGCTCGAGACGCCGCACTTCATGAGCCTGCCGTTCATCCTGAGCCGCACCGACCTGATTGCGACCGTGCCGCATGCGATCGGCTATGCGTATGCGGCCGAGCATGCGTTCATCGTGCCGGTCGAGCCGCCGTTGCCGCTGCCGCGCTTCGACCTGAAGCAGCACTGGCATCGCAAGTTCCACAACGATCCGCGCACCGCGTGGCTGCGCGGCGTCGTCGCGTCGCTGTTCAACGACGAGCAGGACGAATGGCCGAAGTGACGCGCGGTGTGCAGCAGGCCGCACGCACGACCCGTGAAAGCATGAAACAATGCCCGGATATCCGCGCCGCCGCAGGCGGCCGCATTCGATGGAGCGACCAGATGGGTAAAAAATCCGCGCGGCCCGAGCCGGCCGCATCCCGCCCGAGCCGGGAAGAAGCCGAGGATGCCGTTCGCGTGCTGCTGCGTTGGGCCGGCGACGATCCCGCCCGCGAAGGGCTGCTCGACACGCCGGCACGCGTCGTGCGCGCATATGAACAGTTCTTCGCCGGCTATGCGCTCGAGCCGCGCGACATCCTCGCGCGAACGTTCAGCGAAGTCGACGGCTACGACGAAATGATCGTGCTGAAGGACATCCGCTTCGAGAGCTATTGCGAGCACCACATGGTGCCGATCATCGGCCGCGCGCACGTCGCGTATCTGCCGAACCATCGCGTCGTCGGCATCTCGAAGCTCGCGCGCCTCGTCGACGCGTTCGCGAAGCGCCTGCAGATCCAGGAAAAGATGACGGTGCAGATCGCCGACACGCTGTTCGACGTGCTGCAGCCGAAGGGCGTCGGCGTGATCCTCGAAGCCGCGCATCAGTGCATCTCGACACGCGGCGTGCACAAGCCGGGCGTCGAGATGGTCACGTCGCGCATGCTCGGCACGTTCCGCACCGATCCGTCGACGCGGCGCGAATTCCTGTCGATTGTCGCGAATCCTTCTTCAGTCAACCTGACGAATACGTAATGCAGTCCACGAAGCAAGCGGCTAACGCGCCGGTCGTGCTCGTGACCGGCGCCGCGCGCCGGGCCGGGCGCGCATTCGCCGATTATTTCGCCGCGCACGGTTATCGCACCGCCGTCCATTACGACCGCTCCGTCGATGCCGCGCAGGCGGCGGCCCGCGCGATCGCCGAACGCGGACACGATTCGGTCGCGCTGCAAGCCGACCTGTCGGATGCCGGGCAGATCACCGCGCTGATCGACCAGGTGTATGCGCGCTTCGGCCGCCTCGACGTGCTGGTCAACAACGCGTCGGTGTTCTGGCAGGACCATTTCCCGAGCTTCGAGCTCGCGGCATTCGACCAGGCATGGGCCGTCAACTGCCGCGCGCCGATCCTGCTCACGCGCGCATTCTACGAACGGGCCCGCGCGGCCGGCATGCAGGGTGTCGTCGTCAACGTGGTCGACCAGAAGATCAAGGAAAACTTCCACCGCGACCATTTCAGCTACACGGTCGCGAAGGCCGCGCTCGGCAATCTCACGCAGATGCTCGCGCTGTCGTCGTCGCCGGTGCTGCGCGTGAACGCGGTGTTCCCCGGGCTGATGCTGCCGAGCGACGACCAGACGCAGGCCGACTTCGAACACGCGAGCCGCGCATCGACGCCGCTCGCGCGCATCGCCGGCCCCGACGACGTCGCGGGTGCGATCCTGTTGCTGACGGGCAGCGCGTACAACGGCGTGGATTTCGTCGTCGATGCGGGGCAGAACCTGATCCGCGTCGACCAGGACGTGCTGTACAAGCATCGCTCGCCGGCCGGCAAGCACTGACGAACGGCATGTCCCGCAGCACCGGTGTGCGCCCCTCGCACACCGGTGCGCGGGAATCGACGCACGCCTTCACCCGCGCTGCGCGAACGACGGTTGCACCGTTCGCGCGCCGCGTTATGGCTTCTCGCCGCTGCCGCCCTCGCGGACCTTGCCCTGCGCGACGCTCGTGCCGGGCGGCACGCTGTGCGTGAGCCACACGTTGCCGCCGATCACCGAACCGCGCCCGATCGTCACGCGGCCGAGAATTGTCGCGCCCGCGTAGATCACCACGTCGTCCTCGACGATCGGGTGCCGCGCGTTGCCCTTGACCAGCGCGCCGTCGCCATCGGCCGGGAAGCTCTTCGCACCGAGCGTGACGGCCTGGTACACGCGCACGCGCTCGCCGATGATCGCGGTTTCGCCGATCACGACACCGGTGCCGTGGTCGATGAAGAAGCTCGGCCCGATCTGCGCGCCCGGGTGAATGTCGATGCCGGTGGCCGAGTGCGCGATTTCATTGATGAAACGCGCGAGCAGCGGCACACCGAGTTGGTGCAGCGCATGCGCGAGCCGATGGTGCATCATCGCGAGCACGCCGGGGTAGCACAGCAGGATCTCGGTGATGTGCTGCGCGGCCGGATCGCCCGCGTACGCAGCCTGGATGTCGCTGACGAGCAGCGCGCGAACCGCCGGCAACTGCCGGCCGAACTCGCGCGCGATCTCGAACGCGCGTTCGTCGAGCTCGGCGAACGGCGTGTCCGCATGCTCGGGCAGGAACGGCAGCGCACGGCGGATCTGTTCGGACAGGATCCGCAGCGTGCTTTCGAGCGTATGGCCGACGTAGTAGTCGACGCTTTCGTCGGTCAGATCCGGCGCGCCGTAGTGCGTCGGAAACATCGACGCGCGCAGGCCGGTGACGATCTTGCAGATCGCGTCGCGCGACGGCAGCTCACGGATGCCGCGCGGATGACGCGTGCGATGAAGTTCCTCGCGCGATTCGCGCAAGCCGGCAACGATTTCTTCGAGGCCCCACTGACGGGCGGGTGATGTCGACATATGCCAATGCAGGCGGTCGCGCTCGATCGCACGGCCGCAAATAAAGTGACGGGTTCCACAAGATTACCGCGTTTTCGTGCGGCAGCGGCACGCCGGGGGATCGGCCGGACGGCCGACGCCGCCGCGCGACGGCGTCAGATCGTAATGCTGCTCGCGTCGATCCAGCGCACGGCCCAGTCGCGCGCGTGCGCGATCGCGTCGCCTTCGTCGTTGAACTGGAGCTCGGTCGGGAAAAAGCGGTTCGCGACGAGTTCTCCGTCGCTCGATCGCGAGATCACGACGTAGGGTTTGAACGAACCGTCGCTGGCGCGCGCGGGCGCACAATTCAACAGATAACCGCGGTGCGTGAAGGCAGTAGTCGCTTGCATGAATCCGCCACCTCTAGTCCCTTGCTTTGTTGTTCACTACCCGTCTTAAGGGTGCTGCGGCGCCCCGGTGCGGGCAGAGGCGGCAAGACCGCATCCCCTGTCGCCGCTTCGCAGGAAAAGAATCATACTCTGTAGAAAACGGGTGTTCTAGCTGAAATAAATCATGACAAATCAGTGCGCGCCATGCGACCGCGGCGATCGCCCGCGCGCCGTTTTCCTGTCTTGCCCGGAACGGGATTTGCTTGGATCCGGAGCGCTTCGCCGCGAGGAGAGCCGCGATGGAAACGTCAGCTCAAGCGCACGCCGCGCATTCGCGCAGCATCGAACTCGACAACGACGATACGCACGACAGCACCGTCGACACCGACGGCAAGAATCGCGAGGCCGCGCGTCTCGCGAGCGGCGGCGCATTCTCGCCCGACCAGATCACGCGCAGCAACGCATCGCTCGTCAACGCGATGCCCGAAGCCGGCGACGGCTTCGCCGGCTTCGACAGCCGGCCGGGCGGCAATCATCCGGCGTTAGCGCTGCGGGCCGGCTACATGATGATCGAGAAGGGGTTCGACGCGCCGCCGCCCGCGGCCGACGCGCTGTACGGCCCGGTCCACCGGATGTACGGCAGCGCGTACTGGCCCGGTCATGGACGCCGGCCGGAACGGGTGATCGAAATCACGGCGGTGCCACGGTGACGCGCGCGGCGTTTGAATCGATCGTTCGTTTGGCGGATGAAGCGAGCCCGACGGCCGATGGTCGATGGAGCGGCGTGCGCGTTCGCGCGCCGCTCCGCGCCATCGGCGCCGGAATCGATATCGGCGCCGGGTCCAGGCTCGACAATCGGGTTTCGCGACGTCGATGCATCGGCGTTGATCGAAGTCACGCCGGCGCGGTATGGATGATATTCAATGCTCACTCGCGACGAACGGCGCGTCGCTGCAAAGCCCGTGCCGTTCGTTTACCCTGCCTCGCAGCGCCGCACGGCCTGCTCGGCTGTTTGGCCGACTTCCGTTCAACCCGCCATCTGGAGACACTATGTACAAGCGCATTCTGGTTGCCATCGACGGCAGCGACACCGCCCGCCACGCGTTCGATGCCGCCCTCGCGCTCGCGAAGGAGCACGGTGCCGAACTGCAACCGTTCTACGTCGTCGAAAATGCCGCGATCTACTACAACGTGCCGGGTTACGATCCGTCCGTGCTGCGCGACCAGCTCATCGCGCAAGGCAATGCGCTCGCGGCGGAGTTCAAGACGCTGATGCAGGCGGCGGGCGTGAAGGGCGAGACGCTGACGAGCGAGGCATCGTCGCTCAACGACGTGTCGACGCTGATCCTCGACGGTGCGAAAGCGTTCGGCGCCGACCTCCTCGTGCTCGGCACGCACGGCCGCCGCGGGTTCCGTCGCCTCGTGCTCGGCAGCATCGCCGAACAGTGCGTGCGCCATGCGACGCTGCCCGTGCTGCTGATCCCGGCCGCCGCGCATACGGACGATCAGGAAGGCTGAGCGGCGCCGGCATCGGCGTGCGCGTCGCGGCGCGCACGCACAACGGCATGCGTGCATGAATGCGTGAATGCGTGCAGCCGCTGCGATACCCGCGACATGCGCGCGCGGTCGCGACGTTTTGTCACCCGACAGCGGCAACTTGCGGTGGGACAATGATTCGGTCGATTCAATGCCGGAGTAAACGATCATGTTGACGCCCGTCGCCACACGTCCCGCCGCCTCGTCCCATGCAGGCAACTGGGCTCCCCGTCAGGCCCCGCACTGCTCGTCGTGCGCAATGCGGCACCTGTGCATGCCACAGGGCCTCGCCCCCGAAGCGCTCAGCCGCCTCGAATCGGTCATCTGCGTGGCGCGCCCGGTCAAGCGCGGCGAAGCGCTGTTCCGCGAAGGCGACACCTTCGACAACCTGTACGCCGTGCGCTCGGGTTCGCTGAAAACCGTCGCCACGCGCCACGACGGCCGCGAGCAGGTCACCGGCCTGCACCTCGCGGGCGAAGCGCTTGGCCTCGACGGCATCTGCGACGATACGCACCCGCGCACCGCCGTTGCGCTGGAAGACAGCTCGGTCTGCGTGATTCCGTACAGCGCGCTCAAGTCGCTGTGCTCGGAAGCCGGCACGATGCAGCTGCGCATGCACAAGCTGATGAGCGAGCAGATCGTGCGCGAAACGTCGCAAACCATGCTGCTCGGCTCGTTGAATGCGGAAGAGCGCGTCGCCGCGTTCCTGCTCGACGTGTCGTCGCGCTATCTGAAGCGCGGCTACTCGCCGTCGGAATTCAACCTGCGGATGACGCGCGAAGACATCGGCAGCTACCTCGGCATGACGCTCGAAACGGTCAGCCGCACACTGTCGAAGTTCCAGAAGCGCGGCCTGATCGAAATGCACGGCCGCCTGGTACAGATCGTCGACTTCGACGGCCTCCACCACGTCTGACCCCGCTCGGCGCGCAACCCGCGCGCCGCCGCCCGGTACCGCCCGCCGCGCCCGCTTCGATCAGTCGAGAAACAGCGCGGCGCGCGCCTTCAGCGCCGCGCTGAAATCGTCGAGCCAGCCGATCGACAGGCGCCAGCTCTGCCAGTACAGGTCGATATCGACGGTCCGCCCGCGCGACATGTCGACCAGTTCGCCCGCCGCCAGCTGGCGATCGACCATCCGGTCCGGGCACATCCCCCATCCCAGCCCCGTTTCGCAAGCACGCAGGTAACCCGCGACGTGCGGGATCCAGTGTTGCGGCGGATCGAGATCCGCGCGTGTCACGCGCCGGATGAAGCGTGCCTGCAAACCGTCCTTCGGATTGAACATCACGCACGGCGCTCGGCGCAGCGCGTCGCGCGTAATGCCCGCACCGAAATAGCGGTCATAAAATGCCGGCGAACACACCGCGCGATAGCGGATGCGCCCCAGCCGCGTCGACCGGCATCCCTGGATCGGCTCGGCCTGTGCGGTCACCGCGCCCTGCACGCTGCCGTCGCGAATGCGTGCGGCCGTGTAGTCCTGGTCGTCGATCACGAGGTCGAGCAAGGTCTCGCGCTCGGTGCAGAATGGCCCGACCGCATCGATGAACCAGGTCGCGACGCTGTCGTCGTTGACGGCGACGCGCAACATCGGCCATGCGCTCGCGATCTGGCCCGGCAATGCCGGCATCCGGCTGCCCAGTTCGGCTTCGAGCAACTGCACGCGCTCCGTATGCCGGCACAGCAACGCGCCGGACGTCGTCGCGACGCACGGCTGTCCGCGCTTGACGAGCACGCTGCCGACGCGCTCCTCCAGCAGCTTCACCCGCTGCGATACCGCCGACGGCGTGACGTTCAGCTCCTTGGCCGCCCGTTCGAACGAGCCGTGCCGGATCACTGCCGCGAGCGCGTCGAGCAATGCGTAGTCGAGCATTAGATTTCCTTAATCAGCATTAGGTGAATTAGCTTTTCTTATGTTCCAGCTGACCGCAGACTAGCGCCAACCGATTCACCCGTCTACTGCTCCACCATTCCCTATCATGAACTGGATCGCTTTTTCCCACGGCGCGGCCCTGTGCGGGTCGCTCATCGTCACCATCGGCGCGCAGAATGCGTTCGTGCTCCGGCAAGGCATCATGCGCTCGCATGTCGGCAAGATCGTGCTGCTGTGCGCGCTGTCCGACATGATCCTGATCGGCGCGGGCGTCGGCGGCGCGTCGGTCCTCGTCGAACGCTACCCGACCTTCGTCCACGTCGTGCTGTACGTCGGCCTCGCGTATCTCGCGTGGTTCGGCATCAACGCGCTGCGCCGCGCGTTCAAGCCGGGACACGAAACGCTCGACGTCCGCGGCGACGCCGTCGCGCCGCCGCCGCAGGGCGCGGTCGCGATCGTGCTGATGACGCTCGCGTTCACGTGGCTCAACCCGCACGTGTATCTCGATACGTTCCTGTTGATCGGCACGGCCGGCGCGCGCGAGCCGGAAGGCTCACGGCTTGCGTTCGCGATCGGCGCGATGTCGGTCAGCGTCGTGTGGTTCCTCGGGCTCGGATACGGCGCGCGGCTGCTTGCGCCGTGGTTCCGCAAGGCCGTCGCGTGGCGCGTGCTGGATGGCGCGATCGGCAGCATGGTGCTGTTTCTGGCGGCCGTGCAGTTGCGATGACGGATTGGGGCGCCGATCGATCGCGGGCGGCAACTGTGCCGCCCGTTTTTCGTTCCGCTCCGGCGAAGTGTGCGATACGCCGAACTCCGCCTGTCTCTCCCAGCCGCCGCAAATTCGGTTCCTGATCGAACGCAGCGGCACCGATCATCACATGGCGGACGGTACATCCGCCACACGCTGCAATTCCTCCGCTGTCACGGCCATGCGCGCGCTGCACGAATTCGGTCGATGGGCGAGAATGTTCCGGCGTCTGCGACAACGGCGAAGCGCTTCTCCCGTTCGCCTGCCTGTCGCATAGCCCGAATACGCGCCCGCGTTTTGCCTGCCACGGCCATTTCCATTGACTGATACGGACATCCCGCCGCAACCGCCCGCCGCACGCGGGTCTCGGGGCCGCCCCGGTCTTTCACCGATTGACCGCGCCTGCCGACGTACCCGAGACTGCGCCGCTCGGGCGGTCATTGGGAGAACGTCATGCTGGACATCAGCACGGGAATCGTGTCGTTCTCGACGCGCGCCGTACGCGGCGACGAACGCGTCGACTTCTGGGTCGACCATGTCGCCCGCTCGCTCGTGCGTATCGAATGCAGCGGCAAATCGTCCGAAGCCATCGACGCCTCGCTGCGCAAGCGCGACCTCGGGCTGCTCGGCGCGTGCGACATCGTCGCGAACCGGCACGCGGTGGTGCGCACGCCGCACAACATCCATGCGGACCATCGTGATGCCGTGTTCGTCTGCCTGATGCACGAAGGGCAGGGCTATACGTTCCAGGACGTCGAGTGCATCCAGCATGCGCCCGGCGACATCGTGCTCTACGACACGTCGATGCCGTACGGCCACGGCTTTCCCGCCAACATGGCGATGACCGTGCTTGACGTGCCGCGCGACGTATTCGAGGCACGCGTCGGCCCGTGGCGCTATCGCAGCGTCATCAAGATCGACCGTCGAGACGGTGTCACGTCCTGGGCCGTGCGGCAGCTTTACGCGCTGCTCGGCGAACCGCACGAATCGATGCCCGATGCGCGCGAACGGCGCGCCGCCGCGATGCTCGACCTCTTGCAATCGATGCTGCGACTGCGCGACGGCGGCGCATCGCCGACCAAGTCGACCGTCCACACGCTGTCGCGTGCGAAGGCATTCATCGACAGCCATCTCGCCGACGACGATCTCGACACCCGGTCGATCAGCTGCGCGCTCAACCTGTCGCCGCGCCAGCTCGCGCGCGTGTTCGAAATCGAAGGGGTGCCGCTCACGCGCTACATCCTCGCGCGGCGCCTCGAACGCTGCCGCGCCGACCTGTGCGACCGGTCGCTGAAGCACCTGACGGTCAGCGAAATCGCGTACCGTTGGGGCTTCAACAACAGCGCGCACTTCAGCCGCAGCTATCGCGCGCGCTTCGGCGAGACGCCGAGCGACACGCGCGCGCCGTCCGCCGCACGCTAGCCGCGACGCCGCGTCACCGCATCACACCGCCGCTCGTCGCCGTATCCATTGTCCATGCGAGGCAAGCCCGGCGTCCGTCCCGGGCAAATGGGGCCGCGTAGCCGTCGCTAAGCTGGCTTCCAGCGCGGTGGTGCTCTTTCCGCCGCCCGACAGCAAGGAGACAAAGCAGGATGGAGACATACGACCACATCGTCGTCGGCGGCGGCTCGGCAGGCTGCACGGTTGCCCATCGACTGGTGAAGGCCGGCAGGCGCGTGCTGCTGCTCGAGGATGGCCCGAAGGACGACAGCCTGTTCATCCGGATTCCGGCCACGTTCATCCGTGTGCTCGGCACGCAGCGCACAGTCACGTTCGAAAGCGAGCCGCAGGCAGGCGCGGCGGGACGCAGGACCTACGTGCCACAGGGCCGCACGCTCGGTGGCGGCAGTTCGGTCAACGCGATGCTGTACGTGCGTGGCACGCGCGCCGACTACGACGAATGGGCCGCGCTCGGCTGCACGGACTGGGGCTGGGACGAGGTGCTGCCTGTGTTCAAGCGCGCCGAGTCGCATCTGCGGCTGTCCGAGCCGTTCCACGGCACCGACGGGCCGCTGAAGGTTGGCGACACGCGCTTCCGGCATCCGCTGAGCCTCGCGTTCGTGAAGGCTGCGCAGGAAGCCGGCATCGCGTACAACGACGATTTCAACGGTGCCGCGCAGCATGGCGCCGGCTTCTATCACACGACGATTTTCGACGGGCAGCGCGGCAGCACCGCCGCGACCTATCTCGCCGACGCGATCGGCCACCCGAATCTGCGTGTGCTGACCGGCAGCCGCGTGACGCGCGTGCGCTTCGATGGCCGGCGCGCGACCGGCGTCGAATGGTGGATGGAGAACGGTGCGACCGGCTCGGCAACCGCACGCGCCGACATCGTGCTGGCCGCCGGCGCGCTCGGCACGCCGAAGCTCCTGATGCTGTCCGGCATCGGGCCGTGCGCGCATTTGCGCGCGCATGGCATCGACGTGCTGCACGACAGCCCGGAAGTCGGCGCGAATTACCAGGACCATCTCGAAGTCTCGATCTACGGCTACAGCCACACGCCGATCAGCCTGTTCGGCGAGGATCGCGGAATCAAGGCGCTGCGGCACGGGCTGCAATGGATGCTGACCCGCACGGGCCTGCTGACGTCGAACGTCGTCGAATCGGGCGCGTTCGTCGACACGACCGGAAGCGGCCGCCCCGACATCCAGTTCCATGTACTGCCGACGCTCGTCGGCGACGTCGATCGCGAACCGCTGCCGGGCCATGGCCTGTCGATCAATCCATGCCTGCTGCGGCCGCGGTCGCGCGGCTCGGTGCAGCTGCGCGGCAACGATCCGGCCGCACCCCTCCGATTCGACAGCGGCGCGCTGTCGGATCCGGCCGACGTCGACGGCCTCGTGCGCGGTGTCGCGCTCGCGCGGAAGATCCTCCGCGCGCCGTCGCTCGCGCGCCTCGTTCGCGAAGCCGAAACGCTGACCGACGACACCCTGGCCGACTACGTGCGGCGTCGCGCGAAAACCGTCTACCACCCCGCCGGCACCTGTCGGATGGGCCGCGACGATCGCGCGGTCGTGACGCCGCGTCTCGTGCTACAGGGAATCGACGGACTGCGGATCTGCGACGCGTCGGTGATGCCGCGCATCGTGTCGGGCAACACGAACGCGCCGACGATCATGATCGCGGAGCGCTGTGCGGAATTCATGCTCGCGAAGTGACGCGGCGGCTCGCGAAGCGATGAAAACGCGATGAAAACGAAAGCGGCACGTGAACCACGCGCCGCCCTCGGCATTGCTGCTTCAGCATCAAGCGCTGCGTAGCGCCATCGGCGATGCACCGTAACGCTCGCGAATCGCGCGGCTGAAGTGCGCCTGGCTCGAGAACCCCCAGCGAAACGCGATTTCGCCGATGCTCGTCTTGCGCAGGCGCGCATCGATCAACTCGCGATGCGCATGCGACAGCCGCTCGGACCAGATGTGCTGCGTGATCGACTCGCCTTCGGCGGCAAAGAGCCGGCTCAGGTGCCGCAACGACAGTCCGACCGCATCGGCGACCGCCTGCGGCCCAAGTTCCGAATCGCCAAGATGCGTCGCGATGTATTGCTTCGCGGTCAGCAGGTACGACAGCGATGCGCCAGCACCGTTCACTTCCGCGTCGATCAGTTCGGCAACCAGCGTGCGCGTGTGTTCGACAAAGCGCGCGGCACCGTCTTCGGCCGGCGCCTTCATGAACCGCTCCACGCTCGCGCGCAGCGCCGCGCCGAGCATCGCGCCCGCGCCCGGTTTCGGTGCGATCCGCAACGGCAACGCCGCCAGCTGCGCGTTGAAGCGGCCGTCGAACGTCGTGACGGGAATGTCGATCAGCAGTTGCCGCATTGGCGTCAGGAATCCGAACAGGTAGGGCACGCGTGTGTCGTACACGGCGACGTCGCCGGCTTCCGCGAGCAGGCAGCGGTCGCGCTGGATGAAATACGCGCGCCCGCTCAGGATCTGACACGCGAACAGCGACTCCTTCGGCAATTGGCGCACCAGCGCGGGGCCGCGCTCGATCACGTGATCGCAGCCGCTGATGTCGGTCACGCCGAGCCCCGGCAACGCAAGATCGGTCTTCTCGACCTCGAGCCCCGCCGGCGACAGTGACGAGCAGCGCAGGCCGACCAGCGTGGCGGCGTTGAACGCTTCCCAGTACGCCACCCGGTCGCGCACCGGCACGTCGGCCGTCGAACCGCGCGTGCATGAAAGAACGGTCGAATTCGTCACGTCGCCTCCTGAGGGCGCCTGTCGTGCGGAGCGGCACGGATTGGGGGATGGTGCGTCGGGTTGTTGTTGCGGTGCGATGCCCGGCCCGCGATGTCCGGCCCGATCAAGCATTTCGTCCAGCCCAGTCAAGAGCGGCGCGCACCGGCTGGCTAAAGTCGACCCCACGACACCTAACCACAAGGAGACAAGCCGTGGTCGACAAAGCCGTATCCGAATTCTGGCAAAACATCGCGCCGATTGCCAATCCGTTCAAGCCCGATGCGCTGCCGGAAGCGTACATTCCGAACGCGGCCACCGAGGACGCGCGCTATTACGTTCCGTTCACCGAAACGGTTTCATCGCGACCGCTGTGGATCTCGCCGTCGCAGAACAAATGGTGCGACATCCTGATGGCGAAGCAGGCGGGGCTCGTGAACCGGCATTACCACCCGCACGAAGTCTTCGCTTACACGCTGTCAGGAAAATGGGGATATCTGGAGCACGAGTGGACCGCGACGCGCGGCGACTTCGTGTATGAAACACCCGGCGAAGGCCACACGCTCGTCGCGTTCGACCACCCGGAACCGATGCGGGCGTTCTTCATCGTCAAGGGCCCGCTGATCTGGCTCGACGACGAAGGCAATCCCGACGGCTACTTCGACGTGCATTCGTACATTGCGATGTGCAAGGCGCATTACGAGAAGGTCGGCCTCGGCGCGCAAGCGATCGAGAAGCTGTTCCGCTGACGCGCGACGAGGCCGCCCATGACATCCCAACCTTCCCCCAAACTGGCGTGGACGTACGAGAACAGGCTACTCGTGATCCTGTTCATGACGTTCGGTTTCGTGTTCTTCGACCGCCTCGCGCTGTCGTTCCTGTTCCCGTTCATGTCGGCCGAACTGCACCTGTCGAATACGCAACTCGGCATGGTGTCGTCCGCGCTCGCACTCACGTGGGCGCTGTCGGGCGCCGCGACCAGCGCGTGGTCCGATGCGCGCGGCACGCGCAAGCCGCTGCTGATCGCCGCGGTGCTCGGTTTCTCCGCATGCTCGGCGCTGTCGGGGCTGGTCGGCGGCTTCGCGAGCCTGATCGCGTTCCGCGCGCTGATGGGCATCGCCGAAGGGCCCGTGCTGCCGCTGTCGCAATCGCTGATGGTCGAGAGTTCGACGCCGAGCCGCCGCGGGTTGAACATGGGCCTGCTGCAAGGCTCCGCTGCCGGCCTGCTCGGCGCGATGATCGGCCCGCCGGTCGTGATCGGCATCGCGACCGCCTACGGCTGGCGCGAGGCGTTCTACGTGTCGTGCATTCCCGGCTTCCTGATCGCGTTCTGCATCTGGCGCTGGGTGCGCGAAGCGCCGCCCGGCGGTGCGCGACACACGCAGGCCGACAGCACGCCCCCGCACGGCGCGGTGATCAATCGCTGGGCACTGCTGAAGGAACGCAACATCCTGCTATGCATGCTGATCAGTTGCTTCTTCCTTACGTGGTTCATCGTGATCATCTCGTTCGCGCCGGTCTTTCTCGTCGAGAGCCGCCACCTGTCGCCGGCCGACATGGGCGTCGTGATGACCTGCCTCGGCGCCGCGTGGGTATTTTGGGGCTTCGCGGTGCCGGCGATTTCCGACCGGATCGGGCGCAAGCCGACGATGATCATGTTCGCGCTGGTTGCCGCCGTCTGCCCGATCGTGCTGATCCATGTCGGCTCGCTGTGGGCGCTCGGCGCGCTCGTGTTCATGACGTACACGGGCCTCGGCTGCTTCACGCTGTTCATGGCGACGATCCCGGCCGAAACGGTGCCGCCCCGCGCGATCGCCAGCGCGCTCGGCCTGATCATGGGCGCCGGCGAGCTGATCGGCGGCTTCGTCGCGCCGACCATCGCCGGTTTCGCGGCCGACAAGTACGGCCTGCAGTTCGCGATGTGGACGTCGGCCGCCGGCGCGATCCTCGCGTGCGTGCTGTCGTTCGGCCTCGTCGAAACCGCGCCCGCCGTGCTGCGCAAACGCACGCTCGACGGCACCGCCGCCCGACTCGATACCCAAAACCTCGGAGGACGCTGACATGCGTGCACTTCAATGGCACGGCCCGCACGACATCCGCCTGGTCGAGCTCGACACGCCGCGCGCGGGGTCCGGTGAAGTTCGCATCGCGGTCGCGTATTGCGGCATCTGCGGCAGCGACCTGCACGAATACGCGGACGGCCCCCATGCGATTCCCGTCGACGCGCCGCATCCGCTGTCCGGCCGCATCGCGCCGCTGACGCTCGGCCATGAGTTCTGCGGCACCGTCGTCGAAGTCGGCCCGGGCGTCACGACGTTCGTCCCCGGCGACCGCGTCGCGGTCGAGCCCGAGTATCACTGCCACCAGTGCGCGTACTGCCGCTCTGGGTCGTACAACCTCTGCGTGTCGATGGGCTTCGCCGGCCTGATGGGCGACGGCGGGATGGCCGACTTCGCGGTCGTGCCGGCCTACATGCTGCACCGGCTGCCCGACGACGTCAGTCTCGAGCAGGCCGCGGTGATGGAGCCGGCCGCCGTCGCGCTGCACGCGCTGCGGCGCGGCGAGCTGCGGCTAGGCGACACCTGCGCGGTGTTCGGGCTCGGGCCGATCGGCCTGCTGCTGATCATGCTCGCGAAGCGGCAGGGCGCGACGGCGATCGTCGCGGTCGACGTGTCGCCCGAGCGGCTTGCCGCGGCCGCGCGCTTCGGCGCGACACACACGTTCGATCCGCGCTCGCTCGACGCGCCGGTGCTGCGCGATGCGATCCGCGAGGCGGCGGGCGGGCTCGGTGTCGACGTGAGCTTCGAGGCGGCCGGCCTGCCGGCCACCTTCGAAGCGGCGATGCAGGGGCTGCGCAAGGGCGGTCGCCTCGTGATGGTCGGCCTGATGCCGCATGCGAGCTTCGATGCATTCCGCGCGGTGAACGACGAGCTGACCCTCGCGACCAGCGTCGGCTACCGGCACGTATACGAAGACCTGTTGCGGCTGATCGGATCGGGCGCACTCGATCTCACGTCGATCGTCACGCGCACGGTATCGCTCGAGGATGCCGTCGCCGACGGCTTCGACGCGCTGCTTGCCGATCGCGCGCAGATCAAAATCCTGGTCGCGCCGCCGCGCCGGCACGCGCGCCCGCTTCACACCGTCGGGAGTATCGAACATGAACCGCCCCTGGTCGTTTGAAGGCAAGACCGTCGTCGTGACGGGCGGCACGTCCGGCATCGGCGCGCGCACCGCATGGCGTTTCGCGCAAGCGGGTGCATCGGTCGTCGCGTTCGGGCTCGACACCGCCGGCCCGAATGCGCCGGTGCATCCCGCCATCCGCTGCGTCGAACTCGACGTGACCGACGGCGATGCATTGACGGGCCGGATCCGCGCGCTGCCGCACGTCGACATGCTCGTCAACGGCGTCGGCATCAGCCGGCACGCGGACGAATACCGGATGGACCAGTTCGAGCGGGTACTGAACGTGAACCTGACGTCGGTGATGCGGGCATCCGACGCCGCGCTGCCGGCACTGTCGGCAAACGGTGGCAGCATCGTCAACGTCGCGTCGATGTACACCTACTTCGGCAGCAAGGACCGTCCTGCATACAGCGCAAGCAAGGGCGGCATCGCGCAGTTGACGCGCTCGCTCGCGCAAGCGTGGGCCGAGCGCGGCATCCGCGTGAATGCGGTCGCGCCCGGCTGGATCGACACGCCGCTCAGCAGCGGGTTGATGGCCGACACGCAGGCGTCGCGGCGGATTCTCGACCGCACGCCGCTCGCGCGCTGGGGCACGGCCGACGAGGTCGCGGAAGTGATCCTGTTCCTGTGCTCGCCCGGCGCATCCTTCGTCACCGGCGCGATCGTGCCGGTAGACGGCGGGTATTCGACGGTCTAGCGCCGGGCGCGATCGAACCGGCAGTTCCACGATTCATTATCTTCGCATCAATCAGTAGTCCAATCAAAAAGTATTCCGGCATGACCGGAAACATGTGAGGAGCACATTGGAGATGGCGAAAAAGACCCTGCTGGCCCTTGCGGCCTGCACGATTCCGGCAGCTTCGTTCGCGCAGAGCAGCGTGACGATGTTCGGGCTGCTGGATGCCGGCATCAGCTATGTCAGCAACGAAGGCGGTCAAGGCAATGCGAAGTTCGACGACAACATATTCTTTCCGAACCTGCTCGGTTTCGAGGGCAAGGAAGATCTCGGCGCCGGCTCGCGCGCGATCTTCCGGCTCGTCAATCAGTTCTCGCTCGCGAACGGCTCGATGATCGGCGGCGGGTTGTTCGCACGCACGGTCTATGTCGGACTGCAGAACGACCGCTACGGCACGCTGACACTCGGTAACCAGTACGAATTCATGGTCGACGCGCTCGCGGCGAGCGGCAATGAAATCGCGCAGGATCTCGTCGGGCTGTACGGCTTTCGCAACGGGCCGTTCGACAAGCTCGCGCTGCCGAACAATCCGACCGGCGCGTTCGACTGGGACCGCGTCGCGGGCAGCAATCGCGTCGCGAATTCCGTGAAGTACACGAGCGCGTCGGTCTCGGGCGTGACCTTCGGCGCACTGTACGGCTTCGGGAACGTCGCCGGATCGATTGGCGCGCACAACACGGTCAGCGTCGGCGCGAGCTACGACAACGGCCCGTTCGGCGCGGGCGCGGCCTACACGAACCAGAAGTACGGCGCGGCGGGAGGGCTGCCGGCCACCACCGTGCTCAACTGGGGCGCCGGCGCGCACTACACGCTCGGCACGGTCACGGCGAAGGCGCTTTTCACGACCGTGCACAACGCGTGGAACGGCGCGAGGGCGTGGTCGGCGGAAGCTGGCGCCGCGTGGCATCCATCGCCGGTCTGGGTGATCGGAGCAAGCTACACGTACATGAAGGGCAACGACACGCTCGATAACGCGCACGCGCACCAGTTCCTGGCCGCCGTCCAGTATTGGCTGTCGAAACGCACGATGGTCTATGTCGCGGGCGCGCATCAGCGCGCGGGCCACGGCAGCAACGCGCAGATCAACGGCGTGATGGACGTCAATGGCGCGTCGAGCAGCGCGCTGCAGTCGGTCGCGCGGATCGGGTTCAGTACGCGGTTCTGATGCGCGTGGGCTCGGGGCAGCGATGCCCGCCCGGTTTGCGCCGGGCGGGTTTCGCGTTGCTGCTGCGCCGTCGGTATGAGCGTCGATGAACACCGGGCCGTACTCCCGGCCGACGCCGGTTCGTTTCGCGCCGCCGGACGGCACGGCCGGACCGACCAGCGTGTGCATGTTCACCCGCACGGTGCCCGCTTCGATGCGCTGCACGTAGCGCAACGCTTTCGCGAGATCGTTCGTCCAGAGGTTCACGACCAACCCGAACGGCTGTGTCGTTCATCGTCGCGATCCGTTCGCCAGCATGTCGATAATGACGAGCGGGTCCGGATCCGTGCCGAGGCTACCGAGCAGCACTTCGGCGCCCAGCCAACAATGTCTCGCGGAAATTCGGCCGGCCAGACTCGATGCCACTCGGATCGGTGCACTGCCACTCTCGTTGGCGATCGTTCCAGCACCCTGCACGGTCGCGTGACTGCTGGAGCCCAGCCCGCAATCTGCCCGAACATGCAGCCATTCTCGTCGCAACCTGACTTTCGCTGCATCGACTCCGACCACGCCCGGCAAGCTGCGATACCACCCCAATAATTCCCCTTGACTCTATATCTTTCGATATATATCTTTAGATATGTTTTTCGACATATAGGACACGATCATGCGACACAACTCCTCCCGCGGCCATGCCCGATGCGACGGTCATGGTGCGCATGCCGGCCCTGACTGGTACGCCAGAGTCTGGCAAGCGATCGGCCGCCATCGGCGCGGCCACGATCCGTTCGGCGGCGGCCCGTTTGGCGGCCGTGGCGGACGCGGCGGCTTTGGCGACTTCGGCGACGATGGCATGCCGCGCGGCCGCCAGTTCAGCTCCGACGATCTCCAGTTGCTGCTGCTCGCGCTGGTCGCAGAGCAGCCGAGCCACGGTTACGAGCTGATCAAGGCGCTCGACACGCGCTCGAACGGTTTCTACAGCCCGAGCCCCGGCATGGTGTACCCGGCGCTCACGTATCTCGAGGAAGTCGGTTTCGTCGCGTCGCAGGCGGAAGGCAACCGCAAGCGTTATGCGCTGACCGACGCCGGGCGCGCGCATCTCGATGCGCAGCGCGAGCGCGTCGATACGTTGTTCGCGCGCCTCACGCACCTCGCACGCAAGATGGAATTCATGCGTCGCGCGTTCGCCGGCGAATCGGCCGGCAGTGAAGCACAGGACGAAACGCAGCCCGGCTGGTTGCCGGAGTTCGTCGAGGCCCGCCTCGCCTTGAAGCGGGCGCTGCTTCACAAGAGCGCCGCCAATGCCGACGAACAGCGGCGCATCGCGGCAATCATGCGCCGCGCGACGGCCGAAATCGAAGGCGGCACCGGCGCGTGACCCGCGCCGCCCCGTCAAACCCTAGGAGAACGGATCGATGCAGAACACATCCGAACGCACCGTCACCCGCGTGCGGCACACCCTCAAGTTCCGCCTGCTGCAGGTCGTGCGCGTGCACGCGGTAACGCCGCACTTGCTGCGCGTCACACTCGGCGGCCCCGACCTCGCGGATTTCGAATCGTCGTCGTTCGACGATCACGTGAAGGTATTCTTCCCGCCGCCAGGCGCCGAGCGTCCCGCGATGCCGACGCTCGGAGCGAATGGCCCCGAGTTTCCCGAAGGTCAACCGAAGCCGGTCGCGCGCGATTTCACGCCGCGCCGCTTCGATCGTGCCGCCCGCGAACTCGATCTGGAATTCGTGTTGAACCATCCCGGCCCCGCGTCGCGGTGGGCGGCGCAGGCACGCGTCGGCCAATGGCTCGGCATCGGCGGCCCGCGCGGTTCGTTCGTGGTCCCGATCGATTTCGACTGGCATCTGCTGATTGGCGACGATACGGCGCTGCCCGCGGTCGCGCGGCGTCTCGAGCAATTGCCGGCCGGCGCGCGTGCCGCAGTCGTGCTGGAAGTCGCGGATCGCACCGCGCAGATCGCGTTCGACACGCGTGCCGACGTGCATGAAGTCTGGCGCTTTCGCGCCGAAGCCGACGCGGCGGACGGCGACGTGCTGCTCAATGCGGTACGCGAGCTGCCGCTGCCGTCCTCCGGCGACGGTTACGTGTGGGCGGCAGGCGAAGCGCAGTCGATGCGTGCGGTGCGGCAGCACCTCACGGCCGAACGCGGCGTCGACAAATCGCGCATCCGCGCGGCGGCATACTGGAAGCGCGGCGCGACGGCCGTGCATGAAACGCTGGAAGACTGACGCGAACGGGCACCCGCGCATCGGCGGGCTTGGCATCGGCGGGGCAGCTGGTATATATGTATGTCTGCGACGCCGCTGTCAGGCGACAGCCGCCGCAGCCCGCCCAGGAGCGCCCGGTCATGACAAAAGAAAGCCACGCTTCGCCTTTTCTTCGCAACCTGAAGATCGCCGGCTATTGCGGCCTCGCGGCCGTCGTGCTGGCGCTGTTCGTTGCAATGTGCGCGATCCTGAAGGAAAGCGCGCTCGAACGTGACGCCACACGGCCTCCGGGCGAGACGCCCGAACTGCACGAAGCGGGAGGCGGACCGTCCGCTTCGGCTGAAGCGGCCAAGACGCCCGGTTGACGGCGTCCGGCCCGTAGCACTCCCGCGTAATTCTCGCCTTAGGGCGCGCGTTCGCGCCCCATCATCACCGCATGCACCGCGTCGCCGATCCGTTCGAGCAGCTCGACCACGCGTTGCCCGTACAGGTGCGCGGCCAGCGCGCCGGCGGTGCCGACCAGCACGCCGCCGGCCATGTCGAACGGCCAGTGCACGCCCGCATACACACGCCCCCACGCAATCGCGACGGCCATCGCGGCCATCACGAACCCGGTCAGCCGCGTGCTGCCGGCGAGCATCATGCCGACCGCGAGACTCCACGCGAACGTCATGTGATCACTCGGAAACGAGCTGTCCGGCGCATGCGGAATCAGTTGCGTGCCGACGCCGGCCATGAACGGCCGCGGCGAAAACCAGAAATGCCCAATCACTTGCGCGAGCGCCAGCGCCACGCACGTGCCGACGCCGGCTTCGATCGCCTGGCGGCGCGTCGGGCGTTCGCCGAAGATCCAGGTCAGCAGCAGCATTGCCGGCAGCGCATAGACGAGCCAGTCGGCGGCGAAGATGGCGACGCGAGCCACACCGGGGTGCGGCACGGTGCCAGCATTGACGGCGGAAAACAGGGTGAGATTGAGGTTCTGCATGAATGCGGTTGCGTGGGGCGTAACGATTGGACCGGACGTGCCGGTCGGATGGAACGATGCTAGTGCTCACTCGCTTAAGCAATGCTTAACGCGTCGGACGCGGGCCGTGATCGGGACGGCCCGCGCGTCGCGCGCGAACGCACTTAGAGCCTGCACTGCAACACAAGTTCACACAATTGTCACATTCTCACGCGAATGTCTCCCGTAAAAGCTCACCAACCATCCCGTAAAGGCTCACCTTTTTCACATCGCGACGTCATCGACACGTGCGAATATCGGGCCCCCGCGCGTGCTCCGTGCCGTTTGCATCATTCGCCTCAATATTTGCGTCGCAAATAATTCGAAATCGGCAACAATTAATTCCAAATGCGGCATCGCACAACGGCAACGCACAGGCATAGGATTACGAGCTTACGAGCACTCATCCACGAAGCGATCAACAACAAGGAGTCCGCATGAAACCCAGCGATGTCAGATCGAAAGCGTTTGCGATGCCGTTGACCAGCCCCGCCTTTCCGATGGGTCCGTACCGTTTCGACGATCGTGAGTTTCTGATCATCACGTATCGCACCGATCCCGACCGTCTGCGTGAAATCGTGCCCGAGCCGCTGCAGGTCATCGAACCGCTCGTCCATTACGAATTCATTCGCATGGCCGATTCGACCGGCTTCGGCGACTACACGGAAAGCGGTCAGGTGATCCCCGTGGAGTACAACGGCCAGGCCGGCGGCTACACGCTCGCGATGTATCTCGACGATCACCCGCCGATCGCCGGCGGCCGCGAGCTGTGGGGTTTCCCGAAGAAACTCGCATCGCCCACGCTGCACGTGAACACCGATCACATCCTGGGAACGCTCGACTACGGCAAGGTGCGCGTCGCGACCGGCACGATGGGCTACAAGCACAAGGAACTCGACATCGACGAGCAGACCAAGCGCCTCGCCGGCCCGAACTTCCTGCTGAAGATCATCCCGCACGTCGACGGCACCGCACGCGTGTGCGAACTGGTGCGCTACTACATGCAGGACATCAAGATGAAGGGTGCGTGGACGGGTCCCGCGTCGCTCGAACTGGCACCGCATGCGCTTGCGCCGGTGGCCGACCTGCCGGTGCTCGAGATCGTCGAAGCACGCCATCTCGTCGCGGATTTGACGCTCGGCCTCGGCGAAGTCGTCTACGATTACCTGGCTCAGTAACACGTCCGCAGTCCTTTCTCCCCTGTCAATCCTTTCACCACGGGAATTCGAAATGAGCAACCTGAATGGCAAGACCGCAGTCGTCACGGGCGCCGCGAGCGGCATCGGCAAGGAAATCGCACTGGAGCTCGCGAAGGCGGGCGCCGCCGTGGCGATCGCCGACCTGAACCAGGACGGCGCAAATGCGGTTGCCGACGAGATCAACAAGGCGGGCGGCAAGGCGATCGGCGTCGCGATGGACGTGACCAGCGAGGAAGCGGTCAACAGCGGCATCGACAAGGTGGCCGAAACGTTCGGCTCGGTCGACATCCTCGTGTCGAACGCGGGCATCCAGATCGTCAACCCGATCGAGAACTATTCGTTTTCCGACTGGAAGAAGATGCAGGCGATCCACGTCGACGGCGCGTTCTTGACGACGAAGGCCGCGCTCAAGCACATGTACAAGGACGATCGCGGCGGCGTCGTGATCTACATGGGTTCGGTGCACTCGCACGAAGCGTCCCCGCTGAAGTCGGCGTACGTGACGGCCAAGCACGGGCTGCTCGGCCTCGCGCGCGTGCTGGCGAAGGAGGGCGCAAAGCACAACGTGCGCTCGCACGTCGTGTGTCCGGGCTTCGTGCGCACGCCGCTGGTCGACAAGCAGATTCCGGAGCAGGCGAAGGAGCTCGGGATCAGCGAAGAGGAAGTGGTGAAGAAGGTGATGCTCGGCAACACGGTCGACGGCGTGTTCACGACGGTGCAGGACGTCGCGCAGACGGTGCTGTTCCTGTCGGCATTCCCGAGCGCCGCGCTCACGGGCCAGTCGTTCATCGTCAGCCACGGCTGGTTCATGCAGTAACGTCCCCGCCTCCCTGACGGGGGCGATTTCCGCATCACGTCCATTCCCACGACTCACGATGGCGTGCCGTCGCCCGACGGTACGCCATCCGTCTCCGCCATCCACGGCGGGATTTCCTCGGAGCAACTGATGAAACCGCACGCGCGTACAGAAAAGCAGGCCGTCGATGCGGCGGACCTGCATCACGAAGCCGGCGCGCCAGCCGCTGCGCGGTCGCTGCCGTACGAAACGATCGCGCTCGTCCTGCAGGGCGGCGGCGCGCTCGGCGCGTATCAGGCCGGCGTGTTCGAAGGGCTGCACGAAGCGGGCGTTCCGCTCGACTGGATCGCCGGCATCTCGATCGGTGCGCTCAACACTGCGCTGATCGCCGGCAACGCGCCCGAACATCGCGTCGAGCGGCTGCGCGAATTCTGGGAAACGATCTGCCAGCCGGCGTTCTTTCCCGCGATTCCGGCCGCGTTCGAGTTCGCGCTGTTCAACAGCATCGATCAGATCCGCACGTTCTTCACCGCGTCGCAGGCCGCGAGCGCGATGATGCAGGGCCAGCAGGGGTTCTTCGTGCCGCGCTTCCCGCCGCCGCTGCCCGGCGTGTCCGATCATCCGGAAAAGATCAGCTGGTACGACACGTCGCAGCTGCGTGCGACGTTGCTCAAGCTGTGCGATTTCGACCGGATCAACTCGGGCGAGACGCGCGTGTCAGTCGGCGCGGTCAACGTCGGCACCGGCAACTTCGTGTACTTCGACAACTCGCGCATCCGCCTCGCGCCCGAGCACTTCATGGCGTCCGGCGCGCTGCCGCCCGCGTTTCCGCCGGTCGAGATCGACGGCGAGTACTACTGGGACGGCGGCGTCGTATCTAACACGCCGCTGATGGAAGTGCTGCGCGCAAGGCCACGTCGCGACACGCTCGCGTTCCAGGTCGACCTGTGGAGCGCACGCGGGCCGCTGCCGCGCACGATGGCCGACGTCGCGGAGCGCACGAAGGACGTGCAGTATTCGAGCCGCACGCGTTTCGTCACCGACACGCTGCAGCGCGAACAGCGCTACCGCAACGTGCTGCGCCACGTGCTCGAGCAGGTGCCGGAAGAGCAGCGCAAGAACGACCCGTGGTGCGTCGAGGCTGAAGCGATGTCGAGCGGGAAGAAGTACAACATCCAGCACCTGATCTATCAGCAGAAGGCGTACGAGCACCACTACAAGGACTATCAGTTCGGTCTGTCGACGATGCGCGACCATTGGAGCGCGGGTCTCGACGACATCCGCAAGACGCTCGCGGTCAAGGACGGCCTCGCGCTGCCCACCAACGACGCGGGCTTCGTCACGCACGACATTCACCGCCGCCGGTAATGCCGCCTGCGACGGACCGGCGCGTTGCCTGCGCCGGTCCGATCTTCTTTCAGATCCGACATGCCGATTTTCATTGCGCTATTCGCGCTCATCGCCCTGGGATGGGGCGCGGTTCACCTGTTCCACGTCATTGCCGCGCAGTTCGGCCAGCCGGTCGCGATCGCGGCCGCCGTGCTCGCCGCCGCGATCCTGATCTCGCTGATCGCGTGGTGGATCAAGCGCCGCCGCGACATCGCACCGAACACGAAGGAACAAGGCTGGACCCACATCGTGCATCGTGCGTGGGGCGAGGTACGCGTATCCGCGACGCAGGGGCTGCTCTGGCTGTCGCACGATGGCGCAGACGGCCGCTATACGTTATCGCAGCTCGACGGCTGCGAAGCCGCGCCGATCGGCGGCCGCTGGCATCTGGTCGTGCGTGTGCGCGACGCCATGCACGGCGAATGGAAGCTGCCGATGATGGACAAGCGCGATGCGCAGCGCTGGGCGCGTGTGCTGATGCTCGCGAAGGACCACCGGCTGTAATGGGCTCGCCCGCGTGCCGGCGCGATCGTGCGCGACGCGTGACGCCCGGCGAACCGGAATGCCGCCCGCTGCGTTCTAGCGCGCGCCAAGCGCCCATAACGCATCGAGCACGTGCTGGGTCGACCGCTCGACCGGGCCGGCCCGATGGGCGATGCCCAGTTCGCGCCATAACGCCGGACGCAGCGGCCGCATCACGATGCGTGCGTCGGGCAACGGAGCGCCCGCCTCGTGCGGCAGCAGCGTCGCGCCGTAGCCCGCGGCGACCAGACTCTTGATCGCGTCGTTGTAGTTGAGTTCGATACGCGGCTCCGGGCGGTGGCCACCGAGCGCAAACCATTCGGTCGTGAGCCGCGACAGGCGGGTGGTCGCATCGTTGAGAATCAGCGGACGCGCGGCCAGATAGGCCGGCGTCACCCGCGCGGGAAGCCGCCAGTCCGCGGGCAGAAAGGCCAGCACCGGATCGCGCCGCCACGCGCGGATCGACAGTCCCGCGACCGCCGGCTGCGGCAGCGCCACCAGTCCGACGTCGAGCGTGCCCTGTGCAATGCGCGCCAGTGTGTCGTGCGACGTGAGCACGGCGATCTGAACATCGATGTCCGGATGCTGCTCGCGCAATCGAGCCACCGCCTGCGGCAACAGATGGGCAATCGCCCCGGTCGATGCACCGAGACGCACCCGTCCGGTCAGCCCCTGCACTTGTCGCTCCAGGTCATCGAGGGTCGACTCGACCTCGGCCAGCAGACGACGCGCCCGCTCCACCAGCACGGCACCGATGGTCGACGGCTGCACGTTGCCGCGCGTGCGCGACAGCAACGGCGCACCGATGCGGCTTTCAAGTTCGGCGACATGAAGGCTGACCGTCGGCGGCGCGAGATGAAGCAGTTGCGCCGCGCCCACGAAGGACCCCTGGTCGGCGATCGCGACCAGCGTACGCAGTCGATCCAGACTGATCTCGCGCATTCCCGCCTCTCGTTCATGAAATCTGAATCTCGCAATCAGGAAATTCAACTTTTCCTATTCTAGGCGTTCGATGGACGATACGGCTTTCCCGACGTCTGAAACGAGGAATGCGACCATCATGAGCCTCTCCACTGTCTACATCGACGGCGACCAAGGTACGACCGGACTGCAGATTCACGAGCGCCTGCGGGATCGCACCGACCTGCGGATCGTCACGCTGCCGGATGCCGAGCGCAAGGACCCCGCGCGCCGCGCCGAAGCGATCAACGCAGCCGATATCGCGATTCTGTGCCTGCCCGACGCCGCCGCGCGCGAAGCGGTCGGCTTCATCCGCAATCCGGCGGTACGCGTGATCGACGCGAGCTCGGCCCATCGCACCGATCCGGAATGGGTCTACGGCTTTCCGGAGATGATCGACGGACACGCGCAGACGATCGCGCGCGCACGGCGCGTGACCAATCCGGGCTGCTATCCGACAGGCGCGATCGGCTTGCTCCGGCCGCTGCAACGAGCCGGCCTGCTGCCGCGCGACTACCCGGTGAGCATCCATGCCGTGTCCGGTTACTCGGGCGGCGGGCGGGCCGCGGTCGACGAATTCGAATCGGACGGGGCTGCACGCACGAAACCGCTGCAGGTCTACGGCCTCGCGCTCGCGCACAAGCACGTGGCCGAGATCCAGCTGCACGCCGGGCTCGCACACCGTCCGCTGTTCGTGCCCGCGTATGGCGCTTACCGGCAGGGCATCGTGCTGACCGTGCCGATCGAACTGCGTCTTCTCTCTGCCGGCGTGACCGGTGAGTTGCTGCATGCATGTCTCGCGCACCATTACGCCGGCGCGCGCCATGTCGAGGTCATGCCGCTCGCGGATACGCGCACGATCACGCACCTCGATCCGCAAGCGCTGAACGGTACGAACGACCTGCGGCTCGGCGTGTTCGTGAATGCGGATCATGGTCAGGTGCTGTTGTCCGCCGTGTTCGACAATCTCGGCAAAGGGGCATCCGGCGCGGCCGTGCAGAATCTCGACCTGATGCTCGGTGCGGCGAGTGCGGCGAGTGCGGCGAGTGCGGCGAGTGCGGCGAGTGCGGCGAGTGCGGCGAGTGCGGCGACAGCAGTGTAAGCCGCCGGCGGGCGTCACCCTTGGCCGACCCGGCCCGGCGCATCGCAGCCGCGGGCCCGTGCACGCTGCCGGCTCGCGACGCCGTTGCAAGCCGTCACGGACGTCTGCCGGCGCTTCTCACATGCCCCCGTAAAAGCTCACCTTTGGCGATTTCAGGTCGCATCGTCACCCGCGGCGGCATTCAATCCGGCGAGCGCCTCCGCGAGAAAATCGACGCACACGCGCACTTTCGCCGAAGCCGCGACGCGTTCCGGATACACCGCCCAGATGTTCGCCGGCTGAATCACGTCCGGCAGCACGCGACGCAGGGCGCCGCGTTCGATCAGCGGTCCCGCTTCCCAGACCGAGCGCAGCACGATCCCGCGCCCGGCCAGCGCCCATTGCACGGCCACCTCGCCGTGGTTGGTCGACAGGGCGCCGCCGACCTTCACCGTCGCCGTTTCTCCGCGCAGGTTCAGCCGCCAGACGCCGAACGGATGGTCACGCTCCTTGATCGCGAGACAGTCGTGCGATGCGAGATCCGCGAGCGTGCGCGGCGTGCCGCGCCGTGCGAGATAGTCGGGCGACGCGCACAACACACGATAGTTTGCGGCAAGACGACGTGCGATCAGGTGATCTGCGATCTCGTCGCCGATGCGCACGTCGAGGTCGTAGCCTTCGCCCGCGACGTCGACGATCCGGTCGAACAGATCGAGCCGGACGTTGAGCTGCGGATAGCGCGCGGAGAAGTCGAGCAACGCCGGCGCAACGACATGACGGCCGAAGCCGAAGCTGCTCGAGATGCGCAGCGTGCCGCGCGGCACCGTGCGCGTGGTCGACACGTCCTCGACGAGATGATCGACGTCGTCGAGAATCTTCTCGGCACGCGCGAATACCCGTTCGCCGGCCTCCGTGACCGTTACGCGGCGCGTCGAGCGATGCAGCAGCCGCGTGCCGAGCTGCGCCTCGAGCAGCGCGATGCGCTTGCTCACATAGGCAGGCGATACCGCGAGCTGTTCGGCGGCCATGCTGAAACTCGTCAGGCGGACGACCAGGCTGAAGACGCGCAGGTCGTCGAGATTCGGCGATTTGTTCACGATTCGTGGAAAGTCGATTAACCTTTCGCACGATTTTAATCTGAATGGAAATAAATAAAATGGCGTCGTGTTCCGCTGCGCACGCTGCCGGCGGCCCGATCAGCCAAGGAGGCTTGCATGAGCGACAAGACGTACAAGATTGCCGTCATCCCCGGTGACGGCATCGGCCGTGAAGTGATGCCCGAAGGCCTGCGCGCGCTCGACGCGGTGACGGCGCGCTTCGGCATCCGTTTCCAGTTCGAGCAGATCGACTGGGCGAGCTGCGACTACTACGCCCGGCACGGCAAGATGATGCCGGACGACTGGAAGGTCCGGCTCTCCGGCATGGACGCGATCCTGTTCGGTGCGGTCGGCTGGCCCGCGACGGTGCCCGATCACATTTCGCTGTGGGGTTCGCTGCTGAAATTCCGCCGCGAATTCGACCAGTACATCAATCTGCGGCCCGCGCGCCTGTTCGACGGCGTGCCGTCGCCGCTCGCCGGCCGCAAGGCAGGCGACATCGACTTCATGATCGTGCGCGAGAACACCGAAGGCGAATATTCGTCGGTCGGCGGCACGATGTTCGAAGGCACCGAGCGCGAAGTGGTAATGCAGCAGTCGATCTTCACGCGTCACGGCACGGAGCGCGTGCTGAAGTTCGCGTTCGAGCTCGCGCAGCGCCGTGCGAAGCGCCTGACCGTCGCGACCAAGAGCAACGGCATCGCGATCAGCATGCCGTGGTGGGACGCGCGTGCGGCCGAGATGGGCGAACGCTATCCCGAGATCGCCGTCGACAAGCAGCACATCGACATCCTGTGCGCGCGCTTCGTGCTGCAGCCCGACCGCTTCGACGTGGTCGTCGCGTCGAACCTGTTCGGCGACATCCTGTCCGACCTCGGGCCGGCCTGCACGGGCACGATCGGCATCGCGCCGTCGGCGAACCTGAACCCCGATCGCAAGTTTCCGTCGCTGTTCGAACCGGTGCACGGCTCCGCGCCGGACATCGCGGGCCAGTACATCGCGAACCCGATCGCGATGATCTGGTCCGCGGCGATGATGCTCGACTTTCTCGGTAACGGCGCGGGTCGCGAACGAGAAGCGCACGATGCGATCGTTGCGGCGATCGAAGACGTGCTGCGCACCGGGCCTCGCACGCGCGATCTCGGCGGTCAGGCGGGGACGCAGGAAGTGGGTGAGGCGATCGCGTCGCGGATCGCCGGCTGACAGAAAGATCCGAAGGGGCGCGGCCAGGAAGCGGTCGATCGGCGTCGCGGTCACGATGGCGCAGCACGGCTGAGCGTTGCAACGCCTTCGCCGATTCCGACACGCATGCCTGGACCCATGCGTGCGTGCGTGTCGATGTCGATTTCGATGTCGATTTCGATGTCGATTTCGATTTCGATTTCGATGTCGAACGGTGAGCGACGCGATTCGGCAGCACGCACGTTACGTGTCGATCCATCGCAGCGACCTGCATTACATCGAAGTCGAGCGGTGAATAACATCGCGCATCGATACACACCGATGGCAACTCCCCCCCGTGCATGTATGCCGCACGTGCGCGAGCGATGTTGCATGCGATCCGCATGCGAGCAACGAAAGCGCGTGCACGGTCACGCATGCGGTGCTTCGGTCCGTGCAACCGCATCGTTTCCTGCGACGATTGATCGGTGAGATGCAGCGCGTGAAAAATCACACCGTCACGCACGAACTGCCTCTTCTCCCGAAAACGCTCACCTCAACCCGCGGCTCCCGTATTTCCTCACCGTTGAGCACAGGCGTCGCACTCGATGCACGATCGAGCGCGTGCACGCGCCGTCATCGCGATGCGTCAGAGGCCGAGATCGGACAGGCCGGGATGATCGTCCGGACGGCGACCGAGCGGCCAGTGGTACAGGCGATCCGCCTCGCGAATCGGCAGGTCGTTGATGCTCGCGTGGCGATGCGCCATCAAGCCGTTTTCGTCGAACTCCCAGTTTTCGTTTCCGTATGAGCGGAACCAGTTGCCGGCGTCGTCATGCCATTCGTATGCGAATCGCACCGCGATGCGATTGCCGCCGAACGCCCACAGCTCCTTGATCAGCCGGTAGTCGAGCTCGCGCGTCCATTTCCGCTGCAGCAGTCCGACGATCTCGTCGCGGCCCGTCACGAACTCCGCGCGATTGCGCCATCGGCTCTGCGGCGTATAGGCGAGCGAGACGCGCTGCGGGTCGCGCGTGTTCCACGCATCCTCCGCGGCACGCACTTTCTGGCGCGCCGTATCGAGCGTGAAGGGCGGAACGGGCGGACGAACTTCCGGGGAAGCGGACATGAGATGCTCCTGTTCAAGGTTGAGGCTGCGCACGAACGCAGCCGGTTGGGACGCGCTACGTCGACGCCCGAGAAACCGTATCGAGAACGAGTTCGGCGGTTGCACGCGCATCGCGCGCCACCGTCGCATCGCCGCTGACGAGCGCGACGCCGATCGCGCCATCGATCAGCACCAGCCATTGGCGCGCGACGCGGGCCAGTCGGCGGCGCTCGATGCCGACGTCATCGGCATACGCGTCGAACCGCCCGCGCACGAACGCGAGCAAGCGCGCCTTGTGCATACGCGCGACGACGCGTACCGGATCGTCGGCATCCGCAATCTCGCCGGACGCGTTCAGGAACGCGCAGCCGTGAAATTCCGGTTGCGAGAACCAGTCGCGCAGCACGTCGAACATGCCGAGCAAGTGCGCACGCGGCGACTTGCCGCGCGCCAGCGTGGCATCGACGAACCAGCGCATCCAGCGCTCGTCGCGACGCTCGAGTGCGGCGACGACCAGCGCCTCCTTCGATTCGAAGTGCGAATAAAAGCTCTTTCGTGCGGCGCCCGCTCGCTTCACGATCGCATCGACACCCGTGGCGTGGATGCCGCCCGAATAGATCAGCGCTTCGGCTGCGTCGAGAAGCCTGTCCCGAACGACCGGTTCGCCGGAGAAGTCATCATGTGTGTTCATGGGTTTACGGTAGAACGATCGTTCTCCGTCGTCAACACGCACGTGAAAAGGCCCTGTCGCCGGAAGGGCCGAACGCCGCATGGTTTCGATGGCGGGCAGCACATTGAGGACGGCATTGAGTATGCGCGGGCGGGTGAAGCTGACGGGCATCACGATTGCCGTAACGCCAATTCTGACGCTCGTGTTCGACGCCCTGCTCGTCGCGGTCGACTACGCGCCGGAAACCGCGACGTTGCCGATGTTCCGTTTCGTCACCTGCGCACTCGTCAGCTTTGGGCGTCAGGCAGACGTATCCCGCGCGTATCGGCATGCGGCGCAGCGCGGGCTCGTGACGACGTCCGGTGCGCATGGCGAGCTGATCGACACCGCACCGCAATGCCCGAAACGCTGGCTCGCCGTGTCGAGTCTGCAACTCGAACCGCGATGGTTGAACGGTGAGCGGATCAAATAGCGGGCAGTGCACCGATCGATGCAGCCTGGCAGGATGAAAGGTGAGTTCGCACGTCGTTGATCGGCTCACGCATCAAGGAGGCACCGTCACGGCGTTGGATGGTGACGTGCTGCCGCGAAGGCACGGCGAGACCGTCGCAAGCGGGCGATGCGACAAGGCCTCGCTATTCGGGCGCGGTAAAGGAAACGGAAGGGCAGGAAGAAAGACGCGCGCCGAGCGACGCGATAGTGCGGCGGGACGGCGACGCTGGCGGGTAAGGTGCATGCGCGTTTGCATGTCACCGATTCGAGCTGCGGAACCGACGCGCGATCGCCGTCATATCGACAAGGAGAAACGACGTGCCGTCGTTGAATTCCTCGGCTGCGCGCCACACGGAAGCACGATCGAGCCATCATTCGGCACGCAAACACAGCTCCCGAATAATCTCACCTCACGCGTTCGTCGAAGCGCCCGGCTTCGACAAACGCTCATGCCGACACGAGCGGGGCAGTCGGCACACGTGCCGAGCCGCCCCGCCGGCATTCAGACAGTCCAGTCGAGAATCACCTTGCCGCTTTCACCGGACAGCATCGCAGCAAAGCCTTTTTCGTAATCGTCGGCCGCAAAACGATGCGTGATGATCGGCGACAGATCGAGACCGCTTTGCAGCATCGCGACCATCTTGTACCAGGTCTCGAACATCTCGCGACCGTAGATCCCCTTGATCTCGAGCCCCTTGAAGATCACCTGGTTCCAGTCGATCGCCGTCTGCGCGGGCGGAATGCCGAGCAGCGCGACCTTGCCGCCGTGATTCATCGCCTCGAGCATGCTGGTGAACGCGCTCGGCACGCCAGACATCTCGAGGCCGACGTCGAAACCTTCCGTCATGTGCAGGTCGGTCATCACGTCGCGCAGCGACTCGCGTGCGACGTTGACCGCGCGCGTCGCCCCCATCTTGCGCGCGAGTTCGAGCCGGTAATCGTTGATGTCGGTGATCACGACGTTGCGCGCGCCGACGTGCTTCGCGATCGCGACGGCCATGATGCCGATCG
Organism: Burkholderia diffusa; assembly: GCF_001718315.1. Lineage (NCBI taxonomy): Bacteria > Pseudomonadati > Pseudomonadota > Betaproteobacteria > Burkholderiales > Burkholderiaceae > Burkholderia > Burkholderia diffusa. The sequence goes on along the minus strand of NZ_CP013363.1, from coordinate 8,636 downwards.
GGCCCGCGCCCGTGATCAGCACGTCTTCGCCGACGAGATTGAACGACAGCGCAGTGTGCGTCGCGTTGCCGAACGGATCGAAGATCGACGCGAGATCGTCGGAGATCTCGGGCGGAATCTTGAACGCGTTGAACGCGGGAATCGCCAGATACTCGGCGAACGCGCCCTCACGATTCACACCGACGCCTACGGTGTTGCGGCACAGATGCCGGCGGCCAGCACGACAGTTGCGACAGAAGCCACACGTGATGTGGCCTTCGCCGGACACGCGGTCGCCGATCGCGAAACCGCGCACTTCCTGCCCCATCTCGACGATCTCGCCGACGTATTCATGGCCGACGTGCATCGGTACGGGAATCGTCTTCTGCGCCCAGTCGTCCCACTTCCAGATATGGATGTCGGTGCCGCAGATCGCCGTGCGGCGAATCTTGATCAGCACGTCGTTGTGTCCGACTTCGGGGCGCTTCACGCGCGTGAGCGTGAGACCCGGGCCGCGCTCGAGCTTTGCCAGTGCTTTCATGTTCGCGCCTCCGTCAGACGATGCCGAGAGACTTGCCGACGCGCACGAACGCGGCGACCGTCCGATCGATCTGTTCGGGCGTATGCGCGGCGCTCATCTGCGTGCGGATGCGTGCGCGACCGCGCGGCACGACCGGGAACGAGAAGCCGATCACGTAGACACCTTCTTCGAGCAACTTGTCAGCCATCCTGGTTGCAAGCTGCGCGTCACCGAGCATCACCGGGATGATCGGATGCGCACCCGGCACGAGCGTGAAACCCGCGGCAGTCATCTGCTCGCGGAAACGTGCACCGTTCTCGCGCACGCGTTCGCGCAACTTCGCGCCTTCGTCGCTGCCGAGCAGTTCCAGCACCTTCAGTGACGCCGCGGCGATGCTCGGCGTCAGCGTGTTCGAGAACAGGTACGGGCGCGAACGCTGGCGCAGCAATTCGACGATCTCGCGGCGGGCCGCGACATAGCCGCCCGATGCACCGCCCAGCGCCTTGCCGAGCGTGCCGGTGATGATATCGACGCGACCGTCGACACCGCAGTGCTCGGGCGTACCGCGACCATGCGCGCCGATGAAGCCGACCGCGTGCGAATCGTCCACCATGACGAGTGCGCCGTAACGATCGGCGAGGTCACAGATGCCTTTCAGGTCGGCGATGATGCCGTCCATCGAAAACACGCCGTCGGTCGCGATCAACTTGTGGCGCGCGCCCGCTGCGTCGGCCTCCTTCAGCTTCGCCTCGAGGTCGGACAGGTCGTTGTTCTTGTAGCGGAAGCGCTTCGCCTTGCAGAGGCGGATGCCGTCGATGATGCTCGCGTGGTTCAGCTCGTCGCTGATCACCGCGTCGTTCTCGTCGAGCAGCGTCTCGAACAGGCCGCCATTCGCATCGAAGCAGCTCGAATAGAGGATGCTGTCTTCCGTGCCGAGAAACGACGCCAGCGCGCTTTCGAGCTGCTTGTGCACGGTTTGCGTGCCGCAGATGAAGCGCACCGACGCCATGCCGAAGCCGTCCTGGTCGAGACCGGCCTGCGCCGCGGCGATCAGGCGCGGGTCATTCGCCAGACCCAGATAGTTGTTCGCGCAGAAATTCAGCACGCCGGCACCGCTGGCGAGCCGCACGGCCGCCGCCTGGGGACTCGCGATCTCGCGCTCGGTCTTGTAAAAACCGTCCGCGCGGATCTGGTCGAGCGTCCCGCGCACCTGGGCGAGAAAGGCATCACGCATCGCAAAGCTCCTGACAGGGATTCGCAATCCGCCGCGCGCCGCTCGTGGCGGCAGCCCAACGGCCTGCTACTGTTATAGTCGGTCGTTCGGTTGACCGCATTTATCCGATATTCCGAACTAGTATTCGAAATACCGAACAACTCTAAGCGAACGGAAACCAAATGGCAAGTTCCTCCGCGTCGCGGCGCACGCCTTCCGGCGCCGCACCGCAGCCGCCGGGCGTGACGCCGCCGCGCGTCGGCGAGCAAATCCAGCGCCTGCGCAACGAGCGCCGGCTGACCCTCGACGACCTGTCGCGCGCAGCCGGCGTATCGAAGTCGATGCTCTCCGAGATCGAGCGCGACAAGGCCAATCCGACGATCGCGGTTGCATGGCGGCTCACGAATGCGCTCGGGATCACGCTCGACGAGCTGTTCTCTCAGCCGAAGGCGCCGGAGACGATTCGCGTGGACGGCCCGCACGACATCCCGACGCTCGCCGGCCACGACGGCCGCTATCAATTGCGCGTATGGGGCCCGATCGACCTGGCCGGCAAGTTCGAGTGGTACGAACTGACGCTGCCGGGGGGCGGCGCGCTCGTGTCGAACGCGCACGAACCCGGAACGCGCGAGCACCTCACCGTACTGCAGGGCGCGATGGAAATCGAAGCTGCGGCGGCGAGCCGACGCCTGAAAGCGGGCGACACCGCACGCTACCCGGCCGACGCGCCGCACGCGATCCGCAATCCTGGCAAGGCCGAAGCGCGCGCACTACTGATCGTGATCCATCGCTGACGATGCGGATAGCTGGCCGAAAGGCCAGTTGCGGAAAATACTGTATGTTTGTACAGTATACGGACATTCCGCCATGCATTGGCCGGGGTCGGCGCACCGAGGCGCGGGCTCCGGTCGACAGGAGCCTGCGATGACAGAAGAACAAGATTTGGCCGCGCTCAGCTTCAAGGCTGCCGCGCACGACCTGGAGTTGATTGTTCGCCACATAGCCGGACGCTACATTCATCAGCGCGTCCCGCTGTCGTGGCGCCTGCTGCACGCCATCGAAGCCGAGGCGCTCGCCGATCTCGGCTTTGCCAGCCGGCACGAAGCCGGCATGCGCCAGTTGTTCGAACGGCCACCTGACATGACCTTTCCGGAAACGGACGATCCGATCGACTTCGGACGATCGAATGCGCTGCCCGCTGTCTTCTCGTTCGCGGTCCTCGCGTATGAAGCTGCGGCCAGGTCGCAGGAGACAGCCGCCCGCGAGCGTGCCCATCGCCCTTCCAAGGCGTGGGGCGACTGACGACAGGCCCCGGCTGATCGACACGGCGGCCGGCTCGCGCATCCTGCCGGTCGCGACGTTGCGGATAGGGTTACCATATACGCAACTAACGGAATAAATAACATGTCCCTTCCACCGTCCCCCGACACGCCCGTTCGCCCGGAAGAAAAGGATTTGTTCGACCGCGGTGCAGCCGACTGGATCGTCGCGCCCGAAGCCGCGTTCGACGCCTGGCTTGCCATGCAGGACTACCGCCGTTCGTCGGCCGACGTCTACCGTGCACAATGGGGCGCCTTTCTCGCATGGCTGCGCATACATCAGAAAAACCTGGCCACGGTCGATACCGCAACGATCGCGAATTTCGTCAGCGAGCTTCCCATCCGGAAGACGCAGCGAATGCGTTATTTGCGGCTGATCGAACGCGTTCTCGACCACATCCGGCGCACCGAGCTCGCGTCCACCAACCCGGCGCGCTTCATTGCTCAGGATGGCGAAGCGAACTGGCGCCAGGCCCGCGACAACGAGCCGACCGGCTTCCTGACACCAAACGAACGTGCGAAGTTGCTGGCCTACCTGTTTTCACCGATTGGCGTATCCGGCTCCGCATACTGGAAGGAGCGACGCGACCGCGCGCTCGTCGCCGCATTTCTCGGTGCCGGCGTGAAAACCGGCGAAGCACGCGTGCTCACGATTAGTTGCATCAATGCGAGCGGTACATCGCTGCAGATCCCGTCGACGCATCCCGATTTCGCGCGCGAAACCCATCTGGCCTCATTCGCAATCGCGTTGCTCGAAGCATGGCTTCTAGAGCGCAAGCGCCAGGAGATTCCAGGCGAGCTCGTGTTCCCGGCATCGCACGCCGGGCGGCCAATGCACAAGGCGACGATGCTGCGCGCGATCGATGCGATCGTCGAATCTGCGGGGCTCACGTCGTCACGCACCGCGCGCGCGAGCCCGCAAACGCTGCGCAACACTTACGCAGCCGAACTGTTCGAACACGACGTGCCACCCGAGCGGGTCGGCAAATGGCTCGGTTTCATGCGGCCGATCTCGTCGAACCGTCTTCACCGCGCATGGAAAAACTGGCGCGATGATCTCGCGAATGGTGACGCGTTCGAGCAGGACGAAACTCACTGATGCCGAGCCGGCTGCTCACGCGACATGATCCGTGAGCAGCCTTCTGCGGCGTAGCCTCACCGTTTCGCAGCTCCCGAAGAACCTCACCTTACGCATCCCGAATCGCCTCACCTGTGGAATCACTGTGCCAGGCGACACGTCAGTCGCGCGCAAAGCGCGCGATCGCTTCGAATCGGGACGGCCAGGGCCCCGACGCATGTTCGCATTCGGGGCACGACACTTCGAACCCGTCGTCACCGTGCGACAACTCCGGTTCGCCGTCGCAACGCGGACACTGAGTCGGCACCGGAATCTCATGGTCCAGTGACGTCCCGATCGCGGAAAACGCTTCCGCATCGAGCTGACCCGCATCGGCCAGGCGCCGAATCAGCGCGGAAATCTCCGGGTGCATCCCGCGGCTCGCGCGCAGCGTATTCACATCGCGCGTCGCACGGTCCAGTTCGTCGCTCTGGGTGCGTAGCTGTTCTTCGAGCCGGTCCGCGCGGGCCTTGGCCGAACTCAGTTGTTGAAGAAAATCAAATTCCTTGCGCTGTACGTCGCGCAAACCGCTCTGGTAGGTCGACGCCATGCTGCGCAGCGAGTCCAGCTCGACCAGCATCGGTTTGACGCGGCGTTCGGCTTCGGCTACCGCATCCTTGATCTGCTGCGCATAGTGTTCGGTGCGCTGCTGCAATTCGGCTTGCAGCGCGTCGATGCGGTCGCGCAGCGTAGCGTTCTGCGCTTGCTCGGTGTCGACGCGGCCGGCCATGGCGGCCAGTTCCTTTTCAAGTCGGGCCACCGTGGTGAGCAGCGTCGCCTCGTTTGCCGAACCGTGTGTCGATTGCGACGCCAGCAGCACTTCGAGTTCGGTCACGCGCGCCTGCAGCTGCTCGTTGCGGGTTTCGCTGCGCGTTAGTGCGGCCTCGAGGGTTTCCTGGCGAACCATGGCGTCGCGCAGCCGCTGTTCCGCGTCGGTCAGACCTGCGCGAACCTGTTCGCGATCGACGTCGAGGCTTTCCCTGGCTGCTTTCAACGCCTCTTCATATAGCGCGCCGAGCAATGCGCCTGCCTTTTCTTCGACCACTTTCGGGATCGCCGCACCGTCGAGCCGAATTTTCGATGCGGAACGGATCCGTTCCCAGAAATGGTCGATGTCCTTTGGAATGTCGCTGGCGCTGCCGGTCTGGGTCAGGTCGCGAACGTTGGCAGCCGACGGTCGGATACCGAGATCGAAGAACAACCGCTTGCACGCATGCAGCGACAGCTCCTGGCGGCGGGCGCCGCTCGCGCGGAGCGATTCCAGTTCTTCACGGATGACTTCACGCATTTCATCCAGCGTCATGGGGAGGACTCACAGGCATTGATATGTTGCGATCATAACGAAATACGTGTTTTTTGATACTTGTTTTTGTGGAGCGTGGTGAATTTACGTCGCTCTGCGCAGAAATCGGGTCTGTGAGCCGATCCGGACGAGCCAGCACTTCAATTCCGTGAAACAAAGCGAAGAAAAGAAGACAACTCCTTGTTCTACAAGTGTTTTTGAGAAGGCCCCGAAAAAGTGCATTTGTTTCACATGACGGACTTCATCGCAGCAAGTTGGTGTTCCGGGGTTGGGTCTCTGTGGAAAACTCGGGTACCGATGTCTTGAGAGTATTAGAAGTAAACACCCTTGAACCCTTAGTTAAAAACGTTAACGCCACGGCTCAGCCTTATGTATCAAGGCTCTCCGGCCGACAAGGTGAAGTTTTACGGGAGCCAAGGTGATCTTCTGCGGGAGCTGAAGTGATGGGGTTCGGGGATCTGCGTGAGCCGATGCAGGAAGGATCGTGAGCGGATTCGGGATCACAGTGAAACACCAGATTCGTCAAAGGTGAGATTTTTCGGGGCCACACAGCCACAGAACCCATGCTGCGCCTACACGCACAGTTTTCTGCCTGTGCAGATATAGGTGAGAATTTGCGGGACCCTCTTCCTGCCCCTATTCTGCCTATCTTTTGGGCAGTTTTCGGGAAAGGTGAGGTTTCACGGGAGTTCACAGGAGTTTGCTGTGAGGATTTACGGGAAACGACGGCCATTTTGCACCGCAAAAGTGCCCGGGGAAGACTGTGGGAACCGAAAGGTGAGGCTTTTCGGGAGCGAAATCCGGGTTTTCCTGCCAGGATCCCGATAAGGTGAGCTTTTTCGGGGCATCGATCACAGGCCTTCGGATGCCTCATAGGTGAGTTTTTTCAGGAGCAGCATTTGCTCGAAAATTGCTCAAAGGTGAGGCTTTTCGGGATCCCATGAGGGGCGAATTCGCTGGAAAGCCCACCAGGACTGGCGGAAATCTGATTTTCGCTGTGCCATTTTTTGGCACAGGTGAGATTTTTCGGGAGTCGGCATACGGCTGCCACATCTACCCGAGTGCCGTAAAGGTGAGGTTTTTCGGGGGATGGCCATCAGGCACAGCGGAACATCCGGTGCACATAAGTATCGGATGTCATTGACATTTTTGATACTGCGCCGGTTACGGTGAGATTTTTCGGGAGCAACTTCCACATCTGCCAGAACGCCGGTTTTATCACTAAGGTGAGGTTTTTCGGGAGGCCCTGCTTGCCGATCCCGCGTGTGTCGGGGATTTGTCGATATCCGGGTCACAGAATTTCGAGCGGATAAGGTGAGAATTTTCGGGACCGACCGGTTTCTGTGCGCTGTACAATGCGCGCCCGGGCTTGTGAAACGGCTTCGATTGACGTCACGGGATCTCTCTTCGATGCCGGTTTTCGATACCGGAGGCGGTCGAGATTGCCCCGTCAGTCGCGCCTGTACATGCATACAGGGCGTTTCGGGCCTACCGCCCGATGCCGCGACAGCCAGTGGCGGGCCTGTGACGAGGACGCGGGAGCGCAGTCGTAAAATTACGACAAAAGGAAAGGTGAGCCGATACGGGAGCAAGTGTCGCACGTATCGAGCACAGGCAAAAATCTGTGAATCCGCGCATCCCGCGACACGTCTGGATGAGTCCGAAACGCTTTAAATCCGGACCGGTGAGGGTTTTCGGGAGAGCGTTGGGGTGAGTGCCGTTTTGCGTGTGCACTTCACCGGCTATGGTGAGCATGTCGTTCTGGACGCACATCACCACAGGCGCTATCCTTCCGTGAAACTTCTCCTCCGACCTGACGCATGGCCACGAAGCGCGCCAAGAAAACCGATGTGGATGTGGTGAGTGCCAGTTCAGCCGAATTGCGTAAGGCCGTCGAGGCGATCGCAATTCAGCCGAAGAGCGGCAAGATCACGCTCCTGACCCGCAAGCTGTTCAACGTTCTGCTCGCCGTCGCGCAGCAGGCCGACGACTCGGGCGATACCTATCGCGCGCTGCTGTCGGACATCGTCGCCAACTCCGCCTTCGATTCGAACGACACTGCTCTGGTGAAGGAACACCTGCGCCGTATGGTGTCGGTCCAGGTCGAATGGAGTACGGGGACGTCGAGCCAGAAGCCGGGCCGCAAGTGGGGGATCTCGACACTGATCGCCGATGCCGAAATTCTCGAGGATCCGGCCACCCGCCGCGTGTGGGTCGAATTCTCATTTGCACCGAAGATCAAGAAGAAGCTGCTCGACCCGGTCCAGTACGCGCGTCTGAGCCTTCAGTTCCAAAGCCAGCTGCGCAGCAGCGCTGGTCTTGCGCTCTACGAAATCTGCGTGCGTTATCTGACGAACCCGAGCCACCTGACGATGCGCGAGCCGTGGGAATGGTGGCGGCCGATCCTGTCGGGCACGCCGGATACGGAGGCCGGCGACGAGGCGAAGCGCGAGTACAAGTACTTCAAGCGCGACTACCTGCGTCCGGCGATCGCCGAGGTCAATGCGGTCACCAACATCTTCGTCGAGCTGATCGAGCATCGCGAAGGGCGGCGGGTCGCGGAGATCCAGTTCCGCGTGACCGAGCGCAAACAGCCGATGCTCGCGCTCGACGAGCATCCGAACGTGTTCGACAGCACGCTGGTCGACCGGATGGTGAAGCTCGGGATTCCGCTCAAGGAAGCGCAGACGCTCTACGCGGACAGCGAGGAAAACCGGATTCGCGCCGCGCTGCAGATGACCGAGCAGCGGATGCGCAGCACGACGCTGCCACCGGTGCGCAGTGCGCCCGCGTTGTTCAAGGATGCGCTGAAGAAGGGTTATGCGCCGCCGGTCGAGTCCGTCGACACGCTGCCTTCCGGCACGCCTGCCGCGAAGGCCGTCTCGGCGCAGCCGGACGATTTGAAGGCGCGTCTGTTGAGCGAATTCGCGGCGTTCCGCCGCAAGGAAGCGAAGGTGTTGTACGAGGAGCAGGGCGACGCGGAACGCGAAGTGGCGCGTGAGTCGTTCGAGTCGGAGGTGTTGCCGACGATGGGCTCGCACCTGCGCGACGACTGGCGCAAGCGCGGTCTCGATTCGAAGCTGGCCGAGACGGCGTTTTTCGACTGGCTCGCCCAGAAGACCTGGGGCGAGCCGACCGACGGCGACCTGCTGTCATTTACCCTGAACCAGTCTCGGGCCGCCTGA